>OZ245996.1:600000-2285000 GCA_965230205.1 Cellvibrionaceae bacterium | reverse complement strand
CATTAACGCTTTTTCTTCACTTGTGCGATACATTACATTTTGGCCGCACCAGCCAAGCAATGCATATTAGTCCATCAGCACTAACACGCACCATCCAACAATTAGAAGAAACACTAGATACCTCACTTTTTGAGAGGGATAATCGCTCTGTAAAGCTCACTAAAGAAGGTAAGCTATTTCAACAATATGCCAAAGAATCGATTGGCCTATGGCAAGAATTTCGCCAATCATTGATGGAGGAAACACAAGAACTGCAGGGAGAGATCAGTATTTACTGCTCGGTGACAGCCAGCTACAGCTTTTTACATACCATTCTTAGTGACTTTCGCAAAGCTCACCCCAAGATAGTTATTACTCTACACACAGGGGATTCGGAGGATGCTATTCAAAACATATTAGAAGATACCGATGATTTAGCAATCGGCGCTTTACCTGACAAATTACCCAGTAAACTAGACTTTAAGCGCATTACTACCTCACCACTGGTCATGATCGCACCGCTAACTGAGGAAAAGAATGAAATACGAAATGATACTTGGGGGACAACCCCATTAATCTTATCGGAGAAAGGGCTTGTCAGAAAATGCGTAGATACGTGGTTCCAGCAAAAAAATATAAAACCAACGATTTACGCCCAAGTATCAGGCAATGAAGCCATCGTCAGTATGGTCAGCCTTGGCTTTGGCATTGGCGTTATCCCAAAAATTGTTTTGGACAATAGCCCACTGGCTCAACAAGTGAAAACTCTAAACCACAAACCACTACTGGAATCGATCGATGTGGGCTTATTTGCGCAAAAAAAACGCCTGCAAAACCCACTAATAAAAGCACTATGGAATACAGTAAGCAGTTAGCTAATCTTGAGAGTAAGTTAATGTATCACTGGAAACGGCTGTTGCATCTACAGGGATATCATCACCATTACTGATTCGACTAATTTCAATACTTTCTAAACCAACAGTAAATGTTTTATTTTGTGATGGAGGAGGAGTACTTCCGCCGCCTCCACCTCCACCGCCCCCACCACAGGCAGTTAAAACGATGGCGCATAAAAAACTCAGTAGTAAATTGTTAATTTTTTTCATCATATTTCCTAAGGTTTATGCGACTCAAAAACTGTAGGTCACTAAAAACTGTGTATTACCTATACTTAGTGATACTGGCGTAGAAAGAGAAAACTCTAACTGGCCATTATCACTGGAATAACTGCCCGAACCAACCAGCTCATCGTCACTATCCAAAATGCCATTTGCATTTACATCGTGATATAAATTAACCGCATCAATATCAGCAGCCTCATCTAAGGTACCAGATGAATTAAGCGTTAATCGATTGACCTGTGCATCTCTTGAATCACTAGCAACAGCAAAAGCTAATACAACCTGCTCACCACTGCCATTTGTGAATATTGTTGATGTAGAAGATCGACTCAAATCGACATTAGGCTCCGGTATTAATACGGCAATACCGCCAGGATCTTTAACAACACCATTCACCTCCCCATCGGAATCGTTATTCCCACCATCTTCAATCGTTAGCTGAATACAGAAATCACCCTCTGTGAGACCTGGAGTATATGCTGTATCACCAGGAGCAGGACAGGTACCTAACTGGCCAGGAGCTGATGCTATCGAATTATTTGCGTCCTCTATAAAAGGATTCCAACCATCTGCTTCCGTGTACTTACGATAAACCGCATTAGCAGGCAGAGCTGAACTTAAAGGAATAACAACACTTGCAGAAGTCGTTGTTAAACCCAACACTTCAAAATCAAACATACCAGATGGATACTCATAAAAATCATCGACACCATTAGTGACTGCGACACCACCAGCACCACCGAAAGCAGATAAATTATCTTGATCAATTAATATCGATGCATTTTCACTAGCAAATGATGTTTCCCCTAATATCAATTTTAATCCAGGCTCTGTTTGTAAAAAGGCATCGTTATGGCCCGCCTGAATTTGTGTATCGACTGTACTGTTATCCAGATAATCCGGGATTCTATCACCATCAAAATCTGTAAAACCTTCATCAACATCTGAGGTCCCGTCCCCGTCTGAATCTTCATTACCAAGAACTGTAGTAACAACATTCACTAAAGCTGTTTGATCCTGAGCAATATTGCCGGAGCTATCCGCCACACTGAAGGTAACGATGGTTACACCAACAGGGAATTCTGAAGGCACGTTATTCTCGACGACTAAAGAACCCTCAACATCATCTGTTGCTACCGCTGCATTTAAAAATGCCACAATTAAAGGATCACTAGAAGCAACTGTTTGACCTGATCCTATTGAAATAGTGATATCTTCTGGAGCAGTCAGTGTAGGCGCACCATTGTCAGTAACGGTTATTGTCGATGTTGCTATTCCAGTATTCCCTGCCTGGTCGGTTGCACTAAAAGTGATGGTCGTAGAACCCACTGGATAACTGGCCAGATTACCTGACAGTGATACATTCAACACCCCATCCACTCCATCTGTCGCTGTTGCTCCACTTAAAAATGCTGAAATTGCTGCATTATTTTCCGAGACACTTAAGCCAGAAAATAGCGGCACACTGATATCCGTCGGAGGAGTAACGATTGGGGCATCACTATCACTGGCAGTAATAATTACCACTGCTGTTGCTGTAGCACTATTTCCTGCTGCATCCGTTGCCGTAAAGGTCACTGTTGTTGTGCCGACCGGGAAATTGCTCGGGGCATTATTGGTAATCGCACCCACAACACCCACATTATCCGTCGCCGAGGCCGCCGCTAAAAAGGTAACAATGCGTGAATCACTCGCCGCTACACTGCTGCCACTGTTGATCGTAATGGCTAAATCACCCGGCGCCGTCACCTCAGGCGCATCAATATCCGTAAAGGTAATAACCACATCTGCCGTAGCTGTGCCGCTATTCCCTGCCACATCCGTCGCAGTAAAGGTCACCGTTGTCGTCCCAACTGGGAAACTGCTCGGGGCATTATTGGTAATCTCACCCACAACACCCACATTATCCGTCGCCGAGGCCGCCGCTAAAAAGGTAACAATGCGTGAATCACTCGCCGCCACACTGCTGCCACTGTTGATCGTAATCGGCAAATCACTCGGCGCCGTCACCTCAGGAGCACCACCATCCGTTACTGTTATCGTTGATGTCGCGGTTCCCGTATTGCCTGCCGCATCCGTCGCGCTAAACGTTATCGTTGTCGTAGAACCTACCGGATAATCAGTGAGATCACCAGAAACCGAGACACTCACTGATCCATCTACTGCATCAGTTGCTGACCCACCAGCTAAGAATGTTTGAATATCCGTATTACTAGACGGCACACTGCTACCCGAAGTTGCCACAACCGTGATACTCGTCGGTGCACTTACTGTCGGTGCACCGCCATCCGTTACCGTTATCGTTGATGTCGCGGTTCCCGTATTGCCTGCCGCATCCGTCGCGCTAAACGTTATCGTTGTCGTAGAACCTACCGGATAATCAGTGAGACCACCAGAAACCGAGACACTCACTGATCCATCTACTGCATCAGTTGCTGACCCACCAGCTAAGAATGTTTGAATATCCGTATTACTAGACGGCACACTGCTACCCGAAGTTGCCACAACCGTGATACTCGTCGGTGCACTTACTGTCGGTGCACCGCCATCCGTTACCGTTATCGTTGATGTCGCGGTTCCCGTATTGCCTGCCGCATCCGTCGCGCTAAACGTTATCGTTGTCGTAGAACCTACCGGATAATCAGTGAGATCACCAGAAACCGAGACACTCACTGATCCATCTACTGCATCAGTTGCTGACCCACCAGCTAAGAATGTTTGAATATCCGTATTACTAGACGGTACACTGCTACCCGAAGTTGCCACAACCGTGATACTCGTCGGTGCACTTACTGTCGGTGCACCGCCATCCGTTACCGTTATCGTTGATGTCGCGGTTCCCGTATTGCCTGCCGCATCCGTCGCGCTAAACGTTATCGTTGTCGTAGAACCTACCGGATAATCAGTGAGATCACCAGAAACCGAGACACTCACTGATCCATCTACTGCATCAGTTGCTGACCCACCAGCTAAGAATGTTTGAATATCCGTATTACTAGACGGCACACTGCTACCCGAAGTTGCCACAACCGTGATACTCGTCGGTGCACTTACTGTCGGTGCACCGCCATCCGTTACCGTTATCGTTGATGTCGCGGTTCCCGTATTGCCTGCCGCATCCGTCGCGCTAAACGTTATCGTTGTCGTAGAACCTACCGGATAATCAGTGAGATCACCAGAAACCGAGACACTCACTGATCCATCTACTGCATCAGTTGCTGACCCACCAGCTAAGAATGTTTGAATATCCGTATTACTAGACGGTACACTGCTACCCGAAGTTGCCACAACCGTGATACTCGTCGGTGCACTTACTGTCGGTGCACCGCCATCCGTTACCGTTATCGTTGATGTCGCGGTTCCCGTATTGCCTGCCGCATCCGTCGCGCTAAACGTTATCGTTGTCGTAGAACCTACCGGATAATCAGTGAGATCACCAGAAACCGAGACACTCACTGATCCATCTACTGCATCAGTTGCTGACCCACCAGCTAAGAATGTTTGAATATCCGTATTACTAGACGGCACACTGCTACCTGATGTTGCCACAACCGTAATATCCACCGGAGCCGTAACAACGGGGGCATCATCATCGACAGTAATCATTGAAGAACGTGTAAATACCCGACCCGTTTTACTATCGGTAATTTGCGCAGAAACAGTAAATGTTTCAGCAGTTAATGGAGTAAATGTAATACTCCCACCCGTTACGGGTGGTGCAACTGTCGCCAAACTCGCTGTCACATTGGTGTCCGCAGCGTCAAAGATATTCCACACAATTGAAGACGTGCTATCAACACCAAGTGCATCAGTTGCTGTTGCATTTAATGTAATCTCAGTACCTGCGGTTACCGTTTGAGAAAGTACATCAAGGTTTAAATGCTGGAGCTGTCTATACTTGCCCCAACCTGGAACAAACGATGCGATATCAACAGCAGCATCAGTTAAAATTTGCCTGACATCATAGAAAAATGGCGTTTCTCCAAAGTTACCACTATTGACAGCAACAGGACCCCGAGTGACGCCATTTGTATTTCCATATAACATTGGGAAAATAGATTCGGTAGTAACATAGTCACTGAGCGTTAATATTCCCTGCACTCCAGAACTACCGATAATGTAAACGATTGGTGAAGCACCGGAATAATCTACGGCTAAACCAACATAAGCATCGTTATTTACAAAATTACCTTGAGCAACCAAGTTTCTCCAGAAAGGATTAGGACCAATCATATTGACAGACATAGAGGGTGGTGCACCGGTTAGGTCACCCGATACACAACAATAGTCATCAATATCAGCATTAGGACCAATTAAACCAATTCCCATGTCATCATCAAACAATGCTAAGCCTTCCCAATAACGAAATTCACCGTTCATTCCCTGATTAGCACGAATGGCTGCCTTGCCATCGATACCTGGAATATAACCAACACTGAGCCCATCATCAGATACAGATACAATGCGAGAAGTCGTACCGGCCTCAAAGTTGAAGAATACAGAATCTTCATGAGCCGTTACGGACGGTGATGCAGGGTCTGCACCATTCGTTGGACTTGAGCTATTTGCCACTTCATATCCGTCGGACAGGCCATCACCATCACTATCTGGGTTTGCGGGATTAGTTGTCGCTGTAATTTCCTGCGCATAAGTCAGACCATCTCCATCATGATCCAGCAGGTCACCACCAGTTGTAGGGTGTACATAAAAATTCACTGTCGTTGAGGATGACAATTCCGTACTATCCTCAACTTCCGCAGTCAATTGATAGCTTCCAGCTGTTGTCGCTGACGGTGAAATAGAGCCGCCCGTACCGATGGACACTCCGTCTAAAAGCCAATTAACTGAACTTGACAGGTCAGCGCTATCAGCATCCATTGCGGTAACATTAAATGTGGCTGAGCCATTCTGTTGAACTAACTGACTGCCCTCTGTAATCGCAATCGTAGGTTTTGCTCGAGCAATAGGCATCCCGAACTCTAATAAGGTGCCTCCATTAAAAATAAGGTCTTCAATTAACGTCGCTGGGTCATATGTAAAACTTGCACCATTAGTACCACCAAAATTTAAACGATGCTGAGCTCCTCCTTCTGAAGCCATATAGAGATAAATAGGTGATGTAACAGAACCCATTTCAATCGTTTCAAATTCGAAAGTACCAAGACCAAATCGATTACCATAAGCATAGACAACAGGATTGGTGCCACGATAATCAACGAAGACACCAACGACTCCTGGAAATACTTGCGTCACACCTGTCTCTGCATTAAGAGCAACAGTGGTTACATCCGCAGCGGTTAAAGGAGCACTAGCAGTAGCAACACCTACAGCAAACTCCCGGTCACTAACAAGTTGCTCAATTTCAAAATAGAAAAAACCATCACCAGAGCTAATTGCTGAATTAGATCTCACTGCAAATACACCAGGATCTGCACCAGTCACCTCTGCAATTAAGTCACTACCGCTTAGAGCGATATGGCTATCTTTATCAGCATCATTCCAAAATACTACTCCATCTGCTGGAGCTGCATATGTATTCGGAAGGAAACTAAGGAGGGATAATGAAAGAAGTAATAGTCTAGTAGAGACAACAAAAAGGCTATTAACTGCCATGTAGTAGAACTCCTAATGCAGATGGCTAAAATTTTTGTGAATACTATCACAGAATCAAGGGATTTATACCTATTTTGTATATAAAACATACAAAACAATGAAAGTACCATAATAAATAATAGTACTTTTTAAGAAATTTGAGACTTTATTGTTCTTTAATTAAATATAAGCTAAGTGATCTAGACATATACCTTCATACCCAAACAAAAACCTCAGGAAAATGATAAATAACTCATTTCCCTGAGCCTTGCTGAAGTAAACGACTTAAAATAAGCCTTCGACCTGCCCTTCTTCATTAAGCCGGATATTATTAGCTGAGGGAACACGAGGTAAACCAGGCATAGTCATTATTTGGCCACAGATAGCGACAACAAACTCTGCTCCAGCCGATAGACGCACTTCCCGAATAGGTACAACATGGCCGAAAGGAGCGCCTAACAGAGCTGGGTCAGTAGAAAAGCTGTACTGCGTCTTCGCCATACAAACAGGAAAATGACCATACTCTTCTTGCCAGCTTGCGAGCTTATCTCGCACTGCTTTGTCAGCCACAATATCTTCTGCACCATATAAGGTGCGAGCAATATGACGGATTTTATTGAACAACGGCATGCTATCGTCATAAAGAGTGCGGAACTGTGCAGCACCGGATTCAGCCAAGGCTACCACTTGCTTTGCTAAATCTTCTGTACCTTTGGAGCCTTCTGCCCAGTGTTTACAGACACAAACTTCAACACCAAACTCAGCACAATAATCTTTAATGACCTGTAACTCTTCATCAGTATCTGCCGTAAAGTTGTTGATGCCTACAACGACAGGCACACCAAACTGACCCAAGTTACGTAAATGACGGCCTAAGTTCTCTAAACCTTTTTTAACCGCCGCAACGTTTTCACTGTTTAAATCTTCTTTAGCAACTCCCCCATGCATTTTCAGGGCACGAGCAGTTGCAACAAGTACCACTGCATCGGGTTTCATACCTGTTTTACGGCATTTAATATCAAAGAATTTTTCAGCACCTAAATCAGCACCAAACCCTGCCTCTGTCACAACGTAATCGGCAAGCTTGAGGGCTGTTTGTGTCGCAACTGCCGAATTACAGCCATGAGCGATATTGGCAAAAGGGCCACCGTGAATAAAGGCTGGATTATTTTCTAATGTCTGAACTAAATTAGGGCTAAAAGCATCTTTCAGTAATACGGTCATTGCGCCTTCAGCGTTAATATCTCGTGCATAAACAGGCTGCTGGTCTTTGGTATAGCCGATAATAATATTGCCGATGCGGCGCTCTAGATCTTTAAGATCCGTCGCCAAACAAAAGATCGCCATAATTTCTGACGCAACGGTAATATCAAAGCCTGTCTGGCGAGTAAGCCCATTGCCAATACTGCCTAAGCCAATAACAATGTCACGTAAGGTTCGGTCATTCATATCCATAACGCGACGCCAAGTAACGCGCTGCGGGTCTAAACCTGATCCATTTTCCCATTTAATATGATTATCGATAAGCGCAGACAGCAGATTGTGTGCCGCGCCAATCGCATGAAAGTCACCGGTAAAATGAAGGTTAATATCCTCCATTGGGACTACCTGGGCATAGCCACCACCTGCAGCACCGCCTTTCATACCAAAGCAAGGGCCCAAACTAGGCTCACGCAAACACATGATCGTTTTTTTACCGATGCGGTTTAAGCCATCACCCAAACCAACGGTCGTGGTCGTTTTACCTTCACCCGCTGGGGTTGGTGATATAGCAGTCACCAGAATTAGCTTTCCATTTTTACGATCTTGAATGGATTCAATAAATTCTTTGCTAACTTTAGCTTTCGTATGCCCGTAAAGCATGAGAGATTCAGGAGGAATACCCAATCTATCACCAACCTCATTAATAGGTTGCATAGTCGCTTCGCGAGCGATTTCAATATCAGATTTAGCCATTATTATTAGTTCTCCGATTGTCACTGAACAAGCTTATGATTAATTAAATACAAGCTACCTAAAATGTACACTACATAGCTATGAGCAATAAACCACAACACACCTTGCCTATAACTAAAGTAGCAATTTATCTGCAACTGCTTACTTCTAAATACATCAACAGCCCCTATTAACGCACATAGTGTTTATTTCTCATATAGGCAAAAAAATTCCAATTTAATAGCGAGGATCAGTCAAATACCAAAAAATCACCCATAAAAAAACCGCCATAAAGGCGGTTTTTTTATGGGTGATTTTTTAATAAAGGGCTATAGCTTAAGTATTTTCTCTCCACGACTTATACCCGACACACCTGTACGTACAACTTCAAGTATTACCGCTTCACCGACAGCACCAATAAAGGCTGTTAACTTTTCTGCATCACCTGATAGCTGAATAGTATAAGTTGTTTGCGTCACATCGATAATTTGCCCACGAAAAATATCAACACTACGTTTAATTTCTTCGCGCGCATTACCAATAGCACGCACTTTAATCATCATTAATTCGCGTTCGATATGGTAGCCTTCGGACAGATCAACCAACTTAACAACATCAATTAATTTGTTCAGATTTTTCGTAATTTGCTCAATCGAATAATCATCGCCTATTGTCGTTAATGTTAAGCGAGAGAGTGATTCATCTTCTGTGGGTGCAACATTTAGTGTCTCAATGTTGTAGCCACGCTGGGAGAAAAGGCCCACAACACGAGATAAAGCGCCCGGTTCATTTTCCATTAATACTGAAATAATTCGTCTACTCATGCTGTGCGCTCCGTTTTACTCAAGAACATATCCCCTACCGATTGCAAAGGAATTTGCATCGGATAGACGTGCTCATTTGGATCAACATAAATATCCATAAAGACCACTCGGTCTTTCATCGCAAAACATTCTTCTAATTTTTCTTTAAGCTCCGCACGCTGAGTCACTTTCATACCAACATGACCATAAGCTTCAGCTAATTTAACAAAATCTGGCAAGGAATCTTCATACAAAATTTCTGAATAACGACTATCGTAATTCATATCCTGCCACTGCTTTACCATACCCAACGCCTGATTATTAATGTTAATAATCTTGATGGGCAAGTTGTATTGTTTAAGCGTAGATAATTCCTGAATACACATTTGTACGCTACCTTCGCCAGTAAAACACACAACAGTTTCATCAATAAAAGCAAACTGTGCGCCCATTGCCGCTGGGATACCAAAACCCATCGTTCCCAAACCACCAGAGGTTACCCATTTGCGGGGTTTATCAAATAGATAGTATTGCGCCGCAAACATTTGGTGTTGACCAACATCCGTCGTCACGATCGCATCACCTTTGGTGACTTCGTAAACAGCTTGAACAACTTCTTGGGGCTTGAGCATTTCACTCTGATCATCAAAACGGTTTTGAGTATAAAGACCGTGCTTTTCTCGATACTCTTCAATTTCAACCCACCAGCTAGCTAGAGCATCTTGATCGATTTTGCCTTTGCCTTTTTCTAGCAGTGGCAACATCTCAGTCAGTACTGCTTCAGCAGGCCCAACGATAGGAATATCCGCAGGAATTGTTTTTGAGATCGACGTAGGATCAATATCGATATGGACAATTTTTGCGTTAGGACAAAATTTTTCAAGCGCATTAGTCACACGATCATCAAAGCGTGCGCCAACCGCAAAAATCATGTCGCTTTTATGCATAGCGGTATTGGCTTCATAAGTACCGTGCATACCCAACATACCAATAAACTGTTTATCGGTACTTGGGTAAGCTCCCAAGCCCATCAATGTACTGGTAATTGGGTAACCCAATGTACGAATAACTTGGGTAACTAATTCTGGCGTTTCACCATGAATCGCACCACCACCGATATAAATAACCGGCTGCTTCGCAGCCAATATCGCTTTAACGGCCTTTTTAATCTGCCCGCTGTGCCCTTTTTGCACTGGATTATAAGAGCGCATAGAAACATTATCAGGGTAGTTGTACTCGAAAGTCACATTCGGCGCGGTGAAATCTTTTGGCACATCAATTACAACCGGGCCTGGGCGGCCAGACGCTGCAATGTAATACGCTTTTTTTACGATCTCAGGAATATCCTCAGGGTTTTGCACCATAAAGCTATGCTTCACGATAGGGCGCGAAACACCAATCATATCGGTTTCCTGAAAGGCATCCTGACCAATCTTGTCACTAGGGACCTGACCAGAGATAACAACCATTGGAATAGAATCCATGAAAGCTGTAGCAATACCTGTAATTGCATTGGTTGCACCAGGGCCGGAGGTTACCAGTACGGTACCGACTTTACCGGTCACTCGGGAATAGGCATCAGCAGCATGAGTTGCCGATTGTTCATGTCGCACTAGAATGTGCTTAACTTTGTCTTGTCTAAATATGGCATCGTAAATATGCAATGCGGCACCACCCGGGTAGCCAAACATAATATCAACACCTTCATCGCTAAGAGCGCGGATTAACATATCTCCGCCTGAGAGCATTTCCACTTGTGTATCCTCTGTTACTGTCATAAGAAAATACAAAGTCACGCTGGAACAATAGACTAATGGCCACTCACCATGACACATACATTATCAAGGATAATTGGCAATAACGGCTATGTAATAACAACTGCTTTGTATTAAGAAGCAACACTTACCTGAAATAGATAAAGTGCGCTTGCGGAAGGGGCCATGAACTAACCGGTAAGTTAGCAGTTCAGGAGAAGGCTCAAAATCGGAGGTAACCGACTTGAAACAACTCATAAACCTCAGCTTGGAGTGTGGTTTACGCCTCACACCGCGGAGCTCATTTAATGAACTATGGGCGGAAGTATAACGATTATTGAAAAAGGCGCAACCACTCTATTGCTTTTTAATCTATTTAGTTTTCAGATTAGACATCTCATTATTTAAAATACAAGTGGCCCAAATCATCAAGACTCACATGGATCGTATTGCCCGGCATATAATCACCGGCCAATAACCGTTGTGAAAGTGGATTTTCCAGCAATTGTTGGAGGGTTCGCTTCAAAGGTCTTGCGCCGAAAACAGGGTCAAAGCCAGCTTCAGATAATTTGTCTAGTACGTCATCATCCAATTCAATATTCAAATCGCGCTCTGCCAAACGTTCGCGCAATAGGTTGAGCTGTATAGATGCAATACCTCGTATTTGCTCTTTTGATAAAGGCTCAAATACCACCATCTCATCGATACGATTGATAAACTCTGGCCTAAAGTGATGACTGACAACAGCCATGACTCCAGCATGAACGTCGCTTTGTGATTTATCTGCTCCATTCATTTCCTGAATAACATCAGAACCTAAATTAGACGTCATCACTATAACGGTATTACGGAAATCGACTGTACGCCCCTGACTATCGGTTAAACGTCCATCCTCTAAAACCTGTAGCAAAATATTAAAAACATCCGAATGCGCTTTCTCAACTTCGTCCAGTAATAACACCGAATAAGGGCGGCGTCGCACGGCTTCCGTTAGATACCCCCCTTCTTCATAACCCACATAACCAGGAGGCGCACCGATTAAACGTGCAACAGCGTGCTTCTCCATAAATTCGGACATATCCAAGCGTACCATCGCATCCTGACTGTCGAATAAAAATTCTGCCAAGGCTTTACATAATTCTGTTTTACCGACACCTGTAGGCCCTAAAAACAGAAATGAACCATTAGGTCGATTAGGATCAGATAAACCCGCACGCGAGCGTCGAATCGCATTGGCAACAGCGGATACTGCTGTTCCCTGACCAATCACTCTTGCATGTAATTCACTTTCCATTCGCAATAGTTTTTCACGCTCACCTTCCAACATTTTGGAAACAGGAATGCCAGTCCATTTAGAAACCACCTCAGCAATTTCCTCATCTGTTACTTTGTTACGCAACAGTTTCATTTCCATCATCTCGGCCTGGCTCGCCATATCTAATTGTTTTTCTAACTCAGGAATAACGCCATATTGTAATTGGGAGATACGCTCAAGGTCACTGGCACGACGTGCAGCTTCCATATCAATACGAGCCTGTTCCAGATTACTTTTAATTTCAAGAGTGCCCGATAGTGCAGCTTTTTCAGCGCTCCACACTTCATCGAGATCTTTAAACTCTAATTCAACTTCTGCAATCGTTTGATCAATATCTTTTAACCGCTGCTGAGACGCGACATCTTCATCCTTTTTGATAGCCTCCCGTTCAATTTTTAGTTGAATTAACCGACGCTCTAATCGATCCATTGCTTCCGGCTTCGAGTCTATTTCCATACGAATACGGCTAGCGGCTTCATCGATCAAGTCAATCGCCTTATCAGGCAGTTGTCGATCCGTGATGTAGCGTTGCGATAGTTTTGCTGCTGCAATAATTGCAGAGTCTGTAATATCTACACCATGATGAACTTCATAGCGCTCTTTTAAACCACGCAAAATAGCAATCGTGTCAGATTCAGATGGCTCATCAACTAACACTTTTTGAAAGCGGCGTTCAAGCGCTGCATCTTTTTCAATAAACTTCCGATACTCATCTAGCGTTGTTGCGCCCACACAGTGCAAGTCGCCACGAGCCAAAGCAGGTTTCAGCATGTTGCCAGCATCCATGGCACCTTCGGCTTTACCCGCACCAACCATCATATGAATTTCATCAATGAAAATGATAATGCGGCCTTCCTGTTTAGACAGCTCATTTAGCACTGCTTTCAAGCGTTCTTCAAATTCGCCCCTGAATTTTGCACCAGCCAACAAAGCACCTAAATCCAATGATAAAACGCGCTTGCGTTTAAGCCCTTCAGGCACCTCACCGTTGATAATGCGCTGAGCTAAACCTTCAACAATTGCGGTTTTACCTACACCAGGCTCACCAATAAGGACTGGGTTGTTTTTCGTGCGACGCTGTAACACTTGTATGGTTCGACGAATTTCATCGTCGCGCCCAATCACTGGGTCGAGCTTGCCGGATTCGGCTCTTGCCGTTAGATCAATAGTGTACTTTTCCAAGGCCTGGCGATTTTCTTCAGCATCGGGGTCATCAACGGTTTCGCCACCACGAACAGCATCAATTGCTTTTTCCAGCCGTTGCACATCACCAAATTGTTTCAACAATTTGCCTAACGATGTTGTACCGTCTTCCATTGAAGCTAGTAGCACACTCTCACTGGAGATAAATTTATCGCCATTTTTTTGCGCTTTTTTATCAGAGAGGTTCAGTAACCGCCCCATCTCTGGCGATAGCTGTACATCACCCGTAGCATGTTGCACCCGGGGTAAATCATTAAGTTTTTTCCCTAAATCATTACGTAAGCCAGGAACGTCAAACCCCGCTTGGGATAATAAGGGACGCACACTCCCCCCCTGCTGATCCAACATAGCAGATAGAAAATGAAGGGGGTCTAAATGAGTATGGTCTCGCCCAACCGCTAATGACTGTGCATCAGATAAAGCCATCTGTAATTGATTCGTTAAACGATCGATACGCATAATTGATTATCTCTAAATAAGTATTCACTGCTTAGTAATATAGGGGACAAGAAAGGGAAATCAAGAGGGGTGGCCATTCTATATAAAATGGTTTTGATCAAGATCAAATGACACAACCTTGATAAGCACAAACTATGCGATAAGTATTTCCCTATGCAGTAATCTTTTACTTATATTTTCTGGCATCGCTTACATTTTCTGGCAATAGTACAATGCAACAAACGGAGGCATATTATTATCGGGAATGGTTTTCCCTGCAGCTTTAGTCTTTATCGTTTTTTTAAAATTAGCTAACAATTTCTTTTCCCTACCTGAATCCGTTCGGTTATACCATATCTTTTTTGTACTACCTTCTTGGTACGTAAAAGAATGGGAATGTCTTGGTACTTGATCTAGCGTTTCAGCACCACCACTTTCAAGCAGTTTGCGACTTGTTAACAACTTATCATTTATATCTCGGTTATCCTCTACAGTGCCGGCCCCAACAATCATCCTACCTACCGAGGGAGTAAACAACTGCCAACCTTTTGGACACCCGCTAGATAGACTAAACCCCATAACAGCACCACTCGGCACACTACTACTTTTATTGACGCTTAATATTGGGAAGATTGCCATGCAAAGCACAGGTATTAGCAATAGTAACTTTTTCACATCGTCTAAAAAGAGGCATAACCACACACCACAAATGAACAACAATGTAAATACAATCGGAGCCGACACTGAATGAATGACGCCATTAATATTAATTAAAGCACCAGAGCCGGTTACATTATCTGTCATATAAATAAGAGCAGGAAGCACCCCTAATAATGCGATAAGGTAGATAACACCTGTTGCAATTTTATTCTTATCGCTCATTCTTTATCGCTCCCAATAAATAGCATAATTTAAGGTAAAACCCACGGTAATATAATCGTAATAAATGTTAATGGTAGAAGCAGGTAGAGAGTTCTACGGACGGCAGTTGCCTGAGAAGAAAAGCTACTTTTGTTATCTGGCGACTGCCTGATTACCGCCGTAGAATTGTCGGGGACAATTCGATGGCCTAAAAAATAAACACTCAACGGGTTTAAATCGGCCAGAAGAGAGTACCGGCCATTTAAGTCGAAAACAACCAAATCCCTTGGGTCGGATGGTTTAATCTCTTTGGCAGGCATAATTTCTGGCTTACCACTAGTGGTACGTACGATTAGCTCTCCAGGGCCAGAGGCTGTACTAAAAAAGAACTGACTTTGAAAAAATGCTTTTAACTTTAAACTAACGATTGTATTCAATGTTAGATCATCAGAAAAGGCAACCAGGTTTGAAAAATTAAAACAGGTCGACTGACCTTCTTTTAATTTGATTTTTATAAACCGCGTTAAACCATCAGCATGAGCTTCGATTGACTGTTTACCATCAGCCTCGCTATAGCGAAATAAAAAGTATCTATTTGGCAAACGCTTAAATATCAGCGTCAAAGGTCTGGGGATAGAAATAATACCGTCAATTTCATAGCGCAAGGCTGAATCAATGGTGGCATACCATGTTTTCTTATTTAGATTTTGAGAAAAGCTATTCATACTATCATCAACAGTAATATCTGAGATATCTACAATTCCGTTATTTTCTTTAAACCCACGATCATGATTATTTTTCTCATCAATAGTAAAAGGCACATTCCCATGTTGTTTGTTGTATGCATAGCGTATATAAAGATAAATGAAACCGGTTAATAACGCGTAAATAACGATAGACACCCAAGTAACAAAAGATATTTGATCAATGACTTTAAGCGTAGTAAAACTCTGCTCCACACCTTTATGAGCACTTCGGCTATAACCTCCCAAACGTTTATTAACTATAGAATTTACTGATTGCTTTATTTCTTTTATTTTTTCGCCGACTGACTTTTCACTATCAGAAGTTAACTCTATTGTTTTGTTGTGAAGATCATCGCGAATATCTAAATAGGCATTTGACAATGGCTCTAGCGCAATATTTTTTACACAATCGCGGAGCTTAAACAATTGATCGATAACACCATTACATTCTGGAGGTTCTAGGTCTGCATGATACTCAGCTAATGTATACTCTAATACAGGACTATTTTTCGTTTTCCTTACAGGCTTTTTTATTTGACTAATATTGCCAAATAAAACCTGCTCTATGTTACTGTTATTCTTTTCAATTGTGGTTTGAGCGTTATCAAGCCGGCTCTCTATACGGTAAATGATATCTTCACGAAATGCCGCCTTTAGTCGTTCTATCGCTGAGTGGATATCGCGTTCCATCTCACCACTATGCTGTTTGATTGAGTAATACGTAGGGTCAACGGCTGGACAATCATGAGCAACCAGGCTTTGCGATTCTAATGGTGACTGATTATATTCTTGACACCGACAAACCAAATTAAAACCACTGCCACAACTGTAAGCCTGAGCATCAATACTAAGACCATAAATATAATCTTCAACACTCATTTGAACATGAGCATCTCTCACCTCCAACATCCAATAACCTAAACCAGCCAATACTGGAAATGGAAGCCATAATAGTAAGGTGAGGCTGATTGCTGCCCATGAACGCTGTTTACCCATTGTTGCAAAAGATGATCTGAGCTCCCGAACAAACAAATAAAGAAGTCTTAATATTGGAACTAATATAATTGTGAATAACAGACCAACAACAACACCATCGTACAAAGGATAAAGAAACAGGCTGATAATACAAAAAACAATGAGCACCAAATAAGCGTAAGAAAACAAAAAATATTGAGAAACAAATAGCAACAGAGCAATAAGCGAAACCAGCAAATATACAGAAGTCATCTATCTTCCAGTGTATTATTTTAATTTTTATAATGGTGGTGCGAGTATTTATTCTATCCAGATCAAATGAGCCATACGCCCTGTTTGTCCATCACGGCGGTAAGAAAAGTAATGGTCAGATTCCAAGAACGTACAACTATCACCCCCATAGACATGATTAACGCCTTGGTGATTAAGCATTGCTCTAGCAATACCATAAAGGTCAGCCATCCACTTACCCGGATCGTCACCATGAACAAAGTGCTCTTCTAAATTAAGGGGTTTATGATGAGTGATAAATGCTTCACGTACTTCATCACCAACCTCAAAGGCTGCTTGACTAATTGCTGGCCCCAAATAGGCCATAACCGCTTGAGGAGAACGGAAGGATGATAAAGTATTTTGAACAATACCATTACATAACCCTCTCCAACCTGCATGAGCAATGGCCACTTGCTCTCCTTGATTGTCGCATAAGAAAACAGGTAAACAATCAGCTGTCATAACGCAACAAGCTTGGTTAGGTTGTCGAGAGAAACTAGCATCTGCTTCAGGGTTATAGCTATTCGCCACATTAACAACGGTAGTTCCATGCACTTGCTCCAACCAATGAATATTGACTGGACCAATAGCATCACACAATATTTTACGATTATGGATGACAGACTTTTCATCATCACCCACATGGGCCGCCAAATTAAATGTATCAAAGGGCGGTTTAGAAATACCAGCTTCTCGCAAGGTTGAACACGCTTTTACATTGGGGGGCGAAGGCCAATCAAGCCAGCTAATATCTGTCATGATCCATACTTTCCTTATCAGTTTTTAAAGCAGATAATAACTTCTGCATGTCATCTGGTAATTCTACTTGCCAACTTAGCTCTTCTTTAGATGCAGGGTGAACCAATGCCAGCTTTTTTGCATGTAAGGCCTGCCTCGGGAAATTTGCCAGCATTTGTTTCAACGGCTCTGCTGTTCCTGCCAGCCATCGCTGGCGACCAAGGTAAATAGGATCCCCCACTAAAGGGTGTTTAATATACGCCATATGCACACGGATTTGATGAGTTCGTCCAGTTTCTAGCTTACAGGCTATATGCGTATAACGAGAATAACGTGCTAATAGGCGATAATGTGTAATCGCTTGTTTTGCCGATGCATGCTGTTCTAACACAGCCATTTTGATGCGATTAGTTGGGTGACGCCCCATTGGTTTATCTACCTTCCCACCTCCGGTAAGCTCTCCCATTACAACTGCTTCATATTCACGACCTACACTACGATCCTGCAATTGCTGAATTAATGATGCATGAGCAACAAGAGAGCGAGCAACGACCATTAAGCCTGAAGTTTCTTTATCCAAACGATGCACTATGCCTGCTCGAGGGATATTAGTTAATTCAGGGAAGTAATGAAGCAAACCATTCAGCAAGGTACCATCAGGGACACCGGCACCAGGGTGAACCACCAATCCGGCAGGCTTATTAAGCACGATAATATGCTCATCACTAAAAACGATATCGAGAGGAATGGACTGTGGCTGCCAACGTTCCTCAGCATCGACTATAGCGGCAAGCTCAAGCAATTCACCTCCGATCAGCTTATCCTTAGACTTGCGTTGCTTACCATCCACTGTGAGTTGGCCCGCTTTAATCCAGGACTGTAGCCTTGCTCGTGAAAAATGATTAAATACCTCTGCTGCCACCTGATCTAAGCGCTGCCCACTATAATTCGACTCCACTCGATGGAAGTAGTGTTGAGATTCAGAATTGGACATAAACAGCAAGCCTGTTAGTAACGATAATCATAATGTGTATATTTTAGCCTCAACGGAAAGACTACCAGCAAGAAAGAATGGTAGAACAATCCCCGTATTTTAGTTGTCAAATTAGCATAAAAGTACTTTAGGATCACTGGGCTCTATGGTTAAATGTCGAACTGACTTTTTAATGAATGTTGTATTGATGAAACACTCTGCCCCTCGCTTTTTATTAAACATACTCGTTTTAGGCTTCAGCGTAGTACTTATCGGCTGTAGTAGTACCAAAAAAAATGATCTTGCCGGCTTAAGTGAACAAAGACTATATGAAGAGGCTCAAAGTGCTTTAAGAAGAAAAGACCATATTGGCGCAACAGAATCGCTACAGCAACTTGAATCAGATTATCCTTTTGGCAAATACGCCAATTCAGCCCAACTCGCTTTAATTTATGCTTATTATAAAAGCAATGAATTCCCTTTAGCTGATTCTGCAGCAAGCCGTTTTATCCGCTTACACCCTAATCATCCCAATGTGGATTATGCCTATTATTTACGTGGCTTAGCGGCTTTCCCCAAACCTGGAACGTTATTCCAATCAATTTTAGGGGCTGACCTAAGCAAAAAGGATTCTAAGGCATCACAAACCGCATTTGTTCACTTATCAGAGCTCGCCCGACGCTTTCCTAACAGTCAATATACGCCAGATGCGATTAAACGTTTGGAATATCTTCGTAATATGCTGGCCCGTAGAGAAATTAATGTTGCTAATTATTACCTGGGACGAAAAGCCTATCTGGCAGCTGCCAATCGTGGACGTTATGTACTTGAAAATTACCAACAAACCCCTGCGGTACCAGACGCCTTAGCTGTCATGATCCAAAGCTATAATGCACTGAACATGTCAGAGCTTGCGAAAGATAGCTTAGATACCCTGAAATTAAACTACCCCGACTATCCTGCACTAACGCTAGATGGAGAATTTAATTTCAAGCATTATCGCAAAGGTAGCACCTCTTATATTGGCTGGCTAACATTTGGAGTGATTGATACCAGCAGACCTCCTGGCTTCGATTCTCGAAAACAATATGGTGAGTTTTAACCTGTCGCGATATTAATAACTGTATTTATATTAAGCGCCGGGTTTCCAACCATTAGTGATAGGATAGCGCCTATCTCGACCAAAGCCACGTTGAGAAATACGTACACCTACGGGTGCCTGACGACGTTTATATTCGTTAATATCGACTAAGCGAATGACTCGGTGTACAGTTTCTGAATCAAACCCTTCTCCAATAATAGCGTCTGCACTGTAATCCTGTTCGATATAACGCTCTAGAATCTGATCAAGAATCTCATACGGCGGAAGATTATCTTCATCCTTTTGGTTTGGCGCGAGCTCGGCTGATGGAGGGCGTTCAATAACAGAAGGGGGAATCACCACATCCATTTCTTCACTTCCTGTTTTACACAAACTATTTCGATAACGCGCTAACTCAAACACCATAGTTTTAGGTACATCTTTTAATACATCAAAACCACCTGCCATATCGCCGTAAAGTGTTGAGTAACCAACCGCCATCTCGCTCTTATTACCAGTCGTGAGAACAATGGCTCCAGTTTTATTCGACATAGCCATCAAAATAACCCCTCTACATCGAGCCTGTAAGTTTTGCTCAGTAAGATCCACATCCGTACCCGCAAAAGAATCTGCCAAACCAGACATGAAAGCGGAATACATCGGCTCGATACTAATCACCTTGTAATCAACCCCCATACGCTGAGCCTGGTCTGCCGCGTCGTTGCGGCTTAATTCAGATGTATAAGTAAAGGGCATCATTACAGCAGAAACATTTTCTGCTCCTAATGCATCCACAGCTATCGCTAAGGTCACCGCAGAATCAATACCTCCAGATAAACCTAATATTGCCTGCTTAAACCCATTTTTATTAACATAGTCTCGCACCCCCAAAACAATAGCATCATAGATAATTTGCAGTGGAGGTTCTGGAATAGGTAATTGCTGAGGAATAATAAAAGGAGTCTCCTGCGAAAAGTCCAACTCCAAAGGGAATAAGCCTTCTTCATAGTGCGGCGCCTGTACACAGCAATCGCCATTAGCCGCTACGGCAAAAGAACCACCATCAAAGACTAATTCATCCTGCCCCCCCACTTGGTTAACATAAATGATAGGCATATCACCTTCATTTGCACGGGTGGATAATAAATCAATACGTTGCTGCTGCTTTTGTTGGTGAAAGGGAGATGCATTAAGATTCAACATCAATTTAGCACCTTGCTCGCGTGCTTGGGCCATAGGGCCTGGGTGCCAAATATCCTCACAAATGGTTAATGCAGTAGGAATGCCATGCAAATCAAACACACAGGCTTTAGAACCTTTTTTGAAATAACGCTTTTCATCAAAAACCTGATAATTAGGTAATTCCTGCTTGGCGTATTCAGCCACCCACTGACCTCGCTGTAAGACGCCGGCAATATTATACTGAGCACTATTACCTGAATTTTCCACTATAAGCGGGTACCCTATAACCACTGTTGCCGTAAATGATTGCTCTTGTAAAGCATTTCTGGCTTTAGCAATACGAGATTGCATACTACTGCGCAATAAGAGGTCTTCCGGAGGATACCCGCATAGTGTTAATTCAGGAAAGATAACGATATCGGCTGAATGGATATTTTCGGCTTCATTAACCGATTCAATTACCTTTTGGGTATTACCATCAATATCACCGACAACAGGGTTAATCTGTGCCATTACAATATTCAATCTTGACATATTTCTCGCTTACTACATTATTGGTAACAGGCATAAGCCCATAGATATTGCTATTGTCGAGCAAAGTAAAAACGAAATCAAAGAAACTAATAAAAATTCAACAAATACTTGAGCCAGAACGTGTCTTTTTTAACACCTACTACCAATGATACTCATCGCCTATTAGGCATTTACATTTATTATCGACTGGGTTTGGGGTTAATGCTGGGTATCATGCATTGGACCGGACTATCGAAAGATGTATTTGGCTATACTCGCCCTGAGCTTTTTACTGATATTGCACTGCTATACATCACTATTTGCACTCTGTCATTAATGCTTTACTGGGCAAATACTCTCAAAGCTTATACAACTCATTTACTCGCCCTGCTGATATTTGATTTTATCGCCTTAGTCATCATGATCTATGCCAGCGGCAATTTAACGGGAGGCTTAGGTTATTTACTATTAATTCCGATGGCAGTAGGCAGCACATTTTTACGAGGTCAAGCCAATATCGGGCTAGCTGCCTTTGGCACTATTCTAGTGTTAATCATGAGTCTCTTGATGATCAATAATGGTTCCGGAGACGGGCGATCTTTTTTTGCAGCAGGTATTACCGGTGTTTCCTTATTTGTTACCGCAATTGCCTTCCGAATTTTTTCAGAAAAAGTTCAGGTAAGCCAAGATGCCGCTCAAAAACAGACTGATCAGGCCAATTATTTACAACTCATCAGTCAGCGTATTGTTGAAACAATGCGTACTGGCATTATTGTTATAGACCAGAATTTGCGCATTAAATTAATTAATCATGCCGCTGCATCGCTGCTTACCACAAACGATAAATTTGAAGGAGTTGTTCGCATCACACCAATCTATGACCGCTTACAAATATGGCAAGAAGATGGGGTAACGCCCAACTCATTTACTTTTACTCTCTCTCAAAATCAATCCGTTAAGGTCAGCTTTGCACCTTTAGATGACTCTCTTTTTCCGTCAATGATGCTATTTGTTGAAGATATGCAACGCTTAGGACAAGAAGCCCAACAATTAAAATTAGCGTCTCTAGGGCGACTAACAGCCAGTATCGCCCATGAAATCAGAAACCCATTAGGAGCAATCAGTCATGCTGGTCAATTATTGAATGAGTCAAAAAATATTAGTGAAAACGACCACGCACTGTTAGACATTATCTATAATCATTCACAACGTATTAACTTCATCATTAACAATATTTTAGACTTTTCCAGAAGAAAAAGTGCAAATCCAGAGATTGTAAATCTCAACCAATGGTTAATAGATTTCAAAACAGAATACTTACAGCATCATGATGGTATTATTGAAATTGTTAACAAAAAGCAAGATATTCAAGCTAAAATTGACCCTAATCATCTGCATCAAATTATTACTAACTTAGTCGATAATGGCCTCCGGTACAGCAAACAGGCAAAAGGGCAAAACATTGTCCAAGCCTGCGTCGGTGTACAGCAAAAGGATCAGAGGCCTTATCTAGAAGTCATTGACTATGGTGAAGGCATTTCCTCTGATAAGCTTGACCAGATTTTTGAGCCATTTTATACCACTGAAGTCACTGGCTCAGGCTTAGGCTTATATCTCTGCAAGGAATTGAGTGAAGCCAACCAAGCAAACTTAAGTTATCGCTATGATGAAACCAATAAAAACAGTGTTTTCAGACTAGTACTTTCTCATCCACAACGCAGAATAGAATTGCAATGAGTAAACATAACAATATTTTAATCATTGATGATGAGCCCGATATACGCGGCCTATTATCAATGACATTGGAAAGAATGGGGCATAACACACTTTGTGCAGCCAATATGAATGAAGCTAGAAAGGCATTAGCTGAGAAAAGTTTCGACTTGTGTTTAACCGATTTAAAACTACCTGATGGGTCAGGTATTGATATTGTTAAGCTTATTCAAGATAGCGACACACAAACGCCGGTTATCGTTATTACGGCTCACGGCTCTATGGATGTTGCCATACAAGCAATGAAATATGGCGCCTTTGATTTTATCAATAAACCTGTTGATTTAAACAATTTACGCTCCCTTATAAAAAGTGCATTAAGTATTCAAGACAATATTCCTACTCAGCAATCTATTGCCGAAATTATTGGAGAATCAGCTGCCGCAATTGAACTCAAAGAAAATATTGCTAAGGTCGCTCGCTCACAAGCACCAGTATTTATTTATGGTGAATCAGGCAGCGGTAAAGAATTGGTCGCACGAGCAATTCATAAAACAAGCTCCCGCCAAGAAGCTCCTTTTGTAGCCGTCAACTGTGGCGCTATTCCAAAAGAATTAATGGAAAGTGAATTTTTTGGTCATGCTAAGGGCAGTTTTACCGGAGCACATCAAGACAAGCAGGGCCTGTTTCAAAGCGCAGAAGGTGGCACACTATTTTTAGATGAAGTTGCAGACCTACCAATGGATATGCAAGTCAAACTGTTACGCGCCATTCAAGAAAAAACTATTCGCCCTGTTGGCTCACAGAAAGAAGTTTCTATTGATGTTCGAATATTAAGTGCAACTCATAAAAATTTATTAGCTGCGATCCATGAAGGTGCATTTCGAAACGATTTATACTACCGTATCAATGTCATAGAAATATCAGTGCCATCGTTGAGGGAACGAAAAGTTGATATCGACGTATTAAGTCATGCATTATTAGAACGAATTGCTAATAAAAATAATACAAGTAATGTTGATATATCCAGCGAGGCATTAACTGCATTACGAAATTATGACTTTCCCGGTAATGTCAGAGAACTGGAAAATATATTAGAGCGAGCAAGCGCACTTTGTAGTACTGGAATCATTGAAGCTACAGATCTTCAATTAAACCGAAATACTGCATCAACTATCTTTAGTAGTAGCCAAGCGAGCCCAGAGACCTCAATTAACCTAACCACAGCAGAGACGACAAATGCCGTAGGGGCAGCTTATGACCCTAAAGAAGGGTCATTGGATAATTATCTGGACAATATCGAAAAAAATATTATACTCGAGTCTCTAGAGCAAAATCGTTGGAATAGAACCACAACCGCGAAGGTTCTAGGGATTACTTTTCGGTCATTACGGTATCGCATGAAGAAGCTAGGTATTGATGACGAATAGGTGATAATTCGCTTTTGTAAAGCGGTTACATACAATTTAAGCAGCCCCAAGGAAGGAGCATATTATGAAAAGGAACTATTCAGGTTTTACCCTACTTAACTTACTGATCACTATTACCATCAGCAGTTTACTTGTAACTACTGGCATTCCATCTCTTACTCAAGTATTTGCTAATTACCAAGCTAACAATACTTATAATCAGTTATTTACCCTAATACAGTTTACTCGAATACAAGCGGTCAACTATAAATCTCAAGTACTCCTCTGTCCTACAATAAATCAAATGAATTGTGTGTCAGATTGGAATCAAGAGTTAATGGTATTTGTAGACTTAAATAATGATGAAACTAGGGATGACGAGGAATTATTACTCTATATAAGAGAAGAAATATCTAATGAAGATGAAAGTATTAACTGGAGAGTATCAGGTAGAAATCAGAGCTATTTACGCTATAAGCCTGACGGTTCTACACGCAATCAAAATGGTCGATTAACTTATTGCTTAAGAAAAGGAGGGCGATTATATGCAAGACAAATTATTATGTATAGAACCGGACGAGCACGTAAAGCAAGTGAGGCCGAAGCTATTAATCGGTGCCCCACATTATAAAAATTAGCGTCTCCAACATTCAGCAGGTACCCCAAATTGACTACCTCGAACTCCAACATTATCTATAGTCAATTGACCGCAATCTGGGTCAGGGATTACAGGGGTCAGTGTTAGAGTATATGTTGTGTTACCATTCGCGGTAACAATTGCTGCTGTGTACGCTCCGTTTTGACTCGTATTAGCAGTCATATCAAGCGCTGCATTACCCACTCCAACTAATGCAGAGGCATAACGACTATATTGAGTAAAGTGCCGTTCTTGACGAGAAACAATATCTAGTGCGAAAGGAAGACCTTCACCTGCACGACGCCCATCCCTAACATACTCGTGATATGCTGGAACAGCAATTGCTGTAAGTATCGCGACAATAGCCACCACTATCATCAACTCTACTAATGTAAATCCGAGTTGATTTTTCTTATAGCTGTTCATATGTTTGCCTACTTTAGCTTAACGAAAATTACCTCAATACGATAACAATGGAATCAAGATAATGCTTTTTGTTTTTAAAAGAAGAATTAAACTTAACTGTTTGTCCTACCTTTAGTGCATAACGATTTAATCGACGCTTACGACTATCCGTTACTTTCGTATTGAGTCTTAATATATATTCCATATCACCAATAACAATACGTCCTTTCGTATTATCAACAAGCTCAATTGTCTGATTATTACTTTCAGAAGAATTCGCCATTGACTCGATAGAAAACAAAAGAAGTAATACGATAAAGCATTGCCTTATTAAAACAAACATTAGTGAAACCTCATATTATCTAAGAATTGACCATGATTTTCGGCCTGGAGGGCTCAATTCCCCCGTATTAATATCCGTAATGTCAATAGTACCATCTGAATTAGTGGTAATTAACTTTGGATCGATACCAGATGTAACGGAACCTAAACCAACTGCTGCCCCACTAAGCCTGATAGCAGGAGAAGAACTGTCTGCTACACCATCGTTATCTGTATCAAATACATTAAAGTTAGCTTCTGTTCCATCGTAAGCATCAAGAGTTATTAAAAAAGTATCGCCGTCTCTATTACAAATTTCCCCACTAGGTACTGTTACAATAAAGAATACAATTTGATTGATTATCAATGGATTAATTACCGCACGCCCTCCCTGAAAAGCGTTAGTTATTGGTACAGATAAATCAATATACCAACCTAACTCACCAGTCTGTAAGTAGTCTACAACATTATTTGACACACCAATCGTGCCAGCATTATTTGCAAATGACTGTTGCTGGAGGTTGCTTTTATTTAACCCGCCAGCTGTGCTAGCTGGATCACTGGAGCCCGAATCCCACACTGCATAGAATGATTGCGTATCAACATTAACATCATCATTTTCTGCTAAAAATTGTCCTGTACCAAAATAAACCAATACATTAGGAGAAGTTGAAAACGAACGCCGGCTAGGATGAGGAATAATTTCAGGTTTAACCGTAATTGGTTGTCGATTAGCTGTATTAGCAGAACTACATGGCGCAACACCACAAGCGGTAAATAGAGGTTGACCTCCAAATGCTACCCCCCAACTACCAGGGTTTGTATCTGAAACATCGAATACCCACATATTGCCATGCACATCACCAGCATATATACGGTCAACTATAAAGTCACCATTCAAGTCAGCTATCGTCGGTGATGACAAACCATTACAATCACTAGCAACATCATTACAAGAAGAATTTACAATAGTACCGACGCCAGTATCAATTTCCCTGATAATAGTTCCAGTCTCAAGATCAATAATAAATAATTTCGCCGAACCATCACCGTCCGAATTATAACCATTCGCAACTACAGCAACCCAGCTACCATCATTCATTCTGGCAATTTGTGGACGGCTAAATGTAAAACCCAAATCAGGATCTTCAAATTCAAATTCAACTACTGCATTAGCATTTGCAGGCGTTGCAAGTAATCCAGGATCAGTTACATCTAAAACATATATCCCTCTACCGCCAGACCGAGCACCACCCACTAAATAAGTACGCCATTGGCCATTAACAAAAACATCGCGAATTGTGGGGGTAGCATCTACATAAGCTAAATGTGAATAATCTGTTTCGCTCAAAGTATGTAAGTTATTGACCAAGAAACCAGGAATATAAGCAAAAACTTCTGTGCCACCCGAAGCTCCATCACTACCGTCAAAGGCATGCAGCATCCCGTCATTACCGCCAATATACACTAATGGCCTACGCGCATCTCTTGCGACTGCGAAGGTAGAGTATTCATTGCCCACACCTTCAATCAAATTAGGATATCTATCACTTGGAGCGGCCACATATTGAGGCGAAGAATGAACAAATGGCCCAAGAAATTCTCCGTTACGATCACGAAATAAACCTAATGAGCCAGTTCTTCCTATTTCATTACTATTATCACCTTTTAGATAATCAACCAACAAATTACCATAGTTCTGTAAGTCACTAGGGTCAGGAGCATTAGTTAACAAATCGTTTACTTGATCACTATTTAGTGTAGTGGAAGATAACGTGGTATAAGGGTTAGGAAACTCAAAGGGCACTCCTTGAGTGCCGTTGTATGTCATCACACTGCGATTAGAAAATCCAGCACCAGAAAATTGATTAGCAGTGGCCACACTCGCTGACCATATTGCATCATTACTATTAATCACCCCATCAGCAACACTATCAACTACACCATTATCATCAAAGCGGAATGCCAGCAAATCGCCTGTCCAATTCTCGGTTGAAAAAACACTCTGATAGACCAACGTATCCGAGCTGATGCTTCCCGAATTAAATGATGCGGCGGCAGCTGTACCAGTACGATCACCAATATCATCAATAGCACTAGTTAATGCACCAATCAATTCTTGAGGATCACCAGCACTTAAAAACTCACCACGCCCATTCCAAGCCGCATGTCGCATATCATCAATACGCTCATTACCATTATTAGCAATAGGGTCAGTCCAACCTGAAGTAAATGCTGCATTATCAGGATTGACTGAAAGCGTGCCATCTAAACCAAACGCCACCGTGTAAGTGGTCAGATGCTGGTGATTAATATCTTGCGTTTGAATACGCACATCTGGAATATTAGCAACATTAGGCAAACTAGTAGACAAATCTTGCTTTAAATAACGCATAGCTACATCAGCTAAAGTATTCGATAAATTTGAAGCATTCCCTCCTAAATAAGTATCAGCAAAAGTGCCTCCATCATAAGGGTTACCAGCAGAATCAGAGTCTTGATCACCAACAGCAGGATCGCCACCATTCCAAAATCCATCAGAAAATACAACAGAGAAATTCTGTTGGCAGGTTCCGCCATTAGAAGAACTTAAAATAGGGCTGTCAGAGCTGATAGTATCACCAGTAGAATGATTAGGTGTAAAACCAAGTAACCCTGTCGGTGCTGCAGTACCTTCCTCAAAATACTGACCAACTTGCTCTAAATTCTGACGCAGTGGAGTACCACCACTAGAAAACACACCAAAAAGATTATCAAACAACTCTGATTTTCGTGTTGCATTCTGCATATTTTGAATAATAGTTCCGCCACTACCATTATTATGAAGTGTCGCCAACCCTAAGCGCGATGTACTATTATCAATAATATCTGACAATGCTTTTTTGGCAATATATTCACGTTTACGATAATACGTATACCAATTAGCATAGTTTTCCTGTGTATTAGTAACACCAGCGCCAGCCGCAGCAGCTGTAGGCAAGTTAGCAACCGCTGTACAATTTGCATTAGCGCTACATAAGGCTAGATCAACAGTTTCCAGCGGTGGAGTTGTAACACCACTGCTCGAGTGATTCCAAAATAAAATAAACCCACTTCTTGTAACAGTAAAATCACTGGTGAATTCTAAAAAAACTGAGCCAGAATTAATTACAAGTGCTGAAGGTATATTGCCACCATCTAATGTCGCAACTAATGGAGCCGCATTTGATGTGCCATTGTATACCCTTAGAAAATCAAACCCGGCCTCTACGTTAAAAGCAGCAAATGAAAGAGTGATTTGCGTAGCTCCAGCTGGCTGAATTAAAAAGCCAAAAGTTTCATTATTGCTATAGTTACCAGAAATCCCACCTGAATCGACAACATAACCAGCAGCAGCAGTTGAAGAGGTATTCACACCCAATGTATTGACAGGAAAGGTACCAGAAGTAAACGATGGCGATGCGATACTCGCATAATTTCCACATTCACCTACTTCAAATACTGAATCACCGTCGTCTACCCAAGACATATAAAAGTGATTAGAAATATTTTGAATATTGTCATTGTCATAAGGGTTATCTAACGCAGTAGTCAGCGTTTTATCTCCATATTCAATATCATCCTCATCTTCTTCAGACCAAGGTTCATAGACAACTGATGGATCATAAGCCATTACGTTATATTGCAAGCAAAGTTCATTCACTCCTGTATCTGTCGTTGGAGCAAAATTCAAATCACTGGCTCTACCATTTGCACCAACACCATATGCAGTTTGCGCAGATTGAGAAATCAATTGCTCCCAATCCATACTCCCAGAATCATCAAGTAAAAATAGAATATTAGGCTGTACACGTGTAGAAAGATTTAGGGGCAAATCTTCAAGAATACCGGGAGCCGCTAAAGCACCCCAACTAGTCAATGTAACACTAGCAGCTAAAATAGTTTTTGAGATAAAAGAATACTGTTTCATAACCCACCTCAGCAGGGTATTTATTGATTGGCACGTGTTGAGTAAATGCTCTGTAAAACTGCAGTAATATCGTCGTTAAGGCCATAGCCAATTGCAGTTATACGAAAAACATAAGGTTTTGTAGATTGCTGGTCTTTTTTTTCGACGCTAATATCAAACCGAGCGCTATCACTGTTACCATGATCCAGTCGACCTATATATTCAATCGTATATCTAGGTAGTGTTGAGCTTGTTGCCGTAGATGCCGCTGCTACCGAATTAGTCGTTGTCCAATTTATAGCTTCCGATAAATCACTAACTAACTCGTCGATATCGTCAGCATACCCTGACTCTGATACAGCAACATATCTTCCATCATTCGCTGGGTTAAAATTGGTAGCAATCACATCGCGTGGGTTTGTATTAGCTGTCGTTGTGATATTCATATTATCCAATACGATCTCGGCTTGACGAAGAGCCGCTTCTGCATTCATTCGAGCCAACGAAAGCTGGCGATTATTACTTGCCATTCGTTCCTGTAACGTTGCTCCAGACATTAATGTAACACCCACAGCTGTCATCACTAACAACATAACTAAGGCAACAACTAATACAACTCCTCGTTGAAATTTACTGTTCATAATAGATTCACTTTACAATTAAACATCTTGCATAAAACTATTCTTAAAGCTGATTCGATAAATTAAATGTTCTTTCTACTTCCCTTTCAATCAAAGCGTCAGTTGTCGCTATTGTATTTCCTGTGGTGCGCACATTCTCGATAGAATTAAATGTCATTTTGACACGTAATCGATCCACACGCCCCCAGTCAACAGCACCATTGGCTCTCGCATAAAATAATAAACCTGCTGTATCAGTCCAACCGTAAAAAACCTCCATATTAGAGACCCCCTCCACCAATTCTTCATTTATACCTTTATGCCGACGGAACAGTGCACAATATTGTGGGCCTGCATTAACTCCAGAAGTTAATGCACAAGTATTGCCCCCAGCTGCGGCTGATGTCCCTATAAAATAAAGAGAGGAGCCCGTTGTTCCACCATAAACATACGTAGGAGATTCTGCTCTACTAGAACCATCAACCAACCCATACCAACCTCCCTCAGCATTGTTAATAATACTGCTAGTATTAAACTGCCCAGGATTAATACCTGAGCTAGGAGCAATAGGAGATGTACCAAATTGTATTTCTCCAGCAGGTGTCGGAGTATTAGTAATCATAAAAACTGATGCCCTGGAGCAATTGGCCAAAGCTACTATTTGAAATTGAGTTAATCGGCCATAATCAGGGTCCGCGGTATCGAGCAAAATACTCGTATCACCAGCTTCCACATTCCGGGCAAGATCAACTCTAAATAAATGATTAACAAATCTAACACGAAATGTATCTGTACCTATCGCGACTAACCCAGCAGGGTCAGTTGTTCCTGTCGCAGACTGGTCTCCGTTGACAATAGAATCAAAATCATAAGGCTCTCCTGCTGCACTGGACAAACCTAGCAGGTTTTCCATAAATTCATTGCGCGATCTGGTAGCATTAGAGGCACTCACACATCCAAGATTGCCTGTTTGCGCAATATCTTCTGCAATGCGAGTATATACATAACGAGAATTTTCCTGTATCCGGGAGGCGCCAGCAGAAACTACTGCATTTTGGCTGGTAGTACTAAACATTTGTACAACTCCAGCCATAATGAAAAGGCCTATCAACATAGAGATCATTAATTCAATCAAGCCAATACCTAATTGCTTATATTTTGATGAGGCTAGAGAAATATTCATTAAGGCCGTACCTCCATTTCAAAGCAACTCAGGTTCGCAGTTTTATCGTTACTAGCACAGTTAAGGCCAGTAGCACCAGTACGATCTTGATCCCAATAAATTCTAATCGTATAGATTGGTGCGACCCAAGTAACTGTACCTCTACCACTAGGAAGAGAAGATGTATTAAACAATTGTTGCCATTCGGATTGATCATAGGCAACAGTATTTAAAGGGTTACAACCACCACCGGCAGGCGCTTCACAATTAGGGTCAGTGACAGGATTATTTGTATCTATCGCACCATATTCACCAGTAAAAGCCCCTCTATTACCATTAGTTTCTAGGCTTCCAAACGCCAAAATTCGATCAGCCATATCTTGTGCCAACACTTGTGCTTCACCCACAAACTCGGCCCTCTGGTTACTACTCAAACCACTGGCTTGTAAACTAAGTACGCCCAATAAGCCAACGGCAAGAATTAACAAAGATACAAGCATTTCAACAATACCGGCTCCACGCTGTTTACTGACAGCTGGATTTTTAAATTGAATTATGAATGTATTTATGGGCATACGGCTGTACCTGACTGAGCTGTTCCTGAACCAATTACAGTAACGCCTACAGTCCTAGCCGCTACAGTGTCGTTATTTGAAGCGCATACACGAAAAGAAGCTGCTGTTCCTGGAAATTGATTTTCACCAAGGCGATTATAAGTAATTCTAGTCACACCGGCACCTGCTGCCTGCCTTATCGTAGTATTGTTGGCAGAGTTATCTTCCACTCGAATCACTTGGTCAGCCGCAACACCTGCGCCACCGGCAGAAATTAGCCCATCTCCATTAAAATCAACAAATACCGTCCAGCCATTATCCCAAGCGACGCCACCAGCACAATTCAGTCCTGAACAAATAGTGACATTCCCCACTCTGGCAACAGCCTCTCCTCGGGCATAATTCAGTGCATTTAGGAACTGATCTGAAGTTGAACGTGCCGCCATATTATTCACTAAATTAAATAAGCTAGGGATGCCCGCCACAAGTAAAATACCTAATATTGTTAGAGCTACGAGCAACTCAATTAAGGTAAAACCTTTCCGGAAGGCATAATTAATTTTCATCATTCTTCTCTTCATAAAATCACTATACACCGCTACCACTCAACTTCTAGAGCCTAGTGGATAAGCGGTTGGTTTTTAGAGATTAGTTGAGTTTTGAGAGATTAAAGTGATACTTAAGTCACAAAAAGCCATAATTATAACCAAAATATGTAAGAGGCTAAGCAGTACGCAATGCTTTAGGTAGTGAGAAACTTATATTTTCTGGTTCACCCGGCATTTCTTGGGGTGGCAAGGCACCGAAAGATTCCAGTGTAGCAATCACATCTTGAACCAACACTTCTGGTGCGGACGCACCAGCAGTTACGCCAATACTTTTTTTATTATTAAGCCAAGTTTTCTGAATATCAGCTGCTGAATCAACGAGATAGGCCTCGGAACCACAACGCTCAGCCAATTCACGCAAACGATTGGAGTTAGAGCTATTAGGCGATCCCACAACAAGCACCAAGTCGCATTCGAGCGCTAATTGCTTAACTGCATCCTGGCGGTTTTGTGTGGCATAGCATATATCGTCCGTACGCGGCCCCTGAATAGCCGGGAATTTTTTCCGCAAGGCAGCAATAACTTTAGCAGTATCATCCATTGAAAGGGTCGTTTGTGTTACATAATAAAGTGCTTCAGGGTTATTAACCTGAAGCACTTCAACATCCCCTTCATCCTCTACGAGATAAATTTGACCACCGTGCTCAGAGCTATATTGCCCCATGGTACCTTCAACCTCAGGATGGCCTTGGTGGCCAATTAAAATGCACTCTGTCCCAGTACGGCTGTACTTAGTCACTTCTAAATGAACTTTTGTCACTAAAGGGCATGTTGCATCAAAGACCTCTAGCTGTCGATCAGCTGCATTTTTTTTAACGGCTTTAGAAACACCGTGAGCACTAAAAATAACAATTTTGTCATCAGGCACTTCATGCAACTCATCAACAAAAATCGCACCACGCTCACGCAAGGTATCAACAACAAATTTATTGTGGACCACCTCATGGCGCACATAAATTGGCGGGCCATAGACATCTAATGCACGATTAACAATATCGATTGCACGATCAACACCGGCACAAAAGCCTCTTGGATTTGCTAATTTAATATGTGGTGTCATTTTTACCTACCAATTTTACTTACCAAGACTCAGTTATAACGCTTTGATCAATCCGCTATAAAATTAATGCTTAACTAGAGGATCGACTGAAATAATTTCAACTTCAAACTCGATTTCTTTTCCTGCTAAAGGGTGATTAAAATCGACTGTCACCGACTCATCATCAAATGCTGCAATCACACCAGGCAATTCTGCATTTTGAGCATCTGCAAAAGACAACATTAAGCCTTCTTCAAGCTCTATATCGTCAGTGAATTGATCACGAGAAAAATGCTGTATATTGCTTGGGTTGCTCTGACCAAAACCATCTTCGGGCTCAATAATAAACGATTGCTTAGTTCCGGCAGTCAGACCTATTAGCGCTTTTTCAAAACCCTCCAGCAAGTTACCATCACCTACAGTAAATTTAGCCGGCTCTTTTTCAAAAGTAGAATCAACCACCTCACCATTTTTTAATTTAATCGCAAAGTGCAGTGTTACTTGAGTCCCTTCCCCTATTGACAACAATGTCATGAATTTTCTTCCTCTTTTTTACCAAAAAACATATCTATCACTAACAAGAAAACACCGGCTAATATCGCAGAGTCTGCAATATTAAACGCTGGCCAATGGCAGGTTTGCATATCGACTCTAGCATAGAAAAAAGGCAAGCATGAACTTGATGATGGATAAAACCAGTCAACAAAATCGACAACATACCCTAATAAAATACGATCATAAAGATTGCCGACAGCGCCGCCCAATATTAACGTCAGGCCTGCCAGCTCCAATTTTTTATCGCGGTTAAGACGCAAAATCCAAACAACCAAAAACACACTAACAACCAATGCAACAACGCCAAAAAACCAGCGTTGCCAGCCACCTGCATCACTTAAAAAACTAAAGGCTGCCCCATAGTTATGCAGCAATGTAAAATTAAAAAAAGGCAAAAATGTTTGCGGCTGTGAGTAATCCAAAGCACTAACTGCCCACTGCTTGCTTATTTGGTCCAAACAGAAAACACCAAATGCAATTAACAGCCAAATAGCTTTTTGTTTAAATATCAACATAAAATCGCGTTTCACCTAGTATCACTACATTAATAAAACAACTGTACGCTTTAAGCAAAAAAGCGAGGCTCTCCATCACCATCAACATTTTGAACACAGCGCCCACATAAGTCTGGATGTTGATAGAAATTACCCACGTCAGGTCGCTGATGCCAACAGCGAGCACATTTAGGATCCGAGTTTGCAGAGACAGATATAAATAAACCCTCCACATCGGTTGCAACCGCATCAGAGGGTGCAGTTTCGTTGATAACATTAGCCTCAGAGGTTATTAAAACAAAGCGCAATTCATCACCAAGGCGTTTAAGCTGTTCTGTTAAATGAGCATCACAATATAGCGTCACAGAGGCAGATAAAGATTTTCCAACAACACCCTCTGCACGCTTGATTTCTAATGTTTTATTAACTGCCGTTTTTACACCCGCAATTAATTCCCAATAGCCGGCATCAAGGTCACTACCCTGTTGAGCTTGAGGTAACTCATACCATTCAGCAAGAAAAACATTCTCTTCACGACTTTCAAGTGCAGGTAAAGCATCCCACAATTCATCAGCGGTATAGCTCAAGATAGGCGTAATCCATCGAGTGAACGCTTCTGCGATATGGTAAAGCGCAGTTTGCGCCGAACGTCGTGCTTTACTATTCTCTTGCGTTGTGTACTGGCGATCTTTGATGATATCCAAGTAAAAGCCACCCAGATCGACAATACAAAAGTTATGTAGCTTCTGATAGATAACATGCAATTGATAGGAGTCATATGCAGCAATAAACTCTTTCTGCATTTCTGCGGCACGATTAACTGCCCACTGATCCAGTGACAATAATTCATCCATCGGTAAAACATCGGTTGCAGGATTAAATCCTTCAAGGTTCGCCAACAAAAAGCGCGCTGTATTACGGATACGGCGATAAGAATCTGCTGTGCGCTTAAGTATTTCATCCGAAACACTCATCTCTGCACTAAAGTCTGTTGCTGCTACCCACAAACGCAGGATATCTGCACCTAAACTATTCATTACCTGCTGAGGTGGAATAACATTACCAAGAGACTTCGACATCTTCCGACCATCAGAATCCACAGTAAATCCATGAGTTAACACTTCCTTATACGGCGGCACATCGTTGATCGTCATTGATGTTTTTAATGAAGACTGAAACCACCCCCGATGCTGATCCGAACCTTCTAAATATAAATCTGCTGGAAAGCGTAAATTTTCACGTTCACGCAAAACAGAATGATGCGTAACACCCGAATCAAACCATACATCGAGAGTATCAGTTACCTTCTCATAATTTACAGCATCATCACCCAAGAGCTCTTCAGCCGTTAAATCAAACCAAACATCAATACCTTCTTGTTCAATTTTTTGAGCTACCTTCTCTATCAATTCGGCTGTATTTGGGTGTAATTCTTGAGTTTGTTTATGCACAAATAATGTAATAGGTACACCCCAAGTACGCTGTCTCGATACACACCAATCTGGGCTATTAGCAACCATACCCTCAATACGGGCTTGCCCCCAATCTGGAATCCATTGCACATCATCAATCGCTGTTTTAATGCGCTGCTTTAGATCATTATGATCCAAGGTAATAAACCATTGTGGTGTAGCACGATAGATTAATGGTGTTTTCGTACGCCAACAGTGAGCATAACTATGAGTGATTTTTGTTTGAAAAAATAAATTACCTCTTTCACTTAGCAAATCAGTAATTTTTTCATCAACTTTATAAACATGATCACCAGCAAATATCTCAACGCCATCATGGTAGATACCGTCAGCATTAATATAATTAATGGTTTCGATGTTGTACTTTTTACAAACCTCGAAATCCTCTATGCCGTGGTCAGGTGCCGTGTGCACGCAGCCGGTACCAGCATCTGTTGTAACATGGTCTCCGAGCACAACGGGCACTTGCCTGTCATAAAAAGGGTGCTGTAATGACAACTTTTCTAAAGCGTCACCCTGAACTCGCCCAACAATGGAATAATCACTTATCTCTCCACGCTGCATGACTGACTCAACCAATGTTTCAGCCATAATTAATCGTTCGTTATTAGCCTGTACAACAGCATACGATAATTCTGGGCTAAGGCTTACCGCAAGGCTTGAAGGTAGAGTCCATGGTGTCGTCGTCCAGATCAATACCGATATTTTCCCTTCGCCTGACAAGTCAGAGACTCTTTTTGCTAAGTCATTTTCATCAACGACACCATAGCGCACATCAATAGAGAACGAGGTTTTATCTTGATATTCGACTTCTGCTTCTGCCAATGCAGAGCCACCAACAACACTCCAATAAACAGGCTTGTATCCACGAACTAAATATCCATTTTCTGCAATTTTTCCCAACGCACGAACAGTATTGGCTTCCGTTTGAAAATTCATCGTCAAGTAGGGATTATCCCACTCACCAAGCACACCTAAACGAATAAAGTCTGCCTTCTGGCCTTCGACTTGCTTATTGGCAAATGCACGGCATTTTTCTCTAAACGTTTTTACATCAACTTTGTGCCCCGCTTTACCTATTTTCTTTTCTACTTGATGTTCGATAGGCAAACCATGGCAGTCCCAACCAGGGACATAAGGTGCATCAAAACCACTCAACGTTTTTGACTTAACAATAATATCTTTCAATATTTTATTAACCGCATGGCCAATATGAATATTGCCATTAGCATAGGGAGGGCCATCATGCAAAATAAACTGGTCACGACCACTACGTGCAGCGCGAATACTTTCATAAACTTTATTCTGCTGCCATTTTTTTAATATCTGCGGCTCCCTCTGGGCAAGGTTAGCCTTCATAGGAAACGAGGTATTGGGTAAATTTAATGTTGCTTTATAGTCGGTCATGTTATTTATCGTATGTTTCTCAATGTGTCTATAGGAAAACCTATAATAAAAGTATTATCTAAAAAGTTGTATTAAGCTCATTCGCTGAAAAAGAGTCGAGCCTGTTTAATATCTTTTTGTATTTGCTGTTTCAGTTGTTCGAGCCCATCAAAGCGCTGCTCTTCTCGAAGTCTATGTACAAATTCAACAACAATTTCCTGCCCATATAAATTATCGCTTCTATCAAACAAATGAACTTCTAAAATTGGTTTAGTACTCCCACCCAATGTAGGCCTAACACCAACATTGGCAACCCCCTGAACACAGTCACCTGAACCCAAAGTTACTCTCACACAAAAAACGCCACTTAACGGTGAGCGATAACGGTGTAAATGCACATTAGCCGTTGGGGCACCTAACTCTCTGCCTAGCTGATTACCTTTTACAACGCGCCCGCTAATGGTATAAGGTTTCCCTAATAAACGTGCTGCTTCTTCAAAATCATTCTGCTGTAGCAAGCCCCGGATGCGTGTACTACTGACACGTTCTCCACCAATCAAAAATGACTGAGTATCCGTCACTTCAAAGCCATTTCGCTCACCAGCTGATTCTAAGCGGGAATAGTCACCAGATCTACCTACGCCAAACCGAAAGTCATCACCGACGACCAAGTAATGGGTGCCTAAGCCATCTATAAGTACTTTCTTTATAAAGTCATCGGCAGAGAGCTGACTTAAAGCACTATTGAAAGGCAGGCAAAATACTCGGTCCACACCCTGATTAAATAAGGCGTGCACTTTCTCACCAAGACGCATTAACCGTGCAGGCGCTTTATCTCCAGCAAAGAATTCATGGGGTTGAGGCTCAAAAATCATAGCAACTGACGGCAACTGCAATCGCCCCGCCTGTTTTATTACCTGCTGCAAAATTGCCTGATGCCCTAAATGAACGCCATCAAAGGAGCCTATTGTCACCACGTTGCCATGGTGTTCGGCCCGTAAATTATGCAATCCACGGATAAATTCTTGTTTCAAAGTCACTACTTTCAAGCTAGCTACAAAAGCTGGCAAGTATAACGGGAACAAGCAAGAAACGACAGTAACTAGTAGGCTGTAGCCAGCTCTAACGACGAATCTATCGGAGAAAATGGGGCTATAACTGCATGATGTCACCGCGGTTATAAATAGGCCAGCCTCAAATCTCTTTGATACCGCCCATTTGGTAGGTTCAAAATCAGAGTCATGAGGTCAAACAGTCTCTGATAACGGGGATTTTTGCCATCTAATATATCTATAACACATGCATCGTAAGACACCCCACTAGGGTTTGTTGACAATATAACCGTCGAAGGCAGTGACTCTGATATCCTTAATCGAGTATTCCAGTAACCAGCGGTATAAGTGGCGTCAAATGCTTTTCTATGGCGATTAAAATCAGAATAAACCCGAGGAATTTTCATGCCAACTTCCATAACCTCTGAAACACTCATCTTAGAGCGATCAAAACCGTTATCAGCTGTTACTGGAACCGGCCTTATTCGCTCCGGCAAGGCCACATAGGGAATAAAGTTAGGTGCAACATCATCTAAAGGCGCCTGCAAAAATTCATCTTGAATAACGTAACGAAATAAATTCATATAGCATAAAGAATCGTAAAGCGGCTGTTTAAGCAGATAATTTCTAGCTAAGACAACGTACTGTTTAAGTGACTGTCTATGGGCTACCCGGGCCTGCCGGTCTACCTCAGTAAAATAGTGTGAAAAATCGTGTTTTAAATAGCCCTGCCGTTGCGCTAAATAAATGCAATAAGCACCAATACCTCCAGAGAATGCATGCACATCCTCAAATTGATCTAGTATATTAACACCCATTCCATTCAAATAAGGCAGATGAACCGTCAAACGCGGCCCCGTTCCATCTAAGATCAAACGATGAGGCATACCAGCATTTTCAGACAAGTAGTCGCAAATAGGCTTAACAAGCTGTTGCCGACGCAGGGCATAAGTTTCATGAGAGCCCATATCACTTAACCTCTCAACGCTTAAAGATGATACTGGTATTTAAACCACCAAAAGCAAACGAATTATTCATCACATACTCCATTTTCATGGGTTGTGCTCGGTTCACAATGTAGTTCAAGTCACATTCAGGGTCAGCAGACTGAAAATTGACTGTTGGCGGCGCAACTTGTTTATCTAATGCGGTGAGACAGGCTGCGGCTTCCACTCCACTTGCGGCCCCTAGAGTATGGCCATGCATAGCTTTTGTAGAAGACACGGCAAGATTGGCTGCGTGCTTACCAAAAACAGAATGGATTGCCGCTGTTTCAGTGACGTCATTTTGCTGAGTACCACTACCATGGGCATTGATATAATCAATTTTTTCAGGGGCTATCCCTGCATTTGCCAATGCTTTACCCATTGCTGATGCCGGACCATCGACGATTGGGGCAACCACATGATTAGCATCAGAGCTCATTCCAAAACCAACTAACTCAGCCAGTATTTTTGCACCACGCTTTTCTGCATGCTCATAGGTTTCAAGAATCAATGTTGCAGCTCCTTCACCTAAAATCACACCGCCTCTACCTGCAGAAAAAGGACGGCATTGATCATTTGATAAAACCCTCATCCCCTCCCATGCTTTAACGGTACCCACATTGATCGGCGCTTCAGAACCACCGCAAATTGCCACATCACATTGACCTGAATTTAGCATCATAACGCCCACACACAGTGCATGCCCCGCAGAAGCGCAAGAACTAGTCACTCCGAAACTGGGGCCAGTAATGCCCATATCGATACTGATATGACTGGCAGCAGAACTTGGTACTAGCTTAGGAACAGTAAATGGCGGCAATCGCTTCGCCCTTTCACCATACAAACGCCAATAGCCTTCATCCTGAGTCGTCTGCCCTCCAATCCCTGTGCCATAAACAACAGCTGAGTTTTCACTTAACGCTTTTTCTGTCAAGCCAGCATGGCTAACAGCTTCACGGGCACTTACCATTGCGAACTGCGCAAAACGATCAAGAAATGGTAGCTGCTTTCTTACATCAAAATGGTCTTCAGCAATAAAGCTCTTAACTTCGGCAACTTGCTGGGAGAGCACCAAGCTTTTATCAAATAAGGTAACTGGCGCAACACTGCAGTAGCCCTCTAATACGTTTTTTGAAAACTGCTGATAGTTCTCTCCGAGCGCAGTAATACAACCCACGCCCGTCACCGCGATTCTATGCATAAGTCTCCACCATTACTGTTAACAGACCCTAGGCCTCAACTTCACATTCGAGCTGCTCTTCTAATCTTTTAGCAAGATCTTTAATAGTACCCAGCTCAAAACGCTCTTGTAATTCACTCGCATTATCCAAAACAATATTATAATGCTCTTCAATATCAAACATGAGCTCCGCCGTACCTAATGAATCAATTCCAGTTTCTTTAACGGGCATACCTGCATTCAACGATTCCGGTTTTACTTCAGCATGCTTTGCAATCATTTCAATTAATGTTTTTTCTATTTCACTAGACATAGTAACCCCCATTAATAGTCATTCATTTTATCGACTTGCTTTGACAGCTTCAGATAGATTAACGGATTTTAGTTCTTTAATGCTAACCATCCGCCCTTGTTGCTCATCCCATAACCGCAAGCGCAAACAACTAATAATATCGCGCCAATAAAGAGATGTTTTCTTTGGTGAACGTAATTCCGCAATACCCTCCATTGCTTCAGGCAAACGATAAAACGGAATACGGTGATTCAAATGATGCACATGATGATAAGCAATATTGCCACTAAACCAGTGCATTATTTTTGACATTTCAATAAAACAACTAGCTTCCAATGCTGCACGGGTATAACTCCACTCTTGTCGATTTAGCAATTTAATATCTGGAAAGTTATGCTGCGCATAAAATAAATAGGACCCTAAGCAACCTGCAATAGCCAGTGGCAACAACCAAGCCAAAATATAAGCAAAAAATAAATCATTAAATATTGCAATACTCGCAATAGCAACATGAAGCAATATCGCTGCTAAAGCAGTCCAATTTTTTACAGGATTACGTATAAAACTATGAATACAATGGTCGTAAATAAAAACTGTTAATAAACCAAATAAAATAACTGCAGGGTGTCGGAAAAGGCGATATTTAAATTGCTGTACCGTTGTCATCGCTTCCCATTGCGCAACTGAAATAGTCCAAAATGATCCGATATGAGAAGTTTCTAGCACTGTATTATGCGCATGGTGAAAATTATGGCTTTGCCGCCACACATTAGCGGGCGTAAAAACCAAACAACCGAATAGGCCGAAAAAATAACGCGCCCATACAGAGCGAGACAAAATCGCTTTATGCTGGAAGTCGTGAAAGAGAATAAAGCATCTCATCACCAACAAACCAATTAGCACAGCGAGAACTACCTTTAACCAAAGGTTACTCGATGCTAGAGAGAGAAAAATTGATAGCACTAGCAAGCTAAATGTCGATAAAACACTCCAATAACTCAAATATATAGACTCTTGAGCGTAAGTTCGCGTTTTATGAAGTAGTGCTGTATTGTTGTGTTCAAATGCAGCCATAGCAATCAAGACCTAATTAGTTACTTTTATTAACTTATTTTTCAACCAACATAGAACCACATAAGTATAATTTTTTAATAACTAAATCTACATCTTGTAGCAGAGAATAAACCACCACGTTTCTACACACAAGTTTTATTTTTTAATAAAATAAAACTTGTGTTCAAAATAAAAAATTTGGAAGCTTTTAAAAGCGAGAGGAGAGATAACATTTCAAAGAGAAAAAGCAAAATGCAATACTATCGCTCTATATAAGTAAGAAAGGATTATGGAATAAAAAGGGCCACATTAAACCAATTATACTTAATGCGGCCCTTAGTAAGACTATATGGACAACTTAGATAAACTACTGACGAATACCTTCAACATGCAACTCTAACTCTACGTGAGTAGATGCAGGCCCTAAACGTTCAGGAATACCAAAATCTTTTAAGCCCAATTTAGTTGTACCCGAAAAACCAGCTCGATATCCACCCCATGGATCTTTACCCTCACCAATTTTTTCTGCATCGATCACAATACTCTTAGTAACACCATGCAATGTCAAATCACCCACAACTTCCAACTGATTATTACCCTTATCCGTTATCTTAGTGCTGACAAATTTTGCCTTACCATATTTAGAAACATCCAAGAAATCATTGCTTTTTAAGTGCTTATCGCGTTCTGCATGGTTAGAGTCAATACTGGTTGCATCAATATCTACAACAATTTTTGATGCATCAACATTTTTTTCATCATAACTAAATGTACCTGAAAAGGTGTTAAAACGACCTGTTAACCAAGAATAGCCTAAATGCTTTATTTTAAAATTAATAAATGCATGCGCACCTTTATCGTCAATTTTGTAATCTGCAGCCACAACCGGTAAGGAAAACAAAGCCGTAGTTGCCAGGGCAATAAGTATTTTTTTCATAATATAATCTCTGTTTAAAATTAAAGGAGTGTGTTGATATACATTTAAAGCATTCTCTTTAATGTATTATCTTTATCAATAAAATGGTGCTTTAAAGCAGCTATAGAGTGAACACTTACCAAGCCTATCAAACCATACGCTAGCCACCGATGAATGTTTCCAGCAATATCTTCTTGGTTGTCCAAAAAAGAACCTAATGACATTACCTCGAACCAATTAAAGACTTCAATACCACGGTTATCTGCCGTAGAAATCAGATAACCAGTCACAATCATTAAAAAAATAATGATGTACAACATAACATGCACGCAATGCGCTGCTTTTTTTTCGAACAATGTATGCTCTACTGGTGTTTTTGGTCGAACATTACATATACGCCACACCAAACGAAAAAGCATCACTATTGCGAGCAAAATACCAACACTCTTATGATAGTGAGGGGCCAACCGATACCATTCATCATAGTAAGTCAGATCAACCATCCACAGCCCAAGTGCAAATAAACCTAACACAACAACAGCAACTAACCAGTGAACAATTTTAGCAATTGCCCCATATGATTGAAGAGTATTTTTTAACATAACTTTATTCTGATAAAACTACCCTGTTCATTAGGGAATTATAAAATTAAATAGTTCAATTTATGAGAAAATTACATGGTAACAAAGTCACATTTAAACCATTTAACTTCATAATTGATCACTACTTATCTCAAGCAGTAAAATTCCATGTTGCTCATACTACTTAGAAATTAGCTTTTCCAAGCAGTTAACTGCACACAAGGCCCTGAAAAGATTGTATTTAAAGCATCGGGAACATTACTGTTAGAAGTCATCAACAAACGACTACTATTGGCCACGGCCAGCCAACTGGGTTTATTTAAATCCCAACCCTGTTCTTGAGGTGGCTGCAAACCAATATACACCATTTCACCTGAATCCTTGTCTTCAGCCCAAAGGTGTAATGGTCGCTCACCCTTCTTGCTTATGTGCTCCTGAGACCACTGTACATGTAATCTAGACGGGATATCACCCTGCTTCTTATAGGCGCTAATGACAAACTGAATCTCGGCATTATCGATATTGTGCGCAGACATTGTAGCCACATAATTAGCACCACCAGTGACCTGAGGGGAGGGAGACATAGAAGGAAGCAATAAGAACATCGCCAACACGCACGACATCACCATACCGCCTACTCCTGTTACTCGCCACAACAACAAGCTATGCCACCAACTACCAGAGACAGGCTCTTTTCCAGCATCAGCCTCAAGGATTGATATCTTTTTATCAATTTGTTCCCAAGTCTTGTTTCCAGGCACTTCGGCAGGCAGTTGTTCATGCAAAGTAGAAAACTGATCCCCCCAAAAAGCAACAGCCCTATCCAGCTCAGGCGTCGTCGTCAGCAGTGATTCCATTCTAGCTCTTACCCGAAAAGTCATTGCACCAGCAACATACTGACTAGCCAGGTGATCACATATCACCTCATTTCGATACCTTAAACTGCCAGACATTGTTTCAACTCCTGCAAACCACGACGAATCCAAGCCTTAACCGTCCCCAAAGGAACTGATAACTCACTTGACACCTCCCCATGGCTATGACCATAAACAAAGGACATCAATATACTTTTACGCGTCTGCTCTTTTAAATGACCGAGACAACGATTTATAGAATGGGTTGTTGATGCACTATCCGCTTCAAACAATCCTTCCAACCACTCATCATCATCGTGAATAGAGGCATGGGGATGTGCACTCAAATTCCGCAAACGATCCAATGCTGAATGACGAGCCAATACACATAACCAACCCCAAGCACTGCCTCGACCACTATATTTATTTGACTGCTCCCATACCTTAATAAACACCTCTTGCAACGTATCTTCAGCTTCTACTCGATCCTTAACAATACGCACAATAATGGCAAGCAATTTACCACCGGCAGAACTATAAAGCTCTTTCAACGCCAACCTATCCTTTTGCTGAATACGATAGAGAAGTATATTAATCTGATTAATCCAGTCGTCAGTATCTGCCACAAAGGCTCCTATAAAAGCTGCAAAAACATGAAGAGAATGCTACATCATAACGTGTTTAGCTGCTGCATTTCATCAGGTGTTAACCATAAAAGATGAGCACTAACACTCATCTTTTATTGAAAACCTATTGTTAACAAACAATTAAAAGCTCTTCACAAAATGTAGCCATCAACCTGCCTGCAATAGTATTACTCATTAATAATCAGAGGAGTATGAAGAATAACTTGATTGACTGTAGCTAGCAGATTTAACTTTAGCTTTTTTCGCTACATGCCACACACCTTTCACACCATCGCCAGTAGTATCACCCACCTTGGTATCACCTACCCAGGTATATAAAGGCTGATCGTTATATGTCCACTGCTTTGATCCATCTTTACGCGAAATAATTCCCCAGCCTTTCTTCGCTTTTGCATATTCTCCGGCAATAAAAGGTGGCCATTTTTCCGCACAAGCACCATAACACACAGACTCACCCGCTTTATCTTTATCAAAAGTATATAGAGTCATACCTGCCTTATCGGTCAATATATCGCCACCTCCTGCAAAGACATAACCTGACATGCAAGTAACAGCACTGATAATTAACGCAATTTTAATAAAAGTTTTCACTGTGTTTCTCCTAAATAATGATTAAATTAATTGACTTACATTACTTAAGACGAAACAAAGAGAAGCTTTGGATGCAAAGATTTAAAAAATAATGAAATAAATATGTTTTTATTGATTTATATAAGAGACTCGATATCGAGACAACCGTGACATATGCAAGAGAAGCAGCTCAAGAGAATAACGACGCCATCAATAATTATTTATGTTAATACGATAAATGCAGCACCTAACAAAGAAGTAATGAGTAAAGTTTGCACTACACCCCAACGCAATTTAAACAATAAGGTGGCGCTAAACATCATAAGGATAACAGCCCTCCAATCGATAAAAGCCATTTCTGGCAACCATATAACAAACCAGCCATACTCTTTAAGCTGTACACTTTGGAAAACAACATGCAAGGCAAACCAAATGCTTAGGTTCAATATTACCCCCACTACAGCCGCAGTGATTGCAGATAAAGCACTCTTTAACCTTGGTTGACCTGCAATCCAGTCAATATAAGGCGCACCAACAAAAATCCATAAAAAACAAGGGGCAAATGTAGCCCATAAAGCAATAGCAGCGCCAGCAAACCCCATCCAAAAGCTACCATTGTACGCGGCAATAAAGCCAACAAACTCTGTTACCAAAATAAGTGGGCCCGGAGTAGTTTCTGCCAACCCCAACCCATCAATCATTTCAGTTGCAGTAAGCCATCCATAGTGACTCACCACATCTTGAGCCATATAAGACAATACCGCATAAGCACCACCAAAGGTAACAACCGCTAATTTTGAAAAAAACATCCCTATATCGGCAAGAACACCACCAGGAAATACAATAGAAACAAGTAATAAGGGTGTCCACCAAATAACCAACCATAGAATAGCGGTAGACAAGGTTTTAAAGATGGAATGATTATGTTTAATTGCGGGATCTACATCCTTTGAGCCATTCTTATCAACAGAGTAAAAGCCAATGAATGCTGCCACAATAACAATATAAGGGTAGGGTATATTGAGGAAGAAAATACCAACAAAAGCACAACAGGCCACACACCAATACAATGGCCTCACTAAAGCTTTTTGAGAAATACGAGACAAGGCCTGCAAAACAATGGCAATCACTGTGGCTTTAATGCCCACAAACAAAGCATCTAACAGACTGACATCACCAAACAAAGAATAGATAGCAGCTAAGGCAAGCACAACAAAAGCACCCGGCAGCACAAACAACAAACCAGCTAGCAAGCCACCCCACACACCATGGATACGCCAACCCACATAAGTTGCTAACTGCATGGCTTCGGGTCCCGGCAACAACATACAAAAACTCAACGCATTCAAATATTGTTTTTCAGTAACCCAGCCTTTCTCTTCAACAATTTCCCGGTGCATTAGTGCTATTTGAGCGGCAGGCCCACCAAAAGAAAGTACACCAATACGCCCCCACACCTTAAACGCATCACTAAAGGCGGGCTCGGTACTCTTACCATAAGTTTGATTTGCTGCATCCATTGGTTATATTCACAACTCTATAAACGATATGTATACAAAAACAACATATAACGATTAAGCTCACAATAACCATAAGCCGATCGCATAGAATGTATTTTTAATGATAAAAGTTAAGAAAATAATACAAGCTCATCATGGCTTATGCTGTATATCTTTCAGCCTCAAGCCTAAGAACAATAACGACAGCACATATGCGACTAATCCTGCGGCACAAATAGCCCCGGTGTAAGCAATTCTCTGCCAAGCCGTTAATAAAGACCAATCATTAAAATAATTAAGCCCCAATAGCAGCACAGCAATCATGGTCGTATTAGCCAATAATAAGCGCACAAAATATAGTTTCCAGCCAGCAACTGGGTTGTAAATATTCCCCTTCCTTAACCCCCTATAAAGTAAACCAGCATTTAAAAATGCAGAGAGCGAGGTCGCTAAGGCTAAACCCACATGGCCAATTTGCCAAAAAAAATGGAATGGGATGACCAATAAGAGGTTAAACAACATATTGACAGCCATGGCGATAATGCCAATTTTGACGGGGGTTTTAGTATCCTGCCGAGAAAAATATCCCGGTGCCAACACCTTAATGAGCATAAAGGCTAACAAGCCAAACGAATAAGCCTTAAGGCTTAATGATGACATGGCTATATCCGCTGAAGCAGTTTTACCATACTCAAAAAGCGTACTTAATATAGGCTGCGATAAAATCATTAACGCAATTGCTGCTGGCAACGCAATGAGTAATATCCAGCGCAGAGCCCAATCCATCGTTGAACTAAATTGTGTCGTATCATCAGCTACATGCTGACGGGACAGACTTGGCAAAATAACCGTCCCAATCGCAATTGCAATTACCCCCAGAGGCAACTCAACAAGGCGGTCAGAGTAATACAACCAGGAAATACTACCTGTCGGTAAAAAGGAGGCTAGCACGGTATCTAGCAATAAGTTAATTTGAGAAACAGAAACGCCAAAGATAGCCGGCGCCATGAGCAACAAGACACGCTTAACACCATCATCCTTAAAATCGACTTTGGGTTTTGGCAATAAGCGTAACTTCCACAAGAAAGGGATTTGGAACGCCAACTGAACCATTCCTGCAATCAACACGCCCCATGCTAATGCAATAACCGGGGGGTCAAAATAAGGGCTTACCCAGACAGCCGCACTAATCAGGCAGATATTTAATAGAACCGGCGTAAATGCCGGAGCAGCAAAACGATCATAACTATTAAGAATAGCCCCAGCAAAGCCTGTCAAAGAAATCAGCAACAAGTAGGGAAATGTTACCCTCAGCATTTGCTGAGCCAGATCAAACTTATAAGGGTCACTCCAGAAACCAGGAGCAAATACAGTGGTTACAACAGGCGCACCCACCATAACTAATAGCGTAAGACCTAGCAGAGTGATACCTAGACAACCACAAACCCGGTCAATTAAGCCCTGAACGGCTTCACGGGTACCTTTTTCTCGGTACTCAGAAAGTACTGGAACAAAAGCTTGAGCAAAGGCGCCTTCTGCAAATAAACGACGCAAAAAATTAGGTATCTTGAACGCAACAAAAAATGCATCAGCCCCTGCCTGCGCACCAATAATGTGCGCAAAAACAACATCACGCACCAAACCTAACACCCTAGAAAGCAAGGTCATTGTGCTAACAATCAGCCCTGATCGAAGCAAATTACCCTTTTTAGTAATATTTTTAGTCTTATCTACGGGTTTTTCCACGGGTATCGCTCAAATAATTTCATATAATCAAGGGCGCGAGTGTACTGGATATAGAACAACTGCGGAACCTTGCATACTATTTGCTTTACCATCAATATACATAGAAATTAGAGACTATTATTTAAATGCCTTCTTCTTGCACAGACGCCGAAACAAAATTACTAGACAATTTCTGTATAACTCAACGATTACCAAATCATTATCGAACATTAGCCACTCAATACTTTTTACCCCTCGCCAAAGAGCTAGCTGAAGAAAGCACCACGCAAGGAACCTTGCTTGTGGGAATTAATGGATGCCAAGGTAGCGGGAAGTCAACAATTGCCGCATTAATAACCCAAGTATTAACTGATATCCAAGGAAAAAAAGTAGCTAACCTTTCCATTGATGATTTCTACTATAAAAAATCACAACGCCAACAACTTGCAGAGGAGGTTCACCCATTATTTGCAACGCGAGGCGTTCCAGGCACTCATGACACTGAACTGTTAAACCGCACATTACAGCAGCTGCTTCACACTTCCGGCAATATTAAAATACCTCGATTTAATAAAGCCGTTGACGACCGATTCCCTGAAATCAATTGGGATTCAATAGAAGGGCCTGTGGACATTATCATCTTAGAAGGTTGGTGTGTCGGTGTAACACCACAACCTGGTAATGAGTTATATACTCCCACTAACACACTAGAAATAGAAGAAGATATTCAAGCCATTTGGCGCAATACTATTAACAAAGCTATCAAGGAAAAATACAGCCCTATATTTGAAAAATTTAATCAATTAATTATGCTCAAAGCCCCAAGTTTCGAATGTGTCTATGATTGGCGCAAAAAGCAAGAAGATAAACTGCAAATGTCACAATCCAATCAAGATAAAGATGCTGGTGCTATGAGCGGGATTATGAATGAGAGTGCACTACAACGATTTATTCAACACTACCAGAGGTTAACAGAGCACATGCTAACTACCCTGCCCCAAAAAGCTGATGTCATCTTCCACTTAAATACCGAACATCAAATCATAAAAAGAGAAGACAATGATCAACAGTGAGCCAGCTGATTGGTTAATCGTCACCGACCTCGATGGAACCTTATTGGACCATCATACCTATAGCTTTGAAGCAGCAAAAAAAACATTAAAGGCACTAAAACAACACAAAATACCCGTTGTGATCAATAGCAGTAAAACAACCAGGGAAATCGAACAGCTACGGTTATCACTACAGAACAAACACCCTTTTATTGTCGAAAATGGCTCGGCCATTATGGTTCCCGAGCATTACTTTTCGACACATATCAAGGAGGCAAGGTTAAGAGGACATTTTTGGGAAGTGATTATTGGTAGCTCGAGAGATCAAATTACCAGTCAGCTTAACAGGCTTCCATCAAAGATAAAATCACGGTATCGCAGTTACCACCAATCAAAAATAAGCGACATCGTCAAAATAACCGGCCTATCCAGTGCGGAAGCTGCACTCTCGATGGATAGACACTATACGGAACCCCTTCAATGGTTAGGAACAGCTGAACAGCGAGAAGAGTTTCTACAGTATATTCAAACTCAAAAAATACACTACACGGAAGGCGGTCGCTTTATCCATTTAATGGGCAACACCAATAAAGGAAACGCAACAAAATGGTTAGCAAATCATTATCAACAGGAATATAAAAAAAACATCAAAGTCATTGCACTGGGTGATGGCAAAAATGACATAGACATGTTGAAAGCTGCAGACATTGCAATTGTGATTCGCTCCCCTGTCAATGACCCACCTACTTTTGATCACCCCCATAAAATCGTCAGCAATCATACTGGCCCAACTGGCTGGGCAGAAACCTTAGAAGATATTATTTTTAAAGCAAATAGTTCTTAAGCTACGTAAAAACTAACATCAACAGGAGCCACAAATGGCCGACTTTTATCAAAATGGTATTATCACAACCTTACATGACCTTTCTAACCGTAGCTTGGAAGAACTAGAATACGAATTAGTCTGCTTCTCCAAAATACGCCCAATGTCTCTACTGTTACCTTCTCTCTATTCAGAATTAGAAGGCGAAGCATTGCCCAATATTATTAGCCACTTAAAAAAAGTCCCTTACCTCAATGAAATTGTTATCGGCTTAGACAGAGCTGATTTACAGCAATATAAAAAAGCATTAGATTTTTTTGGTGAGTTACCACAACACCATCGAGTCCTATGGAATGATGGACCTCGTTTACAAGCTATCGACAAAGAGTTACAGGAACTTGGGCTTGCACCGAAAGAACTCGGAAAAGGGCGCAATGTCTGGTATTGCATGGGTTATATTTTTGCATCAGGAAAAAGTGAATCAATTGCACTGCATGACTGTGACATTCTTACTTACGACCGCCGCTTATTGGCACGCCTTATCTACCCTGTGGCCAACCCAAATTTTAATTATGAATTCTGCAAAGGTTATTATGCACGTGTAGCAGGTCAAACCATGAATGGTAGAGTTTGTCGCTTATTAGTAACGCCTTTACTGCGAGCATTAAAGCGCACCATTGGATCATCACCCTACCTCGATTATATGGATAGTTACCGCTATTCATTAGCAGGAGAGTTCTCTTTTAGGCGAGATGTCATTTCAGACCTTCGCATTCCCAGCGACTGGGGATTAGAGGTTGGCGTACTCTCCGAAGTTCATCGAAACTTTGCAAACAATCGCTTATGCCAAGTTGATATAGCGGAAACCTATGACCACAAACATCAGGATCTTTCGATTGATGACGCAAATGCAGGTTTATCTAAAATGTCGATCGACATCAGTAAGGCCTTATTCCGCAAGCTTGCCACACAAGGCGTCATTTTTACACCGGAAACATTCAGAACGATCAAAGCGACCTATTTCCGCATTGCATTAGACTTTGTAGAAACCTATAAAAATGATGCGATTATTAATGGTTTAAACCTTGATGTTCACAAAGAAGAGCTAGCGGTAGAAATGTTCTGCAAAAACATCATGACAGCCGGCCAAGAATTTATCGATAACCCAATGGAAAGCCCTTTCATCCCAAGTTGGAACCGTGTCGTAAGCGCAATACCGAATATATATGAAAGATTACGTCATGCGGTAGAGGAAGATCACAATGAATTTTTTCATAGATAGTATTAAACACACTTCTACATTTCACAGATATTATTTATTAATAGATTAGATTGAAAACTCTATGCAAAACGTAACATTAAACCAATTAACAGAACGCGTTGAAGAACACCTTAATATCATCTACAACAATATTGATTCGCAGTCGTTAGCAAAAAAGCTCATACATATCATGCGTCTTGATGAGTTTTGTTTTACGCCTCTCCAACATCACAACCATTGGACAGAACACGACATCGCCATTATTACTTATGGCAACTCAGTCATTAAAGACAACGAGCCACCGTTAAAAACACTGCATCACTTTTTACATCAACACTTTCACGGTTACATTAACACCGTTCATATTTTACCTTTCTTTCCTTATTGCGCAGACGATGGCTTTTCTGTTATTGACTACAAAGCAGTCAATGATCAATTAGGCGACTGGGACGATATTGATATTATCAGCCGAGACTTTCGGCTCATGGCTGACTTGGTTATTAATCATTGCTCTAAAGATAGTCAATGGTTCCAACAATTTATGAATGACGAAGCCCCAGGAAAGTCTTTCTTTATCACTAAATCACCTGACGATGATTTATCAGCGGTTGTACGACCACGAACAACACCACTGTTACGCGAAACGAATAGCGGGGGTGAAAAAAAATACGTCTGGTGTACATTCAGTCATGATCAAGTCGATTTAAATTTTAGTAACCCAGATGTCTTGTGCGAGATGGTCAGCATTATCCGCTACTATCTGGATCATGGTATTCGTATATTCAGGCTTGATGCCATTGCTTTCTTGTGGAAAGAAGAAGGTACCAACTGTATTAACCTTCCACAAACACATGAAATGGTACGTCTTTTACGTTCACTGATTGAGCATGCCCAAAAAGATGCCATTATCATCACTGAAACCAACATCCCTAACCGTGAAAACTTATCCTATTTTAGCAATGGTAATGAAGCTCATTGCATATACAACTTTTCACTGCCACCGTTGCTACTGAATACATTAATTACTGGAGATTGTCGCCATCTTAAGCACTGGTTAATGAGCATGCCTCCTGCTCAAAACGGGACAACATACTTTAATTTCATTGCCTCACACGATGGCATAGGGTTACGCCCAGTAGAAGGCTTATTAAGCGATGAAGAGTTGGAAACATTGACCAACACCATGGATTCTTTCGGTGGAAAAGTTTCCTGGCGAGCACTCGACAATAACATTAACAAACCCTATGAAATCAATATTGCCCTTTTTGACGCCCTCAAAGGCACCACCCGAGGCAAGGACCAATGGCAAATTGCACGCTTTGTTTGTGCCCATGCCGTGATGTTGGCACTGGAAGGAATCCCTGCATTCTATATTCATAGCCTATTGGCCACAGAAAATGACATCGAAGGGATAAAACAAAAAGCCCACAATCGCGCCATTAATCGGCATGAATGGCGCTCAGAAGAACTAGAAAGCCAACTAAGCCAACAAACGAGCCACAACAGCCAGGTATTACATCAACTAAAGACTCTTATAAATATTCGTAAACAGCAGCCCGCTTTCCACCCAAACGCCACCCAATTTACCCTCCATATCAATGATCAAATCTTCGCCTTCTGGAGGCAAAGCCTGGACCGCAGGCAAAGCATTTTCTGCCTAAACAATATCAGTGACTCACCACAAACTGTCTTATTATCTAGCATTAACCTCATTATCACTGACCATTGGCATGATTTAATCAGCGGTATTCAGCTCGATAACTCAGCAAAAGAGCTAGTTATGGCGCCATATCAGACACTTTGGCTGAGCAATTTTTAACCCATTTATGCAAAATAGGTCACATATTAAGAAAAAAAGACACAAAAAGTCAGAATCGGCGCATAAATCTATCTTTTTCTCTTGACCATGTATAAAATACGATCAATCAGATAGATTTGTACAACTCTCTTTGTTTGTAATACCTAAATATAGGCAGGAGAGTTTTTTTGACATTTAAGGATGAGTCTTTTATGAACACATTTACACCTACCTATAAAGTCGTTTTTTCCGGAACGACACTGAATGGTCAATCACCCCATGATGTGGCCAAGCGGTTTTCTGAAGCCTTTAAACTCGATGATGAAGCATCGTTACAGCAGTTATTTTCAGGCAAAATCATCACCTTAAAGCGTGGACTCACCCATGAGCAAGCCCAACGCTACAGCAAAATACTACAGAAGTTAGGAGCTGACTGCTGTATTGAATGCGAAGCTAACCCCTTATTCTCTGAGCATGAAATTGACTATGATTACGAACGAAAAAAACGCCGCCGCGTTGCCCAGTTCAAGAGAGATAAATTAGCCGATTTAGAACTTGAGCCTAAGTAGTTGACAATCCTTCAACAGCTGGCATAATTGCGCCCCCTGAATTTACCCCAAGTATTAATATTCGGTCAGTAAACTCAACAGTTATTCACATTAGTTGTTAATGCAGCTAATGATTTACTTTACATATATACATAAAATATAGGAGCCCAACGGTGGCAAATTCACCTCAAGCGAAGAAACGTGCTCTCCAGAATGAAAAAGCACGCAAGCATAACGCCAGCTTGCGCTCTATGGTTCGCACTTACATCAAAAAAGTTATTACAGCTATTGAAGCTGGCGATAAAGAAACTGCAACGACAGCTTATGCAGCAGCAGTACCGGTTATTGATCGCATGGCAGACAAAGGCATTTTGCACAAAAATAAGGCTGCACGACATAAGAGTCGCCTTAACAGCCAAATTAAAGCTCTCTAGTCATTAATTGTAATAGTAAAACGCCCTGCTTGTCAGGGCGTTTTTGCTTGTGTGGCTTAATCCAACTTCTCATCTACCCATTCCTGTGACAAACTAGCACTTTTAACGAATAACACTTACTTGTGCACAGAAGACTTATTGAATGTTGTCATTGACCGCAAACCTTTCCGCATTGCTTTTATATCTGTGTGCTAGCACCTATCTGCTGACCCTAATCAAGCAACAGAAAAACTTACAACAACGCCCACTATTTGCCCTAACAACCAGCGCCATCATTACACATGCGATTGGCTTGCAGCAGTTAATGATATTGCCTAATGGCATTAATTTGGGCATACACAATATGGCATCCCTAATATTTCTAGCGATCAATGCTATAGTATTGACCAGCAGTTTACGCAAACCTCTCCACAACCTGTTTATCTTTCTGTTCCCGCTTTCAATAATCTCGATCGCATTATCAATTGCAATCAAACAATCAGAGCCTCATTTTATTGCTGTGAATCTGGGCGTTGCAGCACATATTTTATTATCCATCATTGCTTACAGTATTCTAGCCATCGCCTCTCTACAATCCATTCTATGGAGTTGGCAGAACCACCAACTCAAACAACATCGGCTTACAGGAATAATGAGGCTATTACCTTCTCTACAAACCATGGAATCACTCATGTTTGAACTAGTATGGTCAGGAGTGATATTACTAGGTTTAGGTATTGTGGTTGGCTTTATTTATCTAGACAATATTTTTGCCCAGCACTTAGTCCATAAAACGGTATTATCACTGTTCGCATTGTGTGTGTTTGCAACATTACTCTGGGGAAGATATAAGCTGGGCTGGCGTGGGAATACTGCGGGCAAATGGCTCCTCAGCGGATTTTGCCTCTTAATGCTATCCTATTTTGGTAGCAAATTAGTGTTAGAGGTTATATTGAAATAACTATTTAGCCTATTAAGGAAATTTTAAAAAACTCATTTGTTATAAGCAAACTTACTGTATTTATTTTATACTATGTGATGTAGGTCACATTTATACAAAACCAGTCATACAACATATTCTGCTGCTGACATAATCAGTAGGATACAATCTATTGTTGTTTCTGGATCTTATTTTTTAATAATGATGGATTAACGTAAAGTCAGGGTGAAGTGAATGACTGAAAATGAAAAATCGATAGAAAAACCTCGTCCGCACTTGCGTTCGGTATCCGCAGGCAAGGTTACATCGTATGATATTAAGGTAGCAGCCTGGATTAACCACTGCCAGGAAGTGGCAGTTAATCAAGCAGATATGCTGTTTCAAGAGTTTGTAGAAGCAGCAGATACGAAATTAAACGAAAATATCGATAAAGCGACGACCAACCAGGGCAACCTTGTTGCCATGGATAACCTGCGAGAATTCAGAGCGAACTCAGACCGCTTAAAACTCAACTTTGGTGATCAAATAAACCATGGGTTTGATCTATTCCAACGTAAAGCCCTCTCTACTTACCTTCGAGAGCCTCATCCTGAGGATAAGATTTGGTCTCTGATTGACAATGATGAGCTAGAAGAAACAATCGCCATTAAAACAATCGCTCACGAAAGTAATATTGAATTTCAGGATGAGTTGTGGAGACTTGAAAAGCGTTTTGGCAGCATTAATGGTGGTGAAACTGTTGACGAGCACAACAACCCCATCTCGCCTCTCCAATTTTGCGTCGCTCTACGCTCTAGCTTGACACTTACCACACTCAATACAGAGTCTAAGCTGACAGCCTATAAAGTATTTGCCAGTTTAATCTACAAATACCTAGAACCACTTTACAGCACAACAAACGAGTATTTTATATCCGAAGGGATATTGCCAAACTTACGCTACGATCAAGGCGTTACTGAAAATACTTATGACGTCAAAAAGAATGTTGAGAATAATCCTTACCTAGAGCCCAATAGTGAAGAAGCTAGTGCAGGCAATGAAATCTATGATGATCAACCTATTAAAGATGGAGACCAGATTCAGTTAGTCTATGCCATCCGGTCTTTGTTACAACAAACTCGTCAGTATGAAACTGACGATGGTCCTGGGAAACCTCCTGTTGTTTCAGATGTTGCATCACCAGAAGCTTTTAATACTCCCGACCAAAAAGTTTCTCATCCGCCTATATTATTTGTTAACCAACAGATTATTGATGCTGTTGAAAATGTGCAGTCAACAAAGACTGTACTGATTCATGAAGCAAAAAATATCGATCCTCAAAGTATTATTGATACCAACAAGCAAATTGCGGATGAACTTGCCAAAGAATCCCCTGATGGCAAGGTTGACCCTCAGGACATGTATACTATTGACCTCGTTGGTATTTTGTTTGAATACATCCTGACAGATGAAAGCTTGCCCGACTCCGTAAAGACATTATTGAGCCACTTACATACGCCATTCCTAAAACTCGCTTTTATTGATACTCAGTTCTTTGAAAAGCCTGAGCATCCTGCCAGGCTGCTATTAGATAGCCTTGCTGAAGCAGGTGCAAATTGGGTCAATAATGATGGCTCTGCGCAATATGACATGTACGATGAAATCAAAGCTGTTGTTATGCGCATTATGGACGAGTTCAAAAATGATGTTCGCTTATTTGCTGAGATTTTATTTGAGTTTAACCGGCTCAAAAACAAACTACACCACAAACATCAGCTAAAAGAGCGCAACAATGTAGAGCGGGTTCAAGGTCAGGAAAGACTTCGCCTAGCGAAGCAACGGGGCAAAAAAGAGCTAGAATCCCGCGTTCAAGGCGTCAAATTGCCTTCAGCAGTCATTCAATTGCTCAAACCTTGGTTTACTTACCTAACATTATTACAGCTTCGTGACAGCAATAATGAAGCACTTTGGAAACAGGCGCTTCGCGTTGTTGATGAGTTGGTTTATTTCTTTAATTTTCGTGATGATGACGTTGATCGCAGCGAATTAGAACCGCGCTTCAATGGAATATTAACAGCCATCAAAATCGGCTTTAATACCATGGGCTATGATCAAACGAAGGCCAAAAAAATCCTTGTTGATCTTACAGCCCTTAAAATCGCTACTGTTAAGAAGTACACCAAAGCAGCATCTACACAACCAGACGAAGCGGTCACCGCAACACCCGCCGCAACAACCTCAACGACTGAGACAACTGAAAATGTGAAACCGCTCCCAATCAGTGAGCCAGAACCGATTAAACAAACAGAAGAGCAGCCCACCGACGAGGAAGAGAAAGTCATTAATTATCTGAAATTAATTGAGCCAGGCACCTGGTTTGAATTTCCAGATAACCTACGACTGAAAGTAAACGGCTTCAGTTCTAAGCTGATGAAATATATGCTGGTTGATAGCACCAGCCATAAAGTAGTGATGATTTCACGACTGGAGCTGGCTCGTAAAATCATGTCAGAAGAAGCAAAAATTGTTGCTGGCAGTACCAAACCACTGTTTGAACGCGCTTTAGAGAAGATTTTCCAACGCTTGGATAAAGAAGCAAAATCTTTAAACTAAACTGTAAAAGGACGTTACACATTGGAAATGTCAAACGCACTAGCAAATAGAAGACAGCTGAGACGCCATAAGCTATCAGCCAATATTCAAGTTATTGATCAATTACGTGATCAGCCTGTTGGTAAATTAGTCGATATTCACCAAGAGGGTTTATTACTGATTGGGAATGAGCTGAGGATTGATTCATCTCATCAAATAAGGCTCATTCTTCCCAGTAGCGTGAACCTCAGAACAAACTTTCAACTGGGTATTGAATGCTTATGGAGCCAATCGGCTGAATCAGGTGACAGCCTCTATTGGACAGGGTGCAGTATCATTGATAAATCAATGATCGCATCTGCCTGTATAGAATCATTGATCAATATTCAATCATAAATGGCCATTAAATCAACTATTGCCAATCTGGCCAAACTCATTAATATACCCTCTATGTACAATGCTAAGTTGAACCATCCTTGAACGACATACCTCTGAGCTTCCTATTTGGCTCTCTTGCACTACTCATTTTATGCTCTGCTTTCTTTTCTAGCTCTGAAACCGCTATGATGTCTCTCAATCGGTATCGATTGCGTCATCTCGAGAAAAAAGGAAGCCATGGGGCTAAACGCTCAGCATCACTACTTAAACGTCCAGACAGACTAATTGGCGTTATCTTAATTGGCAATAATCTGGCCAATAATTTTGCAGCTGCATTGACCACACTTATCGCTATTCGCTTATATGGTGAAGAGTCTGTATTTACTGCCAGCGTCTTATTAACACTAGCCGTATTAATATTTGCGGAAGTGACCCCAAAAACAATCGCCGCACTCCACCCTGAAAAAGTCGCTTTTCCATTTAGCTACATGCTAAAGCCTCTGCTATCACTGCTCTATCCCGCAGTATGGGTGGTTAACCATATCTCCAATAACCTTGCCAAATTATGCGGGGTAAACACTACGAATGTGCAGGCACATGAGCACTTGAACCCTGACGAATTACGCACCGTCGTTGGCGAAGCAGGTGGCTTAATTCCAGATGACCACCAAGAAATGCTGTTAAATATCTTAGACCTCGAAAAAGCCACAGTTGAGGATATTATGATCCCTCGTAATGAGGTCATAGGGGTCAATATAGAAGACGACATCACGAGCATCATTGCACAACTGGAAACAGCGGAATATACACGCTTACCTGTCTATGAAGGCGATATCAATAATGTAATCGGGATATTGCATTTACGTTTTACACCCAGATTTCTATACAGTAAGGCAACACTCACTCACGACAGTATTCTTGAACATATAATAAGCCCTTATTTTGTCCCTGAAAGTACACCGCTACACAAACAGTTGATCCATTTTAAGAACCAAAAACATAATATGGCATTAGTCGTTGATGAGTATGGGGAAATTCAAGGTTTAATCACACTGGCTGATTTACTAGAAGAAATAGTAGGCGATTTCACGACTAACTTAGCCGATCAAAGTGAACTGGAAATTATGCCTGCAGAAGATGACTGGTACATCATTGATGGCGGCGCTTCTATTCGCGATATCAATCGCAATTTAGACTGGGAGTTACCAACAGACGGCCCCAAAACCCTAAATGGATTAATGATGGAATACCTTGAAAATATCCCCAAAGGGCAGATTAGCTTTATGATCCAAGACTATATTTTCGAAACCGTGAAAATTTCGAGCACAATGATCGAAAGCGCCAAAGTCAGGCTAATCCCCGAAGAGGAAGAAGAATAGCCCACTAAAAGGGCACTAATTACAGAAAGGGATTAACACGCTTTTCTCGCTCAAGCGCCCTATTAATGACTTCACGCCTTTGAGGGTTCGTTAGATCTCGCCACTCACGAATTTCTTGAACATTACGATAACACCCTGTGCACACATCATCTTCATTTAATGCGCATACAGAAATACAAGGCGAAGGCACATTTCGCTCCTTTTTTTCGCCATCCTCACTAGTAGACATAATACTTATCACACACAACTATCAATGTTGCCATTCTACCAAAATTTTTCTGGAGCATGATGCTCACGAGAAAAATGAAAATCTAGGCTCTGCTCCAATAGAACTTTAATCACGCCAGCCGTAAACCCCCATATCTCATAACCCTGAAAGTCATATGCAGGCGCCCAAACAGGATGCTCTCGACTAGCAAAAATATCGGTACGAACCCGCTTATCAGGAAGTAACTCAGACAGTGGCACATAAAAGATACTCTCAATTTCATCTGGACTAGGCACCAAAGGCAAACCCGCCTCAATAAGACCTATTACAGGTGTCACTTGAGTTTTGTTACGTGTTGGCATAGCAGGTAAAGTACCGAGCAACTGTACACACTCAGGATCAAGCGCCACCTCTTCTTGAGCCTCCCTTAAAGCCGTAACATGGGGGAAATGATCCCCTTGTTCCCACATGCCTCCAGGGAATGCCACTTCACCTCCATGGTGGGTCATATGTATCGCTCGTCGCGTTAAAAGCAAAGAGGTTTTCTTACCATCATCAACTAAAGGAACTAGGACCGCAGCATGGCCTGACCAATCTTTAGGGTGATGGTTATCAGATACGGGACTTAAACAAGATTGAAGTAGTTGAAAATTAAGTTTCATAGCATAGAAATGAGCAACAACAGCATAAAATGGTTATAAAAAAAATAGACCTTTGAACAAGGATTAAGCAGCAAATTAATCACTTTTTGCTGGTAAATATCCAATTTTGACATAGTCAGCCTTAAAAAACTGTCGTTTAAGCCAATATGAAACCTTCCCTACCAGTTTTTTAATAACAATTTAGTCTAATAATAGCTATCTACATAGCAAAGTTTTTTTTGTAGTATAAGAATTGTCCAATTGACCATTTATTCAATGTTTTATGTGGTATTCGAGGTGGGGGCCTCAGCGCATAGAGCAACGATAGGAGTAGTAGTAGTATGTCAGATTTTCCAAGCTTTGATCAGTTACTTAAACTGGCTCAAGAAAAACCAGAAGAATTAGAGCAATTTCGCCAAGAACAAGTAGAATTGTTAATCAGCCAAGCACCCGAATCAAGTCGTCGCCGACTTCGTGGCTTACAGTTCCAAATTGATGCTCAACGCCAACTTCATTCTGACTCACCAATGGGAGCCTGCATGAAAATGAGTCAAATGATGCATGAATCATTTGCAGAGCTACGGGTATGGCTAAATGATATCACAGGAGTCAATGATCCTTTGCGCGGCGAAATAAATGCATTCCAGGCCGAAGAAAAGACCGCAGCTAAGGTATTAACCTTCCCTGCAAGTTAGTTTTCGCCTAGCGACTGCATTATAATGGTTTCTCAATTCAAGAGAGACCATTATGAATTTTTGCAGTATCTGTGGAACACCGGTCAAGTGGCTCATACCGCCGGGTGATAATCGCGAACGACATGTCTGTAGCGACCCTGAATGCGGTACTATCCACTATCAAAACCCTCGGATCATCACTGGCTGCCTGCCAACATATAACAACCAAGTTCTACTATGTAAGCGTGCGATAGAACCTCGACATGGCCTATGGACCCTACCCGCTGGCTTTCTTGAGAATGGAGAAACAATAGAACAAGGAGCAACAAGAGAGTCTTGGGAAGAAGCAAAAGCGACCCTGAAGCTTGAGAAGCTTTACACAATGTTCGACCTGCCACATATCAACCAAGTCTATTTTTTCTATAAAGCCGAGTTAGTCGACATGAACTTTGGTCCCGGAGAAGAATCTTTGGATGTTCAACTGTTTGACGAGCCAGATATCCCTTGGGATGAACTAGCTTTCCCCGTAGTGGAAGAAACACTAAAATATTACTTTCAGGACAATAAACAACAAGATTTTATTTTTCGATCTCAGGTCTTAACACGATCACACCAAGACCGCTAGCCTACGTTAGAAGTCACATAGATGTATAACATCATAAGCAGGTTCTTCATAAGGGTGAGATTGTTTAAGTGCTGATACAGCTGCCTGAATACATCCATCATCGCAAATCATCTCAACTCGATATTCAGGAACCTGCTCTAATTTTCCTTGCTCTCCTAAAAAAGGCTGGCTGTCCTTTAAAGGGCGAAACTGCCCAACCCCCAACACCTGCCAACAACATTGATCATAATCACCTTGTTTCCCTGCGCCGCTACTAAAAACAGCGGATTTAACCTGCTGATGGTGAGATTCCGGGACATAAAAAACCAACTTATACATACGTGTTTAACCTGCTAAATCCCAAGCAACTAAAGAGTTATTTTTCTCAAAGATAAGTCCTTAGAGAAAACTTATAAGGGTCAATAAGAAAAGAGGAAAGTAAGAAAAGAAGATATGAAGCTATTTTAAAAAATAAACGGGGGGATAACACTACTCAGCATTATCCCAAATTAGCAATGTATTAACCTTTACCCCATTCATTAATCGTTTTTGTCACATCACCCTTATTTTTCTCAACTTCTGCAGCAAACTGCCCACGGAATGTTTGCCCTAGATTAATCCCATTCAAGACAACATTAATCATCTTCCATTGCCCTTTATTATTTTTTGCCATGGAATAAGAAACCTGATTGGTATTGGATGCTCCTCGAATTTCCTGAACAACAGCGATTCGGCGTTGATCACCTAATGGTTTTTCTGGCATTAGCACCGCCACTTCCAAGTCACTAAAATTGGCCATACCTTTACCGTAAGTCGTCACCAGCCCCAGCTTAAATGCCTTAGAGAATTGTTTAGTCTGGTCTTTACTGACTTTTTTAGCATAGTTACCCATCACGCCCCGGGCGATATAGTCAAATGCGACAACGGGGTCGAGAATCTGAGAGAGTTGCGCAACAAACTTTTCAGGCTCCTTAACTGGGTCAAGTCCACCATCAATCGCTGACAACACCTTCAAGGTTGTTTCTTGTACAACTTGATGAGGCTCTGAATCAAACTTTTGTTCAACAACCTTAACATCTGCTGATAATAATTGAGAGAAACACAAAACAATAGCTCCCAATACTGCCGTTAACCATTTTGCATTTATCATATTTAGTAACATACACTTCTCCGGAAATTTGATTCCTTACGATAATTTTTACTGACATCCAGGACGGCACACTATACCATCTGCACCCCTACGCTTAAACACTATTACAGCCTCTTTCATTGACATAAGTAATAGATCACACAAACCCCAAAATAACCTATTTGAGCTGAACAGAGACTGAATTATGCTGGACACGTTACTCCCTTGGATCGCAATTTTAGCTGGATTTGCCGGCTTAGTGTGGAGTGCAGATAAATTTGTAGAGGGCAGCGCCACCATTGCGGACAAATTTGGCCTATCTAAGCTTATTATCGGCCTCACAGTGGTCGCTTTTGGCACCTCGGCACCCGAAGTTGTTGTTTCTATTAGCTCCTCTCTTAAAGATGCTGGCGAACTTGCTATTGGTAACGCACTAGGGTCCAATCTGGCCAATGTAGGCCTTGTATTAGGTGTCACAGCATTAATTGCTCCTCTCCCTATCAAAAGCCATATTTTGAAGCAAGAATATCTCATTATGTTGGCTGTTATGGCCTTATCTGGCTATTTTTTATGGGATGGCCACCTCCAATTTTGGGAAGGGCTCGTCTTAGTCAGTCTACTGATGCCTTTATTGGCTTGGATTGCCTACTCGAAAAAACAACATCCAGAAGAAGTAGAAGAGCTACCTGAAAGCACATCACTAAAAGAAGGGATTCTTTGGTTTATTATTGGGTTGATAGTACTAATATCCAGTGCTGAAATACTGGTATGGGGCGCCAAGGTTGTTGCACTTAACCTTGGCGTTAGCCCATTAATTATTGGTCTAACAGTCGTCGCTGTAGGTACCAGTCTTCCTGAACTTGCAGCCTCAGTTGCCAGCGCGCTAAAAGGACACCACGATATTGCTATAGGCAATGTGATTGGCTCAAATATTTTCAACTTACTGCTAGTGATGGGAATAGCACCGACCATTCAGCCTATTTTGATGGGCAGTGAAGTATTTTCGAGAGACTTTTTAGCGATGGTAGGTATTACACTATTTCTCGGTGGTGCCATGCTCTTCAGTTATTTAAAGAATAACAATAACCATAGCCAATTAGGCAGACTCACGGGCATAGTCTTGTTACTATTGTATGGCACTTATTACACCTTACTATTTTAAAACTTTATTATTTAAGAGAAGAGTATCGATTATTCACCATGAGCCAGTCTTCGAATACCGACATCACCAGTGATCAGACTTTTCTCAATGTTGGCAAACGCACCATCACAATGGAAATGTCAGCAGTCAATGCGCTTGTTGATCGTATTGATGATGCCTTTGTTAAGGCCTGCAATATTATTTTAAATTGTAGGGGTCGTACCATTGTGACTGGCATGGGGAAATCAGGGCATATTGGCAAAAAGATTGCCGCCACTTTGGCAAGTACAGGGACACCGTCATTTTTTGTCCATCCTGGCGAAGCCAGCCATGGCGATTTCGGTATGATAACCAAAAATGATGTTGTGATTGCCATTTCTAATTCTGGTAGCTCTGCTGAAGTGGTCACACTTCTACCTTTAATTAAAAGGCTCGATATTCCATTAATTAGTATGGCTGGCAAATCAGATTCACCTTTGGCCCAACAAGGTGATGCACACCTTGACATCAGTGTTGAATGCGAGGCTTGCCCCCTAGATTTAGCGCCGACCTCCAGCACAACGGTTACATTGGTTATGGGAGATGCTTTAGCAGTTGCACTACTAGAAGCCAGAGGTTTTACTGCGGAAGACTTTGCCTTCTCCCACCCAGGTGGCGCCTTAGGACGAAGGCTACTATTAAAAGTCAGCGATATCATGCATGCCGATAAGGAATTACCTGCCGTTTCAGAAGAGACTCCATTGACCCAAACTCTGGTCGAAATGACACAAAAAGGTCTAGGCATTACAACAGTTTTAGATAGTAATGGTAAGCTTTCTGGCGTATTTACTGATGGCGATTTACGTAGAGCCATCGACAATAAAATTGATATCAATAAAGCGATAATTAAAGAAGTAATGTCTCCCAACCCCTCTTATATTAATGAGCAAATGTTGGCAGCTGAAGCATTAGGTTTAATGGAACAACGATCTATCACTGCATTGATTGTTGCTGATGACAGTCAGCATCCTATTGGCGTTATCCATATGCATGATATTTTGCGCTCTGGTATTTTATAGTCTTATCGCTACCTTAAAGGCTCAGTTCAGCATAACCTTTTATGAAACTATTTATGAAACTCTCTAACTCAAAGAATCGAATAAAATTGCCTTATGAAACTGTCTGATATTGATGCCACGGTTATTGATCGTGCCCGTAATATTCGCTTATTAATTCTTGATGTTGATGGCGTACTCACCGATGGAGGACTCTATTTCACGAATACAGGCGATGAGCTAAAAGCATTCAACTCTTTAGATGGGCATGGCATTAAAATGCTACAAAAAAGTGGCGTTGCTGTGGCCATCATCACGGGACGCACAAGTCATATTGTTGAAAAAAGAGCCAAGGCTTTAGGCATTGAACACCTTATTCAAGGGAGAGAAGATAAGCTCGAGGCACTCGAAGAACTTCGACTAATATTACCCATTGAATACAACCATATCGCACATATCGGTGATGATTATCCAGACTTACCCCTGATCAGACGAGTTGGTTTAGGCATGACGGTAGCCAATGGGCACTGGGCCGTTAAACAACACACACACTGGCAAAGCCAATTCAGTGGAGGTCATGGTGCGGTTCGAGAAGCTTGCGATTTAATCATGCTAGCTCAAGGGACTTTTGAACAAGCACTTAATGCATATCTCTAAAGAGTATTGATTGATGCCAAAGCTTTGGAGAACTCTTCTTACACTATCATGTGCTGTAGCTCTGGTATTTTTACTCTGGCGTTCACCGCCAAAGGAATTAAAAGATTTCTTGGAAAATACTGATCAACGAACACCAAACCACCCAACTTCCTATATTTTAGGGGCACGCACACTACAATATACTGAATCAGGCGAACTAGACTACTCTCTTAACGCCCAAAAAATTAACTACTTCGAAACTACTAACAACCCAACACAACCAGAGATTATTCTGGAGCAACCCCATCTTATTATTTACGACCAACAAGAAGGTAATGCCCCCTGGGTATTATCGTCAAAAACGGCAGAAGGAAATGAAAAGGTGGACGAACTTATCTTGATTGATGATGTAGTTATCAAACAAACACAAGAAAATGGAAGTCAAACACAGTTTACAACAACACGATTAACAATAGAGCCAAACCGTCGATACGCTGAAACCGATAAACCTGTTATCATCACGGATATAACTGGTACAACTAAGGCAACAGGCCTAAAAGTTTTTTTTGATGAAAAACGTATTGAGCTACTCTCTAATGTTAGAGGCACCTATGCAGCATCTCAATAACCCGACAATACAATCAAGCCGCTTTGCTAAGTGTATGATTTTACTGATGACTATTGCTAGTGCAGTTATTGCTATTAGCCCATTGGCTATTGCACTTCCCGAAGATAGCCAACAACCCATTCATATCAGCTCGGATTCTGCTATTAGAGATGATAAGCGTGGCCTTACCATCTATGAAGGCGATGTTGATATTACACAGGGAACGCTGAATATTCGTGCAGATAAAGTCACCATTTACTCTGATGCTAAACAAGTCACCAAGATGATTGCCTTGGGTAAACCCGCACGCTTCAAACAAAAACCTGAGCCCGAAAAAGGGGATGTGATTGCCAAAGCCGATACTATTGAATATCGCGTAACCAAAAAAATAATTACTCTGACAGACAATGCCTCACTGGACCAGGATGGCTCCAAAATTACCGGCGACAAAATTGACTACGATATCAATGCCGCCCGTATTGAAGCAGCAGGTTCCAGCCAACCCGAAAATGGCAATGGCCGTGTTAATGTGGTTATCCCTCCAGCCCCCAGTCAAAATACTCCTGAATAAGCTCATAAGACCTTCATGCCAACGCTTTACGCCAAACATCTTGCCAAGACATATAACAAACGCCCGGTAGTCATTGATGTTTCAATTTCCGTTAGCAGTGGTCAAATTGTCGGGCTGTTGGGGCCTAATGGCGCAGGTAAAACCACCTGTTTTTATATGATTGCAGGCCTAGTCAATGCCGATAAAGGTGCTGTCACTATTGATGAAAGGGATATTACTTCACTGCCAATGCATGGCCGAGCAAGAGCTGGCCTTGGTTACTTGCCCCAAGAGGCATCAGTATTCCGCAAGTTATCAGTGGCTAATAACATTTTAGCGATCCTAGAAACTCGTCGGGATTTATCGAGAAAGCAGCGGCTAGATAAGCTGGAACAACTGTTACAAGAGTTTCATATCACTCATATACGTGATTCACTGGGTATGTCCTTATCTGGCGGGGAACGACGCCGAGTCGAGATTGCCCGGGCCTTAGCGACGGAGCCTGATTTTGTCTTATTAGATGAGCCATTCGCAGGAGTAGACCCTATTTCTGTGAATGATATAAAACAGATTATTACTCACCTGAAAGACCGCGGCATTGGTGTATTAATTACCGATCATAATGTTAGAGAAACACTGACTATTTGTGAAATCGCCTATATCGTCAGCGAAGGCCATATTATCGCGGAAGGTAATACAGAAGAGATTATGAGCAATCAGTCCGTACGTGATGTATACTTAGGTCAGCAGTTCACTTTGTAACAACTTGACAAAGCACATTAGATATCCAAGTATTCATTCTTAAAATACTTAACGCCTAAAACCACAACACTTTCAAGTAGCACATCTAATTAAAATAGCATTAACATCTCTAATTGCTGTTATTTTAGGCATAAAAATTGCTTAAATTTCCCTTGCACCTACACCCAGTCCTGACTAAAATTAGCAATAACATCTTAGTTAGACTGACGTAGGTATTAATGAAGCAATCACTCCAACTCAGAATGGGTCAAAGCCTCACCATGACCCCACAATTGCAACAAGCCATTCGTTTATTGCAATTATCTACCTTAGATCTACAGAATGAAATCCAAGAAGCTTTAGACTCTAACCCCATGCTCGAAGTCGGTGATGAGACGACCGATAAAGACGGCAACACAATCGAAGAAAAAGCGATTTACGAAAACAGTCAAAGCCCTAACGAAAAAGCAGCAACAGAGGCACCTCACGAAGAACCCTCTCCCTCCCAAACTGAAGACACTCACAATACCGCAGAAAGTACTGGCGAAAGCACCGAAGAATGGTCTCAAGCCATACCTGAAGATTTGCCCGTTGATACCAGCTGGGATGATGTTTATCAAAGCACTGCACCTGTTGGCCCAGCCAATAAAGATGAAGAAGATCATAACTTCGAAAGTCGACGTGGTAGCACGGAAAGCTTACAGGACCACCTTCTATGGCAATTAAACTTAACGCCATTTTCGGATCAAGATCGCCTGATAGCGATGATGATTATCGATGACATCCAAGACAATGGCTTACTATCTTCCCCTATCAGCGAAATACATGCAGGGATTTTAAATCAAATTGACGAAATTGAACTCGACGAAGTCGAAGCCGTATTGCATAGACTACAACAATTTGACCCTCCTGGGGTTGCTGGGCAAGATTTAGGAGATTGCCTGCTCATCCAGCTCAACCAATTAGATTCCGACATTCCAGCGCTTGATACAGCCAAAGCTATTGTTAAAGAACATATAGCTCTTCTTGGTAGCAAAGACTATAAGACCTTAATGCGTAAACTACGCATTCGTGAAAATGAATTACGCGATGCGATTCAATTAATACAGACAATGAATCCTCGCCCCGGTGATGATATTGGCCTTGATAATACTGAATATGTTGTCCCCGATATTTTTGTTAGCAAAAAAGCAGACCGCTGGGTAGTGGAGTTAAACCCTGATATCGCACCAAAACTTCGCATTAATTCCGATTACGCATCAATGGTAAAACGCGCGGATACGAGTGGCGATAACACCTTCCTTAAAAATAATTTACAAGAAGCACGTTGGTTTTTAAAAAGCCTACAGAGCCGTAATGAAACCTTATTAAAGGTTGGCAGTGCAATTGTGGAAAAACAACAAGGCTTTCTCGATTTTGGCGAAGAGGCCATGAAACCCTTAGTGTTGCACGATATAGCTGAAACAGTTGATATGCATGAATCAACAATATCTCGAGTTACAACAAATAAATATATGCACACCCCTCAAGGCATTTTCGAATTAAAGTATTTTTTCTCTAGCCATGTAAGTACAGATAGCGGCGGAGAGTGTTCATCCACTGCTATTCGAGCCATTATTAAAAAGCTCATCGCAGCTGAAAACACTCAAAAGCCTCTTAGCGACAGTAAAATTACCGCTTTATTAGCAGATCAGGGGATTAAGGTTGCAAGGCGTACCATTGCCAAGTACCGCGAAGCAATGAATATCCCCCCATCTAATGAGCGTAAACAACTGGTATAAAGTAAAGTAGAGAAGAAGATAATCATTTTATGGTTATTGGGTTTGCGGAATATATTGATAAAGGCTTATACAAAGAGCCTATTTTTATATCACTAGTTATAAATGCAGAGACACATGTGAAGCGCCCTCAAAATACAGTAGAATGCGCGCTTTGCTTATTCCGAGGCACTGTTTCGAAACTTGTATTTCGAAACAGTGCCTCATAAACCTATTTAGGTAAGATCATGCTTACCACTACCTGCTGTTAAATTTATGGAAATCGAATCGTTACTTTCGTCAAACTGCGTATTATTTAAACACCAATGTAATAGCAAGAAACGCCTACTTGAAACGATTGCATCTCACCTTTGCGATCAAAAACCCATGCTGGATCCAGGCAATGTATTTAGCGCCTTGATTGCTCGTGAGCGCTTGGGATCTACCGGTATAGGTAATGGTATAGCTATTCCTCATTGCCGCATTAAAGGCTGCGCAAAAACGATTGGTGTATTGGTAACACTAGAAACCCCTATCGACTTTGATGCGATTGATAATGAGCCTGTCGATATTATTTTTGTATTGATCGTACCGGAAGACCACGATCAAGACCATTTAAAAACCCTGGCAACACTGGCAGAGATGTTTTCTGATAAAACCCGCTTGCAAAAAATTCGCCAGGCTGCGAACACTGAAGAACTCTATCAAACCATCACCAATGTGTAGAATTTCATCGAGTAGCGGTTAAAACCAAACGGAGAAATCAGCGGTATGCGTCTTATCATTATTAGTGGCCGCTCAGGCTCAGGCAAAAGTACGGCTCTGCATGTACTGGAAGACGTTGGCTTTACCTGTATCGACAACCTGCCCGCAACACTTTTACCTACTCTGGTAGAACGTATTACTCCTTATGATGAAAAGCATTATGCTGTCAGCATTGATGCCCGCAATTCCGAAGCGGATATCGAGCTTTTACCCAACCTGATGCAAACACCTGCAATAGCGGCACTCGATCATCGGGTTATTTTTCTGGATGCAGATGACGATATTTTATTACAACGCTTTAGCGAGACCCGCCGCCGCCATCCATTAAGCGATAAAGAAACTGACCTACAAAGCGCAATAGCGAAAGAAAAAGAGTTACTCAAACCTATCATTGATGTTGCCGATATCACAATTGATACAAGCGATATGGGCTTTCACGATTTACGTGACCTTGTAAAACACCATATGCTGGCTATCGATAGCCCTGGAGCCAGTATCTTATTTCAGTCTTTTGGTTTCAAATATGGCGTACCACGCGATGCAGACTTGGTCTTTGATGTACGCTGCCTCCCCAACCCTCACTGGAAAACTAAATTGCGCTCTCTAACAGGAAATGACAAGCCTGTTATTAAATTCCTGGAGAAAGAGGAACAAGTCTTAGATATGTATAATGACATCTCTGGCTTCTTAGAGCGCTGGTTACCTTGTTATGAAGCCAATAACCGTAGCTATATGACCATTGCGATTGGTTGTACTGGCGGTCAACACCGATCCGTCTACCTTTGCAATAAACTCGCTGAACATTTCAGCCAAACACTAACTGACGTACAGTGTCGTCATCGCGAATTGAGATTATGATTACCACTGAACTGACTATCATCAATAAATTGGGCTTACATGCACGAGCTGCCGCTAAACTTGCTAGCACAGCCAACCGCTTTGCCAGCGATATAAAACTGACAAGTAATGGTAAAACCGTGGACTGTAAAAGTGTGATGGCCCTAATGCTATTAGCAGCAGCCAAGGGAACGGATATAGTACTTGAATGTAACGGCAGCGATGAAGAGCTGGCAACGACAGAAGTCACAAAGCTTATCAATAATCGTTTTGATGAAGATGAATAGAGATTTCTATATAGCAATAATTTAATAATAATAGCCTAAGGGCTTTGAGTAGAAGATATATTTATGCAACCTGCTGTTGACGAGGAACTCGACAAAACTCAAGCTAACCTTTCCAAGCTTTCAGAAATTCAAGAGAGTCACGGCGAATTACGCGTTGCCAAACGTATGCTCAACGGCCTGACGCCTGTTGAAATATCGAACCTAATTAACTCCTCCCCACCCAAGGCCCGAATCTATCTCTGGGATCTCATAGATCAGGAATCCCATGCTGACGTTCTTCAAGAATTGCCTGAGGATATTGCAGCTCAATTCGTTGAAAATATGGATAGTCAACAAGTTGCTGAATTGACCGAGTCTCTGGATGTGGACGATGCGGCCGATATTTTACAGCACCTTCCAGACCAGGTAATGCAGGAAGCACTGTCAGCAATGAGCGCACAAAACCGCGCCAGAGTTGAAACCGTTTTATCCTATGAAGAGGACACCGCTGGCGGCTTGATGGATACGGATGTCATTACTATAAGGCCTCGTTTTACACTGGATGTCGTGCTGAGATACTTACGTCGCCATGAAGAAATCCCGCCATCCACTGACCAACTTGTCGTTGTTAATGGAGAAAATATTTATCTTGGCACCTTATCCATGAGCAAGCTGCTTACATCCGACCCTAGCATTAGTGTGCGAGAAATCATGCGCACGGATGTCGAAGCAATCCCTATTGATATGGACGATGGTAAAGTAGCCCAATTATTTGAGCAAAACGACTGGATTTTAGCGCCCGTTATCGATGATGAAGGCAAAGTTGTTGGTCGCATTACCATTGATGATGTGGTCGATGTTATTATCGAAGATGCAGATCATTCATTAATGAGCATGTCCGGCTTAGGAGAAGATGAGGACACCTTTGCCCCCCTCTTAAAAACAGCACCTCGGCGTGCAATTTGGCTGGGCATTAATTTGATTACCGCTATTGTTGCTTCCGCGGTCATTAACCTCTTTCAAGACACTATTGATAAGGTCGTCGCTCTTGCTATCTTGATGCCTATTGTTGCCAGTATGGGAGGCGTTGCAGGCAGCCAGACCTTAACTGTTGTTGTAAGGGGTATGGCGCTTGGAAAAATTGGCTCCAGTAACCGCAACTGGCTATTATTACGCGAAATTTCATCTGGAATCATGAATGGAATGTTGTGGGCCTGCGCTTTAGGCTTATTAACGGCTTGGTGGTTTAATGATATTCGCATCGCCATTATTATCGCTGTTGCCACCATCATCAATTTGCTAGCCGCAGCCATCGGCGGGACACTACTACCCTCAATATTAAAGCGTATGGGTATCGACCCTGCCCTTGCTGGAGGTGTTGCATTAACAACACTCACCGATGTTGTCGGCTTTATGGCGTTTCTTGGCCTCGCAACCATTTTCTATGCGTAATAATAACTACGCAAATTATTCAATGAGAGTAATCAATGATCGATGAAGAACACCATTCTGATATGGACGATGAAGAATTCATCAGTAAAACAGCCGTTAAAAAAGCCTTGCGCGAATTACAATCTCTGGGCGATGAATTAGTCTTACTTCCTTCAAAAAAATTAGCTCAACTACCATTAAGTGATATGCTAATCAATGCAATAGAATTAGCGAAGCGATTAAAAACGGGCAATAGTCGTCGCAGACAAATACAACGCATAGGAAAAATCATTCGTTCCGAAAACCCAGATGAAATCCAAGCCGCACTTCTCGACCAAAAACAGCAAGATAGACAAAGCCAACAGTCTATTAACCCGGCTGAAGAATGGTGTGATCGATTACTTAACATGAGTAATCAAGATGATAAGGCTAATGACGCTAACACATTATCAGAGTTTATTACCTTATTTCCAGAGAGTAACCGACAACAGCTCGGGCAATTTATTCGCCACGCAAAAAAAGAGAAAAGTGAAGGCAGTGCATCAAATAAATATCGGCAGAAACTATTTAAAACCGTGCAGGAAATTTTACTCAATAAATCATAGATAAAATTCGTAATGTTTCACGCTATGAACCTGAATTTTCACTAACAGCAGATGAGCCTGTACCGCCAAGACTTTCATCCTGAACCTGATCAACTTTAACAATAGGATTATCCCAATTACCATTAATGGTGTAATTAATACTGGAAACTTTTGCAACCTGCTTTTCAAATAGCTTACTGACAAGATAAACACCTGCCGCTGCTGGCAAGCCCCCCGCCAATGCAGCAACGACTGTTAAATTCCCTCCTACTGGTAAGGTAGCAGTCAATCTAGCATCTACGGTTTCCAAGGGATAATCAATCAAGCCTGATAGTATTAAAGTGCTTGATGGCCCTTTCATTGTCAGTGGTTCGGATAACTCAATCAAGCCTTCATTAAATGTTAATTGCCCTTGAAGTTCATCAAATACAATTCCCTTCTTATAGACATCTGAAAAATCCAGTCGTACTCGGCGCGCCCATGAATCAAAATTCAACAAACCAAATAAACGCAAAGCATCAGTCGCATTATCTGTTTTTTCTTGAGTAAAGACGCCATTAGTATGACGACTATTAATCGTGCCTTTTAAGTTTTCAATCGCAAAAAATGCAGGTGAACCAGCCCAAAATAAATCTAGGTCAACGTTTGTTTTTTCACTTTCCAATGCTGCCGGCAATTCCCATTGCTCAAATAGTGTTTTAGGGTTATCGCCAACGATAGCTCCCGTAAAACGAGTCGACAATGGAATGGCACCAACAGCTGGCTGCCAGCGCAAAAATGCCCCTGTATTTTCTGCCTTGCCCATTAAGGAAAAGCCGGCTGCGGTTGCATAGATATTGCGCACTTCTAAACCTTCCTCATCAGGCCTTAGCTCTAAAGACCAATTGCCTAAGGGCTTATCTTTATAGACTAAACGATTAATGGTGATATCCATAGGCGGTAATGTAGAAGGGTTAATATTTGCTAAAGGATCTACTTTAGGGCTGTTATCGGCTATCGTTGTTTCAGACAATGTTGACCCTGGAGGCCATTTCAAATAATCGATATCAGCTACTATAGGGCGTTGTTTATCATCATCGATATATATACCGCCTAACACATCGTCACTATCCGCAATAAAACTCCACCCCTGCTCTTCCCTTTGACCAGACAACAAAACATTTTTAAAAATTTGGTTTTTAAATTGCAATTTATCCGCAGAGAAAAACAAATCAATAGCCGAAGGAGAAGCTGCTTCCTCATTAGGATAAGACTGAAAGAATGGCAACCAGTCATCAACATTAAATTGTGAAAACTGCCCAAACACCTTAATCCCTGTTTCAGGTAATTTTATAAAATCTGGCGCCTGAGTATCACTAAAAGCAAAAGTTATAGCATAGGGTTGTTCTACAGCTGATTTCGCTTTTGATGTTTTTTTTGTACTTCCGTCAATGGATCGATAACGGCCGGAAAAATAGGAACCCAATTTAAATTGATAATCAACAATGTTATTTTGTAATGGCATATCAAAAGAAAAAGATAGACTATCAGCATCTTGCTTTTTAAAAGGAATAGGCAGTTTAGTATTAACACCAATTAAATCCGATGTTATTGACAATGTCGGCAGAGCATTTGAATCAGATGCTAATGGAATTCGGATATTAAGATCGTAAGCAAGCTCACCATTAAAAAAAGATAGCACCGGTTGCTGAATCCAGTTCTCTATCGATTTAACATCTGTTTCACCAGCTGCTTTAATGGTTAAAATTTCTTCGGCATTGGCAAAAGCTTCGCCTTCAGAACTCTCACCCACCAAGAGATTAAAAGGCTTGTCAAAAAGCATGGCTTCTAAACCCTTTGAAACAAACCCTTTTTCTGTTGTGTAATTAAGCTGCCCATCAATATTATTAAAAACAAGGTCGAGTTCTTTAAAATATAGCTCATTCTTGTCAAAGCCTAAACGAACAATATGGTTAGCTGGTGATGAAGAGTTATTCAACGGGATATCCAAATCCACATCAACAGTTAAGCTACCCTTGGAGGATAATTGCTCAATAATCCCTCCGGTCTTACTACTTAACCAGGATTCCTGAATATATTTCAGGCCAGAAGAAGAAGGGGCACTGCCGGATGCTTTAATTTTAAGAACGTCAGTAGAGTTTTCATTCCAACTAAAGTATCCTTTAAAATTATCGTCGCCGTAAATGTTCGCACTATTGATTACACCATATAGTTGCGTATTATCAATTAACAATGAGCCATCAATACCATTCACTGCTGGCCAATCAGCACTATAATCTAGTTGCCCATTATTAATATCTGCAAAAAATTGCACGCTTCGATTAGACTTTTTACCTAATCCGCCTCTATAAAAAACACCCGCTTTTTTAACATCGCCTCCTTTTATAGAGTCATTCATCCAATCCAATAAAGTCTGGGGCAAGATATTAGGTACAAGCTCACGATGATAGATGGCCTTTGAATCTTGCAAACCGATTTGCAAGTTTAAATGGTTTTCACTGTTATTCTGAGCTTGCTCAGACTTTTTTCTTCCCCACACTAGGTCAAGTAAAAAATTACCGCTAGCATTGCCATAATCCCCTTTCATGCTTAAGTCATAACCATACACACTGGCTTTTTTTTCATTCAGCGAAAGATTCCATGCTACCAAGCCTTTTGCAGACTGAGCAGAAATAGGAGAGGAATATATTTTATCTGGAAATAATGAGAAGTTTTTGGCATCCACCAATACAAAACCTTCGTTTAAATCAGCTTCAAGATAACCACTGACTTGTTTAAACCCAGGGATATTCCTCCAGACCTCAGTGTCGACCTTATCAAGGTTCGCCTGAACCTTTAATTGAGGCAAATTAAGCAAATCCAGAGTGAAGTAAACATTATGCAAAGCCCCCTGAGGAGATAATGTAGTAATAACCTCCTTCAGTTTATTTCGCTTTGAGTTATTATTGGATGCATTATCTACCTCCGAAACCGAGAGAAATCGTTGCTCTCCCCATCCTATCAACTCTTGTACATCAAGATCTTTAACCGATACATTTAATTGATTGTCGTGCAGAAGTATGTGAGTAGGACTTAACGACAGGCGTTTATCGACTTGAATATTGCGTAAACCAACCGCTAAACCACTAGTAATACCGTAGTCACCTGCAATATCAGCTCTAAAAGGAATATCAAGATAATTAGTCCGAGCAAAATCTGAGGCCTCATCATTAGATAGTTCAATATGACCATTCATTAAAAAACGGCTGGGGGAAGCAAAATCGAACCAAAGATTCAGGTCTGCGCTTGACTGGGAGTGAGGTGGCAACGAATCATCTTGGGCACTAATCGCTACTTGGCTAAATAACTGAGCCAATCGTTCCACAGGGAAGCTATTAAGCGTTAAGTGAGCCTTGGCAAAAAACTGTTCAGCGATCGAAGGGTCACCAACGCCTTCCAAAATAAATTTAAAATTGGATTCTTCACCAATAGCAGCTTGAGCCGTTAAGCGATGAAAGTGGCCATTATTTTGGATATCAATAAATGGAATTTCTGTAACCAATCGATGTTGATTAAAAAATTCAAAGGTAATGTCTGCATTTTTAAGCTCAACATCACGAGCCATCAAGAAAAGGGCACTGGGGCTACGATAACGCCAGCTACGGCCATCTCGTGAAGGTTTCAAGCCACCCAAGGACCAACCACCTTTTTCATCCTGACGTATCGTTAGCCTTAAACCATCAGCCTCAACCTGCCGCCATACAGGAGCCCAATGGAAAAGGCTTAATAATATATCCAGCTGCATACTGGCGCGGTTCATGTTTAAGAATGGCTGACCTGTAGCTGTCCTGATAGACAAGTCATCAATGATAACTTCGGGGGTAAGAGCAGGCCATTTAGCTGATATTTTACCAATGGAGACCTGAGCATTAAGCTGTTGGCTGGCAAATTGTTCGATTGAACCATGAAAGTAATCGATATTTGGCGCAGTTATCCTGGCAACCTGAATCAAAAGTGCAATAACAATGATTGCTAAAGCACAAAGACTCCAAAGCGGCTTCACTGGTTTTTTAATATGGCGAATCATGGCTTAACAACACATAGATGACAAAATTACTCTTATAACCAGCTTATTATCTACGACCTTTGCTGAACATAAGCTTAACCGCTGCACAAGATAAAAATAAATACATTAAATACTAAGTAAAGGGAGTGTAAGACCATTTAGTTATTACTGAAGCACACGAAAATAGACTTTCAGACGACTCATTATAATGACTAGAAATGGCCAGAATAAACTGCTTAATAGAGCTGCCACTAAAAATACCGGATTACCGACATCTTTACCCATAAAGCTACTCAACCAATTAGAAAACAGACCAAAAATGCCAATCAAGACAAATACCCATAATGCCTGATGCCAAAATACATAATTGCGAATTCTCTGATAGACGAGATGTGAAATATAAGCCACCAGCATCATTGCCATCGCATTCAGACCTAGTGGCGCAAGCTCTAATAGATCCTGAAACAAACCAACTAGCCACGCGGCCCCAAGCCCAAAATGCTGAGGGGTAAACATTGCCCAATAAATAACAAGCAGTACAACGAACTCTGGGCGGCACCAGCGCCATTGAAAACTGATGGGAACAACCATTAGAACAAATGCCAGCAAAAAGCTTGTGACAATTAACACCCGCATTAGCGCACCATAAAATCCGGCTGCTCGCTAAAAACAAGTAATACATGACGGCTACGATCTAACTGAGCGGCAGGGCGAGCAATGACTGTTGCGAAAGGCTCTCCAGGGTCATAAGTAATGGATTCTATCTGGGCCACAGGGTAGCCAACAGGGAATCTCCCCCCCAAACCAGAACTCACCAATATGTCCCCTTCCTTAATATCCATGGTCGAAGAGACATAACGCAAACGCAATTGATATAAATCACCGACCCCTTCAGCGACCGTCCTGACATTGTTACGAGTTACCTGAACCGGAATCGCATGAGAATTATCGGTAACCAACAAGACCTGAGAGGTATAGGGTGTGACAGAAACCACCTGCCCCATTAGACCAAAAGCATCCAATAGAGGTTGACCAACATAAATACCATCGTTACTGCCTTTATTAACAATCACCTTATGGACAAGAGGATCAGGCGAAACTCCTATTAATTCGGCAACAAGCACGCGGTCTTGAACAATTTCAGAGGAATTCATTAGCTGGCGTAAACGCAGGTTTTCAGCAACAAGAGAGGCCATTTGTTGCAATCGGGATTCTTGTACTCGAATCTGATTACGCAGCAACTTATTTTCTTTTTCAAGCTCCTGGCGTGCCACCCAATCTGTATCAATCCATTCAGATAGACGATGGGGGATATTGGTGACCCAGTAAAAGGGCATGGAAAGTAAATCGAGCTTACTGCGGATAGGCTCAAGCCAAGTGGTATAACGCCCGACGAGCAGCAACGCTATAGCCAGTGTTGCGAGTATGACCACTCGAGCAAAATAAGAGGGACCTTTGGTAAATAAAAGTTTAATGGCAATCCTCGGTCAACAATAAAGTATGAGAGCAGTCATGAATAGGCATTTTAAGGCTAGCATTTTATTTTCAAATAGTAAGAAAAATGCACCTTTTCAAAAAGCTCATAAAAAGAGGCAATTCTTTCAGTGCATTCTCATATGATGAGAAAAATAACAAACCTGTAGTGAATCGATTAGTCTTCCAAAAAGCCCATGGTTTTATTATCCATCCATCCCATAGCAATACCACCACCACGAGCCACACAGGTGAGCGGATCATCAGCAACAATAACAGGTAAACCCGTTTCCTCTGACAACAATAAATCAATATCTCTCAATAATGCACCGCCACCTGTCAGTACAATACCACTTTCAGCGATATCTGAGGCCAATTCGGGAGGCGATTGCTCCAATGCACTTTTAACCGATTGGACAATACCAGCCAGCGCTTCCTGTAATGCTTCTAGAACCTCACCACTGCTCAAGGTAAAGCTACGAGGGACACCTTCTGCAAGGTTACGGCCGCGCACATCAATATCTCGAGCTTCACTGCCAACATAAGCACAACCAATTTCCTGCTTAATACGCTCAGCAGTTGCATCGCCAATTACCGTACCGTAGTTGCGGCGCACATAATTGACAATAGACTCATCAAATCGATCACCACCGATGCGGACAGAATCTGAATAAACCACACCATTTAGCGAAATAACAGCAATCTCTGTGGTACCACCACCGATATCAACCACCATTGAACCGCTCGCTTCAGCAACTCGCAGACCCGCACCAATAGCAGCAGCTCTTGGTTCTTCGATCAAGCGCACCTCTCTTGCCCCTGCTCCCATAGCCGATTCGCGTATTGCCCGCTTTTCCACCTCAGTCGATAAACAAGGTACACAAACCAAAACTCTAGGGCTTGGCTGAAACCAGCTATTTTCATGTACTTTACGCATAAAGTGCTGGAGCATTTTTTCAGTTACCTGAAAGTCAGCGATAACACCATCTTTCAAAGGGCGAATTGCAGTAATATTACCAGGGGTACGCCCTAGCATTCGTTTAGCTTCAACACCAACAGCCTCTACCAGTTTTTGGCCATTATGGTGCCTTATAGCGACCACCGAAGGTTCGTTTAATACGATGCCTTTCTCGCGCACATAAACCAGCGTATTCGCTGTACCAAGGTCAATAGATAAATCGTTAGAAAATATGCCGCGCAGGCGCTTGGGAATTAGCATAGAAAAGTGTTACCTATGAATACTTTATTAGTGTCATTATGGATTGAATGTGATTCTTAAAAAAATAGATCAATAGCGATTTATTTTTATTAACGTTATCAATATTAATCAGGCAATTAAATCAGTTGTTGGCCAAGTACCTTAGTAATATTTAAACCAATTACATTAAGTTGCGAGACTCTAACAATGCCAGCCTTATTCGGCAAGGCGCAATTAGGCAAAGATGAGTATTTAGCAGCAATTTTACAGTGATTTTTATAGTTTTAGCAGTGGCAAGGCAAAAAATACGCTAGAATCACGGGCCTCGAAAAATATCCTCAAAATCGTAACAACGGAGAACAGTGTGGAAGCGAATGAAATTGCTAAGCTAGCCCAGCTTGCCAGAATTAATATTGAAAGCGAAATGGCTGGTGAAGTGGCGGAAAATATCACGAGTATTTTAGCCCTTGTTGACCAATTACAAGCAGCCGATACTGACGGTGTCGCCCCCATGTCTCACCCAATGGATGCCGTTCAGCGATTGCGAGCTGACAAGGTCACAGAGCCCAATCAACGTGAACAATTGCAAGCCATTGCCCCTGCCGTTGAAAATGGGCTTTTTCTCGTCCCTAAAGTAATAGATTAGAAACATCAGTGACACCCGACTATCAAGCCATAGAAATTAGACTAACGCTACCGATTAAATAACTGACAACATTATGCATTCAAAGAATCTTCACCAATTGACCCTGGCCGAATTAACTCAGGGGCTAAATAAGCGAGCATTTTCAAGTGTTGAACTTACCCAACACTACCTTGAGCGAATTCAAAGGCTCGATACACAATACAATAGCTTTATCAGCGTCTGCCAGGAACAAGCTATCAACATGGCCGAGCAAGCTGATAAACAACTCGCTAAAGGCGATGCACCAGCATTATGTGGCATCCCCATTGCCCATAAAGACTTATTCTGTACCGAGGGTGTCCGAACAAGCTGCGGCTCTAAAATGCTTGATAACTTTATCCCCCCCTACAATGCAGCGATTGTTGAGAATTGCATCAATGCCGGTGCTGTCATGTTAGGAAAAACCAACATGGATGAGTTCGCGATGGGCTCATCAAACGAAAACAGCTTTTATGGTCCGGCGAAAAACCCTTGGGACAACAACTGTGTCCCTGGCGGCTCTTCCGGCGGCTCCGCTGCTGCTGTAGCAGCCCAATTAGCAGTAGCGACGACAGCCAGTGATACTGGCGGTTCTATTCGCCAACCCGCCAGTTTTTGTGGTGTAACAGGTTTAAAACCCACCTATGGCCGAGTCTCTCGCTGGGGAATGGTTGCCTACGCCTCAAGCCTTGATCAGGCAGGCCCCATCGCTAAAACAGCCGAAGATGCTGCCATTATGCTAAATACCTTGGCAGGCTTTGACGAAAGAGATTCGACGAGTATTGATGAGCCCAAACCAGACTATACAGCAACACTCAACGATTCATTGGAAGGTCTACGTATTGGTTTACCTAAAGAATATTTTAGCGATGGGCTGGATTCCCAGGTTGAACAACTGATTCAAGCTGCGATAAGAACTTATGAATCCTTAGGTGCAACCGTTAAAGAAATCTCACTGCCCCATACTCATCTAGCAGTACCGGCTTATTATGTCATTGCGCCAGCAGAGTGTTCAGCCAACCTTTCTCGATTTGATGGTGTGCGCTATGGCTATCGCTGTGAAGCCCCTAAAGACTTAGAAGATCTCTACAAGCGCTCACGTGCCGAGGGCTTTGGAGAGGAAGTGAAGCGCCGCATATTAGTCGGCGCCTATGCATTATCCGCAGGTTATTACGATGCTTACTACCGTAAAGCTCAGCAAGTGCGTCGTTTAATTAAACAAGATTTTGACTCTGTTTTTAACGACGTTGATGTTATTGCTGGCCCCACTGCACCAAGCCCTGCCTTCGAATTAGGCGCAAAAACCAAAGACCCGGTTTCAATGTATTTAGAAGACATCTATACCTTACCGACTAACTTGGCTGGCTTGCCAGGAATATCCATCCCTTGTGGCCTAACAAAAGAAAATAAGCCAGTTGGCCTACAGTTAACAGGGCACTATTTTGCAGAAGCACGATTATTAAATATCGCTCATCAATTTCAGCAAGAAACTAATTTCCATCAACACACGGCACCCGCCATCGATTAAACAGCAAATAGAAAAGAGACTTAAATATGGAATGGGAAACCGTTATTGGCCTTGAAGTTCATGTTCAACTGGCCACTGATACCAAAATATTCTCCGGTGCAAGCACCCAATTTGGGGCTGAACCCAACACACAAGCCTGCGCAATTGATTTAGCAATGCCAGGCACATTACCAGTGGCAAATGAGCAGGCCTTTCGCTATGCCGTTATGTTTGGCTTAGCAATTGACGCCGATATAGGTAAACGCTCATTTTTTGAAAGAAAGAATTATTTTTACCCCGACCTACCTAAAGGCTACCAGACCACACAGTTAGAAGAACCGATTGTGGGGGCCGGCCATGTCGATATAGAACTAGACTCTTCAGAAGGTAAGAGCTCAAGCAAACGCATTCGTATCCATCATGCGCATTTGGAAGAAGATGCTGGTAAATCATTGCATGAAGATTTTCATGGTATGTCGGGCATCGATTTAAACCGTGCCGGCACACCGCTTATCGAAATTGTGTCTGAGCCAGACATGTCAAATTCAGAAGAAGCGGTAGCCTTTGCTAAAAAACTACACTCCATCGTGACCTCTCTGGGAATATGCGATGGAGAAATGTCCCAAGGCTCTATGCGTTTTGATGTCAATATCTCTGTTCGCCCGAAAGGCGAGGAAAAATTAGGCATTCGTACCGAAACGAAAAACCTAAACTCATTTAAATTTATGGAAGAAGCTATCGCGCTTGAAGTAGAGCGACAAATCGATGTTCTCGAAGAAGGCGGAGAAATCATCCAGCAGACACGCTTATATAACAGTGACACAAAATCTGCTCGTGCAATGCGCTCAAAAGAAGATGCAAATGACTACCGTTACTTCCCCTGCCCCGATTTACTTCCCGTTATCTTAGATGATGAATATATCGAGCAGGTTCGTAAAAGCTTACCCGAGCTACCAGAAGCTCGGCGACAACGCTTTATCACGGATTACAAGCTGTCAGAATACGATGCAAAACTATTAGCGGATGATGCAGCAACCGCTCAATTTTTTGAGAAAACGCAACAACTCTGCAATGATGCTAAATTATGCGCCAACTGGATGATGGGGGATGTAGCCGCCAGCTTGAATGCTGATGAAATCAGCATCAATAACAGCCCTATTACACCAGAGCAACTTGCCGGGCTTATCGAAAGAATTAAAGACGGTACAATTTCCAATAAAATTGCGAAACAGGTATTTGACGCACTGTGGAAGAAAGAAGGTAATAGCGCTGATGACATTATAGAGTCAAAGGGCTTAAAACAAGTATCAGATACAGGGGCACTGGGAGCAATTATTGATGAAGTGATTAATAATAACCAAGCGCAAGTAGATAATTACCGTAATGCAGCTCCAGATAAACGCCCTAAGATGCTTGGTTTCTTTGTCGGCCAGGTTATGAAAGCATCGAAAGGGCAAGCAAACCCACAGATGGTTAACCAACTATTAAACGAAAAGCTTAATAGTTAAGTTAAAAATAACCCACTATTCAATAATAATATACACAAAAAGAGATTTACGATGGTATTAAAGAAAGATAAACAAAAAGTACTCGGCGAAGTATTTGATGACGAGCGTATCAAAACATTTTTAGATTACGAAGCCTATGGTGAAGCTAATCCAGATTATCACCTACTAGAAAAAGCCTACCGAGGCATGAAAGCAGATAACTTCGCGACTTTTTTAAATTTTTTTAAAGCTGAAGGGTATGATATCAATGCTAAAAACCAGCAAAATAAAACCTTTCTGGAAACAATTAGCGAACACCGACAAGCGGAAGACTATATTGCTGCAATGAAATCCGCTGGCGCCGAATAAACTTATCCTTAATAAAGACAAAATGTTTTCACATCCAAATACGATCACAGCTGGTTTCAGTTACTTTACACAAGGCGCTAAACTGTTAACCAGCTCAGGCATGAAGCGCTTTGTACTTATCCCATTACTCGCCAATATTATTGTTTTTATCATATTAACATCGATATTGATTCAGTATTTTTCATCTGTTACTAACTGGTTTAATGACCTTCTCTCTTTTTGGTCATGGATTGCTTATTTTGCAGCATTTATCGCCACCTTACTTTCTGGCCTGGCTGTCTTCTTGATATTATTAATTTACGGGTATAGCTTTAACCTAATTACCAATATTATTGCGGCCCCTTTTTATGGACTGTTAGCTGAAAAAATTGAAACTCGCTTGACCAACAACAGCCTTCCTTCAGAATCATTTAGTAGCATGGCAATACGTACTTTCAAGAGGGAGATGGTAAAACTTTGGTATTTTATCACCCGAGGACTACTGGTCACTATTGGTTTATTTTTTCTCGCCTTTATCCCGCTTATTAACCTTATTGTGCCAGTACTTGCACTACTGTGGGGGGCATGGGTGGTTACACTACAGTATGTCGATTACCCTGCAGATAACAATAAGGTTACGTTTAGCCAGTTACGTAAATATCTAAAACAACAACAGCTATCAACCACAGGGCTTGGAAGTATTATAATGTTAGGCAGTATGATACCTGTTGTTAATATTTTTATTATGCCGATTGCAGTAGCTGGAGGGACACTTTTTTGGGTAAATGAGCTAAGCAAAAAAAGCATCAACAATTAACCGATCAACTTTTTATGCAAACCACTTCCTTTAGATATATTCGACAGGCTTGACCTTTACAAAAGCTCAAAGTTTTCTACCGTAATATCAACTTCCTCATCCTTTATATTTTCCACATAATCAATATAAATATGTTTCGGAACAAAGGGTTTTTTTATCCATTCAATATCTTTTTTATGGGCTCCTTGCACACGTGCTTTCTCAATAACGGCCAGCATACTCTCCAGAGAAGGAATATCATCTCCTAGCAATTTTAGCGGTAGATGCCTTTTTAGCTCTACATGAACGATGGAAACAGCTTTGTTATCTATGACCTTTACGTCAAAAGGCCCCTGAAGCTCAACCAAACAATAACACTTCTGGCTAACGCGCATAGTATAGCTCACCGGCACCGATATCAGCGCATCAACTTTTTTAACGTCACTATTTGCCGCACACCCAAGAAGGGGGAGAGACATTAACAAGCTAAATATGACTTTCATATTCGCCTTCTGATTAACATTAAAAAAACAAGAATAAAAAGCAGTCTATAGTCTAAAGCACCGCCACTATTTGACGACGGTGATTCTTCATTCGGCTCTTCTGGCTCAGGGGGAGATGGTGGAGGCAATCCCTCATCAAGTGCAATAAAATCAAAAGAGGCATTGCTGTTGCTACGATCAGTATCTTTAAATAATGTATTCGTACGGTCTACAGCAGAAATATTTACCGCGCTAGAAAAAGGGGAAGCAGTTATATCAATCGTACTATTGTCTATACCAGCGGATAAAGAACATATCGCCTGCTGATTACCAGCAAGTATCGTACACCCATTGCCTTCGATTGTTACTGACTCCATAATAGCGCCGCTACTTGACACTATAATCTCAACCACACCTGTATTACGAAAACCGATTTGCGATCGAGCCACGGTAAAAGCATCATCGATAACAACACTCTCCGAGATGGAAACCGTTGAAGAAAAAGAGCCTGGATTGATGACTATATCTACCGGAGCTGTGGCGCAACTATTATTAATATTAGTCGCCATAGTTTGAGTAATAACCTCTTCACTACATGACGAAAACTCGGTTGGAATTGTACTCCCTAAAGTTGCACTCATAATAAACCCATTCGCAGGACAGCTAGTAGCATTTGCAGGGGTCATTCCCTCACCATCGTGTTCCGCTCCGAAATTATGCCCAATCTCGTGCGCTATGACTGCTGCTGTCGCAGACAGACTGACAGCATTAGTAAAAGTATCTCTAACCAAACTGCTCACACCTACAGCAAATTCTCCGCAAAAAGCATCCAAGAATGCAATGCCTATCGTTGAACCATCAAAATTTCTTCCTGTGAGTATATGTACAATTGAATCATCTTCATCAATAAAAGTGGACGGCCCTGTGTCTAAGCCATCATAGTTACCTCGAGAAGCTCGGCAGTTCGCAGCTCCCATTTGTTGCTCACAACGTCGAGAATAAATATCACTTAGCAAAGTAGATGCATCATTAGAATTTGTATAGATATCGGTTGAATCGGTTAAAAGAACCTGATTGATAACATTAAATGCTATATTAAACTGGTTAAGATAATAACCTTCGACCATATTGATCAAACTATTAGTGTTGCCCTGAATATCACTGGAGAATTCATTTTGATATTCTTGATCGAGCACTAGCTCTAAATCAGAAAATACACAAACACCATCAACAATATTGCCAGCACAAATACTAGCGAAGCCTGCTGAGATCGCTTCGGGGACAAATAAAGCAGATTGAGTAGGGGGAGCTGCTGAATGAGGGTGGATAGGTATTGGTGAGAAGTTCTGATGATCGACTCCACAGCTAGGATGCTCCGCAACTAAACTGAGAGCCGTAGACTCCATTGCTTGGTCATTCTCTGGTTTTTGATTTTCAACAAAGTGCATTTCTCCTGCACTAAACACTATTCCTGACCATGTCCCATCCGATAGCTGGGAGATTCTAACCCAATCACTTTCTTCCCCCTTAACATGACCTTTATAATGCTTACTTAGTGGTGATTCGTGAGAGAAATTGACATTTTCTGTCAGCTCTAACACCTTAACCTCACCGTGAACGGTTATGGGTAGATCAAGAGAATAGGCAACATTATGCGAAAGTAGAGAAAAATATAACAACAAAAAGAGATTAGCCGACCAATAAAAAACATTAGTAATCATTACTTTTTAACCAAACCCTATTAGAACTAATTGATTATATTATAGACATAGAATCAAAAAAGCCTTGGTTTCTATTATTGTCGACTAGTCCTACAATTTATTCCCACTCAATAGTCGCAGGCGGCTTGCTAGAAACATCATAAGCAACTCGAGAGATGCCAGAGATCTCATTAATGATGCGATTTGAGACTTTTTCCAACAAACTGTAAGGCAAGTGAGCCCATCGGGCGGTCATAAAATCAATGGTTTCTACTGCTCTTAGACTAACAACCCACTCATAACGGCGACCATCACCGACAACGCCAACAGATTTTACGGGTAAGAAAACAACAAAAGCCTGGCTGACTTTGTGATACCAGTCCGCATTGTGTAACTCTTCAATAAAGATGGCATCGGCCTCTCTGAGCAAATCTGCGTATTCTTTTTTCACTTCACCTAAGATACGTACGCCTAAACCTGGGCCCGGAAATGGGTGTCGGTACACCATATCGTAGGGCAACCCTAGCTCTAAGCCGATTTTGCGCACCTCGTCCTTAAAGAGCTCTCGCAATGGTTCAACTAATTCCAATTTCATATCGTCAGGTAAACCACCGACATTATGGTGGGACTTAATGACATGTGCCTTACCCGTTTTCGAGGCAGCAGACTCAATGACATCAGGGTAAATGGTCCCTTGAGCTAACCAGTTAACATCCTGGATTTTATGAGCCTCTTCGTCAAAAATATCAATAAAGGTATTACCAATAACCTTGCGTTTCTTTTCCGGATCACTAACACCTTTTAAGTTATCCAGAAATGTTTTCTCAGCATTTGCACGAATTACTTTAATCCCCATGTTTTCAGCGAACATGCTCATTACCTGCTCGCCTTCATTTTTACGCAGCAGACCATTATCAACAAAGACACAAGTCAGTTGATCACCAATGGCCTTATGTAATAGCGCAGCAACAACAGAAGAGTCAACGCCACCGGATAAACCTAATAACACCTTATCACTTCCGACCTGATCACGAACTCGCGTGATCATATCTTCAATGATATTAGCGGGTGTCCATAAGGCTCGGCACCCACAAAGCTCTAAGACAAATTTTTCATAGAGCGGCTTACCCTGCAAGGTGTGCGTGACTTCGGGATGAAATTGAATACCATACCAGTGCTTTTCATCGCAAGCGATACCAGCAATGGGGCACGATGGAGTAGAAGCAATCAAATTAAACCCTTCTGGTACCGCCGACACTTTATCCCCATGGCTCATCCAGACATCTAAATAACTATCGCCTTCATCTGATCGACGGTCACTTAAACCAGACAGCAATGCACTTTCAGCTTCGATCTTAATTTCCGCATAACCAAATTCACGCATATTGGATGTAGACACCTTACCGCCCAATTGCTCTGCCATTGCTTGCATGCCATAGCAAATACCCAGAACAGGGATGCCTAGCTTAAAAACAATATCAGGAATTCGAGGCCCTTGGTTGTCAGTTACTGACTCAGGACCACCGGATAAAATAATACCCTTTGGATTAAACTCACGAATATCTTCGTCGCTTATATCAAATGGACGAATTTCAGAGAACACACCAATTTCACGAATGCGCCGAGCTATTAGCTGTGTGTATTGAGAGCCAAAATCTAAAATTAAAATACGTTCGGAATGGATATCTTCTTGAAGCATGAAAAACTCTCTCAATAAAGCGCGTTAATTAAAGTGATGCTTTAAAAATGTAAAAGCGGAGCCCATTTTAAAAACAAGCCCCGCTACAAAATTAGTGATAAAAATAATGGTGTTAGCGAATGGGGTAATTTGGAGCTTCTTTCGTAATCTGCACATCATGCACATGACTTTCGCCCATACCCGCAGAAGTCACTTTGACAAACTGTGGTCGGGTGCGCATCACATCAATAGAAGCCGAACCGGTATAGCCCATTGCTGAACGTAAACCACCCATTAACTGATGAACAATGACAGAAATAGGGCCTTTGTAAGGAACCCGCCCTTCAATACCTTCGGGTACGAGCTTTTCAACTGCACTGCCTTCCTGGAAATAACGGTCTGATGAACCCTGCGTTTTTGCCATTGCACCTAAAGAACCCATTCCCCGATAGGATTTATAAGTACGACCTTGAAACAATTCAACTTCACCTGGTGCCTCTTCAGTACCGGCAAACATAGATCCCATCATAATTGCGCTAGCGCCAGCAACAACAGCTTTAGCAATATCACCCGAGAAACGTATACCACCATCGGCGATTACAGGAATTCCTGTATCTTTTAACGCTTCAGCAACATTAGCCACCGCTGAAATTTGTGGCACACCAACACCACTGACGATACGAGTCGTACAAATAGACCCCGGGCCAATACCGACTTTAACAGCATCTGCGCCTGCTTCCACTAGTGCTTTAGCAGCTTCTGCCGTCGCAATATTGCCACCAATGACCTGCATATCAGGGTAAGCCTGCTTAATTTTTCGAACTCGCTCGATAACATTCTTAGAATGGCCATGAGCAGTATCAACCACCAATACATCGACACCTGCAGCAACCAAAGCATCAACACGATCATCAGTATCAGGACTAGTGCCCACAGATGCTCCCACACGTAAACGCCCTTCAGGATCTTTACAGGAATTAGGATAACGCTCAGCTTTATTAATATCCTTAACCGTAATCAACCCGCATAAATCGAATTTCTCGTTGACCACTAGTACCTTTTCAATACGGTATTTATGCAATAATTCTCGAACAACAGTCGCTTCAGCTCCCTCTTTAACCGTCACTAACTTATCTTTTCCAGTCATAATGCTGGCAACAGTAGCATCTAGATTGGTTTCAAAACGAACATCTCGACCAGTCACAATACCGACTAATTCACCATTTTCTAATACCGGAACACCCGATATTTTATTGAGCTGGGTAAGCTGTATTAATTCATTAATTGTCGCACTGGATTCGATAGTAATCGGGTCTTTGACTACACCCGCTTCAAACTTTTTCACTGCACGCACTTGCATGGCCTGATCTTTAATCGACATGCTTTTATGGATAACGCCAATCCCGCCCTCTTGAGCAAGCGATATCGCTAATTTAGCTTCGGTTACCGTATCCATAGCCGCTGATACTAAAGGGATATTAAGTTGAATATCGCGGGTTAATTGGGTGCGTAAGGAGACATCTTTTGCGGTAATCTCGGAGTAGCCGGGCACCAGCAAAACATCATCAAATGTAAGGGATTCTTCAATAATTCGTAACATAGATTTATCAATCCAGTAAATCAGGTTTACCTGAACGGTGGTTTACCCTTAATTAAAATGGTTATTTATGCATTTAAGCGATACTACTAAGACTAATCAGAAGCATCTATCAAAAAACAGTTACAACCAAGATCGAGGTAAACCGTTAATTATAAACTTTAACGGGATACAGGTAAATGTAATCATAGGTTTTCACAGAGAGAGAAGCCATTTAGAATAGCCGAATGATAATTCCTACCGAAAAAACCATCTTTTCTGTCAGCCAACTCAACCGGCGAGCAAAACAGCTACTTGAAACACATTTACCGCTCATATGGGTATCGGGTGAACTTTCCAACCTGGCTCAACCTGGCTCTGGACACTGGTATTTTTCACTCAAAGATGATCGCGCTCAGGTTAAGTGCGCGATGTTTAAGAATGCCAACCAGCGCCTTCGCTGGAGACCTGAAGCAGGCAAGCAGGTGCTTATCAGAGCAAGAGTGAGCTTGTATGAAGGCAGAGGGGATTATCAGTTAATCGTCGAGCATATGGAAGAATCAGGCGCTGGCGCACTGCAACAGGCCTATGAAGCACTTAAGCTAAAGCTTCACCAAGAGGGCTTATTCGATGAAGCGAATAAACAGGAACTACCTCTGTTCCCGAAGCATATTGGAATAATCACCTCACCAACAGGCGCCGCTATTCGCGATATCTTAACCGTACTACAACGGCGCTATCCAATTTCTCCCGTCACGGTTATTCCTGTTGCAGTACAAGGTGAAAAAGCAGCGCCAGAAATGGTAGCAGCGATACAAAAAGCTCAACAGTTTGGACAATTCGATGCACTCATTATTGGTCGAGGTGGTGGCTCAATCGAGGATTTATGGGCTTTTAATAGCGAAGAATTAGCAAGAACTATTGCCGCCAGCCAAACGCCAATTATCAGCGCTGTTGGCCATGAGGTTGATTTCACAATTTGCGACCTTGTTGCTGATATGCGAGCGCCTACCCCTTCAGCCAGCGCTGAAATAGCCACGCCAGATTTAGAAGAATGGGAGCAAGCTCTCGATGTATGGCAACAGCAGTTGATCAGAAGGCAACATTCACTCTTCCGACAAAAGCACCAACAATTACAGTTTCTGCAAAAACGCTTGCGACACCCCGGTGAACGCATAAGACAACAGCAACAACAATTGCAGCACCTGGAGCGCTCATTAATTCGCTCCATCAAACTACAGTTATCAAAAAAACAACAACAACTCGATTTACAACACCAACGACACTACCATCAACATCCGCGCACAAGCCTTATGCGCCTCCGTGAAAAACTGATCCAGCTGCATCGGCGTTACCAACAAGCAATCAAGCACAGTTTGAACAACAAACATCAGCAACTTGCCTCTACAGCTCAATTATTACAGGCGGTCAGCCCTTTAGAGATACTTGGGAGAGGCTATAGCATCGCGAGCGACAAGAGTGGCTCAATCCTTCGTGATACCACAGGCCTTAATACCGGAGATGTTGTATCAACAAGGCTAGCCAAAGGCTCCTTCACTAGCACTATCACTAAAATCTCAGATAAGTAAACCTAAAAGATCAATTCGTCATTAAGCCCTGCACGATAGTTTGTGAAACTCTCGTGAAACACCCGTGCTCTCTCGCTTAAAACCGAGGCGCTTATTTCAACTACCTTCCATAACAAAATCATCCTTCCGCTCTTCGTTTGGGACGCTATAGTCAATACAGAATAAGTGTGACGCATATCACACAAGCATTTTTCGTTGGCCAAGGCATTTATTGGCTTGAGGTACGTCATATATGTTCTATTTTTTACAATTTATTGGTTTGATTACCGTCTTTCTGGTACCCCACTCGCAAGCGGTTATATCAGATGACCTTGACGCTGATATGGACCTTGCCGGGTATTACTGTAAAAACCACAGCGAAATCCGCACCATCAATATCATATACAGCGACAAGCCCCAGGGCTTACCTTGCCAGGTCACCTTTCAAAAAAACTCAACAGAAATAATGCAGCTGTTAGAAGCAAAACGTAATGTCGCTATTTGTAAAAATAAAGCATTAAGAATGGCGGCACGACTGAGAGATAGAGGTTGGCAATGCCAATCATCAGGCATTTAATCTAATCGCGAGAAAACATTAGGCCAAGCTAGTTAATTTAATGATTTAACCTAGCATTTTTAGGTTGGCACAACTTAATACTTCCAAGATTAAACTTCATTACCTGCTGATACGTCAGCGTGATTCTTTCTTATTTAATTAAGTATAAACAAACATCTGTAAACACAGTTATGAGCCAACTATTGGCTATTGATAACCAACTGCACTAGTAGTTTTCATTGGCGATTGAGTTATAAAAATAACTATATTTTCTTTCGAGATACATTTAACTAAAAAGTCATCTAGTTAAATTTATCTTATGGTACTATCACCGAAGACAAGGAATGCCCCTTGTTGTCATATAGTTAACATCAAGGAACTTATAAATGAATATAGTTAAAATAATTTTCATATTATTGTTACTAGTATCTAACAGCGCCCTTTCTGGGGAACTGGTCAAAGACGCTGAGATTGTTAGAATCGGAACTTCTAGTGATGGAGTGACTGACAATATTTATATAGTTGTATCTGGTGGCACCGGACCCTGTGCTAATCAAGCCATAATATTTCCAGCATCTGCATCGCCATCTGACGGCTTCTTCAATCGGCTGTATTCTACGGCTATACTAGCCTATACAACGGGTGCGAAGAAAGTAAGAATATTCAATCCAAGCAACAATAACTGCGACTCAGCTACTTACATTGACCTCATTAAATAAATTAAAAACCAAGAGTACTGTATTAGCATTAAGAGATCCTTTGCTCTTGATGCTAATCACTTGATTTTTCTTCCTCAGCAATATCAATCAACCACGAACGAAAAAGCTCCGCATTCGGATGATAATGCTCAAGCGGTACTGTGAGATAAAATGCTTCGTCTGTAGACACAGGCTGTTCAAAGGGGGCAATTAGTTTTCCTGAAGCAATTGAACCCGCCACTAACGACGTCCGCCCTAATGCAAAGCCATGACCTTGTTCTGCTATTTCCAGTGCTGAGATTAAGGTATCAAACTGAATACTTTGTACCAGGTTAACATCATCCAAACCGACACTATTGAACCAATGCCCCCACCCTTCTTCGTAGCCTATAACATGCAATAAAGTATGCTTTTTAAATACTGCTGACATACTCAAAGACTTATCATCTTCACTTAATAAATCCGGGCTACACACTGGAATTAATGCATCCCATGTCAGCCTATCTGATTTAAAACCAGACCAATTACCATGGCCATAACGAATATCCATATCCACTTCTTCACTTTTATCATCAACCCAAATATTACTACTGAAGGATAACCCAACCTCTGGATAAGCTTCTCGAAAACGATATAGCCTAGGCGCCAGCCATTTCGTAAAAAACACAAGATTGACACGGATTTTTAATGGAGGCTTGCCACCATGGCCAAAGATTTCATCGGTAGCCACTTCAAGTCGCTTAATCGAATCTTTGACAACAGGAAGATAAGCTTGAGCAGCCTCGGTTAACTCCAAACCATTCGGTAAGCGTTTAAATAATATAACACCCAAATGAGACTCCAAGGCTTTGACCTGCTGACTGATCGCCGCTTGAGTTAAACTCAGTTCTACTGCAGCCTGAGTAAAACTCAAATGCCTTGCTGACATTTCAAAGGAGAGCAGCCATTTTAAGGGGGGAAGCCTTCGTTTCAATATAGCCACCTTGATAAAGCTTTATAAAGGAGTAAAGAGTATAAAGTTAGAAGCTGAGAAATAACAAATAGATGTTTTCTTTTTAAGAAAAGAAAACATCTATTAAAGGAGTATTATTAGAATATTTAACCAAGATTACTGGCAGCCATCATTCCATTGTTGGCATTGAAAATGTTGTTCCCTCACGCACATCTGCTGATGGCCATCGTTGAGTAATAGTTTTGCGTTTTGTATAAAAGCGAACGGCATCGGGACCATAGGCATGTAAATCACCAAATAAAGAGCGCTTCCAACCACCAAAGCTATGGTAAGCCACAGGCACAGGTAAAGGAATATTAATACCAACCATACCTACCTGAATATTGTCTGAAAAATAACGCGCCGCTTCACCATCACGAGTAAAAATACAGGTACCATTACCATACTCATGATCATTGATCAGCTGCATCGCCTCTTCCATACTATTCACACGCATCACCTGCAATACAGGGCCAAAGATTTCTTCCTTGTAACTGGTCATTGTACTTTTCACATTATCGATAAGTGTTGCGCCCACAAAAAAGCCTTTTTCATAGCCTTCGACTTGGGGGTTACGGCCATCCACAACAATCGTCGCCCCATCCTCTTCTGCACTGGTGATATAGCCCATGACTTTTTGTTGGTGCTGCTGCGTAATCACCGGGCCAAAATCATTGTTCTTATCTGTACAGACGCCCATTTTCAATGATTTCATTGCTTCGCTGGCTTTAGCAATTAAGGTATCTGCTGCTGCATCACCCACAGCTAACACTACAGAGAGTGCCATACAACGCTCACCAGAAGAGCCAAAAGCGGCCCCCATTAATTGATTAACCGCATTATCAATATCTGCATCGGGCATAACAATCGCGTGGTTTTTCGCACCACCTAAAGCCTGGCAACGCTTACCATTTGCAGTTGCAGTGCTGTAAATATATTCCGCAATTGCCGTTGAACCCACAAAGCTAACCCCTTTCACATCAGTGTGGCTAAGTAATACATCGACAGCTTCTTTATCGCCATTGACCACATTCATCACACCATCTGGCAATCCTGCCTCTTTTAATAATTGTGCTAGCAATAACCCAGCACTGGGGTCTCTTTCTGAAGGCTTCAATACAAAGGTATTGCCGCAAGCAATAGCCATAGGAAACATCCATAGCGGTACCATTGCAGGAAAGTTAAAAGGAGTAATACCCGCAACTACACCTAAAGGCTGAAACTCACTCCACGAATCGATATTGGGCCCTACGTTTTTATTGTGCTCACCTTTTAACAATTCAGGGATGCCACAAGCATATTCAACATTTTCTATACCGCGCTGTAATTCTCCTGTAGCATCGTGACAGATTTTGCCATGCTCATCGCCAATGGCTTCACAAATTGCATCAGCATTTTTTTCAAGTAATTCCTTGAAACGAAACATAATCCGAGCACGTTTAATCGGTGGAGTATTACGCCATTCAGGAAAAGCCGCTTGAGCAGCAGCAATAGCTTCATTTACGGTTTTAACGGATGCTAAAGCAACTTTTTTTGTAGCAGCACCTGTAGCCGGGTTATAGACGTCCTGGGTACGTTCTTCATCCTGACAGATGGCGCCATTAATAAAGTGACCAATTACCTTCATGCTTACCTCTTTCTTTTTTAATGCCACATTTGGGTGTGTGCAAATGGGTAGAGTGATTAGACCAATAGTGGACTAATGGAAAATTCTTTTTATCTTTTATTTTTCTATCGATTACAATTAAGTGTTTTACCACAACTGGGTATATATCTCGACCATTTCATCAATCGTTGGCACACGAGGATTATTACCAGGCGAACCCGACACCAACGCCTGCTCAGCCATTGTCGGCATTAAATTAAAAAATTCTTGCTTATCAATGCCAAATTCTTGTGCTGTTGGTACATTTAAATCATGATTTAACGCTTCTAGCTCATCTAATAATTTATTATTCGCAAGCTCATCATCATCCTGGAAATTTGCCACCCCCATAGCGCGAGCGCAATCGGCATAGCGCTCAGTAGCTTCCGGAATAGAGAATTTTGTAACCGATGGCAATAACATCGCGTTAGACAAACCATGGGGCACATGAAAAGCCGCACCAATAGGACGACTCATTCCATGGACTAAGGCCACAGAGGCATTAGAAAATGCAATGCCCGCCAGTGTGGAACCGAGCATCATCGCCTCGCGTGCTTGATGATCGCTACCATCTTCATAAGCTCTGCGTAAATTAGGCCCAAAAAGTCGCATTGCTGACAATGCCTGACTATCACTATAAGGGCTGGCTTTTTTACTGACATAGGACTCAATAGCATGTGTTAATGCATCAATGCCTGTATCAGCTGTTGTTCGCTGAGGCAGACTTAAGGTTAACGAATAATCGACAAGAGCGGCTATTGGCATAAATCCCATACCCACACAGAGCATCTTTTCGCTAGTCACTTCATCAGTAATAATCGTAAAACGAGTGACTTCCGAGCCAGTGCCCGCCGTGGTAGGAATAGCAATGATCGGCAAACCCGATTCATTAACAATTCTAGGGAATTTATAATCCCGCATTTCGCCACCGTGTTTACTCAAGATACTGATTGCTTTAGCGCTATCAATCGGGCTACCGCCACCTAGAGCGATAATACTGTCATAGTCACCTTCTCTTGCCTTTCTAACACCTGCCTGTATCGAGGCAACTGTGGGCTCTGGGACTGTATCGTGAAACACATCCGCCGATAAATGGCTCTCAAACAAACACTCCTTTACTTTATCGACATAACCCAGTTCCACCATCATTTTGTCAGTAATAATTAAGGGATGACTACAACCTAGGCTATTCAATACTTTTGATATTTCCTGGCTCGCATTGTGACCAATCTGCATCGTGCGCGGTAGAATAATCTGTGTCGACATAAGAGCCTCATGGATAGTAGTTGAATATCAAAAAGCGTTAGTTGAGCCATTGTTCACGATACTTACCGAACTTGAAAGCAATAAAAAATCACCCTGAGACCCTAAAAAATTTATAGCTCTTGAGCCTCCGTAATACATTTACTTTTCTCCTCTACCCCTATAAAAAAAATTATACCTAAGGACCATTTTTTATTGCTGGATCAGATCACTATTAACTTCTAACATCGTCGAAAAATAGCTTGTATTTTTAACGTAAGAAGAATGAGTAGAAATGGCAAAGAATAATCCATTACCTTTGATAGATGTATGCGTAGTAGACTTTGGACAACAAATTGCTGGGCCAGCAGTTGCGATGATTTTAGCTGACTTAGGTGCTACGGTTATTCATATTGATCCGCCTTCAGGGCCACAGTGGCAACATCCAGCTAATGCAATCCTCAATCGAAATAAAAATTGTTTAAAAATAGATTTAAAAACAGATACAGGTTTAGAACAAGCAAAAGCCTTAATCGAAAAAAGCGATATCGTGATTGAAAGTTTCAGGCCAGGCGTGATGAAGCGACTTGGTATCGACTTTCAACAATTACGAATAAAGCGTCCTGATTTAATTACTTTATCGATACCCGGTTTTGCCAGTAACGACCAACTGCGTCGAGACTGGAAAGCCACTGAAGCTATCGTTGCAGCGACCTCCGGCGCCTATACAGACATGGGGTTCAATCGCATACTCATGGGGCTGAACCCCAGTTTTTCCCCGCTACCACTTGGCTCATCTTATGCAACAACACTGGCTGCCAGTTCTGTAGTGTTTGCATTATTGGAAAGGGAAAAAACAGGGCGTGGCGATTCTATTGAAGTCCCCATCACTGCTGCATTAATGGAAGGATTATCTTACAACTCTTATGTTATCGAAGGCTTGCCCGAGCGTTATAAAACAATGAGAGAAGAAGAAATAGAAAAACGAAAAGCGTCCAATACATCTATGGATTTAAGCTACGATGATTTACAGGAATACCTCGATCCGTTTTATCGTACATACACTTGTGCTGATGGACGCATGTTTTATTGTGTCTGCCCTTCTCATCGCAACCATGCTAAACGTTGTCTACAAGCTCTGGGAATCTATGACGAATTAATGGCAGAGGGATTGCCCGACGTTAAAGACTTACACTTGCCCGTAGCCGAATGGGAAGGTGAAACCTCCATTGGAGTTTACCCCCTTCCCAGAAAGTGGGCAGATATTATTTCTGCAAAAATGAAAAGGGCTTTTCTGACAAAAACATCAACAGAGTGGGGAACCATTTTTGGTGAAAAAATGATTCCCGGTGCGCCTCACCGAACGACACAAGAATGGGTTAATCATAAACACACTAATGAGGCAGGATTAATCGTTGAAGTGGATGATCCTGAATATGGATTAATGAAACAGCCAGGACCTATTGCCTGGCTGGAAGAATCCGCTGAATTAATGCTGTCACCCTCCCCGCGAAAAAATGTCAATTATGAAGAAGCATTAGCCGAATTCAATAAGATAGACAATCATAAAAGTACTGCTCGCCCAACTGGTGACAATATACATCCTGCAACAGGAAAAGGTTGGTTGGAAAACTTACGCGTTCTCGACCTGACTAATGTAATTGCAGGCCCACACTCTGCGGCTTTTTTATCACGCTTCGGTGCTGAGGTTATCAAGCTTGATCCAGTAACGCCTTTATATGACCCACTAATCGGTGTACTTTTTAGCTTTCAAACGGACATGGGGAAAAACAAAGCTCTCGTCGATATAACGACTGATGAAGGCCGCGAAGTTTTCAATCGTTTAGTTCGCTCCGTTGATCTAGTGGTTATCAATGCGCCTGAACGCCAAATAAAACCTTTAGGCTTAGATAGCGAAACCTTAAAAGCGATCAATCCCGATATTTTATTTTGCCGACTCGACTGTCTTGGCGGCCCCAAACAGGGACCTAAAACTAACTATATTGGCTACGATGATATTATTCAGGCACACAGCGGCATTATGAGTCGTTTTGGTGGTCCTGAGACACCGGAAGAACACGCACACCTTGGCACACTCGATGTGAATTGTGGTTTTGCTGCCGGCTTGAGCATCGGCGTTGCGCTCTATCACCAATGTAAAACTGGAAAAATATCAAGAAGTAGAACGTCACTTTCAGCAGTAACCAATCTTGCACAAATTCCTTTTGCCTTTGATTACAAAGGGCGACCACCCTTTGATGAAGCATCTGGACGGGATGCTCTAGGTAACCATCCACTATCTCACTTCTATCAAACCCAAAATGGCTGGCTATTTATTGATTCCAACAATAGTGAATTAGAAAAGCTAGAAAGAATAAAACCACTTCAAGCCATTCGCTCTGCAACGAGTATAAAACACTTTTTATCTGAGCAATTTAAAACGCTTGAGACAAGTGATTGGCTTCACTCATTACGAGAACTCGATATCGCCGTCGCCGAACCACAATCTATTGAAACTATTCGTGCCGAAAACAGCAGAGTTGCAGATGGTACAGTAGGCATTGATCGAGGCAGCTATGCGTTTTCAATTTACCCAGAACATCCAAGTGGTTATCGAGTCACTCAAGTTGACCATTATTCCATCCGCCCAAGCGAAGCAAATATTAAAGCAGTAAAACCAACAGAGCGATTCGGCTGTTCAACACGAAAAGTCTTGAGCAAACTAAATTATAACGAAAGTGAAATTGACTCAATGATAAAGCGTAAAGTCGCTGCTGTAGGATGGGGAAAAGGAGTATTTCTTCCTACCTAACATTTATCAACTGATAATAAATACAAAAGTGGATATCATAGTTAATCAATAAGCTAAAGAATTCTGGCGGCGCAAAATGTAAAAGCTCAAATGAATAACTTTTGCAATCACGAGTAAAGCTATCCATTGATAGCAAAGTGACAAGAAAATACCTAAGGTAATCCAATGCACAAAAGTGGCAATAGCCGCGAAATAAGCAAAACGCTGTAACTGTTTCCATCGCTTGCCCATCAATTTCATAAAATAATTATTTGACGTAACAGCGAGGGGGATAAAAATTAAGAATGCAATCCAACCAAACCCTAATGTAATCGATAAGGCTTCTTCGTAGATTTCAATAATCTCTTCTGTTTCACGGATATACAACAGCAGATGAATAAAAGCGTAGCCGAAACTAGCTACACCAAAATAACGCCGACGCTGCAATAACCACTTTCTTAGGTATCGTCCAAAGGACCATAACTTTAGAACATGTGTCATGGGCGTAATGGAAAGCGTAAATACCAATAATTGCGTCGACAACACACCTGTTTCATACATCATTTCACTGTAATATTTATCTTCTTTAATGAAATCGAAAACAAAGGGAATTGAGGGGAAAGCCAATAAGAGCCACAACAAGTATCGGGAATTAATTACATAGTTGACGACTGCCATTCAAAAACTCGGATATTCTTCTGAAGTTTATATGACAATTTTTGCTATTTATCGTTTCGTTTTTTATTGCGTGAACGCTTAGGAGTATTGGCTGCGATCCGGCGCTGCCTCGCTTGTTGGCGGGTGCCTGGCGTTTTGCCAGCATAGGGGTTATCAGAAGATTTAAACTGCAAACGCACCGGAGTACCATGAAGTTCCAGGGCACGACGAAATGTTTTTTCTAAATAACGCACATAGTGGCCAGGAATTTCTTTTGTCTGATTGCCATGAATAACAATAATGGGCGGATTATGGCCACCCGGGTGTGCGTAGCGTAGCTTAATCCGATGACCACGGATCATAGGCGGCTGATGTTCAGAGACCGCCATTTGCAATACTTTGGTGAGATAATTACTGGAGAAGCGATCTGTGGCAGATTTATAACCCTGTTCCACCGATTCATATAAGTGACCAACACCCGTTCCATGAAGCGCGGAAATAAAATGAATATCAGCAAAATCAACAAAGCGTAGTCGCCGCTGCAATTCATTTTTTATATATTCTTTTGTCTCTTGTTCCAGGCCATCCCACTTATTTAAAGCGACAACTAAGGCTCGTCCTGCATCAATGACATGTCCCATAAGATGAAGATCTTGATCAACCAGACCTTCACGAGAATCGATCATTAAAATAACAACATTTGCATCATCAATGGCTTGCAAGGTTTTAATAATCGAAAATTTTTCTACGGTTTCTTTAACATTTTTACGACGACGGATACCTGCAGTATCGATTAAAGTATAGGGTTTATCGAAACGTTGGTAATGAATATAAATACTGTCTCTCGTTGTCCCAGGCATGTCATAAACAACGACACGATCTTCGCCCAGCATACGATTGACTAGCGTAGATTTACCAACATTAGGTCGGCCTACAACCGCTATTTTTATACCTTTTTCATCTGAGTCACTATCACTTTCTTCTGGCTCAGTCTCTGGTTCAGGCAAAGCATCAGTAACCGCCTCCATTAAGGCACGCACACCTCGACCGTGAGTTGCAGTAATAGGGTGAATATTGTCAAAACCCATTTCGTAAAAGGGTGCTGTCGCAATATCGTGATCATTACCATCAATTTTATTGGCGACTAATACAATTTTTTTACCCGAGGTTCTTAAGTGATTCGCAATATGAGTATCGGCTGCAGTGAGACCTGCACGGCAATCAACAATAAACAAAACGACATCAGCTTCATCGATGGCGAGTATCGATTGCTCAGCCATGGCACCATCAATGCCCTCTTCTCCACCCGTTAGACCACCAGTGTCAATACAGATCATCTTTGTGTCATTGAACTCAACTTCACCGTATTTACGATCTCGTGTCAGCCCCGCATAGTTAGCAACCAAGGCATCCCGACTTCGAGTAAGGCGATTGAATAAAGTGGATTTACCCACATTAGGGCGCCCAACGAGGGCAATGACAGGTAACATGGGTACAGCCTACTAGGAAGAAGGTTTAAACAAATAGACAGCAATTGACTTTAAAGTACCATCATTGCCCAAAGCATAAAGGTATGTGCCATCAGACACCATAGGTGATCGCACACCTTTTTTATCAATGCGAAAGCGATCTAATATACCGCCTGACTCAGAGTCAAAGACATGGACATAGCCTTCATAGTCTGCAGTTACCATAAAGCCCGCTAAATTTTGGGGGGCAGCCAGCTTACGGCCCGATAAAATTTTATTCTCCCACAACTCGACACCTGTCTGAGCCGCAAACGCTCTGACCCAGCCTTCAGCAGTTGTCACAAAGACACGATTGCCAATAACAACGGGACTGCTATGACTTGATGTAGGCTGAGACCAAAGAATATCACCACGAGGGTTTAACGCACTGAGAGTACCATTATAGCTTGTGGCATAAATTGTCTGGCCACTAATGATTGGCGTGCCATCAATATCAACCACTCTCTCAATATCAGAGCGCCCTTGAGGGCTTGCAATCCGGCGCTCCCAATAAGGCGTTCCATCAACTGCGGATAAAGCCAGAAGCTTGCCATTGGCAAAGCCAGTAATAACATTTGGCCCCAATACTTGAGGAGTCGCAGTACCACGCAAAGTCAGAATTGGCAGTTGTGATACATAGCTCCATAGGGTTTCACCGGTTTTAGCATCTAGACCTAAGAGCTTGCCGTCATTTGTCTGAACGACAACAACTGAACCATTATTTTGTGGCGGTGCAAGGATTTCACTAGTGATGTTAGTGCGCCACTGCTCCTCACCCGTTTTTCTATCCAAGGCAACAACATCGCCATTTAATGACCCCAACAACACTAGGTCACCACCAATACCGACGCCCGCAGCCAAATCCATCTTAGTCGCTTGGCGCCACTTTGTTTTACCTGTCTCCCTATCAAAGGCATATACGCGGCCTTTGTAGTCATTCGCATAGACCGTATCTTGATCGATGACGGGCGCCATAACACGATATAATTTACTTAAACCTGAGCCAACAGACGTTTTCCAGCGCGACTGCACATCAACTCGCTGAACTAACGAGGTCAAATCATTAGGGCGTTTTTCCTTTTTGCCACCAAACCACGAGCAACCACTCATTAAAGTGATTAACAATAAAACCAAGAGTGGAACCGATAATGATGGCAGTTGGGAAATTCGCATTAAGGCTTATCCCCACTAACACTGCCTTCGGTAACACTTTCGTTTGGCAAATCGGATAATTTAATTTCCAATAAACGGCGCTGAATATTATTACCGATATCCAAAGCCCCTAACGCCTGACGATAAGCAGTTGCAGCAGCGGCAGTATCACCTTTTGCCACTAAAATATCTCCTCTAAGAGCAGCATAAAGTCCCGTGAATGTATCGTCTTTATCATAAGAGGCTGATTGTAAGGCATCGTCATATTTTTCCTGAGCCAAATAGACTCGGGCCAATCTTAAAGCCGCAATCGTTTTAATCTCTTCGTCACCCTGCTCCAAAGCCTTCTTTAACTCTTCCTCTGCTTTAGCAAGGTCATTTTTATCAACGGCTAACTTAGCGGCTAATAATGAAGCATTGGCCGCATAAAGTGTCTTGCTGTAATCGCTCTGCAATTGATCAATTAAAAATTGGGCAGTTTTTAGTTTTTCATCACTCAATTCCTGACCTTCGCCAATTGTCACTGCATCGACTAACTCAATATAAAGTGAAGACGCTTTTTCAGCGTACTCTTGCTGAGACTTATTCCACCACTGCCAACCAAAATAACCAATGAGAACAACAGCAACGGTCATCATTAAAAAACGGCCGTTTTCTTTCCACCAGTTTTTTAGAATCTGTAATTGTTCTTCGTCCGTCAAATTATCTGCCACTCGATTACTCCCGCTTCTGTTCTACTACATTATTAAAATGAGGTTATTTATTTTATCTATTTTAGATCTGCTAGTTTATCAAGCACTGCTGCTATGGGCAGTGTTTGTTGTGGTTGATCATCACGTAGATATTTAATGGTTAGCTTTTCATTACTGACTTCATCTTCACCGATCACCAAGGCAATCGCAGCACCACTTTTATCCGCTTTTTTCATTTGTGATTTAAAGCTGCCACCGCCGCAATGACTATGACAACGCAATTTGGGACAATGTTCACGCAACTGCTCTGCAATAGAAAGCGCATAAGCTTCAACACTTTTTACAGAATCTGCGCTATCGTTATCTAGATTCGTCTTTCCTGAAACAGCCAGTATATAGATATCCGGAGACTGATTAATGGAGGCCGGCACCTTATCTAGGGTTTGCAGTAAAAGAATCAGTCTTTCCACTCCCATTGCAAAACCAACCCCAGGGGTTGGCTTGCCACCCAATTGTTCAACCAGGCCATTGTAACGGCCACCAGCACACACCGTTCCCTGAGCACCTAATTTATCGGTTACCCATTCAAAAACGGTATAGCCATAATAATCCAACCCTCGAACCAGTCGTGTATTAATGCGGTAAGCAATACCCGCACAATCCAGAATTACTTTTAAGGATTCAAAGTGCTGACGAGAATCCTCATCTAAATAGTCTTCGAGTTTAGGTGCATCTGCCAATAATGCTTGCGTATTCGAATTCTTGCTATCGAGAATACGGAGTGGATTGGTACTTAAACGACGCTGGCTGTCTTCATCTAGCTGATCTTTAACGCCCGATAGAAATGTCACTAGCGCTTCTTTATATACTGCGCGAGATTCAGCAGTACCTAAAGAGTTAATTTCTAAAGTCACCGCATCAGAGATACCCAATATTTTCCATAATCGGGCAGTCATTAGTAGCAATTCAGCATCGATATCCGGCCCTTGCATACCAAAGGTCTCAACCCCAATCTGATGAAACTGACGTAATCGGCCTTTTTGAGGACGCTCATAGCGAAACATTGGTCCGCTATACCACAAGCGCTGAGTTTGATTATATAGCAACCCATGTTCTTCACAGGCTCGTACACAGGACGCGGTACCTTCTGGACGCAAGGTTAAGCTTTCACCATTGCGATCATCAAAGGTATACATCTCTTTTTCAACAATATCTGTCACTTCCCCAATAGAGCGCTTAAATAGCTCCGTTTTTTCGAGCAATGGAAAGCGAATCTCACGATAGCCATAAGATTGTAAACATTGAGCAATAGTGTTTTCCAAATATTGCCACAAAGAAGAATTGTCCGGCAGAAGGTCATTCATGCCGCGGATTGCCTGAATCTTGCTCAAAGGGTAAATACCAGTTTCATGAGTATTGAAAACATTGCCAGAGTTAATTCTGCAATGTTAAAGGTGGGGCATTATAGGGGAAAGTGAGCAATGACTAAACACGTGCATGCCTTTCAGATCAGTTTTATGCTTTGGCGATCACATCTTCCATCATTTTCGCCTTAGCATCGGCTTTTTTGCGAATAAGATTCTCAAGCTCGTCAACCAATCCTTCCTTACTTAGCTTGGTCGCTGGCTGCCCGTCGATATAAACTAGATTATTCGGCGTCCCGCCAGCCAGACCGAGATCTGCCTCTTTTGCCTCACCAGGGCCATTGACGACGCAGCCAATCACAGCAACATCCATAGGAACAGTAATATCTTCCAGTCGTGCCTCTAAGGAATTCATTGTGGCAATCACATCAAAGTTCTGGCGAGAACAGCTTGGACAAGCAATAAAATTAATCCCCTTGCTACGCAATTTCAAGCTCTTCAAAAGATCCCAGGCAACCTTTACTTCCTGCACGGGATCGGCAGCCAGGGAAATACGTACTGTATCGCCAATACCATCCATCAATAAAGCGCCTAAGCCTACTGCTGATTTAACTGTGCCCGAGCGAAACCCTCCCGCTTCAGTAATCCCCAAGTGTAAGGGTTGCTCTATCTTTTGCGCTAATTGGCGGTAAGCAGCAACAGCCATAAATACATCTGACGCCTTGACACTAACTTTGAAGTCTTGAAAGTTCAGCTGATCGAGAATATCAACATGGCGCATTGCTGATTCTACTAGAGCTTCAGGGGTTGGCTCTCCATATTTTTTCTGTAGATCTTTTTCGAGCGACCCAGCATTGACACCAATACGAATTGGTATATTCAAGTCTCTAGCTTTATCAATAACTGCTCGAATACGCTTTTCTCGTCCTATATTACCCGGGTTAATTCTAAGGCAATCAACACCCAAATCAGCCACTTTTAATGCTATGCGATAATCAAAATGAATATCAGCAACGAGGGGAATATTAACTTGCTGACGTATTTGGCCAAAAGCATCAGCGGCTTCGATAGAAGGCACAGAAACACGCGCAATATCAGCACCAGCCTGCTGAATTTGCTGAATTTGCTGAACAGTTGCTTCAACATCCGTTGTTTCGGTATTCGTCATACTCTGTACACTAATAGGCGCATCACCTCCTACTGGTACGTCACCCACCATAATTTGTCGCGACTTTCGGCGCTGAATGGGAGATTCAAAATGCATGATAATTACCTAAGATAAAGAAACAGATATAAAACAATGAATATCGTAGAAATAGAATAAGTGACTAGCCACCCACCTGTAACCGCAATGCTTTACCGTCACTACGAGCATTCAACTGCACGGGCTCACCATTGTACACCAAAGAGGTGCCTTCAACATTACCAACAACCACTCGAAATGGCGCTTTACCATTCACTGCCAGCTGACTACCTGACTGCTGTAAACCCTGAAATATTACCTTACCGGTTACATCCGTTACTTTAACCCAACAAGGGTTCTCAAAATTAAAGCTCAACGTATCTCCTTCTACGACCAAAGTAGTCGCACCGACTTTCGGCTCAACCGGCTCTTCCTCAAGCCTCATTGTTTTAACTAAGTCAGCTGCAGTAATCTTACTCACGATAATAGGCTGCTCTACAACTACCTGCTGCTCTGCAGGTGATTTTTCAATCAGCTGCTCTTCTTGAGGCAATACTTCTTCGGTCTCAGGTGCTTGCTCTAAGGCTTCATCAAGTAATTCAACATCTTCAAGTCGTGATAATTGCTCTTCTTCAACACCACTATCAGCCTCAATGGAGCTTATAGGTGAAGCGCTTACCGAATTTCCATCACTCTCGCTGTTATTTTCAAACGCACTAACCACTTCTTCTGGCAAATCATTGTGTACTGGAATCTCTACAGTATCTTTAGCGCTACCAAGAAACCAGTATGATAAAGCCCACAATAAAAATAGAAGGACCAATACAACATAGACAACTAGCCATGACTTATGGTGGTTTGAGGGGTGGGCAGAGTGGCCTTGCTCATGACTTTCTTGAGAAAAAGGATCAGCAGGAGGGTTGATTGATGTATAAGAATCAAGAACGGCTGTTTCATCAATATTAAGGAAACGGCAATAGTTTTTAAGATAACCGCGAACATAAGTTTCCGACGGAAAACCTTTAAAGTCATCAGACTCGATGGATTTAAGACGAGAGAGGGTAATTTTCAGTGCATCTGCTGCCTGCTCTTCATTGACACCCTGCTTCTTTCGCTCTGATGCGAGTATTTTACCCGGAGGTGTCTGTCCTTGCTCAATATTTTCCTTAGGTGCATTTTTATTATTATTTTTGCCCATTCTCTAGAACTCGCTGGCCTAGTAGCTTCTTGTACTCTAGATACTCTTTAGAGTAAGGATGTAAGTTTTTTAGTGCTAATGCATAGCTTGCTTCTTTGTCTTTATTCCCAAAAATACGCTCTATGCGGATACCCAACCATAGGCTTTTGGGAGATGGTCTTGCGACTGTAGTATATTGATCAAGAAGCCTTTTAGATGAAGCATAATCTTGATCGTCAAAATTAAGGAGCGCTAACTCTATCATAGCCAGCGACAAAGTGTTATCAACATTCAGCGCATGCTCAAAAGCAGATTTAGCTCTGGCTCGGTTGTCTAACTTTAACGCTGTCTGGCCGACATATGCTAAAGCCAGGGCACGCCTATCGAAAGTAAGGTCTTTAGAGCTACGCTCAAAGCTCTCAAAAGCTTCCTGATAACGCTTTTGCTGATATAAAAACACACCGTAATTAACTCGTGCCTGAGTAAAATCACTTTTTTGCTTAAGAGAACGCTTAAAAGACTTTTCAGCTAAATCAACCTCTCCCGTTAACTGATATAACAACCCCATTCCATTATGGGCCTCATAAGAGTTACCGTTAATAGACAAAGCTCTTTCAAAGTTTCTTCGGGCTGAGTCGCGATCATCACGCTGCAAATAAGCCATCCCCAAAGTAATGTAACTTTCTAAAGATTTCTTTTTGTCGACAACACGAGGTTTAGGGTAGGTCGTTTGCACACATCCGGAAAGCACTATTAATGCAACCAAGCATGTCAACGGAATTATAGAGCGCAATTTGCTGCTCACTATCACCTCTCTCATTATTTGAATATAACGTTATTATTATTACTTAGCTATTACAATGATTACTAGCCATAAAACTCAAGAATGTGTACTTTATCAAATGATTAGGTTCGCGGCACTATTCTTATGGCCTCAGGACTTATAACTTCGGGCTCACCTGACTTATTACCTTCAAAACTGGCTGACAACTGTGACTTTTTATAGCGCTCACTTCGACGTGTTCGATCATTGACTTCACCTGCAAGCTGCCCACATGCTGCGTCGATATCATCTCCGCGTGTTGTTCTCACTGTTACAATATAGCCAGCCTCAATCAAAACATCCTGAAATCGCCGCAAAGCATTATTGCTAACACGCTTGTAATCAACCAAACCAAAAGGGTTAAAAGGAATAAGGTTTATTTTGACAGGAATATCTTTTAACAAGTCAGCTAGCTGATGAGCATGATGAGGACGGTCATTCACCTGATCAATTAGAGTATATTCAATGGTAATTTTGCGCCGATTATCCGGAACACCCTCGATATATCGCTTGGCAGAATCCAGCAACATGGCAATTGGATATTTTTTATTAATAGGGACCAGCTGATTTCGTAGCTCATCATTAGCCGCATGAAGAGATATCGCAAGAGATACATCCGTCACCTCCCCTAAGCGATCTAAAGCGGGCACGACGCCAGCAGTGCTGAGCGTAACCCTGCGCTTAGATAGTCCATATGCATTGTCATCCATCATTAATGTCATTGCAGCAACAACATTATCAAAATTCATTAAGGGTTCACCCATCCCCATCATGACGACATTTGTCACAGAACGAGGAGCTTTAGGGGTAAGTTGCCCATAAGATTTCGCCGCAGCCCATACCTGACCAATAATTTCTGCTGCACTTAGATCACGATTAAAACCCTGTTTACCAGTCGCACAGAAGCTGCAATCTAACGAACAGCCGACCTGAGAGGAAACACATAAAGTCCCCCGATCCCCCTCAGGAATAAAGACTGCCTCAACAGCATTTTTGCCAGAGTTTCCTTTGGCAGAGTCATTTCCAACCTGAAACAAGAACTTGCGGGTACCATCCTCAGAGTCCCATTGCTTGATAATACCTGGGGCCTTAATAATGGCGACGCTTTTAAGCTTTTCTCTTAGAGGTTTACTTAAATTAGACATAGCATCGAAGTCATCGACACCGTTTTGATGAATCCACTTTAAAAGTTGAGTCGCACGAAAGCTTTTTTCGCCAATCGATTCAAAAAAAGCAACCATCTCCGAAGGAGAAAGGCCAAGCAAATTTACCTTTTGCTCAATAGTAGATTCCGATTGCGACTCAATAGACATGGTAGTGTCACGCTTTAACTAGCGTGCACAAACCTCACTATCGTTGAAGAAGTAGCTCACTTCTCTTGCAGCAGATTCAGGAGAATCAGAACCATGCACCGCATTTGCATCGATAGATTGTGCAAAGTCAGCACGTATAGTCCCAGCCTCTGCTTCTTGTGGGTTAGTTGCCCCCATCAATTCACGGTTTTTAGCAATGGCATTTTCGCCTTCTAAAACCTGAACGACAACAGGACCAGAAGTCATGAATTCTACTAGCGCAGGAAAAAAAGGTCGCTCTTTATGCTCAGCATAAAAGCCTTCTGCCTGTTCACGCGACAATTGCTGCATTTTTGCAGCAGCGATATTTAGGCCTGCTTGTTCAAAACGGGCAATGATTTCACCAATTACATTTTTTGCAACGGCGTCAGGCTTAATAATGGAAAGTGTACGTTCAACTGTCACGACAGTGTTCTCCTGAGTATAACGAATAGATTGATTAAGAAAATGAATGGTTTTCTAGGAAACATTTAATTTAAGGGTAAAACATCACCTGTTTATGACCAGAAAATAATAAAACACCCTAGGTCGAAGCGGCCGATATTGTAAGGATTTATAGGCTATACAGCAATAGTCTATTGAGGATTAATCGAGAGAAGCAAAGTCGCCCTTAAAATACGAAAAAATGATCAATAAAAACAACAGACGTATTATGCATTTAATCGCAGTAGAAATCGAAAAAGATAACGAAAAGTAATAAATAATTTAAATCAACACAAAAAAGAAGTAATGCGCGCCAAAAAACTAAAAAAAACGTTAATTATATTGCACATAATAGTTAAAAAAGCTACAAATAGACTCCTGCTATTAAATAAGAAAAATGTATTAGTAGAGACACCTCTATTGATCAACAATTTTTACCTTAAATTATGTCAATAAAAAAAGTCGCTAATGCCGCTGGCGTATCCATTGCTACCGTATCGCGCTTCTTTAACAACCCCAATCAGGTGAGTAAAGAAACGCGAGAAAAAGTACAGCAAGCTATTAAGCGATTAAATTATACGCCCAACACATTGGCACAAAACCTTCGCCGAGGTAAGACAGGGTTAATCATCGCTGTCATTCCTAAAATAAGCTCACCTCGCTATGAATCTCTGATTAAACAACTCAATAAATCTGCCAATGAGAACGGCTACACACTTCTGGTAAAAGAGGCCGAATTCAATAGCTTGTCACTGGACTACTACCAAAACATGATCCGCTGTAAACAAGCGGATGGGTTTATTCTACTCGTAGGGTTGCCCAAGGAGTCAGTCCATAAAATTGATAGCACGCTGCCCATCGTCTTAATTAGTGAGCCTCACTCTCTCTTGAACGGTAACCGCCTGTCTTATCTATCGATTGATTACCGCCGAGCCGCCCAAGAAGCAACTGAGTATTTTATAAGCTTAGGCCATAGCTCAATTGCATTTATTGCAAATAATTACAGCCCTCTCACCATCAACGAACAAGAAAAAGGCTTTTCTCAAGCAATGGCCGCCGCCGGATTATCGGTATCAGGGCGCATCATCCACCCCCATCAACACACACTTAACTTACAAGAAAAGTTGCGTCTATTACTGGATACAAAACCAACACCAACAGCAATTTTTTGCGCCGATGATTATACGGCTATAGAAAGCCTGCATTGGATAAAGGCAGAAGGAATGAAAATTCCCGATGACATATCAGTTATCGGCTTTAATGATACTCGCTATACAGAAATCACGGCCCCTCCACTGACAACCATTAAACAACCTATGGATATTATCGGTGCTGAAGCGATGGCCTTGCTCTACAAGCTAATTGATGGTCAACCAACCAACAATAACCCAACAACTTATGAGCACAAACTCATTATTCGAAACTCCACTAGCCCCGCCACATCTTAATTTTGTTTATTTATACTTTGCAGCACCTTTCTGATATGATTGACCAAATGTAAACGTTACCAATATAATCGTTTCACCAATAATATCGTTTTCTCTGTGATAGATAAGTGATTAACTCAGAAACTTTTTCTAGATAGACTCAGAGCAAAATAAAAATAGTAATAATTCGAATAGCCAGAAATCGCTTATGACGCAATTTCATTGCATTACCACATTAGAAAATAGTGACAATGGACAACCCGTCTGGATCGATAGCCAACAATCCTTATTTTGGGTTGATCATGCAAACCAAAAACTTTATCAGTATCACGAACCAAGCCAAGAAGTCACTGAATGTACGCTGGACGCCCCCATACTGAGCTTATCCCCTCGAGTTAACAATGGGTTCATTGCAACACTTGAAGATGGTATCGGGTTTTATGATATGCAAACCCGGCAAGTGAAATACATTTCAAAACCTGAGCCTTTCTCAACGAACAAAGAGACCATTGCCGGTGTAACCGACAATTATGGAAATTACTGGTCTTTTACTCACCAAAAAGACGCTTCGGGAAAGCCGGGGAATTTATATCACCTAAACTCAAAAATGGATATGAAGCGTGTCAGCGGTGATGGCTGGAACTGCACCGCACCACCTGCCTTTTCTAAAGATGGTTCAATGCTATATCAAAGCTCAGGCATAACTCGATATATCTACGCCACCAAATTGAATGAACAGAGACAGCCAGTAGAAACTTATAACCTGTGCCGAATATCTAAAGCGGAAGGTTACCCACACGGACTCTGTGTGGATAATGAAGATTTTTTATGGGTATGCCACCGAAACGCGGGACTCATTAGCCGCTTTAATAAACAGGGCGACTGCATCGAAAAAATTAAAATTGCTGCTCCTGGAGTTAAGTACTGCACCTTTGGGGGCAACAACTTAGACCAATTATTTATTGTTACATCCGGCTCTCAATCGTTAAAGCAAAATCGCAGAAATATAAAATATGCCGACTCCGTTATTAGCTTTAAACCTGGAGTGACGGGTTTGCATACACACCGATTTGCCGGATAACGTTGAAAAATCTCACTGAGAAGACTACTTAGCCTCTTCTATCCAAGCGGCCTGAATACCTTCTAGGATTTTTTCTCCACAACGGTTTGGATCATCGTCGAAGTCAGGTAACTCCATCACCCAATTACGTAAGTCAACAAAATTCACATAAGTAGGATCAACGTCCGGCTTGCTATCAGTCAGCTCAATCGCAATATCTTGTATATCTGTCCACTTTAATGACATAGGCTTACCTTTAACCTTATAAAAACGCTTACAACTTTTGAATTTATATATTTGAATTCATACATGCAAACATTAACAATACATAAAACAATGTGCTAAAAATTCTTATTAATGATTTTCTGATACCATATTAATCGTATATTTAGGTATCTCAACAATTAAATCCTGATCAGCGACAATTGCCTGGCAACTTAACCGTGAATCGGGCTCTAAGCCCCATGCCTTATCCAAATAATCATCTTCTAGCTCATCAGGCTCATCAAGGGAATCATAACCTTCTCGAATAATGACATGGCATGTTGTGCAAGCACAGCTCATTTCGCAAGCATGCTCAATCTCTATACCATTACGCAACGCCGCTCGACAAATACTCTCGCCCGCCTCAACATCAATAGCGGCACCCTCAGGACAAATTTCTTCATGAGGCAAGAAAACAATTTTTGGCATAATATAAAACCTGCTTAGTAAAACGTACTAATAAAAATTACGACGATGTATTATCAAACTCATTGAGATGATGGCCCGATAACGCTTTTTTAATATTGCTATCCATACGCCTCGCAGCAAATGCATCAGAAAGCGCATTGACTCTTTCTATTTCAGCCCGAATATCATCCGCGCCACCTTCATTATGAGAACGCCTCAAACTATCAATTGCTGAAGATAGCGTTTCAAATTCATCAGCAGATAACAATTTCTGCCCATCTTCTTCCAACGCTATTGATAAAGCTTCGATTAATCGCTCTGCTTCAACCTGCTGCTCTCGCTGGGCTCTTACTTCAATATCATGCTTAGCATTAGAAAAAGAGTCCCTCAACATATGGGTGACTTCATCATCACTTAGGCCATAAGAAGGCTTAACTGCCACTTCAGCCGCAATTCCCGTAGACGTTTCTTCAGCAGTAACATTTAACAACCCATCAGCATCTACCTGGAAAGTAATACGAATATGCGCAGCGCCAGCCACCATTGGTGGAATGCCTCGTAACTCAAAGCGCGCTAAGGAACGACAGTCATTGACCAACTCTCTTTCCCCCTGAAGCACATGAACAGACATTGCTGTTTGACCATCTTTGAATGTTGTAAACTCTTGCGCTTTCGTAACAGGAATTGTGGTATTACGATGAATAACTTTTTCAACCAAGCCACCCATGGTCTCCAGCCCTAGAGACAAAGGTACAACATCTAATAACAATAAATCGCTTTCAGGTTTATTGCCGACAAGAATATCAGCTTGTAAAGCTGCACCCATTGCAACAACTTGATCAGGGTTGATATCAACTAAAGGTTCACACTCAAATAATTTAGCAACGCTTTCACGCACTCGTAAATTTCGTGTTGAACCACCCACCATCACAACATTGGCAATATCCGCTTTATCGATCCCAGCATCACGCAAGCTACGCTTACAAGCCAATAATGTTTTTGCTATTAATGGGTCAATCAGCTGATTTAACTGCTCACGGGTTAATTCAATATCATGGCTTTTATAGGATGCAACAGCAGTGGCTTTCTCCGTTAACTGCTCCTTGAGACCACAGGACAAGATTAATAATTCGCGCTCCTGTTCTGGGGTCAAGCTGTCAATGGATAAAGACTCACTCAACTGTTGTGCCGACAATTGCTCACATATCCATTGCATAATGGCGTAGTCAAAATCATCGCCACCAAGCGCTGAGTTTCCTCCCGTTGCCAATACTTCAAAAACACCTTTCGTTAGGCGCAGAATAGAAATATCAAAAGTACCACCACCCAAGTCATACACAGCGATGACACCGCCATCCTGCTGATCTAATCCATAAGCCACAGCCGCTGCAGTGGGTTCATTAAGCAAGCGAAGCACATTGAGACCTGCAAAACTTGCCGCATCTTTAGTTGCTTGACGTTGAGCATCATCAAAATAGGCTGGAACTGTAATCACAACGCCATCCAACTCTCCACCCAGAGTTTCTTTTCCTCTCGCAGCCAACTCAGATAGGATCTCTGAAGATATTTCTACTGGCGTTTTAACGCCACCGGCTGTTTCAATATGAGGAACAGTAGAGGCATTGCTGACAAAACGATACGAAAACTGTTTTTCCTCATTCTGTAACTCCTTACTGCCTCGCCCCATTAGGCGCTTAATAGAAATTAATGTATTCAAAGGGTCAAGTGCTGCTGCTGCTTTTGCCTCATGACCAACGACAACACCTTCTTTTGTATAACGCACCACAGAGGGTAACAGTATTTTTCCATGGATATCAGGCAGCGTTTCTGCACGGCTATTACGCACCGTCGCAACCAGGGAATTAGTTGTTCCCAAATCTATACCGACAGCTCGCTTTAATGCATGAGGCTCTGGAGATTGCCCTGGTTCAGCAATTTGTAATAACGCCATAAAAACTACTCTTTTGAACACTCAGCCACTTTGTAAACTTCAATACAAAGCGCTAATTAATTTAATCAAGCAAACGCTCTTCTAAACGGTCAATCTCACTTAGCATTTTTTCAACAAAGTGTAATTTTGCCACAATCTGTTTTGCTTCACGAAGTTTCTGCTGTTGAAAACACCGCTCAAAACTTTCTAATAATTGCTGCCGCTCATCGACAGTCTCTGACATCAACGCTTCTAACTGCTCAGTAGTGGCAATCACATCTGATGAAGGCGAATCGACTTCAGCCGACAAGTCCGCTAACGTTTCCCTCCACTCCATTTGCTTATATAAAAACGCACCGTCATCAATGGTAAGAGAATGGCTATTAACCGGAAAGTCTGCCAGTTCCAGCAAATACTCAGCACATAATAAAGGTGACTTTAGTGTTTGATACGCCGTATTAATGTGAGACGAAAATTGCACAGACAATCGCTGTTCGCTCGCACTTTTGCTTGCAAATTTATCAGGATGCAACTCTTTCTGTAACTGCCGATATTTATCAGCAAGCATACTGGTATCAACTAAAAATGCCTTGGGTATACCAAAGAGCTCAAAATAGTTTTGAGAAAAATCCATAAACACCCATTGTTAAAACAAAAACCGGCGCTAACGCACCGGAATTAAAACACTATATCAATCACATCAATTAAACGTGAAAGCTTTCACCACAACCACATTCACTTTTCATGTTTGGGTTATTAAATTGAAAGCCTTCATTTAATCCCTCTTTGACAAAATCCAACTCTGTACCATCGAGATAAACCAAGCTTTTAGGGTCAACCACCAAGCTAAAACTACCTTGATCAAAGATTTCATCTTCTTCTGCTGGTTCGTCAACGAACTCAAGCACATAGGATAAACCAGAACAACCGGCTGTTTTAATACCTACACGGATACCAAGACCTTTACCACGATTTTGCATTTGCTTTGCAATATGCTGTTTTGCAGACTCAGTCATCAATAAGGCCATAATACTCAACTCTTCCAACTACTATCTAAGCTATCAACTATTAAATTAAACTATCAATTTACTCTGTTACTTTTAATCTAAACGCGCTTGACGCTAATCAGACAGTGATTATTGATCACGCTTCTCACGCAAATCATTGATTGCGGCTTTGATTGCATCTTCCGCTAGTACCGAGCAATGAATTTTTACTGGCGGCAATGCAAGCTCTTCAGCAATTTGCGTATTTTTAATTTCGCCGGCTTCATCCAAAGTCTTTCCTTTAACCCACTCCGTCAATAAGGAGCTTGAGGCAATGGCCGAACCACAACCATAGGTTTTAAATTTTGCATCCTCGATAACGCCTTCGTCACTAACCTGAATCTGTAGACGCATTACATCACCACATGCTGGAGCACCCACCATACCAGTACCGACGTTGTCTGACTTATCATCCAACTTACCTACATTACGAGGATTTTCGTAATGATCAATTACTTTTTCACTGTAAGCCATTGTATTTCTCCACTCAGTAAAACCTACTTAATAACTAATTTAGTGGGCAGCCCACTCTATCGTATTTAAATCGATACCATCTTTGTACATATCCCAAAGTGGTGATAATTCTCGTAATTTGTCAACGGCCATGTGAACTTGTCCAATCGCATGATCAACTTCTTCTTCTGTTGTAAAACGGCCGAAGCTGAATCGCAATGAACTATGCGCGAGCTCATCATTCAAACCCAAAGCACGCAGCACATAAGAAGGTTCCAAACTAGCAGATGTACAGGCAGAACCCGATGAAACCGCTAAATCCTTTAATGACATGATCAATGATTCACCTTCAACAAAAGCAAAACTAACATTCATATTATGGGGAACACGCTGCTCAAATGAACCATTAATATGGACTTCTTCCATATCTTTAATGCCCGCTAAAAAGCGGTCTCGGAGCTTAACCGCATGCTCTCTATCCTGATCCATTTCTAACTTTGCTAAACGGAATGCTTCGCCCATACCAACGATTTGATGTGTAGCTAAAGTACCTGAACGCATGCCGCGCTCATGTCCACCACCATGAATTTGCGCTTCTAATCTAACTCTAGGCTTACGTCGAACATAGAGAGCACCAATGCCTTTAGGGCCATAAACTTTATGAGCACACAGGGAGATTGCATCTATTTTCATCGCTTCAACATCAATAGGTAATTTACCTGGACTTTGAGCTGCATCGACATGGAAAAAAACTTTTCTTTCACGGCAAATTTGGCCAATAGCCGCAATATCGTTAATAACACCTATTTCGTTATTAACATGCATCAAAGAAACAACGGTTGTATCTTCACGAATAGCATCCGCAACCACTTGAGGATCAATCAAGCCGTCACTATCAGGATCTAAGTAAGTCACCTCAAACCCTTCTCTTTCCAACTGGCGACAGGTATCTAACACAGCCTTATGCTCAATTTTAGAGGTAATAATATGCTTACCGCGTTTTTGATTAAAATGAGCAAGCCCTTTAATCGCTAAGTTATCTGATTCCGTTGCGCCACTCGTCCAGACGATTTCACGAGCATCAGCATTTAAGTAATCCGCAACATTTTGACGTGCTTCTTCAACCGCTTCCTCTGCTTTCCAGCCATAGGCATGAGACCGAGAAGCCGGATTGCCAAAATTACCAGCCATCGTCAGGCAATTCATCATGGCTTCAGCAACACGAGGGTCGACAGGTGTAGTAGCAGAATAATCAAAGTAAATAGGTAATTTTAAAGACATCTTATATATAAACCTTTTTCAATATAAAACCTTGCGGTTAAATCAGTTGTGACGAAGAGATAACGTCTATTGTCGAGTTTAATTCATCAGAATCTTCTGCTTGCCGCTGACGATCCTGACGCTCAGAAACTGCCTGAACATCCCGACGAGCAACAAGGTTAGCCAGACTAATATTGCTTAAAAAGTTGTGTATTTGTGCACTGAGATCTTCCCACAAATGATGGGTTAAGCAGATCTCACCCTGATTACAATTACCTTTGCCATTACAATTAGTGGCATCGATCGATTCATTAACAGCATCAATAATCTGAGCAACAAAAATACCGTCTAATGCGCGACTTAACTGATAGCCGCCCCCAGGGCCTCGAACACTTACCACCAAATCGGACTTACGCAATTTCGAAAATAACTGCTCCAAATATGATAGTGATATTTCTTGTCTCTTAGAAATATCTGCCAAGCTAACCGGGCCCTTATCAGCATGAATAGCCAGATCGAGCATGGCCGTCACCGCATAGCGGCCTTTTGTCGTTAAACGCATAGTCTTTTAGACCTTTTTTGCACTGCAATTAGGTGCCATTGTGCAATAACCTACTTTTTTAGTCAAGTATATAACAGAGTATTTTAGTAGGTTTTACGAGCCATCCCTTTTCTCTGATTCGAGGGCTTCAATTCGCTTATTGGTATGAAAGATATAATTCTGGATTGATGTCAGCATCCCCCTCATAATGGCCAGCTCCATCTCATCTAACCGCACACGACTGTATAAACGTCTTAATCTTGTCATTGTCTGGCGAGGGTTATCAGGCTGAATAAAATTCAACTTCTGCAAGGTTTCCTGCAAATGTTCATAATAGTTTTCCAACGCCTCTGAATTAGCTGGCGGCATATCCCAATCATCAAAATGCAATGGCTTACCTGACTGTTGACTTGTTAAGCAACTGACCCTCAACTCATAAGTAATCACTTGAACTGCAGCGGCAATATTGAGCGAACTATATTCTGGGTTAGAGGGGATATGGACATGATAATGGCACTTATGGAGCTCTTCATTGGTTAAGCCACGATCTTCACGGCCAAAGACAATAGCCACCGGATGCTGAGTCGCTTCGACGATTGAGCGCTCGCCACACTCTCTAGGAGTAAATAATGGCCAGGGAATACGGCGCTCACGAGCACTAGTGCCGATAACAAGGCCACACTCAGCAATAGCCTCATCTAAATTGTTAACAACATGCGCCGATGACAATACATCGACAGCGTTAGAAGCTCTCCACTCCGCCTGTTCTGAGGGGTACTCTTTAGGATCGACCAAGTATAACTGGCTCAGCCCCATATTTTTCATTGCTCTGGCAACAGCACCGATGTTTCCGGGATGGCTAGTATTCACCAACACTATGCGTATATTATCCAGTACCGCTTGGGATTCTGCTGTAATAGTCGCCTGATCTGAGGTCATAATTCGAGGTATATCTTAGTAAGAGGATAAAATAAGCGGCGCATTCTACAATAGATTATGCTCTACCCCCTAACATCCATTGTTTAACGCCTGTAAAACCAGAAAACTATCCGTTATACTGCGCGCCCACTCCGAATGATCTAGCATCATCTCTGTTTATTTATTTACTGGTGAGTTTTCCCTATGGAACCAATGTTGAATATGGCACTAAGAGCCGCTCGCAAAGGCGCTGAAGTGTTAGAAAAAGCAATACAACATCGCGACGTTATTAAAATCGAAGAAAAATCGAAAAATGACTATGTCACCGAAGTAGATAGAGCGGTAGAGAAAGAAATTATTTACCACTTACGCAAAGCTTATCCTGACCATGCTTTTCATGGAGAAGAAAGCGGTTTCACCGAAGGCAAAAACCCTGATTATGAGTGGATTATTGATCCGATTGATGGCACTACAAACTTTATCAATGGTATCCCACACTACGGAATCTCTATTGCCTGCCTATACAAAGGCAAAATAGAACACGGCGTTATACTAGACCCCATTAAACGAGAAGAGTTTACTGCCACACGAGGTAAGGGGGCTGCATTAAATGGCCGCCGTATTCGCGTTTCAGAACGTAAAGGCCTTTCCGGAGCACTAATCGCAACAGGCATTCCATTCAATGGAAAAACAATGGATCACCTATCCTCTTACTTGAAAAGCATGGAAGATATACTGCAACAACAAAGTGCTGGCATACGACGCATGGGCGCAGCTTCACTCGACCTTGCTTATGTTGCCGCTGGCCGTTATGACGGTTTCTGGGAAATGAAGCTACAACCTTGGGATATCGCAGCAGGCATCTTATTGGTCAAAGAAGCTGGCGGATTTGTTAGTGACTTTCAGGGTGGAAATAGCATGATGGAAACAGGCAATATTGTATGCGCACCTGGAAAAGTATTTAAAGCCCTAGTATCCATTACAGGCAAAAACTTAAAAGACGTATAAACTTTTAAGCGGCCTTGTAACTAAAGAAGCGATTAAATACTGAAGCAAGCTTATCAATATCTAAAGGTTTCGTTAGGTATTCATCAAACCCCATCTTCAAGCCTTTCTCAATATCGGTTGCCATCGCACTGGCTGACAGCGCAACCACTGGCAAGTGTTGAGTCAGCGGATCTTGCTTAAGCACCTTCAAAATTTCATAGCCACTGATTCCTGGCAAATTAATATCAAGTAAAATCATATCAGGCAAGGTTGACCTGATTTCGTAAAGCCCTAAAAAAGGGTCGGTTTGAGAAAAAAGTGACAACTGCGAATACGGTTTTAACCATGCGTCCAGTAAGCGAATATTTGACTCATTATCCTCTATGTAAAAAATCTTTTTCGATTCGGGAAATAACAACTCGATTTTTTTCATTTTATCGTTTTCTAGCTGTTGAGCTTGAGGCTGATGCAAACTGGCATCATCAACGATAGGAAAAGATAATTTAAAACATGCTCCCGGCGCACTTTTATCACAATATATAAGATCACCACCCATAGCAGCCGCCAACTGTTTAGTGAGCACTAAACCTAGACCACTACCCTCGATTGCTGAGCGCTCAGCACCCAAGCGATTAAACATTTCAAATAAAGATGATTGTTTTTCTTCAGGAATACCTGGGCCAGTATCGCTAACCGAAATAACTAAATTTTCATGCTCTTTAGCAAAATGCACCACCACTTCCCCGCCAGCAACATTGTATTTAACTGCATTACTAATTAAATTGAGCAAGCACTGACGCAATCGAATAGGGTCGACCTGGATCACTAAATTCTGAGCCTGGCGCTGATCAAACATCAAAGAAATTTTATTTTCCTGGGCAGTTGCCTTGCAGTATTTAAAACTCTCTTCTACGAGTTGAGCGGGTAATACAGCCTCCATTGACAATGATAATTTCTCCGCTTCAATCTGAGCAAGATCCAAAACATCATTAATTAATCGCAACAAATGCTTTCCTGCATCATTAATGTATTCTGCATTTTCTATATGAGTAGGCTTTAAGGTTTTATCCGTTGCAAGCAGTCGCGAAAAACCCAAAATTGCATTTAAGGGAGTGCGCAATTCATGACTAATACTGGATAAGAAATTTGATTTGGACTGATTCGCCTTCTCGGCTTCATCTCTTGCTTTACGCACACGCTCTTCAGATTCTTTAAGCTGAGTAATATTGATGTTAATACCAGACATTAAAATCATACGGCCGTGAATATTAAAGATACTATTTCCACGGGTACGCATCCAGAACATCTTGCCTTTCTCACCAAACATTCTGTATTCAAAGTCAATTGGCTGCTTCGTAACAAAATGCTTCATTAAAACATGATGAAGCTTTTGTAAGTCATGAGGGTGAATATGAGACTTCCAGATGGATAAACGCTCATTCTCAGGCAGCGCATCAATCTCTGCTTCGCTATATCCCAAGTGCTCCCAAAAACTATAAGAGGTATGAAACTTACCAACACGCCCAGCCTTCTTAGGGTTAGTACTGGCATCGGTTGCCGACCATTCCCAAATACCATCATTAGATGATGCCAGCACGCGCTCATGACGAGACTCTGAAAGTCGTAACGCTTTTTCAGTTTCTTTTAGATGTGAAAGGTCAAAATTTACGCCGGTCATATGAGTCACGCGTCCGGCTCCATCACGTGTAGAACTTGCGGATGCCTGAGTCCACCAATAGGTGCCATCCGCAGCCCTAATCCGATAGACGATATCTACTGGCGTATTGTGGCGCAGGTGATCCATTAACGCATTGTAAACAAAGCCAAAATCATCAGGATGCACATATTCTTGAATAAATTCAGTCGATGTTAGTGGGGCGTCGATATCCTGATGGCCAAGCTTTTCCCAGAAGCTACCCCCGCATCGATAACTGCCATTGGTTAACCCCCACTCCCAAAACGCATAACCACCACCATTGAGTAAACGCCGGTAGCGAGCCAGCGTATCTTTTAATAGCTCCGGGTTATCAATAAACACATTATCTTCAGGTAACCATAGACTCATCGGATACTTCCTGTTGTTAATAGATCTATATCAATTCGCTAAGGTGATAATGCAATAATAAACGGCTCTAAGCAACTAGGGCTCTCAGTAAAGATAAAGAAGAGAATTCAAAAGGAGAGATAGGGAGCTATGAATAACCCAGCTAACAATATAGCTGGGTTATTGGAGGAATAATAATGCTTAAGGCAATTCGTCTAATTCTGCGCCTTCTTTTTCCGGTACCATTAAGTCTTCTTTCGTAATATGCATCAGCAAAAGAATATTAGCAGCAACATAAATCGATGAATAAGTACCGATAACAATACCGATAATTAAAGCAATTGAAAATGCATGAATCAGCTCGCCACCAAAAAAGAAAAGCGCCAATAATACTAATAATGTGGTTAAAGATGTGACCAAGGTTCGCCCCAAAGTCTGAGTCAATGAGATATTAATCACCTCCTCTGAAGACCCTTTACGAACCTTGCGGAAATTTTCACGGATACGATCCGATACAACAATCGTATCGTTAAGAGAGTAACCAATAACGGCCAAGACTGCTGCCAGCACCGTTAGATCAAAATCTAATTTAAATATTGAGAAAAAACCCAATACGATAATGACATCGTGAATTAATGCTGCCACCGCACCCACAGAAAATTTAAACTGAAAGCGTAGTGCAACATAAACCATCACTACCGCTAGAGCGAACAGTAAACCAATACCACCTTGGTCACGAAGCTCATCGCCAACTTGAGGGCCTATAAACTCAGTACGCTTAATCGTTACATCGCCCTCAGTAGATGACATCAGTGTATTGGCTATTAGCTTTTCTGTGACGACCTGAATACCGTTTTCACTGATTAAAGAAAACTTTCCATCATTTAAATTGGTTAGAGAATAACGATCTAAATTAATATCTGATAAGCCACGATCAACACTACTGGCAACTGAAGAGTCACCCTCAATATCAATGATGAGTCCACCGCTGGGCAAGCGTTCGTCACTACGACTTGCTATCTGATTAACCGTTATATTTTCAGAAGCCAATCCACCTGCTATTTTAGATAACTGGACCTTAATAAGCTCCACTCGATCCTGCTGAGTGGTTATTTTCAGATCTTTATCTGAACCGAAATTAACAGCAACAGCATCCTTAAAACCATTTTCAGATAAAACACCTCTCACTTTTTCAAGATTTGCAGGCTCACTGTAGCGAGCTTCAATCTGCAAGCCACCTGTAAAGTCCAGACCGAACTGCAAGCCATTAATCACTAAAGAAGCGATTGAGCTCAACAGCAATATGGCAGAAAACACTATGGCAAGCTTACGCTGCCCCATAAAATTAACGACATTGCCAGTTAGGCCACTATGATTCTTGGTTGATTCACCCATTGATCGTACCCCTTATATCCAAAGCTTTTTCACGGTACGACCACCGTAAATCAAATTAATAATAGAACGAGTGCCTAAAATAGCAGTAAACATCGACGTTAAAATACCGATTGCCAAGGTAATAGCAAACCCTTTAACTGATCCTGTACCCACACCATAAAGAATGATGGCAACAATTAATGTGGTCAAATTAGCATCTAGAATGGTTGTGAAAGCGCGGTCAAAACCTGCATTAATTGCCTGCTGAGGAGATAACCCATTCGCTAGCTCTTCTTTGATACGAGAGAAAATTAACACATTCGCATCAACAGCCATACCAACCGTGAGAACAATACCTGCAATGCCTGGTAAAGTCAGCGTAGCACCAAAAATTGACATGACAGCAACCAATAATACTAAGTTCACTGCCAAAGCAATATTTGCAGCAAACCCAAAAACCTTATAGAAAATCAACATAAATATTAAAACTAAGAGCAAACCTATTTGCACTGATGTCACGCCTAATTTAATATTTTCTTCGCCCAACGATGGGCCAATAGTGCTTTCCTGAACAAACTGCATAGGTGCTGCTAATGCGCCAGAACGAAGTAATAAAGCTAGCTCCGAGGCTTCAGCAGTATTTTCAAGCCCGGTAATTCTGAAATCAGCATTAAGCGCACTTTGAATAGTTGCCAGGCTAATAATTTTTTTCTCAACAATCTGGATAGGCTCTTCTAATTTATTACCACTGGCATCCTGTGTACGGGTTTTATATTCAATAAATAAAACACCTAAACGACGGCCAACATTTTTTACCGTCGAGTGGAACATGCTTGTACCACCATCACTGCTCAGTGTTATATTAACTTGAGGCTGACTCGTTTCAGGGTCAAAGCTGGCTTGCGCACCAGTTACATTATCACCAGTCACTACCGCTCGGCGTTCCAAATCAGCTCTTTGACCGCTACCATCACGAAACTCAAATTGCTCCCTTGTAGAAGTTAACGAGCCCGGTTCAGCTTCTAAACGAAACTCCAGATTCGCTGTTTTACCAATAATACGCTTAGCTTCCGCAGTATCTTGAACACCCGGCAACTCAACAACAATTCGATTGCGACCTTGGCGCTGAACAATAGGTTCAGACACACCTAATTCGTTCACTCGGTTGCGTAAGGTAGTTAAGTTTTGGTTAACGGCGTAATCTTCAATATTGGCTATTTCCTGCTCCAACATTGTTCCTTGTACAATAAACGCATCACCCTCATCCGAGCTTTCAAAAATAAACTGCTGATATTCACGGCGCATTAAAGATGCTGCTTTATCTCGAACATCTGCCTTGGCAAAACGTGCCACAAGACGATTATCTTTAGTAACGACAAGCGACTGATAACGCAAGCGTGCCTTACGCAGTTCACTTTTGGCCTGGTCCTCTATAGACTCTAACCGGGCTGACAGCAAGGCTCCGGTGTCAACTTCCATTAAGAAATGCACACCCCCAGATAAGTCCAGACCTAACTTCATTGGGTTTGCACCCAAATTATCTAACCATTGAGGTGTTGTGGGCGCCAAATTTAATGCAACGATATAATCATCACCGACAGCATCTTTAATCAATTCTTTTGCTTTTAACTGAACATCTTTATCGCGCAAACGAATTACGGCACTTTTATCAGTATGTGTTTCACCAAAATACTCGATATTGTTGGCATCCAATGCAGAGGTTGCTCTTCTAATATCATTTTTAGTAATCACCAAGGAACTTGAAGCCCCAGATATCTGCACCGCAGGGTCCGGTGCATATAAATTGGCCGCTGAGAATAAAAAACCCAGCGTCACTACGCCGAGAATAAGTAGGTTCTTCCACAATGGATAACGATTTAGCATAAATTACTGGGATTTGGTCGTTAGTAAGTTAATGAATTTATAATTCTGAATAATTAACATTTATTCGTAATTAATGGTTATTTTGCCACTTTCTTTACTGTTGATCTCTGAAATATCACACGCCCCTCATGACAGCCACTTTTTATCCACGATTATTGCCTTTCATCAATAGAGGGCCTTAAAGTCCATAGCTAAACATATACTGCATCGGCTGCTCTCGGACTCCTGTCCTTCGCAGCACTTGCACGTCCTGTGCATCGCGGGCGATTATACTCATATATTGTGGCTATATGGGGGGCAATTGCTCAGTTTCAAACAATGCTAGGCACTTCTTTACCTTGGCGATGATAAAAAGCCTCTACATACTCACCCAACTGGTGTTGACTAATCGCATCACGCAACTCTGACATCAACTGTTGGTAGTAGTGCAGATTATGAATAGTATTCAATTGTGCCCCTAACATTTCACCACATTTGTCCAAATGGTGCAGATAGCTCCGAGAGAAGTTCTGACAGGTGTAGCAGGAACAATCGGCATCTAATGGGCTAGTATCATGCCGGTGCTTGGCGTTACGAATTTTAATCACGCCATCATGAGTAAATAAATGCCCATTACGGGCGTTACGCGTTGGCATAACGCAATCGAACATGTCGACACCTCGACGAACCGCTTCAACAATATCTTCCGGCTTGCCGACTCCCATAAGGTAACGAGGCTTATCTGCAGGCATTTTATAGGCAATATGATCGAGTACGCGAACCATATCTTCTTTGGGTTCCCCAACAGACAAACCACCGATTGCATAACCATCAAACCCCATATCCACTAAACCGGCCAAGGATTCGTCTCGCAAACCTTCATACATACCACCCTGCACAATACCAAATAAGGCAGATGGGTTATCCCCATGAGCATCCAGACTTCGCTTTGCCCAACGTAACGATAATTCCATGGATTCCTGTGCTTGCTTTTCCGTGGCGGGATATGGTGTACACTCATCAAAAATCATTACAATATCAGAACCTAACTTCCGCTGCACATCGATAGATTCTTCAGGCCCCATAAAGACCTTACTACCATCAACAGGCGACTGAAATGTCACACCCTGTTCCGTAATTTTACGTAACTTGCCTAAACTGAAGACTTGAAAGCCACCTGAGTCTGTCAAAATCGGCCCCTGCCATTGCATAAAATCATGCAGATCACCATGCTGCTCGATCACTTCGGTGCCGGGGCGCAACATTAAATGAAAAGTATTACCTAAAATAATATGTGCACCAATGGATTCTATATCACGCGGCGTCATGCCCTTTACTGTGCCATAAGTGCCTACCGGCATAAATGCGGGTGTTTCTACGGTACCACGAGGAAACCGAAGTCGCCCACGGCGGGCTTTACCATCAGTAGTATCCATTTCAAACTGCATAAAACATTGCCGTGATGTCATTAATAAAGTCTCTCTAAAAATATTGCTCTAAAAGGTCTTTTAGCTACCAGGTATAATTTTTTCAGTAGGCGCTAATGGGTTATAAGTCATCCACATGGCATCACCATAACTGAAGAAGCGATACGACTGATTCACAGCCTCTTGGTAAGCACGCTTAATATTCTCGTAACCAGCAAAGGCAGATACCAACATTAATAAAGTCGATTCTGACAAGTGGAAATTAGTAATCAAGGCATCTACCTGCCGAAAGATATAGCCTGGGTATATAAAAATATCCGTCTCCCCCTGATAGGGCTGTAGCGTATCACCTACACTCTTTTGCGCAGCTGTTTCCAGGCAACGCACACTAGTTGTACCTACTGCAACAACCCTTCGCCCTTCTGACTTAGCTCGATTCACAATGTCACAGGTCCCGGGGCTAATGGTCATCCACTCAGAGTGCATTGTATGTTCATTAATATCATCGACCCTTACTGGCTGGAAGGTACCTGCACCAACATGCAAGGTGGCATAAACAATCTCTACGCCTTTCGATTCAATGGACTTCAACAATTCATCATCAAAATGTAAACCTGCCGTTGGGGCAGCCACAGCCCCCGGGTGCCGGCCATACACCGTCTGATAGCGTGTTTCATCTTCAGGGGTGTCATCGCGGTCAATATAAGGAGGTAATGGCATGTGCCCGATATCTTCTAAGAGAGGTATCACCGAGGACTCCCCACAGTCGATTTCAAATAAAGCATCATGCCGAGCGACAACATTAACGTGAGCACCATTATCTAAAACCAAGGCTGTATCAGGCTTGGGAGACTTACTGGCCCGGACATGAGCTAAAAATCGATGCTCTGTTAATACGCGCTCGACCAATATCTCGATTTTGCCACCACTAAGCTTATGACCAAACAAACGTGCAGGGATGACTTTAGTATCATTAAACACCATCACATCCCCTGCCTGTAGCTGATCGACAATACAGGAGAACTGTTGATGATGGGATAAATGACCTGTCTCGCCATCAAGGCACAACAAACGACTGGCCGTTCGCTCAGAAGCCGGCTCACGGGCGATCAAATTATCGGGAAGATCATAGGAAAAATCTTGGCGGCGCATAGAATACAAAGCAACTAGACAAAAAAGCGGCAAGGGTAGCCGAAAAACCCAGAAAAAACCATGCTTAGAGAAAGATAGTCACAAGATAGTATTGACGACACCCAAGCCACTGTTATAATCCCCGCCCCGACGTACAGGACGTATTAGTACCACGAAGGACAGGAGTCCGAGAGTGGTCGACATGCAGGAAGCACAAGTGTCGTGGAGGACAGGAGTCTGGGAACGGCCGACATATAGGACGTAACTAGTATCGCGAAAGGCAGGAGTCTGAGAACAATCGATGCGTAGAAAGCATCAACAAAGATACAAATATTGCCAGAGTGGTGAAATTGGTAGACACACGGGATTCAAAATCCCGCGCCCTTAAAAGCGTGCCGGTTCGAGTCCGGCCTCTGGTACCAACCTTTTTCCAATATATTCCACTGTTTTGAGAATATATTGAGATAACATCTTTATATATTTACTGCACCACACCTACCATTTACTACACCTGCCATCTTATTATTTCTATACTTTCGAGCTCCTTAACTCAGAAAGAAATGCTTTTATCTCCTGATCTATCTTACATTTAAAAAATATAGCGAATATCCAAGTACACGACTGAAAACGTTTCTAAATGACACAAAAATATCTCATATTGAGAACAACGTTATTCATATGAAATAATCTGGCACTCAACTCTTCTTTTCGATTGACAAGTTTAGCGATTGAGCAAACAATTCGTTCTGTCTTTTTTTTAAACACTCCAAACACGCCATAACACATTAGTTATATACTTTATTATGTACTCAATTCTACCTGCATTAGTTGCCGTACTGTTTTTATTTTATGGCTTTTATGTTGTCCATTCGAAAGGCCTTAATCGAATAACGACAGCTTTTCTTATACTGTGTGTTACTACCTTTTTTTGGCAATTTGCTTGGGCAGTTTTATTTCAGATAGAGGACCAGGAGTTTGCATCTGGCATTATCAAAATTGGCTGGCTTTTGATTCTATTTTTGCCTACAAGCCTTTATCAATTTTTAACTGAAGTCACAGGTCGATACAAAGACTTAAAGTTTGTTTACACCTCTTATATCTTCTCCGGTTTACTAGCCGTAGCTCTTATTACAAGCAATAGCTTAATTGATGGAGCCTATGATTTCTTTTTTGGCTACTACCCTAAAGCTGGTTTATTACACCCTCTTCATGTATTACAAACCTGTCTTGTTGTCAGTCGCGGGTTATATATTACTTATAAGAAACAACAGGTCGCACAGGCTGGAGAAAAAACTAAACTTCAGTATTGTATTACAAGTCTTTTTATCTATTTTTTCGCTGCCGTCGATTACTTATGCAATTATGGAATAGAGTTCTATCCTCCCGGCGTTATTTTTATTGCTATTTCGCTTGGCATTATGGCGCTAGCAACGACACGTTATCAGGTCATGGATAATAGTCGCATGATCGCATCGTCCATCGCTCACGAGATGCGCACACCCTTGGCAACATTAGGTGCCCAGTCTCAAATCTTGGCCGAGTATCTACCCGAACTCGTGGAAAACTATAAAAAAACAACCTTACCAGAAAATAGAAGTATTCCAGAAAATATCTTATCTGAGCTAACGAGCGTGACCAAATCGATGAAAGTCGAAACACGATCTATTAATGATGGCATTGATCATCTATTGGCTGTTACCTCATACGAGTACCTAGATAAAAGTGACTTCCATGAATTTTCTGTCAAAAATTGTGTTGAAGAAGCGGTTATTCGCACTAATAGCAAACAGACCATGTTGTACACCAGTAAAGTGCATGTCTATGGAGATTTTATGGTGTTTGCGTCTAGAGAGTTTTTGACATTTGTTTTAATTAATTTAATTAAAAATGCATACGATTCCATACAAAAAAATGGAAGTGGCCATGTCAATATTTATATTTACTCAGACAAAGATAGTAACCGCATCGAAGTGACTGACACAGGCACCGGCATTGATAAAGAAGTGCTACCTCATATTTTTGATAAGTTCTTTACGACTAAGAGACGTGGTAAAAACTCTGGCATAGGATTAGCTTTTTGCCGTTCTGTAATGACAGCTTTTGGCGGTTCTATTTCTTGCCAATCAGTGCTCGGCAGTCACACAACTTTTCAGCTGCTGTTTAAAAACCCTTCACCAAATAAAACTAGTGCAGCATATTAATCGTTTTTAGGTTTAGGATAGGCAAAGAATAATCTGTGGCTGGTGCATCAATAAGAGCACAATAATAATTTTCCTGCCCTTCGATAACAGTGGCTTGTAGAAAAGGATCTAGCGATTTTTGTGTTTCCGGAGTATAAAAACCATCTCCACTCTCAAAATACGGTACGTACTGTTTTGACTGAAGACGACCTATCCAGCTTTCGGGCGCCTCTTCATCTCTTAATATATTAATATGCTCTTCCAGGTCTTTATCTGTTAACACAATCAACAAGGATTCTTTAGAGGCACCTCGCAAGATAAACCGGGATGGTTTAGGAATAAAATAATATTCTTTTACACCAAGCTTTTTGCAAGTAGTGTCGAAAAAGTCAGCCAAAGCACTATCTAAAAAGTAAGGCGCCTCGCTTTTTACCAATGACATGGTGAGCTTATGCAATCGATTACGAAAATACTCTTTTTGCATTTCTATAACGATATCACGTACGGTCCCCAGCAAATCATCCTCTTGCTTATCAATATAATAATCGATGATATTTTCATTAAAGGCTGTCACCACTTGTCGATGTGTTGCGCAGCCAGTCAGTAATATTTTTCGGACACAAGGATTATTGATTCGCGAGCAAAACTCAACACCATTGATCCCTGGCATATCATAATCAACCACAACAACGGAAAGTTCTTCACTCTTACTGATATCAAATTGTTTTTCGCCCACACTGTCAAAGACACTTTCATTGAGGTACAACCCATCCGATGGAGAATGAGAATCTTTAATATTTTCTGTCGCATGTAAATCGTTAGCAAATTTGAGTGCATGGACAGGATCAGTGAAGGTATTACAATGAAAAAAGCGCGTTAGATACAAATGCAGCGTATTTAAAAAAGCTTCATTATCATCAACGAGGGCAATATTAGTTGGATAGTAATACGGGGATATTTCGGATTTCACACTTAAACTCACACAGCCGGATACAACAAAAAAACGTTGATTTTAACGCCAAAATACTAAAATTTATAGCATCTTAAGTATTCTAGCATCAAATCAACGTTGATTAGGTTATTTTACATGCCTAAAGTTTAGTCTATAAAACCCATTCATATTGCTTGATTTTTAAGATTACATCTTTAGGTAAGCGTGCAATCCTCTTATCATGGTTGGTAAACACAATGTGCTGACAACCATAGGATAAAAGCTGATTATCACTAAAAAACCGAAACAATAACCAGAATGCACAACGCTGTATCTGAAAACTATTCAAATGACAGTCAATTGTCTGAAATGGAAACCCCTCTTTTAAATAGTTTTGCTTAACTTCTTTCGTGACAAAAACGCCATGGCTTTGCAACATATCAGGGGACACTGCTTCATAGAACCATCGCTCACGTACAGCACCTTGCCACTCAACATAGTTAGAAAAATAAATATTCTGAGTCGCATTTGAATGCTTTAGTGATGTTGGTAATTGGTATTGAAAAGTGTGTTTTTTGTCATTCGACAAATCATTAATAGAACTTAAAGAATGAAGCGTTTGATGATCAAAATTTAATGGAGTATTTAAAGCTTGCATAATAGTACCTCAGTGTTCATTAAGTGGATTAAATGAGTACCAGACCGTACTCACATCCAATTCTAAGGGAACACCAAAATACTCCTGGCCAAATGTAGAAATTTGCGCCACCAACTCGATATTATGCTTTTATAATAGAGATTTAAAGACACAAACAAGCATTATTGATAATCATTTACTTGTTTGTGCTGACATTATAAAGCGCCAATTAGTTTACATTAATCTCCATCCGCAACAAATTTTCTCTTTTCTTTCCAATTAGAAATCCAAAGTCTCAAGGAAGGCAATAGCACTAAGAAAACAGCAATAGCGAGTAACGCACCAGTCATGGGTCTTTCCCACAAAAACCCTACTCCATCATAAAGCTGCACACTACGAGAAAAATTATTTTCCAGCATAGGCCCAAGAATAAAACCTATTAATAAGGGCGCTAATGGATAATTGGCCATCCTAAATATGGTCGCCAAAATACCAAGGACAATGAGTATTAATAACTCCACTGCATTATTTTGTCCAATGTAAACACCCATTAATGTGAAAAATAAAATAAAAGGAATTAAATACGTTCTTGGAACCGTTAAAATTTTAGCGATATAAGGAATTAACGGTAAATTTAAAATCAATAAAACGATATTACCGATATACATGGAGATAATGACACTCCAAAATATGTCTGGCTGATCCAGCATCAAACGAGGACCTGGTGTTACATTCAAAGCAACCAATGCACCTAATAAAATGGCTGTTGTACCACTACCAGGGATACCCAGTGTTAACAAAGGCACAAAAGAACCAGTACATGCGGCATTATTCGCTGTTTCTGGAGCTGCAAGCCCTTTAATGGAACCATTACCAAATTCTTTCTGATCATCTTTGGTACTCAGATTTCGCTCTACAGCGTACCCCAAGAAAGAAGCGATTGTGGCACCTGCACCCGGTAAAACACCAATCAAGAAACCTAATACTGACTGGCGACCAATAACAGGCGCAATTGTTTTTGCCTCCTTCTTATTGATACGCAAGTCTTTAATCTCATTTTGCTGCTCAGACTGAGACTTTGATCGAGATGGATCCAAAATGAGAAAAATAGCTTCTGGTAATGCAAACATTGCCATCGCCAATGTAATAAAACCAATGCCTGATTGCAGATTCATCACACCATAAGTAAAGCGTGGCATATTAAATAAAGCCGACTCACCAATAGTTGCCAGCATTAAGCCCATCAATGTCATTGCAAGTGCTTTACTGACTTGCCCATTACCCGCAAAAGCGGCAATTGCTGATAGACCAACAACCATTAGCGCAAAATATTCAGCGGAGTGGAATAACAACGCCACACTGGCAAGCGCAGGAGCAAATCCCATTAATAAAATTGCACCAACCGTCCCACCGCAAAAAGAAGCAATAGCCGCAACCGTCAATGCTTTACCGGCCTTACCCGCTCTTGCCATTGGATAGCCATCAAAACTGGTAGCAACGGTTCCCGCAACACCCGGCGCATTAATCAAGATAGACGATGTAGATCCACCAAAAATAGCACCATAGTAAACACCAGCAAGTAGAATTAGCGCAGCAGTAGGGTCACCTACTGAGATCGCAACGGGAATCATGATCGCAATAATCGACATAGGCCCAAGCCCTGGCAACATACCGATAAATGTCCCAATAAGACACCCACCAACGACCATTAATAACATTTTGAATGAGAGAGCGGTCGAAAGACCAATTAATAAACCTTCCAACATATTAAAACCCTCCTGATAAAAACCAGGGCCAAGGTCGCAAATAAATACCCAGTACTTCTTGAACCAAATACCAGATACTGAATGCAGCAATACCCGCTATTACAACCAACCACGGCAACTTCTTTTCACCAAGCACGATTGATCCCACCACTAAGAAACTAAACGTGGAAAGGATAAATCCAATAGGGCGCAATAATAATGCGTATGCAATCATCATCCCCAATAAAATCAGCGCAGGGCGCCAACTGTATTTTTGTAGTTGTTTTAGATCCACTTCCTTACTTTCTGCCACGTTGGGTTTTGAAAAAACTAAAATAAATCCAAGTAAAATACCGACAATAGAGATAATCTTAGGAAATGAACTTGGCCAAATCGGGCTTAGTTTTGCAAAGGGGGGTAAACTTGCGTCAATGACAAAAAAAGCGGTATATCCATATATAATTGATACTGTTAAAAAAAATAATGCAAGGGAGCGTTCTAAAGACACGACTCTGACCTCCTATAATAAAAAAGCCCTAAGGAAAGACTTAGGGCAATACACTTAGTCCAAAACTAGGGCCTGTTAACACTCATTGAAACAGTACTGCCGTGACTATTTTTGTGTCTAACAAGGCAGAATGAGCGTAGTGTAGTGTGCCTACATAAGCGAATTCTAACGAAGTTAGGCGAAAAAATAACCGCGGCCCTTCGGGTTGCACCTAAAAAAGCCACATTCAGTGTTACTCGTCGTTTATTTGGAATGACCAAACCACTCTCCTCGTGCCTTGCCTGTGGCTTTTTTAGGTAGCAACAGCACTATTTCAATGAGTGTTAACAGGCCCTAGCCTTATAGGAAACCTAATTTACGCATTAAGTCACCGATTATTTTTTCTTGTTTTTCTAAGAAAGTCGTAAAGTCATCACCTGCATTATAAATGTTCACCCAACCATTGCGTGCGCGAACTGTCTCCCACTCTGGAGTAGCATACATCGCTTCTAATGCACTGATATACTGCTTGCGCTTTGCATCAGGCAGGTTAGGCGCTGCGAAAAACCCACGCCAATTAACAAACTCTGCACTGACACCTTGCTCCTTAAGTGTTTTTGCATTCGGTGCAGCAGGCACGCGCTCAGGTGCAGTGGTTGCCAAAATACGCACCTCACCGGCATCTGCCAGCGCAATAGCTTCAGATAAGCCCGTCGATACAACGGCTACCTCACCACTCAACAATGCAGCCATCGCTTTGCCACCTGCATCATAAGCAATATACTTTACTTTAGTAGGGTCTTCACCAGCAGCCTCAAATGCCATTGCAGCCACCAAATGATCCATACCACCAGGCACGGAACCACCACCGATAGCAATTTTTCTAGGGTTAGCCTTAAAGTTCGTCACGACATCATTAAAGGTTTTGTACTTACTATCTTTACCCACGATAAATGCAGCATAATCACCGATGGTACCGGCGACCATGGTTAGATCACGAAAATTTTGCGGGAATACTTTGGTCAAGGACCGGATAACGATAGGGGTGGAATTAACCATCAGTGTCCCTTCATTACTTTTAGCGTTTTCGATCAAGTAGCCAATCGCTTTACCGCCGCCACCGCCAGACATATTTTCGTACGACGCCTGTTTAACAAGACCAGACTTCGTTAATGCCTCACCTGTACCACGGGCTGTTCCATCCCAACCACCACCAGCACCGCCAGGGATTAAGAAATGAATACTATCGACAATGGGCTCAGCTGCCATCGTATTAACGGAAAAATTGAGTGCGCAGAATGCTGACATTGCAAGAATGGCAGATTTCATGCCAAGACGGTATTTCATATTGATATCCTCTTTATTTTTATAGTGTTGCCGTGAATTAACACATAACATTCAACGTAGAATATACGTCGCTTAGAAGCACCTAAATAAAAAATACATAAACAACTTTAAGTACATTTTCGCAATATTGTTCATAAAGTTCACGAGCAATATATAAACAATACTGGGATAATAGATCCATAGTTTCATAGATACCCTCATAGAATGCAAATAATAATAATTAACCATTTATTACAGAAACATGTTGTTTTTTCGCTCATCTCTTAAGAACCGTATGATTTTGGCACTTGGTATTACAGGTGCATTGCAAACAAGCCTGATTGGCCTATTTGCATGGGTATATTTAACCAATTCATTAAGCGATCAAATTGGCCAGCGAGCACTTAAGGTTGCCCAAACCATCGCCGCTATGCCCAGTGTGATCCGGTCGGTCAAACGAGAAGATACCGTCTTCTTAAACGACCTTTCACGAAAAATGGCAGATACAAATGACGCCTTATTTATTGTTATTGGCAATCACAAAGGTATCCGCTTAGCCCATCCAAACCCTCAAAAGATTGGCTTATCAATGGCTGATGATGATGGCGATGATAATGCACCTGCCCTTATTGCCGGGGAAGGTTATATTTCTAAAGCCCAGGGCAGCCTGGGATTAAGCATGAGAGGCAAAGCACCGATCTTTGAAAAAGACACCCAAAGTATTATTGGTGTTGTTTCTGTTGGTTACTTATTGGATCAAGTTGAAGAGACAATTCACCGTTATAGCTTAGTATTATTAGTAGTGATCGCTTTTATGATTATTTGCAGTATCATTATGGCAATCGTTATTGCATACCGCTTTAAAAAAGCCATCTTTGGCCTAGAACCCGAACAAATTTCTCAATTGTTTGAAGAGCAGAATGCGACACTCCAATCAATTCGTGAAGGAGTCATTGCCGTTAACCGCAATGGCATCATCACTACGCTAAATAAAAAAGCCATTGAAACACTCGGGCTGGATAATAGTGTGCCGACTGTCGGTCAGCATATTTCTACCGTGCTACCTGAAAGTGGCATGCTTAAAATTATTGAAACCGGACAGTCACAATTTGATAGGGAAATTTGGCTCAATGGACGCGCGATGATTGTGAATCGTGTTCCCTTAAAAATTGACTCAGAAATTACCGGCGTTGTATCCAGTTTTCGCCCCAAAAATGAGGTCGATCTGGTCAGTAAAAAACTAAGCCGTATTCAAACCTTAGCTGATTCACTACGCAGCCAGGCTCACGAATATTCCAATAAATTACATACAATCGCTGGTTTAATTCAGCTAGGTGCTTACGATGAAGCACTGAATATCATTGGTAATGAAACAGAAGTACATCAAGCCTTAATTAAACAGCTTATGGACAACATACAAGATCCACTCATTGCCGGCTGCTTATTAGGCAAATATAGTAAGGCTCGTGAAATGGGCATGTTGCTAACCGTTGATGAAGATAGCCAAATTGACTTTATTTCCAACCAACTCCCTAAAGAGCAAATTGTCAGCTGTTTAGGCAATCTAATCGACAATGCGTTAGAAGCAACACTTAATCACACTGGGAGTGGCGGCAAAGTCAATGTCAGCATGACAGATATTGGTAATGATATTATTTTCGAAGTTGAGGACCAAGGTGGAGGCATTGAGGATACTGAACAAGACCATGTATTTGAAAAAGGTTACAGCAGTAAGACCGATGAGAATCATGGCCTAGGTTTACATTTAGTAAAACAACTGATTAACCAATGGGGAGGCAGTGTCACTATCGACTCAGACATAGGTTATGGTTCACGCTTTACTTTATATTTACCGAAAGCGCCGATAAAAAGACAACAGGAGCAATTATGAGGCCAATCAAGATAGTGATAGCGGAAGATGATCCGCAAATTGCAGAAATCCAACAGCGCTTTTTGGAACGAATTAACAATATTGAGTTAGTGGGAATAGCTCATACACTTCAAGAAGCGAAAGACCTACTTCAAGTCTTTCACCCCCATCTTATTTTATTAGATATCCAGTTTCCTGAAGGCAGTGGACTCGATCTGTTAACTGAACTCAGGTCAGATAATGAAGCTATTGATGTCATATTGATTACTGCAGCACGAGAAGCATCGACTCTAACAACCGCATTACGTAACGGTGTCTTTGATTATATTCTAAAACCACTCAACTTTAGCCGCTTAGAGGCTTCAATAGAAAAATATAAAGCTCATATTAATAAACTATCAAAGCTGAAAGAAGTTGCCCAATCAGAAGTTGATGAATTTATTCATGCAAAAAATAAAGAACTGAAAGAAATTGAAAACAGTGAAGTACGACTGCCCAAAGGAATTGATGCTATTACACTCAAGTCAGTCAAATTATTATTTAAAGATCAAAAGGATGCATATACAGCGGAGAATGTAGGCAAGCTGATTGGTTCAGGCCGCACAACAGCAAGGCGTTATTTAGAATACCTTGTTTCAACTAATATGCTAGTTGCCAATATAAGCTATGGTACCGTTGGGCGGCCAGAACGCCGTTATTCTTTACAGGAATCTGAGCTGTAATCGTTTATTAAATTTATATTTCAAACCAGTTAAGGCTCGGGCCAAGATTATGAATCGCTGTCTTACCTACCTGACTTGATTGCCCCCACGAAAAATGCATATGACCACACAAGTTTAATTTAGGTTGTCGCTGCTCTATTGCATGAAGTATTGCCTCACTTCCATCATGAACCCCGTCCTCTTCAACATCAACATGGCCGACCGGTGGCGTATGAGTCACTAACACATCATACTTCTGGCTTTTGGATAGAATTAATGCTGCGTTTTCCTCACTAAGATCTTCATTCCAATGAGCGTTATTGCGCGGCGGTATCTCTCCTCCCAAACCAAAAAAGACAACACTCTTTATCTCAACTGCATCACCATGTAAAAAATGAACTAGAGGCCAATCAGCACATAATGCTTTTAATTCTGAGAGACTGTCATGATTACCTGCAACGATAATCACAGGAACAGATGAATGCTTTAATATATCAATAGTATCTGACGCGCCTTGCCCACAAGTAGCAAAGTCTCCTGCCCCAACAATAACATCTGCATGACTGCCCGACTCGACTATTGCTTTGGCTACGTCTTTATTTTGATGAATGTCACTGAAGGCAAGAATCTTCATATCAACCTTTATCAAAAAGAATCAATTATAAGGACAACAACTATTTTGAAAAGCGCATCAAAATAGCACCCAGTAACGTTACCATGGTAGAGAATACTTTAGTAACATTAAGCTGCTCGCGTAAAAAGAACGTACCGATTAATAACGCAAAAATAATGCTGGTTTCCCGCAATGCTGTGACTAATGCAATGGGGGCCTGAGTAAACGCCCATATCACTAGCGTATAAGCAATAAAGGAAGCACTACCCCCTATAAAAAAGACACGCTTACCTTGCTTAGGCAATAGTCTCAATGTATTTGGGTTGATAATACTCATAAGAATAATCCACACAATTGCATTACCTATACCAAGCCAGGCATAGAAACCAATAGCAGTGCCTGCTAACCGAGCACCTGTACCATCATTTAGTGAATAGGCGGCAATAAAACAGCCCGTAAAAAAAGCGAACCATGCAGCATTAACATTGCGCAGACCATCTTGCTGACGTACCAGAGTCAAACTCAAAATACCAATAGCAATGACCAATATTGCCAGCTGATCCATCGGTTTTAGTACAACCCCTAAAAATAATACTGACACGAGAGCGACTAAGAGAGGCGCTGTACCACGGGCAATAGGGTAGACTTGAGTTAAGTCACCCATTCGATAAGACTGTAATAAAAACAGCTGATAACCAGCATGGAAAAACAAGCCAGAAATAATATAAGGCCAACTTTCAGGCGCTGGAGCGGGAACAAAAAAAAGAAATAACGTCGCTATTGGCACATGCCCCAATACAACCCCAGTCATATTCAGGCCTTTATCTTCACCACCTTTGACAATTGAATTCCAAACAGCGTGTAATAGTGCCGCAAGAATCACAACAAAAAAGATAGTAATGCTCATCATATAGCCTTTTAAAGTAAGCGTAGTGAACAGTAGTTAGTTTTACACTAACAGATATTGTAAAGAATCATAGTACCAACAGTTCAAACCTTTTACAGCCAAGCCATATTGATAGCATCATAATCACTATTTTGACATGCGTTTTAACTGAGTAAAAACATCGCTATCTTTCGGCGCATAACGTAGTCCTTGTTTAGCAAAATAAACGGATTGTTGTTTATTCGATAGGCCTCGGTATGCTTTTGCAAGCGCAAGATATAAGCGCGATTCTTTTCGATTAATTCGAAGGCCACGCTCCGATAAATTAATGGCTTGATCGTAGTTTCGATTCGCAATTTGTTGATTGGCCTGAGCAACTAACTTCTCAACTAATGGTAGTGTTTTTTGTTGCCGATCGGGTACGACTGGCTGTGCAATGACCACTTGTGGGTTTTCATCCGTCCGTTCTTCTACTGTAGGAGTAGGTGTCGGAAACGACGACTCTTGGCTATCGCGAATAACGACCGGGCCACCAGTAGAAGAACAGGCAGATAAAATAACCCCGATAAAAAATAAGTAGAGAACTTTTGAGGTTAAGTGATTATTCATTTTTGCTCTATCCCTTTATATTTCAAAATTAATGGAGGTAGCGATTTAAAAACATTGTGCATCTGTATATCCAATGCAAATCAATTCTTAAACCATTTTTTAAACCACTTTTTAACCGAAGACCTAATTAAATTACAATTGGTTGTTTCTTCTGGTTGGGAGCCCGCAATAAAAGGAACTAATTGGGCATTTTTACACCCCTCTGCACTACGCAACCCATTTTGGTTATCAACCCAATAATATTCTATCGACTCAGGGGCTGTTTGCGAAATACTTTGCGTTGACAGCTGTTTAAAAATATCAGTCCAGATGGTTAATGCACCACTACTGCCCGTTAATCGAGTGGCTTTATTTTCATCATTACCCACCCATACAACACCTAGATGATCTCCACTATACCCAGCAAACCAACTATCTCTCTGTTCATTGGTTGTGCCCGTCTTACCTGCTACTGCTAAGTTATTTGGCAATGTAGCATAGGCTCTACGCCCCGTACCAACGCGCATAGTTGCTTGTAGCGCATAATGCATCAAATGACTATGCTCAGGTGCGAAACGTGGTTCGCTGGCCAAGACATATCGCTGCAATGGCTGATTATCGGCATCCAATACCGAACGAATGGCACGCAATGGTGTGTACACACCATCAGCCGCCAGGGTGTGGTACAAATGGCTAACATCTAAAGGGCTTAAGGCCATTGCTCCCAATAACATAGAAGGAAAAGCCTCAACATCTTTAGCAAGACCTGCCCTTTCCAATGTTGTAATGACTTCTTCGATGCCTAGCTCCATACCCAACCGAGCGGTTGCCTGATTATAAGAAAAGGCTAACGCTTGATATAGTGGCAAGAGACCATGAGATTCTTCGGTATAGTTTTCAGGTTTCCACTCTGTGCCGTTCTCTAACAGAGTACTAAAAGGGCTATCATCTACCATTGAAATAAGTTGATAGCTCTGGGGCTGCATTAGCGCAGTTAAATAGATAAAGGGCTTGATGAGAGAGCCTATCTGTCTCTCAGCATCTAAGGCACGATTAAAACCGCTGTAACGAGGGTTACGATCACCGACGACGGCTAATATCTCACCGCTACCAACAGCTGTTACAATCGCTGCAGATTGCAATGTATTATTCACCGGCTTATTCAAACGCTGCATCTGCCTCACAACAGCCTGCTCTGTCTGCTTTTGTATGTGTGGAGACATGGTAGTGAAAATACGCAGACCTTCACTCTGCAAATCTTCTGCTCGATAATCTTCCTGGAGCTGACGTTTTACTAAGTCCAGAAATGCAGGATAATCACCAAACTGTCGCTGTGCTGTGACAGCTACACCCAAGGGCTGCTTTAATGAAGACTTCAGCGTCTTTGCATCAATTAGCTGATTGTCAGCCATTAAACCCAGCACAAGGTCGCGACGCGATTTGGCTCGATTAGCAGAACGCCAAGGATTATAGTAAGAGGCACCTTTAACAACCCCAACTAACAACGCTATCTGATGTGGTTTAAGTGCTTTTAATGGCCGGTTAAAATAATGCTGGGCAGCAAGGCCAAAACCATGGATGGACCGGGGGCCACTCTGCCCTAAATACACTTCGTTGATATAGGCTTCTAAAATTTCAGCCTTGCTGTAATGTACTTCTAGCAACACTGACATCACAGCCTCTTGAATCTTACGCCACAGGCTACGCTGATGCGTAAGATAAAAATTTTTCACCAGTTGCTGGGTTAAAGTACTTCCCCCCTGGACTAAACCTCCCGCTTTGAGATTGGCCAGCATCGCTCGTGCAATGCCTTTAAACGAAATACCAAAATGACGGGCAAAGTCTTTATCTTCCACGGCAATCAATGTTTCACCAAGCAATGGAGGCACATCGTTTAATCGGGTTAATACGCGGTCTTCACCATGATTAGGGTATATGCTCCCTATTTCCTGAGGCTCTAATCGCAGAACCAAATCATCCGCACCGGTTAAACGAACCACTTGCTGACCATCAAGTTCTAATTGGTAACGAGCAGCAGGTTCTGCCTTATCCCAATACACAAAGCCCTTGGTTTGTATCTCATAGCGCGTATTTTTTTTAACCACTTGTCCTGGACGCTGCAAACGAGAAACAAACTGATAACCCAAACTTTTTAACTCTTGCTCAAAGCTTTTAGGTGTTATCAGTAAGCCCTCATATAACTCTAAGGGTTGAGCGTAGACTCGGGCAGGAATAGCCCACTTTTTACCATCGAATTTAGCTCGAACCGTAAAATCCAGATAAACAACCCATACGGAAGTGGCTAGTACCCCCAATAGGATTAGCTTCCAAAAGAGCGATCGTGTAAAAAAGGAACTTTTTTTGCGAGTTTTTCGAGTGCGACGAGGTTTTTTGGCCATACTTAACAGGGCGTATTACAAATATAATGAATCAAGCTGGGCATTATACCCTGAAGCCTTTACTTTTCTGTGCACGCTTCGGTAAAGTGCTTTTCTTGATATAAAAAAATGCCTTTCTTTTGCAAAATATACTGTGCCCTTAAGGTAGTAAGTACTATAGAGCGATGTTTTTCAAAGACATTGTAAATTCACCCCGACGAAAACAGGTTAATAAGACAATGAGTCATTACCACATCTATGGCATCGGCGCCGCACTAGTTGATACTGAAATTGAAGTTAGTGATGAAGACTTGAGCAACTATCAAATCGATAAAGGAGTCATGACTCTGGTAGATGAAGCGAGACAACATGAATTAATGGGGCATCTATCGGATCATTTAGTGGCTTCGAAACGAGCAAGTGGAGGTTCAGCCGCCAACACTATCATTGCGGCCAGCTATTTTGGCGCTAATAACTTTTATTCATGTAAAGTTGCCAACGACGAAAACGGCAACTTCTATTTACAAGACATGCGTGATGCGGGTGTTAACTTCCCTCCAAACAGTGGCCACGAATCAGGCATTACGGGTAAATGCTTGGTTATGATAACACCAGATGCTGAACGCACCATGAATACTTTTTTAGGTATTAGTGAGACAGTATCCATCAATGAACTACACACTGATGCCATTCAAAACGCACAGTATGCCTATATAGAAGGCTATCTAGTAAGTTCTGATACAGGTCGAGCGGCAGCTATTAAGCTCCGTGAACACGCTGAAGCAAACGGTGTTAAAACCGCTCTAAGCTTATCTGACCCAGCGATGGTGCAATTCTTCCATGACGGTTTAAGCGAAATGATTGGTAACAAAGTAAACTTGTTATTTTGCAATCTCGACGAAGCGCTTGGCTATACAAAAACAGAATCGATTGAAGATGCTATTGAAAGTTTAAAAAATATTGCCGATGAATTTACAATTACATTAGGCAGTAAAGGAGCCATCATTTATGATGGCAGTAAGCTTATCGAGATTGAGGCAACACCGGTTAAAGCTATCGATACCAATGGTGCAGGAGACATGTTCGCAGGTGCATTTTTGTATGCGATTACCCATGGTTATTCTCACGAACAAGCAGGAAAACTGGCTAGCGCAGCTGCAGCTAAAGTGGTTAGCCAATTTGGACCTCGATTAAAACCAGAACAACATCAACAAGTGATGCAGGATGTTTTCTCTTAATTATTTTTAATCGACTTATGAGTTACAAACACCGTAAGCAGAACTCGTAAAAAAATAACTTGTCTATTAATTATCCTGGATAACAGAGTTACTTTTGTTATCCAGGGTAATTAATTAACTAAAGCAACATTATATTGCAGGCAAGAAAACATGAAGAGAAAAAGTAGTACCCAGTGTTTAACAACACTCTATTTATTTTTCCTATTGGCTCTCTGCATTAACCCCCAATATAGCTCCGCAAATATAACACCACCTGAAACACGATTAATACCTTCTGGAAAAGCGATTATCGGCTCTGACCAAAAGGAACGTGAATATGGATATCAACTTGATGAAGCTGCTTATGGCCACTCTCGTACAAGAGAGTTAGGTTGGTACGATGACGAGCTAGATCGTTCAACTGTTTTTATCAACGCTTTTCATATCACAAAAAACCTTATCACAAATGCACAGTATGCAGAATTTCTATTAAAGACGAAGCATCGTTTCCCTCATGTGACAAAAGAGACGTGGGAAAGCTATGGATTAATTCATCCATACTCTCGAGCTAGGTACCATATATGGTCTTCACAAGAAGCACCCAAAGGTCGGGAAAATCATCCTGTCACAATGATTAGTTATGAAGATGCACAAACCTATGCCGCCTGGCTATCCAAAGAAACCGGTCAACAATGGCAATTGCCCAACGAGAAACAATGGGAAAAAGCTATGCGCGGTACAGATGGCCGTTATTTTCCTTGGGGAAGTACTTTTGACCCCGGAAAATTAAATAGCCATGACCATGGACCATTCGACACAATACCTGTTGCCAACTTCCCTAAAGCAAGCAGCCCCTATGGCGTTCTTGATGGTGCAGGACAAGTATTTGAATGGACATCGACAGATGTTGGTACAAAACATCATATTGTGAAAGGAGGTTCTTGGGATGATCGCGGATGTGGCGTTTGCAGAATAGCAGCTCGACATTCACGACCAGACACCATCAAACATATATTGATTGGCTTTCGTCTTATACGGCTAATACAAAATGATAATTGATTGATGGTATTGCTTAACAGTTACGTTTTAGGATCAATCAGCTTTGCATCTTTTTTGGTTTTGTAGCCTAAATAAGGGCTATCAATCACATCTTGTAATTTAACGAGAGACAAGGCATCAACAGAGAAAACACTCTTATAATAATCAAACCCTAGCATCTTAATATTATTAATCGGCAATTGAGAATGAAGCCCCTCAATAACGACTTGTTTACCTAAACTATGGGCCAAATCGACAAGAGCTTTTGACATCAGCGTATCGTAATCATCATGTGAAATCTCTTCCACGAATTCTTTATTCAGCTTAAAAATAGAAATGGGCAATGTTTTGATATAGGAAAGTGATTGCTCTTCGCTCCCGAAATGATTCACACCAAAGGTAACACCTTGGGACTGTAACCTACGCATGCAACCTTCCAACAGATTATTATGCTGTGAACTATTCACCTTACTTAAATCGAACTCCAACTGATTACCCGAGATAGAATAGGTTGCCAAATGTTTTTCGACGATTTCAGGAAAGCCAACAGATGACAAACCTTGAAATTCAACATTAAAGATTAATTTAGTCGAACTCGATACTTTTAACTTTTTAAAATACTCAAAACTAGTCGCCAATAACCACTCAGTAAATCGGCCTGCCACATCTTTATCTAAACCATTCCAAATAAATTGTTCATATTCTAGCAAGCCTTTTTCCGGGTGCGACCAATAAGGGTTAACTTCAATTCCGACAATTTGTTCTGTGCCACAATCTATACGCGGGTTGAAATAAAGTCCTATTTCATTCGTAGCCAAAGCATTGATAAATTGTTGCTGCAAACTATTATAAGCAGTATCCAGTTTCTCTGTGTCATCTGAATAAAATTGATAGCTACTAATGACTTCTTGCTTGGCTTGTTTCATTGCCAAACTAGCATTGCGCTGTAATTGATTTTCATTACTACCGGTATTCGGGTATATAGCCATACCAATACTAATATGCGCAATAATGATATTGTCATTAATTTTAATTTTGGAACACGCTTCACTAATTAATTTTTCAGCGAGTATTTGTACTCTCTCTATTTTGCCTATATCCCTTAAAATAATAGCGAACTCATCACCCGCAATCCTGGATACATTACTTTTCCTTCCCGAAATTTTTATCAGATTTTCGGCGAATGCCTTTAGAAACTCATCACCAACATCGTGGCCATATAGATTGTTAACTTCTTTAAAGTTATTGATATCAATAATCATTAAAACAAACTGATCACTCTCTCGATCTGACAGCCGGATAGAATGCTTTAGTCTCTGGCGAAATAAAACACGATTTGGGAGATTGGTCAAATGATCATGATGAATAAGGTAATTAATATGATCAAAGTTAGATCGACGTTCAATGGCATAACGAAGGGCATGATCTAAAGCATTTGGATTAAGGTTATTGGCCGTTAAATAATCTGTCGCGCCCATTTTAATGACAACTCGATCAATCTCCGGATCTAAGGTTTTAGTAATAACGATCATGGGGATTTGAGGCTTTTTAATTTTTGCCCATCGTAATAGCCTTTCCCCAATCCTTTCTCTGCCCCAGTAATAGTTCATCAAGACGACATCACAGGCACCCTTTGCTATCGCATTAATCGCTTGATTAATACTCTTAGCGCGTAGCAACTGATAATTTCTAGCGTGAGACTTAGAAAGTAGGGAACCAAGAAATGAAGACATCTGCTGATCTTCGTTTACCAGAAGAACTCTATAAGTTTTTACAACTTTATTTTTATTGATATTGTTGTCTCCTTTGCGTACCACCCAGCAATAAGCTACAACCGACCAACGTCAAAATCAGAGCCTATAAACTTTCGCTTCCCTTAGTATAGTAAAAATTTTATTTTATGAATTAAAAAGTATAAAAAGGCTTAGCAACCGAAATTGCATACCAAATTAAAGACAGGATTAAAAAGATTCAACCACTGTATATATAAGAGGTAATGCAGAATTCTTTCGTTATTTTATAGGGCAAGAGCATTTTTAAATAAAAATGAGACTAATGTACTTTCTGCAACAACTCAAGGCAAAAAGCATAAACATCATTACCATAAAAGTCTACTTCGATTTTTATCTAAGAAAAGCCTGTATTCTGCTACATTTGAAACTATGTTTATAACAGAAAGAGACTAAAAAACCCTTCCAGATATAACTGAAAAGGTTTTCTAAAATAACAATTATTGACTTACAACTTCATGCAGTTCGCGTAATAAGTCACTGTTGCAGGCCAATCAGAGAAGATACCAATCACACCAACATCTTGTGCCAATACATCAATTAGCTTGTACATATCACCGTCACTATCGATAGCATCTAAAATAGATGAATAATAGAAAGGATTTCCAGCAATTTCAGTTAACGGGCCAGAGCGCTCAACGGTCCAAGTAATAATATCTAAGCCAGCTTCCTTAGCAAGATTAGCATAATCCGAAGGTACGATATTATTAAGAGCATCAGTAGTGACTAAAGCAAATGTTGGTGGAGCAACAATGCGTACACCAGAAGCATAAAGAGATTCAAAATCAGCTAAAGTCGGCTCAAAAGATGGGTCATTATAAACACGGCTATCAAGGTAGACACCTTGCTTACCAAACTCAGGATTATTGTTGATCCAATATTGAACATCATTCAAGTTAAATGACTGGGCCCAAACATCTTCTGGAGAAACACCAGCTTCGATATACTCATTGATCATTTGTTGAGCATACTGCTCCTGCGTATAATCTCCCTCATAAGGCATTTCTACTGTTGGAGATTTTAATTCCGGAGTGAATTTTACATCCAGCTTCTTGAATAACTCGATACTTTCTTTATGAGTCATCAAGGTACCTCGCGTAGCATACAAATCAGTACGGTAGTTAGGCGTTCCGTCTAAGTATTCTTCAACAGTGGTTGCATTCGGATTAAATGCATCCATCTTTCCTTGTAATGTTTTGAATTCCGCTAAAGTAATATCGGTAGTGCGACATTCAGCTCTTGCAGGTGTTCCAGCAATGGGGTCTGCAGGAGTAAATGGTACCGTACACTTCTCTGCCAATGGCGTTTCCAGAATATTTGTGGTTGTATGCAAATCGGCTTGCGAGTGTCGACATACTAAATGACGATCTTTAGTGAAAGTCACATCACATTCCATAATCCCTGCGCCCATTTTAGCCGCTGCTTCATAAGACTCTTTGGTATGCTCAGGAAACTGAAGTGCTGCGCCACGGTGACCAATAGAGAAATCCGTTTTAGCAAATGGCCCATTAGAACACTGCTGTAAGGTTTCTTTTAAATACCCTTCATCCATATCATTAACCAAGAAAAAAGGTCGCGGCCCCAATTGGACAGGCTGCTGTTTAGCATTCTTATATTTTTTTCTTAAATGATGATGTCTTCTTTTTAACTGGTAGTATTTTCTTTTCCACGATTTTGTATAGTACGATGTTTTACGTGATTCATTATATTTTCTAACCCAGTCTTCTGCAGAGTCCTCTGCAAAAGCAGGCGAAATCCCCATCATTAAAACGACACAAGTCGCCAATGACCCGATCATTGTTTTTTTATACATATTGTTTTTCTCCAACAAGAATAATAAGTGCCCTCAACCCAAGGCTTGACTATCCTAATCGGCGTTTTTGTCGTGGAGATTGCCCTTTTGTGATAATTAGGTGAAGAAAAGATGTCATTTTTTTGAACACTCGATGAAAAAATGAATAGGATGTCAATCAGCCAGTCTAAAGATAATTTTCCTGGCTATTTTATAACCGCATAGTAATCGGTATAATCCCCCTCCCTCCCACACTCATGATTATTTAGTATGTCTCAAAAAGTTGGCTTTATTAGCCTCGGTTGCCCAAAAGCATTAGTGGATTCAGAACGTATTTTGACTGAACTACGCAAAGATGGTTACGATATCGTTCCGACCTATCAGGATGCAGATGTCGTTGTTGTTAATACCTGCGGTTTTATTGACTCTGCAAAAAAAGAATCACTGGATACAATTGGTGAAGCACTTAATGAAAACGGCAAAGTCATCGTAACAGGCTGCATGGGTGCAAATTCGGAAGATATCACGAGTGTACACCCTAATGTACTAGCCGTTTCTGGTCCACACGCCTACGAACAAGTCGTAGGTGCAGTCCATGAGCATATTCCATCGACAAAGGAACATGATCCTTTTATCGATTTAATGCCCCCTCAAGGTATTAAACTAACCCCAAGGCATTATGCTTATCTAAAAATTTCTGAAGGCTGTAATCACCGCTGCACCTTTTGCATTATTCCATCAATGAGAGGCGACTTAGTGAGCCGACCTGCGAACGACGTATTAGCGGAAGCAGATGGTCTGGTAAAGGCTGGAGTTAAAGAGCTATTAGTGATTTCTCAGGACACCAGCGCTTATGGTGTCGATAGAAAATATAAAACTGAATTTCATGATGGTCGCCCAGTTAAAACCAAAATGTTGGATTTATGTGAAGCATTGGGAGATTTAGGTGTCTGGGTACGGTTGCACTATGTTTATCCCTACCCTCATGTAGACGATGTTATACCTTTGATGGCTGCAGGCAAAATACTGCCTTATCTAGATATACCATTTCAACATGGCAGCCCTAAAATATTAAAAGCCATGAAGCGCCCTGGAGCCATTGACAATACTCTGGCACGAATAAAAAAATGGCGAGATATTTGCCCGGAATTAACCATTCGCAGCACATTTATTGTTGGCTTCCCTGGCGAAACAGAAGATGATTTCCAGCAACTATTGGACTTTATTGAAGAAGCCCAGCTGGATCGTGTCGGCGCATTTACCTATTCAGCGGTTGAAGGCGCTGCAGCCAATGAATTAGGTGAACATGTACCTGAAGAAATTAAAGAGCAACGTCTTGAACGCTTTATGCAGCTGCAAGCAAAAATTAGTGCCGACAGACTCCAACTTAAAATTGGTAAAACAATAGACGTTATTATTGACGAAGTTGATGAAGAAGGAGCTATTGGCCGTAGCCAAGCAGATGCACCGGAAATCGATGGTATGGTTTACTTAAACGACGAGCTAAATCATCAGCCCGGTGATATTATCAGTGTAAAAATCACCCATGCTGACGAGCATGATCTATGGGGAGAAAGTATTTCCCAATAAAAGCTTAAAAGGGAAAACAGAGAGCAGCTACATTTATAAAAATGAGAAGCTCACTAAAAGCAAAAAGCCTCTACCGTTTAAATTTCAAAGAAAGGTAGAGGCTTTTAAATCAATAATCAAAAAATTATAACAATAGTAGATGACCAAGCATGCTATGACCAGCAACAACAATCACTTTATTTTTTCACTACTTCGCTACTTACCACTAACAATACGTTTATTAATTCATCGTCATGGGAAGCATTTATTTTCAAGCACACCCCAAGACAAAAAAAGGCAATTTGCTGAATTAATAGGCTTCACTTTGCGACTGTTCGGCGTCAAAGTGACCGACTATCGGCTTCATGAACTAGTAGAAATAAGTCCTCACCACCTCAGCACTGATGCCACTGAATCCGTCCCATTTTTATTAGAGCAATGGAATATTCAAGCAACGGTCGGCATATTAGATAATAATGCTGCTTCTTATGATGACAACTTATCTTCGTTAACGCTACCCTGTTTAATTCGTTTAGATAACGGCGAACCAGCAACAATACTCTCACTATCAAAAACAAACCGTTACCTGTTGTTATACCGACCTGAAAATGGAATAACGCTAATAAGCAAAGAAGCTCTTGATACTATATGGTCAGGATTCTTTTTTACCATCGATACTGATAGCTCGCTTCAACAACCTCTTTATTCAGAACAGATTACGAAAGAATTTTGGGGTAAATGGCGCCTCCCTTTAATCGCCTTATTGTGTGGGCTGTTAATAGTCATCAGCCTGACTAACCAACTACTTAGTAACTCAGGTGCATCATTGGTGTTGTGGTTATCTGTTGGCTTATGTTTATTAAGTGGATTATCCTTATCAGCTATACTTGCCCAACACTCTATGGGGAATAATGGAGGCCTATTAGCCAGTTTATGTTCCAATGACTCAAATCATTCTTGCAGAGATATTTTAGATAGTCCCAAAGCTAAATTATTTGGGATTCCTCATGCCGATATTGGTGTTGCATACTTCAGCGGTGCCTTCGCAGTTTTAAGCATCTCTTCAACAATACCATGGCTGGTTGCTAGCTTAAGCGTTTTCACTTTATGCTATAGCCTCTACTCATTTATTTTTCAACGTTATATTATTGCCCAATGGTGTCGCTTATGCTTAGCAGTACAAGCGGTTATCATCATTCAGGCTCTTATTACTGTTATCACGTTTGGACAGCTTTATTTTTTACCTTCGACAGCTGATCAAGTAATAACTGCATTAATTATCTTTATACTCCCCGGCCTATTGTGGGCTACTATTAGACACAGCATTATCACTGAAAAAAGCTCCCACGAATTAGAGCAACAATTTAAAGCGCTATTGATAGACGAAGAAAAAATACAACTAATCGAAAATAAAAGGTCGTCTAGATCAAGTTATTCTTTCACAGATGATGAAAACAGCGATGATATAGATGACGAGCATTTAGAAAGCGATATGATTCTTGGAACGAATAATGATCAGGATTTAAGAGTCACAATAGGCCTATCACCCAGCTGCCACCATTGTGGTATTTTTCTTGAAGAAATGATTCAATTTATTCAGAGTAAACACTGGCCAATCACATTACGTATTCGCTTAATTATTGATGAGGGTTATGACCAAGAAAACATTAACGACCGAACCTTAGCTGAACATATCACAGCGTTAACCATCAACGATGGTTTTGACGTTGCTATTAAAGCACTATGTGATTGGTATCAAACATTTAAAGCCGAAGATATAAAAGCTTGGCAAGCAAGTATTCGCAACATCACCGATGATGAAATCAATGATGTTAGTATTTTGTTAGCAGATATTAGTTACTGGGTCAGCCAAAATAATATTAATGCCATGCCAGCATTATTTATTGAGGGAGAATATATTCCTTACGTTAGTGCAGAGTATTCTACTATATTGTTGCGAAAGCTGTGCCTTCTATAAATTAGATGGCATCACATTAATTAACAGCGTCACTCATAACACGATGAGAACGGAGTGACTTTCAGGCATAAAAAAAGCCGAGATAAACTCGGCTTTTTTTATGCCTATTGAAAAAATTCTATTAGCTATTACCATTTGGTTCAGAGCTTTCAGCAGTTGCCTCTTCAGTCGCGACTGGAGCTTCTTCTGCTACTGGCGCTTCTTCAACAGGCTTAGGATTCGCTTCTTTAATAGAAAGCTTAATGCGGCCACGCTGATCAACATCCAAACACTTCACTTTAACCATTTGACCTTCTTCAAGGTAATCAGTGACTGCATTCACACGCTCTTCGGCAATTTGTGAAATATGTACTAGACCGTCTTTGCCTGGCAAGAAGTTAACAAAAGCACCAAAGTCAACGATACGTACAACTTTACCTTCGTAAATGGCACCGATTTCTGCTTCTGCAGTAATCTCACCGATCTTATCTAATGCTGCCTGCAATGCTTCACCATCATCAGCGTACACTTTAACTGTACCGTTATCATCGATATCAACCGAAGCACCAGTTTCTTCTGTAATAGAACGAATCGTCGCACCACCTTTACCAATAATATCGCGGATTTTATCGGGGTCAACTTTGATCGTTTCAAAACGTGGTGCATTATTTGATACTTCTTCACGAGACTTATCGATGACTTTATTCATTTCAGCCAAGATATGTAAACGCGCCTGTAATGCTTGCTCTAAAGCGATTTCCATAATCTCTTCCGTGATACCTTGGATTTTAATATCCATTTGTAAAGCGTTAATGCCTCGAGCAGTACCCGCTACTTTAAAGTCCATATCACCGAGATGATCTTCATCACCTAAAATATCAGTTAAAACAGCAAAGCCTTCTTCTTCTTTAACAAGTCCCATAGCAATACCAGCAACTGGTGCTTTAATCGGTACACCAGCATCCATCATTGCCAAACTTGAACCGCAAACAGAAGCCATTGAGCTTGAACCATTCGACTCTGTAATTTCACTCACAAGGCGGATAGTGTAAGGAAACGCTTCTTCAGTGGGTAGTACTGCAGCGATACCACGACGTGCCAAGCGGCCATGGCCAATTTCACGACGACCAGTACTGCCCATACGACCACACTCACCAACAGAATAAGGAGGGAAGTTATAATGCAACATAAAGTTATCTTTACGCTCACCTTCAAGCGCATCAATAATTTGTGCATCACGTGCATTACCCAGAGTAGCGACCACGACTGCTTGAGTTTCACCACGCGTAAATAAAGCTGAACCATGAGCTTTTTCTAACACACCCACTTCAACATCAATGGAACGAACAGTGCTGTTATCGCGGCCATCGATACGTGGCTTGCCTGCAACAACATTACTACGAACGGTTTTCTTTTCAATTTTCCCAAAGGTTGACTTAATGGCTTCTTCTGTTGCGCCAGCCTCTTCATCTAATAATGCTTCAACAGCGGCTGTACGTAATTCACCCAGTTTGGTATAGCGTTCCATTTTGTCTGTAATACGGTAAGCTTCATCAATCGCAGCACCATATTGCTCTGTTACAACAGCGGTTAGCGCTGTATCTTCAGCAGCAGCTTCCCATTCCCACTGTGGTTTACCAGCATCTTTAGCTAATTCAGCAACTGCTTGAACAACTGCCTGCATTTCCTGATGGGCATATAGAACAGCACCTAACATGATATCTTCAGGCAACTCATTTGCTTCTGACTCAACCATCAATACCGCGTCTTGTGTACCAGCAACGACCATATCCAACTCTGATGTTTCTAGCGCTGAATACGATGGGTTTAATAAATATCCATCAGCTTGTGTATAACCAACACGCGCCGCACCAACCGGGCCTGAAAATGGAATACCAGAAATCGCTAATGCCGCTGAAGTACCAATCAATGCTGCAATATCAGGATCAACATTCTTTTCAGCTGACATAACAGTACAAACGACCTGTACTTCGTTCATAAATCCTTTAGGGAATAATGGACGGATAGGTCGGTCAATTAGACGTGAGGTTAAGGTTTCTTTTTCACTAGGACGACCTTCACGCTTGAAAAAGCCACCAGGGATTTTGCCGGCAGCATAAGCTTTTTCTACATAGTGCACGGACAGTGGGAAAAAATCCTGCCCGGGATTAGCTGATTTTGCACCAACAACGGTAGTCAACACTTGTGTTTTGCCTATGGTAACCAATACCGCGCCTGATGCCTGTCTAGCAATGCGACCTGTTTCTAATGTGACGGTATCGTCACCAAATTTAAATTCTTTAATAATCGGATTCACACTTTTATCCTTCTTTCATTTAACTTTATTTACTATTTACTTACTTAATCTATCTTTTAATACGGTTGAGAACTCTCGTTAAGCCATAATTTCTTTTTCGACAGCACTTTATATGCAGCCATGTACAGGCAAAACTAGAAAAAATCTATATTAGCTAATGCTTATTGAAACATTATCGGGGTATTTAAACATAAAGATGCCCGCAGTAGCGGGCATCTTTATGACAATTAACGACGCAGACCTAATTTTTTAATCAAATTAGTATAGCGCAGCAAATCTTTACGCTTTAGATAATCCAGCAACTTACGACGCTGGTTTACCATACGAATTAGACCACGACGAGAATGGTGATCTTGCTTGTGATCAGCGAAGTGACCTTGCAACTTATTAATATTAGCTGTTAACAATGCAACTTGAACCTCAGGAGAACCAGTATCGCTATCGCCCTGCTGGTTGTCTTGAATAATTGCTGCTTTTTCTTGTGCACTTAGTGCCATGGTTATTTCCTCTTTCGTTAATATGCAGAGATGATGGTTTCCGACCAATGATCTGAAACTATCCTCTCAATTAATGGCCTGCCCATGCATATTTATAGGCAAGTCGCCCCTCATTTCTGAGGGTTTTACATCGACAAACAAGAAAACCTCATTGCCGATATATTCTGGACATTATTCAGTTAAAAACTCAATAATTAACAATTCTCTTTGGTGCAATGCTGCCATCAACAAGCTCACCAACGCCTAAAAACTGACCGTCTTCAAGACAGACGCGCACCATACCACCTTCTTTCGCACAACGATAGGCTTCTAGGCTCATAACTGGCTGGCCTTGGCAAAAATAGGCACCCATATCGGCTGTAACTTCAACTTTTGGCACAGTTTGTATCGGCGTATCCATCGGTAAGAGGTGGTGATCAAGCTTTTCAGGCGACTCATCACCACGCTCTTGCTGTAACTCTTCAAGCGACACCGCTTTGGCATCCTCAAATGGACCTGCCGCCTGACGATGTAGGCGAATGACATGAGCACCACATCCTAAACGTTCACCCAGATCTTCCGCCAATGTGCGGATATAGGTGCCTTTACTACACGATACACTGACATCTACTTCAGGGTAACCTTCGTTACACATATCAGCTGAACGAAACCCAGTAATGACATAATCATAGACTGTTATTTCCCGTGATTGCCTCGCCTCAGGCGGCAAATCAACGCCCTCTCTAGCCCATTTATACAGAGGTTTCCCTTGAAACTTTAATGCTGAATAAACAGAAGGAATCTGTCGTATTTCACCACGAAATTCCGGTAATAGACTTTCAATCATTGCCTCCGTAATATGATCAGCTGTCTGCTGTTCAATCACTTCGCCATCGCAATCGCCGGTTTCCGTTTTTACACCGAGACGAAAAGTACTCAAATAACGCTTATCTGCATCTAACAAATATTGAGAAAACTTCGTTGCCTCACCAAAACATATTGGCAATACACCCGTTGCTAAAGGGTCAAGGCTTCCTGTATGCCCCGCTCGCTTGGCAAAAAATAATCGCTTGGCTTGCTGTAGCGCAGAATTCGATGTCATCCCACTGTCTTTATTTAACAGCAGTACACCATCAATGGGCCTACCCCATTTAGGTCGCCTTCCCATTAAGCAATATACCTATTATTGATACCGACAATTTACCTATTGGCTATCTTCTTCATCATGTCGTGACTGATCTTCAGCTAATGCTCGATCAATCAAACTTGATAATGCTTGACCGCGAATAGGGGTTTTGTCATAAAAAAATTGAAGCTTGGGAGTTGTACGTAAACTTAACTGCTTTGCCAACAAACTACGTAAGTAGCCCGCGGCTTTATTAAGTGCAATCGTGCCTTCCTCGCATTGTGCATCATCATCTCGCCCAATAAACGTAATATAGGCTTTAGCGATTGCTAAATCGCGAGAGACAGTCACATCATTGACGTTAACCATCCCTACACGAGGGTCACTGATTTCTTGCTGAATAATCGTTGCCAATAATCGTTTTACCGCATCGGCAACACGGTCAGCACGAGAAAACTCTTTAGACATACACGATTTCTCTGCGAAATTTTTCTGTAACGTTATGAATCATTACAGTTCGCGCTTAACCTCTTTAACTTCGTAAACTTCGATTTGATCACCGACTTTTACATCGTAATCTTTTACGCCAATACCACACTCAGTACCGTTTCTAACCTCAGTGACATCATCTTTAAAGCGACGCAATGATTCCAATTCGCCTTCATAGATAACAACGTTATCACGCAAAACACGAATAGGTTTGCTACGATAAACCGTCCCTTCAACTACCATACAACCGGCCACTTGACCAAACTTAGGCGAACGGAAGACATCACGCACTTCAGCAATACCAACAATGGTCTCAACACGCTCTGGATCCAGCATACCCTCAAGGGCACCTTTCACGTCATCAAGCAGTTGATAGATAACACTGTAGTAACGAACCTCAACAGATTCAGATTCTGCAATTTTTCGTGCTGTGCCATCGGCTCGCACATTGAAGCCAATAACAATCGCACCAGAGGTTAATGCCAGATTAATATCATTACCCGTGATACCACCAACACCAGAAGATACGACAGTAATTTGTACTTCATCGTTACCAATATCAGCCAAGGCTGCAAGAATCGCTTCTAAAGAGCCACGGACATCCGTTTTAACGACAACAGGCAAGATTTTCTTTTCATCAGATCCCATACCTGCAAACATATTTTCCAGATTAGCTGCTTGTTGGCGCTTCAAACGATCTTGGCGCTCACGCTCACCACGGTGTTCAGCAACATCACGAGCACGTCGCTCATCTGGTACAACAACAAATTCATCACCTGCATTTGGCGTTGAATCTAAACCAAGAATTTCAATCGGAGTAGACGGGCCAGCCTCTTTAACTTGCTTGCCCAATTCGTTAGTCATTGCTCGAACACGACCATAGCTCTGGCCAGCTAACAATATATTGCCATACTTTAATGTACCGGCTTGAACCAATACAGTCGCAACAACACCACGTCCCTTATCAACACGCGATTCAACAACCACACCTTTTGCAGCAGCATCAGTAACTGCACTTAACTCCAATAATTCTGCCTGTAAGGAAATAGATTCCAGCAGAGTATCAACGCCTTCACCGGTATGTGCAGATACATTAACAAATTGTACATCGCCACCCCATTCTTCAGGAATGACATCTTTTGCAGCCAATTCATTTTTTACACGCTCAGGGTCTGCACCTTCTTTATCGCATTTGTTCACTGCAACAACAATAGGAACACCGGCCGCTCGCGCATGCTCAACCGCTTCAATCGTTTGCGGCATAACACCATCATCAGCAGCAACAACCAATATCACAACATCAGTACATTGGGCACCACGGGCGCGCATAGCAGTAAATGCAGCATGTCCTGGCGTATCTAAAAAGGTAATTTCCCCATTTTCAGTTTTAACTCGGTAAGCACCAATATGCTGAGTAATACCACCCGCTTCGCCAGAAGCCACTTTAGCATTACGAATATAATCTAAGAGCGATGTTTTACCATGGTCAACGTGGCCCATAACGGTAACAACCGGTGCACGAGAAATCTGCTCCCCTGTTGTTGTCAGATCTTCTACTAATTTCTCTTCTACCGCATTGCTACTGACCAGCACAGCCTTGTGACCCAGCTCTTCAACAACTAACTGGGCGGTCTCTTGATCAAGCGGTTGATTTATTGTGGCCATCACACCTAATTTAATTAGCTCTTTAACTAACAAGTTAGATTTGATATTCATTTTTCCTGCCAGCTCACTGACAGTTATCGCTTCGGTGACTTCAACACTATGCACAACTTTCTCTGTCGGCTTTTTAAAGCCGTGTTTGTTAGAGCGAGTGTTACGATGACCTCGAGGACGAATCACTTCATCTTCTTCGTAATCTTCACTTAAGCGGTTAATATCAACTTTGTGCCCCGTTTTCTTAGGGCCAAGACCTTTATTACGAATAGTCTTTTTGCGAGTTTCCTGCTCAGGCGCACCCATTTCTTCGTGCTTTTCTTTCTTTTTACCATGCTTGCCGCGCTCTTCTTCTTGCTGAGCTTTTAGGGCTTCAGCTTCGATAGCAGCTTGCTTTTGTTTTGGATCAAGATTTTCTACTGACTTCTTCTCGCTCTCAGCTTTCGCTTTCTTCGCAGCCTTCTCTGCCAGCAATTCTTCATTGCGACGTTTCTGCTCTGCTTCGGCTTGGCGGCGCGCCTCTAAAGCCGCTTGACGTTTTTCTTCCACATCATCAACCAAAACACTTCTGGTTGGAGTGGGGGTAGCTGGAGCAGGCGCAGTTTCTGGTGTTTTTACTTCTTCTACCACTTCTGCAACAGGTGCCTCAACAACTTCAGGCTCAACTGCTTCGGGCTCGGCCACTTCAGGCTCAACTACATTTTCTTCTACAATATCGCGTTTAACATAAGTACGCTTTTTACGTACTTCAACATTCACAGTCTTACGGCCAGAACCGCTGCCAACTTTCAATGTGCTTGTTGTTTTACGCTTTAATGTAATTTTTTTCGGTGCTTCATCTTGCTCACCGTGACTCGCTTTAAGAAATGCCAGTAAGGTCTTTTTCTCAGAATCAGACACAAGCTCATCAGCCACATTGTGTGGCAAGCCGGCATCTTTCATTTGCCCCAATAGTCTGTCTACTGAGGTCCCCACTGATTTAGCGAGATCGTTAACTGTTACATCCGCCATGATTTATCCCCGATGTGTTATTCACCAGCTCCTGTTTCAGCGAACCAAGGTTCACGGGCTTTCATAATCAACGCCGCAGCGCGCTCTTCGGTCATACCGTCAATATCTGACAATTCATCTACTGACTGCTCTGCCAGATCTTCCATAGTCACAACACCACGTTTAGCCAAAACAGCTGCCAAGGTGTTATCCATTCCTTCCATATTCAATAAATCTTCTGCTGGTTCAGCACCCTCAAGCTCTTCTTCAGAAGCCAGCGCCTGAGTTAATAATGCATCTTTTGCACGAGATCGAAGTTCATTTGCAATCTCTTCATCAAACCCTTCAATACCCAGCATTTCTTCTAGTGGTACGTAAGCCACTTCTTCCAAGCTAGTGAAACCTTCTTCAACTAAGACAATGGCAGTATCTTCATCAACATCTAAGGCTGACATGAATAACTCTACTTGACCACCAGCCTCTTCTTGCTGTTTGTCTTGCCATTGCTCGATACTCATCACATTCACTTCCCAATTGGAAAGCTCAGCTGCCAAACGCACATTCTGTCCACCACGGCCAATAGCCATCGCCAGATTATCTTCAGCTACGGCAACATCCATCGACCCTGTTTCTTCATCAACAACAATAGATTCGATTTCCGCAGGCGCCATTGCATTAATGACAAATTGAGCGGGGTTATCGTCCCAGAGAATAATGTCAATGCGCTCATTACCTAATTCATTAGAGACCGCCTGTACTCGAGCACCACGCATACCCACGCAAGCACCCACTGGATCGATACGACCATCATTCGTTTTAACTGCAATTTTAGCGCGTGAACCAGGGTCACGGGCAGCACCTTTCAATTCAATAACTTCTTCGGCAATTTCAGGCACTTCGATACGGAATAACTCTACTAGCATCTCTGGGCAAGCGCGACTTAAAAACAGCTGAGGACCACGAGCTTCTGTACGAATATCAATTAAGATGGCGCGAATGCGATCGCCAATGCGGAAAATTTCACGGCCAACTAACTCTTCACGAGGCAGTAAACCTTCAGCATTATTGCCTAAATCAACAATGATATTATCGCGAGTCACTTTTTTAACTGAACCGCTGACAAGCTCTTTGACTCGATCGCGATACTCTTCAACAACTTGCTCACGCTCTGCTTCACGCACTTTTTGCACGATAACTTGTTTGGCTGTTTGAGCCGCAATACGCCCGAAATCAACATTTTCAATTTGCTCAACATGGACATCACCAGGCTTAAGCTTAGGGTCTTTTTCTATCGCTTCTTCGGTGGTTAACTGGGTGCCTAATAATGCCAACACATCATCATCTACGACTTCCCAACGACGAACGGTTTCATAATCACCCGTTTCACGGTTAATCGTTACTTGAATATCCGAATCTTCGTCATAGCGTTTTTTTGCCGCAGTGGCCAACGCCAGCTCAAGAGCTTCAAAAATCACTCTTCGCTCAACACCTTTTTCATTGGAAACTGCTTCAGCCACCAACAATATTTCTTTACTCATAAGTTATGCCTCTATAACCAGAGATCTTTAATAATTTACTTAAATAACGTAACAATTAGAACTGTGGGACAATATTCGCTTTTTCAATCCACTCGATCGGTAGCACATATTGCTCATCATCAACTTGTACTACGACTTCATCATTTTCAACAGCAACTAATCTACCATTAATTTTTTTACGCTTCTCGAAAGTACGGCTCAATTTCACCTGCACAGTCTCGCCAACATATCGTTGAAAGTGTTCAAGCGTATATAAGGGCCTGTCCATACCTGGCGAAGAGACCTCCAGTGTATATTGCCCAGCGATCGGATCTTCAACATCCATCAAGCTACTGACTTGCCGGCTTACTTTTTCACAATCTTCTAAACTTACGCCAGAATCTTTATCAATATAGATCCGTACTACTGTGTAGCGGCCTTGAGATAGAGATTCAACACCCCACAGCTCACAGCCTAATGCCTCAACAATAGGGGCAATCAATTCGGTTAACGCTTGCTGCCTTGATGACGCCACTGATAATAAACCTTGCTAATAAAAACTAAAAATGGGCCCTAAGCCCACAAGAAAATATGCCATTGCTAACAGCGATAACGACTAAGAATAAAGCCGCAGATACAAAAAAACCCCTATCAGGGGCCTCTTACTTCATGCTTTAAACATGATATGTCTTACAATGCGATCATATTATAACCATATAAACACATTAGCTGTAGCGGGTCTTAACGCCAATGGCATGTAACTAGCGAACATCTCTAACTGCCTTTAATAGCACATACTTAGCGCGTTACTGTCGACCTATGAGGGAGCCCACGCTTCACTGGGCGCGAATTATACCTGTAATCTCCCCCTGTCTTCAATAGTTGGAAAAGAAAATACCCACTGCTTCACCAGCTTCATCGCACGATAATACTCAAATCAAGCGAAAAGCCTATTAAATAGAAGAGGTATCGCCTATATGTGAAATAATATGGGCCGATAATTGCTCTAAAGTAGTGCTTTCCCCGGACAAAACTTGAGGACTTATCTTTGCTCCAGCATCGATGTTCATATTATCAAATGCGAACCACTTATCACTGGCAACTGCACCCTTTAGCGCATCATTAGCACCAAGAGATGATCTATAGAGAGATAAGTTGTTACCGATATTATTGATAGTTGTCATATGATCACTTCACCCTTAATACTCAAAGCGGTGCGAGTATAAGAACACCGCCCATAGAATAATAGTAAATGAATTATAGGCTTAAGCACATTAGGGAAAACCCTAACACCACAACCTCTATTCTGGCAACCAAGCTAGACTACCCGCCCTGACACCGAACCGAGCATTTAACGGTATAGGATCAGTACTACCAGGGGGAGCATTCACCTCTTCATAATAAGAAAGCACAGGCCTTGCGACAGTTGTTCCACTCTGCGTCAAGGCCACCCTTTCAGCTCTTGAAGGTACAACATATGCACTGGTTTCAAATGATACCTGATCTGTAACAAAGATCCATTCACCATCAGGGGACCAAAATGGTGATCGGTGATTGGTCGAATCCGCATTAGCAGCTGTTAGCTGACGTAAACCAGAGCCATCAGAGTTAATTACCCATATAGTCCCCAAAACACCGGAAGATGTATCTTCACCAATAACAAACGCAATTTGAGTACCATCAGGGCTAACCGAAGGCTCCCCAGGAACTCCCTGCGCGACTGGAACAGTAACCAACGGCGCCTGACCTGTTGCATAAAGGGTTTGTCCTGAAACATAGACGACTTGGTCACTCATCAACCAATCGAAGTTATGCGACTCAATTTGGCGCTGATCAACTCTCGCCGTTAGGGTTCCCGATCGATCATATACATGAAGTATTGAAAAAGGCCCAGAGTTTGGGTTTTCAACAACCACCGCGACAGACATTCCATCTCGGGACAAGCGCGCTGGGCCAAAAGTAATATCCGGCAACTGAAACTGACTATTAATACTGCCATTCTCATCATGAAATACTATACAGTCTCTATCATTGCCAAATTCTACCTGGCAATTCTCAACGGTCTCTATATATTCAGAACCACTATAAGAAAGCGGGTAAGCTGTAAAATCAGCTAAACCAGGATAATTAGGATTGGATTCCCAGACAGCCCCAGGAATAGAAGAATAATGCCCGGTAGATAAATCTAAAATCCATGGGCCAAAACGATTACCAATAAATATTCTGCCGCTGACATCAGGATTCGGATTGCCTGATGGATTAGGGTTAGAGCCAGAACCGGAAGAACTTCCACCACCGCCTCCGCCACAGGCTTGCAACAAAAAAAGACAAAAAGTATTAAGTAAGAGTATTTTACTGAATTTCATATTACATCGTCCTTAACTTGAATTTAACAAACAGATAAACAAATAATCACTTCAAAAAACGTTGGCAAGTCTAACCTTTGAATTGTTCAATGTCGCTATTCAATTATGGATACAAATCACAATATGAATAAAATTTTTATTATTTTTTTAATCAAGCAAAAAAATGAATAAATAGTTTAAAAATTAACAGAAACACTCACGCTGTCATCACTAGGTAACATTAAAAATATATTTTTGAGGAATTTTTTTATAAACAAATAATGAAAAAAACGCCAGACGCTGAAGCGTCTGGCGTTTTTGTAATAATCAGCGTACTGATTATTATTGCTTACGAGCCATTGAAGAAAGACCTTCACCAATTGACTTCACAGCAGTACTTGTGGCTTCTGACGCCAACTTAAACATTTGTGACTGTGCTTGGAACTCAGCTTGCGCTTCTGCCATTTTACCCGCATCGTCTTTATCAGTTAAGTTAGTCATTTTTTCTTGTAGATCAACCATTTTATCTAGGTATTGACCAGCAGTTTTACCTAGAGCTTGAGCTAAAATAGTAAACCAGTTCTTAGCGCCACCTTTACTTGACTCTTGACCTTCTTCTGCATTTTCTTTAACAGCATTCTCTAAGTTAGAGCGAAACAAGTCAGCTTCTTCTTGAGCAACTTCACCAAAAGTATGATCTACAGCACATTGACACTCAGGAGATACATCTTTTTTTGAACCTTCGATAACGCTGTCAACAAGACCGTTAATCATGTCTTTAGCAAATGAAGGAAGTGGAAGGCCATTAACAACTGATTTGATTGCATCGCCAATTTTTCCGCTCATTAAATTACCTAAAGCATCACCAACAGCTTGGCCACCAAACTGGCTGATCAAACTAGTAGCTGCATTCAAAATGCCGCCTAAACCGCCACTTAAAACACTGCTAACTAAACTACCTGCTAAACTACCTACGATACCACCAATTGCACCAGCCATAACTCTTCTCCTAAGATCAGTATAAATTTATGTATTGAATAAAAGAAGATACGTTTAAATACATTTTATTTTCGTTTAAACATATCTTATTTATTTACAATGCCATCTGCTCATTTATTCAGTTGACGGTAGCTATTAAACCAAGATCACTTAGGTATAGATATTAGGGAAAACCCTAACTCCCTTAAAGTTTTTAAAACTTATAAAGAAATTATTATTTTTAGGTATAAAAGGAACACGAGCCTGCGCATATTCCTAGACAGCCCCAAAAAAATGACTAAAGATGCAAAAAAGACAGCTTTATCTAACGGATTGATGACAAATCATAGCTTCATCATAAGCAGAAAACCCAACAGGGTCTTTATAACCTATGAGCTCTTCATAATATTGATTATTTTCACGCATAAAGCTTCGAGCCTTATGAATTGGCGTATCATACATAACCAAGGTTCGGCTTGAAGAAATAGCCATTCGCGTATCTGAAGGGATATTTTGGGGAAATCGCTCATAAAGAAAATGAGTACTACCATTTTCTTCTGTTACCGTGATAAACGTTCGCATACCTAAAGGATTAAGCTGACCAGAATCAGGATGATAGGCACAGGTCTCAGTAACACCAGAAGCGTTACTTGCGTTTAACACATTTGCAGTCAACATATACAATGACATCAGCAATACGATCATTATAATGATATGCAAAATAGAATACTGCTTTAAAGTGGACGAAAAAGAAAACAAAATAGTAAGTATAAATTATCTAAACAATCAAACCATATTAGCATTTTAACTATGCTGTAACAGTGACAATTTTGTGATACAGCTAGCAATAAAATTAATTAATGAGGATCATATTCTACATGAATGTGATCATTTGCCGGATTATTACTAAAGCGCTCAAAAATAACATCATAATCATCACCTAAGCGGCGCTGTAAATCCGTTGCAATTTGCTGAGACATTGCATCCGAAAGATTATTTGCTCGCAAATCCAGTGCCTGATTTTGATAATGCAAGGAACCCAGCATATGTCGACCATCATTACCCGATGTAATAACAGGCGTCTTGTTTGTTTGAGATTGCCAAGAGGCGACGATATCATCCAAGGTAGAAACCATAGGTGCTGATAAATGGCTGATATCAGCGCTCGATTTTACCCAAACATCTGCACTACTACCTTCAGCCCCAACAGCAATTGATGATTGTCTGTCTACTAAAGGTACCTCAGTTATATCTACTGTGACAGAACCATTGCTAGATAATGCAAGCTGATAGTTTTCTGCATAACCTGCTATTAACGCAGCTCTATCACTTCCGTTAACAATTCGCCTAGCACTTTCAAAATCAACTGCCCCATTATTAATATAGTCTCCCAAACCTCGTCCAGTAAAAGTTCCCTCTTTCATACCCACGACAAGAATCTCAGCAGCGATCTCTGGGCGCTCGGCCAACTCAGGATTATTTACCAAGTCAATACCAAGGCGATCTGACCATGCTTGATAATTCGAGCGCCCCGTTACTTGCACATAACCACGCCCCTTAAATTTAACGCCATCCCCCACTTGAGTATTACCTAAATCTGCTCGGCTCTCATAGGCGCGTCCAGAAGCAAACTCTTCCATATATGCACCCATTGCTGATTCATGGGTCGCTGTTGCAAGTACATACGCCGTTTGATCTGAACTTAATCCATGTTTCTCTGCCATCGAAACAATTCTTTCAATATGAGTCGTGATATCAGGGTTTGCTCTTCTCACAGAAGCAGGCACAGCATCAATAATAGCTTGTATATCTGTATCGTGAACGATGTCACCTGATGATATAGACACATCAGTGCGACCTATTGAATCCTTCGACTCAGGTATCACTAAGCTATCACCGCTATAAATACGATTAGGGTTACTAATATTATTTATTGAGGCTAAATCTAAAACACTAACATCAAATCGTTTTGCAATATCAGTTAAAGTATCTCCAGACTTGATTTGATAATTTTGTTCTGAGTCACTATTCGTTACACCTTCATTTCTAGCCACCTGATGATTAATGCGCAACTTATCTCCAACAAAAATTATATCTGGATTGGCAATATTATTACTTTCAACCAAGTCATTAACACTAACATTATAAGTCGCAGCAATTTCACCTAAAGTATCACCAGCCTTGACTGTATATTGGATAGGATTGACACCTAATTGATCACCAACCTCTTCAACAGAAGCCCGAGCAAGCAACTGCTGTTCAGTTGTGGGATTCTGTAATAACTTTTCTGCAACAGTAGTAGCTCGGGATAGAGATCTAAAAGCTCCCTCTTCATTTATTGGAAACGAGCGTGTTGAAGAAAAGCCATTCTCAGATAATGATCGATCATTATTCGAAATAAAAGAAGAAGAGTTTATGGATGATGATTCATTCATATTGCAGCACCTTTACCATGCTCCTGCTTTATATATTTCCGTTTCACTCTCGACATTTCTGTCTTTAACAGTAAAACTCTGTTAGCAAACAATAACCGGCATACTAAACAACAGCTTTATTTTAAATATCAGGGATAACCCCTATAACTGCTTAAAATGGATACAATATAATAACTAAAATCAATAAATTAGAACCAATAGCCATTTTAACGGCATACCCTATCTCTTAAATTTAAAAGTCCTTACGACTAACCTAGCAATTTAGTTAGCAAAGTTATTAACTCACCACTGTGTTGAGTTAACTCCCTAATAAGTAATTCCACTATAAAAGTAATGCTAATTGACAACATAAAGATAGAAGCAAACATCTTGATAGACATCGATAGGAAAAACACATTGAATTGCTGTGCATAACGATTAACAAGCCCCATGGCAGTATCAATTAAAAAGGTGACAATGAGAGTGGGAGCAGAAATCAACAACGCGAGCTTGAAAAAATAAGCAAACTCACTTTGAAACAACAAAACACTTGCATAGGCTAAATCAGGAAGCCTTTCATTAATAGGCCAAAGCGCATAACTCTCCATGATTGCTCCAGTCAGCAGCATCAATCCGCCAACAACCATAAAAATGTAATTAGCTAAACGACCAAGAAACTCTCCAATCAATGATGTTTGATGCCCTGATATCGGATCAAAAATTTGCGCTGTGCTTGCCCCTATTTGTAAATCGATGATTTGACCTGCTGTCTCAAATGCCCATAAATGAACACCAAAAAACACACCGATTGCCATACCGATAAAGACTTCTTTACCTATTAATGCAAACCAGTCATACATGGCAAAACTATCAACGGCAATTGCCGGCTGAACCACAACGACAACGACAGATAAAGCAATAAAGATAGCGTTGCGCACTGTCGCCGGAATCAACTGTGTAGAAAAAATAGGAATTAAACTAAACGCGATAGCGATGCGCAGAACGGCTAAGCCAATAACAAGCGCTTGATCAGATAAAGATTCAAAAGCATTTATGCTATCCATAAATTTTAATCATATAACGAAATAAACAACCCTGATTATTATTTTTTCGATAAGGAAGGGAATTCAGTAAAAAGCATATCTGAAAAATTATAGATAGACCCGCCTAACAATGATGCCGTTACAAATATTGTAAAAACAATTGCAAAAAACTTTGCTGCGTATTGAAATGTTTGTTCTTGCAGTTGTGTTGCCGCTTGAATAAAGGCAATAAGCAAACCCACTAGCGCAGCCACAATAACTGGCGGCGCTGCCAATATTAAAATTAACCACAATGCTTGCTGAACTAGCTGTAAAACCTCAGAATTATACATTAGTCATTTCCTTACACGTACGTTAGTACAAGCCCATGGGAAAGCTTAATCCAGCCATCAATCAAAACAAAGAGCAGAAGCTTAAAGGGAAGTGATATCGTTGTTGGAGACAGCATCATCATCCCCATAGCCATCAATATATTGGAAATAACTAAATCAATAATAATAAATGGCAAAAAGATAAGAAAACCTATTTTAAATGCCGCAGTTAACTCGCTAATAGTAAATGCTGGAATGATGACTATAAAATCGCTAGGCAACACTTCATCTGCCTTTTCAGGCGGTAACATTTTTTTTATCGTCTTTAGAAAAAATTCACGCTCCCGTGAATCCGCATGCTTAATCAAAAAATCACGCATAGGTTCTTTTGCAGAATTTGCGGCTTCCAACAGACTGGAAGTATCCTGGCCAACATTTTCCATAGTAGCGATTTGATCTGACATTTCCTGAATAACTGGATACATAACATAAATAGAAAGGATTATTGCCAAACCATTAAGCACTAAATTAGGAGGTATCTGTTGTACACCTAAAGCATTTCGGAGCAGATTAAGCACAACAACAATTTTGGTAAATGAAGTTACCATTACAGCAACAAACGGAGCCAGCGCCAACAAAACAACCGTAACTAAAGCTGACGATGGAGAAAATTGAGTTAAATCCATTTTTTAAGCCTTATATTTTACGCATCTGAATCAACAAATGAATCCAGCAGCAATCCAAACCCATCTGCAACAGGCAACAAATGGCCATAAGCAATATATTGGTTGTCTTGTTTTATAGTCATAGTTGGTAATATCGGTTGGGATGCCGACTTAGTTAAAAAAGGCTTCGAGCTATGGTTCCAGCCAAGCAAGGTACCTATATCGATAAGTAACAGTGGCTCCAACTCAATAGATAACAGTGATATGCCTGAGTCCTTGCCGCCTATTATCACTTCTTGGTTTAACAGCGTTTTACTATTCTTATTAGCCTGCATAATCTTTTGATTATCATCCATATCAAAAGAAAGACTAAAAGAGCTCTTATCCAGTTGAGCTGTAAATATTAATGGCAAGTCAATTTCATTATTGTTCAAATGTACTCTACATAACCAAAGATAAGAGAAGCTATTAGGAATCAGCAATAAACTACCTTGCTCCAAAAGTCGAACCTTTTCTTTCTCTACCTCAATTTCAGCAATACAGATATTACAGTTAACTTCTTGCCAATCAGTATTTATCGGTAATGACTCTACTGATGCAGGATTAACCAGATTAGGTAGGAGGCTTACCGGCAAGGACACAACGACATTTTCTGCAGAATTCTCTTCTGTATCATTCATTAGAGATATAGAAACACTGACATTTTCGGCAGGCAAACAATATTCACTATAGCTAACATCCAATGGGATATTAATCCAATCCTCAATAAGTTGGACTATTAACTCGTCTCGCCCAAGAGAGTGAGCTGCATCAATAATCATACGATCTTCTTTTTCTAGCGAGCTGTTCTCGCAAGGGGTAAAACCTAACTTAATATCACCAAAAGTAGTTGAAACACTAAACCAATGGCGTGCCTGCATCGAATATTGATTATGTAAACCTGCTTTAAATTCATGATTATTTTTTACAACATTCTGCCTCGGACTTTCCTCTATCACACGATCAAATTCCATAAAACTATTCTCTATTAATTAACTTATAGGAAAAACTTAATTACCAATAACAATCTGCATTCATAAAAGATCCATAAAATTATACGGCTTTCTCTGTCAGCACCATTTTCACTAGGTCCGCCGCTGATTTTGCCTGCATTTTCTTTTTCACCTGAGATCGATGTATTTCGATAGTTTTAACACTAATACCTAAGTCATAAGCAATAACCTTATTCATTTTCCCATCAACAATGCCGCATAACACTTCGATCTCTCTAGGTGTTAGGCTAGAGTAACGTTCTTGGTAAACTGCCTTGGCCTTATCTATTTCGTTATCTTTTTTATCAACGCCTTCATTTTCTAAATTTTTAGAAACGTTCTTTTTTTTCAAATTGCACTGTTCTGAAAATGCACTATCTAATGCTGCCTGCAACATCTGCGAATCTAAAGGTTTCTCCAAATAAGTTATTGCGCCTTTTTTCATTGCTTCTACCGCAACAGCAACACTGGCATGCCCTGTCATATAAATAACAGGGATATCAACGCCTTTACCATTAAGCTGATCATGCAAATCCAAGCCCGACATTTCAGGCATCCGCACATCCATCAATATGCAAGCACCTTCATTATCTTCTATATTTTTATTCGACAATTCAGAGAAAGCTTTTGACGCATCGGCATAACTTTCCACACAATAACCCACCCCCTCTAGCAGCCAGGCAGTAGATTCTCTAAATTCATTATTATCATCAACAATATAAACGGATTTCGCCATTTTCAGACTCGCTCTTATTTATATATTTAAATTTTGATATTGAATCAACTATCACTCATCGAAGTTCACTATCGATTGCAAGTGGTAATCGCAAATGGGCTGTACAGCCTGAATCGGCATTTGAAGACAACCATAGTTTACCTTGGTGCAACTCTATAAATGAACGGCAAATATTTAACCCTACCCCCATACCTGTGGATTTGGATGAGACAAAGGGTACAAACAATTTTTCTTGTGCTTCAGCAGTCAACCCACTGCCAGTATCAGACAAAGTAATTTCAACATAATATTCATCGGCTAAAATGGAAATATCTAAAAGACGAGATCCACGTGAGTTTGTATTCATTGCATCAATTGCATTACGTAATAGATTGACTAGAACCTGCTGTAAAAGCGTTTTATCTCCTTTAACTAAAGGGGGTATATTTTCACTTTCACCTTGCATTTGATTTAAACTCTCCTCATCAAATGAAATAACCACTCCCTCTCGAGAAATCTCCCAATCAAGCAAAGAAATGCAGGATTTGACTAACTCTGTAACAGAAACCAATTCATATTCTGGGCGACGAGAATGTGTATAGTCTCTGATACGTGTAATGATATTGGCAGCAAATGCTGTTTGCTCAATAGTCTTATCAAGCGCAGTTAGTAATGCTTTTCGTGCAACGTCTGTAGGTTTCACTTGCATACGCGTGCGTATACCTTGCAGCAAATTAGCAATTGTTCCTATAGGCTGATTAATTTCATGAGCCAAGGTGGTAGCCATTTCACTAACAGAGATTGTTCTTGATGTAGAGAAGAGTTTTTCTCTGTCTTCGAGATACCTTTGTCTCTCATACACTTTCTCTGCCGCATCAAAAAATCGCAACACAAGTTGTTGAAATCCACACAGAGAAATTTCAACCTCGAATAATTCCGCAGCTTCACCATAATAAACAGAAAAACATTTTGCAGGATGTTGATCTTTTTTATCATTATTTCTAGCAACGGCAACATCAAAACACTTATCATTGACTTCATTCAAAAACCTTTCGACAGCATGATGCAGCCCCCTAAATTTTTTATATAAGCATTTCGCTTGGATATCACTATTTACAACGCTGGGGAAGCGCGCGGAAAACCGGGAAGAACACCACATTAAACTATTTATCTTATAGTCAATAATGACGATATAATCTTGCAATGCATCAAGTGCATTTATTGCTACTTGAGAGCCAAATGAGTCATCTTTAACGCTAGTTTTTTGAGTAATATTACTCAGCATTATCAAATTACCTGCTCATTCATTATTTTCTTCCCTGACCTCAATAAGAACTACATGTATGTTTTAACAATGGCTTTTTAAAAACAGGCAAGCGTTCTTCCAGCCAAATTTTTTTGGCACCTGGAATATGCAGGCTAACCTCTGTATGAGGTTGATTAAATTTAGGAACACTGCCAACAATAACAGCATTACCTAATAATTCAGCTTTAAACCCATTCGCACAGATACGAAAAACGCTCTCTGGCGCTGGTGCGGTGGAGCATTCATCTAAACTAAACATCTTACTTAATTTTACAGCCACCCAGTCTCTGGAAAGATGGTAAAAGCCACCAACCAATTGAGCAGGCAAATTAATAATAGAAGGCTGACTTAATGAATCAAATCTATTTACAATTGACTCTATTACAAAAGTAGTATGAGCGGGCGCATCGATACTACTACTGTCTTTTACGCTATCTAAAGGAGCGACAATCATCATACGTTTTGTAATGCTTACAATAGATTTACAAGCTTTCTTTTGAATAATTTCTTTCTGGTAAAGCATGGCCACCATAAATCGGTTAAACAACGCTTCTTTTTTGATAGCCAGAGCGGTATCAATTACTCTATCGACAACATCAAGCTCAAGCTGACACATCGTTTCTAGTTCAGCGTTGCCGTCATTGTCGTTGTTTTCTCTAAAATTTTTACTGTTATTGATACCCAAGCCCGATAAAAAATTGGCTTTATCGGCATCAAGAGAGCTGTTTTTCTTACTAACTGAATTTAAATCGCGAATAGATAAGTTACGTTGAAGACCGTTGGCTATTTGCTGGCTGGAAACAGCAGAGCCTACTCTTTGCATAAGAGAAAGATTACTTCTATCTAAAGTAGCCTGGTAATTATTTATATGCCCATGATTATTCTGATAGGACGCGTGCTCAAAATTATGCTCGCTTGCAGGCATTGATAGCTGATGAAGAACCATTGTAGACAAATGAGCCGGGAGAATCATAGAGCACTTTCTCCAGAATTAAGAAGCGATTGATGTCTCCGGCAAGCATTCACTCCACATTTTATCTTTTGTCTACGAGGTAACTTTCTCCATAATTCCCAATGTTTTTTATACAAACAATAATACTGAGCTTGAACATTACAGTATTTTCTTACTTCATCTTTTTGAAAACCTAGGGCATGGGCAATATAATTTACTGAATGATGATCCTTATGGCTAACAATCCACAAACGATCACAATCCAACCTCATGAATGCATGCTCTAACAAATATTCACCGCCATCCATCGCTAACCCTGTCCCCCAGTTTTCGGGAAGCAATCGACTACCTAACTCAATCTCATCCAATTGATCTGGTATAGGCATGAGGTTAAACCAGCCAGCAAATTTTGGTTGAGGAGTACTCAATTTCTCAACCAGCTCAACAGGAAAGTCCTTAATTTCTGGCCGTAAAAGATCGGCTTGATCTAATGCAGTCACCATTTTTTCCGCACACCAAATACCAAGACCAGGAAAATCTCTATAAATTTCTTGTTGGCGCACTAAGAATGCATGAGAAAAATGGGGCTGCTCAAATGGCTGATCATCAATTAGCAATGACCTTACACGTGCATTTTTATGCATTGACACTAGAGCTTGACGATCATTTAGAGTGAACTCTCTTAGATGCAGACGAGACAACAATGCACTCATTGTAAAGTCACCTGATAATGAGCGTACCTTTTCCTGCCCTTTTATATAAGGGCTTTTCGTTGAATTAGTTGCTTTATCTGCATTTTTCATAGCTTATTTTTACTAAATCCGACGTCAGAGAATACTGATACTAATATCATAGTCATCTTTTGATTCACCCTGATATTGATTCAACCTATCTTTTAAACGATCAGAATAGATCGTTAGTATTTCATGCTCCATACTTTCAGAATCAGACAACAATGTAATATCCCACTTACCAGAAAGCTTATGAGTCACCATCAAACCAACAACCGGCAAATGGTTATCTTGCAATGAAAAGCTCCACTTTTTTTCAGCTAAAAACTGCGTAGCTGACAATGCCTGCTGCCGGTTCAACTGGTCAAACATTGAGAAAAAACCATTAATATCCACAGCAGCTGTAGAAGCTTCGTAGGATGTCTGAACTTGCAACATGGGGGAAAAAGTACTTTCTCTGGCTTCAGATATAGCAATCAATGTTTCAGGATCGGAATGCCCATCACTGCTATCACTGTCATACCCATAAGATTTATGAACATCAACAAAAACTGATAAATCACCTTCACTTGGTCGTCTTTGATTTTCTTTTTCTGCTTCCTCATTAATATCCGCAAACTTTTCGTGGATATCTTTAGAAATGATATCTATTGTTGACCGAGCGTCCCTTAACTCTCTATGCGACGAAAAATTATCAAGCAATTTATGCTTCTGACTAATATCTTTTTCAATGTTGAGACCAACGTTATCACCGCTGTATTTCTCTTTACGGTTTTGTGTATTTTTGTTCTCGTCGAACTTAGCCTTATCCAACGCTTTATTGAAAGCAACGCTATCCAATTGATAATTATTTTTTGGCTGTTGGATAGCAACAGATGTGCTGTTGTTATTTAATAGCTGTACATTATTTCGCCTAGATGGAGAATAAATTGTCGTCATAAATATTCCTTCCCTATCAATATTTCTTCATTATCTAGCTCCTGCTTTATCTCATGAATGCGGAGCATCTCCCTTTGAGATTTTTCCAATAATGAGCGAGCACCTTGCTCCCGTGAACGGGCTTGCAGCCAGTCTGACTTTAGCTTTAAACAATGTTTTTTGGCTTCCTCGAGGGCATCTTCGTCCATCGACAAATAATACTCATCTTTTTCTAAATCGTAATTGATCCAAAAGCGTCGTGTATCTGCTGCTTTCATCAAACTTGGAGCAGCAATTACTCGATCCGAAGCAATATAATCATTTAGTTTATACTTTTGCTCTTTTAACTTTTTAATACCTGCTTTACGCTCATCAACATCTTGCTGAGCCTGATACTGCTTTTCTTGTGCCTCTCGGTAACGTATCTCACATGACTTGACGCGCATGTCGTGGAGTTGCAAGAGCTGTTCTCTTTGCAAATTTTTTTTCTTTTGGTTATTGGGATACATTAGCAATACTCAGTAATTGATTAATTGAATCCTCTAAATTAATCGCTTCATCGACATGTTGCTGCAATAACGCTTGAATATCTAAACGTTTACGAATAGCCTCGTCAGCTAAAGGGTCAGTACCTTCCTTATATTCACCAACTTGAATCAAAAATTCTATTTTTGTATATTCAGCCATGAGCACTCGTAAGCGCGCTGCACTATTTTGATGTTCAGCTGTAGTAATGGTGTTAAATACACGACTTGCACTCGCAAGAACATCAATAGCAGGGTAATGCCCTGCTTGAGCCAATTGACGTGAAAGGATGATATGCCCATCGAGAATAGAGCGAACTTCTTCTGCTATTGGGTCTGTGCCATCCTCATCTTCAGCTAATACTGTATAGAAAGCAGTTATAGATCCCTGATTATCATTACCGCTACGTTCAAATAATTTTGGTAACTCTGCAAATACCGAGGGAGGATAACCTCTCCTGACAGCTGGCTCTCCTACAGATAAACCGATCTCTCGAAGAGCTCGCGCAAATCGAGTGACTGAATCCATTAATAAAAGAACCTGCTTTCCTTCGGAACGGAAACCTTCTGCTATTGCCGTTGCTGCATAAGCTGCACGCACTCGCTCCACCGCAGGCCTATCTGATGTAGAAACAACAATAACTGAACGCGATAACCCTGACTCGCCCAAGTTGTGCTCAATAAATTCTCGAACCTCTCTTCCTCGCTCTCCGATTAGCCCAATAACAATGACATCAGCCTTTGCTTGCTTAGCTAGCATCGCCAACAAGGTAGATTTACCACCGCCAGCCATGGCAAAAATCCCCATGCGTTGACCAATACCAGTGGTCAACATACTATCAATGGAGCGAATGCCGGTGCAGAATACCTCTTCAATTAACTGACGCTGCATCGGTGACGGGGCATCAACATATAATGGCTGCGGCAGAGAATTACCAACTTTGGGTTTATTATCCAAAGGCTCTCCCGTACCAGAAATCACCCGTCCTAATAAACCTTCGCCAAAAGGGATTGCCGATTGACCTTGTAACACCGTTACTTCTGAATCAACAGCAACGCCTTGTAAATTACCAAGAGGTAATAAAATCGTCTGGCCATTACCAAGACCAACAACATCAGCAATAATTTGGTGATAGTTTTCGCGATCAGTAATCAAACACTGTTGCCCAATACGAGCTCGCACTCCTGTGACACGAATGACCGTACCAAATGCTTGTACAACCCTACCCTTTTGCCCTAATGACTTTGCATTACGTAATACATCGTCAATACGGTCATGATCAATCGCAAACGGGTTCACTTCTGAAGAATAAGAGCCTTGCATCACTCAACAATATCCATTTTTTTTGATGGAGCAGATATTGAATTGCTTTCAGAAGAATAACTAACATCTTGTCTACTGGTTATATTCTCCTGAATTAATTCCGTTAAACATTCTAATTGGTAATCCAACCCTGCTATTGTTGTTCCAAACTCAGTATTAATTTGGCAATCGAATGGAGACAAATCATCATCAGTACGTATATCGATATATGGAATTTTATGACTAGAAGAATGGCTGATTTCCTCTTTATTATTTTCCACTGAATCTTTTATTCCATTTAACAACCCGCCACTCAAGCGTGCTTTGACTGTATCAACAACAGAAGAATGCACATATAAAACTAAAAAATCACTTGCAACCAAATCGTCTACTGCTTTTTTTGCTAGCGTAGCAACAACATCCGGAGCACCAAAACTATCAGCAATACGGCGAACAATCTGCATTGCCAACTTGACAATAGAGTCTTTCATACCCTGCTGCTGGCGCTGCGAACGAATAGCCATAGATGTCAACTGTTCTGCAATTTCTCTTCGAGAAAAATCTATCCCTTCCTTCTTGCCTTTCTCAAAGCCAACTTCAAAACCTTTCTTTTCAGCGTCTTCAACACGCCGTTCAAAATCAGAAAGAATTTTTGTTAAATTTTTATTGGCATCCAAGACATCGTTAAATAATGTCACATTCTTCGCCGGAATAATTAATTGGTCAGTAGAGAAAGATAATTTTTCTTCATTAATTAATGTGACAAAACTCATACAACATTTTCCTCCGATTCAGATAATTTTTGACTATTATCAGCACGATCATCAGACATCATATGGTTAATTGTTGTTAAGGTATGCAATGCTTCTGACATTAATAATGTAGCAATATTAAACGGTAGCCTACCAGCCACACTAGGCAACATATTCTTTACATATAACTGTAGCTTTTCATCTGTACTACTCAACAACACTGCCGCTCCGGCACAGAAAAACAACTGCTCAACACTTTTATTAGAAGTAGCTTGAGCACATTTTTGCGGGACAGACTTATTCTCCATCACCAACTCAAAAGTTTTATCACCAATCAATTTTCTGGCTTCACGTATCTTTTTTGCATCAATCCATAAACGGATAGATGGAAGAGAAAATAATGCACCCGCAACAAGAATTAATCGATTAAGTTCAGGCTGTGGCCAACGGCACCAATCCGGCAATTCAGATAGAGCAGCCCATGTTAAACTGCTATCGTTGTTCTCTCCATTCACGAAGGGAGCAATAAATTTTGCTGCTTCACATTTAAGCAATCGCCGCTCTCTTGCTACAGCTATATCATTACTGACTGTCACGACCCGCACCTTGCTTTGATTGTTCAGAAACCGAGGAATCTACAACAGAAATATTACTCATCACTTTCTTTTGATGACGCCACAAAAGCCAGGCAATTATTCCAATAAAAAATACGATTATTATCGACATAATCAGCATCATTGGAGAAGCTGGAGATTGTTCATTTTGCGATTTCGACGATGTTTGGTAATTAATAGATACTGACTCAGAAGGAAACAATGCAACTGTTATATTTTCATACGGCAAGCCTTCTATGCTGTTCACAACTAAGGCCTTTATTTGACTTTCCCTATCACTTAAGTCGATACCTCTACGGTGTTTTATAAATACTGAAGCCGATGATGGTTTTTGCTTATCACTCAAAGGATCATCTTTAGGTAAGGCCAAATGCACTCGCGCCAACACAACCCCATCGATACTTTCAATCGTTTTAGTCAACTCTTGCGATTGAGCATAATTAAGTCGAGCTCGCTCTTCCAATGGGGACGACACAAAACCTTCCTTTTGGAATACATCGCCAAGGCTTTTAAATTTATTACGTGGATAGCCATTGGCACGTAGCACTTCAACTGCTCGAGAAAAGTATTCTTCTGGCACGGATACCGAAAAGCTCTGATCATTTAGAAGCCGTTTATCAGCAGACATTCCAGTGTTATACAGCAGTGCCACCATTTCGTTAGCCTCCTGCTCAGAAAGCCCTGAGTAAAGTGACTTGCTGCCACACGCCGACAACAGTAAAGCAACAATAAAACAGATTATTCTTATACTCATTGATTAGCTCTGTTGTTTAAATAACTGTTGCAATCCGTCAGATGTACGGTTCGCAACATTAGACGTCAGCTGGCAATGGAACATAAATTCATGGCTCCTTGCTGTTAACATAACAATTTCACTGGGCGTTAACTCATTACCACTTGCAACAGCATTTTTTGCATAGTTAACAATTTCTGCTGCCTCATTATTGATGTAATCCAAAGGCTTAAAAGCTGCCCGAGCAGATTCAGAAGGCGCTGTTACTTTTGATGATGATTGAGCGTGAGACAAACTTTGCTCAAACGCTGAAACATCGCTTAACGATGTACTGTAGTTAACTGACACTTGCTTATTTGCAACATCAGTTGCTATCTCCGACGCATTAACTGCCGGCAATAAAGAGGCTTCTACCATGTTTATCTCCTAAAACAATGATAAATATCACAATGATTGCTATTGTTTACGCGCCATTGTTTCAAGCGCACTACCTGTACTACTTAATGCGGTGTGCGAACTATTGGATAAGAATGTCATTTTCAATGATTCAGCTGTTAATTGGGTAATTGCAGCAGGAGAATCAATTCCTTGATCACCTAATTGTGTCGACTGAGTTTCAATACGTGAAGCTTGTCGGTCTAAAGCTTGCCCCCATGCTTCAGCCATCGCTTCAAACCAACTTCCATCACCAGAATTTTCATCGACACTATTTGATTGAACCAAACCCATCGCTGCATTCAAATTACTAATATTGTTCATTTTTATGTCTCCTAGATAATTAATGAATAGTAAATTTATACATTCGTTATGTTTTATAATCGCATTCAATACCACATCTAAAAATTCAAAGACGTTGTGGTCTCATTTTTTTCAAGCATGACATTGTTTTCAGTAATCTCAGTGATCTTATGCCCTGTTGGTAATAAAGCACCAACGTAATACCGCGACTTATCGACTGTCACAATATAAGGCGACTCACCGGGAACAATCATTGCTATACGCTTCCCAGGGTCATTAGCGACAGATGAATCAGGAATATCCTTATTGATATCGGGCATCGTATTATCGGAAATAATTTCGTCTAGATTGGCAACATCTTTAAGAACAACTGCCTGCACTTGTGCCAATTTTTCAGTATCTGCAACTGTTGTTTTGACGATAGCAATTCCTTGCTGGTTAACTTCGACGACAGCATCAACGCCATTGACTCGATAAACATCTTGAACCTGTCTTGCTAATCGTTCACCAACCTGTAAATTTATAAAAGAAAAAATCTGCTTCCTATCAAGCAAACGCTCTAACTCAGCATATTTTTCTGCTGTTGCTATATATCCAGAAATCACAAACTTACCGGCATTATCTGCAGATACATCCAATTCGGAGAAACCAGCATCATTAACAATTGTCCGAACACTTGCTACTTTTTCATCAAGCGATATAGCAGGAGTTGATGAAAAAGACATATAAATAAAAGTGGCTATCACGCAAAAGACAAGAGCCGCCCCCGAAAAAAAACCATACTTCACCCACGACTTTGACCAAACTGCAGCATCATTACTGATCATTATTTCCGCGCCAATCGGACTGATTTCACCGGGACATGGAATCCAGCCCTCATCGAGACTAAAGAACTCTTCCCAATTAGGAGCATCAACTTCACCATAAGCAAATGATGTATCACCAAGAGTCATTGTTTGATAAGGCAATACCTTAACAATCTGCCCTTCAGAAAAGCGCTGCCCTGCAATGTTGATCTCCCCAGATAAAACATGGAGATCTGCATCATTGTCACCAATGGATAACTTGATTTTTTTGCCTTTAACTAATGGATCGCTCAGTACAATATCACTATCAATACTATCTCCAATTTCAATATTTCCTTCTGCCTTCACTATAGAGCGAGCACCTGCCTGCTGACCGGAAACAACGACCAATTCCAACAAGTGATTTTCTTTCATAACTAGCACTCTTAAAAAAACAAGCCGCCAAGATGCTTAACGGCTAATTAAACATTCTCTTAGTTACGGCTATACTCTTCGGCATCATCCAAGATGTCAGCATGCTGATATAACGGCTTTGACTCTGAAGCAGTATTTTTTAACTTACCTTGGTCTAAATTCCCAAAGACAGGCTCAACATCTTGATTTTGTAGAAGACTGAGCCTTTCCTTATTCCTCTGACTAGAAGAGGCTAAACGTGGGGAGATTAAAAACATTCTCTCTATACGCTCTGCTTTTTTTGTCTTTGATTTGAATAAGTTTCCAAAAACAGGCACATCCCCTAATAACGGCACCTTATCCACACTCTCTTCTGTTGTTTCACGAACCAGACCGCCAATTAGTACACTTTCGTTTGCATTGATTAAAGCTTGTGTATTAATAGTTGAACGCCTTACAACAGGAATATTATCTACCGCCTGATTTTCTTGCTGACCATCTTCAATGGTTATCAAAAGCTTAATCTTTGCCTCTCCATTATCTTTAAACACATGGGGAGTTACTCTCAAAGAAGTCCCTACAGAAACATTAAACAAGTCAACTTCGTCTTCACCTTCGAGGCGCACATAGAAGGTCGAACTCGTATCGAAGATTGCTTCCACGTTCGAAAGGGTTAGCACGTGGGGGCTAGACGCAATACGAGCTGCACCTTTTGCTTCTAGGGCATTAATGCGTCCGATAAATTTAAATGTATTTCCCGTAACAAAAGAAGCAAAACCACCTCTACCCAAAGGAGTGATAGCCCGATCGACATTCAGGTTCAAATCGGAAGCACTTCCATCACCAAACAATAATTGGTCATCGCCTCTTATTCCTCGCCAGTTAATACCTAACTCACGCAAACGATCAGTATTAACATCGATAATAGTTGCTTCTATCTCTAGCATTTGCGGTTCAATATCAAGCGCATCAATCAGCGCCTTGTATCGACTCATACGGTCTGGAGAATCTCGAACAATAATTGCATTTAACCGTGGGTCGACACCAATACGTATACTTTCCCCATTGCTATCTAGCGGCCCCATAGGACGGCCAGCATCCATCACAGGAATGGGTGATACAGCAGCACCATCCAAACCTAAACGACCCTCAGTACTAATATTGGCTAAACCTTGTCCGCGCAAACCTTGTTGAGCAGAGGCAAGCTGTGAAGCATTGCCTAGCGTATCAACAGGCGCAGAAAGATAATTATTAGAACTATCATCGGTTAAGAAACGCAGAGTACTTGCTACACCAGGAATAATGACTTCACGACCACCAAATCTCATAGTGACATCCTGAGCCCAAGCATATTTCAAATAAAATACTTTAAAGCTTAAAGGTGGTTGATAAAACTCCACATTACTTTTAGTCACGTAGACCAACTCTTCTATCTGCTCAATAAAACGCTTAGTTCCTCTAACAACTAAGCCTCCATCATTAGAGGAACGCAATTGGTTTTGCTGATCAGTAAGCCCTAGGCTGTAAACATTTTTAAGAATCCTGTTTGTCATATGCTTAGGTGTGGCTAAAAAACGTTGAGAAATATTATTTGCCGTATAAATATAAGCAACAGCCCCATCGTAATAAACGACCAAGCCAAACGAGCGACCTACGTCTTCAAACACTTCTTTTGCAGGCAAACTAGAAAAACTGGCATTGACCCTACCTTCGACTCTGGAGTCAACTACAACAGGCACATCTATTTGACCAAATAACTCTTGCATAAAAACAGTAATTGCCTGCTCTCTAGCCGTTAAAGAAACCGGCTTATCAAAATTAGGAACTGGAGCTGAATAGACTTGCGCTGAAAAAAACAAAACCGCACAGAACTTTATTATTTGTATAATATTTTTTCTCAAAAAAAACATCCTTTTATTATCTATCATCATTTCATTTTTACTCATACTTTTTAAACGACATTTAAACAGGCTTTATGTGTATTAAGCAGACTCAAGGTGCTGTATTTTGGGCAAACCAACTCGATCAATAACATCAACGTGAACTGTTGAGACTAGTTCATTGTGTGACAATACTGGAAAGTCAAAGCAATCTAACTCAATTAGTTTACGAACATATTTCCTCACCTGAACATTCACAACAATCGCCGTAGGATTATGCTGCCGAACAGCTTCAACAAGCGTAGAAATTATCGCTTCCACATCCATAGGATCCATTGACAACTGCACTTTACCCGCAGTAACTCTAAGCGATTGTAATAACCTATCCTCAAGCTCTGGCGATAACGCTAGCGCTCTTAAAACACCTTGCGGAGCGAATCGATAGCTAATTTGCCGGCTGAGTGCAATGCGAACAAACTCTGTTAGATTATTAATATCTTTTTCATGCTGACCCGCATCAATTAAAGCCTCTAGAATCGAACGCAAGTTACGAATCGGAATTTCTTCTTCGATAAGGTTTCGGAAAATTGCAGCAAGGTTTTGCATGGGAACAACACGCAATGCCTCTTTCACAATATCGGGATTATCATCACTTGCTTGCGCTAATAAAAAGCTAGTCTCTTGAAGCCCAAGAAATAGTGTTGCATGGCGCCGTAGCGCTTGATGAACAGCAGAAGGAATAACGCTAAGGGGGTTATTGGCAGCAGATTCACTTTGAGCAATAGGGACTTCATAAGCTAACAATTGCCATTTGTCATTTAAACTACTGGTCCAATGAAAATTGATGGCAGGCAACTTGAAACCTAAATTCAGTTGAAGCTCTTGAAGAACCTCATCCAGCTCGGCGATTAATAGTGCTGGAGTATTATCTTTTCCCCAACTACTTGGCAACTGCAACAATAAAGGCACAGCCGCTTGAAGCTCAATTGATTCAGTAGATGATGCGACAGGAACGCGCGTGCTTTTTTCTTTGCTTTTAATAATCGCATCAAACGTAGGCTTTGAGGCTTGTTGCAGGCGATTCCTCCAAACTGGAATTAATAATATCCCCGAAGCAAGCAACACCAAGCCCAGAATAACAAAAACACCACTGGGAAAACCGGGAACGAACGCCATAAGACAACATATACCTCCCGCAACAAGAGAAACACGCGGAATAGACGTTAGCTGCTTCTGTATAGAATCACCCAAATGTTTATCACTCTTTTCATCGGTTGCACGAGTGACAATTAAGCCAGCAGACATTGCACCTAAAAGTGCAGGAATTTGCGCAACCATTCCATCACCCACAGTGAGAATAGAATACTTAGCCATCGCCGCACTGGCCGTCATATCCAATTGCAGCATACCAATAGCCAGACCGCCCAGAAGATTAATAATAGTGATCACAATACCAGCAATAGCATCACCCTTAACAAACTTCATTGCACCATCCATGCTGCCGTGAAACTTAGCCTCTAACTCTATTTCTCTGCGTTTTTGCCTAGCACCCTCTTTATCTAACAGCCCTGATCTTAAATCAGAATCAATGGACAACTGTTTACCCGGCATCGCATCTAAAGAGAAACGAGCACTGACTTCAGCAACACGCTCAGCACCTTTAGCAATAACGATAAACTGCACTAAAGTAATGATTAAAAACACAACAAGACCAACAATCAGGTTCCCCCCTGCCACGAGATTCCCAAACGTATCGACGATATTTCCTGCATCGCCATGCAATAGAATCATTCGGGTTGTTGCAACAGATAATGCTAAGCGGTACAAAGTACTAATCAACAAAACACTAGGGAATGCAGAAAATTGCAGAGGAGATGTAATATAAACCCCCATTAACACGAGCACTAAACCAAACACAATGTTAATGGCAACCAATACATCCAACATTAATGGCGGAACTGGCAAAACCATTAATGTAACGATAGCAACAACGCCTAGCGCTAGAAACAGGTCACTGGTATGAGAAAAAAAACTGGGCGCAGGCTGAGAACTCGACTGCAAATAATCTTTCAAACTCATCCGTCTTTCCTAAGATAAAACCATCCAAACACCAACCAAAAATTCTGACATTTCAACACTTCAATTTCACAAAGAAAGTCAGTTCTAATCACGTCCTTAAATCCAAATAATGCGCCATTACTTTCTGCACATATGCTTGCGTCTCTTGATAGGGAGGCACTTTTCTACCATATTTAATAACTGCATTTTCACCGGCGTTATAAGCAGCCAAAACCAACGTTAAATCATTCCCAAACAATTTATACAATTTACGTAGATAAAGAGAACTCAAGCGCAAACTTACAAGAGGATCAAACAGCTCCTCCTCAGAACCGACAAGACCAAAGCGGCGCGCTGTGGCTGGCATCAATTGCATCATTCCTTTCGCACCAGCGGGAGATATAGCCGAAGGGTTATATCGGGATTCGACATAGGCAATTGAGTGGAGCAGCAGCGGATCAATATTAAACATATCTGCAATAAAATTAATATCGTCGGCAAATATAGAAGCGCGAGAGTGATATTTATTTCTCCGAGGCAGGCGAGCCTGTGTAACATTATCAGGAGACAGAGGGCCAATTTTCACTACCCGCCCTCTAAAATTACTATCCCACAAAGAAGGTTGTTCACTCTGCATATCTTGAGCGTCGTAACGCTTAAGGTGTTGTGACTCTAGGTTATCAGGTGCAACGAAGTAATCGTTTATTTTTTGACAACTATCAGAGGAAAATTTATTTATTGACTTATACGATGCAGAGAACCAAACACCATTGGCGGCCAAACAATCAATAGCTGAGCCAGCGCTGGAATAAAACAACATAATTACCAATGCTATACGAGCCTTACGTACAAACATCAACAATTGCCTCCATTTGTTGCATTAGGGATACATTTGTATTTTTTTGTTCATCAATCCACAACCAGAACAGTCGGCGATTATACTTAAAATTAAAAATAAAAAAGCAAAGTTCCAACCTGCTTTTTAGTTATGAGGACTTTGTCACATTTAAAAATTAAAAATATAAAATGTCATTTTATCGACATAAAAAATACACATTAACGTAAGGACAATAATACTTTCATTGAAAAACTTTATTAGCTTGTCGCGCATTTCATCAAAAACAATGCTTATTATTCAAATTTAAAAAAACCTCTTACATTAATACAAAAAATTATTCCATAAGGGAAAACCCCTATACGATAACAAGTGTTAAAAATTTGATGAAAATAATATTTATTAATCTCATAATTATTTAAATTGATAACATCACTTATCAAAAAAGGACACTTTATTATATGGCAGATAAGAATAACGGCGGTGACAAAACCGAGAAACCCACACCAAAACGATTAAAAGACGCCAGAAAAAAAGGAGATGTTGCAAAGAGTAGAGACGTAACAAGCACAATTGTACTGGCGCTCTGGCTCGTATTATTCAGCATTAGCATGAGCTATATTGGTGAAAGAATAACATCCTTTACATCAACGATTCTTTCCGTACCCACCGATAATTTTATTTACTCCTTACAAATTATTGGAAAAGAAGCTATCAATACACTATTGATCATTACAGCTTTATTGTTATGCCCTATCGTTGCTCTCACTCTATTAATAGAATTTTTACAAACAGGCCCAATTTTAACCTTCGATAAAATGAAACCAAAAATGGAACACCTTAATCCAGCTTCAGGCATTAAACGCATGTTTAGCATGGACAATTTAATGGAGGTATTAAAGTCTATCGCTAAAACGGCCATTTTATTTTTCATTGGCTGGCTAATCTTTAAACACTTTCTAGCTGAAATTATGTTAATTCCCTTGGCATCAGTTACTGTCATCGGAGAAGGCATCTGGGATACCGTCTTTAATTTTTGCATATGGACGATCAGCGTATTTGTTTTCATAGCAATTCTTGACTCCGCATATCAACGTCATTCTTTTATCAAAAAAATAAGAATGAGCATGCGGGATATAAAACAAGAAGTTAAGGATAGCGAGGGAGACCCGATGGTAAAACAAGAGCGCCGCCAGCTTCATCATGAATGGTCCGAACAAAGTTCGGTACAGGCCGCGACAAACGCCAATGTGCTGATTGTCAATCCTACACACATTGCTATTGCCTTAAATTACGACAGGGAAAACACACCAGTGCCCGTAGTATCTGCAAAAGGCGAAAATCATATCGCTAAAAGAATGCGCGAAGCCGCTGAAGAGGCCGGCATTCCAATCATACGTAACATCGAACTCGCTCGAACATTATTAAGAGAATCAACAGAAGGCAATATAATACCAAGAGAACTATTTGATATTATTGCTGAGGTTATTATTTGGGCCAACGAAGTTACCGAAGCAATAGAACGCCAAAAATATCATACCGATCAAGCACCTAGCGAGTCTCTGCAAAATCCTCCTGGAGAAGACCTAACCCATTACCCTCCAACCTATACGAACATGGAGACTAAATATTCATGAAAGAATACGTTATCGAATTATTTTTTATGCTGCTTGCATTAGCCATTGTTATTGCACTCGCTTTTTTAATTCTAAAGGGTATTAAAAGTGCGTATGCACATAAAAATAAAGACAGCCTCCTAAAAGTTAAACTATCGCTACCAATTGGTAATCGAGAAAGAATAATGGTTCTTAATTATAAAGATGCTGAATATATACTTGGAGTCACCCCCAATAATATCAGCCTGATTGACAAAAACATTTCTACATCAGAAACAATAATCACCGAAAATAAAGAGAGTTCTCAGTTTACCCCCCCAGATAGCAATCTAAGATAAAAACTGATTAAATACTCACAGAGAACACTTACACTGAAACTTTTATGACTCAGTATCGATAATATAATGACTGGCACACTAACATTAAAAGAGAATCCAGACTGGTATGCTGCCGCTCAAGCACTTATTAATAGTTGCGCAACACTAAAGTCGATTGATGAACGCGTAAGATTAATGGAGAAAGTTTGCCTTGATATGGGAGAGAATATTTATCCTGCCTTCTTGCAAATATTATGTTACGTAGAAAAATATGGAGATGATAGCGCACAGCACCTTGTAACAGATACACTGGTGAATGCATTGACAACTGGCCGCCTACCATCAGGAAAACTATCTGCTTGGGGGGCCACTACAGTTAACAGTAGCAGTGCTTTTGGACAGACTCGAAGCTTGGGACCCATTGAATATTTATGCGCTTGGTACTCTCAACCCTCCGGCAGACAACCCTTGCCTGCCAACAGCTTTCAGCAAGTTATGCTGTCATTATTAGGGCTAATATCAAGCAATGAGCCAGCCAAACAACTTTACTGTGAAAAACTAATTGCAGAAGTTCAAGACCCAATCAATGGAACGCTATCAAGTCAAACCAAAATAGCAATGGAAAAATTAGCTCAAGAATGGGCAAGTGGAAACACGCTAGAGAATATTGTTGATGCTTACTTCAATGCCCTACAAGGCGACAGGCTTGATCGCCTTAGTAATATTGACTCTTTATTAAGGCGTTAAATCATTAGGGGAATTCCCTTATACCCAAACAACCTCACCACGCGTATCGTTTCTCTTATAGATTTGACATTAATTCATCGAGAGAAAGTATCATGACATCATCAAACAGCATTCAAAGCGGTATTGGCAATCAGCCAGCTGGCGGCTGGCCACAATCTCAGTCTAATGACGTTACTCAAGCAGCAGATAAAATCGAGTCATTAGTTAATTCAGATGGTGCATTTGAATGGGCTGATACGAATGAAGTGACTGAAGCCGCTAATACTTTAGCCAAACTACCACCTCAGGAAGCAGACAGTGTTGTCGATGAGCTTGCTCGACGTGGCTCACTTGAAACGTTTGCCAATGAAGTCACTGATAAAAGTTGGGTAGGCTCAGGGCTAAGCGCTGATAATAGAGCCACCCTATTTGATAATTTTGCCAAACAGTTAGACGCTGAAAGCTTATTAAAAGTCTCTGACGCTTTCCGTGCGGCAGGCACTCCTCGTGATGGAGACACCTATGCCCAAGAACTTACTGAAGCAATCAATACCCACACCAGCCCCGCTGCAAAAGCAGAATTAGTAGAGTTACTGGCAGAAAGAGCTGAAAATAATACAGGCACAGGGGCCGAAGCTCTAGCACAGCGCAGAGAAGATAGAGAACAAGCCGCAGACATTCTAGCGTCACTCGCAAGCAATGGTACCCACTTCGAAACTGCCGTTCAGACACTAGAGCAAGCGGACATGTTGGATGATGTCCTTAGAGCATCAGTTCAAACCGAATATCATATTACGATGGGCAGAGTTACTCATACAACTTATGACACCTCACGCTTTGATGCCATTATGGAAGGTGTTGCCGATTCAACTGATGCACGCCTCAAAAAAGATGTGTTTGCTGCCGGCATTACTGCAATGGAAGCTGTCGATGCTGAAGCCAATCCTGCTGTAGAAGTTATTCGTGATGGTGTTATGCCTAGCTTTAATGACGAAGCGGCTAATGAAATGGCCAACAGCCTCACCAAAATACTTGATAGTGACGTTGAAGGAGTCATGGATGAGTTAACTTATGGCAGCAATACAAATAATGGAAAAGCATTTACCGCTTATGCCAAACAAATGCTTGAAGCCGGCGAAACAGACAAACTAGGCGAAATTTATACCAAATTACAATTGGGCAATGATCTGAACGGTGATGCAACACAGCGCTTAGAAACTGTCACGGCTATTCCAGGAAGCGGCAGCGAAATTCAACCTCACGCTGATGCACTTGGTCATTTTGTTGGTTCCATCTATGCAGCATCTAAACAAATTACCAGTGATCAGGCCAAACAAGCCGAATATGCCACCATTGTTATTAAAGCCGCAATGACAACACTGGATAAGTCTAAAATTGGCGGACCAGTGGTTGGCGGCATAGTTAGCGTTGCTAAAGAAAGTGTCAGCCTCTCTATGAAAGAAGCATTAATTACACAAGATTTGAGTGCCGCACAAATGTGGGAAGCAGCCAGTATTCCGACAGACCCGTCGACAGGTAGACAATCTATTGGCCGTGATGCATTCTCTGCGCTAACAGATCGCATTGATCATATCTTCCGTTTAAATCAGTAAAAGGCATCAATGACAAAGAGGCTTATAAAGACCGCCATCATTACTCTCATCAGTATGATGGCGGTTGCCTGTGAAAAATCGATAGAAAAAGAAGCACCTATTAAGCTTCCAGATATCATTCAAGCCTACGATCGAACACCATTTGGAAGAGACCACTTCCATGCCTTTAAGCGCGCAGTTGCTCCAATATGGGAACAAGTAGAAGCTGACTATTCTGCCATTGAACTATCAGAATTCGGCGTTCCAGCTAACATAACAGAGAACGAGATCAGCAAGCACCTTCAGCAATCTCTTGGAGAGGGCTGGATTATTGATGCAACACTGAATCAACAATCTCATTGGGGCTGGTCTATTGGCTTTCGCAATCGCCAAAAGATATTAGTCTTTGTAACAATCAATAAACAACTTGTTACTGTACCGCCAACCTTTCCAATGATTCCTGCCGGTATTATCACTAATACTCAGATAGAAGCACAGAAAGTTATTTCTATTTCTCAGTGATAAAAAATAAGTTATGGATAAATAAAAAAACCTGATAAATTTTACTGCATCAAGAAACAATCTAGTTTAATAACTATCAGACCATAATCTCACCACTTTATTTAATAAGGCTGCCACTCTTCAAGGCATATTCTAAAACTAATCAATCTATCCATGCCAACATCAACACTTCACTTGAAATGCACTATTTAACAATGACCAGAAATTTAAGCTTATCGAAACAAATTCCAAACAAACACTGTAACCTTGAGAGGCTATTTCGAGAAGCTTACAAGAATTAACTTTCACCAAGTAACTCGATAGATTCTGCTTATTAACCTTTGTAATGTTCTTCTTTGAGCTCTTGGACTGCTTTTACTTCTGCACAGTATTCAGCGGTAGGTCTCAGCAATAGGCGCGGAATACCTATTGGTTCACCAGACTCCAAGCAGTATCCATATTCACCTGAACGAATACGCTCCAAAGCCTTTTTAATTTTGGGTAACAATTTTTGTTCACGCTCAACAATTCTAAGGGCTATATTCGCCTGCTCCTCCCAGGAAGCCCTATCATTTGAATCACTAGAATCATCTATCGGCCTAGACATCTGGTCCTTGGCCTCTTGGATATGCAAACTTGTAGAATCGTAGAGCTCTACTAGTTTGCTTTTAAAAAAAGCGAGTTGCTCTTCATTCATATACTCCGATTCTGGTGCTTCTTTAATCTGCTCTTCGGTTAACTGATTTGTATCAGATTTGGATGCATGCATGATGTTAATCTCCTCAAGCCTGATTAATTACCCATTAAAAACTGGGAAAGATCTTGGTTTGAGCATAAGTAACTACCTTTTTAGGTCGTTCATTCATGAGTACTCTCGGGAACGGCCAAATTTACCTATAAAATTTAGTTTTTGGATGTTAAGAATCAACAAAAGTGTTATGTTATAACATAACATTAATATAAACAAAGAGTAACACAAGCTCCCACACCATATCTCAGTTCTGATAATAGTAACTGTGATTGGGGTGACGAGATGAGGAGACTTACTGGACCTTGAATAACTACCCCACAATCCACTTACACAACACACTGTCACGCAAAAAAGAACCGCTACATACCAGCGACCCTGAGCGAGTCACAATGTATGTGTGTGGTCCTACTGTATATAACTTCGCCCACATCGGTAATGCTCGGCCTGCCGTAGTCTTCGACACATTGTCTCGACTGTTACGGCATGATTATTCGGAAGTAGTCTATGCACGCAACTTCACTGATGTGGACGATAAAATTAACGCAGCCGCTTCAGCGGCAGGCGTGCCAATTGCTACTATTACAGACCGCTATATCGACGCCTATCATGAAGATATGCAGGCGCTAGGGATACTGGCACCAGATCTAGAGCCACGTGTAACCGGCCATATACCGGATATCATAGCGTTAATCCAAACCTTAATAGAACGAGGTCACGCCTATCTCGAACAGGGACACGTACTATTCCATGTGCCATCTTATCCAGCATATGGACAGCTTTCAGGACGTCGCATCGAGGATATGTTGGCAGGTGCTCGCGTAGAAGTGGCACCCTACAAACGAGACCCTATGGATTTCGTACTATGGAAGCCATCAACACCAGACCTGCCGGGCTGGGATAGCCCCTGGGGCCGAGGTCGTCCCGGTTGGCATATCGAGTGTTCGGCCATGATCAGCCAACACTTTGGAGAAACCATTGATATCCACGGTGGAGGACAGGATCTAATTTTTCCTCACCACGAGAATGAAATTGCTCAAGGCACTTGCGCCCATGACTCACTTTACTGCCGCACTTGGGTTCACAATAGCTTCGTTACAGTAGATGGACAAAAGATGTCCAAGTCCCTCGGCAATGTGCTATTGGTTCGCGATCTTTTGGCTGAAGCACCAGGTGAAGCCATTAAACTAGCACTGCTATCAACTCACTATCGTAAGCCATTGGATTGGAATGCTCAGCGCCTTCTGTGGGCACGAGAAGCGTTAACTAAGTACTACGATAGTTTATTGCAGGTTGAGCACATTGAGGCCTTGCCTCAGATAGAACCTGACGTCAAAGTCATGGAGTCGTTGCGTAATGACCTTAATGTTCCCGGAGCTTTGGCACAGTTACACGTGCTCCTCAAGCAACTGAACGATGCCAGTACAGATGCCGAAAAAGCGCACGCAAAATCTGTTTTGTTGACGTCTGGAGAGATAATGGGAATATTGCAAGCATCTCCACAGAAAGCCCTGGAAGAACTAGGGATCGCGCCAGCATCTTCAGAGTCGTCTATGGACTCGAATATTGAAATGCTAGTAGCTAAGCGTGAACAGGCACGGCAGGACCGTGATTTTGCTAAAGCAGACGCATTACGCAAGGATCTGGAAGCCGCAGGTTTCGTGGTTGAAGATACGCCAGAGGGGCCGGTTGCGCGACCTATTGTAAAGGCGCAGGCGTGAAACGCTGGCCCACCAACTTGTTAGTGTTACTGGTGCGCGGTTACCAATTGTGAATCAGCCCATTACTGGGGTCACGCTGCCGATTTCAGCCCACTTGCTCACAATATGCCATTGAAGCATTGAGAACCCATGGAGCATTGAAGGGGTCATGGCTGACGTTGCAGCGCCTAGGGCGCTGCCATCCTTTTCATCCCGGCGGTTATGATCCGGTGCCATGCCGCTGCTCACCATCATCGAGCATATCCGAGGAATAACATCATAACTTTTTGTGTTTATGTACAAAAAGGCTATGAACCGTTAAGCATCTAAAGCTAAAATCGCCATCTTTTAGCATGCTTCGCGCTACCCTAGGAACTTTCGAAGAGAAGAGCATAGATTTTATATGAAAGACTCAATTAACTACGTTGCCATTATGGGCGGAACACACGGAAACGAGTTAACAGGTGTAAGCCTTGTTAAGCATTGGGGGGAGCACCATGAAGAAATTTCCCGGGGCAGCTTTTCTACAGAGCTACACTTGGCCAACCCCAGAGCCAATAAAGAAATAAGGCGCTATATCGATCAGGATTTAAACCGACAGTTCGCTTTACAAGACCTTCAAAACCCCGAATTAACAGGTTATGAGCAGAAACGTGCAAAGTCGTTAGATACATTGCTAGGCCCTAAAGAAGACCCCAGAATTGATTTTGTGATTGATATGCATACCACTACAGCCAATATGGGCATGTCGTTAATCATTAACACAAATGATCCATTCGTGGTCGGAATGGCATTTTATGTGAAGCAAAAGATGCCTCATGCTACCTTATTTTTTGAACCTAAGGATCGCTTGGAAGATAATTTCTTAACATCAATGGGACGCTTCAATGGCTTCTTGATTGAAGCGGGACCAATCGCGCAAGGGTTAATGAATTACCAGATCTATGCTGATACGCATTCAGCCGTTATGCACTCATTGGATTATATAGAGCAACGAAATACGGGGCAGGCAATCACTTTACCATCGCAGATGAGTGGCTATCGGTTTATTAAAAAAGTCCCGTTACCAGAAAATCACAAGGGTGAAATAGCTGCGATGATTCATCCGGATTTACAAAATAAAGACTATCAAGAGATTAAACCTGGAGACCCTTTATTTATTACGCTGGGAGGTGAAACCATTACTTACGAGGAAGAGTCGACAGTTTATGGAGCCTTTATTAATGAAGCAGCTTACTACGATCAACATATTGGTTTAAGTTTTATGGAAAAAATTACTCTTACACTAAGTGATAAAACGTAGAGGTTGGATTAGCCAGCTAAAAACTTTTAACACTTTCGATTTGCCCCGTGGGCAAAGCGTTTCATTCGTTTCCTAAGGTTATTGCCGAGCTTCTATCCTTGATACGCATCAACGCTGCAGGCTTGCTATTAGTGTAGTAGATTAGTTTTTGAAAGCTGCTGGGGTTTAGTTTATAAGAAAACGGTTTTCGTGTTTAACCAACCCCATGATTTCAACTGCTATTGTTTTGATCACTACAATTCCTCTTGCTTGAGGTCTGCCTCCTGCCTGTACTTAGCCATGAGATCGCCGATGTGATTTACTTTCACGAAAGAGCCTGCCAGATGCTGTAGTTGTCTGGCAACAGTTTTGTGCGTTATCATCGCAAACACCACGAAACGCTATTTCGTGCCCGACACATCAAAAGGTGGCGGCGCATTCCCTACAGGGGTGCAACCCATTCCCGCATAAACATCTACGGAAGCTCAGGGAGTATAAGGATGTCGAGCGCAGTTATCGTTAGATACCAATCTTAGTAAAGAAAGACTACTTAGAAAAAGTCGAACAAGCATGGGCAAATATTAATGCTGAATCGAGTGAATTAAGCATGCTCAAAGGACGGCCAGCGATAGATGGTTAATAACCTTCACAATGACATTAAACAACAATATTGAGGCTCTCAGCTTATGCGAACATTACTTACCTTATCTGCCACATTCGCTGTATTGTTGGTAACCTTAGCCGCTCAGACAGGTCACGCGCAATCGGTTGTTACCAAAGAGGGGTCGTATTCAATTTCTACCTACGAAACAAAATTCGGAATCGGTGTCTCAGTTTATCGTGGGAGAAAGACACAACCTATTGATAAGATTTCTTACACGGGAGACTGCACAAAGTATCCCACCCTCTACGCCTACCTTTGGCCAGAACGCAAAGCCCTCAGAGCCTTTGAAACGTCAGGTGACTACAATGACTTTAATATGGGACGGCCAACAGAAATTTTTACGCGCGAATTAGCGAAGAGATGTCCTAATGTCACCGATATAAAGATAAAACTTGGACGCGGTGATCGCCTAGTTGTTGCTTCGTTTGCCAAAGGGACAGGATGGCAAAACACGCAGGCAAAGCTCACAGTCGAAGAAGCCGCCAGCCCAGAAACAAAAACCTATGAGAAATTGGTAACAACTGGGCCTGCCAATACCGTGCTGGCATTGATGAAAAAGCGTAACTACGATGCTATACGCCTGAGACACTCCGGCTATTACAAGAATTTCCACAACCAATTTTTGAGCATGTACTCTTCTATGTGTGCTCCACACATAGACAACCCAGAATCCATTGAAGTCAAAAGTATCACAGAAGTATTCGACAGCAATGGCTTTAATGTTGACAGCTATGAAACCGGTAAGTCCTATACGATATTTGTAGATCGTAAATACTCGGACACCTATTTAAGATATAGAAAAGCAGGCACTCTGCAAGGGCTTGGCAAAATTCTAAAAGCAGAAATTGAAAACCGCCGTAAAAATCCAAACGCCTGGGGCAATGGCGGCGTTATTGCAGTAACTAAAGAAGCTGGAGCAAACGGCGAACGCATACGCAGGTTTATTGTTCAGGGTTGCAAGCATACAGAAGTTCTTTCGGTTTATAACCGACTAGGCGAGGTTTTGCCGTAATGATATACGTTTCAATAGAGACGACCTAAAATGAAATCAGTTACATTATTTAAAGCAGGCAGCCATATTACAGACGCAAGCATTCAATATAATGGTGAGATAGCTATTGCAAATGGTGGAAGCGGTGGTGAGTACTACCTCAGAGTAAAACCTGAAACAAAAGCCTCTTTATTAGAGGCTCTAATCAAGGAGATGAGAGTCGAACCAGATCACATTTTTTAGGCTAATTTACAAAGCCGGATAATCGTGCGGTCTGCGTTTCTTTGACAATCTTCTATAGCTGTTCGGTATTGCGTCGGTTAAGAAAACCTTCAATCGCCGTAGAAAATAAATCTGGAAAAACACAAGAGAGTTTGGTCAATCAAGTCAAAGCCCTGATAAGTAATGACAATGATTCGAACCTGCAAATAAAATTGGTAGCGGGGGCTGGATTTGAACCAACGACCTTCGGGTTATGAGCCCGACGAGCTACCAGGCTGCTCCACCCCGCACCAGTACTCAGAGGCAGCTGCCTAACTGAGGAGCGAGATTATAGGGATGGCTTACCTGAAGGTCAACATAAAAATGACATTTCAGTAATCTATTTGGTAAAAGTTTAATTTTACATCTTAAATTAAATTCTAAACAAACCCCCCATATAAAAATAAAGGAAAACAAGTAATAAACACTACATTATCCACCTCTTCCTCTTCTATCAAGATTCCTGATAAATATAACTTTTAGTCACAATAGAAGTTATGTAAATTGCGATTAGTCACTCAGATCTCCAAAAACAATTGACACCATGACAAAACCCTTCAGTAACTTTTTACTACCAACCATTATTGTTATTTGGCTAGTTACCGGCATCAATTGGCTACTTAACTACCAACTGAATCGCTATGGGATATTCCCCAGAGATCCTGAAGCCCTAACAGGCATTTTAACCACACCATTCTTACATGGCGGTATTTACCATTTAATGAACAACACAATCACTTTTCTCTGCCTCGGCTGGCTAGCTTCACTCCACAATAAGAATAACCACCTTATCAAGCTAACGCTCTTTGTTGCCTTTTGGGGGGGACTATTAACATGGCTGTTCGGACGCCCCTCCTTTCACATCGGGCTCAGCGGCGTGATATTTGGTTACTGGGGGTTTGTGACAATCAATGGATTTTTTGAGCGCTCCATTAAATCCTTGCTCATCAGCGCAGTCGCCATTTTTTTGTATGGAGGCATGATATTTGGCGTACTCCCCTCATCGCCCAACATCAGCTTCGAAAGCCACTTTTTCGGAGCACTCAGCGGCATTATGTATAGCTATCTCTACCGACGAAGAAATAAGCGCTAGCCGCGCAAAACCGGTCAAAAATACACAAAAACTCCCTCACCCAAACTGACAAAACCCTAAAGAAAGCGGCCCATACCTCAGCAAAACCCTATCGCACCCTGACAGGACATTAAGCTTATAACAAACATCACTATTACTTTGCTGCCACTTAATATAAGCAATTCACCAAGCATCACGCTATAAACATAACATATGTTATGTTATTCTTTTCATCTGAAAAAACATTAACTTTCAAGATCCACCCCTATTGGATTAAAGGGCTCTACTATGAAACCTCAGCGATTTACAAAAGAATCTTGGCTCGAACTAGGCCTATCGCAACTTGCCGAGAAAGGGCCCGAAGCACTGACCATTCGCAAAATATGCGATGCCGCAGGCAGAACAACAGGGTCGTTTTACCACCATTTTAGCGACCACAATGCCTTTATCACTGCATTGCTGGAGTGGTGGAATGATCGCTATACCAATGATGCAGTCCAAATCGTCGAAGCTTTAAGCGATGAAGAAAAAAGCAGCACACAACTTGGCGAATACGCTTCCAGCTTAGACCAGCGTGTTGAAACCGGCGTACGCCACCTTGCACAAAAAAATCATATCGCAGCAAAAATTGTTGCCGAAGTTGACAAAATACGTATCGATTACTTAACAACCCTACGCAAAAGCCACAATAACATAAGCCATGAAGACGCCATCACCATGAGCGAACTTGAATACGCAGCCTTTGTTGGCCAACACGTTATCTGGAAAAACTCCCCCCCTGAGCACTTTCGTGCGCTAGGGCAATTATTTGAGCTAATGGCCAGAGCATACCTGAATCAAAATAAATAATGACTTATTAATACTATGACTTGAGGAAACGAAAAGTGAATGACTCGACCGAACTAACAAAGGTACGCCAGAACCTAAAAACATGGCTAAAGGCCTTTAATTCACAAGATATTAAGACCCTCTTCTCTCTTTATGACCCTGAGAGCATATATGCCAATGCTAGCGCTCCCCTTATGTGCGGCATCGAACAAATTCGCCCCTGGTACAAACAAGCATTCACAAACACAAACGGTACACTTCTACACAAAGAAGAAGCAGCTTTTCAGGAAGGGAATATGGCAGTATTGATTGGTAGCTACTACTTCAAGCCACCACACGAAAACAAAGAGCACGGCCCAACGGGCCGCGTTGCCCTCATCTATCGCAGAAACACAGACGGCAATTGGCTCCTGCTATTTGATATGGATAACACACCACCTGACATTAAGCCTGAAGATTTCTTATAGACCTTTACTATCACAAAAGAGACAGACAACATGACAAACAACACACGTAAAATTGCAGAACGACCACACCAAATTGTAGAAAGAGTTTCTGAGTTTTTAAAACAAGGAGATCTGGAGGGGATTGTCACCATGTTCCATCCTGACTGCAAAATCTGCATGGACCCACATCAATCACCCATGGAAGGCCACGAAGGAGTTCGAGAAATTTTTGCTGACTTTGCCAAAAATAAAGTCAACTTAATCGGCTCAGTAACGGGCGAAATGATCAATGGGGATACCGCCATCCTCCAGGGCAAATGGCATATAGAAGACCATAATGGAGAAACATTGGCGGGAGGAACCTCAACTGAAGTCACCAAACAACTAAACCATGGCGGCTGGGTTTACTTTATTGACTGCCCGATCAGCGTACCGACACCGAAAAGATAAAAATAAAACCTATCCTAAAAATCAATTGAATAAGCAACACAAATTACACACACTAAAAAGCCCCAGATTACGGGGCTTTCAGGTCAACATCGGATGTCGCTGGATTTTAAAATGGTGCCCAGAGCCGGACTTGAACCGGCACGGCTTACGCCACTACCCCCTCAAGATAGCGTGTCTACCAATTCCACCACCTGGGCTTATTCGTTTACTGATTTACTGCAGGAATATCACTCTGACTATCTGTCACTTCAGGTGTAACAACAGGAAGGTCACTTTCAGGGCTTGCGGCTTCAGAATTGAGAACCGGCACTTCAGATTCTTCTACAATATTTTCTACTGCGGGAATGCCTGACTCATCAGAATAGACAGTCGCTTTATTTTTAGCAATGATAGCTAAAGAGAAGCTTGTTGCAAAAAAGATAACCGCTAAAATAGCTGTTAATTTAGAGAAAAAGTTACCGCCACCCTGGCTACCAAAAACAGTTTGTGACGCTCCACCACCAAACGATGCACCCGCTTCGGCACCCTTACCTTGCTGAAGTAAAATTAATCCAATAATGGATAAAGCAACAAGAATGTGAACAACAATAACGATATTTTCCATCGATTTTACCTAAATATGAATTATCTCTAAAACTATGACTAAACAGCTTTAGCAATATTAATAAATTCTTCTGCTATTAATGATGCTCCACCAACTAGTGCACCATCAATATCGGGCTGTGCAAATAGGTCCGCAGCATTCGCTGCTTTTACACTTCCGCCGTAAAGAATACTGATACCATCAGCAATACTACCCAGCTGCTCCCGGATAAACTGATGAACTTCCTGAGCCTGCTCAGGTGTTGCTGTTAAGCCTGTACCAATAGCCCATACTGGCTCGTAAGCAATAACGGACTTCGCCAAGCCTTGATCACCAATCACAGACTTCACTGCCTGCAACTGAGACCCGATAACATCTAACGCACTGCCTATTTCGCGCTGTTCTAAGGATTCACCAACACAGATAATCGGTGTTAAACCACCCTGAATAGCAGATAGTGCTTTTTGCCCTACCAGCAAATTACTTTCGCCGTGGTACTGGCGACGCTCTGAATGCCCCACAATCGCGTAACGACAACCAAACTCAGCCAGCATTGGAGCAGCAATTTCACCGGTGTATGCACCACTTACGTGGACACTGACATCCTGACTACCTAATGCCAGTGAAGCACTAGCAATCTGCCCGCTTATCTGACTGATATAGATAAAAGGCGCACATACTGCCAGCTCTACTTTCTCTGATTCAGGTAGCTGCTCAAGTATCGATTGTAATAGCTCGGTATTTTGCTGCCTGGAACCATTCATTTTCCAGTTACCGACAACTAAAGGGCGACGCATAAGCAGATTTTCCTGATACTGGGACTTTTACAGCAACTTTGACCCTAAAAAGTGCAAAAGTTGCCATAGAAGAAATGCAGATTTAAAACGGCGGCAATATTAGCTGAGATAGCGCCAAGTTACAACTTGATTAACCAGCAAACGTTAATCAGCGACCTTCAAGATAGGCACATCACTGGTTAACTCTGCCTGAACGACTTCGGCAAGCCGCCCCGCTAGCTCATTAACTAAAACCTGATCTTCACCCTCAACCATCACTCGAATAACAGGCTCGGTTCCCGAAGGCCGCAATAAGACTCTACCAGAGTCAGCTAATTCCGCCTCGGCAGCCGCCACGGCAGCATCAATTACCTTATTAGCCTGAAGGTTAACGCGTTGAGGCAAGCGCACATTGATCATCGTTTGAGGTAATTTTGTCATACCCTTTTTAGAGGTTGCCAATGGCTCAGCAAGTATATGCAAAGCATTAACGACTTGAAGAGCAGACACCACGCCATCGCCTGTTGTTGTGACATCACCACAAATAATATGGCCCGAAGATTCACCACCTAACATCCAGCCTTTAGTGCGCATCATTTCGATTACATGGCGGTCACCAACACCTGCACGGTCAAAGGGAATACCTAGCTTCTTAAACGCCAACTCCAAACCATAGTTAGACATTAACGTGCCAGCTACACCACTACACCCTCTCAACTGGTGGCGTGCAGCAGAAATAATATAAAGCAGCTCATCACCATCGACCAGCTCGCCTTCGTGATCAACAAACAGTACTCGATCACCGTCACCGTCAAAGGCTATACCAAGATCCGCCCCTAACTCTAATACTCTAGCCTGAAGCTTTGCGGGGTGAGTGGAACCACACCCCTCATTGATATTACGTCCATCAGGAGCCGCATGAATAACATCAACCTGAGCCCCCAATTCCTGAAAAACACTGGGCGCAACTTGATAGGTCGCGCCATGGGAACAATCTAATACGATGTGGTAGCCGTTTAATTTAAGCCCCCTGGGGAGCGTACTTTTACAAAATTCAATATAGCGGCCTTTTGCATCATCGATACGACGCGCCTTACCTAACTCTTCTGCACTAACCATTGTTTTGTCGAGTTCAGCTTCAATTTCCAACTCGATTTCATCAGGCAATTTTGTTCCAGCGCCACTAAAGAGCTTAATACCATTATCATAGAAGGGGTTGTGTGATGCGCTAATAACAATACCCGCTTGGGCACGAAACGCTTGTGACAGGTAGGCAATCGCTGGAGTTGGCATTGGGCCTAAAAGGCCAACATCGACGCCCGCATTAATTAATCCAGCCTCTAAGGCGGACTCAAACATGTAACCGGAAACTCGAGTGTCTTTACCGATTAATACTAGCTTTTGACCGCTGGATCTTCGCGCAAATACACGCCCTACAGCCCAACCCAAACGCAATACAAAATCTGGGGTAATAGGATATTCACCTACCTTACCTCGAATACCATCAGTACCAAAATATTTTCTCGACATTCAACCTCCTTTACATACACTTCCAAAAAGCAGGGATATAGTGTAGCAAAAAATGACACGAGTTATTGTTGATTTGACGCAATTTTTATAGCCATAAAAGTATCGATCACATCACGAGTCTCAGAAATATCGTGCACCCGTAATATTTTTGCGCCTCGTTCAAGCCCCATAAGCGCCAATGCTAAACTACCCGGCAAACGATCAGGCAATTCCCTTCCCAATAATTTTCCAATCATAGATTTTCGCGAAAAGCCTACCAGCACAGGAAACCCCAAACTAACCAACTCCGGAAGGTGACGCAACAATGCTAAGTTATGCTCTAAAGCTTTACCAAAACCAAACCCCGGATCAAGCCATATCTTAGAGCTCGGGATTCCTACCTCCAAACAACTCACTATCCGTTGCTGAAGAAACTCACTGACATCAGTCACAACATTAGAGTAACCCGGGTTATCCTGCATTGTTTCAGGCGTACCCTGCATATGCATTAAACATACGGGCAAACCTGTTTGCGCCGCGGCTGACAAGGCACCTTCTCGGCTTAATGCACGGACATCATTAATTAAATGGGCTCCACAAGCAGCAGCTTCTATCATCACTTGAGGAGAACTTGTATCAACAGAAATAGCTACATCGCAATTATTTGCGATGCATTCCACAACAGGAATAACCCTATCTAATTCTTCTTGCACACTGACCGGCGCAGCACCAGGCCTTGTTGATTCACCGCCTATATCGATGATTTCCGCGCCATCGGCAGCTAACTTTGCTACGCGCTGACTCACAAGACTTTCATCAAGCTTTGAGCTTTTAAACAACAAGCCTCCATCAGAAAAAGAGTCAGGAGTTACATTGAGAATGGCCATTAACCGTGGGCGAGACAGATCAAGGTATCGATGCATTTTTATCATAATAAATATAATAAAGGCGTTTCCCTAAAAGAGAAACGCCTTTGGTAAAAAATTAAAAAATAATAAAATTAATGTTCGCCAGCAGGCCCACCGATTGGATCACTGGAATCTTTAGGCTTTCTGTCACCAGCCACTGAAGATCCACCAGACGAGTCACTATTATCCGTATCGTGCCAATCTTTCGGTGGCCTTACAGTACGTCGAGCCATTAAGTCATCAACCTGTTCAGAGTCAATGGTCTCATACTCCATTAATGCATCTTTCATTGCCTCGAGAATATCACGATTATCCTCAAGCAATTTCTCTGCACGTGCATAAGTGTCATCAATGATCGAACGTACTTCTTCATCAATATGCTTAGAGGTTTCACCAGAGTAATGAACATTACCCGCACCTGGCACACCGGACTCATCTTCACCATAGTGCAAAGGACCTAGCTTTTCTGTAAGCCCCCACTTGGTCACCATATTATTCGCAAGCTGGGTAGCTCGCTCAATATCATTCGAGGCACCAGTTGTGACCCCTTCTTTACCTAAAGTCATTTCTTCCGCAATTCGACCACCAAACAACGAACACAATTGAGACTCTAATGCGCGCTTACTATAACTATAGCGATCTTCTTCAGGTAAAAATTGGGTAACACCTAATGCTCGACCACGAGGGATAATCGTTACCTTATGAACGGGGTCATGCTCTGGCACTAAACGGCCCACAATCGCATGACCTGCCTCATGATAAGCCGTGTTCTCTTTTTCCTTTTCGCTCATAACCATGGTCTTGCGCTCAGCACCCATCAGGATTTTGTCTCGCGCTTTTTCAAACTCTTCCATCGTAACGATACGACGATTACCACGAGCAGCGAACAAAGCCGCCTCATTAACCAGGTTAGCCAAATCTGCACCTGAAAAACCTGGAGTACCACGAGCAATGACTGTCGCATCGACTTGATCTGACAACGGTACTTTACGCATATGTACTTTCAAGATCTGCTCACGTCCACGAATATCTGGCAAACCTACATAGACCTGGCGGTCAAAACGACCTGGTCGCAATAACGCTTTATCCAATACATCCGGGCGGTTAGTCGCAGCAATAACAATAACGCCATCGTTAGCTTCAAAACCATCCATTTCAACCAATAATTGGTTCAATGTTTGCTCGCGCTCATCATGACCGCCGCCATGACCACCCCCACGGTGACGACCCACAGCATCGATCTCATCAATAAAGATAATGCAAGGAGCACTTTTTTTCGCTTGCTCAAACATGTCTCGTACACGAGAGGCACCAACACCGACAAACATTTCAACAAAGTCGGAACCAGAGATAGAGAAGAACGGCACCTTAGCTTCGCCAGCAATCGCTTTAGCTAATAGTGTTTTACCTGTACCTGGTTGGCCCGCCATCAAAACACCACGAGGAATACGACCACCAAGACGCTGGAATTTACTAGGGTCTCTCAAAAACTCTACAAGCTCTTGAACTTCTTCTTTTGCTTCATCAACACCGGCAACATCACCAAAAGTTACATTAATCTGGTCTTCACCCAATAATCGTGCCTTACTTTTACCAAAGCTCATGGGGTTACCACGGCCACCGCCACCACCTTGCATCTGTCTCATAAAGAACAGGAAGACAGCAATAATGATAAGGATTGGGAAACTAGCGACGAGCAACTGCTTCCACAAACTCGTTTCTTCTGGCTTAGGTGCTTTCACCTGGACATTATTATTGAGAAGATCGTCCATCAATTTCATGTCGAGCACTTCAGGGCGAATAGTCGTAAAGACCGACTGATCCTGATAACGACCAGTAATAACCTGCCCACTGATAGAAACTTCTTGAATACGACCAGATTGGACTTCAGCCACAAATTCGGAATAATCCAGCGTTTTCTCTTGGCTAGGCTTATCGAAGCCTTGAACCACCGTTAAAATAATACCGGCGATTATCAACCACAACACAAGATTTTTTGCCATATCGTTCAAATGGATACCCTCTATAATTCTTTTATTTACTCATTTTCGAGTTATTTAACCTAACTCTGCACCAATGCAGACAACTTAACTCGTCACACCCTACAAAACTATAATATTAGCAATTGCTACCTTATATCTCAGTATAGCCTTTGGTCAAACTATCCGGCAGATAGTTTCACTTTATTGTCACTTAAAGCCCTTTAAAACCCTTGCCAACCCAATATATTTCACGGGAACGCGCTCGGGACGCCTCTGGCTTACGAGAGACAAAGCTATTGTAATATTTACGCATACCCCGCATTAATGTATCAGAGCCCTCACCCTGAAAGACTTTAGTCACAAATGCGCCCCCAGGGCTAAGCACCTGATGTGCCAGATCAAAAGCCAACTCCACTAAGCCCATGGCTCTAGGCTGATCTATATCGGCCATACCACTCATATTGGGGGCCATATCTGAAATCACAAGGTCTACTGGTCGTTGATCAACCACACCCAGAATTTCTTCTAATACGGCGTCTTCGGTAAAATCCCCTTGAATAAACTCAACGCCTGCCAATGTATCCATCGGTAAAATATCCGACGCAATCACTAAACCTTGGTCACCCACAAGCTCTGCAGCCACCTGAGACCAGCCGCCTGGCGCAGCCCCAAGATCGATCACCGTCATCCCTTTGCGAATAAGTTGATCCTTTTTATGAAGCTCTAATAGCTTATAGCTGGCACGGGAACGATACCCGTCTTCTTGGGATTGTTTAACGTATTGATCATTAAAATGCTCTTTAAGCCAGTGTTTACTGGTTTTTGAACGGGCCATAGAAGTATGTTACTCGTGGAAATTCGATAGGAGTCAGGCTAGAATGCTCGCCCATTTATATAGAAGCTACATTATGTCATTGAGTAACGAACAAAAGAAGCACTACCGATCGATCGGTCATTCATTGAAGCCTGTCGTCACTATTGCGGGGAATGGATTAACTGAAACCGTTTTAGCTGAAATTGAGCGCGCCCTCACTGACCACGAGCTGATCAAGATCAAGCTTGTTATTGAAGATAGAGAAACTCGCAAACAAGCGATACAAGACATCAGCGACCAAACTAACGCTACTGTTGTTCAAGAAATTGGAAAGGTTGTCTTGCTTTTAAGGCCTGCAAAAAAGCCGAACCCTAAGCTATCCAACTTACTACGCTAAACGACCACATATATCGGCAACATTTGTCGCTTGCTGGTGAAACTGCTAACCTGCTTTCTCCTAAAAATTAAAATAATAGTATCAGGAGACAATCATGAGTGTTGCACGTATCACTGAAGTTAGTAGTTCATCTAAAAAAAGCTTTGACGATGCCATTGAGGAAGGGGTAAAACGCGCCTGTGAAACCCTTAAAAATGTCAAATCTGCCTGGGTTTGTGATCAAGAAGTTGCGATTGACGATGGCAAAATTACCGAATATCGAGTCAAAATGAAAATCACGTTTGTGCTGAAATAGTTAATCAGCAGCAATAGATAAAGATCCTACAGGGATGTGGATTTAATGCATCCGCCATTATTTATCAATACCATGCTCAATAGCATAACGCACCAAACCCGATGTCGTATTGATATCCAATTTTCTTGTTAAGTTACGTTTATGTGTTTCAACAGTACGGACACTATTATTTAACTCCTGGGCAATCTGCTTATTGCTATATCCTAAAGAAATCAAACGCAATATTAACTGTTCTCTGTTAGTCAGCTTACACTCACTTTTATCCATATCCTGTTGCGCCAAGATAGACGCCACTTCCTGACTAAAATGCTTCTCGCCATTATAAACGGCTTTAATTGCACTAATCATTTCATCCCCAGATACATCTTTTAGCATATAGCCATCAGCACCCATACGGATAACACGCACAATATACTCTTTATCGTCATGCATACTAAGGATAATAAATTTCGTATCAAAATCCATTTCAGTTACCACTTCAAGGACATCCATACCATTCATTTCTGGCATATTAATATCCATTAAGACAACGTCGGGTTGTAATTCTTTGAGCTTTTCTATCGCTTGCTTTCCGTTTTCTGCCTCACCCACCAGAATAATTTCATCACTCATTTCAAGGCGTGCACCAATGCCTTCACGAAATAATGGGTGATCATCCACCAGCATCACTCGAATCATACTAACCTCTATATTATTTCATTATTTTTATTTTATTCACTATCCATTATTCAACATGAGCGGCATAACGTAATACTGATTTTGGTATCTTAGCCTCAATCAATGTGCCTTTTTTATTTGATGTAATCGAAAAAACACCTTTATGGTATGCCAAACGCTCGTGCATATTTCTCAAGCCAATACCTTCTGTCGGTGACTTACTACGCTCTAATGACTCTACATTGAAACCTTTACCGTTATCCTGTATTGAGAGTATTACCCAGGATTTATCAACTCGAATCGATATTTCAATTTGATCTGCTTCTGCATGCCGTTCGATATTGGTTAATGCTTCTTGGGCAACACGATATAATGATGTTTTAATATCAAAAGGCAATATATTTCTGACAGATATATCATTAAATATTATTTTGGTTCCTGTTCGCTCGGAAAAGCTTTTTGCTAATGCCTTAAGTCCTGTAGACAAACCATGATCGTCTAAAATAGCCGGATGTAAGTCTCGAGATATTCGTCGAAGATCCTGTAAAGTTTGAATAATACGCTCTTGCGCGATGGATATATCGTTGTCTGGGTTTTTGTTCTCTTTAATTTTTATTGCTGCCGTTTCTAATGAAAATTTGGCACTCGCAATTAATTGGCTAATGCCATCATGCAATTCTCGTGAAACACGACGGCGCTCTTCATCTTGAGTATTGAGCACACGTTTTGTTAACTCCTGCAACTTACCATCGGCTAATTTTCGTTCACTAAACTGCAAAAAAATACCACAAATAAATATAACACCAAAGGCAGAAAGCGCAATAAAGAGAATGACATAAGAGGATGTCTTAATTTTTTTATCGACTTCGCTCTGCATAGCAGCCACATCGCGATCAATATCATCAATGTATATCCCTGTCCCCAACATCCATTGCCAACGATCCAACATTACTGAGTAGGCTAATTTTTTTGCGGCTTCTTTACTGGATGGTTTCTCCCAAACATACTCAACAAAATCTCTATCGCTCTGAGCACTTTTGATAAGATCCCGAATAATGTACTGCCCTTCTTGATCCTGTAAATCCCACCAATTCTTTCCAATACGATAAGGTTGCCTAGGGTGAACAATATTCTCGCCACTATCGTCATAGGCAAAGAAATAGCCGTCTTCCCCGTATTCTAAATTAGTTAAAATATCGATAACTAACTCTTTAGCTGCACTATCATCTTGATTATTGTGCTCGTAAATATGATCAATAGAAGAAAGAGCGAGTGAAATATAATTTTTTAATTCTTGTTTACGACTATTAGTAATACTGTCACGAAAACTATTTGCTGTTTGGGTTGATAATTTTTCGAATTGTATCTCCGTCACTAATGCCACGACTAACATAGCAATCATGAGTGGCAAAATAGACAATAACTGTATTTTCTGTGACAGGTTCATAGCAACTGAAACTCTCTTGGTAAGTGCGTACTTGATAAAGACATAAATTTAAACATTGACTAAAGAGGGCAGCATCATTCAGTAGGGCACTATATTAACTGGTTATTTTTTACCCTACAACTTTACGACACAATCTTCTTCCCAGCTCACTTCTATAATAACGTTTTCCACACTCTTTATATGGGTTATGATGAAAGTCATTGCGTACTCTAATAACAATGGCGCATTCGCTAAGCGCAAACAGAACCTCTGACCGACTATAGATAACAAGGTTGATAATAATGATTAAAAAAGTAATAACACTGGCATCACTGGCCGTTGCCATTACTACCATAGCGATGAGCAGTGTCGCACAAGACAAACCAATCAAGTGGCGTTTAGCAGAAACCTGGCCAACCAACTTCCCCATTTTTGGCGACACATCTAAAATCATGGCTGAAAATGTTAAAAAAATGTCCAATGGGCGCTTATTGATCACCATTGACTCAAAGAACAAGCACAAGGCTGCCCTCGGCATATTTGATTTTGTCAAATCTGGCCAGTATCAAATGGGCCACTCTGCGTCATACTATTGGAAAGGCAAAGACATCAATACACTGTTCTTTACCACCATGCCATTCGGCATGATCGCTGCTGAGCAGTACGCCTGGTACTATTACGGCGGTGGCCAGGAGTTGGCTGAGAAAGTTTACAGTAAATACGGTGTTCGCCAATACCCTGGTGGCAATACAGGTAACCAAATGGGCGGCTGGTTTAAAAAAGAAATTAATACAGTTACCGACTTACAAGGCCTCAAGATGCGTATCCCAGGCTTTGCCGGTGAAGTATTAGCGAAACTCGGCGCAAAACCTACCAATATTCCCCCTGGCGAGCTTTATACAGCACTTGAACGTAATACGATTGATGCCCTTGAGTGGGTCGGCCCGTCTTTAGACTTACGTATGGGCTTTCATAAAATCGCCCCCTACTATTACACTGGCTGGCATGAACCCGCAGCTGAATTACATTTTATGGTTAACCAAAAAGCCTTTGAGAAACTACCGGCTGACCTACAAGTTATTCTAGAAGTGGCTATGAAAGAAGCAGCCTTTCAAATGACAGCAATGTCATATCACGAAAATGCCAAAAACTGGGCAACAATCAAAAAGGATTACCCTAATGTTCAGGTGAAGACATTCCCACCGTCGGTAATTGCTGACCTTAAAAAGGCCAATAACTCATTGCTTCGAGACTTAGAAAGCAAGGGAGGAGTAACCGCAGAAATTATCAAATCTCAACGTGAATACTTAGAAAAAACCCGTGCATGGACCAATATCTCTGATAAAGCCTACCTCAATAATTAATAGGTTTAACCGTAATTAAACCCTCTTTTTCATAGATCAAGAGGGTTTAGACTTGCCATTCAAACCTCTCTCCCATCGATCTTCACAGGCTAAGATAGTAAACATTTACTGTTATTTACATTAATGTCGGCTAATTCCACTTATTGAGGCTTCAGAACCCTATTACGGCCTTGCAACAATAATAGGCTGCGCTATGATTAGCCCTACGTAAAAACCCGTAGTTTTATCTAGGTGGTGATACGGATTCCAAAATTCCGCAATCATTTGTATTGTAGTATCGTTGTAAAAAACAATAATAATTCACTTTTCTAAATAGATGATAATAAGGTTAATAGCTATGAAAAAAACGATTACAGTCCTGTCGCTGGCAATTGCCGCTACAGCAGCATCAGTGAGCAGCTTCGCAGCAGAGAAACCCATCAAATGGCGCCTAGCAGAAACTTGGCCGACTAACTTCCCAATTTTCGGGGATGTTTCTAAAAGGATGGCCGAAAACGTCAAGCAAATGTCTAATGGCCGCTTGTTAATTACCATTGACTCAAAAAACAAGCACAAATCAGCTCTTGGGATTTTTGACTTCGTTAAAGCCGGTCAATACCAAATGGGGCACTCTGCGTCATACTATTGGAAAGGTAAAGACATCAACACATTATTCTTTACAACAATGCCATTCGGCATGATCGCTGCTGAGCAATACGCTTGGTACTATTATGGCGGCGGCCAGGAATTAGCTGAAAAAGTCTACAGCAAATACGGTGTTCGCCAATATCCTGGTGGTAACACAGGTAACCAAATGGGCGGCTGGTTCAAGAAAGAAATTAATAGCGCTGCTGATTTGCAAGGTCTTAAGATGCGTATCCCAGGCTTTGCTGGTGAAGTATTAGCAAAACTGGGCGCGAAACCAACAAACATTCCTGCTGGTGAACTGTATACTGCTCTTGAGCGCAACACGATTGACGCCCTTGAGTGGGTTGGCCCGTCTTTAGACCTACGTATGGGCTTCCATAAGATTGCGCCGTTCTACTACACTGGCTGGCACGAGCCTGGTACTGAACTACAGTTCATGGTTAACCAAAAAGCATTTGATAAGTTACCTGCTGACTTACAAGCTATTTTAGAAGTAGCCATTAAAGAAGCCGCATTCCAAATGACTGCTCACTCTTATCATGAGAGCGGACAAAACTGGGCAACGATCAAAAAAGACTACCCAAATATCCAAGTTAAAACATTCCCACCTGCAGTTATGGCAGACCTTAGAAAAGCCAATGATTCTTTGCTGAAAGATTTAGAAGGTAAAGGTGGCCTAACCGCAGAAATCATCAAATCACAACGCGAGTACTTAGCAAGAACCCGCGCTTGGACAGATATTTCTGATAAAGCTTATCTAAATAACTAATAAAAAATAATACGTTTATCGAGGTAACAAAAACTCTCTTTGTTGATCAACAAAGGGAGTTTTTTTCAGGAATATAATCATCATGAAATCTACTCTCCGTTTCTTGAACCGTATCATCGATATGGTTGGCTGGGTCTGCATCATCGCGATGCTGTTAATGATCCTTAATGTTTTTATTGACGTTTTTGTCCGCTATGCGGTAGTTGATACCCTTAAATATTTTGACCTCTACCTATGGTATGACAAACACTTAAGCTGGCTTGGCGGCATCGGTATGCAAGAGCTGGAGTGGCATTGGTTTTCCGTGATGTTCCTGTTGGGGCTTGGCTATACACTTCGCGAAAATGGTCATGTTCGCGTTGATGTGTTTTACGATAATTTCCCACGAAAAACTCAAGCGTGGATCAATATCATTGGCGCATTGATATTTACCATCCCCTTCAGTATTTTAGTCGCTCACTTCGGTTGGGAGTTTTTCTTGGAATCGTTTGCCAATGAAGAAAATAAAGGTGATCCAGGCAGCTTACCTAGACTCTGGCCAATTAAATTTGTTATTCCTTTATCATTTGCATTTCTTATTCTCAGTGCCGTTGCAGTCATATTAAAAGAATCTCTGGTGTTGACCAATCAAGAAGAGGAGACACCATCATGATCGGCATTTATTTATTTATTTTTGCACTGGTTGCACTCTTCATCGGTTACCCCATTGCGTTAACCTTTGCAGGCTTATCTTTGATTGTAGGCTTCTGGATTGAAGGCGCTAGCCTCTTCAGTTTTATGTCCTACCGCCTGTATAACATCATGGAAAATACAATCTTAATGGCAATTCCGATGTTTATTTTTATGGGAGTTATTTTGCAACAATCGGGCTTAGCTGAACGCCTACTGGAATCCATGGGCCGTTTATTTGGTGGTCGGCCTGGTGGTCTTGCTATATCAACGATTGTGGTTGGCGCCTTTTTAGCCGCATCGACAGGTGTCGTTGGCGCAAGCGTGGTTGCGATGGGTGTTATCTCCCTACCGGTAATGGTTAAGTACGGCTACGACCAAAAGCTGGCAACAGGCACTATTTGTGCTGCGGGAACGTTGGGACAAATCATACCCCCCTCTATTATATTAATTATTCTGGGTGATGTGATGGGCGTGCCAGTAGGTGACTTGTTTAAAGCCGCCATCTACCCTGGTCTAGCGCTGGTGGGCATGTATTTAATTTATGTCTTTGCGGTATCTCACATTAACCCGCTTACAGCACCACCAATACCATCCGATGCTGAAAATAATTACGAATTAATTAAAGATGCTTTAATTAATATTATTCCGCCATTACTACTAATTGTCGTTGTACTAGGCTCGATTCTAACGGGTATAGCAACACCAACAGAATCTTCAGCACTAGGTGCAATAGGCTCATTAATTCTCGCCAAGTTTTACGGGAAATTACGCTGGAAGATGATGACCGATAGCGCCAAGGAAAGCGTTAAAGTTACCTCCATGGTCTTTGCTGTTTTAATCGGAGCCACAGCATTCTCGATGGTATTTACCTATTCAGGTGGTGATAGCATCGTCGAAGAATTTATGGCTAGCCTGCCTGGGGAGAAATGGACCTTTATTCTGTTATCCATGTTAGCGATCTTTGTTCTTGGGTTTTTCATCGACTTTGTCGAAATTGCATTCATTGTTGTTCCAATTCTGGCGCCCATCGCTGAATTAATGGGTCTCAACATGGTGTGGTTTGCTATTTTGATTGCAATGAATTTGCAATCTTCTTTCATGACACCACCGTTTGGTTTTAGCTTGTTCTATTTAAAAGGGGTCGCCCCGCCAGAAGTTAAAACCCTCACAATTTATAAAGGGGTTATTCCTTTTATTATAATTCAGCTGTTTTTAGTGTTTTTACTAGTAGTATTTCCGCAATATCTTGGGTTATCATCGACCTAATCCGATAAAAATAAACCAGAAGATCACAAAAGTCTTCTGGTTTATCATTTTTGGGATTATGAGTATCAAAATTAAACTTTTTTAACATGAGCTCCGATCATGACAAATTTATGGTCTGACAGCGTTGAACTAATGCTGTTAGGAATGGGTAGTGTTTTTGTATTTTTGGCCTTACTCGTCATTGGTATGATGGTAATGTCTTCTGTACTTAATCGCTTTAACCATCCAACGAATGGGAAAATGCCCGCCGCGAACTCTCCTGAAGCTGAAGTTGCTGCAGTTGCAGCTATTGCTTGGTCCGCTGCACAAAAAACTTCGAAATCTTAAACTAATTAACGGAAATTCTTATGAGTAGTGATGCATCACCTATCCTGCTTACAGATGTCGTATTGCGTGACGCACATCAATCATTGTTTGCCACTCGTCTTCGAATCGATGACATGCTTCCGATTGCTGAAAAATTGGATAAAGTCGGTTATTGGTCATTAGAATCCTGGGGAGGCGCTACCTTTGACTCATGCATTCGCTTCTTAGGCGAAGATCCATGGGAACGCATTCGCGAATTAAAAAAAGCAATGCCAAATACCAAACAACAAATGTTAATCCGCGGCCAAAACCTCTTAGGTTACCGCCACTATGCTGACGACGTTGTTGAAAAATTTGTAGAGCGTGCCGTCACTAATGGCGTTGACGTTTTCCGTATTTTTGATGCGATGAATGACCCGCGCAATATGCAGACAACCATGGCTGCCGTTAAAAAACAAGGTGGGCATGCACAAGGTACATTGTCTTACACCACTAGCCCAGCCCACACAAAAGCGGGTTGGTTAGAACTGGCGAAACAAATAGAAGACATGGGCGCTGACTCTTTAGTCATCAAAGATATGGCGGGAATAATGACGCCATACGATGCCTTTGATCTTGTCAGCGAACTAAAAAAATCATTGGATATTCCCATTGCATTGCATGCACATGCAACAGCGGGCTTATCATCGATGACGATTCTTAAAGCCATTGAAGCCGGTATTGACCATGTTGATACTGCGATTTCATCAATGTCGATGACGTATGGTCATTCGCCTACCGAATCGATTGTTGCTGCATTAGCAGGCACACCGCGTGACCCTAAATTAGACTTAGAACTTTTAGAAGAAATTGCATCTTACTTCCGTGGCATACGCAAAAAGTACGCTAAATTTGAAGGCGCACTGAGAGGTGTCGACTCTCGCATTTTAATCGCTCAGGTTCCTGGTGGAATGCTCACCAATATGGAAAACCAATTAAAAGAGCAAGGCGCTGGCGATAAATTCGACGATGTATTACAAGAAATCCCTCGTGTGCGCAAAGACCTTGGGCATATTCCTCTAGTAACACCAACGTCGCAGATTGTAGGCACTCAAGCCGTACTGAATGTACTCACCGGCGAGCGCTACAAAAGTATCTCTAAAGAAACTCAAGCCATTCTTAAAGGTGAATACGGTAAAGCACCAGCAGCCTTTAACGAAGAGTTGCAACAGCGAGTGCTAGATGGTGGAGAAGCGATTACTTGCCGCCCTGCCGATTTCATCAAACCAGAAATGGATGCGCTGACTGAAGAGTTGTCGAAACAAGCGAAAGAGAAAGGCTTTGAGCTCGCCGAAAACAGCATTGACGATGCCTTAACCTTAGCTCTCTTCCCTCAAATTGGTTTGAAATTTTTGGAAAACCGAGGCAACCCCGATGCCTTTGAACCTGCACCAAAAGAAGCAAGCAGCAGCGTAGTCAGTACTGATACCAGTGATGGTGTGTATACCGTTAGTATGAATGGCACTAACTACACAGCTGAAGTCAGCGGTGATGGCCAAGTCAATGTTATGGTCAATGGCATGAGATATAGCGCTAATGTTGCCGCAGGTGCCGATGCTGATATCGCACCGGCCCCAAGCAATAGTTCAGGAGAAACCATTACAGCCCCATTAGCAGGTAATATTTTCAAAGTTAATGTGCAACAAGGACAACAAGTTAATCCAGGTGATGTGTTAATTATTTTAGAAGCCATGAAAATGGAAACGGAAATTAAAGCATCTGAAGCGGGCACCGTCAGCACTGTTCATGTCAAAGCAGGCGACGCGGTTGCTGTTGGCGATAACCTTTTAACGCTGTAATTGCACAGCGTTATCACTTAACTTTGTAAATAAAACATCATGGAAAAACTCACTGCATTACTACTGGACTCAGGTCTAGCCAACTTAACAGTAGGTCAAGCTGCAATGATGCTGGTAGCACTGGTATTATTTTACTTGGCTATTGCCCGCAAATTTGAGCCACTACTCTTAGTCCCTATTGCTATGGGCACCTTGCTTGTCAACATTCCTGGCGCTGGAATGTACGCAGAACCTATATACGATGCCCAAGGCCATCTCGAAAGTGCGGGTGGATTACTCTACTACGTTTTCCACATAGGTATTGAAACTGGTATCTTTCCTTTACTCATCTTTATGGGTGTCGGCGCGATGACAGATTTTGGCCCTTTATTAGCCAACCCTAAAATGCTTTTCCTCGGTGCTGCAGCCCAATTTGGCATCTTCGCTACCGTATTAGGAGCTGTCGCCCTTAGCGCATCAGGCGTTGTGGACTTTTCGCTTATGCAGGCAGCCGCTATTGGTATCATTGGAGGCGCCGATGGCCCGACCTCAATCTTTGTTGCCAGTAAACTTGCACCAGAATTATTGGGCGCCATTGCGGTAGCTGCCTATTCTTATATGGCATTAGTACCCATTATCCAACCTCCTATTATGAAGGCCTTAACTACCAAGGAAGAACGCAAAATAGAAATGAAGCAACTACGCCCAGTTTCTCGTGCGGAAAAAATTTGTTTCCCCCTTACCGTATTAATTTTGGTGGCATTTTTTCTTCCCAGTGCTGCTCCCCTACTTGGTATGTTTTGCTTCGGCAACTTAATGAAAGAATGTGGTGTTGTTGAACGTTTAAGTGATACAGCACAAAATGCCTTAATTAACACTGTCACTATTTTTCTTGGTTTAGGCGTTGGCGCTAAAATGAGTGCCGAAAGTTTTTTAAACCTAGAAACGATTGGCATTTTATTATTAGGTTTAGTGGCTTTTTGTATTGGTACTGCAACGGGTGTATTAATGGCAAAAGCGATGAACTTATTCTTAACCATCAAAATTAATCCATTAATTGGTTCAGCCGGTGTTTCTGCTGTACCAATGGCCGCTCGCGTTTCCAATAAAGTTGGATTAGAAGCCAATAGTCAAAACTTCTTATTGATGCATGCAATGGGGCCAAACGTAGCCGGCGTGATTGGTTCAGCGGTTGCGGCGGGTGTGATGATTAGTTATTTTAACTAAGAATACTGTCTTATCTGCATTCTCTCAGTTACTTTCTTTCTTCTACAGCAAAAGCAAAGAAAGTAACTCTTCTTTAGACAAAGCTTAAACGCTAACCAAATAAATCGGTTTGCTCACCGGCTCCCTGCTCACTTAGCTGCCAATCATAACGTTGCATGTTCACTTGATAGTCACCAATAAACTCTACGCCCTCTTCACATAATAAATCCCGCTGACGCTTTTGAAGGTCCGGGCGAGTTGGCATGGCGATCTTGCCTGAGGCCAGCACAACTCTGTGCCAAGGAATATCGGTTTTGACCAAACCACTCAAGGCATTGCCCACATGGCGAGCATCTTTTGGGCGGCCTGCCATTTTTGCAACTTGCCCGTAGCTTGCGACCATTCCAGAAGGGACGGTACGGATAATCTCGTAAAACTTTTCACGTAAGTTTGCCTGCTCAGCTTTACTTAAATTTTCAAAATTGGTTTCTAAATCAGTCATTTTTCTACATTACGTTAACAGCCAATAATATTTCACACACTATAAACAAAAAAGCCGCAAAGAAACGTCTTTGCGGCTTTTTAAAAATCATCATCAAATCGTTAACACAACTATATATGCTTCACACTATCGATTTCATAAGTGACTTCACCCGATGGCGTCTGAATTGTTACTTCATCACCGACTTCTTTACCGATTAAGCCTCTGGCGATAGGTGAGCTATAAGAAATCTTGCCTGATTTAACATTCGCTTCATCATCGCCGACAATTTTATAAGTGACTGTTTCATCTGTATCAACATTGATAATATCGACAGTGGTGCCAAAAATAACTTTGCTGCCTTCCGGTATTGTCGTGATATCAATAATTTGAGCATATGATAGCTTGCCTTCAATTTCTTGAATGCGACCTTCGCAAAAACTTTGCTGTTCACGAGCGGCATGGTATTCAGCGTTTTCTTTCAAATCACCATGTTCACGTGCTTCAGCTATTGCTTCAACAATCTTTGGGCGCTGAACTTTCTTTAAATCTTCTAATTCAGCTTCTAGTGCATCAGCACCAACTTTAGTCATAGGGACTTTATTCATTAATTTCTTCTCGGATCTCTCTTATTTTTATCTTTTATAAAATAATGCTATAAAAAATAAAATTATTTAGTGCGTTATACGCTTATGTAAGTCTTGCAGACGACGCACTTGTAGTTCTTTTCCAGACTGTAGAGCCAAGCATACTGCCTCACCACCAGCCAAGGTCGTCGTATAGTATACGGAATGATTTTCCGCACTGCGACGAATACTTGCAGAATCTTTAATAGCTTCTTTACCTTCTGTGGTATTGATCACTAAAGTAATCTCGTCGTTCTTAATCATATCGACGATATGAGGGCGTCCCTCAGCCACTTTATTAACGACTTCGACATCTAAACCCGATTCTTTTAGTACCGCCGCTGTACCACGAGTCGCAACGATTTTAAAACCTAAACGGTCGAAATCTTTTGCGACAGTAGCAATACCTTCTTTATCGAAATCGCGCACACTGAGAAAAACTTTACCAGAAGCAGGAATTTCAGAGTTTGCGCCTTGCTGTGCTTTGCCATAGGCCTCCGCAAAGGTATCACCAATGCCCATTACTTCACCTGTGGATTTCATTTCTGGCCCAAGAATAGGATCTACTGCCGGGAATTTATTGAATGGGAATACCGCTTCTTTAACACTGAAATAATCAGGCACAACCTCTGTTGTAAACCCTTGTTCAGCCAAGGTATTACCTGCCTGGCAACGCGCTGCAACCTTCGCTAAGGAAGTCCCTATACATTTCGATACAAACGGAACAGTTCTAGACGCACGCGGGTTTACTTCGATAACGTAAATTTCATTATTTTGATAGGCTAACTGCACGTTCATCAAACCAATAACACCTAATTCGATGGCCATTTTTTTCACTTGCTCACGCATTTCATTTTGCACATTTTCAGGCAATGAGTACGGAGGTAATGAACATGCGGAATCGCCGGAGTGTACACCACATTGTTCAATGTGCTGCATGATGGCGCCAATCACTACCTGCTTACCATCACTCACGGCATCGATATCAACTTCGATAGCAGCATTCAAGAAATGATCGAGCAATACAGGCGAATCATCAGACGCTTGCACCGCTTCCGTCATATAAGACTGAAGCTCTTTTACGTTATAAACAATTTCCATCGCACGGCCACCTAATACATAGGATGGACGCACAACCAATGGATAACCTACTTGCTCAGCAACATCAATGGCCTCTTCAGTAGAGCGCACAATAGCATTAGAAGGCTGCTTTAAGTTTAAATCCTGAATCATCTTTTGGAAACGTTCACGGTCTTCTGCCTGATCAATGGCGTCAGGTGATGTACCAATAATAGGCACCCCTTCCGCTTCGAGAGCCTGAGCAAGTTTTAATGGTGTTTGCCCACCAAATTGAACGATGACACCTTTTGGGTTTTCTTTGTGAACAATTTCCAGAACATCTTCTAATGTCACTGGCTCAAAGAACAAACGGTCAGACGTATCGTAATCCGTTGAAACGGTTTCTGGGTTACAGTTCACCATAATGGTTTCATAACCATCTTCACGCATTGCTAACGCGGCATGCACACAGCAATAATCAAATTCGATACCTTGGCCAATACGGTTTGGCCCGCCACCCAAGACCATAATTTTATCTTTGTCGGTAGGCTTGGCTTCGCATTCTTCTTCATAACTAGAGTACATATACGCCGTCGGGGTTGAGAATTCACCACCACAGGTATCCACACGCTTATAGACCGGGCGAACATTTAGTGAGTGGCGATAGTCTCGAATTGCTTTTTCAGTTTCATTTAACAAAACAGCCAAGCGCTTATCAGAAAAGCCTTTACGCTTAAGTAACAGCACATTTTCTGCGGTCAGATCTTGCAAACCATGGGCACTGACTTCTTGTTCAAGGTCGATTAGTTCTTTAATTTGAACCAAGAACCATGGGTCAATAGCAGACAAGTCAAAGACTTCATCAACGGTCATACCCGAGCGAAACGCGTCACCCACGTACCAGATACGCTCTGCTCCTGGCGTTGACAGGTCTCGTCGAATTTTACTTATAGAGTCCGCTGCTTCAAAATCAACAATAGACTCAAAACCAGATGAGCCCACTTCAAGACCACGCAATGCTTTTTGCAACGACTCCTGGAAAGTGCGGCCAATTGCCATCACTTCACCCACAGACTTCATCTGTGTTGTTAAGCGCGCATCGGCATCACCAAATTTTTCAAAAGTGAAACGTGGAATTTTTGTAACTACGTAGTCAATACTTGGCTCAAATGACGCAGGTGTTGTACCGCCAGTAATATCATTTTGCAATTCGTCCAGCGTGTAACCCACAGCCAATTTAGCGGCTACTTTTGCAATTGGGAAGCCAGTCGCCTTAGACGCCAATGCTGAGGAACGCGATACTCGCGGGTTCATTTCAATAACAACTAAACGGCCCGTTTCAGGGTTTACCGAGAACTGTACATTCGAACCACCCGTTTCCACACCAATTTCACGCAATACTGCCAGTGATGCATTTCGCATGATTTGCAGTTCTTTATCCGTTAAGGTTTGCGCTGGCGCAACGGTAATTGAATCGCCGGTATGAACACCCATTGGGTCAAAATTTTCAATGGAACAGATAATAATACAATTATCATTTTTATCACGAACCACCTCCATTTCGTATTCTTTCCAACCCAAGAGCGACTCATCAATCAGCAACTCATTGGTCGGTGACAAATCAAAGCCACGCAAGCAAATTTCTTCAAACTCTTCCCAGTTGTAGGCGATACCGCCACCAGAACCACCCATGGTAAATGAAGGACGAATAATCACAGGAAAACCAAATTGCTTTGGCACTTCGTTGGCTTCATCCATGGTATGAACGATTTCAGCACGAGCACATTCCAGGCCAATACGCTTCATCGCCTGGTCAAACAAGTTACGATCTTCCGCCATATGAATGGCTTCGTAGTTTGCACCAATTAACTCAACATTGTATTTTTCCAGAACACCGTTTTCATGTAAGGCTAATGCACAATTAAGTGCGGTCTGGCCACCCATTGTTGGCAAAATCGCGTCAGGGCGTTCTTCCTCAACAATTTTTGCAACTGTCTCCCACTGAATCGGCTCAATATAGGTCGCATCAGCCATTGCGGGGTCTGTCATGATAGTAGCAGGATTCGAGTTAACCAAAATAACTCGGTAGCCTTCTTCACGTAATGCTTTACATGCTTGGGCACCAGAGTAATCAAACTCACAAGCTTGACCAATAACAATCGGGCCAGCGCCAATAATTAAAATACTTTGTATATCTGTTCTTTTAGGCATAACGTTTAGTCTAGGTCAGTAAATCCGCGTTTAAACATAACGGATAAAATATCAATAATCAGTTTTAATAATCGTATAAAAGGTAAGTTGCGCTAACCACAACATACCGAATTACTTATTTACGCTTTTTCCATCAATTCAATGAAATGATCAAACAATGGCGCAGCATCATGAGGCCCCGGGCTTGCTTCAGGATGCCCCTGAAAACTAAACGCGGGCCGGTCAGTAAGCTTTATCCCTTGTAGCGAACCATCAAAAAGAGACTTATGTGTTGCCACTATATTTGCAGGCAAGGTTTCACCATCAACCGCGAATCCATGATTTTGACTGGTAATAAGCACAGTTCCTGTCTCAAGGTTTTGAACGGGATGGTTACCACCATGGTGGCCAAATTTCATTTTGACCGTTTTCGCACCGCTCGCCAACGCTAATAACTGGTGACCAAGGCAAATACCGAAGATGGGAATATTGGTTTTCAATAAGGACTGAATAGCAGTGATTGCATAATCACAAGGCTCTGGGTCACCGGGCCCATTTGATAGGAAAATACCATCGGGCGACATTGCCAAGACTTCGTCTGCCGGTGTCTGTGCTGGAACAACTGTAATATCACAACCACGGTCAGTTAACATGCGTAGAATATTCCGTTTTACACCATAGTCATAAGCAACCACTTTAAATGCCTTGCGCGGCTGTTGGGCAAACCCTTCTCCGAGTGACCAGCTACCCTCTTGCCACTGATAAGACTCGGCAACAGTGACCTCTTTGGCCAAGTCCAAGCCTTTTAATCCAGGGAAATGCTGAGCCGCCGCTAAGGCTTCCGCTTCATTAATGGCATCTCCCGCCATAATACAGCCATTTTGCGCACCTTTTTCACGAAGAATACGAGTGAGACGGCGAGTATCAATATCGGCAATACCCAGAATATTGCGGGTTTTTAAATAAACATCTAAAGACTGTTGGCTGCGGAAGTTACTGGCCAGGCTGGGAAGATCTCTGATGACTAGACCTGCAAACCAGATGGTTTCACATTCTTCATCTTCCTTGTTGACACCCACATTGCCGATATGGGGGTAAGTCAGCGTCACAATTTGTTTAGCGTACGAAGGGTCTGTCAGAATTTCCTGATAACCTGTCATTGCAGTATTAAAGACAACTTCACCAACGGTAATGCCTTCGGCACCAATGGCTGTACCACGGAAAACACTACCATCAGCCAATACTAATAAAGCAGGTTTTTGATTATTCCCTTGAAGTAGGGATGTCTTTTGGGAAGTCACACGGGTGGCCTCTGTATTCAAGGGTTTCTCCTGCACTGGTCACCATTAACCCGCTGTAGCTGTAGGCGGCAGTATGCCGCGGTTACCATTATTGCCGATGAGGCAAAGAACCAAGCTAATGATGAAGTGGTTTTGTAAACGATGTTCTTAACACCCTGCTTTACTAGCTATCTCCAGACTAGCAACAAGGTTTCAAATAGTCATAAAAAAGCGAGATGAATGGATGGTAATGTAAAAAATACCTGATTCACCTCGCTTTCAGCAGGGGAATCCGATACTAGATACCCCTCTTTGGCTGGAGGCGTATTTTACGCCAGAGGGTGCTCGTCTGTCCAGCAGACTATAAGGCCTTTAATGAAAAAGTGGGGAAGAAAAACAAGAATATTTGAAAGGCATAGCACTGCCTAAAAGCTATGGGTTAACGTCCACCACAACGGAAGACGGGAGCGTTATAATCGCCCTCATACCTGGCTGATCGTCCGCAACGGGCTCTAGATTAAAATACCCGCCCTGTAATTCAGCAATTCGCTTAACAATAGATAGTCCCATACCGACACCAGAGGGGATACCATCGACGACCCTAAAAGGCATTATTGCCATCTCGATCTGCTTTTGGGTTAAAGAAACACCGTCATCCTGGACAATAATCAAGGTTTCATCACCATCATTCTGGGAATAAATACGACAATGTATGCTAGAAGCTTCAGATGAGCTCTTCGCGCTATTACTAATCAGCTCCGCAAAGAGGTCAACCCATAATCGCTCGTACCCCTTAACAACAGGCAGAGTTTCTACTGTTATCGTAAAGTGTGGATAAAGCTCATCTAAAGCAGAAAGCTTAATAGCTTTTTGGCAAGCCTCATAAACATTACAAATATCGATATTATCAGGAATATCATAAAGACGAGAATAACGGGATAAGGCAATAAGCTTGTCTTGCATAGCTTCACCGTCAGATTGAATCAACGACAGCCAGTGCAATACTTTTTCATCCTGTTTATCAGCATAATTTTCCAGAATTAATTTAGAAAAGCCCACAGCAACACGTAATGTTCCTCCCATATCATGAGAAATTGTACGCATTAATTTTTGCAAGTATTCTTCATCAACAGACATTAACTTAATACCTCGCTATACACTTTTTGGCAAGCGCACAAAAAACTGACTACCTTGGCCAACCTGAGACTCCACCCAAATTTCACCATGATGCTTTTCAACAATTTTTTTACAAATAGAGAGGCCAATACCCGACCCCACATACTCTCTTTTCGTCACTAGACGACGAAATACTTCAAATATCTTTTTGTGGTAGCGTTCATCAATACCAATGCCGTTATCTTCAACAACCAATAACCAGTCATTATCAGATTCAGAGACTTTTATACTTACAGCTGGCTCTGAACTATGATTATATTTAAGGCCATTCGTCACTAAATTCGTTAACAACTGCACGAGTTGAGATTCCACAACATTCATTTCAATGCTGCCGCCACCCCATTCAAATTTACCATTGAGCTCTTCCTGCAACGCAACAATTGAGTTTTTCACCTTTTCACATAGTGCATCTGTAGTGACCCACTCTTTTTTCACTGATGATTGATCGAGCCTACTATATGCAAGAATATCTTTAATTAATTCTTTGGCACTCTGGGCGCCATTTACAATAAAACCAAGGTATTTGGCAGTTTTTTCATCCATATCATTCCCCAAATGCTCTTTAAGCAAGTCGGAGAAACTTAACACCATTCTTACAGGTTCTTGTAAATCATGGGAGCAACTATAGGCAAATCGTTCCAAATCAGCATTCGACGTCATTAACTCATTAACGAGCGTTTCAATTCTTTCTTTTGCCATTTGTTCAGCAGTAATATCTCGAACGAAACCACTATATAAATATCGGCCTGACAAATTGATTAAACTCACAGACAAGCTACTTACAAATTCACTACCGTCTGCCCGAAAGGCAGGGGTCTGATAATTTTCACAAACAATATAACTGTCCCCGGAGGCACGCTTTTTATGCTCAGCAAAAACATCATCCGCTGACGGCAAAAATTGCGATATTTTTTCTCCAACAGCATTATCAAAATTCAGCTCAAAAATAGATTCACATGCGGGATTAAATGTTTTTATGAACCCATGGACATCAACGGTAAACAAACCTTCAGCTGCGTTTTTAACAATTGTTGATAAGGTTTCTTCTCTATCCGTAAGCGCTCGCTTCACCTCTTCTTTTTCTATAAGTTGCTTACGAAAGTAAGCTAAGGATGTTGCCATTGCCGATATTTCATCATGGCCGCTAATATCAATATCTATATCATAATTATTGTCTGCAATAGCTCGCGTATCACGTTCCAAGCCAACGAGACGATTAATAATTTTTGGTCGAATAACAAAATAATAGAGACATAAAACAACCAAGAAGAATACAATGGAAGATGTCAACAAAGTAAACTGTGATGTTTTGATAACATCAACCAAGCTTTGAGCACCTAAATCTACATCGTAATTAGATTTAAGCGATATCGCACTATAAAGTGAGTTTAGATCCTGACTTAACGTTACATTTTCCTCTTGTAACTTAGCCAATTGATTAAAATTATCAACCCGGGCACTTATCAATTCAAATACATTATTCTCTTGCAATAGAGCATTATTAATTTTCGCAATATTCTTCCCTAAGCGCTTTTTTTGGCCCTTATTTAAATTAAGTAGCTGGGTACTTATTTTTCGTATATGCAATCGATTAAGATCTTCCTCTCTCTTTATTTGCTCAGCTGTATCAACAAGTAACAAGCGTTCAATAACACTTTCAATTCGTAGTAGCTCAAAACGCATTTCTACCAGTATATTTTTTTGATCATCGATGACAAAGTTATCGATACCGACATCCAGAGACTGCAATATAAGCTCTGAACTTACTAACTTAATATCAATTAAAAGCCCTTCGATTTCTTGATGAAGGTACCCAACCCCCTCTTTTATCAACTTTTTGTTTAACAAGATATCTTGCTGCAATCGCAGCTGCTGGCGAATTCTTTCAATGAGTTGCTGAACTTTAAGTTTTAACTGCTGAGTATTGGAAAAATTTGAGCTACTATCTTCGAAACTGGCAACATCTTGCTGAGTCTGAGTTAGCAAGAAGGCTGCCTTGCGTTTTAAAAAGGAAAAGTCTGTTTCTGAAAGCTCTTGGCTTAGCGATGCACTCAACGCCAACAAATCCCCACCCGAATCAGCAGCATTATCAGCAAATCTCATTAATGGTAAAGAATGGGTTAGCAGCGCTTGTTGCTCTTGATTAATCCTCTCAAAAACACTCCAGGATATGATAGAAGACACAAGAACCAGCCCTGAAAGTAAAATCAGCGCAATCGACAGGCTTTTTTGGATCGTTAGGCGAAACCGCTTCTTCATTGCGAAATGTTAGACACTTTGCTATATATTAGTATGATAATTATCACTATAAGCTTAGCACGCAAACATCGATCCTGCATGAATTACGGCGGGGCAGAGCCCGCTTGAAATCAAGCGTATCTTTAAATGGTCTTGGACAAACAAACACTATGCTTACTCGCCGGGAATTTATCAGCAGCGCCTCATTGCTTTCTACAGCAACTGCTCTTTCACCTACAATTAGTTATGCTGCCAGCAGCTCTACAGCAATCTCACTAGAAAAAGCAGTCCTTGAACATGTTAAGTCCTTATCAAGAAATAAAAAGATCAGCCTAACTATATTGTACCCAAAGGGTTCTCTAGCAAATATACAGCCTGTCGCCACACAGTTTACTGCAGAAACAGATATTAAGATTAATTTTTCAGAGGTCGGCGTTGACGATATTAACTCCAGTATTATTTTTAGTGCGACTCAAAGCCAGCACTCTTTTGATATTGCTTTACCCGCGACCTTTGGCATCCCTGATCTAGTCAGCGCCGAAGCACTATATCCTTTAAGCCAATACGCTAAAAAATATGAACCCAGCAATTATAAGCAGTATCAGCTCTATGATTATGGCGATTATGTGAATGGTGAGTTTTATGGCTATCAAACAGATGGTGATACTTATCTTATGTTTTTTAATAAAGCGATGATGGACAATGAAGAGAACAAAAAAAGCTTTGAAAAAGAGTATAAGTGCCCATTAGAAATCCCAGATACATGGGATAAGCTCGACAATATGATTCGTTTTTTCCATAAACCGGAAAAAAGACAATACGGCGGCTGTTTATTTCGCGTACCCGGTTATGGCGCCTGGGAATGGTGGTCACGCTTTCACGCAAAAGGTTATTTCCCATTAAGCGATTCATTAGAGCCACAAATCAATAACGATGCCGGTATTGCTGCATTACAGGAGATGATTGATATATCTCAATACCTTCATCCCAAGACTGCAACTGATGGTCTATTTGAAAACTGGGCCACTTATGCAAAAGGGGAAACCTTCTGCAATATTGGTTGGGGCGGCAGCCAAAAGTTTTTTAACAGCGACAAATCTTCGGTTAAAGATGGCCTATATTACAGCCCAGCACCTGGTGGCACATTTACTGTCAATGGAAAAGAAAAAGACATCCACTGCCCTATTTTTAACTGGGGCTGGAATTATGTTGTATCATCTCAATGCCCACACCCAGAGATAGCCTATTTATTTACGCTTTATGCCTGCAGCCCGGTTATGTCTACCCTATCTGTCCAACAGGATGGCTTTTTTGATCCCTTTAGAGAAGAACACTATACAGATAAAGCGATACAGAAGGCTTACTCAAATAGTTTTTTAAAAGCTCACCAACTCAGCATGGAAGAGAGTATTCCTGACTTTTATTTACAAAGCCAAAGTTCTTATTTATCCTCATTGCAAGAGAACATTCACCTTGCTTATAAAGGCTCGCTTACGGCCAAACAAGCATTAGATATTACAGCAACTGAGTGGAAGTTACTCAACAATAGAGTCGGGAAAGAAAAACAAAAAAATAATTGGAGAGAACTTAAAAATAAATATCCGAGCACCTTAAAAGATATACTTATATAAATGCTACTATTGCTTTCTCGGATACTGTACTAGTATTGATTAAAATGCTTATATAGACAAATTTTTATCGGCAGGTAACTTAACAATTTCTATCCAGAAGTGCTCTATCGCTTGAACAATCTTCATAAATTCTTGAACTCTAATCGGTTTGCTAACAAAATTATTAGCATGCAATTCATATGCTATACGGATATCCTCCGCATCTTCTGAACTGGATAATATAATCACAGGAATAGACATTAAACCCTTATTATTTTTAATGTCTTTGAGTACATCTCTACCACTTAATTTAGGAAGATTAAGATCAAGGAAAATAAGATCAGGACGAGATGCATTTTCATATTCCCCTCGCTGATAAAGGTAATCTAATGCGGCCTCTCCATCCTCCAAAACATGAAAATTATTGATTATTTTGCTAGTAGCTAGTGCATTTGTGGTTAATTCAATATCACCGGGGTTGTCTTCAACCATCAAAATTTCTATTGGTATAGCCATCTCACCTTCCCCAGTCGTTATGAATCAATAACAATAATACAAAATCCTATATTGCTCACTAGTTCTTCCCGCTAGGTAATTTAACAATTTCAACCCAAAAATGCTCGATAGCTTTAGTGACTCGCAAGAAATCCTCAACACGGACAGGCTTTGTGACAAAGCTATTCGCATTCAGTGAGTAAGCCTCCTGTACGTCATGAGCATCATCAGAACTAGAAAGAATCACTACTGGAATCGACAATAAATCTTTATTAGCTTTAATATCTGCCAACACCTCCCTTCCACTAAGTTTAGGGAGATTTAAATCCAACAAGATCAGATCAGGCCTTGGAGCCTCTTGATACTCCCCTCGATTATATAAAAAATCCAAGGCCGCCTCGCCATCTTCAACCACATGAAAATTATTCCTTAACTTTCCATCCACTAGAGCCTGCCTAGTCAACTCTATATCGCCAGGGTTATCTTCCACCATAAGTATTTCAATTGAATTAGTTGGCATAAAAACCTCTAACTATTATTGTTTTTTCATGACAGAAACGATATCGGAGTCAATATATAACTTAATATCATTTTTAATTTATTAGGAAGCCCTATGATATAGAGCATATATTAGCTTACTGTAACATTAACAGGTTTACGAGCTAAAGAGACTTTTAAAGAAGAATACTGTTTATAAAATTCTTCCCAATCACTACATCCTAATTGAGGTTTATCAAAATAAAAGCCTTGAATGAAGTCACAACCGATATCCCGTGCCATAAAATATTGAGCTTGAGTCTCTACGCCTTCAGCAACTACCTTTAAGCCCAAACTGTGGCCCAGTGCAGTAACAGCTTCAACTACTTTGCGATTGCGTATATCTTCTTCCATATCAATAAAGAACTTTTGATCAACCTTTAATGTATTAAGTGGCAATGTCGTTAAATACGACATAGAGCTATAACCCGCACCAAAATCATCAACGGCAATACGAATGCCTTCAGCTTGCATAGACTTCAACAATTTTGTACTTAATGATGGATGCTTCATTAATGTTGTTTCTGTGATTTCCAGCTCAACCTGATCAGGGCGAACACCATATTGATCAGTCGCTTTACGTAAACAATCGACTACCAGGTCACTATGACACTGATTAGCCGGAATATTTAAGCAAATATTTAAATCTGGACAACTGGTTTGCCACAAGTGCAATTGGTGAAAAGCTGCATCAATCAACCATAAATGAAAAGGGTCAAACAAGCCCATACGTTCGACCATTTCGATAATTTCAGTTGCGCTTACTTCATAATCTTCAGGCATCCAGCGAACAAGCACCTCAAAGCTATGTAGGGACTCATCTTTGGCATCGATAATAGGCTGATAGGCTAGCAAAAGTTCATTATTTGCTATCGCTTCAGGAAGCAACGTTTCCAAATAGTTACGTCGCTCCCACTGCTCTTTTTGCTCTTTAGTAAATTGAAAATACCGGGCTTTACCTGTTTTTTTAGCCCGATACATTGCTTCATCAGCCTGCTTTAATAGCTCATGAATACTCACTGCTGTATCTGGGTAGTGCGCAATACCAATCGATAGTGACACATGAATGCTATGTGACTCTAAAAATACAGGCTCAGAGATCTTACGCAATATTTTTTCTGCCGCAATATCAGTATTAACTTCATCAATACGATTGAGTAAAATTGCAAACTCATCACCACCTAAACGAGCAGCACTATCGGTTGTACGGCAATTTTGCTTTATACGCTCCCCTACAGCCTTCAGTAACACATCGCCGGCATCATGGCCGTACTGATCATTGATCTGTTTAAAGTTATCGACGTCAATATACAGTAGAGAACAACTGGCACCATATCGATCACAGTGGTCAACAGTACTTTGCAGACGATCCATAAATAAACCACGATTAAGTAGGCCAGTTAAATTATCGTAGTGGGCTAGATGTCTAAGTTTATTTTGTAACTCACAAGTGTGTATAGCATTGTTAATGCTGTGCATCAGGTTTTCAGAGGTCATATCATTTTTGACGAGGTAATCCTGGGCACCATTACGCATCATTTCCACTGCCACTTTTTCATCACCTTCACCTGTCATAATCACTACAGGAATACTATCGCCAAATTCCATTCGCCGAATCGTCTTAAGAAAATCCAAACCATTGTCTGCTGGCAATTGATAATCAACTAAGCAACACACGGGTACAGTATGCTCTAAGAAAGATAAAGCCTGCTCACAAGAATCAGCTTCAAGTATCTCAAATGATGAAGAGCGGTTATTGAGGATTAATTGACAAAAGAGTTCTCTATCACCAACGCTATCGTCCACAATTAATAAAACATTATTACGATTCGAGAAATCATCTTCATTTATCATTATTCTAATTTCTTCCTCTGCACCTAATTGATTAGGGGCATAATAGGTTATAGCTGCCTGTATAGCGGCACATCCCTGTAGCAATATCATTACTGTCTATATGATACATTATCGTATACAAAGAAATTGATACGCTCAAAAACATAAAATAGATGCTTATTAAAAAGAACAGTTATATTAAATTATAGAAAAGATTTATAGAAATTCGAGTCACAACAAAAACTATACTTCATTAAAAAAAATATTCTTATACTGTTAATCGAAATAACTATTGGGAGACCTCCGAAAATTGGGTTGGCGCGGAAATATAAGGTTCACAATCACTCAAGCTGGACTTAGACTCCAAAATATAATTGCCTTGGACAATATCACAAGCAATATTTTTAACGACATCGTACCGCGCTTCCATATCGACATTTTTAATAACTACTTTTAACCCCAACGTATGAGCCAATAAGGTAATAGCTTCAACAGCCTTATATTTTTGAGGATTTTTTTCAACATCAACACAGTACGATTGATCTATAACCAAGGTACTTAATGACAACAAAATTAAATCATCAACAGAAATGTAACCTCCACTGAAGCCATCAATCGACACTCGAGCCCCCATATTTTGTATTGCTTTCAGGAACTTTCGGCTTTGAACAATATCCTTCATGATGACCTTTTCAGATACTTCCATCTCTATTTGATCAAGTTGGATACGATAATTTTTTGCACAGTGACGAAAGTAATCCACTAGCCATTCATTATTACAGTGATCAATAGGGATGTTTATATTCACGAGGTTATCAGAATGATTTTGCTGCCACTGACACAAACGCGCCATTGACGTATTAATCAACCATTTATAATAATTATCATACAAGCCCAGATGATCGATCATTTCTTTAAGTTCCATATCGGATACCTTATAACGACCCGGTGACCAGACTACAATAACACTTAAGCTGTAAAGCGATTGATCTTCAACATTGACGGACGGCTGAAAGAATAGCTCTAACTCATTATTTTCAAGGGCTTCAGGCAGCATATCCTCTAAACGACTACGACGATCTAATTGTAATTTTTGGTTTTGAGAAAATTGGAAATAACGTGCCTTTCCTGTTTGCTTCGCACGGTACATTGCCTGATCAGCTTGATCCATTAATTCATTGATATTTCCAGCGGTATCTGGGTAATGGGCAATACCGATCGATAGCGACACATGCAAACGCTGAGAATCGATAAAGACAGGCTCAGAGACTTTCTCAAGGATTTTTTCAGCGGTATGGTTAGCTCGATCCTTATCAACCCGGCTAATGATAATTGCAAATTCATCACCGCCAATTCGCGATGCACTGTCTGTAGTTCGGCAGTTTTCCTGGATCCTTTTCGCTATCGTTTTTAAAAGCACATCGCCAGCATCATGACCATAACAATCATTAATCACTTTAAAGTTATCAACATCGATATATAGTAAAGAACAATTTTGATTGTAACGGTCACAATGGTTAACCGTATTTTCTAGACGATCAATGAACAAACTACGATTCAACAGCCCCGTTAAGTGATCATAGTGGGCCAATTGGCGTAAGTTTTTTTGAAACTCGCAAGTGTAAATGGCATCTGCGATACTACGGCGTAAAATATTCTCAGTAAGCTCTTCCTTTATAAGATAGTCTTGCGCACCATGATGCATAATTTCAACAACGGATCTCACATCACCATTATCTCTATTTGCCAACACAATGACGGGAATATCTGAATTAATCTTACTTCGACGCAATGATTTTAAGAAGTTCAGCACATCAGCTATCGGTTCTTGATAACCGACGATACAACAGTCAGGCCTTGAGGCACGCATCAACTTTGATACATCTTTAAAAGAAGTGGTTTCGATTAGTGCAAATGAAGAAGAACGACCATTTGTTTTCAGCAACTGATGGATAACAGAAGAATCAACAACATCATTGCCAATAATCAGTAGTATCTTCTGATTATCCTCCGCTTTATTTTCAACGCCCATTCATTTCACCCATGATTAACAATTCATTCGTCTTAAGCTGGCCTTAAGAAACGATCATTATTCAATTCAGCGAAAAACGGTTATCCCTCAACAAATACGATGGACTGAAACCACAGAACAATAACTAAGGTATAGTCAGGAATTTGACAGTTTGCAAGAAATTAAAGAAAAACCCTTAATAAAAAGCAACTTTTTGGCTTTTTTTAAAGAAAGACGTTAAAAAATGGAAGTAAGGTACTGTTATTGTTGAATAAAAATAACGTCAAAAGAAAAGCTAACCGGCGCACAAGGCAATAACAGCAAGATAGCAATACCGCTTATGCACCAAAAAATGTAATCAGATCAAAGAGATAGTAACTTTTATCAGCTTAAATACCGAGAACATCACGCATGCTATATAAGCCTTTCTCTTTACCAATCAACCAGGCTGCTGCGCGAACGGCACCTCGAGCAAAAGACATACGGCTTGACGCTTTATGAGTGATTTCAACCCGCTCGCCATCAGCCATAAACATAACAGTATGATCACCGACAACATCACCACCACGCACGGTAGCAAACCCAATCGTATCGCGGTCACGAGCGCCTGTTTGTCCTTCTCTCCCATAAACAGCCACTTTTTGCAGGTCACGACCCAAGGTATCAGCAATCACTTCACCCATTGCCAGAGCTGTCCCTGATGGTGCATCAACTTTGTGACGATGATGAGCTTCAACAATTTCAATGTCGACATCATCACCCAATACACTGGATGCCACCTCTAAAAGCTTTAACGATAAATTAACACCAGTGCTGTAGTTTGCCGCTTTAATCATTGCCAGCTGAGCTTGAAGCACCTCTAACTCAGCAAGTTCTTCCTGAGAAAAGCCTGTGGTACCAATAACAATACCTTTATTATTGTCGGCACAAAACTGCACATTGGCCAATGTCGCTTGCGGCGCTGTAAAATCAATCAATACATCAAATTGGTCTTTTACTTCTGCAATATTGCCAACGATCACAATACCGTTTTTACCAAGCCCCGCCAGTTCTCCAGCGTCTGCACCCACTAGAGACGATTCTGGACGCTCAATAGCAGCGCTTAGCTCGGCCTCCGATGACATGGCCACGGCTTCGATTAACATTTTTCCCATTCGACCAGCAGCACCAGTAATTGCAATTTTTGTTGGCATTTTTTTAACCTTATTTATATGACCGAGCAAAGAGGAAAATAGGGGTTTGAGTAAATCATTGAGTTGAATAGCCTAAATGCTCCCAACCACATAGTGAATAATTGACTCTGCCCCCCATTTATTTGGCCTCTTTTAAATTTATTAACTAAAAAAGTCTTTCATACCTTCAAACCAGGTACTTTGGCGAGGAGAGTGTTTTTTCCCATCAAGAGAGCTTTGGAACTCTCTCAAGAGTTCTTTTTGTTTACCTGATAGATTAACCGGCGTTTCGACAACCACGCGGCATAACAAATCACCTTTGGTACTACCGCGAACAGGAGTAACACCTTTGCCACGCAAACGGAACAGTTTGCCAGTTTGGGTTTCCGAAGGAACTTTTAATTTTACACGGCCATCGAGTGTTGGCACTTCTAGCTCACCACCCAATACTGCATCTGTAAAATTAATGGGCACTTCACAATACAAATTAGCACCTTCTCTTTCGAAAATATCATGAGCTTTTACGGCTATCTGCACATACAGGTCACCAGCAACACCCCCAGCAGGACCCGCTTCGCCTTCACCAGACAAACGAATACGATCACCTGTATCGACACCTGGCGGCACTTTAACCGAAAGAGTTTTAGTTTCCTCTATGCGACCCTGACCATGACAAGCATCACAAGGATCTTTAATAATTGTGCCCTGACCACGACATGTGGGGCAGGTTTGCTGAACAGAGAAAAAACCTTGCTGCATACGCACCTGACCAACACCACCACAAGTCGTACATTGAACAGGTTTAGAACCTGCTTTTGCGCCAGTGCCGTCACAAGTCTCACAGTTAACCAAAGTTGGCACTTTAATTTTTGCCGTTGTCCCTTTAACAGCCTGCTCCAATGTTACTTGCAATGTATATTGTAAGTCCGAGCCTCTCTGTGGACCTCTGCGCCCACCGCCGCCAGCACCACCAAAAATATCGCCAAAGACATCACCAAAAATATCGCTGAAGTTACCAAAACCACCAGCACCTCCACCCATTTGAGGGTCAACGCCATCATGACCATATTGGTCGTAGGCTGCACGCTTTTGAGAGTCTGATAATATTTCGTAAGCTTCGCTTGCTTCTTTAAACTTTTCTTCCGCGGCTTTATCGTCAGGATTACGATCAGGATGGTACTTCATCGCCACACGTCGATAAGCCTTCTTTAAATCCTTTTCGGAAACGTTTTTATCAACATCTAATATTTCGTAATAGTCGCGCTTGGCCATTAAAAATCACTCTATTCACATACAACAAACGCGGACTGTAAAAAGTCCGCGCTAAAGGTAGCATTTAAAATACTATAAAAAGTAAAAAAGGCGTGACCAGATACTAGGTTCTAGCCACCCTAAAAAATTACTTATCTTCTTTTACTTCTTCAAACTCAGCTTCAACAACACCGTCATCTGCAGATTCAGCTTGCGCGCCTTCCGCACTTGCAGCATCTGCACCAGCATCAGCGGCTTGCTCAGCGTAAAGCTTCTGCGCTAAAGAGCTAGATGCTTCAGTCAACTTAGTTGTTGCTGCTTCCATCGCTTCTTTATCATCACCTTTAACGACTTCTTCTGCTTCAGCAATAGCGGCTTCAATCGCTGCTTTTTCTTCATCAGTCGCTTTATCGCCAGCTTCTTCTAAGGTTTTCTTAGTTGCGCCAATCAAACCATCAAGTGTGTTACGTGCAGAAGCAAGTTCTTCAAATTGGCGATCAGCTTCCGCGTTAGCTTCGGCATCTGCTACCATTGCTTCGACCTCGTCATCACTTAAACCAGAAGAGGCTTTAATAACGATTGATTGCTCTTTGCCTGTGCCTTTGTCTTTAGCGCCAACATGCAATATACCATTAGCATCAATATCGAAAGTTACCTCGACTTGAGGCACACCACGTGGTGCTGGTGGAATATCTGCCAAGTCAAAGCGACCCAATGATTTGTTTTGCGCCGCTTGTTTGCGCTCACCTTGAACAACGTGAATCGTTACAGCAGATTGATTATCTTCTGCAGTTGAAAATACCTGAGACTTTTTCGTTGGGATTGTTGTGTTCTTCTCAATTAATGGAGTCGCAACACCACCCATAGTTTCAATACCAAGAGACAATGGGGTAACATCCAGCAACAATACATCTTTCACATCACCGGCTAATACCGCACCTTGAATAGCGGCACCCATAGCAACCGCTTCATCAGGGTTAACATCTTTGCGAGGCTCTTTACCAAAAAACTCAGCGACTTTTTGCTGAACCATCGGCATACGTGTTTGACCACCGACCAAGATAACATCATCAATATCACCAACCGATAAATCAGCATCTTTTAGTGCAATCTTAAGAGGCTCTAATGAGCGAGTAACCAACTCTTCAACCAATGATTCTAATTTTGCACGAGTCATCTTCACAACTAAATGCTTAGGACCAGTTGCATCAGCAGTAATATAAGGAAGATTAACTTCAGTTTGTGTGCTTGAAGACAATTCGATCTTCGCTTTCTCAGCGGCTTCTTTTAAACGCTGTAGCGCTAGAGGGTCATTATGAAGATCAATGCCACTGTCTTTCTTGAACTCATCCGCTAAGTACTCGATAAGACGCATATCGAAATCTTCACCACCGAGGAAGGTATCACCATTCGTCGCCAATACTTCAAACTGGTGCTCGCCATCAACATCTGCAATTTCAATAATTGAAATATCGAAAGTACCACCACCTAAATCGTATACAGCAATAGTGCGGTCGCCTTTCGCTTTATCCATACCATAAGCTAGTGCCGCGGCAGTTGGCTCATTAATAATACGTTTTACATCAAGACCAGCAATTTTACCGGCATCTTTTGTTGCTTGACGTTGAGAGTCATTAAAGTAAGCAGGAACAGTAATCACCGCTTCTGTTACCTTTTCACCTAAATAGTCTTCTGCAGTCTTCTTCATTTTTTTCAAAACTTCAGCAGAAATCTGTGGTGGTGCTTTCTTGTCGCCCTTCACTTCAACCCATGCATCACCATTGTCCGCAGCAACGATAGCGTAAGGAACCATAGAGATATCTTTCTGTACCACGTCGTCTTTAAACTTACGACCAATTAAACGCTTAACAGCATTCAACGTATTTTTAGGATTGGTAACAGACTGACGCTTAGCACTCTGACCGACTAAAATTTCATTGTCATCAGTAAAGGCAACAATTGAAGGAGTAGTACGATCGCCCTCAGCATTTTCAATTACTTTCGGCTTGTCGCCTTCCAGTACTGCCACACAGGAGTTGGTAGTACCCAAATCTATGCCAATAATTTTACCCATCGGGTTTCTCCGGTTTTGTTCAATAATATGTGTGTTACTTGTGTTTATTACGAAAGCCGATTCGTTCTGCAAACCGGCCAAAATCAATTAAGTCTAAATATTGGTCTGAAGCGACTAACTTCAACCCTTTCCTTAAAGAAAGTATGGAATTTTTCAGCACATACTTATCAATAAAGATTTAAATGAATAGTTAGTAATTACTATGCACCTTCATTGGGCGGCGCACTAGAGACAACCACCATCGCTGGGCGCACTAAACGACCATACAGGGTGTACCCTTTTTGAAATACAGTAAGCACTGTATTCGGTTCTACATCAGGGCTCGGAACCATTGACATTGCCTGGTGCAATTGAGGGTCAAACGGCTCGCCTTCTGGCTCAACAGGCTCAACTTGGAATTTTTTCAAAGTATCGAGTAAGGATTTATGCGTCAGAGCCACACCTTCTAATACAGCCTTTTGAGACTCATCTTCAGCATCACCTGCCGCCAATGCTCGCTCTAAATTATCAGCGACAGGCAGCAATTCATTCACAAATTTCTCTAAGGCAAACTTACGCGCCTTTTCAACATCCTGCTCAGCACGACGACGAGCATTTTGAGCTTCAGCGTGAGACCGTAAGGCCTGCTCTTTCAGTTCGGTTATCTGCTCATTCAGCGCGTCAATATCGGCTCCACCTTCACTTTCCTGGTGGTTTTCTGTAGCAGTGCTCTCTTCAGGTGCTTCTGCCGTGGCTGCTTCTGCTGCTTGATCAATCTCAGCTTCATCAATTTGAGGGGAATCTTTTGATTCGTTGGACACAACCCTGCTCCTTTTAGCAAGTTCAACAAAAAATAATCTGGCCTGTATATAGGGTCAAACCGACCGGTTTCAAGCGTTCACCCAGCAGATATCTGCAAATGTATAAATGGCTTGGCATTACCACAAAAATACTGTATAAAAACACATGTTTAAAATAACAGATATAGTGGAGCAATCACCATGCTGACACACCTGACCATCAATAACTTTATGCTGATAGACCATTTGGATTTACAGCTCAAAAAGGGGATGACAGCCATTACGGGCGAAACAGGAACAGGAAAGTCAGTATTATTAGGCGCCTTAGGAATGGCTCTAGGTGAACGCGCTGACAGCGACCGAGTGAGATTAGGCACCGAGAGAGCCGATATCACCGCGACCTTCTTACTCGATGACCTTCCCGAAGCACGCCAGTGGTTGATCGAACATGAGCTATGTCATGCAGATGAATGCCTGTTGCGTAGAGTCGTTACCCGAGATGGTCGTTCGCGTGCTTTTATAAACTCTCAGCCCGTCCCCCTTCAGCAAGTCAGAGCATTAGGCGAATTATTAATTGATATCCACAGCCAACACGCCCATCAGTCGCTACTGTCTAAAAACAGCCATCAGAAACTACTTGATGAATACGCACAGCATCAAACCTTGGCCGATCAAGTCAGAAAGGATTATAAGGAATGGCAATATTTGCGTGAACGCTACATCACGCTTAGAGATAATGCTGATGAGATGAATGCCCGATACCAGTTACTCCGCTATCAGGTTGATGAACTCGATCGTCTCGATTTGGAAGAAGGCGAGATAGAGTCACTGGAAACAGAGCAACAGACGCTGGCAAACGCCGAAAATATTATTGGCAAGAGCCAGCAGCTGGTCGATATTTGCGATGGCGATACAATGGGAGGAGGAAGTGATACCGGCGTCAGTATCAGTTATTTACTACAGCAAGCGGTTTCTGTTTTACAGGGAATCCGCCCACAGACCAAAGAGTTAGAAGGCATTCATGACCTGCTCAATAACGCGGTCATTAACGTAGATGAAGCACAGCAAAGTTTACGACACCAAATTGAAAGTATTGAAATCGACCCTGAGCGCTTACAACAAGTCGAAACGCGCTTATCCGCTATTTATGATGTCGCTCGTAAACACCATATTGGCCCTGAGGCAATTATCGAAAAACATAACGAGTTAACTCAAGAGTTAGCACAATTATCTGGAGGTGACGAAACACTTGCGGCTCTGGAGCAACAAACTCAAGTAGCAGAAAAACAATTCCTTAGCCGAGCAGAAAAACTATCGCGACAGCGCCAGAAAGCAGCCACTAAACTCACTAAGATTATTAACCAACAACTACAAGCACTCGCTATGGGCAGCGCAAACTTTTCAGCCGCCGTTTCACCAGCGCCTGATAAGCCAAGCGCAATCGGCATTGATGATATTGAGTTTCTAATCAGCACCAACCCCGGTCAACCTCATAAATCATTAAGTAAAGTAGTGTCAGGTGGTGAACTGTCTCGCATCAGTTTGGCGATTCAGGTAGCAACCGCTCAAACGTCCCAAGTCGCCACTTTAGTCTTTGATGAAGTCGATGTTGGCATTGGCGGAGGCACTGCCGACGTGGTTGGAAAACTATTAGCAACACTGGGCATGCAAAGCCAAGTATTTTGTGTAACGCATTTAGCTCAAGTCGCCAGCAAAGCCAATCACCACTGGCGCGTCAGCAAAGCCTCTGATACCAAGAGCGCTGAAACACATATTACTGAATTAGAAAACGAAACAAAGATTGAAGAAATTGCGCGCATGATCAGCGGCAGCCAATTATCAGATGAGTCAGTTGCTCATGCTAAATTAATGCTGGAGCAAGCGGCAAGTTGAAATATTTCAAATAGGAACACCAACAAGGGCTCACTACGATTACAACTACTTTTCTCTATTAATCACTGCAATACTGGAATAACGTCTTCCACAAGAATAATCTTATGATTATGAGTGTTATTAATTTGATAAAAGCTGCCCGTATCACTCGTTAACTTATGGTTTTGGGAAATTTTCGCCAAGATTTTAACATTATCACCTTCCTGTAAATCATCGAGTTTATATTGCACACTATGACTACCCGGCACGGTATGATAGAAAATGATGCTACCTTTTGGCTGCACGTCAGCAGACCAGTAATAATTACCTTCGCCTTTATGGCGAAGATTGACAATATCAGGATTACTAAAGTCTCCAGACGTTAATACTAAATCATAGGTAATAACGGGCATTATTTTTTTATAGTGTCTATCAATACGCCGAACATAACCTGTCACATATTCACTGGCGCCCCATTCAGAATGATACCCCACCCCTTTATGAGCAAGAGATTTACCAAACTCCATCTCATTAACAATTGAAGTGGTTGATGGCTTCCACGTGAAGTAAAAGTAAGCCCCACCAATTAGCAAGGCAAATATTAATAGATTCTTCACCTATTATTCCTATATCGAAAAAGTAGAGTTAAACAACACAAAAAAGAAAAGATACTCATTATCAAATAATAAGATCAAGAATATAAATAGCTGAATAACTGATCACTGTCGATAACAATGCAATCAACAAGCTCGCTATATACGTTGCGCCCAGCATATATTTAAAAACCACACCGAACACTAAAAGGCTATAAAAGTTCGCTAACAATTCATTACTATGAGCGCCTGGAAGCAATGGGACAAATATTCCAGCAATAATAACAGCTACAAAAATGGCTAAAAAACAATTCAGCAAACCTGCTTTTTCAGCACCTAGTTTTTTAGCGACAAACATCACAGGAAACACACAAAAGATAACAACAAACAAACCACCAATAATTATTCCCATAACATCCACCCATTAGATTATTTTTATAAACTTGTACGATTAAAAGACTGATAAAGCGCGGCTGAAAGTCTTACGCCTGGAATATAGGCTTACCAACCCTGCCAATCCATGTCATATCTTGCTGTTTTATTGATATATATTGCTGCTTCTTGATTTTTATGAAAACTCTCTACTTAACGCTTAGCTCTCCAAACTATAGAAAACATTAATTAATCAAAAATAATATAAGGAGGAATATACTGTTTATACATTCCCCTTTTAACAAACTCTATTACTTATGTATTTAATGATGCAGAGATAGTCTAACTATTAATCATTTTACGATAATCCACTACTGGCAATCCACCAACTCCCCAATCTTCAAGACTGACTTCATCAATAACCACGAACGTAGTCGATGGGTTTTTATTCAATACTTTAACCAAAAGGTCTGTTGTCCCTTTAATCAATTCGGCTTTTTGCTCAGCACTCGGGCCAGTTCCCTCGGGGCCACCCTCTCGAGTCACTTTAATATTAACGTAAGGCATTTATTTCTCCTGTGAAATAGGGGTATAAAAAAAGACTTTGGACATTATTTTCCACTGTTTATCGCTATAAATAAGTGTCAAAAAATCAATATAGTTTCGTTCCAGCATCGTCATCGAAACTTTGGCGAAAGCCATTGTTGTACTGGCAAATTCAATGGACAAAATTCTATCTGCACGGGCAGTTCCACTTACTGCCGGAGGTGTACGCTGGTTAACGATATTAAAATATTCTGCAAGCGAATAATTCATATAATCACCTTCAACAGTATTCACATAACGTGCATCATGATGAAAGATACTTGATAGCTTTTTAGCATCTGCCTCATAAAGCCCATCAAAATAGATCTGCAATACAGAAACGATATCCGCAAAACTATTGTTAGAGTTCATTATTCAATCAACCCTTCTGCTTTCATGGCTGCCCTTGTTGCTGGGCGCTGCGCTACTCGCTGAACAAAAGCTTCCAAATATGGCCATTGATTCAACTCAATACCAACAAAATTGGACCAGTTGCTGACAACAAACAGATAGGCATCCGCAACGGAAAATTTTTCTCCAAGAAGGTAATCCCTGCCATCGCTAAAAAGGTGATTGATATAATTGAATTTACTAGCGACATTATCATTAGCCCTCTCCTTATCTTCTTCCGTCGCACTATCTGAAAAAAATGGCCCGAATGCTTTATGCAATTCGGAACTGACATAATTCAAATACTCATGCAAACGTGAACGAGCCATAGATAATGGTTTTGGCGATAAATCAGAGCCGCTGTACTGGTCTGCAATGTACTGTAGTATTGATGCCCCCTCTGTCAGAACTTCACCAGAGTTCAAGGCCAAGGCAGGCACATAACCTTTAGGATTAATGGTTTTATAGTCACTCCCTGTCTCAGTCAGCCCCTTGGCCGTATCCACCTCCTCCTTGCTAAACGTAGCACCGACTTCATTCAATACAATATGTGATGCCAAAGAACACGCACCGGGTTTATAAAATAGCTTCATTGTTATCTCCTCAATTAAATTTGAATTAACCGTTTACGATTCAAAAAATATCAAAAATAACAATCTATTAATAATATAAATAACTAACTATAATGATCTAAAAATAAGATCATCCTTTAAAGGTAAGCCAATGACCTACGAGCAACTTATTGTTTTACAAGCCATTGTGACAGAAGGAACCTTTCGCGCAGCGGCAGAGAAGCTCCATAAATCTCAGTCCGCGATCAGCCATATGCTCAAAAAACTAGAGGATGAAATTGACATTACACTATTATCGAGAGAGGAATACCGCCCCAAACTGACAGTAGCGGGGGAAGTATTCTATAGACAAGCCATCAAAGTACTTCAACAGATGCAGCATCTTCAAAGCACTGCTCAGCACCTTAGCGCCAAACAAGAAGCTGAAGTCACAGTGGCTGTGACAGCAACCTACTCCATTAAACCCCTTTTAAAAATAGTAAATAAAGCCAGCACGGCCTATCCAACCACCCATATTCGCTTACTGACCGAAACCATGGGTGGCCCCTTAGAGCGCTTATTGAACAGTGATGCAGATATTATTATTGCCACAATGGATGGAATACCTAGCGACAAAGTAGAAGCTATACCTATTTCTACAGTGACTATTATTCCTGTAGCACATCCAGACTATGAACCTGCCCAAACAAGCCATATGAAAACAATCACGGAAATGCAAAATTATATACAGGTGGTCGTTGCCGGTAGTAGTAGCAATGACTTCTCTCAAAGCCGGGACCTATTGCCCGGCGGCTTCCGTTGGACGGTTTCAGATTTCGCCACCAAAAAAGAAGTACTGATGGCCAAAATGGGATGGGGTGGAATGCCAGAATATGTAATTAGAAACGAACTAAAGCAAGGAAAACTGGTTCCTCTCAATGTAGAGGGCTATCCATTACGCCACTCTAAACTTTATCAAATTCGCCTACGTGATCGAGAAATTGGCATCGTTGCTCAATCTATCTGGGAACAGCTGTCAGAAAATAAAAGAAGCCTGACTACGATTTAGGCTTCACGTACAAAACCAAACTATGGCCTGTCAATTCATAGCCATGTTTGCTGGCAACTTGCTTTTGCAGTTTCTCAATCTGGTCATTATGAAACTCAATCACTTTGCCTGTTTTGATACACACCATATGGTCATGGTGCTCACCACGATCCAGCTCAAATACAGAATGCCCGCCATCAAAGTTATGGCGCTCTACCAAACCTGCAGTTTCAAACTGGGTCAATACGCGGTAAACCGTTGCCAAACCAACATCTTCACCGGCTTCCAGCAAGACCTTATACACATCTTCTGCGCTCAAATGGTGTTGCTCAGATGTCTCAAGAATCTGGAGAATTTTTACCCTGGGCAGGGTCACTTTAAGGCCGGCTTTACGTAATTCGTTATTTTCGGTTGGCATGTTCTGTCCCGGTTTCTTTTTAAATACAATAACTTGGAGTCAAATATCACTATAAAATTCAAAAACAACGGCTTTACCACTGTTTTTAGCTTCTCATTGACCAGCTAGGTCAGGTATTATCTCGTTTCAACCTGATGAGTGGAACCCCTTTTCATGCGAAAAACTGATTTCGTCAAAATAGCGAGCATCATTATCACTATAACAGCCTTAACTGCTTGCTCGGCACTTCGCTTTCCTGGCGTGTATAGAATTGATATCCCTCAAGGCAACCTCGTTGAAGAAGAGAATGTATCACAGGTCAAAATAGGTATGGAACCACGCCAAGTGCGTTACTTACTAGGCACCCCATTGATTAGAGATACATTTAATCAAGACCGTTGGGATTACTACTACAGCCTACGCGAAGGCACAAATACAACGGTTCAGCATCATGTCAGTATCTTTTTTGCTAATGGCCGTGTTACTTCAATAAAAGATCAATTAAAGCAGTAATAATCTAAAATCACCCAAATCTACAATCACTACCTACTCAGCAGGCTTTGCTGCCGCTGCAGCTTTAGCTGCTCGTCTGCGTCGCGCCTCTTTTGGGTCAGCAATTAATGGTCGATAAATTTCCACTCTATCGCCCGCTTGCAGCACATGCTTGGCTGGCGCCTTTACCGTTTGGCCAAATATGCCCATTTTAGAATTATCGATATCAACCCCTTCAAAATCTTGAAGGATAGACGAGCGCTTAACAGCATCCAACGCACTAGTGCCCTTTTCGACCAATAAGGCATAAATTTTTTGCTTATGAGGCAACGCATAAGCAACCTCTACTTCGATCATTTCAGGACCCGCCATTAACTCTACCTTTTTGCCTACTTAATTATCATTGACTCTAAGCCTCAGAGATTCACCTGCCTTGCTTATCTAGGGCGTGTTATACACCTCATCCGCTCTCTGGCACAATGAATCGACCTGCTTACTCGCAATTTCTTCCAACCATTTCCCTGCAGTCATGCTCAGTATGGGGTTATTAAACGCAAACTCAAGATTTAAACTAACTTTGCAGGCATCCTCATCCAATGATTCAAACTGCCAACGCCCCTCAAAATGACTAAAAGGGCCATCAACTAGGCGCATAATCATTTGCTCAGGGGGCAATAACTCATTACGGGTAATAAAACTCTGTTGAATCCCACTCTTACCTAAGGTTAATCGAGCTTCCACAAACGTCTCATCTGATGATAAAACTTCAGCCGCCACACAACCCGACAAAAATAGCGGGTAGGACGGAATATCATTAATTAAATCAAACATTTTAGCCGATGAATGGGATACCAATGCAGAACGTGCAACTTTTGCCATGAACTTAACTACTCAACTTATTAAACAATGTGATACAAAATACCAGCCCTAAGAGCACTGGTGAAACATAGCGCAATATAAAGTACCAACACCGATAGAGTCCACGACGAATATCACCCATCTCTTCTGCAACAAACGAGGGTTTCATCACCCAACCCACAAAAATAGCGATAAACAAACCACCCAAGGGCAGCATAATATTCGCCGTCAGAAAATCCAGCGCATCAAAAAAGGTACCGCCAAATAAGGTCACATCCGACCAGGTATTAAAAGAGAAAACCGTCCCCAAACCAACTAGCCACACAGCTACACCGAGCAAAGCTGTGATTTTCAAACGAGAAAGCCCCTTGGTTTCTACCAACCAGGATACGGTTGGTTCGATCATCGATATGCCTGAACTGAGCGCTGCAATCACCACTAGGAAAAAGAACAAAGCCGCAAAAAACGAACCCGCTGTCATCCCGCCAAACGCAATAGGCAAACTCACAAATAACAAACCAGGGCCAGCACTCGGCTCAACAGAAGCATTGGCAAAGACGATAGGGAAAATAACCAGACCTGCCATAATAGCCACAAAGGTATCCAGTATGCCAATAACCAAGACCGTTCGCCCGATGGAGATTTTCGTATCCGGTAAGTAAGCCCCATAGGCCATAATCGCACCCATCCCCAGACTTAACGTAAAAAAAGCATGCCCCAAAGCCACCGATACACTGTTCCACTGTAAGGCCTGGGTATTAAAATTGAATAAAAAACCTAATGCAGACGCAAGGTCACCGACAGCCGCGCTGTATACCACCAGCACCATTAACAGTAACAGTAAAACCGGCATCATATAGCGGGCCGCTGTTCCCAACCCTTTAACCACACCCCCAGCAACAATACCCAGGGTAATTAACAAAAATAAGGTATGCCAACCGATAAGAGCAGGAATATTCGCAAGCAAGCCGGAAAAGATAGCGCCAGATGACTGCGCCTCTATTTGATAAAAATCACCACTCATCGCCAGAACCAGATAGTGAAACGCCCAACCGGCAACCACACTGTAAAACGATAAGATAAGAATACCGGCAAGCACACCAGACCAACCAACACCTGACCACCAGTGCGAAACACCTGACTCACGGGATAAGTGCAACATAGCATTAATAGGGCTTAATCTGGCCCGCCGCCCCAGCATCACCTCAGCCATCATAATGGGAATACCAATCGCCATAATGCAGGCAAGATAGACCAATACAAACGCACCACCGCCATTCTCACCGACGATGTAAGGAAACTTCCAAATATTACCCAGACCAACGGCTGAACCTGCCGCAGCGAAAATAAATGTCCAACGGGAACGCCATCGACCATTCACACCTTGCTGTATATTCACTTGATCACCCCTACCCCAAAGAGATTGCCACGCCGTTCTTCGAAGCCTTTTATTCATTATTTTTCAATGCATTGTACACTATCGACTATAAGTACATGGAATCGATACCTTTTCTGAAGCTTTGCCGATATAATCCGCCGCCATGGCTAAGAAACCCAAAACTCCAGATAACAATATCGCCCAGAATAAACGCGCGCGGTTTGATTATCATATCGAAGAAAAATTTGAAGCCGGTGTTGCCCTGCAAGGTTGGGAGGTTAAGAGCCTCAGACAAGGCAAAGGGCAAATCACCGAAACTTACGTGATCGTCCAAAACGGCGAGGCATTTTTAATTGGGGCGCAGATACAACCGCTGAATACCGTATCGACCCATTATGTGATTGAACCTACGCGTACCCGCAAACTATTGCTGAACCGCAAAGAGCTCAATAAATTAATGATGGCGACCGAGCAAAAAGGCAAAACCATCGTGGCACTCTCACTGTTTTGGAAACGCCATTTAGTCAAATGCCAAATCGCGATTGCCTCAGGTAAAAAGCAACATGACAAACGCGATACCGAAAAAGACAGAGACTGGAATCGCCAAAAGCAGCGTATCATGCAGCACAGTAACCGCTAACTATAACGTTTAGCGATTACTCGGCATGGGCAATCGCAAAATGATAGTCGCCACTATTTAAAACTAAATCGTCGCCGTTTTCATTGGTTTTTAGCACTTCTTCGACCCATTCGTTATACACATTGCGACTGAGCCTTGCCCATAAATCATAACGAACTTGTACATAAGGTACCCACTGTCCTTTGTAAGATCTTAAGTCGACTTTATGATCTTCACCAATTATTAGCTGATCCGAGAGATTGGTTGTCGCCACCCAATGCTCGTCAATATAATTGACTTCAACAATTAAAAAAGGCACATCATCTACACGAATCTGTAACTTCTCAACGGGTGTTACCAAGTAATAATGGCTATCTTCAAACCACAAAATATTGGAGAAAAGCTTAACCAGATTATAGCGCCGAATGGGGTCGCCTTCGTGATACCAAGCACCATTGGAATCGATATGTATATCAATTTCGCCACTGAAATCAGGCTTCCATAAATGTACGGGGGGTTTAATTTCTTCTTCAATCTGGTCGGCTAACTGCTGCAAATTACTCACTAAACTTCTCTCACAATAAACTCTATTTTATTTTTTAAACGCTTACTTTCTGTTACGTAACAGAAGAAATCGATTCAACCTTCACCATTTGAGAACCCGGAAAAACCGCCGGGCCAAACTGATTATAAATAGCAACATCGGCAGCATCTCGCCCAAAGCCAACGGCAACATAGCCACCCGTGGGCTCAGGCTGCGTTGCATCAAATCCGTACCAGCGGCCACCCACATATGCTTCGAACCAGGCGTGCAAATCCATCGGCGCAAGACCGTATAAATACCCCACCACCATACGCGCAGGAATACTGATACTACGACACATGGCAATGGCAATATGGGCAAAGTCACGGCAGACCCCTTCGCGATTACTATTCACCTGAATCGCAGAAATAGGGTTAACACTCGATTCTGGCGAAAACACAATATTTTGTTGCACCCAATCAGTAATGGCCACAACCTGATCATAACCAGCCACTTCATCACTAACAATATCGGTTGTCATCTCATGAAAACATTCAGACTCGCAATACCGACTAGGCAACAAGTACACCAGCACCTCTTGTGGCAGATCTTGTATCAGCGAAAAAGGGGCTGCCGGGGCCTGATCAAACTTGTCAGAGGTCATCACCTCTGCGCTGGTTCGCACATCCAGCATACCGGGCACCGCGAGCAAACGCTGGCACAAGTTGCCGTAGATATCACTGTATTCTTCCACCTGAATATCCGGTTTTATCGAATACTCATCCTTCGCCACCCATTGCGAAGCACTACTGCGCGGCCTCAGCATAAAAACAAAAGGGGTCGGAAAATCTATCACAAAACTCAGTTCACAGGTTGTACGTAACCACATGACAAACTCTTGCATAGCGTTAAAGTGTTGGCGAGTGTCGCAAGCCAAGCGACTAATTTCAAGCCCCTGATTTAAACCACTGAGAAAAACTGCATGAATCAAGTCTATTTAACCTCCCCAATAAAAAGAAATGACACTTTTATGATAAATGTACGTTAGAATAACGCTTATTGGGGGCGATCTGGATTCGACGCCGGTGACAAAACCCAAGGTGCATGTCGTGATGGTAGCCAATCACGTAAATCAAAAGCTGCAAACTTATAGTTGCAAATGATGACAACTACGGTGCTCAACTAGCTGCGTAAGCAGTGAACGAAAACCTTCTAGTGACTACGGTCCTAGCGGTCTTTAGCAAGGTGCCTGTATCGCGCTACTGACTGTCATATAGAACAGGATCGCAGAAAGGCATACTCAGGGTCGTGCTGCTAAATTTTACTGAGCTCGCCAACCACGTCCTGCCCGTTGGGCTGTGGAAGGTTAAATCAATTAACGGAATCTAAACATGTAGAGCCGAGGACAGAGTGCTGACGGACGGGGGTTCAAGTCCCCCCGCCTCCACCAAATACAAAACCTCAATTCTTAACGGAATTGGGGTTTTTTATTAGCTAGCGTTTGGAGGTTTTGAACTTAGCGGTGATCTTGTGGCGGGGGGACTTGAACCGCAGTCCGTCACCGTCACGGCCCTACTTTTTTGATGGCATTATGTAACGACATCAGGCTTATTACAAAACAATAAAACCAATAATAACGCTTTAAAAAATATCCAAACCCATTTTTTATTTAAGTTTTCTATCAAAGCTATTTTTCAATTGTTCTAACTTTCCGGTCATCCGGCAAAAATAAAGTTAATATGCCGGCTTTAATTTACACTCAAAATCAAGATGAGCAACTATAGTGCGACACGCCACCAGCATTAAAAAACGCTTTAGGTTTTAAGCGGTAGTATTTATCTTCTATTTTTTGTGATTGTTCCTCATAGGGGTGAGTCAGTACTTCTTGCAGCTCTTTAATTAATGTGTAGTCACCCTGCATGGCTTGCTGATAAGCAGGGACAATCAACCATTCCCGCCATGTGTATTTCGGGTTAACTTGTTTCATCTTTGTTGAAATATTCGCTACATTGCCGCTTTCAATAATGAGGTCACGCCAACTTGTTAGCCAGGATTGCCATTGCTCATCAAGTTGTTGTGAAGTATTAACATAGAAGCTCTTTTTCAATACTGAGATATCGTCTGGTATGTCCGATAACTCGCGGAAGAAAATGGTGTAATCTACCTCGGAACGAGCCATTAGTTGTATGAGTTTTTTCACTATCGGTAGGTTATATTCAGTCAGGCCAAGTTTGGCTGCCCACATGTTTTCCAGTTCTTTTTGCATGACCTCTGCAAAGTCACGGCGTACTTGGTCAAGCTGCTCTAAGGTATCAGTGTCTTCTGCAAGTAATGGTCTCACCGCCGTCCAAAACATATGGTAATTCGCTTCTGCTGCGGTTGGCTGATTAAAGAATGAGAAATGTTCGCCACCGCCAGTCCAAGGTTGAAATTGTGGATCAAAAATTTCACAAAACCCAAAGGGCCCATAGTCGAGAGTAAAACCGCCGGCAGCACAGTTATCACTGTTAAAATTGCCTTGGCAATAACCGATGCGTAGCCAATTGGCCACCAGTGACGTAAGTCGATGACGAAATAGCTTAGCTAACTCAATTAATTGGTCTGAAAAAACAAGGCCTTGATCAATCTCTTTTTTGTATTCGCGCTCAATGAGATGCGACACGATCATCTGCAATTCTTCTAATGCTTTGGGGTGAGCATTGCTGCGAGCACGGCGGGCAAACAACTCTAGCTGACCAACACGTAAAAAGGACGGCGCCACGCGCGTTGAAATAGCCACTGGGTTGTCCACCAATATATCAGGATTGGTGGAATGGGAGTCTTGTGAATACCAAGGCCGGGTGACGCTCTCAGATTTAGACACATACAATGTTAACGAGCGTGATGTGGGCACACCTAAGGCCTGCATATATTCTTGTGCGAGAAACTCACGCACACTGGAACGTAGGACTGCTCGCCCGTCAGCGCCACGGCAATAAGGTGTTGGACCACCACCTTTCAACTGCATTTCCCAACGCTGGCCATTAAATACACCTTCAAACACCGATATGGCACGACCATCGCCATAACCATTCCCGGTACCAAATGGACACTGCTGAATATATTCGGTGCCATAAATCGATAAGGCATAACCTGTGGCCCAGCCAACCTGACGCATAGGCTCTTGTGCGGCAGATATATCACCAGAAAATAGCTGGCGGAATTTTTCATTCAATGCCAGCTCATCACTCAGGCCAAGCTCATTAAAAAAAGTATGGCTATGGGCGACATATTCTGGCTCTGCAAGCGGCGTCGGTTTCACTGGTACAAAATGGCCAGAGAATACTTGGCGGGCACGGCGATCGTCACCACCCTCGGTGGCATCAGGATCTGCATTTAAGGCATCCATCAGAGAATAATCCACCTGTCGTACAAATTCATCGAAGGTTGTTACGGTAGGCTTAGCAATTGGTTTGGGCAATGACATATTACTCACTGTATTAGATGAACTCATTGGTTAATAGTAAAAAGGGTTAGTAATTTGGCCTTTTTGTAATATACGAATTTTCTTTTGAAATGCGTCATATCGTTATATTTTATTTTAAATTCTGGCCTTCTATTTTAATCATAATTTTACTGGGCAGGAGATTTTAAAACTGCGTTAATATAGCCTCATTATAGTCATCGGCACTTAACGTAACGTTGTACTTTTCAGCCAAGCTATCAAGCTCCGCTTGCTTAATTGCCAACTCATCCATAGTAAGGGTGTTATCATCTAACCGCCACAACAAGCGTGAACCTGCATAGCTGTAATGTATTGCTAATAATGCATCCACATTGCCTTCAAGGCTAGCGGCATTCAATTTAGGCATTTTTCGGTTTATTTTATTCAGCGCTTGTTTTAACTCCCAAACATACACAACTTCAGTCATAAAATCGTGATGACGATATTTATTCAGCAACCACGCAACAGTGATAGCAGCAAGAACAATTCCTAATAAATTCCAATGAAAATGGCTGCCACTCTCATCCGGAAACAAAGCAATGAGCGTTTGTGATATCGCTAAGCTACCAATCGCTAAACCAATGGCACAGCCAATGAAAACAATTTTTAAATGGCGACGATAACGCACTTTATTGACATTGATAAGTTGCATAAAAACTCAAGAGTATCATTGAAAACAGAAAGACAGTCATAATACTATATAGACAAATCCAATCAACGGCCAAACCTACCGATTCTACTTTCAATTCAGGCCTTAAGTCCTTCAACAGCTCATTAACTTACACCTTGCTTGTGATTAAACCACAACAAACTCCATCACTATCGTTTTCTATAAAGAATTTATAAGTGCAAGCTCTTAAACCCCTATAAAAGGCAATGACTTAAAAATTAATAGTGGTTACCCCTCAGCCTTTTTGACTTAACAGTCATTCATTTGTGAAATCTAAGCACAGATCCTTTGACGAGAATGCTGTTTTTTGCAGTGACAGAGCATGACATTATTGACTGCAAGAAGCGTTTGAAAAGGAAAGTATATCGTTCGGCTAAAGCAAAGAACAATAACTGAACAACGGTTTATTACATCATTGATTAAAAGAAACATTTTATGAATATGAAAGCAGCATTATTAAGCAGGTGAGTTCGAGCCAATGCATCTTAGCCTACACCAATAGCGCCTCCCAATCTTAAATGCATTGCCCTTATAACCCTACATAAACTGAGTAATAAAGTCAGCGTGACGTCAGGCTTTCTCGATAATCTCGTGACTTATTACATGATTGATTAAGAGAAACATTTTATGAATATAAAAGCGACATTATTAAGCATAACGGCAGCCTTGTTGTTTGCTAACTCTGCAATATCAGCATCAGAACAAAGCTCCAGCCAGAAGCCTGCGGTGAATACTCACTACGAATTATCGTTAGATTTGGCCATAGAAGCTGCACAAGAAGCTATTCGTGTTTGTGAAAAAAACGGCTACCAAGTAACCGCTACCATCGTTGACTCTGCTGGATTAATTAAGTTGCAAGCTAAAGGTGATGGCAGTGCCGTGCACACGAAAGATTCCAGCTATGACAAGGCTTACACAATCGCCAGTATGGGGCGCGTTTTTAATTTTGACACTACGGGGCAATTTGCAAATCGGTTAGAAGTACTCAAGCAAAGTAAACCTGAGTTAGCAGCGGTAGCCAATATTAACGGTATTTTACCGTTAGCGGGTGGAGCAGCCTTTCGTGCTAATGGAAAAGTGATCGGCGGCATTGGTATTGGTGGTGCCCCCGGTGGGGATAAAGACGAAGTGTGCGCACTTGCGGGCGTCAATAAAGTTAAAAATCGATTACCGAAATAGATTTTGAATAAAACATATTCCGTTTGAATATTTTCGCCTCTTTATTTCAATAAATTTTAGGGGTAAATAAGGTATGGCTAAATTAAAAAATATGACAACTGACCATCAATAACTGGCTCAACATTAAAAAAGTTTGAGCATAAGTAGCCGCTCAGCCTATTCATGACAATTTATAAAAGCACTTATAGAGGAACTTATATATGTCACACTTTCCCTTGTTTGAAAAAAATACAGCACCTGCCGAGTCCGTAGAATGGCTGGAAAAAGCTGAACAAAATTTCAATATGATACCCAATGTTGAAAAAGTAATGGCCCTGACTCCGCAGCTTCTCGCTGCTTATACATTCATGTGGGATGGATTTAATACAACCACACTGAATGAACAAGAACGTCAAGTTGTCTACATGACAGCTAATTTTGAAAATGAATGTAACTACTGTGTTCCCTGGCATACATTATTAGCTAACAAAGCAAATATTTCACAAGGAGATGTAGAGGCTTTGCGCTCAGGTGCTCCCCTATCCGATTCAAAATTAAATGCCCTACGAAACTTTACTCGAACCCTTATTGCTAATCGAGGCAAAGCCTCAGAAGCTGAATTACAAGTGTTTTTTAAAGCTGGCTACAGTGATAAGCAGGCCTTAGAAGTCATTCTTGGACTCGCGATTAAATTAATCAGCAATTACACCAATTCCATTGCCGGCACTCCACTCGACACTGAAGTCGAAGACCTGCGCTGGCATAAACCTTTAATTCGCGAGAGAAAAAGCGATTAATACAAATAACAAAACGACCTTATTCAATACTTCATCCACCATTACGACTAACATGACTTAAGGACTCACTATGAACTTTTTAAAAAAGCCTTTAAAAATTTCCTCATTATTATTTGCACTTAGCGCTGCCAGCTTGCCTACAGTGGCACAGCCTCAAGATGGATTTGCCGCTCTATATTTCGCTCAAACTGTTTTTGCCGGGGATATTCGTGGAACGACTATCAATGTAGCGGTACTTAATGACGACGACCTTATCCGTGGCAATAATAGCAATGAAAGTATTTTTCAATCACTAGGAGAAGATTCAAATAATACTCCACTACAAATCTTCAATGGCACCTTAAGCTATGATCTCACCAACTTTAGAGTAGTACCAATAAGCGGAGAATCATCCGTCACGGTTTATTTTAATGATGGTTCAATACTCGATGATGTTCTAGCGATTAGAGATAACTTTCTTGTTTATGGTGTGTCGACATCGCTCTTTTTACTTGAGCAAAGTAAACTTATAGAGGCAGGAAAAACGATTAATGACATCGTAGAAGTCAGTGTTAATGAAGCGGTTGACCACGACCTTAATTACTCAGATTTAGGGTTTACTCTGGCTAGCGAATTACCGCCTCTAGAAGAAGAACCTGAAGCACCCTCTGATTCAGAGGAAAACAATGTCATCGTTGGCACTAGTGGTCGCGATAACTTACAGGGAACAGAAGCAGATGATGTTATCAATGGTAGAGGTGGCTCAAGAGATATTTTGACGGGCAATAATGGTCGTGACTTTTTTGTTTTTGGATCAGAAGCTGGAGATAGAAACCGAGACCGTGATGTCATTGTCGACTTCGACACTATCGACGATACCCTGGTATTAGAGAATAGTGCTTCAATCGCTTCTACAACGATCAGAAACAACTCAACCATTATTAGACTAGCCGGCAGAGACCGAGATACGATCAGGTTGCGAGGTATCACTCTAGATATATCTGCAATTAATATTATTCGTACAGATGGCGTTTTCGAACAATAGTTAAAAGCTTTTGGTTTATTTCTATCAATATTGCTTATAAGGATGTAGGCAATATTCCGTTTTTTCTGGCTTGATTTATTGAATATTTATTTACTATCTATTTGAAATAGCCTACTTTTTTATCAGTAGGCTTTTCGCTTTTTCGTATGCTTAATTCAGAAGAGAATAAAATTGCTCCGCGTATCGCTTACCAATCATACGAACAGACTCTGGACTAAAATGGATTGCATCAAAATTTAATATTAAATCAGAGCTATCAATTACTGCCGAACGCTCTAAGCCATTAGAGAAATTCATAATCGCCGTATTAATATCGATAACATCTTGAACGGTACTATCCACAACAACTTCGTCTGGGTGCAATAATAAACTAACAAAAGGCGTACTTGCTGTCATAGCACCAATATCCATAATCATTTCACTGTGCATGCCTTCCAAATTACTTTGATGAGTTGTCGTTGAATCATTAAGGTTAGATTCCCCTTGCGCCCACAAGACACCGCGAAGTACATTGCCATTGTTAGTCGCCATAGCATCGTTGACTCTGTTAACCATATTCTCATAATGCTTACCCTCAGGACTCCAGTCCGGGAAACCAGAACCACCAACAGCAACAGGTATGAGTAATTGTGGCCGACCATTAGCAAGGCCATTGTTAATAATTTCCAATGCAAATTCGCGCCACAAGCCGAAGCGATTCGTCGTGGTATATAACGCGCTATGCTCTAGCGCATTAGTCGCGGGCTTAACTCTTCCGGTGTAACCATATTGATAAATGCTTTCAAGTCCATCATAGACATCATTTACCCCAGCAACACTAGGATTAACGCCCTCCATTTGAGATTGCCCAGCAAGAATCCATACATCCGCACCGGCTCCGAGATCAATCACATCAGGAGCAAAGGCATATGGATCTTCAACAAAACCAAAGCCGGAATCAAAACTTTGCAAGGTACCGTTCCGACCAGATTGAGTATCTACCAATACGGCTGACCCAACAGGCTGATTGAAATCATAAATACGATTATCGCCTCCTGCGTAATCAATCATCGTCACCGTCCCGCCAATGGCGCCATTCATTGAAAGTACCTTATCACCATAAGTTCCAAATGAATCAATAGTAAAAGGACCTGACGATTCGAGTGTCACTGGTTCTGAAAGGCCAGTCATATCAGCAGTTACAGTCGTACCTGTGCGGCTAAGAGTGATTTCAACTCGATCCCCCTCATTAAGCTCAAGGGTATCGGCTGAGAGTACAGTATCCCCTTGTAGGTATAGATAAAGCCTACCCCCTTGGAAAGCAATAAATTCATAGACCTCTTGATCAGCCAAGGCTTTACTCGAAGCAATTACTTCTGTTCTTGTAATACCCTCAGAGCCTATAATCACATCACTAAAAGTAATCGAATAATCTCCAGTAGCAGTCCACCCAGGAATAGCCACTCGGTTATTATCACCCACCTTAAAACGAACATAGTTACCTCTACCTGAGTCATTAACAAAGCCAAAACCTGTGGTGAAGTTTTGCAAGGTACCGTCTTGACCCGATTGAGTATCCACTAGCGTTGTTGAGCTATTAGCTTGGTTGAAATCGTAGGTACGATTATCACCACCTAAGTGATCAATCATCGTCAGGGTTCCCGCAATCGCCCCATCAAAGGCAAATAACTTGTTTCCATTTAAATCCCCTATTCGGTCAATAATATAGGGCGATACTGGCTTGGAGAGTACAGCAGGTCCAGATCCACCTTCAATATCGATGGAGATATCCTCACCTTCGCGCTTAATAACTACTGCTGCTCGATGGCCAACTAAGAAATCGTCATTCGTTCTTTTATTCGAAGAGCCTACTAGTCCACCACCATCAGCCAGCCCAGAATACTGGCCGAACGATCCATTACCAAACAACGTTGCTAAGAGGCCATCAACAGCACCGTTATCGCCAAAGATAACGTCACTCAACGTAATCGTGAAATCACCTTCTGCTCTCCACTCAGGTAGAGAAACCCGACTACCTAGCCCATCAAAACTCAACATATTTTTAGCAGGAGAAGGTTGCTCGACACTTTCCTCGACAAAACCAAAACCTGCTGGAAAGTTTTCCAATAAACCATTTTTTTGAGATTGGGTATCCACCAATATGGTGGCCCCTACAGGCTGATTAAAATTATACGTACGGTTATCACCGCCAACGTGATCGATCATTGTGACCAAGCCACCGATAGAACCATCAAAGGTAAATATCGGGTTGTCATTTAAATCCCCTATTCGGTTAATGACATAAGGGGCATTGTAGGTAAGTGAAACCGGCCCGGCACCATCAACAATCTCCATTGACACAGTAGAACCTACTCGCTTCAAAATCACTGTAGATTTATGACCAACAGGAAAGTTTTCTAAAGACGTTCTATTCGTTGGGCCAATCAGCACACCGCCATGTTGTAAGCCTGAGTATTGATCAAAAGAGCCATTACCGAATAAGGTAGCTAAGCCATTACTAATCCCTCGGTCACCAAAAACAACTTCACTCAATGTAATAGTAAAATCACCCGTTGCGGTCCATGTAGGAATGCTGACTTTGCTATGATGGCCATCAAAGAGGAGACTATTGCTTGCATTAGCATTGCCAGAACTAACTCCTGAGGCAAGCGTAACAATTAGCCCTAGAACATACATAATCATTGATTTATTTTTCATAAAATTCCTTACCTACACACGAAGATGATTAAATTGTATCTAACACTATTTATTTTACTAACATTTTAATTGCGATTGCCCTATCGACCCTCTATTTTTGTCCTTCTAATAAATATAGAGACATCATTTTTAACATACCGAGCCATATCAGGTTGTTATTCCTTAAATAAGCGAGGGTAAGGCAATGTGTAACGTGACTGAAAAAAAGACAATTAGCCACCTAAATCGAATCGTCGTAGGGGTATTGGCAAGCATTGGAATATTTTTTGATGGCTCATATGTAGCAGATACCACTTATTTACTATCCTTATTGATGTGGTTAGCTTTGCCAGAGTATGGTGCATTGGTCGAGCACTTATGGGATAACGTTCGGCATAAAGCTAGTACCAATCGACCTTAATGATTTACTTAAAAATGACGCACTTATTTTTAGCATTAAAAGTGTAAGCAAGGTAAGCTAGAACCGCTTATAGTTATTGAATAACATTCATGGACATAAATGATATTGCAGGCTTACGCCAATCCTTATTTACGGTACCTGCTACAGAATTAACACAGTGGGAAGATAAGGTATTTAACCACCAAGCCAATTTATCGACAGTAGAGCGCGAGCGTTTATCTGCTTTATGCCACTATATATTACACAAACTGTGCGACTTAGCTGCTAAACAATCGGCCAATACCGTACAGTATGAAAATAGCAGCACACTGCGACACGATATCAGTAAAGTGCTGGCGCTATCGCCCTATTTTGTCGGCAGGCTCATTCAGGCAGGCCAACGCTTGTTAAAGTCTACATCGACTCCTAAACCCGTCAAGCAATATCATTTTTTTCGCGCATTGGCACGTTTTATCGGCGCATTAGGATTTTCTGCTTTTTTTTATGGGATGACATGGCTGAATTTTGGTGAACATTCCGGGGTTTTGGAAAACCTATGGCTTATGCTCAGTGTACTATGCATACCGGCGGGGATGTTTGCATTTTGGGCGATGCTTACAGAATCTTTTAAGTTTCGTAGTGGTAGTCAATTGCTCTTGCGAAACCAACCGTTTATTTTATATTTACATTCAAACTACAACCAACTAACACTTACAGAAAAAAGTGATGCGGAAAGTGCCGTACAGACATCGCTGAACAAACTACTGCATACCTTTAACCCTTCCGTGTTAGCACTTACCAAACAAAAACATACAGAGCCGCCAAGAAATAATTTTGCGTGGATAACCGTCAAGGATTCTCCATCGTCTCAAGATAGTGTGCTCTTCCTTATAGCCGCCGCCAATGCAGTAGTCATTAGCACTGATAAGACCCCATTTAGCCAATGGGCAAACGAGCAAGCCTTAGCAAAAACAAATACCCAAAAATTGATGGTTATCCCGCAGGATGAATCAGATAATTTATCATCAGATAAAGCGCAAGCTATCATCAATTTTTTAAAAAAAGATAAATAGAAACAGCGATAAAAATATAATATCAGCCAGGGCACTCCAACACACAGAGAAAGCCTTATTAGTACGAAGTTAGTGCAAGGCAGCTAAGCATCAAAAATTTATCTAAATACAGATTATTACTACTTTCTAAGTTATAGGTAAATATTTAGTTATTTTGAGGTTAATATTTTAATCGCTTTGAATTTGTGACCATGGCTCCTAAAAGAATTAGTATTAATGCCGCTATAATCCCAGATGAAAAGTCTCCCATTCCAAAGGCGTACAATGCTATTGCTGATATAACAGGTGTAAAAAAGCTAAATGAGGCTAACAGTCTTTTATTACCTGCTTTCATACCTATTTCCCACAGATAAAAGGCTCCACCCATAGGCCCCAGACCCAACAAAACCATTGCTACACATTCTGTATTAGAAAACGCCCAGCGTGGCTCTTCCAGAAGTAAATGAGCGATAAATGCTAATACACCACAAGCCAGAGTTACCCAAGCGATATCAGAGGTATCGCTTTTGTATACCGATATAAACCATGAATAACTCGACCAGATAAGCGCACAACAAAATGCAAATAGATACCCGATAATATTTGCATCAGAAAAACCAAAGACAATATTATCTTTGATTATTACTATTACGCCCAAAAAACCAAGAATTCCTCCTAAAGCTGTACAAACTAATAATGACTTCGGTGCGACTAAAATACCTAGGAATAGCGGCCAAAGATAAGCGATTAAACTCACCTCCATAGCAGGTGCGTATCTAATCGCTAGAAAATAGAGGAAATGGAAGCCAAAAATACCAACAATGCCAATTAGCCACTGACAAGCATTCATTTTAGGTTTTACAAATAGCTTATCTTGCCTAAAAATGCGATATAGGTAGATTAAACTTGATCCAATAAAAAAGCAGATAGCTAATAGCTGAAAAGGTTGAACCTGGCTAGAGAACACACTCAAAGAAGCCAATAACCCCCACGACAAAATTGCAATGCCCCCACTGATTGTTGCCACAAGACAACCTCCTAAATTGCTACCAATAGCAATAGGTTACCAACTCAGAGGTTTAAATGCCTTGCAGACTAGCCACTATACTTGGCCTAACAGACGCTATTTAGTCAACTAATTATATTTACAAAATTTACTCGGCGGCTGCGAGAAAAGCTGTGTGAATCGTCTTGTAAAAGCAGTAGAGTCTTTATAGCCTACTTCCAGTGCGATACGCGTTATAGGAAAATCAGTATGAGAAAGCAGAGCGCGTGCTTTTTCCATTTTAACTTTGGTGATGTAGTGACTTGCTGACATTCCTGTGCAGTCTTTGAATAGTTTTTTAAACTGTGTTTGCCCTAAACACGACACTTCTGCCAATTCTGCAATCGAGTGATTGAGGCTTAAGTTGTCATGTATCAATGCAATCGCATTTTCAATCCGCCTATCTATGCGACCAATCCTTGGTTCAATTGAAAGCAATTCAAAAAATAATTCGAACAGTTGCTTTTCGATAACTGCTGTAATCGAAGCCTGCAACTGCTTTTCTATATATTGGATAAAAGAGTGTAAAGGCTCACTCGCTGAAAACTTTCTGATAGATGAAGATGTGAATGTCGAAGGCAGATTCATCATATCAGCAACTATAAACTTGGCTTCTTCACTTGCTTTAAAACTATGAAGCTCCATAGCTTTAATAACTATTGCCTCACCAACACTGACCTTACCTTTATACTCTTCGACTTCCAGTTCTATATGGCCATTAAATGGCAATACTATCTGGTGATATTCATGAGAATGGCTATGCAGTTGCTTAGTGTATGAACGTATGGATAAAGAGTTTTTCATTTTTAACCACTCTTAGTATCAACATAAAAGTATTAGCTATAATTATCACCATATAACCTAAGACATATACAATCTAAACGCACGCCCATTGATTTTAAATACTAGTAAAATAAAAGGATTACAGAGAAAGCTAAAAATAATAACCCTACTATAGTGAACTGTACGTAGCTGGTTTGATCCAGTTAGCTCACTTACTTTGCTGCTCATTTGCAGGCTTGTGAGGAACCGGGGTAGTCTTTGTCGACCAGAGGGTTTTTCCTTCATTAAATAAACGGCATTCACCTCGCGCCATCGACGTCCATGTTTCATTATTGGTTAATGGCTGTGTAGCAATTACCGTCACCTCATCTAACTCTCCGGTAACCGTCGAGAAATCTACAGCAATATCATCATCTTCTAACTGGGCAACCCCAAATGGCGCTTTGCGGGTTAGCCAAAACAAGGCGGTGGAGCAAAAGGTAAATAAGACATTGCCATTGGTAAGCAATATATTCGATATGCCTCGCTGATTAATCGTTTCGCAACAACGGCTGACACGTTCGGCCCATACTTTATCGTCATCAGGACGTTTAGCAAAGCACCGAGTTAGTTCATCAAGTATCCAGCAAAAGATAAACTCACTATCAGTATCGCCTACCGGCGTGTAATGCTTCAGAGTAATATCCTTAAGATTGGGGACTTGGCCATTGTGAGCAAACGTCCAAGTTTCACCCCACAATTCACGCTGAAAGGGGTGGGTATTGTCTAGGTCGACAGCACCGATATTTGCCTGTCGAATATGAGCAATCACTGTATTACCTTTAATGGGCGATTGACTTAGGCGCTGTGCAGTTTCAGACACGGCGCTAGGTGAGGACTCTTTAAACTCATGCATCCCTTCTGGCCCATAGATCACTAGGCCCCAGCCATCGGCATGTGGTCCTGTATCACCGCCTCTGCGCAGCAAGCCGGCAAAGCTAAAACAGATATCCGTAGGTACATTGGCACTCATACCTAATAATTCACACATAATATCGCCTGCTACACCCTCTACTATTGTTACAAGTACATATTACTGTTGGCCGCGCAAAAATTCCATTGCTTGTAACAATGATTGCGTGTACCGGTGAGTATTGCGATAGCAGCTTCGCTGATGTGAGATACTGTAGAATCCTCAAGATAAACATGCAATAAAGGCAAATAGTGTAATGTGGTTGAATGATAAGCAGGTAACCGATTCTTTAGTCAATCAGTATCGAGAATCGCTATTAAACACTTGCCCTCATTATATTGTGATTGATGGTTTATTTAATGAAACCAAGCTAGATGAGGTAACTAGCGTGTTGCAACAACCTGAGCGCTGGCAAACACAACAACATACCTACTCTGCCTTATATGTTGACAGTGCTGAGTGGCAAAATACAAATAGTGATGAGCGTTTTGTACAGCGCGATATGTGGCAACGAGATACTACCAGTACAACTAGTGCTCAGGAATTTTTATCTTTTTTACGTGGGGATGAATTTATGTCGTTGTTATCGCGTATTTTTAACATACAACTAACCGATGTTAATGTGGCCGACCCGGCGATTAATACCAATTATTTTCGCTTAGCAACGACGGACTTTGTTAAACAGCATGCGGATGATTCACCCGGGAGAAAAGTGTGCATGTTGCTATATCTAAATAAAGATTGGAGCAATAATGCAGGTGGTGAACTTGGATTTTTAGGCAAAGAAGGTAACCAACCGATTACTATCGCACCGCTGTACAACCGCTGTGTTTTGTTTGACCCGTCTTCAACAGGCTCTGAGCATCGGGTAGAAAAAGTAAACGCTGAATCCGCCGATCAATACCGCTATAACGTAACTAGCTGGTATTGGGCGGAATAGCCACGATAGTATTGATACAAAAGTGCATAGATTGTAGCTCTAAAACCAATCTTTACGAAAAATTGCTAAGATTACTGATTAATTGGCAGTGAACGCCATAAACCTTGCTCCGCAATAACCTTTAAATTATTGCTATCAGCAGGGCCTCTATACTCTTCCCCAGATGCATTGAAAGAAAGATACACGTCATTATTTTCAGAAAAGCGTGTCCCGGGGTTCGCAGCATGACGCCAAGCGATAGCAAAATCATCTCTATACGGTGTTATTTCAAGGGCAGTTTGTGTATGTGTCCACTGATTCACAAATTGCCTGATGCGCAACCCTCCATCAATAAGCGCCCCCTCATCATTCTGCATTGGTGTAATCTTTGCCACAGAAATGCGATGTCTATTATCTCGACGTGGTCGATAGGTTGTTCGATTCGGTTGTCTAGCAAACATAAAAATTCGACCATTCTCCCCAGAACTCTCATTATCATCAAAAACGAAAGAAGGTCTCTTTTTCGTATTAAGCCCCGTATTAAGTGCTCCAGAAATAGACCATAATCCAGAGCTATTTGTACTCTGTTCTAGCCATTTTGCTGAATAAATATAAACCCTCTGAGCATACATTGAGCCTGAGCTTGCAATCAAAAGCTGATTTTCCTTGGTATTCCAAGTCGCTGCTATTGGAAATGAAGACTTCATTGGCCGAGAAGATCCGTTTCGTGAAACAATATTTATTTGAATCCAATCTCCTGCTTGTAAACCGTTAGCAAAATGACGACGAACGCTTACTATTTTTGATTCATGATTACGCTTCACTGCATAGAAGTATTCATCACTACCTGAGTTGACAAGTACAACATCATCTCGAAATCCTAAGAATGGATTTGAAATTGGGTCTCTGGTAACGAAAGAATTTTTCACTCGAAATCTTCGATCATCTTCCAGTGCATACTTGATTATTGCTAAGCCAGTTCTCACAGGAATTGACATAACAATTTCATCATTAATATTTATCAAAGAAGGTGCGCCATTGATAGTAAGGTTTGGGGGAGTAATGTCCTGAGAATTTAAGTGATTTTGAAAATTGGCGACTTCAGTATCTTCTTTATTAAACACTCGAGCTATTACTTTAGTGCTTGTTGGGAAAATATTATCATGGTTTGTAATATGTGGTGGAAATCCACCAACGTTGGCTTCTGTGGTAACAATGACTAACAAGTCCCTAACCGAAGCCATGGAAACGACTGACTCGGTTTTTCCAATAACCTTAAAGTCACGACCCACACTATGGCTAGTTCCATCGTTAATATCGGCTGTAATATTTTCTTCTGCATGAATGCCATTCCGATTGAAGTCAACAGATGCTACATCACGCCCAAGCGACTGAACGTCAAAAGCATATGGCTCGTAGGTTAAGAATGAAAGCTCTTCAGCAGAGAAACGTAGTGTTTCATTTAAATTTCTTTCATCAAGTGTAAGGCTTGAAAAATGTCCGGGGCTAAATTGAATGTTGTTCGGGCTTCCATTAAAACTACCTGTATAGTCATAATTCATCAAGCTCGCGTGAAGTGGACTTTGTCCTTTAACATTTACTCCTGGCTCATGTGGCAACATCAACATATGGCCCATTTCATGTATCATTTCTGGCGCAGATGCACCTGATGAACCCCAAATTCCTGCCGCCGACCCACCAGAACCTGGAGGTTCCAAAAATAGAGCATGAGCATAGTCTCTTAGGTTAGCATTAACGGAAATATTTCTGGCTAGATCTGGCAACAAAAAAGGTGTCGCATCAGAACGAAATCGATTGGGTAATCGAAGCGCTGCTCTTTGGATAATATTGATGCCTGTACTGCCAAATATGTTCTGAATTGGAATGTTCTTATAAAATTGTTTAAATTTTTCTATTTCCGCTTGGTAGGTGGATAGTGGCACATCAGGACGCAATACCGGCACAAATATCAAATCCGTTTGATTTGTTCTTAAACCCCATGATGACCTTGCCTCTTCCCACAAATCTGGAAGGCCATCTCCGTCACGATCGCCGTCTCGTGAAGGAACAAATTCGGGCAGTCGCTCATTACGGATATCACGAGACGAAACTTGGCGTGCATAACCTTCAATGCGATTAAAGTTATAGCCGCTCCTAGGTTGGTCAGACCTATTTACCCATCTAGGATCAGTTGTTGCAAAATTATCACCATTTGCGCTGTTATACCAAGAATAAATTGGGACGAACCCAGAGGGTGGCGTGCGCGATGGACTGATAACATATCCTTCTTTTCGGACAAACCGATATTCAGGTGACGGCCCTACATTATTTTCATCAGGATGCCATTCAGGGTGGGAGGTTATAAAATTGTCATTAGTTGTAGGGTTATACCAACTATATAAAGGAACTGTATCAGGCGGTGGGGGAAGGTCAGGAGAGAAAATTGCGCCCTCTATTCTATACAATCGATAGTCTGGAAGTCGACGGGTACCGATTTTACCCCGCCAACGATTATCAGTTGTGGCAAAGTTATCAGTTCTTCCTTGGCTATACCAACTAAATAAAAACTGATCTGCTATTGGCTGGGCACTCACTTGACCAATAAACGAAAGCTGTATTCCCACTAAAATAGTGCAGAAACGCACCAATACTTTACCTGGCTTAACCTTATCCATATGCTAACTTCCTTTGATACAAACTATTTTAAGAATTAAGTTTCCACTATTTACTTACGCACTATCAATAGCTATTTATAGTGATAGAAGCATTGAGAACTCAACATTGTTAATGTTTATCGATTTTTATAAAAACAAAGGCCTATTGCCAATAGAGAATAGTAAGATTCTGTTTAGATTATTTATCCTTTCTACGTAAGGCTCTAGGAACTATAAGAAATATAAGCGGATTTAATCAATCGAATATCATCGCTGCTTAGATTTTTCCTGAACTGTAAAATGGATTTAATTAGCCATAACCATGTAAACCCGGCAGCTGCGCTAGTTATTAGCTTTACGATATCAACTAATAAAACCGTTAACCTCACAGCCGCTTTCAACCTCAGGTTTGCCGCCTCCATATACTTAATCATTCGGTTCAATTCGCCGGACTGTAGCTGCTTGTCAATAAACACCTTCATATCAAAGTCAATATCGCGACCTACGATTAATTTGTTATCAAAATTATGGATGGGGTTTCTCAAAAACATGGTAAACCCATCAGCCAACAACTTAAATGTTCTTCGAACAAAGCTGACACCTTCAGTCACAAGATATTTCGCGATACGAACAATACCCTTCATTTTCTTAATAAAAAATTTGGCTGTTTTTTTAATAATACGAAATAGCCAACGGGCAGCTCGCCTTAAACCATCGACCAGCCTTCCCGTTATGCTCATATCCTCCCAGGTTTTTTTGGCAAGCTCAGTGTCAGATTCGAGCTCGACTATGACATTATCAATGACTGTAGCCTTATTCAAAGCTTCTTCGTCATCGCTAGTCAGGTATTTAAAGCTGCGCAAATAAAGAACCAAAGGGTTATCATTGTGTTTAGTGTCAATGCCAACATCGGTCCAAAATTCCCTTAGCATTTTATAATCGGATTTATAACGATAAGTATTTTTTCTTCCTATTTTTCGGTAGCGCTTTACATTTAATACTTTACCGTTTGGATGTACACCATCAATCCCATGCAACCAAAGTTCTATTTTCAGCAAACAACCTACACATTGACGAATCAGATTTTTATTATTGGACGCCTGCAGCAAGCGTCGTCGACGTTTGTAAACGAGCTGAGAAAGCCTATCAATATCAAATAACCAATCCACCAGCGTTGTCACTGTGAGCATCTCCTTCGGAGCTGCGCCTAATACGACTAAAAATGCTTTCCATTTGTTTAATACATCATCAAGCTTTTTCTGACGGCTATTAACGGTAATATCAAACCCAAATGTTTTTAAACGAAGACAAACCGCTTTTTTCATAAAGGGGCTGAAGGGAAGCACATTCCATTTTTTAAGATTAGAGTCATTTTCAAAAGAAAATAACTCTTGTAGCGCCTGCCACGTTTGAAGACCGACCCAACCGTCAACCGTCAAGCCCGCTTCTGCTTGTAATTTTTTAACCGCATGGTCTAAATCATCAAGGTCTTCTGGTGCTGGATGCCTTCTCTCTAAATACCCGAGACGATAGAGCCTATCGCGAAAGACATCATTCATCTCATCATTCAGCGATAACGTATCAAAACGTGTTTTTGTTTCAGGTATACCAATAAAACCCGAGACATTCTCCGCTCGCGCAAGATCGAGATCTTTCTCGAACAGGATTAATGCATCTACGTTCGATTCCGATTGTTTAATAAGTTCGATAGACATGCCATACTCAATTTAGCTAACAGTGAGATACAGTCATTCGATCGCTTTATAAAGGAACCTTTGACTTGAAAAAATTTATAATTTCAGAACGTAGCGTCGCGCCTGACTTAACTGCTGCATCATGAGCTGCTTGAGCTTGTTCAGACACGCCGGATTCGGATATAAACAGCTCCGCATCTCCATCAATTTTAAATGAAGAGGCTAACAATACGTCAAGGTCAGCATTGGCTTCGTCAAAAGCACCATTGGCTAATTCAGACCACTGAATCTTACCATTCGCATCACGATTGATTGCCGATATTTTACCGGTGTAGGTTTGCACATCCAGGCTAGAAAAATCAGCAGCAAGATCCTTTAAACCCGTTAACGCATCACTTAATGTGGACATAGTTTATTCCTCAATTAATATAAGTTAATTTTTCGTATCAGAATTTTTAAATTTACTTAGAAAATTTTAACAGTACATAGTAATTAAATATTTCACTTATATAACACGACTACTGTCGATATCATTAACAACTTAAATTGATGGTATTTTCTATATAGACAATGAAGTATTTATTTTCTCTATGAAGCATAGATTACAGATATAAGAAGATATTGCCTATTGTAACCTGCGCCAAACAAAAGCGTTGGCGGGTTATGTTCACCCTTTTTATTCTTATATTGTATACCCATTGTAAGACGCTGCAGCATGAAAAACAAAATCCGAAATCCCCTCTGCGGGAACAATACGGAATAGATAATCCGCCGGCACATCGAGATTACAAAAGGTTGTGGTAAAAGGCACTTGCCCTGCGCCTATTATGCCTGTCTTAACCTGAAAACTGATTGCGTTATTAGAGTAAGGCGCCCAACCAAAGGGATTGGTCGATGACTGGCGGTGCACCTCTAAACGGGCAACCTCAAAATATTCGCCCTCGATGCCCTCAGGGTGTACGGCATCAACCACCATGACTGTGATATTCACTTCGGTCACACTGCGAACACTGCCTTCCATAAATCCATGGGCTGACACATCAAAGGTTTGATTCGTCGTAAACTTATAGCGGCGCCCCGGATAACGACTTTGCATCACCTCCCTGAACTCTGCGGCATTAGGCGGAGGCGGCCATTGATTCCCATCCGGATCAAGCAGTATCGCCCCGAAACCACAATCTCTTGCTGCGCCGCCATGGGCATCGTCAGGGTAAACAGTGGTAAAGCCAAACCTGCCATCACTTAAGTCACGGGCGATTGGGCGTAAAAGGCGATCAGGCAGTGTCGGGGCAATAAAACCACCAGAACAAGCACCGCAACCACCATTCTCTGCGAGTGAGAAGCGACGAAGCGGCGCACTTTTTGAGACTTTATCCATGTGTTAACCTCCCTTGATATAAGCTATCTTAAGAGTCAGTTTCCACTATTTTCTTACCCGCTATCAATACCTATTTATAGTGATAACAGTATTCTGGGCGCAGTAACTTAAAAATAATTGCGCCCCCCTTTATGGTTCTTTTATGCTACTTACTTAACCAGAATAATAAAATTGTGACATAGTTATATTTTCGACGTGATATTTTGCGCCAGACCTCGCAAGGTCAATAGCGGTAACATAACATCCTCGCCTCAAATAAAAACACTTTACAAGGAGGGTGATCAATGAATAGCAAAAGACCAAAACTAAATGAGGCTGTAAGATATTTCAGGCATGTTTACGATGATGTAGGAGGCTCCGTATCTGCGGCAGGAAAATACGTTGGCGGAAAAGTAGACTACAACGTCAACAAACTTACAGTAAAACAAGGCAAGTTTGAAAATTTATGCGCTATAAGATTATCGTATGTGTTAAACAACACTGGCTTTAAAATTTCTAAAATGGGAAGTAAAACTGTTTCAGGAGAAAATGGAAATTGGTATCTATATCGTGTAGAAGATATGATTAAGCATCTTACTAAACTTTTTGGTAAGCCTGACATGAGTTTTGTTGCACCAACACCAGAGAAATTAGCTGGGAACAAAGGTATTATTGTTTTTGAAGTTGACGGATGGATAAATGCATTAGGCCACGCACCTATGGATATTAAAAAATTAGTCACCCTTGTTCTTTGCATAATTTTAGCAGCCTGCGGTAGCCATGCTACCAAACCAGTCAAAGAAGAACTTTATTTTAAAAACTTTGGCTTGGCAATTTGCTTCGCTTCATCTTTTGATTCCGAAGAGCTGGCAAAAGACACTAACAAAGCCGTTAATGGATATATTCAGAGAGGCAATATGTCGTTAGATGTTTACGATGAACTAAGAGATTTAGTGAAAGTTTGGCAAAATAAAGACTACCAAAGCAAAGATGGCGGACAAGTTAATAGCGCCAAATGTATTGACCTATATAATTCTGATGACCTTCATCAGCTATACTTAAAGCACACGCCGTGCAAGTCGCTTGATAATTGGTGGGACAAAAAAGACTATAAAGAAAGTTGTAAATAATAGCCTAGCGATAGTATTAAATTAAAAATGAAAGAAAAAATTGTATTTGACCCTACTTATTTCTACTTATTTTTTTCTTGGCATATGAGGTACCTAACGCCTGCAACAGTGGAACATATAAGTTGTATCTGACCCTACTAATTTCATAAATTTTATCAATAGGCATGGCTTTTCTGACACGACGATCTAGCGTTAGCCTCAAAATGATAATAGATATCAACATAAGCACTATTGAAAGCAGACTCACTATATCGAAAATAAGTAGCCAAGGGTCAGCCATCGTTACTGCAACCCTAAATAGATTTTATTTTTATTCAATTACTTACCATTCGAAGATTCCAAACCAATCTGTCACATAAGTTAGCATTATACATAACATAAAAATAATAAAGCTGGTTACATAAATATAAGAAATAGTTTTTTCAAAACGATTAGCAAAGGCTTTAACATCAAAACCATTGTAGTAATCTCTCATACCATAGTTTTTGGCTCGATCAAAAACAGCAGCTATACCAAACCCCATCGCACGTAAAAAACCACCATACCAATCCAAAGGGCAATTATAAACTTTATCTACAGGTAGAGCCTTTCTTACACGGCGATCTAAAGTTAATCGTAATACTAATGGTGATAAAATAAAAAGAATTCCAGACACGCCTGAAAAAGCTAAGAGTATAAATTGCGCAATTGGGATGCACTGGTTAAAACAGATCATAGAGTGAAGCTGATACTTTCTTTATCCCATTATCAATCATAACTGCTAGGCCATTCGAGTATGCCGGCATATTTAGTCACTAGAAAAAATAAAGTACAAACACTTAAAATGGAAAAGCTGGCGACGTAAATCCAAGCAGTTGTTTTTTCGAAACGATTGGCAAAGGCTTTGACATCAAAACTGTCATAGTAATCCTTCATGGCATAGCGCTTTGGTCGATCAGACAAGCAGGCAAGTGAAAAGACCATTGAGCGTATAAAGCCCCCATACCAATCTAAAGGGCAATTATAAACCTTGTCGGCAGGCAAAGCTTTTCTAACACGACGGTCTAGCGTTAATCTCAAAATGATAACAGATACCAACATGAGCGCTATTGCTCCTACACTTATTAAGCTAAACCACCATTGCCATAAGGCAACGGGATCGCTAGAAGCCGTCATAAATAACCCCTATTGTTTCTTTGGCCATTAAATCAAACCCAACCGCTGCCATCCCTCCAACAACAAACCCAACTAATAACCCTGCTGGTGTCATGGCTACAACAATTGAAGCGATGGCCCCCGCCGCAAGTAATCCAGCAGTAAAACTAGTTGTTTCCACTACTGCCTGCCGTTTCCATTTTGGATTATTGGCGCGGTACATATCAATAACGCCATCGTAGCGTAGGTAGCCATCCAGCAGTACTAAACCGGGGGCAACGACTTTGCCCATTTTGGCTAGGTTAGTTAAGTTTCTGTAATAGGTGCTATCGCTTAGCGGGATAGATTGCGTCATTATTTTACCGGTGAGGCTTTTCACTTGCCGGGTTTTCACTGTGTACTTATGCATGAATTGCTGGCCTTTGCGGTCCAGCGTTCTATACATGCGGTCGAAGGCCGCTTTTTCTTTAATCTTCTGCCGTTTTATTGTTGGGTCGGCAGCATTATGGCCGATCAAGTTTTCGGAGAGTGTTAGCTCACGCTGGTATTCGTCGATACTATTCAGCAACATGTTAGAGGTTTGAACCAGCGCTACCCCGCCTCCACTACCAAAGGTGGTGGCATTCTGTTTACTGAATTGCCAAGCGTTATGGGCGCCATCTTTGGTGATTTCCCACACCAGGTCCGCCAAGGCGAGTGTGCCTGCGCCGCCAATCTGGCGGTTTAATGTGGCCAAACGTTTGTTCTCATTAACAGTGCAACGAGGGATTCTTACGGTGCTGTCTAGGGAACTGCCTGGGCGGTTTTCTGGCAAGATAACCGGGGTAAATGGGGAGAGTATGTCATTGGGCTGTTTGTAGTTGGCCTTGGCCAGCACTTGTGCATAGTTATCGATATCGTTGGGGTTGATGCAGGCTTGTTGGGCAACGTCGGTTAATGTACGACAATGTTGTGGATAGTGAAGTAGCTGTGGCATGGTTTTCCGTGTCCTATTCCATTTTGTGACAATGCAGCTGGGATTCTAGGGTAATTTCTATATTGATAGTAGGTAATAGCCCGATTATGTGAAAAAGGTCACATTGTTGTTATCAATGAGGAGCCTCGCTTATTAAGTTTAACGGCTATTCATACTCACCCTATTTACCATGGCACGTAATCCTTCATTTACAACAATAAATTTTTCCAGTCACTTTTAAATTCATCTATAAAACTATTCTAACTCTCAACAGCATTGGCAACTAATAACGCAGCAGCGTTACCGGCCTCTTGTATATACGCCGAGTCGTGATGAATGAGCATGGAGGATAATGCACCTTCTAGCAGTAAAAAAACCTGTCGCGCGGTGACGTCAGCATTAGTAACGTCATACTGATTAAATTCTTTAGTTAACCAGGCTTCAACATTTTTCTTGTGAACAGAAGCTGCTTTTATCGCAGGGTGGCCTGGCTTGTTTGCAAGCTCCCCTGCGGTTCGTTGGAACCCACAGCCTCGCCATTTTGTGTGGCTTGTCGCTGTTACAACACTGTCGAAAACGGCACGTATTTTTTTAGTAATATCACCTTTTTGCTCATCAAACGATTTCTGAAAGGCTTGAAGGTTTATTTGATCTCTCGCGCTAAGATACTTAGTGATTAGGTCATCTTTGCTCTGAAAGTGATAGTAAAGCGTTCGCTTTGTCACGCCGGCTTTTTCTGCGATGGCATCAACACTGGTGGCTTTAATACCCGCGAGGTAAAACAATTTATTGGCGGCATCAACAATACGCTCTTTTGTATTTTTGGCTTGCTTCATTTATGTATACCGTATAGTGAGTGTACATTAGTTTAGTTTAGGCCTACTCTTTTCTCAACGACAAGTAATGATGAGGGTAACAAATGAACGAGCTGATACTATTTCAAAAGCAAGGGGATATCGCATTACTGACACTGAATAGACCCGAAAAGTTAAACGCCTTAAATTATGCGACGAATGATCGCCTGCTAGTGCTATTAGACGAAATAGAAAGTGATTCGTCTATTCGTGCGGTTATTTTAACGGGTGCAGGTGACAGAGCCTTTTCTGCCGGTGGGGATATTCACGAGTTTACAGCAAGTATCCAACAAGGGGTTGATACGGCGGTTAGGGAATTTGTACACCGAGGGCAAACGATGACATCGAGAATCGAATCATTTCCGAAGCCGATTATTGTCGCCGTTAATGGTATCGCCTTTGGCGGTGGGTGCGAGATTACAGAGGCCGCACATTTAGCCATTGCCAGTGACCAGGCTGTTTTTGCTAAACCCGAAATTAATCTTGGCATCCCCCCAACATTTGGCGGTACACAGCGCTTACCTCGGCTTGCAGGGCGGAAGCGAGCACTGGAGTTATTGCTCACCGGCGATAGGTTTTCACCAGAGCGTGCCTATGAATTAGGTTTGGTTAATCAAGTGGTCGCCCATAACCAATTAATACCTAAAGCCCTTGAGTTAGCTGAACGTATTTTACAGCATTCTCCTATTGCAGCTGCCCGTATTATTGCAGCCGTTACCCGGGGTATTAATACAACTATTGGAGAGGGACTAGAAATAGAAAAGGAACAATTCGCGCGAATGGTACCGACTCAGGATATTATTGAAGGCTTAACGGCTTGGATCGAACGACGAAAGCCTATTTATTCCGGCCAATAAATGGGTAAGTTCGCCAATGATTAGCCTCATCAATAAGACAGACTTAGGTTCATACTGATTTTACAGCGGTGACTTTAACGCCTTGTTCGTTTAATACATGGGTGTCGATTCTAGCCTCAATGGAAAAGTAACGACGTAGGTTTTCCTCTGTAATCACCTCGAGAGGAGAACCATCGGCAACCACCTGGCCTTTGGATAGCAGGGTTAGCCGATGACAAAAGCGCGATGCCATCTCCAGGTTATGAATCGCAACAATCACGAGTCGGCCTTCTTCGGCCAAACGCCTTGCAAGCATCATGATGTCCAGCGCGTGACAAAGGTCAAGGCTCGCCGTGGGTTCGTCCATCAATACGATAGGCGCTTCTTGCGCTAGTGCTCTGGCAATAAACACTCGCTGGCGTTCACCGCCCGACAACTGATCAACTCTGCGGTCTGCCATGCCCTGTAAATCGGTTTTCGCCAAGGCATCATTAATCAAGTCGCGGTCTTTTTCACTTTCAAGTTGAAAGGCACCGAGGTGAGGATTTCTTCCCATGGCGACAATTTCTCTCACGGTAAACGCGTAACCAATCGAGACATCTTGCGGCACGAGAGAAATTTTCTGGGCAATATTGCGCCTTGAATAATGACTCAATGGATGACTTTCCAGTAACACATTTCCCTGACTAGGCTCGAGTAAACCCATCAGCAATTTGAGCAGGCTGGATTTACCCGCACCATTGGGGCCAATTAAACCAACCAACTGCCCTTTGCCAAAACGTAAGGAAATATTTTCAATCACTTTTTGTCGAGAAAAATGAAAACTAATATCCAAACATTCCAAATAAGTTGTCATAGTGCCACTTCTTTTTTCTCTTGCGGGCGGTCAAAACAAGTTCGCCATTGTTTCAGTTGTTCTGAATCTGGCTGAGTATGAGCAAGTTGACGCAATGAAATTCGGGCGGCTAACCGGCCCAGTTTATTGTTAGGTTTGGAGTAATCATCAATCTCAATACCTTGGTTATAAGCATTGATGATACGCTCTTTCTCCTGCACATAGTCGGGCAAACCATATTTCGACAACATACCTTCAAATTGCTGGTGAAGTTGTAAATCAAACGCTCGTGGCTTGCCCAATAGATCAACACAAGGGTTGCCCGGGTAAAGCATTAAACCGGAAACCATACCGGAGGGAATGGGTGTATTGGCCGCATCATGTAAACCGGATGCTAATAACTTAGGCAGCACATGAGTATGTGGGCCTTCCGGAGAAGCATCAACGCCAATGGCTTGATAGACTTCTAAGCGCCCCACTCGAGAAACAAAAACCCGGTGAGGGTTGTGCTGTAAGATAGCCGAAAATGCTTTATTACCTTTTGCCAAAATAGAAGAGCCCGATGCTGCTCGCAGAGCATCAATTAACTCAGAGGACGACGTCCTCACAAAAATATCGACATAGGGTGTACCTAAACCAAGGTCAAAAAGAATGTCATCGCGATGCAAATCTAATAGACTTTTTTTATCGTGCCCGACTTCCGTTATCGTTTTGCGACCAGACATAGTGGCCTGTTGCTCGGATAAACAAAGTGCCAGTGCCTGCCCCCAATGGTCTCGATGTCGTCTAGCAGTTTCATAGGCTATTGGCGTACACTGATCCAGGCTATCTATTCGCAAGCCTCCTCGCGACGTACAGATTGTTAATTTTTCATCCGGCGATATTAACAGCGTTTCATTGCGGTCCCAACTGAACTCTCCCAACGCACCGAAAGCTCCCAGGCTCCAACTACTTTGAACATTTTGTAGATGTTTAAGAATCAACGAATCCATACTATAAACCTTACCTTATAATGATATTGTCCAACGCTTTTTGATTAATAAAAATAAAAAGAAAGGCGCACCTAATGCGGCAGTAATCACACCTAGAGGAATTGCTTTTTCGGGCAATACGGTACGCAAAAAAAGGTCAGCACCGACGAGGCAAATTGCACCCCCTAAGGCAGACGCCGGCAATAAATAACGGTGATGGGGGCCTAAAATAAGCCGGAGAATATGCGGGACGACCAAGCCAATAAAACCAATTCCACCGCACACCGATACGGTGACACCAACCAGCAATGACGTAATGATTAATAACCACCGGCGAGTGTTAACCACATCAACACCAATGGATGCTGCATGGATTTCTCCCAGCAATAACGCATCCAAATGCTTTGAAAAAAACAACAGTAAGCTAATACCCACAATGCTGAAAGGTACAATGAGTGACACATGGTCCCAGGTACGGCCATCGAGTCCTCCCATTGTCCAGTAAACAATAATTCTTCCGACTTCCCAATTATTGAGCGATAACGCCAGAATTAAAGACGAAGCAGCCGTATTCAATGCAGCAATAGCAACACCGGCGAGCAAGAGAGTACCAACAGACATTTGCCCACGCTGGCTGGCGATACGATAAACCACTAGCAGGGTTAAACTCGCACCCAGAAATGAAAACAATGGCAGCGCCCAAATCGAAATGGATGCAAACCCTAAATAAAGCGCTAGCACTGCGCCCAAAGAAGCGCCGGATGATACACCCAAGATCGAAGGCGAAGCCAAGGGGTTGCGAAACATACCTTGCATAACGGTACCGCAAATAGCCAAGCAGGCACCTGCCATTGCACCGACCAAAATACGCGGCATACGGACATCCACTAAAATACTGTACATCCAGGCCGGAACACCATTAAGTTCAACAGGCCAACCTAACCACTGACCTATCATTTTTAGTGTGGCATGCAGAGGAATATCAACAGGCCCCTGAAAAAGCCCAATAAACATTAGCAACAATAACAGAGTAAGTAGCACGAATAAGCTGATAGGTAATTGTCTAAGACTAATCATTAGGAATCCCTTTCTTCAACTAACATTTTTTAACATTGCACGGATGCAATAAATCAGACACGTCACTTATTCCATTCCAACTGTAATGAGAGACCGACAACACCCATGCACCTTTCAAGTCATAGACACGGTTGTTAACAACCGCAGGCACATATTGCCAGGCAGAAAGCTGTATTAATTGCTCAGCAGGTGTTACTTTATTTTCTGGTGACCAACCGGACATCAAGATGACATCGGGCGCTAACCCAATCGCCATTTCTTCACTAATTTTTTGCGAGCCTTGAACCCCTGTTTCACTCATGACGTTATACCCTCCGGCGAGACGAATGATTTCATCCATCACTGTATTATCACCTGAGGTATAACCTTGAAGGTTGTATACCAGTACCCGGGGAGTCTTGACGTGACTCACTTGTTCTTGCACTGTTTCAACGATTGCTCTTAGGCTTTTAATCAATGCTGACGCTTTTTCATTCGTATCAGTCACCTCTGCAATGGTCATAATATTTTTTTCAATATCTGCCAATGAGTTGTACTGTGATAATCGAACCACAGGAATACCTGCCCCTAATAACAAACGTACGGTTTCTGCTCGTGTATAACCGGCAACAAAAACTAAATCAGGTTCTAAAGCGAGAATTTCTTCTATCTCACCGCGGATTCGTTTAATACGGGTGGGGTATTGATTAGGAATATTAGACATGCTGACGACGTCCGCTAAGTACGTCACCCCAACAATGCGCTCATGATCCACTAAAGCCGACAATATTTCATCCGTCCCCAACGTGACTGAGACAATGCGCTGAGGAGGCTTTTTTAATACGTATTTCTCACCTGTTGCATCGGTTAACACTTTTGGAAAGCCGATGCCCTCAATGCGAACAGGTTTTAGCGTCGCCTCGTTAAAATATTGAACGCGAATATCCAATGGCCAAAGCAATACTGTACTTGCCAGTACAACTGCCAGTAAAAAAATTACTAGCAGCACATAAGGCTTAAGCAATGAAAATACAAAAACCTTTATTTTATTTGGCTTGAGTTGCATCGTTTTGCTGTATTACAAATCACCTTTAATACTAACACCTATTGTGCCGTTTATACCCGGTGTGCCGTAAGTTAATACTTCTTCGTATTCTTCATCGAAGAGATTATCGATACGCGCGTACAGCTCAATAGAGTCAGAAGCTTTATGGCTTAGAGCAACATTCACTAAGGTGTAATCATCAAGTGTTACTTGGGTACGATTAAAAAATGCATCAAACTCAAAATCATCTTGTTTGCCGTTGTACTGTATGCCACCGGTTAATTGTGTTTTGCGATCAGAAAAAAGATAACTACTATTGATACTCGCGATATGTTTGGCCCGACGCACCAGTTCATTGCCATCGCCATCATTGGTATCGGTATAGGTATAATTTGCATTAATACGAAAATCATTAGAAGGGCGCAGCACTGCACTCAACTCAATGCCTTCGATCGTAGAATCACTGGATTGATTTACGGAGGTAGTACCAGAGCCAATAATCAAATTATCAACGTCGCTGTAAAAATAGGTTAGGTCAATATAACCATCAATGGATTCAAAGTAATATTCAATACCAGCATCCCATGTAGAGTTTTCTTCAGGTCGCAAATCAGCGTTACCCGTAAAATTCGCACTGCTGCCAAAAAGCTCAAATGCTGTTGGATTCTTAATACCGGTTCCAATACTAGCATGACTGCGAATATTCTCAGTCAGCCAACTCGCCAGCGTCAGGCGATAGGTATCAGTATTTTCAAAGAGGCTACTATCATCATGACGAGCAGCAATCGTTGAGTAAAAAATATCATTGATATTAATGCCATATTCAGCAATAAACCCTGAGACTTTTATGGTTCGATCCACATCAGAAAAAGCATTCTGACTAGCAAAGGTTTCCTCTTCGCGCTCAGCCGCTAGGGTCAACCGCTGCTTTAATCGCTCGCGGTTAAGAAAAAAATCGGTTTGGTAATTTACTTTTCGCTTTTCTCCCTGGCTAAAAAAGTCAAAGCCACCAAACGATTTGTTGTCTGTATCACCATAAGAGTATTCCAGTTTATGTAACCACTGATCATCTAAGGTGGCTACATTAGCTGAGAATTTACCAAATTTTTGCCTTTTTTCTGAAAAGCCATCCGCATCAGTGGCGCCGACACCCCCAACAAAAGCATCGGTATCCCTTTCGGCCTCGACATAGCGTAGCGCAATATCCAGTGAAACATTGTCCATTGGTTTTACACCTGCTTTCATATTCACACTGGTATTGCTATAGCCATCTTTTTCTGTGTTACCACGATCTTCATTCGCAATAGAAATACCATCAGTATCAAATTGTTTACCGCTTAGTGAAAAATGATATCTATTGGAACCACTATTTACGTTAAAACTTTGTTGATGGGAACTAAGACTCCCCTCTTCTACACTGATGCGGCCATTTAGGGGCCCCTCTCCTTTTTTAGTCACAATATTAATAACACCACCCATCGCATCACTGCCCCACAACGCACTTTGAGCTCCCCTTAAGACTTCTATGCGCTCAACGTTGAGATTAATTAAATCGGCGAAGTCGAACTCAGAGCCTGAGGCAACATCATTTACTTCAATGCCATCAATCAACACTAAAGTCTGATTACCTTCAGCCCCTCTAATGCGTACTTGTGTTAAAGAGCCAACCCCACCTGAACGATTAACGGCTAAACCAGGAACATCTCGCAGTGCATCAGAAACGATTCGAATTTTATTTTCCTCAAGATAATCGGCACCCAAAACCGTTACAGCACTACCTGAAGCTTCACGAGGGGTTTCAACGAGAGACGCACTCACTACAATTTTTTGAAGTTCTTCTTTTTTTAATTCATTCGCTTGTATCACCATCGGTGTTATCAAGCTCATTATTAATACGTTTTTTATAAAAAAATGGCTAAAGGTTTGCATGATCCGCTCCTAAAAATCTGGGTGTAAAAGCTGGACACGAAAAAACCTCATCACAAGCGATATATCTTGTGATATGCATAAACGTAGCAGAGGGGAAGCATGGGAAGACAATGAAAACCTTCACACGGATTCGCTCCAGCAACAATAATAAATATTATTATCACCGTTGCGGAATAATCCGTCCCACAGCGAACGCCCCGTTCGGTGGTAGGTGATGATTCACACGGCAGGTCTCCTGGCTCACAGGTCAATGCATTCAACTCACCTTCCCGGTTTCCCAGTGGTATAAGAAGTTGATACTCTCTGTTTACAGTTGCGGGGGCAGCCACGGTTCTACACCGTGTTCCCTTTTAATCTCGATTAAGAAAACCGTATTCGGGCGCGATTCTACTCCTAAATTCCTCTTGGGTGCAATAGGTATATTTTAAGGGCAAAAGTTAATTCGACTTAACATCATTAATGAATTTGATACCTCATCAATGTTAACGGCTGCTAAAAATGTATTGATTCCTTTTGAGAAGTGGCTGGCGCAAATTAAAAGGCAGCTTGTGCAAAAGCTACCGTAAACCCATCACTAGGCCTCATACTGTTTTAAAAACATCGCAACGGATGAGTCGACCAATTCTCTATATTGTTCTCCTTCTGGGTAGGCACCATAACCAACGACTTGCGGCCAAAAGGCAACAGATTTCAGTAAGCCATAAAATTGTGATGACGCTATATGGATATCCGGTATGTTTAAGCGTTTATCAGCACAGGCTTCTTTGAGCCAGATAATTAAGCCACTTTCTGCATCGCCCATTTGTGCCATGGCTTTATCGACAGCGCCGGGGGTATGAAAACATTCAGCAAAGATAAGACGGGAAACGCTAATGAAGGTAGAAGACTTTAACAGCGCCATCTCTTGTTCGGCAATGGCGGTTAGCTGTACATCAAGAGGTAGTTCTTGTTGGTATTGGTAAGCCGTAGCAGCCAGACCCTGCTCCCACATAATGGCCGTGATTTCGGTAAAGAGTGCTTCTTTACTCGGGAAATGGTTATACACCGTACGTTTTGAGACATTCGCCGTTTTAGCGACCTGGTCCATGCTGGTTTTTTGGAAACCGTTATTATCGAACTCTTGAATTGCTGCCTTAACAATATCTTCGCGCTTTTGGTCACTTAATGTGCGCTTTCCTTCCATTTTTGCCTCTCTTTTTGCCTGTTTGACTGGATTAATTCACTAATCTGAAAATATTTTACACTAAGGAGTTTACTTTTCAAATTTAAAATGTAAACTGCACAGTATAGTTTACATAATTTTGATTATAGAGAAGCACAGGACAGAACATTGAAAGCAGTCAAGAGAATGTGCCTAAGGGCCTTATTAGCAACGGGAGCATTAGCCACCATGAATATATCGTTAGCAGCAGAAGAGAATATGAGTAATAACATTGAGAGTGCACGCCTGGATTCCAGCCATTATGAAAAAGGGGCTTATGTGAATGCCAATCCAGAGATCAAACAGGATTTATCGAAGCTTGGCAGCATTTTAAAACGCTACCTTTTTGAAAAACGTGTTGACCCTGTGCCAACACAAGTACCTTTAAAGCCTATCAACTCCGCCAGCCTCACTTTGGATTCGGAAAACGCGGTATATCGTTTAGGTCACTCGTCTATTTTGCTCAAGCTACAAGGCAAGGTGTGGTTAATTGACCCTGTATTTTCTAAGAGAGCCTCGTTTGTGCAATGGATGGGGCCAAAACGGTTTCACTCTGTACCGTTAGACCTGAATAACTTGCCGGATATTGAGGGGGTGATTATTTCTCATGATCACTACGATCATCTCGACAAACAAAGTATTAAACAGCTTAACGAAAAAGTCGCGCACTTTATTGTTCCACTCGGTGTTGATAATCACCTCACGTCATGGGGCATTCCCGCAGAAAAAATTCACTCACTGGATTGGTGGCAAACCTTACAAGTCGGCGATGTAAACTTTACAGCAACACCTGCGCAACATTTTTCTGGGCGCGGGCTGTTTGACGGAAATGAAACCTTGTGGGCATCCTGGGTCATTAAAACCGATAAGCACAGTTTGTTCTTCAGTGGTGACAGTGGTTATTTTGATGGCTTCAAATTAATTGGCGAGCGCTTTGGGCCTTTCGATATCACCATGATGGAAACCGGTGCTTACGATATTAATTGGCCAGATATTCATATGCTTCCCGAAGAAAGTGTTCAAGCTCATATTGATCTAAAGGGCAAAGTATTAATGCCTATCCACAACGGCACTTTCGATCTAGCTCTACACCCTTGGTATGAACCTTTCGAACGCATTACTGCAGCCGCTGCAGAAAAGAATGTCACGATTGCCACCCCCATTATGGGCGAAGCACTGTTACTGAATCAACCGAGAAAGAATCAACGATGGTGGCAACGCATGCTACCTCAAGAACCATTAACGACAGCCTTACTTGGAGAACATTAGGCGCTGCTATCACAAAAAACTTAACCATTATTTAATGCAATAAAGAGGAATTCTTAATGAACAATAAAACGGTAGTCATCACGGGAACATCGACTGGATTAGGATTGGCACTGGCTGTAAAAATGGCAGAGGAAGGCTTTAAAGTATTCGCCACTATGCGCAATTTAGAGAAAGCAGATTTATTAAAAGAAAAAATCGCTGAAAAAAATCTCGCTATCGAATTATTACAATTAGACGTGCAGGATAATAACAGCGTACAGGCTTGTATTGACGAGGTTATCCGTCAAGAAGGCAAAATTGATATATTAGTTAATAACGCTGGCGTCGGCTTTGTAAAAACCACCGAACATGCCACAGAGAAAGAAATGGATTGGGTAATGGATGTTAACTATATGGGCGTTGTACGCTGCACTAAAGCAGTGCTACCTCATATGCGTGCTGCACGCAGTGGTCATATTATTAACGTGACTTCTGTTGGTGGTTTGGTTGGCCAACCGTTTAATGAATTTTATTGTGCCGCGAAGTTCGCAGCAGAAGGTTATACCGAAGCCTTGGCAACTTATGTTCAACCGACATTCGGCATAAAGTTTTCACTGGTCGAACCTGGCGGCATCACGTCTGAATTTGCGGCTTCAGTGCTAAATCAAATCGAACAAACGGGAGGAATGGTGGAAGACGACTATTTACCTGTGTTACAAAAATTTATTGCCAATGCTCAAAATAATGCGAGTGCTGATGGCCTATATCAAACGCCAGAGGAGGCTGCTGATGTCGTCATAGAGGTTGCTAACAGTGAGCGCCCTCCCCTTAGAACGAGAACGTCAACATGGGCTGAGAACTTTGCACAACTAAAAACCCAAGGTGACCCTGATGGATTGAAACAGCAAGCAACAGCGAGAAAATATTTTATAGGTGAGTAGTCGACAATAATACTTTCTGCCATGTGGCACATCCTCTAGCATGTGCCACATTCCTCTCTATTTGCTCTATCTTATTTTACGCCTTCCACTTTCCCTATCCGATCACCACTCTTCTTAAAAAAACCTTTGTCAGATATTTCTCACACAATAATCAGATGCGACCTACAGAGACGTAACAAAGGGCCTTGCATAATGACGCCTAAATCAACTTTCTACCAACGAGAAATAGAGTGGGAAAATGAGCTGGGTTTTATCAACTGACTTCACTGTAGAAGAATCACAAACTGGGTATGTTATTCACCTATTGGCAGGCTCGTGGGTTGAACCTTTAAATATCAAACCACAAGCCCCCATGGATATGCCCTCTCATGAACAGGCTAGGTATCTGAGGCTAGGTTTAGAGTTTGCCAGAACATTTATGCTTAACAGGCTCAAATACACCAGCGTTACGGAATTTGGCTATTAATGATATCTCCAATGCAAAAGCCGGCACTAGCTGACATAAAACGTCACTTCTTAGTGATTTAATGTCTATTTTTTTGAACTAGGTCTCACTTTTTGCACCAACATTTATCTCCCCAACTTGAAATTAATTGATATTTCTCCACGATATCATAGCTTGAAAGCCTGAAATTATCGAAAGCGGCCAGTATTGATACTGTTTTTTATAGATATAGACAGAAATATGAGCTTCACATTTAGTTGGTACGATAATTGCCAATAAGACAATTAATATTAATTAACTCGGGATAAACCAAAAATGAATTGGCATTTTTTAACTGATTCCATGCTTGAAGAGACTCAATCAGGTTATGCAATATCTCTACTGGATGGTACATGGAAAGAACCTATTAGTATTGAGCCCAAAGCCCCTGCAAATATGGGTGCACATGAGCAAGCTAAATATATGAAAGCTGGTTTTGCTTTTATCAACTCAAAAGACAAGAAAAAAAAACGCTCCTTGATCGATTTATTGGTTCATAGAAGAGAAAAGTTAAACACATTCGCATTGAATTCTTATTCCTAAATAAAGTAGCTTGTAACCCCTGCAAAAAGTAGTCGCTGATAAGGGTAAAGCCCCCCTACTTACCCTTATCAGTTTTTATAAAACTCTTAATTTTTTACCTCCTGTAATCCATCTCTTACATTAACTTCAGATACAACCTACATTCATAGAACAAGGCTTATGTGACAATACTTCAAAACATAGGAGGATAATCACATGAACTGGTTTTTCACTGACTATAGAATAATTATTGAAGAAGATACCGGCTTTACTGTTAGGTTAATTTCAGGCACTTGGGCAAACCCCGAGGAAGTACAGCCAAATAAAACAGACCTAAATACTTACGACCAAGCGCGCTTACTTCGCCTTGGCCTGGAATACGCCAGAGCCGCAAGCTTAGAGAAAAAAGTCGCAAATCTTTAGGCCCAATTTTAGCTATCGACACTGCGCATATCGCTAGATATACAATCAATACGATAAAGACCCGTTATAGCAGGGCAAAGCGCGCGCTACAAAAAGTATTTGAAAAGCATATGGAAAAAACTGGCCTGGCGATTTATGAATTTGCGGGTCATCGATGTGATGTTATCGTCCATAATACCTTAAATGATTTTCAAAATAATAAGCAGTAAATTTTTTATAACTTTATTTATTTTAAAATAACCATCAGCCAATACTTTGCTTTCTATCTCAATAATTTATCGGAGTTCATCAACGGAGATGCTCAGCACCAATTTAAAAAGTTCTCTAGAAATTATTATTCAATGATTTTAATCTGTGGCGCAATGACAGAATACTAATTTTTATTAACTGAATAAAATATTGGAATGACTTTACCTAACTAGCTAATAGTCATTATGTAATAGGCTATATTTTTGGTGGCATAGTCATCAGGTTTATCTTATTTTTTGCAAAATGTCCAATAGGCACTTCACAGATAATTTTTCTTTTTTTGCCTACTAGTAGACATAAGGATCTGACAAATCGATTACAATAGGCGCGTAAAACAACATCGCTAATTAAGATTAATTTCAGGAAAAGGAAAGAATGCACTGGAAATTTATCGATCGAAATACTCTTCGAGAAAATAAGTCTGGCTATGAAATTCATCTAGGTGGCGGAACCTGGTTCCACCCTTTAAGACTTAGACCCAAAGCCCCACAGGGTATGAATTTTTCCCTTCAGTTAAAACTATTACGCAGCGGAATAGATCACATTCAGTCCATTGGTAACAGCCGAAGCACCAGTAATAAAGCCATAGAAAATGATGAACTAATGGTTGGTTAGTTACTAAAGAAAGAAAAAGCGTTTGGCTTATATTATTTTTAGCAATCGGTTATCACTGCCGAAAAATAGCAAAGTGATAACCAGTTAACACTCCCCGCTCAAAAAGTACATTAATTTATTTTTTTGAGACCAAAACTCAATCGAGTTTATCCCCAACTCATCAGTTTTTTCAATTATTCACTATTTCTAACCAGAAGTAGTGATGCACAATCGCCGCCATATACGTTAACCTGCGCTAAAAGATAGGGAGGCTCATAATGCTGACAGATTGGCAATTTATCGACTGCAATACACTCAGGGAAAATAAATCAGGCTATGAAATTCACTTAGACGGGGGCACCTGGTTTCACCCTTTAAGGCTAAAGCCTGTTGCATCACCACAGATGAGGTTTACACTGCAACTAAAATTGCTGAGAAGCGGTTTAGAACATATCAAATACATTGGTGATGACCGCCACTCAGAAAAGAAAAGTCATAAAAAGCTTAAACTGGTTGCCAGCTAAAAGTAGGAAAAATATATTTTTAGCTCCTGCGAAGCAATCTCAGCTAACTAAAATCCCGAAATGCCTGAATCAATTCTTTGATTTGGCTAACTGTCCCTACTGTAATTCTCAGGCCCAATTTATCTTGATACATTTTTGGTCGGACCAAAAATGCTTTTTCGATTAGGTAGGTATTAATAGCTTCAGCATTATCAGGAAATGCCCAGAGATAATTCGCACTGCTCGACCAATATTCTATACTGCTTTCTTCAAAGTACTGCTCCAAAAGTGGCTTAGATTCTTCCATCACTTCTGTAACATATGAATCAGTATAATCTGGGTTGTCTAACGCGGCTTCTGCAGCAACGACGGCTAACTGATTAATATCGTAGGGGCCACGAATATTGCACAAAGCATCAACATACTCAGCAGCAGCGATCAGATAACCAAAACGTAGAGAGGGAATACCCCAGGTTTTAGAAAAGGTTCTTGTGACAAAAATATTTGATAGCTTTTCTCCAGAACCTTCACCCACATTTCCGCTGGCATCATCGCCTGCGCTTTCTTTAATACTTCCTTTAATAAAAGGAACAACTGTTTGACGACTGTATTCGTAATAACATTCGTCCACCAAAATCGCCGCATGAGGAGCGGCTTTCGCAAGACGCAATATAACGTCTTGGCTAACAATGGTTCCGCAGGGATTGTTAGGGTTAGACACAACAATAATGGCGGTATTTGGTGTGATAGACGCCAGCACCTCTTCTACCGGATAACCTGACTCTTTATTGTATTGAGGCTCGATTAACGTCATCGCTTCAATGTTTGCACACTGGTTATACATTGCAAAAGAAGGCCCCGGGATAATCGCTTCCGCATCGGGTTTTGCAACGGCGCGAAAAATTAAGTCGATACCCTGGTCAGAACCATTGGTAATCATTATTTGCTGAGCTTTAGCGCCAGTATAAGCTGCCAAACGGCTAAGAATATCACCATACGCCGGATACTGTTGCAAGCGACCATCAGTAATAAAACTCTGTAAAGCTTGAACAACAGGCTGGCTGACGGGAATCGTACGCTCATTAAAATCCAACAATGTATGCGACTTAGGACTACGCCCTTCCAATGGTGGTTTATAAGCAGACATTGCCAATATGTGCGGTTTGATAATACTCATAGGTTGATTCGCCCGTGCTCTTTCACAGCAGTAACAATTAAAAATTAAACTAGTACTAAATTATCGCGGTGTATCATTTCTTCTTCGTTTTTATAACCTAGCAGTGATTCAATGGAGTCACTTGACTTACCCATAATTTTTTCAGCTTCTTGGTAGTTATAATTCACTAAGCCTCGGGCAATTTCTTTGTTGTTCATATTTTTACAAATCACCAGATCACCACGAGTAAATAAACCAGCAACAGACTTGATACCCACAGGTAATAAACTTCTGCCTGACTGCCTTAATACACGCACCGCACCATCATCCAGGATTAACTCCCCACGGGATTGTAACTGACCCGCTAACCAACGCTTACGTGCAGCCTGTGGTTGCTGATCGGCCAATAACAAGGAACCTACAGACTCGCCTTCGGACAACTGTGTAATCACATTTTCTATTTTTCCGCCGACAATCACCGTTTGCGTACCCGATCGTGCAGCCAGGCGAGCAGCTCGAAGTTTTGTCACCATACCACCGCGCCCTAAACTACCAGCTCCGCTAACCATGTCATCAAGAGAGGTATCCGATGCAGGGCATTCATCAATTAATACCGCATCTTTTTTGTGGCGGGGATCTCCAGTAAACAAACCCTGCTGGTCAGTGAGTAAAACCAGTACATCGGCTTCCACTAAATTGGCAACCAACGCCGCCAAGGTATCATTATCACCAAAGCGAATTTCATCCGTCACTACGGTGTCGTTTTCATTCACGACAGGAATAACACCAAGGTTTAGCAAAGTTTTTAATGTAGCGCGAGCATTGAGGTAGCGCTCACGATTAGATAAATCGTCGTGATCGACTAATACCTGAGCGGTATGAATATCGTATTGTTGAAAGACCTGTTCATAGGTTTGCACCAAGCCCATTTGGCCAACCGCCGCAGCCGCTTGCAACTCATGGACGGATGATGGACGGTGCTTCCAACCTAAACGAGTCATACCTGCAGCGACAGCTCCTGATGAAACTAATACTACATTGATACTCTGCTCTCGGAGTTTTGCGATCTGCTGAGCCCAGCTTTCAATCGCAGACACATCCAGACCCTGACCATCATTAGTCAGTAAAGAACTCCCTATTTTAATTACCCAACAACGGGCATTTTTTACATGTTGTCGCTGTGTCACTGTCATCTACTAACTTAATAATGATTAATTTTCGTTTTCTATCTAAAAAAGCTCTAATAAATTAAGAGTCGGTATAAACAACTTCAACATCATAATCATCGTCGTTGTCATCATCATCTTTACCTTTGGCTTTTAAACGTTCAGCGCGATGGCGCTCGCGCAATTCATCGATTCGTAATCGCGCCTCGTCTTGCATCTGCCGTTGCTGGGCTAACTCCACATCGACTAAGTCTGGGTCGTCTAATTCAGCTTGCTTGATTGCTTCCAACCTTTCCATTAACTGTTGACACAAAGTGTGTGTTCCATTTTGGTTAATCGCTGCAATAAAAGCGACAGGCCCTTTCCAGTCCAAACTTTCAATAATTTCTTGGCAGCGTGCCTCAACATCCTCTTCTGGCAACATATCAGTTTTGTTTAATACTAACCAAATTTCACGCTGCGCCAATGTTGGGCTAAACAATGCCAACTCTTGGGTAATACCCCGCATGTTTTCAACAGGGTCAGAGCCATCGAGTGGAGCTATATCAACGAGATGCAAAAGAATTCGGCAACGTGTTAAATGCTTTAAAAATCGAATCCCTAAACCTGCTCCTTCTGAGGCACCATCAATCAGACCGGGGATATCAGCGATAACAAAGCTACGATGCTGCTGAACTTTAACAACACCTAAATTAGGTACTAAAGTGGTAAAAGGATAATCAGCAACCTTCGGCCTGGCCGATGATACCGAACGAATAAAGGTAGACTTACCAGCGTTGGGGAGCCCTAACAAACCTATATCCGCCAGCACTTTCAATTCCAGTTTTATCTCACGGCGCTCACCTTCTGAACCAGGCGATGTTTGTCTTGGCGCACGATTAACACTGGATTTAAAACGAGTGTTACCCAAACCATGAAAACCACCCTGAGCGACTAATAAGCGCTGCCCATCAGCAGTAATATCGCCTAATAACTCTTCGGTCTCGATATCGTGAACAGAGGTTCCTACCGGAACTTTTAGCACCAAATCTTCACCCTTAGCACCAGTACAGTTTTTACCGCTACCCGACTGGCCCGTCTGAGCGCGATATTTTGGCTGATAGCGGTAATCGATCAGTGTATTAAGGTCATTGTCGCCTTCTAGGAACACACTACCACCGTCACCCCCATCACCACCGTCAGGGCCGCCTTTCGCAATATACTTTTCACGACGGAAACTCAGGCAACCATTACCACCGTTACCTGCAAAGACCGAAATCTTGGCTTCATCAACAAATTTCATTTCTCGTTTCCAACCGTTTTAGTACTACTGTTACTGTTTTTCTACTATGAAGCTTTTAAATAGCAGAAATAAAAAAGCCCCGTCTAATGACGGGGCTTTAAGAAAAAGATTAAATCGCTTTAAATACTAGTCAGTTAAGCAGAAACTACACTGACAAATTGACGATTTTTAGGCCCTTTAACCTCAAACTTAACCACGCCATCAGCTTTCGCATAGATTGTATGGTCTTTACCTAAACCAACATTCACACCCGGGTGCACTTTAGTACCACGCTGACGAATGATGATATTACCCGCTGTGACCGCTTGTCCACCAAAAAGCTTAACGCCTAAGCGTTTACTCTCGGAATCGCGACCGTTATTAGTACTACCACCAGCTTTCTTATGTGCCATGAGTCATTACTCCCCTTTCATCAATTCTTTAGCCTGAGCGATCCAGTCATCACGCTCGATACGGCCTTTAAAATTCAGTTTATCATCAAACTCTACAACATCATCTGCAGTCCACGCTGCAATCTGAGCAAATGTAGTGATACCGTTGTCAGCCAACTTCTTAACTAAGACTGGGCCAACACCAGAAATTTTACTTAGGTCATCACCGCCAGTCGAAGCTGCTGCCTTTGGTGCAGGCTCTGCTTTTGGCTTGGCTGCTTTTTTCGCTGGGGCTGCTTTAGCACCAGAAGCCAAGATGTCAGTGATTTTCACTTCCGTGAACCATTGACGGTGACCTTGACGCTTCATTGAATGCTTACGTCGACGGAACTTGATAATGCGCACTTTTTCAGCACGGCCATGACTAATTACTTCAGCTTTAACCGCAGCACCTTCTACAAGTGGTGAACCAATAGCATAGTCATCACCAGTAGAAACCAGTAATACGTCGTCAAATTGAACACTTTCGCCAGTAGCGACTTCAATTTTTTCAATTTTTAAGGTTTCACCCTCAACAACACGGTGTTGCTTACCGCCAGTTTTAATCACTGCGTACATAACGTTATTGCTCCATAACAATAATGGACGACACTAAGTAGTCCGGGATTGCTCTAAAACCCCAATACTTTAAGACTTGCGCCGTTTATGAGATTACTAGTAAAAATAAGGTGGCGGATTCTACGATAATTAGCGTCCCCACGCAATGACTTATTTGCTTCATTTTTACACGACCACAAAGTGGCCTTGACACACCCTCTCTGGCTCCCTAGCATCAAGCCCTCAAACTCTCAGATTATAAAAGACATTATCTCCTATGCTATCTTTCCATCAAGCGGTTGCCGAGGATTTCGACGCAGTCAATCAGCTTATCCTTAAACAAGTTCACTCTGATGTAGGCCTAGTTGAAGAAATTGGCCATTACTTAATTGAAGCTGGCGGTAAACGCTTAAGGCCTTTATTAGTATTGCTTATTGCCAACGCTCTTAAATATGAAGGGACCCAACAGCATACCTTAGCGGCCATTATTGAGTTTATTCACTCTGCTACCCTCCTGCATGATGATGTCGTCGACATCTCTGATATGCGTAGAGGGCGCGCCACCGCTAACGCCAAATGGGGAAATGCGCCCAGCGTACTAGTCGGCGACTTCTTATATTCACGGGCGTTTCAAATGATGGTGGCTATCGGCAATATGGATATTATGGATATCTTGTCTAATACCACCAACACCATCGCTGAAGGGGAAGTACAGCAACTCATTAATGCTGGAGACCCCAAACTAACCGAAGCCAACTATTTTGAAGTTATCCATAAAAAGACAGCGGTTCTCTTTGAAGCAGCCTGCGAAACTGCAACCGTTTTATCTAATGGCGATAAGCAACTACAACAACAACTAAAAGCCTATGGCTATCACTTGGGGATGGCATTCCAGCTAATTGATGACGCACTCGACTATACAGGGTCCAGCGATACCCTCGGGAAGAACGTAGGTGATGACCTTGCTGAAGGTAAACCCACACTACCATTGATTATTGCCATGCAGAATGGCACCGCAGAAGAAAGTGCGCTCATAGCCAACACCATCCAGTCAGGCTCCCGAGAAATAGACTCTGCTATACTCGAACAGATTGTGAGCATTATTCAACGAACGGGCTCTATTGATTACACTGAAAAGAAAGCAGTAGCACATGTCGCTGAAGCAAAAGCCGCACTGAAGCTATTGCCAGATTCAGAGTATAAACAGGCACTACAAGATTTGGCCGACTTTTCTATTGCACGAAATCATTAAGCCAGGGCCTTTAAATACCGAACCGTTAGGATAAGCTTTTAAAGAATTGCAAACTTATCGATAGTTATTAATGATATATCTAATTATTGCCTTATTGTTATTGGCTCTCATATGCCTCCCTCATTTATGGGTAAAGCATGTGATGAAAAAGCATCATGGCAATTTAGAGAATATACCTGGCTCAGGGAGCGAACTAGCAGTCCACTTGCTAAAAGAATATCAACTGGACTCAGTTAAAGTAGAACAATCATCGCAGGATGATAATCACTACAGCCCGATTGATAATGCAGTTCGGCTAAGCCCGGATATTTACAACGGCAAGTCGTTAACGGCCATTGCCGTAGCCACCCATGAAGTGGGGCATGCGATCCAATTTAATCGTGAAGAACCCGTTAGCCTGCTTCGCAAAAAATATTTAGGTAAAGCCCATCGTTTACAACAAGTGGGTATATTTATATTAATGGCAATGCCACTGTTTACTATTCTTTTTAAAGTGCCTCATTTATCGGCACTAACAGCAATAGTGGGCATTATGACAATGTTAATATCCGTACTCATGTATGTTGCTATACTACCTGAAGAATATGACGCAAGTTTTAACAAAGCACTACCTATTTTAGAGAAGGGCGGCTACATTCCCAAGGTCTACATACCAGCGATTAAACAAATTCTAAAAGCCTGCGCACTAACCTATGTTGCCGCCGCACTGATTGATATTCTTCGATTATGGCGCTGGATACGATTTATTCGATGATGAAGAATAAAAGCGAATTCAATTTACTATGAGAGATAACAAGTATTACTGTTTTGTAACATATATCGTCATGTTTATACGCTAATATTTATCCGTGAACGTTATAATGTATCATCTATAGATCCAACAAAACCCACTTAACAAAATATATAGCTTTTAAATAAACAACAATCAAAAATTTATTATGGATAACACACTAAAAGCCCAGCACAAGCAATTGAATGAATCGACACTGCTTGATCTATTCAAAGAAAATCCCGAAAGAGCAAAAAAATTCTCTTTGAAGGTTGACGGACTATATTTTGACTTTTCAAAGAATCATATAAACGATGATGTCATGGCTTCTCTATTCAGCAAAGCCAACATGCAAGAATTACCCACCGCTATAGAATCATTATTTAATGGTGAACACGTTAACAACACGGAAAAACGCGCTGCACTTCATACTGCATTAAGAGAACCCAAAAATGATTCTGATATTAGCAACATGGTGCAAACGGCACTCGATAAAATGGGTAACTTTGTTGAATCTGTTCATCAGCAACAATGGCTAGGCTATACAGGCAAAGCGATTAAGAGCGTTGTTAATATAGGTATCGGGGGCTCCGATCTTGGACCTCGCATGGTGACTCAAGCATTATCCGCTTTTCATCACCCTCAATTATCTGTGCATTTTGTTGCCAATATTGATGGCGCTGATCTGGAAGATACCTTATCTACAGTAGATGCTGAAACAACTCTCTTCGTCATTGCTTCAAAAACATTTACGACACTAGAAACACTGAACAATGCGCTCAGCGCCAGGCAATGGATGTTAGATGCTGGATGCCAAAAGAATGACCTACAAAAACATTTTGTCGCTATTAGCTCTAATATAAAAACAGCCCATGAATTTGGCATTGCTAAAGACAATATTTTTCCATTGTGGGATTGGGTTGGTGGTCGCTATTCACTGTGGTCATCCATTGGCTTACCTATTGCGCTTGCGATAGGGATGCATGGATTCCGTGAACTATTAAATGGCGCTCATATAATGGACACGCATTTTCGACAAGCGCCTGTTGAAAACAACATGCCTGTTATCGCAGCTTTGCTAAGTTATTGGTACAACCATTATTGGGGGTGCTCTGCTCACGCGGTACTACCTTATGCTCAGCGACTTAATCGCCTGCCTGCTTACTTACAACAGCTAGATATGGAAAGTCTTGGCAAGCGAGTTAGCAAATCCGGAGACACCTTAACAGCATCGACAGGATCTATTATTTGGGGCGCAGAAGGCACGAATGGCCAACACAGCTTTCATCAGCTATTACATCAGGGAACGCGACTTATCCCTGTCGATTTTATTGCTGTTAAAAAACCCATGAGCAGCTATAAAGATCAACATGAACATTTACTAGCCTGCTGCATTAGTCAATCTCAAGCATTGCTTCAAGGTAAAACATTACAACAAGCCGAGCAAGAATTGCGTGAGCAAGGTTTATCTGAAGATGATATTCAACAACTTGCACCACATAAGGTCATTCCTGGAAACAAGCCCAGCAACACGGTGATTTTGGATGAGCTAACGCCTAAAAATCTAGGCGCTATAATCGCTTTTTACGAACATAAAGTGTATGTCACAAGCGTTTTACTTGGCATTAATGCCTTTGATCAATGGGGTGTAGAATTGGGCAAACAACTTGGCAAGCCACTTTACAATGCCTTAACGACAAAGGAATGTAGTGTTGAATGGGATAGTTCAACCATCGAAATTATTAAGCAACTACAATCATAAATAAACAAAAAACTATGTGGCAAATTGGTCGCAAACAATTGCCCATGGATTATCAAGCACTAAACGATAAGCACCATCTTCACCAATAATTTCTGCCGCCGCATCTCGACCACGATGAAGTTCGGGGGGGCGGTACTTTATATTATGTGCATCGGATGCTAGAACAGTGACAACACCTTTTTCGAGCAGTTGAATAGCCCGTGTTCTCGAAGGCTCACCAAATTGTCCGGCAACAGAACTTGCCGTCACTTGAAATAAACACCCCATTTCAATTAATGGATCAAGCTTACTTAAGCGTCGATGAATATCTTTATTCCGCTCAGGATGAGCAACCATTGGCAAAATATTGCGCTCCAATAACCAACTTACCATGCGTTCAATTCCCATAGGCACATGGCTATGAGGCATTTCCAATAACATCACTTTTTTATTGCCCCAACGCCCCAGAAAAGGGATCTGGCGATTATTAATTTGATCCATTATCTCAATACCTATGCGCACCTCTGCAGCAACACCGACCTGCAAAGGAATATCGTGCTCTAATAATGCGCGTTTAAAATCTAAAGCGATCGCTTTAATGATAGGTGAGGTATTTTCCCAACGGCCGGCATGAATATGCGGAGTAATAACCGTATGTGTTATGCCATTTTTCACAGCCAAGCGAGCCAGATCTAATGATTCTTCTAGCGTATCGGGCCCATCATCAATACCGGGTAGAAAATGACAGTGAATATCTATCAATCGTATAAGCCTGTTTATTTATATGTCAAAGATAACTATTAAAAATTTCGACAGTTATAATAGTTACATATTTTTGTAATATATTAGCTCATTCTGAAGTATTTGGCATCGTCTTCCTACATTGGTTCAAGTAATAGCTCTTCTTTCTCCCATGAACGAAGCTGATAAAATGTTGAAGACTCCTTTGCAGTGGAGGCTACAGAAAACATATAGCTCCCTGAAAGTCGACTATGCACATACAGAGTTTCATCTGAATGTTTTGAAATACTATCACCCAAACTACCGGAACACTCTACTGTTTGAAAGTCTATCGACAAACCCAAGCCTAAGGCTTTGCTAATTGCCTCTTTTTGAGTCCAATAAATCATAAACTGATGATGAGGTGTATTTGACTGATTAACATCAATAAGTTGTTTTTTTGTTAACGCATAATTAGCAACAGCATCACTCACTTTTCGGCCTGAAACTTCTACATCAACACCAACATCACCTTGGGAAGAAACACCCAACAACACCCAATCACCACTATGAGAAATATTAAAGAAAGGGGCGTTTATGTTTTTGCAAAAAGGTTTACCTTTATCACCACTCGAAAAAACCAACTGAGCGGCATCAATATTTAGCAAATGAGATAAACAATAACGCTTAAGAGCATGGACAAGAATATAACGCTGCCTGTCTTCCTCTCGACGAAAACGGTTTGCGCGTTGCACCTCATCATTTGAGAGCAGAGATAACTTACCGTCTATGGATATAGAAGTTATTGAAGCTGCAACTACACAATGACAGGGAAGTTGTAATATTTTCTGAAATGTCACAGGTCATTCCTGTTTATTATCTTCACTGCACAAGATATTAATTCGAGATTATGGTTTATGGGGCCGCGCCAAATATTCATGACTTTGCATTTCGAGTAAGCGGCTCATTGTGCGCTCAAACTCAAACACTAAACGACTACCACTATACAATTCATGAATAGGCTTTTCAGCAGAGATAATGAGTTTAACACTACGATCATAGAACTCATCGACCAAATTGATTAAACGTCGCGCCTGATCTTCCCTTTGTTCCGTTAGTTCAGGGATATCTGAAATTAACACTTCATGATATTCCATCGCAATTTCAATATAATCATTTTGTGATCGAGGGCCATCACATAGCGCGAGAAAATCAAACCAAACCACATCTTCTGCATGGTAACGCGCCCTGATTGCCCGACCTTCAATATCCAAGTCAATATTCTCTACAACTTCATTAATATCTGGCACTAAACTTTCAAAACTAGCCTTCAAACTAACATCAGCACCCTTATCCAAAGGCCAATGATAGAGCTCTGCCTGCTCTAGTAAGCGCAGACGATAATCTGTGCCACCATCAACATTAACCACTTCAGTGTGTTGATTGAGCAAATCAATCGCTGGCAAAAAACGTGCTCTTTGCAAACCGTCTTTATAAAGCCCATCAGGCACAATATTCGATGTGGCGACTAAAGAAACACCACGATTAAATAGTTCCTCTAACAGGGAAGCCAGTATCATGGCATCTGTAATATCAGAAACAAAAAACTCATCAAAACAAATGACTCTGGCCTCATCAGCTAAACGTTGAGCAACAACATCCAATGGATTTTTTTGTTGCTGTAATGATTTTAACTCTTGATGAACCCGGCGCATAAAACGATGAAAATGTACACGCATTTTCCTCTCAAAAGGCAGGCTCTCATAAAAAATATCCATGAGATAAGTCTTGCCCCGACCTACGCCACCCCAAAAATAAAGCCCTTTCTCAGGCTGCATTGCCCCACCAAAACCAAATGCTTTTAACATTTTTGGCAAAAAACTCTGCTCTTGTTCATGAGCATTAATTAACCTGCCATAAAGCGAGTCCAGCTTTTCTACCGCTAATTGCTGTGCAGCATCGTAAGTAAAGCCTGATTCGTTTAGATCCTGCTGGTAGCGTTGCAGGGGGGATAAATTCATAAACAACATCCAAATAACGAGCCAAATAACGAGATAGTACCTTGGTGGGCTACTGTAGCTAGGCCACCGATCGTTGACAAGAGGCTATTTACATTAGGATTGTCATAGTTTGTCGCGCTATACTCAGCACCTGACGTTATCGACAGGCCGAATCGATATTTGAATACTATCTATTTTTATACTGGACCTGAAATAAGCAGAAATTGTTATCAGCTTTTATTGACTAGAGCACGTATAATAAGCAAACATCATAACTAACAGCCATTTTGAGAAATCAAAGAGGCTTACCCCAAGTGTTATAAGCTCAATCGACACCTAAAAAGCATATGGAACAGCTTTTTAGCTTAAATTAACTAGAATCTCAGGAGAATTTTGTGTTTTCACTTTATACATTAATCAGCGCAGCCGTCATTAGCCTGGTCGTTGGGTGCATTATTGGTGCACTACTCAGCCGCGTATTGTCGCCACAGGAACAAAAAGCTAAATCACTGGAAACTCAGCTAAAAGATGCAGAGAGTCATTTAACAGAATATCAACAAGAAGTGACTGAACATTTTGCTCAAACGGCTAAACTTGTGAATACATTGACCCAGAGTTATAGGGATGTACATGAGCATCTTGCCAGCGACGCACTAAAACTGGCCAATGTCGATATCAGCCGCCAATTGCTCAAAAATGCTGAAGAAGGCGATGAGCTACTCACTGAGCAATCAATGAACGAGAGCGATTTTCAACCACCCAGAGATTGGGCACCTAAAACTCCAGGTAAAGAGGGCACGCTGAGCGAGAAATTTGGTCTTAATGAAGAGGATGACCATCCCAAGCCTGACGCCCCTAAAGTAGGTTAGCACTTCAAAGTCATAGAATGCGTCATCTTACTAGTTACATCATAATCCCTATACTATTCGGCTTATTAATTGGGCTAGGGGTGACGCTAGCGGTACCTGAGTTACGTTATGCATTTGGGCAAAAAGTCATTGGATTTTTTATGCCTGTCAGCTCGCATCAACCAACCTCTTACGCCATCGCGGTCAACAAAGCAGCACCAGCAGTGGTTAACATTTCGACTCGCAAGCGGGTTAATTTACCCCGTAACCCACTATTTGATGACCCCTTATTCCGCCATTTTTTCAATAGTGCCGATGTCCCCAAGCAACAGAGGATGTCCTCTGCTCTAGGTTCTGGTGTTATTGTTAACCAAGAGGGCTATCTACTAACCAACTATCATGTTATTGACGGAGCAGAAGAAATCTTTGTTACCCTTTACGATGGGCGCAATTTAAAAGCAACCGTTGTCGGCTCAGATGAAGCAACAGACCTCGCCGTCCTTAAAATCCCTGCTGGGAATATCCAGACCATCATCCTAGGGGAACCTCAGCGTGCCCATATTGGCGATGTTGTACTGGCAATAGGCAATCCTTTTAATGTCGGCCAGACAGTAACTCAAGGCATTATTTCCGCTACGGGAAGGCACGGGCTTGGCCTCAACGTTTATGAAAACTTTATCCAGACTGACGCAGCCATTAACCCTGGCAACTCAGGTGGCGCACTCATAGACACCAAAGGTAATCTTTTAGGTATTAATACTGCTATTCTTGATCGCAATAATGATGGCACGTCGATAGGGATTGGCTTTGCCATTCCAGCCGATATTGCTGTTAATATCATGAATGACATCATTACCTCAGGTGAAGCCATTAGAGGCTGGTTAGGCATAGAGGCGAGAACACTCAACCCCAATGTTATTCGCAATTACAACTTAGGCACGGCTAATGGCGTATTAGTCACTATTGCCTACCCCAATGGGCCCGCTGATCAAGCGGGCCTTCAACCCGGAGATATCATTACTCATATCAACGACAAGGCGATTGGCAATGGCCGTGAAGCCATGAACCTGATTGCTCAAGTCAGACCAAACGATAAAGTTCAAATTACCGCCATTCGCAATGGGCAAAAGCAGCTACTAACGGCTATCGCAGCCAAAAGACCCAAAGAATTGTGATGCGCGTCACAAAAAAGTCGTTTAAAATACTAATATTCATATCTGCATAGTTGCAAAAACAGATATAAAGCCAACAACCGATTAATTATTGACCAGCTCATTAGAATCAATTAAGCTAGCCGGATAATTAGTTATGAGCTTTAGTGATTATCAGGACCAATAAAAATGTACAAGGAAGCAGTAGATGTAGATAGTAAACCTGCCCCAATTAGCTTTACCCATCTTTGCTGTAAACCACCTTTTCTAAACCTGCACGTTAACTCTTTTAATGACATTAAATGGAGATTGTATGAATGTAAGCGCAATTAAGTACCTATTACTTATAGGCTGCTTTTCGGTTCTCACTGCCTGTGGTGGTGGAGGCGGCGGTGGATCTTCTGATCCCGACCCAACCCCAGCACCCACTGCAGAAAGAGCAACATGGGATGACACCAATTGGGATGATTCCAACTGGCAATAATAAATATTTAATTAGGAATAGATTTATGAAAAAGCAGTTTTTTTTATTTTCAACGTTAGCTCTAGCTTCATCGCTAAGTTTTGCGCAGGGCGTCCCTCATGTATTTTCTTCTGGCGAGCGTGCCTTAGCATCTGAAGTAAATGAAAATTTTCAGTCAGTAATTGATTTAATCGATGCAACCACTTTAAGCATTGCAACCAATACAAGCAATGTGGCTAATAATACTACGACTATCGCAAGCAATACTTCTTCAATCTCAACATTAGAGTCAACAGTTGCCGCATTACCTGATAACTCAGCACAGGTAACTGCGAATACAACGGCAATAACAAGCCTACAAACAACAATCAGCGGTCTACCTAATAACTCCGCACAAGTATCTGCAAATACAGCTGCCATAGCAGCTAATGATACAGATATTGCAGCGCTTCAGGCACAGCCTGACAATTCGGCACAAGTGGCTACAAATACAACTGCAATTACAACTAATGCCGCTGATATTCTAGATAACTCTGCAGATATATCTGCAAATGATACCGATATCAGCGGCTTAACTTCTCGTGTTACAACCCTTGAGAGCACCACAGTAACAGATCTGGACCAACGCGTTACAGCTGTTGAATCAAACGTAAGACCTACATCAGATTATGAAGGCTTTAGCACACCATTCTCTACCACTGGTCAACCACGTAACATAGTAATATTAAGAAGAGATAATGGCAGTGGTTCTGTTTATTATAATGTTCGCTCTCGCTACCAAAATGATACTGGTGAAACAATAAGTATCAACGGCACAGATCAAACATTCGAATATCTAGCCGTTTATGGTAATGTTAATGTAGATGGATCTAACACCCTCACCAGCCAGCCTAATAGATACATTGAAGCCATGGATGATGTGAACTACAGGAACTATTCAACCGCTACAAAATTTTATGACACTGCCACCTTGGCAGAAGCTAGTGTTAGCGATATAAGTTCCGATATTGTTGATATTCATTCTAATGAAGGCAATGTAAATCATATTAGACGCTATACAACAGCATATGATATAGGTGCTGCTACGACGACAAACACTTCTCAATTAAGGCAACGGACTTATACTATAGGAACAGGATATCAAGCAAATGGCATCGACTTTGGCCAAACTCCTTTTCGCGTTGAACACCGTACTGTAAATTCAATTACGTCATCTCGTATTAGAATACAAGGTATAGGCGTAGTAGAGCTATTTGCCGCTTCGGCTCCAGGAACTCCAACACAAGTCGTTTACTATAATGTTGATGGCCAAACAGGCGGCAGCCTCGCCGGAACTCCTTTTACCGTGGGCTCAGCATTACATACATTATTCTTTTTAAATTAAAAGTCAAAAAGCCCAAGAACAACTTGGGCTTTTATTTATAAGTAACAAACTGTTTTCAATATTGTATTCACTAAACTCAGGAAGTATTTTATGAAAAAGCGATTATCATTATTAATGACGCTAATGATTTCAGCTGGCGTAGCCTCTTTATCTCACGCTGATGACAATTTTGACCCACCTAATATTCCTCTACCAACCACTACAACTGCACCAGCAACATTAGAAGAACAGGTTGAAAGAAATGCTGAAAATATATCAGTGAATACTGATGATGTTATTACTAACATTTATTCTATTTATGAGAATACTGTTAAGATTGACGACTTAGATAGTCGCGTGATCTCTTTGGAAAATTCAGGAAGTAGTAACAATAACACTGCGGCAGATTATGAAGGGTTTAGTATGCCATTTTCTGAATCTGGTCAACCACGTAATATCGTTGTACTTAGAAGAGAAAGCACTGATGGCTCAGGCTCCACTACTTATAACCTTCGCTTACGTTACGAAAATAGCGATGGCCAAACATTAACAATAAATGGGGCTGACCGAACCTTTGCTTACTTAGCAGTATATGGCAGCGTCACAGTGGGCTCGAATGGCGATATAATCTATATTAGTAAATTTGTTGACGGCACAGACGATACTTCTTATACAACTTATGCCGGCGGTCAAATAAATTACGACCCGAGCACTTTGACTCCAATTGTCGATCAAAGTCCACGAACATATGAAGTTACCGATATTTTCTACGGGGAAGGCGCCATAAGAAATGTTGCAAACTATACAACATCATATACTGGCACATCAGCACATAATAGCAATAGTATCATTTTAAGAACCTATGTCTTAGGAATAGGCTATGAAGCCAATGGCATTAATTTTGGTCAAACACCTTTTCGTGTAGAGCATCGCTCACGAGGCGCAGGGCGCATAAGAGTTAAAGGCATAGGGACTGTAGAACAATTCACTTCAGGTAGTAGCGGCCCAAATAGAGTTATCTATTACAATGTAGATAGCCAAACTGGTGGAAGCTTAAGTGGAACACCTTTTGAAGTAGGTTCACCTATATATAACTTATTTCTATTCAATTAAGAAATAAAAAAGCCCAAGCAAAAGCTTGGGCTTTTTTATTTTTCAAAACAATATAAATTTTTAATCTTTCTTAATTCTATACTCCGCCGATCTGGCATGAGCTTCAAGTGATTCACCTCTGGCCAATACCGAAGCCACTTTCCCTAAGGTATTCGCACCCTCTGCAGAACAGTGAATAATCGAACTGCGCTTTTGAAAATCATACACACCTAAAGGCGATGAGAATCGAGCCGTACCTGATGTTGGCAAGACGTGATTAGGGCCAGCGCAATAATCGCCTAGTGCTTCTGACGTGTAACGCCCCATAAAAATGGCACCGGCATGACGAATTTCATCGACATAACTCTCTGGATCAGCCACTGATAATTCCAAATGCTCTGGTGCGATACGATTAATTAAATTAATCGTATCCTGTTTATCTTTTGCCTGAATTAACGCTCCACGGTTCTCTAAAGACTGCTGAATAATCTCGCTGCGTGACATATCTGGCAATAATTTTTCAATACTTTTTTCTACTTGCTTAAGAAAAGCATTATCAGTACTGATTAAGATGGCTTGTGCTTGCTCATCATGTTCTGCTTGAGAAAATAAATCCATTGCGATCCAATCTGGGTCAGTATTGCCATCACAGACAACCAGAATTTCAGACGGACCAGCAATCATATCGATAGCAACCTGGCCAAAGACAGCTCGTTTTGCTGTTGCGACATAGATATTGCCGGGCCCCACAATTTTATCAACTTTAGCGATAGAGTCAGTTCCATAGGCCAATGCTGCGACCGCTTGAGCACCGCCGATCGTGTGGATTTCATCAACACCTGCAATCGCCGCTGCGGCTAATACCATTGGGCTTAGTTCATTATCGGGCGCAGGTACAACCATAACTACCTGAGCAACACCGGCAACTTTTGCAGGGATTGCATTCATTAGTACTGATGAAGGATAAGACGCTTTACCCCCTGGTACATAAAGTCCAACACGATCCATTGCTGTAATTTTTTGCCCAAGAACAGTACCGTCATCTTCTGTAAATTGCCAAGAATCCTGACGCTGATGTTCGTGATAACGTTTTACACGCTCAGCCGCCATTTCCAGCGCTTCACGCTGCTCAACAGGAATCTCATTTAATGCTTCTTGCAATGCCTCTGTAGTGATTTTTAATTCCTTGATAGAGGTTATTTTGCGGCGATCAAAGCGATTCGTGTATTCGATAATGGCTTTATCGCCATTTGAACGCACATCATGAATAATCGTCGCAACTGTTTCTGCCACATGAGGATCGGATACTGACTCCCATGCCAGTAAATTATCCAATTCAAGCTTGAACGTAGACGCTGAAGTATCGAGACGACGAATAGACATAAAGTAATATCTTAGAAAGATTCAATAAAAGATAAAAAGTAAAACAATAATAATAAAGATTAAGGCAGGCGATAGTTTTTCAAGGGGCACCACACAAGCTATCGCAAAACATTTTCAGCAATTTTTAAATGCCAACACTGACCTTATAGGCAAGTGTAAAATTACGCTTTTGCACTGACCGCATCGGTAATGGCATCGATCAATGGCTGCATTAATTTATGCTTCATTTTCATTGATGCTTTGTTGGCAATTAAACAAGAGCTGATATTCGCAATCTCAAGCCTTGATTCCAACCCATTCGCTTTCAATGTATTGCCTGTATCAACAATATCGACGATCTCATCTGCCAAATTCATAATAGGTGCTAATTCCATTGCACCATACAATTTAATAATATCTGCTTGCCGACCTTTTTCTGCATAGAAACGACGAGCAACATTGACATATTTCGTCGCCACTTTAATTCGGCCTGCTTTTTCTGGTACGCCTTTAATCGCGGCAGTCATTAATTTACAGCGAGCAATACCTAAATCGACGAGAGAGTATAAACCATCGCCACCATGTTCCATTAATGTGTCCTTACCTGAAACGCCCATGTCTGCTGCACCAAACTGAACGTAGGTAGGTACATCACTGCCTCGTAGAATCAGCAGACGCACATTGTCCAGGCTTGTTTCAAAAGCCAGCTTTCGACTTTTACTGATATCCTCCAATGGAGTAATGCCAGCTGCAGCTAATAGCGGTAATGTTTCCTGTAAAATACGCCCTTTGGTAAGCGCAATTGTTAACTGTGACATGAGTTAAATTCTTAATCTCTATTGATTCTATTTGAAAAGGTTCAGGCACCAATTAACCGGGTACTCGTCGAATATTAGCACCCAATAGTTGCATTTTTTCTTCGATACACTCATAACCACGATCGATATGGTAGATTCGATCAACGACCGTATCACCCTCTGCAACTAATGCTGCAATCACCAAACTTGCTGATGCCCGAAGATCTGTTGCCATCACTGGTGCAGCTTTTAAGCGTTCGACACCTGTAATGATTGCAGTGTTACCTTCCAGCTTAATATTGGCCCCCATACGGTTAAGTTCATGGATTTGAATCAAGCGGTTTTCAAAAATAGTCTCGATAACGGTGCCCACACCTTCAGATACTGTATTCATTGCCGTAAACTGGGCTTGCATATCCGTAGGGAATGCGGGGTAAGGTGCAGTTTTAAGGCTAACCGCTTTTGGCCGGTTGCCCTTCATATCCAATTCAATCCAGTCATTACCCGTATTGATAAAAGCACCCGCTTCTTCCAATTTAAGCAGGACTGATTCAAGAATATCCTCACGAGTATCTTTTAGCTTTACTCGGCCACGAGTCGCTGCTGCTGCCGTTAAATACGTGCCTGTTTCAATACGATCTGGCATCACATCATAGCGACAACCTTTAAGTGATTTCACACCATGTATTGTCAATGTAGCCGTACCAATTCCTTCGATCTGCGCCCCCATTGCTTGCAGACAATTGGCCAGATCAACAATTTCAGGTTCACGAGCTGCATTTTCTAAAACCGTTTTTCCTTCAGCTAATACCGCTGCCATTAACAGGTTTTCGGTACCACCAACGGTGACGGTATCCATAAAGAAATGTGCGCCCTTTAAGCCACCTTTGCAACGCGCCCGAATATAACCCTCATCGACATCGATTTCGGCTCCCATTGCTTCCAAACCACGCAGATGAATATCAACAGGGCGACTACCAATCGCACAACCACCCGGGAAAGAAACATTCGCCTCACCATACCGTGCCAGCATAGGGCCCAACACCAAAATCGATGCCCGCATGGTTTTTACTAACTCATAAGGAGCGGTATATTCACGAATAGTATTCGCATCAATTTCAACGCTCATTTTCTCATTAAGCGTCACTGATAAGCCCATACTACGCAGTAAAGCCAGCATCGTCGTTATATCATTGAGATGCGGCAGATTGCCTATGCATATCGGCGTTTCTGATAATAAGGTTGCCGCTAAAATAGGTAAGGCAGAATTTTTAGACCCGGAAATGCGAATCTCGCCATCTATCGGGCCACCGCCACGGATGATTAATTTATCCATTTACTTGTCTTATGGTTGAGTTATGAGTTGTTAAACGTTTCAGGACTGCCACTGTTCTGGCGTCAATGTTTTCATGTTAACCGCATGCACTTCACCGCTCGTGATTCTTTCATTCAATGCGGCATATACTCGCTGTTGCTTTTTCAGTGGCGTTAAACCAACAAAAACGTCACTCACGATAGTCACATTGAGGTAACTACCCTCGAAATCAGCCTCTATATGCTCACTTTCTGGAAAATGCTGCTCTAGCAGCGATCTTATTGCTACGATATCCATTGATAAATCTTTACGCTAAAAACGCGCCAGTGTAATAAAAAACAGGGGCAGATGCACCTGTTTCCGTAGATGCCATACTCTGCAAAAAGAAAAAGGGAAAACAAAGGTAGCGATTAAATGGATATTTTGAAGAATTTTAGGCGAAATTACTGACAATTTGTCCTGGATTAAACGTCTGTAAAGCGTTATCACCGCTACTAATAATACGATTATTCAGATTAGTAGACAGCCGATTAAAGACTTGTTGGCTTTCTGTTTGTTGCTCATTGCTATCATTAGTGGATGGTGCAGTCTGGTCAGACGAATCAACCCCCTGCTCACCTTGACTATTAACCGCTCCTTTCTCTTGAGTACTCTCATCTTCCAAACGTTGTTCGCGCTGCTGAGCCGATAGCTCAACGCGGGCCTGAGCCTCCATTTGAGAAGCTTGAGCCGCCACGCTGCGATCCTGGGGAGAGGGTTCAGCAGGAGCCAGCGCCGCCCGGCGTACAATCTGTGCCTTTTGGATTGTTGCTAATGGATCACCCTCAATGGGACTCGTACTGATCGACACTTCGCCGCCGACCGCATAATTGACACCATCTGGACCACGCTGAAAATCATAACGAGGGGATCCTGCATACTGTCCACCGGCGGCGGCATGCGCTCTTTCATGATTACGCACTTCTCGATCGCGAGCTGATAGCTCCTGAATTTGTACTTCTTCTGCTTCTAATTGACGGGATTCACGCTGTCTCTCCGCAGAATTGGCTGCGGCATTTGCTTCAGCTTCCGATTTAGTAGAGTCAGCACCTTGTGCTCCTCCTTGAGCCGCTGCTCCTCGCTCATTTTTTGCAGATGCGATGGAAGAAGCTTCTTCAACAGGCTTAAGCACTGAACCTTTGTTTTCAACAACCGTTTCACCCGCAAGCGGCTCTCTCACTGTATCAAATGAGCTGATCGAATGCTGATGTGGCGAAGGAAAGCCTATGTTCACCTGAACGTTTCTCCTGTTGAACGACTACTTAATACTAATATATGTCTAGCATTAAGCCTTAATATCAATCAGAGCCCCCAATGCTTCATCGGCGACTTTAACAACGTTGGCAGATGCATCAAATAAATTTTGTTGTTTTTGTATATTTATCAATGGCTCCACAATATCTGTTGCGACTGCTGTTGTGCGCTCAACGGTACCGGAACGCACTAGCTCATTTGCCGATTCCTGTATGGAACGACTGCTGTTGTGCAAACCCGTCAAACCTTGATGAAGCACACTACCCACATTTGGATTTGTGTTAATCATAAATAATACCTAAATTGCTCTTTATTAATAGTAAAGGATCGGCGCTCAAAAAACACCCAACTAAAAGCAACTTATAAGACTAGTTTTTTACTAAAAGCGGCTTAAGCCAAAATTTTATCTATATCCAAATACTTTGAGGCATTGATTACCGAAGGCTTATGCAAGAACGGTATATGCCCAAGACACGGGGCATTTATGCGATGAGCGAGGGTTGCCAAATTTTCTTCGACGACAGGCATTGTTTCGTCTAACTGATTAGCCACCCAAGCAGATAGCGTCAAGCCATCTCTAGCAATTGCTTCCATTGATAATAAAGCATGATTAAGGCAACCCAATCTCAGCCCGACAACGAGCACTACTGGGATATTTAATGCTTTAACCACATCAGCTAGTGTCTCATGGGGGTTTAAGGGCACACGCCAACCACCGGCGCCTTCGATAATTGTTAATTGATGACCAAGATCTAGCACGGACTGACAAGCATCAACCAGTGGTTGCGCCTTGAGATGTTGCCCTACTTTTGCCGCAGCAATATGTGGCGCAATAGGTTCTTCAAGCGCAATAGGATTTAGCTGCTGATAAGTTAAGTTCGTACTCATATTTTTTTGCAATGCCAACGCATCCGAGTTACGCAAACCATCAGCGGTTTGTTTACAACCTGCTGCTACCGGTTTTATCGCCACGGTTGAAAGACCTTTATCTGTCGCCAATTTCAACAAAGAGGCACTGATTAATGTTTTACCGACATCGGTATCGGTTCCAGCGACAAAAAAACGTTTCATTTAATGGCCTTCTATCCTGTGCATATACTATCAATATACTATTTTTGAACTGGTATTTATCGCAATTAAAATAAATACTATTGTGATAAGCAATATAAACGATTATCAAAACGAAACACTACATAAATAGCAGCAAAACGCTCAAAACCTGCTTTACTTACTTTATAAACATTTGCTAGTGAAGCCAACGTGAAAAAAACTCTAATTGTATTCTTTTTATCGGCAGTTATCTTACAGACGTCTATTGGCTTAGTTTCTACATGGATATTTAGTCAACACGCGATTGCTTTGCCACATATCATCACAGGACACATCCTGACTGAAATAGTATTTATCACTATATTATTTATTGCCTATAACTACTTTGTTCACCGACCATTAACCAACTTAAACAAAGCCATTCATCATTTGATTGACGAAAAAGACCTTAAAACCTCTATTCCTGTCAGTGGTTTTGGCGGCATCGCAGAATCATTAAGAACCTTTAATTATCTAGTCAAACACGTTGATGAAACATTAGTTAACGTCAGCTCGTCCGTTGCCCGATTAGAACCTATGTCACGAGAATTAGCTGATACCAATATGGGACTCAGCCAGCGCAACATCCTCCAGCGTGATCATAATCACAATATCGCACAAACATTGAAAGGTATTGAGCAATCCTCAACAGATATGACAACCGCTGTGTCCGATATTATGGCTGTCACAGAAACCAGCAATAAAACTATTAAAGAAAGTGTGGCTACTGTTGGAAAAAGTTATGAGTCCATTCATCGCCTCGCAAATGAAACCGGGACTGCCGCAAGTATTACCAATAAACTACATGAAAGCAGCCGAGAAATCGGTGATGTTATTGATATGATTAATACCATTGCTGAGCAAACTAATTTGCTGGCATTGAATGCCGCCATTGAAGCCGCACGTGCAGGAGAAGCGGGCCGAGGTTTCGCGGTTGTTGCCGATGAGGTTCGCAACCTTTCGATTAAAACACAAGAATCGACACTGAAAATTGAAGAGATGATAAAAGTCATACAAACCGATGTCGACAATGTGATGAATACCATGAATGAAAGTCAGGCAGCCAGTGAAACCAGTGTGGAGCAAGTCGATCAAGTTAAACAACAATTTGATTTAATGTACCAACAAATCAGTGAAATTACAGAAAAGTCTCACGCCATTCATCACGCCATTGACGCCCAAAAAAGCCTTGTCAATAAAGTCATTGATGAAAATAATGAAATGAATGATATCAATGAAGATATTGTGAGGTTCACCAAAGAAAGCGCTATTTCCGAAACCGACTTAATTGGGCTAGGTAATTATATCAATCAATATCTACAGCAATTTTCTTTATCGCAAACTGAATTTGATACCAGTATGAGAGAGAAGAAAGAGCAAGTTGAAGAAACGCCTAAGATATCAACAAACGATCAAAAACAAGAAGACGATGATATAGAGCTTTTTTAAACGAATATTAACGCCATCTTTTCCTATTTATTTTCTTAGCAACCAGAAATAAACCTCATAAGTCGCAGGATAATAACCATCGACATAAAAATCGTTATATGCTGCTAGTAAACCTTCTAATCGCCTACGCCCTGTTAGGGTTTGTCGCTGGCCATCATTCACATTATGTGCACCAATTAACTTAAGCTCACGCAACAGTTGCTTAATAGAGGTATATTGCAAAATAGGTTGCCGTACGAAATGATCCTCAACAGTAAAACTATTTTCATCAATGGCCTGCCGCCATAAATCAACACCACAGAATCGATTAACGTGAATTAGATTATCTACTTTAGCCCAAGACTTTTTCAACTCTATCAATGTATTAGGGCCAAGTGTTGTGAAGGCCATAATGCCATTCGGTTTTAGAACTCTGTCAATCTCTGAAAACAATACTGGCAAATTTTCACACCATTGCAATGCCATATTAGAAAAAACAACATCAACACTTTCATTTTTCAGCGGCAGCTGTTCTGCATCTGCACATAGTAAAGTATCTGGTTTTGCTTGCTTTAGTAACATTTTTTCACGAGAAAACTGCAGCATTCCTTCAGCAATATCTAAACCTAAATACGATGCATGACTGTATTTTTCACTCAGGTCGCTATGAAACGACCCCGTACCGCAGCCTAAATCAACACAGGAAAAATTAATATCGACAGGCAAATTTGTATCTTCTGGCAATAAATTCAACAACTGCAAGCCTATATCGCGCTGAAAATAATCAGCAGTATCATAGGTCATTGCCGAACGGCTAAAAGAACGAGCAATTTTTACTTTATCTATCATTAGTGACTAGGCCTGCGATACATCAGTAGACACTAATCGCTGTAAAAAATTGTCTAACAACGGCTCTATTGTACTGAGAGAATAAGGAAGTACATGCCCACAGTTCTCAGCAACTTCTATTTTTTGAAATACCGTTTCTTTTGCTGACGAATTCAAGGAAGACACTAACAACTCTACTGCCTGCGCAGATTGCACAGATACTAACGTGTCTTTTTCGCCAAAGAGATAAAGCGACGAACAAGCTATCGATGGAATAAATTCACAATTATCCATACTGGCCAAAAGATCTAAACCCACCAGCAAATCTTCATCATCATTATTATTAGTAGTAGAGAGTGACTGCAACCATTGCATTTGCTGCTTGCTTTCAACATCGCCGTGAACCTGTAACAGAGAGAAACGCTTCAACCCTTGCTTCGCGCTTTTTTGGAAAAGAGAATAAAATCCTTCATAAGTATCAACAGGCATACCATCAGGCCAATGATCACGAGCAACAAAACTCGCATTACTGGCAAGAGTGATTAGGCCATCGACTTTTTCTGGATAACGTGCCGCCAATCGAGTAGCCAACATCCCACCCAAAGACCAGCCACATAACATAAATCGTGTCGGTAACTGCTCTATTATTTCATTGCACAGAGAATCTGCGGTTTTATTTTTATAAACAAGGTCAATGGTAATAACATCGGACCATTGCTTAAAAAAAGGCAGCAAAGGTTGCCACACTTGACTATCGCACCCCCAGCCATGCAGTAAAACAATGGGAGCAGAAAGTTGGGAAGGCTGACCAACAGAATTAGAATTAAAGGGGTAGTGAGAGACTGATAACATAAAATCTATTTCTATTAATGACTCAGCCTGGCTGACGCTGGAATAACACGCTCTAAGGTTGACAATAGCCGAGCAACATTATCTTCCGTATGCTCGGCAGAAAATGTGACTCGTAAACGCGAAGTACCTTCCGGCACCGTTGGCGGACGAATCGCACCAACTAAAATATTTTCAGCTTTCATTTTTTCAGCAACGTCTACTATCAAAGCATCATCGCCTAAAATAATAGGTTGAATGGGTGTGATGGATTCCATCAAAGGCAAACCCATTTCTTGCGCGCCTTGCCTGAATTGCTGGATGCGTTGCTGCAAATTTTCTCGCCGCCACTTTTCTTCTTGCAAAATATTCAAACTGGTTAAGGTGGCAGCAGCGACTGCTGGCGGCAATGCCGTTGTATAAATGTAAGGACGTGCAAATTGAATTAAGGTTTCTATCAGCGCCTCCGAACCCGCAACAAAAGCGCCGAATGTACCAAAGGCTTTACCTAGGGTACCGACCACTATAGGTAACTGTGCTTGCGATAATTGAAAATGTTCAGCGCAGCCACCACCCTGCTCGCCTAGTACGCCAAAGCCATGGGCATCATCAATCATAAGATGAGCTTCATGTTCTCGACACAGCTCTGCTATCTCAGGCAATGGTGCTAAATCACCGTCCATACTAAAAACACCATCCACAACCACTAATCTGCGGCCCGATGATTTTTCCAGCTGCCCCGCTAGTTGCTCACAATTATTATGGTGAAAGCGTTTAAATTTGGCGCGACTTAGTAAGCCAGCATCAATTAAAGAAGCATGATTTAACCGATCTTCAAACACGGTATCACCACGGCCAGTCAATGCTGACACAACACCCAAGTTAGCCATGTAACCCGTTGAAAAAAGTACTGCCCGTTGGCGCCCTGTAAAAGCGGCTAAAGCATCTTCCAGGCGATGATGGTGTTCACTATGACCACAAACCAAGTGAGAAGCCCCACTGCCCACTCCAATGTTAGCCGCAGTCATTTGCAATGATTCAATAACAGCAGGGTGTTTTGCCAAACCAAGGTAATCATTACTGCAAAAGGCTAGAAACGATTGGCCGTCAACGATGATATGCGTACTGTTATCTACACTCTCAGAAACAGTTTGAGAAATGCGAACATTCGATGACAAAACCATTCGATCTCGATAGCGGTTCTCTTGACGACGCTGCGCTAGAGCCGCCTGCAATTCGTCATCCAGCATCAGGTGCTTATCAACCCTGCCCTGCAGCATTGTAAAATTGAGCTTTGGGTTGCTCCGCTTGCTTTTGAGGCACGTATTCTTTAACGACACCACCTTGGTGTGCTTGTGAACCAACCATGCCCTTGCGTCGATTTTCTACTGCATCGTAAGGTTCTGGTTCAATTCCTAAGCGCTTAAACAATTGCATGTCTTTATTGGCTTCAGGGTTTGGAGTCGTGAGCAGCTTTTCGCCGTAGAAAATAGAATTAGCGCCCGCAAAGAAAGCCATGGCCTGCATTTGCTCGTTCATATCTTCGCGGCCAGCAGATAAACGCACATGAGATTGCGGCATCATAATGCGAGCCACGGCCACTGTGCGAATAAAATCGAATGGGTCTAAATCATCCAGCTTTTCGAAAGGCGTACCTTCAACTTTTACCAACATATTAATGGGGACAGACTCTGGGTGAGCAGGCATATTGGCCAATTGAATCAATAAACCAACACGGTCATTTTCGCCTTCTCCCATACCCACGATGCCACCTGAGCACACTTTCATGCCAGCGCTACGTACATTACTCAGCGTATTTAAACGATCCTGATAAGTACGAGTCGTAATAATTTCGCCGTAGTATTCAGGCGAGGTATCAAGGTTATGATTGTAGTAATCCAAACCTGCCTCGGCTAATTGCTGCGATTGCCCCTCATCAAGCATGCCTAGAGTCATACAAGTTTCTAAACCCAAGGATTTCACACCTTTAACCATCTCGATCACATAGGGTAAATCCTTATTTTTAGGTGAACGCCACGCAGCTCCCATACAAAACCGGGTCGCCCCACTGCTTTTAGCGGCTTTCGCCTCTTCTAACACCTTTTCAACCTGCATCAGCTTTTCGCGTTCAAGGCCAGTATCGTAGTGGGCACTCTGTGGGCAATATTTACAGTCTTCGGGGCAAGCACCCGTTTTTATCGAACATAAGGTACTGACTTGTACATGATTAGGATTAAAGTGCTGGCGATGAACGGTTTGCGCCTGAAATAACAAATCATTAAAAGGCAGGGCAAACAATGCGCTTACTTCATCCCGCTGCCAATTATGGCGAACCAGTGAAGACAATTGAGAATGGTCAAATTCATTTTGAGGGCCAACTTGAGACATGAGTAAACCTTGTTTTAGCTTAAGGAACGCGCACGAAATAACTTCCACTTTTAGCTTCCGATGCATCATGTTTGGCGTTGTTACCAAAACTTGACGTAGGCCCACTATGCCTGCGTTTTGGCGCCTAGCCAAACGCGCACCTCGAAACCCAAAAGTGGAAGTTATTTCGTGCACATCCCTAATTGTTGATTTATGAATAGAAATCGACTTATTATCAACCCGGATATTGCGACTGCTGTGATGAAAATAGTCAGAGCAAATAGCGAGGCTTGGGAAAACGCCGCCGATTATACACTGTTAACCTGAGAGATGTCTCGAGGTTAACTACTTCAAGGATGAAGAGATGAAAAAATACCACCAACCAACTCACTGGATCGACCTGATCCGCAGCGTCTACAACTCATTTAACCCCCTACCCACCATTAAACACAGCTGCACCTTGTGTGGTAATAGCAGCTCAATGCGTATCTGCCCTGACTGCATTAACTACTTTGCAAGCCCACAATACGCCTGCCAGCAATGCGCACTTCCCCTCAAACACCATGCATTACTCTGTGGGGCTTGCCTAAAGAAACCACCCATCTACGATGATATTTACTCACCCTACTTATATCAGGCGCCCTTAAGCCATTTACTAAACGATTATAAGCACAGAGAGCATAATCATACGGGAAGAGGATTAAGCGAATTATTTTGCGAGTCGATTTCATCCCATTACCAACGACAACATTTATCGCTACCTGAATGGGTTGTGCCAGTCCCATTACACTGGCGCCAGCAATGGCAACGAGGGTTTAATCAATCATTCCTGTTCAGCCAAACCATCAGCCAAAATCTTGGGGTTCGGCACTTTCCCCATGCAAAACGCGTTTTTGCCACCCCCATGCAAAAGCAATTAACACGCAAGCAGCGCCTGCAAAACCTTAGAGGTTGTTTCAAAATCAATAAATCCCTCAATGGGCAATCCATTGCAATCGTTGATGACGTAATGACAACAGGGGCGACTGTCAATACACTGGCCAAGGCACTTAAACAAGCCGGCGCGGGGAAGGTAACAGTATGGGTACTGGCAAGAACGCCTATTTAATTAGGCCCCGAAAAAGTCGTCCATGGACTTTTTCGGGACGTCGAGTCAAAAATACTCGCGCAAATGTGTGAATTTACTAGCATTTTTGACCCTCGCATTGACCTTTCGGCCAATGACCGCACTTCCTTATGCGGCACCTTGCTAATTAAGTCCTCGATTCAGTGTAAACTGTGGCCTTATACACTCAAGAATAAGATTGCAATCGATATGAACAAAGACTTACCTAATCAACACCAAGATATCATCACCAATTATATGTACCTTGGCTTACTGCCTTTTCTGGCTTGTGCGCTTGGCCCTTGGGTCTTTGCGGACCATGAGGCATTACTGGTTACGGTTTTTCTATTCTATTCTTCGCTGATTTTAGTGTTTCTATCCGGGGCATTATGGGCTATTGCTTTATTTGTTCAGGACAATACAGAGTCTCGATACATTCATGTTGCGATCGCATTTTCACTGTGGCCACTCGCTGCCTATTTTCTACCTCCAATCTATGCAACGGGCTTTATGCTAGCAGGGTTTCTTTTATTATTATTCTGGGAAAAATGCTTTATCATTGAGTTTTATAGCCATTGGTATCAAACACTCCGCCATAAAATTACCTTTATTGTTGTCGCTTGTCATATGCTACTTATCTTCAATTTAATCCGGCCATAAAAATATAGACTATTTTATATTTTTATTAAGATGGCATGCTTCCGCACTGAGCAAGTAATTTCTGCCATTGTTTGGTATGCTTAAGCACTGACTGATTAAATAACTGCCATTCACTGTTTTCATTTTTAAAAACCTGTTCCCAAAAAATATTAAATTCTGGTTTAGTAACCGATTCTTTTTTTAGCCGCTCTATTTTTTCTAACAATGTTTTAGTCTGCTGATGAATTTTGGCAATGTATACTTGTACCTCACCGATATAAAACTTTGTAAAAACCGTTTGCACAACAGTAAATTTTTTATTAGGGCGATTTTTATAACAAAGAGGCTTTTCAACCAATCGCTTTTGTAATAACTGATCAGCAACTAACAAATAACTGACAACATACCGCATTGACAACCTTAACTCACCAATACGCTTACTCGAAGCAATCACGCCATAGGCATTTTCGACACTTTCAATATCTTTTGTCGGCTCGTTCACAAAACGGTATATTTTTTCTAAAGCAAGATATAACTCCCCCGGTTTTTCCCTAGCCTCTTCTATTGTCAGCGGTTGCGCCCCCAAAGAAAATAAAGTAGAAAACTCTTTACTGGCAAAAACAGCATTCCAACGTATTCGATCTAATTGGTTCTGTTTAGTCGCAATTGTTGCTGACAGGATATTATAAAGCTCTTGATTCTCTGGAGAGCCATTTCCCTTATTTAATAGCTGATTAAGACACTGCTCTGCAAGCTCGATAAATCTATAGTTATATAGCAACGTCTGAGATTCTTTCATAAAGCGTCCCAAGCTGCTATTGCGCTGGCCTATATGCCGCTGCAACTCACAGGATGACAACTTTAAAAACTCAATCAAATTAATATTAGTCGCGGGCAATTCATAAATGAGCTGTCGTCGAGAAGGATAACGACGTAGAGGAGTAGATAAATGCTGCTCTAAAAGCACTGCATCAAACCCATCCTGCTCTAAGCTATTCGATAATCGATACAGATAATTATCAAACACCTTATCAACGGATTGATTTTCACAGGAGAGTAAAAAAGGACATATCACAAGCAAACATAACACAGCGTTACGTTTTCGATAAAATACCTTTAAATAGAGTATTTTTAATAGCTCATTACAAGACATGAAAAACTGTAAAATTATGCATATGATTATTTTTCCGAACACTAACATTCATAATCATTACAACACACTAAAGAGCATTTATTAAATACGACTTTTGCTATACGTAAGAATGATCGTTGTGGATGACAAAACATATCAATTTTTCACAAATATATTATTAATTTGCCAATAATTAAAAACTGTACCTATACTCAATAGACGATCAAGAAATACGTAATTGAATAGAGATTGATATGAGTATAAAAGTACGCCTGACACTAGTTATTTTTGCTTTTGCTGGCCTGATATTTTCTGGCGTGGCTGGTGTTAACCTATGGATACAAAGTGCAAAACATGACGCTAAGGTCATTAACCTGGCTGGCAGACAACGCATGCTAACCCAAAGAATGACAAAAGAAGCCTTACTTATCATGGCAGGCTATAATATCTCCGAGCCTTTTCACAAAACAAAAGAGTTATTCGGCTCAACATTAACATCACTAATTGAGGGCAATAAAGAACTTGGCATTCCTAAACCAAAGGATAAGGCATTAAAAGAGCAATTATCCAAAGTTTCGGATATATGGGGAATATTTCAACCGGAACTCGACAAAGTTGTGGCTGGCGCATCAGCTACAGAACTTAAAGAGCTCTACGAACATTCATCATTAATATTAAAAGAGATGAATGCTGCCGTTAAGCTATACGAGAAAAACAGTAACGAGGCAGTTAGCAAACTACAAACTCTATCACTCATTTTTAGCCTCTTTGCCATTATCAATACCGTTTTAGCTTACTATATTATCGATAGCAAAATAATCAAACGTATACAACGCTTACGCAATACTGCCAATGCGATTGCAGATTCTAAAGATTTGACCCTGAAAATTAACTTCACCGCTAATGACGAAATTGCATCGGCGGCTCAAGCCTTTGATCGCATGATCGAGCAATTCTCAGATATCACCCAAACCACTCAAAAGCTGGATTCAGAACTGCAAGTTAAACTCAACGAACTTAAGCAGTTATCTCTAGAAAACCGTGACCGAATGGACAATCAGCGCAGCGAAATTATGCAAGCTGCAACTGCCATGAATGAAATGACCGTTACCGTGCAAGAAGTCGCTGACAACAGTCAGTCAACAGCCCAATCAGCCAATAAAACCAAAGAAGAAATATTCAGTAGTAATACTCTAGTTGAAAGCACCATTGACCTCACTCACTCATTGGCACAACGAGTAAACGAAGCCACTGAAAACATCCAAAAACTGGCAGAAGCATCTGATTCTATTGGTGGCATAGCGGATACGATCAGCAATATTGCAGAGCAAACCAACCTGCTTGCACTGAATGCTGCCATTGAAGCCGCCCGAGCAGGAGAACAAGGGCGAGGGTTTGCCGTTGTTGCCGATGAAGTCAGAAGTTTGGCTCAGCGCACACAACAAGCCACCAGTGAAATTCACAATATGATTAGCACTCTACAGGAAACCACACAAAGCTCTGTAGAAACCATGAATAAGAGTAAAGAGCAGTCCGAACAGTGTGTCGCCAAGTCCAACGATATGACTCATGCTCTGCAAAATATCACCTCATCAATAGAGAACATTGATCAACTCACACAACAGATAGCAACCTCGACAGACGAACAAAGCTCGGTTTCAGAAGAAATGAACCAAACCATTGTTAAGATAGAAACCCAGGCAGAAAGCACCCTGGAAAATGCACACTCAGCTGCCGAGCACATGAACGAATTAGCCAGCATGGCAAGTCATTTAAAAGCGAAACTGGACGAATTCAAAACCGCATAATAATCGACCATCATTTTATCACTATTGCGAGTGTGGCAAGCATTCGCAATACTGAAACCAGCTTAATTGAACAACCCTGACTCAATAAAGTAAAAACTCAGCATTTATTTAATCCAAATCAATATTCCATATCTCAATACCCCGTTAAATATAACTTCTTAAGTCATTTATTATTTTAGAGGTTATACACTTATGAGCGCACTTAAATTCTTGGGGGTTAATGCAGTTGTCTTCTCTCTTCTCATTCACCCGGTAGCGAATAGCTATGAGAGTGGAGATATTATTATACGCGCTGGCGCGACACAGGTAGCCCCTCAGGAAGACAGCGGCCCAGTTGAACTCAATGGCAGCACACTCAGCTTGGGCGGCGGTGATAGCGAGTTGAATGTCGATAACAACACCCAACTCGGTTTAAACCTTGCCTATGTGTTTAACAAAAATTGGGCGATAGAGTTACTTGCAGCGACGCCTTTCGAACATACCGCCAGCGGCAGCGGAGAGCTTTCCGGCCTGGATATCGCTGACATCAAACACTTACCGCCTACCTTAATGGCTTTGTACTACTTTGATAGCAGCAATAAGTTCAAGCCTTACCTCGGAGCTGGTGTTAATTACACCGTATTCTTTGATGAAGACTTAACATCAGAAGCCGACTCAACTCTTGCAGGCCTTGGTTTAACCGGGGGGGATGTAGAACTTGATGATTCTTGGGGTCTGTCAGTACAAGCCGGTTTCGATTACGAGATTAATGACAGATGGTTAGTTAATGCTTCTGTGCGCTGGATCGATATCGATACCGAAGCGGAAATCACCTTCGATAGTGGCGATAAAATAACAGCTGACTTAGAGATAGATCCATTTGTTTATACCGTTTCTATTGGCTACAGACTGTAATTTTTAACACCCTTCAACCCCAAAACGTCTCAGCCCATTATATTTAAACACTGTATAGATATAAGTGGGCTGTTATCAATAAAGTAAAATCAGTAATTAATACCAACAGAACAAGCCGCTATCTTACTGATATGAGCATAAGGCAAACTCGTTTGTTGCTGCCACTCATTCATCACATCCTGAATTTTTTTCAAATCTCTTTTACTGGTAGGGTTATCAGCAATATCAATGTCAGCATTCTGAATAGCCAGAACCACATCCTTAGTCACCACAAAACAATCCTTACCGATATAACGCATAAACCATTGAGCTGTTTGCCCACCAAGGCGGGAACCATGCTTTTTCATATAGCTCATCAAGCCAATTTGATCATTCTCTGGCCACCCCGCCATAAATGCAGCAAAGGAGCCATGTAGGCTAATCTCTTGGTGCATGAACCCCACATTATCCATAACGGCCTTAATTTTTTGCCAGTTACGCACCACACGGACATCTTTCATATAAGCTTCCCATTGCTCAGGTGATAATCGCCCCAGCTTGTTCACATTAAACCCAAAGTAAGCTTCTTCGAACTGAGGCCACTTCTTTTCAATCACTGACCAATTAAAACCTGCCTGATGAATCGCTTTAGCCATCATCGCTAAAAAACGATCATCACCAACTTTCAATAATTCCTCAGCAGATAAAACCGATGGCAGCAACTTTTTCAGTTCAGCGTTACCGCCTTTACGCTTTTCGGCCTGTTTGATAATTATGGAGAATTTCTTCATTAGCTTTTTTTCGCCTTCTATATCGCAATTAGTACTCTATTACGGAAGCTTGCCCACCATAACAAAAGAGCGCCCATTTACATATATGGTTTTTCATATATAATGATTCCCATATATATCTACCGCACCAAATAATACCGAGAAATAACCTATGCTCCCCCTGACATTTTATAAATGCCTTGCAGATGATACCCGCCTGCGCTGCCTTTTACTTATTCAGCAGGAAGGGGAGTTGTGTGTATGCGAACTAATGGAAGCATTACAAGAAAGCCAACCTAAAATTTCTCGCCATTTGGCACAGCTACGGGAATGTAAATTACTCGTGGACCGACGCCAAGGTCAATGGATTTTTTATGAAATTAACCCAGCAATGCCTGAATGGGCTAAAGATGTATTAGCAATTACCGCTGAAAACAATACGGACTTCTTTAGCAAAAACAGTGGCCAACTCCAAAAAATGGGGACTCGACCTCAAAGAAACCAAGCGTGCTGCTAGACCCAGTTAAGCGTAATTAAATTGCCTTATTTTTATAGTAATAAGGTCGTGATTGACAGACAAAAACACAGGTGGAACGATGACAATTAAAGTCGGTATTAATGGCTTTGGCCGCATGGGAAGATTAGCGCTACGCGCAGCTTGGGATTGGGATGATGTTGAATTTATTCAGATTAATGACCCTGCCGGCAATGCAGAAACACTCGCACACTTATTAATGTTCGACTCTGTCCATGGGCGCTGGCAACACCAAGCCAGTAGCGAAGCGGATAAGATAACAGTTGATGGCCACGTTATTAATTGCACTCAAAATAAATCCATTAGTGAAACTGATTGGTCGGCTTGCGATGTGGTTATCGAGGCCTCAGGCGTCATGAAGTCCAAAGCATTACTAAAAGCTTATCTTGACCAAGGCGTTAAGCGAGTTGTCGTAACTGCTCCCGTAAAGGAAGAAGGCGTATTAAATATTGTTATGGGTGTTAATCACTCTCTTTACCAACCCGAACATCACCCGATTGTTACTGCCGCGTCCTGCACCACTAACTGCCTCGCACCTATCGTAAAAGTGCTACACGAAAACATAGGCATAGAACATGGCTCAATGACAACAATCCATGACATCACCAATACACAAACAATTCTCGATGCACCTCACAAAGACCTACGCCGTGCCAGGGCATGCGGCATGAGTTTGATACCAACCACCACTGGTTCAGCAACGGCCATTACTCATATTTTTCCTGAGCTAAAAGGCAAACTCAATGGTCATGCGGTTAGAGTGCCTCTAGCCAATGCCTCCCTGACAGACTGCGTCTTCGAACTAAAAAAAGAAACGACGGCAGAAGAAATTAATCAATTAATGAAAACAGCTGCCGACAATGACTTACACGGTATTCTTGGTTATGAAGAACGCCCTTTAGTCTCAATAGATTATAAAACAGATCCTCACTCCAGCATTGTTGATGCCTTATCAACCATGGTTATTAATGGGACTCAGGTGAAAATTTATGCTTGGTACGATAATGAATGGGGTTATGCGAATCGTACGGCTGAGCTTATGCGTTTAGTCGGTCGCTCAGATAAATAACGCTATCAAAAAATAGAGAAAGCGCGTCAATGACACTGACTCCGGAGATTCGCCAGTACCTTATCGTCACAGGTAACTACTGGGCTTTTACGCTAACGGATGGCGCACTGCGCATGTTAGTTGTGCTGCATTTTCATAAGCTTGGGTACAGTCCACTTGAAATCGCCTTTCTCTTTTTATTTTATGAATTTTTTGGTGTTGTTACTAACCTGATTGGCGGATGGCTGGGAGCTCGACTGGGCTTAAATAACACCATGAATATCGGCCTCGCATTGCAGATAATTGCACTGTCGATGCTATTAGTTCCTAGCACCGCATTAACGGTACCCTGGGTCATGGCCGCTCAAGCGCTGTCGGGCATCGCGAAAGACCTGAATAAAATGAGCGCTAAAAGCTCTATAAAATTACTGGTGCCTGACGATGCACAAAGCACACTTTATAAATGGGTTGCTATTCTTACTGGCTCGAAAAATACCTTAAAAGGCATTGGCTTTTTTATGGGGGGCTTACTGCTCTTTTACTTAGAATTTCAGGGCGCAATTGCTGCCATGACAAGCATGCTGGTCATTGTCTGGCTATTCAGTGTTCTCAATCTCAAAAAAGAGTTAGGGAAATCTAAAAGCAAACCTAAATTTTCTCAAATATTTTCCAAAAGCCGCACAATCAATATACTGTCTGCCGCCCGCTTATTTTTATTTGGCGCACGGGATGTCTGGTTTGTTGTAGCACTGCCGGTTTATTTAGCCACTGTTTTTCATTGGAGTCATTGGCAGGTCGGTGGTTTTTTGGCATTGTGGATTATTATTTACGGCATCATACAAACGCTGGCACCACACTTAACTGGTAAGCGCAAAAAAAATACCCCAAACGGCCATGCCGCATTTATATGGGCAAGCGCTCTGGCAATTGTTCCGGCAATGATTGCTTTTGCACTTAATGTAAATTTTTTGCCAGAACTTTTTTTAATGATGGGCTTATTTATTTTTGGTGCGCTCTTCGCAGTGAACTCATCATTACATAGTTATTTAATTGTGAGTTACGCAAGTCGAGATGGCGTCTCATTGGATGTGGGCTTTTACTATATGGCCAATGCTATGGGTCGATTAGTAGGTACTATTCTTTCCGGTTGGGTATATCAAATTTACGGGCTGCCTGTCTGCCTACTTATCTCAACCTTCTTTATTCTATTGGCAGCATTACTATCTGCAATGCTGCCTAAAAATAATAGCGAGAGTTAATCAGCGCGTTTTAATGCCCAGCGGCCATCACCCAATAAAAAATGAATGATGGACATCATCATTAAAAATGCAGGGTACTCCCAACCACCACCTTCGTTGGTATGCGACCAACCATTGGGGAAGTGAACAATGAAGGCCACCAATAAAATTGGCATAAGCACTATAGAGATATAGCGTCCGCAGTAACCCACCAAAATCATAAACCCGCCAATAATCTCTAATAAAAAAACCGGCCAGGCCATAAACCCAGGCAACCCTTGGCTTTCAAGCCAGCCAGCAAAGCCAGGTATTGAGAACACTACAAATTTTAATAAGGCATGAGCGAACCACATCACAGCCAGTGATAGCCGCAACAGCAATAGAGATTCATCATAGTATCGTGGTAAGTGGGCAGTCGATACGTTCATTAAGAAGCCTCCACTGCCAAACCTGCCGATATCCAATCTTGCTTACCCTCTGCATATTTAAAAACATTTTTATACCCCATTACTTCCAATAAATTAGCTGCAATACCTGAGTTTTTACAGGCAGTATTTGAGCAATACACAACAATAAAGGCATTTTTATCAGGCAATAATAATGCGGCCTTCTCTTCAATTTCATCATGATTAATATTAATTGCCCCTGGCAAATGCTCGGCATCAAAATATTTTTTTGGTAAGGCCTCAACAAGAACAACACCTTCATCAGATTCTATTTTCTCTTTAATTTCATTGCGGTCGATTGTTTTAGTCATTACTTTCTCCTAGATTTTCAAAATACAATTAGTTGCAATTACAACCAATATAAGATCATTTTGTTGCAATTGCAACAACTTAGGTTATAATTTTTATATGAAAAATAAAGCAAGCAAAGACACTATTCAGGCCTGGATACATTTACACCGTGCACAGCAAAGATTATTAGACAAGGTTGAACTAGCTCTAAAGCAGGCTAAACAGCCGCCTTTATCATGGTATGACACCTTATTTGAGCTATCCAAAGAGAAGAAAACGGGCTTACGGCAATATGAAATAAGCCAAAAAGTCCTGTTAAACAAACACAACTTATCTCGCTTATTGGATCGCTTGGAAAAGCAGAATCTAGTCAGACGGCAAGAATGTCAGGAAGATGCCAGAGGCAACGTGATTATGATTACTGATGCCGGCATTGAGACACTAAAGCAAATGTGGCCCATTTATCATCAGGTCATTGAACAACACTTCGCAGCTCAACTGACGCCTAAAGATATCTCAGACCTCACAACAATTCTTAGCAAGATCTCTCCATAGCGATCATTAATAGGTTGACACAACCTTGCCCATCCATAATAATACACCATATGGTATATTATAGAGAACAACAGATAGATGATGCTTTTTTTGCATTATCTCACCCAATACGACGCGCAGTGCTGGACAAATTAAGTAGTGGAGAATGCTCTGTTGCTGATGTCTCAGAACCCTTTGAGTTATCTCCGGCTCAAATGACGAAACACCTAGCCATTTTGGAAAGAGGTGGTTTGCTTAAGCGCAATAAGCAAGGAAGAACACATTATTTACAACTGCAACCCGATGCACTTGAGGAAATTATGGCATGGGTACAACGGTATCAGAAATTCTGGGACGACCGCCTAGATGCATTAGATAAATATTTAGGTGATAAAAATAAAATGGATAGTAAATAACTTTGAAGAGTAGAACTTTATTGACACGATGAAAGGAAAACAGAATGACGGCAGAATTAAAACTCGATGGAACAATAGAATTAGTCATTGAGCGCGAATTTAATTATCCACCCGAGCAAGTCTTCGACGCTTGGTTAGAACCAGAACAGCTAATCCAATGGATGGGGCCAACAGATGAAATTAATATATCTGACATCAGCCTTAATGCCGTTGAAGGTGGAAGCTACCATATGCAATTTAATAGCAGCGATGGAGAAATCAATAAACTCAATGGTGTTTATCAAACCATCCAACGATATACCCAATTAATTTTCACATGGATTTGGGAACCCCCAACCGATGGAGCAGATATAGAAACATTAGTCACCTTGGACTTTACTCCCACCTCAAAAGGAACACACTTAAAACTCACTCACCAACGCTTTGAATCATCAGAAATCCGTGATCGACATACTTGGGGTTGGGATGAAACCTTAAACAAATTAGAGCGTCGCGCAAAACACTTATTTAAATAAACCATTCACAATAAGGAATTTTTTATGAACTCCATTCTTCATCGTCTAGAAATAAATACAGAACCTGAAAAATTATATGAGGCACTCACAACACAAGCTGGCTTAAGCTCATGGTGGACCAAAACAAAGACTACAGGGAATAAAAACGATACGGCGACATTCTACTTTGAACCTGACGATAGCCACCAAGTATGCATGAGAATAATCGACCTGATACCCAACAAGAGTATTGTTTGGGAGTGTGAATCTGGGCCATGGGTAGACACTGGACAGTTTTGCTTTGATATAGAAGAGTCCGAGAAAGGTACTGTTATGCGTTTTTCTCACTCAGGCTGGCAAACAGCCGATGACTTTTTTATGCATTGCAATTCTAAATGGGGGTTCTTTTTTACTGTCAGTTTAAAAAATTATTTAGAAACTGGAACCGGCAGCCCTCACCCAAATGATCCTTCAATTTGAGGTCATACATTAAAATACTAAAAGGACCTTTCCTATGAGAAACAGCAAGAACAAAATACTGTTAGCCACCTTATCTTTTTTTATACTGACAATGCTAACCGCTTACCCTTGGCATATGGTTTTTTTCCATGATGTTTATCAATCAATGGGAGCTATGACTCGTGAGTCACCTATTGTGCCATTCGGCATGTTAGCAGTAATCATACAAGGCTGGGTCATCGCTTACCTTTATTCTTACTATTACCAATTGAAAAATGGCCACCCAGTAGTAACAGCGATTAAATTTAGCCTATTAATAGGCTTGATGGTATACACCGTTATGGTATTTGCCACCGCCGCCAAATTCCAAATAGAGCCGGTGGAAAAATTTGTTGTCTATGGCACGGTGTTTCAGCTCATCCAGTTTTTAGTAACAGGCACAGCCCTAGGCTTGATTTTTGGCAAACCACACTCTGCCAAATAAAGGAATCAGGCCATAGGCTCTTTTCATATGGCCTAAATATACTCTACCTGCATCCACACTTTACTGGTTGACTATTAACGACTGTATTTTTGAAGAATAATCGGTTTTTAATCCATTTCACAGCAACCATAAAGGCATCTGAGCGGGCTTGACGCCCTTTTTGCAGATAAGCGTTCAAATCTTCAGTGCTAATGGGTTCATATTGTTGCTCTTTCATCATAACCTCCTATCAAGACTCATAAATTGTTGATACTCGCTACATCAACTTGAGTGTTATTTTCGAGACTTTTACTATTCCTGACAAACGAGTATTATTGAGCTTTCACTTCAAAAAAACTTAATTGAAAATTGATACTATGAGACTCCCACCGCTCAATGCAATACGCGCTTTTGAAGTATCTGCAAGGCATTTAAGCTTTAAACAGGCCGCTGAAGAGCTGTTTGTCACACCAGCCGCCATTAGCTATCAGATTAAGACACTTGAAGAATTTTTAGGTGTAGAGCTCTTTATCAGAGAGAATAGAGCCATTCTGCTAACCCCGGCCGGGCAACGCTGTTTTATCGATATAAAAAATGGTTTTGAGCAAATTGCTAGGGGTATAGAAAAAGCCCAAGCAGAGCAAAAAAGCGGCATATTAACCATTAATACGGCACCCGCATTTACGGTTAAATGGTTAGCTCCGCGCCTGCATTTATTTGCTGAAAAATACCCTGATATTGACGCCAGAATTTCAGCCAGCCTGAGCTTCTCGGACCTACACCATGACAGCGCTGATGCCGCTATCCGTTTCAGTAGCACGCAGGATAGCTCTCTCTATACTGAAAAATTATTAGATGAAACCTCATTACCCCTGTGTCACCCAGATCTACTCACAGACAAACGCCCCCTTAAAACACCAGAAGACTTAAAACATCACACGCTGATTCACGACGACGCCCTTCTCTTCAACCCACAAGCACCCACATGGAAAAGCTGCCTGGAAGAGATTGGTATTTATGATATTGACACCCAAAGAGGTATTCGATTTAACCAAGCAGACCATGCCTTACAGGCCGCTATCGATGGCTCAGGGGTATTACTTGGCCGGAGAATACTCGCAACACCCGACATACGTGCCGGGCGCTTAGCGGTCCCCTTCCCTGAATGGGAAATACCGACAGGGATCTCTTTATATTTTGTCTGCCAGAAAGAAAAGGCCGAACAACACAAGGTAAAAGTATTCAAAGAGTGGCTAAAGGGAGAATTGCTCTCTGCATAGCAAATAATTGCTTTACCCAGTTGACACTAATAGGATTTCAGACAAAGATTAAGACAATGTATTACCTCGTCGCCTTTTGTAGCATCTATGTGTAGCATTTACGAGCGACAAGGCAAAAGTAGTCAATAAAGGAACTCGTCGCTCATGGTGATAATCCCTACAGAAAAGCGCTTTGACTGGAATTATGCACCTGTCGTTCTATTTTCTATAGTCCTGATCAATATACTCGTCTTTTTCGTGTACCAATCGGGTGACGGCGAAAAACTCGAAAGAGCATTTACCGAATACCAAAAAGAAGATTACCTGGAAATCGAGTGGCCTTTTTTCAAAAAGTACCTAGAGGAAAACGGCAAACAGTCATCCCTTGACGAATTTCAACGCTTATATAATGACGAGCGATATGACGAAATTATTTTTCATATCATCATCCGCTTAGATTTCTATCAATACCTACGCTTTGGCAAAGACCAGTATGAATACTTTTCAACAAACGATGTTGGCGATTGGTTCGAAAAGCGAGAAAAAATTTATAATGAAATTAAATCGACCAGCATCTCGTCTTTTGGCTTAACCCCCTCTCAAATCAATGTATTTCACCTTCTAAGCTACCAATTCTTGCATGGCGATATTATGCATTTATTGGGCAATATGTTCTTCTTAATTGTATGTGGCTTTGCGGTAGAGGCTGCGATTGGCCGTTGGCGCTTCCTCGCCTTCTATTTGATCTGCGGGATAGCGGGTGGATTACTACATACTGTCTTTAACTTAAAAGAAGCGATGCCTCTTGTTGGAGCATCTGGTGCCATATCCGGTATTATGGCAATGTATCTTGGGCTTTTTCGATTAAAGAAAATAGAATTCTTCTATTGGTTTTTTATTTTTGTTGGCTACTTTAAAGCACCCGCATTATTCATATTAGTATTCTATATCGGCAAGGAAGTGTTTCAGTTTTTCGGCAGTGCTGGTTCAAATGTCGCCTTTATGGCTCATGCTGGCGGGTTTATTAGCGGCGGTTTATTAATGGCTGCCTGCTATCATTTTATCCCTAAAATATTTAACCAAACCTATATCGAAGAAGATCAGACCGTCAACCCTGCACAGGAAAAACTGGCGACCATCTATGAATTTATAGAGAAATACCAATTCGAAGCCGCAGGGAAAGCACTCTCCAGAGCGATAGAAGAAATGGGGACCAACTTTGACTTTTCAGTACTGCAATATAATTTAGCGAAAATAGAAAACAATAAAAGCCACCAGCAATACGCTTTAGACCTTTTTAAAACCCAGAGACCGACCGATCAGGAAGTCAAAAAAATAGAACAGGTATGGCAGGAAAACCCTGAACTCCACAAACAGTTAAGCCAAGAAGAAATGATAAAAGTCGGCATGAACTTTTCTTCACTGCCTAACCCTGAAGCGGCAGCCACTATTTGTGATCAATTGGTTGATGAACACTATAATGATTCCTCATTAAGCATATTGGCAAGAAAGCTATCCATTGCATTTGACGAGCTTAATAATGTTGAAAAAAAACAAAAATATGAATCCATCTCGCAAAATTTATTATCAGGGGATATCTAATGGAGTACTGTAAATACCATCCATTGGTTCCCGCGACTTATCGCTGTGAACATTGCGATATTGAATTCTGCGACCACTGCGTCGATGAAGGTAACAATAACCAATATAAACGTTGTTTTACCTGTGGCCGTGAACTGGAAAGTTTGGGAGCACGTTACAACGCCGAACCTTTTTGGAGACGGCTGCAAGAAAGTTTTCACTACCCCTTAAATACTGGCACCATCATCCTAATTATCGGCATGGCATGCTTGGCGGTTGTTGTTTCTTTTTTACCCTTTGCGATTATTTGGCACTTAATGCTAGTCGGCGCTTTTATGAAGTATTGTTTTAGCTGCCTGGAAAAAACCGCAAAAGGTTCATTCAGATCACCGGATATTACCGCTGCCTACGATGGTGGATTTATCATCGCGCTACAATTAATTGCCATGGTCGTTATTATTGCAGGCGCAACCATTGGCATTAATATTTGGCTGGGTGTAGGGATGGCAACATTATTCGGCGGCATTGTCATGTGCTGTATTCCCGCGATATTAATAAACTTTGCTCTAACGGAAAATATCCTAGATGCCATTAACCCCTTAAGAATTATTTACCTTATCTCTGCCATTGGCTTACCCTATGGCCTGCTTTTGGGTTTAATGATGGTAATGATGGGCTCTGTCAGTGTCATTAGCCAACTCCTTGGAGATAACCTTTCCTTTTTGAATATTGTTTTACAGTTTTCTGCTTTTAATTACTACATCATTGTTGCTTTCCATATTATGGGCTACATGATTTTTCAGTATCAGGGCCAATTGGGGTTTATTGCACAGGATGATAATAAAAAAAGGAAGCACAATCGGTCTGATATCGATCGCTTATTGGTTAAGATTGAAATCTTTGTCAAAGAGGGAGAATATGATGAAGCTATTTCACTTTTCCATGATGCCATTAAAAAATATCCCAATGACAAAAATATTTATAATAAATACTTTGACTTTATTATAGCGATAAAAGATAAAGAACTTATCGATGAATATGCGCCATTCCACTTTAAGTTTCTTAACCAGACTCATAGCGAAGACCTCATTACCCGCTCTTATAAACGCATACTACAAGTTCACCCTAAATATATACCAGATACGGCTGAAGACAGATTAATGCTGGCCAAAGAGTGCAAACAAAGTGGTGACTCTCGTACCGCCGTAAAGCTATTAAACGGAATCAATAAAACATTCCCCGACTTTGCCGGCCTTGGTATTGTCTATGAACTGATGGCAGACGCCCTACGCGACATTCCCAAAATGGCAGATAAGGCAGACCAGTTTGAAGCATTAAGCAAGCGCTTTATCGAACTGAAACGTAAGAAAACCATGGTAAAAAAACGAGGAAAACGGATCCCGCCAAAAGAGCTGGATGGTAAAAGCGTGATTGAAACCATTGAAGATAATGCCAAGAAAAATGATGGCTTAAGTTACGACGGCGGAATTGATTTTAATTAACCAAAGCAGCCGTCACTCAATAGCTACCTGTTAGCTGCATACACTTATCAAAAAATGACGCCGAAATCATCATCAATAAAAATTATTATACCTTGATAACTTAAAATAACCGATCACACTAACAAATTATTGATAAAGCTATAAAAATAAAGTAATTTTCATTGCCTCATGCCGCCCCTTAAAGAAATATACGGCTTAAGAGGTATGAGGCCTATGGTCGTATATTTAACTGTTAAGATTCTAATTTGAGCCATTGCTTGGAGTTCCATTGAATTTTTCCCAAATTATTATCGACAATATATTACTGACTTTGGGTGGTGCAGGAACTGTCGTAACAGCACTGTCAACCTATCTTGGCAAGTTACTATCTGATCGCTCTTTATTAAGGGAAAAACCCAAACTAGAGAGAGACATCTTGAATCTAAAGAACAGTCATAATTCAGAAATTAAATTATGAAAGAGCATCACTGTGTGACACCAGATGGAGAGTACTTTATTCTTTTTGAAAATGAGATTGGCGTTCATATATGCCCTGTCTGCGGTAGTGCCGAGCTAGATTCACCTGCGTATAGCAGTGATGGCCTTCCTTCATTTCAAATGTGTTCATGTGAGTTCGAATATGGTTATGATGATACGCCATCAGCTTCTACAAGGGCCATAGAGGGTGGCATTGTGAAGAACTGGGAAAAATGGCGAGGCAAAATAATTAAAAAGGCATCTTACTTGGAAAGCACTTTAACAAAGTGCGAAAGCAACCTTAAAAACATTGGTATTACACTGGCATTTGATTTAACTCCAGTTAAAAATGAACATCACACATAACAAAAGCAGCAGCAGTTTACTATGTTATAAGCGCTATCTATTTAAACACTAAACGTAGGAGAATTTAATGGATATTGATGAATACAATGAAAGAGATATTAAAGACTTTGATTCTATAAAGAGTTTTATCGAATCTATTCAGTCTAAAGAGAGAGAAATGATTTTACTATCCAAGGGAGAAACTGTAGGCGCCATTCTTACATCTGAACAATATCATTGGTTTCTTGATCAGTTAGATGCTCAGCAGGATATGAGCTTTATTGACGAAAGATCGAACAATATGGAAGGTTCGCAAAGTTTAGATGAGTTTAAAAAGGAGTTAGGCGAATGAATGATAGGGAACTAACAAACAAAGAGCGTTCAGAAATATATAGACGCAAATCAGAAATGGAAAAACAAAAGGAATCAAAAGCAGCATCTTTACTTTCGGAGTTAAAAAAGGAGCTAGGACTCAGTGAAAAGGAAAGAAAAAAATGACATACGAAGTAATTCTTCACAGAGAAGCTAAAAAGGATATTAAAAAACTACACCCTCAAACTAGAAAAAGGGTTATTTCCGCTTTAGAGGAAATTGCAGAAGACCCAAAATTGCATGGTTCAATACTTTTATCTGGGTATACTGACATTTACAGATATCGTGTAGGTCATAATAGGATTGTATATCGAATTAATGATGACGAACTAGAAGTATTAGTTCTTGATACCAAACCTAGAGGCGAGGTATATAAAAAATACTAAGCTAATAAACGATTTAAACTGGTCGCGCCATTTCCAAGTGACTTTATTCTATACATTGTCATGGAGCACAATTGTTAGTTTTAATTTTCCTTTGACACTCTTTCTAAAATATTCATGTATGTGTCATTTAATTCCACTGGGCTAAGACTAGATTTTATCGAAAAGAATCCCGATTAATGATGATGTTAAGAAATATTATGAAACCTTTGGGTTTCAATATGTGGCAAAAGGGGATTATCTATTTATTAGGATATAATTGAAAATGGCTAAGAAAATTTCAAATATAAATGAGCATCCCAGAAAAAAAACCACGGACACTAGAAGAGTCCGCCAAAGCTGCCTCTCGTAGGTTCTTAGATCCCAAATATGATTCTGTCAAAGAGCCCAAAGGGTTGACTTCTGGAAAAACAAGCAAATCTGGTAATTTTGTAAGTGATGAGAAGGATAAATGTGATGAGTAAGGTAAAAAGAGATTTTTTTAAGTTATCTAATTTTGAGCAACAGAAACTACCACACCCTGATGAGATTGATCCAAATAATACTTTTATGAAAACATCAATCGCTTCTTCTAGAGCTGCCGATAGGTATAGACTAAAGGGGTTAAAATTTGAGACAAACCAAAAATCTAATAAAGAATAACAAAGCCAACCAAAGGGCATTGAGGAAAAGTTAGGTATTCCTCTCAACAAATTGCTATAAGCCGTAATAAGTCCATGTATTAAGCGTTAAAATACTGATGATTATTGAGCCAGATGAGTTTAGAAGCAAAACAAAAATTATAACAATTAAGATTTGGGCGTTATATTTTATTGTTGCTGTATTAATTTATTTAGTTTCCCCCAATAATTTAACCTTTGTTATCTGTGAAATTTTCTGGTTGATTATGCATTCAGCAGGCAGCGCTATATGGTGGAAATCAAGGGAGAATAACTTTAGATGCCTAAAATGCGGCAACAAATGTGAAGACATTTCTCCCCAAGTGAGCAATGTAAATACGGCAAAAACCATCATAAGGCATTGCAATGCTTGTAACATTGATTATCAATTAGGATCTATTGGAGATAATAACCCAATGCTATAATGTCTTAACAAACACAATTAAAAATGCCTTTATTAAAGACTATAATAGTAACCACTAACGGGCTCACACTCTAAATGGGCAGCGATTGTTGCCCAAGCACCTGATACAACAACCTCTTCAATATAGCTTTTGTGCACTTCCTCAGAATCCCAGCTCTCCACTAATGTAAAAACATTTTTACTGTCAGCATTATTAAATATTTGAACACCATTACACCCCTGTACTGCTGGCAAATCATGCTTCACTGATTCCATAATTTTAATAAACTTTTCTAACATCGTTACTTTTGCTGTGAATGTAATAATGACATTAACCTTCATTTTTTCTCTCCATTAATCTGCTTTGCTAAGCTGAGTATTTAAAATATGGGAGGATTATAGGGTCGACATCTATATATTAAAAATCGATAATTGTTATAATATTTATACATTATTCAAATAATTTAAAATTGAGAGCTACTATGCGCTACGATCTTAACCTCTTGCGAGCCTTTGACGCCTTGTATAAAGAGCAGAATGTCACTCGTGCAGCTGAAAGCATCAGCATTAGCCAACCCGCAATGAGTGCAATACTTTCGCGCTTACGCGAATTATTTAACGACCCGCTGTTTATTCGTGACAAGTCCGGTATATCACCAACAGAAAAGGCCATAGCGATACACCCTACGATAGAAAAATCTATTAAAGACCTCGATAACATTGTAGAAGGCGAACAACAGTTTGATCTAAGCACAGAGCACAGAACTTTTGAAATAGCTGCCAATGACTATTTTCAGTATATTATTTTGCCCCCGCTGCTGGAGAGAATAAGAAAACAAGCGCCTTTTATTAACATTAAAATATCTGCATTTACTCAGGACATAGCCAGTTTAGGTATGATGAGTAGCCATACTGACTTTTCTTTTGGCGTCCTTCATACTAAACCTGACAACTTGATCGTGAAAAATGCTATTTCAGACGAACTAGCCTGCGTCGTTTGGAAAAATCACTCGACGATTAAACAGAGGATATCCCTAAAGCAGTTTGAGACACTACAACATATTATTGTGAAGCCGAACCATCAATTAAAAACGGGCATCGCACATATACTGAAAGAAAAGAGCATAAAGCGGGATATTGCCTGTAGTGTAATACATTTTCATGCCGCACTTGGCTTGATTGAAAATACTGATTACATCGTCACATTACCTAAGCGGATCTGCCAGCTTTTCGCCAAAAACAACCCACTAAAAATCGTTCGAACACCAAAAGATTTTGGGCAATTTACATTGAATCTGGCATGGCATAAGCGCTACCAAAAAGATCGAGCTCACCAGTGGCTGCGCAATCAAATTATAGAATGCTGTCAGTCAATGGATTAACGATTGCGGGTTAACTGTTAATCATTAAACCTTATTTAAGAAAGATAATTAAGCATAAAGTCTACGGCTTTACGTGCACGGTAGGTTAAAAAGCGGCGGTCAGGATAGACTATCCACGTGGGCATTTTTCGATAAGAGTAATCATTTAATACAGGCACTAAAATACCCTCATTCAGTAATGAGCCAAAACTGGTATCCGGCATATACACGATACCTTGCCCAGCTTTGGCTGCTGCCAGTGCTGCACGAGCACTGTTAGCTCGCCAATTGCCCTGCACTTTTATCTCATAAATATTATCAGGTGACTCAAACACCCAACGGCTTGCATTGGCAATAATACAATTGTGTTTTTTTAAATCTTCAGGGGTTTCAGGCTCGCCACATTGCTCGATATATTTCTGAGAAGCTGCAGCGACTAAACGGCGATCGATTAGTTTTCTGGCAACCAGATTCGACTCTCTTAACTGCCCATAACGAATAGCAAAATCAAACCCTTCATCGACGATATTCACAACCCGTGTATTAAAATCCATATCGATGGTCAGCTCAGGATGGAGCTTCATAAACTCGACTAGTATTTCAGCAATAACCGTTTCCGCAAAATCACCGGCTGCTGAAATACGAATATGTCCCTTTAACTCAGAATGTTCACCTCTCGCTCTGGCATTCGCTTCTTCCAGGCCAATCAGAACATCTTTACAAGACTTGTAATACTCAATACCCGCCTCAGTTAACGAGACCCGACGAGTCGTGCGGGCAAATAAACGAATACCCAATTGTGTCTCCAAGCGATTAACCTGACGAGAGACATGAGAAGTAGATATTGCCAGTTTCTTTGCGGCAGCCGTAAAGCTTTCTGTTTCAGCAACTGCCATAAACTCCATACAACCCAAAAAGGGATCTTGTCTCATTATGCTTTTACTCTGATTACGCTTACCTTAACCATTATATACAGTGATTGTTGTTATCTAGCAATAATCATTTTCGTAAACAGCATATTATTCCCTCAATAGAAGCAATATAGAATTTATAGTGTTATGACACTTTTCATTAACCTAGATAAAAGAGCCTATTTATGAGCAAGAAAATACTGATTGTTGTCAGCAATATTGATACCTTAGCGGGTGAAGCGAATGGTACTTACTTGCCAGAACTGACCCATGCACTTAGCGTACTATTAGCGCATGGGTATGAATATGAAATCATGAGCCCCAAAGGCGGCGCAGCCCCTCACTATGGTGGCGATGATGCTAATGACACCGTGACACAACTGTTACTTAAAGATGACACCTTTGTCAGTCGCTTAAATAATACTTTGAACATCAACGACATTGAGCCCAGCGACTATGCTGCTGTATTTTACCCCGGCGGTTATGGACTCTTATTTGATCTGGTGGATAACAGAGAGATTGCCGATATTTCAAAACAAATCTACGAAGCCGGTGGTGTTATCAGTGCTGTTTGCCATGGCCCAGCGGCATTACTCCCTATCACTCTTAGCGATGACACACCATTACTCAAAGGCAAGCAAGCGACTGGGTTTACGCGCGAAGAAGAAATCGCCATGAGTACACTGGATAAAATTCCGTTCTTAGTCGAAGAGAAATTGCTGGAACAAGGCAGTACCTATACCAAAGTGGCTACCTGGGGAGTTAATGTCATAAAAGACGGTCGCTTGATTACCGGGCAAAATCCAAGCTCTGCTCATGCAGTGGGTGAAGCTTTAGTTGAATTGACGCAATAATTATTTATAGCCATACCTTCCTCTAGAAAATTATAGGGAGGTATTATCTACTTTTTTAGCATTTCGCCTTTTACTAAATTAAACTAACACCCGTTACAAGAATTACCCTCCTTGCCCATGGTCAAAACTATGATAGACAAATTGATTAACTAGCAAAAAAATAATCAACCATCCCAGCAGTACCACAATACATACTTTTAGTTTTTTCGAGATATTTTGTTTGCCTGCAATTTTACCCAAATAAAAACTATACAGAGACAAGAAGAACAACGGTAAAACCATTACCTGAAAAATGACTCTCATTTTTAAATCGTAATCAGTTATGTAACCGTCGAGAAACCCCGAATATTTTACAAACTCCATATACCCTATATAACAGGCTATTAAAACTAAAGAGCCCAAAGCATATGAAATCGTAGCTTTAATATTCACATAATTCTCATATTTATGTAACTCCTATGTTATAGGAATTACAATTGTTATACATCTATTTTAATAAAAACTGCTGAAGATCTTCTATACCGCCAAACAATGTACAACTAGAATCACCAGCGCCATAAAAAGTGACTTCTTTTTGTGATGTATAAGCGATAAATAGAGCACTTAACATTATTTTTCCACGCTCTATAGAACCATCAAACACATAGTTAAAATTAGGGTTTGTATGGCAACCAGTTTGTGTTGGACTACCATCTACTTTAATGATGACATTATTGCCGTACGGTGAACCCATAAGTATTTCAGCTACTTTGCCAGTGTAATTACTTGCGCTAGTGCATCCTATGTAAAATATAAAAGCCAAAATAAGTGTAAGTTTTGTGAATATTCTAATGTTCATTAAGTCACCTGTCTCCATTACGTATAACAGTACATTAAGCTGAACTCCCCCGATGTAGTAAAGCATAGAGGTTATTTCTACCAATCGATTCAGACACAATCATATCAAACTCAGTTAGATATCACAGTCTCTTAATATAATACCTAGTGACAATTAATTTTGTACTCATAGGGCCATTCACTTCTTGAGAGATCGTATGCTGTGATAACAGCTCGCAATGGTGCTAACACGTTACAAACTCAGTGATAAATATCAAAAAACAACCTTGCCATTATTGATCATATTTCAACATTGAATCACCACATTGACCTGTTTTAATTAAACCATTAAAAGTAAACAGGATAATAGATGAAACATTATGATCTAGCCGTTATCGGCGGTAGCTTTAGCGGACTGACGTGCGCTCAAAACGCAGCTAGAAAAGGGTTGCGCAGCATCGTTTTTGAGCGCAAGAAGTCGCCTGGAGCCTATACACAATCTACCGGTATTTTTGTCAAAGAAGCTGCCGAGCTATTGCGTCTACCTGATAGGTTGACGCGAAAAATATCAGGCATACGCCTCTACTCTCCCAATATGCAATCTATCGACTTACAGTCTGACGATTATTATTTCCTGGCTACTGATACTGGCAAAGTCCTTGATTGGATGGCCAGGCAAGTAAAAATTTCAGGTGGCATTGTTCGCTGTAATCAATCGGTAGAAACAATCGCGAAAAAGGATAATCGTTATATTTTAATGAACGAAAATATCAGCTGCTCTTATCTCGTGGGTGCTGATGGCGCAAAGTCAAAGGTGGCAAAGCGTTTTCAATTAGGCCGCAATAATGATTATCTACTAGGTGCCGAATACGAGATACAAGGCTTAGAAAAGCTGGATGATAATTACCTGCATGTATTTCTCGATTCTTTTTATGCTCCAGGCTACATAGGTTGGGCACTAAAAGGCGTAGAGCATACTCAAGTGGGTATTGCTGTTAATACACCTAAAAAACCAGACATGCAGGGTTTTTTATTACACTTGCTGAAACACTTTGGAGGAACCACAAAAATTATTAACCGTCGCGGAGGCCTTATTCCAACAGGCGGTCCTATGTTTCCCTTTGCTACAGATAATATGTGTTTATTAGGTGATGCTGCAGGCATGGTATCACCATTAACCGCAGGCGGTATCTACCCTGCCATAGAAATAGGTCAGCAATTAGGGTTCAGCATCGCCGACTATTTATTGAATACAAATTCAGACACTGATATCTCAGAGCCCCCTCATCTATCTATTGAAAAAATGATTCCCAAGTACCGCTTCAAGAGACCATTAAGACAGCTTTATCAGCACTGCCCACCACCTGACTGGCTGTTAAATTATCTTATATCAAACCGAGCATTTCAGCATATTGCTCAAATAATCTTTTTTCATCACCGAGGATTATTCTGTAAAGAAGCATGGAAAGAAATTTTATTGCAGCAAAAGGCATATTAGAAATATCATTAGTTAATACCTTGTTATGCTATGATCCAACCATGGAAAGCTATCTCATCCCTTCGCATACGCAAACATTCGATCTAGAAATTAAACGTAGTCGATTTATCACTTCAGTTGCCCATGCTGACAGTATCGAAAAAGCAAAAGCTTTTATTCAACACACTAGAGAATATTACCCTGACGCTAACCACAATTGTTGGGCATATGTTGCTGGCACCCCGACCGATTTACAAGGAGTCGACCAAAGTGATGACGGCGAGCCAAAAGATACTGCAGGTAAACCGATACTCAATGTGCTGCAGCATTCTAATTTAGGTCATACTGTTATTGTGGTTACCCGTTATTTTGGCGGTATAAAACTGGGAGCTGGAGGACTGGTTAGGGCTTATTCGCAATCTGCCAGCAATGCAATAAAAAACCTTATTACTAAAGAACATGTAATTAAACAAACGATTGATATTAGCCTACCCTACAATATACTCAGCAAGATAGAGTATTGGTTGGATAAACATTCCATCGATATTGTTAATAAAAATTTTGATAACGATGTGAAATTATCCATTGCTGTACCAATTAATCAATTATCGACTTTAGATGATGATTTAAACTCGCTCAGCAATGGCACGATTACTCTATATAAGTAATAAATGAATTAATATTCAACGACTCGCGGCATTTTCAATATTAGTAATATTTCAGCTCAGTCGCTTTACCTCTGAATATTCTATAGGCAAAAATGGTGTACATTAAAATAGTTGGCACAACAATTAAAGCACCGATTAGAATAAACCTCAGAGATTCAGGCGCACTTGCAGCGTCCCAAATAGTGACCTCCCAAGGTACTATGTAAGGATAAAAACTGAAACCTAATCCAATAAAACTCAGTATAAAAATACCGGTGACCCCCACAAAGGGAACCCAACTATAGCTGTCATTTGCTCTAGGTAAACGATTTAATAAAAAATATAAGAATACAAATAGGTTTAATGTAACAATGGGTATCAGTAAAACAAACATGACTCGTGGATATTCAAACCACTTATCAAATACGCCTTGATTCACGATTGGATTCACAATACATACTGCAACAATACCGATAAAGCTCACTTTCAATGCCAATCGCGCCCAACGTATCGACCGCTGCTGTAATTCACCTTCAGTTTTCATAATCAACCAGGCGGAACCTATCAAACTATAAGCGGCAGTAACCCCAAAACAACTTAATAGGGTAAACAATTGCGCTTCTAAATCTGTACGAAAACCCATCACATATAAACCCAGCATATACCCTTGCGCTAAGGTCGTGATTAATGAACCTGCTTTAAAGGTACAATCCCAGGCATACTTATAGTCTGCGGCAACTTTTGCGCGAAAATCAAAAGCGACGCCTCGCATAATTAAGCCAATCAGCATGATAACAGCAGGAATATATAAATGATAAAGTACAGCACTATGGGCATAGGGAAAGGCAATCAATAACAAACCAACCGCTAATACTAACCATGTTTCATTGGCATCCCAGAATGGCCCAATGGATGCGATCATAGTATCTCGTTGTGACTCATCATTAAGCGGCAACAAAATACCCACACCCAAGTCATAGCCATCCAAGATAGCATAGGCTAAAACAGCAACTCCCATTAATACCATAAAGATAATGGGTAACCAATACATTTCAGCAGTCATACTTTTACTCCTTCAGCAACCAGGCCTTTATTTGAGCCGACTCGATCAAACATTGCATCTGGAATAGGTGTCATTGAAGGATCAGCGGTTTCAAATTCTTCGACATCCACAGAACGTCGCGCCATTAAAAATATAGTGTGTATATAAGCCCACAGTAGAAATGAATAAACAATGGCATACAACGCTAAAGAAAATACAACATTACTCGGAGGAACAGCCGTTACTGCCTCTGCGGTTTTTAATACACCACTGACCAAATAAGGTTGTCGCCCAATTTCAGTTACATACCACCCTGCAAGAGTAGCCACCCAGCCTGAAAAACTCATTGCCACCAATATTTTATATAAACTTTTGGGCAATTCTTTTTTACGTAAAAATAAGTACACGGCAAACCAGGAAATAAGAATCATCAACAGGCCTAAACCAACCATAATACGAAAACCGAAAAATACAGGTTTAACCGGTGGATGCTCACCGATAAAATCATTTAAACCAACGATTTCTCCATCGAGTTTATGTGTAAGAATCAAACTAGCCAAATTGGGAATAGCAATTTCAAAATGATTTTTTCGTTCCTTCTCATCAGGAATAGCAAACAGCAATAAAGGCGCTCCTTTTTCTGTTTCCCAGACGCCCTCCATTGCGGCTACTTTTTGCGGCTGATGCTCAAAAGTATTTAAGCCGTGCAAGTCACCAACAAATGCTTGTAATGGTGCCAATATGGCCACCATAAAAACCGCTGTTTTTAATGCCATATAAGGCGCACGTTTTTTATCGCCCTTTAAAATGCGGTAAGCAGAAATACCTGCCACTAAAAAGCCAGCCGTTAACCCCGACGCTAATAGAACATGCACTAGTCGATAAGGAAAAGAGGGATTAAAAATAATTGCCCACCAATCGACAGGGAAGGCAACACCATCACGCATTTCAAAACCTGTAGGGGTTTGCATCCACGAATTCAGTGCAATAATCCAAAACGCTGATAGCGTTGTTCCGATAGCGACCAACAAGGTCGCCAATGTGTGTATGCGGCTAGGAACTCTATGAATACCAAACAACATAATCCCTAAAAAAGTTGCCTCTAAAAAGAAGGCAGTTAACACTTCGTAGCCTAATAAAGGGCCCGCAATATTCCCCACCTTCTCCATAAAACCCGGCCAGTTAGTGCCAAATTGAAATGACATAGTAATGCCACTAACCACCCCCAACGCGAAAGTAAGCGCAAATATTTTTACCCAAAACCGATAAGCTCTCATCCACACTGGGTTTTTAGAAAAGTCAAAGCGGCATTTAAAATAGAATAGAATCCAACACAAAGCGATAGTAATACTGGGGAATAAAATATGAAAACTGATATTGGTTGCGAATTGAATTCGGGACAACATGAGCGTATCAAGCATAAGAACCTCTGATAGCAATTAATTCAAATTCGACTCATCATGAGCGGATCTAAATTAGCGTGAAAAACATGGAAGCAACGGCATGCAACGTTATTTACATAATTGACTTACTCCGACTCCTTTCGACCTATCTTACTTTTGAACTCAAGTAACTTACTGACGCCAGAGCCTAACTTCATTAAAGATTGCAAGGTTTCGGGGTTGAGCGTGTTTAAACTATTAGCCCATTGATTTAACAGCTCCAACAAGTCGTGAATTTCTTGCATCTTTTCCTGAGCATAAACATCAGACTGAGTTTCTGGCGTTTCCAATAAATGGGAACGTAGTAATGACAAGGTAGGATCAAGCTCTCGCTTGCGACGCTCTTCGAATACAGTGTGTGCCATTTCCCACATGCTCCCAGAAACCGAAAAGTAATCTTTTCTATCCCCTGGTATATGCTGCAAGGTTATCAGGCGCCAGGATTGAAGCTCTTTAATGCCCATACTGACATTACTGCGGCTTATCCTTAATAATTCACCAATTTGGTCCGCATTTAGTGGCTCTTCATGGATAACCAACAATGCATAGATCTGACCAACGGTACGGTTAAACCCCCAACGGCTTCCCATTTCACCAAAGTGCAATACAAACGCTTCACTACTATTCGATAAAGTCACAACAAATCCCATATTTACTGAATTTTCAGAAATTACTGAAAATTATAAAACTTAAGCTGTGATTGTCAACGAAGAAATGCAATTTTCTAACACTAAATAGGTATAAAGAAACACCAAAGGTGGTATATCAACAAGAAAGCAGAAACTAGAAACAGCCTAAAAAGCCACTAATTAGGGAGAAACTAAAAAAGAAAGAGAAGATATAAATAAAATAGGCAGCAACCCAACGTGGGTGCTGCCCATATAGAAAAAGCGATAAGCTATTGAAATTTAAGCATAATTACTCGCTGCAAAATCCCAATTAACCAACGCCCAGAAAGCTTCCAAGTATTTAGGGCGAGCATTGCGGTAATCAATATAGTAAGCGTGCTCCCAAACATCACACGTTAATAAAGGCGTGTGGCCGTCTGTCAGTGGGCAACCTGCATTGCTGGTATTAACAATTTCTAAGTCGCCAGATGCTGTTTTTACTAGCCAGGTCCAACCAGAACCAAAGTTATTGGCTGCTTGAGTAGAAAACTCTTCTACAAATTTCTCATGACTGCCCCACTTTGCATTGATGGCATCGCCTAATGCACCAGACGCTGCACCGCCACCGTTAGGGCTTAGACTATTCCAGTAAAAAGTGTGGTTCCAAATTTGAGCAGCATTGTTGAAAACACCACCAGAAGACGCCTTAATAATATCTTCTAAGCTTTTACCTTCAAACTCACTACCAGGAACAAGGCCATTTAATTTAGTAACATACGTTTGATGATGCTTACCATAATGAAAATCTAGGGTTTCAGAAGAAATATGTGGCTCAAGGGCGTTTTTTTCATAAGGTAGTGGAGGAAGTTCAAATGACATTGGTTTTATCCTATATTTTAGTGGGAATTAAATACCGGCTTTAGCGCCCGTAATATTGTATTTATCTCGTGCTTAAATGAGGCTGATCGAAGTAAATTCAAGGATTTACCATCGATTAAATAATATCATACCTGATCTCAATGACATTTTTTACGCCATCAACACTGTACTACCAGGCATATACGATAAAATGCAAAACTTGTACTACGAAATTGTCTTGTAAAGGCGTTATTATTCCAGTTTTTTCAGGGAAATATTAATCATTATGATTAACTGTTTATTAAACAATCAACTCCTAAGCCTTGACTACTATCCCCTTTAAAAAAAATGGTTATTTGCCTTATCATGAATTAATCCCCCTTAAACTTGTCTAGCTTAACGGCTACAACTTATTTTTGAATTTCAAAAGAATAATATTATGTTTAAATCTTTTTTTCCAAATCCCAAATTGTTTTTTACCTCTGTTGTTATTTGGGCAATTATCAGCAGTTTTATTTGGTATAGCTTTAATACCGATATAGGTAGTTTTTTCGGCCTAGAACTAAATGAGACAGAGCCAACCATTGGCCTTGGTCACTTCGTTACAGATTCATTTTTACTTTTTTATGGCTATTACATCGTATCAATAGGAATTTTTGCCGCTTTTTGGTTCAAAACCTCGCCTCATCAATGGCAGATATGGTCGATTCTTGGTTCAGCACTTATATTATTTTCTACGTATTTTTCAGTACAGGTTTCCGTTGCTATCAACAATTGGCGACGCCCCTTTTTTGATTCGGTACAAGAAGCATTATCAGAGGACTCCGATGTCACTGCAGGGCAATTATATGAGTTAATTTTTATTTTTGCTGAAATAGCATTTCTCGCCATATTTGTATTTGTTGCAACACGCTTTTTGGTGAGCCATTTTATTTTCCGCTGGCGCACCGCCATGAATAATTACTATACCGAACAATGGAAAAATGTTCGCCATATCGAAGGGGCATCACAAAGGGTTCAAGAGGACACCATGCGCTTCGCCACCATAATGGAGAATCTGGGTGTTGCTTTAATTGATGCAGTCATGACTCTATTTGCATTTTTACCTGTTCTCTTGTCCTTGTCACAGTACGTTAGCGAACTTCCTATTGTTGGAGCAATTCCCTATCCACTGTTTACAGCAGCAATTATATGGTCCATATTTGGCACAGGGGTATTAGCTGTCGTTGGTATTAAACTCCCCGGATTAGAATTTAAAAATCAACGAGTAGAAGCCGCTTATCGTAAAGAGCTGGTTTATGGTGAGGATGATATTGAACGTGCCGAACCTATAACATTGAAAGAGTTATTTGCTAACGTACGAAAAAATTATTTTAAATTATATTTCCATTATATGTATTTCAATATCGCCAGAATGCTCTATATTCAAGCGGATAATATTTTTGTCTACATTATATTGGTTCCCACCATTGCAGCAGGAGCCATCACATTTGGGATATTACAACAAATATTGACAGCATTTAGCCAAGTAAGTAATTCCTTCCAATACCTTGTTAACTCCTGGACCACGATTGTTGAATTGTTATCGGTATATAAACGCTTAGTTTCATTTGAATCAGCCATCCGACATGAGCCACTACCAGAAATTGATCAAGATTTCGCTACTAGTTAAAACCAATGCTGGTAGCAAAGAGAGATAAGGAACGGTTATTTGATTTTATTTCAAAAGAAATAGCTTTCACATTTGATATCGAGTTTTCTATCACCCACAGCGAAAGAGTTATGGGAGGAGATATTAGTGAAAGCTATATTGTGAGGGACGATAATAATAATTTAGCTTTCTTTACGAAAGTTAATAACAGCGATTTTTTTGAAAATTTTTCTGCAGAGGCATTGGGATTAAAGACTATTATTGAAACCAATACTCTGCTCGCACCCAAACCTATCACCTATGGCAAACATCTCAGTTACAGTTTTTTAGTACTAGAATATTTTCAGCTCACCTCGAAAAACAATGATCACGAATTAGGCCTTCAGCTTGCAAAACTGCATCAAGCAACTCAAAATCAATTTGGCTTTTCAAACGGTAATTTTATCGGCAGCACTCCTCAAAAAAATGCTTACAAAAACAACTGGTCAGAATTCTGGCTAGAAAATCGCATACACCCTCAAATAGAACTTGCTTACTCAAATGGCTATAAAGAACATTTAAATATTATCGCTAGCAAACTACTAAAATATATTCCTGAGCTATTAGATGATTACCAACCTAAAGCATCATTAGTACACGGAGACCTTTGGGGTGGAAACAAAGCTTGCTTAAATGATGAGACTCCAATCATTTACGACCCTGCTTGTTATTATGGTGACAGAGAAACTGATATAGCCATGACTTGTTTATTCGGCGGCTTTGGGAAAGAATTTTACGATGCCTATAATTCCGTTTGGCCATTAGATAATGGTTATAACTTTCGCAAGCCTTTATATAACCTGTATCACCAACTTAACCACTTAAACTTATTTGGAAGTGGTTACCTATCCACATGCATCAATGCAATGACAGCAATTTTGGACAACAAATAGTTGCTTACTTCCACTATTTAGGGATGAAATCTTATAATGATATTTACTAAAATGGCCGGCTGAAATTTAATCATTAATGGAGCATTACCATATGAGGATCATTCCCTTCCTTAGTTTAATTACACTTTCTCTATTCACTACAATCGCTCATGCGGGGCTTTATATTGGCGGTGCAGCTGGAAAATCTGACTTTTCTTATTCCGATATAGATGACGGCAGTTCAAAGAAATTTTATATAGGTTACAAGCCTAAAGACAACCATTTTGCGGTTGAACTGGCATCTGTTGATTCAGGTGATGCAGATATTGAAGATGGTTTCGGTATATTTAATTCATCAATACGAGTCGAAGGTTGGAATCTTTCAGCTGTATATAATACTGCTGCAAACCTTGGACAGGATGAGCCATTTAATGTGTTTATTAAACTTGGCTACTATTCTGTCGACACAGACATTGACACCAATATTTCCGACCTATCAGAGGATAGCTCCGGCCTAAGTTTTGGCGTTGGACTAGAGTATGCAATCACTAACAACTTTATCCTTAGAGCCGATATTGAGGGGCTGTCAGACGTTGAAGATTTTGCAGATGATGAGACCGTAACACTTGCATCAATAGGTGTTCAGTTTCAATTTTAAACTTACCAATTTGCCCAGCCTAGACTATAAGGAGCTAGAATCCAGCTCCTTTATACCCATTTAATCCAAAGGTTCTTGCAAAACCACTCTAGGCTTTTTATGCCGCTTTATATCCCCCCTTAATCGATAACCAACACTTGCCTTACGCATTTGCTGATATATCCAGCGACCTTCGGAATCATTTCGAGCATAGATTAAGACATACTCTCTTGTATCCTGCACTCGCTGCCCGAGAGAGGCCAGATGGCTTTTTACAGACTGATTGCGCTGACTTAAGTCAGCAGGGTTTAATGAAAACGTCTTTTGCTCAGCATTCAATTCTTTGATAACAGGAGCCGGACTGGGCGACTTTAGCTTGGCTAAGCGAGCTTGCTTCTCCGCTTGGCGAATGTCTTGCGACAATTGCTTTGCCTGTGGTGTACGGCCATTCACATATATCGCTTGAGAGAGCTGTTTGCGCGCTTTAGAAAATTGCCTTTTTTTAATACTAAAGCGAGCCATATCCATATAGCGAGCCGCAATAGAGCGCAAACCTAGAGCAGCCCTCTGATTAGCCTTATCCAGTAATAACACTGCCTTATAACGATCGTAAGCGTTATTACTAACGGGCGTTGTTAAGCGATCTGCCAAAACATCCTGCTCCGCTTTATCAAGCAACTCACCAATAGCAACCTGCAGAGAAGCTTCTGACATCAGAGGCATTATTAACAAGCATGACAGCCAAAACCGCCGTCTCAACAGCAATCGAACAAAAGAAAACTGAAGACAGATCACATTAGCCAACATTGGTCCCCTCCTAACCACCCAAATTTACAAAAAAAAGTTACACTGCTAACAGGCCGAACTAGACTTAAAACATAATGTCTTAAGATTTACTGTTTGAATATGACATCTACCGATTTATAACCTTATGAAGCCCGCCATACATTCTCACGCTCTTCGCATTATTACCCTATTACTTAGCCTCAGCAGCTTAAGCTTTACAAGCGGAGCAACGCCCTTAGACCAACTTCTGGAAAACAATGCTTCAGAGGCCCAATTTTCAGAAGCTGCACAACCCTTAGCATCTTCAATCGCTGAAGAAAGCGACGAAATCAGTCTCGATGAACTAGGCACCGAAGAAGAGTTTTTACCGGTTGAAGAAGCCTACCAACTCTCTATTGCAGGCACAAGTAAGGGCTTATCATTAGACTGGGTAATCGCCGATGAATATTTTTTATATGGGGAACAATTCCGCTTTTCAGTCAACAACAAGCCTGTTAACGCAACCTTACCGGTAGGAATCATCAAATACGACCCCATTTTTGAAAAGGATGTCGAAAAGCACTACCATCACGCCAAGGTCATCATCGATCAAGCAGAATTACCTCAAAACCCCGGCTACGAGTTAACCGTCGTTTCTCAAGGTTGTGCAGACGCAGGGCTTTGCTACCCACCTCAAACACAGCGCTTTACCGTAAATAATGACTCAGTGATTCCCGTTGTAGAACCTGAATCACAATTTACCCCTCTCAGCAATTCAGCTCAGGAGCAACCACAGCAAAGCGCCGCCCTAGCTAAAGTCATTTCAATGATCTGCTTTGCCATTATTGGGGGTATGATATTAAACTTAATGCCCTGCGTATTGCCTGTACTTTCATTAAAGGCATTATCACTAGCCAATAGCGAAAGCAATCACCGTCATCAAGGGTGGAGCTATACATTAGGGGCAATTAGCACCTTTACCCTGATCGCTGGCCTACTGCTCGCTGTTCGCGCCGCAGGACAAGCGGTAGGATGGGGGTTTCAATTACAATCTCCCGGCTTTGTCACTGTCCTCGTGTACTTGTTCTTTATTATGGGGCTGGCACTGTCTGGCCACATTACCATCGGCACTCGCTGGATGAGCGCTGGACAAGGGCTCACCCAAGGAAATGGGCTAAAGCAGTCTTATTTTACTGGGGTATTAGCTGCCGTTGTTGCGAGCCCGTGCACCGCTCCATTTATGGCTCCAGCACTTGGCTTTGCAATTACTCAACCTTGGTGGATCGCCTTAACCATTTTCGCCAGCCTTGGTTTCGGCATGGCACTGCCCCTACTTTTATTAAGTTACGCCCCTCAACTTAACAAATGGCTTCCCAAACCAGGGGCCTGGATGGAAACATTTAAACAGGCGCTGGCATTCCCTCTTTATCTAACAGCTATTTGGCTACTTTGGGTATTAAGCCGGCAATTAGGGCCTAATACCACAGCGCTGGTTATACTCGGCGGCCTGGTTATCGTCTTCATATTCTGGCTTGGAGAACGAGTTAAACCGGTTCTTTCCATAGCCAGCATACTGACTCTCATTTTGGTTGCAGGTATCAGCTGGAGCAACAGCAAACAGCCACTTGCCACAAAGGCTGTCGCCTCATCATCAGAGTGGGAAACTTACAGCCCCCAACGGCTTGATGAGCTTCGACAACAAGGAAAAGCCGTTTTCATCAATATGACAGCGGACTGGTGTATCACCTGCATTGCCAATGAAAAAGTTGCCTTTACAGACACAATACTGGAAACAATGAGAAATAAAGGTATTCACTTGGTCAAAGGAGACTGGACTAATTACGATCCTGAAATTACCCAGCTGCTGGAAAAACATAAACGAGGCGGCGTTCCTCTATACCTTCTATACCCAGCAAAAGCGGGAGAAGAAGCTGAAGTATTACCCCAAATATTAAGCCCTGGGTACTTTAAAGAAAAGATAGAGGCAATTTAGACCACTTTAGGCGAATTTAAGCTCAAAACTCATCAATTATTACGAAAAACTATAACTTCACACAAAAAATCGAATAAATATGCTTCATTTGTCGCCAACGTGCTCAAAGAGAACTATAAGAGTCACTCTACTTGACTTTTCATGCTGCTAAATTCGGCTAACGTCGCCGAAAAATACCGGAAAACAACAAAATAGTGACTTTTTATAGACAAGCCATTGGTTTTCCGGCACACTCCCTTTCATTAAATCTCCCTGCTCACTGGAATTGACTATGGCTACCATACTCGTACTCCACGGTCCCAACCTGAACTTGCTCGGTACGCGAGAACCAGAAGTCTATGGGACAACGACGCTTGAAGATATTAATGCGACATTGAGCGAACAAGCCAGAGCGCAAGGGCACCACTTACTAGTCTTGCAAAGCAATGCGGAATACGAACTGATCGAACGCATTCATGATGCAAGACTTGAAGGGATAAACTTTATCATTATCAATCCTGCCGCCTTCACCCATACAAGCGTTGCTTTGCGTGATGCATTAAGCGCTGTGGATATCCCTTTTATAGAAGTGCACCTTTCTAATGTGCACAGCCGAGAGTCTTTTCGCAAGACATCGTATTTCTCCGATATAGCACAAGGTGTCATCTGTGGTTTTGGAGCACAAAGCTACAACCTGGCGCTTGAAGCGGCAATGCAAGAAATTAAAAACAACTAACTATAAAACACGAGAATTAACAGAGAGAAAACTTGATGGATATTCGTAAAATTAAAAAATTGATCGAGCTTTTAGAAGAATCCGATATTGGCGAGATCGAAATACAAGAAGGGGAAGAATCAGTACGCATCAGCCGCGGCGGACATGGAGCAACAACTTATGTCCAACCTCAATACACTCCTGCTCCAGCAGCACCGGCAATAGCCGCACCAGCAGCACCTGCGGCAGCTCCTACTGCACCGGCTCCAGCCGCAGCAGAAACCAGTGATAGCAGCAGCCTTTCTGGCCATATCGTGAAATCCCCAATGGTTGGCACCTTTTACCGCTCGCCAAGCCCTGGCTCGCCTTCCTTTATTGAAGTGGGCAAACATGTGAAAGCTGGCGATGTTATTTGCATTGTTGAAGCAATGAAAATGATGAACCAAATCGAAGCGGATAAAGCGGGTGTTATCGAAGCAATTTTGGCAGAAGATGGTGACCCGGTAGAATTTGACCAACCACTTGTCACCATAGTGTAGTGATTATTATTTTTACTCCTCTACCCTATCGTTCAACGACTGCTGAGAGTCTGAGCAAATGATTAAGAAAATGCTTATCGCCAACAGAGGCGAAATCGCTTTGCGCGTACTCCGCGCTTGTAAAGAAATGGATATAAAAACCGTCGCGGTTCACTCAAAAATAGACCGAGACCTGAAGCACGTTCGTCTTGCAGATGAAGCTGTATGCATTGGCCCGAACCCTTCATCTGAAAGCTATCTAAATATTCCTGCCATTATTAGCGCCATGGAGATCACTGACTCAATGGCTGTTCATCCAGGCTATGGTTTTCTGTCTGAGAATGCTGACTTTGCTGAACAAGTACAAAAAAGTGGCTTTATCTTCATTGGGCCTGATGCAGATGTTATTCGCTTAATGGGCGACAAGGTATCTGCCATTGAAGCTATGAAAAAAGCAGGAGTCCCGACAGTTCCTGGTTCTGACGGGCCACTACCTGAAGATAAAGAATATTGCCTGAAGATGGCCCAGAAAATTGGCTACCCCGTTATTATTAAAGCTGCTGCTGGTGGCGGTGGCCGTGGCATGCGCGTCGTTCACACAGAATCGGCTCTACTGAACTCGATACACGTTACTAAAGCTGAAGCCGGTGCTGCCTTTGGCGATGATACGGTTTACTTAGAGAAGTTCCTGCAAAACCCACGTCATGTTGAAGTTCAAATTCTTTCGGACGGCCAAGGAAGCGCAATTCACTTAGGTGATCGCGATTGCTCACTTCAACGTCGACACCAGAAAGTCATCGAAGAAGCGCCTGCACCACATATTCCAGAAGAAGCCAGACAGTCTGTCTATGCCGCCTGTATAAAAGCGTGTATCGATATTAATTATCGTGGCGCAGGCACCTTCGAATTCTTATATGAAGATGGCCGTTTCTATTTTATCGAAATGAATACACGTATTCAGGTAGAGCATCCTGTTTCAGAGATGGTCACCGGTGTCGATTTAATTAAAGAACAGATTCGCGTTTGCATTGGTGAAAAACTGTCTATCAAGCAAGAAGATGTCAATATTAAAGGACATTCTGTCGAGTGTCGTATCAACGCTGAAGACCCAAAGACATTTATGCCATGTCCAGGGACAGTGAAAACCTACCACCCACCTGGCGGATTAGGTGTCAGAGTTGACTCGCACCTATACAGTGGTTACAGCGTACCACCAACATATGACTCCATGATTGCCAAAGTCATTACTTATGGTGAAACTCGTGAAATCGCATTAAAAAGAATGTGCAACGCTCTCGATGAAATGGTTATCGAAGGTATTCGCACCAACATCCCATTACAACAGCAATTAGTCAGGGACGTTCCATTTATGGAAGGCGGCGTCAACATTCACTATCTCGAAGAAAAACTGGGGTTATAAACACCCCGGTCATCACTATGCCCTGGTTACAATTAATTGCCGATACTCAACGGGAAAATATTAGCCATATTGAGGATGCTCTACTCAATGCCGGGGCAGTCTCTGTCACTCTTCAGGAACACATTCCACAAGGCTTGCAAGAACAGCCAATTCTCGAACCTTCACTCGGAGAAACACCACTGTGGGATTATTCCCGCATTACTGGATTATTTGCCGCTGACTGCAATACCGACCAAGTCAGCTGGCTAATAAACCAGCATACAAACACCGAAACAGTCCTTCGCTGGGAACAATTGGAAGACAAGGACTGGGAAAGAGAATGGATGGATAATTACCACCCCATCCAATGCGCGGAATCCCTATGGATCTGCCCTAGCTGGCAAACCCCACCAGACCCTCAAGCGGTCAATGTTCTGCTAGATCCGGGGCTGGCCTTTGGCACTGGCACCCACCCCACTACTTTTTTGTGCATGCAATGGCTAGCCAAGCAAGCATTAAAGGAGCAAACCGTTATTGATTATGGTTGCGGCTCTGGAATATTAGGTATTGCCTGCTTATTACTAGGCGCAAAACAGGTTACCGGTATCGACATAGATCCACAGGCATTAACAGCAACACAAGAAAACGTTAAGAGAAACAAACTGCCTTTAGATCAGTTTCCTGTATTTTTACCGCAAAAAAGCCGCAGCATTGAAGCTGCCGACCTAGTTATTGCTAACATTCTTGCCGGCCCTCTTGTTGAACTAGCTGACACTCTACTCTCTCATTTAAAAGTAAATGGCAAACTTTGCCTGTCCGGCATCCTCAAAGAACAAGCGGAGAAAGTAAAAGCCGCATACTCGCATCAGATTGAATTTGAACCCACAGAAACAAAAGAAGAATGGGTCAGGCTTTGCGGATATCGTTATCAGTAAGCAGTAAACCCGGATTATGCATTGGGCGCGAAAAAGATACGTAAACTATTGATGTGGATGGTGGATTTGAAAGGAGCGTGGCTACCTTATTGGTAGTGAGTAATTTTCAAATTTGCCAGACGCGTCAAGAGCTTGCGTAGACTTTCGTGATTCCAGCGCATAATCCGGGTTAAACAACCATCTATTACTCAAAGGTAGCAGCTGAGTGTTTATTATCCGTCGCAACTCCACTACACTTAGAGTTTAGATTGTAAATATACTTTAACTTCGGCTTGTAAATGTCTGATTCTGATATTGTTACTCGTTGCCCCCAGTGCAACACAGCATTTCGCGTAACCCCCAATCAATTAGCGGTTGCCGATGGCGTAGTGCGCTGCGGCTCATGCCTGGCCGTGTTTAAAGCGGTTGACTATGAAGCCAATAAAAAAGAAGACCTGCCTGCTACGCCTGTAGCTACTGACACACCAAGTAATAACGGACTACAGACAAGTGCACTTTCTTTTGAAGACGACGAGACTGAAACGAATAACCAGGACGACGAAGAACTTTTCACCGACAACGATGAAGAGTCAGCATTAACACTGAATGAAGATATTTATGATTTAGATGTTGATAACCGCAGTAAAAAAACCAGCTTATTCGATCGAAAAATAAAACCAATTACCCAACATACTCGTGAGAGCGCTGATGAAAGCTGGGCTTTAGATATGCTGGCCGAACTAGAGGATGAAGAAGAATTTGAAGCTCAGCAAATAATACGCAAGCCACAACCAGATTCTATTCAGGCAAAAAATAGCCATGAAGAATTAAAAGCGGAAGAAGACGAATTTGAACTAGACATTGATCTAGATCCCAAATTAGAGCCCAGAATAGAACCAAAAATAGAGCAATCACCTCTAGAAGAAAGTATTAACTCAGAAATCTCGTCTGAAATTAATCTGGAGCCCGACTCTGAGCTGGAACTAGAGTTCGACTCCGAGCCGGAATATGAGCTCGAATACAATGAACAACCTAATCCAGATGACGACTATCCTGATTACACCAACGATAACAAAGTAAGTTCTAGTGACTCCACTATCGACGGAATGGAAGCTTTATATTTTGATGAAGATGAATACACACCATCTGATATCGATAAAAAGTCAAAAAATCAAGATAGAGATTCCGCAGAAAGCTCCACTCATATCAGCGATGAAGAAATTGAAAATGCAATGCATTCGCGTACTAGCTATGTAGATGATGCAAAAGGTTACTTAGCTAATATAGAGCCGGCTCCCGTTGAGATGGACTGGTATGGCTCGGAAAGTACACAGCGCTGGCTATGGTTTGGCGGTGCTGTATTGATGGCATTGCTACTGTTAACACAAATTGCCATTTTTCGCTTTGATACGCTGAGTAAAAATACCTCTTATCGCCCACTGTATATGACCGCCTGTGAAATAATAGGATGCAAGCTACCCAACTTAGTTGACACCCAAAAAATACGCACAACAAACTTGGTAGTACGGAGCCACCCAGGGCAACAAAACGCGCTTGTTATAGATGCAATATTGATCAATAACGCCCAATTTCAGCAACCCTATCCTGCGCTACGCTTAGAGTTCAGCGATCTTAACAATAAGCCGATTGCCAGTCGCAGCTTACAGCCCTCGGAATACCTTAGGGGTGAACTAGCCGGTGCAACCCAAATGCCAGCCAATCAACCGGTTCAACTTTCACTCGCCATTGTCGACCCTGGCGCCTCAGCAGTGAACTACCAATTGACCGTTATCAAGGCAGGCAATCAATAAAACACAAAAAATAACCAATTTTTTGTGTTTTTGCCTTTCTCATCAAACCAGTTAGCGTTATCATAGCACCTAGATTTTGATTATTTATTAATACACATTGAGTGTGCTTTTAAGTCAGCAGTTCGTTAATAACATACCAATAAACGTTCAGCGCAAACAAAGCGATTTATAACGCAGTATCTGCAAGACGTGTTCATAGTATGTTAAAAATAGGTTCTTGGGTTATCGAAAGACCAACCATCCTTGCACCTATGGCAGGCGTAACTGATTTACCCTTTCGCAAGTTATGTCGGCAACTGGGAGCAGGTTTAACCACTTCCGAAATGATAACGGCTGACGTAAAACTATGGGGAAGCCGCAAAAGCCAACAAAGGCTGGCATCATCTAACGATGAACCACGCTCGGTTCAATTAGCGGGAAATGAGCCCGAGGCCATTGCTGAAGCCGCAAAATTGAATGTTTCAATGGGCGCTCAAATCATTGATATTAATATGGGCTGCCCTGCAAAGAAAGTATGTAAAAAGGCAGCAGGCTCAGCATTATTAAGAGATGAGCAACTAGTAAGCAATATATTACAGGCTGTCGTTGAAGCTGTAGATGTTCCTGTAACCTTAAAAATCAGAACAGGATGGGACAAAGAACATCGCAATGGAACAACAATCGCTCGCATTGCCGAAGATTGTGGCATTCAAGCACTGGCTGTACACGGACGGACTAGAGCTTGTGCGTTCAAAGGAGATGTCGAATACGACACAATAGCCAATATTGTTGATACAGTCGATATACCTGTATTTGCCAATGGTGATATAACATCTCCTGAAAAAGCCAAAGCCGTATTAAGCTATACCGGTGCCGCTGCGGTAATGATAGGAAGAGGAGCTCAAGGCAACCCTTGGTTATTTCGAGAAATAAATCATTTTCTCAGTACAGGAAAAAAATTAGCAACACCAACATTGCAAGAAGTGAGCACAACATTAAACACTCACCTTAGAGCATTACATGATTTTTATGGTGAGTTAATGGGCGCCAAAATTGCCCGCAAACATGTATCTTGGTACTTGCAATCTCAGGATATGAACCAACATACAAACCAGCAATCTATACAACAAGAATTTAGAAAACGTTTTAACCGGATTGAATCCGCCCAAGAACAGTATGACTCCTTAGAGTTATACTTTGAAAAATTAGCTACTTCAGAGGAAAAAGCAGCATGAGTTCAGCAGAACCAATGGTTTTAGAAACCACTTTTGACCAACAAGACATTCCTTCAGTCACTGCTTTGCATAAGAATACTCAGGAACAATCATTGCGCGATTGCGTTGAGACGACGATGGATAATTATTTCCGTCACCTTGATGGACAAGTTGTTACTGATGTTTACGATATGGTTCTTCAGGAAATTGAAGCACCGCTGTTGGAAATTGTCATGAAAAACACACGTCAAAACCAGACCAAGGCAGCAGAATTACTTGGCCTTAACCGCGGCACTCTCCGCAAAAAATTAAAGCGTTACAGCCTGCTTTAATTCCAACAAAGCTCAAACTAAAGGGGTGGATTTCAATTAATCCATCCCTTTTTTATTTTCGTTCAAAAAATCTAAGGACACGACCTCCATCATGTCAGCATCATCAAACAATTACCTTCCTGTTAAACGCGCCCTCATTAGCGTATCCGACAAGACCGGCATCATTGAATTAGCACAAGCTCTCAGAACCTTTAATGTAGAAATTTTATCAACCGGTGGAACATACCGATTACTTCAGGAAAACGGCATAGAAGTAACAGAGGTATCTGACTATACAGGCTTCCCCGAAATGATGGATGGCAGAGTAAAAACATTGCACCCCAAGATTCATGGTGGAATTCTTGCCCGCAGAGGTCAAGACGACGACGTTATGCAAGCGCATAATATTGGCGGTATTGATATGGTCATCGTCAACCTCTATCCATTCGAACAAACTGTCGCCAAAGAGAACTGCTCTTTAGCTGACGCCATAGAAAATATTGATATCGGCGGCCCTACCATGGTTCGCGCTGCGGCTAAAAATCATGCCTACGTTAATATTATTGTGAATGCGAGCGATTACGATACCGTACTCACTGAAATGAAAAATAACGATGGCTGCACCAGTCATGACACACGTTTCGATTTAGCGATTAAAGCTTATGAACATACAGCAGCTTATGATGGCATGATTGCTAATTATTTTGGCCGCTTGGTACCTGGCGGCAATGAAAATTTCCCACGCACGTTTAACACTCAGTTTATCAAAGTCCAAGATATGCGCTATGGAGAAAACCCTCATCAAAACAGTGCATTCTATGTAGAAAAACAAGCATTGGATACCAGCACTAGCGAAGCCAGTATTGCTGCTGCTAAACAACTGCAAGGAAAAGAATTATCGTTTAACAATATAGCAGATACCGACACCGCACTTGAAACCGTCAAATTATTTGACGAGCCGGCATGTGTGATCGTAAAACATGCTAACCCTTGTGGTGTTGCTGTTGATAGCAATTTGCTCAACGCCTATGAAAAAGCATTCGCAACCGACCCTGAATCCGCTTTTGGTGGCATCATTGCCTTTAACCGTGAGCTGGATGCAACAACGGCACAAACGATTGTCGACAAACAATTTGTCGAAGTCATCATTGCCCCAGCAGTCACTGAAGAAGCACAAAAAATAGTTGCCGAAAAGAAAAACGTTCGTCTTTTATCCTTTAACAACATGACCAGTGACCAATGGAATGTGACAGCGTCTGCATTTGACTTTAAACGCGTCAATGGAGGCCTATTAGTTCAGGATCGTGACCTTGGACTCATCACAGATAAAGATTTAAAAATTGTCACTAAAAGGCAGCCTTCTGAAGCAGAAATTAGCGATATGCTATTTACCTGGAAAGTGGCAAAAATGGTTAAATCTAATGCCATTATTTACGGAAAAAACAAACGCACTATTGGTGTCGGCGCCGGACAAATGAGTCGAGTAAACTCAGCCCGTATCGCTGCAATTAAAGCAGAACATGCTGGACTGGAAGTTGAAAACTCTATTATGGCAAGCGATGCGTTTTTCCCATTTAGAGACGGCATTGATAACGCTGCCAATGTTGGCGTCAGCTGTATTATTCAACCAGGCGGTTCCATTCGCGACGATGAAATTATCGCCGCGGCTGATGAACATGGCATGGCGATGGTATTTACTGGCATGCGTCATTTTAGACATTAAAATGAGCCCTTTGCACGAATGATCTTTTGCTCTTATACGGCGTTAACATCGTACTCTCTCGGTCATTTATTATGCATAAACTCCCTCATTGCGTGCGATTTTGCCTTGCCTAAGAACAAAATCTCATCCGTGCAAAGGACTCAAAATATTTTTCAAAAAAGAAGCTGATTTATATTTTTACTCAGACAGATTAAATTTATTAGTACATAAATGGTTTCTTTTACAATTTTCTCTCTTTCTTATTGGTAAGGTAATCTCATGAAAGTATTAATCATTGGTTCTGGCGGTCGCGAACATGCACTAGCGTGGAAAGTCGCCCAAGGCCAACATATTGATACCGTATTTGTTGCTCCAGGCAATGCAGGCACAGCGTTAGAAACAAAAATAGAAAACGTTAATATCGATGTAATGGCGTTTGAACAACTCACTGAGTTTGTCATAGAAAACGCAATAGAATTAACGATTGTTGGCCCAGAGGCGCCATTAGTGGAAGGTATCGTCGATTATTTTCAATCGCGCAATCTAAAATGTTTTGGACCAAGCCAAGGTGCCGCTCAATTAGAAGGCTCCAAGTCTTTTACCAAAGACTTTTTACAACGCCACGATATTCCTACCGCTGCTTATGCCACCTTTACAGAAATCGACGCAGCATTAACTTACCTTCACGAACAAGGCGCCCCCATTGTTATTAAAGCTGATGGTTTAGCAGCAGGTAAAGGCGTCATCGTAGCAGAAACTATCGCGCAAGCCGAAGAAGCCATTAAAGACATGCTCTCCGGTAATGCCTTTGGTGAAGCCGGTTGTAAAGTGGTTATCGAAGAGTTTTTATCCGGTGAAGAAGCCAGCTTTATTGTTTTAGTCGACGGTAAACACAGCCTGCCAATGGCGACCAGCCAAGACCATAAACGCGTTGCCAACGGCGATACTGGACTGAATACAGGAGGCATGGGTGCCTACTCCCCAGCACCAGTTGTCACACCTGAAATACATCAACGCATCATGGAAGAAGTCATAGAACCAACTGTGGCCGGTATGGCAGCGGAAGGCAATGACTACACAGGCTTTTTATATGCCGGTTTAATGATTGATGCCAATGGCACCCCCAAAGTCATTGAATACAACTGCCGCTTTGGTGATCCAGAAACACAACCGATTATGCTACGCCTTCAATCAGATTTGTCAGGCTTATGCTTCCATGCTATCGAAGGGACTTTAGACCAATGTGAAACTCAGTGGGATGATCGCGCAGCAGTTGGCATTGTCTTAGCCGCTGGCGGCTACCCAGAGTCCTACCGCAAAGGTGATGTAATTTCCGGTTTGACCGAAACAGATACCCGCAACGAAAAAGTGTTCCACGCAGGCACTGCGTTAAAAGACGGTGCTGTTATTACCAGCGGTGGTCGTGTTCTTTGTGCAACCGCACTTGGCAAGACGGTGACAGAAGCACAAGCGGCTGCCTATAAATTAACACACCAAATACAATGGGATGATGTATATTATAGGGACGACATTGCTTATAGAGCGATTGAGCGCGAGCAAGCCTAACTACTTAGAATAAGTCAGTTAGCGAGAAACAAATTCAATAACATAATTCAATAAACAGGGCTTCAGTCAATATGAAGCCCAATAAACAATAGAGACAATTATGAATAGATCACGCAATTACTCTCTTTTCGACAAATTAATTATTGAATCTGATCGCGTACTACGCACATTAAGCAAAAATGCACAGACACCTAGCCAAACCTCGCCCGCACAAACGGTTGCTGAAACGCCGCTTAGTGAACAAGAGAGTAAGCATTCTGCCGGATTAATGCGCATTAACCATACCGGTGAAGTCTGTGCACAAGCTTTATATCAAGGCCAGGCATTGACCGCTAAATTGCCAAATATTCGTGAAGAAATGGAACAGGCTGCGGCTGAAGAAGTAGATCACCTCAGCTGGTGTGATGAGCGATTACAACAACTGAATAGCCACACCAGTGTTTTAAACCCTATTTTTTATGGCTTGTCATTCAGTATGGGAGCTTTCGCTGGTGCTATTAGCGATAAAATCAGCTTAGGATTCGTTGCCGCAACAGAAGAACTTGTCTGCCAGCACTTGGAAAGCCATTTACAACAACTACCAGAACAAGACTTAAAAAGCCGCGCAGTGGTGACACAAATGTTAGAAGATGAAGCGAGGCATCAGCAAACCGCATTAGATGCCGGTGGCAGTCATTTTCCAATGCCAATTAAGTTTGGTATGAAGCTCTTATCTAAAGCGATGACCAAAACCACTTATCATATATAGCCTTACCACTCGCCTTTGCCATACATCAATTGCCATCCAAAAATTACCAACAAAAACGAGATTGAATCAACAAAGTACTTATTAACTCACATCTCGTTTTTATAATCCTTCAGGCACTTTGTATAAAACTCGACTGACAAACTAGTCCGCAGCAACAATTTCATAACTGTGAGTTACCTCTACACCAGCCGCTTCCATCATTATCGATGCAGAACAATACTTGGTAGCAGAAAGCTCCACGGCCTTTGCCACCTGCTTTTCTTTCAGGTCGCGACCGGTCACAACAAACTTAAGATGTATCTTAGTAAATGGTGAAGGTACCCCATCAGCACGCTCTGCACTAAGCTCTGCCCGGCAATCAACAATATCCTGACGGGTTTTTTTCAAAATACCGACAACATCAAAGCTTGCACAGCCACCTAAACCAATCAACAACATTTCCATTGGGCGAATTCCCATATCACGGCCACCATGATCTGGCGGGCCATCCATAACGACACTGTGGCCACTCCCTGACTCACCTAAAAACATCGCATTATCGACCCATTTAACGGTTGCTTGCATTGTCACCTTACTACCTCATTTATCATTTATTAAATTTTACTTGACTGTTGGGTGCGCAAGACTACCATAGCTGGGCATAGATGTAGTATTGTAGTGCAGTATTTTACGAACTTGAGAGTGAGAACTTGCTCACTGGGTCCGAATCAAACAACTGATACACTACCGCATTAAATCTGCATGAAGCAGATACACAATTCAAAGTAAGAGGATGATGTTTTGGCTGGTTTACCTCAATCACCACACATGAAAAATATCGATGACTTTCTGGCTCATTGCCATCGTCGCCGTTACCCTGCAAAAAGCACCCTCATCTATGCAGGCGACAAAAGTGATTCACTTTATTACATTGTCAAAGGCTCTGTTACTGTCATTATCGAAGATGATGAAGGCAGGGAAATGATTGTTGCCTATTTAAATGATGGCGACTTTTTTGGCGAGATGGGCGTTTTTGAACAAGTGGACGACTCACGCAGTGCTTGGGTACGCGCAAAAACTGAATGCGAAGTCGCTGAAGTGAATTACACCAAGTTTCATGAACTCAGTGTTGGTCACCCGGAATTCCTTTATGCATTGGGCGCACAGATGGCACGTCGCCTTCGCAACACAACCCGTAAAGTGGGTGATCTTGCATTTTTAGACGTAACCGGGCGTGTAGCACGTACGTTATTAGAATTATCTAAAGAGCCAGATGCTATGACCCACCCCGATGGCATGCAAATTAAAATCACTCGTCAGGAAATTGGCCGGATTGTTGGCTGTTCGCGAGAAATGGTCGGTCGAGTTCTGAAAACCCTTGAAGATCAGGGGCTAGTCTCTGTTAGCGGAAAAACAATGGTCGTTTACGGGACTCGTTAAACGACCTTTCTTACCTATTATTAAGTGCTTGCTTGCTATACAGCGATATCTGATATTTGCTCAGCAAAGAGTTCACGCAAAGCCTTGCCCGGATCATCTGCACGCATAAATGCTTCACCAATTAAGAAGGCATTTATGCCGTGCTTACACATTGCACGAACATGATCCGTTGAATGAATACCACTTTCAGTGACTACAATACGATCATCATCGATCTCATCTAATAGGTCGTACGTTGTCTCTAATGAGGTAGCGAAGGTATGGAGGTTACGATTATTAATCCCGATCAATCGGTTAGGTAACTCAAGCGCTAACTTCAATTCTTCAGCATTATGCACTTCGACCAACACATCCATACCCAGCTGAATTGCCAGAGCATTCAAAGTATGCAAGCGCTCACTATCTAAAGCTGCCACAATTAACAGTATGCAGTCAGCGCCAATAGCTCTGGCTTCATAAATCTGATACTCATCGACAATAAAGTCTTTGCGTAACACGGGCAAATTCACTACATTGCGAGCAGCTGTCAAATAGTGATCTGCCCCCTGAAAATAATCAACATCGGTCAATACCGATAAACAGGCAGCACCTGCGGCTTCGTAGCTCTCGGCAATATCGATGGGTTGAAAATTCTCACGAATCACGCCCTGGCTCGGCGATGCCTTTTTGATTTCAGCAATGATTGCAGGTTGGTTAGCGATCACTCGGCGCTCAAGTGCAGCGACAAATCCTCGGCATTCTGGCTGATCCGCAGCACGCGCCTGCAATTTATCAATAGGTGTACCCACCTTTCTCTCAGCAACTTCTTCCCACTTACGGGCAATAATTTTCTTTAAAACAGTGGGTGTCGATATAGACGAGGACATAAACTTCTCCGATTGGCGGCTTATCATAAATGCCGCACCACAATATACATAATGCTATTTATAAAAAGTGCTACTTTTTCAGTTGATTACAATAGTCAGAAAACGAGGCTAACTCCTGGATTTTAGCCTTCGCTAAACCACTACCAATGGCATCTTCAGCCATTTGCACACCCTCTTTCAAACTAGAGGCAATACCGGAAACATAAACCGCAGCACCTGCATTTAAGGCAATAATATCCGCTGCTTTCTGAGCTTCTGGGGTACTTCTTTTTCCCAGCGCGTCATTAATCAAAGCTAAAGATTCACTGGCAGAGGAAACCGAAAGGCCATCAAGCGATTGCACTTCAATACCCGCATCTTCGGGTTTAAATGCATATTCTTGAATAACGCCATCTTTAAACTCTGCGACATAAGTAGGTTTAGCCAAACTGATCTCATCCAAACCATCTTCGGCATGAACAATCATGACATGCTCGCTACCCAGCTCTTTTAATACTTCGGCCATTGGCCGACACAAGTCTTTAGTGAAAACACCTATCACTTGCCGCTTAACTCCTGCTGGATTGGTCATAGGCCCTAACATATTAAAAACAGTCCGCATGGCCAATTCCTTACGAGGGCCGATTGCATGTTTCATCGCACTGTGATGAGCCGGGGCAAACATAAAACCAACACCCACCTCCTGAACACAGCGCCCTACCTGCTCTGGCGTAATGTCCAGACGAACGCCAGCGGCCTCTAATACATCGGCACTGCCTGTTGAGCTAGAGACAGAGCGGTTACCGTGTTTAGCCACCTTGCCGCCACACGCAGCAACAACAAAGGCTGCTGCCGTCGAAATATTAAAGAGATTTGCACCATCACCACCTGTACCACAGGTATCAACAAGGTTCTCGACATTAATCTCAACAGGGGTTGCCAGCTCTCGCATCACCTGTGCGGCACCGGTAATTTCGGCAATGGTTTCACTCTTCATACGCAAAGCCACTAAAAACCCACCAATTTGGGCTGGAGTGGCATCACCGGTCATAATTTGGCGCATCACTGACGCCATTTCTTCGCGAGTCAGATCTTGTTGAGCGACAACATGAGAAAGCGCTTGCTGAATATTCACATTACTACCCTCGTTACTGTGCTTTTTACGGTCATTTCGACATGATTATTTATTGTATAGTTACTTATCATTATTTAGATTTGTACAGTTTCAGAAAGTTATCTAATAACTGATGCCCATACTCGGTTAGAATTGATTCAGGGTGAAACTGAACGCCTTCGATCGGCAAATCTTTATGTTTGATTCCCATAATTTCATCAATAGAACCATCGTCTTTCTGAGTCCATGCAGTCACTTCTAAGCAGTCTGGTAAACTCGCTTTATCTATCACTAGCGAATGATAACGTGTTGCTTGAAAAGGATTAGGCAAACCCGTAAACACACCTTGATTGTTATGGTAAATAGGCGATGTTTTACCGTGCATCACCTGTGATGCACGAATAATATTACCACCAAATGCCTGACCAATACTCTGGTGCCCCAAACAAATACCTAATAGAGGCAACTTGCCCGCAAAGCGCTCTATCGCTTCCAGAGAAATACCCGCCTCATTGGGCGTGCATGGACCTGGTGAGACCACTAAATACTCAGGCGCTTTTTGTTCTATTTCGTCCAGTGATATCTGGTCATTGCGTACCACTTCAACGTCGGCTTTTAATTCACCAAAGTACTGTACGACGTTGTAGGTAAAAGAATCGTAGTTATCAATCATTAACAGCATAATATTTCCTGACCTTTTTCTGACCTTTTCTGAGCTTTCCCGACTGGGCGAATAGTCACCGCACCCTATAAATTTATAGTTAGCGCGTTAAAATAAGTTATAAATCACACGACACATCGACCGCTTTAAACAAAGCTCTGGCTTTATTCATGGTCTCCTTCCACTCCAGTGCGGGAATAGAGTCTGCCACAACACCGGCACCTGCCTGCACATAGATTTTGCCGTCTTTAAGTACGGCAGTACGAATAGCGATAGCGGTATCCATATTGCCATTCCAGGCAAGGTAGCCCACTGCACCACCGTAAACACCGCGCTTCTCATTTTCTAACTCAGTGATAATTTCCATCGCACGAATTTTAGGGGCGCCAGACAATGTCCCCGCCGGCAAGGCTGCCCGCAATACATCCATTGCCGTTAATCCTTCCCGCAGCTGGCCGGTCACATTAGAGGTAATGTGCATGACGTGAGAATAACGCTCAACCACCATTTTTTCGGTTAGCTCAACCGAACCAATATCTGCCACACGACCAACATCATTACGCCCTAAATCAATCAGCATCAGGTGCTCTGCTATTTCTTTGGGATCGTTAATTAACTCTTGCTCCAGCGCTTTATCTTCAGCTTCACTATGGCCACGGCGGCGAGTGCCTGCAATAGGTCGAACCGTCACTTCATTATCTTCAAGGCGAGCCAGTATTTCCGGGCTGGAACCAACAACCTGGTGATCACCCAGGTCGACAAAATACATATACGGCGATGGATTTAAGCTGCGCAAGGCACGATACAAATTAATCGGCTCCGCCGTATAATCCATCGATAAGCGTTGCGACACCACCACCTGCATCGTGTCACCTGCCAGTACATACTCTTTAATCTGCTCAACAGATTCGGAAAAGGCTTCCTCTCCCACATGGGATTGAAAAAGCGATTCTGCTTTATCGTCAGCCGATAAGTTAATCATCGGCAACTCAGGTGATGCACCTCGCAACTGCTGGGCTAAAGTATCCAGGCGCTGCTGCGCCAATTGGTAAGCATTATCGACTTCCGGATTAACCATAATGACCCAATTTAAGGTTCCGGATAGATTATCAAAGACCAGCACCTCGTCAGAGACCATCAATAAAATATCCGGTGTACCAATAACATCGTCTAACTGCTTTTCAGTGTCAGCAACTTCCAGTTTAGGCTCTACGTAGCGCACACAGTCATAGGCAAAATAGCCTACAAGCCCGCCATGAAAACGCGGAAGATTGTCCAATTCAGGCGCACGATACCGCGTTTTGAATGCTTCAATAAACGCCAGAGGGTCTTCACTATCATGTTCCTCTGTGATCTCACCAGACACTTCTATAACAATACGATGATCAAAAACTTTGAGTACCGTTTTACACGGTAAGCCTAAAATCGAGTAACGCCCCCATTTCTCGCCACCCTGAACAGATTCAAAGAGGTAAGAGTAAGGACCTTTGGCTAATTTTAAATAGCTCGATAGAGGGGTATCTAAATCGGCGAGGACTTTGCGCATCACAGGAATACGGTTGTAACCTTGATCAGCGAGGAGAGAAAATTGTTCAGGAGTCATATGGGGCTTGTTCGATGTCTATGATGTCTATTTTTACTAGCGCAAAAAGCACTAAGACCTAAAAATGTACCCTGTGGCACGTGAATGTATGGCAATACTATTTGCTCAATGATGCAAACTCATCGAGACTCAGAATTATCTTCGCCAGGAACCGCCTGGCCATACATTACGATACATGTTGTTAACCTATTAAGTGGTTATTGAGCTAAGTATTTAGCCTAATTTTATCTTGTCTATCAAATGACTGATATCAGAGATAACAAGGTCAGGGCGTTCATCTTCAATCGAACTGCCGTGATTATACCCATAATCTACCGCTGCGACCAAGACCTCCGCATTACGTGCTGCTTGGACATCATTACGGGAGTCACCGACCATCAATGTTTCTTGCCTTTTAAAGCCTAATTCATTCATGCAATGTAAAAGTGGCGCAGGATCAGGCTTTTTATCGGGCAAGTCGTCGCCACCCAATATAAAGACAAAATAGTGCTCAATCGACAAGGCTTTTAATATGGGTTCAACAAACTGACGAGGTTTATTGGTGACAATTGCCATTGTCACCCCATGTTGGTGAAACGCACGTAAAGCCTCTAACACCCCGGCATAAAGTACCGTTTTTTCGGTACAGCATCGCTCATAATAAGTAAAAAAGCGTTTTAAGCCTTCAGCTTTTAGTGATGCACACTGTTTTTCAGCATCACTCGCCGACAGGTCTGCAAAGCTGAATAATAATGCGCGCTCCACCAATTTAGCAGCACCATTACCCACCCAGGACCTGACTTGAGCTTCACCAACTTTGGGTAGATCAAAAGAAACTAGCATGTCATCGATGGCTGTCGCCAAGTCCGGCACACTATCAATTAAGGTGCCGTCGAGATCAAACATGCATAATTTCAGGGGTAAAATAGTCATGCAGAAAAATTAGACCTCAGCCAACTCACTGCGCATATGATCAATCACCGCCTTGTAATCATCTTTATTAAAAATGGCTGACCCCGCTACAAAGGTATCCGCACCTGCGCGGGCAATCTCTGCAATATTATCTGGCGTTACACCGCCATCGATTTCAAGCCGTGTATCCAGACCTAAATCATCGATTGCCGCACGCGCTTCGCGCAACTTATCCAGCGTGTAAGGAATAAACTTCTGGCCACCAAAACCCGGGTTAACTGACATCAACAGCAACATATCCAGCTGTGGCAATACATGACGAATACCATCTAACGGCGTTGCCGGGTTTAATACCAGCCCAGCCTTACAGCCTTTCTGCTTAATTAACTGTAAAGAGCGATCTACATGCTTTGACGCATCGGGATGAAAGGTAATGTAAGTCGCCCCGGCGTCCGCAAACATTTCAATCAAACTATCCACAGGCTCAACCATCAAATGCACATCAATTGGTGCAGTGACACCATATTTACGTAGTGCCGTGCACACCATTGGGCCGATAGTCAGATTAGGCACGTAGTGATTATCCATCACATCGAAATGAACGATATCGGCACCAGCTTCTAATACCGCATCAACATCTTCCCCCAAACGAGCAAAGTCAGCAGAAAGTATCGATGGCGCGATTTTGAATGGTTGCATAATGGGATCACCGCAAAAGTAAGGTCAAGTAAAAGCCACGCATTGTAATCTATAGGGGCTGTTAACACTATTGCTAGTGTCTGCCTATACTTATAACTATGAAACTTAGAGTTATGAAACTTAGAGTTATGAACGTTTTTACCTTAATTCTTATTCTTTGCCTCGGGCTAGCCACAAACCCAGCCTGGTCACAAGATACCACCTCGACAGAAACACCCCAGGAAGAGGATACATCAAGTACTGAAGAAGCATCAGCTGAGCCCGAAGAGAAAAAGAAGCCCGTTAGGCTATCAGGCAAAATACCTCGACAGCGCAACCCCAGCGATGAACAAGGGTCGATGAAGTTACTTGCGGATTACCTACCCAAAGATGCGCCCATTTGGCTGGAAACCGATGACGGGCCTTTTCTGGCGCTTTGGCAGGAAGATCGCTCTGGATTCCCCAAAGGCGCCTTGTTAATTATCCATGCTGAAGGCGAGCACCCCGCCTGGCCTAATACTACCAAGCCACTCCATGACACACTGCCAGATTATGGCTGGGCAACATTGGCTGTCAGCCTGCCACCGCCAGACAAACCAGAACAACCTAAGCGCACCTTGCCTGTCAAAGTAAAACGAATGGTTGTGAACAAGGAGGAAGGCGCAAATGAAGAAAGCAGTGATGACTCAGAGCCCCAAGAAGCCGCAGCAGAAGAGCCAACAACCACTGAAAGTGAACCAACAACTACGGCCTCTGCTTTACCAATGCAACAAGACAAACAAGATTCGATGCGCGCCAGTAAAATGTCAGCAGAAGATATCACTGAGAAACGCTTAGAATCTGCCCTACGCTTTTTACATGATCAAGGACAGTTTAACCTTATTATTCTCGGCAATGGATCAGGGGCTATTCGCGCCCATGATTTTGTCGAAAAAATTACACCAAAAATCGACAATCCTCGATTAAAAGCCAAGGTGGAAAGACCCGTTCGGGCAATGATTCTCGTCAATGGTCGCAATCAACTGCCCAGCATGGCCGACAATTACGAAGGTTGGTTTAGCGACCCTGAAATCCCTATACTGGATATTTTTGTACCAACAGGTTACCGCAACAAGGAAGATGCTGCTTATCGAAAAATATTAGCCAAGCGCAAAAAAGTCACTGTTTATAAGCAAGTACGCTTAACATCATTTAATGCAGGAAAGAGCTGGAAAGAAAATGTGCTTTCTCGACGAGTTCGTAGCTTTCTCGATACCAACGCAGTCGGGATAGAAGTGAAAAATGCTAAATTACGGCGTTATAATTAACAGAGAAAACAATTAATTATTTAAATTAAATCGTATTATCTTTTTCTGACTTTTGATTCAATATGAAGTCAGGAATTTCTTTCAGCAAAACACGCTCATATATTCTTGGGTGCCATTTTATCGCTCTCTCAAGGATAGACTTGCCTGCTTTATAACGTTGCTGATGACGAATTAAAATTCTAGCCATTCCAGACAAGCAGCCTAAATGCCTTGGGTCCGTTTCAAGTACTTTTTCACAATCAGAAAGGGAGCGATCATAATCTTTTTTTAAGAAGTAAACATAACTGCGTTCGCTAATTGCTTGTGTGAATGTAGGGTATTTTTTTGTCAAGTCATTCAATATTGCAATAGCCTTATCAAATTCATAGCCACCTCTTGCACGCAATGCCTGATTCAAGCTTTCTGCCGCTATTTCATCAGGTGCTACCATCCATGTTTGCCACACATGTTGAAATATTTCACGCGATGCATTTTCATCTGGCGCTTTTGCAAGCAAGTGATACAATTTATCCAATGTGGCTTCGCGGTCAAAGTCTGGGCCGGCTGGCTTAGAGGGCCCCCAGGTTTTAGCATATCCATTCAAGGAAAGTAATAAAAAAGCAAGAAGCGAGAGAGTTTTCATTAATTTGGCCACTCATACTGACAATAAGGTTTTAAAAATCCTTACACCACACAACATCCTAAAATTATAGAAAAATAAGCTATTAGCTAAGACAACGATATCGATACAAAAATTCAATACCGTTGATTAATAAAACTACGCGGAGATATAAATTGTATAATAAGACAACCATACTCTCTCATTCACCCAAGCATCAAGAGTAGATTTTATTACAGGCAAATCTTCTGGTTCCTGCTTGAAAAATAATTCTATACCGACCGTCTCATTTGAATAATGCAACTGCAAACGTGCAGGGATAATATTTTTCTCTGCCAGCTGCAATTCAATAAACTTGCGCTCGGGCATAGCATCAGCATTATTAGCGACATTCTCTTTAGTCAATTCATCGAAGTCGTCCTCATGATCGACATGAACAATAATATCGCTGACATGATCATGATCCCGCTGTATTTTTTTTACCACTTGGTCAGAAATAAAGTGCCCTTCTGAAACACTCACCATATGATCTACCTGAATATGGACATCCAGATAAATATTATTCCCCATCATGCGACTGCGTAGCATATGTACATCGAGCACACCGGGCGTCTCTCTAATCGTTTTCTCGATTACTTTTGCCTCTTCAGGTTCAATACCACGATCAATTAAATCCTGACTAGCATTCCAGGTCAGCTCGACACCCATCTTACCAATTAAAATAGCTACACCGATTGCGGCATACAATTCTATCCAGCCATAACCAAACCATGTAGCAACAACACCAAACAATACAATAATCGATGACAAGGCATCGCTGCGCGAATGCCAAGCATTGGCCTCCAATAAGCGGGACCCTATTTTTTTCGATGCCTTCAAGGTGTAACGGAAGATCCATTCTTTAGACGCAATCGATATCAATGCAACCATAATGGCCCAGCTGCTGGCTGCAGGTTGATAGGTACCGTAAATCAGTGCGCGCGCACTATCCCAGGCAATAGCCGATGCGATAACAATCAGACTAGTACCGAGAATAACCGTACCCAAGGTCTCATAACGATGATGGCCATAGGGGTGGTCATCATCCGGTGCCGCTTGCGCCCAATGAGAAAAAACCACAACAGCAGCATCAGTTAATAAATCACTCAAAGAGTGAAAACCATCGGCAATCAACGCCGGGCTGTGAACCAACCAGCCAGTAAGCATTTTAACAAAGGCCAGCAAGGCATCTATACAAGCGCCTATCCAGGTAACACGGCGAATAGTGCTCTGACGATCATCAGTATTCATAAGAAGAGTCAGCGATTAGTCTATTTGATTAGAATGAACAAACCCTAGACAATAATAACGCACATCCACCTATAGTGATGCATATACCTTACAAAACATTGAATAACTCTTTCTTCAATTCGGGAATGCGTTTCACCGCCAAACGGGCTTCCCCCATACATCGTAACCAATCTGGATAGAGGACTCGTAACTCTTGATGATTACCACACTCTTTAACCGCTCGCATAAGATCTAGCTTATTATATTGCCCATGAAAATGGCTTAGAGTATTAACCATAAAATTTTTGGCTTTTAGTAAAGCATCTGGGGGTCGCTGCTCAGGTAACTGTGAAATCTCAGCAGAAGAATCCAGTTCTCCAGCAGCTTCAATATAATTAAACAATAATAAATGTTGGATACCTTCGCTAACAAGCTCATTCCCTAAAACCTGACTCAATTCGTCATCTTCTTTTTTTCCATCCACCATGATCAGCAGGCGACGCAGCGTTGGTTCAAGCGAGCGCGTCCGGCGCTCGATTTCATCGATACCTTTTTGCGTTTTGGAAAATATGGTCATGACAACCACCTCATTACATGCTGATACACAAGCACTTATTTTATTTTTATAGTGTTGTCAGCTTACTATAGTAAGGGGTTATTGAGGATTAGCTATAAGTCTACCTACGGTAGTTGATACGGCATAAGCCAATAGAGTACGAATTTTATCAGGATCTTGTTTAATACCCTCTAAGGTTTCCGCATGCTCAAGAAAGGTTTCTGATGACGAAAAATCTTCAGGAAATTTAATAATAAGACTATTTTTTTCATTATCATTAATAGTGATATGAAATTGCGACATTACTAGGTCATCGCCACCCGGCCATGTAATAAAACCATAACGATCAATAATGATGGATGTCATTGCTTCATTACTAATGGCAGCAGGCCTCTTTTTAAGCTCTTTTCGTAAGATTTCATCAATAACGACATTACCTGTTGATGCTGTCGCTCTGATATCCTTAGCAATACCCTCATCAATCGCAAAACCAATGGCAATACCCATAGGCCCCATTGCTGAACTCAACATCATCCCAGCACCAGCACCTTTACCTGAAAACTGTAATGGGTTCTCATTGATGATTTGTACTGTAGAGATTGGCTGTTGAACACAAGCCAACAATAATAATGGCAATAATAATACACTTCTTAACATCAAAAATATTCTTCCTATGTATTAAAAAAACAAACTAGTTTTTATCAAAAATCAAACATCCAGAAACAATCGATACCGTATCATCTTTACAATGCCGGCGAAAAATACCTTCCACCTCTTTCTGCTCCGATACAGTCATATCATCCCAGGCACAGGCCATCAGGAAGCTGGCAAAATTCTTAGCGTGCAAGGTTATACTGCCATCGTCACAAAAAAATAAATTGGCTGGCCGAATAGCCGCCTCTCGATCAAAGGTATGTGAAAAGCCTTCACTTTCTGCCCAGGTGGACAAACTTTCTGCACAGAGGTCGATTCCTTCCGAATAGCTCATATTGGACAAACCATAGACGGGGCTTTTTTCGGACATAATATTAATAAATAATTTACCACCCGGCTTCACCATGGATAAAGCTTTTTGCAACAAACCCTTATTAAAACCAAAGCCATACCAGGAGTGAATCGACAACACTCGATCAAATTGCTTTTGACTAGAAAGCTCTTCAAAAGGTATTGGATGGACTTCGCTCAACTGTTTATCCACGCCTTTTTCTTTCGCGAGTTGTGTAAAGTTATCAACAAATAAAGGAACCGGTTCCAACACTTCAAACGGGCTGCGGTACTCTTCTGCCAAGGCAACCTCCAACGTGCCCTCGCCCGAGCCAATAGAGAAAAAACTATTTCTCTGATCAAATAATCCTTGCTCACGAACATAGCGGCACAAATTAGGCGTGCGCTCTGTCAGTGCAGAAAAGCTTTGGTACCGGTCGGGGTATTGGGTGAGGTAGCTGAGGTAATCCATTGTCTATTTACAGCACCAATAAATTTAAGACTGGAATCAGCCATGCCAAATCAAAGCTGTCTACTGGCGTCAGTTTATAATAACGACTCACTGACGGATCACTGATACGGTGGCCTTCAGCAATAATCACACCATCCTCATTAATACCATTGGCTCTTGATAAAACAATATCGGAATCAGCAAACTGAGTAATGTTATTTAAATTGTAATATGCTCCATCAAATAAAAAAGCAAGGTTTTCGCCCTGTTGTAACTGATATGAGCCGACGACTTCATTAGCATTATTGATTGCATAAGGAACACAAACATATAAGGTGTTATCAAAGAAACCGTTTATCGATGAACTTGTGCCATTATTATAAGCATCACAGAACTGGCCACTCTTACCCACCACCATACCATTAGCATTAATACCCATGGGATCTATAGTTAATGAAGTGAATACCCCAGAATCATAACGATACGCTATACCATCACGACGCCCAATAACCGTACCATTATTATTTAATTTTTTAGCATCTGCATTATGATTTTGCGTATTAATAAATTGAACATTATTAATATCATCGAATAAAAACGCATGTATACCAACACGAGGGGCAGTATCGCCAGGGGCAATAAAGGTATTTGTTGGTGGGTAAGAGGCAAAGCCTGTTATCTGTCCGCTATCATTGATATCAAAACCGCGAGAAAAACTTTGGCCTTCAAAATAACCAGAAAACTCTGGGGCCTGACCCGGCACCCACCGCAAAAAACCTTGCTGCTCACCACCACCGGCTAATGGCCCAACAAACTCACCTGTCACTTGGCCATTATTATTAATGCCCCAGATAGTTGTGCTGGAAAAGCTACCGTCATTATCAAGGATAACAGGGGTTGTTGAACTGGGCCAATAAACTCCCATATGACCAAGAGAGAGGGAGCCCCAACCAACAATTTCATCGGAATCATTAATATCGGTTAACAAGACATCTGATATTCCAGAGGGTATCGTTAATTCCTCTGCCACATAAGCGGGTTGCGCAATCACTGCCTGCGACATCAGTAAAACAACAATAGCACTTAGCAACTTCATTTTATTTTACCTTTTATCATTCATCATCGTTGTGCCTGTCATTTTTCAAAACCTTGAATTTTTGGCGAATTTCTTCAGGTGATAAGTCTTCGTCCTCCTCATTACTGAAAGGAAGATTCTCTGGCTTACCGGCAAGTGGACCAAGAGGTTCATCTAAGTGATCAGGAAGTTCCTTAACTCTTTTTTCTAGATACTTTTCAAGCCTCTTCTTTGCCTCAGTATCTGATTTAGGTTCTCTATCGTTGTCGCTCATCTTCTTTTAACCCAATATCACTACGATTTATTTTACCTGTCGGCTCTTTGCGACCTTTGCTTACATTATATTTCTTTTGCTTATCTATATAACTTTTTAAAACTTTGACGGGGTTTTCTTTCTTTTCCATAGCTTTATAACCGCTTAACAAGATGTACAGGGAAATGTTTACTAGCTTGCCTCAGTGAATATCCAATTCTTTGGTAAGCAGGGATAGCACCAGGAACAGGGTCAATGATAAGACTTTCTTCTGCCCCTGCTATCGCTCCAAAAGCCTCTATAGCTGTCAACATAGTTAGGGCTACCTGGCCTTTCAAGGGATGGGTTTTATCTGTTGAACCCTCGACTAACTCAAGCTTAACATTTACATTTTTTCTAGATAGTCTACCAAGAGCTAAACCACAAAGCTCATTTTCATGCCACAACGCTACATCAAAGTATTTTTTATGTCGTTGCTTAAAATACTGTACCCAAACATTCCAGTCCCACCCACCATTAGGCGGAATTCTATTATTACTAGGCCACTTTTTTTGAGCCATTAATGCCCGGCTGGTTATCGGAGTTAATTTAGCTCCTGGGGTGCCAAGCCTGGCCGGAACTAGATCATAGACATCTTGGCGATATTGATTATACTTCTGCGTGAACTCTTCCCGTGTTAATAGCCGTTCCATAACCATATCCCTAACTTATTAAATTTGAGCAGCGATTATACTCAGCACACAAACATATTTTACGTGATCAATATCTCATTAAACCCGCACAATTAAAAATCACTACAGCCCCTTTAACTCTTGGCATACTCAACTCCTTTGAGATTAAATAAAATATACGTACGTAATATTAGTCTTATTTAAATGGCAACCTGATAACAACAGGCAAACATCTTCACCTAATATCACAAGAGCGCCATTTTTTCTTTGCACAATCTATCGACACTCACCTGCAGTTTTTTTACTTCACCGGCTAACCACTGCAATTCCTCTTCCGTAATTTCATAATGCTCTGAATAGCGAGCTTCGATATAGGCTTTTTTCAAGAGCTGAAAGCTACGGCGATTGAATTTGGTATCTTGCGGGAAAATAGCATGTAATTCGTCGGCATGCTGGCACACAAGGCTGTGCAAAGCTTTAATATTATGGGTTTTGGGGCGGTAGTTGGTAAACACTAAAAGTAAGCAGGAGTAGTAACGTTCGACCGCTTGGTGTAATTGAAATGCTGAATTATTAAGCCAACCTTTTTTGATATTGAAATCATATGTTTCAAAGAATTGATTGGCACTTTCAAACCAATGGTCCTTATGTTGTTGAGCGATTTGCCTGGCCTCTTCCGCATTGAGGATGCCGGGAGCCAATAATTCAGCATGGTTATACTGATACAGCTGTATACCTTGCTCGCGGATATCTTTAAAAAAGTAATGCCCTTGTTTTAGTTCTTGGTTAATTTCGCGCAGAGTACACACCACCAAGTTAACAGGGGCGCCTTTGGCTTTGATCATGGCGCGCTCTTCAACGGTGTGCCAGATTTTATATTCCTCAGTAAGCTCTGGCTCATTCAATACAACTAGAATATCGTAATCACTGATATAACCACTTTGGGTATCGTCAACCTGTGTGCCTTTGGCATAACTGCCAAAGAGAATAATCAGCACAATACGGCTGTTCTTTTTTTGCGCTTTAGTGGCAACGTTAACTACACGGTCGAACTCGTCGTGAATAATATCGACAATGGCGCGTATAGTTGCTTGTTTGCTTTCGGGCAGATGGTTGAGCGATGTTTTTATCATGACCGAATTATGCCCTGAGTCAGCATGGGATGCTAGAGGAAAGGGAGGCTTCGTAAAACCACCCTTTTCTTTTATGGGTTAGTGGCTAAATAAACGGCTTTAGTTATTGTACTACTTGCCTGCAAACCACACCCACCTGCATTTTCAGTGACAACATTAACTCTATGCCTTGCAGCCTTGGCCATCATTAACACTGACAAAACTTCTTTCTTTTCGCTTTCACTCCACCCGGCAAAATAACTCCAATAAGAGCCTGATGAATTATCTGGGTGATTTAGGTACACGACACCTTTTAACCCAACTCCTTTCTCAACCCAAATTCTGCCAATATACAAGCCTTGGCAATCGATAGTCGATGCACTAGCAACAGCAGAGGTGAACGACATTAAAAATATTAGAAACAATCTCACAAAAAACTCCTTAAGTAACTTTTTGGGTAAGAACATAAAACAAAAAGGAAAGCCCCCTTCCTTTTTACAGTGTACCTAGAAAACTTTAATCGTTTGGCTGACCACCATGAGTTCCACCCAACACCATTTCTCCTACTCGACAGGTTCCATCACTCACGAGGAATAATGTAACAGGTGTTTTACTCATATAAGCGGCTAAAAGATTTGCCTGAATATTTTGGATGCCAGGGTGATCTGGGTAAACAGACGCATAACGAGGACCATATCCACTTTGTGATGTACAACCACTTAGCTCAGGAGAAAGGCGAACATTGACACCACCATTTGCCGTAACCACAAGCTTTATGACTTGAGAAGAAACCGTCCACCCTGAAAAAGCAGAGGTGCTGCCCACCATAAAAACTAGCCCGAGTAAAAACATTATATTTCTTTTCATTTATATAGTTCCATTGTTTATGTATCCGAGAAAGTCAGGGGCTATAACTTACCCCCTTGATTCTTATTTTGTTATGCATATTAAAACTTTAATCGGATGCCATCGACTTCGCACAAACTACCTATCACTCTATCATCGTACAATTGAAACCTTGCAGATTTTCCTGTACTTGCTTGTATTAACAACAAAGAATATAAACGTTCAAAGCCGGGTGAATTGGGGTTTAAATAGCCGCCAACTGGACATACTGAATGGCTGTTACTCATTTCAATTCTGATTATCCCACCTTCATAATCGTCATATGCAGCTATTTCATTAATTTCTACATTATCTACCCCAACCACACCGGCAGATACATTTGAACCTAAAAGAAAACTAGCTATAAAAATTAATACCTTGTTCATTACTTCTCCTATTTTTATGAGGGAAGTGCAGATACAACTTTCCTTAAACCAAACACCTTACTTACTCCGAAAGTTGTATTTAACCCCACTTATTATTTTTTCATCCCTATAATCTTTTGAATATTTAATAATGATTTATTAATGGGATCATAATAATCAACCCCTTCAATCACCTAGCCAACCCGATGTACTCTTATATAACCGTTACCACAATCGCCTTGGCTATCATAGCCAATATTTATAGCTTGCTTCGTTGTATATGCAGTTAATAATCTTGAGTACATCCGATTAGCTGCCGCTTCTGACAGGTCGGTAGCCAATGCAAACAATGCTCTATTGCAAGTTGGGTGGCTAGAAGGCTGAGTAGATAATGAAAACAAAACCAATCCACCAGAATAAGAATATAAACCTTGTATAACACCAGAGACATTAGCATCATAACCGGCATTTACAGGGTTTAAAAAAACCAAATACAAAAACATGGCCCCAAAAAACTTCTTTATCACAATTTACTCTCCTTTTATCACTTCATCAAACTGAGCTCACGAAAAGCTTTTACTCTAACATCAATAAACAGTAATACCATAAACTCTCGGGACATTACTAATTTCGACTGGACATGCACCCCAAGTTGAAACTCTTACATCTTTGCCTGCCATAAATGCAGATAACAATACAGATGTTCTAATTTTTCCCACTTCAGACACTGCATCATAGGTGACTACATCAGTCAAAATATTATTGCATGTAGTTGCCAAACTAGTGCCCTGACAAGACATTTTAATCAAGAGATAATTAGGATAAGAATCAGATTGATTAATAGACTGTATTTTACATGGGCCATGATTACCAGCCTCAACTGTCAAAGCTACAAACATTAAAACTGAAAAAATTATACTTTTAATCATTAAACACTTCCTTGAAGTTATAAATATTTTTTATGGTAAATAGACATGAGTAATTTTAGGCTTATTTAAATGACAGCCTGATAACAATAGATAGATATCTTCTTTTGTTGCATTGGCACTCAACAATGCTGAGTACATTGGTTTATTTGCATCATTTGCCAAATCCAGCATATAGAAATCCTGCTGTGGACAACCTTCCACTACCTTCATGGTTTCAAGCTTAATACGAGCGTAATCCGGCCCTACCGTCATAAATGTAATTTTTGCCACATCGCTCTGCTCTGCTGCACTGGCAAAAAGAGAGACGCTTAGCAAAGCAGTTAATATTAATTTTTTCATTATATAACTCCATATTTTAATACTTAGGATGTATATTTTTTCATTCTTATAACCTTTGAATATTTAATAATGATTTATTAAAGGGACCATAATAATCAGCCCCTTCAATCACCTAGCCAACCCGATGCACTCTTATATAACCGTTACCACAATCCCCTTGGCTATCATAGCCAATATTTATAGCTTGCTTCGTTGTATATGCAGTTAATAATCTTGAGTACATCCGATTAGCTGCCGCTTCTGACAGGTCGGTAGCCAATGCAAAAAGTGCTCTATTACAAGTAGGGTGACTAGAAGGCTGAGTAGATAATGAAAACAAAACCAACCCATGAGAATAAGAATATAAACCTTGTATAACACCAGAGACATTAGCATCATAACCGGCATTGACAGGGTTTAAAAAAACCAAATACAAAAATATGACCCCAAAAAACTTCTTTATCATTATTAATTTATTCATTATAAAACTCCATTACGTTAAATATTAAACTCAAGGAAAGCAAAGAACTTGATTTGCTACGTCTGCTTTTATTTCTTTAATTTTTTAGTCTTCCGGATATCTGCTAGCGCCTTATTTATGGCATGACTGGCAACCGAAAAAGAAGATTTGGGATCCTTTTCTTTTGGTAGCACAGTAAATTGCTTTTCTTTTTCTGTTAACACCTTATTTTTTGTCATCATCAGAATCCTCTTCCAAATCAATGATCATTTTGCCATTTCCATCCTGCTTCCCGGAGGCCAAACCTTGAGGCTCTTTTAAAGAATCTTTATTTCTATCCATTTCTTGCGCCAATTTCTTTAAGCCGAGCTTGGCCCTTTCCTCTTTAGATAAACGTTCAAGTTTTTTATTATGAGCGTCATCAAAATTTTTAATATTATCAGCCATTAGACAATCCTCTTAATGCAACTATTACTTTTGCGATCATATATAAAATCTTTTTGCTCATAATATTCTCGCACCTCTTTATTTATGGGGTTCATAATTTTAACGTAGGAGGCTCCAAGCAAAATAGCATACGAATACAGCGCAAGATAAGTTAAATCCAAGTGAGGCTCATTGGCTTCTGGTGACTTCTCTATATAGTCCAACCTAAGGCCGGTCGAATGGTAGGTTGGCCGGCCCATTGCAAAGCCTATTAACTTACTCTCACTCCATGTCGCACACTCAAATCGTTTAGGGTAATTTGCCTTCCAGCATTGCCATGAATTCGGCCAATCCCAATCCACTTTTCTGTTAGGATGATATTGCCATTTTTTAAACGCAGCATAAGAGGCATGATCGACTAATGAAAGTTTAACATTTGGCGTTATTAACGCCTGATTTGCTAACGTTATCGACTGCTTTCTGAGTTCGTGATACCTGCGCTCCAATTCATCACGCATACTTAGCTTATAACCTACCATGTCATTTTCCTTTATGTAAAAGTGTGAAAGGTGTCACAGTGATTTAATTTCAATCAACACATTTCTTTGGCCTACCTCGTTGTATATACCCCAATCGTCTACCCAACGCAGCCTCAACTTGCTCTTTGAATCGGCCCTGGCCTAATACCTGATTAGCAGCTAAACACGTTCTTATTTCATGAATATCATGTTCCGATAAATGGTGGCGGAATAATTCTCTGTAGTCGTTACAACGAACACCCCTTTCAGAAGCTAACGATAAGTAACAATGATGTGGCGTAATTAAGGGGTCAGCCTTGCCTATTGCATTATAGTGATAACTACTCCATAGATACTCTTCTGGCTTTTGCACCATGGCAGCTGTAACAGGGTTTAATTCAATATACCGATAACAAATTAATAAATAATTTTCATCATCAACCAGGCTTCTTTTGTGGCGCCCTTCCCATAAAGTACCAGAACGCCGATACGTCTTATTGATATACCCAACGTACAATCTACCCAGGTGTTGAAGAACGCGAGAAATACCCTCGTGGTCTTGTGGCGTCATCAATAAATGAACATGATTGCTCATTAAACAATATGCATGAAGCGAAACCTTGTAACGCTGCAAGCCTTCCATCAACACTTCTTTGTAATAAATAAAATCATCTTCACAAAAAAAGCATAACTCGCGATTATTACCACGCTGTACCACATGTACCGGCATATCCGGTAAATACATCCTTGTCTTCCTTGGCATACGATTCACTCCATTGAATATTTATAAACTTAACACTCCAAACTGATCAATAAAAAATCACTACGACCCCTTTAACTCTTTAACTGCACTCCCTGTAAAATTAAATAGTTGCGTCCCCTTTATCTTGTTGTCCCCTTTATCTTTCTTGCTTTATCTCTATCTCTGAGCGACTTATGGGTGACCCTATTGATTCTATCCAAAAATAAGAGAGCGGCACTTATTTTTAATTTTTTCAATTTCAACTTCGTTTACAGAACAAACACTTTTACTAAGCACAAACTTAGAAAATAAATGATCTAGTAAAAACGAACAAAATTCATCCTGAGTAATTAGTCTGGCGTTATAAGACTCAATTATCTTTTTCTCTTCACATTTTTCCTCTAAGAACTCAAAAACTTCTAGCTCAGTAGGAAGCATAGCTTCATCTAAATAAAGAGAAATAAATGAAATAAAAAAATCTAACGTTTCTTTATTTAGAGACAGTACAAACATGATACTTCCAACATTTTAATAATCTTCATATTTAAATCCATCACCATCTGGCCTTCTCAATTTAACACTTTCCACTATTGTAGGTAATGGAACATCAGTCTTGATAAGAATGGTGTTTGAATTTCCAGGAACCGAAACTCGAGATACAGAATTTGCGGCACTAACATCAACAGTAACTTTTGCAGATAAGTTCCCCCCTATTGAACTATCAGCTCCATGAACAAATGTATCGGATTGGTTACCGCTAATATATATTTCCCCTTGAGCATTCGGCTTTAACGCACCATCATTTCTTATTGAATCAATATTATTAGCTTTGGCACCATGAAACCCAGTTACTCTTGGCGCCCTAGGAATAAAAGGAATCGCAGAAAGCACAAGCTCTCCAGTATCTGACATAGCAGATCCGACTTGCCAAATCAGCTCTTCTGAAACATCTTCACCAGTAGTACCATTATACCCATGACAACCACCTTTACATATCGCTTGTTCTCTCCATGAGCTCAACTCCTGATTAAACAAATGCGCCATAGTCGCCGTCCGAGCCCCATTGGCAAACTTACCACCGGTCGCCTCAGAAACAGTCCCACCTAAAATTGCAGTAGCCGTAGTTCGACCAACAATATTACTGTTACTATTATTAAAATTAGCCGCCCCCATAACCCCTTTAGTAAACCCAGCACTAAAGAAGCCATGACCAAACTTACCGCCCTGCAGCTCAGCAGTAACACCACCAGCTAAACCATGGAGCGCAATTTGTTGGGCGATTTGGCCCGCTGTTAATTGATTACCTCCAAAATTATACAAGGTCAGTTCTGCATAAGAGGTCCCATTAGCTAAGCCCTTAGCCGCAAAATTCTCCCCAATTTTACCAAAAGCATAAGCCGATACGCCGGCAATGACACCAGCTTTTAGCCCATCCTTGATACTACCTCCTGCAGCGATTGTTTCTACTGTAGCTGCAATCGCGAGAAAATAAGCAGCAACAGCCACCTCAACCTGAAAGTAAACAACAGCAATACTAACAATAACACTCAAAAAATACCCACTAGGATCCGTCGCATTCAAGGGGTTATTCCGCACATAGCTATAACGGTTTAGCATCTGCGTATCTTTTGGCGCCTGAATATGAGGGTCAGCCTGTAAGAACCTTGCCAAGCGCGGATCATAGATACGCCCGTTCATATGAATCAGGCCGACTTCGTCTAGGTGCTCATGGCCGGTAAAGCCCTTGGTGCTTTTCGAATGATCGAAACTGGCTAGCTGAATGGCATTGAGCGGGTTCCATGTGTCTGCATTACGCCGTTGCCCCCATGGGTCGAAACTCATGGACTGCACCACTTGCCCACTGAGGTCAGTGATCACATCGGTAGAGCCCAAGTGGTCTTTATAGACAAATAAGCGCTCTAAGGATTGCTGATTATTACTAGCATCCGTGGTGATAGTATGGATGGCATGGCCTAAGTAGCGCTTCCATTCAATAGTTGTACTATTGGATTTGGTAATACGCTCCACACCGTTTAGGTAGAGAGTAGTGGTGACCACCCCATTGGTATCGGTATCTTCACGCCAATAGCGACTGCGATCATAACCATAGGCAAATTTAGTCGTGTGATTACCTTTGGTAATTTCATCAGGCTTGTCGAAGGTGGTGTAACTCAGGCTACGACTAATAGCACCATTATGACGGTCTTCAACCATATTGCCGTTATTATCATAGACATAGCTATAACCATCGCTGGTCGCGGTTACGGCATGGAGGCCTGCATCACCCACTGCGGCGGTATTATTCACATGCCCATAGGTATAGGTGCCGACATCATGCTTGCGGGTGATATTGCCCAGGCTGTCGTATTCCATATCCTGTTCAGAAACACTTAAACCTCCACACAAATTTGTCGTGGTACCTTGATGGGTTTTAATCAAGCGGTTAAGGCCGTCATAGCAGAAGGACTCTTGCAGGTTTTTCTGCCCGCCCTGGCCATTGGCGCTTTGGTTATGGCGATACAGTAAATTACCCACAGCATCCCATTGGTAGTCGATATTTTGCACATCGGTTGGATCAGCAAAACCTAAGGCAGAGGTCGTACGCTGATGCAATAAGCGGCCATTGCCCTGATCGTAACTATAGGTTGTGGTTGCTCCGTTTCCACGACGCTCTTCCAATACCTGGCCGCGCTGATCACGCTCTTCGACAACATGAAGAGTATCACCAGTTTGCAGGTCCTGAGTTTGGTAGGCATAACCATAAAGGTTGTAATGGGTACGGGTACCACTGGCAACCGCACTACCATTGTTAATAACCACATCGGTTAACGCATTATAAGCAAGCTCTGGGCGGCCATAATTATCGTATTCGGTAGCATTACGGTAAGAGCCTAATTGAGCGGATGTTCCCAAACTGACTTCCATTGCCATCTGGCGACCAACATCATCGTATTCATACAAGGTGCATTGCACGACACCACTACTGGAACAGGTTGTATCGCTGATAGATTGGCCCACAATCACTTGTCGCAATTGCCCACGCGCATTATCAAATTCAGGCGTAAGGCGGGTGTTATTGTCATAGACCCAAGAGGTATGCGCCTCAACACTGCCATTACTTCGATGGTCAGTACGCCCAACCATTCGACCTAACTCATCATAACGCTGTGTCACACGCTGTTGCTTCGCATCCGTTTGCTCGACCAACTCCCCAAAAGCGTTATAGCTATAGACCCAATGGCCTTTATCGGGGTCTGTCATTGAGGTTTTGCGGCCCAACACATCGTATTCAAGCACAGTGGTGGCAGCAATGCTGGTGCTACCCGCACGGTAGCTGTGAAGGCGGGTTAACTCACCATCTATATTGTACTCATAGGCTATACGACCACCGATATGGTCGGTGACCATCGCCAACTGATCCAGCACATTAGTGACTTCGGTATTTTGCTGATTGAAGGCATTAATGGTGGTAACCGATAAACCGTTGTAATTCATTGTTTGCTGGGTACCATCAGCCGCAATAACTCGCCACGGGCGAGCTAGAATATCGTAGTAACTACGATTCCACAGCGGGACGACGTTGGCAAAGAAGGGCTCAGATGTACGAATGGCACGACCAAGGTTGTCGTACTCGATATCGTTATAAATCCAACGACCATCAAAGCTAATGCTGCCTTCACGGATTTTGCGGCCGACAATATCGAAGTAGGTAATGCTCTGACCACCCGTTGCCAGACTTTGGCGCGTGGCATAGGCCGTACCTGCCGGGCAATTGCCTAGCTGATTACAACGCAGGTATTCAGTAGTAATGACTTCGTCACTGCTGTCATCAAAGCGTCGAATCTCACGCCCTAGCACATCGCTTTCTACAGTTGTGATAATGCCAGCTAGATCTTGCGTTCGAACGGGTGAACCCCTTTCATCACGCTCCAACACGGCTTCGACTCGCTGGTTATAGTGGTTATAGGTAGTATCGACGTAGCGGCCCGTTGAATCAAATACCGTTGTTGCCGTACGAGAAGCGACTGCCTGACCATCCCAGCCTTGTGTCGACACGCCCGTTTTATTACCCATGCTGTCATAACTATGGGTAGTCGTTAAGGTGACGTTTTGAGCCCCTGTTGGCTCTACGGTTTCTGTGTGTAGGAGGCCAGCTAAATGGCCACTAGTGTAATAACTGAACTCGGTTGCACGAGTGGTTGCTTGTCCGTTGAGGTTAGTCGTTACCGATGCATTGCTTAGCCGGCCTAATTCGGCGTAGCTAAGAGAGCGATCCCAATTCAGCAATGACAAACTGCCCGGGCCATATTGATTATTCACAGTTTTGGTCTGCTGCAAGGCATTGTCACCAAAGCCATAGGTTGTGGCGATAATTTGCGTCGGGTTACCAAAGTCATCATAAATATTATTGGTAATGACTTCTTTGGTCTTAGCCGTTCCTACCTGAAAGACGCCATTGTTGGTATTGACTGCGTAGCCTGTCTCGCTGGCACCGCGCATAATTGTTCGATAATACACCGTGTTATCTGCACCAGTTTCAACTTCGTAGCCCCAGGTATTTTCAGACACTTCCATCACAGCATTATTAGGCGCAAAGGTCACTGTCTTCTGGGCAGCACCAGTAAACGGATAGTCCTGACGATACAGGGTTGAGGTTTTAATATTGGTTTGCAGGTCAATGGTTTTTAGGTACTGAAAGCCTAAGAAGCCACGACCACCGCCTTGAACTCTTGCCCCGGAATATTGGTAGGCAACCGAGCTTGTTGCCGCTGTATTCACATCACCAGCTTGGGTGCTATTTGCTGCTGGCGAAGAGCTATCGACACGACTGACAACGGCGATTCCACCGCTAATTGGAATAACGGGCTGATCGCCACCTAAGGTTTCGGCACCTGACGGAATATCCCAAATACCACGAGACATATCGCCCTGTTGGATTTCGAAATTAGCCGGGCTCGCTACTGTGGAAGGGTATAGGTAGGACAACTCAAAGTCAGCGGTTGCATAGGCAATCGAGTCTGCCAGGGTTTCATAATGAATTTGAGTAACCGCACCTAAGCCGTTGGTAATTTGCGTAATGGTACTTTCAGGGTTGCTTGGACTAGTCGCCATATACACCTGAAGGTTCATCTTCTTACGGCCGGTTCGATACAGGCGCATATAATCGACTTTACGATCGGCATTCAGGTCGACAAATGAATGGGATTCTTCCCTATCACCATTGGTAGGCCTTAGATTTGAGTGCTGACTGTTAAAGCTATCGCCATCAAATACGCGATACACTATTTGATTAATATTGCGATCATGCAGTACAAAATCTTGCTTGCCATCACCGTTGATATCTGCAAATTGAGGCGCCGAATATTTTGAGTAACCACCAATGGTTTGCTCAGCCTCAAAGCCTGCTCCATTACTTAAACTGTAATACCAATTACGACCTTCATCATTGCTACGCACAACATCTGATAAACCATCGCCGTTGATATCGATTAACTGAGCGCCTTCTTCATCAACTTCCTCATTATTATCCGCAATAACCCGGCGCACCACGAACCCTTGGCCAGTCCACTCTACAATGGCATGCTCTTCAAAATAAATATCATTATAGAGAGGGTCACCGGCCTCATTTTGACCAGTTTCTCTACTACAAATAGTATACTTAGACGCCACTAAATCAATATCGCCATCGCCATCCATATCACCAAATGACTTAAACCAGTAATAAGGGTCATAACTATGAGAACATAGTGAATGTGAGGATGAATATTTACCAAACGATAAGCTATTCCCTCCGGAAATCACCTGTGCATTCGCTTCTTCATAAGCATAAGGCAGTTGATTTGTGGGAGTAGAGGCTGGTTTTAAATAGTATATTTTCCCTGCCGATACCGCATCCGCTAAACCATTACCGTCAAAGTCAACAAAGGTATAGGTTTTATTGGTTAAATGCGTTAAGTTAATCGGTGTTCTTGAAAGCACCCAATCATTGCCACTGGGTATCGACATGTGTATTTCCCAGTAACCGATATTAGTACGGTATAAGGCAATATCCTGTCGGCCATCCCCGTTGTAATCTAACACTTGAATAAGTGTCTGATTCTCATAACTGTTAAAAGGCCTCCCGTGAGCACTATCGAACCGATAGTAAGGGCTACCGTTCGAAAAGTTAGCCGCCGTTAAGCTTGAGCCATCAGAAATAAAGTAACGCAATAAATGTTGATCAGAGCCACCACTATCATCATTCTGGCTCAGTAGGACCATATCCAGATAACCATCACCATTCACGTCAAACATTCTTCGATCACGCACAATATCTGAATCAACACCGGGAGGATCACTGGCTTCGATATAGGTAGGACTATTGCCGAATTCGGTACGCATTGGCTCTTGCCAATCAAACTGGGTGGCCGCCATACATTGGCTGCCAACACATTCCTGTACCGCATCTAACAAACTGATCGTGTTGTACGATCGCGTCGGCGCATAGGATAAATTAAAGGTGCGAATGGTATTCCATTGACCATCGACTTTATTACGCACATCGATAGACCCTAGTCGCTTCTCGGTTTTCAGTAAAAAGCCACCAATATAGCCACTGATATTATCTGCACGATCGGTGTAGTTAAAATTAATTTCCGCATTATGAACACCCGCACTTGTGCCATAGGCATAGCGAATAGAACTTAGTCTATGACCAGCTGAATCATTGTAGTAATAGAAATTAATTTGATTACCGACACTATCAACAAGGCGACTTTGCCCCCATGACAACACCTCACCGTTACCAACAATCTGTTGTGAAAGAGCGATGCCACTATTGGTACCATAGAATGTCACTGAACCATCTTTGCGCAATACTTTAAAATAGTCCGGCCGCCCTGTAGTACCGCCAACGGCCATTACTTGCACATAAGAGTCAATTTCGGTTTTGTAACGCGAACCTACGGCACCATAACTCGCCCCTTCGACCAAAATAAGGCGTTGGCCATTTAAGCAAAAACGGTCTTCTGCATTCCACTGAATCGGGGCCAAGCTTCCGTCAACCGCATTGGTTTGCTGACAGCGACTGATACTTGACAGGTTATCCAAGGACCAACCTTTACCTAATAGGCCATTACCCGCATTACTGGCATAACTAATAGATACTTCTGGCTGTACACCTGCTGTACCCACAGGCACAGGCAATTTAATACGGTAAGAGGCAGCACCGGATTCGGATACCGTAAATTCACCGGCAGTTGTGCCGGTAAAGCTGGCGGGTCTAACCGCATAATTAGGGGTTTGAATTAGATATTCACTTAGGTCAACCTGCCCATTAGATTGCGCAAGGAAAACTGTACCGTTACCACCCTCGTTGAGAACGATATCATCACGCCCATCAGCGTCAATATCTTCAATCGTTATTCCAGCAGTAAGAATATTAGCACTAGGAAAACTACCACTAGTAAAAGTTTGCAAAATTTGAGGGGCAGCATCGCCTGAAGTAGAGGCTAAAGTAATTGCTAAGGTGTCGCCTTCAACAACTATCTGGTGGTAAACGCTGTTACAGTTACCAGATGAAGAAGATACAAGCTGTGTATTATTAGTGTCGTTAGCGCCAAGATTTCGCAATAAAAAATCGATACTATTGTCACCGTTAAAGTCACCATCAAAATAATCAACACCCTCTACTGCAGCTCTAAAACCAGCAATATCAGCGGCTTCTAAATCTATATATTCCGGGTCTGATACTCCATTTTCCCTTATCACTTGGTTATAAGTTTGATGATGTTCTCCACAATTTTCGCTATACCCAACAGAAGTATTAACCGTTTGGATTCTAGAATTACGCATCAACGCAAAGCCATCAGAGGGAGGCAAAATCAGAGGAATAAAAATATCGCCTGCAATTGGCACAAATTGCTCTTTGCCATGAAAATATACATCTTCAAAACCATCGCCATTCACATCACCAAAATATATATCATAACGGTTAGTATCGATATTGATGGAATGCGCTGCAGTAGCGACTAGCAAACCAATAAAAGAAGATATAGTAAGAGAAAGGCGACGCAAGTAAGCCATGAGAACCCCTGAGCTTTGTTTTTAATTATTACCTGACTGATTCAGTCGGTTTTTCGCTAGAGGTTTTTGATTTGCCATCCCTAGCTAAATTTTGTTGTACGAGAATAAGATAAGTCATTCTCGATTGCAAGTATGACGATTATAATGCCAATACTTAACTATCCACATAAAAATATTATCGCACTGTAAAATAACTTATTCGTTTTTTACTTTGACTCGACTAACCTCTGTATCATCCCAGCTATGGCGCAAAAAACAACATTTATAACTTCATCCAATGTTTCTCCATGGGAGGCTTTAGCGGAACAGATTAAAGTCTGGGGGAGAGAGTTGGGTTTTCAGCAAGTGGGCATTACGGATGCCGAGCCCGGCGAACATAGCGAGCACTTACAACAATGGCTGGATAAAGGCTACCATGGTGAGATGGAATGGATTCGGCACCATCAAGCCCAGCGCAATACACCCGAACTATTAGTGCCCGATGCGTTACGCATTATTTCAGTGCGCATGGATTACTTTCCTGAAAATACAGAACAAGTAAAAATTTTAAAACAAGCGGATAAAGCTTATGTTTCTCGCTATGCTTTGGGCCGGGATTATCACAAGTTAATTCGCAAGCGTTTAGCCACACTGGCAAAAAAAATCGAAGCCTATTGCGCTGAAAATAGCGAGTTAAAAGAGCTGGTCGACTCATCCATTAATCAACGGCCTTTTGTCGATAGCGCACCTGTTTTAGAAAAAGCGTTTGCGGAAAAAGCCGGGCTGGGCTGGATAGGTAAGCATACCGTATTATTGAATGATACTGCCGGCAGTTGGTTTTTTTTAGGTGAGGTAATAACCAATTTGCCACTACCTGTTGATAAACCCGACATAAAAAATCGTTGCGGCGATTGCGAAGCCTGCTTAAAAGTCTGCCCGACAGATGCTTTTGTCGCGCCCTACCAATTAGATGCCACACGCTGTATTTCTTACTTAACCATCGAGCTAAAAGGAAGCATTCCTGAAGAGTTTCGCGAGCCTATGGGCAACCGGGTTTTTGGTTGTGATGACTGCCAATTAATTTGCCCGTGGAATAAATTTGCCAAGCCTACGACAGAAAAAGATTTTTCGCCTCGCCACGAATTACACGATGCCGATTTATTGCGTTTATTCGCATGGACGGAAGAAGAATATTTAAAAAATACCGAAGGCTCAGCCATTCGCCGCATTGGTTATGAACGCTGGTTGCGTAACCTGGCCATTGGTATTGGCAATGCCTCACCATCGAATGAAAATATTAACGCCTTAGAGGCCAAACAGAGTTTCCCATCCGCCATGGTGCAAGAACATATTGCATGGGCACTCAAACAGCAACGCAATAATTTGGAAAACCCCAAAAAGCGAATAAGAAAAATTAAAAACCCTGTGAAGCGATCTTAACAGCTATTAATAAAAACAGTTAAGAGAAATACAGCCAAACCAGAGCTAACGCAATAATTGCAGGTAAACCTTGAATAAAAAGAATAGACCGCTTAGCGGTTAAGCCACCATAAACACCGGCAATCACAATACAGACAAGAAAAAAGGTTAATACACCGGGGGTATTAATCCATAAGCCCCAAAGTAAACCAGCCGCCAAAAAACCATTGTATAAACCCACATTGGCCGCCAGCACTTTTGAATCCAGCGCTTGCTCTTCGGTCTTACCAAATATTCTACGCACTTTAGGGGTTTGCCAAAAAAACATTTCCATCGCCATAAAGGCCAGATGGCTGGCAATCACCACACCAACAGCAATTAACATTAGGCTATACATTTTTTCCTCCCTGTTAAAAAATAAGCTAAGGCTTTTTAATTGACATGCCTTAGCTTATTTATTTTACATTAGCATTTAAAAAACGTGGCGCGATAATGTTTTAGTTCTTCAATGGAATCTTTGATGTCATCCATCGCCAAATGCGCACCGGATTTTTTTACCCCCTTTAGCACTTCAGGCTGCCAGCGTTTGGCCAACTCTTTGACCGAACTAACGTCGAGGTTTCGGTAATGAAAATACTCTTCGAGTGCTGGCATATAGTTCGCCAAAAAGCGGCGATCCTGACAAATGGAGTTACCCGCCATGGGTGATTTGCCTGCTGGCACCCATTGTTGCAAAAACTCAATCGTCTCTGCCTCAGCTTGCTCGGTTGTTATCTCACTATTGCGTACACGCTCAGTCAGGCCAGATTTACCATGTTGGTTAGTATTCCATTCATCCATGCCGTCTAGGCGTTCATCGGATTGATGAATGGCACGAACTGGCCCCTCGGCCAAAATATTCAAGTCGCTATCGGTGACAATGGTCGCGATTTCAATAATGACATCATCGGCCGGGCTAAGGCCGGTCATCTCAAGATCAATCCAAATCAGGTTGTTCTCATTCATTGTATTCTGGCTCGTTTTTCAGTGATTAAATGTATCTTCGGTGTTTTTGCGTTATTCTACCGCGAAATATCGTAGTGAATCTCTTTTATATGTACCAATTACCATGAGCAAGCGCAAATTATCACGACGCCAGGCTTGGCGTATTGAAAAAATCCAGCAGGAACGCTCTGCTCGCGCAGCTAAACGAGATGCAAAGATAATGGGCGGCAATAACGAGGGAAAGGCTAGTGATATAGCAGGTAGCCAGTTAGGGCCCGAGCAATTGGGGCTTGTTATTGCCCATTATGGCACTCAGGTGGAGGTCGAAAGCTTGTCTGCCAAACCTAACCAAATCGACATCAACACACCCAATGAGAGTACTAGTGAACAACACCTTCAACGTCGGCGCTGTCATTTTCGTACTAATTTGGGCTCTCTGGTCACAGGGGATTGTGTTGTTTGGCGAGATGGCGATCCGACAGGTGTGGTTGTTGCTATTCAAGCTAGAGATTCTGAGCTCTCACGCCCAGACCCCTACGGTGAACTGAAAACCATCGCTGCGAATATTGATCGCGTTCTCATCGTCATTGCACCGGTTCCCAAGCCTCATACTCAGTTGGTCGATCGCTACTTGGTTGCTGCTGAGTCCGTCGGCATTCAGCCGGCTCTGGTGATCAATAAAATGGATTTGGTGAACGACGATAATCAATCGACCATTGATGATTTTATTCAGCTCTATCGGCAGTTAAATTATGAGGTCATTACCGCATCGACCGTTAACGAAGACAGTGACGATCAAGGCCTCAAATCGCTGAAGCAATTCCTAGCCACGCACACTAGTGTCTTTGTCGGGCAGTCCGGCGTGGGTAAGTCTTCACTGATTAATCGATTAATCCCGAACCTTAATCTGCAAGTCGGCGCTATCTCTGAGTACAACCAAAAAGGGACTCACACAACCACAACCGCACAGTTATTCCACTTCCCTGATGGCGGGCACCTGATCGACTCACCCGGAATCCGCGAGTTCGGGCTGTGGCATATGGATGCAGAAGAGATTCTCTATGGGTTTATTGAATTGCGCCCTTTTATAGGGCATTGCAAGTTTCGCGACTGTAAGCACAAACAAGAACCTGGTTGTGCCATCCACCAAGCTCATAAAGATGGCCATATCAGCGACTATAGAATGGCTAGCTACGAGGCATTACGCGCCAACAGTAGCGATGCTATGTAGCCCCTCGCAACTGAATAAGTTGTTAAATATCGCAATATCCTCATTATTCCAAGCAACCCGGTCTATACTTACTATCAGGCATAACTGTCGCATTTATCCTCATTGAGATGCTGGCTCTAGAGTGGCCAGCGAGAAAATGGGCTCAAGTAGCCGAAGTAGAGTATGTATAAGTCGAGATTATTAATAAGCTTATGGGTGGCATTATTTTGTTCAATGTCTACTGCCACCGATACACTGACCATGCTGACCTGGGAAGACTATATTGATCCAGGTATTGTTGCCGATTTCGAGAAACAGCATGATGTTGATATTCAATTCGTTTATTTTGAGCATGACGAAGAGAGAAATAATCTCATCGCATCAACCAATGCGTCTAACTACGATATTTTTATGGTCGATGGCCAATCCGTATCAACCTATATCCGCCTTGGTTGGCTCTCCCCGCTGAATCTAAACGAAATACCGAATATACAAAACCATAATGATCATTGGAAAACGATCCGGCCAGAAGCTAATGGATTTGCTCTGCCTTATGGCTGGGGCACCATAGGTATTGCCTACCGCAGTGATTTAGTGACCTCTCCTATAGATAACTTAATGCAGCTGTTTCGCCCTGAGAAATCACTACAGGGTAAAATCATTATGTCTCCACAAGGCTTAGAGTTGATACCGACAGCACTACTGGCCTTAGGGTATGACATGAACAGTGCTATTCCTTATCAACTCAAACAAGCCGGAGAACTACTTGAAACTCAACGCCCCTTTGTACACTCTTATCAGGCCTTAGAACTGAATGAAAGGTCACCCTTAGTGCATGGCGAAGCGATTGCCGCACAAGCCTACAGTGGCGATGCACTAGTGTTGGCTGACCTCAATAAGCATATTGAATATAAAGTACCAAAAGAAGGCTCACCGATTTGGATAGATTTTTTAGGCGTTTCTACTCGCAGCATGAACAAATCCCTTGCTCACCGCTTCATTAACTACCTCAGCGAAACTGACGTTGCCCGTCGCAATATTGAGCATACCTACACAGCCAGCTTTATTGATAAGGCTGTTGCCCAACTACCTGCCGATATCCGCAATAATCCTATTATTTTTCCTCCGAATATAGATCATCTCATTGTTTATAAAGAACCTGCGCCACGCACCATGCGCAGAATTACCAATATTATGCAAAACCTCAATTTTTATAAGCATAAACATTGACGTTTCTTAAGTCATAGATGTACCCATATTTAACATGAAACTACGCCAGCGCTTTCTCATTATTATCACCTTAGTGACGCTTATATGCATCGCGGGTATTACCGCAGGCTTATCTCAAGACATCTCTAACTTTTGGAATAATGAAACTCAAAAAAAGATTGCTGAAAGCAGAAACAGTTTTTTCTCAAGCATTCTTCAGTTAACTGAAACAGCAGAAGCCACGGCACACATCATCGCTTCTGATGAATTAATAGAGCGTTATTTCACAGCCTCTGAAAGCGACCGATACGTCATACTTTTTCCTACCGTTGCCCGCTACTTGAATACCATTTTGGAGCTGCATTCATCCTATCAAGAAATTAATTTATTATTGGAAGACGGCTTTGAAGATATTAGAGTATCGCGCAGCCCGCAAAATGTATCTGAAACCAATGAAAGCCCACTTTTCAAAAAAGCCTGGCAACATCCAAGCCAGAGCTTTATTAATTTTGAATACAATCATGACTTACAAAACTATACATTAAACCTTTATCAAGCCATTGAGTTAGTTGACCGCTCTATTTCTGCCCGACAGAAAAAAGTCCGCGCAGTAGTACAAATATCAATGAGCTTGAGCTATTTACAAAGGATTGCAGAAGAACACCTATTAAGTACATCAAGCTTTATTGCCATCCATAATAATGCTGGCAAACTCATCATGAATGTAGGTGATGTACTGCCTGAGGCTGAACAAGTATTAGCCTCTAAAAATGATAACAGTCTAGAAAGCCTGAAAGAATTGGGGTATATAACCAACTCCAGAAAATTATTTAGAGAATGGCATTTATTTGTAGGCGTACCCTCCGAGGATGCGTTTAGCGATATCAATAGTATTATTTTTAAAGAAGGCATAACCTTATTATTATTCTTTGGCGTGTTAGGCATAGGCATATTTATTATGTTGAGCCGAACTATTATCAAGCCTTTAGATGAACTGGTCGATGCTGCAAAACAATTTTCATCTGAAAGCTCAATTCCCACTTTTACTCCTCGAAAAGATGAAATTGGTATTTTACAGTCTGCATTTTTACGGATGGCTGAGAACATTAGAGGGCAGACTTATTCATTACGCAAACAGGCCTATACCGATACATTAACAGGCTTACCCAATAGGAATTTACTGCCCAATTTACTAGAGCAAGCAATTAAAAAAGCAGAAGAAAACACCAATAAAGTCGGGCTGCTATTTATAGACCTCGATGGGTTTAAACAGGTCAATGATGTCTTTGGCCATGGCAATGGTGACAAGCTGTTACAAAAAGTCGCTGACAGGCTTGGCAGTATATTACGCACGAATAATTCCTTTTATCAACTTGATGAAATCTATGGCAACGAAACCTTACAGCCTTTAATTCGTCTTGGCGGAGATGAATTTACCGTTGTTTTGCCTGATATTAAAAAGCATGAAACGGCGGCCAAAATTAGCCAACGTTTAATCGATCAATTTTCAACCCCTTTTGAAATCGATGGCCGAGAAGTATTTGTGGGCGCCAGTATCGGTATTGCGATATACCCTGATGATGCCAAAAGCTCCAGTGATATGGTTAAGTATGCTGACACCGCTATGTATGCTGCAAAATCCATGGGCAAAATGTGTTTTTGTTTTTTTGACTCGTCGATGTTTAATGAAGACAAGTCACGATTACAACTAGAAAATATATTACGCAATGCGATTATTGGGAATGAATTTTGGGCCGCTTTTCAAGCTCAGGTTGATCCATTTACTCAAAAAATTACTGGGTTCGAAGCCTTGGCCAGATTGTCTTCTTCAGAAATAGGAGAAATAACGCCTGATGTGTTTATCCCTGTTGCCGAAAGCATTGGCATTATAGACTCCATTACATTATTTTTAATTGAGTATTCGTGCAATGAAATAAAAAACCTTAAGCGCACATTGAACCGAGAGTTTACCATATCAATTAACATCTCCCCCGCCCAACTTGGCCGAAAAAAACTATTTTTGGACGCACTGGATATTATCAGGCGTTCAGGTGTGGCCCCTTCCTCAATAGAATTTGAGATTACTGAAAGCTCTTTAATTGATCAGGAAGATGAAGCAGAAAAGAATCTAACCTTTTTACAAAACATTGGTTTTCATACGGCACTGGATGATTTTGGTGTAGGTTATTCCTCTCTCGGCCATTTAAAACGCTACCCCTTTGACACATTAAAAATCGATCAGATATTCTTTCGCGGCATTGAAAATGACGAGACAGGAAAAGTCATTCTGACATCAATCATTAAATTAGCACGCAAATTAGGTATGACCATTGTTGTCGAAGGCATAGAAACACCAAGCCAACTGAATTTTGCGATAGACAGTGAGATAGATTTGGTACAAGGCTATATTTATTCCAAACCTGTCGACAGTTCTCAATTTATAGAATTAATCAATGATATTGAGTCAAACACCATGTGCTATCTTAAAGCACCATAATGCCTCATATTTATAATGCGCAACCTATTTAATAGTTCTATTTAGCCGCACTATTTATCAGGCCATTAAAGCACCTGGCTCAATTCTGTTCTATATTATAAGTCATGAATGTTCAACGCCTGCTCAAGACTCACCCCCAGCAAAAACCTACCCCAACAGCATCCGGGGAGAACACACGGCTGGCGATGTGGCTCTCCAAATTGCCCGGCTACACCTTATCTCTCGATAGCCATATTACCCAGAAAATTCTTAAGGAAATCTCTGACCCTGCCTCCTCGACAGAACGACTGGCAGCGCTAATAGAACAGGATCCAGTGCTATGTCTCAAGCTGTACTCAAAGGTAATGCGGCAACTAAAGGGTAGAGAGAGCAATATACAGGGTTTGATCCACTTAATCGGGCTATTGGGTACACAACAGATAAAACAAATTATTAAGGACTCCCCTAAAGATAAGACAGCCTATAAAGGCCAAAGAGAATTATTGTCAGCCAGCCTGTTTGCAGCACAACTTGCCATTCGTTTACTACCCGAAAAGCATGGCACTCGTGGTGCACGCTTTTTTCTACCCAGCCTGCTGTTCAATGCGCCTTTGTGGCTAATGTGGAAAGCAGCGCCTAAGCTAATGCAGCAAGGACAAGTTCTCGCCAGTGAAAAACAACAGGCTCTGGAAGCTCTCAGTAAAAAGAAACTGGGGTTTTCACTACGAACTCTGCTAAAAAGCACATCACAATTCCTCTCCTTACCAGAACTGACACTCAAGTCACTGGCGATTGACTTGAGTGAGCATAAGGTATTTTGGTGCAAGGCAAGGTGCATTAACCCAGAACAACTATCCGAATGGATACAACAGGATAAACCGGCAAAGCATCGCTTATATTCCCCTGAAGCCGGCATTTACCTTATTAATCACTACGTACTAGCCATGTATCTCGATTGGAACGGGAAACATAGCCAACGCTACTCAACACTATTGGCTCGCCATCTCAATATGACGGAAGAAGCCTTGCATCAGATCATTATTGATGTTGCCAACACCATCCAATTACCTAGCTCGATCAAAGGCCAATTTACGCCGCTTTATCGTTATCGTGGTATGCACAAAGAGCTGTCTGAAGAGCAAGCAAACAATACAGCTGCGATTATCCAACAGTATTTATTACAGATTGGGGCAAGCCATGATTCAAATACCTGCCTGCAACTGACGTTGGAAGCCTTAACCGAAGGTATCAAAGTTGAACATTGTATGATCTTCAAAATAACCGGCGAGCGTTTAAAAGTCCCCTTTAGTTATGGCTTCGTAAACCAAGGCAATTCACAGGAAATAGCCTCGCTTGATATCGACTTTAAAGACTGCGGCCAGCTATTGAAAGCCTTACTCGAAAAGCCGATGGCCTTATCGATTGAAAGTGCACAATTACCGCGTATTAACCAACAACTACCATCGGCAATCACTCAATACTGGCAACCACGCCCCTGCGGTTTAATGTCTCTATTCCATCAGGGCAAACCCTACGCAATCATCGCCTGCGACCACCATCAGTGGAATCAAAATAAGCAACAACAATTCAAGACTATTGGAAAACAGCTATTACAATCACTCAAGCAGTGTGAATCCTGATTCATTCCGCTACAATGCCCGGCTAATAACACTACCACTCTGCCACTAGCCTGATCATTGTTCTGATAACGTCTATGAAAACTGCCCTATTTGTTCTTTTTCAACACTTTGCACCTCAACATTTACTGTCTCGTATTATCGGCTTTTTTGCTGAATGCTCAGTTTCCTGGATCAAAAAACCACTTATCGAGAGGTTTATTAAGCGTTATCAGGTGGATATGAGTATCGCTGCAAATCCAGACCCAGAGAGCTATCGACATTTTAACGATTTTTTTACTCGCCCTCTGGCAGAAGGGCAACGCCCCATCAGTAGTGAGCTTAGCTCCATCAGTTGCCCTGCCGATGGCTGCATCAGCCAGCTAGGGAAAATCGAGCATGGGCGTATTTTTCAGGCTAAAGGGCAGGAATATAGCCTGCAAGAATTGGTAGGCGGCGATAAAGCACATGCAGATAAATTTCAAAATGGGCATTTCGCCACAGTCTATCTGTCTCCGAAAGATTACCATCGTGTTCATATGCCTTTAGCCGGCACATTGGAAACGATGGTTCATGTACCTGGTGACTTATTTTCTGTGAACGAAACGACTGCGGAAAATGTCCCTCGATTATTCTCACGTAACGAACGAGTTGTGTGCCTGTTTTCTACTAAGGCAGGACCGATGGCGGTGATTCTGGTCGGTGCAATGGTTGTCGCCAGTATTGAAACCACCTGGGCAGGCTTGGTCACCCCCATAAAAAAACAAGTGCGCACGTGGGATTATAATGCTGACAATAGCACCCCAATCCTCTTTGAAAAAGGTGACGAAATGGGCCGCTTTAAACTGGGCTCAACAGCTATCGTGCTATTTGGTGAAGGCGTTGCTGACTGGGCCGAAGAGCTTAAAGCGCAATCACCTGTACTTATGGGGCAATCAATGGGAAAGATTCTAAATTAAAAAGCATTTGCCTTATAAAGACCAGCTGATGCTGAATACCGCAGCAATTATTTAAACGGATATTAACTATGCATATTATCGCGCAAAAAATCGTTATTTTCCTCCTATTTACCTTTACTCTATCCGCTTGCGGAGGTGGGGGTGGCGGAGGAAGCAACAGCTCCAATGTCAATAATACCACCGCAGAAAAGCAATTTGTTCTGGATGTAATGCGTGATTATTATTTATATTACGATCAATTACCCCCCGTTATTGATATCAATGACTACGATTCTGCAGAAGCTCTTTTGGCAGCGCTGACTGTTTCAACAGATCGATTCAGCTATATTGCTGACCAAGCAACCCAATCTAACTTTTTTGAAGAAGGCACTTATCAAGGACTGGGATTTTTTCAAGACCCTTCAACCAATACAGTCATTTATGTTTTTGATGACTCTGCTGCCGGGAGGTCGGACATACAACGAGGCGACGTTATTACTTCGTCATCACGGGTAAATAATACAATAACACTAGAAATAGATAGGCAAGGAATCCTGATAATACGTGTATTAGACATTGGCCTCGTCAGAATGAATACTGTACTCACAACAGAGATTCAAAACCATAACGGAATAGATGTAGGTTACTTAGCCCTCTCTAGCTTTATTGAACCAACTAAAAATGAGCTTGCCACAGCTTTTGCCGCTTTTGCTCAAGCCGATATTGATGAGCTGGTTTTGGATCTACGCTATAACGGCGGCGGCCGAGTAACTACTGCACAGGAACTTGCATCCTATATCGCGGGCATTAATGGAATGAATTCTGATGTCGCACGGCTGGAATGGAATGACAAACACACCCAAGAGAATCAAGCCTTCGATTTTTTATCATTAGCCAATTCTCTTGATTTAAACCGCTTATATGTACTCACCCTTGCAGGCACTTGCTCTGCGAGCGAACTGGTAATTAATGCAATGATCGGGATCAACGTCGATGTCATTACGATAGGTGATACTACCTGCGGTAAACCCGTAGGATCTGTCGGTTTTAATTTTGCAGACAAAACACTAAATCCCATTACATTTGATGTCGTAAATGATCTGGGTAATGGCGGCTATTTCAATGGTATAGATGCTGTTTGTCTGGCAATAGACGATACTTCCTCCCCTTTCGCCGACCCAATGGAAAGCATGTATGCGGCAGCGCTTTACCATATAGCCAATGGCGTTTGCGAAACTATCGCGGTTAGGCAACTTCGCTCAAGGGACAGGCAAGCTAATACTGTATTTAACCCCGACCCAATGGCTAACTTGCGCTAACACCTTAGACCTTAAGCGGACCTAACAAAGACAAGGACACCGGCAAGCGTTACAATAACCCTCTTGTAATATCCGATGAAGTGAAGCTGATGATAGACGAAACGTCCACAAAGACAGAAAACCAAGTACACGCCAATAAAACGACACATTTTGGCTTTGAAGAAGTGGCCGTTGAAGATAAAGCCGATCGAGTAGCTGGGGTTTTTCACTCTGTCGCAGGCAAATACGATTTAATGAATGACCTGATGTCCGGCGGTATTCATCGACTATGGAAACGTTTCACTATCGAGGTATCCGCTGTACGGCCCGGTCATAAGGTACTTGATATTGCTGGCGGCACTGGCGATCTGGCCTACAAATTCTCCAAGCTGGTTGGCGATAAAGGGCAAGTCATTCTGTCTGATATTAACTCATCCATGCTGAATGTGGGTCGCGATCGCTTAATTGACCGTGGCGTGAACAGTAATGTGCAATACGCTCAGCTGGACGCACAATACCTGCCTTTTGCCGATAATACCTTTGATTGTATTACGATTGCTTTCGGTTTACGCAATGTGACCGATAAGGATTTAGCCTTACGCTCCATGCTTCGCGTACTAAAGCCCGGTGGTCGACTGCTAGTACTCGAATTTTCCAAACCTCAAAACAGTGTATTAGAGAAAGTATACGATCAATACTCTTTTCGTCTGCTCCCACTAATGGGCAAATTGATTACTAACGATGCTGACAGCTATCGTTATCTCGCAGAATCTATTCGCATGCACCCGGACCAGGAAACGCTAAAAGACATGATGAGTGCAGCGGGCTTTGTTAATAGTGAGTTCTATAATATGACCGGGGGCGTTGTTGCCCTACATAAAGGAATCAAACCGTAATATGAACCCCGGGCATATCAATATCGAGCTAGTAACTGCACTAACTTCAGCTATCGAAACAGTCATCAATACCGCCTTACGTTACGACCCCGCCAGCAAGCAGCAATTAAGTACACTGACTGATATATTAGCGATCGAATCAACGGTTCCTTCTCTCACACTGTATTGCCATGGGACTGAAGACGGTGTCCGCATTATGGGATATTGCGAAAGCCCAATAACGACACAATTAAAAGGATCACCTCTCGCTTTATTATCTCTACTTAAGCAACCAACCAATCTTGCCAATAGCGGTGTCGAACTGACAGGAAGTATTGGCCTACTGCAACAATGGCAACAACTTTTACAACAATTAGATATTGATTGGGAAGATGCTATCAGCAGTGTTCTCGGTGATATTGCAGGGCCTCTCGCAATGAAAACTATTCGTGGGGGACTTGCCTGGACTCACGACCAGAAAGAAGAGCAGTTAAGACTACTGAAAGAATATTTAACAGAAGAATTACGTGCAATCCCGAGTAAAACAGAGTTGGAAGAATTTTATTCTGCCGTTAGCGAAACAGTAATTGATACAGATAGGCTTAATGCTCGTGTTACTCAATTACTCAATCGACTTCAACAAAAAGAAATGAAAGGAAAAGAGAAAAAAAATAACAATAAGGAAACTAGCGAGTGACTGTTTTATTCAGAGCAATAGCTATTTTTTACATTTGCTGCCGCTACCGACTCGATACATTATTACCCAGCCAACTCCCCTGGTTTGCTAGAGTTATTTTTTCTCTATTCCCAAACCGCTTTAACAATCGAGGCCAACAATTGCGCATCGCTTGCGAAGAGCTAGGACCAATTTTTGTAAAGTTTGGGCAGCTATTATCGACTCGACCAGATTTAATTCCAGCAGATATTATTAACGAGCTTGATCATCTGCAGGATAATGTTCCCCCATTCTCACCAGAACACTTTCGCAAAATAGTCACTAGCGAAATGGGGCAGCCGATTGAGGCTTTATTTTCCACCTTTGAAAATCAACCTCTAGCGTCAGCATCCGTTGCCCAGGTACATGCTGCCACATTACAAAATGGGCAAGAAGTCGTTGTTAAAGTCATTCGACCTGGCATAGAAAAGACGATACACAAAGACATACAGCTGTTACTCTGGATAGCTAAGCGCCTGGAGTCATGGTTAGTTGACGGAGCAAGACTTAAGCCCGTCGCTATTATCGAAGATTATCGTACAACAATTTTTGATGAGTTGGACCTACAAAGAGAAGCCGCTAATGCCTCGCAATTACGTCGCAATTTTTTAAATTCCCCATTACTTTATATCCCAGAAATTTATTGGGACTACTGTAATCGCCATGTTTTAGTAATGGAACGCATTTACGGCATTCAGGTAACCGATGTTAAAGCGTTAGACGCCCAACAAACAGACATGAAAAAATTAGCAGAACGTGGGGTTGAAATATTTTTCACCCAGGTTTTTGAACATAATTTTTTCCATGCCGACATGCACCCAGGTAATATCTTTGTCAGCACCAATCATCCTTCCCAACCAAAATATATTGCGGTTGATATGGCCATTGTGGGCTCGCTCGCCAGAGAAGATCAATACTATTTAGCTCGCAATCTTCTTGCCATGTTCCGCAGAGACTATCGACAAGTAGCAGAACTGCATGTGCAAAGTGGCTGGGTCCCAAAAGATACTAAAATCAGTGAATTTGAAGCAGCAGTTAGAACGGTCTGCGAGCCTATTTTTGAAAAGCCACTCGCTGAAATTTCTTTCGGCAAAGTATTGATCAGCTTATTCAATACTGCGCGTCGGTTTAATATGGAAGTTCAGCCACAACTTGTTCTATTACAGAAAACTCTATTAAACATCGAGGGCTTAGGGCGCCAACTTTACCCTGAACTCGACTTGTGGAAAACGGCTCACCCTTATTTGGAACGCTGGTTAAAAAATCGCTTTCACCCTAAAACCTTGTACAAAGAACTAAAACGCTACGGGCCAGAATGGATGGAGAAATTCCCTGAGTTACCTATGCAAATTTTTAATAACTTAGAAAATTTTCAACAGCTCAGCGAGATGGCTCCAGCCTTAAAACAAGCATCAGACGACTATCATCAACATAAATTACAAAAGCGGCGCCGCTGGAAAAAGTCTGCACTGGCAATAGTCGTGGCGGGCGCAGCAGCAATCACAGCCTGGCCGCAAATACACAGCCATTTGTATCACTATTTCCCACAAATCCCTTCAATAAGCTGGGGGCTGGCCATTGCGGCTGTCGGCATTTGGCTATTGCGATAGAAGGAATAAAAATAGGACTAGCTTTTTAGACGTCATCTTTTCGATAAGAGGTTTTCTGGCATTGTAGTTTATAAGCCTGCTTTGCTTGCTCTTGTTCCGTCATAAACAAATCAACTTTAATATCGTTAATCTCTGACAGCCTCTCTTCTAGATTTTCCTGAGTTTCGAGGCCACCATCATGTTTTATGTGCAGTATTTTATTTTCCCCTTCAAAAAGGGAAGAAAAGTGCTGTAAAAAATAACCAACCAATAAACTGCGGTGACATGTCGCTGGGTCTTTTTCCGCACACATTAACGCGATAGAAAACCCTTTTTCAAAGCCAGAACACAAACGATCGACACCACTATGAAACAACGATGATGTCATTAAGCGATCAAATTGAACTTGGTGAGTTTCGTCATAGTGGGCTTCATCTTTAGAGCGAGGCCCTAACTCTTCACCCAGATACACGTAACGAATATGATTAGAGCGCAAATGAGCCGCAATCGACTCTTTGTGGTAGGCGTGAAAAACTTTACTATAAGGCACTGATCGGATATCGGCAACGACATTAATAGAATATTTTTTTAACTGTCCAATAAATACATCTATTGGTTTAGTTGCGTAACCGATGGTATATAAGATCAGTGGCTGCTTTTTTTCTGGCTCTAATTTCATTAGATTTTTTAAGTTTTATTTGCCAAACATCAAGCAAGCCACCGTTAACGTTGATTATATCAACCAGAATTTAGCCGACCACTTTTTTAAAGTATGCAATTGTCTCTTTTAGACCATCTTCCAATGCAACTTTAGGTTCCCAATCCAGTTTCTCTTTCGCCATCGATATATCTGGCTGGCGTTGTTTAGGATCATCTGACGGTAGTGGTTGAAAAATAATTTTACTTTTTGAACCTGTAATGGATAGCACTTTTTCCGCTAATTCAAGCATGGTGAACTCACCAGGATTACCAATATTGACAGGCCCGGTAAAACCTTCTTCAGAATTCATCATGCGGATAATGACTTCAACCAAATCATCGACATAACAAAAACTTCTCGTTTGCTGACCATCACCGTAAATCGTAATATCTTCACCTCTAATGGCTTGCACAATAAAGTTACTGACTACTCGGCCATCATTAGGGTGCATACGAGGACCGTAGGTGTTAAAAATCCTAACGACCTTGATTGATAGATCATGTTGGCGCCAGTAATCAAAAAATAAAGTCTCCGCACAACGCTTGCCTTCGTCATAACAACTGCGAATACCAACTGGGTTAACCTTTCCCCAGTACTCTTCAGGCTGTGGATGCACTTCAGGGTCACCATACACTTCTGATGTTGAGGCCTGCAAAATACGCGCTTTAACTCGCTTCGCAAGCCCAAGCATATTGATAGCACCATGCACGCTGGTTTTTGTCGTTTGTACAGGGTCAAATTGATAATGCACTGGAGAGGCCGGGCAAGCCATATTGTAAATTTGGTCCGTCTCTACATAGAGAGGGAAAGTGACATCATGCCGCATAACCTCAAAATAAGGATTATTCATCAAGTGACTGACATTTTGCTTATCGCCCGTATAAAAATTATCGACACACAGTACATCTTCACCACGCTCTAATAATCTTTCACAAAGATGCGAACCTAAAAATCCTGCGCCACCTGTTACTAGTGTTTTTTTCATAAGAGTATCATCACCCGTAATAATAATTTTTCGTATTTTAGCTGTAACTAATCACTATATTATTGCAAAACAATCTATTTATTGCGATCTAACACTTTATTGTAGATACCAATAATATCTTTTGCCTTAGCATCCCAAGTAAAGCCGCTCACATAATCTATTGCAGCGGCTGACATAGACAACCTTAGGTTATGATCTTCAATAATAACTGGAATACATTTAGTCAACTCATCAACCACATATTCGCGAGATACCGGATCTATTTTAAAGCCTGTCTTTTCTGTGACATATTCACCAATACCACCGTTATTAACCACAATACAAGGCAAACCATTAGCCATTGCTTCTAGCACAACCGCACCGCCAAACTCTCTCACTGATGGAAAACAAAATACATCAGCTTCACTGTAGTATTTCAAGGTTTCATCTTGAGTAACCCAACCTGCAAAATGGACTTGGTCTCGCAACTGATATTGATCAACTAGTTGATCTAGCGTTTTCCTCTCAGAACCATCACCGACAATGGTCACTTTAAATTTTTCACGTAAGCTATTATCAAGTTTACCCAATGCCTCTAGTAACATATCAGCGCCCTTATAAGGCACTAATCGACCTACAAATAATAAGTTTACTGGCTGTTGAGAACCGGTTTCCCTTGGCTTTTTCGCTTCTTTAAGAAAAGAACTTTTTATGCCATTCTCATAAAATAATTCAAGGCGTTCTTTTTGAATGTTGAAGAGATCTTTTACCATTCCATAGGTATAACTCGAACCAGCTAATACATGTGCCGCTTTCTCATAGGTTCTACGATAACCAGGAATAAGATAACGACCGATAGCACGCAAGAAATTGAGATAGGCGAACTCTTGATTAGCAACCTTGCCAAAACCTTCAGGAAAAGGCACACCCCCATTCACAGGACCAAAGATAAATGGAGTTTTGTCGCACGCTTTAACAATTTTGACAGGGTAACGGGGCATCATCGGAGTAACCGCATGAACAAGATCATAAACGCCCTGCTCCACTTCGGCTTTAAATTGCCGATGCACTCGACGATCAAACTCAGCATATACTGGGTAGATCAAGGTATTAAATAAAGGCCAAATAATCTTACTCCCTATTTTGCTGACGACCTCAGCAAGGCGGGCATACTTTTTGATAAATTCGCTTTCATAGATGTAGATGATTTTTCTGTCTGGGTGGGCTTTATCGAGAGCGGCTTTATTGCGCTCATGGGTGACTAAGGTGACATCAGCATACTGAGCGATACCGTCATAGTAACAATAACCTTCCAATGGAACCGAAAACCACTCGGGGTTACATTGTTCAACTACAAGCAAAACCTTCAACTTCTTTATTTTTGTCGAAGCCGTTATCGAAGTTGTCATTAAATAAATCTCTTTCCTAAAATAGAATATTCATGATATGGAGGGGAACAAGCGAGGTAATGGAACCTTTTTCCTTAAAACATTAGCAAACACCAGATACTGTGGACTTAAGATTAAACAGATAATCCCTCAGGGTGTAAGTATACCTTCAATAAGCGCTTTTACAACGTTGCATTCATAACGATAAGCTGTTTGAGACAGTAATAACTAACTTTGCTACAATCTTTGATATTTATAGCAAAAAGGATGGTACTCAATGATTGAATGGCTCGATAGCAATATTCTTTACTGGCACTGGATCATTTTCGGCCTATTGCTCATCACTATAGAGTTGTTTGCGCCGGTATTTGTGATGTTATGGCTTGGGGTAGCTGGCATTATTGTGGGTATCCTTACCTTGGTGGCGGACCTTAGTTTTAGCACACAACTTATTGTCTGGGCATGCCTTTCTACTCTATTCCTATTCCTTTGGCACAAGTTTATCTCGCCAAAGATGACAGACCGCACCCTTGCAGGTCTCTCTAAAGAAGCCATTGTTGGCCAAATTGGTATGGTTGTCTTCTTTAGCCATGACCAAGGCCGAGGCAAACTAAAATTTCCGGCACCTATCGTTGGCAACGATGAGTGGGAGTTTATTCACGACGGCCCCCTGACCAATGGGGATAAGGTTCAAGTCACTGATATTTCAGGTAATAGCTTGATCGTAAAACCTCAAGTATAAGCTTTCTGACTATTTATAACGGCTCTCCTATATGAGAGCGAACAAACCACAATTTTACAAAGGTTAAGAATATGGAATCTCTTTATATCGCAGCATTTTTTGCCGTGCTTATTATTGTCACTCTTCTCAAAGGTGTGCGCATTGTGCCTCAGGGCTATAAGTATATTTCTCAACGCTTGGGTAAATTCCACCGCACCTTAAACCCTGGGTTAAATTTTATTGTTCCTTATATTGACTCTGTCCCCTACCGCATCACCACCAAAGATATCGTGCTGGACATTCCTTCACAAGAAGTGATCACTGAAGACAATGCTGTCATTATCGCTAATGCTGTCGCTTATATTAATATCGTTCAACCTGAAAAAGCGGTTTATGGTGTAGAAGATTATGTTTTGGCCATTCGCAACCTGGTTCAAACTGCTCTGCGTTCTATTATTGGTGAGATGTCATTAGACGATGCCTTATCATCACGAGACCAAATAAAAGCTAAGCTAAAAGCGGCCATTTCTGACGATATTGCCGATTGGGGCATTGTGATGAAGACGGTTGAAATTCAAGATATCAACCCCTCACCGACCATGCAGCAGGCGATGGAAGAACAAGCCGCCGCAGAACGACAACGTCGCGCAGCGGTAACCAAAGCAGAAGGTGAAAAGCAGGCTGCTATTCTCGAAGCAGACGGCCGTTTAGAGGCATCAAAACGTGATGCCGAAGCACAAATTGTATTAGCAAACGCCAGCCGAAAAGCAATTACCCTCGTCAGTGACGCCATTGAAGGGGAACTCCCTGTTGCTTATTTGTTAGGGGAAAAATACACCACGGCTATGGAAAACCTAGCATCATCAGAAAACACGAAAACCTTTGTGCTACCGGCGGATCTGCTCAATACCGTTAAAGGAATTTTAGGAAGAAACTAATGCGTGACACTAATTGGCCTTTTGCCTCTTTTTTATCTCCGTTTTTTATTTTATCTGCCTGCGTACTCTTGACTGCATGTCAGACATCACCGGAGAAACAAGTTGTTGTTGTGTCACCTTATACTCATGTAGATTCGACAACCTATTTTTCAGAGCGTACGGCCTCCGTCAGTATGAGGGCGACATTTAATCGTGGACAGTCCGCAACAATGTCAGAGGGCTATAAATTTCAATTCCGCACTATTAGCAACCGCCCCGTTTTTTTGAGCAGTATCAGCATTGTCGCTGGTGGAAAGCGCTTTTTTTTAGAGCAAGGGCAAATCGTTCTACCTAGTCAAAAAGGTGTGACGCTGCAGTTACCACTTAAAGATTCTGTATTTGTCGCTCAATTTCCATCGGCTTTATTGCAATTCAAGCAAAACAATACGTCAGAAATTTTTTCAATTGAACTGCATCAAATCAAAGAGTTTGCACCACAATAATACATCCACCTTATTTAAATATTTTGTTAACAGAAAAAGAAAAGGCTACTGATACAGTAGCCTTTTTTATAAAAATCACTTAATCAAATAACTTAACCAATATAGCCACCATCATCTTTAGTAATAGCAATCACAGATGAACGTGGCACACTATCTCCACCACCGGGGAAATGACTATTACCCTTTTCACCGGGATGCTGAATACCAACAAACATCGTTTTGGAATCAACTGACCACGTGATACCGGTTACCTCACACTCTTTTGGACCTACCATAAAACGACGGATTTCACCGGTTTCCGGGTCGCCAGCCAACATTTGGTTATTGCCCTGACCAGCAAAATCACCTTTATTGGAATATTTACCATCGGTCTGAATCCATAACATGCCATGCTTATCGAATGCGATACCATCGGGCGAATTAAACATATTGCTTGCATCAATATTGTTTGAGCCGGCATACGCATCTTTATGGACAGTCGGGTTACCCGCCATGACAAATAAATCCCAAGTAAACTTATCTGCGGTATGGTTGCCATTCGCTTCTTGCCAACGAACAATTTGACCATAGTTATTCACGTTGCGCGGGTTAGGGCCGCCCGCTGGTGTGGCATCGCCACCGGCATTAGGCTTTTTACCACGATTTTTGTTATTGGTTAACGCACAATAAACTTCGGCTTTATTAGGGTGAGCAGCAACCCACTCTGGACGATCCATTGTCGTTGCACCTACGGCTGATGCTGCAATACGCGTATGGATGCAAACTTCTGCCTGTGTCGCCATACCCGTTGTTTTTGGTGTTAATGCTAGCCACTGACCTTTACCGCCATCGTAAAATTTTGCTACATACAAATCGCCGTCTTCCAGCAAGTTAGTGTTGTCAGCACCTTTTTTATATTTATTTTTGCTGACAAATTTATATAAAAACTCACCGCGTTCATCATCACCTAAATAAACAACAACATGACCATTATCAGCAACGACCACTTCTGCATTTTCATGCTTGAAACGACCTAAGGCTGTGCGTTTTTTGGGTGTTGATTTTGGATCCATAGGATCAATTTCAACGATATATCCTGCACGATTAGGCTCGTTAGGGTTTTTGCTAATATCGAAACGCTCATCCGTCATGGACCAGCCATAACCTCTATCTTTATTTTTTACACCATAACGTTTTAATTCAGCACTCGGGGTATAGTTTTCATCACTACTAGAAAAATAACCATTAAAGTTTTCTTCACAGGCAAGATAAGTTCCCCAAGGTGTACGGCCATTACCGCAATTATTCCACGTGCCTTTTGATTCAACACCTTTTGGATCAGCCGATGTTTTCAATAATGCATGGCCTCGTGCAGGCCCCGTTAGCTCCATAGTCGTATCAGCGGTGATTCTGCGATTGAATGAGGAATCTTTAACAATAGACCACTGACCTTTTTTATTAGTCACTTCCATCACAGTAACACCATGGCCAGCCTTACTCTTACGAACATCATCAGCATTTTCAGGGACACCTGAAGCACGATTACCATGAAATATTTTGCGATTTACATATTCATTATTAACCGCCAGGATATTTTTATTGCCTTTGGTAAACAACGCCATACCATCGTTGTTATCACCAAAGGCCAACTCTTGTGATGCCCCATTACCACGAGAAGCATGATCAAAATCAACTCCTTTTGACCATAGCGGGTCACCCCAGCTAGCAACCACCTGCCAGCTGTAGCCTTTGGGTATAGTTACCGTATCTAAACTGTTTGTTGCAACGGCATCGAATGTCATACGACTACTGGCTTTTGCCAATGCCGACATAGGGAAGCTACTCGTCATGCCCATCACAAAGGCACCAGCACCTAAACCCACACAAGTACCCAAAAAACCTCGACGAGATATAGCCTTCTCTGCCAGCCCATCAAAGTCAGTGGAAACTGGCACAGCCTCTATATTGTTTACCCCTGAAGCTTGTGTAAGCTCAACAGTGGAGATGTCTTTTAATTTATCATTCATGCTACTACACCTTTACCATCACCTAATTAAGTGGGCTAGGTTATCAATACTATATTTCATCTTTATTTAAGCAACAGCCCACATAACTGATAGAATATTTTTCACTAAAATAGTGTATGCTGATATGCGACTCAGACAGTAAAAATAATCTCAAATATGCAATTAGACAATCGCTTGCTTAAGCTACTCGCATGCCCCACCACTGGCAACTCTCTACAGCAGTCTGGTGACACATTAAAAGACGAAAGTTCTGAACATGCTTACCCTTTAATTGAGGGCATACCCTGGTTACTGCCTCATCCACAGAACTCATTGGTTGATTGGAGCATTAAGCTTAATCATTTTTATCAGGTGTTGACGGAAGAAATTTCCGAATTAGAACACTCATCCCAATCACCTTCTGCCTCTACGCAACAGCGATTACAACAGCTACTTACAGGTAAACAATCATTTATTCGCACCGTATTCGATTTGCTGTCACCCGTTGTGCGCAACCCAATGGCGAGCCAATCTACTTACAATGCACTTAATGATATTGCACCTAATACGCAAAACCTATTAAGTTATGAAGCCAATTTATATCGAGACTGGGTATGGGGTGGTGAAGAAAATCAGTTAAGTGCAAATATTGTCAGTCAGCATATAGATAAAGAACAATGTAAAAACCTGCTGGTATTAGGTGCAGGTGCCGGGCGTTTAGCTCTGGATATTCACCAAGCATGTTCTCCAGCAATAACGGTAGCCACGGATATTAACCCTCTTCTAGTACTCGCGGCTAAGCGTATTATAGAAGGTCATGGATTAAATATTTACGAATTCCCCATGCAGCCATTAAAAAGTCAGTGTGCCGCTATTGAACACCAAATCGCTGGCATAACACCGCCAGATAATTTTTATTATGCGTTTAGCGATGCAACCAAACCCGCTTTTATTAAAGGAAGTTTCGATACGGTACTCACCCCTTGGCTCATTGATATTCAACCCTTAGAACTCAGCCGTTTTTTACAACAACTGAATCAATATATTGATATTGGTAGTCAGTGGGTTAATTTTGGTAGCTTGGTCTTCCACCAAAAACGAGATGCACTTTGCTATTCTATTGAAGAGGTTAAAGCTATTGCTGAACAACAAGGTTTTGAAATACATAATATACAGCAGCAACAGATCCCTTACTTAAAATCACCTTATAATGCAGGCCATCGCGTAGAAACGGTTTGGTCATGGTCTGCCACTAAGACAAAAAACGTTACACCAATAGAACAAGTTCAAACACTACCCGCTTGGTTACTGGATATCAAAAAACCAATACCCAAAACCAATTATTTTCAGCAATTTACTATCACCCACCGAACTTATGCTCAATTAAGTGCAGAAGTGGATGGCAGAACATCTATCAATAAAATTGCGAATAAAATCTCTAAAAGAGAAAAAATTAACACAGAAGAAGCGGTAAATTTTGTTAGAAATCTATTTATTGATTTGTATCGGCAAAATAATTAACTAATCAGTAGTTTTTTAATATAGATGCCAATAAAAAAGGGGGGCGATGCCCCCTGACTATAAATGAATGATAGCGAAAGATTTAGACAATAGGCTGGAAGGCCGTCAAGCTATCCATCGCGGATGTGCCACCTAACTGGTTACCAAATAAATTAGCAAATTGACCTTGATCACCATGAAGCGCCATATAGTTTAGGGTAACAGCATCAACTAGCAGGTTAACATTATTCGCAATAGGTGTAGCCGTGGTCTCTACACTAGCATTTGGCCTGAAGTAACCTATCTGTTGATGACGGAATTGCTCCTCCGCATCGGCTCCAATTAATTGCGGCCGCCCATTCGGGTTATAAACTAAGAACCAGGAACAGGCGGTTTGCTGATTATCACTCACCCATTCGCCTTTACCACGACCACCTGGGTCAGTACTGGCACGACCTTGCAAGCCATCGCCAGCTTGATTATCAATGGCACCATTACTAGAAAGAGAACCATCACTAAAGACGTAGATCATTAAAGGTCTTCCGCGACGTCTTGCGTATTCTAATGCAGCTCCGATGCAACGACCTGCGCGTAAATCCCTCGCTTCACCTCGAGCACGACGACCACCATGGTAATCATAACCACCCATGGTAACTGTCCCTGCACCAGCGTAGCCGTCAATAACCATTTTCATAATAGCCGCTGTCTTTTGAAACTCACGATCGCCATCGTATTCAGCTTCAGTGAATATACCTCCAGCATTATTGACTATAACTCCAGCAGTATTACCGTTCGTATTACCTGGTCTATCGTCAGGATCAACATCATTCGGTGTTTGCTCAGCATTGGAGGCAGCTTTCACATACCCACAACGAATTAAATCTCTCACAACATCATCAGTAGTCGGCAACGACAACCCTGAACTCTCCAATTTAGCATTGGATAGGCGATAAACTGATTCCATTACCGCCGTTGTATCGGCCCCGCCCAACAATTGCGCTAACTGACCCGTATCAACCAAGCCTCTTGCATCAGAGGCTCGATCAATTTTAGTAGGCCGCGCTTCAGGGCTCATATAAGCTGCCGGTGCCATGGAGTTCCCGCCCGAATCGCTGTTGCGAGAACCGATTAATGAAACCAGGCTACCACTCAAGCCCTGTGCAAGCTGCAGGCTACTGGTCGGATCATTTGGATTTGAACGTACACTCGTTGCATAACGATTAATTGCGTACATTGGGTTATGAGGATTGTTCCCTGTATCGTTTTCAGAACGAGCCGGGATAACCGCGCCATTGGTATTGGCTGCCGCATTTGGCGCAAACTCCATTAGCCCACGTAGATAAGGGCTATCACTATGGAATTTTAAACCAAAGGTCTGATCTATTAGTGGGTTAGCTGCTGAATTCAAATTCGGCGTCTGATCAACAGGAAGCCCAAGCCTTTGATAGCCTGATGTATCCAGAAAGTCTTCTTGTCCTCCAGGGCCTCCTATCAACACACTGGAACCCGCAAAGTTCGCGCCACCGGCCAAATCAAAACAAATAAACGGAATCTTTGCGTTGTCACCATCAAAACCACCACAACGTGATGTTAAAAAGTTCTCCAGTGGCGTAGACAGGGCGTGGGTTTTATTGCTAGCAAGGCCTAGCATTGACCCGCCAAGTGCGACACCAGCCCCAAATGCAAACCCCTGGGACACAAACTCACGCCTGGTCATCGGCCGTTTATGATCAGGATGCATTAAGGGTCTATCAATATCTCTTATAAATGGATTTTTTTTCATTACTACATCCCAATAATTACTGAATTAACATCATGCCGCTAGCAAATGCAGATGCACAGGTTGCGGTGACAATATCATTAAGTCGACTAGTACTACTGCTACCCGGAGGAATGCAAGAGTTATTGTCGCAATTATCTAATAGCGTTGTTATTAAACTATCAAGCTCACTCTGAGTGTCAGCAATATCAGGCTGATCATTTGTCCTGACTGTATTGGCTAACAAGCTATCCAATAGCGGCGAAATAATTTGGCCTCTACCAACACTACCCGCACCACCGAGAGCAACGGTAGGTGTAGCGCCAAAGTCGAAATTCTCGAAATAGCTGCTACTACTCAAAGCAGATTCTTGATCCACCAGCGCTTTACAATAAACCACTGATAATTGAGTCACTGCCATCTGCTGAGCAGCAGAGAAGCCTTCAATATCTTCATCAATGGGCAGTTGCTGTCTAACTGTATCAAAGGTTGAAGCAATGCTAGGAGTCGTTTTACTGATCCCTGTTAATCCTGAAAGCGCCTCGTTAATTTCATCAAACGTTTTGATACCAATATCCCATTGATTTTTATCATTATCAGCTACAGGATTTTGTGCTGTCGGGGTTGCCTCTACACGTACATATTGCTCAGACCCCAAAAGATCAAACGTTAAGAAGAAGTTATCCCTTTCAGCTCCCTGATCAACACCGATCACCGCACCAATATCAGACAGAACTTGCCTACCCTCATTGGCATCAACTTCAGCTTGAGTAATCGTCTCATCCAAATTTGCATAAGCCTGACCAGCCGAAGCTTCCTGACCATTAATACCAATTCGGATACCTTGGATAGGCACATCAGTAATCGTTACACCTGGCTCAAAAGAAACAAAGAAAGGCTCGTTAAATAAATAACTATGGCTATCAAACTGCTCGACTTCCATCACGATGTAACTACGAGGAATACTAATATGATCGGAAATATAAAAGAGCAGATAGAATTTCTGACCAACACCAATGTCGAAGTTAGTACGAATATCCGCTTCAGATATAGCACGGTCATGAATCGCTAATAAACGTACTGTGCCCTGCCATTGATTGTCATTAGAGACTTCATCACCAACAACTAAAGCAAAGTTTCTATCCCAACTGTTAAAGTTACCTGGACCTTCAGGATCATCCGCTGTTACTAACTCACCATTGACATAGATTCTACGGCCATCAGTGGCGCTATAGGTAGCAACAACATGCTGTAATGTCGCCTGTAACACTTCATCAGCCATCGGTGTTGATAGTGCAGGCAAACCATCAGCATCGGTGACACTGGAACGCGCTTGGAAATCGTAATCATAAGTCGTCTGACCCAACATAAAGTTACGTCGATCAGTAGCGCCTGAATAAGTTACGATCCTAGCAGGTCCGTCCTGAGTAATATTCAGTGGCACAACCCAAGCTTCAATGCTGTACTCACCGCTGGCAATAATGCGATCGTATAACTTAGCACTGGTGGTAGTTGACCCTTGCAACTTACCATCATTAATACGTACACCACCCGCAGCCCCTGACCACTCGACATCACCAATTAAGTTCAGTGTTAATGGAGGAGATACACCACTGGTGTCATCCGCTGTTCTAGTCGATGGATTGGATGAATTATCTCTAAAATCCCATTTCGCAATCACATTGGTTTCTACTCGGCCGCCACCGCTTGCTGCCTGTCCATCTTCGTCAAGATTCAATTCACGACTCACAACCAAAGCTGGATCAACAGATACAGGGGTAATACCATTAGAGAAAGCTTGTATTGCTGAATGCATATCTGTCACACACCTAGTAGAATCCCAACACTGATGCCTTTCATCTCGCAACCTCACAATTAATCGCGACAGTGAATCACTTACACTTCGAGCGCCATCACCAAGATTAATTCTTGTACGTGCAGCCTCGTAAGAAACAGTGACATCCTCGGGGTCTGTAACACCAGAATTACTATTATTACCACCAAGATATGGTTGTTGCTGGGTTGCAGAGTCAGGTGCATGACAGCCTCCACAATACTGATTTAGAAGAGGGTAGACAGTATTAGCAAAACTACTGGCTCCCCCATCAGTCGCAAGTGCAGGAAACTGTTTACTATCACCCACTGTTCTTAGTGTGGGTTCTTGTAAATTTAATGCACCTAAAAAGGATGTATCACCACCAACGTTCGAAAATTGACTCACCCATGTTGCCATTTGAGCAGCACAAGAACCTGCATTGGTCAGCCAACAATTATGGCCTTCACCAACCTTAGTCGCTAAACGTGAGTTACTAGGGTTGCTGGTATTGATTAAGTTATTATTAACTGCTTCAGCATAGGCTGCATTAATGTCATCAGTTCGAGCAAAGGTAGGTGTTGCTGAACCGCCATCAATATGGCAACCACCACAGCGGCTCGCAAGCGCAATATTTGACCAGATTGCATTGCGGTAACGCTGGACCTCATCGCTACTCGGTGCAGGGCCATTGTAATTAATCACCTCAGGAGCCGAGCTACCACCGCCAGTGCCACCGCCAGGGGTCGTAGGTGTTGTAGTGCCTGAGCTACCGCCACCGGAGCCGCCACAGGCAACTAGAATGGCAGTTAAAGCACAAATAGATATTATTTTGCTAGCTAGAGCTGATAACTGATTTAACGACAACATATCAAACCCCTTTACAGTGGTCTGCAGCTGCTGCAAACACACGTTTTAAATTATAGTTATAAATACCTTTAAAACTGTCAGTTGTTGACCCTACCCAACCGATATCGGTGTCGTTAATAGGGTCTCGCAAACAGACGTTTTTAAAGACTTTCTCTACCTGACACTGAGCAAATGCATCGCTGTGAGCTAGCTCCCGCCCCATACTTTTTGCGCCATTACCCGAACCAGGAAGCGTGCTATCCCAGCCTAGAAGAGAGTTAGGACCATTGCGCCAGTAATTCTCCCAACTATCATCGCGTGTGATAAAGCCGTAAGGGAAGTTTGCAGCATTGATATGATACTTCCTATCTACACGCGTATTTTCAACGACATCGGTATCCGCTTCGTCACCTACATCGTGATAGACAATGGAATTTGAAGGGGTTCTTGGGTTGCCATCAGCATCCGTTTCATCATTATCAAAGTCATAATAGGCAAATGCCTGAGCTAGTGGATCCATACCACTATGACAAGAAATACAATTGTTTAAGAAAACACGGCTATCGCCACCAGGGCTGCGACTAACATCCTGACGGATGCGGTCTGGTATACGGGTTGTGTCCTGAACCTGCTCTAAGTCACGGCAAGTATGATTGAGCAAGGTATAACGGAACATGGCTCGATTAGTACCATCAATAAAGAAGGCTTCGGCCGCAGCACGACTTGTCATAACACCAGCCGTTGCCTCTGCAGGAACACCAACTTGCGGCTGATCCTGCAAAGTTTGTATCAGACTGACGCCTTGAGACTCTATAGCTTCGTAATGAGCATTGTCATTATTGGAATACGCAGGCAAACCAGGAGCGTTAGATACATACAAGATATCGCCATACAGGATTTCGCGAAAATCTCTATCATCCCTAATAATACCCATCACAGTTGCAGTGTAATCATTTAATGGGGCAAACACATCGTGGTCTCGATTAGTCCAAGGAGTGATCCAATTTTTCAAAGTAGCACTATAGAAAGCCTCATTTTCCATTGCGATATAAGCAGCTCCGACACCACCGGTTAATGTATCACCGTTAGTATCCGTATTACCTAACTCTTGCTCCATATCTAACAGAACAGACTCTTCAGGAATTACTCCAGTTAAGCGTTCATGAATACGTTTTGCTTGTTGTTGCTCAGTGGGACCCGCATAGGCCACAGTACCGAAAGAAAAGGCAAGGACTGCCATCGATACTTTCTTTAGGGAAAGACATCTAAACATATTACGTTACCAACCCAATAACTTTTTTGTTTTAGTTGTATATACTTTAGCCACTTTTTGACGTTATTTCTGATGACAGGCTCACAAAAAATTAAATATTGCCTAATTGATCAAACAACAGACAAAAATCGTGACTGATTCAACGGAAAAAACGCCAAAATAGCCCATACTTGCTTACATACTAAGAATTAGGTTGTATTAATTATGTCCCTCTCCCAGTACGTGCGTGTTTTACCGCGACCAGCACTTGATATCAAAACCTTTGCGACAGCCGGTATTATTTCTCTTATCATCAGCGGCTGTGGTGGCGGAGCAGGCCTTGGAAGCTCATCATCATCAGATTCTGATCCATTAGCGGTAGATACTCCGGTTGCCTACGTTAAGCGCCCAGTACCACAGGATGACGACAATAATGTCGAGAGCGAAGATGTATTAGAGCCGGCTATTTATACTGGTGGAGATACATTTAATGGTGGAGCGGCACTCTTTATAAAAGACAGGGGGAATCTATCCGCAGCAGAAACCAATATTAGTGATGCCGCCTTTCCAGCGGGCACGCTGTACGATGTAAAAGATGTAGAAGTGTCATTCGATGGACGTAAGCTGGTATTCGCTATGCGAATACTCGACCCCAATTTAGATAATGATGATCCACTTCAACCGACATGGAATATATGGGAATACGACCTGGATGCTAATAGCCTGCAACCTATTATAGGGGATGCTATCAGAGCCGAAGAAGGCCACGATATCAGCCCTTATTATTTACCAGATGATCGCATCGTTTTTACATCGACCAGACAAGTTCGCAGCCGAGCTGTACTGCTGGATGAAATTAAGCCAGATGCCAGCACTAACGGGGCTGGCTTTTCTGCCACCACTGATGATGAAGAAATTTTTAATCTCCATATTGTCGACCCCATCAATGACCCCAATGGCATTAATATTCAACAAATTACCTTCAGCCAGGGCCATGACCTTCAACCAACTGTCTTGCAAGATGGTCGAATTGCCTTTCTCCGCTCAGATATGGGAGATAACAGAGACAATTTGAGTATCTACACTATCAATAGCGATGGCAGTAATTTGCGTATCTTATATGGTTATCATAGCCAACAAACAGGTAATGCAGGTGCTGGCGTTGAGACAACCTTTGTTGACTTTAGGGAACTCAATGACGGCACATTAAGCGCTATTTTGCAGCCAAGAGACTCAGCTCAATTGGGTGGAGATATTATCCAAATTAATACTGATGGTTTTATCGATAACAACCAACCGACCTTTGACAATAGCGGTGATAGCGGTACAGCCCAACGTTCTTTAACAGTTCGTGATGTAGAAATTAATAATAATATTTCGGTACATGGCCACTTTAATGCAGCTTACCCTTTAAATGGCAGTCAAGATTTTCTGGTCAGCTGGAACCTATGCTTTCAGACCAACGCCGATGATGAAACAGTGGTGTGTGATAGGGACAATGATGGCGTTGTCGATGATCCATCGTTAGCAGCAGCACCCGCAAGTTTTGGACTATGGGGATACGATACCGCTAATGGAACCCAACGGCCCATTGTGACAGTAGAGCAGGGAGAAATGGTAACCGATGTTGCCATTATGGAGTCAAGAGCTCTACCTCCAGTTTCTGAGGCAGATCCTGCAACCTTTGATACCGATCTAGAAAGCGAAGGCCTAGCGGTGCTTCATATTCGTAGTGTCTATGATACTGACGGCACAGATACTTCAACCAATGGTATCGGTGTTTTGGCAGACCCTGCTCAAACACTGGCAGCAGAACGACCTGCTCGGTTTATACGATTAGTGAAACCGGTGAGTATTCCCAGTGAAGATGTACTGGATTTCGATAATTCTGCTTTTGGCATTAATAACAATGGTCGGGGAATGCGTGAAATTTTAGGTTATGCGCCTATTGAACCTGACGGCTCTGTTAGCGTAAAAGTGCCTGCTGATGTTGCTTTTTATGTTGATGTAGTCGATGCCGATGGAGAGCGCATAGCACCGCTACACCGCAACCTTGTGCAAGTAAAAAGTGGGGAAACCTATCAGTGTACTGGTTGCCATACCACAGCTAGCGAACTGCCCCATGGCCGCATAGATGCAGAAGCACCCAGTGCAAACCCTGGAGGCGCACAATTTGGATTACCTTTCCCCAACACTGAACCAGCACTCTTTATTGATCAGATCGGTGAAACCATGGCGCAGGTATTTACTCGCATAAATACTGATGGTGCTCGTGATCTATCAACAGGGCTAATCTACACTGATGACTGGACAGACCCCGCAGTTCGCGCAAAAGACCTGAATACCAGCATTCGTTATGAAGGGATGACTACTCCATCCCCTGCTAGTGATACCTGTGAAGATGCGTGGCAACCTGGTTGTCGTACTGTTATTAACTACACAGATCATATCCAACCGCTATGGGAGGCCAGCCGTCCTGGAGGCGCATGTATTGATTGTCATAACAGAGTTAGTAGCGATGATCCCCCCCTACCCCAAACACCCGCAGGCCAACTGGAATTAACCAATGTGCCCGTAGCAGACAACAACAATGTTACATATTTAAGATCATACCGTGAACTACTAACGCAAGACGTGCCTGTTATCGCTAACCCAAACGGTGGCGTATTAGTTAATTCGGTTCTCCTAATTGTTGATGGTGTTCAACAGTTTTACTTAGATGCGATGAATATGCCCATTCTAGATATTATGGGCGACCCTATTCCTGAAGTACGTCCCTTCCAAGATGGAGACGATGTTAACGATATATTTATTCGAAGCTTTACTGGTACTGACCCGGATATCTATTTAGACAGCATGGGCGCTCCAATTCTTGACGCAGGTGGCGACGAGATACCATTGTTTATTCCCATCGACCCCAGTGATATTCCTAATGGCCCTACAATGTCCACCAGTAATGCCGCTGGCAGTTCCTTTTTCGATACAATGGAAAGCACTGCAGGCACTGTCGACCACAGTGGCTTCATGGGCAATAATGAATTACGCTTATTAAGAGAGTGGCTAGATATTGGTGGTCAGTATTACAATAACCCTTTTGACGCGCCACTCAATTAATCACTATACCTATAAGGATAAGCTCTCTTGATGTTTGCGTTTCCAACTGATACGAGAATGGACTCTCTTTATCGCCAATATTTTACTTTAGCTTTATTAATCAGCTTACTTTTTAGCCCTCTTGCTTTTGCAAAGAAGAAACAAGAGCTACAGGTCGTTGTTACTGATACCTATATCAGTATGCATACTGGCCCAGGACGGGGCTACCCTATTTTTCACGTACTTGAAAAAGGCGAAGTGATTACTCTGCTTTACAGCAAAACCGATTGGATTAAAGCAGAAACAGAAAAAGGACTAAAAGGTTGGGTGCATCGCCGCTCTATGGATGACACAGTGGGCGTTAATGGAGAATCTGTAGAATTAGGCATCCCTCAACTTGGAGATTTCAGCAATCGTAGCTGGGAAGTCGGCGTATCGGCTGGCGAATTTGATAACGTTGAAAGCTTAGGCGTTCACGCTGCCTATCGGTTAACAAAAAATATCAGCGCCGAATTACGCTATTCCCAAGCAACCGGGAGTTTTTCCAATAGTAAAATTGTTTCTTGGGGGATTGTTCATCAACCCTTTCCCGAATGGAAAATTTCTCCCTTTTTTACGCTAGCTAATGGCCAGATCGATATTTCGCCTAACAATAATCTATCACAGGCACAAGATCAGGATGATAATTTTTATTTAATAGGCACTGGCCTTTATTACTACTTAAGCCATCGTTTCATGGTGCGCTTTGAATATAATAACTACACCACACTACCCGATCGCAACAACAACGAAAATGTTGACGAATGGAGACTTGGAATCAGTGCATTTTTTTAACGCACATTCTTATTGGCTACAATGAACGTCATAATATATTGAGAGAGATATGATGCACCAAACATTTAATTATTCGCTACTGGCTTTGTTGCTGATTGCTAATTTCCTATTTGGCTCTTTAGTCGCTAGCGCCCAGCAAGCTGGTTCAGAAACGGATAACCCTGTACTCGATAAAATTGTCACTCCCGATATTGAACGCCGATCTATTACTGAAGATCAATTAGATAGCGAAGACTGGGAAATAGGCATTTATTCTGGCGTGCTTTCTATTGAGGATTTTGGTAGCAGTAGCGTTACTGGCTTGCGAGCTGCCTACCATATGACAGAGGATTTTGTTATTGAACTCAACTATGGCTTATCCGAAGCCAAAGAATCCAGCATTGAGGTATTAGGCGGAGGCATCCAACTACTGACGGATGATCAACGCGAATACAGTTATTACAACATTTCCTTAGTTTATAACATCTTTCAGGGAGAAGTATTCATAGGTAAGAATACTGCATTCAACAGTGCCTTTTATATTTTAGCCGGCGGAGGCAATACGACCTTTAATGAGAATGATTTTTTTACCTATACTATAGGAGGCGGCCTGCGCTTTTATTTAACTGACTTTACCGCACTTCACTTTACCGTTAAAGACCACATTTTTACTAACGATATCATTGAAGACAAAACAACTAACAACCTCGAAGCCACTCTCGGCTTATCTTTCTATTTTTAATTGGAGACAGATCATGAAATTACTGTTTGCACTGATTATCAGCACTACAACCATTTTGGGTTCATTTACTATTCAGGCTAAAGAGATTAGTGGAAAAATGCCTGACTTCACTCTTGCAAGCTCTGCAGGCAACAACGTACGACTCGATGAATTAAAAGGGCAAGTCGTGATGATGAACTTCTGGGCAACCTGGTGTGGTCCATGCCGTCAGGAAATGCCTGCACTCGAAGCCTTATATAAGCGTTATAAAAAAGCTGGCTTTACGATTTTGGGTATTAATATTGAAAATAGTGCAAACACTAACAAACGCACTGAAATAGAAAAATTTGTATCAGAGAAAAACTTATCTTTCCCGATTCTGTACGACAATAAAAAAGTCGTAACCACAACACTTGAAAAGCAATTCTTAAAGAAAAACATGGGTATGCCTACAACTGTGTTCTTAGATCGCAGTGGCAATGCACGTTTTTTACATGAAGCCTATAAACCAGGTGATGAGAAAAAATATAAAAAAATGATTAAGACTCTACTGAGGGAGTAATCATGAAAAAGATATATTTAGTTGCATCTATTATTTTAATGACTGCTTGCAGCATAAAACCTATCGAACCTTGGGTGAAAGCTCACGAAAGAGAGTTGCTATCGAGCCCAATTATGTCGTTTGAACGCGACCCTATCAGTACAAAGTATATTAATCATGTGTATGAAGCTCGTGAAGCCGCACGTGGAGCTGAAGGCAGTGCAGGAGGCGGCTGTGGTTGTAACTAACCGGCTGATCTTTTTATTCGGCCTATTCTTTCTCTGCACTTATGCTTCGATAAGCTCTGCTGCTATTCTTCCAGAAGAGAGAGCTGACGCTCTTTATCATAGTTATGATGGTGGCGGTGTAACCATTGATGGTCCCTCAATACTTGTGAGGAAAAACCTTGGTGAAAAATTTTCTTTTTACGGAAATTATTATGTCGACATGGTGACAAGCGCATCAGTTGATGTACTTGCTACCGCCAGTGAATATACCGAAGAACGAACAGAGTATAGCTTCGGCGTAGATTATCTTAATGATCGCACCATTATGAGCTTAAGCTATACCAATAGTAGTGAAAACGATTATGATGCTGAGACTGTCGGCTTTAATATCAGCCAGGAGTTTTTTGGTGATTTATCCACCCTCACCATGGGTTTTGCATTAGGAGACGACACGGTTAATGCCACAGGCGCGGAAGATTTTGAAGCCGAAGCTGAACGTAAACGTATCAGCTTAGGGTTTTCACAAATCCTTTCTAAACGTTTTATCGCTTCATTTAGCTATGAAGGCGTATTCGATGAAGGCTTTCTGAGAAATCCCTATCGGTTAACACGAGTTGTAGATGCAGGCGACCCTAGAGGTTACAGCTATATCCAAGGCAATCAAACCGATGCAGGTGGCACCACTAGAACTTTATGTACAGGCCAACAAGGTGGCCAACAAGGTGGGGAATGCTATCCAGAAACACGCAATAGTGAAGCCTTTGCTCTGCGCGGAATTTACGCTTTCACTGATCGTTCCAGCATTCGGGCAGAGTATAGGGTGTATAAGGATAGCTGGGATATTGAGTCAAATAATCTAGAACTTCGATACAGCTATCAAATTAATGATCGCTGGCTAGCTGAATTGAGAGGCAGAACCTACCAGCAAAGCGCAGGTGCTTTTTTCTATAGTGATCTATTAGATTTAAATGAAGGAATACCAGAGTTTTATGCTAGAGATAAAGAACTAAGTGAATACTCTGCCCAGCAGTTTGGATTGAGTATCAGCTATAAATTTAAGAGTAGGTATGAATTCTTTAACGACAGTACCATTAACTTTAGCTGGGATCATATAACTTTCGATTACGATAACTTTAGTGAAGTTGATGATGATCTCAGTGATGGAGAATCACTTTATAGCTTGGATGCAGATATTATTCGCATCTTCTATTCTGCCTACTTCTAATCAACAGAATACATGGAATTCTATTCAAATGTCACGGATGACATAGATATCTCTCACTAGACTACAACTACTCCTCATCCCCTACACTTCTATCCACATTTCTCACTTTTGCCATATTGGCGTTTGAGTTCTACACTTAAGCTATATTAAATTTAATATCAATAGCTGCTTATGACAACTCAAGAAAAACGCCAATTTACCCGGGTATCTTTTGTTACTCAGGTTAAACTGTCACAAGATGAGCAGTTATGGCTTGGGCATGTGGTTGACATTTCATTTAAAGGGATTTTAGTGAACAGCCGTACCCCCTTCACTTTCAATAGCGAAAAACCTGTCACCGCAGAGATTTCTTTTGACAATGGCACCAGCATGAAAATAAAGTCTGAACAAGCTCATACCAATGGGCAATTTTATGGCTTTCGCTTCCTTGAAATGGATGTCGATGGAATGACCCATTTGCGGAATATCATCATGCGCAATCTTGGGGATGATGCCGCTTGTGAACGTGAGTTGATTAGCTTATTTAGCTATCACCAGTAATTATATCCCCCTATCTATACCCCACCTCCATATTTCAAACAATCTGCTAGCAATAGATTTTTTAAGGCTAAAACGCTATCCTTGCCGCTTTTTATCAAGCCAGTCACACAATTACAGGATTGCAGCCAAATGCGAGGACTCGTTATTCAACTATTTATCGCCTTAATCACATGGGCTATATGGCTGTTGTTCACCGACTTTACTGGTTTGAAGGTCATTTTAGACAATATCACCATCGCACTGACGATGCTGTTAGGTTCTTTTGTTGCTGGCTCAACGAGTGTTGGTGGTGGTGCGGTCGCGTTTCCTATCTTCACTAAAGTACTTCACATAGACAGTAATACAGCGTTAATATTTTCATTAGCCATTCAAAGTGTCGGCATGACGGCGGCTTCTCTTATGATTGTGCTAACTAAAATGCCTATCTGCTTTCGCATTATTCGCTATTCGGTCATCGCTGGTGGACTGGGCTTATTAACTAGCCTTTTTGTTGTACGCTTGCATATTTCTAATGCAGATATTAAATATTTATTCAGCTGCTTTAGTTTTTTAGTGGCGTCAGGGCTGATATGGACTCGATTAAACTACAGTAAAATTTCTCACATTGACAACCCAAAACCGGCAGCAATACCTTTAACCATTAGTTGTTTTGTTGGCGGGCTCTTGAGTGGCATTATCGGAACAGGAATAGACTTCATTCTATTTACACTGATGATATTTCTATGGCACTACGATTTTAAAAAGGCAATTGCAACATCTGTAGTGATTATGGCAATCAATGCACTTATTGGCTTTACTGCAATTCTACTCGCGACCAACCAATTCTCAGAAACCATTATGGGCTACTGGCTTGCTGCTGTACCAATCGTCGTTGTAGGGGCACCTTTAGGCGCGCTCGCGTGTAAGTATATACATAAAAATATTATGTTGTATTTTTTACTTTCACTGATACTTATCGATATTGTATCGACTATTGTTATTATGGGAATAAAACCCAATTATCTTATCGCACTAGCTGTTATATTTATGGCATGTATTTACTACAAGAAACGTCAGAACCTCATTGAAAGCGGCAATATTTAATATTTTTTAGAGGAAATAAAAATAGAATATTGTTTTTATTTATTCACTAAGGTTTTAGACTTAAATAGATACTTACTATAAATAAAACCAACCGTTAGATTATCATCCGTTTCAACCAAAGGCGAATCATCAAAGACTGCGCCAGAAATATTGTCATATCGAACAAATAAAACAATTAACCGACTCTTTGTTTTAGAGGTTAACGCAGCTTGTAAACGAGCTCCGGAATAGCCACTCGAAGCATCATAAGCAGGCCTATTAACCGTAGCAAATTGAGCGTCAACGCCATAATATATTTCATTATATTCTGCATCACCAAACTGAACGCCCAGAGAAAGACCGAGCTTAAGGGGAACATTGGAAAACTTTCTTTCAAAAGAAAAAGAAGGGGAAAAGTTATAACCCGCAGAATCAATGTCACTATCATCAATTTCAAAAGCCGCCCGCAAAGGAAGGTTTAACTTCCAATCGCTTGTTTGGTTACTATGTAAAGAAATTTCGAAAGAAGGACCTATCTGCAATAAACTACCGATATCATCCATTCCTTGGCGCAAATCGATATCATCGCTATCGACAGAGAAATTAAAATCCAAACTAAAATCTAGCTTATAACGTTCATCTTCAAATAATTGAGCACGTAAGCCTTTATCATCAGACTTAAAAAAGTCTCCGCGATAGACAGGCAATACAACAGGAAACACATAACTACGAGTTTGTTTTGTACCGGTATAATAAGACTGATGGAGACCACCAACGCCCAGCCCCAATTCCCATAGAGGTAATTTTTCAGCATAACTCATGGTGGAAATAGCAGAAAAGGATAAGAGGCTAGACAACAGAAGAACGTTTTTCAGAAAAGCCATAGAGCAATAATTTCCTTAAATATTCAATATTTCTTGTTATTTTTCAAACGACATATTTTAGTTAAAACGCTTTACTGCCATTAACCATTGTTAAACCATGATAGATTTAATTTTATAATCATCTGCCACAATATCCTCAGACAAAAGATGCTCACAACTGTAGTAAAGTGCTTGCTGATTATAGGTAGAGCGAGTTGCGGTACCAGACACCATAGAAGAAATAACTCGCCGAATATGCCATTCTAATAGTCGATTAGGCGACCATTTAGACGCATTCTTAGCCACATTTTGGCCCGCTTCAAATAGACCAAGCAAGCGACCATCATAAAAATATTCAATCACTTTATCCCAAGACTCATGCCAGTGATTCACTTCCTGGCAGTACTTTTTTAAACCGGCTTCTGCTGAGGAAACCAGCGTTTTTGAAAAAACATACTTATCCAACAATGCCGCAGACTCTAAAGCCATAAATAAGCCTGGAGACAACATCGGATCGACAAAGCCATAGGCATCACCTAATAAAACCCAACCTCGACCAAAGCCTCGTTCGCTTAACAGTTGATAATTACTGTAAGACATTACCTTGGTTTTCCGTTGTCGGTTCCTACCGCTATAAGATAAGACTGAATCGGCGTTGATAATATTTTCTAGTCGCTGTTCAGGTGTGTCACCATAGCGAGGCGCTACCTTTTTATCGATAACAACTCCAACCGATAACGCATTTTTAAGAGGGATTTGCCAAGACCAACCCGAGTCAATGACAGATAAAACTACCTGCCCTTCAACAGCAACATCTGAGTCAAAATTATCGTAGTGGGCGAAATAGGAGACATCATCTCGCTTGCCCTCTGTTGCAGACAAACCTAAGACTCGACTAAATAAACGATGTCGCCCTGTCGCATCAACCAAGATATCAGGGTGTTGAGATAGGTTAGCAACGTTTAAAGACGATTCAGAAAGCTGTATTTCTCTATCCGGTGATTGTGAGGCCTCAACTTTTGCTCGGTGATGGACAAAGCGCACCCCCATTGCCTCAGCACGGCAGCGCAGCACACGATCAAACTCTGGCCGAGGAATATTGTAGGAATAGTTGGGCACATGACGATTAAAATGTCGAAACTTGAAATCAACACGCTGACCATTGGGATGACGAAGCGCTGCACCATATTTTTTGGCAGAGATTTGAGCCACCTCAGATTCGATGCCCAAACGTCTGAGGTGCGGCATGACAGCAGGTACCAGCGACTCTCCCACCAATAAATCAGGGCGCTTATCATTATCGAATACTAGAGATTGCACGCCCCTTTCTGCAAGAAAGCAGCTTAATGCGCATCCGGCTGGGCCAGCACCAATAATTCCAACTAACATTCAGACATATCCTTTGGCTAATTATTGTCCCTAACCAATTCCACTATAGGACTTGCTTTACTATCAGGTCAATAAAATACGATGACGAATCATACAATAAAAACAAAGAAATTATCACGAATAGCGACACCTTACTGGATCATTGCCTGGGCCTGCCTAACATCACTTAGATAGGTTAACTGTCGTAAATAGAGCTTTTTAAAACGAGGCAGCCACTTTGAAGGGACTTCAACTTCATCAGAGTTCACGGGTATTAGCTTAACAACACTGTCAGCAATACTCACTTTAATTTGGACATTTTTACGTTCGATTAGCAAACTGTTTCGAGTATGCTCCTTTAATTCCCAACCATAATGCAACCTTGTGTGAAGTAATGCTCGCTTGATATCCAATTCATCAGGCTTTAAGTGCTTAGCATCAATAACTACAGTATCAGCGGGCTCTCTCACTATTCCGGTAGGATTGTAGTAACTATCCACTGTATTGGTAGCCAAAACATTATGAGCGAAGAAGAATATAAGCAAACATAATAAGAGATTTGGCCAACGCGACGTACTTAGCTTCATTTTTATTTCCTTTAATGTATAAAAAAACCGGCGAGAGTATAGCTTTTAACTATTAAAACTCAAAGTTTGGATATCTGCGGCTGAATTATTCAGACTGAGATTTATTAAGTAATTTTTGATAGTAAGCTTGCAGCTGCCCAAATGGTAACTTGCCATTCTCTTCTCGTGGTAATGACTCGACATTAAAAATAGGGCGTGGAATAAATGCATTATCGAAATGTTGGCGCAGATAACGGCGCAAGTCTTCCCTAGCAAGGCCTTCCGGCAATACAACCAATGCCGCCAACCGTGCGACCGCACGCTCTTCTTTTAAGGTCGGCATAAAAACAACCCCATCGATAATACCGGGGAAATTCAACAAAACTTGATTAATTTCCAGTAATGAACCGCGCTTACCTGCAATATCCACCATATCCGTCGCTCTACCTTTGAGCTGAAAATGGTTCTGACCACTCATTTCGATTTGATCTTGGAGCACTACCTGGCCGGGCAGATAATCTGTACTCGCTATTGATATTCCATCATCTTGCCTTTCGATATTGATGCCAGTAAACAATCGCCAATGATCGCTCTCAGCAGTTTTTCTCACTGCCATCGAACCTACTTCGCTGCAGCCATACACTTCTCTTAACTGGGCAGAAAAAAGCTCCTCAATACTAGAGGCAAGTTCCTTAGAAAGCGGCGATGTTGCACATAACACTAACTCCACCTCAGGATACTTTAACCGACTGGTGCAAATTGCTCTCAGGTGAACGGGAGCACTGACCAGCATCCTTGGTACTGGCATTGCCTGGAGTACGTCATAAATATCCTGTGGAAATAAAGGTTTTACATCAACGACACAAACAGGCTCAAACAAAGGTAATAAAATTGATGTCTCCAAGCCCCACATATGTTGAGCCGGAACAGTTGCTAATTGATACAGTGTTGTACAATCATTATTGGTTGAACTGACACTTTCCAACATATGGTTGGCATTAATCCGACTGCTTTCAACAATCGTACGCCAAGTCTTGAGGTTCGGTTTTGAATCGCCAGTAGAACCTGATGTAAAACTAATTGCGGCAAGGTAATCCAGGGGAATCTCTGGGCAAACAATGGCTTCCGTAGAATCACCAAAATCAACCCCTGACACATTAACATCGCCAATGCCAGGGGCTATTTCCGTGCTTTCATTGTCGCTTTTTAAAAGGCCGTCGTGAAGAATATATACATTATCGTAGCGCTCGCTTAAACGCACTTGCGTCATGACTTTTTTGTTAGGAGGCAGCAGGCTGGTTTGCTGCCTGAGAATAGACGCCGCAAACGCTACCATAAAAAGGTAGCGGTTCTCACAAAGGTTAATAACATACTGCTGGTCAGGTAATTGTTTCGACAAACAATAGACATGCGTTAAAAATTGCTGCGCAGTAATAGTGCCCGTTACGCCGGGCAAGGGAGCCAGCGCACTGAATAACAAAGCAATAGGGTCATTAGCATTGCGCGTTATCAATGGTGCGGTATGGTTATTCAATGAAGTCTCACTGTTCGGTTTTATATAGAATCTTATATAAGAAGCTTACATAAAACTGAGCTCACTAAACTTAAGACAAAGCCTAAGAGTAGCTCAATCACTATTTAGCTAGATTACGCTTTATTGGTATCAACCTTTATTTGAATCAACATAGTGAGTTAAACTTTTTAAGGTTGCAAACGCCTCACGCGTTGTCTCATCTTCAGCTTTGATTTGTAAGCCGTATTCCTGAGAAATTGCCAACGCAATCTCAAGTGCATCAATAGAATCCAGGCCTAAACCATCACCAAATAATGGCTCTTCTGGATCGATATCCTTAGCGTCAACATCTTCTAAATTTAATGCTTCGACCAGTAGTTCTGCCATTTTCAGTTCGGCTGGAGATTGTATTGCCACGTCTGCTAACCTCTTTTTCGTTGCTTTATTTTTGCGGGTGCGTAGTTTAAACTAACTAGCTATTATAAATCATTAAAAAGCATCTTCTAGCATCCGGGAAGACCATAATTTTTTACTAAAATCTTATATTTAACAGCCTATATCAGATGGAACTATCGAAGCAAAAATACAGTAGATGCCTACCTCTAAACGCCATGGGAATAAATTACTTAATCGACCAGTTATTCAAATCAGCGATTATCAGCTAAGAGAACCCCTCTGAGAAACGACATGCTGAATAAACCTGCTTCCAGTTATATTACCAACTTCATCTCAGATCAGCCTGTAGAGACACTGGCTGAGCATCCAAATACCTTAGCGGTATTACCTTACTGCACGCCATGTATACCGTCTAGCCCAGGCATAATCAATGCTGGTTTAACATCACTGGGAGAGAAATGCTTAAATGAAGTATGGTCTATTGATAACGACACTATCAGTAAAGGGGTTTCCGGGCGCTGCCATTGGAGCAAGACCGATAAAATACTCTCTGCCGCCATCTGGCTAAGCGCTGAAGATTGCCAAGACATAGAAAAATCAACCGAGATAGCTTACAAGCAACTGCTACAGTTTTTACAAGACGAAGGCTACCCCCACCCTTTACGCTTTTGGAATTATATTCCTGACATTAACTTGGGCGAGGACGACAATGAACACTACAAGTTGTTTTGCACAGGAAGGCTAAAGGCGTTCCGGGAAACAGGAATACCAGACGACCAATTCCCGTCTGCCTCTGCACTGGGCCATCACGCTGAAGGCGCTGTGATATATACGTTATCCGCGAAGCAGCCCGGCAGACATCACAATAACTCGCTACAGGTTAATGCCTATCAGTACCCTAGAGAATATGGCGTTAGCAGCCCTTCTTTCTCGCGTGCTACTTGCATTACACTGGCGGAGCAGGATTTATTCTTTGTCTCTGGCACGGCCAGTATCATTGGTCATCAAACAACTCACGAGGGCGATTTATCCGGGCAGCTGGAGACCACTATCAGCAATATCCGCCACTTGCTCGATAACAAGAATAAGACCAACAATAATGCCAGCTTGAAGACCATGAAGGTGTATTTACGATACGCCTCGGACCATATAGCCGCTAGCCAGCAACTCAAGCAGGCTTTTCCCGATACCGATATGATTTTCACTCTGGCTGACATCTGTCGAGCCAACCTCCTTGTCGAAGTGGAATGTTTTTGTGGATAGCTCTCATAGCGACACAAGGGATATCGACGACTCATTTTCCCATGTGAAGAGCCACCCAGCCAATACGGCATGGAGAGCCTCTGCCACCGCTTTTTGCTGGGCCATGTTTGGGGTTGGCGCACCTATTCTAAGCTTATTTTTACCGATTATTTATTGCCTCCCCCTATCCAAAGACCTGAAAAAAGCCTGGATTCGCAACAGCATCAGCAAAAGCTGTATGTTTTATCTCGATACCATGAAGTTTTTCGGCTTGCTTACCTATTCACATACACCAGAGCCGGTCATTTCACCTAGTGGCAAACTCATCATTGCCAACCACCCAAGCTTATTAGATGCCTTCTTTATTTTAGGCATGTGTAAAAATCTATGCTGTATAACGAAAGGCGCGCTCTGGAAGAACCCATTTACCACATTAATTGTAAGAACTGCGGACTACATACCGAACAGCACGGATGATTTCATAGAACAAGCGAAAAAAAGGCTGGATGCCGGAGAGAACATTCTGATATTCCCGGAAGGTACTCGTAATCAATATGATGATCAGCTTGACTTCAAGCGAGGAGCTGCCAATATCGCTGTCTTAGCCAACTGCGATATCGTACCAATTGTCATTCGCTGTAACCCTAGAGCCATGCAAAAAGGCGAAAAGTGCTATAGCATTCCCCCTGTTGCCCCCCATTTTTCATTCGATGTATTACCCGATATCAAAACCCTCGAAAACATTGATATCAACTCACCGAGAACCCTGCAGTATCGACAATTAACTACCTTCTTAAAAAACTTCTATCGCCCCTTATTATCGAAGCCCAAGAACACTTCACTCTAAATACTGGTCACCGCTATATACTCCTGCGACATTAAACTACGATCGCTCCCCTCTTATTGATATAATCGTGAAATTAAGTATTGTACATGCGATATTCACCTTTTATTCAGCTAAAGATAGGCATCATCAGCCATGACAAAAACCAAAGAAGCGATCTTCACTCATACGAAACAAGTCTTAAATGAACTATTTGAACTGGACGAATCGTTAATAACGCCAGAAGCTCAGCTCTACGAAGATCTCGATATAGACAGTATTGATGCTGTTGATATGCTGATTGAACTCAAAAAGTTTACCGGCTCAAATATAAGCCCCGAACATTTCAAAGAGGCAAAAACACTACAAGATATCGTTGATATTGTTCATCAAATATAGGGCTTCTCCGAAAGTTACCTGACACAATATTTTTCGATACTAATAAAAAGCGCGACTTAATTTTATGGAAAAAAAACTCAGTATTTCTTTAGATCATGAAGTTGCATTTTATGATGTTGATTCTTATCGTATTGCCTGGCACGGCAGCTATGTAAAATACTTTGAGATAGCACGCTGCAAGTTATTGGAGCTAATCGATTTTACTTATAATGATATGGAGAAATCTGGATATTTCTTCCCCATTATTGACCTCAATGTAAAGTATGTTAGACCACTGAAATTTGGACAAAAGTTTACGATTACAGCCACCCTTATAGAATGGGAAAACCGATTAACTATTCAATATCTAATAGAGGACAAAAATACGGGAGAAAGAATCACTAAAGGCAGAACATCTCAAGTCGCTATCGCCATGCCTGACAATATTACCCAGTTTGTATCACCTTCAGCGCTTATTGATAAAGTCACAAATGCAATGGAGAGAATATGCGAATAGTTAGCTTATTTATTATACTTCTCTCTTGTTGGAATTTATCCGCTATTGCTGGCAGCGAAACACGCTCTGTAGAGAATAAAGAAACCGAAAACAATATTGATGAAGCGCTTGAACGCATTCTGCCTGACAACTGTATTTTTTCAGGCGAATTCAATCAGGTAAAGCAGCTAGATAAACTACCAGTTCCTCTTTCATCATCAGGTCAGCTTTTATTTTCCTGCCACCACGGACTGATTTGGAAAAGCATTAAACCTTTTAATGAAGACTTAATTTATACCTTAAAAAGTACACACTTTCGTGTCATTGAAAATAATGAGCCCATTCCTCTAGAAGGCTTACAGCACCATTACTTAGCAAAATTCTTATTAAGCTTATTAAGCGCTAATATAGAATCTATACAAAGAGATTTCGATATCAGCTTAGATCAAAGCAATCGAGATACTGTAGCGATCAATTTATTACCTACCAACACCTACGCAAAGAAAGGTTTAGATAGTATTAGCATAAAAAAAACGGTTGCTGAAACGGGTGATGAATTGTCAATCAACATTATCGATAGCAAGAAACAAAAAACCAAAATCAACATTGTTAATATCAACAATGCCAAAAATGATTCTAAGGATGAGATGAACCTTTTTTGCCACACAATTTTCTCTCAAGCTGAAAGTACCTGCTCTATTTTATCAAGCCCCCAACAGTACATTGATATAAAGCCAAGCAACTAGAGATTTTTACTTAAACCATGCTCATTTCATGTCGATTGCTATTTTTAATAACACTCTGCTTCTCTATTGTTTTTATCGCAGATGTCTTTATTATTAACAATAAAGACAATAAATTCACAATTAGTACAGACTTTAAAGACTTATCACCTAAACTTTCAAAAGACAGCAAGACACAGGATGCCATTAATCAACTGTCAAAAAATATAGAAAGTCGGCTATTACTTGTAATTACGGGCAAAAGCCAGCCTGATGTGGAAAAAGCATCAATATTTTTAAAGCAGGAATTTTTGAAAATATCTGGTATAGCGATACCTGATGATGGTTTTATAGAACCGCTAATAGAAGAACTAAAGCCTTTTCAGCATCAATTACTTACTCCAAAACAACGGCAACAACTTCAACAACTCGATGATGCCACACTCTTAGAACAAGCCCAACGTAAATTATTTCGGATGGATACATCTTTGCAGATTATTCCATTTAACGAAGATCCTCTTGGCTTATTTAATGAGTACATTACTCATTTATCACAAAGTGGTTTACCCGAAAGCGGTTCTACCCAAAGTACACAGAAGAACGGAACAACTACCTACTACCAATCTATCCCCTTGTTTATTACTCAAGGGGCTTTGGATATAGAGGCACAGGAAATACTACTTCAACAAATTACCGACCTTAGCAAGACCAGTTCTACCGAATTTTCTGTTGATATTCTACGTACGGGTGTTTTCTTTTTTGCGGCCGATGCCGCTCAAAAATCACAAAAAGATATTAAGTTTATCAGCACAATATCAACAATAGGTATCATTAGCTTATTGTTATTTGTTTTTCGATCATTTGCAGTATTGTTTTTACCTGTCGCCTCTATCCTAACAGGGATAGTATTCGCGATTGCTGTTAACCATTATCTTTATGGCTCCATTCACATTCTCACTATTGTCTTTGGTGCTAGCCTTATTGGTATTATTATCGATTACTCCTTACACTATTTTTACCACTTAAAATCACATCATCACACCGAATCGACTATAACAAAAAAAATTCATAAAGCGATGCTGTTAAGCTTAGCCACTTCCATTATTGGTTATAGCGCATTAAATTTTTCGGAATTAGATACCTTAAAGAAAGTGGCGTTATTTTCCTGTTGTGGAATATTCTCTGCCTGGTTGAGTGTTATTGCTGTAGGGTCGTTAACTAATACGAAAACACTACAAACAAGTGACAATTTCATCACTCGCATTCTTTTAACCATCAATCGCTTCTTAGCCCTTACAACACAAAAACTCACTTTTGCTACATGGGGGCTAACAATTAGTATCGTCGCCGTTACACTATATCTACTAGGTCTACCAACTAATGACGATCCACGCTTATTTTTTAAGCCATCACAAAACTTACTCACCCAAGAAAAAGCTGCAAATCAATATACAAAAGGCTTTGAACCAGGAAGGTATTTAATTATCAAAGGCGCTTCAATCGAAGAAATCTATTATAACTATGATGAGTTTTTAGAAAAAATAACGCCACAAATATCGCCTTCTGATCTATTCAGTGCAATGCAATTAGTTCCGAGCCCGAAACAGCAATCTAGCGACTATCAATTACAGAACCGCTTATACCGCCCAACAGGAGTGGCCGAACAATTTTTTTCTGATTTAGGAATACAGGTAGAAGAGGCAAAGAAATTACAATCTCAGTACATCAATAGCTCTGAGAGGAATTTAACGCCTGATATATTCCTTAAAAGTATCGGCAATATCCCGCCAGTATGGATTAAAAAAGATAACGAGATAACAAGCTTTATATTGATCAACAAGGGGGTTGATACATCAATCATAGAGAAAGCTAGCGCTAATTCAAATAATATAACCTATATCAATACATTAAAGCTATCTCAAGAATCATTAACACAACAACGTTTGTCTGCTTCTAAATTGCTAATATTAGCCTACTTGTTTATTGCCGCACTGATAATCATATTTTATAAATCACTAAGAGCATTACAAATATTATTTGTACCCATTACAGCAACAATTGGTACGCTACTAATTTTTACGCTTTTCTCTATTGAAATTACATTATTTAACATAATGGGTTTATTTTTAGTTCTTGGCTTAGGTATGGACTATGTTATCTTTATCAAAGAGATGAATGAAGATAATATAACTGCACAAATAGTCACACAAAGTGCGGTTCTTTTATCGACAGCTACAACACTACTGTCTTTTGGCCTGTTAAGCTTAAGCACAATACCGGTTGCACAAGCTTTTGGTACGACATTATTAATTGGTAATACGATTAATTTCTTTGCAGCTCTAATCTATGCTCAAACTTCAAAGAAAACCGCAGTTTGATATTGCACTAAAAACAGGAAGACATTACCACTCATTTTCTATTTATTTAAGAGCAAACTATTATGCAAACTCAAAAACGTGTTTTAGTGACTGGCGCCAGCCGCGGCATAGGGAAAAGTACAGCACTGCGCTTGGCCAAAGAAAATTATGCCATCACTGTTCATTACAATTCAAATGCTGAAGCCGCCCAGAAGGTAGTCAATACTATTGTAGAACAAGGGGGCTCAGCTCATTCACTCGCCTTTGACGTGAGCAATCGAGAGCAGACACAAAGCATATTATTAGAAGAAATAGAAAAGAATGGCGCATATTATGGAGTCGTATGTAACGCCGGCATCGCCAGAGACAATGCATTCCCCGCAATGCCCGAGGAAGATTGGGACGCTGTAATCCATACCAACCTGGATAGCTTTTATAATGTCCTAAATCCATTAATTATGCCCATGATTCGCTTACGCCAAGGCGGCCGAATTATTACGCTCTCATCCGTAGCAGGGTTAACCGGCAACCGAGGCCAAGTGAATTATAGTGCAGCAAAAGCGGGCATCATCGGCGCGACCAAAGCGCTCGCCGTTGAATTGGGCAAGCGCAAAATAACGGTGAATTGTATTGCCCCCGGCGTTATTGAAACCGATATGATTGACGGCGTTTTTGCAGAAGAAGCCAAAAAGATGATTCCATTACAAAAATTTGGACAAGCGGAAGATATTGCAGCAACGGCAGCATTTTTAATGTCTGATGGTGCTAATTATATTACTCGACAGGTGATTAGTGTGAATGGAGGCATGTATTAGCAATTGGTTTTATTTATAATTGCACTCTCGATTTTTTACTAAAGGAAAAGTAACAATGAAATACGCAGTATTCGTATGCATCATTTTTTGGAACACAATCGCTAGTGCAACAACGACATTCGACACCGCAAATAGTAGCGACCACAATCTATTAAGTCGATATCCAGGATTTTTTATTAGCGGCTACTCCTATAAAGAATACGATCAGGCGTCTATTATCACAGGGCCCTATAATATTGAAAAGAGACAAGCCTCATTAAAAACACTTGAGGGCAAAGTCACTAATATTTTATATGATCACTCATCAACCAAACCAAAGGAATCATTTTTACAACTTTACAGAAATTACGAGCAAGCTCTTCTCAAACTTAACGCTCAAGACATTTATAAATGTAAAGGGACAGATTGCCTTCACTCTAAAAATCCTTTAAATAATTTCTCCATGGCTGATCTGGGAGGCTGGCTACGATCAACGAAAAGCACCCTAAAAGGCATTGGCGGTCAACGTGTCATAACGGGCTCTGAATCTGGCTTATTAGTAGCTAGCATTAAACAAAAAGACTCTCTCACTTATGTAATGATTACTGTCAGTGTAAGCCCGAATTACTCATTAATCGCAATGAGCTTTATAGAACCTGACGAAGTCCCACTTGACAAAATAGCCATATCGTCAGCCAGTGAAATTGATACAGCTATAAAAGCATCTGGAAAAGCAATTTTGGATGGTATTTTATTTGATCATAATAAATCAACAATAAGAAAGGAATCAAAAATAACATTAAAAGCCATATCGGATTACCTAAAATCTGAGCCATCAAAATACTATGTTGTTGGACATACTGATATCACTGGGGATTATAACTATAATTTAAATCTTTCCACTCAACGAGCAAAAGCTATTATTAGCTATCTCAAAAATCAACACGGCATTAATGAGGAAAAATTGATACCGATAGGAGTCGGGCCTGTTTCTCCAGTTACCAACAATATAAGTGAGGAAGGAAAAGCAAAAAACCGAAGAGTTGAGCTGGTACGAGCGTCTTACAGCCACAAACAGTCTAATTCCAACAGGAATTTTGAGGGCACTTATGCAGTAGACCTGTCGAAAATAAGCGATAGCAACGTCAAAGCCATGGCGCCTACTCTACCTAAATTTCAAATACAATCCCAAAACAAGGTCAGGATATTAATTAATGGCAATACTGCCATGGCAGGCACTTATAATATTAATAAAACCAACTCTAATATGGTATCTTTTGATTTTGGTGAAAAAGTAATAGAAGCATTATTTGATAAAAGCTATCAGAGCTTCACTCTTTCTGAAGGCGACAAATCAGTTTACTTAAAAGAATCAGATTGATAATGGAACATATTTAACAAAAATAACCACATGGACGTGGAAAAGAGACGCTAACTATCATCAAATAAATAGCATAGGAAAAATAAGCTTTAAGTCTACAGACCTACAATCAACATATATCATTACAAAAGTACTCTATTTTAAAAATTAGTTTTAAGTGGCTGAACTTTTTAATCAAAAAACAGTCGCTACCACATTAAATATTCAGCCACCCCCTTCCACATTAAAATAAATTCCTATTGAACTAAGACTTTTGAAATTTTATTGATAACTCTGACCTATTGGTCCAGCAGCCAAAGAAAAACGATTAAGACTCCCATAGAAATGCATCTATCATTCCAGTTAGTTTATTAAAAATAATTATTATTTATGGAATAAATTAACCTACTTAAGTGTATACCTCTATACGTAATATCAACATTTAGGAGAATACCAAATTGAAAAAAATAGCTGCATCATTAGCACTATTAGGGTTCGTTTTTTGCACACCTCTGTCTATTGCCGAAACAAAAGTTCATCCAGCACCTAATGGCATTGAACTACCAGAGGACTATAAGGATTGGGCAGTAATATCAATGTCACATAGAATAGACAATAAAACTATGAGAGTTATTTTAGGGAATGACATCGCTGTAAAAGCCGCTCGTGATGGTAAAACTAACCCATGGCCAAAAGACAGCATACTTGGCAAAGTAGTTTGGAAAGAAGCTAAAGAAGAATTTTGGCCCACCGCACTGGCACCCGATAAATTAATACATACAGAAATTATGATTAAGGATTCAGAAAAGTATGCGTCGACAGGTGGATGGGGATATGCTCGCTGGCTAGATCTGGAAAAAAAGCCTTATGGAAAAGATAGCAGCTTTACTCAAGAATGTGTGGCATGCCATACGATAGTAAAAAACAATGATTGGGTATTCACTAAGCCTGCCATATTTCCTTAAAACACCCACAACGTATATTTTTATTACTATGAGCTATTGATATCTAACACCTTTTTAGTATTACAGCTATTAAAAAGGTGTTATATCTCGATGATGTATTTATGAAAAATTTTGAATCTGACCTAGTGCAATGCATTCCTAGATTACGACGCTATGCCAGAGCATTAACAAATAATATTTATGATAGCGATGAACTAGTACAAGACACACTTGAAAGAGCATTAAAAAAAAGAAAGCTTTGGCATTCTGATAGGGAGCTACGACCTTGGCTGTTCTCGATTATGCATAATATACTCGTTAACAAAGTAAGGCGCGATAGTACACTACCACCAATACAGGAATTAAACGATACCATTGAGGATATCAATGCTTCGCTAGATACTACTTGGTTAGCACAAGAATTAAAATACGTCATCAAAGGGTTACCCGAAACCCAAAAACAAGTTTTATTACTGATTTCTTTAGAAGGTTTTTCATATGAAGAAACTGCAGACATCATGGGTATCCCTGTAGGAACAGTAATGTCGAGACTGAACCGAGCTAGAAAGTATTTACGCCAATGCTTACACAGTAAAAATAACAATAAATTAAGGAGAATAAAATAATGAGTGACAAAAAATCAATCAACGATACTGAGCTGAACTCCTATCTTGACCAGGAACTTACTCAACCGCAGGCAGAAGACATCAGAAAAAAATTATTAAAAGATGAAAACGCACATAGCAAACTTAATGACTACAGCAAAATAAATCAAACACTACATCAACTTTATGACCCTGTATTAGATGAGAAAATTCCAGAAAATCTCCTAATGACAGCCACTCAAAAGCCTGAAAAAACAAAACTTTATCTTATAGCTGCTAGTGTATTATTTTTTTTAACGGGCTCTCTGTTTGGTTGGCATATTAAAGCACCACTAACTAATGTAGAGACAGCACATACTGAAATGGAAATTCATCTAATTCAACCAGCTATGTTTGCCCACACAATTTATACCGCAGATAAAATTCATCCAGTAGAAGTCAAAGCGGAGCAACATGAATACCTTAATCAGTGGTTATCAAAACGCTTAAAAACGAAGCTGAATGCCCCTGATCTTTCTGATTCAAACTATCAGTTAATTGGAGGACGCCTACTACCTTCAACACAAAACCGTATGGCGGCTCAGTATATGTATGAAAATCAACACGGTAATCGAATCACGCTTTATGTACGTGATGGCAATTGGAAGAGTTTTCAGCCCATTAACTATCAGAAAAAAGAAAGCTACGCTACATTTTATTGGATAGATAAAAACATAGGTTATGCTCTCACTGGCGATTTAAATACATTCTCATCTCAGAAAATAGTAAAAGAAGCCTATCAACAATTAATATATTGAAATATATAGTTATTTAAAAGTAAAACTATTGCATATAATAATATCGACATCAGTCTCCATACAGCCAATATAATTTAAAGAAGCATATCATTCATTAGAATTATACAACTTTATTACAGTAGAAAATTAGTCTTTGCATTTATCGCATCACTTTGATATTTTTCTGCTAACTTAATGAGCACTAACAATTTCCATGAAAGGATTAAAGTATTCATGAAAGCAATTATCTATATAAGCGAATCTGTTAAGCACTTTCACTCTGAAGAGTTATTAGTACTATCTAATAAAGCAGCAGAGCACAACGCTAAAACTGGTATTACAGGATACCTTTGGTATGAAAAAGGCCACTTTTTGCAATATATTGAAGGTGATAACTTATTATTAGATGCTCTTATGTTAAAGATAGAGAATGATAATCGTCACACCATTCTGCACAGACTTGATACAATCGATATTTCCGAAATCAAATTCCCTAGTTGGCATATGAAATATTTTCACTCAGATCAAATGATAGAGATTACCCATGAAAAAATATTAACTGATCAATTATTATTCCTGAAGTCAACCTCAATTAATGATCCCAAACTAATTGATAGCATATGGCGATTGACAGATTCTTTAGCTAAATACAATAGATAGCAGGTATTCCATTTTTCAATAGGTTCAAGCAATAGAAATATTTATTCGACTCACTTATCTAAAATAGCATCAGAAAAGGTAATAGCAACTCCTTTACTTTGAGCAATATCTGAATAACTATAGGGAATAATAGATATAGACAACACCCGCTTATCGTCCAACACCAACTCTTGCTCTTTTACCTCTCCACTAATAAACACCTGAGAAATATCGGACAACATATTATCATATTTAATTTTAGTTGAAATATGATGTAACGGGCGATTAATATCACCATCCATTAAGTTAACATAATTTGCTGCTGCTTGAGTGTAACGACGAATTAACATATCTTCATCAAGGAAAATAACTCCAATTTTAGATAATGCAAGAACCTCATCCAAATCACTATTTGCTTGCGACAACTCTGCAATCTTTTCTTGATATTCGGAATTGACTGTATAAAGCTCTTCATTGACAGATTGCAATTCTTCATTAGTACTTTGCAACTCTTCATTCGCAGACATCAATTCTTCATTTGCTGACTGCAACTCTTCATTTGTTGTTTCAAGCTCCTCAACAGTAACTTGTAAATTTTCTTTGCTACGCTTCAATTCTAACTCTAAATTCTCTATTCGCTGGCGCGCTTGCTCCGAAGCATCAAAAGAAACGGAATGAGTATCATCTACTACAGCCAACTCACTCGATCTCTCAAAAATCACCCAATAGTAACCCGGAGAAACGTCTACCTCATGTTCTTTTATATAACGTACACGCAAGTTGATAACAAAAGATTCATCTCTATATTTAGTTAACACATCAGTATAAAAAATTTCTTTCTCTGAGCTTTTAGCTCGCATCAAAGCAGATGATACTGCTACAGAAATATCACTATTAACCATATCTTTCACATCAAAGCTTATACGACCCGGAGGCAAACGACGCACATATGGTGTTACATCGCCATACACATGTAACGCCTCATGCTCATCATTTAACAATATACAAGGTGGTGCATAGTAAGTAATAAGATTTTCATTAGCAAAGCTAATGGCGCTACCGCCTGTATTAACGCCTCGATAGTTTTTCATCAACCCATCCACAGAAGGTATCGTCTGAATCACTTGAGGACTAGTATTTATAGATGGAGGTGCAGAACCAATAGGAATTCTTACACTGCTAAGCTTACGATATAAACGTGCCCTATCATTCACCACTTCAAAATGAGGGGAAAGGTCACCTAAGCTTTCCGACGAACCTAAAACTAAATAACCATCCTTCTTCAATGAAAAATGTAACGAAGTCAACACACGTTTTTGTACACTATATTGAAAATAAATTAATACATTACGACAAGTCACTAGATTCATATTAGAAAAAGGTGGATCAACAATCATATTATGAGTGGCAAATATCACCATTTGACGAATATATTTATTTACTTGATAAGAATTTCCTGACACCTTAGAAAAATGATTGGTTAAGTATTTTGCATCAACATCATGGATAATATCTTCACCATAAATCCCATTACTCGCTTCATTAATTGCCAGGCTACTTACATCTGTTGCAAACACTTTGACGACACGTTTTAACTGCTGTCTTTCTAGCTCTTCATAGAATAATAGTGCTATGGAGTAAGCCTCCTCTCCAGTTGAACAAGCTGCCACCCAGATGCGAATAGCTTGATCTTCATTAGAGTGCTGAACAATATCGGGGATAATTTTTTGCTTTAACTCATTAAAACAACTTTCATCACGAAAAAACCTAGTAACACCAATTAGTAACTCTTTACTTAACACTTGAACTTCATAAGGGTCTTTAAAAAGAAGTGCTAAGTATTTTTGCAGTGATGTTATTTGCTTAATAGTCATTCGTCGCTCTATACGACGAGCAACAGTAGAAGGCTTGTATTTAGAAAAGTCAATTTCACTTTTCATTTTAAGCACATTAAACACTCCTCCCATAATATCTTCATGGCCACCAATGCTATCGCGCAATGTTTCACCAAGACCACTAACTAATGGATGATTGATATAAGACTCCAACTGTGCCCCTATATGCTCTGGACGTAAAATAAAATCTATAATGCCAGTATTAATAGCACTATTAGGCATACCATCAAATTTAGCGCTTTCTGGATCTTGAGCAATAGCTAACGCGCCAGCCTCTTTAAGTGTTTTAATGCCACGGCTACCATCTGAGCCAGTGCCTGAAAGGATAATACCAATCGCTTTATGTTGTTGATCTTCTGATAATGAGCGGAAAAAAATATCAATAGGTAAATTCAAGCCTGAATCAGGGATTTTATCCGACAATAGCAATTGCCCTTGGGCAACAATCATATTTTTTTTAGGAGGGATTAAATAAATAGTATTCTGCTTAACAGACATACCATCTACAACATTAATAATTTCCATAGAGGTATGCTTAACTAACAGCTCTAACATCATGCTTTTAAAATCTGGAGAAAGATGCTGAACAATAATGAAACATGCGCCAGTATCAATAGGTAGGTTTTGCAGCAAACTTTGCAATGCCTCTAAACCACCAGCAGAAGCACCAATACCAATATAGTGACTTGGGAGTTTCGAGTTTTGAAAATCATCTTTTGTTTGATTCATAATGGTGTCACATTCACTATACATATCCGCATATGAAAAGCTTTTCAATAGTTAAATTATTATTTTTACTTGCAACAATGAGAAATTGTTCTATATATGCTTAATCTAACACATTTTTAATGTGTATAGCGCGCCAAAAAAATTTAAAGAAAACTATAAGAATTTACCTGCTTATATCATTACCAATAAATGGATGAGCACACTCCCTTTAACACCTAATGCGACAAGAGATGTACTGATGACTAATAACTATTAAGGATATTTATGAACAGCCATTTCCCCATGGGGTCTAAGCATCTCTCTTTATCGGAAAGTAGTAATCGTCGTATTGATCAACCAGTACGATCTGCAATCGATGCAGTACAAAACTTACTATTTGACCCACAAGCTTCTGTTAAAATATTTCCTTTGGTTCTTGAATACATAAGTAACATTACTCAAAGTGATCACAGTGTAATTTTTGTTTCTGATACAGAAAAAATATCACCTATATCCACAAACCATAAAATTACTCTTAATGCTATTCATACAGAAAAAGGAGTAGCATTTACTGATGGTAAGGTATTATCTCACTGGGCAATAAAGAAAGCATTGCCTATGCGACCCACTTTTTTTAATGGGCCTATACCTAAAATTTACTTACCATTATTAATTAATCCAAAGCGAATCAATTCCATTTGCCTCTTGCCCATTGTCAGCCAAAATCAAATACGCGCCATCTGCATACTAGGTAAAACTACAGGCGGGTATAGTGGTGACATGATACGTCGATTAATGCCATTACTAGGATCTATTATTTGCGTACTGCAAAGTGCTGATTCCGTCAAAGGAAATTTCATCGGCTTAGATCAAAAAATCGCTGATAATAGATATTTAAGCAGCTTATTATCTTCTTCACCTATCGCAGTTATTGTGGTTTCACTTGATAATACTATTTTAACGAGCAACCCCTCTGCACAAGAGATGTTTTACCCTGACTCAGTTTTATTTAATGAAGAGAATAAAAAACCGATAAACTTAGCAGGACAATCGATTCTCTCTTACTTTCCTGATTTTGAATCCTTGTTTAAATGGTCTAATCAAAAATCTCGCTATGGATATAGCGCTCCTTTAAAAGGACCTCAAGTGTGGGAAAACCAAACTGCGATAAAAGGTGATGGCACGCATTTCTTAGTAAATATGACTGTATTTCGTTATACACATGGAAATCAACGTTTTACTACTCTACAAATACAAGATATTACTTCGATGCATGAAAATGCAGAAGAATATCAAAGAGCATCGCAGCAGTTGAATGCATTAACACATTTGGTACCTGTTGGCATCATTCGAGTTGACATTAATTGGAATTGTGTTTATGCCAATGATAGATGGCACGACTTTTCGGGACTAATTACAGAAGAAACTACTGGACAGCAATGGATAAATGCAATCCATAACGATGATGTAAAATCATTACTTGAAGAACTAAGAGAATCTTTGCAACTAGGAAATGATTATCAAAAAGAAATTCGTTTAGTTTCACCTTTGGGACAAATACGCTGGATGGATTTTAACACTCGCGTTTTATTTGATGAAAAAGGTAGTGTCGAGAGTTTTTTAGGCACATTTGCAGATATAACAGAACGCTTATTACATCAAGAAAAACTACGCCAGGTGGCAGAATACGATGGGTTAACAGGATTAGCTAATCGCAATTTATTTCAAGATCGTCTACAACAAGCTTTTTATTCTTCAGAACGAGAAGATTCTCTAGTATCTATTATGTTTTTAGATCTAGATGGTTTTAAAGATATCAACGATACATTAGGTCATGATGCAGGTGATATTTTATTACAAGAGGTTAGTCAACGCTTATTAAATATATTACGTCGTAATGACACTATCGCTCGCTTTGGTGGCGATGAGTTTGTTGTTTTAATTGGTCGTAGTGATGATAATTGTAAAATTTGTCATGTGGCACAAAAAATTATTGAGGCTATTGCGGAACCTTATTTCATTCTTGACCAAGAAATATTTGTCACTGTAAGTATTGGCATCGCAGAGGGAACTTACTGGACAAATTCGCCAAAAAAATTATTAAAACAAGCAGATACTGCTCTTTATCTAGCAAAGAAAGAAGGAAAAAATAACTACCAACTATTTAATGAGCAATTAGATCAAGATTCTAAACACCGGATTTCTTTAGCTAATCAATTACGCCATGCCATTGATAAACAACAGTATTCGATGCTTTTTCAACCCATTGCTAATGTAGCAACTAAGAAAATCATTGGTTATGAGGCACTGCTACGATTTACAACTCAGCAAGGAAGGTTAATTCAACCTGATGAATTTATTCCTATATTAGAAGAAACTGGCATGATTTTAGATGCTGGACAGTGGGTTATTGAAAAAGTTTGTCAGCAATTACAAGGTTGGCAAAAAGAAAATGTCTTTCCGGAAAATGGGTTTATAGCATTTAATGTATCACCTAAACAATTATTAGATGAATCTATAGTAAAACTAATCAAGAAATATTGTCACAGCTATGACATTGACCCTCATCATTTGGTTATGGAAATTACTGAGACGGTGATCATCAACAAACCAAAAAAGGTAGAAAAAATATTAAACAGTGTTAAAAATATTGGTTTACGTTTAGCCTTAGATGATTTTGGCACTGGGTATTCATCACTCAGTTATTTACAAAAATACCCTTTTGATCATATTAAAGTGGATAAATCATTTACAGACGATTTACTTAACGATAGTAATGACGCAAAAATCACTAAAGCAATTATTGCTTTAGCAAGCTCCCTAGGACTTAAGGTAACTGCCGAAGGAGTTGAAAACAGCAAATCTCTCGATATGATCAAAGAGTTTGGAGCCAATTATTATCAAGGGTATTTTCTAAGTGAACCTATGATTGCCAAAGATGTAATTAAAATACAACAAAACTCATCTGCAAAGGTATCCCATATTAGCTCAATAAAGAAAAGTATTGATTAATAATCTTAGTTAGGAAAAGTGAAGCTTAAGCTAATCAGACCACAGTATATTATGGGGGCAATTCATCTATGGTGGCACACTCTATTTTAAAATCGCTTCAATAACAAAGATGTATTCACTCCACCAAAGGCAAAGTTATTACTCATAATAATATCGGCATTAATCTCTCGACAGTCTCCTTTAATATAATCTAAAGGAGCACAGCGCTCATCAAGCTTATCCAGATTAATGGTAGGAGCAAACCAACCTTCACGCATCATCATGATGCTGGCCCAGGCCTCGAAAGCACCACATGCTCCCAATGTATGGCCGGTATAACTTTTTAAGGAACTAATAGGTTTAACGCCCACGACTTGCTCTGTTGCTAAAGACTCAGCAATATCACCGTGCTCGGTTGCCGTCCCGTGAGCGGAAACATAACCAATATCGTCTGCATTGATCCCTGCATCAGCTAAGCTAAGTTCCATTACTTTTGCCATGGTTGCTTGTCGGGGGCGAACTAAATGAGAGCCATCGGTATTGGTCCCAAAGCCAATAATTTCTGCCAATATAGGTGCGCCGCGTTCAACAGCATGCTCATACTCTTCAACAATTAAGGTGCAGGCCCCTTCGCCTAACACTAAACCATCACGCGCTTTATCAAATGGCCTTGGCGTTAATTCTGGCGTTTCATTACAAGTACTGGCAGCAAAAATCGTGTCAAATACTGCGGCTTGTGTTGGGCATAGTTCTTCAGCACCGCCCGCAATCATTATTTTTTGCTGGCCGCTACGAATCGTTTCATAGGCATAACCAATGCCTTGGCTACCTGCGGTACAGGCGCTTGATGTCGTTATCATACGCCCTTGAGTACCAAAATAGACACTAATATTAATCGCTGCTGTATGGCTCATCATTCGCAAATAGGTCGTACTATTCATTTTGCTGGTCGAATGATTCCCCAACAGATGAAAAAACTCCATAGCCGCAGCACTGCTGCCAGTCGCAGAACCATAGGCAACTCCAACGTCACCTGACTTTAAAATATCATGCTTTAATAAACCAGCTTCTTCTAATGCCACTTCAGTGGCCAGTACAGACATCTGAGCAACACGTCCCATACTGCGTTTTTTCTTAGTTGTATAATTTTCTGGCAATGAAAAATTTTTAACGGGTGCCGCAAGGCGTGTTTGCATATCACTGTACTGTTGCCACTCATCCATAAAGCAAACGAAACTTTTTTTATTTTTAAGCGATTCACTCACTTGCGCCCAAGTATTACCTAGCGAGGAAATATTGCCCGCACCTGTAATCACGACACGTTGATGTTTAAAGTTATTCAATCAATGCACCCTATTATGCTTAGACAGTTGTTTATAACTCGTCTTTTGATTTGCGAAAAACAGATAGATTAGCCGTTGCCAACACATCGGTTTCTCCATCATACCGAATAGCACAATCAAAAGTGGCTAGAGTATCCCCCACTAGTGCCTTTTCATTACACTCCACCAACAAATTCTTGTTGGGTTGAAAATATTCACAAGTCGTTTTGTATTGGCGAGCTCCTAATAAAAAACCCAAATGATCTCCAACCAAACCCTGCTGCAGTTGGTAACCGGCAATCAGCGCTGCTGTTTGCCCCATATATTCCAAACCAATCCATGCAGGAACACCTAAATCCAACTCATAAAAAGGGGTATTATCATCAATCATAACAATGGCCGAGGAAGAACGCTCATCAACAGATACCATCTGATTAACGAGCAGCATCGGTGGGCGGTGCGGCAATAGATCAAATAGCACCTCATCAAAACGAGAATTGCCAACGCTACTCATGACTGCTCTCCTTTCCTAGCTGCATATTCTTCTGTGTAGAAGGATCAGATTCCCAGAAGTCATAAAAATTAAACCATTGATAGGGAGCCTGTAAGCAGTGTTTCTCAAGAGATGAAACAAACTGTTGTGCATACGCCTGTATTTTTTCCTGCCTATCCTTACGAGTAAAAACTAACTTATCAGCAAAAGGAACAACTTCAAAATACACCTTTCCTTCTTCCAGCTGAGGGTGTCTATAACCAAACATCAACTTTACAGGGCATGCTAATGCCTTTGCCAATAAGTATGGCCCTATAGGTAAGGGGGCTTTGTTATTGAGAAAATTGACTTCGACCGTATGCTCTAAACCAGCAAGAGGAATACGATCACCGGCAATAAACACCCACTCACCCCCATCAATTTTTTGTTTTAATAACAATATGGTTGCCACATCAAATTCGTCCACCTGAAACACATTAATTCGAGAGTCAGGATTCACTTTTTGCATTATTTGCACAAAGTTTGCAGAGTGCTTGTCGTAGACAAGGATATTAATGACTTTATTTTTATAGCGCTGCATAAAGCCACGACAGTATTCTAAATTCCCGAAATGCGTGCCAATAATCAACTGGCCTCTTTCGTCCTGCATTAAGGTTTCGATCACACTGATATCATCGATAATAAAATCCTCTTCGGCTATTTCTGCCGACCAGGCCAACCCTTTATCCAAAATAGCTTCTGCAAACTGTTTAAAATGTAAAACACTGGACCAGTAATTAGGCTTTCTTTTCCAGAATTCAGGATTTTTTTGCCAATGAAGCAATAAAAATTTTTGTGATGCCTGCCGAGATACTCGTTTAAAGATGACAAAGTAAAGTGCCACAGGGTAAATCACTAATGAATATATCTTTCGGCCAAAATACTTATTCAGAAAAAACAAAAACCTTAAGCCTGCAAAAGTCCCAGCCTCTTGCAGTGATGCCCAATGTTGCTTATCTGTTGGTATTGTGGAAGAATTCATAAAAATTAGAAAATAGATTTGAGCCGTCTCATAATCAACATAGGAGAATGGATTAACATTCCCAAGATCAAACGAGTGTGTAGTGAAATAAGAATAAAATTATCCCTGCGGTAATGAAAATGAGAAACACCATTCTCTGGGTATATCACTTTTGTTGGCATAAAATGCAAGGGCACATCAGCCCAAACAGCCTTTACTAACATTTCAGTATCAAAATCCATCCTGACACCAATATGGTATTTATCCAATATTTTTTCTACTTGAGAAAGTGGATAGATCCGAAAGCCACATAAACCATCTTTAATCTGAAAAGACAAGGTTTCTAAGGCAACCCAAAGATCGGTTACCCTTCGCCCATATACTCTCAATTTTGGTGCAGTTTCATCAAAGTAAGGTTTACCCGACACGATAGCTTCAGGCTGCGACTGGCTATATTCAATAAATGCGGCAACATCATTAATATCATGCTGCCCATCTGCATCTATCTGGATGATATGGGTAAAACCTAATGCACGCGCATAGTAAGCTCCTGTAAAAACAGCCGCACCTTTACCACGATTAAATGCATGTTTCAGAAAGTACAAATCAACAGACTGTTCTGCGCTGGCATTAAGTGTCTCAATAGAGGATTGCACTGACTGCAAGCTATTCGCCTCACTACCATCATCAACAATAATACAAGGTATTGACAGGCTGGCTAAGATTGGCAAAAATTTTGCGAATGCTTGATGGTGGTTATAGTGGGGAACAACAAAACAGTATTTCATATACATTTACAAATCAGAGCCACTGAACACCAATGTTCCCGTGGAAAAAGTGTGACTAGAATCCTTATAAACAAATTTAACCGATTGCTTCTCTAGATTACAAAGAAAAACGATATCTACTTTAGTGTCAGGAAAGATCATTGTTTTAAACTTTATATTATTAACGATTCTAAAACCGCCCAAACCCGAGAATATCTCTTTAGCTATTTTGGCAGCCCAGTGAACTTGAACCACACCTGGTAAGACTGCCTGCTCAGGGAAATGACCGGCAAACCAGGCAATATCTTTACTAACGTTAATAGACACAACAGTTTCTTCAGCACCAGTGACACAAGCAACAAATTCAGGCCACTCATCGCCTGCCATCAAATCATTTAATCTTTCACTGTTCAACATATCCAAGGTATTATCTTCTCAAGCATCTAATCAACTTCAATCAAAATCCGGAAAGTACTTCCTTCGATAACATTGGCGAAAAACCACTTCTGCGGCAATAAAACCAAGAATAATCGCATAAGAGATAAAACCGTTATAAATCAACCAGAAATCAGATGATGCGCAGCAGGCAGAATAGGCAGCAACACTTGCATTAGCGACTAACAGTAAAACCCACAGCTTAGTGAGCGTTCGCATATAACGACGGGCACCATCAGGATAAGGTTTACCCGACATTTGCGCAAAGGTTTCGATGAGTGGTTGCTTATCAAAAAGAGACAGAAAAAACAGTAATGCAGCATACAAGCTGATCAATACAGGATAATAACGCAGCAATTGCTCACTATCGAATACAGCAATTGCACCACAATATACTGTAATCGCGACAAGCATTATCACCTTCCCTGACTTATTTTCTGAGGGCGTCAGCAGTGTTCGGGGAACCAATAATAAAAATAATAGTAGAGAAAAAACAACAGGATCATAATGGCGTAAGCCATAATGAATTAAAAAAGGAAATAAAATAAAAGCAACGGCTAATATAATAGGTAATATTTTTTTAATTATCATGTTATGCAAGTACACTTAAGCGATAATCACCAAGCAATTCTCTCTCATCATGACTAATTGTCAGCTCTGCATCTTCTTTCAGCATATCAGACAAATACACCAATAATTCTTCCAGAACTTCAACATTTTCTTTAATCGCTGTTTCTGTATCAATATCATCGCCCGCTTTGAGAATATCGTTAAAGCGCGTCAGACAAGGAATTAAATATTGATCTAAAAACAAACCTTTCGCAGGCAAGACAAGACGTAGCTTGGCACGCTCAATAAGTAATGCCTGCATACGATTGTTACTGTCTTGAGCACGACTTAACAAGGGGTTCAAGCTGCGCATTAAATCGATATCGGTGATTGTGTTCTTAAAGAATAGAACGGTTAACACTCCCCAATAATAAGCATAATCCCATAGCAATTTGATTGACATCATTCTGCGATCGCCAAAGCCACCGTACTGATGCGTATAAAGTGACAAAGTGCTTTCGAAAAACGAATTGTAAAACATATGAAAAACGGCGCTATCCAAACGGATATCTTTGCCTTTTTTATCATTGCAAATTAAATGCGTGATAAAGGTATTATTGATTGCAATAAAGTCACTACCCGGTGCGTAGAAAGGGTCAGTAAAAGCACCCGCCTCTCCCGTCAAGCACCACCCCTCATCAGAGAACATTTTTTTACAGCCATAAGAATAGTTTCGGACAATTTTAAAGTCTAAAACCTTGGCACCTTCTACCGCAGCAGCACACTTGGGTTGCTGTTGTTTCAACCACTGAATAGTATCTTCAAAGGTTTCTATGCCGCTCTCTTCAAGCGCCTGATCATCAATAACAATGCCTATACTTGTCGCCCCTGAGCCCAAAGGTATAACCCAAGTCCAGTAACCTTTACCCATTAAATGATTAGTACTCAGCCAGCGGTTACCCGGCTGTTTCAGGCGATTTTGCCAGCCTTCATTGTTTGACCATTCATCAACGACGATACGCTTATCAATACGAAACCATATTGCATTACCTTGATGCGCACTGGGTTTCTTTAAACCCAGTTTATTTTTAACCAATTCCTGGCGACCTGTGGCATCCACTAACCAAGGGCCACGAAAGTGCATATCGCCAACGTCAGACTTAACGCTTATCTCCTGACTTTTATTATTTAACTCAACACTTTCAGTCGTTGCACCATCGATAATACGGACGCCTTGATCTACAAGCTCCGAATATAAATGATTCTCTAGTACCCCACGCTCAATCTGATAAGTTGGAATACCAAACAACTCACTCACGCCCAATTCGTCTTGCTGAGAGTAATCGTCTTGAGGCTCTCCAAAAAAACATCGCAAACCATGTTTTTTTAAATGCTTTTCTTGAAAATGTTTTTTAAGGTTTAAATTTTCAGTGAAGTAATGGGAGCCAATTTCGACGGTTGACTCACCAATTTTTGCAATGGTATCAGGGATTGGAAATTTCCTTTTTTCAACAACCGTGATATCTAATTCAGGATCAGCCATGATGAGCTGTTTCGCCAGTGCTAAACCGGCAAGACCACCACCGGCAATAATGACATCTGTTGATTGTGTTTTCATAGACTAATCGGCCGAAAGTAAAATGGATAATTGTTCACTGATAGGGTATTGCACTTCTTTTGTACCCGAAACGCCCAACAACGTCTCTAATAAAGGCAAGATTCGCGCAGAGGGGTTATTGCTATAGCACGCCCGCAAAGTAGGTTGCTCTGACTGTAATACTGGCCAGTCACACGATTCCGCAACGACATTTATTCGTAAATTATTTTCTTGCGACTCTTGTTGTGGAAAAGGCATATACTCAGGAGCAATAATCATTGAAAAAGCAAATGAACTTCCCCCTCCCATAATATCGGTCAATACCGCTGAAACAGGCGCATCAAAAAAAGTAATCAATATTGGCACTTGCTCTTCATGGCATTGAATCACTGCTTCCATTAAGGCGAGCGGTACAGAATCCTGAAAACCTGCAACAGAGTTTGCTGCTTTTTCACAACCAGTACTGATGGTCCAATAGCCTGCGGCCGCATTGTGAACAGAATTGTGAAATTTGGTGGGGGATAATTCTTTAGAATCCGTTGCCAAGACTTTACACATATAATCGGTTAGCTGTGTATCACCAAAACCCGATACAAAAACACAACATAATTCTTTTGGATCCATCCCTGCCACTTGCGTTGCCTGCCATGAGCTTTCTACGGCCAAACGTACAGGCAAAGGGGCGCGCCGCCGTTCGTTCGCAGGAATGACTTCGGGCTTGGGACCTTTTATTTCCTTAGGGGTCGCCTCTTTATTTTTTAACAACTCCACCAATGCCGGCCAACTATCAAAGCTGTCACTCCATGCTCCGCAGCCTATTACTCGACAAGAAAAAGAATGTGCTGACATAACACTAAGCGCTCCCTACTTTATTTAAACACTGATCACACATTCAGCCAGCCACCTTACTAAATAATAGAGAACAATTATTACCACCGAAGCCAAAAGAATTAGACATCACATGAGTTAATTCTGCTGGCATATTGTCAGCTTGAATAGAGAAATTTAATTGCTCATCAAGAGTCTCTAAATTCATTGAGCCTGGAATTAACCCCGTACGCAATGTGTCTAAAGCGATGATGCCTTCAGTGATTCCAGCAGCACCTAAGGTGTGCCCCATCCACCCTTTTGTTGAACTGCATTGAGTTGTTCTAGGAAATATTTTTTCAACCAATTGCCCTTCAATCAAATCATTCGCACGACTTGAGGTACCATGTAAATTAATATAATTAATTACATCTGGCTCCAGCTTAGCCATCGACAAGGCCTGCTGCATTGATAACCTTGCCCCCAGCCCGTCTGGATGAGGGTGCGACATATGGTAAGCATCGGAGCTTTCGCCATAACCGCCCAGACTAATATTCAAATCGGTCTCCGCTTCTTCAGGCCGCATTAATACTGCATAACCGGCTGCTTCGCCTAAGTTGATCCCCTCTCGGTTTTGATCAAAGGGTTTACAAGGGTTCGGAGAGACTAACTGCAAGGAATCAAAACCGTGCAGCACACTCATACACAGTGTATCGACACCCCCAACCACAACGGCATCAACAATGCCACTATTCAGCCAACGGGCGCCTGTCGCAAAGACTTTTGCAGAAGAAGAGCAAGCCGTATTAATCGTCAATGCCGGACCGGCAATACCCGTATAGTGGGCAACAAAAAGAGAGGGGGCATGAGGATTATGGACGAGTGGTTGACGATATTCGGTGCTCAATTGTCCGGATTCCGTTAGCGCTGTATAAGCCGTTTCTGTTCGGTCAATACTGGACGTGCTTGAACCCATCACAATGCCAATACGCGCAGCAGAGAAGCGCTTAATTAAATTATCAATCGTGGTCCTTATAGAACCTTGTTCGAGCCCTAATGCAGCCAGGGCATTATTACGGCTCTGCCACTCACCCAAATTAATATCATCAACTTCAGCAACTCGGCCAATCCAAGTATTCAAGGGAGAATCAAGAAAATCATTGGGGCGAAGGCCACTGGTTTGGGTATCAATTGCTTTTCTTAAAGCAGCGAGATCAATACCGGCAGCAGTGGTGGATTCATAGTCGACAAGGCGAATATCCATATTTAAAACTGTTTATTAGCGTGTATCACGGAGCGGGCAATTTTACCAAACCACTCAATGCAATACTATGGCTATCTCTATATGCCCACTTGGCATTGCACCAACCATAGACTTGGGTTAATTTACTTAATGAATCAATACGCATAATTATCAATAACCTCCTTTACTTTCTTTAAGGCCATTTCAAGCACTTCCATATCGACTGACCCAAGCGCCAGACGCAATGCATGAGGAACATGGTCTGTAGTTGCAAAAGGCTCTGCCGTGGAAACAGAAATATTTGAATTCATCAATTCCATCACGATCTTATCTGCCCGCACTTCTTCGGGCAGAGAAAACCAGAGGAAATAAGACGCGGGATGGCTCAAGTAATCCACTCCTTTAAGAATATTACGAGCCATTGCTTGTCTGGCCATGGCATCTTGACGCTTCTCAGCCTCTAAACGCTTAACAGTACCGTCTTCAATCCATTTACAGGCCATTGCCGTCATTAATCCGGGGGTATTCCAAGTCGTTGCCCTGATTGCTCTTTCCATCACTGGCACCCATTGGGAAGGGGCTGCGATAAACCCAACGCGGAGCCCGGTAGCAATACTCTTGGAAATTCCAGAGACATAAACCGTAGATTCTGGGGCAATCGCTGCCAATGGAACCGGCGGGTCTTCTGCATGGAAGGCATAGGCTGCATCTTCAATAATCAGCAAACCAAATTTGCGCGCAATAGCCACTAATCGCTTACGCCACTCACTATTCATTACCCATCCCATTGGGTTATGCAGTGTAGGCATTGCGTAAACCGCTCGAACGCGTCGTTGTTCACACAGCCGCTCCAACGCATCTAAATCCGGCCCCTCTCCTGACAATGAGTCTAAAAAGGGTATCGGTGCCAATTCCAATCGATACACATCGGCCAATACCTTAAACCCCGGATAGATTAATGCGTCTGTAGCAACAACATCACCTGGCTGCAGCAATGCCATGACTGTTGTTGCCAAGCCATGTTGCGCCCCACTGACAATTAACACTTGTTCAGCATCAACAGACAGACCTCGACTTTCAAGATGACGCGACACTATCGCTCGCTCGTGCCTACGCCCAGCATGAGGCTGATAGTGCAACAGTGCTTCCAAATCACCAGAAGATGCAATATTGCGAAGAGACTCCCGTAACATTTCAGCCTGCCCTGGAATCGATGGTGAATTAAAATTGAGATCAATCATACCATCAGTCTTTGCTGGCTGATCGATACCGTGTCCAGGAGGAAGTCTGGTTTCTCTGACAAATGTTCCTCGACCCGTCTCCCCACTGACTAAACCCATCGCCTCTAGCTCTGCATAGACTCTTGAGGCCGTTACCAGAGCAATACCTTTTTCAGCGGCAAGTTGTCGGTGAGGAGGTAATCGAGTCCCTGGCGGCAATTTACCTTCTCGAATGTCAGCAGCAAAATCATCAACCAAGAGTTTATATCGGGCACGAGCCATAGCAATGTATCCATGACAATAATTTTATTGTCATGATTTTAAGGAATACAATCCAGCAATACAACAATACTTAAATTGAGGAACAGCCCCATGCATATTGCTATTTTGACCTTTGATGGATTTAACGAACTGGACTCTCTCATTGCGCTTGGCATTCTAAATCGAATTAAAAAGCCAGATTGGCGCGTATCCATCGCCAGCCCGACTAAACGAGTGGAGTCAATGAACGGGATCGGATTAGAAAGCCAGGCATCTCTAGAAGAAGCCAGCACCGCTGATGCCGTTATTATTGGTAGCGGTATGAAAACAAGAGATATCGTTGCCGATGAGTCACTCATGAAACAATTACAGTTTGATCCATCAAAACAACTCATCGCTGCTCAATGCTCTGGAACATTGATCCTGGCTAAGCTTGGGCTACTCAACGGTGTCCCTGCCTGCACAGACCTAACGACAACACCCTGGGTTAGAGAAGCAGGGGTAGAAGTATTGAATCAACCATTTTTTGCCAATGGCAATGTGGCAAGCGCTGGTGGATGCCTTGCCTCAAAGTATCTTGCCGCTTGGATTCTAGCCCGTACAGAAGGATTAGAAGCGATGCAAAGTGCGATTCACTATGTCGCCCCTGTTGGTGAAAAAGAAGACTACGTCGAACGAGCGACCAAAAATATTACCCCATATTTAGTAGACAAACAGGCCGCTGTTTAAATACTCTTTTACAATTGAAAGTAAAGAGATACATAATAATTATGTATCTCCTCGTAATCTCCTCAACCAATTATAAAGACAAGCAACAACAGGCTAGTCGACAAACAATGCTTTCGCCTTATCATCCTTCAAGTGAGGATAAGCCTCAAAAAATGTTTCAATCAATTTTTCAAAAGGGAAAGCTGAAAATTCACCATGGTCATACAAGTATTCCATAAACGCATCACCAGCTTTATTGTATTCCTGAAAAACACAATCATCCACACCATTAAAATCCAGCGGGCTCACATTGAATTTTTCACACAACTCTTTATTAAACGCTGGAGTCAACTTAATCCATCTACCGTCAATAAAAAGCTCAGCTATTCCATGAAACACTAACACATCTGTTTTTAAGACGGCTTCAATTTTCTCAGTACCGATATGATTTCTCACATTGGCAAAACGGTAACGAGCAGGAATACCCTGAGACCGAGCACCGGCAACTAACAAGTTAGCCTTATCAATACAATGACCGCTGTCCCTCGTGACAAAATCACTAGCTCTATATTTTTCTTCTTCAAAATATAAGGTAAAAGGGTTATACAAAAAATCATCCCTAATACAATGATATAAATTTATTGCTTTTTGCTTGGGGGTTGACGCATCTTTTACGGCCTCCTGAGCAAAGGCCATAACTTGAGGGTTTTCCCAGTCAGCAAAATAATCTGACTCTAAATAGGGCAATAAGGACTGATCAACGTTAGATGTTCGACTAGACATTACATTTGCCTCATAAAATAAGATTCAAATATATTATCAGCTGATAATAAAATTTATTAGATTTCAGCAGCCACTACTGAAATTTCGAACAGTAATGCTTCGCGAGCCATTGCAGCTTCTACACAAGCGCGAGCAGGGGCATGGCCTTCAGGCGCCCAGCTGTCCCATACAGCATTCATCTCAGCGAAATCTTTCATGTCCTTTAAATAAATTGTCGCTGACAATATATGCTCTCGATCGCTACCGGCTTGTTTGAGTAAATTATCAACTTTTTCTAAGGTGCTTTCTGTTTGCTCTTTAATACCCTGAGTAGCATCCTTACATACCTGGCCACACAAATAAATAGTGCCGTTGTGTTTTACAATTCGGCTGGTACGCTGATTAACTTCAATACGCTCTATCACTTTACTTATTTCCTCTATATAAACTTCATAAATAACTACAAAACACTCTGTTTAACCCGGATTATGCATTGGGCGCGGAAAAGATGCGTAAGATATTGATGTGACTGGCGGATTTGGAAAAAGCATGGCTACCTTACTGGTAGTGAGCGATTTCCAAATTTGTCAGGTGCGTCAAGAGCTTGCGTAGACTTCCGTGATTCCAGTGCATAATCCGGGTTTAATCAATCGCGGCAAGAGCATCAACTAATTTTTTAACCGGAATTACCTCAATACCGTCTATCGGCTGGCGCGGCACATTAGAAGCAGGAACAATGGCCTTCTTAAAGCCGTGCTTAGCCGCTTCGCGCAAACGCTCTTGTCCACTAGGCACGGGGCGGATTTCCCCAGAAAGCCCCACCTCACCAAAAGCAATCAGCGTTTGTGGCAGCGGCCGATCGCGAAAACTGGAAACAATCGCGAGTAATAAGGCTAAATCTGCACTGGTCTCAACCACTTTAACGCCGCCTACAACATTTACAAAAACATCTTGATCGCCCACCATTAACCCACCATGGCGATGAAGTACCGCTAACAACATGCTTAAGCGGTTTTGATCTAAGCCTACAGCGACTCGCCTCGGATTACCTAAATGACTATCATCCACTAAGGCTTGAATTTCAACTAATAAAGGGCGCGTTCCTTCCCAGACAACCATTACAACAGAGCCAGAAGAAATCTCATCATCGCGCTGTAAAAAAATAGCAGAGGGATTAGTCACTTCTTTTAAACCCTGCTCTGTCATCGCAAAGACACCTAATTCATTGACAGCACCAAAGCGGTTTTTATTACCTCGCAGCGTACGATAACGAGAGTCGTGTTCGCCTTCCAACAAAATAGAGCAATCAATCATATGCTCCAGTACTTTTGGCCCCGCCAGGCTACCGTCTTTAGTCACATGCCCCACTAAAATTAACACTGTTCCGGTTTGTTTGGCATAGCGTGTTAAAAAGGCAGCACTTTCTCTAACTTGGGCCACACTGCCCGGTGCTGATTGCACTTCTGCCATATGCATTACCTGAATGGAATCGACCACCATAATCTGTGGTTTAATTTGCTGGGCAGTAATACATAATTGCTCAACATTGGTTTCAGATAACATTTGTAATTTATCCGTTGCCAAGCCTAAGCGCTGTGCACGCAAAGCAACTTGCTGCAAAGATTCTTCGCCGGTTACATACAGTGCGGAATGTTTTTCTGCCAAGTGACAGAGAATTTGCAAAAGCAATGTGGACTTCCCTGCTCCCGGGTGACCACCAATAAGCACCACCGACCCTTTAACGAAACCGCCACCCAATACTCGATTAAGCTCTTCTGTTCCTGTACTGATGCGTGGGATATCTTCAAGATCGATCTCGGCTAATGTCTTAACTGTTGAATCACCTTCACCGGCATAACCGGTTCTCCCCTTAGACATAGATTTAACCGAAGCCAACCTGACTTCACTCAAACTATTCCATGCACCACAGCTAGTGCATTGACCTTGCCATTTGGAAAAGTCATCACCGCATTCATTGCACACATATGCTGTTTTCGCTTTAGCCATGAACTAATATTCCTGAATATTTTTTATTATCGATTAAATAGAAGCACACAAAATGCAACAAGGGATATAAGCTGAATTCTCGCAACCCACATTGGCAGGATAAATTTTTGAATAATGTCTGCCGACTGAATATTTTTTTTAAATTCACCAGAGGCTAAATAAAAAGCAAAAGGGATTGCCTTCCACGTTAAAATTGAAAATGCATTACCCACCGCTCTCTCAAACTCTTTAGGCTCTTTAGCCTGCAGCAAAGCAACGGGTGTTTGCACTAAAAAAACGAGTACCATTCCACTGACAAAATAAACTGTAATTGCAATTATTGCGTTGACATCAACCATTATGGGGCCTTATATAACTATAAATTAATACAAAAATTACGGTGTTAACTCGTAAACAATTGAAACGGAGGCGCGTACCGTAATATCACCTGCGTTAATCGGTGGCGCTGGTGCAGCTTCAGCCACAGCTGACCGCATCACTTTAAAACTTTCGGCCTGCTCAATCGAAGCAACCGCTTGATCGAGATGAATAGTTTTAACACCTTTAATGCTAGAGCCACTGGCCTCTGCTGCCACATCCGCATCTGCACGGGCATTTTTAACTGCCTTTGCTATTGCCTGACTACGAAATTGGCGAGGGTTTTCTAAACCAAAATTGACTGATTGCACCTGATTTGCGCCAGCTGTTGTAGCAGCATTGATCACATCGCCGACAAGCGGCAATTGGGTGGTAGTTACTTGCACACTGTTATTGACTCGATAAGCAATAATTTTGGCTCGCCACAGACTATCCGCATTACGCGGCCTGGAAGACCAGACCGGCTGAACATTAAATCGGCGAGTGCTGACATCCTTCTTCTTAAGACCTACGCCATACAAGGCATCAATCACAGCCTTTATCGCTTTACTGTTTTCAGCCAAGGCTTTTTTTGCAGTCTTTGCCTGAGACATCACCCCTAAGGATACTGAAACCTGATCAGGCTCGACCTCTAACCGAGCTTCGCCTCGCACACTCAGTGTTGGCGGCTCTGACTTATGCTCAGCATCAGCCCAAGCCCACCAAGGAGTGAATAAAATCAGCACCCATAATAGGCCTGCATAGCCGTTTTTGCGGTATATCCGAGGGCCTAATCCCCTGTTTTTCTCATTCATATGGACAACACTCTCTTCTATTGGCGTTATGGATTAGCAGGGCGATGGTAAACAGTGAAGCTATCCCCTGTAAAGTCAGAGAGCAAAAGCATCGCGTTCAATGGGATTTATTACACTTTTCGCTGTATGTACTACACTCAAAAAATAGTCTTATTTTTTATAGTGGTACCCTGCATGACAATTAAAGCCAAAATCCTTGCACTAGTAGTAAGTACAGTGCTAATCAGCGCATCTGCGTTAACTATTGTTAAAATAGCCAAGGTCAAAAGCCTATCTCAGGAAAACATTGATGCCAGACGCCATCAAATGATGGAAGCCAAAACGTCAGAGCTGAAATTGTTTATGGATTTGGCGAAAAGCTCAATAAGTGATCTATTAAAAAGCAAAGATATCAATACACCTGAAGTCCAGGCTCAGATTAAAGATAGACTTAGCCAGCTGAAATACGGCGAAAACGGTTATGTATTTGGCTTTACCGGCGATGGTACAACCATTGTCCATGTCAAAAAAGCGCTGATCGGTAAAAACCTTTTTGATTTAAAAGATACCAATGGCGTGACGCTGATTAAAGATCTTATCGAGGCTGGGCAAGCCGGCGGTGGAGAAGTCACTTATCAATGGCCAAAACCCAACACCGAGGCTACATTTCCGAAGCTGAGCTACGCGATCTGGATACCTGAATTAAAATGGATGCTTGGCACAGGGTTTTATATCGATGACATTGATGAAACGGTTGCAGCACTAGAAGCCAGTCAAGCACAACAGGTTACGTCGACCATTATCACTGCTATCGTTATTTCCTCAGTGATTGCAGCAATACTCTTTGCCTTAAGCATGGGGCTGGTCAACACCATTGTTAAACCCATCCATAGCATTACCCGACGTTTGAACGATATTGCCAGCAGTGATGGTGACCTTACCCAACGACTAGACGTTGCTAGCAATGACGAAATAGGTGATTTAGCTAATGGCTTTAACTCATTTGTTGAAAAGGTGCATAACCTTGTCTTAAAAACGTCGGAAACAGCAGAATCGGTCCATACTTCCGCAACCAAAAGCCAAAGCTTATCCAGCAAGATTACTGAATCTGTGGGGAACCAACGCCATCAAACCGATATGGTGGCGACGGCGATGAATGAGCTATCAGCGTCGTCTCAAGAAGTATCAAGCAATGCATCTGAAGCGGCCAACTCTGCCAATGCAGCCAATAACAGTTGCAATAGCGCCAAAGAGGTCGTTGCTGAAGGTATCAGTTCAGTGCAATCACTGGTTGATGAAGTCGAAAAGGCATCAAATGTCATTAACAACCTACAAGGGGATGTTGGCGAGATAGTGACCGTACTCGATGTAATACGTGGCATTGCAGAGCAGACTAATTTACTGGCACTGAACGCTGCCATTGAAGCTGCCCGCGCTGGTGAACAGGGACGTGGATTCGCAGTGGTTGCCGATGAGGTACGAACTCTGGCAAGCCGCACACAAGATAGCACACAAGAAATTCAAGGCATGATTGAGCGCTTACAAAAAGGGTCTGAAGAAGCCGTTAGCGTTATGCTCTCTAGCAAAACGGTTGGCGAGCAAACGGTTGAACATTCCACGAGTGCGGGCACATCACTCGATGAAATCGCCCAGGCAGTCAGCGCAATAAATAATATGAATGCTCAGATTGCTAATGCAGCCAAAGAACAAAGCCAAGTGGGTGAAAGCATTAATGAAAATCTTATGCAGATGCTCAGCGAGTCAGATCTGACATCTGAGGCCACTGCAGATAGCCACAATACAGCGTGTGAATTAGCCACTCAGGCACAAGGTTTAAATAAACTTATCCACCAGTTTAAGGTATAAACCAGAATATAAATGAAAAACCTCGATGCCATATTTTATTGTAAAACCATGGCATCTTGGCCTAACTCATAGAAAGTTTTATAGTTAATCAAGCGTTCACCTTTTAACATCTCCACTCTTCTTCATACAAGAATAAACCTTAACTGAATCTACCAAGCTCAATTGTTACGATGCAATCAAATTTGATGATCGCATTTGTGCCAAAGGCAGATACTTTGAGATTAATTTATTTTTATCCCTAAATAGGTAAAAGTTGCCACTAATAATTTCAGACACCACTTACTATTGACGAGGTAGAATAAACTTTCTACAATAAGGTAGAGTAAGTATTCTACCCTCAAATCATATGTTAAAAACACAGATCGCTGAGAATTTAGAAAGGGCATTTAGTCAATTAGGTTTTGCTGAAATCAATGTTGCACAATTGAAAAGTTCAAGTGGTGTCAGCCTAAGAACGCTCTATAGGTACTATCCCTCTAAGGAGGAGATGGTTGTGGCTGCGCTCAATAACCGACACAAGCGTTACTTAAATTTTCTCTCTGAAGACCTCCCTTCCCCTGGGGAAGAGGCCATTGTCCACATATTTAACAAGTTAAATATGTGGATGAATGAAAATGCCCCTAATGGATGTATGTCTATCAGCGCCCTCAATGCATTCCCTGAAAACTCGACAATAAAAGAAGCTGTAGAGAAGCATAAAAAAGATGTTGAATACTTTCTTGGTAAAAAAAGTGATCGAGACGCCTTGTCTACACAGCTATTTTTGCTGCACGAGGGAGTCACGAGTGCTCAGCCTTTAATCGGCGATGATGCTCTGACATCTGCTCAGGCGATAATCAAGCAGTTATTTGGAGATGATTAAAGATGAATAATGTAGCAAATGTAATGAAAGGAGCATTATTAATTGGTCATGGTGAGTTAGATCAACTTAAAATATCTAATGGCATCCCTAAACCATCCCCAAGAGAACATGAAGTATTAATTCGTGTGGCAGCGGCTGGCATTAATAATACTGATATTAACACCCGTATAGCTTGGTACTCAAAGGATGAAAATAGTGAAATAGATGCTAGCTGGAGTGGCGAACCGATTAAGTTTCCACTCATACAAGGAGCCGATGTATGCGGCGAAATTGTAGAAGTGGGAAGTGCCGTACCCTTAAATAGAATTGGTGAAAGGGTATTGATCGAACCTTGTATTACTGAAGAAAATGGTAAGAAGCTAGAAACACCATCGTACTTTGGCTCAGAGTACAACGGTGGTTTCGCTGAATATACAATTGTTTCTAGTAAACATGCCTATAAAATTGAGTCTAATTTGAGCAATGTTGAACTAGCATCATTCCCTTGTTCATACTCTACCGCTGAGAATATGTTAACCCGCGCAAGTGTTGTCAGTGGTGATCTGGTTTTTATAACGGGTGCTTCAGGAGGTGTCGGTTCTGCGGCTATTCAATTGGCTAAAGCAAGAGGTGCAAAGGTAATAGCATTAACAAGTCAAAGCAAAAAAACTCAATTACTTGAGTTAGGAGCTGACGATATTGTAACGCGTGATGAGAACCTTTTAGAAGTGATGGGTAAAAACAGTGTTGATGTTGCCATTGATCTGGTAGCTGGAAGCCAATGGCCTCAGTTGCTAGAAATTATAAAACCTAGAGGCCGTTATGCAGTTGCTGGGGCAATTGGCGGCCCGTTAGTTAAACTAGACATACGAACATTGTATTTGAAAGACCTTAGCTTTTTTGGTTGTACAGTATTAGAACCGAAAGTCTTTAGCAATCTAATAAAACGTATCGAGGCAGGCCAAATTAAACCTCTGATCTCAAAAACATTTACTTTAGAAAACATCAAAAAAGCTCAACTTGAGTTTATAGAGAAGGCCCATGTTGGAAAACTTGTAATAACATTTTAGTCTGTCAATACATAACAGGTTGCTATATTGACTCTATATGTAACCATCACCTGATTAAAGTCCGTTTATCGCTCACTGCTACTTGCCAAATAAAATATAAACCTGCTCATCAATAGTGGGCAATCGGGTATAAACGACTACCACTAACGAGTAAGTTACTAATCACTAGTTATTACTGACTACCAAATACCTGTTGCAATAGTGTCGTTGTTTGTCTAACGGGGTCTTGACGTATTGCCGCCTCTTGTTCTGCCAAATAATGAAAGATCCCATTTAGTCCCCCTTTAACAACATGCTCAGTCAAATTAGCTTTGACATCAGGCACAAAAGGAATAGATTTGTAGGCCGAAATCATATCGTCATAACTCTTTATTGCACCGACTTCTGACAAACTATTCGAGACCACAGGCTCCATTGCCGCTGTTAATTTATCGGTCATTTTTGTTTGAAAATAACGTGTTGCAGAATCTTCGGGGCCGTTATAGATACGGCGCACATCATCAAAACTCATTTGTTTAATCGCATCAACAAACAAGGCTTTTGCTTGAGGCGTTGCTTTTTCTGCGGCTCGATTTAATTTAAGCTCGAGATCATCCAAAGTGCCACTCATACCGATTTGGGAAAGCCATGATTTCGTTGTATTTAAGGTATCAGGCAATGGGATATGAACAGCACTATCGTTATTAAAGCCATTCGTTTGACCGAGCTGGTCGACAACTTTTGCACTACCTATTTCTAAAGCCTGTTTGAATGCCTGACTGATATCAGCATTAGATAAAAGAGACGTAGAGCCTGACTCAGATGAAGTGTTGTCTTCTAAAATTTCATTCAACTTATCAAACCAACCCGCCATGGCTGGAATAGAAATAACTGAAATAAATCCAACAAAAAAAACAGTGCTTAATTTTTTCATGCGCTAAAATCCAATAAATTAAAAATGTATTATAAAAATCGTCATTAAGTTTTTTGGCCAAGCCACTCAACAAGTTTATTCATGATCAATCGAGGTAATTCGACACTTCAATTAAGTTACCATCAGGGTCTCGAAAATAGACAGACTGAATTTCTCCCTTCGCACCGGTGCGATTCACAGGCCCTTCTATAATATCAATGCTTAACTCACTTAAGTAATTGACTGCATCTTCTATCGAAGTATTAATAATAAAACAAAGATCAGCACTCCCCGCCTGAACATGCTTTGCTTTAGGTTCAAATTCCTGCCCCAACTGATGCAGGTTTATTTTTTGCTTGCCATAGGTTAGTGCAATTCTATTCTGTTTAAACACAACCGTTTTCATACCCAGCACAGACGTATAAAAATCAACCGTTGCATCAATATCTTTTACAGTTAATACAAAATGATCAAGGTGGCTGACCTGCATAGTCTATCTCATTATCAGTATGGCTCACTTAGAGCACGACTTAAATAGAAAAAGAACTAGTGTATGTCTAAGCCCGAAAAATTAATAGAGTAACAATCATTATTATCAACAAACTCAGGAGCATAGCCTATATAGCTCACTGCAAGCTTTAACTTCGAGTGCTAACTATATATTTAGCCATACAGTCACAATTTTAATAAACCATACGCTTATCAATAGTGTCGTTGTAAGCAGAGTGTTAGAATTACGTTTATGAAATCTCTCTTACCCGAAAAGCCCATTCTTATTCATCCATCGCTAGCAGCCACTATTGGTTTGGAAGAGGCAACAATGCTATCGATATTAGATGATATGGCCCGTTATTCTAACCATGCGGAGCGTGGAGCAAGTCAAGGTTATCAGTGGTATTGCTTATCGCAGGGGGCCGTCGAAGAGCATATGCCATTTTGGGACACCTTAGATATTCAGCGAATCAGCCAGCGGTTAAGGGATCTGGGGCTGATTTTGTTGCGCTCTGCACCTTACTCGCAAAGCCAAAAAATAGAGTTCGCTTTTAACCGACAAGAAAGCACGCCGTTAGCAGACAAGGCGCCAACACTGACACATTCGGGTCAAACAATGCGCCATATCACACCTGGAGCAGCCCCGATAGCCGCCAACTGGCAGCCCGATGGAGAAACGTTAATCGCTCTCGGACAATTAAATGTGCCAGAACACTTTGCCCGCGACCAAGTCCCTGAATTCGTGCGCTATTGGCGTGAGAGCGGTGAAGCTCAGCGCTCCTGGGGAAGTAAATTTATTCAGCACACTAAGCGTCAATGGACCTTTCATACAACGCGAATGGCACGAAATAACCGTGCAGTCACACTCCCCCAAGATTGGCAACCAAGCAATGAAGTACAAACACAGATTGCTAATGAGGGCATCCCGGCTACCTTTGCCAGCAAAGTATTAAGCCAATTCAGACGTTATCATCAACGTTCAGGCACCACACATCTCAATTGGGATATGCCGTTTTTTTCCTGGGTAAAAGAAGAATGGCAAAAACAAGATACACCGTTTATTGAAGCCAAAAAAAGCACGCCCATGCAAGCTAACTGGCAACCAGATCAACATACTTTAGATTATCTTAATATTAGCTACGGTATTGATCGCACGTTTATTCAGGAATCTATCCCTGAGTTTATTCACAAATGGATAGAAAAAAAGGCGATCTATTCTGAGTGGGGCAGGATTTTTGCTGAGCACGTTATTGAACAATGGCGATTCGTACAGGCTGGCGTTAATAGAAACTCCGAGCGCAAACCCATTACCAAACAATGGCGGCCGTCTCCAGACTGTCTGGAGATTTTACAAAGGCAATCCGAGATAGACCGGCAGTTTATTGAGTCACAAATACCTGAGTTTATTTTATATTGGACCAACCGCGCAGAGCCGATGCACAGTTGGGACAACATATTTTTACGGCATATAAAACATCAATGGGCAGCTGCCCATCAAGGCAATAACAATGAAAGACAGCAAACCGCTTCTGGATCAAATCGCACAAAAGATCGCTCCATCGCAGAACAGCTCAGTGATACCAGCTGGGCATCCTAAAGAGAGCGCCTCATCAGAAGAAGCACCAAAAGCTTCAGCTGAAGAAAAGGCAAAATTAGTTGATGCGATTAACGAATGCTTTGAATTATTGCGCATTAATTATCAGCACTTATATTTTAGCGCTTACCCGGAAGTCGATGCTGTTAATGCAGCAAAACGTTTATGGCTAGAAGGCCTATCTAATTTTTCTGCAGATACGATTCGCCAAGCCACCCACGAATTAATCAAACAGTCTGATTATTTACCAACTATCAGTCGAATGATTCGCAAAGCAACAGAATTAAGTGGCTCAACTGAACTACCTAGCGCCCACTCAGCTTATGTTGAGGCCTGCAATGCATCCTCTCCTAAACAAAATCATCCCTGGAGCCATCCTGCAGTTTATTATGCCGGAAAACAAAGCGACTGGTTTTTTTTAGCGCATAATAGTGAAAACCGCACATTCCCAATCTTTAAAGCAAATTATGAGAGATTGTGTGAAAAAATTCTCTGTGGAGAAGCCCTACCTCCCATTAAGCAACTTGCACTACCAGAACACTCGGAAACGCCATTATCAAAGGAAGAGAATAGTGAGCGCATGACAGAGTTACGCTCAGAGTTAGGTATTTGATACTGAAGTATTTACTACGCCGTTATCTATATCCGAAAAAAACCGCCTAATTTAATGGATTAATTAGGCGGCCAAGGCATAACCTTCAGTGGTTTTATTGAATCTACTTTTTTACTATTGCCAACTTTTCAGCAATTCAGAGTAGGCGATCGTTTTGCCCTTGGGTTTCTCATTCGCTAATTTAGCTTTTGGAGAACCGGGTTGTTTCAGCCAGTACTCCGCGTCTTTCACTGGGTTCAGTTTTGGACCACACTCACCCTGCGCATTAGCTCGCTCTAAACGCCTTAACACTTTATCTTGCGCCTTCGCTAAACCATCCAATGCTTCTTTCGGTGTTGATTCACCACTTGCTGCTTCAGCGATATACTGCCACCACAATTGCGCTAACTTTGGATAGTCAGGCACATTAGTACCGGTTGGCGACCACTGCAAACGAGCAGGACTGCGATAAAATTCAACCAAGCCACCTAATTTAGGCGCAGCATCCGTCATTTCTTGCGAGTTAATATCGGACTCACGAATAGGCGTTAAGCCCACCAAGGTTTTTTTCAGTGACACTGTTTTCGAGACAGTAAATTGCGCATATAACCAGGCCGCTAAGCGGCGCTTCTCTGGTGTTGATTTCAAGAACGTCCAAGAACCCGCATCCTGATAGCCCAACTTCATCCCTTCTTCCCAATAAGGGCCTTTAGGTGAAGGAGCCATACGCCACTTAGGTGAGCCATCTGCATTCACAACAGGCAAACTTTTTTCTGTTAGTGCCGCAGTAAAAGCGGTGTACCAGAATATTTGCTGAGCAATATTGCCTTGACCTGGCACTGGACCTGCTTCACCAAATGTCATCCCTTGGGCTTCTGGTGGTGCATATTGGCGTAACCAATCAACATATTTTGTCGTGGCATAAACCGCTGCTGGCCCATTCGTTGCTCCTCCACGAGACACACTTGAACCTGCTGGACGACAACCATTCACTCGGATTCCCCATTCATCAACCGGCAAACCATTAGGAATACCCTTGTCACCAGTGCCTGCCATAGAGAACCATGCATCAGTAAAGCGCCAGCCTAGAGAAGGGTCTTTTTTACCGTAATCCATATGCCCGTAAACACGCTTGCCATCAATAGTTTTCACATCATTGGAGAAGAAAGCCGCAATATCTTCATAGGCAGACCAATTAACAGGCACACCTAATTCATAGCCATATTTTTCTTTAAATTGTTTTTTTAAGTCAGGACGTTCAAACCAGTCAGCCCGAAACCAATACAGGTTGGCAAATTGTTGATCCGGTAATTGATATAATTTGCCATCAGGCCCTGTGGTAAAACTTAAACCAATAAAATCATCGAGATCCAATGTTGGCAAGGTTAAATCTTTTGCTTCCCCTGCAATCATATCGGAGATAGGAACAACTTTGCCGTAACGAAAATGGGTACCGATTAAATCCGAATCATTAATCCAACCATCATAAATATTTCGATCTGATTGCATTTGCGTTTGCAGTTTTTCGACAACATCACCTTCACCAATTAGATCGTGATTAACTTTAATTCCAGTAATTTCTGCAAATGCTTTTGCGAGCACTTTCGACTCATACTCATGGGTTGTAATGGTTTCAGAGACAACATTAATATCCATACCACGGAATTCTTTAGCAGCATTGGTAAACCATTGCAGCTCTTTCATCTGCTCATCTCGACTCAGCGTTGATTTTGTAAATTCATTATCCAGCCATTTTTTAGCGGCATCAGCGTATTGATCTGCCATAGCCCCTGCACTTATTCCGATGGCAGATACCATTGTAATAAGAGTAAGCAGACTAGATGATTTTCTTTTAATTTTCATATCTAACCTCTATTCGTTAATTGTAAAACTCATGTCTAATATAATCTCTGCACATCACTAGACATCCACCCACTGAATTCACTTGCAAAAATACTGCCGATGAATTTCAATTCTTTTAACAAAACGTTTCCAGGGGCTTCAAAGAAAAAGCATTAGCCCCATCTTAATACTGATATTAACCAAACGACGGAAATGCCAAATGCGATCCAAACAGATTGCTCGCTAACCGCAAGAAAAAATAGATGTATATAAGCGCTCCCCAATAAACCGATAAATAATCGATCTCCACGTGTCGTTGCAATAATTGGCAAAAAACCTTTACGTTCTACTGTCGGGCATTTGATTTCTGCAATAACCATGCAGACAAGAATCACGCCGATACTAATAAAAAAGATTGCGGTCACTTGTGACCAAGCCATCCATTCCATTACTCACCTCTTCATTAAAATTTGATACTTATACGCGACCAAGCGCAAAGCCTTTAGCAATATGATTACGGACAAACCAAACCACAAGGCAACCAGGAATAATGGTCAACACCCCTGCTGCCGCTAACAATCCCCAATCGACACCCTCACCCCCAATGGTACGAGTCATAATGGCGCCAATAGGTTTGGCATGGATAGACGTTAGTGTTCGAGCCATTAATAACTCTACCCACGAAAACATAAATGAAAAGAATGCCGTTACTCCAATAGCAGAACGAATCATGGGAATAAAGATTTTTATAAAGAAATGGGGAAAGCTGTAGCCATCAATATAAGCTGTTTCATCAATTTCAGTCGGCACTCCCGACATAAAGCCTTCTAATATCCACACGGCGAGTGGCACACTAAATAAACAGTGCGCGAGAGCAACAGCGATATGAGTATCGAACAACCCCACTGATGAATACAATTGAAAGAAAGGCAATAAAAATACGGCTGGCGGTGCCATTTTATTGGTTAACAACCAGAAAAATAATGGCTTATCGCCCAGAAAACGGTAACGACTAAATGCATAGGCAGCGGGCAACGCAGTTAATAGCGTAATAATGACATTCATAATGACGTAAATCATTGAATTCACATAGCCCATATACCAGCTTGGGTCTGAGAAAATAGTGATGTAATTATCGAATGAAAAGCTCTGTGGCCAGTAGGTCAATGAGCCCAATATTTCTTCATTACTTTTGAAGGACATCATGACCAACCAATAAATAGGTAAGGCAATAAAAAAGATATAAATGCTAATACCAATAATTTTGCGTTTATTCATATTGCACCTATTTCTTATTGTCTAAATGTGTAATCGTGGTGAAGAATAACCAAGACACCAACAGTACAATTAAAAAGTACACCAGCGAGAATGCTGCAGCTGGCCCTAAATCAAACTGGCCAATAGCCATTTTAGTTAAAGTCTGACTCAAAAATGTTGTTGAGTTACCTGGCCCACCTCCCGTCAATACAAATGGTTCTGCATAGATCATAAAGCTATCCATAAAACGGAGCAGCACACCGATCACTAATACGTTTCGCAATTTAGGTAATTGAATGTAACGAAAAACCGCCCATGAAGATGCCTGATCAATTTTTGCGGCTTGGTAATAAGCATCTGGAATCGCTCGTAAGCCGGAGTAACACAATAAGGCGACTAATGATGTCCAATGCCAAACATCCATAAGCAATACGGTAAACCAAGCATCGCTAGGGTTAGATGCATAATTATAATTAACACCAATACCATTTAAGAATGCTCCCATTAGGCCAATATCTGCTCTACCAAATATTTGCCAAATCGTGCCGACAACATTCCACGGAATCAGTAATGGCATTGCTAAAACAACCAAGCAAACTGATGCCATACGCCCTTTGGTCGGCATCATCAATGCCACCAGAATGCCTAATGGAATTTCTATCAGCAATACGGCACCAGAAAAAATAAATTGTCGAATTAACGACGCCTGTAAACGAGGATCATTTAACACCTCTCTATACCATTCTGTCCCTACATACACTCTGCTGTTATCAAATATATCTTGTACAGAATAATTGACGACGGTCATCAAAGGAATTACCGCAGAGAAAGCCACAAGCAGTAATACAGGCAGCACCAAAAACCAGGCTTTATTATTTTGCACTTTCAAATTCATAGCGATTCCTCTTGTACCAAATAGTCATCGAGGTACACCTTCAACCATTGTTCAGGAAATAACACATGTGCTTTTTCTACAGGCACAGCTTGGTCTTCATCAATACGAGCTTTAATTTTTTGCTCGCCCAAAGCTAAGGTCAGGATTTTATAGGTTCCCAAATTTTCAACATCGAGCACATCGCACTCATAAGTATCATCAGCGGACTCATCCAGTACGGTCACAAATTCTGGTCTGATACCAATCTTTATATTGTCTGAATGGCTAATAGAGGTATTCTTTACTATCTGGTCGATAATTTTTTGCGCCAACGGGATTTTAATATGATCAAATACGGCATAAGAACTATCGAGGGATACCTCAATAATATTCATGCCAGGGCTACCAATAAAATAACCAACAAAGGTATGTTCAGGCTCCTCAAATAATTCTTGAGGCGTACCAAATTGAACGATTTGACCTTCATACATTAGTGCAATTTTATCGGCAAACGTCGACGCCTCTAATTGGTCATGTGTCACATACACCATCGTGATATTAAATTTTTCATGAATTTGTTTTAGCTTGCGACGTAATTTCCATTTCAAATGAGGATCAATGACAGTCAGCGGCTCATCAAACAAAATAGCCGACACATCATCGCGTACTAGCCCTCTACCCATTGATACCTTTTGCTTTTCGTCAGCGGTTAAATTGTTAGCACGTCGATGTAGTAAATCACCCAATTCCAATACATCAGCGATTTCTTTTACTTTGGTTTCGATACGCTCTTTTGAGTACTTTAAATTTCGTAGCGGAAATGCCAAGTTATCAAACACTGACATGGAGTCATAAACGACAGGAAACTGAAATACTTGTGCAATATTCCGTTGATTAGGCTGTAGACCATTAACATCTTTTTGATCGAACTTCACCTTACCTTCTGATGGATTAAGCAAACCGGAAATAATATTTAGCAAAGTACTTTTTCCGCAGCCCGACGGTCCAAGCAAGGCGTAAGCACCGCCCTGCTCCCATACATGGTTCATCTCACGGATAGCGTAATCTTCAGGCTTAGTTGGCTGATCGAGATAACTATGGGCCAATGATTCTAAATGTATTTCAGCCATTAGTTGCAGCCCTTTTATTGTTATCAGACACATCACTTGATGTGGTGAAATAGTAAGGAGCCTGAATCATGTTTCCACTTCGGTTAAAAACATATAACTTATCGATTGGGAGGTATACTCGCACAGGAGTATCGGTATGAAAATTGTGGACCCCTGCCAGCTGAGCGACTGCTGTAATACGATCTGCAGCCATATGTAAAAAAGTTTCTGAGCCACTAATTTCAGCGACATCAACTTTTAAATCTAGAGCAATATCATCATTATTTTTTTGTTCCATAGTGATGTGATGGGGTCGAATACCAAAGTTATATTCTCCAACATCAAGGCTGCCTAGGTTTTTATTAAACTCGAATGTCACACCTCCGATTGTCGCCTTACCATTATTAATCGCACCTTGAAGAATATTAATGGGAGGTTCACTAAATAATTCGGCAGATTCAATACTATTGGGCAGACTATAAACATCGTTCACTGGACCTGTTTGTATAATCTTACCTTCGTGCATTAAGGTGGTGACACCACCAAGAGCCAAGGCTTCATTAGGCTCAGTACTCGCATATATCGCTATCGTGTTTTGCACTTTGAATAATTCACGCAATTCAAAACGCAATTCTTCACGTAGCTTGTAATCAAGATTAACTAAAGGCTCATCGAATAAGATTAAGCCGCCTTCTTTTATCAATGCTCGTGCCATTGCTGTACGCTGTTGCTGACCTCCTGACAACTCTAAAGGAAAGCGTTGCAAAAATTGTTCGATATGAAGCATTTCCGCAACCGCTTTAACGCGACGGTCAATTGTTGACTGATCAACCTTTGCAATCTTCAATGGTGACGCAATATTTTCATAAACAGTCAGGTTGGGATAATTGATAAACTGTTGGTACACCATGGCAATATTACGCTTTTGCACTGGGATACCCGTTACATCCACACCATCCATTAAAATACTGCCATGAGTTGGCTTATCTAGACCCGCAATCAAACGCATCAATGATGTTTTGCCTGCAAGTGTTCGCCCCAGAAGAACATTAAATGAACCTGGTTCAAATGTAATATTGGCATCATCTATATAAGTTTCACCATTCACGACACGCGAAATATTTTGCAACGTCAATGACATAAAATGTATTTTTCCTGTTTTATTAAAAACCTGTTAACGAAACAAATTTTTATATCAATTATTGTTATTTTATTTTGCAGCCTAAAAAATTAGCGTAATAATTATGTTAATTCACTGCTCACACGCAGTACCGCTTTTTTCCAACCCGCATAAAAATTATCGCGTTCAGCCTTCGACATGCTAGGTTCATAACTGGTATCGAGACTCCAGATACTTTCTATATGCTCTAACGAAGAAAAAACGCCCGCACGCAAACCTGCCATAAAGGCAACACCTTGCGCTGTTGTTTCGATGAGCTTAGGGACGTCGACTCTCGCACCTAAAATATCGGATAAGAATTGTAAAAACCATGCATTGGCTGCCATACCGCCATCGACTCTCAGTGAGATCGGCCGCACACCGTCGACTTCCATTGATTTCTGTAAATCTTTCGTTTGATAGCAAACTGACTGTAACCCAGCCGTCACAATTTCTTTAATGCCGGTTTTGCGAGTTAATCCAAAAATTGCGCCTCGGGCATCTGGATCCCAATAGGGAGCACCTAAGCCGGTGAATGCGGGCACCATATAGACGCCATGAGACAAAGCAGTGTCTCGCGCCAGTGATTCTACTTCGTCAGTTTTTTCAATTAACTTCAAACCATCTCGTAACCACTGTATCGCTGCACCCGCAACGAAAATACTCCCTTCCAATGCATAAGTGACCTCACCATTAATTCGATAGGCCACCGTTGTCAGTAACTGGTTCTTAGAAATCAACGCGTCCTTACCAGTATTTAACATTAAAAAGCATCCCGTACCGTAGGTACTTTTAGCCATTCCGGATTGAAAACATGCCTGCCCGAATAAAGCAGCCTGCTGATCTCCCGCCATCGCCAAAATAGGTACGTCAGCTCCTAACAGTTCGGGGGACGCAACCCCAAAGTCATCGGCAGAATCCATCACCTCGGGCAACATAGAAACTGGAATATCGAACAATGCTAATAGCTCTTCGTCCCAAGACTGAGTATGAATATTGAATAAGAGTGTGCGCGACGCATTGGTGGCATCCGTCTTATGGGACTGCCCTTTGGTAAGGTGCCACAATAAAAAGCAATCGACCGTACCAAACAGTAACTCGCCGTTCTCCGCCCTCTGGCGTGCGCCTTCTACATTGTCGAGTATCCACTTTACCTTAGTCGCCGAAAAATAGGGGTCAGCCAATAAACCTGTCTTTTCATTCAACATCGCTTCGACACCATCATCTTTTAGCTGCTGACAGTATTCACTTGTTCTTCGATCCTGCCAGACAATGGCGTTATAAATAGCTTTGCCTGTTTTCTTATCCCATACGATGGTTGTTTCGCGCTGGTTAGTAATGCCCATTGCCGCAATATCAGACGCTGTTATCGCTTCTTTTTTGATGACCTGGAGACAACACTCGATGGAGGTTGACAGAATATCTTCTGGGTTATGCTCTACCCACCCATCGCCAGGGAAGTATTGCGGGAACTCAATCTGTGAGATAGCTTGAACACTGCCATTGGCAGTAAATAATACGGCTCGCGTACTTGTCGTACCCTGATCTATAGACAATAGGTAACTGCCCATAAGCATTAACACCTCGTTATTATTATTAGCGAGAGCATGATGTTATTATTTGTTCGTTTATTTTCGTATTAAATCATATTCGATTAGATTATCCTAGTTTAATTTGTTTAGTTTTCGTATTAACGGTAAAAATACTCATTAATCGAAACAAAAAATGAAAATCAGTTAAAATGAAAGAAATAAGACAGCGATAAAAGAAAAAATTGTTCAAAAATGAATCAGACCCATCGCCACAACCAAATAATTGAATTAATAGAACAGCGAAATTTTGTTTCTATTGATGAGCTGGTTGATCATTTCAATGTCACACCACAGACCATTCGACGTGATTTAAATACATTAGCTAAAACCAATGGCATCACTCGTCATCACGGTGGCGCCTGCCTTGGGTCGAGCACTAAAAATACCGAGTACTTGGAAAGAAAAGGAACCAATCAACAGGCAAAAAATAATATTGCCCGCAAGTTGGTGCACTTAATACCCGATGGTTCTTCATTATTCATTAACATTGGCACAACAACAGAAGCCGTTGCTCAAGCACTAATACACCATAAAAACCTGAAAGTAGTGACCAACAATATCCATGTAGCCTCGATTCTAAGCGAAAATCAGTCGTGCTCGATCATTGTGGCGGGAGGAGAGGTTCGCAATAATGATGGCGGCATCATTGGCGAATCGACGATTGAATTTATCAACCAGTTTCAAATGGACTTCGGCATCATAGGCATTAGCGGCATTGATGAAGATGGCTCATTGCTCGATTACGATTATCGAGAAGTTAGAGTATCACAAAGTATCATTCGCAATTCCAGACAAGTCCTGCTAGCGGCCGACCATACTAAATTTGGCCGCAATGCCATGATACGCCTCGGCAACATTAACGAAGCCAACCACCTGTTTACCGACTTCGACCCATCAGAAAATATTAAAAGTCTATTGCAATCCAATGGCGTGCAATTACACATAACCTAAAAGCCATCATTTTCTCCATAAAACTCCATTTCACATATTCTATTACAGAAAATAGACAGTTTTTGACCAAAATGTTCTTTTTTGTTCTTTTTTATTCTTTTAATGTTGAATTTTTTGCAAAAGCAACATATATTCCTGACCTATACCCCACCAAACACACTCTGTAATGCTTATGGCAAACGAAGATATACATGATTTGATCGTGATAGGCGGAGGCATCAATGGCTGTGGCATTGCCAACGATGCGGCTGGTCGTGGACTCAATGTACTTCTTTGTGAAAAGGATGATCTTGCTTCCAGCACCTCATCCAATAGCACGAAATTGATTCATGGTGGACTTCGCTATTTAGAACATTATGAATTCAGGTTAGTGAAAGATGCACTAGCTGAACGAGAAGTGCTACTGAGAAATGCACATCATATTATATGGCCATTGCGCTTTATCCTGCCTCATCGCCCTCACCTCAGACCGCGATGGATGATATTGGCTGGCTTGTTCTTATACGATCACTTAAGCAAGCGCACTACTCTAAAAAAATCCCACGGCGTATCATTTGATTCAACCAGCCCTTTGGTGGACACCATGAAGAAAGGCTTTGAATACTCAGATGCCTGGGTTGATGATGCCAGGCTTGTGTTGCTGAATGCGATGTCAGCGAGAAACCATGGTGCAAGAATAAAGACTCAATGCACTTGTGTAAAAGCGGAACGCAAAAAAGACCACTGGCTAGTCCATCTTAAAGATAATAAAACCAATAGCACAACCATCAAAAAATGCAGAATGTTGGTGAATGCCGCTGGCCCATGGGTGGCGAACTTATTTCATGACGTCATTGAAGCTAAAGCTCCCCAAAATGTTCGCTTAGTTAAAGGCAGCCATATTGTTGTTCCTAAAATACACGATCAGGAACAAGCCTATATTTTACAAAATGAAGATGATCGTATTGTTTTTATTATCCCTTATGAAAATGACTTTTCATTAATCGGTACAACAGATGTCGAAGTGGATGAGGATCCATCGAAAGTCTCGATTTCGGATAGCGAAATAGATTATTTAATCGATATCACCAATAAGCATTTCAAACATAAAATTACTCACTCCGATATTGTGCATACTTACTCAGGGGTAAGGCCATTGTTAGATGACGAATCTTCGTCAGCTCAAGCAATTACACGAGACTATACACTGGAGATTGACGATAAAAATGGACTGGCTCCTCTGCTCTCTATTTTTGGAGGGAAAATTACTACCTATCGCAAGCTGGCAGAAGCAGCGACAGATAAAATTAAACATTTTTTCCCAAGCACTGGCCCCAGCTGGACAAAGTCGACAGCCTTGCCTGGAGGAGACTTTGAATCACCCAAGGTACTAGCCGTGGACCTCAACAGGCAATACCCGTGGTTAGAACAAAGCATTTTAGAGCGTTACATTCGTAGTTATGGAACACTAACTCATCACATATTATCGGCCTGTAAAAACCAACAAGGTATGGGCGAACATTTTGGCGCCGGACTTTATCACTGTGAAGTGCAATACCTGATCGAGCAAGAATGGGTTTTGTCGGTAGAAGACTTGTTATGGCGACGAACCAAGCTCGGACTACGATTAACAACTGAGCAGGTGGAAAGGTTAATCGATGTTATCACTGAGCTAACGAATAAAAAAACCGCTCAAAGCAGAAAATGCCAAGAGGCCTCTTAAGATTTAGCCGTTAACATATGTTACGGACGGTGATGACAACATCAGTTTTCAAATAATCGGCATGCTTAATGTACTAAGAGCAACGCATAACAGAGGAATTATTGACAAAATTTAACGTATACATTAATGTATACAAAATTCCTTATTGTATTCTTTGATTGCTCCGTTATTAATCGAAAGCTATGAGGACCTTCAGGCTCACTTTATTACATATATTTTGTAGCTGATAGAAATCAGTAGCGGGTTATTTTGGCGCGATAAAAAACATGTTCGTGTTTAAGTCCTCCAAAAATAAAAAACCAAGTTGATTCGATAATCCTCTACTAAGATTAAAAGTAGCGTTATACAAAATATTCCATCACACCATAGAAATAATAAAGGAAAATAGATATGACGATAAAAGTCGCCATCAATGGTTTCGGGCGTATCGGCCGGAATGTTCTACGCGCATTGTATGAATCAGACCATCACAAACTCATTCGTGTTGTTGCCATTAATGATTTAGGCAGTGCTGATATTAATGCACATCTACTCAAATTTGATTCGGTACATGGGCACTTTTCTCCCAGCGTAAGTAATACTGATAGCCACATGACAGTGAATGATGACTCCATTGCTATCTATGCAGAAAGGAACCCTGAAGATTTGCCGTGGGCAGAATTAGAAGTTGATGTGGTATATGAGTGCACAGGAATTTTTAATAACCGAGAAAAAGCCAGTATGCATATTTCTGCTGGCGCCAAAAAAGTGATCATTTCTGCACCCGCGAGTAATGCTGATGCCACAATCGTCTATGGCATTAATCACACAGTATTAACCTCAGAACATACAGTTATTTCCAATGCATCCTGCACGACTAACTGCTTGGCTCCGATTGCTAAACCCTTGAATGATGCACTGGGTATTCAAAAAGGATTAATGACGACCATCCACTCATACACCAATGACCAAAAACTCAGCGATGTTTACCATAGTGACTTATATCGCGCACGCTCAGCAACGCAATCAATGATTCCAACCAAAACAGGCGCTGCAGGTGCTGTTGGTTTAGTACTACCAGAACTGAATGGAAAATTAGATGGCATGGCTGTTAGGGTACCTACCATAAATGTATCTCTGGTCGATTTTACTTTTTACACCCAAAAAGAAACTAGTGTAGAAGAAGTCAACTCAACTATTCAATCAGCAGCTGATAGTTATTTAAAAGGCATATTAGAATGCAATAAATTACCTTTAGTCTCTGTCGATTACAATCACAATCCAGCCTCATCCATTTTTGATTTAAGCCAAACAAAAGTAAAAGGAAATTTAGTTAAGGTGATGTCTTGGTATGACAATGAATGGGGGTTTTCAAACCGTATGTTAGACAATACAGTGGCTTTATATTCGGCCTAATTTGCATGTCTAACATCGGTTTAGTATTTTATAAAATGGTTTGTTAACTATCTTATTATTTTGTGATTACTTCAGGCCCCATCATTAATGTAGGCAACCAACTGGAAATAGCTGGAATATAAGTTACCAAGATTAGAAAGATAAATAGAACACCTACAAATGGCATCGCTGCTTTCACGACACGCGCCATACTCATTCCTGTAATACCTGATGTGACAAATAGGTTTAGCCCAATGGGTGGAGTGATCATTCCTATCTCCATATTAACGACCATCATAATTCCCAAATGTATAGGGTCAATTCCTAATTCAATGGCAATAGGGAAAACAACCGGTGCGACAATCAATAACAATCCTGATGGTTCCATAAACTGACCACCAATCAGCAGGATAATATTGACAACAATTAAAAACTGCCACCATTCAAAACCAGCATCCAGCATTAAGTTAGTAATTAAATCAGGGATTCGCTCCCCCACTAATACATGAGAAAATACCAAAGCATTCACGATAATAAACATTAACATGATGGTTGTCTTCGCACCGTCAACCATCACATTGCGTGTATCGCCATGGAAAAATAACAAGGGAAACTTTTTAACGATCAAGCAACTATTACGCATAGCAGATTGAGAAAGTGATTCTCCCTCATTACGCCATGGCACTTCCTTTAACGGGCCCATATCCCGATAAACCAGCGTTGCAATTAAAAAGGCATAAACCGCAGCAACAGCAGCAGCTTCAGTGGGTGTAAACACACCACTGTAAATCCCACCAAGAATAATAACAATTAATAATAAACCCCATGATGCAGAACCCGCTGAATCCATAATCTCAGCAATACCTGCAAAAGGACGCTTCTCCATACCGCGTATGCGCGCATTGATATAAATCACTGTCATCAACATAAGGCCAGCAAGAATACCTGGAATCACACCACCCAGAAACATGCGCCCAACGGAGACATCTGTGGCGGCAGCATAGACCACCATCACAATAGAAGGTGGAATTAAAATCCCCAAAGTCCCCGCATTGGCAATAACACCAGCAGCAAAGTCTTTACTGTAGCCTACTTCTCTCATGGCAGTGATAGCAATAGTACCAATCGCAACAACAGTTGCTGGCGATGAGCCGGACAATGCTGCGAACAACATACAGGCAAATACACTGGCAATCGCTAAACCACCACGGAAATGCCCCATCGTTGCAATTGAAAACCGAATGATACGTTTAGCAACACCACCAGTCGACATAAAGGCAGAAGCCAATATGAAGAAAGGAATAGCTAGTAATGTATATTTTTGTGATGCATTTAGTAGCTGTAAGGCCACAGATGAAACAGAATCATGAGAAAAAAATGCGATAACTAAAACACTCGAAAGCCCTAAAGAAACTGCAACAGGAACACCAAGAAACAAAAATAAAAATAATAGTCCAAATAGAAATATACTCTCCACAATTAATCCCCTACTACATTTTTATTTTGTTCAAGTAGTTCTTCAGCTTCATGAGAAGCAATAATCATTTCACGCTTATTGAACAGTATCTCGAAAAATGCCTGCACACAGCGTAAAACAAATAAAGCTAAACCAACCGGCAACATTAGATAGGCCACCCAACGAGGCAAACGTTGGTCTTCACCAAAAATAAACTCCGGCAAAGCGATACTTTCCATACCGATATTTAACTGGTACATCTTTGACCAGTAAAAGTAAGCGCCACCCTTTCCTGGATCACCTCCTACCCATGTAATCCAGTGAGCGGAAAAAAACGTCACACCATAAATAATACAGGCAACAGCACCGAATAATGCAAACACCTTAAATATTGGTGCCGAAAATTTTCTAATTAAAATATCAACACCTAGATGAATCCCTTTTTTAATACCGTAGCTCATACCAAACAATATCAACCAGGCAAACAGCACTTGTGTAATTTCAAGCGCACTTCCCCATCCAGAATTAAAACCGTAACGCGCAACCACTTGAGTAAAGGTGATCAAGACCATTAACCCAAGCAGTAACGCTATAAAATCTTCCTCAAGTCGATCGATAAACTTTGAAAGCTTATTCATAATTATTCGCCAAATATATGTATAGAGAAATCATATCCTTACCTTATAAAGCAATTGATATGATATTTTTAGAATAAAGATTGATTAAATAATGATATAAAAAATATGTTTTTAACAGATTATTTATTATTTTTTAATTGAATTAACATACCTTAAAAAAACAAAGAGCCTACATTAAAGTAGGCTCCCGTAAATTAAAACCTATTGACCTGCTGCAACAGCAGCATCAATCGTATCTTGACCAACGTCTTTAGCAAACTTATCCCAAACAGGTCGCATAACAGTTATCCACGCTTTGCGTTGTTCAGGGGTCAATGTGCGAATTGTTCCACCAGCCGCAAGGATTTTTTGCTTATTGGCTTCGTTAACTTCAGTAGAACGCGCATTGGCTTTATTGGTTTCTTCTTTAAAGATCGTTAAAAACTGCTTGCGCTCATCCGCTGGTAAGCTATTCAACCAATCTTTAGAAGTCACCGCCAAGTATGTCAATAATTGATGGTTAGTTTCAGTGGTACCTTTCTGCACTTCAAAGAATTTTTTGGTGTAGATATTAGACCAGGTATTTTCTTGGCCATCGACTACACCCGTTTGCAGTGCACCATAAACTTCTTTAAATGCTAATTTTTGTGCGTTACCACCAATGGCTTCGATCATAGCCACCGCGACATCAGAGGTTTGCACACGGAATTTTAACCCATCTGCATCAGAAGGAAGTACGAGAGGTTTGTTAGCAGAAAAATGTTTTAAACCATTATAAATATAAGAAAGACCAACATAGCCTTTGTTTTCGATAGCACCGAGTAGTTCTTGACCTTTGGGACCCTGGGTAAATTTATTCACAGCATCCATATCGCTGAACAAGAAGGGGAAATCGAAAATACGGTATTTTTTCGTATAGGCTTCAAATTTAGATAGCGAAGGAGCAGCAACTTGTACATCGCCCAACAGTAGAGCTTCCATTACTTTATTATCATCGAATAACTGGGAACTAGGAAATAATTGCATACACGCTTTTCCATTCATCTCAGAGTTAATGCGATTTGCAATTGCCGTAGCTGCCTCACCTTTTGGATGGCCAGTTGCCGCAGTCACAAAGCTAAACTTGATGACGCGCTCACCTGGGTCACAGTTAGCAAAAGTATTCGCACTAAAAGCTGTTGCAGCAATAATCGCTGCCGTGAATAGTTTTTTCATAGGTTCTCTCCAGTGAAGTTCATTATTATAGAAATACTACATCGTTATTATTTTGATATTAAATCAGACACTGGTATAGCACTCATTGTGCCAACATTCTCAAGGCATTATAAGCTATTGATTTTTAATCTATTTTTATATTTTATTACAAACCCTTCATGCAAATTTAAGTGACAATGTACCCATTGCAACACAATAAAATAATCATATGTTACCGAATCGACACATTCTAAGACTGATAGTATCTGCGTATAACTAGTGCGCTGTAACTAACTATCGTCTTTTTTACCGTCGGCCTGGAGCTGGTACTTTTTCATCTTTTCATAGAGCGCTTTGCGGGATATCTGCAGTTGCTCGTAAGTCTTTTTGATACTTCCATTGTTTGCCGACAGTGCCGTAGCAATTAGATGTTTCTCAATATTGGCCATCTGTGTGGGCAAATCAACCAGGCTTGAGGTAGTCGATAAAGGCTCGTCTGAAGATAACCCGATGCCCAAGCCCAAAACCCAACGATCAACAACATTGCGTAGCTCGCGAACATTGCCCGGCCAGTCATAAGACATAAGCTCAGCCATTAACTCTGGCGTATATTCAGGAATTTCTCGACGATAGCGAGTTCTCGCTTCGCGCGCCAAATGATGCATTAGTGCAGGAATATCTTCTTTACGCTCTCTTACAGGAGGTATCGTTAGCGTAACCACATTTAATCGATAATATAGGTCTGCACGGAATAATTGCTGCTGGCTCGCGACTTCTAGATCAGTTTTTGTCGCAGCAATAAAACGTATGTCTAGATCAATAACATTATTTGAACCTAAACGCTCAATACTGCGAGTTTCAATCACACGCAGCAATTTAACCTGTAACTCCAAAGGCATCGATTCAATTTCATCCAGAAAAATTGTACCTCCGTTAGCATATTCAAGTTTTCCGACCCGCTGTTTATTCGCACTGGTAAACGCACCTGACTCGTGCCCAAACAACTCAGACTCCATCATTTCGACAGGAATAGCACCACAATTTAATGCAATAAAAGGCTTATCTTTCCTGCTGCCTTCTTCATGCAGTGCTCTTGCTACCACCTCTTTACCGGAACCAGTCTCACCCCATATCAATACGTCGACATCCGTCTGAGCTAAGGCCGATATTTCTGATCGCAGTTTAAGCATTGATGGAGTCCGCCCAACAAGGCGCTTACCTAAATCTTCCTGGCCGGACAACTCTTCACGCAGAGTACGGTTTTCCAATACCAGACGGCGCTTTTCAAGAGCGCGGGAGACAGCGCCAACTAAACGTTCACTCGCAAAAGGTTTTTCGATAAAGTCATAAGCACCATTGCGCATTGCATCAACGGCAGTAGAAATATCACCATGGCCAGTAATCAATATAGTTGGAATAGCAGGGTCGATCTCTAGCACCTTGGAAAGCAATTCCATACCATCGATAGCCGGCATCCGAATATCGGTCACCAATACACCGTATAAGCTTCGGTTAATATGGCTCAATACTCCCTGCCCATTACTGTAGCCATTCACTTCATAGCCCGCTAATTCCAAACTTTGTATGAGTGCATGGCGCAAGTCGTCATCATCATCGACAACTAATACTTTAGCGTTTTCTATCATTACTTATTCTGCCAAAGGTAAAACAATTTCAAAAACGGCACCATAACCCTGTTCTTCTTTAAGGGATAAAGAACCGTTAAAATCATTAATAATATTCATTACGATAAATAAACCCAACCCTAAACCACTGTCAGTACCTTTAGTGGTAAAGAAAGCATCAAACATTTTTTCTTTTATCTTATCATCAACGCCAGGCCCAGTATCCTTCACTAAAATAATGGCTTTATCAAGTTCCTGATACCAACATACATCGACTTTCCTAATCGAAGAGTCATTGACAGCATCCATTGCATTCGTCACTAGATTAGCCACAATCTGAGATAATCGTCCATGCTCTCCCATCACAAATACCGGATGTTCAGGCGCGATTAAATTGAGCTTTACTTGCTGTTTTTTTGCCTGTGGGGATAGCAATATCACCAACTCGTCCATAACGCCATTAATGGAAAAGCGTTTAAATTCACTGGTCGACTTATGGGTAAAATTACGCAGTGTATTGGTTAAACTGGCCATCTTATCCACCAGCATATTAATACGTTGTAGATTATCCGTTGCTGCATCGGCATTATCTTTAGACAAAAACGTCGTCGCATTATCGGCGTAAGAACGAATTGCCGCTAATGGCTGATTATATTCATGGGCTAATACTGCGGACATCTGCCCAATACCTGCTAATTTAGCTGCCTGAACCAATTCTTGCTGAGCCTCTCGTAAATGTTTTTCAGCAAGGCGTCGTTCATCAATCTCTATTTCCAATTGCTGGTTTGTAGTTGTCAACTCATGGGTTCTATCTCGCACTTGGCGTTCTAGCCTCAATGCAAATGCCTGCTGTGAGCGTTGCTCTTCCACTAATCTTTTCTGGCGACTAAGCCATAAGCCAAACGCCATGGCCAATAAAGCCATCATTAGGAAGCTGATCAATACTACAGTATTTCTCTGTACAGCGATTGACTGATAATTCGAAAGCGCATGAACTTCCCAACCTAACAAGGCAACATATTGAGTGACTTGTAAAAAGTCACGCCCTCTGTCCTTATCAAGCACCTGATATAACATCAGCCGGTCTCTGGAATTGGTTGTAAATTTTTCTACCAGATAACGATCAATTTCTCTTTCTGTATTACCTAATTCAGTTTCATTATAAAACGACTTTAATCGCCACGTCGGTATACTCGAAAGCAGTATCCGCCCAGTTTCATCAATGACGAGCATCGGATCTTGTAAAAGTACCCAGACTCGTTCCAGATACTCCAAATCAACTCGAACAACAATCACACCAACCACTTGATTGTTATTGAATACAGGAGATGCAAATATGTATAAACGTTGCCCCGTATTAGTGACAACACTCGCCCGGCCTAAACTGCCTTGCAGTGCACTTTTAAAAAATTCTTTATTGGAAATGGTAGGAGACTGACTTAAGGGGCGATTACTGATTAGTATTGAGCCACTAACATCCACTATCCATACATCGTCTGCACCACTTAAACCGGCAAAGTCTGTTGTCAACTGATCAGCTGTCGGCAAATCTTGCAGTAAATTTTTACTGCTTAGTGCTCGAATAATATCGGGACGCCTGGCGATTAATGCGGCGAGAACAGTATACTTTTCCATGCTGGCTTTTAAGGTAGCCGTCTGAAAAGCCAATGTATTTTCCATACGGGTCTTGGTTTCATTTAACGCTGTGCGCTCTGTTAAATATCCAATCAGCAATAAAACAAACAAAGAGCATAGAACCACAGTAGGCAAGATAGCCCAGCGATACTTTTTTAAAACCACATTATTTTTTGTCATGAAAACTAAACAATAGTTAGTAAGAAAAACTATATAATTATTATATCGTTAACTATTTTTTATTATTTTTTTAATATCTTTAAATAGAGTGCTTAAAATTTAGCGCCTTGAATCATACTCATCGATAGCACTTATTCATGATATTTTGTCATTGTATCTCTTTATTTATTGTTATTTTTAAAAGTAATTAAAACACCTTTTCTATCGTTAAAACGACTCCATCCCTGGAGCTATTATTAATCAATAATTTCTATACTATCGACCTTTTGGAATCCCCTGGGGAGCTTATGCCCGCGTCGGCCACGCTCACCAATATAGTGATCAAGCTCAGATAGTTTAAAGCTTGCATGGCGCTTACCAGAATAGACTTTCAGCTTTTTCTTATCACTAATTAGCCCTGCTGCTATAACAAACTCTTCTCTCGATTGGACCCGCGCTGGCGGAATACTCAGCATTTTATTGCCTTTGCCACGTGCTAACTCGGGCAATTCCGAAAGCGGGAATAATAGCATACGACCTTCGTTACTAATGACAACCACCAACGCGTCTTTATTATCAGACACTAAGGTAGGCGCGAGTACTCTAGCTCCCTTAGGCAGGGTTAATAGTGCTTTACCGGCTTTATTTTTTGTATACAAATCGCTGAGTTTAGCAACAAACCCATAACCCGCATCACTAGCAACCATCACTCGCTGCTCATCCTGCCCCATCAATAAACCGGTAAATGTTGCACCACTGGGTGGGTTCAAACGACCGCTGGCAGGCTCTCCCTGTCCTCTGGCTGAAGGCAATGTATGTGCGGCAATCGCATAACTACGACCGGTGGAATCAAGCAACAATACATTCTGATTTGATTTTCCTGGTACCGAGAATTTATAGCTATCACCAGATTTGTAACTTAACGCAACAGGGTCAACATCGTGCCCTTTCGCGGCGCGTATCCATCCTTTTTCTGAAATCACAACAGTGATTGGGTCACTGCTCAACAAGTCAGTTTCGCTTAACGCTTGGGCTTCGTGCCGGACAACTAACGGGGAACGACGATCATCACCATGTTTATCGGATATTTCCTGCAATTCTTTTTTCACTAAATTTTTCAATTTAGTCGCAGAGCCTAAGGTTGCTTCTAAACCATCGCGCTCTTTCGACAACTCATCTTGTTCGCCACGAATTTTAATTTCTTCAAGTTTTGCAATTTGACGCAACTTTAATTCAAGAATGGCTTCCGCTTGAATTTCAGTAATTTTAAAGCGCTCAATCAATTTTTGCTTTGGGTGATCTTCATGACGAATAATTTCTATCACTTCATCGATATTTAAAAACGCGGCTAAATAACCTTCTAAGATATGAAGGCGCTTAAGAATTTTATCCAAACGGTATTGCAAGCGGCGACGAACAGTCGCTGTTCTGAATTCAAGCCATTCACCCAAAATCACATTCAGTGGTTTAACCGCAGGCAAACCATTAATACCAATCATGTTCATATTGATACGGTAGGTTCGCTCTAGGTCCGTTGTTGCGAATAAATGATTCATTAACTGATCAATGTCAATACGGTTGGAACGAGGAATAATAACCAAGCGTGTAGGATTTTCATGATCAGATTCATCACGTAAATCGGCAACCATTGGCAATTTTTTCGCCTGCATTTGTGCCGCAATTTGTTCCATTACTTTGGCACCACTGACTTGGTGAGGTAAGGCAGTGACGACAACATCACCATCTTCTTTTGACCAGATAGCACGCATACGCAAACTGCCACGACCCGTCTCGTACAAATTCACAATATCTTTTTTGGGCGTGATAATTTCAGCGCTAGTGGCCATATCCGGCGCGAGAACAAACTCGCACAGCTCGGCAGTAGTTGCTTTAGGGTTTTTCAATAAATGAATCGTGGCAGCAACGACTTCCTTCAAATTATGCGGAGGAATATCAGTGGCCATGCCCACAGCAATACCAGTGGTTCCATTCAACAAAACATTCGGAACTTGAGCAGGCAACACTTTGGGCTCTTCCATTGTTCCATCAAAATTAGGGGCCCACTCTGCAGTGCCCTGTCCCAATTCTGATAACAATACTTCGCTATATGCTGTCAGACGAGATTCTGTATAACGCATAGCCGCAAATGATTTAGGATCATCTGGCGATCCCCAGTTACCCTGGCCATCAACTAATGGGTAGCGATAAGAAAATGGCTGAGCCATTAAGACCATCGCTTCATAAGCCGCAGAATCTCCATGGGGATGGAATTTACCAATCACGTCACCCACAGTACGTGCTGACTTTTTAAATTTTGCTGTTGCTTTTAAACCTAACTCACTCATCGCATAGACAATGCGACGCTGCACTGGCTTCAAACCATCGCCAATATGCGGTAATGCACGGTCAAGAATCACATACATGGAATAATCCAGATACGCTTTCTCGGCATACTCTTTCAATGAAATCGCTTCGTGGGCGTCAGGGCTCACCACTTCAGACATATATTCTTCCTATTTTCTTTATATTTAAAATTAAACATTATGATAAAAATGTAGCGTATAAATTTTATAGGAATCTCTGATTAACCTCGAATGATTTCTGCGTGAGTCTAAAATGCGTTTAGGCTAGGCGGACTTTGCAGCTAATGGCCGTCGTCCTTAGCAAGAAGTTCAACACAGCATAAACGCATTTTAGCCACGCCCTGTGGGGCTTGCAGGCGTTACCGATCTCTGCGTTGTCTCTTTTGCCAAGGTCTAGACATTACCTGCAAGAGACGCCTTGATCTCGGCAACGCCTGCAAGCCAGAAAATATCCGAGGTTAATCAGAGGTTCCTATACGTAGTCACTGGCAGCAATAATGGGCACATCCCATGTTTGCTTAAATTTCTTATTGCTCGAATAAACGTATAACCGCCAAAACTTATAGTGACTTCTTTGCGGTTGCGAAGGCGGTTTATCATCCGGTAATTGAGAGTCTATCAGTAAGCGAACACCGAGCATGGCACGTTCGGTATGAACTGACAGCTCACGCTTCCAGATCATATCAGTCTGTGTATTTCGATTATCACCTTCATTGAGTTCAGATTGCTCCATCAATAAGAGCTCTGCCATAAACTCTAAACCTTCAGCCCCCTTATTAATTTCCAGATAGCCGCCAAACTTCTCTCCTATAATGGCTGGAAATGGATCCATCACGAAAGAGACTTCGCCAAACCGTGAATACTGTCGGCTTTTCTTAATTTGCTGAGCAACAAACAGTAACGGGAAAATAATGACGACCAACTCCGTCATCTGCAAGTATTCACCCGCATGAAAATGGCTAAGTAATTTACTGTGATTATCGTATAAAACAAATCCAACCACTGCTAATAGCAACAATAGAAATAACCAGCGTTTACCACTAGAGCACCTACTCCCATTGGCAGGAATAATATTATGCTGCCACTTGGGGTTCAGTTCCCACCAGTTTTTATCGATATTCATGGTATTAAGCTTGTCATCAAATACGTAAATTGCGGGCATTGTAACCGCCCCATGATATAGATAGCCACCGGCAAGCAACAAAACCTCTAGAAATTAGTAAGCACCATCGATAGCCATAAGAGGTAGTCACTATACTAAAGTATTAGTCCATTTCACCCTAAAAATAGTCTCAATAGCCCCGATCGTGCTACAAAACCCCGAATCATTAGCTATAGTTATAAAAACTTGAATAATAAACACTCAAGTTATTAAACACCCAAATCCAACGATGTATTAATGAATATACAGGAGAGATTCAATTAATTGTTGCGGTTATCTTTGAATATATGTTGAGCAAATGCCAGGTGCATAAAAGCTTAAATCTCAACAGCGGAGCAGCCCTACACAATGAAGCACCCATCTTTTAATCTTATTTCTTTAGCTATAGGTTTATCTTGTATTATCGGAGCCGGTAGCGTTTTCTTTTCATTCTGGCCAGCGCTGATCATCAGCGTAAGCTCTACCTTAATTGCCTATGCCGTTTTCTACTGGACAATGTTCAAGCCACTAAACCAACATTTGTCTGCACTTCGGGAACAGCACTTCAATCATATTGACCTCAATGGTGATGAACTTTTAAATGCCATCAGTCACCACCTCGACCAGTCACTCGAAAAAGCGGGCGGTATTGCAACGACCTGTAGTCAGGTCGCCATTGCCGGCGCAGAAGTGTCATTTGCTTGCGAGTCACTGAAAAAACAAGTGAATGCACAACTTGAAACGATTGAAAACGTGACAGAAACCTCTTCTATAGTGACCAGCAACATTCAATCGGCGCTGGAAGGTAGCAGTCACCTTGGTGAGCTTTCATCAAATACCAGTACCGCAAGCCATCAAGGTAGAGAAGCGATAGAGTCTACCAATACCGATATGGATAGAACCACCGATCAGGTTCAAGAAGTCGCTCAATTAATTTCTCAACTGGACAGCCAGACCTCGCAAATATTTGATATTACCCACGAGATCAACAGTATTGCCGACCAAACAAATCTATTAGCGCTGAATGCTTCCATTGAAGCTGCGCGAGCCGGTGAGCATGGCCGAGGGTTTGCCGTTGTCGCCGATGAGGTGCGTAATCTAGCGAATAGAACCTCATCATCCACCAGCGAAATCAGCGGTATGGCTCAGGAAATCAACAAGGAGATTACTAAAGTTGGTAAGGCTATGTCGCAACTGGTTAATACCGTGGGAGAAACCAAAGAGAAGACACTAAAAGTCAACAGCTGCCTATCAGAAATTGATACACAGGCTCACAAAGTAGATGAGCAAGTCATCATTGCTCGCAATAGAGCCCAGGAAAACAGTGAACACCAAATATCGATTGCCTCTGGTTTTGAACAACTAGCCACCGAGCTCATCACCACGAAAGAGGATGTTGAAGAAGTCTCAGGCCAATCAAGTAAACTCTCAAGGCGCGCCGAGTATATTTATGAATTACTAGGGCAAGAAGCATTGCAAGGCGAGCATGAGATTGCCATGAGGAAAGGAAAGGCGGCGGTAGACGCAATACAACATATATTTGAAGAAGCTATTGCCAATAATGAAATTACTCTGGATGCGCTATTTGACCGAAATTATGTCCCCATATCCGGCACGGACCCTATCAAACATAGCTCTCGCTTTGATGAATTCACGGATCGTGTATTGCCCGATATTCAAGATCCCATTCTTGAAGAGGACTGTATTTTTTATGCGGGTGCGGTAGACAATAATGGCTACTTCCCAACACATAATAAATGTTTCTCGCAACCGCTCACGGGAGATTATGATTACGATTTGGCGCACAACCGCACTAAACGCATATTTGATGACCCTACGGGCTCGCGTTGCGGTAACCATGACAAAGCGTTTTTAATTCAAACCTATAAACGTGATACTGGAGAAATTTTGCACGACCTTTCCATTCCCATTATGGTGAAAGGCAAACAATGGGGAGGCTTTCGGGTAGGGTATAAATCAACGTCGGTTTAATCTGAGAATAATTCGGAAAAAATAATCTCAGTGAGGCTTTAAAAATCGCCTAAACGGTGTTGAATTATCGACAAAGCTGCTAACGGAGCCGTTTCTGCTCTTAGAATACGGGGGCCTAAGGACATGGGAATAAAATTGTGCTGATGTGCCAATTCCACCTCTGACTCCGTTAAACCACCTTCCGGCCCTACAGCAAGTGCAAGCGCTTCAAGGTTAGCACTACTACCAGCAGAATGTGAGTCAAAAGGCTGTGCATTGTAGGGATGCAATATGTGTTTACTTTCCGCTTTAACAGTTTCAACCCATTGAGTAAAAGAATGAGGTTTGTGAAGAACTGGGACCCGTGTGCGCCCACACTGTTCACAAGCACTAATAATAATTTGCTGCCAATGTTGAATCTTTTTTTCTAAACGGTCCGCCGGAATTTTTACATCAACATATTCACTAATCAAAGGAGAGAACGTATTCACCCCCAACTCAGTTGCCTTTTGTAACAACCAATCCATCCTGTCGTTTTTAATCAGGCAGACCCCTAACTCGACCATTACTGGAGATTCAGTTTCTTTACTGTGAAATTTTTTTATTTCGACAGTAACCGATTTTTTATTCGTATTAGTGATTACCGCATTGTATTCACCATATTGCCCAGACAAAGGTATTCCATTAAATAGAATCAGTTCACGACCAACCTTCATCCGCAAAACTTTGGAGATATAATGAGATTCGACAGTACCTAAAACTAACGATTGGTTTTCAACTAAAGGCTGTTCAGTATAAATTCTAGGAATGCGCATAAAACACACTACCCCTTCAACTTACCGATTTTATGACTATAAACAACCTAAAGAATATGTACTTTAGGTTGCTTCAGGTGATGGTTCCTATTTATTCAAACCTAGATTATCAATGATTGTCTTAACCGGCTCCAATTGGTTCATTGTGTAAAAATGCAACCCTGGAGCGCCATTATCTAACAGCAGCTCACAAAACTCTGTCACGGCATCTGCGGCAAATGCCCGCATACTTTCCTGGTCATCACCATAAGCTTCAAGTGCTTTTCGTAGCCAACGTGGAATCTCTGCACCACAGGCATCACTAAAACGCGCCAAGCTCTTGATATTAAGGATAGGCATAATACCCGGATAGATCGGTTTATCGATACCAGCATCCTGACAACGCTGCATAAAATAAAAATAAGCATCAGGATTAAAGAAATATTGTGTTAACGCGCTATCCGCTCCCGCATCGAATTTGCCTTTCAAGTAATGGATATCCGAAGTATAACTTTTTGATTCTGGGTGAATCTCAGGGTAGGCGGCAACCTCAATATGAAAATGGTCACCAAATCGTTCTCGTATGAAAGCAACCAATTCATTCGCGTATACCATTTTCGAACTCCCCAAGCCCGATGGCATATCACCACGGAGCGCTACAATGCGATCAACATTAGCGGCTTTATACTCTTCGATTAATTCAGCAATGACATCATTATTATCTCCACCAAAGGATAAATGCGGCGCCGTTGAAAAACCTGCATTGTTATACTCTACAACCAGATCTTTAGTATTGGTTCGCGTTGTACCACCTGCACCATAGGTCATCGAATAAAATTCAGGGGAAAATTTTGCGTATTCATTGCGGATATTAATCAATTTTTTCTTGCCTTCATCCGTTCGAGGCGGAAAAAATTCAAAGCTTATACGTAAATCTTGTTCGTTCGACTCATTGTCACTCATTCTAATATCCTGTTTTTACAGTCTCACAAATTGTTTGCCTGCTACAGGCAAACAATTCAATTAAAAATAACTCTAATACTTATAGGCTTCTGGTTTAAATGGCCCATCTACTGACACATTAATATAATCTGCTTGAGTCTTTGTCAGCTTGGTAATAACACCATCGAAACCTGCAACCATATCAGCTGCCACTTCTTCATCTAACTTTTTAGGCAACACTTTTAAATAAAGATTGTCAGCTTTTTGTTCTTCGGGTAAATCAGCAAACTTAGCTTCATACAGGTACATTTGTGCAAGCACCTGATTAGCAAAAGAACCATCCATAATGCGCGAAGGATGTCCAGTCGCATTACCTAAATTCACTAAGCGGCCCTCTGAAAGTAGAATCAAATGATCACCGTCTTGTTCGCTACGAGAAATTTTATGGACTTGAGGTTTTACCTCATCCCACTGCCAATTCTCTCTCATGTAAGCTGTATCAATTTCATTATCGAAATGGCCGATATTACAAACAACCGCACCAGGCTTTAAGGCTTGCAGCATAAATTTATCACAGACATTAGTGTTACCGGTTGTCGTTACAATAAGATCGGTAGTACCCAATAACTCTTTATTAATACAATCAGCATTTTCCAAATTAACACCATTAATATAAGGCGAAGCTACTTCAAAACCATCCATACAGGCTTGCATTGCACAAATAGGGTCGACTTCAGTCACTTTAACCACCATACCTTCTTGCCTTAATGATGCGGCAGAACCTTTACCCACATCACCATAACCTACTACTAATGCTTTTTTACCTGATAACAAATGATCCGTACCACGCTTAATCGCATCATTTAAACTATGACGACAGCCGTACTTATTATCATTTTTAGATTTGGTTACCGAATCATTCACATTAATAGCAGGCACTTTTAATTCGCCTTTCTCTAACATCTCTAATAAGCGGTGAACACCCGTCGTGGTCTCTTCAGAAATACCATGAATAATGTCTAACATCGCTGGATATTTGCTATGACACATTTCTGTTAGATCACCACCATCATCCAGAATCATATTCGCATCCCAAACAGCATCGCTATCTTTTTCAGCCTTGATCGTCTGCTCAATACACCAGATAAACTCTTCTTCTGTTTCCCCTTTCCATGCAAAAACAGGAATGCCAGCAGCGGCAATCGCAGCAGCAGCGTGATCTTGTGTAGAAAAAATATTACACGATGACCAGCGAACCTCAGCGCCCAAATCAACAAGAGTTTCAATTAACACTGCAGTCTGGATTGTCATATGAATACAACCCATGATTTTCGCACCCGCCAAAGGTTGTGTCGCTTTATATTTTTTGCGCAATGCCATTAATGCAGGCATTTCTCCTTCAGCAATATCAATTTCTTTGCGGCCCCAATCAGCCAGGTTAATATCAGCCACTTTATAATCAGTAAAGTTTTCTACTGGTTTTACATTCGTATTCATTGTTAAATCCTCAGCTAAAGCGCTCAAAGCACTTTGATTAAATTGAGTTAAAGAATTACAGTGCTTTTTTCAATGCATCTGCTTTATCTGTTTTTTCCCATGTGAAATTTTCGTCTTCTCGCCCAAAGTGGCCATAGGCCGCCGTTGCACGATAGATAGGACGTTTAAGATCCAACATAGAGACCAAGCCTCCAGCACGAAGGTCAAAATGCTCACGTACAAGTACAGAAATCTCCGCGTCAGATATTTTTCCTGTTCCGAATGTATTAATCGAGATAGACGTTGGTTCAGATACACCGATGGCATAAGACACTTGAATTTCACAGCGATCAGCCAAACCAGCAGCAACAATATTTTTTGCCACGTAACGACCAGCGTAAGCAGCCGAGCGGTCAACTTTTGACGGATCTTTTCCAGAAAATGCTCCACCACCGTGACGCGCCATGCCACCGTAGGTATCAACAATAATTTTGCGCCCTGTTAAACCACAATCGCCGACTGGACCACCAATAACAAAATTACCAGTTGGGTTAATATGATATAAAGTATCTTTATGTAGCCACTCTTCTGGTAAGACAGGCTTAATCACTTCTTCCAGTACAGCTTCGCGTAAATTTTCAAGTGAAATATCTTCATCGTGCTGAGTAGATAACACCACTGCATCGATAGCAATTGGCTTACCATTTTCATAACGGAGCGTCACCTGACTCTTGGCGTCTGGGCGCAACCATGGCAATACATTTTCTTTACGCATTTTTGCCTGACGTTCAACCAAGCGATGTGAATAATAAATAGGAGCTGGCATCAATACATCAGTCTCGTTACTGGCATAACCAAACATCAAGCCTTGGTCACCAGCACCCTGCTCTTTCCCCTCGGCTTCATCAACACCCATGGCAATATCGGATGATTGCTTACCAATGGCATTAAGCACTGAGCACGATGCACCATCAAAACCGACATCACTTGAGTTATAGCCGATATCGAGTACGACCTGTCGAACTAAATCTTCTAATTCGATATAGGTAGACGTTCTCACTTCTCCAGCGAGTACAACCATACCTGTCTTTACCATTGTTTCTACAGCAACTCGTGAATCAGGGTCATCTTTCAACATCGCATCAACTACTGCATCAGAAATTTGGTCTGCCATTTTATCGGGATGACCTTCGGATACAGATTCAGATGTAAATACTGAATAATCAGACATGTAATTTTCCTCGTAGATTAATTTCTGTGTTAGTTATTAAATAAAACTAACGCTTAATAAATTGTTGTAACTGAATTTGAAAACCATTACGCAATGCCAAATAATTACTATGGCCTTTTCCTAAACCCGCAACCAATGCCCAATGTTGCAATTCTTCTGGGTCAAAACCTAACCATAGATCACCACAGGCAGTTTTGGCCCAATCTTGATCGTGGCGACATAAGTCAGTTACTAATAAAATGCCCTTAGGCTGTAAACTATTGGCCACATCAATAAAAATATCCGCAGGTGACGGCGTATGATGCAGCACCATATTCATCACGATACAATCAGCCGTAATATTTTTAACTGATAATTGCTGGGTATCACCATCGACAAATTGAATATTTCTAATACCTTGCTGCGAACAGTGATCCCTTGCTTTTTCTAGCATAGTAGGGGCATTATCTAATGCCATTACCTGCTCAAATTGCCCAGAAAGCACACTCAAAAACTCACCAGCGCCCGGACCTACCTCTACCGCAATATCGCTAGCAGCAGGCTTAGTTTTACGCAACAATTCAGCAACTGCATCACCGTATACTGGGTATTCGGCAATTAAATCCTGTCGCTCTTTGAACTTATCCGCTTGCTGCACAAAAAACTGTTGTGATTGACTCGCTCTCTCTTGCTTAACACTATCGACTCTCTCAGTTATTGCCGGCGGCAAGTCGATGGTATCCACGGTTACGTAGAGTTGTTGCTGTAAGGGCGCTATTGTGCTGTTATCGCTACCAAGTGCCCTACTGTAAAAGATCGAATTACCTTCTCGACGCTTAGTTACAAGACCTGCATCTGACAATACTTTGAGATGATGGCTCATCCCCGATTGCTTATGCTGAAAGATCTCAGAGAGCTCCAAAACACCATAAGAATCCTCAGCTAGCACCCGGAGTATTTCCAATCTTAATGATTCACCCGCGGCTTTATTCAAGCTTGCCAAGTCAGCAAAATTAAGTATTTCGGTCATCATAGGTGAGGCACTATAACAAGGTATAAAATCTATATCAAAATTTTTTGATATAGATTGGAGATAATGAATTCAAAAAGGCATGTAAAAAGCTATATAGGCTAATAATTCTGATCACTAGAAGCTGACAAATTGCTGTAAGTCTCAAAATCTTAATTTACTTTCACAAAGCCTAAACTAGACTTTATGTAAGCCGTAGTAAAAGCCGCATGAATGGGGGCACCCCTGAAAATTAGCATATTGCCATTCGCTTTTGATGAAGAAGAGAATAAACCGTACAAAAACAGCACCATATACGCCAAAGAGCACTCTGTATGGGGTTATCTATGCATAGTGTTTACCACAATAGTATTAACCACTTACCCACCAATGGGGATAGCGAGTAGCTCTAAGGAACTCAATGTATCCAATAACGCGCGTTGGACCTTCGATCTTTCTGCCTTATCAGCCAAGGAGACACAGAGCAGAGACAGCGCAGAGATCTACACGATAGGTTTCGATTACTTCACAAAGCTGACTTATCAAGATCGCGATATTGCTACCATTATTTTCCAGCCATACTGGATTCAGCTAAACAATGTGCAAGCACCTCCCGAGTTTTTTGACGATGGTGACGACAACGCCATCAATTGGCGTATCACTAATATAAACTTTACCGGGCTCAGCCGAGGCAAGTTCAATATACGAGTAGGGCATTTTGAAGTGCCCTTTGGAATTGAACAAAACCTCGACAGTAACGGCACCCTTAGGCAATTCACATTTACTGATAGACAGATAAAAGCCGACTGGGGCATTTCGGCAAATGGACTTTTCCCTTCATTTGACTACGAATTTGCACTGACACGAGGGTCAGGCAATAACTGGACAAATAGAAGTGAACCATATTTAGTATCTGGCAGAATCGGAGCACCCCACATCAATAATATTGTATGGGGTCTTTCATACTTTTATGGTGACCTTTTAACCCATCAGGGAATCATCCATCGCAGGCGTGTAGGTGCTGATCTGGCTTATTACTATTACCAATGGGAATTTCACGGCGAGCTTTCATTGGGGAAAGATGAAGGTATCGATACAGAAAACGCATGGATCGAAGCCGTCTGGAACAACCGTACCGAATCCTTTAAAACGTATACGCAATGGCAATACCGAACTCGGGATGATTCAGGAGATAAAAAGACCTTTAACTTCTTTGTCATAGGCGCCCAATGGTTTATATCACCCAAAATTGATGTCAGTTCACAGTGGCAAGAAACATTAGCCCCAGACAAAGAAAATGATCGATCAACTGTAAAAATATTACTTAGGTGGCGGATATGATAAGCACAGTAATAAATCGCCTATATAAATCCATGCGATCCTCATCGCTTTGCCTGATTTTCTTTATCTTTTTCTGGAGTTATAGCTTACATAGCCAGGCAGCTTATTGTTCTTTGCGGGATCCTATCGCTGCAATCAATATGCTCTATCCGGATGCAAGCCATCACTTATCGATTACGAAAGAAGTCAATCGTCATAGTCGTGATAAAATTTCTGAGCGCTTACCATTTACTCTACTATTTAATGAACTCGGCAAACATACGTTATATGCTGTAATGCAAGATAAAATTCCACTGGGTTTTATTCATGCCCGTTCAGAACTGACCGACTCTGGGTTAATCGAAGTCGTTTGGGCAATCAACTTAGACATGACAATAAAAGACAGTTATTTTCAGCGCTGTCGAGACCCAAAAAGTAAAGACCCGATTTTTATCGCAGATATGAAAAAAAGGATTCAAGGAAAATCCTTCACTCAATTACTAGCGCTGATTGAAGGGCATCAAAGTGAATTTTCGAGCGATAGCCCTGATTTAATTTCAGCTGTTACCAAGTCGGCATTAAAAACCATCGCTGTAACAGAATTTGTCTGGGAAAAAGATATAAAAGAATTCAGGAGAAAAGCCTTAGTTCACTCTAGATTTGACAAAAAAGAAGTAGACATCAGCCATAGAGACATATCCCAAATAGACATAAAAAATAAGATCGTATTTTCCATGCTCCTAGAGGATACCATTAGAGTTTACAATGTTAGCAGCAATAAAGAAAAAATAGGGATATTAGTACACGCAGAATGGTCACAATATGAATTTAGTGGAGGCTTTAATTGGTTATTTTCTCCTGATGGAGAAATACTGAATATAACACCAGACAAACCATGGCCTAACAATGAAATTGCCAAGGAGTTTACTAAAGCCTTAGGGCGAAACATAAAAAATGAAGAACATTGCACCACCGCTATTGAATTAGCAGGCTCTAAATTATTTCGCGTAAGCCAATGGTAATCATCAGTGAAGATTAAGCACTATTTGGTCATTGTGATATTGGGAAGCTTAGGCCTAGGCTACGCAATGGAAGCATTGCTTTCCAGCAAATATCGATATAATCAAAAAATGATCGAAATTAATAATAATTATAAACTTGCGATAAAAGACATTGATCGTTTGCGAAGCGATATCAATCAATATTTAATATCTACTGATTTAATTTTAGGGTCTGATCAAAATTACCTGTTACCTAGCACCTTCAAAAAAGGCAAGCTCATTATTCAACAAACAAACAAAGCGAAAGAAAATTTACCGACCGATAATTATAAAAAAGGCTTAGAGGAAAGTCGTTTATTAATTACTACGATTAATAAAAATATATCATCGAGCATAGAAATAAAATCTGAGAATCGCGAACAAAAACTTTATGCATTGTTACTAAATAACGATACTGTAGCCAATAAATTATTAGTAACAATAAAGAAAATCTCCTCCGACATCATCGCTGAACAATTAGCTCATGAAAAAACAACCAATAAAGCGATTAAATTATCTGAAAACATTGCCCTTTTTGTTCATCTAATTTATGCCATCATTATATTTTTTATCTGGCACTGGGCCAACAATCGAATATGTAAACCCATTTCATACCTGGCAGAAAAATCCAGTGACCTTGAAGATAGCGACAACATTGAACTCGATCATAAAGGCCCAAAAGAAATCAGCGACCTCTCTCAAAAAATTGAAGCAAGCGCTAAGAAATTGCTTTATCAGGCCCGCCATGACCCCTTGACACAGCTGTATAATCGACGCGAATTTGCAAGAAAGCTCACCGATGTCTTCGGCTCGATTCAAACAGAAAACCAGTATATGCCAGCACTCTGTTTTATCGACCTAGATCGATTTAAGACAGTGAATGACAGCTGTGGTCATGCTGCAGGAGACGAGCTACTCGTTATGGTCACCAAAGAGATATGTTCAAATGCAGGAGAAGACAGCATTGTTGCACGTATGGGTGGCGATGAATTTGCGGTGTTAATGCCTAATCAATCAAAAGAAGCCTGTCTTGATGCTGCGAATAAAATTTTAAACAGCATTCGTGATATCAAATTTGAATGCAATTCATCGATTTATCGCATCAGTGCCAGCATAGGCATTACTTATATAACTGATACTCGTGTCAATATTACCGAATGGCTCAATGCTGCTGACTCGGCCTGCTTTACTGCAAAAAATGAAGGCAGAGACACCATACAGATATTTAGTCTTGATGATACGAGGCTCACATCTATTCGAGACGAAACTAAAACCTACAATGAAGTGGTTGAAGCGTTAAACGAAAACCGTTTCGTATTACACCACCAGAAAATTCTCGATCTACAAAACAGCGACACACAATATCATCACTATGAAATACTTGTGCGCATGCTGTCAAAAACAGGAGAACTAATATTTCCCGGCAAGTTTCTCGATATCGTTGAACGTTTCGATTTGGCAGAGCGCCTCGATACGTGGGTGATTGAAAACACCATTCAATGGATGGAAGACCACCCTGATAAGATGAAAGACATACACACATTTTCAATCAACCTGTCTGGAAAATCACTCGCTAGTCAAAAAATGCATAATCTCTTAACATCTCGCGTGAGTTCATCACCTATTTCATCAAACAAATTATGTTTCGAGATTACAGAAACCGCTGCCGTTAATGACATGAATGCCGCAAAAGAATTAATAAAGAGCTTGCGCTTATTGGGCTGCCGCTTTGCCCTTGATGATTTTGGGACTGGGCAATCATCTTTTGGCTATTTACGCAACTTAGACGTCGATATTATTAAAATTGATGGAACCTTTATTCGAGATATGATTTCAAATGACTTTGATCAGGTGATGGTAAAAAGCATGAATGAATTAGCGAAAAGTGTCGGCATGAAAACCGTTGCTGAGTATGTTGAAAACGAAGAAATTGCTACGGCTCTTCGTGAAATAGGGGTAGATTATGCTCAAGGTTTCCACATCCATAAACCCGAACCCTTAGACAATAAAGTCGTAGCAAGTGCACCCCCAAAAATGGTTTCAACAAGGCGCTAACCACCAAATTGCAGCCATAGCTTTTCGAAGGTAGCACTAAATTCTTTCAATAAATCAGTATGATTTGTGACGACAATATTTTCTTGATTATACACAGTCGCACTTCGTGTCCAGTTAAAACTACCGTTTATCAACTGACTATCAATTAAAGCAAATTTATGATGCATATGTTTTGGGGAGGTATCCATACAGATCGCAACACCCTTTTGCTGTAAGGAATACACATCACTGCCTCGATCATTGGCTTTGTCATTGTCAGTAATAATACGAACATCAATACCCCGCTGATAAGCTGAATAAACGGCATCAGTGATACGATTATCGGAAATAGTAAATACACAAATATCAATTCGCTCTTGCGCACAGCTTAGCAAATCAATAATTGCATCTCGACAATGCTCACCAGGGCTAAAATAAGCCGAGCTTTCTACAGGCTTAGTCACATAGCTTTTATCCGTTAGCTTTGCGATTCGTTCTAGCCACGTCAGCATTCTCATCACGTCCGCGCCGCTTTCAACTTGATCACGCACCATGGCAAATGCCTGATTTCTCAGGAAACGTTTTTCATCAATTTCAAGTGTTAGCAGCAGCTGATATAGCTCATGTTTCTCATCTACATCAAGCTTATTATCAGCCAGTGACCGAGTAAGGAATTGGGTAATAGTAGATTGCATAATTATAAAATATATAAGTTATTTAAGTTTATGCTGGTCTCAGCATTCGAGGATTATAACGTCAAACAAACATTACCATGTATAAATTGCGTAAGTAATTCATTAAAGCATTATTCAGCAAGCAATATGTTTTTATTTTACTTATTAAAAAATCATAGTATCCTGTCAGCGCGGTAACATGGATGCACGCAATGATTAGTTCTCCGCCACCAAAGTTATAAAACAGCTATGTTTTGCCGCTAACACTTTGCTGAAAGGATACTCAATCATGACAGATCATTACCACCAACAATACAATCACCATCAATCTAACCCTCTGATTGATGCAGATTTTCTCGACACATTGGCCAATATTCAAGCCATGCTGGCGCGCATTCAAACATTTGCGATCAATGCTAAAGAAAAACCTACAATAAGCTCCCGTACAAAATCACCAGATACTGAGTTTTATTCTCGCTTACTTATTATGGTTAATGAGGCCATTAGCTATGAGATCCAGCGCTTAAGCCATCAAAAACGCGAAAGATAGACAGATTTTCTATTGCTCATAAAAAAGGAAATTCGATTATGAAAAGCAAGTATACCCACCAAGTTAACCCTTTAATTGACAAACACCCAGTAGACACATTATTGCAAATACAATCCACGCTTATTTTTGTGCAGGATTATATAGCAAAAATTGTGGAGCAGTCTGACATTAGCGTTCAGAATGTGCGCACTAATGCAGGATTGCACGCAATATTAAAAACCGTTAACGCGGCAATTGATTATGAAATTGACCGTTTGGAAAATTACCAGCCTTTATCTATCGTGAAATAATATAAAGAGAAAAAGCACAGGTTTGCACTGAGCTAACCATTATTAAACCGGCTATTAACGGCTTTTTTCCTGCAACACTGAGCAAGTGACTTCAAGCTCGCCTAGCGGTGCAGCAACAAAGGCGGTCTTATCACTTAGCGTAATGGAAAACACCATCGAGCGTTCAGTTATCGATGCAAGAGATTGAATGCTCGACCAAGGGAACTGATAAACATCAACCGCGAGCGATGAAAACTTTGGTTGCTCTTGCTGCCACCAGACATCGCTTTTACTATTAAAACTATAGACTTTAACCACAGGCGATAAGCGTGAAGCCTTTTTAATACGCTCAAAACTGGGCTCACCCACATCCAACCATAATAATAACTGGTCATCTAAACTGCGCGACCAGATATCTGGCTCATCCGGTGTAGATAAGCCTGTCGTAAATACCAAATGATCACTAGCATTAATGCAATAAGCCAGTACCCGTGCCATCATCCGTTCGGTTGTTTCAGATGGGTGCTGAGCAACGGTTAAATCCAGTGTATTATAATAATCGCGATCAATATCGGATATTGATACAGTAAATTTAAAAATGGTGGGTTTCAGAGCCACGGTCGTTATCCTGTTGATGTGATGTGTAGTGACTAATAGTCAACTGATTTTTTGCAACTTAGCGGTTGTATAAATACTGACAACAATCAATATAATGCCTAAAAAATTAATCAGACTGATGGTTTCATCGAAAAAGAAATAAGCCAGTATTAAAGCAAACGGCGGTGAAAGATAAAAATAACTAGCGGCTATATTTGCTGAATTATGCTGATACAGCACATTCATTAGCAATACAGCCCCCACCGACAAAACAACCACCAGCCAGAGTAACGCAAATATCAGCTCTGAATGCCAGACGATAGTCGACACCTGATCCGACTCAAAAAAGAAAACTGCGGCCAAAAAGAGTAAACAGGTAGGAATATACTGTAAAAATGCCGAAGATAAGATATGCACATCGGCACAATGCTTCTTTTGATAAAGGGTACCCAGCGTAATGGCAAATAAGGCAATTACAGCGGGTAAATAATTGATCATATTACTCTGTCCATTAAAGGCTAAAGCAGTCTCAACATCACTTATATTTTCTCCGTTATATAGCACCAGCAATAAACCAACAAACCCCATAATAGCAATCAGTATTGTTAATGGCGACTTCAGCCGATATACCAATAATACTGTCAACACAGGTTGCACCCCGACAATAACAGCGGCAACGCCCGCCGGAAGACCCAATTTAATTGAAGTAAAAACACCGCCTAAATAAATACCATGAATTAATACACCCGCAACAAAAACATCAGCATACGCTTTACTATGCCTTGGGAAAGGCGGCCTTACCATAATGATAATAGCCCCCAGCAATACCAGCACAATCAAGAATCGTGCGGCAAGAAAGCTGAAAGGTTCTATATAAGGCAAACCATACTTGGCACCAACAAACCCTGTGCTCCACAACAAAGCAAAGAGAAAAGGTACAAGCCGAAGAAACACGATATGAAAACCTCTAGGGTACAAAGACAGAGAATGCCTCAATTAGACGATAACAGTGAATATAATATTGAATTCATATCATTTTATAGGGTGGCAATTCAATATTCTTCACTCTATTACCCACCAGAGTAATAACGCCTTTATAGCGAGAATCACCAACAGAAGAGAACTCAAAATGATATTGTCGCTGAAACGCAAATAAAGAGTGAGGGGAGCGTTTTATCGAAATACCTTTTAATACAACATTTTGATCCAAAAACTGCACATCGACTTTTTCGCAGTAACGCTTTGCTGCATTCCTGGCAATACGGCTCATATTGATATGTAGCCAAACAACATAGGCAGCCCCAGTTAACAAGCTGACAAGAAAGAGATCATTAAGTGTCACAAACAATTCACTACCTATAGGAACCTCTAAATATAGGTAGATTACGAAAATTCAGGCGAAATAGAAACCTTTATTATTTTATTTTTGGCAATGGATTAGCGACCTAACTTAGGTTTTATCCGCATGATTCCCAGCCCCTCTCTGCTCAAGGTTTTGTAAAATATTGGGCACAAGCCGCTCAGAGTAACCCGCAAGGAAACACCACACTAATAACTTTCCAAAATCCTGCACCGACACAGGCCTGATTTCTAGGGCCATCTTAAGGCTCAGAGATTCACCTTCTGCTATTTGAGGGCTCGAAAATAATGGGAATAAATTGCTCGTAAATAAACCATTGCCGCCATCACCCGTTAAAATACCCGCAAAAAATACAATATAAATAAACCCGCCCATGACCAAACCCACTAGCATGGGCACAATAACAGACCACCAAGACGTCACCATAAACTCCAGCTCAATTTTGCTGAGCTTAGGAAAGCGTAAAAAAAATGAAATACAAGAACCAATGCCTCCAATCAACAATGCAAATAGCATCGTCCCCATTTGCTGGCTTGCCGCATAGAAAAGAATAACGAGTAACGCTGAGCTTATTATCAGGCTTAGTAATACAATGCCTAACCGACAAAGCACCGTCTTTTTTTGTTGATAATTATCCATAATTACACCCTTTTCTATCATGTTATTGAAAGGTATTGATACAAAAAACTTTATTGACTTAATCAATCACACCCAGCAGACCTTGTTTCAGTTTTTTATCGGCGGGCTTATTGCCCAGCCATACTCTTAAGAGCGCCTGATGAAATGTAAAACCCGAAATTACACCTTGTAACTCGGTATTGAAAAATAATTGGGTACCAATACCGGGAATATAATCTAAAACAACTTCATCACCTTTACTCACGGTTTGAAAGAGTGATTTTAATTGGAGTATCTTATCTGCCAAAGCATCCAATTGTTCTTGTGTATGATTTTCTTGAAATCCTTTATCGAATGTTTTCAATAGTCGCTCTCGCGAAACCTCACCGAAGAGAAAATGCATCCGTATACGCTTAGGGCTGTCCATCGACAGAATATTTTCAACACTCTGTGACTTTTCTGGTAAATATAAACCTGCGGCGTAAATTTTAATAAACCACTTTCTCCGCAAGCCAGTTCCATTTAATACTAACTCTGTATCACCCAGCCGAAGAGTATTGTTAAATGTAATGCCACTTTCTATGATTTCACCTGTTGCCGCATAAGCCATACTAACTGGCATTATCGTAAAAACACAAAACAGACTGAATACACGGGCAATTGCTCTAATCATTGTATGAGTGCCGCTATTAAAGAGAGTCGATTAATGCATTAATATAGAACGAATCGAATACATTGTCTCCTACTAAAAGTAGTGAGTGACAGCATCCCTTAGCAGCGTTTATAAAAATAGCCTTACTATATTATGAAAAAGCATATATGATTAAAAAATGATTAATAAAACACTGCTTATTGTCATTACGACTCCCTTGTTGCTTTATGGCGTAGCCATGCTTGCACTGTACTACTATCAGGAGTCCTTGATATTTCCCGGCAAGAAACTACCTCAAGATCATACCTTCGACTTTGACCTACCCTTCAAAGAAGTGTCTATTCCCGTCGAAGGCGCAACGCTTAACGCACTGCACTTTCAACAAGCGAATCCTAAAGGCGTTATATTTTTCTTACACGGTAATGCCGGGAACCTGGAAGAGTGGACCACTGGTGTCGATTTTTACCAGCGTGTGAACTACGACTTATTTATTTTTGACTATCGCGGCTATGGTAAAAGTACGGGGCAAATTCAAAGCCAAGCGCAACTGATAGCAGATGTGCGTATGGCATGGGATTTTATGGCCTCACAGTACGTTGACAAACCTATTGTCATCTATGGTCGCTCACTAGGCTCAGCACTGGCAACAGAATTAGCTCGTCAGGTAAAGCCTGAACTATTAGTACTCGTCTCTGCATTCAGTAGCATGACTGCAATTGCAAAAACCCAATACCCATTCGCTCCCACCCAGCTATTACGCTACCCTTTTCGGACAGATGAAATTATCAATAAAGTCGTATCGGATATTGTGCTGATGCATGGCAGTGATGATAACTTTATACCAATAAGTCATAGCCAGATATTGCAATCTCTAATAAAAAAACCGACTCAGCTACTCGCGATAGAAGGCGCAGGACATAACGATATACATAACTTTAAAAGCTATCTTGATGGCCTTGCAGGAGTGCTTCCTTAATAGACAATTAAACAACACAGTAAAAAACGTGTGCAAGAAAAAAATAGAGCGTTCATTATGTGGAAATACACAGGCCAGCAACGACCAGACTTCGCAACTGACATTCAACCTGGAGAGGAATCTGTTTGGGATTATCCTCGCCCACCCGCCATCAAGCACGATAATCGCAATATTATTATCGGTGAAAGAGACAATATAATCGCTAAAAGCTGCAATAGTCTTCGTATCCTTGAAACAGCAGGGCCACCGACTTTTTACATTCCAGCTAAAGACATTGATATACAATTACTACGACAGGTACAAGGGAGCTCTTTTTGCGAATGGAAAGGAAATGCAACATACTGGGCATTAACTGACAATACGATTAAAGACGTTGTCGCCTGGAGCTACACAGACCCTAGCTCAGCATTTGCAGCGATTAAAGATCACCTATCATTTTATCCTGGCCGCATTCCTTGCTTTGTGAATGGTGAAAGAGTCAAACCTCAACCGGGCCATTTTTACGGTGGTTGGGTTACCAAAGAAATTGTCGGCCCCTGGAAAGGCGAACCAGGCACTGAGCATTGGTAACCACTCACTTTTCAGCGGAGTAATTAACAAAGTGACAACTCAACATTTAAGCATTTAATTCATCCCACAAACGCTTAAGCTCATTAATTTCGTTTTGCATACTTTCCACCTGCTGCTCCAGCGCATCAATCCTTTCATGACTATCATTCCCAGCACTGGACTGCACCGATAAGCTCGTTGCTTCACTGACATTGGCCGAAAAATCAAAATCATCACCGCTGAATAAATGCACATAACGTGACTCACGCTTACCGGCTTCACGAGGCAGCTTTGCAACAAATGCATCACCAGGCCGCTCTATCAATGCTTGCAACACTTGTTCAACCTCATGGACATCACTGAAGTCGCATAAGCGATTTGTGCGCGTTCGCAATTCCCCAGGTGTCTGTGGCCCACGCAAAAATAATACACAAATAAGACTTTGCTCTTTAAGAGACAGTGTGAAATCGCTAAATTCAGTATTGCCAAAGCGCTGGCGATATTTCTTGACTCGGCTCCCAACAACCACTTCTGTTACCAGACCTTTTTGAATCAATAAGTCGATGGCTTCTTGCACTTCTGTTTCATCAAGGCTCAATACTGGTTCACGATTACTTTTTTGATTACAGCCGTTGGTTAACGCATTAAGTGACAAAGGATACTGATCTGGCGTTGTGTGCTCCTTTTCAAAAAGCACACCCAGCACACGAGTTTCATGTAAAGACAGGTTAATCATTAAACACTCACATTATATTTTTAACAATAAACATATTTTTTATAAGGATAAATATAGCCTACATACCCAACACCAGGAATACTTATTCACTACCATTTATTGTCAATAAATTTTCATGGCATGGTAGGATGATACCCCTTATCCCATTCTGCACTATTGAGAGACTACCACAAGGTATGGAATTAATCGTTTTTGATTTAGACGGCACATTATTGAATGACGCCTCACAAATATCATCCTTTACACGGGAAACACTGGCATTGCTTGCGCAAAAAGACATTGCCTATACCGTCGCAACCGGTCGTACCCTACACTCTGCACAAACCATTATCGAAGGCCACGGTTTTCACTTGCCTCATATCTACAGCAACGGAGTGATTATCTGGGACCCTCGCGCCGAGACGCTCTCCTTAGAAAACTTACTCACCGTTGCTGAAGCCGGCCATATCTTAAAAGCATCTTTTGCTCAGAAAATCACCCCATTTATTTCCTGTACAGATGTTAACAACAACCACTTTATCTACCACCCCAAAGTAAGAAACCAAGTGGAAGAACGTTTATTAAACGATTTCCTTAAACGCACAGACACCCTAGTCTTACCTGTAGAGGAGATGCCAGCTGATGCACCGATCACCAATATCAGTATGCTGGGCCCAGAAGCCGACATCGACATTATCCAACAGGATATCAATAACGAGGCACACCTAGTCGCATACTCAGGCCCAGCCATCGAACGCAACGGATTAAAGTGGATGGACATCCATCACAGCAAGGCCAGCAAAGGAGGAGCGATCGAGTTACTCAGAGAGCAACTAGGCCTCAGTAAAATCGTTTGCTTTGGTGATAGCGACAATGATCTCAGCATGTTTGCCGCGGCAGATGAAAGCTATGCGCCTGCCAATGCAAACCCAGAAGTGAAAGAAGCCGCAACCGCAGTCATCGGCCCTCACGATGCCGACGGCATTGCTCACTATTTACGAAAACGGTTTAGCCTTTAATTACCCGTTTACGTTTTAAATAAATCATCACAGGTATCACAGGCGAAATATTTTGCACTGGCACGAACGACCTCTCGACACTAACAAAGAAGCCCTTTGCATTACAATAATATTTCTTAAAACCGTTGAACATTTTGAATAAAGAAAACTCAATAATTGAGTGGCTATTAATATCAGCACCTGATAAAACCGCCACAAACACTACTTACAGTTTGTATTGAAATAATGAATAATAGCGAGCAGTAACATACGCCTTGGGAGGGTTATCACATGCTTAACATAAAACCACAATTACTATTATCTGCTGCGCTGATTGCCTTATCACCCTCTCTCTTTGCAGGCACACTAGATACCATTAAATCTCGAGGCGAACTAAAGTGCGGTGTCACCAATGGCTTAACCGGGTTTTCCAACCCAGACAAACAAGGCAACTGGGAGGGAATGGATGTTGATGTTTGCCGAGCCGTTGCCGCAGCCGTTTTGGGCGATGCCAATAAAGTGACCTATGTCCCGACATCAGGCAAAACACGATTTACAGCCTTACAAACCGGTGAAATTGATATTTTATCCCGCGTGACAACATGGACATTAAGCAGAGACACCAAACTCGGCTTAAACTTTGCCGGCGTCAATATGTATGATGGCCAAGGCTTTATGGTACGCAAAGATCTTGGTATTAAAGAAGCTAAAGAATTAAATGGCGCTTCCATCTGTATGAATACCGGCACCAGTACCGAAACCAATGTGGCTGATTTTTTTGCATCCAATAATATGAAATACAAAGCGGTGCTGTTTGAAAAATCTAGCGAAGTGGCGAGCGCTTATGATCTGGGCCGTTGCGATGTCTATACCAGTGATAAGTCCGGCCTTGCGGCACAACGGTTAAAAATGCAAAAGCCTAATGACCACGTTATTCTGGCAGAAACGATATCAAAAGAACCCTTAGGCCCAGCAGTACGCCACGATGACGACCAATGGTTCGATATTGTAAAGTGGACACTAATGGCATTAATCGAAGCAGAAGAACTCAACATCACTCAAGCCAATATTGGATCGCAAACTTCCAACAAAAACCCAAGGGTTGCTCGCTTTCTTGGCACCAGTGGGGAAAATGGAAAAAACCTTGGCCTAGATAAAGATTGGGCCGTAAAAGCCATTACAGCGGTGGGCAACTATGGTGAAATTTATGACCGCAATGTCGGCGCTAATAGCCAACTCAAAATCCCTCGTGAACTTAACCATTTATGGAAGAACGGTGGCCTAATGTATGCCATTCCACTCAATTAAGAATCTGCCGCTATTATTTTTAAACAACTATAATAGCGGCAATCACTTGAGTAGCTTTATGCATAGCAATCTACATCATCACGCTTTCATTATTCTTCCACGATAATGAAACCTAGCTTATTTAACAGCATTCGTGTTCGCAAAATTATTTACCAAACGCTGCTTTGGCTAGTTGTAATAACGACACTTTTTTTCTTAATCAATAACGCCAGTAATAATTTAGTGAAACAAGGCATTGCGTCAGGTTTTGATTTTTTGCAATCAGAAACGGGCTTTGATATTGCCTCTAGCCTGATCGAATACAATTCCTCCAGCAGTTACTTGCGTTTATTTATTGCAGCCTTACTCAACACCTTATTGGTTTCAGTTATATCCATTATTTTTGCAACGGTGATTGGTTTTTCTATCGGCATTATGCGCCTGTCTGGCCACCCTATTGCCTCAAGAATTGCAACGGTTTACGTTGAAACCCTGCGCAACATTCCCTTATTGCTACAGGTATTTTTCTGGTACTTTGCAGTATTGCAACCGCTACCATCACCACGTAAAAGTCTGGAATTTTTCGACACGATATTTATGAATAATCGTGGCTTACACCTGCCCAGCCCAATCACAAACGGGCACTACGAGTGGTTTTTAGTAGGGCTGGTAACTGCACTCATAGTATTTTTTTACTTCCTTAGACAAGCAAAAAAATATCGCATTACCACGGGAGAAAATCGTCCAAAACAATGGTGGCTATACCGGCTTATCCCTCTGGCTGCATTGATAGGCATACTCTACACCTTTACTAATATCACCATTACCTGGAGCATACCGGCCTTAAGTGGTTTTAACTTTGAAGGTGGCATTGTTGTCACACCAGAATTTTTTGCCCTGTGCCTGGCACTCTCCACTTATACCGGCGCTTATATTGCAGAAAATGTTCGCTCAGGTATTCTATCCGTCGATAAAGGTCAAATTGATGCCGCACGTGCCTTAGGTTTGCGCAGCTTACAAATTATGCGCCTGATTATTATCCCGAATGCAATGCGGGTTATCATCCCGCCGTTAACCAATCAGTACTTAACCCTTACTAAAAATTCATCGCTGGCAGCAGCAATTGCCTACCCGGATATTGTATTAGTATTTGCAGGCACAGCCTTAAACCAAACCGGCCAAGCGGTAGAAATATTGCTAATGGTCATGCTGGTTTATTTATTTATCAGCTTGGTTATCGCCTTACTTATGAACATCTACAATAAACGCTTCTTATTAGTCGAGCGTTAAACAATGAACCAGCCAACGACTAACAATAAACTCAGCGATATTTACCAGCAGCTATTTGGTGACTGGGTAAAAACATTACTGACTATTTTTTCTCTCGGCTTTTTGTATCTCACACTACCACCAATTATCAACTGGGCAATTGTGGATGCAAACTGGTTTGGTAATGCCGCCAGTGACTGTAATAAAGATGGCGCTTGCTGGGTATATATTAACGTCTGGTGGCAACAGCTGATGTACGGGCAATATCCTAGTGAAGAAATCTGGCGATTAAATCTTTGCGCCATTATTTTTGCAGTGTTGGTTTTTCTGTCTGCTGCAAATCATGTACTGAGCATACGCCTGCGAAAAATCTGCTTTTTAATCACACTACTGTTATTTCCCTGGCTAGCGTTTGCATTACTGTACGGTGGCCTATTTGACTTAACCATTGTCGAAACTCGCTATTGGGGTGGTCTGTTCTTAACCTTGGTCATTGCCGTTGTAGGCATTACCTGCTCGTTTCCGTTGGGCTTATTGCTGGCACTGGGGCGACATTCACAACTAAAAGCGATTCGGTTTTTTTGTATTGGCTTTATCGAACTATGGCGCGGCGTGCCATTAATTACCGTTTTATTTATGGCGTCAGTCATGTTCCCATTATTCATGCCAGAAGGTGTGAATGTTGACTCTTTACTACGAGTATTAGTGGGCGTTAGCTTATTTGCTGCGGCCTATATGGCGGAGATTATTCGCGGTGGCCTACAGGCTATCCCTAAAGGGCAGTATGAAGCAGCTGATGCGACAGGCCTAAGCTACTGGCAATCGATGTTTATTATTATATTGCCTCAAGCTATCACTCTCGTTGTACCCGGCATTGTCAGTGCCTTTATCAGCTTAATTAAAGAAACCACATTAGTTTATATTATTGGCATGTTCGACTTTTTGGGTATTGTGCAATTTACTGCTAGCAACTCGGAATGGATTCGCTACACCAAAGAAGGCTATGTCTTTGTTGGTCTGGTATTTTGGGTGATATGTTATTCCTTATCACGCTACAGCCGTAGATTGGAGTATGTTGAGGCGAAAGAACGGTAGGAATTATTATATTTTTAACATATAAAGCTTTTCAGTGCTTTTAAAATATAACACTATCCTATACGCTAATTACATCACCTTAAATACGCCGTTTGGTCATAATAATAAAAAGCAGGCCACTAGGAAGGAAAAAATGGATAAAAAAATTCTTATCGCATCAATAGCTGCCATAGCAACAATAGCTGCAGCAGTTATTACCGTATCATTTCAACATAGCACACCCACGGTAGAACAAAATGCCAGTAACGGTGGCGTTAACATCAATGATAATAGCAACACCACAGTTGTGAGCGGTAATATCACTGGCAACAATAATAACCAGATCATCGGCAACACTAATACAACCGTCACAATATCATCACCTTCGGATTCCCAAGAAACCGCCGGACATTGAGGAACAACATGAAACGGATGTTATTTTTTTTATCTCTCGCCCTGCTCTCAGCAACAAAAACAACAATAGCGCAGACCGCCCCGTCTATTTCTGGCAATTGCAATAATACTATTTCTCAAAATACCAATGCTGAAATTAGTATTGTCTGTAATGACCCAGTCGCAGCCAAAGCGATAGAAAAAATATCACAGCAACTGGATGCTATTAACTTATCAAAATCTGACAAGCTGATACTGATCACCAAAAAATTAGAAGATCTAGAAGCATTAGTTAAAAAGAAAAACCTGTCGCCACAAGCAGACAAATACAATCTTGCCATCGAAGCTTACTCGAATAATGATACAGAACGTTACGAACGTCTACTTAATGAACTTGAGAAACGCATTAGCCGAACAGTACGCATTATTCCTATAGCAACCGCTCTTGGAATGAGTGACACTGCTACTGCTGACCTCAGTGTTACCCCTCCTGAATTGAGAGACAAATTACACTGCCAATGGAGTATCGCGCCTAAAGGATTTGTAAATGTCAAAGACAATCAATGTCAGGCAATTATTACCATTCCTGAGCTACCCTCTAAAAAAATGAGGGCAAATCACACCCCCACAACATTTACACTAAAAGTAGCAGCGCGATACCCCGACGGAAAAACAACGCATGCAGAAATGCCTGTTGTACTAGCCACTCATTTATTGATTGAAGCAAAGCCAAGTGACTGGGCCATCACCGAAGACAAACCGGTTACCGTTTCTATGGTGTATCAAAAATCGCAAAAACCAATTTCGGATCAATATGAATGCGAATGGGATACCGCTGCATTTCCTGTTAGCTTTGAAAGCCAATCTGCTAATAATTGCAAAGGCATTATTCGACACAAGCCGCTTATTACATTGCCGCAAGGTGCAGCAGGCCAGTCTTTGGCAATTATGAGAAGGCTAAACAAAAATCGTAGCAACATCTACGTGAATGCGAAAGTATTTTATAAAAACCAACAATGGGGAATCACTAACCTACAGCTGCGTAACAAAGCCCAAAATGATATTGTTATTGATACCAACATAAAAGCAAAGAAAACATGCAAGCAAGACTGGGGGGCCTGCAGAGGCTATGAAAACCTTGTGGGTCTATGGCGGGCAAACAGATCTGCAACGATGTTTTTTGTTAACCCGGCTAACAATAATAAAATACTTGCCAATTTTATTAATCCAACAGAACAATGTAAGTCTGCATTAGAATTAAAACTGGTTAACGAACTTTCAAGCACATCTGAGTTCTACTTCAAACCAATAGCCAAACAATCAAATTGCAAAAACCTCGAATCCATCAAACTAATACCATTGAAGTCAACAACACACTTAACCGTCACAAAACACAATGGCAAGAGCTACACACTAGGTATGAATAAAAAAGTCTTCTAAATAATAGGTAACAACAAAACGGTACAAATGAACGTTATTCATGCAGATGCCCCAAATTAGCCTACTTCGTCAGCTATATCACCTATAAGTACAGCCGAAAATGAAACAATACACCACCAATGAACTTTACGCTCCGGCAATCATCTAAGCATATTTAAGCACTCGGCTACCCCTAATTCACGCCATACTGATATAGATAACGCGGCAGATGATAATAATGAACCATAAAATACTGCTTTTTTTATTATTATTGACAGCTACCGCGCTATTTATAGTGATGTTTCAGGATCAGTTTTCGTTAAGCGCTGCCAAAGCCAGTGCAATTAACGCGTTAAGCTATGTCGAAGAAAACCGCTTAAAAGGCGCGCTGATATTTATGGCCTTCTACTTTCTGGTATGCGCACTGCCAACACCGTTTGTCAGCGTGCCGACGATGATTGCAGGCTATTTATTTGGCAATATACAAGGCTTACTGATCGTCTCGTTTATGAGTGCCTTGGGCGGGACCTGTCTGTTTCTATCAACACGTTATTTATTGCGAGACTGGCTACAAAATAAAGCACAGCAACACCTGACCAAAAAATTCCCGACACTACAACAAGCTGCCGAAACCAATAACTTTATGGTTGCCCTCAGCATTCGGCTCATACCCGGCATGCCTTTTTCTATCCCGGCGATTGCTTTAGGCGTTAGCCAACTCAGTACATGGAAATTTTACCTATCCACCCAACTGGGCCTACTCGCTATATTATTTGTGTATGTGAATGCTGGCCGCAGCCTCGCGCAGATAAATTCTGTACAGGATATTTTTAGCCTGCAACTTATTGCTTCCATGCTATTAGTCGCTATCGTGCCATTAGCATTTGGATTTTTATTAAGAAACCGAGTGATTATTCGATAAGCTCAGATGGGACAATGATTACAAAGAATCATTATTTTTCTCTCTTTTTAGCAATGGCTTTTAATATTCAAAGTCCACATCAAATTTTCCATCATCTGTTAGAACAAAATGGCACTGCTTGTACAACCCCTTTTCCTTAGTACTAACTAATGTTGCAAGCTCAAAAAAATAACGAGGCAACATAATCACATCCACAGTACTCCCTTTATCACCACTAGGTTTTAAATACGTTATTTTGGTATTCACCGAAGATTCGCCTGCTAACTTAGCGTCAACGTTAATACGTTTCCAAGGCTCTTTTATCACTTGTACAAGTTCATCAGCTATAGCTTGATAGCATTCTACTGGATCTTGAAACACTAACATCATCCTCTTTCTTAACTGAAGGTTCCTCATGTACCGTTAACTATGAGGTCCCGTGATTCTACCGTTTTTTAAGCTCACATGCGCAACTTTATTATAATATTATGAAGTTAATAAAAGTCTACGAAACTATTTACCCACCTTCCCTATTAAAGAAACTGCGTATCTCTGGCTCTCCATTATCGACCTGATAAATAACCCGATACTCATCTGGTCTTACGGTAGTGTTATTCGGATAAAACACTCTTCTAAAATCGACATCAACAGTATGCCCTTGCTCCAACAAGCCCTTTAATTCTCTTTCAAAGGCACGATACTCACGGATATTTAAGGATTTATTACCCGGTGATAAATTCAGAGCGCCCCCTTGAAAACCAAATTCATCTGCCCCTGCGTGGAAAGCAATATCATCCTCAATACCTTGATGACCAATTAATCGATCGTCATGGAATCGGTTACCACCCGCCCCAAGCCGCAGCTCTCCTGAAGAACTAACACCTCGCCCTAAATCATCTGTCGTGTAAGTAATCCCATCAAATTCATAAACTGTATTAGGCTGAGGGTCTTTAGAAACATTTCGGAACTCAGTACGAGTATCTAGCTGTACTCTAGTAGGCAAATTATCAACGACTTCCGACGCTTCATCCTGACTACGCACCACTATTTCTACAATATCATCGGCTTTGGTGGCTAATTTAATACCGCCTTTAACCAACGCCCCTACACCCGTTGCCAACTCAGCAGCAGTACCTATGACCGCTCCGCCACGCTGTGCACGGTTAGTGAGTTCGAATGAAGGCACATCAATTTTCTTGACCTCCTCTATAGAAACAGCTGCTTGATCAAATAGCTGTTGTCCCAACTCAGGGTTTGTCAGCGACACCATCGCTGCGGAATGATTAATACGGGCCGCTCCATAATAACCAAAACCTTGAATAGCAAACTCTGAAAGATCACTGAGGCCATTAACAAAATTTTTGCCTGCACCGACCAAGCCTTCAACAGGATGAGAAACGGCAAGCGACATATTATCGACAAACGTATCACCACCGCCAACGAGCCGATTTAATTCACCAAGCTGATTAGCACTCAGCTTATTATCAATAGTCATCTTGGCAGCCATCGCCATGGCAGGATCTTGCTTTGCTGCTGCTTCTAGCTGATAAGCTAATTCATTCACATCAAGAGTTTCTCGAGTACTGCCTGAGCGAGTGCCACTTACAGTTGTCGCATTATCCATCAACTTATCGGCAAGCTCAGATGCAGCGGCAGCATCCACTTCAATTTTTCCTGCGAGCTGATCGCCGGCTAGATTCTGATAAGCCTGAGCCTGTTGCTTATAGGCCGTCTCTAATTGCGTGCCGAATGACTCATACTGAGTATCATTTAATTTATTCGCAAGAGACTCAGTGACATCATTCGCCAGCTTCGGATCCGTATGACTTAACTTCACCACATCATGCGCTAATGATTCTGTATCCAAACGCTGTACCGATGGATTACCACCACGCATATTAATTGTGCGCGAGTTATTGGCAATCATTTCATCCGCTTTAACATCGGCTGGAGTTTGTGTCGCTTGGCCAGCATCCACACCCATTAATTGCTCTGCGGTGGTTCTTTCTGCTGCAATCCTTTCCTCTACTGTTGGCTCTGCCGTTAACTGTTGCTGAGTTGTCGCGGCATTAGATAATTCATCACTCGTCGTTTGAGATGAGGACAGATTATCGTTAATACTGGAAACTGAGGATACATCTGATTGACTATCGTTCGAGCTATCACTCTCTGAGAATGATGAAGAAGAGTTATTCGAAGAGCTAGCGCCAGAAGCGCCGGAAACACCAGACATGATATGACACCTATCGGTAGCGAATTGATGCCTTATATTAAGTAGGATCACCCTGCAAATATATTAGGGAAAGCCCCTAGGATAAACGCGACAATGATAACGAGTAGACAATTAGCAACCTTTAACCAGCAATTACTCGCAACCACTGGCCAAAGGTTATAAAAGCCCCTACATGTTAATTAGACGTATCAGAGTAAGACTCACCATAAGAGACACTACTGGCGGTATACTGAATTGAATTCAACAAGCTGCTGCTACTGGCACTGACCAACCAAGACGCTGTTTTTGACTCGCTGGCATTAAGACCATCCAGTGACTTAGACACAGCACCGATTACGTTAACACCGGCAGGCACAGAGATAGACGCATTCACATTATGCGCTTTAATATCACCCGTATTAGTCACGTTAGTTCTTACCGTGTAAAGATTCCCTAAACCTGAATAGCTCCAGCTTTTGCCATGAGTAAATGCTGGTGGATCAGCCCGAGTAAAACCTTCTTCTGTCGCAACGGCAACACGCTCATTCACACTGCTGTTCCACGAGTAGACTTTAATGACCTTCACACCACTTTCTTCAACAGCGACTTGGTGAACATTATCGCGAGAAGAAAAGTCCGTATCTTCCAAAGTGTGATCCTGCTCATCGTAGAGACGCATATTAATATCGCTTAGATTACTAAAGGCTGTAGGTGCATCGTCGTCGTTATATTCAACAGCGCGTTCCCAAACGGCGGTTGCCTTATCACCGACCCAACCTTGGCCCACATAAAATTGGTGATCATTCGCAGTACCGTTAGGCGTAATGGTATCGATAAAATAATCATCCTTATGGAACTCAGCATGCCAGGCATCTAAATAACCCCAACCGTAAGTACGGTTCCATTCTTTACCCGTCACCGGGCCATCATCGGCGGCTGTTTGGGTATTATTATCGTCCCAGGAGTCCGCCGTATTGATTAAGGTTGCCTTAATAGAGATAGGATCGTAATGCCCTGAGTCTTGTAATAATAGCGCAACAGCACCCACTTTAGGCGCGGCAGAACTGGTGCCGCCTAAGGTAGAAAAGGTATTATTTAAACCGCACGTCGAGGTAAATTGCCCCGGTGCAGACATATCCGGTTTGCGGCGACCATCGGCAGCCGGGCCTCGGCTACTATCAAAATAAATCACATCATCCGAACGGCTATTAGTATTCTGGTCATTCATATTGGTGACGGTAATACCGTTATAATTTTCGCCGGGTTGCGTCATGGTTGGGTCATCATCATAGCCCTGGTTACCTGCCGACTTTACCCAGACCAAATTGTGATTGTATACAACACCGTCGACAAAGCGCGCCATATCACCCCAGTTAGTGTTGGTTGCTAAGCCATTACCCCAGCTGTAATTAATCACTTCGGGGTCATCGGTGGCGGTGGTTACCATCCAGTCCGCACCCGCCATAGAGACTGAAGAGCTACCGGCATTTTCAACCAGAAATTTATCCATACCATAAGCCAAACCACGCAAGGTAGCATCGGTACTGCCATACATACACGCGACACCCGTACCATGAGAACCGTTAGGCGCATAGTTTTGCAGAACCGTATGACCTGAAAGCGCGCTATGAGTTTCTTCAACACCACTATCGAGAATACCCGCATCCCAAACGCCACCATCGTCGCCGTCATTCCAGAATGCACTAACGCCCAACGACACCCGCTGAGAATCTAACTCTGGCTTACCGGGGTTATCCTGGCTTAATTTAATCACCTCCTTGTGCTCCGCTAATTCTTTAAGTGCGTACGAAGGAATCGTCACCGCCAGCGAGTTACTGGTGTAAATACTCTCAGTCACCTTACCCCCTAACTGCTCGATAAAGTCACGAAACTTTTCATGCTGAGGCCGTAAGGTTTCCTTTAAACTAGCTTTATAACGGGCTTTAATATCGCCTTTGCTTTTTTCTCGCGCTTCATTCAGTTTACGAATATCTTCCTGTAAAAATGATGGGCGATTATTGGCGCTGATCTCCAGTGCTTTGCGTTCTTCCTCTTTCGTTTGGTATTGGCCGTGAGGCAAGTAGGCCTTCATAAGCTTACGCAACTCTGCGGTTCGCTCCTGGCTGTTTTTTTCGTCAGCCTCTTTCATTGACTTTAATAAATCGCGAGCCTCTTTAGAATTTAACTCGACCAGCAACGATACCTCGTTGCGTTCACTGGCCAGCCTTTCAAGCGCTTTTGGTAGCTTGCTGAATTTTTCAAACGGCTGCATCATATTGTAACGTGTCGGCTTTTCACCTTCTGGGGCTTTAGCCATCGCCGGCGTCATAACCAAACTGGTGGACGCCACAACACTAGCTAATAAAAACGTGTTTTTCATTTTCATCGTTGATCTCCTGTCTTTTAACGACAACCTAAAATAGATATTAATGTTTTTACAAAGGCACATCATTGAAAATAATTTTTGATAAGTTTTTGACTGAGCACACATTGATACCCTGCATAGCACGTACCTCCCTTGCACAAGCATCAACGACAGAAAAACAAACGTATTTATTTTCAACAAGGCCAGACTATCAGCTTTAGTGGTTAAACATGCTCACTAGAAATAGTGAGAAAAGACAGGAGTCACTAGAAGTAGTGAGTGCAGATAAAAATCACTAAAACTAGTAATTGTTCAGAGAAAAAATATTATTGGCGCGTTTATCTATAGCATTTTAAGAAAGGCTCGATTATTGATTACTTGCCATCGAGATAAAAATCATCGTCATAGGTTTTGACCAAGTCCGGCCTTAAAATAGTGACTGTACTCACCATAGCGCCATTACAAAAACCTTCCGGAAATGCCAGCAATAAAAACAGATAGGCGTTATCCCACACGGGCCATAACAAGGTGGAATTGCTCACCCATAACAACAATAGACACATACCGCCGCTGGCAAGCTGAGTGACCATGCCCCCAATAAAACTGCCGCCCAGAGTATAAATAAAAAGATTTTGCCAATGTATTTTATTAATCAGCCATAAAATACCCCCCGTCACCCACACAGGGGTTAACACACTCACCAGATAATGAAAGGCAATATTTTCCCAAGGGCTGGCCGTCAGTAAATGCATAATAACTAACGCACCCGTGCCGGCAACAAGGCTAAGCCGGAGGCCAAACACAAACACCAGTGTAGTCATTAATAAAGGATGCACTGCATAAATATCGCGAACATTGACCGCAAGCCATGACCAAAACAAACCCAAGGCTATCGTCGACCCCACCAATAAATGCAAGCGAATAAGCGGATTACCCAATTGGCGCCAAGGCGCCGTCATCAACGCCCACAGCAATACCATAAAACTGATAGCCGGGAACCAGAACAAAAAGGGTTGTGTATGTACGAGAAGTATCACAGCTTAACCGTATAACTAATATGTGAATGTGACTATTCTATCATCCAGAAAAAATCATTCACCTATTATCAATAGTTATGCAGATAATCAGGGTAAAAGGAGAGAAAGGGATAGTTAATTAAATACTAAGATTCAGGCCATTCAACAACTCCAGACATTCGTGTAATTAAAAAAAAAAAACCGCCAAGTACAAAAACACTAATTGAAAATACCATACAATACGCAAGAGCTTTTTCAAAATTATTAGAAAATTGCTTAATATTAAAGCCTTCATACAAAAGCTGAATTGGCCACGTATAGTTTGCACGCGTAAAAATACTCGCATACCCAAAAATAACAGTTCTCCCAAAGCCAAAGTAATGGTCTGAAAATGCATCATAGCTTTTATCTGAAGGCAGCGCTTTACGAACTCGACGATCTAACGTTAGACGAAGAAAAAGCACTGACAAAATTGTGAACAACAAAGCTGCCATTACAAAAAAAGAAAAGTAAAAGTGCCAATCATTAAGCATATAATATAATCTATTAAGACTCAGGCCATTCAATTATGCCGAATAAATCCGTAATAAAGAAGAAGATACCGAATAGCATAAAAATAGAAAAACTAACAACCATTGAGTAAGCAATAAAGGTTTCAAACCGGTTGGCAAAATTACGTACATCGAAATTTTCGTATAAGCCTTTATACATGGGTGCATTATTCATATGATCAAATACACAGAACCCACCGAAAATAAAGGCTCTCATAAAGCCACCATAGCTGTCTGGGTATGCATCATAAACTTTCTCCGCTGGCAAGGCCTTACGTACTCGTCGATCTAATGTAATTCGTAGTAACACCCAGCATACAATAGTCAAGGCTATTGCAGACAATGCGATAATAAAAAAATAAAAATTCCAAGAATACATTATAAATTATGCATCAGGCCATTTGAGACGACTTCCATACGACTGAACCTATTAAGACCAATCAATTAATCCCAACACATCTGTTGAAAACAAAAATATAGCAAGAGCTATAAAAATAAAGAAAGCTATCATCATAGAGTATGCAATAAAGGTTTCAAAACGATTGGCAAAGGTACGAACATCAAAATTATCGTACAACTCTTTATACATAGGCGCATTATTCATATGATCAAAAACACAAAAGCCACCAAAGATGAAGGCACGGCCAAAACCTAAATACATATCAGGGAAAGCATCGTACTCTTTATCTGCTGGAAGAGCCTTACGCACTCGTCGGTCTAATGTGAAACGTAGCAACAGCCAACACAGTATCCATAAAATACCTAAGGCTATAAAAACAAAAGAAAAACAGAGCTGCCAATCGTTTATCATCTAGCTTTACAAATTAAATTTAAGACCACTCAAATATACCTAACCATTCTGTAATAAAAAACACAGGGATACAGGCTAAAAGTATCGAGAAACTAACCGCCATTGCATATGCAACAAAGGTTTCAAAACGGTTGGCGAAATTACGAACATCGAAATTATCGTATAACTCTTTATACATGGGTGCACTATTCATATGATCAAACACACAAAAGCCGCCAAAGATAAGAGCACGCCCAAAACCTAAATACATATCGGGGAAAGCATCGTACTCTTTATCAGCCGGCAAAGCCTTGCGCACTCGTCGATCTAAGGTGAGACGAAGAACAAACCAAAAGATACACGTTAGCAATAGAGAACCTAGCCCTACAAGAGAGAAAAGAAATTGCCAATCATTATTAGTCATTAATTTAACCTGTCGTATACTACACCAGCAAATCCTGTTGCAAGCTTATCCATAACTACACCTGTTGCTCCTGCTACAGCTAAAGTAAGAATGATGCCGCCAAATGCAGGCGCAAATACAAATCCGATAACTATTCCTGCAACAACACCTGCTGCAAACCCAACCGTCTGCACTACCGCACTCCGTTTCCACTCAGGGTTATTATTTTTATATTCATGCACCACATTATTTGCTCGAAAGTAGCCATCCAGCAAAATGGCACCCGGCCCTAGTATGCGAGCGCCTTTAGCAAATTTTGCCAGTTTTTGTACATCCGCATGGCTGCTGATAGGAATAGACTCCCTCACTACCCGGCCCGTTTGATTAAGCACTTCGCGGGTTTTAACCGCATGTTTCTTTAATATCTGCTGGCTTTTGGCATTAAGGCGATTATTCATTTTCGTAAAGGCACGCTTCACTTCCGGCTCTTTACGGGCGAGTGTTGCTTGCACGGCACCGTGATTCCTTAGGCCCTCAAACTCACTCAAGACTTTGTCGTAATGGGCAATATCATTCAATATTAAACTGGAAGAACGCGCAGCAGCACCAATACCATTGCCACCAAAGGTGTTCATATCACTAATATAACCGGGAATTTTGGTTTCCCATAATAAATCTGCTAGCGCCATAGTACCTACACCACCAATAGAGGCACTGAGGTATTTTAATGTTTCGTGTTCTTGTGGAGTACAGGCAGGAATATGAAAATTACTGCCAGATGATGTAGGCAATATAAATGGCCTGACTGTTTGCTTGCTATTAGGGTTGGCAATACGAGAATTTGCCGCATTCAGCGTGCTTGTATATTCCTCGATAGTATTCGGGTTAATACAGGTTTGTTTCGCAATATCGTTAATTGAGCAAGGGGATGTAGGGTAATGAAGATAACCAGCCATGTCAGAGTCCTTTTTCCGTTTTAAATGTACGTGTTATTTTGCGTTAGGGAGTATAAGCATAGAGGCAGGCCGCCATCAAACCCCAAACCAACCTATGTGATGGAGTTCACGCTTAGCAAGAACCGAGCGTAATTGCAGTATTTAACTGCTTTATCGTTGAATTTAGCGACATTATTTTATGTAAAGCTTTTCATGACTTTGAAAAGCCTACTGAATGCTTTAGTCTCGACAAAAATAAAAGTTGGAGTCGTTGATGTTTAAGGAAGTATTACCCATCCTCTTAAATACTCCCCGAATTAAAACCGACATATTGAATAGATGTCTACTTTCGACCCAAAGCGGACATTCGCACGAGGCAAATTTAGGGGAATGTTATTGGCTGATTTCGCCTAGTAGCAGACATAGAAATAGATAAACTGCCCCGGATTCTAGGAAATCTGCAGAACAAATACGGTGTCAACAATAACCGACAGATTTTTGCGGAATAAAGTAGGCGAAAAGTGAAATTCCCGGTAAGACAATTAGGATACAGCCTAAAGGTCGAGGAATTTGATCAATGAAAGCCTAAACCGCTGTTTATGTGCGTGTCAATAACAGTAGCCAGAACCTAGACGTGCAGGAGTAGGAGTATGCGAGATATATTTGCGCTAATGCCTAAGAAGAGGAAGCAAAATGAATAATATTGATCTTTACACTTGGGTAACGCCCAATGGATGGAAGGCTTCGGGTACTCTCGAGGAGTTGGAGATTCCTTACAACGTCAGACCTATTGATATCAGCAGTGGTATTCAAAAAGAACCTGAATACTTAGCTATCAATCCCAATGGTCGTATTCCAGCGATTGTTGATCACGGCGCCGATAGACTTACTATTTTTGAGTCTGGCGCAATTATGATTTATCTCGCTGATAAAGCTGGAAAGCTGATACCTACTGATACGAAAGGCCGCTATCAAGTGATGCAGTGGCTGATGTTTCAGATGGGTGGTGTTGGCCCAATGCAAGGCCAGGCGCACGTCTTTTACCGCTATTTCCCCGAGAAAATACCAGCAGCGATTGAACGTTTTCAAAACGAAACACGACGTCTTTATGGCGTGCTGGATACTCAGCTTGAAGATAACGAATTTTTGGCTGGTGATTACTCAATTGCTGATATTGCAAATTGGAGTTGGGTGCGTGTATACAAATTTGCAGGTATCGATCTGGATGAATTCCCGCACCTAAATCGCTGGCTCGATCAGTTGGAAGCGCGACCTGCGTTAATTCGTGGTGCAGCCGTGCCACATCAAACCAACGTGAACAGTCAGGAAGTTGTTGAAGAATCTGTTAGTGCCAATAAGAACATGGTCTCCAATTAAACGACCACCAAGAAACAATTCAATGACAACAGAGAATGAAAATGTAACTTCGCAGAAAGACTGCCACCCAAAATCCCCAGCGTATTTTTAAGTTCCGAGCGAAAAAAGGTATTGATCTCGAAAGAGTACAAGTCGAAATTATGAGTGGAAAAAGCCTAAAAGACGGCTGTATATAAATTAACACTCGTGGGGTGCTATCTACTCTGCATATCGATGACAGTTGCTGATATTGGTGCCACAGGCAGCTTTACAGCAGGCTAATAGTATGTTACGTTTTTTTGCACAATGAGATAATGAGGGCGGTACAAATGATCAATTGCTATCTACCTGAGTTTCCCAAAAAGCTATCAATTTCTGCAGGATATTTTATTAGCTTTTTGGTGGTTATCAGTTTGTTAATCTCAGCGGGTGCTGTTCATGCTGCTGGAGAGGGAGCGCGTAAATACGCGAAAATTGGTGAGTATGAAGTAGCCTACCGGGAATGGGGGTCGGATGGCCCAGCTATAGTACTGGTGCACGGAATCCCCATTACTTCTGCCTTGTGGAGTGGAGTAGGTCCCCTGTTGGCTGATGCTGGTTATCATGTCTTTGCACCAGAACAGCTAGGACTGGGTTACACGAAGGCGCCATTAGACGTCGATCACTCGCTCCGCGGCCAGGCAGAGATGATGACTAATTTCGTTAATCAGGTGGTGAAAGAACCATTCGTTTTGTTTGGCCATGATGTGGGTGGTGGTGTTGTGCAAATCATGCTCACCGATTCCGAGCTTAAAGATCGTAATAAAGTGAGAAAGTTGATTATCGGAAACGCGGTAGTGTTGGATTCATGGCCAACGCCTGAAGCGGGGCAGCTGGTCGCTGCCGCTCATTCGCAATCTCCGGAAGAGTTTTACACCGCAGAGAGAACTGCCGAATTGATACAAGGTGGTGTAGCAAGCGGTCTTCTGAAACCTGATGAGGTCCTAACGCCCGAAATATTGGAGGATATCTCGGGTCACTACTCAAGCAGCGAACGTTATCGTCGTCATTTTATAAAATTTTTAAGATCAATGGACAATCGGTTAACCCTGGAAGCATCACCCAAAATGTCGATGTTTAAGAAACCTGTCATGCTTCTATGGGGTGTGCGAGATGAATATCAGCCGGTCCATGGACCAGGTATCGCGTTTGCTCAGCTAATGCCGCATGCATATTGGCATCCGGTTGAAGGGGGCCATTTCTACCCGCTTGGAATTCCTGACGTGGTTGCCAAGGCGATCATTGAATGGGATCAACGAGAGTTCTAATCCGGTTTCCACCAGTCAGTTGATGTTACTCATTAATGGCAAGATCGTCGAATGACTGAAGTTAGGCGATAGCTTTTTCAAATGCATTAGCAAAACGTTTAATATTAATTTCGTTATAAGCGCTTTTGATTTCATAAGATCGATTGTGAAACTCAAATACAACGGCACACCCAAAGCACATTGTTCTACCAAGACCAAAATACCAATCTAAAGTAGAGTCATAAACCTTGTCTTTAGGAAGAGAATTTCTAACCCGTCGATCAAGTGTCAATCTTAACAAAATAAAAGACACTATAAAGAAAACAAAAGCGCATCCAGGTAGAAGTATGAAGACTGCGTCCAAAATGGACATATATTTTTCCTTAAAATGAGTTATAAATTTTATCAGCCACCCGAAAGACTAAATGGTCAGATATTATAGCTTTTTCACTGGCAATAAATGGACTCATAATGAGATCGACACCTAGAGGGGAACAACAAAAGTAATAGTAAACCTAAGCCTACAAGAGAGAAAAGAAACTGCCAATCATTAGCCATTTAACTTCATCCATTAAGATTCAGGCCATTCAACAATACCAAACATTCGTGTAATTAAAAAAAACAAACCGCCAAGTACAAAAACACTAATTGAAAATACCATACAGTACGCAAGAGCTTTTTCAAAATTATTAGAAAATTGTTTAATATTAAAGCCTTCATACAAAAGCTGAATTGGCCACGTATAGTTTGCACGCGTAAAAATACTCGCATACCCAAAAATAACAGTTCTCCCAAAGCCAAAGTAATGGTCTGAAAATGCATCATAGCTTTTATCTGAAGGCAGCGCTTTACGCACTCGACGATCTAACGTTAGACGAAGAAAAAGCACTGACAAAATTGTGAACAACAAAGCTGCCATTACAAAAAAAGAAAAGTAAAAGTGCCAATCATCAAGCATGTAATATAATCTATTAAGACTCAGGCCATTCAATTATGCCGAATAAATCCGTAATAAAAAAGAAGATACCAAATAGCATAAAAATAGAAAAACTAACAACCATTGAGTAAGCAATAAAGATTTCAAACCGGTTGGCAAAATTACGCACATCGAAATTTTCGTATAAGTCTTTATACATGGGTGCATTATTCATATGATCAAACACACAAAACCCACCGAAAATAAAGGCGCGCATAAAGCCACCATAGCTGTCTGGGTATGCATCATAAACCTTGTCCGCTGGCAGGGCCTTACGTACTCGTCGATCTAATGTAATTCGTAGCAAAAACCAGCATACAATAGTCAAGGCTATTGCAGATAATGCGATAATAAAAAAATAAAAATGCCAAGAATACATTATAAACTAGGCATCAGGCCACTCGAAAATACCCAGCCATTTAGTAATAAAAAAGACAGGGATACAGGCTAGAAATACAGAGAAGCTAACTGCCATTGCATATGCAATAAAGGTTTCAAAACGGTTAGCGAAATTGCGCACATCAAAGTTTTCGTATAAGTCTTTATACATAGGGGCGTTATTCATATGGTTAAAAACGCAAAAGCCACCAAAGATAAGTGCTCGACCAAAACCTAAATACATATCAGGGAAAGCATCGTACTCTTTATCAGCCGGCAGAGCCTTGCGCACTCGTCGATCTAAGGTAAGACGGAGAACAAACCACAAGATACAAGTTAAAAATATTGAACCTAGCATAACTACAACAAATATGCCCTGCCAAAACTCCGTTGTCATTTTTTCATATCCTTAACCAATCACAACTTGTGACCATTTCCCTACGATTAAACCTATTAAGACCAATCAATTAATCCCAACACATCCGTAAAAAACAAAAATATAGCAAGAGCGATAAAAATGAAGAAAGCTATCATCATAGAGTATGCAATAAAGGTTTCAAAACGATTGGCAAAGGTACGAACATCAAAATTATCATATAACTCTTTATACATAGGTGCGTTATTCATATGGTCAAAAACACAAAAGCCACCAAAAATAAGCGCCCGGCCTAAGCCTAGATACATATCGGGAAAAGCATCATACTCTTTATCTACCGGCAAAGCCTTACGCACTCGTCGATCTAACGTCAAACGTAGCAATAGCCAACACAGCACCCATAAAAATGCTGCGGCTATAACAACAAAAGAAAACCAGAGCTGCCAATCGTTTGCCATTATTGTGTTAAACCATCATAAGCTTTTTCTATAACAATTTGCGTAACCTTATCAGCAATTACACCTACTGTACCAGCAACCGCTAATGTAAAAATAATCCCTCCAAATGCAGGGGCAAATACAAACCCAATAAATATTCCTGCACCTATCCCTAAACCAAACGAAGCCGTCTGCACTACCGCACTCCGTTTCCACTCAGGGTTGTTATTTTTATATTCATGCACCACATTATTTGCACGAAAATACCCATCCAGCAAAATGGCACCTGGCCCTAGTATGCGAGCGCCTTTAGCAAATTTTGCCAGTTTTTGTACATCGGCATGGCTGCTGATAGGGATGGACTCCCTCACTACCCGACCCGTTTGATTAAGTACTTCGCGGGTTTTCACTGCATGTTTTTTTAATATCTGCTGGCCTTTGGCATTAAGGCGATTATTCATTTTCGTAAAGGCACGCTTCACTTCCGGCTCTTTACGGGCGAGTGTTGCTTGCACGGCACCGTGATTTCTTAAGCCTTCGTACTCACTCAATACTTTGTCGTAATGCGCAATATCATTTAAGATCAAGCCAGAGGCACGTGCAGCAGCCCCCATACCATTACCACCAAAGGTATTTAAGTCACTCACAACACTTGGGATTTTAGTCTCCCATAATAAATCGGCTAACGCCATTACGCCCGCACCACCTATAGAAGCGCTGAGGTATTTAAGTGTGTGATGCTCTTCGGGCGTACAGGCAGGAATATGAATAGCGCTATTGCTGGATGATTTAGGCAATATAAATGGCCTGACCATTTGCTTGCTATTGGGGTTGGCAATACGAGAATTTGCCGCATTCAGCGTGCTTGTATATTCCTCGATAGTATTCGGGTCAATACAGGTTTGTTTTGCAATATCATTAATTGAACAAGGGGATGTAGGGTAATGAAGATAACCAGCCATGTTAGAGTCCTTTTTCCGTGTTAAATGTAGATTTTATTTTGCGCTAGCGAGTATAAGCGCAGCAATAGGCAGCCATCAAACTGCAAACCAGCCTATGTGATGCAGTTCACGCTTAGTAAGGATCGAGGCTAATTGCAGCATTTAACTACTTTATCGTTGAATTTGGCGACACAATGCAAATCATAAGATCAATCAACGTCGTTCTATAATTTTACCCATCACGGTTGGAGCAATCCTTATTCAATTCATCAAGAACAATTTTTCTATATACAAGAAAGGAAAAATAAAATGCCAAAATTGTAGTCTTCATCTTGTTTTACAATACTCATAATTCACACCACCAATTCCTACCTTACATATTCATGGTTGACGGCCACCATAAATAATCGTTAGGCTAACAGATATAAACAATGCGGTGAAATATGTCAGAACTCGACAACCTAATAAAGCAATTATTAGCTTTTCGCGATGAACGCGATTGGGCACAATTCCATGACTCTAAAAACCTTGCCCTAGCGCTATCAATAGAGGCTGCCGAGCTAAATGAGCTATTCCTATGGAAATCCACTAAAGACGAAATAGACAACATTAACAAAGAGCGGCTATCTGAAGAACTAGCCGATGTATTTGCCTATGCACTACTACTAGCAGAAAAAAATAATTTAGATGTAAGAAAAATTATCGAAGATAAAATTCGTAAGAATAATGAGAAGTATCCCATCAACAAAGCTAAAGGCACCGCCAAAAAGTATGATGAGCTATAAATGCTAGACCTGTCTTCTCAACTTTCTAAATATCCGTTTAACAAAAACTCTCTAAAACTGATTGATTCAGATGAGTATGTGAGCCAAAAATTCCCGATTGTTTACATACTTTTCGATGAAACCAAAATGCTAGCCTATGTCGGCGAATCCGCCGATGCTAATAGACGCTTATTAACGCATTTATCCAATAAAGAAAAAAAGCAACTTAAGCTATTCTATATTATCTCCAACCAATTACTTAACAAATCAGCCGCACTTGATATAGAAGCCAACTTAATTCAATACATGCCATCCTTAGGCTTTAAGCTATTGAATGGCAATATTGGCACATCAACACGTAATTATTACCAAAAAGATATTTACCAAAAAGTGTTTGAGCAACTATGGTCGCAACTGACTTTTTCCAATATACCATTACAAAGCCTTAACACTATTAAAAATAGCGATATTTTTAAATACTCGCCTTATAAAACGTTAAACCATGACCAGTACAATTCAATACTGGAGATATTAGGCAACCTAATCAATGGCAATAGCACAACCATTTTTGCAGAGGGTTTAGCGGGAACAGGGAAAACTATACTCGCCATTTACATCATCAAGCTTCTATCCCATTACAACCAATACGACGAGCATGAACTGGATGGAATAGATCCTTTATTCAGAGAGCTTATCATTGCGTTTAAAGAAAAATTCCCAACAGGGTTAAAAATAGGCTTTGTTGTACCCATGACATCCTTGAGGAGAACCTTAGGCTCTGTCTTTAAAGAAATATACGGCCTTTCAAAATCAATGGTGATTGGGCCTAGTGATGTGATCAAAAAGCCATATGATTTATTAATTATTGATGAAGCGCATCGTCTAACACGGCGACTAGCAATTACCAATGTCGGTGCTTTTGACAATACCAATAAAAAACTCGGCTTATACCCAGGCAAAGACAATAAAGACCCAACAGTGCATGGCACCCAACTGGATTGGATAATGAAATCCAGCACGTACCAAATATTTTTCTATGACCCAGAGCAATCCATAAAGCCTGCTGATATTAGGAAAGGCGATTTTAATAAGATTAAAAGCTTACCTGCAACCAAAACAACAATATTAACGACCCAAATGCGGGCACTCGGTGGCAACGACTATATCGACTTTGTTCACAAACTACTTAACCAAAAACTCAAAAGGCCGGTGAAGAAATTCAGCCACCAAGACTATGAATTAATAATGTTCGACCATGTAGAAAACATGGTCAAACAATTGCGCAAACGGGAAGCAGAATACGGCTTATGCCGAATAATGGCCGGCTACTCCTGGCCTTGGTCATCGAAAGATAAAGATGGCATTGTTGATGTCACCATTGATGGTGTCGACTTAACATGGAATAAGCAACACCTAGAATGGATAAACTCAACCACCGATATGACGGAAATGGGCTGCATTCACACCACCCAGGGCTATGACTTAAACTATGCCGGCGTCATCTTTGGGGAAGAAATAGACTACGACAAAACAAGTAAGAAAATAGTTATCGACAAGGCAAAATACTTCGATACGAAAGCAAAAACCTCCCTCGAAAGCGACCAAGAACCCCACGACTACATAATCCGTATCTATAAAACCATGATGTATCGCGGCATACGCGGCACGTATATCTACATATGCAACCCAAGTTTACGAGACTACTTTTCGCAGTTTATTTCAGGCTACGACCTGTTAACGCCCTAAAGATCATTATTTTCCACACTAAATCTAATGCAATGTAGGTCAATGGTAACGGTAGAGAGATTAAAGCATGAGCGGAAAAGATAGAGAACCATCAACTGAGCAGGAAGCCAGGCGTCGAGTAAAAGAGTATCTTAAAGAAAGGCGCGAACAATACCCTGTGCCCCCTGTTTCTGATGACGAACCAACAGGCCTTCTTAATGGAAAGCCTGAACACTTTCTTAATATCTATGAGGAAGATGAAGATTTATCTCCTGAAGAGATTCGCCAACGGTATAAAATTTATGATAATGGAGTCACACAAAAATATAAGAAATAAGTTTTTAAGTCATAAATTCAGCCTCAAGCTCACCCTCTAATCCATAAATACCCTTATATTTTTACACCTTTAACCAACATTGTTGAATATCGCGCCAATTATTTAATGTAAAGCTTTTCATACTTTTAAAAGTCTAAACAATCATTTACTCTGCGGAAAGACAAGAAATCAGGAGTCGTTGATGTTTAAGAAAATATTTCCCATCTGCCTAAAATCACTCTCCAAAACAAAGCTAACACACTGAGCAATATCATCCCTCAAGCTCTAAACTTCCTCTATACGGCATGGAAGGATATGAAGGCACCAATAATGGGAAGTAAAGCCTTAACAAGACAAATCAGCAAGGACCTTTGTACGGGACGCGCTAACGCACGCTTCTGTTTGCGGCGCTATGAATTTAATGGAGAATATGCTTGGCCTCTAGAAAAAAACCAATAAAAGTTTATGCCTTTATTGATACGAATATATTTTTAGACTTTTACCGATCTCAAAACGAAACATCTCTAACTTTATTAAAAAAGCTTGAAGGTGTAAAAGAGCATGTTATTTGTACTTATCAGGTTGAAATGGAATTTCTCAAGAATCGTCAAAGAGCGATTACAGATAATCTCAATGATAAAAGCCTCAGCATAGATTCTAGGCTACCAGCAGTCATGGATGACAGCAACTTGAGCAATGCACTTAAAAAGGAGAAAAAAGAGCTAGAAAAAAGAAAAAAAGAGCTAAAAAAACGTATAGCTAATATAATAGAAAACCCAGCTGGATATGACCCTATCTATAAGTCACTGGAAGCCATCTTCTCTAGTGAGAATGAGCACGTTCTTACACGCAATATGAAAATCAGGCATAAAATAAAACGTCTTGCTTGGCGACGATTTATTTTAGGCTACCCTCCAAGAAAATCTAATGATACATCAATAGGAGATGCCTTAAATTGGGAGTGGTTTATACATTGCGCTAAAAGATACCCTGGTAAATATATTATTGTTTCAAGGGATGCAGATTTTGGAGTCAACTATAATGACAAGTCGTATCTAAATGATGCTTTGAAAGCTGAGTTCAGAGATAGAGTTGGAAAAAAATCAATTACTTATACAACCAAGCTCTCGGATGCCTTAAAGATGATGGAGGTATCTGTAACTCCAGATGAAGAAAAATTTGAAGAAGAGCAGATATTTCTAGATATTAATACTACAAGGAGCGAGGAAGAAATCGAAAGGCATGCTGCTGATACATTAGAGAAGCTTTTAAAGATGTTTAATGATAGCACAGGAAATTCATAACAAAGTTGTCAATAGGACGCTTTTTCCCTGATTATAAAAGCGTTATGCTTAAAGGTATGGAGAGACTATGAGTTTAGATCCAGGTTTAATATCGGCAATTACAGCTGTAGTAATAGGTGCAGGTGTCTCAGGTGTAGCCGCAAAACTTGCTCAACTAATTTCTGAATTAAAATCTACTCAGGCAAAGTCAGACTTATTAAAATCGAAGACTGAGCTTGGGGTTAGCATCGCAGGGGTACATCTAAGACATCAAATTGTAGGTGAAGAAGCTTCAGAACCATTAACGGAAAAATTGATTTCACAAGTTGAAGATAGCTTATTAGAAAGAATGTCCGATCTTGATGGTTTAAGTAAGATAGAAGTTCGAAAAGAAATCGACAAAAAAGTTTCCGATATACGGAGTCGTATTGAACAAATAGAAAGTCGTTTCCCTGATTCAGATACCATTGACAAAATATCTTCAATAAACGATGCCCTTTTTGCAGAGAGAATTGAGTTGTTAGCTAAAAGACTGGATTCTATGGAAGCAAAAATACTTAGCAAGTGGGATGTAGCAATTATAGTTTCCGCGATGATAGTAGGCATTTCTTTTGTGGTCGGCGCCACTTATAGCATTATAACTATTATTGGAAAGTAGTTCTTATGAACATATCAAGGCATTTAAACCACCATCTGCTGGAATGAGGAAAATAAAAATGGATAACCCTGTTTATAGAGTACTTCTTGATGGACAGTGGTCTTTAGAGGATTTGACGAATTTCTCTAGGGTTTACTCACAATGTTATGCATTTCTATACTGCTTAGACACCGAAGCTGTAGACATAGCATCATCACGGATTGGATCAGCTTTACACAGCTTAGAATTAAGAGGAGGATTAAGCTATGTAAATGTGTATGACATATTCAAGTCACATGTAGAGAAACAGCATCGACCACAAATAAAATCAATACAATATGCATCTCCTGGTTGGTTAGATTTGGCACTAAACCCAGAGGTAGCTACTCAGTTTGCTAAAGTCTTAGGAATATACTTGGGGGGTGCAGCAGCAACTGCTGAACTATATAAACGTCTTTATAAAATATATGCTGATTTAAGTGCAACCAGGAAAAAGCTACAGTCATCAACTTTTAAATTAAACGCTGAAGACGCAATTAAAGCCCAAAAATTGAATGAAGAGTTAGCAAAAGGCTTAGGGTTTGATAGTCTAGCTGATCTCAATAAGCATACAAAAGATGTTGAGGAAAGCTCAAAGTTACTCATGGCGCATTATCGGAGAATGCAAAAAATGGCGAAATTTGTTAGGTCTGGAAAAGCATCATTTCCGGAAAATGATTAAGAATTCTATAGTGCCAGAACCGTTGTTTTCTCACATCCTCTTATGGCCGATAAAAGACGAATATGAATAAAAAAGAAGATTACTTTGAAATAACACTTAAGCTTCACGAGCAATCACATATTTATTGGAAAACAATGATAGGTGTTCCTCTGTTAATGCTTGGCTGGAGTGCCACTAGGAATAGTATAGATCTAATTACTGCTTGTCTGATTGTATTGGCAGCGCTTTTAATTTTTGTATTGTTTGCCCAAGCTTACCGAAGATTTTATATTTTACTTCGGGCGTCAATTGAAGAATATAAGCTACTCTCTAAGGGTTCTAAAGGCCCATTTTTAGAGGCTGTTAATGATCTGAGATTACTAGAGCCTTGGCACCTAGTAACAGCCGGAAGCCTTTTCACCTTGATTGCTTGCACTTCAGTACTTAATAAGGCTTTCTAACACATCTTTATTAAAAATAACAGCAAGGAAGTTTTAAACGATTTATTGATTGCGAATCATTCAACACATATTGCTATTTGGCGTAGCACTGCAACACTAAGGCTCGGTGAAAAAAAGGTTTAGCTTAACTGAAATATTATTTTTTATTCGGGATAAAATTCAAACTTATACTGTACTTTTTGAGGCGCCTTACCTTTATCATTAAATGTTGTATTTTTAATGATTCCAAGAATATTGGCTATAAACATTTTATCGTTAATGTCACCTCTAACATAGCGCACTTTTTCAACCGCTCCACTTGGCATAATGACAAAGCTAAAAATAAACTTCCCTTTAGCATTTGGATCTTTAGTTAAGTATTGAGTATAGGCGTTGTATATCACATCCTTTTTATTGTCCAACGTAATACGGATGTTATCTAAGCTTCTATCATTCGCTACTTCGGGAGTAATGTGTTTTTTAGGGCTGGGTTGGGCGCAACCTGTTATTAGAAGCAATAAAATGAAAAAAGTTGTAATAAATTTCACTCTAATAATCCCTAACAACCAACTTCAGAAAGCTTACCATGCAAAAATACTAACCTATTTTTACCTTACAGAGGCGCTCTACTTTCTCTTGCAACTTACTCACTTCCCCCGCCAACCACATCAATTCCTCTTCCGTAATTTCATAATGCTCAGAATAGCGCGCTTCAATATAGGCTTTTTTGAGTAGCTGAAAGCTACGACGGTTAAATTTGGTGCTTTGTGGGAAGATATCTTTGAGTTCTTCGGCATGTTGGCACACAAGGCTGTGTAGGGCTTTGATGTTATGGGTTTTGGGGCGGTAGTTGGTGAAGACTAGAAGTAAGCAGGAGTAGTAACGCTCGACGGATTGGTGCAAGTTAAATGCTGCAAACTTAAAATCTTTATTTTCTATTGCCTGCTTTGAGTATTTAAAAAATGTATTTGCACTTTCAAACCATTGATTAAAATATTTTTGCGCAACGTCTTTAGCTTCTTGCGTATTGAGTTTTCCTGGCGCTAATAATTCGGCGTGGTTGTATTGATAAAGCTGTATGCCTTGTTCGTGAATATCTTTAAAAAAGTAGTGGCCTTGTTTTAACTCTTGGTTAATTTCGCGCAGGGTGCACACTACCAGATTAACGGGCGCGCCTTTAGCTTTTATCATCGCCCGCTCTTCCACGGTGTGCCAAATTTTATATTCGTCGGCCAGCTCGGGTTCGTTCAGTACCACTAATATATCGTAGTCGCTGATGTAACCACTTTGGGTGTCGTCTACTTGTGTACCTTTGGCGTAACTGCCAAAGAGTATAATTAATACAATGCGGCTGTCTTTTTTCGGGCTGGTGGTCGCGGCGTTAACGACGCGGTCGAATTCGTCGTGAACAATATCGACAATGGCGCGTATTGTTGCTTGTTTGCTGTCGGGCAGGTGGTTGAGTGTGGTTTTTAGCATGGGGCAATTATGCCTGTTGCGCGTAAGGGATGCTAGGCATTGCTCAGCAATCTGTGCATGGGCTCGTCACTCTCGACCCAGTCTGGGCACGGTGGTAGTATTCGCCCAAACAATTACGTCGTATTACGCATTCACACGTCATAGCAGTATGCCCTCAGAATCAACAAGCTCCCCTCTTATTATTGCCGGCCCACTACTACGCCGCTGCACACCTACCGAGGTGGTTTTGTGGTTAGTGACGGATACACCCTGTGCTTGTCAGTTACATATCAGCTTGGCTAATGAGGCAACACTGCTTGCAGTACCGGCTACAGAATGTAATCAGCAGTCGTTACAAGTAGGTCAGCGTGCTTTTCTCCATTGGTTACGTTGGTCGCCTGCGTCGCCGCTGGCCGAAAACACTGTTGCGCATTACGACATCAAGTTAACTAGCGCTGCTAACGACTACTGGCTCACACAGTTGGTGGACCAACTCCATTACGAGGGCGCAACTCACCCTCACTTTAAAGTCAGCACCACCATTAACGAAGTCGTCCATGGCTCTTGCCGCAAGCCGCACCATAAAAGCCGCGACTCCTTAGTGCAGCTGGACAAGCGTTTAGCTGCCAGTGCCGGCTCACCTACTGACAGGCCAGACTTTTTAATGATGACGGGCGACCAAGTGTATGTGGATGATGTTGCCGGCCCAATGTTAGCGGCTATTCACCAAGTGATTGAGCGTTTGGGGCTGTTTGATGAGGAATTACCCGGCGCTAAAGTAAAGCAGGCAGGCGAATTGTATGCCCATGCCGATAGCTATTATCGGCGGGACCGTTTATTACCCGATGATGATGAAGGCAAACGACTGAAAAAACGCTTTTGGTTTAGTAATCGCAAATCAATTTTTACGTCGGTTAATAGTAACAATCATTTGATTACCTTTGCCGAAGTGATGGCCATGTATTTATTAACTTGGTCGCCTACCCTTTGGGATGGTATCGACTTGGATAAACCCAACATCCCCTGGGCACGCAAAAAACAATACCAAAAAGAAAAGCTCATCATCCAACAGTTTGCCGATGGCTTATGGCAAGTGCGCCGAATGATGGCGCATATTCCCTGTTATATGATTTTTGATGACCACGATATCACAGACGACTGGAACCTCACCCGCGGTTGGGAAGAGGCTGCCTATGGCCACCCTTTTTCTAAACGCATTATCGGTAATGCCTTGTTAGGCTATTTATTATGCCAAGGTATCGGCAATAACCCGCAGGCCTTTTTGCCCTTAAACGACGCATTAACCACTTGTTTTGATGGCTCGCAGGTATTGGCCTTAGACCCGCTGATTGAACAATTATTTGAGTGGCGAGAATGGCATTACCAATTACCTACTCAGCCACCCACCTTGGTGTTGGATACTCGCACCCAGCGCTGGCGCTCAGAAAGTAATAGGCATAAACCCAGCGGCTTGATGGATTGGGAACCGCTGTGCGATTTACAACAACAGTTGATTGGCCACGACTCGGTGCTGATGATTTCACCCGCACCGATTTACGGGGTTAAGCTGATAGAGGTCGTGCAAAAAGTCTTTACCTTTTTTGGTAAAGCCTTAGCGGTGGATGCCGAAAACTGGATGGCCCATAAAGGCACGGCCAGTGTGATATTGAATATTTTCCGCCACAAAAGTACACCACCGCTGTTTATTATTTTGTCTGGCGATGTGCATTATTCGTTTGTTTACAATGTTAAGTTACGGTTTTCTCGCAGCAGCCCTCAGATTTTTCAGATTACCGCCAGCGGTATTAAAAACGAATTCCCCCGTGCCTTATTGCTATTGCTAGATAAACTAAACCGGTGGATTTTCCATCGCTACTCGCCGTTCAATTGGCTAACTCGGCGGCGCGGCATGTCGATTCAACCCTGCAAGCCCCCTGGTGATAAAGGCCGCACTTTATTAAACGCTAGCGGCTTGGGAGTGTTAAACATTTCCAGCGACCGCCAGCAATTAAAAATGTCTATTTTAACATCAGAGGGAAACGAGGTTGAATTTGAGCAACAATAAGTAAAGTTTTACTGCTTGCTGTTTATTCATTGCTAGGCGAGCGCTCCCGTTTCTTTTTTTCTTATTGGTTTTACTGTGCTCGTCTGTGTTGGTGACGATGCACCTTGCAGTGAGGCTTGCCCATCTTGATAACCTTGTTCTATTCGCCGCTCGATGGTTTTGTGAGTGAAATCAGCACTGCCTAGGAGTGGCTCGGGGCTAGTGTGTTTAATGACGGTAAATTTATGAATTTTTTTGTAGGACATGAGCTTTTGGTAGGCGGGTTCTTTTTTTAGCTTGCTGTCTTTAGGTAGTTCTTTATCGATGGCTTGCATTAAATCAATATATTGATTAATACGCTGGTATTGTTTGCTATCGTCACGGATTTTAGATTCAAACGTCAGTTCAATCATGCGATCAAAAACCTCATTCATATTTTGTGGTTTTTTACCCGCACTAGGGAAGAGTTCGATAAAAATCATTTCCCGCTGGTCTTTATCGCTGCCGAGTTTTTCCAGTGCTTTCAATGCCGGCTTTAAGGGGCTGTTAGAAAACAACCCACCGTCCCAGTAGCTGTTGCCGTCAATATTGGTCATCGGGAATGAGGGTGGCAAGCTGCCACTGGCCACAATATGGTCGAAGGTGATGTCTATTTCTCGGTTATCGAACAGGTTTAGCTGGCCGGTTTCGATATTGGTTGCGGTAATAATTAAGTGAGGGGATTGTTTACTGTTCAGTTTATCCAGGTCGATAATTTTCTTTAAGGTTGTGTAGAGCAACTCCGTATTATAAAAGTGTGTTGTCATCCCCGGGTTCCAGTAAGCATAGGGATTGGGGCTATACATGCCCTGATTAAATGTGAGTGACATGGCCAGCTGTACCGGTTGCGGCGTTAACGGCAATGCCTTGGTGGTAAAACATTGCCATAGCTCACCCAGCGCTTCGATCGGGTCGCCAATGGCCCCGGTTAATACAGCGGCAGAAAAAGCACCAATAGAGACACCCGAAATAACATCGGGTGAGAGACCATTTTGTTCGTGTAACGCTTTTAATACACCGTATTCATATGCGCCTAACGCGCCGCCACCCTGTAAAACTAACGCCGTGTAGTTTTTGCTCATAACCCACCCCTGAATAAAGAGTTAATATTAGTGCAGTGTATTACAATCTTAAAAGAGACTGGTTGCTTACAGTGACAAGATTTTTATTAGTAAAAAGAGACACCGCTATTTGCAATCAATAGCGCTAATAAAGCATAAGTACAGCCCTTTTCGCATTGATAACTTAAAGGCGACCTTGCATTTAAGTTTTTACGCATCTGTTTTAGCGGGCAAATATAAACTATATTTGGCGCTGCATATTACATTAAAGGCTACTTTTTCATTAAGCAATTTTTATTAAGTCGCATTTTAATTTATTAACTGCTTCAGTTTTATTTCACTTTCTATTTCATTTTCTAGCTTTACATGGCAATCGTGCTCTACTATTCATCCGATTTAATTTTAATCTTCTTTTATATTTTTTATTCAACTACCTACTGATTTTAGCTATGCATAAAAAAACATAAGGCTATAACTTTTTAAATATTAAATACATTCTGTCATCTAAAATAATATAAACCTTAATAAAAACTTTTTACAATCGCTTTCCCATGTAGAGGTTCCTGTTAGCGGTATTTAAATTCATTGTATTAAGGTGAGTCCTTTTATGAACAATATAGATATTTCAATCCCAGAGATGATTACCAAAGCAAAAATAGCACAACAACAGTTTGAGCTAATGCCTCAACAAAAGGTCGACGATATTGTCAGAGCCATTGGCAAAATTATTTATGACAATGCTGAAATATTAGCACGAGACGCAGTCGACGAAACCAGAATGGGAAACTATCAGGACAAGGTGCTTAAAAATAAAAATAAAGCACGTGCCATTTGGAATAGTTTAAAAGGGAAAAAGTCTCGAGGAATTATTTCTGAGCGAGATCAAGACGGTATTATTCAAGTTGCTAAACCTATCGGTGTGATTGGCGCAGTCACCCCCACAACCAACCCGATTGTGACGCCCATGTGTAACGCAATGTTTGCCTTAAAAGGTGGCAACGCCATTATTGTTGCACCCCACCCACGCGCCAAAAATTGCAGCACAAAAACAGTGGCATTAATGAATGCCGAAATTAAACGGCTGAACGGTCCTGATAATTTAATTCAGGTTATTTCTGCCCCCTCTATCGAGCTAACAACTGAGTTAATGTCGGCTGTCGATGTGTTAGTGGCAACCGGCGGGCCGGGCATGGTAAGAGCAGCATACTCCAGTGGCAAGCCTTCTTACGGTGTTGGCCCAGGTAATACTCAGGTTATTATCGACAATGATGTTGACTATAAAGAAGTCGCTAAAAAAATTATTTCTGGTCGCTGTTTTGATTACGGAATTATCTGTTCGTCGGAACAAGCCATCATTGCTCAGCGGCAAGATTATCATGCGGTGATTGATGCATTTATTACTGCGGGCACTCATTATATTGAAGATCAGGCCGAGGCCGATAAATTACGAGCCGCCCTATTTGTCGATGACCATATTAACCCTGATGTAGTTGGCCAAAGCCCGCAAACCATTGCCAGCATAGCAGGCATTTCGATTCCTGAAGACACAAAAATGATTTTAGTGAAATCAAATGGCAGCGACGATGACATATTACGCCGAGAGAAAATGTGCCCGGTGATGCTTGCATTTGAATATGACTCGATTGATGATGCCATTGCCATCGCCAATTTTAATTTACATATCGAAGGCAAGGGACATACCTGTTCTATTCATTCCAACAATCAGGCACATGTGAAGTTAGCTGGACAACAATTACCGGTTAGTCGCTTGGTTGTTAATGAGCCCAGCTCGTTAACCGCAGGGGGCAGCCTTAAAAATGGCTTTGCGCCAACCACAACCTTAGGTTGCGGATCCTGGGGGAATAATTCAATTTCTGAAAATCTAGATTATAAGCACTTGATTAATATTCATCGTATTGGCTATGCCGATAAACAACAAGTACCCAGCGATGAGGAAATTTGGGCAGTAGCTTAGATTATATTGTTTTAACAACAAAGCAGCCAAAGCTATCTATTACTTTGCGCTGCTTGCTGCTCTATTTTTAGTCGCAATTCGCAAATGAGGCTTGTTTAGCGTCTACATTTTTGCTCACGGCCTTCGCAATACTTTTGACTTGGTTACTCGCAGGAAATGTTGAACTGACTCCAGGCCAAAAGAATATATCCTCTTTTTCACATAAAGTCAGAATCACCGGCTCTTTAGACAACATAGCAGCCTTGCCTTTTTCGACAATCACAGCATAGCTAATATTTTTTAACTGCGGGCCACGATAGGTTTCCAGCACGGCGGCATTATAAATATGCTGCTCTTCGGCGTAGTCATCGTTTTTATCGATATCTGGTAGCGCAATAACATCGACCGTCATTTGTTGCACTAAAGCTGAATACGGTGTTTCAGTGATAGCATCGGCTAAGCCTTGTATCAATAATGACTGATACAATGGTGGCTGTGCTTTTTCCAAACTGGCGTCACTGGCTCCGCAAGGTGAAAGCACTAGAGCACTGAGCACTAGCGTCATTAATTGTCGTTTCATTATTCGTTTTCTCTACCGCTGATTGCAGTTTTATTCACACGTATGTTGTAGCGCGTATTTTATCGGCGGGAGTATATCTAAATGTTTTTTTCATTAAAGACCGTAAGCTTCTTTTAGCGCCACAAAAAATGCATTAGCGCTTACCTTTTATTTAAAACGATAACTTGTTAACACTTTTAGCCGCACTAAAAATAATCAACCAAAAACAGTCATCCTTAGTCCGTACATTTAAAACCGCCTGTTTGCATACCTCGTGTTCAACAGGTCATCATGTGATATCACAGGCATTGATCCTTGTTACGCTTGGGGTAGAATAAGCCATGCCTTTTAACGACTTTCACCCTGCGGTTCGGGAATGGTTTGAGTCAACTTACTCAACACCAACACCTGCTCAGCGCGATGCCTGGCCTGCCATTAAGCAAGGTCAGCATTGTTTAATTGCAGCACCGACGGGTAGCGGTAAAACACTGGCCGCTTTTTTAGCCGCGATTGACGATTTGGTACAGGAGGGTTTGCAAGCAGGCCAGCTTGAGAACCAGACTTATGTATTGTATGTCTCACCTCTGAAAGCACTCTCTAACGATATTCAAAAAAACCTTCAACACCCGATTTGCGGCATTGAAGATTCGCTCAACGCCCATGGCCTGCCCAGTATTGGCATTCGCGCCCAGGTACGCACCGGGGACACACCCCAAAGTGAGCGAGCACGGATGGCGAAGTTTCCCCCACATATTTTGGTAACGACGCCGGAGTCTTTGTATATTTTGTTAACCTCGGCCAGTGGGCGCAATATGTTGCGCACGGTGCGTTCGGTCATTGTCGATGAGATTCACGCATTGGCTGGCAATAAACGCGGCGCTCATTTAAGTTTATCGCTGGAGCGCTTGCAGGCATTAGCTGAGCAAGAATCGAGTACTGGCAAGCAAAGGCTCACTCGCATTGGTTTGTCAGCCACCCAAAAACCCATCGAAACGGTTAGCCATTTTTTAGTCGGCGCACGGGATGAACCGTGCTTAATTGTCGATAGTGGTCATAACCGCAAGCGAGACCTAGCCATTGAAGTCACGGCGTCACCACTGGAAGGCCTGATGTCGAATGAAGTCTGGCAAGAAGTCTATGACCGTTTAGCGGAGCTCATTCGCGACCATACGACGACCTTAATCTTTGTCAATAATCGCCGCTTCTGTGAGAGAGCGACGCGTTTTTTAGCAGAACGCATTGGCGAAGAGCACGTAGCCGCCCACCATGGCAGCTTGGCTAAAGAGCACCGTTTAGAGGCTGAGCAAAAATTAAAGCATGGCCAGTTAAAAGCAATGGTAGCCACGGCATCGATGGAGTTAGGTATTGATATTGGCGATGTCGATCTGGTCTGCCAGTTGGGCTCTCCTCATGGTATTGCTGCTTTCTTACAGCGCGTTGGCCGGAGCGGCCATGCTGTCGGCGGTTTACCCAAAGGACGGCTGTTCCCCACCAGCCGCGATGACTTGGTTGAATGCACGGCCTTGCTTCATGGCATTGAGCAAGGTGAGATGGATACACTGGAAGTCTGTCATTCACCACTGGATGTGCTGTCACAACAAATTATTGCGGAAGTTGCCAGCCGCGAGTGGCACGAAGATGCACTCTACACAACATTGACGTCAGCTTACCCTTACCGCGATTTGAGTCAGGATGAGTTTGAGCAGGTGGTTGCCATGGTCGCCGATGGTTTTGCCACTCGTCGCGGGCGACGTGGTGCCTATATTTATCGCGATGAAGTTAATAAAGAATTACGACCACGAAAAAGTGCCCGCTTAACGGCTGTGACAAATGCCGGGGCGATTCCAGACCATTTTGATTACGATGTTTTGCTAGAACCCCAAGGACATAAAATAGGTACATTAAATGAAGACTTTTCTATTGAGAGCCTGCCCGGTGATATTTTTCAGTTGGGTAATCAGTCCTACCGCATTTTGCGTATTGAAAACGGTATTGTCCGCGTGGAAGATGCCCATGGCTTACCACCCAGCATTCCCTTCTGGCTAGGCGAAGGGGCAGGTCGCACACTGGAACTCAGCGAAGCCGTATCGAATTTACGTCAGTTAATTGCCGACAAACTCACTGAACTAGATGCCGACTATACGATTGAATGGGTTGTTAAAAACATTCATATCTCCGGGCAAGCGGCTGTACAACTGGTAGAGTATCTCGCCGCAACACAAGCGGCTTTAAAAGGCATGCCAACGCAGGAGCATATTTTTTTCGAACGTTTTTTTGATGAAACGGGTGACCATCACATCGTGATTCATTCACCCTATGGCTCTCGTTTAAATCGAGCGTGGGGGCTGGCACTGCGTAAAAAGTTCTGCCGCAAGTTTAATTTTGAATTACAGGCAGCCGCTCTGGAAGACAGCATTGTTATTTCTTTAGGGTCGACACATAGCTTCCCACTGGAAGAAGTGATTCATTATTTGCAATCCACCTCGATTAAAGAGGTGGTGACTCAGGCTGTGTTGCAAGCGCCGTTATTCCCAACACATTGGCGTTGGGATGCCAGTATTGCCCTTGCAGTTAAACGCAACCAAAGTGGCAAACGAGTGCCTGCGCAATTTCAGCGTAACAATGCAGAGGATTTGGTTGCGGTGGTCTTCCCTGACCAAATTGCCTGCCAGGATAACATTGTGGGCGAGCGCGAAATCCCGGACCACCCTTTAGTTAACCAAACCATTTATGACTGTTTGCATCAGGTGATGGATATTGTTGGACTTGAAAAGCTCTTACGAAAAATCGAAGCCAAAGAAATCACAATCAGTTGCCGAGATTTAGTGACCCCTTCTCCTTTGGCACAGGAAATTTTAACGGCTAAGCCCTACGCCTTTTTAGATGATGCACCTGCTGAAGAACGCCGCACGCGTGCTGTTAACGCCAACCGCAATTTAGATGTTGAAAGCGCAAGAGATCTTGGCACCCTTGACCCTGCTGCCATTGAACGGGTCTGCAAAGAAGCCTGGCCAACCGCCACTACATTAGATGAAGCGCATGATGCGTTACTCATGCTTGGTTTTATTACCCAACAAGAGGCCGATGATAATCAATGGGCAGGGTTATTAACGGAGTTAACACACAACAAAAGAGCCACATTATTTACTATAGCGGACGGTAAGCTCTGGGTGAGCGCAGAACGCTTACGCTTACTTCAATGCCTTCATCCTTCGGGCACTATTGAGCCGATCATTGCCCCTGTTGGCATCAATAGCAAACAAGACTGGCAAAGCCATGATGCTTTGACCGAGATTATCCGCCATCGTCTGCAAGGCTTAGGGCCGGTTACCGAAAATAGCCTTGCACAAAGTTTACAGTCAAACATTAGTGATGTTGGCCTGGCCTGTTTGGCATTGGAGCAAGAAGGATATGCCATGCAAGGGCAATTTTTACCGCCAACAGATGACACAACGCCATTAGAGACCTCTAAAGCAAATGAGGGTTCAAGCACGGAACAGACACAGCTATTGCCGAAAAAGTGCACTTTAAGAGACAAACAATGGTGTGAACGCGGCTTACTGGCCCGCATTCATCGTTATACTCTTAAGCGATTGCGCAACGAAATAAAACCGGTTACGCCTGCTGAACTTATGATGTTTTTATTTGACTGGCAACACCTTGGCGAAGAAAAACCCAGTGGACCACAGGCATTAGCCAATTCGTTGCGTCAGCTAGAGGGTTTTGCGATCCCTGCTTGTGCGTGGGAAAGCGACATTTTACGAGATCGTATTGATGAGTTTAGCACTTATGATTTGGATCAGTTGTGCTTAAGTGGTGAATTTACCTGGCTACGCCTTCTTAATAAAAACTATAACAGCAAAGGCAATAAAAAATCAGCTAAAGGGCCGATTAGAACTACCCCCATTACATTTGTTGAACGCCAACACCAATCGATCTGGCATTCGTTGCAATCACGTACCTTAGAAGAAAATAATATTGAATTATCATCCACCGCCAATACTTTGCTGATTCACTTAAAAGAAAGGGGGGCCTCATTTTTCCCTGAGCTTTATCACAACCAGAATAATTCAAGCAACTTGTTACGCAGCCAGGCAGAAACAGCCTTGGGGGAACTGGTCACCAATGGGATTGTTAATTCTGATAGCTTTGCTGGTTTACGCGCACTAATTGCACCGGCTAAAAAGAAAAACGATATTGCCAAACGATCAAAGCGGCGTTCGTTAAGCGCTCGCTTAACTCCCATGAATACCATCGATAATGCCGGGCGCTGGGCGCTGATACATTCGGGCAGCACCCCAGAAACAGCTTCTCTCGAACCACAGCACACAGAAAAAAAACAACAGCGTTGGCTACAGACACCTTACGAGACCTTAGAGTTTATTGCAGAAACATTACTCATACGCTATGGCGTGGTTTTTAGAAAATTATTGGAAAGAGAAAGCGGTTTACCGCCATGGCGAGAACTATTGTATGTATTCCGTCGGCTAGAAGCTCGCGGCGAAATTCGCGGCGGCCGTTTTGTCGATGGATTCGGCGGAGAACAATTTGCCAGCCCAGACGCTGTGGGCTTATTACGCAAACAACGTAACAAAAAAACAGACTCTTATATTACACTAAGTGCCGCCGATCCACTTAACCTCGTTGGCGTTATTCTGCCTGGCCAAAAAATTACCGCTCAAGCCAGCCATCGCATTTTATTTAAGAATGGGGTTGCCATTGCAGTGCAACAAGGCAATCAAACTCATTATTTACAAGCACAGACTGCTGATATTGAATGGAAGATAAAGAATATTCTTTTGCAAAAACAAAACCCAGCTACGTTTTTATCAAACCCTGAATAATTGTTATTAGCATCAACTAAAAATGACTATTGACATATAAAAATCACGCCTATCCGTATCCTTACAATCGTTATCTGTAAAGGTTTTCACACTATTATTACAATGTTACTACACATAAAAATATATTAATTTTTATTAAAAAATGAGAATGCGATTTAGAAAAATAACGGATTAATTAAAAAATTTAAAAACCTATCCATAGAATCAGACTTTCCTTTTACATCAAGTACTTAAACATAATAATTTTCAATTGTTTCAGGTTATTTTTTGCGCCATTATAAAAAATCTACAATAGAAATCTTGACTTAACCAATTGATTATTCAAAAATCAAAGCACCTTCAGAATTAGTTTAGGAGAATGTTATGAACTCTAAGATTAATAGAAGACAGTTTGTAAAAATGACTAGCACAATCATTCTGTCTAACGGAATTGCGCTTGCCCCCAACCAATCTGATGCTTTTTTGGGCGTGCTGTTTCGCTTTGTTTTTGGGGGTGTAGGTAGAACAGTTATTAGAAATAGCGCACGAAAAATTATTCAAAATAATTTCGTAAGAAATTCTTTCCGAATGAATTTTAAGTCTCTTGCAAACTTATCGATTGCAGGCGGGTCACTCGCGCTAGTATCTAATGAAGTTTACGCTTTAGCCAAGCAATATAATGCGCAATCTGTATGGGTTAACAATTCAGAAAATAACTTTAACTTAGGCTATACCAATAAAAGTAGCGAGCAGATAATTGCTAACTTAGGCTTTGAAGTTATTGATTCAACAACTGGAAATTCAATTCAAAAAATCGGAACCAACAATCATGTTGTTGTTGACCCTGGGCAATCGGATAGTGTCAGCCATATTATTTCCGACTTACCTTTCCAAGGTGTTGTGAGACTCAACACCTTATCGGACAACCCTAACTTTTCTGGACATACATCAGGAAACATTGTTGTTATCAATGAAGATCAAGGCATTTTCAGACATTAAGTCAATGGATAATGGATATGAAAGCACTATATATACCTTTTCTTATTATTTTAGCTGGAGGCTGCTCTTCAAATAAAATTCAGGAGCTAGAAGATAAAATTAGTCTTCTAGAGTCTGAATTGGCTCAATTAAATAAAGGGCTTATTGAAAACCAAAAAAATTTAAAGTCCGACATTACTGCTTTGCAATCCAGCATTAAAGTATTGGATGGTGAAATTTGCAATATAAGAAAAAGAACTGACCACTTCACTATGGCCAGAAATGGGGCGCCAAATTATTCGCTTAATTTCAAAAGCATTGATATCAATAAAGTCCCCAAGATCATTTGCGGTCAAGAGTTACATTTTGCTGGGTATTATTTAACTAAAAATATCTCAAAAATAACAACTAAACCTGGGATATACCTTGCTCATAGCTGCCGTTATAAACCAAAGAACAATACGGTAAACCTTAACAAATTATTATATATTGGCCAAAATGCCAATATCCAAAGGGCTATACGCAACCACAACACAACAAAAGCATGGGAAAAATACTTAACGCCAGGCGAAGAGCTTTGTTATAGCTTTTCCATATTACAAAAAGACAGGCAACGTATACATTCTGTATTAGTAAATACTTATAAGACGCAAGCGAATATTGTTAAAGCAAATGCACACGTATATCCTAAAACAACGCTCAAAATAAAAGGGAATAGCGGTAATTTGGATAACTATATCAATAGTGACTTGAAACTCATTAGTAGCGATTAGCCCTCACAATAACGTTCCTTAACTCCCATTCTTGTACTCTCCTTACGTTTAAATGTTAATTTTTGCGCCACTTAATTTAAATTTTTCTCTCAAATTTAAAAATGGCGTCAAAATCCATTTAACTCTTTCTTTTATCGCGTTAACGTCGTGAATACTTTTCACACAGGACAACATAAATTTTTTGTCACAAAAATCAACATTTAAACTCACAACATAATATTTTTTAGTTTTACCGACAATACTATTTTTTAATTTTAATCGTTATATCTATCAATTTAATAATAAAAGGGATACCTATGAAAAAAATTAATTTGTCTGACTTTCAAATACAAGTTACCCGCGGATTTCTTCCTCCCGTTGACCCTTTAGAAAAGCTTTCTGATGAGTATAAAGTCTGGGATGATCTAATTAACGCATTGCCTGATTTACTTGAAAAGTTTCAACTCGGTGATGCCGTCGACAATATGCCATTATTGGATACGACATCGCTATCAACAGGGGAGCTAGGACGAGCGAAATTAATCTTAAGTATGCTGGCCCAAGCGTATGTCTGGGAGCCTAAATTTCACGACGAAACCTTAGACGCTAGAAATAAACTACCTTCGCAGTTATCGATCCCTTTAATTCAAGTCAGCGAGCAGGTTAATGAACCTCCTATTTTTAATTATGCCGATTATGTTTTACGAAATTGGAAACTAATCGATCCTGCTGGACCTGTAACCATTGAGAACCTCACAACCCTCGCCACTTTTTCAGACAGAGATGATGAGAAAATGTTTGTTGTGGTACATGTCGCCTATGAATATGTAGCGGGCCGCTCTTTCCATTTAGGGGAACAAGCTATCGCTGCTGCAGAGATAGAGGACATAGATACGCTTACTGCCCACTTGAATGAAATTGCTTCCATTTTAAAACAAATGAAAGCAACATTTTTATCGGTTAAAAACGTTGTCTCTCCGGATATTTTCCGTAACTATATTCGACTGTTCTTGAAAGGCTGGAAAAATAATACCGACGTTGCCTATGGAGACATACCCGCAGAGCAAACCCAATACCGAGGCGAAACCGGTAGCCAGTCTAGTGTTATTCCTTTTTTTGATGCCTTGCTGAGCGTCCATCGTCAGGACCAATGGCACCGACAAAATATGCCAACCGAATGGGAACCTTTACAAACAGCGACGCTGGATGAATATTTAGATTTTCGCGATTATATGCCTTTAGGCCATCGTCAGTTTATTCGATTTGTCGAACAAGAAAGCCCTATTCGCGATATTGTTATTAAGCACAGAGAAAACAGAGAGCTTGTCTCTGCTTATAATCAATGTATACATGGCGTCGCAGGTATGAGGCAAGGCCATAAGAGCACAGTCAACCCTTACATAGGGAAACCTGGGCAATTAGGTAACCTTGGATATGGCACTGGCGGCTCAGATTATCAACAATATTTGGGCGCGCTTTATGAAATTACCCAGTCAGGAAAAATCAGTTACGCGGAAGAGCTCGCATAATCTTTTAATGTTATATTCACCCTTCTAGCACAACTAAACTTACAGATAAACTATAGTTTATCTGTAAGTTTTTCTTAAAATTTATTCTTAAATACTCCAAAAAATATCAATAAGGGATAACCCCTAAAATATTCTTATTAGTTACTTTTATTTTTTATTATGAAAATAAAAAACGCCAAATACTTCACACTCTATCGATGTGACATATAGATGTAACGAATAGTTAAAAAATCGATTCCATACTCCTTTTTTCCACAACACTTCCTCACACCCTAGGAGATCGAGTATGCGATTTTTTTTGGCAGGCGCTTTTGCCTGTTTATTTTCTACTGCACAAGCTATGCCCATTAACAATAATGCGACACTGAATAACTTAAATACTTCACGTGGTAATACGCTTGAATATGAGTTGACCGTTCCCGCCAATGCTTCTAATTTAGATATTTCCATTAGTGGTGGTAGTGGTGATGCAGATTTATATGTTCGTGCAGGCAACCGCCCAACATCGTCTAGTTATGACTGTCGCCCTTACCTGACAGGCAATAATGAAAGTTGCAGTTTCTCAGAGCCTTCAGCGACAACGTATTTTATCGATATACGCGCTTATAGTACTTTTTCCGGCACAACATTAACGGCCAATTATCAAAGCAATGGTGGCGGCTCAAATTCTGGCAGCTCCTCTTTAACCAATGGGCAAACCGTTAACAATTTGCAAGGGGCTCAAGGTTCTGAAACTGCATTTACCATTAATGTACCTGCTAATGCCCAGAATTTATCTATCGCAACAAGTGGCGGCTCAGGCGATTTAGATCTTCATGTTCGGCATGGCTCTCCAGCAAGTACATCGAGTTATGATTGCCGCCCTTATCGCAGTGGCAACAATGAAACTTGCACATTCTCTACACCACAAACAGGCACTTACCATATTATGCTACGTGGATATTCTGCCTATAGTAATGCCAGCTTAACGGCCAGTTTTCAAACCTCCGGTGGCGGCTCTGGCAATAATAGCGGTAGCACCTGGGATGGATTCGAGAGTTACTATGCTACTGCCATTGGGTTGAGCGGCATACAGCTTGTTAACGCATTGCATAATACTGCTGCACTGAATCATAATCGCATGAGTTACTCTCAAGTATGGGATGCACTCCGCTATACTGATGAAGACCCTAACAATACCAATAATGTTATTTTAATTTATACGGGTCGCTCACAATCGAAAACATTTACCTCTAGCGGCAACAACAACCCAGATGCGTGGAATCGTGAGCACTCTTGGCCAAAATCTCATGGCTTCCCCAGCTCTGGCGATTGGGCTTATACCGACATCCACCACCTTCGTCCAAGCGATGCCTCAGTTAATTCTGCTCGCGGCAATAAAGATTATGATAATGGTGGCAGCAGTATTAGTGAAGCACCCGGAAACTTTACCGATAGCAATAGCTTTGAGCCACGAGATGAAGTGAAGGGTGATATTGCGCGCATGATGTTTTATATGGATGTTCGCTACAACGGCGGCGACAATACCGGAACAGAAGATCTCGTATTAGTCGATCATAGCAATACTAGCGGCTCCGAGCTTGGCGACCTTTGCACACTGCTCAGCTGGCACAACCAAGACCCGGTCAGTGACAGAGAAATTACTCGACATGCCAGAATCGTGGAACGACAAGGCAACAGAAATCCTTTTGTTGACTACCCTGCCTGGGCGAACCAAATTTGGGACTCTGCCTGTAATTAACATTTTAGCTTGACTCAAAAGGCTGGTGATTAATTTTCTCATCAGTCTTTTACCTATCAAACATTCCATTTTTTAAATAAAAAATTATCTGATGAATCACTTGTTCGTTTTTCATCATAAACGTATGCGTAACAGGCATCACAATATGGTCATTCATACCGGTTAATTTTGTACGCTCAATAGATACTTTGCCATCATCAGGCCCAGGAATAATTAGCGACAGTATCCCGTTGACACTTCTATTACCAGCGACGATACCCAGGTCATAATCAGCTGCACCTAAGCTATTAGGCAAACTATTTTTATCAGTCCCCAATTGCAGCCCAGCATCGCCATTAATAAAATGAAAACCTGGGATAGAACCTAAAGCATCAACGACTTCGCTGCCTTGGTTAGGCGGCCCCAACATAACTACCCGGCTTAATTTTTCAATGTGGTGCTCACTGACATACTGCCTAAATAATATAGCACCCATTGAGTGAGTCACAATATGTATATCATCATTACCACACTGCTTGAGTGCGATTGGAATGGCTTCATTCGCCAACACATCGATTGTATTACGCCTAGAAGGATAGGAAATATTCACCACGGTATAACCATAGCCTACCAATGCTTTTTCTATATTTACCATCGAGTGACTTGAACGGGCCAAGCCATGTAATAGGAGCACACATTCAGCATAAACATGGACAGGCATTAGCGATAATAAAAGAATTATCGATGTTACTTTAATTTGGCAAAATGCGCGCTGATAAATATTGGACTTCATTCTTATATTCTATATTTTTTACTCATCCTTACTCAGTGATATTTACAAAGTATTATTGAACAATACCGTCGGTATTACTTGCTCGTTTTTTTAAATCGTTAATCATAAAGTACAAAAAAAGGAGAAAGATAAAAAAGAATAAAGTAGTTGACCAATTATTCAACTCGATAAAATACTCGCCATAATTGCCTCAGGTGCATCTTCTTGAATCAAATGGCCTGCATCAGGCACTGACGTAAAACTGTTGGGAGCAATCAACTGCGCTAACTCTTTACCTTGTGACGTCGGAATAAACGTATCTCCTTCCCCCCAAACTAAATGAACCTCTCCATCTATTGGTGCATACAATGATTGAACCTCTTCAATGCATTGAGCTGATGATTGTGCAATTTGACGATAGAAAGCTGGCTGCCCTAGATCGCCAAGATATGGCCGTGCATATAGCTCAACAACTTCTTCTGACAATGGCTTATGAGCAGCTTGCTGAATATACGCAGTAAATAATGCTTTATGCGCATACGCAGGAAGTGTTGAAAACACCAACTCATGCTCGCGAACATGGCGATAAAAAGGCGACCCCGATGGCAGCACTGCCACGGCATCAATAAGTGTTAACTTACGGTAGCGTAAATTATTTAAATAATAACCCCGCAGAGCTGCTAAGCCACCAAAGTCATGAGCAATAATTTCTGGCCGCACCAGTCCCCAGTACAGTATTAATTCAGCCAGTAGTTCATTTTGCACACTTGGGGCTACATTCTGCCTCTCTCTTTTTTCTGACTGACCACAGCCGAGCATATCAAAGTAAAAAACCTTCCTTTTCTGTGCCAGCCAAGGGGCAATATTCCTCCATGATTGAGACGACCATGGAAACCCATGAATCATTACTATTGGCTCGCCCTCGCCCATACAACCCCACGCCACAGATTGTCCATGATAATTAAAGGTCTGCTCTAATAATAAAGCCATATCAACACCTCGCCACTTGTAACCATTAAAATAGATAAAAAGGTTACATAATTTGACCTTTATCTGCAACCTATATATATTGGATTAATGGTTACAAAAAAACAGTATTACTGGGAAAAGCTAGGTTTCTTTGGCGGGCACCCCTTTCTGGACTTCCTTAACACCTTCGACGATTTGGGCAAAAGTCGGGAGCTGGATACCATCCCTGACTGGGAAGGGTTACTGCGATGGGCAGAATGTGCTGCGATCCTCAGTGGAGAGGAGGCTAAAGCGCTAGCTACTTGCTCAGCAAAAGCAGCACAGCATGAGCTGAATGAGCTTCATTCACTCCGAAACCTGGGGTGGAAAATATTCAGCTCCGTTGCGGCAGGCAAAAGTGCAAACTCATCTGACATCTCATCTCTTAGCCAAGTGATACAGTGGGCCTATTCAGAATCCACTCTTATCCAAACCCAGCAACACTTTAGCTGGGCCATCTCAGCCTCGACAAAACCTTCAACCAACATTACAAGCATTCGTATTCGTTTGATTCTAAGCGCCAACGACTTACTATCTAGCGAAGAAACAAAAAATATTGCTGAATGCGGAAGCTGCACTGGACTGTTTCTAAATAAAGGCAGAGGCGTAGGCCGAAAATGGTGCCGCATGAAAACCTGCGGAAACCGTGCGAAAATTCACAAGTTTAGAGCAGCCAAATAAAGCACCAGAGATCAGCCATGGACGCATATTCTACCGTCAAAACCATTCATATCATCAGCGCAACCATTCTATTTGGAACTGGTCTGGGTATTGCGTTTTTTATGTTCCGTTCGTACTTTACCGATAATCTTAATGAAAAGTTATACGCTGCAAAAAATACAGTACTCGCAGACTACCTCTTTACTTTTCCCGCTGCCATTGTGCAGCCCATAACTGGCTTATGGCTCATCTGGAAAACTGGGTATGACTGGACAAGCTTGTGGCTTGTTATTACTTACCTTCTCTATATTATTGCGGCTCTATGTTGGCTGCCTGTGGTCTGGATACAAATACAACTTAAAAACCTATTAATACAAAGTTATGATAACGGAACAGACTTACCTGAACGCTACTTTGTATTATTCAGGTTATGGTTTTTATTAGGCTGGCCGGCATTTATTGGTTTAGTCATTATCTTTTTTCTTATGGTGACCAAGCCTTTATGATTAACCATTCAAATGAACACCGCACCCTATATTTTATTTACGATGGCGATTGTCCCTTGTGTAAAAATGCCGCATTAGCGCTACGCATAAAAGAAGATTACGGCAAGCTGAGCCTTTTAAATGCCCGCGAAGAAAAGGATCACCCACTTATTCAACAGGTCAATAAACGGCAGCTTGACCTAGATGAAGGCATGATTATTTACGATGAGCCGTCGTTTTACCATGGTAAAGATGCCCTTCGATTTATGGCGAAATATAGCGATAGTAAAGGTTTCTTTAACCGTACCAACAAAGCATTATTTTGGTCTGACAGTATCGCTAAAATATTATACCCATGGATGCGTGGTATACGTAATCGTCTTGTAAAACATAAAAATATTTCCCGCATTGACAACCTTAACTTTAAAAATGAACCTATTTTTAAAAATATATTCGGCGTTGATTGGGATAAATTACCTGAGGTTTTACGCAAACATTACCTTAACAGGCCTTATACTAATGACATAACCGTTGTTAATGGTGTGTTAGATCTTAAATGCTCTGGCCCCATTAAAATGTTGTCGCCTATTTTTTGGTTATTAAGAGGCATACCGCCTCATACCGAAAATGATGTAGCTGTGACAGTCAACTTCGAAAGCGATAAAAATACACGAGCATTTTATTTTAATCGATTATTCCATTTTAAAAACAGAAAGCCTTATTATTTTAAATCTAAAATGATACAAAACAAAGGTAATGAAGTGATCGAAATTATGCGTTTCGGGCTTGGTTGGAAAATGAATTATCTATGGGAAGATGGAAAAGTCAAACTCAAGCACAGGGGTTATATTATTCATTTTCTAGGTCACTACCTTTCTGTACCGTTAACCTTTTTAATTGGTAAAGGGCATGCCGAAGAAGTTGCCATCGACGATAGTACATTTGAGATGTTTGTTAACATCACTCACCCATGGTGGGGAAAAATTTATGAATATAAAGGACACTTCACAATAAAGAAGACATATGATTAAGCGCATTCTCATTATTGGTGGCTATGGCAATTTTGGCAGTTTTATTTCCAAGGAGCTGGCAAAAGAAAAAAATATTCAAATAATTATTGCTGGCCGCGCTCTGGAAAAAGCTAAAGAGTTAGCTGCCAATACAACAGCGGCCAACTCTATTGAAGCCGTTTCAATTGATATTCATCAAGATTTTGAACAATCACTTGCCACAATTAAACCAGACATTGTGATTCACACCTCTGGGCCATTTCAAGTGCAAGGATACAGTGTTGCTCAGACCTGCATTAAACACAACACGCATTATATTGATTTGGCTGATGGTCGAGACTTTGTTAGTAGTATTACTCAACTTGACAATGATGCACGAAAAAATAATGTGCTAGTGTGCAGCGGCGCAAGCTCTGTCCCCTGCCTCACCTCTGCATTAATTGATGACTACAGCAAAGAATTCAAGCAACTTGAATCTGTAGACTACGGCATTACAACAGCCCAGAAAACCGCACGAGGCTTAGCAACAACTGCCGCTATTTTAGGCTACACAGGAAAACCTTTTAAAACATTAATCAATGGAAAAATGCAGGATGTTTATGGCTGGCAACATTTACACCGCCATCGTTATCAACACCTCGGCTCACGCTTACTAGGGAATTGTGATATACCCGACCTGACTTTATTCCCTGAACGCTATCCGACATTAAAAACTATTCGCTTTTATGCTGGCTTGGAAATACCGTTTATCCACATCACCCTTTGGAGCTTGTCCTGGTTGGTTCGCATTGGCTTAATTAAGCACTTAAATCGTGCAGCCCCCTTGTTATTGCGAACGTCATTTTTATTTGATTGGCTCGGCAGTGCAAACAGTGCTTTTCATATGACATTAACGGGTAAAGATAAAGAAAATCACAAGATGGCTATCTCTTTTGAATTGACCGCACGCTCGGGTGATGGTCCTTATATACCTTGCATGCCTGCAATACTGATGGCAAAAAAAATAGTCAATCAAGAAATAAAAACAACAGGCGCGCACCCATGTATTGGATTTATTACACGCGCAGAATATCTTGATGCACTGGAAATGATGGATATTTCCTGGAGTGTCGACAAAACAAACACATTATAAATGCTTATTAAGCACTCAATACCAGAGATAGACTTGTCTTTATAGCCTTATTAAATCTCACAAAACCTTCACAGACACCTCTCATTTTGGCATTCATGTTTTAATTTGTGACCAGCCTCACAATTTCAGCACTAGCGACCTGATAGCCTAAATAGTGTAAAATAGTGTTCGGAAAACAGTTCATACGGTTGCAGTTAAAAAGGGAACCGGAGCTCATAACTCCATCATTTGAATAACCTCGCTTTTCCCAAATTTTTAAGAAAGAAAATTTCACTTTTTAAGAAAAACACAATGATATGTAAAGGTTTACTTATCATGTATTGTTGTCTTTTAAATATATTCAAAAAATAATACGAAAACTTCTGATGGACAAGACTTAGCATGGCCAAGAAAATTTCAGCCAACGTTGGCAAAGGTTGCAAAAATAACCCGCAAGATGTATCTGTTATACGTGATTTGCTCATTTCTCATAAGCAATGGTTAGCCCCTTTTGTAATCAAAACCACAGGTGCATATAACAAAGAATTAAGTAATGCTATTGAGATATTTCAAAAAAGAGCCTGCGCGTTAAAAAAACCTAATGGTCGCATTGAGCCTCATAGCTTTACATTGGCTCGCTTGAACATGTCGAAAATTCCTCGGCCAATGCATCCTGTATTTAATCTATCCTACAACATTAACACGCATTCACTGAAAGACAGCGACTACCATAAAGTTGCATTGCTATTACAGTGCGATGTCGAGGCTATTAAAGCTGTCGCAGAAGTAGAGACAAAAGAAAGTGCCTGGGACCATATGGGCAGACCCAAAATTTTATTTGAACCTCATTATTTCAGGCAACTGACACAAGATAAATACAGCAAAACGCACCCTGATATTTCTGGGCCTTATTCACCAGACTCCTATGAAGGCAGCAGACTTCAATACCCCAAACTTTATCGTGCGGCAGTGTTAGACCAACAAGCCGCATTAAAATCAACAGCATGGGGCCGCTTTCAAATAATGGGGGCTCACTACAAGCAAGCAGGTTACTCGTCAGTCTCGGTTTTTGTACAAGACATGATGATAAGTGAGTACATGCACTTAAATACCTTTGCCAACTTTATCAAGAATGATAAAAATTTGCTCATAGCAATACAGGAAAAAAATTGGGAAGCCTTTGCTCGTTGTTATAACGGGCCTAGCTACGCACAAAGCAAGTACGATATTCGAATTGACGCCGCTTATAAAAGATTCAGGGCAATGAACAAACCCAGCCCGGCTAGCATTGATTAATAAATTACGACATTTAGAAAGAAACACAATAAAGGTTTACAATGAAAATTCGCTCACTACTCTCCACTATTTTAACATCGCGACACAATAGCCGTATTGATGAAAAAACATTATACGGTGCTTATAAAAGCAAAAGCGGTGACACTGTTTATGAAGAGTTCTCATTAAACAAAGATCATACCTTTTCATCTTGGATTCATCAAAAACCAAGCTCTCACGGCTCTTGGTCACTTGAAGGCAATATGATTCATATTAAAGAAAGTAGCACCGATAATGACATCAATATTAAAGTTATCGAGACAAAAAATAATCAAGCGACATTCAAATTTGACAGCCTTGAAGATGCAACTGAATTTGAATGCGTTTAATATCATATAACATTATTACCCTTTCGACCTTCTCTCTCACTCCAGTCTATTTTTACAACAATTAGCAATTAAGGGTTTTCCCTTATTGCTTGTAACACAGCATGCGATCAAACCAGGAACAATAGCCATTGCTATATTTTTGTTAGGGTAAGCCCTTATACCGTTTCTGTAAAAACAGTGTTTGAATAACTCCATGATAAAAAATTCAATTTAAAACCATATTGAATTCGTTTTATTTAAAGAATCAGAGTTATTTATTTACAGGCCACAAGGAGACGAGAATGAATCTGTTCAATACAGTTAATCACACTAAAAAATCAAGCTCTATATTCGATTGCGCTTGCGAAGCAAAAGTATCAGTAGAATATTTTATGGGCCGCCCTGCAAAAACCACTATAGATGCAGGTAAAGGTAACGACGCTATTCATATTCACACTAACTTTAATGGTTCAGTCGATGTCACTGTTAACGGGCAGAAATATCACTTTACTACTGAACAAGCACAGAACCTAGAAATCAAAGGCGGCAAAGGTAATGATTGCATTACGTCATCTGGTGCTGCATGCACCTCTCAACCAAACATCACGATTCGCGGCGGCAAAGGCAACGATCTTATTATAGGCGGCTCAGCTAATGAGACAATTTATGGTGGCCGAGGTAATGATTTAATTTTTGGTGGCAAAGGCGATGACACCATAAAAGGCGGCCGAGGAAAAGATTTAATCTTTGGTGGAGCAGGTGACGATGACATTAAAGGTGGACGAGGAAGCGATGTTATCTTTGGTGGAAAAGGCGACGACAACATCAAAGGCGGACGCGGTAACGATGTCATTTTTGGTGGCAAGGGTGACGACTGCATTCACGGTGGCAAAGGCAACGATACTATTTTTGGTGGTAGAGGCAATGACACTATCGAAGGCGGGCGTGGCACAGACCTTATTTTTGGCGACCAAGGCGACGACGGTATTCATGCTGATACAGCCGTTAAACCTGAAACTAGCTTCAATAAAGAAAAAGGGACTGCTAGTTGGGAAAATATAAACTATAAAATTACAGCATTAGAAAGCAACTCTCAACTCTTAGTCGAAAACAAAAACACCGGTGAGGTTTATCGCATTTGGGGAGACCCTCACGTTGACGTCGATGGGAAACGCAGTTTTGACTTTAAAAAAGATGCCGTATTTAAGCTAGATGATGGTACAGAAATCCATATCAAAACCGTTGACTTCGGCAGAAATACAAATTTCACACTGTCTAGTGATGTCACTATTCTTGATGGCCAAAGTGACTCCGCAGTTCAGTGGAACAATATGGACCAGAATGTTAAAGGTGATATGAAGCAAGTCATTACGACAAAGGATAAAGTCCATTGCAATGATTTAATATCTGAGAGCAATGGCTTAGTATTTGAAGAAGCTGATGGTGCAGATAAAAAAGGGTTTGAAATATTGAATAAAAATTCTGTATTAGAAGCATTATCCAATAGTGTAAGAGCGAATACAGCGAAAGTGACTGAAACAGAAAATGCACTAGGCAAATAAAAGAGAACGACTCTAATAAGCGCTTCTTTAGAGAAGTGCTTATTAGGTTTATATCATTCGACACTCTTGCAAATCATGTAAAACGTTATGGCATACGAAAGCGTTTGATACTGGCAACAATATACTCATCACTATATTATTACGTACGCTACCACTTAGGAGGAAGCAAACGAATAAAAGACTCGCATACATTTAGCCAATACTCTAACTCCTCATCACTTTCCAGCCCCTCTGGCAATACGTATATAATGCCCTTCATAGGCTTACCGGTAAAATCCATTTCAGTGGCATGCGGATGCTCTAAGTATTCATCATATTTCTCTGGGCCTACACGAGCCATGAGTTTTTCGCCGATGATGCCGCAGCACATATGCTTAGCCACCATAAAACACAGGCCGCCGAACATTCTTTTCACCTCGACCTCAGGGCGATCGGCAAAATAATCATGTAACCTTTCGGCTAATCCAGGGTCATATGCCACTTATTATTACTCTATAAAACACAGTCATACTGCCCGCAGTATACTAATTCTTTACTCGATACCGGCTTCTTTTTTAGCTCAAACCCACCTAATGCCTGCTCATAGACAAGAATAAAGATATTCGCCTCTTTTGATAAGGCTTTGACATTTTCTACATCACTCTCTTGCAAGTGGATATTTTCAAGGTAATGAAAATCAATATCGATTGTTTCGATAAAGTCTTCATCAAGGTATGAATTAATATTTTCTTTAAGTTTATGAATAGGGTTTCTATCTTCCCATTCAGCATATTCTTTATCTGATACTGAATCGTCAGGCTCCGGCTCCCATTGAGACTGAGAATATAGACAAGCTTCTTGCACACTATCAAATTTACCGGAAAAAATATAAACGCTTGTTTTATTCATAATTGCTATTTATAAGTCTTAATTTCCAATAAGGATCTTTATACCATTCAAAATATTTATTGGTTGTAATCGCTAATCTTGATTAAGGCCAAGCTCTCTCTGCTTCTTTTTAGTCAACCCTAGAGAAACGATACGGTGGGACTCTTTAAGATAGTATTGAAGTTCTTCATCGCTCTCTTTAGGGGCATCGTATTGCTGTATCCATACCATTCCACGAGAAGCCATATAAGGCGCAGGCCGAAACCCAGGCCGATCTTGCAGTACATTAAAATTGTGCTCAGATGTTTTAAACGTAAATGCAGGACTATCAAGCTTTTCCCATCCACCAATGGCAAACACCTTTCCTCCTACCTTCCAAACATGAGAACCACCCCATTGAACAATATAGGATGTGGCCGTTAAGGAACGGCAAAAATCATTGTATTCGTCATAAGTCATACACAACTTCTATTTTTTATAAAGGCTGGAACTATACTTCTCCAAAAAATTGGACGCCTTGATTATGCAAGTGAGAGTTTATTAGTCACTCGATAGGTTTTCCGTCATCTTTCGTGCAACTTTAACAAAAATATCCAGATCCTCCGAATCAATACAATGCCCAACCTGGTGACTACTTGGGTATTGCAGGCCCTGGAGATATCAAACACACAAACTTTTATGCCGATTGGCATTTGTTTTTTGCAGATCTTACCGCATTGCCTGCCGCGGCAGCCATTATAGAAAAATTACCAGAAACAGCTGTCGGCACTGCCTCTATTCAAGTTCCAACTGAAGATAACAAACAAGCTATTACTGCACCAGAAGATATAAACATTAATTGGATTATCAATGATGACTTAAACAAAAAACTCCTACTCAAACAAGCAGAAAGTTATGAATGGCGAAATGGAAAACCAGCTATATTTATCGCTATGGAAAATAGTCAGAGAAAGCAATCAAGCGGTTAATGCTATAGACATGGCTTGTTGATTTGAGTCCTCAGGCACCTTTTCACTCTCAGGAAATTTAATTAAAGAATTAGCGCACGGTCCGACACCGCCAGCAACATGCACATAAAAATCAGGACTACCATCACTTGTATTACCTAAAGTTGAAACTGACGCGTCTTTAACCAGCTCACCTGCAAAACAATTTAATGCTATCAAAGTTAGATCCAAAGTAAGTATAACTTTATTCCTTAGTTCTCCATTAACATTTTAGTATAGACCACATAGCACACTGAAGTGCTACATTTACACGGCCGCATTAATTTAGCTATTATATCTTTAATCTTGAATTTCTAGAGTGTTAACAAAGCATGAACCTTCTGCATTTTTTACTGAATCATCAACGCTTAGCTTTACACTTTTCCCTGACATTTTTGCGGCTAAAGCCATTGAGTATGCACGAGAGCCCCGATCATTGTTAGGAAACCGGGCAACAACTAAACCGAGGGATAAAGGGCAAGTTCCAGCTGAAGTAAAGCCGTTAATTATTATATAATCAACGTTATCTCTATTTGTGATCACCCCCATTCTCTGTATAGTGTTTGTAGACCTGTATGTGTCAGCTATTGATAACTGTGTTGCTACAAGAAGTATTGTTAGTAATAAAACTTTCATTAATTTCTCCATATATGTATAAAACCCGACACAACGAGGTCAATTTGAATGCCAGCCAAAAGTAACGACGATAAAGCGCTAGGCTTACCTTTACTAAACACAACCTAAGATAGAATGTTAATTGTGACACTAAGAAAAGAACACCATAATGAGAATGCGCACACTCCCTGATGCTGAACGGCCAAATAATGGCTGAATTCTTATTAATTTACAAGCCATTAATTATTACTCTTTAGGCAAATCATCATAACGCCCATATAAGGCAAGAATATGCTTACTTGGGATTACTAGGTGTCACTATTGGTATTGGTACTGCTCCAGGTCATTCTTAATACTTATCTACCAAATACTATTGACCCATCATTACACCTTCATTACTCTTTTGCTTATCTGATAATCGCTAATAATAATGTCAAAAGGAACGGCTATGCTCCCCATCCTACTCATCCACGGTTATAGCTCCGAAGGTAAAGACACACCCGCCAGAAAAATATACGGGAAGCTCCCCAAATTATTGCGTAAGGAGTTTGGCTCTGGTGTGATTAAAGAGCTCGATCTCAGCCGCTGGATTTCATTAAGTGATGGGGTTTCATTAAATGATGTGAGCTTTGCCATGGACCGCGCACTTAAAAAGGATTACCCCCATTTATTAGAATCAGGGTTTCATGTGGTAATACACAGCACAGGGGCTTTAGTAGTACGCAATTGGATTAAACGATTCAGCCCCAAACCCTGCCCTATTCAAAATTTTGTCCACTTAGCTGGCGCAAACTTTGGTAGTGGCTTGGCTCATATAGGCAAAGGACAATTGGCACGCTGGGGACGCTTTATTTTTACCGGCAACCAATCGGGCACTCGTATACTCAAAGAATTAGAATTTGGCTCCTGGAAAACACTGGATATGCATCGCCATTTTTTACAACCTGGCAATAACATGTATGAGGACTATCAAGTACAGGAATTTTGTTTAAACGGCTCACAAACATTCGCAGGCACATTAAAAACGGTAATGAAATTAATTCCTATCCGCTATGTTAAAGAGGATTCATCCGATAACACTGTACGCACCTCTTCATGCAATTTAAATTTTAATTATATTGAAGTAAAACCTGCCGAAAAAGCAAAAAAGTTAACAGCGAAAGGGCTCATTAATTTAATTAAACGACGGGAGGGAAATTCGGCAGTGACTGACACCTATTATGAGTACTCTTTGGATTTCTTAAGTGCTAAACGCCAAAAAGTACCGTTTGGCTTATTGTATGAAACTGCACATTTTGGTGACGACATTGGCATTGTCGACGGAGAAGAGAACCGCCGCCACATCATCCCTTATATCAAAACAGCATTACAAACACCTTATGATATTAACTCTTATAAAAAAACGGGAAATCGTTTTCAGAAACTTACCAACAAGACCTTAATAAGAGCAAGCAAACTTAAGAAGAATATTTTTGGGTGGAATAAACAGGCTCAATACGAAGGCCATATACAAATTATTATTCGCGTACGCGACCAGTTTGGCCACAGCGTCAACTATAATGACATTACATTCCACTCTGTTAATGAAAATCCACACCAGTATTCACTCGAGAGCATGATTGAAGATAAACATTGCAATCAAAGCTATCCAGGAACCGTTACATTTTACTGTCGCACAGTTAAATACAATGAAGATACTCAAGAGTGGGATGACCAACTTAAACATATTGCGCCATTAAATGTAGAGATAACTGCCTACGAGCCGGATTCTGATCATATTGCCTATATCCCTATCACATTAAAATTAAGCAGCAAACATCTACAACATATATTAAAAACATTCAGCGCAACAATTATTGACGTCAAAATAATGAGGTTACCTAAAGATGACGTCTTTAGCATCGAAAAAGGTTAACGATGTAATATATGAGCTTAATAAAACTTGTTAATTAATAAAAAAAGTCTATTATTAATGGATAAGGCTTATAAAATAATAATATATTAGCAATACTGTTTAAGACTTTACATTCTTTGCCAACGCTCTTTGAACAATAGGTCAACTTGCATGCCTGGGTCTCGAGAATTTTTAGAATCTACTCTCAACGCAATGAAAGACCATATTGTTGTTATCGACCACAAAGGCAATATCCTCTTTGTTAATAATGCTTGGACGACATTTGGAAAAGACAATAGCTGCCCATCCAGCATAGATTGGGAAAACACAAACTATTTAGACGTGTGTGAAAATTCTGCCAGCACAGGCGATGAATTTGGTCGTCGCGCAGCTGATGGTATAACAGATGTTATCACTGCTAATACAGAGGAGTTTTATTTAGAGTACCCTTGTCATAGCCTACAAGAAAAGCATTGGTTTATGATGCAAGTGACACCATTTACTCTAAACAACATTCGCTATTTTGTTATTTCTCATCGCAATATTACCAAAAGAAAACTAGCCGAAAATAAAGTATTAGCGCTTTCTCGAATAGATGGTTTAACAGGGGTCTCTAATCGTAGGCATTTCGATGAATACCTGGATTTCGAATGGCAACGCTGCGCACGTTTAGGCTCACCCATTTCTTTAGCCATGATAGATATCGACCACTTTAAAATATTAAACGATACCTACGGCCACCAAGCTGGTGATGAATGTTTGAAAAAAATTGCACAACTACTTAAGGCTTACACTAAAAGGCCTAGCGATATGTGCGCTCGTTATGGTGGGGAAGAATTTGCGATCGTCTATGGCAACACTGATGCCGACCATGCGCAAATGCTCATTAAAAAATTGGCGAAATCCATCAGGGATTTAAAAATCCCCAATGAGGATTCACCTATCACACCTTATCTGACTGTGAGCATTGGTTTGATTACCATATATTCTCACGACAAGAATAATTCCACAACTTTAATCAAAGCAGCGGATACTCTTCTTTACCAAGCAAAAGACAACGGTAGAAATCAAATTTCCTATTCACAGGAAACTGTCGAGGAAATGCATAATAGTTTTTAAAAACTATTGATGTTTATATTAGCTTTTCTGAAAAACCAAGCTGACATTAGTGCCGCCAAAACCAAAGCTATTGCTCATTACTGTATTTAAATTTTCATCTGCCTTTTTCAATACAATACGTTCCTGCAAAATGGGATTACTGGCAATACTGTTATCCAATTTTTCAATATTAGCCGAAGGTGTAATAAAGTTATTATTCAACATGATTAAACTATAAATTGCTTCGTGCACCCCTGCCGCGCCTAAAGAATGTCCTGTTAACGATTTAGTCGAACTAAAGAAAGGAAAATTATTGCCAAATACATTTTCAGTAGCAGCTAACTCAACAATGTCACCTACTGGTGTACTGGTACCATGTGTATTTAAATAATCGATGGGGGCATCAACCGTCGACACCGCCATTTTCATTGCATTTTCAGCCCCCTCACCCGATGGGCTAACCATATCGCAACCGTCAGACGCAGTACCATACCCCACTAACTCGCCTAGAATATTAGCACCGCGCTTAAGTGCATGCTCTCGTTCTTCTAGTACTAATGTCCCTGCGCCGCCGGCAATTACAAAACCATCCCGATTTTGATCATAAGCCCTACTGGCCTTTTCTGGCTGATCATTATATTGCGTTGAAAAAGCGCCCATCGCATCAAATAAACAACTCATGCTCCAATGCTCTGCTTCACCACCGCCCACAAGTACAATGTCTTGTTTATCCCATTGTATTAATTCCATTCCGTAGCCAATGCAATGCGCACTGGTCGAACAAGCTGAACTCATACTGACATTCATACCCTTGATGCCAAATGCCGTCGACAAGCAGGCCGACATAGTACTGGCCATGGTCGAAGTGACCCGATATGGGCCTATCTTCCTTACCCCTCGCTGTTCCAACAATTCATTAGCGATAACAATATCTTCGGTTGATGCACCCCCAGACCCCATCACTAGACCTGTTTTCAGATTACTCATCATGGACTTATCTAAACCTGCTTGCATGATTGCCTCTTCTGACGCGATATAACCATAGGCAGCAGCCTCACCCATAAACCGATACAACTTGCGTGGAATATGCTCAGCGCAATCTAAATTCTGTATTGAGCCCGCAATCTGACAGCGCAAGCCTTTTTCTTTATAAGCTGGCCGATATTTAATACCAGACCGTGAGTTTTTAAGTGACTCTGTCACTTCATCAATATTGTTTCCAATACTAGAAACAATACCCATTCCAGTAATCACAACCCGCCGCATACTTCACCTGTGCATATTCAACAAAGGTGTCTTATATTAATTATTTTTATTATATGATAAACAACATATTAAAAATCGGAGGTGATAATGCCACTAACACCAGAGCACAAAGAAAAGAGTCGGGAGAAAATTTTAAGTGCCGCTTCGAAGCTATTCGCAGCTCAGGGGTTTGAAAACACATCAATCGATGAAATCATGCTGGAGGCTGAGATGACTCGAGGCGGATTTTATGCGCACTTCTCCAGCAAGAGCGATCTCTATAAAGAGACTATTTTCAGCATGTCCCAAAATAGCCGTTTGGCAAAAGCCATCAATTCTCTCAATGATACGGAAAACAATAAAGTTGACATAAAAAATGGAGCTGGAAGTAAAGCTCTCACCGATGATTGCTTTTTAGAGTTGATTGACCTCTATTTAAGTTTTGGGCATGTGAACCTGGATGCAAATCAATGCCCTTTAGCATTTCTAGCGACAGATGTGGCTGTTAGAGAGCCTTCTATTCGCTCTGCTTACACTAAAGTATTCGGCAATATGGCTCAAATTATTACCAAAAAGCTAGATACCAACTACAAAGAAAGGCAACTAGATGGTATGGCAATAACAGGAATGCTGGTTGGCTCAGTTGCGGTAGCACGCGCTATTAACAACCCTGAAATGGCGAAGGAATTATTAACAAGCTGCAAACAATTAATCTTCAAATTACTGGGTGAACACAACTTCACAAGGCCCGAAACGCAAGAAAGATAAATAATGGATAAAAACAGGCCAAAGATCAGTACTTATGTTCGATTTAATGCAAAAAAAGGGGGAATTTACGGTATTGTCTACCCTGTAAATATGCGAGAATGGCGCCTTTTTACAGCACCTCTATACCCTTAGATTGACTCAGGAACTTCCCCCTATGCCAAATCGTCAAGACCTCGCTAACGCCATACGCGCTTTAAGTATGGATGCCGTTCAACAAGCCAATTCTGGTCACCCCGGAGCCCCGATGGGCATGGCCGATATTGCGGAAGTGTTATGGAATGACTATTTGCAGCATAACCCTGCAAACCCTGCGTGGCCCGATCGTGATCGCTTTGTCCTTTCAAATGGCCATGGTTCGATGCTGATTTACTCATTGCTACATTTGAGTGGTTATGATTTACCGATTGAAGAGTTAAAGAATTTCCGCAAGCTGCATTCTAAAACGCCAGGTCACCCAGAATATGGTTATGCTCCTGGTGTCGAAACAACCACTGGGCCTTTAGGGCAAGGGATTACCAATGCAGTGGGCATGGCAACAGCCGAAAAAGTATTGGCTGCTCAATTTAATCGCGACGGCCATAATATCGTCGACCATCACACCTACACCTTTTTGGGTGACGGCTGCATGATGGAAGGCATCTCCCACGAAGCGTGTTCGCTGGCAGGCACCTTAGGCTTGGGTAAATTGATCGCTTTTTATGATGACAACGGCATCTCTATTGATGGCGAAGTAGAAGGCTGGTTTAGCGACGATACTCCTAAGCGCTTTGAAGCTTATGGCTGGCAAGTGATTCCTAATGTTAATGGCCATGACCCTGAAGAAATTAAAACTGCTATTGAAACCGCTCGCGCTGAGACCAACAGACCGACCCTTATCTGTTGTAAAACGATTATCGGTTTTGGCTCACCCAACAAACAGGGCAAAGCTTCTTCTCACGGTGCAGCCTTAGGCGAAGATGAAATTGTATTAACCCGCGAGGCCTTAGGCTGGCAGCATGGCCCATTTGAAATCCCTGCTGATATTTACAGTGGATGGGATGCAAAAGCAAAAGGCGAAAGTGCCGAGTCCGACTGGAAAGCACGATTTGAAGCCTACGCATCTGCTCACCCAGAGTTGGCTGCCGAATTTGAGCGCCGAGTGGTTAAAGGTGAGTTACCGGCTGACTTTAGCGAAAAAGCCGATGCTTATATTGCTGAATGCCAAGAGAAAATGGAAACAACTGAATCCCGTAAAGCGTCGCAAGCCAGCTTAAACGCTTTTGGGCCATTATTACCTGAATTACTGGGCGGCTCTGCTGACCTAGCCGGCTCCAACAACACAATTTGGTCTGGCTCAAAACCGGTTACGGCTGAAGATGCCAACGGTAATTACCTCTACTACGGTGTTCGTGAATTTGGCATGAGCGCTATGATGAATGGTATCGCCCTGCATGGTGGCTTTGTGAATTACGGTGCAACCTTCCTGATGTTTATGGAATACGCTCGTAATGCAGTACGTATGGCGGCCTTGATGGGCAAGCAAAGTATTTTTGTTTACACCCATGACTCCATTGGTTTAGGTGAAGATGGCCCGACTCATCAACCTGTCGAACAACTAACCGCTTTACGCGCAACACCTAACCTGCATACCTGGCGCCCTTGCGATGCCGTTGAATCTGCCGTTTGCTGGAAAGCCGCTATTGAGCGTCGCGACGGCCCTAGCGCACTGATATTTTCACGCCAAAAATTAGCGCCTATGTCACGCAATAAAGAACAAGTCGCCAATATTGAAAAAGGCGCCTACATTCTTAAAGACTGTGCTGGTGAGCCAGACTTGATTTTTATTGCGACAGGCTCAGAACTAGAACTTGCGATTAACTCAGCAGATGAATTGACGTCAAAAGGTAAAAAAATTCGTGTTGTTTCTATGCCTTGTGCTGAGGTATTTTCTGCGCAAGATGCCGCTTACAAGCAATCCGTATTACCCATAGAAGTTGGCGCCCGCGTCGCTATTGAAGCTGGACATGAAGACTACTGGTATAAATTTGTCGGCCTTGATGGACGTATTGTCGGTATGAGCACCTTTGGTGAGTCAGCTCCCATTGATGATTTAATGGAGCACTTCGGCTTTACAGTCAATAATGTGGTTGCCACTGCTGAAGAACTATTAGCTGAATAACACTATGGCATTAAGAGTTGCTATCAATGGTTATGGACGTATAGGGCGCTGCTTTTTAAGGGCGCTCTACGAATCTCAACAACTGTCCGGTAGCGACCATATTGAAATTGTGGCGATTAATGAACTCGCTGATAACAATACTATCGTTCATTTAACAAAATATGATTCGACTCATGGCCGCTTTCCGGGTCAGGTATCTCTAGAAAATGACACATTATATCTGGCAGGCAATGCTATACAGATATTGCACGAAGAAGATATAGAAGCATTACCCTGGCAAATATTAGATATTGATGTTGTCGTTGAATGCACGGGCTCTTTCACTGACCGAGCAACAGCAGAAAGGCATTTGGCCTCTGGTGCAAAGCGACTACTGTTTTCTCAGCCCGCAGAAAGTGATGTTGATGCAACGATTGTATTTGGCATCAATGATTCCGAACTTTTAGCTGAACACAAAATTATTTCGAATGCATCGTGTACCACCAATTGTATTGTACCGGTGATAGATGTGCTTAATCGAGCATTTGGCATAGAACATGGCGTAATCACAACAATTCATTCTGCTATGAATGATCAACCCGTGATTGATGCCTACCACCATACAGATTTACGTAAGACACGTTCGGCAATGCAATCAATCATTCCTGTTGATACAGGCTTAGCGAAAGGCATTGATCGTTTACTTCCTGATTTAGCTGGCCGCTTTCAAGCTCAAGCAATGCGAGTACCGACTGTGAATGTATCAGCAATAGATTTATCGGTGACAGTAAAGCAAGCGGTTAATACTGAAATGATTAATGCCGCACTCGCAGTTGCAGCCAAAAAAATGCCGAACATCTTGGGCTATACCAATGAATTATTAGCTTCCTGTGACTTTAATCATGATCCGCGCTCAAGCATTATCGATGCAAGCCAAACACGTGTAGCGGGCGATAAATTAGTTAAAGTCCTGACGTGGTTTGATAATGAATGGGGATTTGCAAATCGCCTGATCGACGTAGTGAATAAATTGGATTCACTGTAAGCATTTTTTGCAAATAATACGCTGTTAAATACTTTTTAAAAGCACGTAAGCAAGGTTAATCATCATGAAATATATTCTTATTTTTTTTGTTGGCATTGCAATTTGTTTCAATACCTATGGCGATACCATGTATAAGTATCGCGACAAAAACGGCAACTATGTCTTTTCTGATAAAAAACCTGAAGCTCAACACGAAGCAATAGAAAAAGGAAATTATAAGGGCTCGGAAAAAGTTAAAGAAAAAACTGCAGAAGCTCAACCCACGCCTCCTACCAGACTAATAGAATCTGTTCGCCCCATTATTGCAAGTGTTAAGCCTGACATTAATGAACTCTATAAAGAGTTATTTTTAGCCGATAAAGAAACCCAGGGGAAAGTCGTCGTAGCATTTACCATAGCAAAAGAGGGCAATGTCACCAGCTGCAATGAAGATGAATCTGGTATGACTCGTACCGGATTTAATGGCCGTATATGCGAAAAAATACAATCGTTAAATTATGGTGTTGTGGAAGAGAGTAAACCTGTGGATATTACCTATTCTTATAATTTTAAGCCCAACTCCTAAAAGTATTATTGATTGCAACCACAACTTTAGCTACATAATTTAGAAAATTTTTAACCATTGCTTAATGAATACAAGTGAAATATAGGAAATAGCATGAACGTAAGCTCAATGACCAACCTAGACCTGACTGGCAAACGCGTACTGATCCGAGAAGATTTAAATGTCCCGGTAAAAGATGGAAAGGTCACCTCCGATGCACGTATTCGCGCCTCGTTACCAACGATTGAACATGCGCGCAATGCTGGCGCAAAAGTGATTGTCATGTCTCACCTTGGGCGACCAACCGAAGGCGAATATGCCGATGAATTTTCCATGCAGCCTGTCGCTAATCATTTAGGTAAGCTATTACAGACCAATGTACCTGTCATTAAAGATTGGAAAAATGGCTTCGACCTCGATAACGGCGACGTCGTCTTACTAGAGAATGTTCGCTTTAACCCTGGTGAGAAGAAAGATGATGAAGAACTTTCTAAAGCCTATGCCAGCCTTTGCGATATCTTTGTGATGGATGCATTTGGCACTGCTCACCGTGCTCAGGCATCCACTCATGGCGTCGCTAAATTCGCACCTGTTGCCTGTGCAGGCCCGTTGCTTGCGGGTGAGCTTGATGCTTTAGAAAAAGCTCTAGCTGAGCCCGCCCGCCCGATGGTAGCGATTGTTGGTGGCTCTAAAGTATCAACCAAATTAACGGTTTTGGAATCGTTAGCGGATATCGCTGACCAGATCATTGTCGGTGGCGGCATTGCCAATACCTTTTTAGCCGCAACCGGCAAACCCGTCGGCAAATCCTTGTACGAAGAAGATTTGATTCCTAATGCTAAAGCGTTAATGGCCAAAACTGAAATCCCTGTTCCAGAGGATGTTGTTGTGGGCAATGAGTTTTCCGAATCTGCTACTGCCACCTTAAAAGCGGCTGAAGTGGTCAGTGATGAAGAAATGATTTTTGATATTGGCCCAGACACCTCTGCAAAGTTGGCATCTATCATTAAAAACGCCAAAACCATCCTCTGGAATGGCCCTGTTGGCGTTTTCGAATTTGATCAATTCGGTGAAGGCACCAAAGCTCTGTCACAGGCGATTGCCGATAGCGACGGTTTTTCTATTGCAGGCGGTGGTGATACACTAGCCGCTGTCGATAAATACGACATCGCCGACAAAGTATCCTATATTTCTACCGGTGGTGGTGCCTTTTTAGAATATGTAGAAGGCAAAGTATTACCCGCCGTAGCAATACTTGAAGAAAGAGCCGAAGAAAACAATTAATCAGCATGCAACGACTTTACTATTAACGTCATAGTAAAGTCGTGCAATAACACCCACATCCAAAGAATTACTTAAAGAACAGTGGTTTTTAAAAACAAGAGAGAAGGACAGAGTTATGCCAGTCGTTAACTATGAACAATATTGCCAGATGCTGGATAATGCCAAGCAGAATAAGTTCGCCTACCCAGCGATCAATATCACATCCAGCGAAACCATTAATGCGGCGTTGCTCGCATTCAAAGAGGCTAACTCGGATGGCATTATTCAAGTATCGACAGGTGGCGGCAAATTCGCATCAGGCCAAGGGGTTGGCTCCATGGCTAAAGGAGCTATTGCGCTAGCGGTTTACACCCACCTTATGGCGGAAGAATATGACATCAATGTGGCACTCCATACCGACCATTGCCACCCAGAATTTGTTGAACCATTCTTGATGCCTCTTATTGAGGAAACCAAAAAGCGTCGTGCCGCTGGTCTGCCTAACTTGTTCAGCTCCCATATGTACGATGGCTCTGCTCTGCCTATGGATGAGAATATTGCTGAATCAAAACGTCTGATGGCGGAATGTGTTGCCAATGATATTATTTTGGAAATCGAAACGGGCATTGTTGGTGGTGAAGAAGATGGCCACGATACCTCTGGTGTTGCGGCTGACAAACTCTACACCACACCAGAAGATATGGTAATGGCAGCAAAAGAACTAGGCTCAATGGGTCGCTTTATGCTGGCAGCTACCTTTGGTAATGTTCACGGTGTTTACAAACCTGGCAACGTTAAATTAACACCCAGTATTTTGAAGGATGGTCAGGCAGCAGTTGTTGAGGCACTAGGACAAGATGCTTACCTGGATTTAGTTTTCCATGGCGGCTCTGGCTCTGAGTTACACGAGATTCATGAAACATTAGAATACGGTGTCATCAAAATGAACATCGACACGGATACACAATATGCTTATTCACGCCCTGTCGTTGATCATATGATGAAAAACTACGATGGCATGTTAAAAATAGAAGGCGAAGTAGGCAATAAGAAAGTTTATGACCCTCGTTCCTACGGGAAAAAAGCGGAACGCAATATGGCAGATCGTATTATACAAGCCTGTAATGACCTGAAATCAACGGGAACTTCTCTCGGTAAAAATATCTAAGTCTTTTGCTGTACCAAAATGGATAAAAAGAGCGTATTAATTATCGATTGCTTCCGATCTAACTATAAATAGGAAGCGATTTAATAACGAAATACTACATTAATAATATAAAGTTAGTATCAACCTCTTTTTACTTTTACAACTGTGAACAAGAGCCTGGCATTTTCTATAAAACCTATAGAAACTACGGCTCTATTCGAATCACCATTAGGAGAACATCATGCAAAGCATTATAAAAAAATCATTAACCTCTTCGGCAATACTTCTATCGAGCCTTATTTTTGCTGGCACTGCATCTGCAGCACACCATGAAACCGGGCACGCGTATAACCCTGCGGGAGAAAATGGTTTAGTAACAGTTAAAAGCAATCACAATGTAAAAATGACGGCTGACAAACTTGAGAAAGTATTGAAAGCAAAAGGCATGACTGTCTTCACTCGAATTGATCATAGTGCCGGCGCTAAGAAAGTGGGTAAGCAATTAAGACCGACTGAGCTAGTTATTTTTGGTAACCCTAAAGTCGGTACGCCGTTAATGCAGTGCGCTCAATCTGTAGCTATAGATCTGCCACAGAAAATGTTAATTTGGCAAGACAAAGCCGGTGCAACCTGGTTAGCTTATAATGACCCACAGCATTTAGCGAAACGTCATAACATTAGTGGCTGCGATGGTGTACTCAAAAAAGTCACAGGCGCATTGGGCAAATTTGCTGCGGCTGCAACCAAATAATTTTTTTAATTTCTATCTGAAGAAAACGCTATGGCAGGCTCCAGTCTTTTTATTTTAATTGATGATATCGCTACATTATTAGATGATGTAGCGTCAATGACAAAAGTTGCAGGCAAGAAAACAGCGGCGGTTTTAGGTGATGACCTTGCCGTTAATGCCCAGCAACTCACTGGAGTCAATGCCGAGCGTGAGCTCCCCGTTGTTTGGACTGTCGCCAAGGGCTCTTTCAAAAATAAGCTGATCTTAGTTCCAGCGGCACTAGCAATTAGTGCGTTCATTCCCTGGTTAATTGTTCCCCTGTTAATCTGCGGTGCTCTTTTTTTATGCTTCGAAGGTTTTGAAGCGATATGGCACTATCTTTTCCATAGAAAAGAGCAAGAAAAGCATCACGCAGAATTAGTCGAAGCGGTTAGCGACAAAAATATCGATATGTTAGCTTTCGAAAAAGAAAAAATTAAAGGGGCTATTCGCACCGACTTTATCCTATCCGCTGAAATCATCGTTATCACACTAGGTGTTGTCAGTGCCAAACCATTTATCACTCAGGTTGGTGTACTGTCGACGGTTGCTATCATTATCACCGTTGGTGTTTACGGTTTAGTCGCGGGGATTGTGAAGCTGGATGATCTGGGTTTATATCTCAGCCGTAAGAAAAATCAAATACAGCAAAAATTGGGCATAGGCCTTGTTAAAGCAGCACCATGGTTAATGAAAGGTTTATCAGTTTTTGGAACCTTTGCCATGTTTATGGTGGGTGGCGGCATTATCAGCCATAACCTCGATTTCTTCCATCACATGAGCGAACAAGTAACTGAAGCCGTATTACATACACCTGGCACTGGTTCCATTCTCTCTGCGATTAGCCCAACATTGTTTGATATGGTTATTGGTATTATTTTTGGTGGGCTTACAGTATTGGCCTTCTCTTTCTACCAGAAGGTATTTGATAAATAAGTCCTCAATTTCAGCTTTTAACGCTATGAAAACAAGTGATATCTGCTACTCTTAGTAGTAAGACTATTGCTTGTGACAATATAAAGATAATCTCTGAGATTTTTATATGCCAGGTGTGAACATGAATGAAGCTGACGAGAGAAAATTTATTCGACACCCATCGGATATACCGCTTGAGTATTGCTTTGTTGACAAACCTCTTTGTATTTCAGATTCAATCAATAATGTCAGTATTGGCGGGTTAAGTTTTAGCGCCTCACAAGCTATCGCCATTGATAGCTGGTTACACTTACACATCCCTATTAATGACGAGCATTTCGAAGTTGATGCGCAAGTACGCTGGTGTCATAAAAGAGATGATGGTTTATATGATATTGGCGTTCATTTTCCAGATCGACTTGAAGCTTTTTCGGCACGAATGGTCGAACAGGTTTGCCATATTGAGCACTATAAAAAAGAAGTTCTCGAAAAAGAGGGACGCGTACTTAGCGGCGATGAAGCTGCTGCCGAGTGGATAGAAAAATTTGCTCCACAATTTCCACAGGGCCTGTAACACAGTAATGGATGGATCCGCACCGATGCCAGCATTCTTTGAACAAATCGATGAGCTGATTGCAGCAATACCTGATACCTCTCGAGCTCCAGATTCTTCTACACTCATTGACAACTATCTTGATCACTACTCGATGAACTTAGTCAAAGAAAAGTGGGCGAAAAGCCATGAAATATGGAAGAGTAAAATTGTAGATTATCGGATTGTAGAACAACGCTGGGAACCATTATCAACAAGCACTAAAACGCTTATTTTAGTGCACGGTTATTTTGATCATACTGCACTCTATGGAAAGATTATTCGCTGGGCACTTAAACAAGGCTACAGAGTCCACTGTTTTGATCTACCCGGCCATGGCTTGAGCAGTGGAGAGCCAGCTGCCATTGATAGCTTTGACACCTATAGCGAAGTATTAACAACGATTATTGAACGTGAAGACTATGCTCATTATTCATTAGCAGGACAAAGTACAGGTTGTGCTGTGATACTGAATACACTGTTAAGTGAAGAGTTTAATCAGCGCTGCATCAATAAACCCGAGCACACGACCCTATTAGCCCCACTAGTCCGCAGTTTTTTATGGCAACAATTACGCTGGTTGTATTTTTTATTGCGGGCGCCAATGAAGTCTATCAAGCGTAAATTTACCTCTTCTTCCCATGATGATACTTTCAATCAATTTCTAAAACTGGAAGACCCTCTACAAGCGACGCGAATTCCACTGTGCTGGTTAGGAGCTATGGATGAGTGGATCAAAAAAATCCAGCAACTACCACCCATAACTGATTTACCTTGTACCATCATCCAAGGCACAGGCGATGCAACCGTGGACTACCGCTATAATATCAGCCAAATACAACGCTGCTTACCCAGTACATCATTACACCTTATTCCTGACGCCTGGCATCATTTAGTGAATGAAAATGAAATTTACTGGCAGCAAGTAAAAGAAGCTTTGAACAATTGATATAAAGCACATTTATTGAATATCTTAATAAGCGTTTTGGGGGGAGTGCATTTTTTCAAGTATAATGCTGACTACCATCGACTTTAGGAATTACCCTCACCCCATGTCTAAAAAAACCGTTGCCCTATTTATTCTGGATGGCTTTGGCTATTCCGAAACGTCTCAGTCTAACGCTATTGAAGCTGCTAACTGCCCTACATGGGATCATTTGTGGACCCACTATCCACACACATTGGTAAAAACATCAGGCTTGGCTGTTGGTCTGCCAGATGGGCAAATGGGTAATTCAGAAGTGGGGCATATGAACTTAGGTGCGGGTCGGATTGTTTATCAGAACTTTACCCGGATCTCCAAAGCTATAGACGACGGTGATTTTTTTGAAAATGCAGCCTTAACCAGTGCTGTTGATAAAGCTGTTGCCAATAATAAGGCTGTACATATTCTGGGTTTACTATCCCCCGGTGGCGTTCATAGTCACGAAGATCATATTGTGGCAATGATAGAGTCAGCGGCCAGACGTGGCGCTAAAAAAGTCTACGTCCATGCATTCTTAGATGGCCGAGATACTCCACCCCGTAGTGCCAAGCCTTCATTGGAAAAAATTGCAGCAAAGTTTACCGAATTGGGCAATGGCCATATCGCTTCATTAATTGGCCGATACTACGCAATGGACCGAGATAACCGCTGGGACAGAGTGCAAGCGGCTTATGATTTATTAACTCAAGGGCAAGCAACGAACACTGTCGAAAATGCTATCGCTGGATTGGACTTAGCGTACAGCCAAGATAAAGATGATGAGTTCTGCCCTGCAACATCTATCCAACCAGCAAATGAAGCGGCAACAATCAATGATGGCGATTCTGTTATCTTTATGAATTTCCGCCCAGACAGAGCCCGCGAACTCACCCGCGCCTTTGTTCAGGATGACCTGGATAGCACTCTTGATCGCACCATAAGACCTCAACTGGCCGACTTTGTGACACTCACTCAGTATGCAAGTGATATTGATACCCCTTGTGCCTACCCTCCCGAAAGCCTCAAAAATACACTTGGGGAGTATTTAGCCAATCAAGGTAAGACTCAACTACGCATAGCAGAAACTGAAAAGTATGCTCATGTAACTTTCTTTTTTAATGGCGGCATAGAGGAAGAGTTTGAAGGAGAAAAGCGCATTTTAATTCCTTCACCAAATGTCGCTACTTATGACTTACAGCCTGAAATGAGCGCCCCAGAAGTTACCGATAATCTAGTTGATGCCATTAAAAGTGGCGATTATGATTTGATTGTTTGCAACTATGCCAATGGCGATATGGTGGGGCATACCGGTAAAATGGATGCAGCCATTAAAGCGGTAGAAGCATTAGACACCTGCTTAAAACGAGTCACTGATGCGATATTGGAAGTGAATGGAGAGTGTCTAATCACCGCAGACCACGGCAATGTTGAACTGATGGTCGACCCTGAAACTGGCGGCCCTGTGACATCTCACACTAACGGACCAGTGCCTTTAGTGTTCGTTGCTAATAATAGCAACACCAAGAACCTGCAAGAAGGTCGACTCTGCGATATCGCACCCACTCTGCTGTCTATGCTCGCTCTTGAACAGCCAGCGGATATGACTGGTGAGACACTATTGAGTAATAAAGCCTAGATTAACTCCCAACAGAGTTAATCTGTATGGCAGAGACTACGCATTAGAATATTGAAAGCACCCAACTCCGGCATGACTTCAGCGTTGTTCGCCACGAGATACTCTTTTTGAATTTCGTAAGCTAGCTTTTCTGATTCTCGAACACAACTATAACCATCCATTGCACCACTGACATTTTGGTAGTGGTGTACCAATTCATGCAGGAGTACAGATGCACCCTGGATTGTAGTAAGGTCCACATGATCAGATAGGTAAATTGTTGCCTGCTCGTGGCCATACAAGGCATGAACAGGAGCACCATATTTTTCTGCTAATGCCTGTGAGCTCATGACAACGACCTTGGGGGATTCCTGAATTGTTAACGACGCATTCAGGCTAAGCCATTCAATTAAGATTCCTAATAATAGTTCCACATTGCACCTCCATAGGGGTAACTATTTGTGGCACATCCTTTCCACAACATTTTTGCACCATGAGTATTAGTGCTATCTAGATAATAAGTATCTATTAATAAGCCTAGCCCATACTGATAAAACGGCAACTGCCCTACAGCATACCCCTTGGATCGATAGTTTCCCTCCGCCAACTCACCATAAACAATTAAACCAACCGATAGAGGCCAACCAAAAATTTTACGCGAGTTAATCATGGATATTTAAACCTAGATTCCTCAGTTGGAAGCCTTTGCAGACAAGAATTTGATGGTACTTATTAGGGTAAACCCAGCATTATAACGGTGACTACAACACAGCCAGACTGTCTATGCGGGACAAAACACCCTTCTGTTTTTGATAACGTCTAGATGCTTGTATTCATTATCTTATTTAAAATTATTATTAACATGGGAGAGCAATCAATGAAAAGCTTGAAATAACTGAGGCCATATAAACTCCATTAATTTCACTATGGAAATCGACAAAGAGGGAGATTCTGTCGTTAAACGGTAAGTTCCTACCGTATAAGGATTGGTAAAACATACATAAAACAAGCCTAGTTAGCGTTATCCCCTATATGAAGACATAGACTCTAAAGCATCATAGTTCATGGCGTAATATTCGACTCAAATCCCCAGCGAATAATGAAAAAAGCTTACTTATTTTCATCCTGAATTATATTTACCTAATATATGAGTAAAAATAATAAAAATGTCATGAAAAATAATAATAATAGGATTAATACGAGATTCAGCCCTAGTAATTGTTAGAAACGGACCTATATAAGCACTTAGAGATTAACACTATGGTGTAATTGCTAAGACTGGGCAAAAACTCATAATGACAATAAAACGATAGATAGCAGTCATCTGTTTTAAAATAGTGCTATCATTGCGCCAGAATCATAGTAGGTAGTAGAACATGAATGACGTATTGGCAGAGTTAACGAAAATGCTTGCCGAACGTAAGGTATCTGGTTCAGCTGACAGCTCATATGTTGCCCAGCTTCATAGCAAGGGCCTTAATAAAATTCTCGAAAAAGTCGGCGAAGAATGCACAGAAACACTGTTAGCGGCAAAAGATGCTGAAATCAGTGGCGATAAAGATAACCTGATTTACGAGACCGCAGACCTGTGGTTTCATTCCATGGTGATGCTCTCTCATCTCGATACAGATATTCAGGCAGTCCTGGACGAACTCGGACGCCGAATAGGTCTATCTGGATTAGAGGAAAAAGCATCCCGTAACTGAACATGTAATATAAACATGTATTAAACATATAGGAGAGATACTTATGGGTATTGGTGGTATTGGTATCGGACCGTTATTGGTCATACTCGTTATTGTCGTATTATTATTTGGCACAAAAAAATTACGTGGCATGGGCACAGATTTAGGCGGCGCTTTAAAAGGTTTTAAAAAAGCACTGAATGAAGATGAAAAGCAGAAAGACACGACAACTGAATCAGTTGAACAAAAAGAAAAAGACACGAGTAACAATTAAAATTTAATGGGCCTTTTTGAGATTCTAATTATTGCGGTTGTGGCCCTTTTAGTCGTTGGGCCAGAACGCATGCCCGAGGCAGTAAGAGGCGTTGCTCTGACACTAGGTCGGATAAAACGCACCTTCAATAGTGCTCGGGAAGAATTTGAGAAGCAGATCGGCGCCGAAGATATTAGACGTCAGCTGCACAACGAAACTGTGATGGCCAACCTAGAAAAAATGAAGCAAGACATGGCCGAAATAGGCGATGATATTGAGGGGTCGGTCAACAAGACGACTTCCTGGATGGATGACGAAAATACAGAAAAAAAAGCACAAAAAACTGAAGCATTAGCAAACGAAACACCTGCTACAGAATCAGACGACGGCTCGCCAACTATTCATAATAAAACAGATTAATCTTTATAAGTCTCCTCCATGACAGATTTAGCAAAAAAAGTCTCCCCACTTGTTGAACATCTAATTGAATTACGCAATCGCTTACTGTATTGCTTAATGGCTGTCGCTGTTGTTTTTCTAGGTATGCTTCCTTTTGCCAATGATATTTACGTTTTTATTGCGGATCCTTTGTTAGCGTTGTTACCTGAAGGAGCCTCAATGATTGCCACTGAAGTGGCTACTCCTTTTTTGACGCCCTTTAAATTAACTTTTTTTGTTGCATTTGTAGCGGCACTTCCCTTTTTACTTTATCAAATCTGGTCATTTTTGGCGCCTGGGCTTTACGATAATGAAAAATCATTAATTGTTCCTCTTATTGCCTCCAGTGTCTTATTGTTTTATGTGGGAATTTCATTCGCTTACTTTATTGTATTTCCATTAGTCTTTGGGTTTTTCACGTCCATTGCTCCTGAAGGGGTAACGGTGATGACAGACATTTCCAGTTATTTGGACTTTGTCTTAAAACTCTTTCTGGCATTTGGTGTTGTCTTTGAAATCCCTGTTGCGATTATTTTATTGATTCGGTCGGGCGCCGTAGATCCGGAATCATTAGCGAATAAACGTGCCTATGTTATTGTTGGCTGTTTTGTGCTCGGCATGTTACTCACGCCTCCGGATGTAATATCCCAGGTATTACTCGCCCTGCCGATGTGGCTACTTTATGAATGCGGTATTCTTATTGGCAAACGCTTAATGAAGGATAAAGAGCGTTCAGAAGCAGAAGAGCAAGAAATAGAACAAGAATAATGGGAATATGATTCACTTCTTATTATCAACATTCTCTCATTAAGTACTACGCTTCTTCTGCTGCCTTCCTACCCATACCGTTTTGAAGTTCAGTCAAATTAATTCCCGTTGAAAAAGCTATTCGACTACATGTTAAAAGCCTAATAACTCTGGGAGAAATAAAGATATCTGAGGGGTATATGCAATTACTATTACAGCTATAGCCGACATGATTGCAAAAGGTAAAGTTTTCGTCGTCACCTCCTCTAAAGAAACTTTTGAAATCCCTGAAGCAACAAATAAATTTTCACCTAAAGGTGGTGTCGAGAAACCAATAGACAAACTGCACACCATCACAATACCAAAGTGTGTTGGATCGATTCCCAAATTATAACTTACCGGCAATAAAACGGGAGTCAAAATTAAAATAGCCGCTAGGGTTTCCATAAACATACCAACCACCAATAGAAAAGCGATAATTAACAGCCATAATAAATATATATTTTCCGTCAAACTCAACATCCATTCTGCAGCCAGTGACGGAATGGAGTTCTCTACCAATAACCGTCCAAATGCTGTCGCCGTAAACAAAATAAGCAGTACTCGACCAGACAACCAGGTCGTAGTTTCTAGAGAGTGTGCAAATTCTTTCCATTTAAGCTCTTTATGAACAAAGATGCCAATCACTAAGGTATAAAAAATAGCGACAATGGCCGATTCAGTTGGCGTGAAAAAACCAGAATAGATACCGCCCAAAATAACCAGAGGCGCAAGTATCGACCATGCACCAGACTTAAAAGCCCCTGATATTTGTGTCAACGACCAACCTTCTTCAGTACCTTGATAGCCATTACGTTTGCAACGAATATAATTTAATAATAACAAGCTAAACGAAATAACAACCCCAGGTAAAAACCCAGCGACAAATAATTTAGTGATAGAAACACTCGCAAATTCTCCGTGCCGCTCAATTGCTTCTGGAGGAACCGTCATGCCCAATGCAGAAATACCAAAGATAACCATTGGAATTGATGGCGGAATAACGATTCCCAAACCACCTGACGATGCCGTTACAGCAGAGGCGTAACCTTTATCATAACCACGCCGAACCATCGCAGGGATCATCATCATACCAACAGCAGCTGTTGTTGCTGGACCAGAGCCAGATATAGCACCAAAAAACATACAGGCGAGTACAGTCGCCGCTGAAATGCCGCCAGTAACCGGGCCAGCAAAGCTTTCTGCGAGCTTAACCAGCCGCCTGGATATACCAGCCGCTTCCATTAATGAACCCGCCAGAATGAATGCTGGCAAAGCCATTAAAGGAAAGGAACCTACCGATTCAAAAGCCAGCTGAACAAGTTTAATTGGATTCTGATCAAGATAAATAAAAGAAGCTAATGCAGAGACACCCAGGGAAACAGTGACAGGGGCGCCCATAAATAGCAGCAGTAAAAAAATACCAAAAAGAATTAAAACTATAGATGCTTCACTCATAATGTCATACTCAAATTAAACTATTTTCTAATGTTTAGGGTCATTTATATGGCTTAACTCTTCGAGCCCCTGAGCATCAGGATCACGAATATCAACCCCTTTTACATATTTCAAATAGTTCACTTGAACAATACGTATTGTCATCATCGTAAATGCAATCGGTAGTATCATATAAATATACTTCATTGGAATACCCAACGTCTGGGACTTCCAAAACAAATTCATTTTGTTAAAAACAAAGTCGTAGCTTAAATAAATAAAGTAAATATTGAATGCGATCCAGATCAAATCAGAAGACAGCTCGAAAAAGGCTGTGAGAAACTTTGGCATAAACTTATACTGGAAAGTCACCCTATTATGAGCTGAAATCCTAGCAGCATAGCTTGCACCAAAAAAAACGAACCAGACAAAAAGATAAACTGATAACTCTTCAGTCCAGGCAATGGAATAACCAAATAATTGTCTCGATACTATTTGTGCAAAAAGGAGAGAAACAAAAATGACTAACAATAGCTGACAAATATAGCTTTCTATATTGTCAAAGACCTTCTTAATAATGCCCATAACAATGACATCCTATACCTCAGAAAATATGCATACATCAAACAGGGGATTAAGCAGTGCAAGCAACGATAATAAAAAGGCTCAACAGCAATAAAAGCTTCATTGCTATTGAGCTTTACTTCTTGAAAAGAAAATATTAAATCTCGTCACGCCCTAGAGAACGCAATAATTCATTTACTTTTTCTTTACCGCCGACCTGCTTATAGAATTTAGGCCATACTGCTTCTTGTGCCTTCTTCGCCCATTGATCTTCATCTTCTAGAGAATTTAGCTGCATATTATAAACTTCAACAAGATCCTTCTTAATGGTGGCTTCTTTTTCTTTCAACCAAGATAGGCTGTAGGCTGTCGCTTCTTTGCCTGCTTCCAACATGGCTTTTTGAACGTCAGGGGACTGCTTTTGAAATAAGCTTTCAGACACAATTAAAGGCTCTAAAAGAAACAGGTAATGAAGGTCTGTCAAATATTTTTGTACTTCGCCAAACTTCATCGCGTAAATTGTTGTATAAGGTGTATCTTGTCCATGCACAACACCTTGTTGCAATGCAGTAAATACTTCTGACCATGCCATAGGTGTTGGATTAATACCCCATGATTTATAAGTATCGATCATGATTTCATTCTTAGGTACTCTCACAACCAACCCATCCAAATCGGACAATTTTTTCACAGGCCGTTTATCATTAGTTAATACACGAAAGCCGGAGTAGGTCCATGCAAGAATACGAACATTGGCATTTTTAATCGTTGTTTTAATAAGCCCTTCACCTATTGGACCTTCAACTGTTTTCTGAGCTTGATCGAGATTTTCGAAAATATAAGGTAAAGAGAGGATACCCAACTGAGGAGAAAAAGGAGATAGATTATTACTTGCAATAATTGACATTGGCAGAGTGTCTAACGCGACATCATTTACCGTTGCTTGCTCAGAGCCAAGTTGACCATTTAAAAATAACTTACCTTTAAATTTTCCATCGGTTTTTTTTGATAACAGCTCTGAGAATTTAAGACCCAACGCTTCTTGGGCACTCCCACCACCATCACCTACTGCGATATTCCAGTTAGCAGAAAACCCATTAACAGAAAAAAATAGGCCCGCAGCAAAACAGACTGACTTAACAATCTTTTTCTTAATATTCATTATCACTACCTCATCGTATATTTTTATAGTATTTACATAATGAATATTATTAATTGCTTTAAATTTTTAGCTTCCAACTAAAGATAAGAAAAGATCAGAATTGAAATTTAATTTTTTTATTTTTCAAAAAACCAACAACTTCTCCAAACACAATAGCTTTACAACAACTAATACTATTCACATGCATTGAGGTAGCGCATCATAAATGGGCAGAAAATCATGAAATAGAACCAGTTATAATTCGTCCTTGCATCCAAGAAAAAAACATGCCTTCCATTACTTAAAAAATGAAAATATAAAATTAGCTACTTAAATCATTAGATTAACTTATATGAAAATTTTATCACTAATTATTTTTTAAGATTCAAAAATATAATTTATTAAGAAAAAAACAATCATTTTTATTCTCCAGCAGGCAAAAATCTAAACTTAACATTCAACGATTTGATTCAGATTAGCAAGCATAGAAAAAACAACAGGGTAACCGGTTACAACATAAGCTCAACTTATTTTTAAAATTATTACTCAAAAGTAACTTATCTACAAAAATGGCAGAGAATTTAAAAGAATAAGGGGATGTTTTAATTGAAAAAATTCACAAAAAATATCAGAAAAGACAATAATCAAGGTGCCGAACACACCTTGATTATTTATTGGGGAAAGAAATCGAAAGTATAGTTAATTGTGGTTCGCGATACTTTAGCAACACCAAAATTAATAAAGCGCACTCGAGCCAGCAATTTTTTCTCCAATGCAGGGTCATTAAGCTCACTACTCACGACGGTAGCAGAGGACACTTGACCACTAGGCTCGATGACTAGCTTAATAACAAATCGCCCTTCGAGGGCTGGGTTTTTCCTTAGTGCACGCTGGTATGTCGTATCAATTGCCGCTTTATTTCTGTCCATCATCTTTCTAATAGACTCTTCACTGCGGGAAACCAATCGACGCCCATCACTTGTTGTTGCGGTTTTTCTCGCATCTGCGGCACGTTTCTTATCCGCAAGTGTGCTACTCACCTGAGTTGTTTCTCGGCCAGACAGTGCTCGGCCACCGGTATCACGGCTTAACTTAGCAGTATTGATACCACCACTGCTTCTTTTCGACTGATTCGTAATTACCGAACGATCTAGTTTTTTTGCCTGAGAAGCACCACGAGCAACATTATTATTCGCAGCTGTATCAACATTTAAGTTACGCATATCAGCCAGCGCATCTTGGAATTGAGTAATTTCTCTATTCGCCTGTTTTTTTGCCTCATTAACCCGCTGCTGCTGAGTTACCTTTGGTTTAGATGGAGCTTTAATGGGTTTAGGCTCTGGCTTTTTGGGCTTAGGCTTTGGTTCCGGCTTTTTAGGCTCAGGTTTTGGCTTAGGCTTCGGCTCGGGCTTTTTAGGTTCAGGCTTTTTGGGCTCAGGCTTCGGTTTTGGCTTGGGCTTTGGTTTAGGTTTTGGCGGAGGAGGCTTTGGCAATTCCTTCTTTTCCAAAATAACTCGCGCTAATTCTGGCGGTAGCGTTTCCTTCTCTTCTCGGGTTTTTTCTGACACGGGATAGAAATACACAATCACTGTGAAAATTAAAAACGCCAGTAAGAATTTAAGAATGATTTTCTTAAATTTAGAATCTTCTTCCTCAGTGCTGTACCAAGGAAGCAGCAAATCCGGGCCAGACATTCGATAATAGCTCAACCGCCCACCCCTGTCGTTGAAACGGGTGTTGCCGCTTTAGATTGGATTTGTGTCACTGCTAATGAAATATCACGAAAATCTGTAGCAGCGCAGGTTGTCATTATTCGTTTTAATAATTCATAGGGAACTGACTGGTCTCCCAGTATAGTGACGGCTCGACCTTTTTCCTTTTCCAGTTCAGTCGCAGGCCGACGCCCCGCTTGATACGCTAACTCTTTTTCTAAAACATCGATGGTTAATGTACCGGTGGATAGAATATCTTTTACCTTGGCAATAGGCCGCGTACCAACCAATAAATCTTCATTATTGACCTTGATTAATAAAGTGGTATCAGGTTTTTGCGTCGCCAGCGACTCAGGCAGCCGAATAGATTTTTCCGTTGATAACACCTCAACGTCCGATGAGTTAATCAAAAGAAAGAAAACCAGAATGGTGAAAATATCCATCAAAGAAACGAGATTCAATTTTGACATTGAACCCATACGACGGTGATGCTTCTGCATACGCTTAGCGCGAAGAGACTCTTTCATTAAGGTCTGCCTCCGCTTGCTTGATCATTGCTGACAGGGGCATCACCCAAGGAAACGGCAGGAAACAACTCAGCATCGACAACATCAGTTACCACAACTGCCTTGTAGGAACGGACGGTATCAATCGCTGTAATTAATTCTTGGTAGTCAGTCTCGGGTTGAGACAGTATTAATGCATCGCGCTTTTCAATACCTTGGTCATTAAAATTACGCTTCACCTGTTGCAATACTTTCGATAACAAATCGAAGTCATGCTTACCTTCTTTTTTGGCAATGCGTCTAACTTCAATACCCGCTGGATAATTAACGCCAATAGCGTCAGGATAAAAAACAATTTCAAGTTGTTTAACAATGTCAGGATTTTGCTGTGAAGGATCCCCAAGATCTGGCAGGATCAAATCAACGACTGTTATTCGCGAAAAAACCATCATTACCAACAATACTGGAACCAGAATAATCATCAGGTTCAAGAAAGAGGTAATTTCTAGTTCTGCTTCACGCTTATGATGATGACGCTTAAACCGCATAAATAGATCGCTCTTATAGCCGTTAAGCGATTAGTCAGTTTCGCGAGTTTGAGAAGAGACACCCTTAACTCTGGACATCATATTCAGGCACTTCACCGACGCCATTTCTAAGCCATCAATAATATCCGTTGTTTTATTTTGCAATATCGCATGAATAAACAATAGAGGAATAGCAGCCATCAAACCAAACGCTGTTGTATTCATCGCAATCGAAATACTACTGGATAGCTGACTGGCTTTTTCAGCAGGGTCTGCATTTGCAACCGATTCAAACGCTGCAATCAAACCAATAATAGTACCTAGCAGTCCTAGAAGAGTGGCAATATTAGCCAGGGTTGCCAAATAAGGTGTGCGTCGCTCTAATCGGGGTAATGCTTCCAATACACCTTCTTCCATCGCCAGCTCTATATCATCACGACGAGGTGACTGTGTCATTCGTGCAACACCCGCAGCGATAACACGGGCAATAGGCGCTCGGCTAGATTGCCCGAAATTGACGATATCTTTGTAGTTTTTCTTTTTTAACAATGGCAAAAGGCGATTAAATGCACGCTTATTTGATGCTTTTGCATAAGATAAAAATAAGAAGCGCTCTAGTGATATTGCCAAACCAATAAATAGCACTATCGCAATCGGCACCATAAACGGTCCACCGTTCTTAAAAAATTCCATAATGGTATTTAAAGTACCCATACAGTGTTAACTCCACATCAACGATTTAGGTATAGCTAATCGAGTTAGCTTATTCATGTATAACCTTCAAAAAAGCATCTATTTAATTCTAGCGTAAAGCCTGCGACGATGCCTGAAATTTTAAAGTTTCTCTATCAAAATTGTGACGCTGATAGCGTTATATAATAGTATATTAGCTATTTATTCCGGCTGTAACGAGTTCGCCGCCTCCTCGTAATAACGCAAACGGCGCTGTTGTTCTAAGCGTTCGAGTGGTGAATAAGTACGCTCGAATACATTCGCCGAGTGCGGCACCAGAGGGTCAACCTGTCCAGGACCTGGCGGTGTTGCCCAAGGAATAATATAGAGGATTTTGGGCAGCTCATTATTACCTTGCACTGTTGTCCCAATATTCAGCTCTTCCAGCTCGTTTTGTTGTGCAAATACACCAGACGATAATATCGCCATTAATAACAATAATATTGTATGCCTAGCCATCACGAGGTTCTCCTCTCTAGGTCTTTCACCCAACCATTCAGCCTTTTATCCTTACCATTAATGGCCTGAGACTGCTTGTAAGATTTTAGAGCATCACTTAGCCGGCCAAGATATAACTCATAAAGAATGCCTAAGTTTTTGTGCAGTACGGCATCACCCGGCCATATTTGAATAGCTTGCTTATACAGCTTTTCAGATTGAGCAAATTTACCTTCGCTACGATAAATGATTGCCAAATAATTATAGGCATCAGATCGGTACAGTTTTTTGGTATCAATAGCTGCTTGGAGTTCGGCAATTGCCTTTTCTGTTTTTCCTGATTGCCAATATACCCAACCCAAGGTTGCCTTTGTGCTTAACAACTTAGGGTAACTTGTCTGCATGTTTTGTAATAAACCTTCAGCTCTACCCCAGTCTTTTTTATCGATTGCTGCTAGTGCCGATTTATAATCACTTTTTGCGGCATCGGGAACATCAACCGCTTTTACCCTATTATTCGTCGTACCAGAGCCTTGCTGGCTTGGCGTTGAACCACAAGCTGACAACAAAATAGCTAGAACACATAAACAAGCAAGTACGACCTTTTTCGAAAAAAACGCTTTGGGCGTCTGTTTAATATAATTCACGGATAACCCTCCCCTCTTCTCGCTTGTTGTATTGGCCCGGAGCTAACTTCGCTAATGACGCATAACTTTTCTTCACCCAACTATCGTAGAGATTATCTTTCGCACGAGAAATATTGTCTTTATGCAGGTCAATGGCTTTTTCTTCAAAAGGATAAATTTGTTCTTCTAACAATACTTCATACTGTTCCTGTGCCAACGCATTTAATCCTTTAGGGCGTTCCGACTTTAATAAATCCGCGCTTAAGCGCACATAGAGCTCACCTAAATGATAATTTGCCTCTGTCACATAATCAGCAACACCATAACTGATGACTTTTTGGTAAGAGGCAACCGCCGTTGATAAGGCCGCTTTCTTTTTAGCTAAACTACTTTTTAGCGGTAAGGTTAAACGTACTCGGGAAAAACGCCGATAATCTTTTTGCGCTTGATAATTTAAAGCCATCGCCGCAAGATAGAGTGAGCGATCTGTTTTTTGAGTACCGGCACGGTCATGAGTAACCACTAATTGTTGTAACCAGTACTCATACTGACGAATATTTTTTTGGCCTTTATACAATTGCGCTAACTTATTCATCGCTTCGACACGATCATCTAAAGGTTGAGGGTAACGTTGAATATATTGCTGATAATTAGTCGTTGCACGTTGAACCTGGCCCGACTTTTCATAAAGTTCTGCGCCTAGCAGTAAGGATTGCCGGCGTAGAACAGGATCATCACTGACAGCAGACATCGCTGTTAACTCATTACCAGCCAAAGTCCATTGTTGAGTTTCCTGATAGATCACCACTAATTTTGCATACAGTGTTTTTGTTAAGGCATTATTGGGATAGCTGCGGCGGAAACTTAACAAGACTTTTTCCGCCTGTGACCAGCGCTTCATCGCAATAAGTTGGTTACCCGCATCATACTGTGCAGTGATCGCAATTGCGCTATCAGGCGCAACTTCTTGCACACGTAATAACTGTGCAACAGCTGCCTGCTCTTGCCCCTCTTGTGCAAGTAAGCTCTCTGCATATTTATAAATACTGGCAGCACGACGATCAACAATTGATTGGCGATCAGGACTGTTTTGTGATGTTAATGCCAATGCTTGGGCATAGGCTTCATCGGAACCGCGATAATTAGCTAGGTCAAACTCTGCTTGACCGATAACGAGCCAGGCAGTACGTCGAAGTTCTACTTTTGGTTGAGGCTGCCATTCAGCAACACGTTTTGCAGCAAGAATCGCTTCTGGTTGACGCTCTGCTTGTAATAATTTTTCAGCGCCAGCACCCAGAACACCTGCAGCGCGTTTGTCAGCAGCATATTTATCCGCAAACGCTAATGACTGCTCTATTAGCTTATTGGCCCATTTTTGCTTTTCAGTCTCAGCCTGATTTTGAGCCAACAATTTTTGCGCGAGGACAATCGCAGAATATCCTGCTTCTGCCCCTTTGGCTTTTTTCGCTTCAGGAAGCTCATACTCGTAAGCTAGCAGTGTATAAGTATCAAATGCACGACCTAGTTCACCCGCATCGCTTAAAGCTTCAGCCATTAAGAAATACATATCTGCAGTTTTAGCGTCTTTGGGGAACGTTCGTATAAATTGATCGTACCATTTAGCAGCTTTTAAAAAGGCCGGCTTAGGATCATTAGCTGCAAACGTGATATTTTTGTTCTTCTTGGCTCGCTGATCACGCAATAATTTTTGAGCATTATTGTGTTCATATTTCGCTAGTTCTTCTAAATATACTTTTAGATTTTTAGAAAGCGCTTCCCTTACAGGCTCAGGTTTTGTTTTCCAGAACTGACTGTCGATACCATAGTTATTGACGTATTCTTCTTTTGCCGGCACTAGCAGGCTTGGGAAGTTACCTTTTTCATAAACATCAATAATATAACCACTAAACAATGGCGCACCATCTGACAGCGGATTATCTAGCACGTATTGTCGATAGGCATTGGCGCTATCTCTGTAGCGCTTTTTAGAAAAAAACAATTGCCCCAAAGCGCGATAAAGTTTAGGAATGTAAGGCTTCTGCTTATTATCTGCAAATTTTTCAGATAGTGTTTTTGCGCCTTCTAAATAGGTAAAAGAAAGGCTCATAACACGCAGAGTATCATCTGCTAAATTCTGCTGACTTTTAGGAATTTCTTTAATCGGTGGTGTAGCACCATAGAGATGATCCAGCACTTTGACAAAGGCAACAATGGCATCATCATACCTAGCATTTTTAAATTGCGACCAGCCATGCATATAGATAGCGTTTTGATAAAATGGCGTAAATGTCCCTTGTTCGATAACTTCTTTATATAATTTTTCTGAGACTTCGTAATTTGAATTACTGAATGCCTGTTCGGCACGACGAAACTTGGCTTCAGGAGAATAAGCTGAATCTTGATAATCTGTTGTTAGCGTTTCCAGGCCTTTATCTGAAGATTCAATACGACCATCCAATGCATAAGCTTTGGATAGCTGATACAACATTTTATCCAGTTCTTTATTGTGGCGGTCAACATCACCACCCTCTGCGATAGTTTTTTTCTGGAGTTGTATTAATTCACGATAACGCGCAATCGCTTCATCAAAAAAGCGCCCAGGACTTTCCGATTCGAGCATTCGTTCTTCGCTGCGCAGCATTAGAATATCCGCCAGACGGATCAATATTGTACGGCGCGTACCAGGATCTTTAGATGCATCTAACGCTCGTTGATAATATTCTTCAACTTGGTCTAATGTTACTTCATCGGTTAGCTGGGTTTGCTGAGCAGGCTCAACAAAGGTTTTAGGTATGTCCGATAATGTAGGCCCTACCAGTTTTTTTCTATTTTTTTCTACTGAAGAACACGCCACCAGTGATGACAAAGCCACAACAGTGAAAACAAGAGGGAGGCGTCGAATCATTGTTCCACTCCCTCCAAGTACTTATTATCGTAAAGCTGTGCGACAGCTAAACGTGCCTCACCGAGATAAAACTGAACTCGTTGTCTTTGCAATGCTAAAGCTGTAAATATTTGAGCCCTTAAGTCAGATTCTATCGATGCCATCACATCATTATTATTTGTCAGCAAAGCATCCACTTTTACGGCATAACGACTGATTCTATCTTGAGCCGAAGAAATATCCGGTGCATCAGTCAATAGTGTTTTTATTTTTTCATTGGCGCTACTGGCAGAAGCCAGTGTTTTAGCAATCGCATTTAAATCTGATTCGACATTCCAGATTCTTTCATCGAAATCTAGTGTAGCCGACCATAACAATAAACCGCGATAACGCTGTAACCATTCCACCTCTTCTTCTGTTGACTCACCAGCCGCTGACAATGCTTCCGCATTACGTTCGCCACTTTGAACCATTTCCAATAAATCTTGGCGATCTTCATCCAGCAACATAAATACATTTTTCTGCTGTTTTGCTCGATTGAGCACACCGGCCATTTCATCTCGCTGTTTTTGTAGCTCAAGCAGCTCGTTCGACATTCGTCCATATTCAGCGGGTTCTTGCTGGCGCCTAAATGTCGTTAAACGATAATCCATCAAGTCAGCATAGGCATCCAGGTTTTCTTGCCATGCCTCTAATCGCTGACGGATGCGATATAAGTCAACGATGGTTTGAACAGAATTTTGAAATCGGTTGAGTGTATATAGCGGTAATAAATAGCGAGAGGGCGTCTTAACCAGAGCGTTATTTTCAGGTACAAGCCAGCTGTAACTTGCTTCAGAGTCCTCCAGCTCAAATAGCTCGACGATAGATTTCCCTAATACTTCTTCGCCCGCTCTATCGATATGAGCTAGCTCCTTAATATAGATATCCTCTGCACGCGCATAACTATCGAGGGCACGATTCACATCACCCAATTGCAAATACGCATTCGGTATTGCAATTAATGCTTCCTGAACAGCTTCGTCTGCTAACGGTCTTTGACTTAATATCGTCCAAGGTGCCAATGCTGACTTATAATCGCCTAACTTGGCTTTCGCCCAGCCATATCCTAATAAAGCATCATTAGCGAGCGGTGTTGCCTGACGAACCTGACCAAATTCATCAATAGCTTTTTTATAGTTTTCTTGTTGGAAATAACTATACGCTGATGCGATAAAAGCTTTGTCATACAATGCCAATTGCTCTGTATGAAAATTACTATTACTGGATAGCCGCTCAGAGACAACTTTGGAGAAAAATGTTTGCGCAGTATCCATTTTTTCATAGCGCGCATACACAGCACCAATATTAAAATTTAAATAAGGGCGCCAATACTGAAACTGTCTTCCTGATCGCGTTCTGGCGGAAGCTTTAGCTAAACGTTGTTCTGCTTCTTCAAATTGACTTTTTTTGATGAGCAGCTGGATTTCCATTGCTTCCATCTCATCAATTAAGTCTGAAGAAATGGGCTCTTCTATATTCGCTAGACTAGCTCTGACTTGTTCGTATTCGCCACGTTGATAACGTATTTTTGAAAGATAAAACCACGCAGCATTGCGCACTTCCAAAGGCTTAGCGTCATCAAGAAGTCGGCTATAGATTTCCCCCGCCTGACGATCCATTCCATAGGCAAGGCTTAAACTGCCTTCAATCAATTCAGGGTTATCTTTATGCCCTTGTATACCGCCACGCTCTTTGGCAACCATTAACTCGCTTAAAGATTCAAAGTGGTTACTTTGAAAATACTCATAAAGTGCAACGCCATAACGTAAGTCAGCCACATTGGTGAGAGGCTTTTCAGCAAAAGACAAAGGTGAGTTAACACTTACCAGAAGAAAAAGCAGTGTTGCACGCAGATACTTATGAGAACTGATAGCGGACAAAAAACAGCCCATGATAATTAACACCCCTAAGGCAGTTCCCATTCTTTGATATCAAATACCGGCTGCAATTTTTGGGTGGAGTCAACAATACGAAGCTCTAACAACGCAGGCTCGCTGGTTTTTTCAAAGCTCAGCTTGGCAGCTCGCTTATAGTCGCGCCCCTGAGGCCCCTTGCCAGTAAAGAATGCACTGATTTCATGCTCTCCGGACTTAACATTACCCACGTAAATACGTTGTATCCCACCTCGATACAAAGCACTCACCTGCTTTTCGGTATATAAGTGGCTGCCAATCACTCGGTCATCAATTTTGACTTTAACCGCATCTAACTGAAAGAACTCGCCGACATCCATTGAAACAAACACGGCGACTTGGGTATTGCCTGGAAATAATAACTCTTCTTCCAGCAACAAAAGGTCACGATTGAGGTTAAGAGCAGCTTGCTTTAAGTCCTCAACCTGCTGATTAAGGGCTGTATTCTCTTTTTCTTGCTCTATTTGTGGATCTGTCTGCGCCATAGCGATAGAGCTGGCGAGTAGTAAGCATAGCGCTAAGGTAATTCTGTATATGTTATGACAAAAGCGGATCATTCAGTACTCCTCCGGATTACTACACTCGCCCAAAACGACAGTAGTAACTTCTATAATATGACAGCATAGCTTTTTATTATTTTTTTTCTGGTAATTGGCACACAATTTATTGTTTCGATGGAGGTAATAAGCCCTCACTATAGTGAACCTTGCCTTCTGTATCGATAATAATGGCATCAATCGTCGGCAAACGATTAATCAAGGCCAACCCTTTTTCGACACCCATAACAAAAACACTAGTCGATAATGGGTCTGTTTGCAGCCCTCTTTCACCAATAATTGTGACACTGGCGATACCTTTAGCTGATTTTCCGGACCGAGGGTTGATAATGTGATGAACTCTTTCCCCGGTTTTTTGATCGATAAAGAAGCGCTCATAATCACCAGACGTCGATACAGCGGCATTATCCAAAGGCAAAGTGATGGCAATAGCATCTTGCTGACGCGGATTTTCTATACCGACAAGCCAGGGGCGGCCTCTCCGGTCTCCCAATAGTCGGCTATCGCCACCCGCACTAAAAGAGGCATGACGAATACCCTGACGCCACAGAATCTCAATCGCTCTATCTGCTGCATAGCCTTTAGCAATGCCACCCAAATCGATCACTACATCTGGATGCTTAAAACTTACCTTATCGTTATCGATAACAACCCAACGATAATCGATAGCTTCTTGCTTTTGCTCTCTTTGAGCACTATCTGGCTGCTTTCTCTTACGATAATCATAAAGGTGCCCAACACTGGCGAACGTAATATCAAAAGCACCTTGAGTGAGCTCACTGGTTTTATAAGCGGTCAATAGCAATAAAGCCATTTCTTTGGAGATCGTTTGAGGGGTCTTGGCAGCTAGCCGATTGAGGCGAGAAAGTTCACTGGTTTCAATATAAGGGCTATAGGCTTGGTCAATCCGCTGCATTTCTGCCATCACATCCGCAATAGCCTTATTGGCAACGGTATCATCATCGTGCCAGACAGTGACACTGATACGAGTCCCCATTGCATCTTGCTGCTCGCTGACCCAAGCTGAGTGAGCAGCAACAGAAAATACACTGAATAGAAGCGCAATAAAAAGCTGGAGCATAGAATTACTCTGTGACGTCAATGCGGTAAGCACCATTACCCGTTGGCTCACCCACAAACTGCAACATCTGTTGCAATGCAGTCGCTCGAGGTCCAGGTGTTACTGTTCCAGTTACTTTCAGCACCGGCTTGGCACTTGCCAGCGCAGTCACACCAGCATTCAAATTTAACGCCACAGGCGATGGCTTTCGAGCACTTTCAACATTATTCCATTGGGACACTACGCCACCATTACCATCGTCACTAATGCGACTTTGTATATCACCTAGAGGAATCCATTGATTGCCATTGTAAAGAGAAGCCCTTTGCCACAATAGATTGATATCTGTTTTGCCCAATTGCTGGTCCTGCCATATTGCCTGCTTAACATAAGCATCAATATTGCCATCGAGATCGACACTAAAAAACGGGGCCACCTTACCAACGGGCACAGACGCATCAACTTCTTCTATCTTGGCGGCTCCGCCGATCAAGGCGTAACATGCTTGACCTTTAATCGCCTGCTGATTCGTTTGTGTTGAAAAGTTTACACACGGGTTTAAAGTCAACAAAGACAAGCCCTGCAAGCTCCACTTCAACTCGCCCAGAGGTAAAGTATGGCCACGGTCAACCCATTGGCTATAGTCCGCTTGCCCTGACCACAAGGAGCCACTGACACCTGACACCTGCAAGCCAGGTGCTGCCTGCTGCACACCATAAATAACCCAAGTAGCAGGAAAGGCACGTAGAACTAGGAAAAGAGTTAACAGTAGGGTGATAATAACCCAGTAGCGTTTCTTCAAAAGAGACATATTTTCAAAACAACTTTTTAAAAGAGAGTGAGCGCAAAACAGAATCTACAAGAAATAACAACAGATACAAGCTATTTACTAACTCTGACACTCACCATTAATCGTCCTGAAAGTTTAGCAGGTGTCAGCGATAAGTCTTCAATGCTGACACCATGTCGATATTCCAAATCATATAGCCATTGGGCCAAAGAAGAATAGGCTGCATTCTCTAACCGTAAACGCGCATCCTGTTTAGACCCTGGTTGAAACCCTCTCATGACCAATTCATTTTCGCGCAGGCTACTATCGATTAATACCGCCAAACTTTGTTTTGATCGTTGGTTATTACTCGATTTTTTCTTAGCCTGGACACGCGCTGCTAATTGCTTGACTTCACTAACATCGGCAAGGCTGCGCTCTAATCTTGTCTTCTCTTTTTCATGCCAACCCATTACTGGATCAATAGCCAAGAAAAAGAATAAAAAGATTGCCAATACAACACCCACAACGGCTAGTATCATTTGTTCTCGCGGTTCATGATTCTCCCACCAAGCAAGTAACTTATCCATTTCGACTCCCCTTTAGCGCAATACGTAAGCGAGCTTGAAAACCCTCGTCCGCCGCATTGGAGCTTTGTAATTCAGCATTGATACCTTGCTGATCTAATTGCTGACGAAATTGCTCAACCCCATTAAAGGACTTTGCCTTAATATTAATACGCAACGCCTGCTCACGATTGCTGTAATTCAGTGTTGCCAGATTTATTTTTAACTGATCCAGCACTGGGGCCACCTTTGATAAAAGATAAACCGCCTGACTAGCTTCATTAGTTGACGTTTCCGAACCCAGCATTCTTTTCAGCCGTGTTACTGGATCATTCGCGGGGCCTCTCGGCACAGCAGTGCGGTAAGCTGATAATATTTCCTGCTGTACACTGGCTTGCTGCTTTTTGATCAAATAGATATCAGCAAAAGTAGCAATAAAGAATACTGCAACCGCTGCAGCTGCCAGTATCGCAAGCGGTTTTGCTTCCTTCCACCATTGTTCAACCGGAAGCTTTTTACCAAACTTTCCAGAACAAAAGTTTAGCTGATTACCTTGTTCGAAGTGCAATGCTGGCTGGCCAATAATTACCTCATATTCTACTGGAGGCATGATATGACTTTCGATAATCTCTTGGGTTTCTGCATCATCAACATAGACCCTGACTTGCCAAGGGTTTTCTATATCCTGTTGGTTTTGCAGCAAATCTTTTAAGAAGGGTTGTGATAGCGACTGGGCAATACTAAACCCTAAACCATTGGCGCGATGACCTTGCACATTGCCATCAACAAACCATACCAATAACTCATTATCAACGGCTTGCAAGCACTGAAAGTCAGCTATACATCGATCAATAACTAATTCATTATCTTTAGCCCAAAGCAATAGCTCTGAGATCCAGTCATAATCAACATAGGCAGCTGAAATAACGTCAGACTCTTTATTGCTGCTAACCGCAAAATGTAAATCTTCAACTGGCCCCAGAACATCATCTTCAATCTGATAAGGTAATAGCTTAAGGAAATGCCGCGCTTCCTTTTTATTGTAAGCGACGGGTAGACTCACAACCTTATTACCAGGAATCAACAATAATGCTGGCCGAGATTGGTTCTCAAATGCTACGAGCAATTCTTCGCCTGACCCCTCATGGGTATCTTCTGGCCAATGAGATATCTCATCGACAAAGCCCCAACGAAAATGACGAAGAATCTCGCCTTCTTCATTAACAGCTTCTTCAAGCAATTGTATAACCAGTTTTTCTGTCACTGTTTTTCTCTACTCTATCTGAGATAGTTAATTTGCAATATTTCTTTTTAGCTTGGAATACCCATACGGCTTGAATTCAGGATAGCACGTTTAAAAGACATCCTCACTACTGCGCCTGACAACACGAACAGCAATTTTGCCAGTATTCTGGTCGGTATCACGCTTCAGCAAACTCACCCCTCGACGTGTTACACCATTAATTTCCAGTTCAGTGCTCAACAAGAAATAATTACTACCAGTAGTTAGTCCTCCAACTTCTGGGTGTAACTCCACATCTGAACCGAAAATTGTTCCAATATCGTTGCTATCTAAAAAATCCTCAACTTTAGTAAAACCTTCCTGCTTTTTAGTGCCATCATTAACCGCTGTACGAGCGCCATCATCCTCTGAATCTCTATCAACTTTCACTGGGCGGCTGCTCTCTAATGTTTTTCCATCCTCTTCAGACAAGGGCACTGTTTCTTCTTTTGAATTCAGCGACCTCATTATGTCAGACGAAACAGTATTTACATTGATGCCAGCGGCTGTATCAGGTATCGCTACAATTAATGGAGCAATATGTTCGTATATTTCTTCTGTAACACCTTTAACTAAACGCAACTCGCTGACGCTCACAAATATCTGGTTGGCCGCGCGGTAAGGTTGATCCTGCGAAGCATAAAAATCTGATTCCGCACCACCTGCGCCAGTGACATTATTATCTGAGTCAATCCAGTCAATCACGGCCTGAGCAATTTCTTCTGCTTCAGTGCTGCCTACAACATTGTTAGGCACTGTCTGCAATAAACGAATAAAACGTCGTTGCTGTGGCGTATAATTTTTATCAAAAGATTGGCTGGGGTCATATTTTTCAGCACTGATACCCATCTGATTAATATTAAAACGCCCTTGTGCATCTTCAATGGAAACGCTATTAATCAACACATCCCCAAACTCAGCTTGGATAAGCTGCTGATACTGTTCTGCTTTTGCCCAATCTTCCTCTAGATAATCATAGTTTTGATTACCGTCTTCAACATCGCCCTCTTTATCCTCTCTCAGCGCCCACATCGATGCATGTTCAATACTAAATAGTGATTGCTGCATTTGATTCGTAAAAAAACGGTTTTCAGCTCTAGATAATGACAATTGAAACCGACCAGCAAAGTCGATTGCCAAACCCGTAATAACAGCAACAACAAGGAGTGCAATAATCAATACCGTTCCACGCTGAGATGACATCAAGCTCATCCTTTCAGCTAATTGAAACCTAGGCCGCACAGGTAAAAAATACTTATCCATTACCGGGAGCCGCAACCACTGATAAATTAAAGACACGAACAATTTTACCCATAGTCGCTGATTCAATCGTTACCCTAACAGCTGCAGGTAAATCTTTTGTTGCGCCACCGGTTCTCGAGTTTGGCCACCCGGTTAACCAAGCGCTATTCTCAAGGCTTTTAAATGTTTTTGGTAAATAACTAAATTGCAATTCACGAACACCACTCAATAAACGTCGCTGTTGCATTTTAGGCTCACCACTACCATCCACAGGCGACCAATGATCCCGCCATAAAATTTTATCTTCGCTGCCTTCGTCCTGAGTCAATCGATAGCCGACCAGATACAAATCACTACGTTTTTGATTAAGCAGATTCTCTCGATTACCACGAATAAATTGCAATAAATAATCGTCTTCATTGGCGATCACTACATCACTTTGTGAAAGACGATCACCAAAGACACCAACCAATGCTGACTTTTCTGTACCGCTGGTATCTCTCCACGTCCTCTCTACGGCATAGAGTAAATCTTTCGATATGTACTGCCATACACGATCAACCTCATTGACCTGTTGAGTCACTGCGGTGACTTTGTTGTCGGCCCTTATCGTACCTTCCAATGCACGATAAGACATGGTTGCTATACCTGCACCAATCGCCAAGGCAATTAGCATCTCAATGAGAGTAAAGCCTTTTATTCGCTGATAAGAAAATTTAGGTATCATGCAAATACGTATCTAATGTTGCTAACGGCTTATCTGGATCGCGACTGACTTTAATTCGATACCGAATCCAAATTTGGGCTTTATCGATATCAACATCAACCGTCCACTCCGTGCCAGCCATTTCAATCTTTTCTGTTTGCTCACGCTGCAATAGTTGCTGTAAAAAAACCCGCTCCAGTCTCAACTCGGTTGCCTTGTTTTCAGCGATCCAATTGGCGATTGTTTTATCTCTTATTGCTCCTGCTGAATCTGTTAACTGCATCATTAATAACATTACTGCAGGAACAGCAAACCCAATCACCGCGATAGCCACCATGACTTCGATCAGAGTAAAACCATTGGTTTTTTTACGCGAAAAAAAACTCATTCTTCTTCAACACCTACGCGATAACGCGTTAGCTCACCACGTTCATTTAATGTGATTTTATAACGTTCGTTAATGGCTTCGGGATCATCTTGCAGGGCTTCTTCAGATAACGTAATAGTGATAGAAAATTCTGAAACTTCACCGCTTGGGTAAAAAATGATGCGAGGATCGATTTCATCATCGTCTTCGTTTAGTAGCTGATCAAGATTTTCTTCTAGCGATACCTCTTCAATCTCAATGGCCCAGGCAAACTCCTCTGCCAACTCATGATTCCCGAGTGGATTTTCGGTTTTTAACCAATGTCTATCTTTAGTATCACGATCGACACCACCATCCCGCTTCCAGGCGTATTCTCTGGAAACCTGTAAATCATTTTCATCTTGCTCTATTGCTAAACCTACTGCCTGGTTTCTAACAAGCGCCTCATCAAACGCGTATAACATCTGCGCAAATAATCTTTCACCCTGTAGATTTATTTGCTTGGCACTCGATCCTCTAGGATTTACAGCTAAAGACACACCCGCTGCAATCACAGCAACAATAAGCATCACCACCAACAATTCGATCAAAGAAAAACCGGTGTGGTAGCGAAGCCGCATTAACAATTACCCATAATAATTAAACATTACACACTTAAAGAGACCTTTGCATGAAAGCTATTTTCCACCCATACGGCGTTAAAAACATGCTCGCTCGATCATTTATAGTGCATAAACTCTCTCACTGTGCGTGTTTTTGCCTTGCCTGGAAGTAAAATATTCTTCCGTGCAAAGGTCTCTTAAAAAATTACGATACTATTTTTCGCGTCTATCCCGATTATATAAATCTGCATCAAAACCTTCACCACCAGCACGACCATCTGCACCCAAGCTATACACGTCGTACTCACCTTGTTCACCAGGTGTCACATACACATAAGGACTGCCCCAAGGGTCAACAGGTAATGAGTCTAAATAACCGCCGTCTTGCCACTGACGAGGAATAGGGTCAACCGTTGGCTTTTCTGTCAGCGCTTCTAAGCCCTGCTCATTAGTGGGATAACGATAATTATCAAGACGATAAAGTTTCAAGGCTTTTTCAATCGTTGAGAAATCTATTTTTGCCTGATCAACACGGGATTGATCCGCTTTACCTAAAAACTTTGCACCTACCCCAGCGGTAATAACACCAATGATGATCAACACCACCATGATCTCAATTAAGCTAAAGCCACCTTGTCTTCTGTTCATTTCCACTCCAAATTAAAAATATTTTAATATTACGTTTTCAGGTTTTAATCGTTCACTACAACAAGTCAGTCATACCAAAGATAGGGGTCAGTATCGCGTACATGATGCCACCGACAATCAAAGCCATAGAGACAATAGTCACTGGCTCTACAATGCTCAGCGCTGTCGACAACTGCAAATCCAATTCGCGTTCCTGGCTGCGAGCCGCATAGCCCAGTTGCTCCCCTAATGTACCATTCATTTCACCACTAGCAGCCATTTGCACTAGCAGCGGAGGAAACACTTCAGCCTTATCCAAGGCCCTATGCAAACTTGCCCCTTCCTGAACAGCTGTCGCTACTTTTTCTGACTCTTCACTGAGTATTAAGTTGTTCATTGTCTTAGAGCTAATACGCAAACCTTGCAATAATGGCACACCACTATCAATAAGCATGCTGACGGTTCCTGCAAAACGGGCAGTATCCGATTGCACTATTATATGACCAAAAATAGGTAATTTAATGAGTAACCGGTGCCATTTACGAAGATTGGCTTGGACACTAAGCCAACGTTTAAAGGCGATAACTCCCAATACGATACCCAAAAAGCAATACAGACCGTAATCCCGAAGAAAATCACTGGTTCCTATTAGAGTTTGAGTCGTCCACGGTAGTTCCGTTTTAGCTCTTTCGAAGACAGTGACCAACTGAGGAACAACCAAGACCATCAAGGCAACGACAATTGCCACACAAACCACCATCAATACCATGGGATAAATCATGGCAGACATTAACTTTTGTTTAGCGTGTTGACTATTTTCGGTGTAATCGGCTAAGCGATCCAATACAGGCCCCAAAAAACCTGCCTGTTCACCTGCATTCACCATGGCCCGATACATCGAATCAAAGGATCTCGGGTGCTCTGCCAACGCTTGGGCAAAACTCAACCCTTCCAAAACACGAGAGCGTATCTGCAACACAAGAGACTGCATGGATTGCTTTCGAGACTGCTTCGCAACTCCTTGCAAAGCGTCCACCAAAGGCATACCTGACTGTACAAGGGATGCCATTTGGCGAGTTAACAAAGTGAGATCTTTGGTTTTTAAGCGCGGGGCAAATAAACGATTATCTGAAGCTGCCTGCTCTTTTTGCTTGGCACTTTCGACACTGATGGGTTTCAGTTTTTGAGCACGCAGTTGGCCACGAACCTGCCTCTCAGAATCACCCTCGAGAGTACCCTTGACAACCTTGCCAGCATTATTGATTGCGCGATAACTAAAAGCAGCCATAATTTAACTCAACCGGAAGACGTTACTCTTAAGACTTCTTCCAAGCTCGTGGTTCCTTCCAATATTCGGCGGCGGCCATCGGCCATTAAAGAAAGACTGGTTTGGCGAGCATACTTCAACATGGTTTGCTCACCAGCTCCCTCATGAATTAACTGTCTTAAGGCATCATCAACAACGATTAACTCATAAATCGCAGTACGCCCACGGTAGCCAGTCTGATTACAATGATCACAGCCTTGCGCTTGATAGACCGTACTATCTTCTAGCGTTGAAACATCTGCCCCAATGCGCTCACATTCAGACTCAGTTAATTGGTGGGGAGTTTTACAATCATTACACAATAACCTGACCAACCGCTGAGCCATTACCACTTCGAGACTTGAAGATAGCAAAAAAGGTTCAACCCCCATATCTTTTAAACGGGTAATTGCACCAATAGCCGTATTGGTGTGCAAGGTCGATAGCACCAAGTGCCCAGTCAAACTGGCTTGCACTGCAATTGAGGCTGTTTCGCCATCACGAATCTCACCAATCATAACCACATCAGGATCCTGACGTAGAATCGCCCTCAAACCTCGTGCAAAGGTCATATCAACTTTGGCGTTGACCTGAGTCTGACCAATGCCCGACAGTAAATACTCTATAGGATCTTCAATCGTGAGAATATTGCGACTGCGGTCATTAATTTTACTTAAGCCTGCATAAAGCGTTGTGGTTTTACCGGAACCTGTCGGACCAGTTACCAGAATGATGCCGTGTGGTCGCGCCAATGAGCCACTAAATCGCTCAAACACCTCTTTAGGCATCGCGAGTTGCTCTAGACCAAGGTGCCCCGCTGCCTGATCCAGTAGACGCAAGACAACTCGTTCACCATGGGCAGAAGGTATCGTTGAAACACGAATATCAACACCATGGCCGGCAATCCTAACGGTAATACGTCCATCCTGCGGCAAACGTTTTTCGGCAATATCCAGTTTAGCCATCACTTTTAAGCGGGAAACCAATACTGCTGCGAATTCTGGTTTTGGAGCCAAGACCTCTTTTAGCACACCATCGATACGAAAACGAACGGCCACACGGTCTTCAAAAGGTTCGATATGAATATCAGAGACTTTTTCTTTAATCGCCTGAGAGAGAACGGCATTAATCAAACGAATAACAGGCGCATCATCATCACCTGCAAGCAGATCCGATTGCTGTTCAAGGTCGTCGGCAATTTTACCTAAATCTAATTCAGCATCGAGCTGATCAACAGCACGCTGAGCAGCACCATCACCGGTTTGATATTTCAATGTTAGCTGCCGTTTAAATTCAGCGGCGTCAATACTGTTAACCGTTAAGTCAGGACCCAACATCCTCTGCAGCTCTAATAATGCGGGTGCAGAAATATCACCAGTGCAAATCAGAACACCATCTTCGAGGAATACCTCATGCTGTTCCGCGAAAGCAAAAGGAATATCGACAGGGACTTTTACTTGTTCTATTTGTTCAGATTCAGACATAACGATTAATTAGGATCACTCACATCTGTAGTAGAATTCTCTGGCACACCCGCACTTTCTGGAGGAGAAACAGGTGCATTGGTCGTTTCATCCCAAACAGGTAATAGAGGAATGACATCATCACGCACCAATGCTACACCATTCTTTTTACTCTTAATTTGTTCATTGCGAATGCTGTTATATTTTTCTGCTGTCGCTCCACGCAACACTTCTTCATCTCTGATAACCGTGGCTTTTAAAAATACCATTAAATTGGTTTTTCCAACTCTGGTATCATCATTTCGAAATAAAGACCCCAACACAGGAATGTCGCCAAGAAGAGGGACTTTTTGTTGAGTTTGCTGTACATCATCTTCTAATAACCCCCCCAGAATGATGACTTCTTTATCTTTCGCGATCACCTGTGTTTTAATTTTTCGTTCTGTCGTCACAATGTCAGACGCACCCGCCACTGGTTGACTACTGACACCAGAAACTTCTTGATCGATTTCTAAAACAACGGTTTCGCCTTCACTGATTTGCGGAGTCACCGCTAATTTAATACCAACATCACGGCGCTCAATAGTTTGGAAGGGGTTAGTACTGTTACCCGAATCGTTAGTAAAAGAACCGGTAACAAAAGGAATATTTTCACCAATAGAAATCGTGGCTTCGTTATTATCCGTTGTCAAAATACTCGGCGTTGAAAGAATATTGGCTTCTGTATTACTCTGCAAAGCGCGAATCAAACCCGCAAAGCTTGTCCCATCATCTCCACCATCTGTCCCAAATCCTAATAGCAAGGCAGGACTTCCAAGGGTTGTTGCTGTACCAGCGGTCACGTCAGCAATAACACTTGCCAAAGCGCCTGAATTCGTTGAAGCGCTGATCACTCGATCTTCTTTAAAGGCCGCCCATTCAACACCTAACTGTCGACCCAAGTTACCAGTTACTTCAACGATAATAGCCTCAACTAATACTTGTGAGCGCCTAATATCGAGCCGATCAATAACCGGAAGTAAGGTTTCTAAGGTAGCAGCATCGGCGGTAATTAATAAGGCATTCGTACTGGGGTCAGCCTCGACGGTTGTTGCTGAAGCACCACCAGGCGCACCACCTTTTGCCTGTTCTGGATCTAACTTAGAAATACTGGAAACAACTTTAGATAAGACTTCAGCGACTTTTTCTGCATCAGCATATTCAAGATAAATCACTCGAACATTACCTGATTGTTGACGAGGAACATCCAAGCGTTCAATTAACTCACGAATACGTTGACGACGAACATCATCGGCGGTCACTAAGATACTATTACTACGCGCATCAGCTACCATGACCGCTTTAGAATTTTTAGGTGCATCTTTTTCGTCAGGTTTCTGCAATGTCTGCAGCATTTTAACCATGGCTTCGGCCTGAGCATATTTCAACGCAATAATATCGGTATCCGCAACACCAGCACGATCGATACGACTAATCACATCTCGTAAGCGAGCTATATTTGCAACTGTGTCAGAAATAATAATGGCATTACTGGGATCATAAGCTGCCAAGTGGGCATGTTGAGGAGCCAAAGGCCTTAAGACTGGCAATACTTTAGCCGCAGACACATTATATAGTTGAATAACTTGCGTTATGTAAGCATCACTACCCAATGAAGATTGACTGGTAACGGGCACCGCAGATGTTCTCGCATCCTTACGAGGTAAAATTCTAACCACTTCACCCACTTCAATCGCGGTAAAGCCCTGAATTTCTAACACGGACAAAAATAAATCATACAATGCTTGCTTAGAAAGTGGCTCTGCAGAAATAACTTTTACTCGACCTTTAACCCTAGGGTCAATCACCACTGTCTTACCAGTAACATCGGCAACAAATTTAATGACTTCCTGTATATCGGAGTCTTTAAAATTAACCTGCCATTTTTGCTCTTGGTCAGTTTGCGAGTACACATTAGCGGCAAACATCACTGTAGCAAGCACCACTATAAAAAAAGCTTTAATATTTAACGTTAACAAAGTCTTCACTACAAGGTCCGTAATTAATTAACATTGATGTTGTTTAAGTCAACATCAACGGTCAGTTCTTCTTCACCACGCAGCACCGTTAGAGATGCTTGAGTTGCGTTCCGTTTTTCTTGGTAAACCTGATTGGCTACTTTTAAGTTATCCAACGCCTGACCATCAATAGCGGTCACCACATCATTTAATTTCAAACCCGTCTGCTCAAACGCAGCTCGGTTTCTGCCAGGCAATACACGAAAGCCAATCATTTTTCCGTTTTGAGTTTTGCGAGAAAAACGAATCGCATCACTAATTTTTTCTAATCGCTGGTTAGAGCTTAAGTTTGCCAACGATGCTGTACCACCTGTGGATACAGGTGATCGAACGCCAGTCGAAGGCACTGCGCTACCTGATGTAATTGGCTTACCTTCCGGGTACATATATAGCGCTTCCTGACGTCCACGGTTATTTAAAATGACTTTGTCAGAAAATACGCTGACCAACTTAACGTTATTTAAACCGCCGACTTCTTCGCTAACGCGATAGAGTTCTTGTTTTCTCCCATTGGCAATAATCGCATAAGCTTCTTTCTGATCCTCACTCGCAAAAGATCCCATCAGCTCCAGATTAAGCTTAGTTGCTTCAACCTTTTCCTGCACTGGCTCTGCTACGGCAACTTCAACAGGAGCAGCCTCAACCTCTTTACCAAAGAGTGCAATTGCCTTAAGTGCTGCCACATCAACAGGTGGCGCAGTTTTCGTTTTAACTGCGGCAAAAGCAGCGCTGTCGCCTGAAGTATCGATAGACTCTAGCTTAGGTTGTGGCAGCAATCGCCAAAAGACACTCGACAGACTAAGTGCCATCCATACGACCAACAACACGACAACAAGCCCTTTAATTAACAGCAAGGGGCTGGCAGCACCGGAATGGGTGGCTCTTGAACGCATAGCGCCCGAATATCCGGAGCAGTGACGACTTCCTTTCAGCAAAGTCATTAACAAATGGGCAATCCTATTTTCAAACAATTATCAAACAAACGGTGTTATCTACGCTTTATGGCATTAAGTATATGATATAGAAAGACTTACTCCACAAGTTAGTTATATCTATATCGCTACATAAATCTAATATAATACATAAGCTTATAGCACTTTCTTCAGAAAATACATAAGAGCCAGACTATCACAACCTGTAGCTAAGTAATACACCAGGCCGCTACTATAGTTCCTAGTCTATGACGAAACTGTGACGCCCAACCCAACCTCTCAGAATGAATAAATTAATATAACAAGATGTTGTGGTTTTCCGAATTTTAAGCCACTATTTACACTACTTGAGGCAAACAGTTGATACAAGTTTTTGAGCAGACCATTTTGAGCCAACAACCAATCATTTTAAGCCAATAGTGATATAGCTAAACGATTACAGATTTATTACAAACAGAACAAACGGACACTATGTATATATTACAAAATCAAGAAGGTTACTTTCTAAGCAAATCAGCTGAATGGATTGATGGTCGCGAACCGTCGCAATTGTTTAGAACGTTACATAGAGATGAAGCAGTCAACCAGCTTTTTGAAGTAAACAGTCGTGACTTCAGCTTACGCATCACTTTGCTAGAGTGCGAAGCAACAGCAAAGAATTTACCAATAATAACAGAAGATCAATTACCTCCCCCATTACCCACTGCAGAAGAATTGCAGAATGAGATTCATGACACCTCTGCGACTGAAAATGATACGCCCATTGAACCACAAAATAACGCGTTAGCATTCTGAGTATTACGTTCGTGCAGACACGATGCTCCCAGTGATTTATTTAACTAAAAGCTTATTTAAGTGAAAAGTGGATCACATTTTAGTGGTTTTAACTGCCCCTGCACTGCCATAATGCATACTTTACACAGGAGTTATTAATGTCTTTACTCTCAAAACGCTTACAAGGTATCAGTAATGCTACCAATTTAGCTGGCATGACTGATATTACCCGCGGCATTGAGAAAGAAAGCCTACGAGTGTGTGAACAAGGGACTATTGCTAAAACAAGCCACCCGAAAGCCTTGGGGTCAGCATTAACCCATCCACGGATTACGACAGATTACAGCGAAGCTCTATTAGAATTTATTACCCCGCCGAGCAACAATATCGATGAGCTAGTGAATACTCTTGGCGACTTACATCGATTCACCTATCAACATCTCGATAACGAATCCCTATGGGTCAATAGTATGCCTTGCATGCTTGGCAATGATGCTGATATTCCTATCGCTCAATATGGCACTTCCAACAGCGGAAAGATGAAAAGCATTTATCGTTTGGGCTTGGGGCATCGCTATGGTCGCTCCATGCAAACGATCGCAGGTATTCACTTTAATTTTTCAGTATCTGACGAGCTGTGGGCATTCTTACATAGAGAAGATGCTAGCAAGCTATCACTTACAGACTATAAGACAGAAGGCTACTTCCGCTTAATTCGCAACTTCCGGCGTTACTTTTGGTTATTACTCTATTTATTCGGTGCGGCGCCCGCAGTTTGCAATAGTTTTGTAAAAGACCGAAAACATCAATTAAAGCCTTTGGGGGATGATTCACATAGCCTACACCTCCCCTTTGCCACATCCTTAAGAATGGGCGACCTGGGGTATCAGAGCTCCGCTCAAGAGTCACTGGTAATCACATATAATTGTTTAGATAGCTATATCAAAACCCTGTGTAAAGCCATCACTCAAACCCACCCACAATACAAAGCAATCGGCGTACGAGACAATCAAAACGATTATCAGCAATTAAACGATAGCTTACTGCAGATTGAAAATGAGTTTTATAGCGTTATCCGCCCTAAACGAACTGCTCGCAGTGGTCAAACCGCACTGAACGCACTTTCAAGTGGTGGCGTTGAGTATATTGAAGTACGCTGCTTGGACCTTAACCCTTTTGAGCCGATAGGCATTAATGCTCAGCAAATACGCTTTCTGGACTTGTTCTTAATGTACTGCCTACTGGAAGACAGCCCACTATCAGACGATGAGGAATATAGAAGCTTACAAGAAAACCAGAAGCGCATGGTTTATGAAGGCCGCAACCCAGACTTAAAGCTCCATCACTTTGGCAAGGAGCGATCTGCCAGAGAATGGGGGCACGAAATAATTGCCAAACTACAACCAATTGCCCAATTGATGGACAAACACGTTTCATCTAGTGAATACCAGCAGGCGCTAGAAAATGAGTCGCTCAAACTCAGCAATGAAAAACTAACACCTTCCGCTAAAGTACTGGAAGAAATGCAGAATCAGAAGCTGACTTTTTACAAACTGGCCCAAAAAGCATCTTCTGAAAACCGCCAGCACTTTATAGAAAACCCGCTCTCGGATGAAGAGTCAGCCTATTATGAAACAATGGCAAAAGAGTCCTTGCAGAAACAACAAGAAATCGAAGCCGATACGAGTGTCAACTTCGATGAATACCTTAAAAAATATTACCAGGAATACAACTATTGCTCCGATGCCGCAAAACAATTCAGCGCTATTGCAGATTAGCGCTGAATAACGAAATTATTAAAATAAAGGCCGGTCACACCAACCTCATCCCCATCTTCTTCTTGCAGTAGGGTTTTAACGCCATCTAACGCAGCCAAACGGACAGCCTCTTTGCCTTGCTGAGTATCGACATCCACATCCCTGAGTTTGCTGAATTCTCTTACCAGATAATCCCGGATCAAAGGCATATGGTGGCGAATAGCATTTGACGATACCGTATCTTTAGCCCTAAGAGAGATTTCCAACTTAATGTACTTTAACTTTCCTGGCCCACCATAATTAACGACAAACGCTGGTTTAACAGGAACATAAATAGGCCTCTCCAACACAGCCGGATCACCACCCTCTTCTTCTGCCGCCTCTTCATCATCTGCCGCATATGTATTACCAATAAAGGCAAGCAATACACAAAATCCAAATATTCGCCACAGTGACATAATTAACTCCAATACTAACGATGACTTATCATTGTTCAAACAACGGTTACACATTCAGTATAGGAAGCTTTAACAAGAATAACAGCGGAAATAATATATGGGCGCACTAACACCAGTATTTCTAACTGAACATTAATCGTCATCCTTGATGCATTTTTGGTCACCCATATAAACCATTTTGCAATTATCAGCCCGGTATTAGACGATATTCGACTAAAAAAACGCTATCCCTTGCCAATATAGCCCAGTTCTCCTATCTTTGGTCCAAGAATGATAAAGACATAATGGGTGCTAAATCGCATTAACACCAATCAGCTCTTTTCAAGAGAATGTTTTTAAAGACAATAACGAATACCGATTAAGATTAAGGAATCAACCATGTTAGAAAACTGCAAATCAGCCAAAGAACGTTGGGGCGGAGTCAATGATATTGTGGACCGTTGGCTACAAGAACGTCAGGAGTTACTCGTTGGTTACTGTGGACTATCAGAAGTTAAGTCCTTTGATGAAAACAATTCTGATCATACCCAAAAAATTCGTCACTTTTGCCAAACATTGATGGATTACATCTCTGCCGGCCACTTTGAAGTGTACGACCAGCTGATAAAAGAAGGTCGCGACTTCGATGATAAAGATGCCCTTGAAGCAGCATCTAAGCCTTATGAAATCATTGATGCAACAACAGAGAAACTACTCGACTTTAACGACAAATACCAAGAAACTGATGATTTATCATCACTCGCGAATGATTTATCGCAGATAGGCCAACAACTAGAATCTCGCTTTGAAGCAGAAGATAAAATGATTGCCATCCTTCATGTTTCACACAAAGATATGGTCGCTTAATACTTTCTCCTCTACTTTATCAAGCAACGACGGCGTATAACTTATAAACACTGACGTTGCTGATATTGTAATGACTAATACTTACCTTTCAACGCTCTCCATCTTTTCTCTACGCCGTTACTCTCCACGTTTTCTGCCTGCAACATTCATCAACCTCGTCTACGCTTATCTCTATAGCCACATAAACTTATATGGCAACGATTGAGGAATAATGACCCATGAGATTGAAACGCATTCTGCCCATCAGCGTTATGCTTTTGCTACTAACAGCCTGCGACCAATCCACATCACCGAATGAACGTATTGAAGTCGCTGTTAACGGCATCCACAATGGCGCCATCAGCCATGATGGGAAATTTGCGATTGTTGGGTCTGTGCAGCATGGGGGCAGCTTTTGGCGATTAAGCGATGGTGAACGCCTCTATAATTGGAACCATAGCGAGGAAGAGCTAAGTGTCATTATTTCTGCAGATATCGATTCCAGCAATAGTTGGGCATTGACAGCAGAGGCTCATACTATAGTACTTTGGGATATTAATACCGGCAATGCAACCCGTTTTTGGACTGCTCCAGGCGAAGTTTTAGATGCTGACTTAGCCCCAGGAGGACGCTACGCCCTATTAGGTCAAGCCGATCATTCTGCGGTGATTTTCAACACTATCCGCGGCGGCATTGTCCGCAGTTTTACTCACGAAGGGAGAGTGCGCAGCGTCGACCTCAGCGGCGATGGCCGCCTTGCCATTACCGGCTCAGAAGATCAAACGGCTATTGTCTGGCGCGTAGACAATGGTGAAAAAATCATGACCATGCAACATCAGGAAGATGTCCAACAAGTCGCGATGAGTGAAGATGGTCGTTATGCGTTTACTTCAGCAAAGTATGACCGAGCAGAAATATGGGATATTAATACAGGCAAAGCGCTTAAGAGCATACCCCTATCAAAGGAAAGGATTAAACGTGGATTAGAAATCACATCTGCTAGGTTCAGTAGTGATAGCCGCTATTTACTATTAGGCTACACCAATCAAAAAGTCGAACTTTGGCAGACAGAGGGGGCTAAATTACTTAAAACATGGAAACTCACTAAACGCCACCAATGGCAACCAACTGGCGTATCAGTTATCGATCTAGCTTTTTCAGGGCAAGCCAACCGCTATTACGCCATTGGCTCCAGTGGCTTTATCTATCTGCTGCAATAGGCAGCAGATAGATAAGGTGTGTTCTAAATAGAATTACTTAGACACATCAACTGTTGCTTCTGGTTTGATAACCTCTAATAGCTCAACCTCAAAAATTAACGTCGCATTAGGGCCAATCGCTCCGCCCGTACCACCAGGACCATAAGCTAGATCTGATGGGATTGTTAATTCCCACTTATCACCGACATTCATTAACTGTAACGCTTCGATCCAACCTGGAATTACACCAGAAACAGGGAAAGTCGCTGGCTCATTGCGGCTATATGAGCTATCAAATTCAGTACCATCTATTAATGTACCTTTATAATGAACTGATACTGTATCTTCCTGTGTTGGCTTTTCACCTTCGCCTGCAACCAACTCTTTATACTGTAAACCGCTCTCTGTTGTTATGACGCCATCTTTTGCGCCATTTGCCACTAAGTATGCAGCGCCTTCTGCCTTGTTCTTCTCAGCAGCTTCTGCTGCTAGCTTAGCTTGCTCAGCCTGCTGCTCTTCTTGACGCTTTTTAGCACGTTCTTGCAATGTAGCAATGGTTTCCTGAATTTGTTCTTCACTCAGGCGAGATTCTTTATCTTGCATAGAGTCATCAATACCCATCTGCAATGCAGCGATATCAATATCGACACCGTCACGCTTAAACTGTTTGGCCATATTACTGCCAACCATGTAGCTAAGGCGTTGTTCGACTGACTCTAAAGTAGTCTCTGTCTTTGCAGCCGGCTCGTCACTTTTCTCTCCACAAGCAACTAACGACAAAGCGACAAAACTCGCCATAAAAAGCTTCAATTTCATGAGATTATCCTAAATATATGCTAATTTATTAAAAAATAGGTGCTGGAGTAGCTGCCCGAAACACCAAAGCGGCAATGGTATAACAAAGTAGTTGTTATAGATACCTATAGCCTAAAGGGCTTTGAACATGTTCACAGAACCTGAGGAGCCCTAAAAGTTCCATTAAAACCAAGCAAGTCACAAAAATTTGATAAAAAACAGTTAAGCTATCTACAAAGAAAGCTTATGATTAGATAGCCTACGATTTAATCTGTATGTTTAACAACACCAAGATGACGTAATAGTCTTCTCAAAGGAGGTAAGCATGCCTAAGAAAGTCATTAATCCGATTGAGCCGTTAAGAAAAAGCATTGCCAAACTACAGCTACAATTGATGAAAGCTCACCAGAAAAAGGTAGCGACGTTCGAAAGAGCAGTTGTTAGTACCACCAGCAAGCTCAAAAAGAAACAAGAACAACTCACCTCATTGAAAAACAAAAAGCCCACAGCAGCAACTCAACGTCGACAAAAAAACCTTCGGTCGGATATTGTATTAACGAAAGATGAACTCAAAACGTTAAAGCTTAACTTAAGTCATGCAAAAGCCGCTTATACAAAAGCTAAGTTGCTAGAAAGAGCAGAAGCTCAAGCAATAAAACTAACACAAAGACCAAAACAAAAGCTTAAGAAAAAAACACTGCGAAAAAAAGCGATCAAAAAAATAATTAAAACGGCGGATAGCATTCAAGAGTTATTAACCCCAGATCTAACTGTACCGGTCAATGAAGCAGTGGAAAAGCCTAAAAAACTATGGAAGCCCAAAGTAGAGAAAACTGAAGATAAAAAAATATTACCCACTACTCTCGAAGCTGAACCGGAAATCACACACGAAGCCACACCTGAAACACAGGAGCCAGAATTAAGTCATTCCCTTTCTACTATAAAGATGGCAACATCACAAGAATCAGAACAGAGCAACAAAGAAGAGAATATAGATAAACCAATAGAAGTAACTAAAGAAGCCCCACTTCCATCAGCTGAGACTTCAAACGATTCAAATAGTGATGCTATAAACGAAACTATAAAAGAAGAAACCCAAGAGAACATTGAAGATACACAAAAGTCAGCCATTACTAATTGGCATACAATGCCAATTGTAAAAACAGACAATGAATGAAAAAACTTTAATGAAAGCTAAAAATTAACACTTATTAACTATTAGACTAACTTTCAAGTTTCCAGTTGAGTTTTTTCCCCGCAAAAAATGGAACGATAGGATTACCATTAGGCAATATAATTTCCTCTGGTACTTGCCATTCTTGCTTAACTAATGTGATTGTATCTACATTACGCGCTAAACCGTAGAAATCTGGCCCAAAATGACTGGCAAAACCTTCTAACTTCTCAATAACATCAAGCTGGTCAAAAATCTGCGCATAGAGTTCAATAGCACTCCAGGCACTATAGCAACCTGCACAACCACAAGCTGATTCTTTACGATGCTTTTCATGAGGAGCAGAATCTGTTCCCAAAAAAAACTTCGGCGAGCCACTTACAACGGCATCTTGTAAGGCAAGCTGGTGAATATTACGCTTCAATACTGGCAGACAGTAGTTATGTGGCTGAACTCCACCGACCAATAAATCATTACGATTCAATAATAAATGTTGTGGCGTGATTGTAGCCGCTACATTAGCCGGAGATTCTAATACAAATTCAACCGCATCTTTTGTAGTAATGTGTTCGAATACAACTTTTAACTCTGGAAAATTTTCAACGATATCCCGCAAATGTCGATCAATGAACATTTTTTCCCGATCAAAAATATCAATTTCATTGTCAGTCACTTCACCATGCACTAACAGTAACAAACCCTCCTGAGCCATTGCTTCAAACACAGGCTCTAAATGGCTTAAATCACTAACAGCAGCATCAGAATTCGTTGTTGCACCAGCGGGATATAATTTAACAGCAATAACGCCCGCCTGTCTGGCATCAATAATATCTTGTGGTGTTGTATCATTGGTCAGATACAGTGTCATCAGGGGTTCAAAACTGCTGCCTTGAGGACTGGCAGATAAAATGCGCTTCTTATACTCCATGGCCATAGAGGCATTCGTAACAGGAGGAACCAAATTAGGCATAACAATCGCACGGCGAAAGCATCGAGAAGTTGCAGGCACTGTTTCCGTTAAAAAATCACCATCCCGAAAATGTAAATGCCAGTCATCCGGTGTTGTGATTGTTAATGTTGTCATTTCAGTACTCATTAGTAATAGTTACTCGCTGCTATCTGTTATACGAATCAGTTTGCCATTATTAGCATCAGTTAAAAGGTAGAATATTTTATCATTAAAGGTCCGCACATCACGAATTCGACCAAATTGTCCGGAAAACAAACGCTGCTCTCTAACAACAAGTTCATCCTTTAATTGCAACTGAGCTAGCAATCGAAATTTCAATGCTCCCACTAATAAGTCGTTTTTAAAAAATGCCATACCTGAAGGAGCAATAGATGGATCCCAAAAGTGAACCGGTTGCTCCATACCTTGTTTAGTAACACCTTGGCCAATTTTAAAACCTGAACCATATTCAGCTCCATAGGTAATCACTGGCCAACCGTAATTTTTTCCACTATCAATGACATTAACTTCATCTCCTCCCTGAGGGCCATGCTCATGCGTCCAAACCTTACCCGTCAACGGGTGCAAAGTCATACCTTGAACATTACGATGACCATATGAATAAATTTCCGGAAGAAAAGAAGAGTTATTAACAAAAGGGTTATCGGAAGGGATACGCCCATCATCATGCAAACGAATAATACTACCGTGATGCGTCTTTGGGTTTTGAGAATGCTGACGGTCCCCTCTATCCCCTAAGGAAATATATAGATAGCCACTCCTATCAAACAGCAGGCGGCTACCAAAGTGTCGGCCCCCCTGTACCTTTGGGAGAGCAACAAAAATAGATTGGGTATTGGTTAATTCTGCAGTGGAAACATTAAGAGTACCGCGAACAACTTCAGTGCTATATCCCGCAGAAGAATTGCCAGAGACATAACTAATGTAAACCCATTTATTCTGATCAAACCCAGGGTGAAGCACAACATCCAATAAACCACCCTGGCCTATCGCTGAAATAGTAGGCAAACCTGTAACGGGCTGAGAAAGCATTCCCTCTTTAGAAACAATACGCAATTTGCCGCTTCGCTCGGTAACAAGGAATCGACCATCAGGCAAGAAGGCAAGACTCCATGGCCGTTTCAACTGATCAGTAATAATCTCAACAGTAAAGTTAGCAGACGCTAGATGGGTAACGCAAAAAAAGACAACACCAAAAAGAATGTGTTTCATTTTAGCCCCGGACGCCAAAGAAAATTGACGCTGGTGTATGGTTATTTATAAAGATGCCGTTTAGCGATGCAACAACGGTGAAAAACCATTGGCAACACCTTTTGTCGCCATCGCAACAGCATCGTGTGCATGCAAACTTTCAATATGTTCTACCCGCACCCAAAAATCTGTATAGCTGGATTTTTGATTTAATGCATCTTTTAAACGTCGAGCTGCGTCTTCACAGAACATCTGATTCGCACCATTTAAACGTGCAAACTCTTGCTCATCTTCCCGCTTAACAGCCGTTTGTACAGCCGTTTTCAGCGTCGACTCAGCAACTTGAATCAATTCACTAATAGGAAAGCCATCGGTATAAGTTTCATCAAGTTTAACGAGAATATTGGCATAACTACGCTGACTATGAGGAGTAGCAACACTCCCCTTTTCTGAACGCAACCACTTCTCGATAGTTTCTTTATCAATAGTGTCCTGATCTGAAAAGTCGTCTAAAAAGGCTTGCTGCAAAAGCTGCCTAGATAGCGCTGCGGAACATGGACAGGTTGATGAATAAGGCACCTTAACCGACACTTCAACATTCACTCGCTTACCATCGAATACTGCTTTAAGGCTAACAGGATAATCTTTCCAACCGCTGTATTCACTTTTTAATGCGGGTTGATTAATTAGGTAATCAAAATCTACCTTTAAACAGGTGCTATCACTAATATCTTCATGACTTGCCAACTTATCTCTTAGAAAATTCGATAAGTTTTCAATCGTCAACACCTCGTCTTTCGCAAACTCTGCCAATAACAAGTAAAGTCGCGACATATGAATGCCCTTTACTTGAGGGTTCACCAAATTAACATAGGTCTCTACAAATGCCGTCGCATTATAGCTACCTAGGTTTTGATCTTTAATCGCAAGAGGCAGTGCAATACGGCTCATACCGACCCAGTCGAGAGTACCATTTTGCTGAGCAGTTTGAGTGGCTGCCACATCGGGCATATCAGGTTTAGTATATGAGTTCATAATAAAATAGATTGTCTTAGCAGTGTCTCGAATCATTAACCACATTAATTTAAAGGGTTATATAAAAGCGCTATATAAATGACTTTAAAACAATGTAACTAACTCTCCTTAACGGGATTAGCAACCACAGATAATGTTTTTTCATCTGCGCGCAAATAGAAACAATTAGTACGGTCTGTGTGGCAAGCTGGACCCTTTTGGTCAACCAGACACAGCAACGTGTCTCCGTCGCAATCTATTCGCAATTCAATTAAATTTTGTGTATGCCCGGAGCTCTCACCTTTACGCCATAACGCCTGGCGAGAACGCGACCAGTAACAAACACGACCTGTCTTTAGCGTTTCAAGTAAAGACTCACGATTCATCCACGCCATCATTAGGACTTCACCAGTAGCATGCTGCTGGGCGATGGTCGGAATCAATCCATTACTATCAAAACGTAACTGCTCTATCGCTTCATCTAAAGCTACCGTATCACCTTGCGATAAAGGCTCTAGTTGTTTAAAAAAGCGGTTTTCCATAGCTAAGCTGTCAGTTTATTGGGTCCAAGTCTAAAACCCCATAAATACTTATTAAATTAGGTGCCAAGTTTAAGCTAACGCCTATATTTGGGGCAAATAAAAACAATTCAATAGTCTAACAGAAATGATTCGCAATCACTCATAGTTAAGATCTGCCTAGTTAATAAATAAACTCTATAAGGCATTAGCTGTTTTATTACAATAAGCTTGGAAATAAGTAACTAAATGGCTCCGGATACAAATAATAAATCCCAGACACCATGACCCAAACGATGACCTCTGCGCTCAAATTTTGTCAATGGCCGGTAATCAGGCCTAGCCGAAAAACAATACTCTCCAGCCTGATTACTATAGCCTTTAGCTAGAGTCATCACCTCCATCATATAATCTGCATAAGGCTCCCAATCCGTTGCAAGATGGCATATCCCGTTCTTTTCTAGCTTACTATGTACTAATTGCATAAATGGCTGTTGAACTATCCGACGCTTATTATGTTTTTTCTTATGCCAAGGGTCGGGAAAATAGAGTTGAAAACGATTCAAGGAATGATCAGGAATACAATCTTCGAGTACATCGACGGCATCAGCCATAAAGACTTTTAAATTCGTTAAACCAGCTTTGGATGCATTGTTTATCAGCCGACCCACACCGGGAGGATGAACTTCAATACCGATAAAGTCATTTTCTGGCTGTGTTTCAGCCATTTCTAACAATGAATCCCCCATGCCAAAGCCCACTTCCAAAACAAGGGGAGCCTTCCGACCAAAAATACTCTGGGGATCGATTAAACCATCAAACAAACTTAATCCATAAGTGGCCCAAGCACTATCAAACGCTTTTTTTTGTGCTTCGGTAATACGACCACCGCGTATTACATAGCTACGAATCGCTTTTTGTTTATATTCAGGTTTGATTTCAAAAGATTGGGACATAATCGTAACGCTTGCCAAAAGTGGCGCATTATAACCGAAGCTGCAAAGCACCTATAGCCAAAGTCACCCAGCCCGCCATTAATAATAAACCACCAATGGGGGTAATCGGTCCTAGCCAAGACGGGCCACCAAGCGCTAAACAATACAAACTCCCACTAAAAAGTATGATACCTGCAATCCAAAAATTAGCGCTAAAGATAAAAGCTTTGGGAATAGTTGTCAGCTGGCTAACAAGAATAGCCAAGCCTAATAAAGCTAGAGTATGAAACATTTGGTAATGCGTACCCGTTTGAAATGCAGACAGTAGCGATTCGGATATCTTTCCTTTTAGACCATGAGCGCCAAAAGCGCCAAAACCAACGGTTAATAAACCACTGACACCGACAATAAATAACCAGATTTTTATCACCGCCTCACCCTATTAAAATAATTGAAAAATAGATTACTGCTCCTGCGTGTCCTGCGCCAGCAGTACGCCCACCACGGATGGTGGAAGTACATAGAAAATGTCTGGAGCATTTTATGCTAACGCCCACCCTTGGGCATGTGCTGCTCTTTTACACCCTTTGCATCCGCAGTATACCGCCCATCCCTGGACATGCACTGCTCCTGCGCTTCCCTGCGCCCACAGTATACCGCCCATCCCTGGGCATAAAAAAAGCCGCTTATTGGCGGCTTTTTAACATTAAATTAGTAAAAATAATTAAATTAAGCATCCATCGCTACACGAACTTTTTTCATCGCATTCTTTTCCAACTGCCTGATACGCTCAGCAGATACGCCAAACTCATCAGCTAATTCATGCAATGTGGACTTATCATCGTCATTCAGCCATCGGCGCTGAATGATGACCTGACTACGCTCATCTAACGTTTTCAATGCTTCACGTAAACGAGACACGTTATCATCATTCCAGTCAGCGGCTTCGGTTTGCTTCGCTGGGTTATAACGATTATCTTCCAAATAGTTCGCTGGCGCCAAATAAGCAGATTCTTCATCATCATCTGCACCCGCATCAAATGAAGCGTCATAAGATGATAAACGACCTTCCATTTGCTGAACATGCTTTACTTCTACATTAAGGTCTTTAGCAACAGCTTCTGCTTCTTCATGAGTTAGCCAGCCTAAACGCTTCTTTTGGCCACGCAAATTAAAGAATAATTTACGCTGTGCTTTCGTTGTCGCTACTTTAACAATGCGCCAGTTGCGCAATATAAATTCGTGCATTTCTGCTTTAATCCAATGCACAGCAAAGGATACCAAACGCACACCTTTTTCAGGGTTAAAGCGTTTAACGGCCTTCATCAAACCAACATTACCTTCTTGGATTAAGTCGGATTGAGATAGACCATAACCAGCATAAGACTTAGCAATATGAACCACAAAGCGTAGATGTGCCATCACCAACTGACGAGCCGCATCAACATCTTCTTCATAATAGAGGCGCTCACCTAAACGCTGCTCCTCTTCGACAGATAGTATCGGAAAACTATTGACCGCTTGCATGTAGGCATTAATGTTTGCACCCGGTGCAAGCATTTCGACAGGCTGTAAGCTAGTTCCCATTCATTTCTCCAACATTCAAACATAAGGGTAAATTTAACCGTACCGGACATTCTAGCATGGCTTTTATAAGATCGCTAACCAGCATAGAAGTTCAATACAAAATACCCAATAAAAACAATAAGTTATTTGAAGCATATCACAAAAACCGCCAATTATAAGTTTAGGAACCCTGACCTAAGATGGCTCTATACCTCTCAAGTGTCGGGAAACCGCTAACCAGGCGCCCAACCAGCCCAACAAGCCACTACCTAATAATAAAACGAAGCTTGATTCAAAACCTAAGCCCTTAAGTGAGTGCTCGCTTTCATATAAAGTCACTAGATTAGCTACCGGGTTGGACAACCAAAGTCCAACAAACAACAGTAAAATAATAGCCAATAACCCACCCCCAATGCCGTACCACAAACCGGTATACAGGAAAGGTCTGCGCACAAAACCGTTAGTGCCACCCACCATCTTGGTGACAACAATTTCATCGCGTCGATTCTCAATAGCTAATCGCAGAGTGTTCCCGATAACCAGCAACACCCCCAAAGACAATAAAGCCCCTAGAGCAAAAACAATACGTTCACCCAAGGCAAGTAGCTCATGCAAACGCCGCAACCATCCCATATCTAACTGAACGTTATCGACCAAGGGGTCAGCTTTAATGCGAGACTGAAGAGCCGCCAATGAATCCGGTGTATTAACTGATGCATCTGGTTGAATCACTAAAACCGTAGGTAAGGGGTTTTCGTCTAAATCTGTCAGCGCATCCCCCAAACCTGAGTACTGCTGAAACTCAGCTAATGCTTTACTGGGGCTGATAACATCAATAGAAGCGATACCATCATCGTTTCCCAACGTTGCTTGCAGTTTTTCTATGGCCCTTGGCTTTGCGCCTCGAGCTAAAAAAGCCGACATCTGAGCACTATCCTGCCACCCTTGCCCCAATTGTTGAATATTTTGCAAACCCAAATACAAACCTGCAGGTAATGCAACAGCAATCGCAATAACCATCCACGTTAAAAGACTTTGCAACGGGGACTCCAACAAACGCAATAGGCTATTTGAACAAGAACTGCGGTGGTGATGCCACCAGGCACGAAACAGTTGAAGACCTGATGACTCTACAGCTTTAGCGCCCGATATTTTGGTCCCTGAACCTTTAGCACTTCGATTACTTTTTGTATCGGACTCTCTACTGCGCCTATTCATCAACCGCACCCTGCAATGTATCTATCTCACTTCGGATTAATCGCCCATGGGACAACTCCATTAATGGACAAGGCATCGATTCAATGAGTGAGATATCATGGGTGGCAATCAAAACAGTAACACCAACACTTTGAAAGTCCTGAAACAACTGCATAATTTCTGCTGAAAGCTGCGGATCAAGGTTACCGGTTGGCTCATCCGCCAACAAGATTGCTGGCTTATTAACCACAGCACGAGCAATACCGACACGTTGCTGCTCACCGCCAGATAGGGCCATAGGGTTTTCTTTTTCTTTATGTAAGAGGCCAACTTTATCTAACGCTGCACGTACACGCTTACCTTGGTCCTTTATGGGCATCCCCGATATTTGCAACGGCAGCGCTACATTATCGAACACAGTGCGATCAAACAGTAATTGATGGCTTTGAAATACAACGCCAATTTGGCGGCGTAAATAGGGGACCTGTGAGGCGCTGATACGCGCTAAGTTTTTACCGCCAATTAAGACTTGCCCACGAGTTGGTCGCTCAATCAGCATAATCAATTTTAATAAGGTACTTTTCCCTGCTCCGGAATGGCCAGTTAAGAATGCCATTTCGCCAGCCCCAAGTTCAAAGTTGACACCTAGCAGCGCATCATGACCTTCACTGTAACGCTTACTCACATTATCAAAACGAATCATAAACGATTACTTTTCTGGATTTGAATTGGCTGAGCTTGTATTAAATAGCGCATCGACAAAGGTCGATGCAGAAAAAGGCTGCAAATCATGAATCCCTTCACCAACACCGATAAACCTTACTGGCAGTTTGAAGCGTTCACTTAGCGCAAAGATAATCCCACCCTTAGCGGTTCCATCTAATTTGGTTAAAGCGAGCCCCGTAACACCGGCAGCATCATTGAATTGCTGAGCCTGATTTAATGCATTTTGACCAGTACCTGCATCCAATACTAATAACACTTCATGAGGAGCGGAATCGTCTAACTTGCCCATTACCCGTTTTACTTTCGCCAGTTCATCCATCAAGTGGTCTTTATTGTGTAGACGACCCGCAGTGTCGGCAATAATGACATCAACCTGCCTAGCCTGAGCGGACTGCAAAGCATCGTAAATCACCGAAGCACTATCGGCACCTGTATGCTGAGCTACAACTGGGACATTGTTGCGCTCACCCCAGACTTGTAGCTGTTCCACCGCAGCCGCCCGAAAAGTATCACCGGCAGCCAGCATCACTTGCTTACCTTGATCTTGAAAGCGCTTTGCTAATTTACCTATCGTTGTCGTTTTACCAACGCCATTAACCCCTACCACTAAGATCACAAATGGGGTTTTCTTGCTTTCGATATCCAATGGCTCTTCAGCTGGAGCCAGCAACTCCCTTAATTGCACTTGCAAAGCCGAGTAGAGTGCATCGCCATCAGCTAGCTGTTTACGTTTTACACTATCCGTTAGCTGGTCAATGATTTTAGTAGTCGCATCGATACCAACATCGGCCATGAGCAACTGTGACTCTAGCTCTTCCAGTAACTCATCATCTATTTCTTTTTTGCCCAGAATAAGACTGCTGATACCCTCAGCCAATTGACCACTGGTGCGTGACAAGCCCCGCTTAAAACGTTGAAATAAGCTGATCGATTCCGTTTTTTCAGCCGCGGTCGACTCCGGCACTGTTTTATCCTGAGGATTATTGTCTTCCTGTTTGGAAGGTTTAGAACGTTTGAAAAACATACTGCGCATTGCCTTTAGATGGGGCGATTTTAATCGGGGGAATTATCTAAAAATTGCTCTAATTACACTAGAGCCAAAGGTAAAGAATTACCTGCCTTGGTATAGAAATCGCAATGCGATACCACATCCAAGAAATAACAGACCAAATATCACAACTAATGCTGTTGATTCATCTCCAGAATAAACAACAGCCCTAATTAAGAGGCCTAGACCTAGCGCATATAAAATAAAAATGGCGTGCTTCATAAAAATGTACAGTGTTAGACAGGTCGACCCTGTGGAAATAAACCGCTATCCTACCATCCCTCGAAATACTTGTCTTAGCTAAAGGTTTATTTTGGCAAAACAACGCTCTGCAAACACCCATCAATTACGTATCATTGGCGGCCAATGGCGTGGCCGAAAATTAGCAATCGCAGATATAGAGGGCTTACGGCCGACAGGGGATCGTATCCGTGAAACTCTATTCAATTGGTTGATGGCAGAAATTCCTGACAGCTGCTGCCTGGATCTATTCGCAGGATCAGGAGCTTTAGGTCTTGAAAGCCTATCTCGGGGAGCCAAAAGCCTTATCATGCTGGAGAAACACCCAGCTGCCGCACGGCAACTGCTTCAGCATTGTTCACAGCTAAAAGCCGAGTCAGTCCAAGTCATTCAACAAAATACGCTAGATTGGCTATGCGGGAATGAACTGCCACAGCATTCCGTTCATATCGTTTTTATTGATCCACCCTTCGCTGAACAGCTATGGGAACAAACCATTATTCGATTGGAACAAAGCCAGCTACTTGCAGACGATGCAATGGTTTATATAGAAAGCCCGAAAAGGCAGACAATAAACACTCCCGCTAACTGGCAACTACACCGAGAAAAAACAGCGGGAGATGTATGCTATCGCCTTTATAGAGCAAGCCCAAAAGCGTAGCTAATTGATAACAAAAGCTAGATTATTCTTCTACGTCGACAACCTGCCTTTTATCTGACCAGACAGCGAATTCATTGCCATTAGGGTCAGCAAAATGAAAACGACGTCCACCGGGGAAATCAAAAATAGGGGCAAGAATTTCACCACCAGCATGGCTTATCTTTTCTTCTGTACTTTCTAAATCATCACTGTAAAAGACTATTAATGCGCTGCCTTTATCCGTAGAGACAACCAGATCCGATTTATAAAACCCCCCGTCAATACCTGCATTGAGAAATGCCGTATAATCTGCCCCGTAGTCTTCAAAACTCCATTCAAATACTTCCTTAAAAAACACTTTGGTTGCGGTAATATTTTTTACTGGAAACTCAATATAATTGATTTTTTCATGAGCACTCATGCGTTACAGCCTCGTTTCTTTCACACGCCAATAGTTGTCGATCTATTCTTTCCAATATATCTACAGCCCAGTTTGCAACATCATCTCGTCGAGTCATAGGGAACAAATGCCCTTCCTCATACAACCGAATAACCTCTGTTAGATTGGGGTCTAACGCTTCCTCGGCGAAATCTGCATTCTCAGGATAGACATTAACATCTTTCATCCCTTGTACAACAGTTGTATAAGTCCGTACATTCTTCCACAGTGGCGCCATTGCGTCCATCTCTCCTTTCAATGCGATGATTTCACGGTTGGATTTTCTCATCCAGTCGCTAATAAGCCAATTAATACCCGGGACTTTCGCCACCTCGTTATACCACCGCAAACCGGACAATTCTGGGCTCAATGTCCCCGCTAACAACAACAAACCATCGACAGATTCAGGGTGATCCATTGCAACTCTTGGCGCGATGGATGAACCCAAAGAATGGCCCATCAGGATGACAGGTTTATTACCATTCTTGCTTTTTAACTGATTCGATAATGCCGCCAAAATGGTGGCTTGGTCCTTATAACTGACAATAGCTTTGGGGTCATCCCCAATTGAGCGACCCCAACCGGGGCGATCGATAACCACAATATAAAAATGCTCGCGTAGCCTTTCATTTAAAAGATAACGAGCATACTGATTCCAACTACCAGGGGTACCGTGAATGATAATCAACCCAGGTTTTTGATCATCACCCGCCGCTGCATAAAACAACCTTCTATTCTCTATCTCTAGATTTTCATCGACTTCTAAAAAATAACGCTTTACTTCAGTGTTATTCTCCACCATATCTCTAAATAAAATCCGCTCTTGTTGAATCACCTTTGGTGCAAAACACCCTGACAGCGATAAAACTACAATCAATAGCAAACATCTAAACACATTAATCACTCCTAAATTATCCCTTTTCAGACGCCTTGCAATTCTAATAGTTCGATGACAAGATTTAATGACAACATAAAAATTCAATGATTTAAAAGTTGCTTCAATACTATCTGCAAATACTGACTGACGGCTGACACATTAGGAAAGGCTTGCCTTTCTTTATTGATATAGAGGAAAAGATTTAAAGCACCGATAACATCCTCATCTATCACTTTAGTCAACGAATCCTTTTCCGACACATAAACACAAGGCAATAGCGCCAAGCCTATACCGGCTATGGCTGCACCTTTACGCGCCAGAGGATTATTACTGCGAAAGCTTCTCTCCATTTTTGCTGCGCGTTTAAACCAACCGGTTGGTGCGAGGTGCTCATTATCATCATCAAAATCAATCAGCGGGTACTCGGGCAATTCGGAGAGTGATAAAGGGTGGGCAAAGCGATTTGTCGCGCCATAAAGAGCAAAAGGCAATGTAAATTGTGCCAGTAAGGTCATTTGTGACGAGTAGCTTTTATTGGCCAGAATACCAATATCAGTATCACGGGAAGATAAGGGTGCCAAAGGGCTGGAAGTCACTAATTCTATGCTCAGATCCGGTTGCTCAGCACGCAAAGGGCAAACGAGGTTCTGAGTCAGATGGGTCACTAGAATATCAGGTGCTATCAGCCTGACAGTACCCTGTAAATGACTAGAATTCTGTAAAGAAGAACTTACCTCTTCGGCAGCCGCCGCCATCTGCTCCGCAAGCGGCAATAACTTTAACCCACAGGGTGTCATGCGGTAGCCTGTTCGGCTGGCTTCGAATAATGTCGTACACAGCTCACTCTCCAACTGAAACACCTTTCTCCATACCGTTGCCTGCGACACATTTAAATGCCGGGCCGCGGCACTTAAGCTCCCCTGCTTAGCGACAGCCATGAAGTAACGCAGGTTATCCCAATTCATCATAATGATAATCTCATCAATCATTAACTATTCAGAAATGAATAAGTTGAATTCAATTATAGCTATTTATTATTCATAAATAGAAGGCTAATCTATCTCGTAGTCAGTACATATTGAGAAGGAGTTATTGGCATGAAAACGATAGGTTTACTCGGCGGCATGAGCTGGGAAAGTACAGTAAATTATTATCGAGCCATCAACGAAGGTGTAAAAGCGAAGTTAGGCGGATTACATTCTGCTGAAATTGCGCTTTACAGCATCGACTTCGCACCATTGGAAAAGTTACAGCACTTAAATGATTGGGAAGACAGCACTAGAATATTAATCGATGCCGCCTTAAAAGTTCAGGCTGCTAACGCAGACTTTTTGGTCATTTGTACCAATACCATGCATAAAGTTGCGCCGGCAATAGAAGACGTTTTAGATATCCCTCTACTGCATATTGCTGATGCAACTGCCGAAGTATTGATCGCAGAAAATATCAAAAGAGTTGGGCTATTGGGTACCGCCTTCACCATGGAGCAAGACTTTTATAAAGGCCGACTGAGTGAGAAATACGGCTTAGATGTGATTACTCCCGACGATAGTGACAGAGCAATAGTCCATCGCGTGATTTATGAAGAGTTGTGTTTAGGCAGCGTAGAAATACAGTCCAAGCAAGAATACTTACGCATCATTCAGCACTTGGCAGATCAAGGCGCCGAAGCGGTGATACTTGGCTGCACTGAAATAGGAATGCTGGTTAAACAAACAGATACACCCGTTAAATTAATCGATACTACAGCAATTCATGCTCAGAAAGCCGTTGAAAAAGCGACCGAGAACGAATGATAAACAGAGAGAAGAATTAAATGAAAACCATTGCATTTCCTGAAAAATTCCAACAGCTAGAGGCTTTTTCTAACCGTTTCGATGCATTTCGACTCCAAGGCAAAGAGTGTGATGTCCTCTTTGCCATGTACCCTGAAAACACAACAATCGAACCTCATACTCATGAAACAGATAACTACGGCGTTATTACCAAAGGCTGCTTATATCTTACCATCGAGGGAGAAAAAGAAACCGCTTATAAAACGGGTGAGTGGTACCATGTAGGCAAACACCAATTACACTCTGCTCGCTTTGAAGAAGACACTGAAGAAATCGAATTTTGGTTCAAATAATCGTGTTCACTAAGGCGAGATTAAAAAAATAAAAAACTTACCAAGGATTTGTAGATAACTATCGTCTAACCCATAGATTGAAAAGTATTCACTATTAAAGAAGTGCCTGTATGCAGGATGACGATCTTATTAAACAGGCGCAAACTGGCGATACTCAGGCGTTCGAAACCCTTCTCGAATGCCATTACGATACATTGTTCAAGTTTGCGTTCAAGTGGTGCGGTAACCGTGAAGACGCCGAAGATGTGGCCCAGCAGGCCTGCATCAAGCTCGCCCGTGGGCTGGAACAATTCCGTTTCGAATCCAGCTTTAGCAGCTGGCTTTATCGGCTGGTAATCAATTGCGCAAAAGACTGGCAAAAAAGCCAGACACGCCATCAACAAATCACTGAAGAAGACAGCACATCTCCAGACATAATCCACGATGAGCAAGCTGATAAGACAATCTTAATACAGCAACTGCTAAATCGCTTAGATAGCTTTTCAGAGGGCATGAAAGAAACGGTATTGCTGGTTCATGCTGAGGGGTTTACCCACGGCGAAGCCGCTACTATTTTAGGCGTTAAGGAAAGTACAATATCCTGGCGCATTCATGAAATCCGCAAACAACTCCAGTCAATATTTGGCCAGGAGGACTTATGAACGATGACCAATTAAACGACTTGCTATCCGATATGGATACGCCACCTATTGATAAAAATGCCAAAAAGCGAGCAATAAATCTCGCCATGGCCGAGTTTGCGCAGCATAAAAAAGAAAAAAACCAGCAAGAGGGAAAACAAAAAACTGATACCAGAATTTCTGAAAATAATAAAAATTATCACCAAGGGTTTTGGTCCTGGGTTCGTCCTATTAGCAACTTATTACATACGAGTAGGAAAAGCCTTATGACAACCTTAAACAACAAACTTTTTTATTCTGGAATAGCAACCGTTTCGGTCGCTGTAATAGGCACACTGATGTTTCAGCAAACCTATAAACCAACCGTCGATCTAAGTTCAACAATTCTTTATGAACAGCCATCTAACTTAAGTGAAGAAATTGCTCTTCAAAAAAGAGATGACAGTCAAGGCCAAGCTATCATTATTGGCAAACAAGAAATGCTTACGGAAGCTGAACCTCCAGCCAAACCTGCAAGCCCTGCTCTGCAATCTACAATTACGATTAAAGAAAATAAGTTGGCCAGCACCTCAATACAGTCGCCCAATGCTAATGAAGTAGACGCCATCACATCAGCCCCTGCACCATCAATAGCGCTAGAAGATCATTCGAGAATACAATCTTCAGCACTAGGGGCTAGTGAAAAAAAATCTGCCCCAGCTATCACTGAATCTTTTGCTCGAGAAAAAGCTAAGGTCGCAAAATCCCTAGTTCCAGCAGAAGCAGAGATGGCACCTGATATCATTCCCCAGCAAACTTATCAGGATGAAGGCAGAGACCGTTTTGAATCAGTAGAAATCAACCCCATTAAATTAGTCAGTGAAGAACCCGTTTCTACGTTTTCAATTGATGTCGATACAGCGTCTTATAGCTTTGTTCGCCGACAACTCAACCATGGCGTACTGCCACAAAAAGATGCCGTGCGCATTGAGGAAATGATTAATTATTTTGATTATGCATACCCGTTGCCAGAATCAAAGTCTCAACCATTTAAATCATCGGTAGTTGTGCATCCTTCACCTTGGAATCCTGGCAAACAACTGATTCATATTGGTGTTAAAGGTTATGATATCGCCCCCACTCAACAGCCGCGCAGTAATTTAGTTTTACTATTAGATGTTTCAGGTTCAATGAATAGCTCAGACAAACTACCCTTAGTTAAACAATCAATGAGCATGTTACTGAGCAGCCTTCACCCAGACGATACTATTGGTATAGTGGTTTATGCAGGAGCCGCAGGGCAAGTGCTTGAGCCAACCCCTGTAAAAGAAAAGCAAAAAATTCTTAATGCACTAAATAGGTTGAATGCCGGCGGCTCAACCGCTGGGGGAGAAGGTATTAAGCTTGCATATCAACTAGCAGAATCTAATTTCGATAAGAATGCCGTTAATCGTATTATTTTAGCCACAGATGGTGATTTTAATGTCGGCATTACTAACCAAGAAGAACTTAAAGGTTTTGTTGAACGAAAACGTGAGAAAGGAATTTTTCTTTCCGTGCTTGGCTTTGGTCAGGGCAACTACAACGACCACATGATGCAAAAACTGGCGCAAAATGGTAATGGAGTTGCTGCTTATATTGACTCAATGAGTGAGGCTCAAAAAGTTTTGATTGATGAATCAACCTCCACACTATTTCCCATTGCGAAAGATGTGAAAATTCAAGTCGAATTTAATCCTGATACTGTGTCAGAGTATCGACTTATCGGTTATGAAACACGCCATCTTAACCGTGAAGATTTTAATAATGATGCCGTTGATGCCGGCGATATTGGTGCAGGCCATACAGTAACAGCCATCTATGAAATAACACCCAAAAACTCAGAAGCAAAGCCTTCCATCGACCCATTACGTTACAGCAATAACAACGAGGAAAAATTATCAAGAAACGCAGAAACCTCTTTAAATAATGAATATGGCTTTTTAAAAATTCGTTATAAGCTACCTAAGAAAAACACCTCCACATTAATTACCAAAGCAATCAAGATAGAAAGTGAATCACAAAATATTGGAACCGACAGAGAAATACAATTTGCAACAGCAGTGGCTGGATTTTCCCAATTATTGAAAGGCGGAAAATACACCGGCAATTACAATTATGATGATGTTATTAATGCAGCTCAGGAAAATAAAGGAGAAGATAAATTTGGATACCGCACTGAATTTATTCAACTAGTCCGCAAAGCAAAAACTGCCGCAGCGATAAGATAATCAGTACAAAAAATTGAGAGAGCAAGGATGTCTCTCAAAATGTATATACTTTATCTAGCAGTCCAACCACCATCTAAAACTATCGTTTGACCAGTCATATTGCGAGCAGCGGGAGAAATAAGATAACTGACAGTATCTGCTATTTCCTGTGTATCGATAAATGATTTTTTTGGCATAGGTGCTAACATAATTTTTTCAATAACATCAGCTTCTGAAATACCATGCTGTTTAGCCTGACTGGCAATTTGCGCTTCAACCAGTGATGTTTTGACATAAGAAGGGCAAATAGTATTAATAGTAATATTACTGTCCGCAGTTTCGAGCGCTATTGCTTTAGAAAATCCAATCAGACCATGTTTCGCTGCAACATAAGCACTTTTAAACGGCGATGCAATTAGGGAATGAATTGAACCAATATTAATAATTCGTCCAAAATTATTACTTCTCATTAACGGCAACACCGCTTTAGTTGTTAAAGCTGGCCCATTCAACAATATATCAATAATTAACTTCCAACGATCTACAGGAAATTCTTCAAGACTACTTACATGCTGTATGCCCGCATTATTGACAAGAATATCAATATGCCCTGCCTTGTTTACAACCTTGGCTATCTGGCTTTCAGAGGTAACATTTAATTCACAGGCTTCGGCATTACCGCCATCATCAACAATGGCCTTTACTGCTTTCTGCGCAGACTCTATTGATAAGTCACTGACAATTACTCGATATCCTGTAGTGGCAAGATGATGCGCAATAGCGTAACCAATGCCGCCTGCAGCACCGGTAACAATAGCAGTTTGACTCATTTTTTAACCTTATTATTAAAATAAAAAATTGCTGAAAAGTGGCAGTGCAAATAGTTAAATTAGCGAGTAGACCTATGGGCGCTCAATAAGAATTGCCGTTGCTTCACCACCACCAATACATAATGCCGCTATGCCACGTTTTTTTCCTGTGCGCATCAGATTATGCAATAAGGTCACAATAATACGAGAGCCGCTGGAGCCTAAAGGGTGTCCCAATGCACAAGCACCTCCAGCAATATTGGTTTGCTCCGCGGTAAAACCTATTTCCTGCATGCCTAGCATGGCTACCATCGCAAACGCTTCATTAATTTCAACTAAATCAATATCACTTGGTGTAAGGTTTTGCCGAGCCAGTATTTTCTTTACTGCTCCAATGGGCGCACAAGTAAATGTACTTGGCTTTTGAGCATGAGAAGCATAGTCAATAATTTTTGCCATTGATGTAAGATTTAATTCATTGGCTTTTTCTTTATGGGTAATCAGTAACGCTGAAGCGCCATCGGAAATTGAACTGGAATTAGCAGCGGTGATCGTGCCATCTTTAGTAAAGGCTGGGCGCAAGTTCGGTATTTTTTCTGGTTTAGCCAAGCCGGGTTGTTCGTCCGTATCAACCACCAACTCACCTTTTCGAGTTTTCAAAGTGACAGGCGCTATCTCTTCTGCAAACCAACCCTGCTCTATTGCCTGTTGTGCCCGACTTAATGACTGCAAAGCAAACTCATCCATCCCTTGGCGGGTTAGCTGGTATTCATCTGCTGTTGTTTGCGCATGCAAACCCATTGCTTCACCATCATAGGCATCTTGTAGACCATCCAAAAACATATGATCAATAATTTGGCCATGTCCCATTCGATAACCTGAGCGTGCTTTATCTAATAAGTAAGGCGCATTACTCATAGATTCCATACCGCCAGCAATCACAACATCCGCATTGCCAACTTTAATCTGATCCGCAGCTAACATGACCGATTTCATACCAGAACCACAGACTTTATTCACTGTTGTACAGGGAATGCTTTCGCCTAAACCAGCACTTAATGCCGCCTGTCTTGCAGGCGCCTGACCAAGACCGGCCGGCAAGACACACCCCATATAAACTTCATCGATATTACTAGCATCAATATTGGATTTTTTGACCGCGGCCTGAATTGCTGTAGAACCCAGAGCTGATGCAGAGACAGAGGCCAAGCCACCTTGAAAGCCACCCATCGGTGTACGTTGAGCTGCTGCAATTACAATTTCTTTTGTCATGTGACGGCCTCTGTTATTCAGTCATATCAGCGATCAAGTGTCCAATATTCATTCACTTGATGCAAGCTGAGTCAGTTTATAAATTATTTAAATAAGCTTGGTCGGAGATAGTGGTCCAAGCTCGTGCTTTTGCCATATACTCTCTGCGGGATTTAATAATTTCCGCCGTTAAGCCACCTTTTTTCTCTAATGCATCAAGTAAATCCGTATTCGCTTTTTTCAATGCATTCATTACCTCTGGAGGAAATGATTTCACTTCGATATTCGGATAATCCTGTTTCATTGTTGCCCAATTCGCCGCACTCTCATGATTGGATTGCGCCGTCATTTGAAAAGCAGCTTCCTGCATTGCGACCTCGAGAATAGCTTGAAGATCTTCAGGCAGTGCTTCATAGGCTTTTTTATTCACCATAAATGAAAGCTCTGCTGCAGGCTCATGCCAACCGGTATAGTAATAAGGTGCTATTTTATGAAACCCCATTCTAAGATCAAGCGATGGACCAACCCATTCCAAAGCATCAATTGAGCCACGCTCTAAAGCGGTGTACAACTCACCTGCTGGAATTAACGTTGGTTTAGCGCCCACTTTCGCCAACACTTCACCAGCAAAACCCGGAATGCGCATTTTTAACCCATGAAGATCTTCTATCGTTTTAATTTCTTTTTTAAACCATCCGCCCATTTGATTAGAGGTATTGCCGCCAGGGAAATGCATAATGCCGTATTTATCGAACACCTTGGCCGCCAATTCTTTGCCGCCTCCGTAGTAGAACCATGAATACTGTTCAGAGGCAATCATGCCTAGAGGCAAGGTTGTAAAAAACAAAGTATTAATGTCTTTACCTTTGTAATAGTAGGACACTGTGTGTCCCATTTGATACTGACCTGATTTCACAAAGTCAAAAATACCAAATGCCGATTTATGTTTATTTTTTGAATCTATCGTAATTAATAAGCGTCCTCCGGACATCCTTTTTACATTTTTTGCCATTGTTTTGGCAGCATCACCAAAAATAGGGAAATTAGTTGGCCACGTTTCCGCTAAACGCCAACGATAGACTTTATCGCTGGAGGCAGCCACACCAACAGAAATAGACAAGGTTATAAAAATGGTAGAGAGTAAAGCGATCGTTCTTTTCATGATGTTTACCTTTTTAGTTTTATTAATAGTAAGTCACTCAGAGTATTACAAAAAATTTATTCTCAAGAATTCTCTCAAAATTCCATAACAGAAATTTTTTCGGGTATCACTAATTCACCTTCGGTCTTTGAAATCACTTCTTCCACCGAAACACCAGGTGCTATTTCCTTCAAGAAGAACCTGCCTTCCGCAATTTCTATATAGGCAAGGTCAGTCAACACTTTTTTGATGCACCCAGCACCGGTTAACGGTAGAGAACATTTATTTAGCAGCTTCGACTCGCCATGTTTGCTAGCATGGGTCATAGTCACAATAATATTATCCGCCCCGGCGACCAGATCCATTGCACCACCCATCCCCTTAATCAATTTACCAGGAATCATCCACGAAGCAATATTACCTTCAACATCCACTTCAAAAGCACCAAGTACGGTTAAATCCACATGCCCTCCTCGTATCATGGCAAAGGATTCTGCTGATGAAAAAATAGACGCGCCGTTGACTGAGGTGACAGTTTGCTTACCGGCATTAATCATATCCGCATCGATATCCCGCTCACTGGGAAATGAGCCCATACCCAGCAAACCATTTTCGGATTGCAGCATAACACTGATATTTTTAGGCACATAATTCGCCACCAATGTTGGGATGCCGATACCAAGGTTGACGTAGAATCCGTCCTGCATCTCGCGTGCAACCCGCTGGGCCATTTGTTCTCTCGATAAAGCCATTTCTATTCTTCTCTTTTAATCAATTCTTTTTAATTAACTAACCAGCAGCAACTGTTCGCTGTTCAATGCGCTTCTCAAAGCTTCCCAACACTAACCGATCAACATAGATACTGGGCGTATGAATCTGAGCTGGCTCAAGTTCCCCGGGCTCAACAATCTCTTCCACTTCAACTACAGTAATTTTTCCTGCGGTTGCGGCCATAGGGTTAAAATTCTGTGCGGTATGGCGATAGATAACATTGCCATAACGATCGGCTTTCCAACCTTTAACAATGGCAAAATCTCCCGTAATTGATTCTTCTAAAATATATTTTCGCCCAGAGAATTCACGTACCTCTTTGCCTTCACCAACCGGTGTTCCATAACCAGTCGCCGTATAAAAAGCAGGAATGCCAGCACCTCCTGCACGCATTTTTTCGGCTAATGTGCCTTGAGGCGTCAATTCAACCTCTATATCGCCCGATAAGACTTGTTTCTCAAATAAGGCATTTTCACCCACATAAGATGAAACCATTTTTTTTATTTGCTTATCTTCCAGCAACAAACCAAGACCAAAACCATCTACACCACAATTATTAGAAACAAAGGTTAAGCCTCTCACCCCCATCTCTTTGATCTTGTTAATACAGCCCTCTGGAATACCACAAAGCCCAAAACCACCAGAAATAATGGTCATATCGTTATCCAAGCCTGCCAAGGCCTCCGAATAACTGCTAACCACTTTGTCAAAACCCCTCATAAAAGCCCCAGATACAAGATAAATTGTTAAGTAGGATTATCATCCAGCAGGACGATATATTTATCAAATATAAAAAATTGAAGAATTGATTTATAATTTTTATCAATAGATCTGCAATTAGAGAATAGAAAGGGTATGAATATAACGATTAAGCAATTAACAGCTTTTGTTGCCGTGGCAGAAAGCCAAAGCTTTGCCGAAGCCTGTGAGCGCATACACCTATCTCAACCAGCTTTGAGTATTACCATCAAAAACCTTGAGGAAATATTAGGTGGATCTCTGCTTACTCGCTCGACACGAACATTGGCCTTAACTCCAGAGGGACAAGCCTTTTTACCTGTCGCACAGCGTTTACTGGCCGATTGGGGTAATGCTTTAACAGATATTTCGAACTTATTTTCCTTAAAAAGGGGGAAGTTAACGATTGCCTCAATGCCTTTTTTTGCAGGCAGCATATTGCCCACAATACTATCCGAGTATCAGTCCAAGTATCCGAATATTAATATTCGGATACACGATGTCGTTAATGAGGCTGTTATTGAAGAAACCCGTTCTGGGCGAGTAGAACTTGGGGTGTGTTTTGATCCAGGAGAAAGTGATGACATCCAATTCACATCACTTTTTAGAGAAGAATTTATCGCAGTTTTACCTGCTGAACACCCACTAGCAAATCAACCAAATAAAGAGCATGTGGAATGGTTTAACCTCTTTCAATACCCTTTTTTAACCCTGTTACAACCTGCCAGCTTACAAGAATACATTAAAGAAACGGCAACAGATCTAAATGTGCAATTCTCACCTCATATAGAAACACATCAACTTTCAACAATAGGACGCATGATTGCTTTGGGACTAGGGGTAGGTACAGTACCCAAAGCATGCACCCAACAAATGCAGGAAATGGGAGCTGTTTGCCGGCCACTTGTAAACCCCTCACTCACTCGACAAGTAGGACTTATTCATCGCAGGCGCTATGCATTATCAGCTACAGCCAGTGCAATGAGGGATATTATGATTCAACATTTTTCAGAAAACTAATAAAAGTTTTCTAACACATCTCCAATAGACAACAAAAACCCTTTATTACTATCAGTTGAGTACGGCCAATACTTCAAATCAATACTTTTATAGTTACGATCATTCAATAAATTATAAAATTGTTCAGCATAACGACCATTGCCATCATCGAGTGTCGAGCCTGTTATAATTATCTGGGCAGGCAAATTATTTGTCACTGCAAAAAGCTGAGACTCTAGATCATCCACAATTAATGGCTGGTCCAAAAAACTACCATCCTGAGAAATATAACGACTAAAATATCGATTATTTGGGTCCTCTAATAAGATAGCCAACCCGGAAAATAACCCACCCAGTCGATATCCCATTAACCCCCGGTTCGAGGTATTCGTTAAATAATTCGAATCAACCAATGGAATAACTTGTTGGGTTAAAAAGTTATAGTACGCTAACGCTCCTGGCATTCGATAATCGACAATTCGCCTGCCTCTAATCTCACTATCAGTATTGCCAACACCAACAACAATCATAGACTTATTTTTTTGAATAACCTCATTAACCACAAGAGAAAAGTACCACTCAGCATCGAGCACATATAATACGGGATAACGCTTATCACTATTCGACTTGTATTCTCTAGGCAAATAGATATTAACAGGGTAGTCAATCTGACTATGATCAGCATTAATTATTACAGTATCAAAATTCTGCTTATCATCAATGCTGCTATTTTTATTCTTTACCATTCCGCAGGCTGACAAGAGAAAACCTACAAAAAAAATTAATACGATATAGGCCAGCTTATTAAAAAAATAGTTAGATTTCTTATCTCTTAATCGATTATTCAAACTTATCCCTTAGCTTTTCATTATAAAAAGTTAAAAATTAATTAATAATTATAAGGTTTAAATACTAATACAAGCAGCCATCATAGGGCTATTTTTTTATCAAAAAATCTGGCAATGGTGTTAACTGACATCCTGCCGAATCATTTGAGCATTGAGTATAAGTCGCTTCACCTAAGGCATTCAGTTTCTCGATTCTTTTTTCTGATAACGGATGAGAACTCAACAGCTCTGGTGGCGCCAGCATACTATCTCTTTCCTTTAACACATCAAATAATTCTGTAGCACCTTGAGAATGACCATAGTAACGAACCAAGGTATGATAAGCATCAACATCCGATTCGGTTTCTTGGCTGCGGCTAAATGCAAGCGATGTTAATAAATTCATTTGACCGGCAATATTTCCTCCGTCTCCAACTCCCGTCAGCAGAGACAAAACCACACCGATACTCGCGCCCCGACTCAATGCTACGATTGGGTGGCGATATTTAATATGAGCAATTTCATGAGCGACAACCATTGCCAATGCATTTTCGCTCTTAAGCACATCAATAAGCCCTTGATAAATAATAATATGCCCCCCCAGAGTTGCAAAGGCATTAACAACAGGCTCATCAAGATAATGAACTGTAATTTTTATATCTTCAGGGAGCTGTTGAGCCCGGCTCAATTTATCTGCCAAATCTTGCAGATATTCTCGTATTTGTTGGTGGTTAGCTTGCTTGGATGCGCTAAGGTTTTGAAAATCATCATCAGGAATATTATCAACCACTTTTTTTGCCAAGCTTATTTCAGTTTCAAATGGAATGAGCTTAGCAACCTCTCCTATCGTTAAAGAAATTACTAAAATAATAATGGCAATGGCACCCGAAACTGCTGCCAACAAATAAAGAAAACCTTTAAGAGGGTGTTCATCTGTGACATTAATACCCTCAGGAATTTTCGGATTTTTATATTCCATAACAATGATTATTCATAGCAAACTTGATTAACCTTAATGACCAATATGAGAAACCAAGCCAGTACCATAAGCATACACTTCAACTGCACCCACCTGGTTTTTACGGCCTTTAGTAATCGATGACGTTTCTAGTTTCACGTTAACAATCGTATTCATACCCAGTTGCCGCGCTTCTTCCTTCATTCGCAGAATAGCTTCGCGACGAGCACGCTCCAACAATGATTCATAAGTTGTCACACGCCCACCAATTAAATTGCGCAGACCCGCAGCAAAACGTTTGAAATAATCTACCGAAATAACAACACTACCACCGACAAGGTTTGCTCGCTGGTCGCACTCTTCGTCTAAAGGGAAACGTTTACTAAAGGTCAGTAAATCTCGATATTCTTCTTCGCGTTTAATAATGGATCGAAAATGTCGCTTTTCAGCCGCTTGACCGAAGACATAACCTAGAACTAATAAGATAAATATAATTATTAAATCGTACATAATTTAATCCTCGCTTGTTCTACACTTTTCCCAAAACTTCATTCCAAAACAACAGCCGTGCCATACGCAAATAATTCAGCGGCACCAGCAGCAACAGAACTGGTAGAAAAACGAACATTAAGAATGGCATTAGCACCAATTGCCTGAGCTTGTTGCTTCATGCGATCAACCGCCTCTTCACGAGACTCAGTCAACAACTCGGTATAACCTTTTAATTCTCCGCCAAATATATTTTTAAACCCAGCCATAATATCTCGGCCAGCATGTTTGGAGCGAACAGTATTCCCCTGCACCATACCAAGATGTTTCACGATTTTACGGCCAGGGATAATTTCGATATTGGTAACGATCATAGTCAATCCTTTAGAAAGTAATCAAAGCATCGACTTTATTATGGATTGAGCCATATTGCTAGAAAATCTATCACTAAATAATAGATAGCTCATCTTTCGCAAGTTTTTTAGAAATTTTCAGATAGTTAGTTATGAAACCTTGGAAAATAATACTTTTACTTCGGCCAATTGCTGTTTAGCTTCTTGAGCGGTTGCCATCATTTCTTTACCAACCTCCATATTGGCAGCAGACCCTTTGATTGTATCTTTTGTTGACTCGGCCATTTCTGATACATGTGAGAGAATCTCCTGCATGCTCTGCGCCTGCTGTCGAGCCTGCTGAGTCACATTAATCGCTGTCGCTTTCGTCTCTTCAATAGCCGCATTTACACATTCAGCTTTCGCACCAATATCATCCTGACTTTCTTTATCGCCATCATTGCGAATAGTTTCACCTAAAGCCTTAACTTGGCCAATCAGTGCCTCCATAGAAACACTGATATCCTTCATCATTTTTGTAATTTGTTCAGCGGTATCACCAGATTGCTTCGCTAAGACTTTCACCTCATCGGCAACCACCGCAAAACCTCGCCCCTGCTCACCCGCCCGAGCAGCTTCAATAGCGGCGTTCAGAGCTAATAAATTTGTCTGGTCCGAAATTGATCGGATGCTGGACGTCATATGCGATATTTTTTCAAACTCTTGGCTAAAATCCTCAAACACTGCCAACACACTGTCCGTAGAGCGAATATTTTTTTCCATTTCGATGAGGTGTTCTTTAATATGTTGATTTGTCTCATTAAAGGTATTGCCAATCGTTGTGAGCTGCTTAGGCGATTCCTCAACCTGACGACTGATACTCTGACTTGCCTCGGCATTAGTCTGTGTTTTCGCAAGCACCTCCTCAGCATAAGCACTACGATCTTTAGAGCGGCTATTGACTGTTTTCGCATTATTGAAAACCCTTTTACCCAACCCCTCCAAAGCCGAAATAATTTCTTCTATTTTGGCCAAACGATGAACAGTATCAACTGACGCTGTATCGACTTGCTGATAATCTGATTGGGCCATTAGAAAGGAAGCTGTTGAAACACAATATGGGATCACGAAACTCAGCAAGCACTTAACCCAGTTAATATCACCCTGAATCAACAGATCCCATTGATTAACCAAAACGATAATAGGCCCAACAAGCAAAGCAACTTTACTTGCTGAAATGACAACCAGTGGCCGAAAAATAAGACTAAGCTGCAGCTTCATAAAAACCTTTTGCTATTCTCAATATACCCAGAAAATGACACTTATTAATTTGAGTATAGACAGGATGTTTATTTTTTAACTTTGGAAAGCTTTACATTTTCACAATATAAGCTATTAGACTACCACCTCTTATACATTTAAGCTATGAAAATAATACAAAGGCCCTAAAGGGTTAAAGTAAACAAGTATAAAGAAAGAGGTAAACAGAGAGATATTCTAAAATGAGGTAGGTTTAATACAGGCCAAAAAATGATTTCAGCCTGTATTAACAAGGCTTAGTTAGTGAGCCTGCTTTTTCTTCTCTTCCATTGCTTGGGCAAATAATGCTTCAAAATTGATAGGCGGTAACATTAGCGGAGGGAAGCCACCTTTAGACAATGTGCTATCAATAGTCTCACGAGTATAAGGAAGAATAATATGCGGACAAACCGTATTCATCACTCGCGACAAATGGTTTTCTTCTACGCCACTGATGTGAAACAAGCCTGCCTGCTGCACTTCGACTAAGAAAGCAACCTCCTCTTCTACTTTTGCAGTCAATGTGATTTTTAAAACGACTTCATACAAGTTTTCATCAATTTTCTTGGTCGCTGTACCCAACTCTTGGTCAATCTTCGGCTGAATTTGGTCAATAAATGCTTTAGCCCCCATTGGCGCTTCGAATGACAAATCTTTCAGATATACCTTCTGAATAAAAAATTGTTGGTCATTTGGAGCAGCACCTGCTTGTTCCGTCGCTTTTGTATCTTGATCAGTCATATTAATCCTATTAACTCTTCAGTTGTTTCAATAATGTATCTAGTTTATCAGCTCGCTCAAGCCCATATAGCTCATCACAACCGCCGACGTGTTTTTCACCTATCCAGATTTGCGGCACGGTACGGCGACCACTTTTTTTCATCATATGCTGACGCTGACCGGGATCTCTATCAACAGGAATTTCACGATAATCTACGTCTTTGGAATTAAGTAGATGTTTCGCACGAACGCAATAAGGGCAAAAACGTGTGGTGTAGATAGTAACGTCAGACATAATGCTTACTTCTTTTTATTTAACAAGTGGTAAACCGTCGTTTTTCCACTCGCCCATACCACCTTGCATACGTGCCACTGTAAAACCACTTTTTGCCAGTAAACGACTCACAGTGCCAGAATGCTGTCCCATACTGTCAGTCACAATAATTTGTTTTTCTCGGTGCTTTTCGAGCTGATTAAGGCTATCGTTGATTTTTCCATGAGGGATATTGATTGCATTAGCCACATGTCCCTGGCCAAATTCTTTACTCTCACGGACATCAAGTAACACTGCCGCATCAGTATTCATGGCCTGAACCACTTGGCTGATAGAGAGTTTAGCCCCTCCGTTTGCGCTTTCACGGCGGTATAAAGCAACGACTAAGATAGCAAGAGCAGCAACTAATAAGATTTGCTCTTGTATAAAAACTAGGACGTCTTCCACGAATTACCTCGAATATTTGTGTGAATCAGCAGACATAAGCGGTGCGCATTATACACGAATAAAGCGATATCATAGTCTTTCCTAAAACAACAAGGTAGACTTCACCGCTATATCGACCTATGTTTTGACAGACAGCTCTAAAAGCAGGCCATATGCCCGCTTTAGGAATGTAACAAAGACCACAAAAACAGGAATAACCCTTGAGACCTTATCCCTTGAGACCTAGCCCCTTAATTCGCTCCCTAGTATTTACACTAACATGCCTCTTTATTGTTTCAACAGCCATACTTGGCACGAACGTCGCTCTCGCCCAGTCAGAAAAAGAGTACGAAGAGCAGCTCAAAGCATTGTCAGTTACCATTTCCAAGCTGCAAAAAGAATTAGCTAAAACAAAGACTTCCAAAGATAAGTTACAGCAATCTCTGCAATCATCTGAAGAAGAAATCGGTACACTGACCAAGAAGATACAGTCCATCAAGGAGGCATTGAATCGCGAAAAAAAGCAGTTAAACCAGCATCAGGAGCAACGCGCTGATCTGGAACAATCACGACAAAAACAACAAAAACAAATTAATCGCATCATCCGTCAGGCTTATCTTTTAGGCCGTCAAAGCCAGGTTAAGCTGATGCTGAATCAAGAAGAGCCTTATCGCGTTACGCGCATGTTGCGCTATCACGACTATATTGTCGGCGCTCACAAAGAGAAGATGGATGAATACCTGGCCACTATTCGCAAAATTAATGCTATTGAAGCAACCATTACTGCTGCCACTGAAAAGCTCGAAAATAGGCAGCAACAGCTCAATGGCCGCTATCAAGAACTCAAGGATTCACAAGCTCAACGACTAGCGACACTGAAGTCACTCACCCGCGAAATTCGTAAAAAAGGGGGTAGCTTGTCAAAACTCCAAGGCGATCATGAACGCTTGGAGCGATTACTGGAAGAGGCAACACAAGCCTTAAGCAAACTTAAGCTACCCAGTGATGGCAAGCCTTTTCGTACCGCTCGGGGAAAGCTACCCTTCCCAGCTAAAGGCCGAATTACCCGCAACTACGGCACACCTCGGCTTAACGGAAAACTACGTTGGAATGGATTATTTATTACAGGAAAATCCGGTAGCCAAGTGGTATCCGTACATCATGGGCGTGTGATATTCTCCGACTATCTTCGTGGCCATGGTCTATTGCTGATTATTGACCACGGTGATGGTTACATGAGCCTGTATGCTCATAATCAAACATTACTGAAAGAAACAGGAGACTGGGTGAGAAGCAATGACCCAGTAGCCACATTAGGTAATACCGGCGGGCAAGCCCAAGCTGGTCTATATTTTGAGATACGCCATAACGGTAAGCCACAAAACCCTAAGCCATGGTTATCCTCTGGTTCACGCGGTTGAAGCTAAGCCAATACGTGTCACAGATAAAAAGATGAGTTCGCCCTCATCAAACACATAGAGCATGTTTGAGCTCTTTCTAACCATCTATTTAAAAAACAGGATTGTTATGTCCCTGACTTGCCGCTTTTTACTTATTGCTTCCAGCTTGTGTTATATCGCTGCACCAGCACTCGCCCAACAAACATTACCTGCAACCACACCTACAGCAGCTGACCTTAAAGCAGAAACCAATAATAAAGATCCTTTGCCACTCCAAGACTTACGCTTATTTACCTTGATTTTTGATCATATTCGACGCTCTTACGTCGAGCCAGTCAGTGATCAAGAGCTACTGGAGAATGCAATCAAAGGGATGTTGCAAGAACTCGACCCACACTCAGATTACCTGGACACGTCTCACTTCAACTCTCTTCAAGAAAGCACTCAAGGGGAATTCAGCGGTGTAGGCCTGGAGATAGGTAGCGAAAATGGTTACATCAAAGTCATCACACCAATCGACGACACACCCGCAGAAAAAGCAGGCATACAGGCAGGCGATTTAATCATTAAGCTGGATGAAAAATCTATTCGTGGTTTGAGCATCAGCGAAGCAGCCAAGATCATGCGTGGCCCTAAGGGAACGCCAGTTATCTTTACCATCGTTCGCAAAGGTGAAGATAAACCGATCACTATCACCGTTGTCCGCGATACGATAAAAACCAAAAGTGTACGTTCGCGACTTATTGAAGATGACTTTGGCTATGTTCGCATTTCTCAATTCCAGTCTCATACAGGAAAAGACTTCGAGTCAGCAATCAAGAAGCTCCGCAAAAAGAATCCGAACTTAAAAGGCTTCGTGTTGGATTTACGCAATAACCCTGGTGGAATTTTGCAGGCCTCGGTGCAAGTTGTCGATGCGTTAATTAATGATGGCTTAATCGTGTATACCGAAGGGCGGCTAGAGAATAACAACCAATCTTTCTCGGCAAAAACAGGTGACCTTGCTGAGGGCCTGCCCATTGTCGCCTTAATTAACGGTGGTTCTGCCTCCGCAGCAGAGATTGTTGCTGGCGCACTACAGGATCACAGCCGGGCTATTATTATGGGCACTCGCAGCTTTGGTAAAGGTTCTGTACAAACCATCCTACCTGTTGCTCAAGACAAAGGAATTAAACTCACAACAGCTCGTTATTTCACCCCCAAGGGCCGCTCTATTCAAGCTCAAGGCATTGAACCTGATGTTGTCATAAAACGCGCGACAATTACTCAAATAGACGGCGATCAACGAATTAAAGAAGCAGATCTTAGCGGTCATTTAACCAACGGCAATGAAGGCAAAGACAAAGCTAATGAGGAGTCTAAAGGTAGCGATACTGATGATAACCAGCTATTCGAAGCGTTAAACATGCTGAAAGGGCTTGCCATATTTAACAAGACGGCCCTCAATAAGAATACAAACTCAAACAGCACGAGTCAGTAATTAACGATAACGATAATAATCAAGACCATTACTATTATGCGACGACCTATTCTCGCTTTACTGTTTACATTCTTAGTAACATTGCCATCTTATGGAGAGGAAGCGGTCGTTGACGATAGAAATAACCCAGACATTATCGCTCATGTTGCTATTATTATTGACGATATCGGTTATAACCGTCATCAAGGTTTAACCGCCCTCGCCCTACCCGGACCCATTACCTATGCCATCATCCCTCATAGCCCTAACGCTCGTTTTCTGGCAATAGAAGCGCATAAACAGCAAAAAGAACTCATACTACATGCCCCCATGAGCAATATTCATGATTACCCCCTAGGCCAGGCAGGCCTGACAGAATTAATGAATGAGCATGACTTTAACCAGACTCTCATCAAAGCCCTAGAGTCAGTTCCCCATATCATTGGCGTCAATAACCATATGGGCAGCTTATTAACGCAGAAGCGTCTACCCATGGAATGGACAATGAAGACACTCAGCGAGAGAGGGCTCTATTTTATCGACAGCCGAACGACACCGCAGAGCGTCGCCTGGCAAACGGCTCAACGGCACAATGTTCCCTCATTAAAACGGGATATTTTTCTCGACCATAAGCGAGACCCTGGCTTTATCGATGAACAGTTCGCGCAGTTTATAGCCGTTGCTAAGCGCCGAGGTTATGCCATTGCGATTGCACACCCCTACCCTGAAACACTGGATTACCTACAGAAAAATATATCCCGGTTAGCCTCCCAAGGCATCCAGTTAACCAACGCATCAAAGTTAGTAAACAGTCACTCACCTAATAAAAAACATATTCACGCAAAAATGTGACACGGATCACAAAAGCAGAGAGAAGCAGTTCCTAATTGGCTATCATTGAGTATATTTAAACCACCGTTCGTCGTACTTCGAAGATATTTTCCCAGTATAAAGTTAGAATGGTCATAGTAATGCTTAATTTCTAAACAACTATTAAGCACTATAACTGCTTGGATTTGACTCTTAAATTACCAAATTCAGCACATTTTATTATTAAAAAAAGCGCTAAAATAATTACTACATTGCTTAAATACTTTTATAGAGGATATGCACATGACAATGGATAGCGTAGCAATGAGCCGTAGAAACGAAGCCGGAAAGATACCTATTCGTAGTGACCGCTTGTTCACTCAGCATAATTACTGGTATTTCCGAACGCGTGAAGGAATGGACATTGGTCCATATGACAGCGCCAATGAAGCACTTGAAGGTATCAATGGCTTTATGGAGTTCCTGAGCACTGCGGAACCAGCGATAGTTGATCGTATCAGCGAGTATGTAAACCAGGCAGCTTAGTACGATTACTTTTTCCCCGTATCAAGACTTGATACGGGTAATGCATTTCAATGCCTAATTCGGCAAGTCTTCCCTAACTTCTATCCCCTGCTGAGACATAAAGGCCTTTGCTTCTGGTACTGAATACTCAGCAAAGTGGAAAATACTGGCAGCCAGCACAGCATCTGCACCGCCTTCGGTAACACCATCGGCCAGATGTTGAAGGTTACCCACACCACCCGACGCAATTACAGGAATAGACACCGCATCACTAATTGCTCTTGTCAGTGCAAGGTCAAAACCATCTTTCGTGCCGTCCTTATCCATGCTGGTCAGTAATATTTCACCTGCACCATAGTCAGCCATCTTTACAGCCCACTCTACCGCATCAATACCCGTTGGTTTTCGCCCGCCATGAGTAAATATCTCCCAACATGCAGGCTCATCGTCATTACTGACTTTTTTAGCATCGATTGCTACGACAATACATTGCGCCCCAAAGCGTTCTGAAGCCTCTTTAACAAACTCAGGGTTAAAGACAGCAGCAGAGTTAATACCTACCTTATCGGCACCAGCATTTAACATGGTGCGAATATCATCAAGGGTACGAATACCACCCCCAACGGTCAATGGGATAAATACTTCAGAGGCAATCGCCTCCACCGTATGCACTGTAGTTTCCCGCCCTTCATGGGTTGCCGTAATATCAAGAAAGGTAATTTCATCGGCGCCTTGTTCGTTATAGCGCTTAGCCACTTCAACAGGGTCACCGGCATCTCGAATGTCCACAAACTGGACACCTTTTACAACACGGCCACAATCAACATCAAGGCAAGGAATAATTCGTTTGGCAAGAGGCATAGGATATTCATAACGTTAAAAAATGGGAGTTCGGCATTATACAGAGGTTTATTTATTGCCGCTTAATTATAATTGCCTCTCTTTTAAATGGCTGCACGGTTGCATTACAACTTTGTTAAATTGCATCTTTATTAAACTGAGAGAACAACCCGACAGAAACGTCTCTGCCCCTTGCTCGTTTTAGGGCAACCGTTTTACTATGCTTGATGAATTACTATTTCTATCAGTAAGGATGATATATGTCTGACCCCAAAGAACACGAATACACACCGAGAGAAACGATGGATATGTCCGATCGAGAGTTTCGTATTGGTGATGGCAATATCAGTGGCTATATTGCCTGCAGCCTGGGCGTACTGAGCTTCCTAGCGGTTCTGTGTTATTTATTCCCCAGTTACCTGACAACAACCGATTTACGCCAAGCCTACGACGGAGAAGCACTGCAAACTATTTTAATGATCGGTATATGGACATCATTAGCTTTCGCACTGCTAACTTTTATTCTTGGAAAACGCAGAAAACTGGGAGCTATCGGTGTTGTCTTTTCTGCGGCGGCAATGTTACTAGGTGGTTATAATATTCCTGTAGAACCAGTCACACCTAACTCACTGTCTCTAGGGCTTGATTGGTTAATCCTTTCATTGATTGCATCCGTTGTTATATTTACCTTTCTGGAAAAGATTTTTCCGAAGTATAAAGAGCAGGCTATCTTGCGCCCCGAATGGAAGCTGGACCTTTGGTATTTTTGCTTTAATCATTTGCTGATCGCCATATTATTATTGATCGGCAATTACTTTGTTGCCACTGCTTTTAACTGGGCATTGAGTACTGACTTGCAGCAAGCTTTGCAAAGCTTACCTATCTTAGCGCAAGTCATTATTATTATTTTTTGTGCTGACTTCGTTTTGTATTGGTCTCATCGTTGCTTTCACGAAGTGCCAAAACTATGGCCATTTCATGCGGTTCACCACTCTGTGGAATATATGGATTGGCTAGCTGGCTCACGTAATCATATAGTACAAACGATTGTAGATCGCTCAATTGCCATGGTGCCACTGTATTTGCTGGGGCCAGATAAAGCAGCGTTGGATATTTATGTCACATTTGCAGCCTTGCAAGCGGTGATCGTTCATTCGAATTTAAGTATTCCCTGGGGACCTTTAAAGTACATTGTAGTCACACCACAATATCATCATTGGCATCACAGCTCTGATGCACCGGCTATCGATACTAACTACGCAGTGCATATGCCTCTCTATGATCGATTATTTGGCACTTACCATATGCCAGTGGAACATTGGCCTAAAGACTATGGCACAACCAAACGATTACCAAGAACCTTTATGGGGCAATTGTTTTATCCATTCAAGAAACAAGAATAGAGAATTAAAAAAGTGAATCAATTAGGTTACAGGTAATGCTGTAACCTAATTAATTAAAAGATTATTACAGGCGCATCGCTTATTACTGCCACACTTTTATTTAGAATCAGCCTTTCCCATAAATTTACGTTCTTCAACATTTACCTTGATTTTATCGCCGGTAGAAATATGCTCAGGGACTTGTACCGTTACCCCTGTCGATAATAGCGCGGGCTTTGTTCTAGACGTTGCGGAGCCCCCTTTAATTGAAGGATCGGTTTCTGTCACTTCAAGCTCAACACTGTTTGGTAAATCCAGTGCGACAGGCACGTCATTAACCACGACAACTTGCATCCCTTCTGTCGACTCATTCATGAAAAGTATTTCATCAGCGATAGATTCTTTATTCAGGTTATAGGGCGTGTAATCCTCTGTATCAAGAAAGACATATTCATCACCATCGATATAAGAAAACATAACGGGCTTACGAATAAGATCCGCAAGATTCAACATATCTGAATCTTTAAATGTCTCATCAATTTTGTTACCAGTCACAACATCGTACATACGCATACGATAGAGGCTGCCTCCTGCCCGACCCTGTGGTACAGAACGTTCAATATCCCTGACAATATACGTATTATCGTTATAGTCTATCGCGGCATTTTTCTTGATTTCACTTGCCTTCGGCATATTTACTAACCCCTAAATTGAAAAAAATGAAGTGTATACGGTTTCCATCGCATCTACTAGAGATCTGTATTTTTCAACAATGCCTATCACTCAGTATTGATTATGCTGTCCCATTCAGTATTTCATGAATAGATACCTATAACTAGGGATAAAAAACACTTAAAAAAAGGAATATCATGTCAACCCCTAATGAGGATATATAACGTAGCGTTAATACTACAGGAGTTTTTTATGAGATCGATAACACAAAGTTTTATTCAATTTATAACGTTTGCCGCTTTTGCTATTGGTTTAGCACTACCAGCTTCGGCCCAAATGGTTCAGCAGGTAGCTGTTGGTGTTTGCCAATCTTCCAATGATTCTAAAGAAGCTGAGTTCGATGGGGCAAGTTTTTTAATTCCTTCGAATATGAATAGCGGTGCAGACTTCATCTGCCCAATTGATGGAGTAGATGCTCACCCGACTCATATCAGTAGCGTGACAGTTTACCTTGGTGATCCAAGCGTTACTGAAGATGCATCTGTTGAGCTTTGCTTTACCGCACTAAACAGCACGCCATCAGAAATATGTGGGCCACCTGCTTACTCTGTTGGCGCGGGCTACTTTGCTCAAGCCATTAAAGCAGGGCCACCACCCTTACCTCGCGGCTCGCCATTAAATGCATTTATCAAAGTCTATATTCCGCAACCTAACCCACCAGGATATGGTTTCTTACGCGGGTTTGAAGTGAATTAACTAGCAAGGCAATTCGGAGCTGCCCTCTCTTCTATGATAAAACATAAAGAGGGGGATTAAAGCATTAGTAGTTTATGGCTATTTATTTTCTTGAAAATGTTTTGCCAAACGTGCTTTTAATGAGGAAGGGATATCTTTAATTGTTAAGCTATCAGAATTGGGGTCATAGACAATAGTATCTCCCAGACAACGAGAAGAAAAACTCATACTTAAGTTATTGTCACGACCGCTGATTCTAACAAACTGCCGTAGCTTTGATTTATCTGGTATTAAATCTGGTTTCGACTCTGGTTTATTTTCCGAAACAAATGAAGCAAATTCAGGTAACTTGGGTGGTGGGGGTGAGACACTGCCATCCGCATTTTCCTTGGCCGGAGCAGGATTATCTTTAAGCTGAGTAGATAGCTCATTAATTACTACAGGTTTACCAATTTTGTCTTGTTCCAGACAATAATCTACAACTTGCTTCTTGGTATAGTGCGCAACATCTTCAGGCAAGTCTTTTGTGTAATCAGAAACAATATTCAAGAATTCTTCAGTATCAGCACTCACATCAATTTTTTCAGCAAAGCCAATAAAATTAACGAACACATCAGTTAATTCTTTCTCACCTCGCCAACGCAATAAAGTCAGGGAATTTGCCGCACGATGAACATCGCCGCTTTGCCAATCCGTTAAATTAATCTTAGCAGCGAGACAAACATTCGACGTATCGAGATAAAAGGATTCATTTACCTCAACATCTCCGTCGATAAATTGCCCTGTATTATGTTGTACAAAAAAGATATGAATAGCACTTTCATGTTCTAACTGTTCATGGCCAAAAAACAAAAAACCATCCAGAGGCACTTCTGTTTTATCAAGTTCAATCTTGAAATGCTCCATGGCTTTTTTGCTGAAACTTTCAAAGCTCATTTTATCTTCGCTGTATTGCTTTAACCAGCTAGATAATGGATGAGCACCATGATCATCAGAAAAGCGACCATAATCTTTACTAAACCGCCTGATTACACAATGCTTTAGCTCACGAAAACACTCTTCAATTCGCCCATTTTTTGCCCAACAGCTATCTCTCAATGTTAATGTTGTCGTCGCACTGGGATCTGGTCGTTGGAGATGATGGGCAATAATGTGGGATAAGGCCATAGTGTTATCGTATTTCTGTGTTCGGGTTATTCAAGACTAAAAAGGCGAAGAATAGCACATCAAAGACCTCTGTGAAGCAATGTCTATAAATCGCCTAGTATGAATACGCTTTACGCTAAGGCTAATTTTTTTGCGCTGGCAAAATCAACTTTACCTGAACCAAGCTTAGGTAAGGCATCTACCGTCACTAGGCCACTAGGAAGCATCAATGGATTACAGTCGTTCGCTAGCATGGCATTTTTTAATGCGTGAATATCTATTTCATACTCACAGAGCAAAATAATTTTCTCGCCTTTCTTTTCATCGGGGATATTAATAGCAACCACTTCAACATCTTGCTGCTGGCCATCGGAATCATCACCAAAAACAATACTCTCTTGCACTTTTTGCTCAACAGCACTCAAGCTAATCATTTCCCCTCCTACTTTTGCAAAGCGAGAATAGCGATCGACAATGGTTAAAAATCCATCTCTATCAAGATGCCCTTTATCGCCGGTGATATACCAACGAACTCCGTCAATCTCACGAATGGTCTGCTCTGTTTTTTCATGGTTTTTTAAGTATCCCTGCATCACTTGTGCACCACCGATAAGAATCATACCGTCTTCATCGGTTGGCAACTCATCAAAAGTTTCTGGATCAACGATTTTAAAGCTGGTTCCAGGCAATGGCATACCAACGGTCCCCGGTTTGTCACCTATCTGGACTTTCCAATCGTCGGTCGATAGCACGGTGGGAATATTAACGCCAGCGACTGGCGTTGTTTCGGTTGCCCCATAGCCTTCATAAATTTCTTTATTAAACTTAAGTTTGAAAGCGCTACGAACCGCAGGGTTTAATTTCTCTGCACCAGAAACAACAATTCGCAAACTATCAAACATCAATGGGTGCACTTTGGTATTGCGGCAATATAGGCGTAAAAATGTAGAGGTGCCACACATAATTGTCGCTCTATATTTTGCAACAGCTTTAGCCGTTCCTTCTGCATCCGTAGGGTCTGCATGACACACTAACGGCATCGCTTCAATCAATGGCATAAACTGAGTGACTGTTAAGCCAAACGCATGAAATAATGGTAGAGAAGCCATCACCACATCATCTTCACGCGTATTTAACACATCCGCAATTTGTTTTAAGTTAGCCATAATATTCATATGACTTAGCTGTATACCTTTTGGCAAACCTTCACTACCGCTGGAAAAAAGAATAGCAGCAGTGTCTTGGTTATCATGAGACCGAGAATACAAAAGCTTTAATAACCGAGCTGGCAATAACTTAACCGATAGTAATATTGTTAGCATTTTCCATTTAGGAATTTTCTCTTTTAATTCTTCTAAATAAATAACCTTATAAGAGGTTAATATTTTTTCAAAATCTATGCCGCGCTTTGCTAGCTTTGATAAAAATAGCTTTGACGTATAAATAGTTTCGATATCAGCCTGCTCAAGCGAGGAAATAAATGCTTCACTACTTGCCGTATAATTTAAATTAACTGCCGTTTTACCGCTTAGTAGTACTGCCATATTAGCCAATACCCCACCAGCACTGGTTGGCAATAACAAGCCGATATTTTTTTCTCCACTCAATTTTTTTATTTTACTGGAAAATGCAATTGCACCAGTTAGTGCTTTATGAGTTGATAAGGGTTGGGCTTTTTTACCCATTGAGGTATCGGCAATTGATAAGGTATCACCTTGGCGCTTCACACTGTCAATCCATGCATTAGGTAATGTTGACAAGCTTTCAGCATAGGCTTGCCAGGAACTGATCGACAAATCAAATACACGCCGCTTAAGCTCACTGGCTTCAATATCTTTTGGTAAGGACTTACCAAATGCCACGATTAAATCTCGGCGCAAACCACCGCTACGCAAACGTTTAAAGTTATCCGATGAACGCGAAAACTGACTGCCCCATAAGCCACGAAGATAAAATGGCAAAATTACCACCTCATCATTACACGCTTCTGCTGCTCGCTCATAACCACGGCGAAATTCTGCAAGATGACCATTGCGACTTATCATTCCCTCAGGAAATAAACACACAACTTCTCCATTATTAAGCAAGTCTGCAACCTGCTCTAACGATTTCTGGCTACTTGCACCGGATTCAATAGGAATACAACCAAACAATTTAAAAAACCATTGTAAATACCAACGCTGGTAGATACTTTTTAACATAACAAAACGCACCGGGCGCGGGCAGGCAATTTGAACAATGGCCCAATCAATCCAACTGATATGGTTACCTAATAACAGTACGCCTTTTTTCTCTGGAATATTTTTCATTCCCTCTACATTGATACGATATCGACGAGAAACAATATAGCCGAACAATAGACGCACCAAACTTTGCGGCAATTTAATAATAGTGTAAGCACCACCAATAACAGCCACAATGGATATTAATATCAATAATGTTTTAGGGCTAATTGCCAGTAAAGAAAAGCTAGCAGTTAATGCTAAAAACAACAGCATAGAAAAATTCTGTACTAAATTATTAGCCGCTAGCAATTTCCCCAATTCATTTTCTCTGGCATAAAACTGAATCAGCGCATTTAGAGGAACAATAAATAAACCACCCATCAAGCCAATAAATAAAAAGTCGATAGCCATCCATGATGTGCTTTCCAAATAAGGAAGAAAACAGAGCCCTAAAGCAAAACCTGAAGCACCAACAGGAATCAGGCCCGTTTCAATATAATTGCGTGAAAGACGGCCCGCCAGTGCCGAACCTAATGCGATACCCACACCGCTTGCGCCCAAAATCGCTTGAATAACAATCGTATTAGTTTCACCCAAGGTCGCTTTAGCAAAAGCGGGGAATGTTGCCAACATAACCTGTCCTACCGACCAGAATACCGCAAGGCCAATCATCGCTTGCCGGATAGCATGGCGGTGTAACAGAGGCTTTAGATTAGCAATCGCTGATTTCCCAGTCACATAATCTTTCATCTCAAACTTTTGACTATGATCAATTTCCTCTTGCTGAGGTAAGTAATACATCATGATTAACTCAATTACACTGTTCACCACTAAAATTAAACCAACAGGAACCAAGTTCAACAAAATATCACTTTTGGTAGTGGCTTCTGGAGAGTACCAATACTCAAACGCGATTGAAAAAATTAATGTGCCAGACAGAATAGCCACAATAGAGATCGCCTGCACTAGACCGTTTGCCTGAGCAAGCCGCTGCTTACCGAACAGCCCTTTGATATAACCATACTTTGCCGGAGAGTAAAAAGCCGATTGCACAGCCAGCAAGAAAGTCATTGCAAAAGCCATCCAGAACCACCCCAGGGCGTAACAGATTGTGATCGCAATAGTTAAGCCAACTGCGGCCCATGCAGCCATGCGCATCGTCTGATTTTTGGGGTATTTATCGGCAACAAAACCAGCAGGACTGAAGAGTAAGATAAAGGGCAAAAGAATCAGAGCATTTAAGATAGCAGTCAGAATGACCTGTTCCGGACCATCATAAATCTTGAAAATCGTATTCTGAACAATGATTTTATGGCCTAAATCAACAAAGGCATTAAGAAATACCGCCACCAGAAAAGGGAGCGCTCCGAGTGTTCGAATCAAGCTTTGCATTAGTAAGATCCTTTAAACATGTTTCTGTCGTGTTGTTATTGTGTAGACGTGCTATCTAACAGTATTAAGCTTGCTCAAAAGTAACAATAGTTACAACTTTTACTGGTAAAGTAGAGAAATAGCTCACCAAAAGAATTATTATATGATACTTTTATAGTACAGACCGCTAAGTAGTAGGCCTTTTTACTACGTTGTGAATACGGCCTCGAACCAAACGGCAGGCTCGAAGATAAGGCCAAAATTAGCCAAACGATACACTCTTCATTAGTGGCAGCCAATCCGGAGATCAACAATGGCGCAAATTCAAGCTCTCGTACAGACCCTGAAGAAGCAACTCAAAGCACACGGTAAAACCTATACCGATGTTGCCCACGCCTTAGAATTAAGTGAAGCCTCAGTAAAACGCCTATTTGCAGAACAGAACTTTACACTGCAACGGCTCGACTCCATTAGCCAATTAATTGGTCTGCAGATTTCCGATTTAGTCCAGCTGATGCTACAGGAACAACCAGAACTGGTTGAACTCACCGAAGAGCAAGAAAAGCAAATCGTAAGCGACCCTCTGCTGTTAATGATTACCGCCAATGTCATTAACTGCCTGACCTATGAGGATATTATTAATAAATACTCCATCAAACCCACCGACTGCATTCAGAAACTGGCCCATTTAGATCGCTTAAAGATTATCGAGCTACTGCCCAATAACCGTATCAAGCTATTGATTGCACCTAACTTTTCATGGCGACCAAACGGACCAATACAGCGCTTTTATCAGCAACAACTGGAGCGTGAATTTTTCCAGTGCCGCTTTGATAAAGAATCAGAGAAGTTAATTGTTTTAAATGGTTTATTAACAAAAGCATCCAATCTTGAATTACAAAAAAAGATGCAACAACTCGCCAATAATTTTAATGAATTAATTAAAGAAGACATTCCCCAACCTTTTGATAAGAAATATGGTAATACAGCTGTTATTGCTTTAAGGCAGTGGCAGTACAGCTTATTTGAGGAATATCTAAAAAAATAAGCTGCGTGCATTTCTATTATTACATCACCTTTTTCGTTTACCCATTGTCTTAGCTTTCCGTGATCGAACCATCTCGCGCAAGCGCTTATCTTTATTTGATTGTTCTCTTCTCCACTCACCTATTTTAATGCGATGGATCACAAAGACTTTAAACTTTATAGTAGTTGTAATCCAGAGAGAAAGCGCTCCACAGAGAAAAGGAAACAAACTAATTAGAGATGTGTCCGCTAGAAAATGAAGCGCTGAAGCAACGATATAAACGACACAAAGTAGTTGTAGAAAAAGAACCCCTCGACTATAGCCAGAAGCTAACATAAAATTAGGCGTAGAAATACAAAAGACCACGGTCACTAACCCCAAAAGGTAGGCTTCTATCGATGAAATAAAATAATTAGTTGTAAAAATGGATAATAATAATGCTCCTCCCAATATCATAAGTAATATTTCCACTATTATTATCCATACATAGGATGAAAGAATGGCAAAGTACTGTGGTAGCTGGCCCTCATTATAAGGAATGTTATATGGAGTAGCGTCTATCGACATAATTTTCCCCGATATAAAATCTTTTATTCCTTTTTTAGCTTTTTCTTCTTGAGTAACTTGGAGTCTGATTTTATTCCTTTTTACTTCCTCTCTACGCCACTCCCTCATTTTTATACGATGATCTGTAAATATATTGAATTTTTCTGTAACACTAATCCAAAGTATTAATATTCCACAGGCAAGGAGGGATAAACCAATTGAGGATTGATTTGATATAAAATCAAGTATTGCAGTTAAAATATAGATGACACACAGCAATTGTATAAATGGAATGGCTCGACTATAACCATAATTCAACATAATATTGGGTATTAAAAACGAAAAAGTAATTAAAACCACAACAGCAATGAAAAGAGCTGGTATTGAAGGGAGATAGTTTATACTAATTACAATCGTTAAACATATACCACCTACTGCTATTAATAATAGCTCTAATAACCATAGCCATGTATAAGGCGAAAAAATGGCAAAGTATTCTGGCAACCCAGCATAGGAACTATTATAAACACTAGAGCCACATTCTTTATGCTTGGCCATCACCGATTCTTGGTTTATCGCTAACCAGCTTTTTTCCGCTTCATTTTTTCCTCGGCTTTGCGCTCTCGAATCACTTCTCGCCGAACTTTATTTTTCTCTAACTGATCTCTCTTCCATTCACCCATTTTTACACGGTGAAATACGAAAACCTTAAATTTTTCCGTATTTATTATCCAAAGAACAAAAATTCCACAAAATAAAGGCAGCAAACTAAATAAAGGGTAATCAAAAAAAAAGTGAGGGACTGCACCAACAATATAAATCAAACACAATAGCTGCAAAATTAAAACTCCCTGATTATAACCATAAGCTAACATAAAATTAGGGATCGAAATGCAAAGGCTCCCAAACACAACCATGATGAAACCAAATGCAGGGGACATAGAAGGGAGAAAATTGTCACTAATCAAAGATACTAATATTGTTCCTCCAATTAACATAAGCATTATTTCTATTAGCCACAGCCATGTATACGGAGAAAAAACGGCAAAATATTCAGGCAACTCATCGTAGGGGGTATTGTAGGCACTAGGGCCACGCTCTTTTTTTTCTGTCATTATTTATCTTGAGCCTCATACACACCAATTACAAAGTTTTTTACATTACCTGAAGAAGCGCTACCACTAAAGCTCAAGGTGGCGCCCACAGCATCCTTAACACTCAGCATAAGAGCAGTATTAATACTATGGTTTGAAAAACGCTTAGGAAATTCACCTGCACGCACCATTTCTTTAAATGCTTTATTCGACAAACCCGGCACTTTTGCTCTCGCTAGCTCTTTCGTTAATCGTGCGCGCTCGGGTCGGCTCATCCCTTTAAGTATTTCTAAGAAGCTTCGAGAGGAAGCTTTCCTCAAATTTAAGACTGACTTAACAGTAGCCAAGCCTGTAGCACCAACTCCTGCCAAGGATATAAGATCTAAAGCCTTTGTAGATTGCTGATACCATTCTTGCGAATCTAGCCAATCATTTTGCTCAGGAGATTTAAGTTCATTTTTTGTCCGGTAAAGACCATTTGCACACTGAACTGTACTAGCTGAAGCAGCTCCTATAGCTAGATATCCTATTACAGAAGATGTGCCCGCAGTGACCGGCGCTGCAGCATTGCTACCTATAACTACCAACCACCCCAACACTGCTGCCCCACAACTTAATACTGTACCTACCGCCTCACCTGCAAGCTTTGATGGCCGAGCATTATTGCGCAGCTTGATGGTATAAGCATCGATAGACTCACTAGGAGGTGCTTCATGTATCACAATATGAATAGGCTTGATCCTACAAACAGGCTTAAACTCACGCAGCTTAACTGCAGTGTAGTGTTGGTCGATATAGACCACACCCGCACCAACCAAGCTGGTATCAGCATCGAGTTTTTTAAAGAGTTGTTGAGTCTGCGGACGATTGAGCAAACCGTTTAATAAGTGTTGTTCTTTATAGTCGTTATAGGGTAAGAGAGATGTACTCATTTTATTGTTCCTTAATATTTGAGATCTGGCGGTAGCATTTATGCTAACAGGGAATGTAATGAATCTACCATATGGAGTCACGGGATTTATTAGAGCCTTTAGGAAAAACCACTTTTTTGTGATGCATATCACACCAGAAAACTAGAAGAGGCTGATGAATCACCAATAAACAATCTTTTTAATATCCAGCCTTGCTCATATCACTTAGATACCATTGTAAACTCTTGTTGTTTTTGGCGACATAGCAATATCATTCATTGTATTTTAAACCTCAGTTTTACCCACTTATACCATCAGTATTACTTAGCACTACTTTTCTGGTTATTCTTGTCCACTCAGCAAGATTCATCAACACTGAAACCTCTTAACTAATTTATTAAAGAGGTTTCACCATGAAAGACTACGATATACAAAGCATGTCTGAAGGCTGGTTGTTTTTTGTAAAAGCCAGTTTCTTAATTGCCATATTAGCCGTTGCGGCGGGTATTTTTTTAGTGCCTGGCAGTTTTTTAATTAAGGGTTACTTCGCACTTAGCTCATTATTTCTTGTCAGCTCTACGATTACTCTATCAAAAACTTTACGTGATCAGCATGAAGCCAACCGATTGATCAATAAAGTCAGCGAAGCAAGAACCTCAAAAATGATTAATGAGATGGCACAATAGGAGAATGATCATGGGAATATTTAGCAAATTAACAACCCTTGCGAGGGGTGCAGCCAGAGAATCAGCAGAAGTATTATTGGATGCTAATGCGATTCGAGTTTTTGAACAAGAGATTGTCGATGTCGAACACTCAATACAAGGTCGCAAACAAGCAATGAGCGAATTGATTGTGGCTCGAAATCAAATTGAGAGAGAGATAGAATCAGTCAAACAAATTCTTACCAAACGCGAACAACAAGCAGAGTCACTGCTGAATGAAAATGGAGAGCAAAATCTGATAGATGAAATTGCTTATGATATTGTTCAATACGAGGACACCCTCAGCGATTTGAAAAAACAGCACAGGGACATGACAAAGCGTATTACGTCAATTGAAACCGCACTGCGCAGAGCACTGACCGAAATCAGCCAGTACCGTCGTGACTTAAGATTAGCTAAAGCACAACAGATAAGTGCCAGCGGTTTAGCAAAAGCGAATAACATCCCCAGGCAGCTCAGCGAGCTTGAAGCAACACGCCGCCATGTTGCTGCATTACAAATGGGTGATGATGATAGAGAAACAGCCTGGACAGAAATGGAAAACCGTATGGACCCACATGGGCTCAATCAGCGCCACACTAAAATAAGCCAGGACGAGCACGAGCGAAGGAAAAATTCTGTATTACAACGCCTTAAGAAAAAAACCACTAGCCCTTGATTACCATAAGGGGATATTATTTTATCCCCTATTATTCAATTAACATTATTTATTAGAAATGAGAAATAACATGGATCAAATTCTTATTTATGGAGATTCACTGACTTGGGGAATCATCCCCGGCACACGCAAGCGCTTATCATTCGAAAAACGATGGCCTGGTATTTTGGAAAATGCATTGCACTCCAAGGGTCATAATATTCGTGTGATTGAAAACTGCCTTAACGGTAGAAGAACTGCATGGAGCGACCCATTTCTGGAAGGCCGAGATGGCTCCCAAGGTTTGGCACAGGTTATTGAAATGCATTCACCATTGAGATTAGTGATTGTTATGCTCGGGCAAAATGATTTTCAATGCACACACAATCACAATGCGCTGCTATCTGCTCAGGGAACGAAGAAACTAATCGATATTATTCAGCAAGCGCCTATAGAGCCCGGCATGCCTAAGCCAGATATACTGATTATTTCCCCACCCCAGATAATTGAGCCAATGAGTACGATGGCGGTTAAATTTAAAGGGGCAGCAGAGCGCTGGTCAGGGCTATCAGAAGCATTGGCGTCTGTCGCTCAGGAAAATTCAACTTACTTTTTTGATTCCAATAGCGTCACAACGGCCAGTATTATTGATGGCGTTCACCTTGATGAAAATCAACATATGATTTTAGGTGAAGCGATAGCTAATAAAGCGATTGATTGTAAGCTCTTATCTATTAATAAATAAAAGGCTCTTATTCGCCCTTATACTAATACACGGTTTAGATAATCAATGACAACAACAGAACTGGAAACTCAACGACTCAGACTACGGCAATGGAAGCCGTCAGACTTACCTGATTTTGCCAAACTAAATGGGGACCCAGTTGTAATGGAGTACTTCCCATCGACATTAAGCGAAGCTGACGGTAATGCAATGGCTGAAAAATGCAGGTCTCTTATTTTTGAGCATGGCTGGGGCCTTTGGGCAGTTGAGGAAAAATCATCTAATCAGTTTATAGGCTTTGTTGGTATCCATACCCCAAAAGACTCATTACCCTGTGCACCCTGTGTCGAAATTGGCTGGCGCTTAAGCAAAAATTTCTGGCACCGCGGCTATGCATCAGAAGCCGCCCAACGCGCCTTGGCTTTTGCATTTGAGACATTACAACTTGAAGAAGTTGTTTCTTTTACCACGGTATCAAATCAGCGCTCACAAAATGTGATGAAGCGTATCGGCATGACCAATAGCCATGAAAACTTTCATCATCCTGATTTACCAGAAAACCACCCACTGGCAGAACATGTACTCTATAAAATAACAAAGGAACAATGGCAAGCTACTTGTCTTAGCTGATGCTCTGAAGTAATTTGGCACAAAATATCAAAAACCATCAGCCTTAGTCGCTTAGAATTCTTGCTTTGTGTTATTTAGATAGAAGACATAAGCAATGAAATCAGCCTTTTTGATTAAAGATTTTATTATCATTACCGCGATTACCAGCCTCTGGGTGCACACCTCTGAGGTTTTTCGGTATTTCATCATTGTCAGGCCTGAAATGCAGCGCTATCTTTCAGCTATTGAGAATATCGCTGATATGAACTGGACTATATTTATTATCTGGGGATTCTGGGATACTTTATTATCTGCACTCTACGTGTTCTTATATTGGTTATGCTTAAATGTATTGGGTAATAATAGGCAATCCATTTTAATCAGCGGCATTACCTCATGGTGTTTCTTCTTTGTCTTATTTTGGGTTGGTATGGCCAATATGAATTTATCGAGCTGGAGTTTTGCAGGGATAGTATTGCCATTGGCCTTATTCGAAACCTTAGTCGCCTCTTATATAGCGGCACGACTTTATTCTAAAAGGCTGCCAGTTTAATTTATGAAATATATCGAACAAATTCAACGGGGGGTTGATTATATTGAGGCCTCTCTCGATAAGGATATCGATATCAATGACGTAGCCAAAGCGGCACATATGAGCCGCTGGCATTTTCAACGGATGTTTCGAGCACTAACAGGCGACACGGTAAAATGTTATATCCGTACACGCCGCTTAAGCCATTCCATCGATTCTTTAATTAATACTGACATCAGCATCCTCGATATTGCTTTAACGGCAGGTTACGACTCACAAGAAAGCTTTACCCGCGCCTTTAAACAAAATTTTAATATCGCACCAGGAAAATTCAGAAATACAGGCCAAAGCCATCAGTTTATGCGGCGCATACAGTTCGATAAAGAGTACTTACAACATATTGATAGCAATATCAGTAAGTCACCTGAAATCCATACTATAGATCAACAGCTTTTTGTAGGCATGAAGACAAGTTACTACGGTATTGATTCAGAAAAAAATAACTTAGCGGAAAAAGTGATCGGCCTATGGGATAAATTTTTACCCCTAATGAGTGAAATAAAAAGTGCCACGCCTAATATAGGCTATGGCATTATTGAACAAACCGCTGACGATTCTGAATTATTAAATTACTACAGCGTTGCGATTGTCGATACTATCAACACAATTCCTAAGCACATGGTCAGCCTTGTACTACCCCCTCAACAATATGCGACATTTGAACACAAAGGCAACCCTCGCCAGTTGGATAACACCGTTAACTACATATACTCAACTTGGCTACCACAATCCAATTATCGGCATACGAATGCCGCTGATATCGAATTTTACGGCGAAGACTATATTCCCAATAGCGAAGACTCACTTATTTATTACTCAATACCGATTGAATAAAGCGGCAGGCAATAACCTTTTACTTAATCTAAGCCTGAAAACCTTGGTAAGACCGAAAGCATGGTCTTACCAAAAAAATATTAAACGAGAAAAATATGAAAATATTATTTATGAAGACACGATTAAAGGTAAGAGAAAAAACAGTAAAAATTTCTTTGTAATACATTTACACTTTTTTAAGCTGTCGAGCATTTAAAGCATTCATACCTAACACGCCAATCAACATAATAAACAAATAGCGGCAGGTATGCACAACGGCAACAAAACCAACATCAAAACCTAGGGCCAATGCAATGAGCGAAATTTCTGCAATTCCACCTGGGGCCAAAGCAAGAAAGAATAAGAAGTAGCTTTTCCCTAGTAATTCACTCAAGCCTAAAGCCATTAATAATGCGGTAACAATAGCAAAAGCAGTAAAAATAACCGATGCTTTTATTGGCTCTCTATATTCACTAAACGATCGTGCGGATAATTTGCAGCCAAGCACTGAACCAAACGTCACCATTGCGAGTGTTTTGATTAACTCTGGCATTGGAATAGTAATTAAACCGCTACTGTAAACCACTGCAGCGATAATCATGGGAAACATTATGTGCCCACCAGGCACTTTTAATTTATCAGCTAATAGACCTGACAATACACAAAGTACAATGATCTTCCATAAATTAACATCTATATTTATCGCAAATGCAGAGATAATTGTCCCTTGAGAGGCTTCAACACCGTGGAAATATGCCAATACAGAAAACATTAATATCAATAAAACCATACGCACTGCATGTATTAATGCGATTCTTGGAAAACGGTCACCCAAATCATTTGATAAAGACATTAAAAAAGTTAATCCACCGGGCAAAGCAGACATAAAAGCATCGAGTGAATTAAAAGAAGGGACTTGCCGGAAATACCACACACCAATGATAGTAACAGCAACAACAAATACAATAGCGGCAAATAGCAATATAAATAACGATTTATCAAAACCGACCAGACTACTGGCTACCGATCCCCCTAGAGCAACCCCTAGCAGTACTCGCATCCATGACGAGAACTTTTTTGCTGGTGGCGATATAAGAAAAAAACGTTTATAGAATATGGTAGCAAGTAGACTACCTACTAACCAGGGAATAGGAAGCTTTAATAAAAAGGCTACCGCCCCACCCAAAGTACCTACAACCAACGTTAATAACATAATTTAAAAAAAGTCCTTAATAATAAAAAGTTAAACAACGAATAGATTAATTTTTAATAAGTATTAAAAATTAATAAAACATAAATAAAGTTATAGGGAAAAAATAATTTTTTAAGCTAACAAATTATTTCGACAATGAAAAAACGCGGGCACGATAACGCTTTCCATAATAGTAAACAATGAATAACACCCGTATTAAAGAGATAAGCAATAATAGACAACTAAAGAGCAAAAATAGACAACTGGCAATTTATCAACACTAAAAATAGGTGATTTTTTTCTCGACAAAACCCATTGTTTGATTCACTATTTTTGCACTTTAGAAAGATTACGCACCAAGATAGCTCACACAGAATACCTATCACATATTGGCTATTATTGCTGTGCGATCCAGTCAGTGGCACGCTGTTTATGTAGCCATCTCCATCGATACCACAAGGTCGCAGATAAAGAATTTAGCCGATCATCAAACCAGAGAAAGTCGCATTATTTGACACCCTAAGTCTCAGGCAATACGACTTTTTTAGTATCACTGTATTGATCCTATTTCCCTCTGCACACTCTCCCCCATGCATGACAGACACAGCATGTCGATGCGAACTTATTGATTACTTCAGGAGATTTGAAATGAACTGCATAGGAAAGTTATTACTTGGCGGCTTACTTGCCGCCTCGGCAGCATTATCACAGGCTGCAGGCCTGTTAACGCCCACTAACAGCCAGCTAGGCACATTAGATATTCGCGAACACCATGTGGATGTGGTTATCGACAATGGCTATGTCACCACATCCGTAGAACAGGTATTCGCCAACCCTAACCCTCAGGATCTAGAAGCTATCTACTCCTTCCCTGTCCCGGAAAAAGCCGCTGTTGGTGAGTTTACCTACTGGATCGACGGGAAGCCCGTCATTGGTGAAGTCGTTGAAAAACAACAAGCCAAGACGATCTACGAGCAAGAGAAGCAAGCGGGCCGGGAGGCAGCCCTTGTCGAGAAGGATGACTATAAAACCTTTGATATCTCCGTGACCCCAGTACGCGCCAATAGCGATGTGCGTATTCGGTTAGTCTACATTCAAGCGGCTCATCTTGATTCCAGCGTTGGGCGCTATGTGTACCCGCTAGAGGAAGGCGGTGTCGATGAAGTTAAAAACGCATTTTGGTCGCGTAACGATGTGGTTAAAGAGAAATTCAGCTTCAATGTACGCCTGCGTTCTGGCTACCCTGTTGATGCGGTTCGTTTACCACAACACCCTCAGGCAAACATCCAGCGAGTGAGCGATAGACAATGGAATATCAATATCGCCAATAGCGGCCAATCAACAACCGACGAAGCCCCTACAGACATTACGTCTCAAGCAGCCACTGAGCAGGCGATAACCCAACCCGCCCAGTCTCATGTCGCCCAATTGGATAAAGATATTGTACTGTACTGGCGTTTAGCCGATAACTTGCCGGGTGCGATGGATATGGTCACCTACCGAGAAGCCAACCAGAACCACGGAACCTTTATGTTGACCTTAACCCCCGGTGATGACCTGAGCAAAATACAACAAGGTAATGACTGGATTTTTGTATTGGATATTTCCGGTTCGATGCAGGGTAAATACACCAGTTTAGTCGAAGGTGTTCGCGAAGGCTTAAGTAAATTACGCAACACCGATCGCTTCAAAGTGGTACTTTTTAACAACAATGCGATTGATTTTACCCAAGGGTTTTTGCCGGTAACGCCAGCAAATATTCAGCCAGTATTAGACCGCTTGCAAAACCACAGCCCTGGTGGCGGAACAAATTTATACGCGGGCTTGCGCAATGGCATTACCGGTCTGGATGCAGATCGCAGCAGCGCGGTTATTTTAGTCACAGACGGTGTGGCCAATGTGGGCACAACCGAAAAGAAAGCCTTTATTAAATTACTCAAGAAAAACGATGTGCGTTTATTTACCTTTGTGATGGGCAATAGCGCTAACCGCCCGCTACTGGAAGAAATGACAACAGTATCGAATGGTTTTGCACAGTCGATTTCCAACGCCGATGATATTACCGGTCAAATCGCACTCGCCTCGCAAAAAATGACACATCAGGCATTGCGCAATATTCAAGTCGATATTAAAGGCGTTAAAACCAAAGATATCACCCCCGCTAAAATCAGCAGCCTTTATCGTGGTGAACAGTTAATTATTTTGGGCCACTACTATGGTAACCAAACTATTAATAACGCTGATATCACGATTAAAGGTCAAACAGGTGCCGATACAGTAATGTATAAAGCGAATATGCAATTCCCTGTAAGCGATACTACACACCCAGAATTAGAGCGTTTGTGGGCTTACGGCTATATTGAAAATCTACAAAGCCAGCTAGATTATTACGGGCAAGATGGTGAACAAGGTGCGACAAAAGATACTGAACAAGCAATCACCGATGTGGCTGTAAAGTATGGTTTAGTCACTGACTACACCTCGATGATTGTTGTGCGAGAAGAAGTGTTACAACAGCTGGGCATTAATGCAAACAATAAACAGCGTGTTGAAAAAGAACAGCAAGCAAGAAAACTGCGCGAGCAACAAGCAACAGCTCAGCCTTCAAGCACACAGGCAGCACCACAATATAATCAGCAACAAACGGTTTCTAACAAACCGCGTCCAAGCATTGGCAATGGCGGCAGCGGTGGTGGTGGCTCAATGCCATTATGGTTTGCTGTTTTCATGTTGGCATTATTAGGGTTTACACGCCTTAAAAAAGACTAACAAGATAAATGCCGTGAGTACTAATGGACAATAAACCCGCTTGGCCTTTGGCGAAAACCAAAGGCCTTTTTTAATTAATACGAAAACTTATTTATTTTTAGTCGCGAGCAGGAGGACATAATCTGAAAAAATAAAAAAGAGCGTTTTAATGACCACTCACAGAAATGCAATAAACCGCGCCACTTATGGCCCTATTCCTCATAGAAAAATGTGACACTCATCACCATTTACTTGATTACAAGCCAGTAAGCGCCACCACCAATTGCTATTCTTCGAGCGTTATTTTTAAATAGCGACAGTCATTAGTTTGCCAACGGCGTTTTAAATAAACATCACCTGCTGCCAAACAACTAACACTCTACACAATAGATCACCTTGTAGAATACTTACGCTACAAAGTATATTAAAAAGGAACTTGTTATGACCGAACTACTCTTTTGCCCAAAACCCCAATCACAACACGTATTACGCCAAAGCCTGGGCATCAAATCAGAACCTATTGTTGACCGGTACGGCAATACACCCTCACGGTTTACTGCCCACAAGCCTTATGCAATCACCCCTAAACTAACCAGCGAAGATATTGCGATACTGAATCGTTTGTCTTCAATGGAAGCCTCACGAAAGATTACTAACCTAGCCAATACACTAGGGCCAGAAAATACCGTTGCTGCTGCTGATGTTACTGCCAAACTGTTTGATTACAATGTAGGCTTAGTTGGTGCATCGACAGCTGTTTATGGATATCGAGTTAAAGACTTTGGGACAGCGGTACAAAATTATCAAGCTGCCTTACTTAAGTACCGTGATGTTATGAGAAGTAATGGTGCCGATAAAGCAGCTGCCAAACTAAAAGCTCAGCAAGCCTACAACCTAATGCAGAGTAAATTTCAGCATGAACTAAACACCGTCAATAGCCTTTCCCGAGCTCGCAAAGGTACACCGCTTAGCAGCAATTCACGTGCACTGAATATTGCCCGCAGCAGCCGTACAGCCACTAAATTACATGTCACTAATACTATCCAGGCATCTAATCTGATTAAATTCGGCAAATATACAAATACCCTTGGCAATGGTTTAGTATTACTAGATGTTGGCAGCCGTGTAGGTAATATTCATAATGCCTATAAAGCTGATGGCAATTGGGAAAAGGAGCTATTTGTTGAATCTCTTAGTTTTGGGCTTAGCGCAACAACAGGTATTATTACGGCAAAAGCAGGCGTTGCAGCTTTGGGGTTTTTAATGGTTGCAACACCAGTTGGATGGGTTGGTTTAATTGTAGCAGGAGCAACCGTTGCCGCCACAACAACAGGCGCATCTATATGGGTGAATAATGCCACAAAAGATAATGGTGGTAGCTGGTATGACGGCATTATGAATTGGATTAATAATTAATGAGCACGTTTTCTTTTTTACTAGCTATAGCAGCGGCACTATGTGTTTTTGCATTAATTATGTGTGTGGTTTTTGGTCAAGTTACTGTTCGTAAACTCAGAAAAAACCCAGAGACTAAAGAAGCATTAGGCATGGAATTTGTCAGCGGCTGGGATATTTTAAATGTTGCCCAGGCGCTATCAACACCACGATCTTGGAGCAAAAAATTAGAAAACACCCCGCTAAACTTCCTTTATGCAGACTCAAGCTTATTGTTTAAACATACTAATCGATTCGATCGTTTTTTAGCTATAGTCTTTTGGGTACCTTTTGCAACGTCGGGTTCACTATGCATCATCTTAATGATACTTGATTTACTAGGCGTTTTTAATTAACAGAATTAATGGGTAACTTTTCATCTCTATTAGGCATTTCATTTGGCATTTGTTTTTTTGCAATGACAATGCATATCGTATTTGGCCTATTTACAATGCGAAAGCTTAGAGCGAACCCTGAAACTAAGGATAAATTAGGAGTAAGTTTTATCAGCGGCTGGGATACATTTAATGTTGCCGTTGCTTTTTGTCGACCCAGATGGTTAGACAAAAAATTTAAAGCATCCTCACTATCAAACTTAGCTGCTGATTCGGATGCATTATATAGACACACCACAATATTTGATCGAATATTGGCAAGAATATTCTGAATACCTTTGTGCCTTTCTGTTTCTTCAGCCTTATTACTTATTTTACTAGAAGCCGTAGGAATAATTACTTAGCAAAAAATATATTTTTCAATAAAAAATAATGGTGGCAACTAGTATGACGCCATCATGAATTAAGTAGAAAATTAATGACCATGTCTTCTTTATTTCAATTATCTTGGACTTATTTGAATTGCAACTAAACATTAATAAAAGCAGTTAGACTTTACACAAAAAGTTAAGAATGGACAAAGTTACAGTAATGAGCATCATAGAAACTTTAGTAGGAATAATGATAGTTTTATCAATTACAATGTGGATTCTATTCCTAATTTTTAGTCAAACCACTGTTCGCAAGCTCAAAAATAACCCTGATACAAAAGATAAGCTAGGCATAGAATTCATAAGCGGCTGGAACATATTTAATATTGCCCAAGCTTTAGCGTTACCAAAAAGCTGGAGCAACAAACTAGAAAATTCTCCACTTGACCTTCTTCACTCCGATTCCGAATTACTATTTAAAAACACTAATAAATGGGATCGTCTACTGGCGATTACCTTTTGGTATTTCTTTATTTTTACCGGAGCCTTTGGGATAAGTATAGTTATCGTAAGTTTTTTAGGTATATTTGATTAACTGCTAAAGGTCTGAAAATAAAATATGGATATTTTATTTACTTGATGAGCCACTTTATCAACTATCAAAGCCCTGACAAGAAATTTTCTATATCATCCAATACTGGCAACTTACTTCTAAAAGGCACCCAAAGTGCAGCGACAGTGATTGCATGTTTGCCCGGGTAATATTTTGTTGTCACTGCTACTCCCTTCTCTGTTAATGCTGTTGTTAAACGCTGGGTATTTCGCGGTAGCACGCGGGTGTCTTCGGTTCCATGGATCAATAAGGCAGGTGGAGCGGTGCTGGAGACAAAGTTAATCGGTTGGGTGTCATTAATGTCCTCAGCGCCGTTAAAAATCGTTTTTAACCGCTCGCTTTTTAGTGGTAAAAAATCGTAAGGGCCAGACAAGCCTACCCAGCCGGCAATACGGTTTTTTTCAACATCAACTTGCGTTAGGTACTGATCGTCTAAAGCCAATAAAGCCGCTATATGCGCACCGGCAGAATGCCCCATTAATACAATAGAATGATCCGTCTGCGCTGCGACCCATTTAACTGCTAAGGCGGCATCATTTATAAAGTCAGGGAAAAGCACATCGGGATAGACACGGTAATCCGCAACTATAACGGGGTAACCTTTTTCAGCAAAGGCTTGGGCAACAAAACGGTAATACTCTTTATTCCCTCGCTGCCAGGCACCCCCATAGAAAAATACCAATGTAATGGCTTTTTCATTGGGGGTTTCGGGTGTGTATAAATCTAAACGTTGCCGCTTATGGCTGCCGTAAGGGATGTTCTCTTTTAATTGATAACCCTCTTTAGGTGTTCCCCATTCAAGGAGTTGTAAGGCACAGCCCTGAAGACTAAGCAGCAAGAAGGCGAACAGGCCATAATTAAGCCATCGCTTTATTGTAAATTTGGGCATATTGGTACACAGCAGTAGTAATTATGAACACTTACGCCGGGAGCCGTTATTGGGATGACTCTTTATAGGAACCTATAGCTTATCTTATTGTTTCGCTGGGCGAATTCACACCACTAGGCACATTGCTTTGGCAATGAAAAGGCCATCAAAATGATTATTGAGAGCTACTTAATTTTTGAGTAATTTTTTTCGTGATGATATTGATGCACTGAATATTTAAAAAAGAAAGGGAGAATGCGATAACAACGTAAAGCGCAACATATTTGTACGTTTCACTCCACGAACCAGAAAGCGCAATAACGCTAACGGGGAAAAACAACAGGAATGAAAAAAAACAACCAAAGAAACACTTCACAATGGGGTCGTGAATTGAGCTCATCCAATGTGTCCAATTATGGATGCTGCTGAACATCCCACCTTCGGGAACATCCAGCTTCTGCCTTAATTCCCTTTCGTAATATTTCATTTGATCAGCGTAAAACAACATGATCGATTGTTTCATGCAATCATAAAGCAAAACGAAGAGTGCAATGAACATAAGCACAAGAAAACCCAATGTCAAAACCACGGGATCGTTACGCTCGGACAAGGCGTCTAGAACTGGCTTCCACGCGAGTATTGCGCCGACAGCGCCCAGAAGTTTGACATCAGAAAAGGCAGATTGCAGATGTTTTTCTTGCACACCGGCAAGGCGAGTATATTCTTTGTAACAAAATTCTAGGTAATCTTTTGACTGTTTATCCAGTATCGGTTTCTTATCCATAAAAACCTCTTTTATTATTAGCTTTATTTGCTGCTCAATGGTGAAAGGCGCTTTACTTAAATTATAAGCGCCTGTTTTTAAAGGGCTAGTTAAAATGATTTTAAATTCGCTAGAGCCACTATACTCCTTTTATTAACGGTCGCATAACTCCTGCGCTTCTTTTACATTCAGCGTGCCTTCATAGATTGCACGGCCGGTTATCGCGCCCATAATGCCCTGATCAGCTTGTGCTTTTAATGCTTTGATGTCATCAATATTTGTAATGCCGCCCGATGCAATAACAGGGATTTTTGAGGCTTGGGCCATTGCTACGGTTGCCTCGACATTGACACCTTGCATCATGCCATCGCGAGCGATATCGGTATAAACAATGGCGGATACGCCATCACTTTCGAAACGCTTGGCTAAGTCTGTTGCTTTAAGTTCAGAGACTTCTGCCCAACCATCGGTGGCCACTAACCCGTCTTTCGCATCCAAACCCACAATAATATGGCCAGGGAATTGCTGACACATTTCAGTGACAAACTCAGGCTCTTTTACCGCTTTAGTACCAATAATAACGTAGTCAACGCCAGCCTGTAAGTAATGCTCTATGGTTTCGCCATTGCGAATACCACCGCCAATTTGAATGGGCAATTTGGGAAACGCTTTGGCAATTTCAGTCACAACATCGCCATTCACAGGCTCGCCCGCAAAGGCACCGTTTAAATCAACCAAATGCAAACGCCGGCAACCTTGGTCAACCCATTGCTTTGCAAAATCGACGGGCTGGTCGCCAAATACGGTGGAGTCTTCCATTAAGCCTTGACGTAAACGAACACATTTTCCGTCTTTTAAATCTATCGCGGGAATTATTAACATCGATTTTTAAACTCTTTCTAAAATTAATTAATCTTCTGAATACAAAGGAAGGTGACAAGTACTATACGAGGCCATTCCACTCAGTAAAGTTTTTCAACAATTGCAGCCCATTTGTATGACTTTTTTCAGGGTGAAATTGTGTCGCAAATAAATTCTGATGCGCGATCGCCGCCGCAAATGGTTTAGGGTATTCACTGCGACCAGCAAGTTGTTCTGTTTTTACATTATCAACATAATAGCTATGCACAAAATAAAAACGGCCATTATTTTGAATACCATGCCATAAAGGGTGGTCAATGGTTTGCTCAACATTGTTCCAGCCCATATGAGGCACTTTGAGGCGATGACCAGCGGCATCGGTAAGGTCATCGCCAAAGAGACGTACTTCACCGGGAAGCAGGCCAATACAGTCAATGCCTTGGTTTTCTTCACTGTGTTCCAACAAGGCTTGCATACCCACACAAATACCCAATACTGGCTTACCGGATTCGACGATTTCAGGCACTAAGGTATCGAAGTGCAAACGGCGAATTTCTGCCATACAATCCCGAATGGCTCCCACACCAGGGAAAATGACTTTATCAGCATCGAGTATTGTCTGACGATCAGCAGTAATTTTTATATCACTTTGTGGAGACACATGAGCAAGTGCACTCGCTACCGAGTGTAAATTACCCATACCGTAATCAATTATTACAATAGAACTTGCGCTCATTTAGATTTCACTTAACGATTAGAAATGTTAATCAACATTCAAGGTGACTCAAAAAACAATGCATCAGGTAATTTCTCAATCACCTAACGCTATGTTTCGACTTACAAAGAACCTTTAGTAGAAGGCATGACACCTTCCATTCTAGGATCCAACTCCAGCGCCATTCGCAATGCGCGACCAAAAGCCTTAAATACGGTTTCAATCTGATGGTGGGCATTGTGGCCCTTGAGGCAATCAATATGCAGCGTCACTTGTGCATGATTAACGAAGCCTTGAAAGAACTCCCAAAAAAGTTCGGTATCAAACTGACCGACACGTTTTTGAGTGAAGGGGATATCCATCAATAATGCTGGGCGACCCGAAAAATCGATCACCACTCGCGACAGAGCTTCGTCTAATGGCACATAAGAGTGACCATAACGACGAATCCCTTTTTTATCACCAATGGCTTTAGCGACCGCCTGCCCCAGCGTAATACCAATATCTTCAACACTGTGGTGATCATCGATATGAGTATCACCGTCGCAGGTAATATCCAGATCGATAAGGCCATGACGAGCAATCTGATCCATCATATGCTCTAAAAATGGCACGCCTGTGTTAAAACTGGATTTTCCAGTACCATCCAGGTTAAGGCTAACCTGAATTTTGGTTTCCAGAGTGTCGCGACGAACGCTGGCAGTGCGCTGGGCCGCATTGGCTTGGGACATAGGGTTCTCCAATGAAGATAAGCAACCTCTCATATAACATATAAGCGTAAGAGGCCGCACAATACTAAGGCGGCAATTATACGTGTTCGGCACTGCGGGTGCTAGGACAGGCTGATAATCGCTAGAGAATAGGCAGGTAATAGAGAACTCATCTGCTGAAATTTTGTCTATTTTTGATTAAAGGTCCATCAAGGCTGATTGAATAGACTCTAACCCCTATTGTTGAATTTGACCCTATGAGAAAAACACTGAAAATTGCCGGCATTTTGCTGGCTTTACTGATTGTCCTACTAATTGCCGGTATTTTACTGTTACCTACACTGGCCAATACAGACACCTTTCGACAGCAACTCATTCAGCAGGTGAAGCAACACACGGGGCAAACACTGACTATTCAGGATGAGCTGAAACTCTCGGTCTTTCCATGGTTGGGTATACATACGGGCCAAATAACATTGTCACAACCCGCCGGTATCACTCCATCGACGGATTCCGGCGCATCAAATACCAGCGATAATCATTTATTACAGATCAGCAGTGTCGATATAGGGGTGAAATTACTTCCACTACTGCAAAAGAAATTAGAAGTCCGCCGTATCGAGCTTAAGCAACCTAAACTGCATTACATCGTCACTAAAGATGGCAAAAGCAGTCTGGATGGCATCGCCGCTCAACCTGAGGAAAGCCCATCACCGCAGGAAAGCGCAACGAAGAGTGAAAGCCCTCAAGCGCCAAATCAATCTCCAGCCTCATTAGCTGCGATCGTGATTGCTGGCATATCGATAACAGAGGGAGAACTTATCTATGACGACTTTCAATCCGGTGAGCAACATCGTATACAAGGTATTAATTTAGAAACCGGGAATCTTCTTTCTAAAAAGGAGGCGCCTATTAACTTGTCTGCCACGGTAACACCTCATCAGGTTGATACCGTTTCGGTTTCACTGAAAGCGTTATCGGCCATAGATATTAATAATGGTTCGGTGACTCTCAAAGATATTGCGACTGCACTCAAGCAAACCAAGAGCGGACAAACGCTGAATGCCGATATCGCTCTATTTAGATTCGACCAACAAACGCAATTACTCAATGCCAATCAGTTGATTATTAAGGCAAATAATGGCGAGTTTTCCCCACAGCTATCGATACCGGAAATTAATGTTTCTTTACAGGAATACCAGACGTCAATGTTTCCTTTTTCATTAACGGAACAGACTTTAGGGGTCAATGTTGATGGTGAAATGATACTGAAAGATTGGCATAACGATGTGATGGCAAAAGGAAAATTATCGAGCAACGAAATTAACCCTCAAAAAATATTGCAGGCGCTTGCAGTCGACTATAGTCCAACCGACAAAACAGCCTTACAGAAAATGGCCTTTAGCACTAAGTTTAGTGGCAGCCTGCATGGCATGGCTTTACATGCGATTGATCTTACATTAGATGATAGCTCTCTTGCTGGTGATGTTTCTCTTATGGGTTTTGAGCAGCCCCATTACCACTTTGATTTAAATCTCGACAGAATAAATCTTGACCGTTATGTGCCTGAAAGTGAAAAACAAACAAGCGCCACATCAGATAAAAGTGCTGACGATAATAAAGCCGCTCTCGCCATTGTTGCACCTATTCCAATTTTTAAGGAGCTAACCGCTAACGGCATGTTCCGCACGGAAAACTTACAAGCTAGTGGTGCCAAATTAGACAACTTACTTATCGATATTAAATCTAAAGATAAACAAGTTGTGATTAAGCCTAAAGCCAACCTTTATCAGGGAACGTTAGATGGAAAGATTACATTTAATGAAAAAGATAAAGAATCAACGCTTCGTATAGAAAATAACTTACAAGGCGTAAACTTCGGCCCCCTGTTAAAAGATACTGATATTACAGACCAGATATCGGGTATAGGCGATGCAAAAACCGATATTACTATTGTCGATAGATCTGGCAAACAAACTAACGATGGCAATATTTCTCTTGTTGTAAAAGATGGTGCCCTTAAAGGCATTAACGTGAAAAAAATCCTTGATGAAAGCCAGGATAAAATTGATTCTCTACGTGGCAAAGCTGTCGACACTAAACCTGTGACTGAAGATGAAACACAGTTTGCAGAAATAGCCGCGAACCTTAAATTAAACAACAATGTTCTTACCAATAACGATTTGAACATCAAAGCACCTGCCTTCAGAGTTGGGGGTAAAGGTAAAATCAGTTTAGAGCCGCAAACACTCGACTATACGACATCTGTTTTTGTAGTTAATACGAATAAAGGCCAAGGCGGTAAAGACCGTGAAGACTTAAAAGGCTTGGTTATCCCCGTAAAGTTCTATGGCAATCTTACTTCACCAGAGTACAAAATTGACTTTCGCTCCCTGGTAAAAGCTAATACAGAAAAAACTATTGATCGAAAGCAGGATGAACTAAGACAAAAAGCCGCTGAAAAATTAGGCCTGACAGATAAATCAGAAGGCAAGCAAGTCTCAGAAAAAGAATTGAAAGAAGAGCTTAAGAAAAAACTCCTGGATAAGCTCTTTAACTAAACGGTAAATAATGGTCATTGTACAAAGAATGCAATGACTTATTTAATGACTGTTTTAATTGTTCGAGGGTATTCGCACGCACAGTCACATGACCTAATTTACGGCGAGCACGTTCCTGCTTGCCATAGGCATGGTAAAAAATATTATCGTCAGAAAATTCTTCAGGGGCACCATGCTTACCGAGCATATTGACCAAGCCAGCTAAACTATCCATTGCTGTCGAGCCGAGTTCCATACCGGATATCGCACGGCAATGGTTTTCAAATTGGCTAGTCGCACTTCCCTCGATCGTCCAGTGACCAGAATTATGAACTCGGGGCGCCAATTCATTAACAACGATACCAGCTTCGGTCTCGAAACATTCCATCGTTAATACACCGACATAATCCATTGCGGTTAATAGGCGCTGCATAAAATCGAACGCTTGCTTTTCTAAGCCAGCATCAATGCTGGGGGCTGGTGCCATCGTGGCAATCAATACGCCCTCTTCGTGACGATTTTCCATCACAGGGTATAGGACAACTTCACCTTTCGCATTGCGTGCTGCAATGACAGATACCTCACGACTATAAGCCACATGCTTTTCAGCAATTAAGGAAACGCCATTATCAATTGCTGCAATTAATTCTGCTTGCTCTAAATCGCCAAGGGTTTTAATACGCCACTGATTATAACCATCATAACCAGACTCGGCCGCCTTAATATAAATAGGGAAGCCAAATTTTTCGCTTAGGTCCGTCAACTGTTCTCGAGAATGAATAATTTCAAAATCAGCCGTTGGGATACCGTTGTCACGCAAATAATTTTTTTCACGAATACGATTCTGCGCAATACGAATTGCATCGCCACAAGGGTAAACCGTAGAAAATGTTTTCAGCGATTTGAGCAACTCAGCATCCACCATCTCTTTTTCGACAGTCATAATGTCGGGCTTATGCAATGCTGAAAACAGTGCTTCAGCGGACATACCTGCAACGTAGGTGACAATATCACCTAGATCATCAACACAACGAGTATCCTCGCCTTCATCGGCAATAAATGAAAACTTAAGACCTAGTTTGATACCGGCCTTCGCCGTCATCTGTGCTAACTGACCACAACCAAAAATCGCAATATGCATAAACGTTACTCTACAGACCAAGGCACATTGTTGGTTTGTTCTTTGCGCCAATCTTGAATCCGCTGACTCAATTCATCATCACTCAAGGCAATCATCTGTGCTGCTATTAAACCTGCGTTATACGCACCAGCCTCACCAATAGCCTGAGTCGCAACAGCAACACCACGCGGCATCTGTACGATCGACATCAAACTATCCATACCTTTTAGTTGCTTACTGCTGACAGGAACACCAACAACAGGTAGATGAGTAAGCGCAGCCGCCATACCTGGTAAATGAGCAGCACCGCCTGCACCAGCAATAATCACTTTTATGCCCCGATCAGCAGCACCTTGAGCAAACTCCACTAGGCGCTCTGGCGTCCGGTGGGCTGAAACAACATTGGTTTCATAGGGGACGGAAAGCGCATCCAATACCTTGGCCGCTTCGGACATAGTGGGCCAGTCTGAACGAGAACCCATAATTATGCTGATGATTGCACTCATAACACTTATCTCATAAAGCCAAAAAAGCTAAATATTCTCGTCTGGACACTCATTTATGAAAAAACCAATAGATCACTCTGGGTCTGTCAGAGTGAAAAATGTTATTCCACAGAAGTATCCTCAAGACGAGGAAAGGCAAGAATGGCTGGATCTTGAAAAAGGGCGCAATTGTACCAACAGTTATAGCAATAGGCTACTATTCGCCCAAAAAGTGCGATAAAGCACTACATATTATGTAATATGGGCCAAACCAGCTGATCAATAGTCTATCCGGCTTCTGTTGAAGGCGACTCAATTTTGGCAAAACCGCCCTCAATCGCTAAAGTAACGTCTTTCGCCTCAGGAAATATCGAAAATGAAACGCCATTGTTTTCAAAAAACCGTCGATGACCTGAATTCATATGCTTGCCAATTCTGGGCAGCAACCTTCTGACGCAGGCATCGCTCTGCTCCGAGGCCCATTTGAGCATTTTTAGTACGTCTTCGGACTGTTCAATCGAATAATGTACACCCTCCTCCTTGGCAGCCAAATCCGCCAGCGCAGAGAGTTCTATTTTAAGCCTATCTTTAACATTCTTATTCTGAGCGTTCATAAAGCCACTATCCCAAAATTATTCTGTCGTCATTTCCATACCTTAAATTAGCACTATAGGAATATTACACTGCATTCAACAAACTGCGATATTGATAAAATTTTGATGAGATGTGTAGGACAAGATAACCTTACCAATCCACGGAAGGTTAAGATCACTATTACTTTACGCTGGCTAAAAAAACTTAGATCACTCTAACATTTAAGCTATTTACCTTGAGACCTTTGCACGAAAGCCATTTTGCTCTCATGCGGCGTTAAAAATGTACTCAATCGGTTATTTATAACTCATAAACTCCCTCTTTCCGTGCATTTTTGCCTTGCCTGAAAGTAAAATTATCTTCCGGGCAAAGGTCTCACCTTATAAATATTGATATACTCAAGCAAACAATCTGATACGTATTTTTATGTCTCAAAAAAAGAAACTACTCATTGTTGCTCATGCACCATCAGATAATACACAGCAACTAGCCGAGGCTGCTGTACGCGGTGCCAGTCACCCTGACATTGAGAATGTGGATGTCAGCTATATTCCACCACTTCAAGCAGGGCCTGATGATGTATTGCAGTGCGATGCCATCTTGTTAGGTACAACAGAGAATTTTGGCTATATGAGCGGGGCGATGAAAGACTTTTTTGATCGTATTTACTATCCCTGCCTTGAGCATACCGAAGCATTGCCTTACGGTATTTTTATTCGAGCTGGACTGGATGGCACCGGCACCCAAATCGCTATGAAGAAGATTATCTCAGGCTTGAAGTGGAGCCCTGTACAAGACATTTTACTGTGCCATGGAGACTTTCGACAGGAGTTTATAGATCAAACTGAAGAGTTGGCCATGACAATGGCCGCTGGGTTAGATGCCGGTATTTTTTAAATAACCGTTTCACGCCATACAAAGAAAGGAACAAGGGTAATGAATACAGAACTAGAACCAGAGGTTGTTGATGCTATTCAGCGTGGCAAAAAAATCGAAGCCATTAAGCGGTTAAGGGAAATAAGAAATATAGGCCTTAAAGAAAGTAAAGACTTGGTTGATGATTATGTCAATCATAACGGTATTAGTGATAGTGATAATAATACTAATCACAAATCAATAGAGAAGCTAAGCTCAAATAACGGCCTTATAGTTATCATTATCATTGGTGCTATTTTATATATGGCATATGAATATTTTAATTAAGTTTTTACTCAGCATATTAATCATGCCAGCCATATGCAAGATTTAGCATTTAGCATCCAACGACTAATAAAGCATTCGACATAAAAAATATTACTTACTACCATCAAAAAGGCTATCAACATTGAGTTATAAAAATAAAGACCTCTGCAAAATCAGAACAATAACGACTTTTTTATCATTAACTCAAGATAAATTAACATGGCAACAGGAGATAGCCAAAGCATCAAGATTTTGCGCTGAATTATCGGCTGATTTTCAAAACAATGGTTATACCGTCCAATCCGTCAGGATTGTCACAAACCCATTTGGAGAGTATCTGAACATAAATACGATAGACAATGCAAAAGAAGACTTAAGTTATATTACAACATTATTAGATACACCTGACACCTCCGGCATACGCGTTCGATTTGCCATCGGGGAAGCAAGAACAATTCATGAAATAGAAATGTTACCCGAACTCATCAAAGAGTTTGGTGATTTATGCAATGTTTGCGTCAATATATCAATGGACGAATTTAACATTCTAGACAATGAGCTTATATTGCCTTGCGTCAAAACGATTAAAACGATAAGCGAGATAACACCTAGAGGGGAAGGCAATTTCAATTTTACAGTCAATTTTAACTGTGACCCGCTGATCCCTTACTTTCCTGCGAGCTATCACCGCAAAGATATTGAAAACTGCTTTGTTATTGGTTTAGAAACACCTGATTTATTAGTTAGTGTATTAGAGTCCTTTAACCAAACAACAACGATAAGCAATCACAGTGATTTATACAGGAACTATTATGAACATATGAGTAGTGCCCTTCAGTATCACATTTCTTCTATTAAAAATATCATTGACCAATCATCCATTGATATGCCTTTTCATTTTTCTGGATTTGATAGCTCAGCAGCACCTTCCAAAGATTGTGCCAGCATGACAGCAGTTTATGAGGCAATGGGGGTCGAGTATTTTGGTGCTTCAGGAACCGTAGAAGCATCGTCATTATTAACTAAGGTATTCAAATCTATCCAGGGAGTTAATCTTGTTGGCTTTTCAGGGCTTATGTTGGCGTTAACGGAGGACACCGGGCTCGCACAAGGAACGGTTAAATCAAATTTTGATATTCGTTCCTTACTAACCTACAGTGCAGTATGTGGTATAGGCCTGGATACCGTGCCAATCCCAGGTGACACCTCTATTGAAAAAATAGCTGCCCTTATGCGAGATACCGGCACCATGGCATACCGCCTAAACAAACCATTAACCGTTCGCCTCTTTCCTGTCCCTGGGCTCGATGCAGGAGACATGACGCAATTCGAAAGCGCAGACCTCTGCAACTGCATGGTACTTGACGTACCATAGATTTATACCAAAAAATGCTTAATTAAAAAATTAAAGAAGAGCTTGCAGGCAATCAATTCGAATAAGCCTGCAACCTCTTACCCCTAACAATAAAAACTCTTTAATTATTTATCACAACAATGCATACCCTTTTTTCTATTTTTCCTTTTATCCATATGAGCTTTCATTTTCTCTAACTGCTCTTCATTGAGAATACCGCTAAGCTGACTTAAAGTCTCTTCTCTTGCTGACTCTCGATATTCCTTTCTCTTTTCATGCTGCGCTTTCATAATGGCATGAAATTGTTCGGCCTGCTCATCAGTTAGTTGTAGGTATTTTTCGACTCTCTCTTTTTTATTATAACCATAATGCCCCATAGACAAAGCTGAAAATGAAGCAACACTCAATACAGAAATTAAAAATACAACGATAGTTTTTTTCATGATTATCTCCTAGCATTTACAAAAAGGTTAAACCACTCAACCTTTCACTAGATATAATCTTATACTGATAATGTGTAAACACTATGGAGCATATTAGGCTCAATTTCGCAATATTGTGCATCAATCTATTTCAAGCTTATAACCTGCCCCATAAACTGAACGAATAATGTCGTCGCCATTTTTACTTTTGAAAAACTTTTTTCGTAATTTTTTAATATGGCTATCAATAGTTCTATCACTGACAACACGATTATCTTCATAGATGCTATCCATAAGTTGTTGCCGGGAATAAATTCTCCCCGAGTCGCTTGCCAGCTTATGTAACAATTTAAACTCGACTGACGTTAACTCTATTAACTGACCATCGAGAGAAACGGTAAAGCGAGCAGGGTCTAAAACTAGCCGAATAGAGCAAGGTTTCTCAACACTCCGATTGCTTTCTAAACGTCGGAAAATAGCTTTTACTCTAGCCACAACTTCGCGAGGACTAAAAGGCTTACAAATATAGTCATCAGCTCCTAGCTCTAATCCTAATAAACGATCAACCTCTTCTATTCTAGCGGTGATCATAATAATAGGCACACTGGATATCAAACGGATATCTTTACATACATCAATGCCATCTTTTCCTGGCAACATGATATCTAATAAAACGAGATCAGGGTTTTCTTTTTTTATAGTACTTTCCACCTCTAAACCGTTACTGACCCAAATAGTTTCATACCCAGACTGACCCAAGTAATCTTTTAATAAAGCTGCGACCTTAGGTTCATCTTCAACGATAAGGATTTTCAACATAACACTACCATTTAATAAGGCTCTTTTTATTGTGGTTTCTCTTTATTAAAAATAAGTTGAATACATAAACCGCCCAAATAAGACTCTCTAACTTTTATTTCTCCTTGATGAGCTGCCACAATATTCTGGCAAATTGACAAGCCTAAACCTGCCCCTCCTGAACTACGATTACGAGATGATTCAACTCGATAAAGGCGCTCAAATAATTTTGGTATTTCATTTTCTGGAACACCAGGACTCGAATCATCAAATGTAATCTTAATTTTTTCACCCGCATCTCTGATATCAATAATCAATCTTCCGCCAGTATCGGTATAACGTAAAGAATTTGTCAAAAGGTTACTAAAAAGCTGTTGCAAACGCATTGCATCCGCAAAAACCATCAATTTATTCTTTGGCTCGCCTTTAATGCTCACAGCAATTTTTTGTACTTTAAATTCATGCACCATTTCATTTACACTGGCATGTATAACTTTTTGAATATCAATGGTCTCTTTTTTATAACTCAGCGCACCAACATCAGACAGCGACAGCTCATACAAATCATTAACAATTTTTTCCAAACGTAAGGACTCGTTAAGCAAAGATTTTGTTGTGCCAGGTTCCCATACTCTAATACCATCTTGGAGGGCTTCAATCTCACCACGCAAAATAGTGAGTGGGGTCCTCAATTCATGCGATATATCAGCAATCCACTGTTTACGTGATTTTTCATTATTTTCCAAGGTTGATGCTAATACATTAAAATCCTTCGCAAGCTTTCCAAACTCGCTTTTATTTTTAATATCTAAGCGAGCACTAAAGTCTCCAGCAGTCAGTTTTTTTGCCCCTGCTGTAAGCTTCTTTATTGGTCGGACTAAACTTTTTGCCAGCAATAATCCCAAGATGCCAGAAATGAATAAGCCCACCAAGGCAATAATTTGGATCGTTTCAATCAATTGCTCAGTAAAACGCACATCTAATTCATTATGGATATCACCTACAGGGTCTAAACTCAAGTACCCAATAATATTGTCATCCGCCATTAACGGCAACTCAAAAGCATTCAGTTTAGTTTTAGGGGGCCCTAAAATGATATTTTTTTTATCATCAAGCAAACGTATACCTGGCGGCATACCCTTTCTTTTTGGAGGGTGCCGAGGTTTTCTATTCAAGTGAGGGGGAGCCTCGTGACTAAATACTTGTTCATTACTTTTTGGGTATTTTTGAGGGGAAGACTTTTGAGTAAAAGAGCCTTGCAAAATACGCTCTGGCCGATGTCGTTTAAGCAATTTATGCCACTGTCGCGGGCTCATATAACCCCACCCGCCCCGCTCTTTATAAAACGCTTCTAAATCAGGCTGAAGGCTTTTTAATATCGCATGCTGGACATCATTAATATAGGTTAAAAAACTACTATTAATGGCAGACTTAGTCAGCAATACCATGCCACTCAGCAACAATAGACTGACCAGGAAAATAGATAAAAATAGTTTATAGCTTAATCTCATAAATTATGCCGTTGCCATTGTTCTCCAAAAACTATAAGTGCCCGTAAAAGTTATAAAGGCCATGCATAGATAATCACTTAGCACTAATGCGAACTATATCAAGTAAGTATAGTGATGCGCGCCCATATTTAGATAGCGTCCACATTTTTTCCTTATTTCTTGCACTCTTGCACTGCATTTGCAACTTAACCTCTGCATGCAGATGATCACTTCCATTTCGGAAACATTACGCGATAAAAATCAGGAGTCAGTAATGAAAAGAAAAAAGCCTATCACCCTTGCCATTAGCGCATTTTCATCCGCCATATTATTAACAGTAACCTCACCTAGCTGGTCTACTGAGTCGGCATTAGAAGAAGGCTCTATATTGCAATCTGCCGATAGGAATAGTCACGACGCTGACGTTTCTCCAATTCGTCGAATTGAACGAACTCCTCGGCCTGGGCATGCGGCAAAACAGAAAAACTCAAGAGAATCATCAATAGATGGTTCAGGCAACAACAGAACAACAACAGAAATGAACCAGGCGGATACACAGTTGCGTCGTTGGCTGCCTCCAGAATATGCTGATGGCGTTCAGGCTCTAGCAGGCACCGAAAGACCATCTGCACGAGTAGTCAGTAATATAATCAATGATCAAGAACAACTTATCTATAACTCAAAAAATGCCAGTGATTTTTTATGGCAATGGGGGCAATTTCTTGACCATGATATTGATTTAACCGATGGCGTTAATCCAGCTGAGCTAGAAAATATTGCTATTCCTGCTGGAGATGCTTTATTCGACCCCAACAATACAGGTAGTGCTAAGATTCCTTTTAACCGTTCTCTATATGATAGTGAATCAGGCACTGACAATACTGATCCACGGCAACAACTCAACGAAATTACAGGCTGGATTGATGCATCCAATGTTTATGGCTCAGATGAAGAGCGAGCGGATGCCCTGCGAGCTAACGATGGCAGTGGGAAGCTTAAAGTCAGCGCCAACAACTTACTCCCCTTCAATAATGAGGGCTTAGAAAACGCAGGTGGAAATAGTAGCACACTGTTTTTAGCAGGAGATGTGAGAGCTAATGAGCAAGTAGGCCTCACTGCTATGCACACGCTATTTATGCGCGAACACAATCGCTTAGCAGAAATAATTGCAATAGAAGAACCAGGGTTATCAGGCGATGAAATATATCAACGCGCTAGGCGCATTGTCATATCACAAATGCAAGCGATCACCTTTAATGAATTTCTTCCAATACTACTTGGGAAAAATGCTTTGCGCCCCTACAAAGGTTATAAACCCAATACAGATGCACGTATTGCTAATGTCTTTTCTACAGCGGCTTACCGCTTTGGCCACAGTTTGCTTAGTACCCAATTGTTACGCCTCGATCAGCAAGGCAATCAAATTATCGAAGGGCATCTGGCCTTACGCGATGCTTTTTTTGCTCCTCATAGGTTAATTAACGAAGGAGGCATTGATCCAATTATGCGAGGGCTAGCAAGCCAAGTCTGTCAGGAGCTGGATGCATTAATTGTCGATGACGTGCGTAATTTTTTATTTGGAAACCCAGGGGAAGGCGGATTTGATTTAGCATCATTAAATATTCAACGTGGAAGGGATCACGGCCTACCATCATATAATAATGCACGCGAAGCTTTAGGTTTAAGGCGAGCTCAAAACTTTACTGAAATCAGCAATGATCCAAACATACAACAGCGGTTAGCCGAAGCTTATAGCAGTGTCGACGACATTGACTTATGGGTAGGAGGGTTGGCGGAAGAGAACATTCACAACGCTATGGTAGGAGAGTTATTTTTCATCATACTGACAGCACAATTTGAAGCACTTCGCGATGGTGATCGCTTCTGGTACCAACGTACACTCAACAACCGCTGGAAGCGTTATGTTACTGAAAACCGCCTATCCGATATTATTCGCAACAATACTGGTATCGGGAATGAACTACAAGACAACGTATTTATTGTAGGCACAGAAACAAGGAAAGAAAATAATCGTCCCAGGAATAAACTACCCAAAAGTAGCACTCGCATTAAGTAATATAATTCTATTAGCAAAATTAAAGAAAAGCCCTATTACTTCTACACAGAAAAAAGAAGTATTGGTTAGCGTCTCAGTTAAGCATTTACAATAAATACTTAACTGAGGCTAAATAGCTAAACTTTCTTTATAAAAGGACACCAACTCTTTAGCATTCAGTGGGGCATGAAATAAATAGCCTTGAAAATAGTCACATTGTAGTTTTTTCAAATAATCAAGTTGCTGTTGATTTTCCACACCTTCAGCAATTACTTCTATCGACAAATCATGTGCTAGTTTTATTAATGACTCTACTATTTTTTTACTTGAATTATTTTCAGGTAAGCCCTGTATAAAAGCGCGGTCTATTTTTAATTGATCCGAAGGCAAATTGTTAAGATAACTCAAAGAGGAATAACCTGTTCCAAAGTCATCCAAGGAAATAGAAACGCCAAGAGCACGAATTTCTTCAAGCTGCGCAATAACATTATCCATATCGCTCATAAATGTACTTTCTGTTACTTCGAGCTCAAGCTGATTTGGATTAATAGAATAAGCATCGAAACCTTTTACAAGGTCGTTGATAAGGTTAGAGTATTTAAATTGTTTTGGAGAAACATTGATACTGATTTTCACATTCAAACCTTTATCGGTTAATGCATGCAATTCCTTACAAGCTGTCATTATAACCCAACGACCAATATCAAGAATCAGACTCGAACCTTCAGCAATATAAATAAAATCAGAAGGCAAAATCACTCCATGAGTTGGATGATTCCAACGAATGAGAGCTTCAGCTCGATGAACAGTTGAAGAACCTGTACATATTTGTGGCTGATAAAACAATTCGAACTCACCATTTTCAATGGCATGCTTTAACCCTTGCTCAATATGTAATTTTGAGACGCCACCTCTTATCGTATTAGGCCCATAGAAGTGATATTGATTACGCCCCATTTCTTTCGCATGGTACATTGCATAGTCAGCACTCTTAACAATCTCTCTCGCATTAGCACCATGCTGAGGATAAACTGCAATGCCAACACTTGCAGACACATTCAAGGTTAACTCATTAAATGATACATCTTGATAAATACTTGCTATAACTCTTTTTGCAATATCAGCAAGTGCAGAATTATCCTTACATTGCGTAACAATAATGGCAAATTCATCCGCGCCTAAATGCGCAACATAATCTTGGCTCTTCACACATCGTTTTAAGCGTGTAGCGACAGTAGTTAGCAAAAAATCAGCTTGTTCTGGCCCCAAATCATCATTAATCTGTTTAAAGTGGTCTAAGTCGACATATAAGAGAAATAAATTCCCACCCTGTAGCTTTTTCTCATCAATTTTTTCAGCTAGATATCCCCAAAAATTACGTCTATTAGGCAATCGAGTTAATGCATTAAACTGCGACACTTTCTCAATTTCACTATATGATACTTTCGATTCACTAATATCATTAGCAATACAGATATAATGAGAAACCCCATCATTTTCTTTCATAGGGGAAATAATTAAACGAATCCATTTCTTTTGGTTAGCTGCATCAAACGTTTCGAACTCACCTTCCCAATTACCACCAACCTCTAATACCCTGTAAATTTCCGGATAAAGTCTTTCCGCCTCCTTCATCCACTTATCTAACAGCGACTCTCTAGGTAATTCTGTATGATTTTTTAAAGAATAAATATCAATTAAGGCTTTATTATAAACCTCAACGCCACCATCCTGAGAAAGAATCAGAACTGCGGATGATTCTTGCTCGACGTTTTCAGCAAGTTCTTCGAATGAACGCTTCTGATGATAGAACCTCTCCAGTTGTTGTTTTAATTGGCGCTGGTGTAACTTAACAACGTTTTCCAATTGTTCGTTTTGAAGAGCAATATTACGTGCAGTTTGAAAAACCTTATGGCGTACATCATAATTACTAGTTTCATTGACAAGTAACAAAATAGGGATATTAGCGGTATTAATAGCTACTGCTTCAAGATAAAATTCTATTTCTTCATCAGACTTTTTAACTATTTCCGTCCATAGGCCAGAATACAATCGCCCTTCTTTTGGTGCTTCCCAAATTTTCTTTGCATCGAATAAGAAATTTTCAATGAAAGGAAATACATGTCCTAGATAATAGCGATCTATTTTATGAGAATGATTTACTTTATCTGTATAGACAACATGAAACCATTCAGGGAAATCATATAGCGGATAAAAAAAACCTTCGGGGTCCCATTTGAATGCAGCAACATCCATTTGCTGTAAAATATCACGAAACATGGAGCTATTTTCATACTTCGATTGCATTTTCTCCCCACTTGACATACTCAATACTGCTTTTTATTACATCAATAGTAAATCTGCCATTTTTTCAAAGCACTTTTCTACGTTTTCTCCAGTTTTTGCACTTGTTAAAAAAATCGACTCACTTTTCAAGCCCAAGCAATGAATATTTTCCTGAGCAATTTGCCATTCATCTTCTAAGTCAGATTTGTTAACTAACAAAAGTATCGGGACATCACCCAAAACATCAACCACCAGCTGCTTAATCCTTTCAGCCGATTCAAATGTTTGAAGTCTTGTCCCATCAACAACCAGCATAATTCCACTGGCACCTCTCAAATAAGATGCTTTCAAGTCTGTAAAAACATCGACACCTTCTATATCCCAAATCATCATTTGCAATACTTTGTTATTGCGCTCCATCACTTTTTTATCTATTTTAACTCCAATTGTCGTATGGTATTTTTCACTAAATAAACTTTCAACAAACCGCTTAACCAGGCTTGTTTTTCCAACAGCAAAAGCACCAACCATGCATATTTTTTTATTTATCATCAGTACAACCTTAATTGGGCATATAAAGCACTTCGATCCTAGCCCTTCTCTGAAGAACACTAGGAACGGTCTCTAAATCTTTAGCTCCGTATCCCCAACTAATTGTTAACTCTTCGGTTATCCCATTCGAATTCAATATATCTTGGATCAATTGTGCTCGCTCAGCACTCAAAGAGCGATTAATAACATCTCCCCCTTGCTGATCGGCGTACCCAGAAATACTAATTTGTTTCACACTAATATCTGCCGCTTTTTGCAGCTGTAGAATTTTTCTAATATGAGCAATTGTTGTATTCAATGTTTGTCGACTCGTCTCCTCCATTAACGCCGATGCTTTTTCGAAGAAAAAATATCGACTATTAATATCTTTAACCAATGTCTCTATCTCTTTCCTTGATTGCTCTTGAATTGACTCTTGTTCTGTTATTTTTAATTCATCATCCAATACAATAGTAAAATAATCTTTGACCAAACTGTCATTTTCCAATTGATCGATATTATCTCGAGAAATAACACCGCTCAAAACAATATCGACAGGCTTTTTCGCTGCCACTCCCTCTACAAGAGAAAGGTTGGCCTCATAGCGCTGGGCAAGGTAGGGAATATATAATTTAGGGTCATCTAAGGATGCGAGCTTTTGATTAAAAATCAACTTAAATTGCATAGGTTTTATAGAGATAGCCAGCTCATTAGTGGGGATAGCTAAAGGCGATTTCAGAATATCAAGGTGTAGTTCTTTATTTTGATATCGGTCACTCAACACTTGATAGCCATCTTGTTGATTAACCTGCTGAATAGTTTTATCGATGGCTATTTTTAGTGACCATTGTTGATAAATATAATAACAAGCGAACGCCAGTAATAGCGTTATGGCAGTGATAGCCAACCAGGGACGGGAAACTGATTTTTTCTTTTCTTTTTTGAGCAATGATTGCTGTAATAACTCAGCAACTGGTTCAAAAGGTGTGATATCGCCATTAAACATCAGAAAATCTGAATGGTATTGTTTATGGATTTTTTCTAATAAATCAGATAGGTGTTCTTTGAGGTCATTTTGAATAACACCACGAACAGCAAATGCTAAGATTGCATTAGGGCCAGTTTCAAGCAACAAGCTCAAATCCCCAAACTTTAGGACACTCAAACTATCTGGCTGCTCATCAAAAGAATCACTGGCAAAATCAGTAATCGCTGCCAGCATTGATGACACAAGCTCAGGATCATGATGTGCTACGCCATCAGCAACCGCTGATTGAATAAGCACCCCACTCTCCCTATGAATGAGGAAGGCTTGCTCAACTTGGTAATGGATCAACTGCAATAAAAAATATTGGCTGTAAGGCATGCCTAATCGCCATGCCTTTATTCTCCAGAATAGAGACTTTAATGTTAATGTTTCAGTTAACATCACATTCAAGGAATGCATCAACTCTGACAAAGCATTAGAGACTGCCTTTCTGACTGCTGGACCAATAATGGGGAAAATAACATTAGTGATGCGTTCAGGATGGGCTTTAATAGAAGTATCGATAGAATCTTCAATCACCGGAGACATTTCTTTTGCCAGCGAGTTGTCCTGCAAATTTCGACGATTAAATGCTTCACTAAGGACTTCAGCTACACGATCAATATTTTCCTGTGTCATTTCCTGCTGAATAACAGCTTCGTAGTCTTTCCCTAGCAAAAGAGAGCGCAAGCGCTGATAGTCATCGTCTTTATCAGCCGTATTACTATCTACCTCTCCTTCCATCATCGTTTTACGCCTGACTTTCGGTTAAATTACTCGCCATACTTTCAAGTAGATTAGCCAGCGTCTTTCTATCAGCTTTATTTGTACTAAGCTCTGTAGAGGCTGCATTTAACTTCAGGGTGAGTTGTTCAACTTCTCGCTGGAGTGAGTGATTTATTTCATCTGCCGTACGATTTAAAGTATTAAGAGCATCTTTAAAATTATTATCAGTATGCTCTTGGTGGGCAGACAAACGATCCGATAAATTAGATAACGTATCCTCTAATATACTCTCTTGACTCACATGCTCAATTCTATTTGACTCCAGATCATTGGCCATTCTCTGGCTAGCAGCATTTATTTCTCTGCTAACGTCTTCATGGTTCTTAAGGATAAGCGCTTCTATACGATCGAGCTTTTCATTAAATTTTATATCCTGCTCATGGATTTTGCTTTCTAATTGCTTTACTTGCTCACCAAATAACAAATTTCGTATAGCAAAAAGCTGATCATCAGAAGAAGGAATATCGATTGTTTCAGAGGTATTAGGCTTTTTACTTGAGAGTGAGGCGTTTTTTTTATTCGCGCTGACAGTTTTGGGTTGATTCATAACACACCCTTATAACGTTTTGTTTTTAGAATAGCTATTAACCAAATTTTTAGATTTATTATGAAAAATGGTCAATATATAACGTAGATGCAGAAAAAATACGTCAATTTAGATTACGAGTCGCAACCAATGTACTTAACACCTTTAATAATACTCGCGGTTGTAGAATTTTTCTACACTGCATGTTAAATAATTAGTCTAATTTAAAAAGTGATATCTAAACAATTAAGCCGTTGTCGTCTAAAACAACACTCATAGCACCTCGTGACAATTTATAAAATAAAGTCGTAAACTTGAAATATATAATTCAAAACATATTGATATATTATTATCTGGGCCAATATTCGGGCCTGCAATCTTATAACCACTCAAATCGTGTAGCACACTATTTATTAAAAACAGGGATACCTGTATTGACCCGTCTATAGGTTTAAGGATTATTCTCAGTCTTAACACAATCAAATATAACTGAGAGGAAGTATGAAGCACCTGATATCAATAAGCGATAAAGCTTTTAAGGAACAAGTAGAAACATTTAACTACCCGATCATTGACTTTAACCACCGAGCTCACTTGAGGCTAGCTTATATCTACTTAGTAGAGAACAATACCGAAACAGCCATTCAACTTATGCGGTATACACTTCATCAGCTACTTCAACACAATGATATTGACCCAAACACTAAATATCATGAAACACTCACTACAGCATGGGTATTGGCACTTAACTATCTTATGAATAATGCAGAGCCTGCCGAAGCTGCACATGAATTCTTAAGTAAAAACCCCAAAATCCTCGATTCTAAAATCATGATGGAGCACTACTCCAACGACCTTTTATTTTCAGAAACAGCACGGCAATTATTTGTAGAGCCCGACCTTAAACCCATACCAGTGTGCGCTATTTAGATCCTTGACCCGACTATGGGTGTAGGGTTGATAATGAGTATTCGAATAGTAATCGGTAACCTTATGCTAACAGTGACCCAACTCGCTAAAATGTGCGGCATCTCTAGAGCGACTAAAATCTATTATTTCATATCGTTCCTATGGAATACCCATCGCAAATATAGAAAAACTGCTAGATCAAAGCGATGAGATTTCTCAAAGCCAGATACTAAGAGATCATTTCAATAAATTAGAAAAAGAAATTGATCTTCTCAAAACACAACAAAAAGCAATCGTTGCATTATTGCAAGAGCCAACATTACTGGAGAAAAATAGGGTCACTAAAGATCGCTGGGTAGAGATCATGAAAGCTTCAGGGTTCGACGAGGCAGCTATGCGTACATGGCACCAAAAATTTGAAGAAATGGAGCCAAAAGAACACCAGAAATTTCTTGAGTCTTTAGGAGTCTCCCCTGAGGAAATAGAGATAATCCGCAGTCTTTAAGTATAACAACGGTTTACTTAGCAGTAAGTTTCAATTAATGGTGCCCAGGAGAGGACTTGAACCTCCACGGCCTTACGGCCACCAGCACCTGAAGCTGGCGTGTCTACCAATTTCACCACCTGGGCAGAAAAATCAAACTACAGCGATATCCCTAAATCTATTTTGATACATTTGTATCGCTTTTAGCCCTCTCTTTTCGCTGATGTAGCCAGCGCCAAAATAAACCATCAGGTTCAACACGTCCACTCTTAATATAGCGCATGGCGTTATGGTTATTGATCGCCCAACGCATCGTTGCCTGTGCACTTTGTTGTCCACAAAATAGTATTTGGTCATCTGGCTTTAGCAAAATAGCACCTTGAGGTAACAGCGATAAGGTTCTTCCACGCTTAATTAATAGAGGAATCGTAGGTAAACCTGCATCGCGATTGCGAGGGTTATCGTATAAGTGCGAGAGTTTTACAGGGAAACCATCCATTACCGCATCATACGCAGCAATACATTCATTCGCATTGACTGTAATTGTCCACGCATCCATTTCTGCATGGTTAATCGTCTCTGACATCCGAACAATTAAGTTACGTGCCCACTCCTCACTTTGCTCACGTGCCAATCTGAAAAATTCATTCAGCAAAGGCGTTCGCAACAACATATAAATTTCATTGGCTATGATTCTCCCAGACTCCATAATGATATTAACTTCAGCCGCTTTGAATACTGGCTTATTGCCACGTTTATTTTGTCTGGCAACCGTAATGAGATCTGGATTGATTTGTCGCGCAGTAATAATGATAGAGAGATTATCGGCATCATCCGGAGTACCCGCTATCACACCAACAGCACTTTCAATATCAGCTTCGAGCAGTGTTTTTGCTTCAGTGCCCGTACCGTAAACAGTTCCCTCTGGAACGTCATACACATCATGATCAACCTCAATAAAAGTCACATCAATATTAAACTGCTGAAACATTTTATGGAGCGCTTTACCCATACGACGATAACCACAGACAACCCAACGCCCCGAGGTGTCTTGATGCGGCGTCATCCATACATTGTGTTTGGGGTTTACAATGAGATTATGAATAATATGTTTATAGGGCTGCTGCAAAATAAGGCCGAGATGATCAGCAAAGGTTTCAAAGGGATCAATAATTAGATCGGTTCCGAAAGATTCTAAATTAGCGGTTGTTGCTTTTGACTGCGCCCGACTAATTACAATACGTTTTGGCTTAACCAATTTACTGTTAATGGCAATAGAAAGATTGGCATGATCATCAATTGTCAGCGCAAGCACACCAATACATAAGGAACTATTAATACCCGCAATATTTAAAATGCTTGGGTCTGCGGCATCTTCACATAGATAAGGAACCGTTAAACTTAATTCATCGGCTTCAAGTTCATCAATAATCTGCTGGGATGAATCGATCACGACGGTTTTGATACCATGGGTGACTAGTTGGCTGACAATACGCTTCCCCGTCACACCATAGCCACACACAATATAAAAAGGCTGGTTGAGCCGATTCACTCGACGAGCGAATTGAGTGCTCTTTAATAAGCGGCGAACATTCGCATCCTGTAACAGGGAAAAAATGGTACCGATACTATACAGCCAGGAGACAACGGAAGCATAAACAGTGAAAGTGACCCAAAGCCTTTGGCTGGGTGTAAAAGGGTAAGGAATTTCACCAAAGCCGATTGTCGTCCCCATAAAACTGACAAAATAAAAGGCATGGAAAAAATCCATATACCAGACATTCCCCTGATCATCTCGACCTGGGATTAATGTAAGGCCAACCATAGAAATACCGTACACAGTAATGAGTACGATAATCGGCATCCTCAAACGCCGGAGTAATAAATAAAAAACGTGGTGCATTGACAAATGCCTAGGCAGTCATGTGCTCTTTAATGGCGCAGAGTGACGGCTTCTACAATCAGTAAAATAACAGATGTTAAATTGGCCAAAAAAGCACCCGCAGAAAGCGAAACAATACTGGCCATGGTTGCTGCTGTCATACCATCTTCAAAGACATGCGTAGCAGCCCCCCACAACATCGCTGCAAATATCAGCTGTAGATCGGCGACTAAACTTGTCGCAAGCAATACAGCTCCAACATGGGTTCGATCACCGAATTTCATGACTGTTGCGATGATACTGATCAATATTGCAGCAAAAAGCTCATACACATTGTGATGATCAGGGTTATCAATATCGCCAAGGAAAAAACCAAAATTCAGGGTGAGAGCCAATACAATAAAAAAAGCAAATACGACTTTTTCTGTATTCATATAATTAACCTGTGAAAGCTTATTATTCTTATACTAGCCAATCCATAGCTTGACTACATAATGGCGTCAGTTTATTCCTTAACAATGCCTGATACAAGCCAATGCTTTATAATAGGGCATATCTAGAAGCTCCGATACTCTACTTAAACCTATCACTTAAAGCCTGTTCTTTGCTGACTAAAAACGCAGCCTTCATATAAGCCTAGACAAGGGATGAACATTCATCAAATCTAAATAAATCATTACTCAATCCCAGGTGCTCGACTTTAAAGATAATAATACGTTTAGTAATACTTTATATAAACGGACAAATAGATCTCACCTCAGATAATAACCATTTCTAGCGATAGACAATGACCACATATAAACCTAATGTAACCCTACACTTTTACTGTCGTCGACTATTAAAGAAGGACGGATACATGGAGTGTGACGTGATGTAGAAATATCTAACCAGATATTTATTAAGCACATACTATTGGATTCATAATGTGCTAGATAACGTAGTTATACAGAGTCATGCAGTATAGGGATATCTAGCCATATTTGAATTTGACTGTTATGTGGAACCCACAACATTTAAATCAATATATGGAGATAGAACATGTCTAAATGCCCCATTCAGCACCACGGAATGACAAAAGCGCGCGGCTGCTCTCACGCAAAATTAGGGAACTTCGGTCAGCTTTTTCCAAAGTTAAAGCCCTTATCTGTATCAGAAGAACAAGCAAAAATTCTTGGTGGTAAAAACTCTCCAATGGATGACGCAAATGATTCATCAGGTGACAGCCACCTGCCCGCAGGCTATACATTTTTTGCGCAATTTATTGATCATGATATTACGTTGGATACCGTGACAGATTTACATGGTAAGCCATTAAGCTCAGAAGAGATCAGTCATCTAGCCAACCTCCGAACGCCCACATTAGATATGGATTGCGTCTATGGCTTTGGCCCTGAAGCAAGCCCTCACCTATACGAAGGAGCAAATGCTTTTGGGCGCCTTCGAGAAGGCAATACCACTAATTCAAACGACGTGCCGCGCAGCGACAATGGCACGGCACTGATAGGTGATCCGAGGAATGATGAAAATATTTTCGTTTCTCAGATGCAATTATTATTTATACGATTCCATAATAAAATATACGACAGCTTAGTTTCACAAAGGGATGCTGGCGAACGCTTCGAAGAGGCTCAAAAACAAACACGCTACCATTATCAGTATCTGGTCGTTAATGATTTTCTAAAACGTATTTGCGATAAAAATATTTTCGACTTTGCCATGCAAAAAATTAGCGAAAAAAATTATCCTTTAGTTTATGAAACAGATAAGCACGGAAAATTACCGATGCCTGTTGAATTCAGCGTTGCGGCTTATCGTTTTGGACACACAACCGTAAGATCACGTTATGCAGTCAATAGCTTAAACCCTGAGGTCGATTTATTTGACGAACGTTTCGGTACCGAAGGCTTCAGCGCTGTACCGGAAGACCTTGTCGTCGACTGGCGCTTTTTACTTGAAGTTGATCCTTGCATTACCCCACTTAACACCAAAAAGTTTGATTTAAGATTTCCTTCAGAACTGATTAATATGCCGGACCCTATTGTAGGGCGGGACGCTAGCGAGCATGAACGCTCTTTAGCTTGCCGAAATCTTCTCCGCGGAAATGTTGTATCTCTGCCATCGGGCCAAGATATTACTACAGCACTAGAAAATGTAGGCTACCCTATTGATTTAGACTTTTCTAAATTAAAACTAAATGATGTTATTCCAGGAGATACAGAAGTACAGACGTTTATTGATGAAACACCGTTATTTTTCTATTTGATGAGAGAAGCAGAAATTTTAACGTCTGGGAAACATTTAGGCCCAACAGCCTCAGCTATCTTATTAGAAGTATTCCTTGGCGCATTACTTCATTGCAAAGACAGCTTTTTGAGTGACCCAACATGGAAACCTTTGCCGTGCATCAAAGGTACAGGGAATTCTAAATTTGATTTAGCCGATGTCGTCCGTTACACACAATCTTAAAAATCGCATAGAAGGTGGCAACGTCACCTTCTATACATACCGTTCACTGAACCAAGTTTCCCTGCCGATAGTCTAGAAATGCGCGCTCCAATTCTTCCTGAGTACTCATGACAAAAGGCCCTCTTCTGGCAACAGGTTCATTAAGTGGTGCCGCCGCCAAAACCAATGCGCCGACTCCATCACTTTCTGCATTAATTTCAATAGATTCACCGAGAGATAAATAACCTAGCTGTTGAGCCTCTAAAATATCACCACTAATATTCAGACTACCTTTATAAACATAAACAATTGCCGCATGTTCCAAAGGGACAGAGAAAGTATATTTTTCATTTGCTCTCAGCTTTATATCAAGCAGTAGTGGACGAGTAGCAATATTTTTTACTGAACCAACTACACCATCGACCTGTCCCGCCAACACTCGTACACGACCCGCTGTATTTTTATGATCCACTTCAGGGATATTAGCAGATGGTATTTCCTGATACCTTGGCGCTCGCATTTTTTGCGAACTTGGCAAGTTTATCCACAACTGAAAGCCCCATAATCGACCGTCGTCCTGCTCTGGCATTTCAGAATGGATAATGCCCGACCCTGCTGTCATCCATTGCACATCACCTGCACCAATAACACCTTCGTTACCTGCACTATCTTTATGCCTCATTTCCCCTTCAAGCATATAGGTCACAGTCTCGAAACCCCGATGCGGGTGAGGAGGAAAACCACCGATATAATCTTTAGCCTCATTACTTTTTAATTCATCCAGTAACAAAAAAGGGTCAAGTTGAGGTAAAGAGTACGAACCGATGCTACGAAAGATTTTCACCCCGTCCCCATCACTGGTTTCAATAGCATCAATAACATTGTCAACTTTTCTTTTCATCGCTAACCCTCTCGTTACGTATCATTAAGCTCTGTAATGAGGCTTATCCAACTCCAATTCAGGTCCAACAGGCACCACTCTTGTGGGATTAATGGTATCGTGACTGAAGTAATAGTGCTGTTTAATATGATGTAAATTGACCGTCTCTTTCACTCTAGGGTATTGATATAGCTCTCTCACATACCCCGACAGATTTTTGTAGTCAGCAATTCGCTTTAAATTACATTTAAAATGTCCTACATAAACAGCATCAAAACGAACCAATGTCGTAAACAGGCGCCAGTCTGCTTCGGTTATCACATCACCGACTAGGTAACGCTGCTGATCTAGTCGCTTATCAATCACATCTAAGGCATTAAATAAATTAGAAAACGCCGTTTCGTATGCTTTCTGCGTTGTGGCGAAACCTGCGCGGTAAACACCGTTGTTGATATTGCTATAAACAAATTCATTGATTTCGTCGATGCTTTCTCGCAGTTCGTCAGGATAAAAGTCATCATGATTATTCGTTAGATGATTAAACGTTGTATTAAACATACGTATAATTTCTGACGACTCATTATTAACAATCCTCTCCTGCTGCTTATCCCACAAGACTGGCACTGTCACTCGACCAGAGTACCCAGGATTGTCACGAGTATAAATTTCATATAAAAAGTTATGATGATAAAGCGAATCTCCTGTTGCAAATTTATCCGGCTCAAAGCTCCAACCACTTTCCAACATATTCGGGTGCACCACAGAAACACTCACTAAGTCAGTTAAGCCTTTTAATTGACGGAAAATGAGTGTTCGATGCGCCCAAGGGCAAGCGAGCGAAACATAGAGGTGGTAACGCCCGGCTTCTGCTATAAACCCGCTTTCACCACTAGGCCCTGCACTACCATCAGCAGTTATCCAATGACGATACTGAGCATCTTCACGGATGAAATTACCGCCACTTTTTTTCGTATCGTACCATTTATCTTGCCATTGACCGTTAACTAATAGACCCATGTCACCACCTCATATTTCTATGATATTCAAATTAAAAATCCAAGAGGAAAACATTGAAACTACAACTTAGACGCCAAATTTCTATCTAACGATAAACGCCCACCACCTAAAAAGACCAACGCAACAGAGACCGCCAGTAGTGCTAATGGAAATTCAAATCCACCATTGGAAGCGAAAAGACCTGCGGCACCGTGAACAACAATGGCCGCAACAAGCATTGTAAAAGCCAGTAATGCAGCTGCTGGCCGAATAAATAGGCCAGCGATTAGCGCCAAACCACCAAAAAATTCTGCGCTACCTGCAAGTAAGGCCATCAAGAATCCCGGCTCTAAACCCTGAGATGACATAAATTGACCCGTTCCTTCCAAACCATAACCTCCAAACCATCCAAATAATTTCTGCGCTCCATGGGCAGCAAAAATAACCCCCACAGGTAGCCTTAAGACTAAACTTGCCCATTGATCGTCTGTTTTTACTACAGATTGAATATTCATTAGCTTTCTCCTAAAAGTGCCATCACGGCGTAATTGAGTTGATGGAATGCACTATAACCATAGGATTAACTGAAGAAAATTGATATATTTTGCAAAAGATGTTCAAAAAAATTGAACTCAGGAATAAAATATCATTATGTTATCTTTAGAAGCATTACAAGCCCTTGATTCTATTGACAGAAAAGGTAGTTTTTCTGCCGCTGCCGCAGAACTTTATCGAGTGCCATCAGCCATTACTTATACGATTAAAAAGCTTGAAGAGCAGTTAAATATCAAATTATTTGATCGAAGCCAGCAGCGCGCTCAGTTAACCCCAACAGGAAGACTGCTTCTGGAAAGAGGGCGTAATATATTGCAACAAGTGCAGCAATTAGAGGAGCAGGCAAAACGCGCAGATAGCGGATGGGAAACTACATTGCGCATTGTTGTTGACACAATCCTGCCAATGGCACCGCTATGGCCTCTGCTATTAGAATTGCAGCAGCAATACAATTGGTTAAATTTACAGGTCAAAGAAGAAGCTCTCAGTGGTTGTTGGGAGGCTTTAGCCAATAATAGAACAGACTTAATTATCGGCGTTACCGGTGATGAGCCTGCGGGCGGGCATTGGCAGAAAAAGGCGCTTGGACAACTGCAAATGGGTATTTATTGCGGTGTTGGACACCCTGCAGCCGAATTACCGGAACCTATTAGTCACCAACAGATGGAAAAATTCACTCACATTGTAGTGAGTGATAGCGCCCGCGACCTACCTCAGCGAAATGTTGGCCTGCTTGGCTTAAAACAAGTGCTCTCAGTGACCAATATGCGGCAAAAACATGATGCTTTACTCAATAATATGGGAATCAGCCACCTGCCGGACCACCTCGCAATCCCCTCTGTTGAAGAAGGCGACCTTAAACGCCTAAAGGTCAATTTTAGCCCTTTCCCCCAAACACTCTTCATGGCTTGGTCAAAAGAAGAAACCGGCATGGCCAATCAATGGCTGCGCAAGCAAATTATAGAAAAAGGCATTTTTCAGGAAGCACTATTGCCTTCTCCTTTGTCGTAATAAGTGCTCTCAGATCATATGATTACATTTATCTATGAGCACCAACCATAATATAGCTTTAAACAATCAAAACAATTTAAATAATAAATTTAACCTATATTAGTCTATTCTATATAGTGGCCCCACTTTTTCAGACACAGTCATTATTAATACTTTTATAGGAAACCAATATGCTACCGACCAAAGAAGGACAAGCCGTACCATCAGTCACTTTCCGCACCCGCAAAGGTGATAGCTGGGCTGACCTGACAACTGATGAAATTTTTAAAGGAAAAACCGTTGTATTATTTTCACTACCGGGTGCATTTACACCAACCTGCTCATCCACGCACTTGCCACGATATAACGAACTGGCACCTACATTGAAAGCCGAAGGAGTAGATACCATTGCATGCCTCTCTGTTAATGATACCTTCGTGATGAATTCATGGGCTGCAGATCAAAATGCAGAAAATATTTTATTTATTCCTGATGGCAATGGTGAATTTACCGCAGGAATGGATATGTTAGTTAGCAAAGATGAGATCGGCTTTGGCAATCGCTCATGGCGTTACTCAATGCTGGTGAAAGACGGCGTAATAGAGAAAATGTTTGTTGAGCCCGACTTACCTGGCGACCCATTTGAAGTCAGCGATGCTGATACCATGCTTAATTATATCAACCCAAATGCTGCAACCCCTAAACGAGTGACAGTATTTACCAAACCAGGTTGCCCACACTGTTTACGTGCGAAGAAAGCATTAACTGAAAACCGCTACCAGTATGAAGAGATCGTTTTAGGCGATAAAGGAGTTACTTACAGCTCACTAGCTGCAGTCACTGGCGCAGGCACCGTTCCCCAAGTCTTCATCGAAGGACAACTTGTAGGGGGTTCTGACGATCTAGAGAAATGGCTAGCTGCTTAAGCTTGAAGTAATGTAAAGTTATCCCCCTAAAGTATTTTTGGTACTTCAGAAATATATTTCTGAAGTACCTTTTTTCATTTGTTCACTATTTATTTTTCTCTCCAATATCGCGTCATTTCCAAAAACATAAAAGAAGCAGACCAAGTAATAAGCACTAAGCCAACTAAAGCCTCTAAACCCGCTAAAAAACGAATATCACCTAAGGGCTCAATATCACCAAAGCCCAGTGACGTGTATGAACTAAAAGAAAAATAGACACTGTCCATTAATGAACCATTGAAATTACCTTGCAAGGTGCCAAACCGAGTATCGAGATTCATCAAGTAATAAGCGAGACCAAACACCCATACTTCGATGACATGACCACAAATAGCACCAACAACACCAAACAATACCCGTAATCGAGGGCGAATAGGCAAGTCTGGAATAATAATCGACAATTGCCGTAAAACTTCATAATGAATGAGCACCACAGTAGCCACAAGCAAGGCATTAATTATATATATCAGCATATATCGACCTATTGAAATGGACTGCGGAGCAGTACTTTACGGATTAAACTCTTTTATTAAACTTGGGTTAAAATAAAGGCTGACAGAGAACTAAAACAACACACAGTTATAGAGAAGAGTATATGTTTGATTCAAAAGCAAAGAAACAGGAAAAAGACTATCAGTACCTTGTTAAAATTTTAAAATCATCCAACATCGACACGCCAGAAAAGGTAGAAAGTTATCGAAAAAATATATTACCTAAAGCGCTATATGCATCAGCGGCAATACTAATCATAACCACCCTACTTTCTCTTCTCTTAAGCAAATATTATCCTATTTGGGGCATCCTTGCTGTGCTTTGTTTAGCATGGGTATGGGCATCAGCATTGGCCACTAAAAAAATCATGATTCGATATATAAAAGAAGAATTAAATAAATAGACAAGAAAAAATTTTACCTTACTGTCGACTCAGGCCTACAGCACTATCAAGATGGAACGCTTTCCTCCATCCCTTCCAACTGATAATCTTTTTCATTAGCGGATACAACACAGTCTCTACCATTCGCTTTTGCTGTTTTCATTGCTCTCATAGCAACATCAATGAAGTCAGAAAATGCGGCATCTTCAACACGGTTATTCTCATCAATCGTTTCTATGCCTGCACTGAAGGATAACCGCACTAACAAGTCATCGACAGATAAGGGCCACGCATCTAATTGCTTACGCATGCGATCTACAACTTTAATAGCACGATCATTTTCCATACCTGGGAAGATTACAACAAAGGTATCACCACTATACCGTGTGATAATATCCTCTGGACGCAGCATTTTTTTCATAAAATCTGCGAAGGCAATTAACACATGATTTCCAGTCGTATTGCCAAATTCAAGATTGGTTTTTCTGAAATAATCCAGATCGATAACAGCGATAGAGATTGCTTCGTGTTGATCTCGAAGCAAACGAATATACATTCGCGAACCGACATTTTCCAAAAATCGACGATTAAACAAACCCGTTAGCTGATCGGTAATAACGTCATGAAAGAAATGTTCGAAGGGGCGCCATGTTTTTTTGATAAGAATCCAACCAGCCAACAAAGACAATATCAAAATACCCAATGCAATCAATGTATTTCTGGTTTCTCCCGCACGGATTTTCGAAAGGAATGTGTTTTGTGGTGCATATGCACCAATAACCCATTCAGGACCACCTTTTAGCAAGAAGGGTTCATAACGAATCGCATAGTTGTCACCCTCATGAACAAATTTACTGGAGAATGAAGTCGGCAGATCCTGCTCAGAATGTTGTAAAAAATGATTAACCGCTTTTTTCTCAACCGTAAAGTCTTCTTCACTAGCGGAAGCGACATCCAAAGATTCTAAGGCTAAGCTTTTAGAACTTAATGAAGGGGTCGCTACAAAATTTCCTGAGCCTGACACCATAGATACTGATATCGACCCATAAACTTTAAGTTTCGCCAAGAATGTTGATAAGCTCGTTAACTCAATATCAATACCAATAACGCCAGCCAGATTTTTTGAGTCGTTGTAATAAGGGGAAGCAACCGTAATACCGGGCTTATTTGATGTATAAAATATATAAGGCTCAGTCCATATTAACCCATCTTTAGCGACAGCTTGTTTATACCATGGCCTATCCAGTGCTTGATACTGGTCAGCTTGATCGAGATGAGTTTCTATAATAGATAATGACTCATCACGGAAAAAGAAGGATGCTTTGCCCGGAACTTGCGCATCGATAATTTTGGTCATATAGCCTTTTTGTTCAAATTGGCGACTATCGCGAGTCACAAAATGAAAACCACCTTCAACACTGGCCATATAAATGCCGGTCATTTCCGAATTGTTTTCTAACTGGCTTAAAAAATAGGCTTCAACCTTCTGATTATCGTTAATATCAATAATATTTTTTGTCAGAAGTTCAGCACTGCTCTGTGCAATGCGATAAGCAGGTTCCAAAAAGCCTTGCGTATGCGCTTTAGACTCATTCAGTGCATTTTGAATAAGAATAGAAATCTGCGCATTAATATCTCGATTGGAGGAGAAGTGTGTAATAAATAGAATTAAGAAAACGGTAGCTAACTGCAAGCCAACAAGCAAGAGTACCAAAGCTCGACGCACTGATTGTGCCTTTTTTTCATTGGGGTCAATTGCCATTTATTCTCTCGTGGTTCAATAGATTAATCAGTCATTTTAAAAAACTGCTAATCAAAAGATTACATCAGGTGTAATCAGATTATTATTATAAAAAAACTACAATGAAATTCCCATTGCTTGCTTTGCCAGCCATTTCTTAACCGGCTTTATACTATCAACTGTTTTCATACCCGTATTGCGCAACCAGCGCACTGCAAGATTACGGCTACCAAATAAGCGTTTAAAGCTTTCCATTAATAGCATAAACTCAAGATTATGTCGTTTTCTCTGCCGTTGATAACGACGGAGTATCGATTCATCCGCCAATGACAGATTACGTCTAGATGCACGAGTAATTTCCATAGATAATGCCTGCGCATCCAGCAATCCTAGGTTAACCCCCTGACCAGCAAGGGGGTGAATAGTGTGCGCTGCATCGCCCACCAATGCAAGTTGAGGAGTAATATAATCCACAGCATGGCGTTGCACGAGAGGAAAGCAAAAGCGCTTATCAATTGATTCCACTTGTCCCAACCTATTTTCAAATGCCGCCCCTAAAGCTGATTTAAACTCAGTATCCCTCAACTGCATTAATTCATCTGCTCTATCACTGTCTACTGACCAGACAATAGAGCAATATTGCTCAGAAGCATGATCCAAAGGCAAGAAGGCCAGAGGCCCCGTCGTTAAAAAGTTCTGCCATGCTGTAAACTGATGAGACCGTTCAGACTTCACTGTTGTCACTATTGCCTTTTGTTCATAACTCCATGATCGAATCGCAATTCCCGCTAACTCACGTATATGCGAATGTGCACCATCAGCGGCAATAAGCAGGTGTGCTTGCAAATGACTGCCATCGGATAGGATTAATTGTTTTATTTTACCTGCTTTTTCCTGTTCTCCGTTTTCGGTATCGATGCTTTCCAGGGCACTAATCGATCGCTGCCTAATCAGCGTGACATTATCAAAACGATTAAGAGAAGCTAATACTGCACACAGCAATATTCGGTTTTCAACAATAGCGCCAAGAGAGCTCTGCTGTAACTCGTTGGCATCGAAACAAACCTCTGCCGTACCCTCATCATCCCACACTTTCATATAGCGATAGTGGCAGGCTCGCTGCTCAATAATAGTTGGCCAGGCATCAATGGACTTCATCAATTCAATAGATGCATGTGTTAATGCAACAACGCGGGCATCAAAAGCAGGTGGCTCAGCCTGTAGGTCTGGCAATGCTGGCGTATCACCCTGATCGATTACAGCAATCTTCAAGTGCCGATTTTCAGGCTCATTTGCAATCGCCGCCGCCATTGTTGCACCGACTAAACCCGCACCAATAATAGCAATATCATAGTGGTTTTTTATATTCATGGAGCTAGCAACTTCATCATATAGTCATGCCCATCATCTGCTCAGCAAAGCGGTTTTTGGCCACAGGCAAGGTATTCAAGCTCATCAACCCCAACTGACGCAATACAGCCTGAGGCAATTTACTGGAAGAAAATGTTTTAACCAAACTATCTGTAAGACCAATCGTTAGTTGTTGATCAAATTCTTGCTTTTCCAAATAATGCTTAAGTACTGAATAATTACCTAGAGGTTGCTCCTGAGCCTGCGCAAGCTGTAAGCACTCCGTCAACATCTGGCAGTCCCGCAAGGCAAGATTAAATCCCTGACCAGCAACAGGATGGAGAAAATGGGCGGCATTTCCAACAATCACTAAATGAGATCGCACCTGCTCTCTTGCTTGAATAAGCTGCAAGGGATATATGGCTTTTTTACCTATCCCCGTTATTTTTCCAGCACGATAACCAAAACGATTATGCAGCTTTTCTAACAACTCTGGCTCACCCACATCCAGCAGGCAAGTACTCATTTTATCGGGGAGTGTCCACACTAATGATGCTCTATTGATACATTTAGATTCACCATTGCGCAGCTGATGCAAAGGCAACAATGCAATGGGGCCTTCATCAGTAAAGCGTTCATAGGCAATATTGTTATGTGGCTTTTCTAATGACACATTCGCAATTAACGCTGACTGACCATAATGAGTGATAGTTGTATCAATACCAAGAGATTGGCGCAATGCTGAATCGGCACCATCGGCGATGATGAGCAAATCTGCCATTAGCGCGATTTCATCGGTTTTACTATTTGACTCTATCGTTAGTTGGTAGCCATGCTTTTTAGGCAAGCACTCTTTAACGGTTGCCGGCGCTAAACATTTTACAGGTGTGCTTTGTAACTGCTGCAATAAAACCTGCCCCAACCAACGGTTTTCAATCACATAGCCGACAGCATCAACGCCGTAATTATTGGCATCCAGACAGGTACCACCAAAATGGCCTCGATCTGAAACATGAACCGTTTGTATTGGCTCAGCATAATCGTGCAATAATGGCCAGCAATCCAGTTGCTTTAATATAGCGGCACTACCCGCACTAATCGCTGTAGAACGGTCATCGAAACTAGGCTGAAACATGGATTGTTTTGGTGTTTCGGGGAAGGCGAATTTTTCAATAAGCGTCACTGAGTAATGATTAGTCTCTTTTGCAAGTAACTTTTTTGATAACAAAAGCGCTAAGCTGACGCCAACCATACCGCCGCCAACAATAACAATATTTTGCTGTTTATTTTTTTTCATCATCGGTTGAAGCATAAACAATCAGTATCGCTATTTTTTCTTTTTCATCAGCTTTTCTATCTCTTTAACCTCTTTAGGCACCTCACCTGACAATACATCGCAACCTGTTTTTGTAATGACTACATCATCTTCGATACGAACGCCAATACCCCTCCATTTTTTAGCGACACTTTTATCATCTGGAGAGATGTAGATACCCGGCTCAACTGTCATGACCATACCTGGTTCTAACACTCGCCATTCACCTTCAATTTTATAATCACCGACATCATGCACGTCCATGCCCAACCAATGCCCGATACGATGCATGTAAAACTGCTTATATTTCTCATCGGCAATTAAGTCGTCTATATCTCCTTTTAACAATCCTAGTTCAACAAGGCCCGCTGTAATCACCCGCACTGAAACCTCATGTGGATCATTCCAATGATTACCTGGTTTGATGACATCGATTGCCGCCGCCTGCGCATCCAGAACAAGCTGGTAAATGGCTTTTTGTTCTGCTGAGAACTTCCCTGATACCGGAAAAGTACGGGTAATATCAGAGGCATAATGCTCTAATTCGCAACCCGCATCAATTAACACCAGATCACCCTCTTTCATCTGCCGAGTGTTTTCAACATAGTGAAGAATACAGGCATTATTGCCGCTTCCTACAATCGAGTTATACGCTGGATGGCGCGCTCCCGCTTTAACAAAGGTATGCAGTAACTCAGCCTCAAGCTCATATTCATGCATACCCGGCTGACATGCTTTCATCGCCTGGCAGTGAGCTTCTGCAGAAATTTCCGCTGCTTTTCTCATGATCCGAACTTCGGCTGCCTGCTTAAACAATCGCTGATCATGCAATAAATGATCTAAGTTCAAGAACTCTCCAGGAGGTGTAGCACCCGAGCGCACTTGGGCACGGATCGCATTTACCCAGCCCATGACTTTTTGATCGAATTGCTGATCGCGCCCCATAGAGTAATAAACACGCTCACGCCCTTCTATCAAACCAGGCAGAATGTCATCAATATCGTTGATCGGAAAAGCATCATCAGCCTGATAAATACTGCACGCGCCTTCTGGACCCGCACGGTAGCCATCCCATATCTCTCGGTCGCGATCTCGCTCACGGCAAAACAAAATAGTCTCACCATGTTCACGCCCAGGAATCAGCACCAATACTGACTCTGGTTCGGGGAAACCACTCAAGTAATGAAAGTCACTATCTTGGCGAAAAGGGTAATCCGCATCTCTATTTCGAATTTTTTCGGTTGATGAAGGCAAAATGGCAATACTATTAGGCTCCATATGAGCCATAAGCACTTTGCGGCGGCGAGAGAATTCTTTTTTACTGATTGTCGATGTCACTTTAGGCATATTACGCTTAGTCATTATTCAATAAACAATGGGTTAAATAGACCCCTAATTTAATGGACAGTTTTCGGAGGCTTTGAATTAGTAGACGGTTTTGTGGACTTTTTGTCTTCTGCATCTTGCAAATTGTCCTCATAGAAATTCATAGCAACGATACGTACATACTCGACTAATTCGAGAAAATCAGCCTCCTGTTCGTCTTCATCCCTATCAATATCATCATCTATTGTCACCTGCACAATCGCGGCAAGATCCCGCAAAGAATCTGCTTGGTCACTTGAAAACTCGGCATTCGGGTCGATACCCGCACTACCAAACCCGGTCAAGAAACCATGACACCATTGGGATAAGGCTTGGGTACGTTGCTCCATATCAGAGTCATCATCGGGAAGAAATGGCTGAAGATCATAGTCACCCGAGCTTAACTGCTCCTTGGTCACCGTATACATTGTTATGACTGGTTGTTCTATTTCAGCATTCGGCTGACCAGTAATCTCCAACAGATCCCACGCTGCTGTCAACCATTGGTCTGTTGATAGTGATGCACCACCACATAATTTGCCACACAGTAAACCATGTAATTCGGAGGGACTATTTAGCGCTCCAAATGGCATCAATAAATTACAAAAATCATCGAAATTCAATATTTCTGGAACCGACAATGGGTATTTCCTATCTTAGTGAGTAATAGTAGTGATCTTAACACGAATAAACCCTGAGCTTTTAGCGGCAAAATACTGTTTGGCGTGATATCAAAGGAAGAATTTCAGCAATAAGTATACGTAATAATGCAACCATGCCCTTACTGAAGGCTGCTATAATTTCATTTATGAACGACGATGCATTTGGAATCATTGCATTGGAATGTAATAACATCATCAAAGGCACGGTTTACTCTACCTCAAAAGCACTATTTTCCTTTATTCTTGATTAATACAGCTGTCATCAAGATATGGCATTATAAATACGTTATGAAATTGACATTCTCTTTTGTTTTTACCTTAATCTTCCTAACATCCTGCTCTACCATAAGATCAACGAGTACTTGGCCTCAAGATATTCCGCCTCGCTCTTACTTCGTTGACTATTACGAAGAAAGGGTCACCGATAAAGACCTCTTGAGTCAAAATGAGTATTTAACATGGATACATCGCTTCTATTTTGGTTGGGAGCTTTATGCACGAGGATGGATAAAATCAACCGATGTATTATCCAAAACATTAGAGGATCATGATGATAGCCAACTCGCGAAAGAAAAAGCCTTGCTGCTAGGAAGGGTTGTCTCTCCTGAGTGGGCAAAGAGCAAAGGTGACCGAGTAATCAACACACGTCATTTGAATATTTGGGGAAATGTTATTAATGAGTCAATTGTAAGAAAAGAACAGTTGGCCATACTGGATAAAATATTATTTGATGCAAATGCATTACTTGAGAAAAAGATACGCCCCAGAGACATTACCTTTAACCGTTATTATAAAGTAGAGGAATTTGGTGAATTTGGCGACGGAGACGATTTTAGTTAACATCTATTAATAAAAAAATAGCTTAGAGCTTTCGCTCTAAGCTATTACAGATTACCTATTGCAATAGTTTTTCACAATAAATTCGATTAGTTATCCAACCAAATATTCACATCTATACTGTTTAATTCTCCATCGCCATTCAAGTCAAATGTCGGATTAAAGTCGCCTTCAATTGCCACATTTAATTGCTCAAGGTCATCATTATCCAAAATTCCGTTGCCATTAAAATCGCCAAGCAGATCAGAAAGTAAATTCACTTTAACAATAACAGGGTCATGGTCAGATGCTCGATAGGGCTCTGGAGAATACCAATCAACCAATTGCTGCGATGATTTAAACTCTTCGTTGTAATCCAGTACACGAGGCTCATCGGAGTTAATATGCCATTCAGCAACATCAACAATTTGTGGCTGCAATGAGGCATTTGCCATCGCATAATCGAGATAACCAAACTGACCACCAAATACAAATGAATAGGCTTTTTGACCAAGAACAGAGTTGATCAGGTCATTATAACCTGCATTATTTAACGCTGTAATTGGATCCTCTTTTGCGTAAGCATTCAAATCACCAATAATCATCACATCGGTATCGTTTGTACCCGTAGGGTTAGTTGCCAGCCAATCGGCTAAAGCTTCTGCTGCCAAAGTTCGTGTTCCATTACAATTACCCTGGCCGTCGTTCTGATTAGGGTCATTGACATCGTTGCAAGATGAACCTTTGGATTTAAAATGGTTAACTGCAAGAGTAATGACACCTTGACTATCCAGAGATTTAAACGTTTGCGCTAATGCCGGGCGATTTTTAGTGTCGATAAAACGGCTATCAACAGAAGAATCTAAAATAGCAGCATTACCAATAGTCTCAACGCGATCTGCTTTATAAATGAAGCCAACAGCAATGGCATCTGTTCCTATCTGAGCAACACCCGGATCAACGACATTGTAAACCTGACCGCTTAATGCAAGGACATCGTTTAAGCCTTTCGCCAAATCCTGGATAGCACTATTAGGTCCATAGCCATCATTTTCGATTTCAATTAAACCAACAATGTCTGCATCAATGGCTAATAGAGCGTTAATAATTTTTGCACGTTGCCTCTCGAACTCTGCTGGTGTATCTGCTCCACGTGGCGTTGGGAAACCGCCACCCTGACCATCCCCATTAAAGTAATTCAATACATTAAATGAAGCAATTTTAAGATTACCTGCTGAAGAAATTTCAGGCTCACTAGTACGCAGATTTGTTGCAACAAAGTTAGGCGCTTCTGTCGGTTGAATACGATAAGAACCAAATCCATAGCTCATAACCCCTGCTACACCTGCAACAGTATCGCCACTGCGTAAGGAATTAAATGCATTTAACTCAGGTGCAGGGTAAGATACTACCTCGGGATTTTGCTGTGTACTACCATCGTCAAGAATCACGCGTTTTAAATTGTTGCTGTCCTGAATTGCTAAAGCGCTAGCGCCTGGTGCGGCCAGATGAGTGGGTTGAAACAGACGCTCAGACGCTATAACAACTTCATGGAAGCGACCCAAGTTGAAATTTTCAGTAGCAACCATCGTTTGCGGAATGGTAATCAACATACCTTCAACCGCTTCTAGACTGTCTGAAGTTGCGACAGGGAATTCAATAATCGTTGGAGCAACACTTAAGCCCGCATCACACACCTGAATAGAAGAAACATTGTTGACTTGCGTTAAGCCAAACGCTTCTGATGCTGTACCTGCAATGCGCACACGGTCACCAACAGATACATCGGCAAGACTAGTGCCAGCAAAAACAAATAAGCCTTCAGATGTTACCGGCGAATCATCTTGATCTTGAAGCTCTTCTTGAAGATAAAAGCCACCTAACTGGTTACTCTCCTGAAAGTCGCCAACAACGACCGCTTCAACTTCAACTGATTGACCTGCAAGCGGACTAACCGCTCCAGCACCTTGAACAGCACTAATCAACGTTGCAGGATCGCTACATTGACCAATCACAACCGCAGGCGCACAAGTATTTTCAGCCCCCGGCGTTGGTGTAGCTTGAGCAAAAGAATTATCTCCACAATATTGAATAGAGTGGTTGTCTTTATCGCCTGCTCCACCTTCATTAACCTGCTCACTTTCTCCTAAGCCAGCTAATAATCCAGCGTCATCACTATCGTTAGTATCATAAACAATCACATCAACAATATTAGCTGCACTTAGCGAAGCCGCAGGCGTGTCATTTGGGAAATCAGCAGCATCTCCCATTACAAGAGCAACAGCATCAGCACCATTCTGTAGACCATTTGTTGTAAATTCAACGGCATCGACATTGGCAACATTCGCGCTGCCTACAACAAAATAGCCGTCAGCATTTGTACTGAAACCATCCAAATCAATAGCGTTATAACTGGCATCATCACTACCATTAAATAACACTAATGTTAAACCGTCCAATGATGTTGAACCTTGCCCACCATCATACAATTCAATAAACTCTACGCTGTCAGTGCTTGGGTTATCTGAATCAAGCTCATTAATAATGATATTGCTGCTACCGCCATTACCCCCACTACTTCCCATAAAGATACCAAGATCTTCAAAACTATTTTGCGCAAATCCTTCCCATTCTTCTAAAGGATCAAACGCATCACTCGCATTAGGGTCGCCTTCTGTTACGGGCTCTATACGACGCAAGGTGTTATTTTGTGTTGAAGTATCACCAGCTCCCCACTCAGAGCCCGGGTCAACTCCAATTTGGCCAATTGAATCAACAATAACTCCACCATTCAACAATACGATAGCATCATCACCATTAAACCAACCAGCACCATTTGTTTGATCAGCCACATTTAATATATCAGTCGTTGCATTACTATTAGCAAGAACAAATACATTGTCATTTTCAACAGTGCCAGACAATGCAATAGTTAAACCTGCAGTAGTATTGCCATTGAAAAACATCTGTACTTCATAACTGGATAGATCAATATCTGCTCCAGTTGTATTCGCTATTTCTAAGGCTTTATTATTGCTCGAACCTTCAATGTATTCAGAAAAATAGAGTTCAGGTGCTGCCAATGCATTCAATGCTGGCAACGACAAGAACAGACCCAAAAACCAATGGCGAGAGACCATAGTTAAACTCCTGTACGAAAATAATTATTGACTTAATTTATTAATAGTTATGAACGAAAATTAATAAACAGACGTGCTTTATAAAGACAAAAAGCAACCAGAGGATAGTGTTCACAAATGAAAGGGCGATGAAGAATTTATGTAATTAAATTGACACTTAAATAACAGTTTGATGAACGATTTATGACAAAAAAGCTCTGAAAAATCAGAGCTTTTTTAGAGAACAATACCTAAGCCTTGCCTTTATTTTACTTCGACATCGACCCAAACTAAATGATGGTCAGATGAGACAACAGGGAAACCGGAACCAACCAAACGATAAGTTTCGTCGGTTGGCGCTGGCCAAAATACACCGCCACAGATGGTATTCAGACCATTTTTCGAAGGTAGCACATAGTCAACGCGTAAATTGCCAGGACCATTAGGGTTAAAATCAGCAGTGTCTAACGTAGGATTACCGCCATGGATATCATTCATTAACCCTTCACTTTCAGCATCGGCATATCCACCGAGACTTCCAGGAGCAACAGCATTATTAACTGCAGAATGCTTTAAAAGCTGGTTAATTGCAAAATTAAAACTATCACCATCCTCCGGATCAGCATTGTAATCTCCCATAATCACAAAGCGTTCTGATTCTTTTAATCCACCAAGCTGGCCTTTATCATCACGAATATAAGATGACTGTTCGCTTGACCCAATATAGTCTGCCCAGAAACGAATCTCATCGTGGTTACGACGGCCATTGCGATCTTCCGGACCATCAAACACTGGCGGCGTTGGGTGAGCAGCTAATACATGAATAGTCGTTCCATTGACAGAAACGGGAATATCCCAATGGCTTTTTGATGATAAGCGGAAAATATCTAACTCAGCTTTGCTATAATAATCAGCGTCCTCTTCTGTCGATGCATCATCGGGCAATAATGCTTCTGGCATGTCTCTCCATAAGAAGTTTTGGAACGTTCTAGCGCTATCACCAATTGGGTGTTGCGAAAGTAAAGCCATACCAAATTGGCCAGGGAAGAATCCAAAACCAAAGGCGTCACCAGGGCCAGTACTTGAGCCGTTATTATCTAAATCCTGACCTGAAGGTAAGCCGGTATTAGAAGGCGCATTATAAGTATAACCGTAATAAATAGGCTCTTGACCATTCTGGCTTACCGCTAAATAGTTTTCACGAAATAGCTCAAGTGCTACTCCATATTGATCGTAATCGAATTCATTAAGCAAAAGGATATCTGGGCGTACACGCTGAATTATCTCGGCAACTGCTCTAATCTGGGTGTCTGCACCACCAACACCTAACTGGTCGCTAGGATCACGTAAATCATTGATTAAACCACCCTCACTAGGACGATTCAAAAAAGCATTAAAGGTAGCAAAGCGAATCGCATTCTCACTGCTTCGTTGTTGAACTGACGAAAAGTCACTACTCATACAAATGTAAGGGTTATTATTCTGATAATTATCAGCATGGGCATTTGTTGCTAAACCTGTTAGCCCGGCCAATAAACAAACAAGCTGGCGTATCTTCATACTTATTTCCTTTAAAAATAAATTAATAAAAGGAAGAGAATAACGCCACTTAGTGAAAGATCAGTGAATGATTTATGTAAGAAAATTGACAGCAATATAACAGTTTGATGAAACGCCGTAGCAACTTAAAAGCCCCAAGTATAGTAAGCAAAAATGCCAAAACCCAAATAGACAAAAAGCAATAAACAGCTAATAAACTTAACCCATCGAGCATGGTGAGTAGCAAGCAAATAGACTCCAGCTATCAATGAGAGAATCACCTCAAGAAATAAAAAATACTGGCCATAGTGACTTGGATCCCAATAAGAAAATGGGCTGATAAAGCGCCAATCACTTAAAGGAAAGAAGTGACGATGAGCATCATCATTATGCAAAGGAAAATCCAGCAAGCAGTGAAACAACATACTCAAAGTTAAGGCCTGAAGAAAAAGCGACTTCCTATATAGGCCAACCAAGAAAGCTGCAACAATTAAAGGAATTGAATTGAAAAAATCAAATATATTTTGCCAGAGAGGTAAAAAATACTTAATCCGCCATATTTCTTGCTCATGAGTGCCTACGATAAATTTTTCATATCCATAAAAAATAAACATAAATACATCTGGCAACAAAGCCCCTAACAATATCGCCACACCACACTGGTGCAAACGCCCATTATCCAAGCGACGGCTAGAGAGCACAGCGAGATTAATCAGTAAATGAGCTGGAGTGTTCATGTATAGCTAAAGATACCACTCACCTTTAGAATATACTTACTTTGGCCGAGCCAGCGAAATAATATCTCCCATCGAGGCATAGTGTGAACCTCCCAAGCGGGATAGAGGATTGATTTTTTTAGCATCAACGGTATAACGATTATAATTGTACTCGACGATACTATCATCCATATGCAGTTGTAGAATTTCAGCATAAATCATTGCTTGCTGATTAGGGCCAATTTGGTGCACATCATAGATCTTGCAGTGGTAAGCAATATGACACTGCGTTAGCCGGGGCAATGAGCAATTAGGAAACTCTGATAAAGGTAAACTACTGGCGGTGATTTCCGATTCACCATAATCTAGTACTGTTGCACTATCATTAAGTGCTTCAACACTATCAACACCAGCAATATGAACAACAAACTCACGACCACTAAGAAGATTACGCCGAGTGTCTTTAAGGTCTCCCCCAGGCTTTTTGCCAATAGACATAACCAACAATGGCGGATCAGAGCACATGACATTAAAAAACGAGAAGGGAGCTAAATTAAGCGAGGAGTCTTCATTGACTGATAAAACCCATGCTATAGGTCTGGGTATTACTGTTTGAGCAAGTAAATGGTAACGACTTAAGGGTTCAATCGAGTTAAAGTCAACTATCATATTTGTCGTTAATACCTGGTTAAATCTTCAAATAAATTAAATCATGCATATAATATTGAATATTACACTACAAAAGGAAAGTATCTCATTATTCACCTTTTTCTGGAAATAGGAAAATATTCCAGCAAGCGCTCACTTTCTGTATAAAATTCGTCATATCATTTTAGTGTATAGGATTCTATATGCCTAATCGCCTGTCTTTTGATAGCTCTTAAGTCAACTTCATTGTTGAGCGCTCGAGATAAAATCATAATACCCTGAATGCACCCCATAATATAAATCGCTAGGTCATGGGCTGAGGCTGCATCACTGCTTCTGATATATTTCTGCTCAATATTTCTCTCAAACAACTTCTCCAATGAGGAAATAACTGTTTTATACCCAAGCTGCAATTTTTCTTTAGTCTCAGAAGATAAGCCACTTGTCACAGTAGAATTTACTGCAATCATACAGCCCGTAGGAGTCTCTGAATTACAATTGTGGGCAATAATAGAATCGAAGAACTCATTGAGAACAGGGATAACGGGCAATTGCTTATTTATAATTTCAACCCACTGGGAGCATTGCTCTCGAATATAAAGATCGAGTGCGGCTAGAAAAAGTTTTTCTTTATTACCATAAAAATTATACAGACTAGTTCTTATTAACCCACTTTCTGTCTCTAAGTCTCCAATAGATGTGGAATCATATCCTTTCTCCCAGAATAGAAGCATTACCCTATGCAATACCACTTCTTCATCAAATGCTTTTTTTCTCAAGAAAATAACCTCACTACTTATAAATACTTACTGGCACAGAATTCAACTATAGTACATTTTTATAGCTATGTAACGATAATTATAAAATTAAATAAATTAGCCAACATATATCGACATTAATTTTCTTTTATCATCTATTAAGCATTAATAACTTTTTTAATACCCTAAATAGCTAAAATACTGTGCATTAGTTCCTATTTTTTATATTTCCGCATGAAATAAAGACTTTACTTTATAGTTTGAACATTGACATAAAATAGAATCTCGTAATATATTAAAACCTTAATGTAACGACCATTACAAAAAGGATGGAAAACATGACAAATATATCAGTAACGAAAAAATACAATACCGAAGCATCTAAAATATGGACTATTGTAAGTAGAGCAGATTCTATGGATAAATACCTTCCCAGCATGATAACTGCCTGCAAAATAGATGATAATAAAGCAGGAAGCAAAAGAGTTTGCTCAACAGAGCAAGGCGACATACATGAGACAATTTTAGTGAATAGTGATGAGGAAATGAAATTTCAGTACTCAATTGATAATGAAGATGCCCCACTCCCCGTTAAAGGTTATATTGGAACAGCAACCGTTAAAAAAATAACTGATAGCGAAGCTGAACTTTCATGGGCGGCCAGTTTCGAACCAAAAGGAATGCCAGAAACCGAGGTAGTTGGCATGCTAGAGGCTGCACTTGGCGGGCTAATGGACAATATCAATGCTGCTGCACAAGCAGCTTAGGCTATCCATAGCATTTGTATGAATGATTTTCACTAGAGGTGCTGTATTATAAAAAATATGGCGCCTTTTATAAAAATTACCCACAGCAATTACCTACCAAACCAAAAGGAGCCCCTTAAAAAGTAACGTATACCTTACATTACTTATAAAGCTTTATATCTTGCACAATAAACTATCAGGGTGATTTTTTGTGGTCAAGCAGAAGCAATTTTCTCTTTACATATAATGTCTATAGCTATTTATAGTTATTAAGAAAATTTATTTATTATGACGAGATGCAAGTCATATTTTACCAATTGATGGTGTAATAGACTTCTCTCTCGTAAAGAAATCTAAGCACAGAATTTCCAACGCTTACATAAAGAGTAATAACGGGATTTAATATCTCTTAAAATTTTTAAGCTACTTTAATTTTAATAATAGTTATCAAACTAACATTCATTAAATTTTAAATAGCTATGTAATACGGCTAGCTTACCTAATAAGGATTATGCAAATGAGAGCCCACACAAGTATTGAAAAGCTATCATCAACTCCAACCAAAGAAAAAATAGACCCTTTTTCTGATGTCATACGATTAATGGGGCTTCAGGCCAACATATGCCACAATATAGGTCAGTGTAAAAAGCAAAACCTCAACACAAAACAAATAGATCAAACTTGCTTTTACTTTGTGACCAATGGATATTGTAGCTTAGATGTACCAGGCCATATTAAAACCAACTTAAACAAAGGTGACCTAATTATCTTGCCAAGCAAACTAAATCACAGTCTGAGCCCCATTAATAGCTGTCGATCTGACATTATATCGGATTCATTCCCTTTCAACTGCCCTGATGGAGATACGTGCATTAAAGCAGGCATTTTATGTGGTCAAGTTAAATTCACACATCAAGCAAGTAATTTTTTATTGAATGGGTTACCAAAAGTTATCATTCTCAAAAACGATAAATCTTATCCCTGGTTAATGCCTATATTAGACATGATGCTGATTGCTAGCCGAGATGACACGATAGGAGCAAAAGAAATTAAGAATAAGCTATCAGAAGTGCTATTCACTTTCTCATTAAGGCAATATTATTTTAACAAAAAAGATACTGTTGGCTTACTCGCTCTTTACTCTCATGAAAAATTAAAGAAAACAGTAGAAGCTATTCATAACTTTCCTGAACGAAAATGGACATTAAAATCAATGTCTTGTAATGCAGCGCTGTCCAGAACTGCATTTACTGAAACATTTAAAAACACGAGCGGCTGGACTCCAGGAAATTATCTTAAATGGTTTCGCATGAATCTTGCGTGGTCACTACTAAGCGAAGGAAAGGGAATAACAGAAGTCGCCATGAAGGTAGGCTACAAGTCGGATGCTGCTTTTTCTCGCGCTTTTCACGATTTCTTTTCTGTACCACCCGGGAAAATTCGTCGCCAATCCAACCCCGTTACAGCCTAAAATTTATTTATTAAAAAATTCAAAATAAAAATACCCTTCTTTCGCCCCTTCATATATCTTCCAAGCATTGACACCTACATCCTCATATTTCTCACAAACAATAATTACACCTATACTTTATAGATAACATAAATGTATGACATTAATTTTAAAAAGTTATTTTGTACGATTAAACATTTAATACGAACTAAATAGCATTCTTTGTTAAAAATTTATGAGCTACCATTCTTCGCGTTGACAAAGAGTTGATATCTAATAGCCGTACATACTCTTTTCAACAAAATAAAATACTTCCATATTATCAAGAACTATTTTTCATTTTGAAAAAGAGGATATCAATATGAAATCACTTAATACCTATAAAAACATAACGACCGCACTGATTACACTGATCAGCATACTCTGCTTTTCAGCTACAAGTTATGCAGACGATAATAAAAAACGAAGAGCTGGAAAAATGTCGACACCTGATGGATTTGATCAGGTTTTACTCTATATGGGCACAGGCATATTTGACCCTAATAATCCAGAACCCTTCCCAGGAGTTACAGGCTGTAATGGAGGCTTCTGCGATGGAGAGTTTTTCCAAAAAGAAATAATGAAAAGAACCGACGAAGAAATAGCAGCCCTTGAGCAAAGCGCTAAAGACTATTTCAATACAGAATACGGGTTAAATGTTGATGAACTTGTTGCAAATGGACGTATTGAGTTTAAAGACTTTACATTCAACCCTGACATCCAATATCGACTCTATGCAAAATCTGGAACACGAGTCCCCAGTGAAGGCTGGATAATTCGTGATGGAGGCTTTCATATTGTCATTACAGACCCTAACGGTATTGAGTTAGGTGGAGATCATGTCGGCAAAACAGCGACAACAAACAATATGATGTTTTTCGGCAATTACAATATCTTAGTCACGGATCGTTATGGTTACCCTAAAAGAGAATTAATCATAAATTATCAATCTAGCGATCCAGCTCTAATCACTCCTGACGGAAGCCTAATGACATTTAATTGTGAAATTATTCACGAAAAATGGGGAGTTGGTCAAGCATACGGAACCTATGAATTTATTCCTCAAGATGATGGAAGAATACAAGCTAATGGCCGAAATATATTAACTTTTGGCAAGCTTAGCACCGTAACTGAATACCCAGCATTTCCTGCTCATGATATGCATCCATATGGTCATTAATATTTATTAAGTATATTTAATTCGCAATTAATCAACAAAACCAGAGAATATTAACCATGGAAACAGAAATCATAAGCAAAATTAAAGGGTTTCTTATTGAAACTCTTATGAAAGAGCAGGCTGAGTTTTACGGTCCAGATGATGAGCTTGAATTAGACAGTTTAGATCAAACCGAGCTAAGAGTTTTTCTTATAGAAGAATGTGGAGTAACAACAAAAGCGGAAGATCTTTCTGTCGAGTCCCTAAGCTCTATCAGCAAGATAGCAAGCCTAATATCTTCATCAGCAACTGTAGCAAGTTAAGTAATCGATCATGGCATATGGGCAATGCAAGTTACCCATATGCCTCTTATATGGATCAGGGCATGAAAAGTACAATATCTGAAACAGACAACTTAACAATTAAAAAAAGCCTTTGGAATAAGACTGCATGGCCAGCCTATGACAGGTTAATTAATATTTATGAAACAGATCGTGATCAAGTTGTTCACTTTAGTAACTACTATAAGTTTTCAGAAGAAGCATTAGTAAATGGCTTAAAATCATTAGGGTGTGACCTAGATAGCGGTGAAATATCTATTGCTATGATCAGCAGTGAAGCAAAATATATCAATCCGCTTTCTTGTGGCAATAAAATATCTATCTCTCTAAAAAATGTTAATTATGGAAAGGTAAAAATATTTTTGACATTTGAACTCTCTGTAGAGAATAAACCTCATGCAGAAATCACATTATGCTTTGTGTTTATCGATGCCGCGCTAAGGCAATCAATTCCCATCCCAGATTTAATCGTATATTCCTTTGAAAACATAAGAAGCTTTCTACCGAATTCTCAATGACACAACATAAACCATAGATGAAGTTAATCAACAATACATCATCTGCAAATTTAACTGGATAGAACAATGAATGAAGACATGAACTTTCACGCAATTCTTGAGAAAAGTGGATCCGGACAAGGCCCTATTACACATACAGACTGCAAAAGTTATTTACGCCATACACACCCTATGCTGGGTGTAGATCAAATTGCTGATCATGATTTTGAGGAAGGCTGGATCCATGCTGTAAGAGCAATATCCTGCTCAGACCCAGTCTTTGCTGGCCACTTTCCTGATGCAGGAGTATATCCAGGAACAAGTATTAATCAAGATGTTAATCAAATTGGCATTATTCTTTTAATTGGTATGACATCAGCTTTAAAAGAAGATGGAGCCGGACAAGAAATTACAGCAGTTAAAGGAGTAAGCTCCACATTTGGCCATCCAGTTCCTCCAGGATGCCTATTGGATATTGGCGTATGGGCAACGGCAAAAGAAGGATCAAAGACTATCGATATGAAGTTTGAAGCACGCATGAGAGATTTTCCATTTTATAACAAACCAAACAAATTTGGCTTAAGTTTTCCAGCTGCTATCGCTGGAGAATTAACTCTAGTAAGAACGAAGCGAAAATTTTACGACGGAATCGGACTATAAAGATAATGGCTTGAAAAGGGGAAATTAATTATGAACGCATATATCGCTAACCCTAAAATTATAACTTGCCTTGGCAATACCCAAGAAACATGGAGTGGATTAATAGAAGGCAAATCGGGATTAATTCCAGCTGAGCAAGCCTACCCTGAATGGTTCGAAGGTAATTGTTCTAAGGTCGGTATTTTACAAGGAATCGATAACTCAGAACCTTCACGGCTAACCCAAATTATTAGAAAAATTGATACGAATTGCATTGATCAATCCGCATTAGAGCTCTGCGATATCATTATTGGGGCTAGCAGTTTAGGGGATTTAACAGGCCCTTTCGAAGGGGATCCATATGGATGCATAAAGCAATATCTATCGAAAAACCATCAAGGCATATCTGAAAAGTTTAAAACAGTTATTACAAGCGCCTGCTCAAGTGGGACTGATGTTATTTCCATGGCCTCGTCACTAGTCGATTCGGGCACACATGACATTGTAGGGGTGCTGGCCGCAGATTGCCTAGACCCAGGGAAAATCTTGCAACACATCGCATTAGGCACCCAAGCGAAAGATCACGCTCGCCCTTTTGATGAGTTCCGGAGTGGTACTTCTTTTGGTGAAGGCGGTGGCTTTGCACTAGTAGTCAACCAGAAAGGCCTAGCTAAATTACAACAAACCTTCTCGGATAATGTGCATTACTACAGCATAAAGGGTTTTGGAATGTCGTGTGATGCAAAGCATATAACGGCACCCGATGAGACAGGAGAAATACCTGCACTAGCTATTCAGCGAGCTATCGATAGCGCTAATATCAAATGTGATGATATAGGTTATGTAAATGCTCACGCCAGCGGCACTCCAATAAATGACACTGTAGAGTCTATCGCCATCAACAAAGTATTGAAGTCATCTCTAGAGAATACTTGCATAGGAGGCTCAAAAGGAGCCATTGGGCATCTACTTGGCGCAACTGGCTTCGTTGAAGCTGTCATTTGCTGTATCGCTTTAGATTATAAAACTGCTCCAGGGACAGTAGGCCTTACAAGTAAAGATAAGAACATTCAATTGCCTGTTTCAGCATCAGGAATTTCATCCAAATTCAAGCAACATATAGCAATGTCAATTACTTTTGGCTTCGGCGGTGTAAATTCTGCTATAGCATTAATGTCTGCATAGCGCTCTTAAAATTTAAAAACGATTCCATATGTATTAGCAATGAATAATTAGAGAGGTCTATTATGAGCGATTTAATTTATGCAAATTTCAAAACTGATTCCAATCATATTGAATTGCCTGAAGCATTGAAAAATAAAGACAGTCGAGCAGACATGCCTGTTCGCGCTTGCATTATGGCAACTCAAGCACTTCTAGAAAAATTACCTTTCTCAATAGATCTAAATAACACTAACATTATCGTAGTAAGTAGGAAAGGTTGCGAAGGCCATATCAGAAAAGTAGCCGAAGGTATAAGTCAACAAAAAGCACGCCATGGTTTTTTTGTAAGAGGTGGACCTCAAACATTAGCGACTTATACAGCATTGGCTTTTGGAATCCACGGCGCAGCTCTTAGCGCAATTGGAGATGAGAGTTCTATTGAAGATATATTTTCTATGGTTTCTCACATGATGAAAACCAATAAATCTGAAGCTAGCATTTTAATTTACCTTACTCATCCTAATAAAAAAGGCTATGAGGCGAAATCTATTTTTTTAAATAGAGCAATTTCGGCAGAAGACTTCTCCAATAAACAATTTAAATTTATTAGCAAGGAATCTGTATGAATATTGAATCTTTATTGCAAGAAGTAGAACGTCGTCACCATATTATCATTTCAGATACAGCTGAAGATCTAACAGGCATTCAATTTTATAAACGTGTATACGATAGATTTAGCTTTTATAAAAAATATTTACCAGATAATGGCTATCCTGTACTTCTTCGAATGACCAATGATATAGAAGCGATTGTTTCTATGTTTGCATTATTACTAAATAAGCAAGTGGTCTTTATAGCGAACCCACATGATCCAGTTTCAAATCTAGAAACAATAATCAAACGTTTCTCGATCTTTTCAGTAATAGCCGATAAAGCAACCTGCTTAGCTATAAACAAACGGTTACCATTAAATAAAGAGGATATTTTTAAATGTGACAATTCTTCAATTCGCAAGACAGGGAATACATGGCTAAGAACTATTCGCCAACAACAAACTAAACTTTCCCATATAGATCATAGAATGACAAATAGTAATATCGCTATTTTCAGCTCTGGCACCACTGGAAAACCCAAAGCTATTTTGAATAATTTTAACAAGCTAATCTTAAATGCAAAAATGCATGCAGATTCTATAGGCATTAAATCAACCGATGTTGTTGGAGTAAAGCTACCAGTCTATTACAGCTATGGATTGGTTGCTAATTTTCTTGGCGCAATGGTTTCTGGTGCAAAAATCGTTATCTATAGCCATACAGGTGAAATTAATACAGAGTGGCTACGAAAAGAGAAAGTATCAGTACTGAGCCTTACTCCTTTCTTTGCCTCTCAACTAAAAGAAAACATACCCTCATTAAGAATATTAACTCTTGGTGGAGACAGGCTATATAGCGCGCAAGCCAAACAGTTAATAAATATATTACCTAACTGCCAATTAATGGCTACTTATGGATTAACAGAAGCAGGACCTCGAGTATCGACATGCTTGATCGATAAAAATAATTTAGACCAAGATGAAATACCATTGGGCACTCCATTATCCAACGTTATTGTAAAGCTAGAAAAAACTAACGAGCTCAAAAGCAATATGGGGGAACTTATTATTAAATCTCCTACTAGCATGGAAGGCTATTATTTAGGAGAAAAGGATGGTTTTTTACCGTTTAATTCTAATACTGATTGGGTTGTTACTGGAGATCTATTTGAAGTAAAAAATCATAAATATTATTTTTTGAATAGGAAGAAACACATCATCATCCAAGGAGGTGAAAAAATATACCCTGCTGTTATTGAGGCTGAAATAAAAAAAATACACGGCGTTACTAACGTGAGAGTTCATGGCGTCAAAGATGATAATCAAGAAGAAATAGCAAAAGCACTTATTGTCGCAGAAAAAAATATTAGCTTAGAACAGGTTAAGCGTAAATTACTGGGCTCCACTTCGCGTAGTCGAATACCAAAACAATTCGAGTTTGTCGATTATATCCCAAGAAATAAAATTGGAAAAATAGCCTGAAAATTTGATCAGAGCAACAAAGAGTAGACACAATGTTAACCATAGAAAAAAATAGAAAAGCTAAAAGTGAAGACATTTCAACTACAACTGGCATTGTAGGAAGCTGGAAATTACAGAAGTGTATTATAAATAAGCTAGATGGATCCCCCCTTCCATACTGGCGGGAAAATACAGAAGGCATAATTACTTATCTAGACAATGGAAGGATGTCCGTATTTGTCTCCAGCAAAGACCGACCTTGCTTTTTAGTGAATGATTTTTTAGGCGGCACAGATACTGAAATAAAAAAGGCTTTTGAAGGTTTTATTGCATATTATGGAAGTTATGTATATGAGAAAAATAAAGGTCTAGTCCACCACAATATAGAACAATCACTCTTACCCAATTGGAGTGGAACTGTACAAACTCGATTCACTCAGCTGTTCTCCAACCATTTAATACTTAGCACTCCCACAGTAGAAATTGATTCGACTCCCTGCACCATGAAGTTATCCTGGGAAAGAATTTAGTCAAACACTTCACTTATTAAAAGGTAAATTTCATATGAAATCGATAGAAACACCCATTAACATTTTGATAATTGGGGCAACAGGAAACACTGGCAGTGCAGCAATAACTCACTTTGAAAAGTTAAAAATTCCAGTCAAAGGACTAACACGCAATATAGCAAAAGCTCAGAAGAAATACCCTAATAGAAATACAGAATGGATAGAGGGCAGCTTAAACGACCCTGAAAGCTTAAAGCTTGCAATGAAAGGCATAACATCTATTTATGTGGCTATACCAGTTACCGAACATATGATTCAGTTATTCGACAATGTACTTGTCGCTGCTAAAGAAAGCCAGGTTGATCACATAGTAAAGCTTTCGGGGCTAGGTGCCGAAAAGAGTTCAGCATCGAAAATTTTACAATGCCACAGTATAAGTGATCAGCAATTAATAGATTCTGGCATTGAATACACTATTTTACGCCCAAACTCTTTTTTTCAGAATATTCTGTTAGAGAATACTTATATTAATAGAAGAGGCTATTTTAGCTTACCCATGGCAGACTCTAGCCAAAGCCTGGTTGATCTACGCGATGTAGGCGAAGCAATTGCGAAAGCAATAATTTCACCAAGATTCAGAAATAAAATTTTTAACATTACCGGGCCTACCGCCATTAGTTATCATGAAATGGCCGGATTAATATCTGATTGCTTAGGAAAAGAAATCACTTATAAGCCTTGTAGCCAGGACGAATCAAAAAAGAGACTTTCCTCTGCCGGCTTACCAAGTTGGAATGCAGACGCCTTGTCTGAGATACAACATCATTTTCAAGAAGAACAGTTTTCTAACACCTTTGATGATTTAAGCAGTATTTTAGAGAAAGAAGCAAAAACACCGACTGAGTTTATTCTAGATTTCTTTTCTTTACCCCAAAACCTAAAACCTGAAGCTAAAAAAGAATCAGCTGCATAGTTTTATACTCCTCAAATAAAAATGGAATAAAAACATGGACGTTAAGCCAACTAATAGACTTTACACATAACTTAATAAGAAAAGCACTAAATTTACAAAATGATTCTCATAATTTTAGTCTTGCATACAGGAATCACCAATTATTTTTTATAAGAAATAATCAATTATTCAATAGGGACTTTTATGAAAACAATCGCAAATTTAATATTAATTACCATTTTTATTTACCCTTTTACAGCGATCGCCCACCTTCGCTGGTTCACTGAAGATCAAACGGAAAGCAAGACAAAGTTTGAATTCGACCACATCTATTTTTCGTTAATAATATTGGCCATAGGGTACTGCTTAACCTGTTTATTTATTGAGCTCAAGTCAAAAAAAAATATCACACTATCAAAAATAATGAATAAAGGAATCACATTTAATGGATTTGAGTGGGAAATTTTAAAAGGCTCAATAGTATTAATGCTTATCCTTAATATAATTCATGGCGTCTACATTGCTCCCAATCTAGATCCAACCATAATAGGTAAAGATCTCTGCATATTAATACAAGCTCTTATCATAGTATGCAGCACCATCCATAACCTATTGCTTTTTTCTTCGATTATATTTTGCTTATCATTAACATTAATTAATTTTGGATTCAATTTATCCATCGATTACATTCCGGAATTCCTTGCCATAGCATTATGCTTCTTTGCCATAGAGCTGAACCGATTTAGGGACTTTAAGCTATTAAGAAACTTTAAACGCCATATTAATCAAGATTTACCTTGTCGAATTCTCCGTTTATTTTTTGGAATACAGTTAGTCGTATTAGCTATTCACAATAAATTTCTAAACCCAGACCTAGGATTACTTTTCTTGAGGGATTACCCCTTCGTCAATTTCGTTAAAGGTATCGGATTACATTTTTTTGACGATATTTATTTTGTTTTCTCTGCAGGGCTTGCAGAGCTTTGTTTTGGCTTGCTATTGATACTAAATATTTCCACACGATTTGTTTCCTTGTGCGTGATATTTTTCTTTTCAGTCACATCCATCATTTTCGGAATCCATGAGTTAACAGGGCATTTACCAATTATATTCGGGTTAATTATCGTTTTTTTACATTCCAATAACGGAAAAGGTATTAAAAATACCGAAATCTCTGAATGGAGCCCCAACAACTATTCATTATCCAAATCTTCCACATAACAATATAGGAGCAATCATGAAAACTATAAGACTATTATCGCTCGCTGCAGCTGGGCTATTCAACTTTTCCACCATGGCATACGCCGATATAAAAATTGGTGAACGCCCTGCTGTCAACAAGCATTTTGAACAATCAAAAATTGAAAATCAGGAGATACCACTTTCAACGGTGATAAAACATGGGAAGAAAGTATTTAACGCCCAATTTAACGAATTTGATGGTCAAGGCCGCCCTGCATCAACAGGCGGAGGAGCTCCTCGTAACCCTCATGACCAACCAGCCTTTATTCGAACATCTGGACCGGACGCAAACTCATGCTCCGCCTGCCACAATCAACCTGCATCAGGCGGCGCAGGTGATTTTGTTGCTAATGTTTTTGTATTAGCCCAATTGCTTGACCCAGTTACAGAATCAATCTCTCCTAACTTTAGTAATGAACGAAACAGTCTTGGAATGTTTGGGGCCGGCGCAATTGAATCATTGGCTGTAGAAATGAGTAACGACCTTATTGCCATTCGGGAAGAAGCGCAATACAAAGCGCACCTAATAGGGCAAGATGTTACACTCCCCCTTACAACAAAAGGCGTATCCTTCGGGTCAATTACTGTTTCGCCAGAGGGGATTATTGACCCTTCCAACATTGACGGTGTTGACTGGGACCTTATCGTCAAACCCTTTCATCAAAAAGGGGCTGTAGTTTCTTTAAGGGAATTTACAAATAATGCAATGAATCACCATCACGGCATACAAACGGTTGAGCGCTTTGGCCAAGATACAGACCCGGATGGGGATGAAGTCACGAATGAATTATCCGTAGGTGACGTCACTGCAGCAACTATTTATCAGGCCACTCTTCCAGTACCAAGACAAAAACTACCCCGCCACCCTAAAAGACAAAAAGCAGTATCTCAAGGAGAGACCATTTTTAATGATATCGGTTGTTCTGGCTGCCACATACCTTCACTAAAATTAACATCACGCTTTTTTATCGAGCCTAACCCTTATAACCCGGCAGGAAACCTCCAGCTTTCTCAAGCCGATAACCCAATATCTTGGGATATGACCACCACAGGACAGAAAGGCAATAAACTTGAACGCTATGGTGATGGGGCAATAGTTCGGGCCTTTACTGATCTCAAAAGGCATAATTTGTGCGATGAAGACTTTAATCACTTTTGTAATGAGCAACTTGTCCAAGGCAGCCTCGTAGGTTTTGCTGATCCAGAAGACTTCTCTATCCCTCCTGCACCCAGACCAACAGAAGAGTTTCTAACTCGCAAACTATGGGATGTATCTGACTCAGGTCCGTATGGTCATAAAGGTGATCTAACATCAATGACGAAAGCTATTCACTTCCATGGAGGAGAGGCCCGGGAAGCAAGAGACACCTTCTTCGACCTCCCTCAAAAAGAGCAAGATGCAACCATCGAGTTTTTAAAATCTCTTGGAGTATTTCGCACTAACTAGAACCCCAATCAATCCCCCTGCATACAGGGGGATTACACAAAATAACAACTGCCTTGGCTTTATATCTAAAGGCATAATTAACGATTAGTAATAGCAATGCTTGAACCAAGTAAATTCGCCTTACGGTGGAACTATCCTTTATTTCCCTATCTAATCTAGAGTTCCTATACTCTTAAGCTTATTTTCAAAACCAATTCGAGTTAACAGGCCTTAATATATCATTTATGATGATATATTAAGGCCTTATTCAAGAAAGTGACGGGTACATCTACGAGACTCGCTATAAATAACTAATACTATATAAAGAAGAAGCACTATGACTACCTACCTTATTATTGGAATTGCCATCACCACAGCCATTTGTTTCCTGCTGTCTCCTAGAGTACAAACTGCAGATGGCTTCTTCAGAGGCTTTTCTGACACGGGAGCTGCGCCGTCATTGTGGACATTAGTATTATCCCAGGTTACCACATGGATTTTTGCACGCTCATTGATGACGGCCGCTATTCTTGGCTTTTATTATGGTATCGCCGGCGCATTGGCCTACGCCGCTTACTACGTTAGTTTCCTTACTGGCGGAAAAATTATTGACCACCTTCGATTTAAACACGGTAAAGGCAATATTCAAAGTTTTATGCAGGAGCAATTTGGGGCAATAGGGAATCACTGTTATAACCTAGTGATTGCACTGCGCCTGCTAAGTGAAGTATTTTCCAACTTATTAGTTATTGGGTTAATTTTTGGCATTTCTGGCTCACAGGAACACCTACTCGCTATGGCAGGGATTGCAGCTATTACTTTTGCTTACTCCATGTTTGGTGGACTACGCGCCTCCCTCAGAACTGATGTATTTCAAGCCATTCTCGTTATTTCTGCGCTGGCTATGTTATTCACATTAATGCTATTTCACCCAGGCTTTAGTTGGAATGCCGCACTCAGTTCATCCCCTGACATTTCAAGCCCAGGCTGGGTTTTGTTAGCCGTTGCCTTTTTGCAAGTATGGAGTTACCCGCTACATGATCCTGTCATGATGGATCGAGGATTTCTCGCTGACCGCGAAGTGACACGCAAATCTTTCAATTACGCTGCAGTAATCTCTATTATCTCTATTTTAATTTTTGCTTTGCTAGGTGTCTTTGCTGGCATTGTAAAAATGGAGGGCGAAGCAATGATAGCGACCTTGACTCGCTTGTTTGGTGAACCCTGTATGATTATTTTTAATATGGCATTAATTATTTCTGCAATATCTACTCTGGATTCTACGTTTTCCAGTGCTTCTAAATTAGTTGCTGTCGATATGGGCATTGTCAAACCAACAGCTGCGAATGGCCGTTGGGTTATGCTGGCATTTTTGGTAGGCGGCGGGCTCTTTTTGTTACTTGATAGCAAAGACTTATACTCTGCTGTTGCGATTAGTGGAACTGCTTCTATGTTCTTAGCTCCAGTTATTTTCTTCAATATCTGGGGAAACCAAAAAGTAGCGACGTGGGCATTATTGGTTGCGTTCACGGCAGCCATTGCAGGCGGCCTGCTCTACATGTTAGAAAGCTCTGCCTATGTCAACATTATGGAACCTTTATTTGGGTATTCCCATAAATACTCCAAGCTATTGATTATCTGCATTTCAATATTGGTCATTGGTTGCTTAGCATTTTTCATTGGCAAGAAAAACGATAGCCCTTATCAAGAAATACATCAGGGAAGTTAATATGGACTTAGGGACATTTACTCAGCCAGTACTTTTATTTGGCGGGCCCTATTCTAACTTTGATGCGATAAAAGCTCTCAAGAAACAAGCGGATAATATAGGCATCCCGCCTAATCATATTATCTGTACAGGTGATATTGTCGCCTACTGTGCGCAACCTTATGAAACCGTTGAAATGATTCGTAGCTGGGGTATTCATGTACTAATGGGAAACTGCGAAGAATCATTTGCCAATAAGGCAGATGATTGCGGCTGTGGTTTTAATAAAGGCACAAGTTGTGATTTATTGTCTGCTGAATGGTTTCAATATGCGAATACCCAACTCATTGACGAGCAACGAGAATGGTTTGCCAAGCTGCCAAGAAAATTAAGCTTTACTTTCTTTGATAAAAAAGTACAAATTGTTCACGGCAGCATCAGTTCTATTAATCAGTTTTTATTTGCATCTAGCGATCCTCAGTTATTTCTTCAACAAGCCACAATATCTGATGCAGATATTATCATTGCTGGGCATAGCGGCATCCCTTTTTCTAAAAAAATCCATGACAAACTTTGGCATAATGCTGGTGCAATTGGTATGCCCGCTAATGATGGAACCTCTAATACTTGGTTCAGCGTTTTATCAAGAAGCGATGAAAAAACCAGAATAGAATCTATCGCTTTACACTATGATCATGAACATGCCCATGAACAGATGCAACTAGCCGGTTTGAAAAATAAATATGCTAGCGCGTTAAAAACAGGATTATGGCCAAGCATGGATGTTTTACCCACGGAGGAGAAACAATGTCAAGGAAAAGCCATACAGCCTCAAACAACTTATTGTTAGCAATGGTTTTTCTCAAACATAAAATAAACTTTCATCAGAATTCATCATTTCTGATTCTGGTTAGTCTTATTCTAGCCTGCATTCCTATTCCAACTATAATTGATACATTATCGCTGCGCCCAAACTATAGTAGCGAACAATTACTTTTCGAACCTTGGCGATTGCTAACAGGCCATATTGTTCATGCAAGCTGGCAACACTTATTTATTAATATCGTAAATCTAATTTTGTTGAGGCTTGTTTTTAAAGAGTGGTTATCAAATAAAGAATTTTCTTTTTTTATTATTTTTAGCGCTTTGTTTATTAGTTTAGGCTTATGGGTAATTGGATCTTTATCATCTTACGTTGGGTTCTCTGGAATTTTTCATGGTTTATTACTATACCTACTGCTGGTTTACTGGCAAAGGTCGCCATGGATTTTTAGCATAGCCATCGCATGTGTATTAGGAAAAGTTATCTATGAACAATTATTCGGCCCGAGTAGTACACTCGAAGATTTCATTAACATTGGGGTTTCTATTAATTCACATGCACTAGGGATTATGTCAGGCCTAATCTTTTGGCTAGTAGATAAAGCAACAATTAATAAGCGCAATTAAAACTTGCTGTTGTTTTGAAATTAACATACCTCAGTCTTATGGTACATTTAAAAAATAGAAATATGGGACTATAAGACTTCAAGCAATATCGAGTTCTACTAACCGATATTATTTAATACTATCAATTATTGGCAACTATCAAACTGCAATAGCTTTTTTCGCAGCAGGATATTTACCTAATATTCGTTGATACCAATCGTTCACAATATCATTTTCATCCAGAAATACTAAATCGCTAACACACGCCACCCACAAAAAAGTTCCTAACAAGCAAATATCAGCATAGCCAGGCTGCTGCCCACCTAGATAGGATTGTATAGTCAACAGCTCACGAATCGAACTTAGCTCTTCACGGAATAAAGATAAAGCGTCTTCCGATTTTTTATCAAACGCTTCCAGGCTCATTCCAAGCTTGTCTTCACGACTTTCACGAAAATACGCTTTATCGTCTTCAGAAATTAAGCGATAAATATTCATCAATACCAGAGGGCGAATATGTATGGAAAGTGAGGTATTGCACCAATGATTAATGGACTCCGCTAACGCTTTTGCTGCCTCATCCACAAATAAGCTTGGGCCCTCGGGGTAATTATCATCTAGGTAACAAGCTATATCCCAAGAGTCCGCTATAGTTGCCTCACTATCTCTTAGAACCGGCACCAAAGTCTGGCCTGAGAATTTTATTTTTTCCTTTTCACCAAATTGAACCGGAATGCTCTCGAAAGATAAGTTTTTATGTATTAAGGCTAAACGGGATTTCCAGCAATGAGGGCTAAACTTAAGCTCTGGGTTTTTAGCAGATAATTCATACAATACTATAGCCATAATGCTTTATACCGACTCCAATAGAATAAGCCAACACTTTACTGCAAAACCAACTCGATTCAGAAGTGATACTGCCATCTATATACCTGATAAGGGCGTATATATAACGGAGAGAAATAGGAATTTACTTGAGAGAAAAACGCCCCATTATTGGGCATTTACTGCTAAATTAAGTGGTTATTACAAACCTATACGACTAAAGTCGAATATAACAGCTAGTCCTTATGCAACAGTAATATTACTGTTCAGTGAAATATAAAGACAAAAATGTGACGCACTTCGCAAAAATAACCCGTTGTCGTCAAACAACTCGCCAAAAAGGTGTCTTAAACCGTATAGTTGAGCCATATTTATAGCAGACATTATTAATTATTGACTCGAAAATTAACTGATCAGACTTTATAACAATAAATTCAAGTGAATGATCTTTAGAGGTATAGAGATTATGTTTTTTACGTCGCGCAAACAGTATCTAGCAGAAAATGCCAGAGAAATTAACATTGCTCAGGACAGTAAGCTTCCACAGCTTCATCGCTTATGCACAGACTTCGGTTTTGCAGTAATCGGTTTAAGCGAAGATTCAGCTACTCCCAAGAAATATGTACTGTGTGAGGTAGGATTAGTCAAAGGCGGTAAGCAAGCACCTGATAAAGTAACTCCTGAGTTTACATCATTAGTTCAGTTAGAAGAATACACTACCGAACATGTTGTTGAGATCGTCCAAAAGTACCTGTTTGGAGAAGACGCATTTATGGACGAGTCTTCACCTAGTGCAGTTGCATAAAGCACAAAATAAACAAGCATATCAAAAAGGCTTAGTTATCAATAACTAAGCCTTTTTTCTTATTTGCCGATAATACGACGTAAGCTGCACTCTCTGCCTTTGCCCACTAGGAGTTAGCCAGGGCCTGCTCAAACTCGTACAAGATGTCCAGCGGCTCATAATCGTCCCCATTTAAGTCATCATCCCAATTGATGCCTACCAATAGCACATCTTCATGCATACCAGTTAGCCAATCGTCCAAAAACTCCTCTAACGAAATGGCAACAATGTCATACTCAGACCACTCATCTTGTCTATGGGGCTCAACATATTCGGGCTGAGACCAGAATGGGATGACAAGCGTATCTTTATATTTTTCTGAATCACACTGCGCCCACCCTTGATTACTCTGTAGTCCCCAAACACAGCCCGTATTAACAGCATCTACAAAAAACTGTCGATAATTGTCTAGATGACTATCTGTCAATGAAAGCGACTTATCCAAGAATGTAACTCCTCACGTCTATCTTCAGATCAAGTGATTCAAAGCGACTTTAAGCAATATCAGCTAAATTACCAAATTGCTCTAGCCATTGCTTTCGATCAGCTGATCGTTTTTTTGCCAGCAACATATCAAATATTTGATGAGTATCATCAGCCGCTTCAAGTGTTAACTGAACTAAGCGGCGAGTATCCGGGTCCATCGTCGTTTCTCGCAATTGCAAAGGGTTCATTTCCCCCAGCCCTTTAAAACGCTGCACATTGGGCTTGCCTCGTTTCTTTTCTGCCGCAATGCGATCTTCAATTCCCTGTTTTTCACTATCATCCAGCGCATAGTAGACATCATTACCAATATCAATGCGATACAGAGGGGGCATAGCAACAAATACATGCCCGCCTTTTACCAAGGCTGGGAAATGTCGCAAGAACAATGCACACAGTAAGGTTGCGATATGTAAACCGTCTGAATCCGCATCGGCCAAAATACAGACCTTGTGATAACGTAGTTTTTCTAAATTATCGACACCGGGGTCAATGCCCAAGGCAACAGAAATATCATGCACTTCCTGGCTCGCTAATATTTCGGCGCTGTCCACTTCCCAAGTATTTAAGATTTTGCCTCGCAACGGCATAATAGCCTGAAATTCCCTATTGCGTGCCTGCTTTGCAGATCCACCAGCTGAATCACCTTCCACAAAAAATATTTCGGAACGTTCAGGTTCAGCGCTGGAACAATCCGCTAACTTTCCTGGTAATGCTGGCCCTTGTGTGATTTTTTTGCGAGCAACTTTTTTACTACTACGCACACGTTTCTGTGCATTTCCAATACAAAATTCTGCTAAGGCATCACCCTCTTCGGTATGCTGATTCAGCCATAAACTAAAAGAATCTTTAACAACACCAGAAACAAACGCCGCAGCTTCACGGGAAGACAATCGCTCTTTGGTTTGCCCTGAGAATTGAGGGTCAGCAAGCTTTGAGCTTAAAACAAAACAACAGTTAGTCCATATATCATCTGGCGCTAATTTAATGCCCCGTGGCAATAGATTCCTAAACTCACAATACTCTCGCATCGCATCAAGCAAACCTGTCCGCAAGCCATTAACATGAGTCCCGCCCTGAGCAGTTGGAATTAAATTAACATAACTTTCTTGCGTAACTTCTCCACCTTCCGGCAACCATTGTAGCGCCCAATCAACGGCTTCTGATGTAGCAGAAAAAGAGCCCGTAAACGGTTCTTTAGGTAGCAACTCCCATCCTTGAGTAGCGCTCATTAAATAATCTTTTAAACCATCTTCATAATGCCACTCTTCTGTCTCTTTTGTTTTTTCATCTTTAAAAATAACACGTAAGCCTGGGCATAATACCGCTTTTGCACGCAATACGTGGCGTAGGCGCGGTATAGAAAAATTAGCTGAATCAAAGTAACTTGGATCAGGGAAAAAATGCACACTAGTGCCGGTATTACGTTTACCGCAACTATCGATTTCTTTAAGCTTTTGGCGTAAATCTCCGTTAGCAAATGCTATTTCATAGACAATACCATCGCGCTTTATGGTAACTACCAGTTTTTTTGACAAGGCATTAACGACACTAATACCAACTCCATGCAAACCGCCAGAAAATTGATAGTTTTTATCTGAGAATTTTCCGCCCGCATGAAGCGTTGAAAGAATGACTTCTACGCCTGGCTTTTTTTGTTCTGGGTGTAGGTCAACAGGCATTCCACGGCCGTCATCACTAATCGTAATTGACTGGTCTTTATGCAACACCACTTCGATTACTTTCGCAAACCCTGCCAATGCTTCATCAACACTATTATCAATAACTTCTTGCGCCAAATGGTTTGGTCGTGTTGTTTCGGTATACATTCCCGGGCGCTTTTTAACTGGGTCCAACCCCGTTAAAACTTCAATATCTTCTGCGGAATAGTTACTCATTTATTTCCTATTTTACTGTGTTGAATGACTTAAAAAATACTTTTTATCTCATTTTTATCAATGAGAGTTAATCTTCAAAAAAATTAATCGCATCACCAATGAAACGTTCGAATTTCTGAAAGCTATGATCCCCACCCTCTTCGACTGTTTGATGACAGCCTTTATATTTTTCAACCGCTAAACGATAATCTAATGTTTCATCAGCCGTTTGAACTAACAGCCAGTAATTCGCTAAGTGATTAAGCGTCTTACACTGATACAATGCCAATTCTTGCAAATGCTGCTCAGCTAAATAATAGGTTTCGTTGTTATGGTAATTTTTTAACTCTGTATTTAAATAGGCCGGCAATAAACCTAATACATCAACTGCCGGATTAATAAGTACAGCCTTAAGATCATAACGTTCTGCACACCAGGTTGCCCAAAAACCGCCCATTGAACTTCCCATCAGATAAACAGGCTTTTCTAATTGTTCAATAAGCGTTACTAGTATCTCAGCACATTCATCAGGGTAAGGAGCTAGCTGAGGGCAGCAATAATCGATATCAGGACGATGCTCCAACAACCATTCTTTTACCTGTAGAGCTTTATAAGAGAGCGGAGAGCTTAAAAAGCCGTGAATATAAACCAGAGTTGCCATGGGGGAGGATTGTAACGAAGGCTTGTGTTATTGGCTATTAAATTGTATCCATAAGCAGCAACAACGAGTAGCGCTTTTTAAGCTCAACCCGAAGGGCCATATCAGGAGTAATCATCAATTATCAACAGCCCCTAGTAACCGCGAGAATGAAAATCGATGCCATAGTCTTTGGTGACGACACGTTCAACACCCGTCTGGATACTACCATCATCGTATAACTCTAACCAACGGTATCCCGGCATGGTATTTTCAACCATAAAATCATCTTGCTCTGGTGCAAACTGAATACAGGTGGAAGGAGTAGACAGTAATCTAATATCATTGTGCACCTCATCAAATTGCTGATGCACATGCCCCCAGAGTACACATTTAACATTGGTATAGGGGCTAATCACTTCCCAAAAATGATGTGCATTTTGCACTATATAACGATCCATCCATTGGCTACCGATTGGCACAGGCTGATGATGAAAAGTAATAAATACATGCTTGTCTGTATGTGCAGATAGCGATGCAGATAAAAAATCCAATTCTGATTGTGAAAAATTACCATGTATCTCACCAGGAACGTGAGAATCTAACATGACAATTATCCATGAATCCCTGACGATTAATTGATGCTTTGATCCAGGCAGAATCGCCTCCATCATTTCATGATCATCATGATTTCCTGGAAGCCACGCCATTGGCGCTAATAAATGGTCAGATACAGTTGTATAAAACCGTTGATAGGCCGCCAAACTCGCATCATTGGCAATATCACCAGTGGCTAAAATTAGATCAATTTCAGATTGTTGCTGATTAATCAGGCTCAATACATCAACCAAGCTTTCGTCGGGATTCATCGACAACAGCGGGTCACCATGGTTAATACCCAGGTGGCTATCGGTAATTTGTATTAGTCTAATCATATTACTTAGCGATATTATCGCTTATGGAGTTCTCTGTGAGAAGTATAACCATAATTTAGATATACGTGACATCTTTGCTCCCTGTCTAGTTTATTGCTTTTCTAGGCTGCCAATTGGATCACAAATCAATGTATTTAAATTGATTTTGTTAAACTAATGCTTTCATTAGATCATGACTATATCGTGCATAACTCGTCCTTGCACTAGGCAAAACTCAAGTAATTCCCCTAAAAACTGATTTAATTGCGCTTTTTCATCACGATGATACATATTGCGATTAGGATATTCATTGCGTGCTTTAAAATAACGACGCCCTTTCCAGCCAATAACCTCAGCAACTGCTGCATCATGATATAGCCGAACATCTAAAGAATAGGCTTTTAAACTATCTCTTAGTGCTTCACAATTTTTGTAGGGATGCTGTATAGAAGCATGCTTATTTTGTATTTTATTTAATCGATATGCATCGTAAGGTTTATTGCTTAGCAACTTAGCCGCTTTAGGCTGAACGGTTATATGAATTGTCGTTGTATATTTAGCACAATCGGTGATAGCAACTGTCATCGCCATTTCTTCAAGGCTTTTAGAGCCTACAATGTAATGCCAACATTTATGATTATCTACACCATGTAACGCATTATCAGCACTGATAGGAGGGTCCAGAGGCCAGCCCGGCATTAACCGCCGTAAACGGCGATAATTGAACTCACAATTCGCTAAGTGGCCAGGGAAGTTAACAATGTATCGCTTCTTATCATTGGGCATCGATTTGCCCTATCCCATTTTGCTTTATTTTTTCTACTAGCACCGCCCGATTTAACATTAGCCACTGTAGGCAAATCAATGTCGCTGCATTGTTATAACGACCACCGTAAAGCTGATCAAACACTTCCTTTTCTGGCATAACAATCACTCGGATATCCTCATTTTCATCTTTCAGGCCATGGATACCACCAATATTATTTAAATCACCTATCGCACAAAATAACGTTAAAGATTCATCTGTACCCCCTGGACTAGAGAAATAATCGCATATAGGGATCAAGTGCTCAGGCGTCATATCCGCCTCCTCAGTTAACTCGCGCAAAATAACCTGCTCGCACTTTTCCCCAGTTTCAGCCATTCCAGCAACAACCTCACATAGCCAAGGGCCATTAGGCGAATCAATCGCACCTATACGAAACTGCTCAATGAGACCTATAAGTTTATGTTTGGGGTCATACATAACGGCAGCAACTGCCTGACCACGTACAAACATTTCACGAGCAATCGTGTCACTCCATCCGCCTTCAAACAAACGATGGCGCAGCTGTATCTTTTCCATTTTGAAAAAGCCCTGATAGACGAACTTTCGATCCAATATATCAATGTCTTCATGGGACAATTTAGTTGAAATTGAAGGGCTGTCACACATATTTTATTCCTGAACTAAAAGTCGAGAATTCCTATCGACGACGATTTACTAAAAAGCTACACTGTCGGCCATTATTGTAACAACCTATCATAGATATATGAAAAAACTTAACCCTATACATGCTGCTATTTTATTGGCTTCTAGTTTATTAATAAGCTCTGAAACATATAGTGAATCCTTACTTCAAGTTTACGCATTATCCAAACAAAATGATCTTCAGTACAAAGCAGATATCGCTCGCTTTAATGCCAATAGAGAAGCAATCAATATTGCACGTTCAGGGCTCTTGCCTCAAATCACAGGTAATGCGGGTTATAGTGATGTTGAAACTGACACATCGAGCAACACTAATTTTACGACTAATGGTACAGCCAATACTGATACTACTGAGTATTCTATTTCATTAACTCAACCTCTTATTAACTTTAGCGCATTAAATACCTATCGTAGTGGTAAAATTCAAACAGCCGCAGCTGAAGTGCAATTGGCTGCTGATGAACAAGCATTAATTATTCGTAGTGCTCAGGCTTACTTTGATGTACTTAGTGCCATTGATCAATTACGCACATCACAAGCAGAGGAAAAAGCGTTATCGACTCAGCTTGAGCAAACCCGCCAACGCTATGAAGTCGGATTGATTTCAATTAATGATGTTCATGAAACCCAAGCAGCTTATGATAGCTCTGTAGCTAATCGAATTAGTGCCGAAGCTAGCGTAGGGATTCAGCTCGAAGCTTTAACAATTATTACTGGGCAAAATCATAATAGCATTGCCCCACTTAAAGACGATTTTATTGCAAGCTACCCAACCCCTAATGATAAACAAGCGTGGATTGAGGTCGCCAGAAAAAGTAATTTATCGCTGCAAGTCAGTAAACTGAGCGCTGACTCTGCAATTTTTGATGCCAAGGCTGCAAAAGCAAATCGTTACCCCGAGCTAACGGGATCTCTCAGCTATGGAAACAGCGATAGTGATACATCAGGAGCAAATTCAGGAAAGACAGATAGAGATAGAACCAGTATTAGCCTCGATTTATCTATACCCATTTATACTGGAGGCAATCTAAGCGCTCGCCAACGACAAGCCGCACAAAATCAAACCCTTGCACGAGAAGAGTTCTTACTGGCTCAACGAGAGACAATTCAACGTACCCGCTCTGAGTTTTTGGAAGTCACCACAGATATCGCTCAAATCAAAGCTAGAAAACAAGCCATTGTTTCTAACGAAAGTGCTTTAGACGCAACCAGAGCAGGTTACGAAGCAGGCACTCGAGATATTGTGGATGTGGTTAATGCCCAACGCAATTTATTCCAAGCACGCCGAGATTATTTCACTGCTCTTTATGGTTATATAATCAATACCTTACAACTTAAAGAGGCAGCTGGAATATTAACCGTTAAGGATCTGGAACAATTAGAAGCCTGGCTACAAAATGACAAGGAAATCATTTACTAACACTATGCTATAAAAGAATTGATGATCTTCATCAATTCTTTTATAGCCCCTCGATTACTTTCTATATATTTTTTTGCAGCATTGCCTTTTTCTTTACAAAGCAAGTCATTGCTCAATAGTTGTTTTAATTCCTGAGCCAATAGTTTATCGTCGCTCTCTATTTTATTTAGAACACCAATACTTGATAAATCTTGTGATATTTTTAGAAAATTATAGTCGCTATAGCCGCTAATTATAGGCACACCCCAAGCGGCTGGCTCTAAAAAATTATGCCCGCCGCGTTCGATAAAAGTTCCACCCATAATTGCAACATCTGCCAACCCAAAAAGGCTAAACAGTTTCCCCACTACATCAACTAATACAATATCTGTACTTTGGCCAGGAAGGTTATTTTCGAAAAATCGCACTAGCGACAGCTCTTTTCGTCGACAAAGTATTTCTACATCACTGGCTCGCTCTACATGTCTTGGCGCTAAAATTAATAATACATTAGCATGCATTTTTTTTAATTGAGCAAAAGCATCTAAAATAAGGCCCTCCTCCACGGGGTGTGTACTAGCAGCAACAATAATCTTTTTATTATTGGTTGCAGCTAGCCACTGAGCTTTTATTTCCCGAGAGGATTTAATAAGATTCTCATCAACAGCAGCAGAAAACTTTAAGCTACCTGAAACCTCACAGTCGAACGCCCCCAGCTTTCTAAATCGATCCACATCTTCTTTTGTTTGCGCAGCAATTAATGATATCTGGCCAAATATCAGACGAGAAAAAGACTCAAATTGTAGATATTTCCTTTGTGACTTTTCCGACATCCTGGCATTAATCAACATAATGCTTACATCATGTTTATTTGCTTCTGTAATTAATGATGGCCACACCTCTGTCTCAAACAACACGATTGTATGCAAGTCATACTTAGATAAAAAACGCCTCACCAACAAACATTGATCAAAAGGCAGATAGGCATGCTCTATCGTTTCGCCAAAAGCTTTTTTCAGCACCTCCTCACCAGTTGGAGTTGTTGTTGTGACTAATAGGCAATGGCTGCCGTATTGCTTTATCAGCTCACTTAAAAGAGGGATCGCCGCATTAACTTCCCCAACAGACGCCAAATGCAGACATATCTTTTTAGCAAATTGTTTATTATTTTTAAAAAATGCTAAGCGCTCACCAAAGCGTATGCTGTGCGACACATATTTCTTATAACGCCAAAAGATAAGACCACATAGAGGCAATAAAATCAAAACCCAAATAACATTGTATAAAAAATATAAACATTTACCTTTATAGTTATTTTTATAAGCCATACTTATTATTTTTCTTCAGTGGCATAATTAAGATTCAAAATTATTTGAATGTAATTGATAATAATAACCTTGTTTACTCAGCAATTCCTTATGACTACCCTGCTCTACAATTTCCCCATGATCCATGACAATAATTCTGTCTGCATTTTCAATAGTTGACAGCCGATGAGCAACAACAAGTGTGGTTTTACCTTGCATCAATACATCCAATTCTGCTTGGATACTTCGTTCAGACTCATTATCCAGTGCTGATGTTGCTTCGTCTAAAATTAAAATAGGCGCATCCTTAAGCAGCGCTCTCGCAATGGCTAAGCGTTGGCGCTGCCCACCTGATAAGCGTGTACCATCTTCACCAATCACTGTTTCCAAACCATTAGGAAGTTCGTTAATAAACTCCCATGCTGATGCTTTCTTAGCAGCATTTATAATTTCATCACGGTTAATACGTGGATTTCCATAGGCGATATTGTGCTCAATCGTATCATTAAACAAAGTAACGCCCTGACCCACATAGGATATTTGGGCACGCAAAGAAGAGAGTGTATAGTCTTTAACAGGGACATTATCTAGTAATATGTCTCCTGTAAAATTTTGATAAAACCGAGGTAAAAGGCCGACTAATGTTGTCTTACCGCTGCCTGATCTCCCCACGAATGCAACCGTTTCTCCTGAACTGATACTGAGATTAAAATCACTGATAACCTTTTTATTTTCATCATAGGAAAAATTTATCTCCTTAAACGTTATATCCCCTCTAACACACTTTGTCGTATAAGTCCCATTATCAGCCTCAGATTCATCATCTAGTAATTGAAAGATACTATCAGCAGCAGCCACACCTTTTTGGACTTTATTCATAACACTGGCTAACTGTTTAACCGCTCTAGGGATGATACCTGCTGCTGTCAAATAAGTGATTAACGTGCCGGCTGAACCTGCCTCAAAAAAAGTTAATGCCAAAAACATAATAAGCGCAAGTGCCATAGCGGCAAACAATTGCAAAACTGGCGTACCTAGCGATGTAGTAATGACTGACTTTAAATTCTGTTTTAAACTATTTTCACTGGCCTTTTTAAATTTACTCTTCTCATAGTCTTCGGCTGAAAAAATCCGAACCACTTTATAATTATTAATCATTTCGGAACACACATGAGAAATATTAGCCATTGTACCCTGTATTCGCCCGCTAAGTTTGCGCAAGCGCTTACTAATCTTTGTAGAAACAAAGATAATAAAAGGACCTACGGCAATAAAAATCAACGTTAGCTGCCAATTAATCCAAAATAAATAAGCCATTAAGGCAAGTACTGTTAAGCCTTCTCGGACAATAATTTTTACCGCATCTGTTACAGCTTGTGTTACTTGCAAAGTATTAAATGTAATACGTGATATCATCTCGCCTGAATTATTTTCATCAAAATAACGGTTAGGCATTGCAATAAGCTTATTAAATAGCTCTATTCGTAGTATGTGTACTATGCCAAAAGCTACCTTGGCAAAACAGTAATCACCAATAAACGTTCCCACGCCCCGATAACAGAAAATTAACATAAGCGTTAGAGGAATAGAAATTCGTGCCGATTTATCTTGTTCGTTAATGGCATCAACTAAATCACCCATAACAGTCGCCAGCGCAGTCTGACTATAAGCAAAAATGGCAAGACCAAGCACACCTAAAAAAAACATCACACTATGATATTTCAAATAGGTCAGTAAACGTTTATAAAGTGTTAATGAGCTGATGTAATCTTTTTGAGGCATAGGTGATATTTATTTTTTTGCAGAGTGGTACATTAGAAAAATGAAACGCAAAATTTATTGCAAGTAATAACTTCGATACCAATCAACATATCGTTTTACTCCTTCTTTAATATGCATCTTAGGTTGATAACCAATATCATTAATTAGCTCCGAAACATCTGCATAAGTATCAGGCACATCACCCGGTTGTATAGGCAACATCTCTTTCTCAGCTTTTCTCCCAAGCGCATCTTCAATTGCGGCAATAAAATCCATAAGTTCAACGGGCTCACTATTACCAATATTGTAAAGCCGATAAGGTGCTTTACTGGTACTGGAATTAGGCGCCTTACCTGACCATGAGTCATCGCTTTCAGCAGGCTTATCAAGAGCACTCAAAACACCCCCAACAATATCGTCTATATAGGTAAAGTCACGGCGATGTTTTCCATAATTGAATACTTTAATAGGTTTACCTTGAGATATGGCATTGACAAATAAAAAGGGCGACATATCTGGCCGGCCCCAAGGGCCATAGACAGTAAAAAAGCGCAAGCCTGTTGTCGGTAAGCCGTATAGATGACTATAGGTATGAGCCATTAATTCATTAGATTTTTTGGTCGCCGCATAGAGTGACACAGGATGATCAACATTATCCTTCACCGAAAAAGGCATGGACTCGTTCGCGCCATACACAGAGCTAGACGATGCATAAACTAAATGCTCAATGTGATGATGGCGACAGCACTCTAGTATATTAGAAAAACCCACAACATTACTCTGAATATAGGCATGAGGATTTTTAATCGAGTAACGAACACCTGCCTGCGCAGCCAGATTAACCACCCTACTTATCTTATATTGATTAAATATTGACTCCAAAGGCTGTAAATCTGCAATGTCGAGCGCGCGGAAGTGAAACGAGCCGCTATTAGCTTTATATTCACTACGATTAATTTGATTTTTAATATACTCAAGCCGGGCCTCTTTAAGAGCAATATCGTAGTAATCATTTAAGTTATCGATACCAATAACATCATGCCCCTCTTTGAGCAGTTCAAGAGCAACATGGGCTCCAATAAAACCAGCAGCACCAGTAACGAGTATATTCATAGAAAGATAGCCCAGTATTTTTAAACAGAATACAATATAATAACAATTAAATGAGTGATAGTGTGATCACGACAACTATCAAAGCTTTAAATTAATCTATAATACCCTCCAATGATGCCTGATAATATCCATATTGCTGCTAGTTGCGATGATAATTATGCCCAGCACGTCGGTATTGTTTTCCAATCCCTCTTAGAAAATACAACAATATCTAAGCGTATTGAGATACATCTCATTAGCAATGGAATTTCTGAATCAAGCCAGCAGCGCTTAACCAATATAGTCTCAGCATTTAGTGGCCAGCTGCACATTATACCGGCGGATGATTCCAAGTATGAAGGCTTGCCAACCTCTCGTTATGGTACTGCAGCCTATCAACGCATATCACTTGCGCACTATTTACCAAAAAGTGTCAATAAAGTTATCTACCTAGATTCTGACACCATTGTACTTGGCGATATTAAAAACCTCTGGGATATACCTCTTAATGGAAAACCCTTGGGAGCCATTGAAAACTTATCACCAAAAGCTTGCAGACACCTGGGCTTTTCCAGAAACGAATATTTTAACTCAGGCGTTTTAGTTGTTGATCTTGAGCAATGGCGCAAAGATGACACACATCAAAAAACCATTAATATTATTAAAAAGAACCTCGATGTTATACGGTATTTTGATCAATGTAGCCTTAACATGATCTTTCGTGGCAACTGGACCAAATTACCCCTTAACTGGAATCAACAAGCCGACATTTATGGCGTACTAAAAAAATATGCTGATGGCTGTGGGTACTCAGCAACTCAAATTAAAGACGCTATAGCAAAACCCTATATCGTTCACTTTATTGGCAAACAAAAACCCTGGCTACTGAATTGCTACCACCCTTTTAAGCCAAGTTATCAATACTATCTTGAAAAAACACCTTGGCAAGGTGAAAAACCTAAAGATTACACCTTGCTAAACTATATTGTATCCGCTCTCAATTTTAAAAAGAAAATAAAACAAATGAATCGAATAAAAGAGATAGAGAGGCTCACTATTGAACGTTAGCACTACTAAACCACAACAACAAAAATACAAAGTCGCAGATGGGATCATCCCTGTTATTGCTAGCAGCGATGACAATTATGCCTACCCATTAGGTGTGATGTTTATTTCATTAATAGAAAACACAAAGAATCCCGAAAGATTTCACTTGTTTATTATTGATGGGGGCATTAGCGAAAGAAAGAAAGAAGGCATAAAGAATGAGATAGAAAAGAGAAATAGTGAATTAACTTTCTTAGAAATAAACAATGAGGTTTATGCTGACTTTCCTACCAAAGCACACATATCAGCACCGGCCTATTATAGAATTTCGATTCCAGAGTTATTTGATGAATCAGTTAAGCGTGCCATATATCTTGACTGCGATCTTATAATAAAGAATGACCTACAACTACTTTGGGAAATTGATTTAGAGGGGCACGCAATTGCAGCAGCTGAAAATATATCAAATAGCACTTATCGAACATCTCAGCTAAAACAATCTGACTATTTTAACTCCGGCGTAATGGTTATTGATCTAGAGAAATGGAGAGCAGAAGACATCCCAAACAAAGTACGAACCTTCAAGCTGGAACATCCGGAATTAATATGCACGAATGACCAATGTGCATTAAATGGAGTTTTTAAAGGCCAATGGAAACGATTACCACTTAACTGGAATTTTCAATCAGGCCTTTATCGCAATTCCAGCCAGACAAAAAAAATTCTAAAAGACAACAATTCAGAAGATCTCATCTGGCATCCTTTTATTATTCACTATATTGGTTGGTCGAAGCCTTGGCTCAAACCTTGCTACCACCCACTTGCCTCTGAATATGATCGATATCGCTTAATGAGCAGCTTCTCAAATAAAGCAAGCTCTAAAATTAATACCAGCAAAAGAAAAAATTTTTTCTCTCTACTTAAAAAAAGCATAAGAAAACATATTTGGAAAAGAAAATATATTAAAAAAGGGTATGACCTATACCAAGAGTAAAGCATTGGGAGTAAATCAAGCATTTTCTATCAATTAGATTCATTAAAATGGTCACCACACTCTATATCTAATCATTAGCGCATTACTATTAAACAAAAAACTTCTTTAAACGTAGTTTAATTTTTTTTAGCCTTCGCCTAAACTCCCAATAACTTGTTATCATTATCAATTTAAGCTCAGGCTTAAATGCAAAATGATAAACAGGGGTTGCCGCCCAACGCCCAGGCAACCTCCTATATCCCAAAGGTCGCAAATAATGGTAAATTTTTTGAAAGTTATCTTTCGTTGCCGCTTCAGCAAATATATGGGGCCTATATTTGATTATTGTTTTTTCAGCCCCTTTTAATACTTGGCATTCCATACCCTCAACATCTATTTTAATCAAAGGTATAAAAGTCGAACTTTTTACCCCACTTTCCCAATTTGAAAAAATGGAATCTATAGTGGATATCTCGATGTCACCTTCATCATCACACTCATTGATTTGTGCCGCTCCAATATTATTGCCCATCAATTCAGGAACAACTATCCCTCCTCTACTTTCTTTATCACCTACGGCACATTCAAGGAGTGTATAGTTATCGATATTTTTTGACAGATTCCGCCTCAACTGAGGAATTACATTTGGATTTGGCTCAATTGAGATTAAGTGGTCAGCCAAGAAAGAGCGTAAAAATATCGAGTGGTTTCCTATATTCGCACCAACATCTATCACAACATTCATATATTTCTTTGAGGTGATAAAAGGTTTGACCTTATAAATATACTCTAAAAGGCTGATTTCATAAAAAGTACCGGACAGAAGGATTTGCTTATAAATATGATCATTTTCAGATACACCTTCAATGTCAAATGATTTTAAATTATATTCAAATTGCAATTTTTTTCCTTGATTTGTGAAAAACATCACTTAAAGTTTAATTAACAGACCAATTTTTGATACAGTTCTATATGCTTTTCAATTGTTGTACTAGTATGAAAATCATTAACGATTCGATCTTTTGCATTATTTTTTATAGCGGCCAATAATTCTCTATCACTATACAATTTCTCGATAGCATCAGCGATATCTTGAGCCGACTCAGAACGCACAATCAAACCTGATTTACCGTGCTCAATTAATTCAGGGCTACCACCAGAATCTGTAACGATCGGCGCTACATTTTGAATCATCCCTTCAATAATACCTTTTGGCAACCCCTCCCTCTTGATTGCAGGCAAAATACAAATATCACAGCTCTTGATTATAGCTGCTGCCTTTGGTTGAACACCAATAAGATGGATATTGTTGAAATAATGACTATTTTTTATTGAGTTCAATAACTCTCCATTTCTTATATCACCAATTAAAATGAAATGGATAGGTAAGTTTTCAGGCAGCAATTGAGTTGCCTCGATAAGATATTTTAAGCCCTTACGAGGCCGATCATTAACAATACAACCAACGGTCAGTACATCACTAGGAATATCAAACTGCTCTAAATTGATAGCCGCATCTTGATACCAACTTGCATCATGCCCCTTATAAATAGTTTGAGCCTTTTTGACAGGAGCAGGAATACCTAAAAATCGCATATTCCAGAAATAGCGCCTAATTGCATCAGCAACACAAACAATAACATCAACCCTAGGATGCAAATAGGTTGTCCATGACATTGGGTCGTAATAACTTACATTTGCTTCAATGCCACGATAGGCAATAAATTTACATGTATAGTTTTTAGTCGCTACCAAGCTATTAGAGACAGTATTGTTATTAAAGGCATGCACAATATCAAATTTTTTACGCTGCAGATGTGTTTTTATTACTTCAATGCCTTTTTTATCAAAGCGTTTAGTCAATTGTAAATCATGTACCGGCACACCAGCGTCAACTAAAAAATGTCGATAAGGTGCTGAAGCAGGGCACAACACCTCAATATTAATACCGGCTTTATGTAAACCAATAAATAAATGTGTTTCGGGGCGATCACTATTTGAGGTGATAGCCAAACAAGAGATTGTCATAACATTACTTTCTTACATTCAAGGTTATTCATAAGTCTGTTTACTTAAATCATCAACTAACTTTTTTAGTTTTCCACGATTGATAGTCATAGAAAAATCTTTCTTTATCTTAGACTGACTATTGGCACTGAATTGATTTCGCTTATCTTTGTCGTACGATAATTCAATCATTTTATCAACCCACATATCAGGAAGGTCTACTGGTAACAGGTAACCATTAACACCGTCTTCAACAATTTCTGAGTTGCTCTCAATATCAGACACTAACGCCGGCAATCCTGCGCCACACGCTTCTATAAGTGCATTAGAACTACCTTCATAGAAAGAAGGTAGTAAAAATAGTGTTGCACAACTTAATATATCTTTAATATTGGCTATAAACCCAGGCAACACACAAACATCATCAAGATTATATTTCTTTATATAGTCTTCCAACTCGCGATGAAGTTCACCCTCCCCGGCAATTATAAGTTGAAATTGTTCTCCCCTATCCTTTAATATTTTAGCGGCGTTTAATAATAGACCGTGGTTTTTTTGCTCGACTAATCTACCGCATGCAACGAATACAGGAACAGATTTATTAATAAAATCCAAGGCATTGACTGGTTTCTCATTATATTTTTCAATATTAAAACCGTTATAAATGATACTAATCTTATCCTCAGGCACAAGATTATCTAGCCGCGCATTTAAACTATCCTTTACCGTTTTGGAATTCGCAACGACGTGAGCGACACGTGAGCGAAACAACCAGCGGTTCAACACAGAAGGTTTAATTGGATGCGGCATTCCTCGCCTAAAGACAATTTTAATATACTTATTAAATACCGAACTTACACCAATTAATTTATTGTCTGCAGGGCTATTAACGAAGACGACCTTTTCCATCTTTAACAGAGAATTTAAAACAAACACTGCATAAGGGTTCAAAAAGCTAATATTGGTCACATGAATAAATTTACAGACAATCCCTTCACTTAATAGTTTTTGATGTAAAACAGAATCTCTTTTACAGATAAAGGTAACGTTGTAACCAATAGAAGAAAAATAACAGGCTGCTTCAAAGTGCCATTTCTCACCGCCACCCCATCCTTGATGAGTATTCATAAATGCAATTTTAGGCTTCATTGAGAGTATCTATTGCTTACGCGCTTGTTTTTGCAGCAATATCCAGAGCGCAAAGTATTTGTTAAAAGTATAGTGGCTTGATTGCATTGCCAATAAAAAGCCGTGCCGGCCATCTAAAAAGCCTTTCTTTAAAATATATTTTCGAACAAAGGCAAATTTGGTGCGCACAACAATGCCTAATAAGGTAACTCTTTTCCCAGCGTCATATTTTTGCTTAGCCCAATCTTCAGCGTAGCGTAAAGATTTAGACATATAAGCAGAAAAAGAAGGGCTCGTATAATGAAATAAGTCACCTTTTATTGGCCTGACAGCATGATTTGGGCAATCTACTTTTTCATGCACTATAGCATCATTATATTGATAGGTATCTTTTGCATACAGGCGAACAATTCGATCAGGGTGCCAACCACTATGCCGAATAAAACGCCCAAAAAAATCCGTTACACGGTTAACACTATAGGCATATTCTGTATTTGCTCTCACTAAGCATTGTTGAATGCTAACCTTAAGTGATTCACTGACCACCTCGTCGCTATCTATCCATAGCAGCCATTCACTGCAGGCATGAGCCTGCGCTTTTTGTCTCTGTTTACCAAACCCACTCCAATCCGTATCAGTAACAACATTTGCCCCCAGGTTACGTGCAATAGAGACTGTTCCATCGGACGAACCAGAGTCATAAACAAGCACCTCCTGAGCCCAACCAACACTGTCTATGCAAGCTTGAATACTATCAGCATTATTCAAGCTTAGGATAATAACCGTCAGTGATGGCTTATCTAAATCATTTTCGAGCATAAATCTCTCATAACACTTTTATAATAATGTGCAAAGTAGGCAACCTTACTAAACATGTGACGGTGTCTGGCTGTTGGTCGTGGTATCATCTATGCACAATAGTTGTAGTAAAATGCTGCGATACCTTAGGGCCTGTTCACACTAATTAAATTGCCACTGTTGAGACTAAAAAAGCGCTAATCAAGGCGCGAGGAGAGTAGTTTGGCCATTCCAAATGAGCGACGAGTAACGCAGAGTAGCGCTTTTTTAGCCTTAACCCGAAGGGCTAGGGCCATTTTTTCGCCCAGTGTTGTTATCAATCGCTTATGTATGTTAAATACACTACACTCTTTCTGCCTAACTGGACTAAAAAATGACCGCTAGCAGTGGTTATTCAATTAGTGTGAACAGGCCCTAACCTATCTACATTTTCTGCCACTATAACAACATGTTACATAAGAGTGAATTATGATTTTAGTGACTGGCGGCTGCGGCTTTATCGGTAGCAATATTGTTAAACAGCTCAATAATATTGGGCGAGAGGATATTATCGTAGTCGATGAACTTCAGAATGGTAAAAAGTTCCTTAATATTGCTGATTGCGAAATCGCTGACTACCTCGACAAAGATGATTTATTAACCAAACTAAAGGGTGATTCACTACCCAAAATAGACTGCATTTTTCATGAAGGTGCCTGCTCCACTACGACAGAGTGGGACGGACAGTTTATGATGAGAAATAATTATGAATATTCAAAGACCTTACTACACTTTTGCCTTGAATATAACACTCAGTTTATTTATGCCTCATCGGCTTCTGTTTACGGTGGCGGCCAGCAAAATCAAGCTGATTTTAAAGAACAACGCAAAAATGAAAAACCGTTAAATGTTTATGGCTACTCTAAATTTCTGTTTGACCAATACGTTAGAAAACACCTAGAAAAACCACAAACGCAGATCGTTGGCTTGCGTTATTTCAACGTCTATGGGCCTAGGGAACAACACAAAGGCTCTATGTCGAGCGTTGCTTATCATTTACATAATCAATTAAAACAAGGCGACACTGTTAAGCTATTTGCAGGTCATGAAGGCTATAGCGATGGCGAACAGCTTAGAGACTTTGTCTACATTGATGATGTTGTAGATCTGAACTTATGGCTGATGCAAAACCCACAGGTATCTGGAATTTTTAACTGCGGCACAGGTCGAGCCCAAAGCTTTAACGATGTTGCTAATGCCGTACTGGATTACCATAAAAAAGTCCATCAAAAACAAGGGAAGCTCGAATACATAGACTTCCCCGACCATTTAAAAGGTGCTTATCAAAGCTTTACACAGGCAGATATCAGCCATTTGCATTCAACGGGTTACACAAAGGAATTTCAAACCGTTGAGAATGGTGTTTATTCTTATTTAACATGGTTAGATGCGAATAATGGCTGATATTACGCCTATTACAGAACTCAAAATAGAAAACAGCACATCAAAACAAGAGAATATCCTGATCGTCGGCCCGTCTTGGGTTGGCGACATGGTGATGGCTCAGAGCCTTTTTAAAACATTAAAAAAACAAAACAACAACATCAATATTGATGTTATCGCACCGGCTTGGTCCGTTCCTGTACTAGAGCGTATGCCTGAGGTAAGACGGGCAATCGTACTTAATACTGCCCACGGAGAAATAGGCCTTAAAAAGCGCTATCAACTCGGTAAATCTCTGCGCGGTCAGTATCAACGTACAATCATACTACCCCGCTCACTAAAAGCCGCTCTGGCCCCTTTCTTTGCTAAAGTGCCTGTTCGAACAGGCTTTAAGGGCGAGATGCGGATAGGTGTTATCAATGATATCCGTGAGTTTGATAAAAACCATTTAAATCAAACCGTTAAACGCTTTGTCGCCTTAGGTCTGACACAACAGACAGCCAATACCAACTTTGCTATCGATTACCCCAAATTAAGTATCGATAATAATGCCCAACAGCAAACCTTAAGGAAGCTCGATTTAAATACAAGTAAACCCGCCATTGCTTTATTTCCTGGTGCAGAATATGGCCCTGCCAAACAATGGCCTTTATCCTATTTTAAAGAACTCGCACAACATCTTATTAGCGAAGACTTTCAAGTTTGGGTAATGGGCTCTCAGAAAGATCACTCAGCAGGGGAGAACATAAGCTCGGATCAATCATCAGATATTATTAACTTATGCGGCAAAACATCTATTGCCGAAGTTATTGATTTGATTGCCTACTGCAAAGGAGCAGTGAGTAATGATTCGGGCTTAATGCATGTGGCAGCTGCAGCAAGCTGCCCAGTTGTCGGCATTTATGGCTCATCGAGCCCCAAATTCACACCGCCACTTACTCAACAGGCCAAGGTATTACACCTAAATTTAGATTGCGGCCCGTGCTTTAAACGCGAATGCCCTCTACAACATCTAGATTGCCTGAACAAAATCAGCCCGCAAAATGTATTTAGAGCCCTAAAAGAGTTATTATCCGCACAATAGAAAGCATCTAATTATTGAAGGCTTAGCTCGTCAACAATCAGATCTATTATCACCTCTTGGCCAAAGCAAAACGAGATTGACATACTCCCTATGACAAGTGCTATTAACTTATCCTCTCTCACATCATCTAATGTACTTATTATTGGCGATGTCATGCTTGATAGCTATATAGCTGGCAATACACAACGCATATCTCCTGAAGCCCCCGTACCCGTTGTCCATATTCAGGATAATTACCAACGTCCTGGCGGTGCCGCCAATGTGGCACTTAATGTTTCGGCACTTGGGGCAAAAGCGGTACTCATTGGCTTAATAGGCAATGATGATACAGGTAGAGCGCTGCATAAAGAGCTGACGGGCAAAGGTGTAGACTCACGCCTTATTAGCTCACCTAATGCCAAAACCATCAGCAAGTTACGTATCATGAGCCGCAACCAGCAACTCATCCGGCTCGATACTGAAGACGGCTTTGCTCATGTGAATCATGATGAATTATTAAAGGAAGCCATTGCTGCGACCAGTGAAGTCAACGCTGTCATCTTATCAGACTACAACAAAGGCACTTTACGTCCCATTCTCACTGAGTTTTTAGCTCATTGTAAACGGCAAAAATTACCTGTTTTGGTTGATCCTAAGGGTAGTGACTATTCTATTTATCGCTCAGCAACCTTGCTAACACCCAATATGTCAGAATTCGAAATGGTTGCAGGTAAACCAACTGACGAGAGCGATTTTCAACAACGCGCAAAAGCACTCATGCAATCCTTCGAAATTAACAACTTGTTAGTGACTCGTAGTGAAAAAGGCATGACACTATTTCAAAGCGATATCACACCCTTTAATTTAGAAGCAAAAGTCCGCGAGGTTTATGATGTGACGGGTGCGGGGGATACTGTTATTGCCACACTAGCCACCGCTCTTGGCGCCAATTACAGCCTACATGATTCAACGACTTTGGCTAATTTAGCCGCTGGTATTGTCGTTGGCAAAATGGGCACAGCAACCGTCTCAATGGAAGAGCTACAAACCGCCATCATTGATGATCAACACTCCGATGTGATTACTCAAAACGGCATTTTGAGCCTGGAGGAATTACTCAAAACAACAAAACTTTCACGCAATCGTGGCGAGACTATTGTCATGACCAACGGTTGTTTTGATATTTTACATGCTGGTCATGTACATTACCTAAATGAAGCTCGTAAACTGGGTGACCGCCTAATTGTTGCAGTTAATAGTGACGACTCTGTAAAACGTTTAAAAGGCCCGGAGCGCCCTATCAATTCTGTTGAAAACCGTATGCTAGTGCTAGATGCGCTGAGCTGTGTCGATTGGGTTGTATCGTTTAATGACGACACACCAAAGGATATTATCGATGCAATAGTGCCCGATAAATTAGTAAAAGGCGGCGACTATGTTGTCGAGGATATTGTCGGCTACGATACTGTCACCAATGCAGGCGGTGAAGTATTAACCATTGATCTAACACCCGGCTGTTCTACAACTAATATTATTAATAAAGCTCGTAGCTTTTAATTTTGGCAGCTTAATTGAATCAATAAGACATGTCTAAAATAATCAATACCGATACTGTGCTTAGCAATCCACTGGACAATATTGTTCTTGAAGTCTTATCTCAAAAGTCACAATGGAAACCGCTAGGTAACTCTGTGCAACGGCAACATTGTTTTTGTCAGAACTATCATCTAAACCATCAATATATTATTAAACTGTTTCGCTACCCTAAAAAATTAAGCCCCGCTACAAAATGGTGGCGATTAGAAAACAAAACTCTCAAAATTCTCAATGGCAAATGGGGCTCACCCATTACTTACGGTCATTTAAGAATCAAAGAGGCTGACTCATCGACAATTATTTTAGTTCGAGAAATGATTAGCGGCCACACACTAGAAGATTTAAATGTATCAACATTAACAGATGAACAATGTAAAGAAGTTGGCGAATTACTCGCCAATTTTCACAACAATGGAATAGTGACTCGTGATTGTACACTTGGCAATTTATTACTCAATAAAGAACAACAGCTTTGTTTTATAGACTTTGGTAAATCACGTACATACAAGAAGAAAAGTATATTATTTTTCTTTCAGGCTGGCTGGGATTGCTGGAAAGCACAATGGCGATGCTGCCAATTAAAAGTACATTCTTGCGATATTATGATGAGCGCCTATTGGAATAAACTGAATACAAATAATTATACACATACCCTTTATAAGCTAATGCAGAAAATAACGAGCATACACCAGCGTATGCGCTTAAAAAAACGCGGGCAACTGCCTCAAGATGATAGGTAGTTAATCGACAAAGAGTTGATCCAATTTACTTTTCACATCATTAATTTCAATCAAATCTAATGCGGCTGAATTTCTTACACGCTTTCCCCAAGGCGCATCAGCCTCATTTTGCTCTTCATATTTTAAGAGTGCTTCAGGATATTTATTAACTGTCAGGTTACTATTATTATTCGCAAGATAAGGCCCTGTACGATTTGGATTTGAGGTAACATATAATCCAATCACCGGCCTGCCAAGAGCATTGGCAATATGTATAGGCCCCGTGTCTGGTGCAATAACTGCTACCGCCTTCTCCATTAATGCAGCAAGCTGTTTAAGCGACGTTTTACCCACTACATTATCGATACCATCCAATAAATTTCTTTTTTCAGCAAAGGCTCTACTTGCTAATATCTCTCCTGCAAGAGCGATTTCATTCTCAGCAGGGCCGCCCGTTAGCACAACCTTTACATCATACTTCTCTATCGCATACTGAATCAGCTTGGCGTAATTATCAGCACTCCAGTTTCTCCAATTGTTAAGCCGTTGACTGCTGCTTGGATTAATTACCAGAACTTTTTTATCAGCAATGACTCCACTAGCCCATTGTTGATCTTGCCGAGGCACAGGAATATTCCATTTAAGTAGACGATCGTTAAGACCTAAGGCTTTTAAGAACTCGAAGAACCCATCAAGAACATGTTGACGCTCCACAGCGCTAATACGGGCGTTAGTAAATAACCACTGATAATCCTTTGCTCGTTTTTTATCAAAACCAAGTTTGATAGATGCCGGTATACACAGACTTGCTATATTAGCCCTCAGGGATACTTGCATATGTAAAAGTACATCAAAACGCCTACCACGCATAACTCGCCATAAATCCTGATAAGCTCTAAAACCTAAAGCCTTATCAAAGACGATAAATTCAATACCTTCAACATCCTCAACTAGCCGATGCTCTAAACGACCGATAATCCAAGTGATTTTTGTTTCTGGCCAATAGTGTTGTAAGGTACGCACTATTGGCAATGCATGTGTAACATCGCCAATGGCAGATAATCGCAACAAACAAAGATTAGCAGGTGCTTTTAACAGCGGTAACGACATAGACAATGACCATTCAAACCAAGAGCATAAATAACCACTACATCATATATCATCAGTCTGACCAGACAAAGGGCTCTCTAGTAAATGATATAGTGGCCAATAATACTCCTCTCTTTGAACCCGATTATTTATTAGGTAATGACAAAGTCTACAAACAAGCAACAGGACGCGGCCAGACATATTTTTTTAAGCATAACAACCAAGATGGCGTATTGAGGCATTTTTGGCGCGGCGGACTTGTCGGCAAATTCAATGCAGATTTTTATTTTTGGAACCCCTTAAAAGGCAAAACTGACCAATTACAACAATCTCGTGCTTATCAGGAATTCAGCCTGTTAACCACCCTCGAACAATTAGAATTGCCGGCTCCAAAACCCATTGCTGCTCGCATCAACCCTTCATTTCTAGGTTATAGAGCAGACATTATCACCGAGACCCTAAAAGGCACACAATCGTTACTGAAACTGCTCAACGACTCAATTAGCGATCAAGCATGGCAAAAAGTCGGTAAAACTATTGCAAAGTTCCATCAATACAATATTTATCATGACGACCTCAATGCAAATAATATTTTAATTGATGAAAAAAATAATATTTATCTGATTGATTTTGATAAAGGTAAAATGGCCAACGATAATACCGAACCTAGAAATTGGCGACAAAAAAACCTGGATCGCTTACTACGTTCCTTTAACAAAGAAAAAACAAAAAACTCAAGCTTACATTTTACGAGCAATAACTGGCAACAGTTATTAAAAGGTTACGAGCAGTATTTTGACAATAAAAAAACAGCCTAATTAAAGGTTTTTCGAAAGCTCAAAAAGAGAAGAATATTGCTCTACATTTTTAGGCAAACCAGCTGCCAGCAATACATTTTCATTGACTACATTCTCAGCGCCTTTCTCAAACTGATCGCCAGCCAGCAACACCAAGCGAGAAACATCCACCTTATGAGCTGCTATTAAATCAGAAAGTTTATCACCAACCATTAATGATGCAGAAAAATCAATATTGTATTGCTCAGCCGCCTGTAAAAACAAACCCTCTGCAGGCTTGCGACAGTTACAATTATCTTCGGGAGTATGGGGACAATGAAAAACATTCGTAATGTAAACACCTTGTTGTTCTAATTGCGTACAATACCAGTGCGTTAATGTTTTATAGTCTGCTTCGCTATAGTAACCACGTCCTATCCCTGATTGGTTAGTGACTACGATAATTTTATAATTATTTTTCTGCAGTGTTTTTAAGGCGGTTATACAACCATCAGTAAATTCAAAATCATCAATTTTATAAGTATAACCTGTATCTTTATTGATAACGCCATCACGATCCAAAAAGGCAACTTTCATCGCGGGAGCAGACATCAATTAATCTCTTATAATAATTAATTTACCCAGAAAACTCTGCATCAACAGCAGCACATAACATATGCCCAATAAAAGCATGAGCTTCTTGAATTCGAGGGGTACAGTTTGAAGGGACACAAATACAAGCATCAACAATCGCTTTTAATTTACCGCCAGAATCTCCTGTAAGAGCTGCAGTAAAACAGCCAATATTTTTTGCAGCGTCAATAGCCGCTACGATATTGCTGCTATTACCACTGGTTGAATAGGCTATCACAACATCTTCCGGAGTGGCCAAGGCTTCGATCTGGCGAGAGAAAACAGCATCATAACCATAATCATTGCCTACAGCCGTTAAGATAGAGGTATCGGTTGTTAAGGCAATAGCAGGCAAACCCTTACGCTCACTCATATAACGACCAACGAGTTCTGCAGCAATATGTTGCGAGTCAGCAGCACTGCCACCATTACCCATCAATAATATCTTACCGCCATTGTTAAGGGCTTTTAACCATTGTTCACCCACTTGTCTGACAATAGGCTCTAGCTCTTTAAGCATTCCCATCACAGCAAGGTGATCATCTAATTCAGTTAAAAATTGATTCGACATAATGCGAAAACCTTTTGGTAACAATGCTTATATATACGCGTATTCATCTCTATTTATTGAGCTAGCTATTTTCAAATACTATTTGCAGGGAGTTAGCCAACCATTGTGATCTGCGCTACGACCATGAACCACATCAAAATACATTTTCTGTAGTTTTTCAGTCACTGGCCCACGCACACCTTCACCAATAGGGCGATTATCCACCTCACGAATTGGCGTGACTTCAGCCGCTGTGCCAGTAAAGAAAGCTTCATCAGCAATATAGACTTCGTCACGTGTAATGCGTTTTTCGATGATGTCATAGCCTAACTCTTTGGCTAACACAAAAATAGTATTGCGCGTAATGCCATCTAGCGCCGAGGTAAGGTCAGGCGTATAAATATTGCCACCACGAACCACAAAGATATTTTCACCACTACCTTCAGCAACAAAACCATCAACATCCAATAACATCGCTTCATCGTAGCCATCTTGCATCGCTTCCTGCAACGCCAGCATGGAATTCATATAATTGCCATTAGCTTTTGCTTTACACATACTGACATTGACATGATGTCGAGAATAAGACGAGGTTTTAATGCGAATACCTTTATTGATTCCATCTTCACCTAAATAGGCACCCCATTCCCAAGCGGCAATCATAACATGGGTTTTTAAGCCATCCGCACGCAAACCCATTCCCTCGGAGCCGTAAAAACACATAGGACGGAGGTAAGCACTCTTTAAGCCATTTTCTGCAACAATTTTTCTTTGAGCATTGTTTAAGTCTTCCTTACTAAAAGGCATAGACATATTCATTATTTTTGCCGAATTAAATAGGCGATCTGTATGAGCTTCTAAGCGAAAAATTGCTGGGCCTTGATCAGTTTCATAAGCTCGCACACCTTCAAACACTCCCATACCATAATGCAATGTATGAGTTAGTACATGAATCTTTGCATCACGCCAAGGTACCATCTCGCCGTCCAACCAAATAAAACCATCTCGATCGGCAAATGACATAAAACTCTCCTAAACTGAAGTCTGTGTTCGTCAATACGAACTTATAAAAAATTCTTAAGAAAAAAAGTAATTCCACAACGCCTCAACCTGCTTGCGCTGCTCTGTAAAATCGCTGCTCTCTATGACAGAGGAAGTATTTTGCTGAAGAGCCAAACGGTGACTATGCATACGGTAGAATTGGTATATAGCAATCAACTGGTCTGCCTGTTCAATATCGATCAGACCCAATGTTCTCAAGGTTTCGAGTATCCGAATATTATCCGTCCACTCGCTCAACGAGGGCTGCTCAGAGCTCCACGCTAAAACCGCATATTGAACCATAAATTCAATATCAACGATACCTCCAGCATCCTGTTTCAAATGAAATTCAGAGTTTTCCGCGCTATTTTCAGGGCTTTTTGTATTGCTTCCCAGGTGATTGCGCATTTTTTCGCGCATATTAACCACCTCACCCTTTAGCACCTCTAAGGTTCGGGATTGCGATAACACCTCCTGTCGAAGCGATATAAATTGTGCTGCCAGTTGCTGGTCTCCCGCAACTGGCCGAGCTCGAACCAAGGCTTGATGTTCCCATATCCACGCCTCCTGCTTTTGATAGCGAGAAAAGGCCGCGATAGACGATACCAACAAGCCTGAGTTACCCGAAGGACGTAGCCTCATATCTACCTCATATAACTGACCAGACATGGTCCGCGTATTCAGGATATGAATCATTTTCTGGCCTAAGCGAGTATAAAAGGTTTGGTGATCAATAGGTCTATCGCCATTAGTCATCCCCTGAGCATTAGCATCGTAAATAAACACTAAATCCAAATCAGAGCTGTAGCTCATTTCTATTCCACCAAGCTTGCCATAGCCAACAACAAGAAATTGAGGACACTCATCACTGGCTCCCTCAGGATAGCCATGACGATGTACTAGATCTCGCCAAGCGAGTATCAACACCTGCTCAAGAACAACTTCAGCTGTAAAGGTTAGATAATCACTGACTTTCATCAAAGGCAAGCTACCGGTTATCTCACAAGCAGCCACATGGAGATTATGGGCCAGCCGGAAGTAGCGCAACATTTCCATATGCCCTTCGACATCATCAGGTTCAAACCTCAATAAACGCTGTCTTAACTCATCCCTGAGAGAGGATTTTTCTGGCAAAGAGTACAAGGTTTCAGGATAGAGTAACTCATCCAACAGAGAAGGAATTTTAGTCAAAGTCTCTGTGACCCAGGAACTAGCTGCAAATAGCTGAATTAAATGCTTCAGCACTTGAGGGTTTTCCAACAACAACAAAACATAGCTGGTTCGAGTCACTATAGTTTCCAGCCAGTTTAATAATCGCAACAACAAGTCCGATACGTCTACTGATAACTCAGCATGGGTTAATGAACTTAAAAGCTGAGGCATAAAGGTATCGAGCTTTTTTCGAGCGGTTGCTGACAAGCTCATCGCTTTGCGACATTGCTTAAAACTTGCCAATGCGTTAATCGCAGACTCAGGCTTGCCAAAGCCTTGGCTTTTTAAAAATAATAATTGCTCTGTAGAAAATATTTCTTTTGATATTTTTCCATCAAAACCAATGGATTGAGAAAGTGGCTGAACAGCAAGCTGCTCCCAAAATGATTCCCACTCTTGTGACATACTGGGCTTTTCTGCATGTTGAGAATCGGGGTCAGCAATCACTTTTTGAAATTCATTACTAACAAAATCTCGATGTTCATTCAGCTGTTTATAAAAGCTTGACCAGCTATTAAACCCCATCACCCAAGCCAATCGTTCACACTGCAAATCATCAATAGGTAACCGCTGAGTTTGCGCATCTTGAAAAGCCTGAATGGCATGTTCTGCCTTACGCAAAAATAAATAAGCTGCACTGAGTTGATCAACGACACCTTTAGTTAGGTTTTTTAACTCACTTAATTGTTGCAAAACTGTTAATAAATTCCGCTCCCTTAATCGAGCATCCCGCCCACCGCGAATTAATTGAAAGGACTGGGCAATAAACTCAATTTCTCGAATACCACCCGCCCCTAGTTTCACGTCATCTTGCAAACCCTTACGCCGCACTTCCTGCACAATCATTGCTTTAAGTTTTCGTAAAGACTCTACTGTTGAGAAATCAATATATTTTCGATAAGTAAAAGGTTGTAAAATTTTATAAAACTCATCCGTTGATTCCTGCTTCATTTTGATGGAAAGTACTTCACCGGATGAACCATCGGCAGAATCATTAAAAGCCTCATCAGGAAATCGCGAACACGCAACAACCCTTGCTTTAACAGCGGCAAATCGTTCCCAGTCACGCCCCTGGGTTTCATAATAATTTTCCAACGCCGCAAAATTACTGGCTAAAGCACCACTTTCACCATAGGGCCTTAAACGCATATCAACACGAAAAACAAACCCATTAAACGTCGTTTCATTCAACGTTTTAATCAGCCGCTGTCCAAGCTGAATAAAAAATTTCTGATTATCAATGGATTTTGTTTTATGTTGTGTCTCCCCTGCCTCAGGAAATGCAAAGACCAAATCAATATCAGAAGAAACATTTAATTCATTTCCACCTAACTTACCCATACCAATCACTAGCATCGGCTGTGGCTTTTGACTTACTTTACCAATAGGCAGTCCATATCTTTTCGCCAATACGTTATAATGAAAATCTAAAGCCTGTTGCACAAATACTTCGGCCATCGTCGTCATCGCCTGGCTGACTTCAGAAAAATCTGCCAAACCATTTAAGTCTCGCCAATATAAACCTGTCATAAACTGCTGCCGCAAACGACGCAATAAGCTGTCTAGCTCTTCTACGGTTAATTCATCTGAACAGGCTGTTTCAACAGCATCAATGATCTTAATCGGTGTTAAAGGACAAAATGGAATATCTGTCAACAACCAATGAAATAATAAATCAGGGTTTCGGCAACATGATTCCAACACATACTCACTACCGACCAGCGCTCTAACAAGCTGCCGACTTAACACCGGAGAACCATCAATTTCTTCAGCCAGCCGTTTGAATTGTGCATCATCAAGCTTGCCTTCCAACTTATCTAAAACTCGCTTGCCTTCATCTTGTAAATTCGAAGGTAAATAATTAGCAATTTCACTATTAAATAAAGTCATCATGTTTGATATTCACTAATATTTTTTAAATTCTTATCAATTTTTACGGCCAAAAAACCTACCCCTTTTCGCATCAATTGTCATCAGGAATAAGGTATAAACTTTCAAAATAGCGCCTTTTTACCCCGCCATTAGAAAGTGTTATCCTGTCCGTCCACCTATCGTAGCGGGGGACTGATATCATTGTCCAGAACAGCAACTAGCCTGTCTCAGCGCCGCCAAGCCATTGAAAACCAACGGAGTGAATTCACGGCTAAGGGCACTATCGTGCCACATCAAAGCGTCTCGCAACATATTCTGTCATCTTGGCAGCGTAGCGCCAAGCATGTCACCCCCAACCCTGCCTATGCCCCCGCAGATGACGAGTACACCACCTCACGACTATGGGAAGAATCACCACTCTCGTTGGCAGCACAAAACGAACAGCAAAATATGGAACAACTGGTGAAGGAGGGGAGTTTAGTAGTAGCGATTGCGGATCCCTGCGGACGATTATTATGGACATATGCCAGTAATCATATGCGTCGACGCGCTGAATCATTAAATTTTACAGCAGGCGGGCACTGGGACGAAGAATCCGTTGGCACCAATGCGGTAGGGCTATCACTCAGTCTCAAACGAGCAGTGACCGTGTTTTCCTCTGAACATTATCTGCCTATTGTGAGAGATTGGGTATGCTATGCCGCACCTATCATACATCCTCAATCAGGAGAATGCGTTGGCATTTTGGATATGTCTACAACATGGAATCGCCACACCCCACTGGGCCAGTGCGCTGTGACAGATATCGCCCGCTCCATTGCAAGCAATCTCCCTGCAAATTTACCTCGCGCAGAATTAGAGATTTATGCACTAGGACAAGCCTATGTTCGCTTCCAAGGCGTAGCCATTAGCCTGACACCACGCCAAATAGAAATACTTTGCTTACTGGCACTGAATGTTGAAGGCCTATCGTTGAACAACCTCCATGCCGCTCTCTACGGCGATTCGCCTGTCTCAACAACCACACTAAAAGCAGAAATTTCCCACCTTCGCCATATATTGAAAGGTTCAATAGGCTCTCGGCCTTATCGATTACTCTTGCCCGTATGGGGAGACTTTATTCATATATGGAAGATATTGCACGAGCAAAAGATTAATGAAGCGATTTCCTTGTATAGAGGAACATTTTTACCACATTCTGCATCCCCAGAATTAGAAGAATGGCGCTACTGTATTAGCGCTGTAGTAGATCAAGCACTTGGGGCCTGCAAAAACCCCGATGTACTAATTGAAAGACTACGTCAAAATACCTCTAAGAGCGAAGCCTTCAGAGAACGATTAATGGAACTCATGGCGAACACGTCAAAAAGAGTTTGATTCTTGCTTGACCTTTAGCTTCTCATAATATGTTAAGTATTCGATTTCATAACATGATAGAGCAGCACGTAAATCGCTTGCTTCTATTAATGGGGAAAGTGCTTTTGCTAAAACATTACAATTCCATAGACCTATAATCGGTTGCTGATCAAATGCATAACGATTCGCCTCATCTATGTTAGTTTCCGCGTTAGCAGAATGATTTTTATCATCAAAAAATGTTGCCGAACCAAGATCTAAAGTAATACCTACAATAGACTGATTGTCTGTATTCATCATCCCGTGAGTAAAACCGGCTACTTGCCAATGCGCGATGAGTTGCGCTGTTTTAATAACAACGGCTCTGAAAAAATGAACATAGCGTTGCTCTTTATATTCTTCGCACTCAGGGTAAAAATAATGGATGACATGATCAGCTAATATTTTCAACGCACTAAAATTGCGCTGAAAATAATAGTTTTCAAACGTTCCAAAGCGAATATGGCTTTCAGCAACTCGGGCAAGTATTGCCGCTGGCTCAAAACCACGACGGTATATTTTTTTATTGCCGCTCATGACACATAGGCCCAACGCTGTTGGAACTCCTAAAGCAGATAGTCGCCGACCAACTTCATACTCATGTAGGCATTCACTTAAGCTGGCATAACCATCAGATACGTAAGTAAAAGGGGTTGGGCCTATACCTTTGAGACAAATATCCCAAATACCTTTAGGCGTGTCGATTTCAGCAATAAGCGCAGACCTTCCATCACCCAGAAATGGATTGAAACGACCAAACTGATGCCCGGCGTAATCTTGAGCCAGGGGTATAAAATGATTAAGTGATTGGTTACCACTAAAAACTTGCTTGAAATGATCTGTTAAAAAAATATTTTTAGATAAGCCTAATTGCTTAGCGACAGAAATATTTTTCTCAACCAATATCGGTGACGTTAAGCCTATAGGCTTCACTTCTACAAAAAAGTCGTTACCCAAGCTGGAAGTTCGCCGAGATAAAACAACATCATTTAATAACATTTTTATAAAAATTAAATTAATTGATATTTCTTAACTATATATTTCTTAACCATAAAAACACTGAAAACTTATGGACCAGAAATGCTGGCCCACAACAATAACCAGCCCTAAGTATCAGAAAAATCCTAATGGATTAATATCGTAACTGACCAGTAGATTTTTGGTTTGTTGATAATGCTCTAAAGCGACCTTGTGGGTATAACGCCCCATACCAGATTTTTTATAGCCTCCAAAAGCAGCATGAGCTGGATATAAATGATAGCAATTCGTCCATACCCGCCCTGCTTGAATGCCTCGTCCCATACGGTACGATGTATTCATATCACGCGTCCAAACACCAGCACCCAAGCCATATTCAGTATCATTAGCGATGGCCAGCGCTTCTTCTTCGGTTTTAAAAGTTGTGACTGAGACAACAGGGCCAAAAATTTCTTCCTGAAAAACCCGCATATTATTTTTACCTTTCAATAATGTTGGCTCAATATAAAAGCCATCATCAAAACCTGCACCGACGCCAGCCACTTTACCACCGGTGATCACTTCAGCCCCTTCATCCAGGCCGATTTGAATATAGTTTAGGATTCTGTTGTATTGCTCTTCAGACACCTGCGCCCCAACCATGACCTCTGTGTCTAGAGGGTTACCACGTTTAATTTGCTTAGAGCGTTCAATCACCATGGAGATAAATTTTTCATAAATGTATTCTTGAACCAAAAGGCGCGAGGGACAAGTACAGACTTCCCCCTGATTAAAAAAGGCTAATACTGCCCCTTCAACACATTTACTGACAAATTCGTCTTCTTTTTCAAGAATATCGGCAAAATAAACATTAGGCGACTTTCCGCCCAATTCAACAGACGACGGAATCAGGCTATTAGCGGCACATTTCAATATATGTTCGCCTACCGCTGTCGAGCCAGTAAAGGCAATTTTTGCAATTCGTTGACTAGTTGCAAGCGCATGACCGGCTTCCTCGCCATAACCATTCACAACATTTAGAACGCCTGCGGGTAATAAATCTCCGACCAATTCCATGAACATTAAAATCGTTGCCGGTGTCTGTTCGGCAGGTTTCAATACAACACAGTTCCCAGCCACTAATGCAGGTGCTAGGTTCCAAATGGCCATTAATAAAGGAAAGTTCCAAGGAATAATTTGGCCAATAACACCGAGAGGCTCATGAATATGGTAAGCAACAGTATTATGATCTAACTCGCTGATGCCGCCTTCTTGGGCGCGAATACAACCTGCGTAGTAACGCAGATGATCGATACACAAAGGGATATCTGCATTTAGCGTTTCGCGAACCGCTTTACCATTATCCCAAGTCTCAGCGACGGCCAACGCTTCCAGATTTTCTTCCATTCGATCTGCCATTTTAAGCAACGCATTTGAGCGCTCTGTAATCGATGCCTGCCCCCAAGCACCTTTTGCTCTATGAGCAGCATCTAAGGCCAAATCAATATCCGCCTGTTGAGAGCGCGGAATTTCACAGAAAGATTTACCATTAACGGGTGAAATATTATCAAAATACTCACCACCAACAGGAGCCACCCATTTCCCGTCAATATAATTTTCATAGCGACTTTTAAAGGAGACGACAGCTCCATCAGTATTTGGATTGTTGTATTGCACAGTGCTCACCTTCTTTTTATGTAGTTATCAGATTTTCCTCTTTCAGAAAGAGGCGCCATGACTTATGACAAGTCACAATACAGATTATCAAATAAAGGTTGGCTTAAGGTTGGTGCACAAGGTCTTGTGTTTTTCAACACACCTAGTGTTTTTTAGCGACACATTAGGAATGATCAGAGAGTATTTCAATGACACGGCAACGATATGTTTGACTGGTTTCACAAGCATGAAGCATCGCGCTTAATTCAGCCTTTAGGCCTAGAAGCCGCTCGATTTTTTGTTCAATATCAAGCAAATGTTGATAAACGATTTGATCTGCTCGCTGGCAAGATGAGGGCGAACTTAAAGATAATAGCTCTCGAATAGCGTCGAGATTAAAGCCTAATTCACGGGCATGGCAAATAAACCTTAAGCACTTGAGATGGGATTGGCGATAGCGTCGCTGATTACCCCCTGTACGCAGTGGCTCAGGCAGCAGCCCAATTTTTTCATAGTAACGAATAGTAGGCACTTTGCAGCCAGACTCTGCCGACAAGACCCCAATAGCGAATTCATTATCAGGCAATGATTGGACACTCATCGACAAACACCTCCTCGTAAACGTCTGGCCCTATCGAATTTAAGACTTGAACCTCTAGTCGCTAGAGGTTTTATCCTAACGTTATCATTCAGCACACACAAGGAATTCTCCATGCCCGGTCGCTGCTGCCAACACAAAGAATTTGATGGGGTTTCTGACACGTATAAACGGATTCTATGGATTGTTATCGCGATTAACGGGCTTATGTTTTTCATCGAACTGATCGCCGGTTTTAACGCACAGTCTCAAGCTCTAAAAGCCGATGCATTGGATTTTTTAGCCGATTCAGTCACTTATGCCATTAGTTTATATGTCATTGGCTTATCAATATCCGTACGCAGTTCGGTGGCAATATTCAAAGGAATCAGCTTACTGCTCATGGGAATATGGGTGATGGCCTCGACGCTATATCGCTTCTTTTTCTTTAATAACCCAGAGCCAATTATTATGGCACCTATTGCCCTACTGGCTCTCACCGCCAATATTATTAGCGTATTACTACTACTTAAATACCGCGATGGCGACTCCAACGTCCGCTCAGTCTGGTTATGTAGCCGCAATGATGCGATTGGCAATATTGCCGTATTACTTGCATCAATTGCCGTATGGGAAACACAAACCCACTGGCCAGATTTATTTGTTGCGTTTTTAATGGCTTTGTTATTTATCAGTTCATCGATACAAATCGTAAAACAAGCGCTACAAGAAAAAGCTCACGTTAAAAATATTCAATCTATTGATTAAGTTCTACAGGTGGCGCAACGCGCATGACCTCTTCCAACGTTGTAATACCTGAGGCAATTTTTTGTGCGCCTGAAAGCCTTAAGCTACGCATACCTTCTTTCATCGCTGCTTTGCGCACCGCATTGAAATCACAACGGTCAGTTATCAAGTCTTTCAGGCTATCCGTCAACGGCATAATTTCATAGATACCTTGTCGGCCTAAATAGCCGGTATTGCGGCATTCTAGGCAACCGACAGGCTGAAATACTTTTTCGGGTTTTGGTGCCTTCCAGGGTTTTACCAGACTATCCCATTCCTGTTGGGAAATTTCCCCTTCTTCTTTACAGTGAGGGCATAAGGTACGCACTAAGCGTTGCGCCATCACTCCCAGCAAAGTGGATTTAATTAAAAAGCTGGGTAAGCCTAAATCCAATAAGCGTGTAATCGCGGTAGGTGCATCGTTGGTATGTAGAGTGGATAACACAAGGTGCCCTGTCAATGCCGCTTGCACTGCCATTTGTCCCGTTTCATTATCGCGGATCTCACCCACCATAATAATGTCCGGATCTTGACGTAAAAGCGTGCGCACACCAGCAGCAAAATCGAGCCCAATCGCAGAATGTACCTGAGTTTGGTTAAAACTTTCTTCTACCATCTCGATGGGGTCTTCAACCGTGCTGACATTCACTTCTGATGTCGCCAACATTTTCATCGATGAATACAGGGTAGTTGTTTTACCCGAACCTGTTGGCCCAGTGACAAGAACAATACCGTGGGGCTTTGATGTCATGCCATTCCAACGGGCTTGATCATCACCCAGTAAACCTAATTCACTAAAACTACGCAGTAATACGTCCGGATCAAAAATCCGCAATACCATTTTTTCACCGAAGGCGGTTGGCAGCGTTGATAAACGCAATTCCACTTCGCTGCCATCGGGGCGTTTGGTTTTGATACGGCCATCTTGCGGCTTACGCTTTTCTGCGACATTCATGCGACCCAGAATTTTTAAACGAGATGTCACCGCAACGCCTACTGAGGCAGGCAATTCGTAAACTTGATGCAAGATGCCATCGATCCGGAAACGCAATTTGCAAACCTCTCGACGTGGCTCAATATGAATATCACTGGCACGCTGATCAAATGCGTACTGCAACAACCAATCAACAATATTAATAACATGCTGATCATTGGCTTCTGGGTCTTTAAGTTCACCTAACTCTAATAGCTGCTCAAAGTTAGTTGCCATGGATTGCTTAGAGGCCGTACCACTTGCACCAAAAACAGAACGGGAGAGACTATAAAATTCGACGATATAACGTTTGATATCTGCTGGGTTGGCAAAGACTTTTTTAACCGGCTTACGTGCAACATGCTCAATTTGCTCTTCCCAACCCGTCATAAACGGCTGGCCAGTAGCAATGATGACTGCGTCATTCGTGATTTCTACACAAAGAATGCCATGGCGTTTGGCAAAGGCAAACGACATCACCTCAGTGACTTCATTGACCTTCACCTTTAGCGGATCAATATGATACGAGGGTAGCTGGCTTTTATCTGCCAGCCATTCACATAATACTTCTTCTGATAGTTTATAGCCGGGATTTTTTAAATCGTCCAAAGCCAAGCTGGCTATATAATTGACTGGATGCAATGTGGCCTGTTCTCGTGTGCGATTGGCACCGGCCACCATATTGGCTTCACCTTGTTGTAAGCGCTGCTCATTTACCAAATCATCAAGAACATTACGGATGTCTAAGAGCCTGTCCACAGAATTACCTTTTCATTATTATCAATTGCGATCATGCTATAGTAGCCAAGCGTGAGACTAAATAGCTGGTCGCGCCAAATACACCGTGGGCAACAGTGCCAAATATTGTCATAACTATCAACTACATGTGTCTCAATGTCCATCAATCAAACTCTTTTCATCGATCAACTCAACCAACTGGTCAAGACACCGTCTGTCAGCTGCACCCAACCACGACTGGATATGGGTAATCGCAATGTCATCAACCTACTCGCCAATTGGTTAGAACCTTTAGGGTTTGTCATCGACATACAAGAGATTGATGGTCAGTCCAATAAAGCCAATTTAATTGCCACACTTGGTCAAGGGGATGAAGGTCTTGTTTTTTCTGGTCATACCGATACCGTCCCTTACGACGAAAACCGCTGGCAGCAAGACCCATTTACATTAAAAATAGACGATAATCGTGCTTTTGGCTTGGGTGCAACTGATATGAAGGGATTTTTCCCTACAGTGATCGCGGCCATCCAACCTTACCTAAAGACTCCACTGAAACAACCCATTATTATTTTAGCGACAGCAGATGAAGAAACATCGATGACTGGCGCCCGTGCACTGGTTAACCATAAACAACCCAAAGCACGCTATGCGGTGATTGGTGAACCTACCAGTATGCAACCTATTCGCATGCATAAAGGTATCGCCATGGAATCCATTAGAGTTGAGGGCAAAGCCGGTCACTCCAGCAACCCTAACCTAGGTAATAATGCACTAGATGTGATGCATGATGTTATCAGTGAACTTAAGCAGTTCAGAGGCGAACTACAACAACGCCACCAACATGCAGGATTTACTATTGATGTCCCCACACTCAACCTGGGTTGTATTCACGGCGGTGACAACCCCAACCGGATTTGTGGACAGTGCGAGCTGGAATTTGATATTCGACCATTGCCAGGTATGTCGCTCGACAACCTTCGCGAAGATATTGATAAAAAAATAGCAATTATTGCCAAAGAAAAGAATATTATTATCGAAAGGCAAAGCTTATTTACCGGTGTTGACGCCTTCGAACAAGCTGCCAGCTCTCCACTTATCAAAGTGGTCGAGCAGCTCACTAATCAATCATCAGACAGTGTCGCTTTTGCTACTGAAGCACCCTTTTTACAGGCACTTGGAATGGATGTTGTCGTGATGGGACCCGGCTCTATTGATCAGGCTCATCAACCCAATGAATTTATTGATCTAGGCGATATTGAACTTGCGGTCAAAACATTACAAGGGTTAATTGAAGAGTTTTGTATCCGCTAAATATTCTAATAATGAAAGACTATTTATGAACGACCAAGAAAAAAACGAACTACAGCAAATTCGCGATGCCCTTGATACGCTAAACCAGCATAAGTTTGTTCGGATATATAATTCCAGCTTTCGCTTATTATGGTTTCAATTTTTAAAAGGTATGGCTTTTGGGTTAGGTAGCGTTATAGGTGCCACTATTATTGTGTCACTACTTATTTCATTCTTGGCTCAAATAGAATTCATTCCCATTATTGGTGAGTTTGCAAAAGAAATCATTATTGAAATACAAGAAGATATAAAACAATAAAGCGACTTAAGGATAGCCAATGAAAAGTGTTGTTATTTGCAATAAAAACATGTCAAAAAAATACTCTGGCGCAACCAGAACAATATATGAGCAAATCCGCTTTTTTGATAATGCTGGTTATAAAGTTTATGTTATCGCTGACACTTTAAACAAAAAAGATATCCACGAACTAAAAAATCATAACATTTCTTTTATTAAAACCTTTTACTGGCCTTGGCAAAAGCGCCTAAAGAGGCGCTTACGCTACGCAACTAGTGCAAAGAAAACTATTCAAAAGATTCAACCTGATATCACTATCAGCCATGGTGATTATCCCCATGCCGATTATTTTTTTACTCATAACAATGTATGCCTCGCGAGCGAAAGAGTGCATAACAAACCTCTAAACTCTGATGATGAAATGTATCAGACCCATGTCCCTATATTTAAAGGAAAGAAATACAAAAAGATTATTGCAAACTCTCAACTTGTTAAAGATGACATATGCAAGCGCTTTGATATCAATGAAAGCTTGGTTAAGGTGATATACCCTTCAATCTACAAAGAAGATTTTTTAACACCAAATCAGGCAGAGATTAATTCGTTAAAAGATGATTTAAATATTGATAAAGACTTACTACTTATTGGGCTGATCACTTCGGGAGACTTCAAAAAACGCAATTTAAAACAGTACTTTGATGCGATTAATTTACTACCTAAAGAAATCGCAGAAAAGTGTTATTTTATTTTTGTAGGCAAAGATAAAATCTATCCCGAAGCAGAGGCTGCGTTGGAACAAAACAAGTATAGACATCGAATAATGCATGCTCCAATCATCAATAATGTCTCTGTACTTTTTCATGCGCTAGACTTATTTGTACTACCAGCAAGGTTTGAAGAATTTGGTCGTGTCGTTGCAGAAGCAATGATGTGTGCAGTACCCGTTATTACCAATAAATGGGTAGGTGCTAGCGAGCTACTAGAAGGCGTTTCTAAAGAATTCATTTATGATGGTGAGAACACTGCAACACTAGCAAACATGATGGAGAAAGTACTAGGTGATGAGAACTTAAGACAAGAGCTATCCCTTCAAAATAAACAGTCAGTACAGCGCATTTTTGAAGACAAAACCTATATAACCTTAGAAGCCCTATTTACATAAATCACCGATACGATGCCCAACCCCTCTATACTGCTTTTGCTTTAACTGTTTAATTCTTACACAATGGTGCACATAAGCTGCTAGTATGGTTTAATCGCCCTTTTCAATTGACGAAGAAACAATCACCATGGACATTACACCTGATCACGTCTCCTCTTTCAGACAGACTTCGCCTTATATAAAGGCTTATAGAAATAAGACCTTCGTCATTATGCTGCCCGGCGCGGCTGTCAGTCACAGCAATTTCGCCCATATTATTCACGATATCACCTTACTGAATCATCTAGGCGCACGCATCGTACTGGTCCATGGTGCACGCCAACAGATAGAGCAAGAACTCGCCGAAAGTGACCTGCAAACCGAAATACACCAAGGGAAACGAGTCACTGACGCAGAAACGCTTGCCTGCTTTATTAAAGCGGTTGGTGCTACCCGTTTTGCCATAGAAGCAGAACTCTCAACAGGGCTACCAAACTCACCTATGCACAATGCCGATATCCATGTACGCAGTGGTAATGTGATTACTGCCATGCCTTGCGGGGTCGTCAATGGGGTTGATCTTCAATATACCGGCAAAGTAAGGAAGGTTGACGCCTATGGTTTAGATGAGATGCTATTTAGTGGATCGATCGTATTAGTCTCACCCATTGGCTATTCTGCAACCGGTGAAATATTTAACCTGACCTATACCGAAGTTGCCACCGAAATTGCCGTTGCTTTAGAAGCCGATAAACTGATTGCCTTTACTAAAGCTAATGGTGTAGAAGACGATAATGGCGAACTGCAACGACAATTAACCTTATTGCAGTGTGAAAAATTACTACTGAAAAAAGAAACCACTGACAGCCATTTTTCTTTAAAAGCCTGTTACAGCGCTTGTGATCGTGGCGTTAACCGCGCCCAGATCATTAGCTACACAGAAGATGGCGCACTGATCAAAGAGCTTTTTACACGCGATGGCTTTGGCACCATGCTACACCGTGACAGTTACGAATTAATTCGCCGTGCACGTATCGATGATGTCGGCGGCATTCTCAGCTTAATTACCCCTTTAGAAAAAGAAGGAATTCTTGTCAGGCGTTCGAGAGAACGTTTAGAGCAAGAGATCGAACATTTTACTGTCATGGAAATTGACGGCACTATCGTTGCCTGCGCAGCACTCTACCCTTTTATTCAAGACAATTCTGGAGAACTTGCCTGCATGGCAACACATCCCGAATATAGAAAGAATGGCAGAGCGGCAAAACTGCTGGCCCACATTGAGAAGCAAGCATCAAAAATTAAAATGAAGCAATTATTTATTTTAACTACCCAGACCGAGCATTGGTTTTTAGAGCAAGGGTTTGAAGCTTCATCTTTGGAAATTTTGCCACAGGAACGATTAAAACTATATAACTATCAGCGCAACTCAAAGATATTTGTCAAAAGACTCAAATAGGATATGACGACAACAATTCCACCGGTTCCTAAAAACCCACCGCGGTTTGGCGGGCGTTTTATGCGTGCATTTGGACGCTTTGGTTTGAGAATTCTTGGATGGCGCTTAGCAGGTGAAATACCTAACCTACCCAAAGTGATATTGATAGGCGCACCACACACATCCAATTGGGATTTTGTTCTCGCTATGCTATGCGGCATGGCAACCGGTGTTAAGTTTTCTTATTTAATGAAAAAAGAAGCGTTCTTTTGGCCCTTCCGCTCATTATTTTTATATCTTGGCGGCATCCCCATTGATAGAAAATCAACAAAGGATATCGTTCCACAACTGGGGCAATGGTTTAAAACCCATGAAAAAGTGTGGCTTGCCATCACTCCTGAAGGTACTCGTTCCAATGTTAAGCAATGGAAAACCGGTGCCGCAAGAATTGCATGGGAGGCCAAAGCTCCTCTTGTTTTAGTTGCCTGGGATCAATCTAGCAAGACTATGCATATTGGTAAAACCTGGCAACCTAGCGGAGATTTTGATAATGATATTAACATTATTAAAACTTACGTTTCTTCAAATTATAAAGTTCGATAAAATTACTAATTGATTGGTTTTATTTAGAACATTTATAAATCGTCGCACTATATTCATAATAAAGTGGCTTCGATGGCTCAAAATACCTGACAAATTCACATCGATTTTCGATTTCCAAATGAAAACCTTTCATCACACCTTTCGGAGATTCACTCAAAATTTGTTTGTGATTACCTAAAATAAATATTTCGAAATTTTGATCTAACCAATAATTTAACTGCCACTCCTCTTTTTGCAAAGGCCATGCATGTGCTTTAATTGTTCCCTCTAAATCTTCATCACTAGCATTTTCTAAGCCATAAAAAGCTACCGGCATATCAAAATAATTTATCGCATTAGGGTAATCTTTTAAGACAAGGCTTTCTGGAGCCCTCTGGGGTAATTCGATAGAGTATTTATCAGCAATGCGCTCATCACGCGCAATTGAAGCCTCTCTCATAGATCGTGTTTGCGGCGCATCCAAACTAAATGATGTTAATATTTTTGTGTCTTTAGTTTGATAATGAGTTTCTATAAATGACTCAACATCATGAACAATAGGCCTTGCAAGCGCTTGTTGCATTACCCCAAACGTGCCATAAATAGAAGCGAAAAAAGCAATAAGCGTGAGAGGTACCACAACAATAGAAAAAACCTTCTTTTCCTTTTGCATTACACTACACAATAGGAGAGCCGTCATCAATTGCATTGGCACCATGTAAGGCACCCATAAACCTGACAATTGTCGCGCTCCAGATAAATACATAATAGCGAGAGAACCTATAACGATTGACAGCCAAAAGGATAAAAACAACCCTTTCAATTCTTTTGAGAACACCTCATTTAGCAAAACAACAGGTGACAATAAAAACAAAATAACAACAACTCTATTAACACCAAATGAATAATCTCCAACAATAGACCACCATGATAAAAAGCCAGCGGCAATATTTTTATCCTCTCTTACTGACATAACTGTCTGTATTCTTTGGTAATCAATAAAATTATTAAAATCTAGAATAATACCTACATTAAAAACAATCCAAAAAACAATTGCTGGAATACCAACAAAAAACAGTGACCTCATCAACAACAAAACATCATTGGTTTTTTTATATACAACCACAGCAAACATTAAAGAAAATGGCAGTAAAATAAATATATATGAGTGTTTAAAAGACAATGCCAATGCAATAGAAAAACCCAAAAATATATCTATTAACTTTGAATCAGAAGTTTTCAGCTTTTTAATTGCTGCATAAAAAACAAGAACAACACAGACAGACAATGGAACATCACTTTTGAATATATGCGATAAAAACACCATTCCCGGAATAAAAATACCAAACAATCCCGAAACCAAAGAATATCTATTGTTTAAACCAAATTCTCGAGCGATAAGATAAAATAGCGGGGCAACTGCTGCAGAAATCAAACAAATGACAAATCGTGCCGTCAGATAAAATGGCGTAGGATCAGAAAAGTATTGAGCCCTAAATTCCGCAAGGTCATACCATGACACTGCCAGTCGCCCAACAACATAAAGCATTGCAAAAAAAACAGCAGTAATATAATTAAGCAGGGGTGGGTAAAAATGCTGGCCAGGTATTAATTCTCCCGCCAATACTTTTGCTGAATCATTCACTCTCTCATCAGGATTAAAGTAGCCATAGTCAACACCAATAATCCTTATGACAAAAGCAGCAATAAAAATAACCAATACTTTATTTTTATTGCTTATATTATTTGTAGAATTGTTAATATAGGAATGCCCTGAACTCATAATATATCCCTTTCAAAAAGCAAAATACAACCTAAAAACAGAACAACCACATAAATTATGGCTGGCCATTATCAATACATCAATTTTAAAAAAATATTGGCATGAACAACCAAGAAAATTTCATTTGGCCACTTTAAAACTCACCAGTTAAAAATAGGGAACTATAAAAGGCTTAAATTAAATTTATCTGGAATACCATTAAATTTAGAATAGATTACTCTAAATAAAAGAATAGCTCTCATGATAGTAAAGAGAGGGATATTGAAGCATTAGGGAGTATCAATCAATGTCAAAAGCAGGCAAAAAATTGTCCTATATTGCTAGTTACAAAAAGCTAAATTTTCAAAAGGCATGGCCATGCACCAACCAAATAGCTAGACATATATTTCTCCCTTTAAAAATAAAGCTGCATAGCCACTCATAAAAACTCTATCGCCTTTATTTTCACAAAACAACTCTCCCCCTCGACAAGAAATTTGCTTAGCATGCAGCGTATTCTTATTCAGCCGATCCGCCCAAAAAGGTATTAATGTACAATGAGCAGAACCAGTAACAGGATCTTCTGGTATGCCTGCCTTGGGAGCAAAAAAACGTGACACAAAGTCAACACTTTCACCTTTTGCGGTAACAATAACTGCGAAACTATCCTCGACCTCTTTCAATTTTTCCATATTGGGCTGAAGATTCTTAACTTCATCTTCAGAGCCTAATAAAATCAAATAATCTCTCGATTTCCACACTTCAACAGGAACACAACCCAAAGCATTTGAAAGCACATCATCAATCTCTGCGCGAACAGGCGCCCTTGCAGGAAAATTCATACTCAACATGCCTAGATCATTTATCGTAACAATTAACTCACCACTGATTGTACTAAAGGATACAAGATCTATATCTGGTTCAAGAAATTTAAAAACTACATAAGCGCTAGCCAAAGTAGCATGACCACATAGATCTATTTCAACTTCAGGAGTAAACCAGCGAAGATCATATCCAGCATCTTTTTTGATAATAAAAGCCGTTTCAGCTAAATTATTCTCAGCAGCGATACTCTGCAGGATATTATCATCTAGCCACTTTTCCAATATACATACAGCTGCAGGGTTACCTGAAAAAGCATGTTGCGTAAAAGCATCAACTTGGTAAATAGGTATAATCATTGATTTAGCGCTCATTAATATAGTGAGTAATAGCTTATTCGCCTAAAATTACAAAACAAAAACCATATTCAACGTAGAGAAATATTTTTTACTTTAGCATTTCTTAAACACTGCCTAATCTTCTGCAACGATAGAAAATTCATAATGTTGATCAGCCCACCCCTGACCATGACGGGTAGACAGCCTAAAAAATAATCTCTCACCTTCATTTGGCAGATATCTGATCAATGTCGATGTTGTCTGACTATCGAAACGTTCAGAATAGATTAAAGTGCCGCCCTCTACATCTTCTCTGATATCTATCTGGTATTCGTCCGCATTTACATTCGACCAATGCAACTCAATATCTCTAGTTCTAAATATGTCGCCATCAACACGGCCTAAGAAGACTGAAGTTTCTAATATTTCCTGGCTTTTAATATAAGTGGTTCTACTCACAGAACCCTGACCATGCGTCGTCGTTAAGACAATTCGCAATTCTGCACCATTAATAGGAAGGCCTTCAATAAATGCACTGGTTGTTTGCCCATCAAATGATTGCGAAAATAATTCATTTGAGTGACTGAATATTTCCAAATGATAACTATCGGCATTAACATCTAACCACGTAAGCATTACCGAATCTGATTGTAAGGTATCACCATCTATGTGACTCAATAAATAAGCATTATCTAGTGCGTCTTGACTAGTAAAATCATAGGTCCTCAATGCCCAACCAACACCATGACGCGTATAAAGCAGGAAGAATATCTTCGCACCGTTAGCAGGAAAATTATCAATCAACGCCGATGTTGTTTCACCATCATACAATTGATCATGAATAAGGCTTCCGTTACTTTCTATGTATATTCGGTATTCATCAGCGCCTACATCTGTCCATCTAAAATCGACTTCAGGAGAAGTCAATGTATCCCCGTCATGATGTATTAATAACTCTGCATTTGGCAATACATCATTAGATATAATTGCATAAGCTTGAGCCGACCATAAACTGCCACGTCTAGTCGCTATTTCCACTGAAAGAAATGCACCATTCATAGGAAGATTACTGACAGTGGCAGATGTTGTTTGCCCATCAAAGTATTCACTAAAAATAGTATTCTGATTATTGACAATGACCAACTGATATTCATCAGCATCTACATCAGCCCATTCAAAGGTCGCCGCATCAGAATCGAGTTGATCACCATGCTCATGACTTATTATATAAGACGCTAATACAATGATTCTTTCAGCGATGAGCACACCTTCATTATCGATATACCCTTCAACCTCAACCTGATTATTTAGCCCAATCGTATCCGGAGCACCACCAATAAATATAGTCTCATTGGCATCAGCGCTAATACGAACATTATTTATTTCAAAGTCATCCAATGCTTGGAATTGAGTAATAAAGCCTGCTATTTCAATACGAGTTTCTGGCTCTACTAATAACTCAGTTCTCAATGTTGTCACAGTCGCAGCAATGAGCTTGTCATTACTGTTAATCCCAGTTCCCAGAACTTCAACCTGCATGCCATTTTCTAATGCTTCTAATATAACAACATTACTGTAATCAATAGATAATCCATTAACGTCAAAAGTCATAAGATCAATATTAAGGTTGCTGATCACTCCATTAATTTCATAAAAAGGGTTACCTGCTTCTCCCAATGGAAAATCTTCGTTAAGAAGAACGCGCTCAATATAACTGGCAAATAAATCACCATTTGCCAAAGCATAGCCCATTACTCTTAGGGCATACCCTTCTCTAATATCGTGCATTGTAGATAACTGTTCACCAACATAAATGGTATCGCGACTTATATGAATCGTTTGGCCTAAGATTCTTAAATATTCATCACCAAAATTTACTTGTTCGACAGAGCCAAAAATATTTGTATTGAAGCTAACAGTAGTTGCAACCCCAGTGTCACCTCCGATATTTAAAGTACCGTTGACAACCGCTATTTGACCTAAAGTTGACTGGTTAAAATTATCCGGCTCGCCATCAACTAGGATCTCTGCATTAGTCGTATCATACTCAACGCCATTAACCGTGAGTGCATTTTCAGTAGTTACTGAACCCACAGACGTAATCTGTTTATCAGCAGTTCCGCCTGTATTAGGCCTTCCAGTTCCATCCTGGCCACCACATCCAGAAAGAATGCCAAGCAGTAGGCATAATGCCAACAATCTCCTAATTATTTCTTGCCCAACCATGCTTACTACTTTCCTCAAATTCCAATGGCTTTTATTATATTTTTTGACGCATTTACTTTATATTTACTCTCATCCCTGAGAGCAAAAATCCTTATAACCTTTTTAAAACAAACGATTTCCTTATTACGATGCAAAACAAAAGTAATGACCAGCCTATAATTATTAAAAACATTTAGCCCTCGCCCTTGAGAACCAAATTAATCCCTTATAACCTTTTTAAAACAAACGATTCCTTTATTACAGTGTTATGATTTTTTCTCTACGGTAGTATTCTGACCTTCAATAGAATACACACCCACCCCCAAACGAATGCTTGATTCAGCCCCATCACCAACATCCTTCACTGAATTCTCTTCTAGCCATTCATCAATTTGATCCAATAGATCCATCCCTAAATCATCAACTAATTTATAAAACTCAGGAACTTTAGATAACTTCACTGATGGGTCAGTCGCCCTCATATCCAAATGAGCGGACTGCTTCATATCCTCTCGGTAAAGGTTATGAAAGATTGTATTAATGTGATCGACAAGCATGCTACTTCCATGACTAATTGCATCGGGGTCAACAAATTCAGGGGAAAGGTCAGCATTTGCATGATAATTAGGAATGTAATCTCTCTTAAGAACACGCAACAACCCAGACTCGGTTTCTTCAACAACCTTAGAGCGCTTGAATTCACGCAGGACGGTTATAGGCGCTAAACTACCTCCACCAGCAGAATGTACAAGCTGATCAAAACTAATGCCTTCCCCCGTAAATGGTAATTCTATAGGGCGCCCCTGTTCGTCGATATAATCTCTACCATCAAACCAATGCGATAAAACACTCGCCAATTTATCAGGCCTTTTACCACTATTATCTACATCCTTTTCTTTAAGCTCCCGTATACTCTTGATCTCTTTTCGGTCTAAGCCAGTCATTAATGACACTCTAGATATATTGGTTTCCCTTCCTTTAATACCGAATTCTTTGGTTGCAATATCTACATATAAAGACTTGCAGATGGCAGAAAACTCTAGGTAATTCAGCCCATTACGTATCGCAAGGCGAATAATTGCACCCAGCAACTGTCGAAACGAATTCTTTATTAATGATTTTTTACCACCCATATTTGAGAAAATATCATCAAATATAGGCAGTAACAAGTATTTTTATGTGCAAATAACAACCTCAAACTTCTTTACTTTACAAGCCAAATCTTGCATGAGCCTTGCAAGTCACCCTTACAACATTCCAAAAAAAAGAATAATACCTTGCAAATATCTCATTTTACGCAATATTCTGTAATGTCTTATAATCCGGTTCCCATAAAATATTTAGCTCGAGGCCAGTTATGCCCATATACCGTTCGAAAACAACCACCGCAGGCCGCAATATGGCTGGTGCACGTGCTTTATGGCGTGCTACAGGCATGAAAGACGATGACTTTCAAAAACCTATCATTGCAGTCGTCAATTCATTTACTCAATTTGTACCAGGGCATGTACACCTAAAAGACCTCGGCCAGCTGGTCGCCCGTGAGATTGAAGCAGCAGGTGGTGTCGCAAAAGAATTTAATACCATTGCAGTCGATGACGGCATCGCAATGGGACATGACGGTATGCTGTATAGCCTGCCTTCAAGGGATATCATCGCTGACTCTGTGGAATATATGGTTAATGCTCACTGTGCTGATGCCATGGTCTGCATTTCAAACTGTGACAAAATTACCCCGGGGATGCTGAACGCCGCTATGCGTCTTAACATCCCCGTTATTTTTGTTTCTGGCGGCCCGATGGAAGCCGGCAAAACCAAACTCAGCGAGCAAAAGCTCGACCTGGTAGATGCCATGGTCATTGCTGCCGATGACAGTGCTAGTGATGAAAAGGTTGCTGAATACGAGCGCAGCGCCTGCCCAACCTGTGGATCCTGCTCAGGCATGTTTACCGCTAATTCGATGAACTGTTTAACCGAAGCACTCGGCCTTAGCTTGCCAGGTAATGGCACAACACTGGCGACTCATGCTGATCGTGAACGCTTATTTAAAGAAGCCGGACAACGCATTGTTGAAATTACCCGTCGTCATTACGAACAAGACGACTTTAGCGTATTACCGCGCAGCATTGCTCAATACAATGCATTCCAAAATGCCATGTGCCTTGATATTGCCATGGGTGGCTCGACCAATACCATTCTTCACTTTCTAGCCGCTGCCCAGGAAGCGGGTGTTGACTTCACCATGAAGGACATTGATGCACTTAGCCATAAAGTACCGCAATTGTGCAAAGTCGCACCCAATACACCGGAATACCATATTGAAGATGTGCATCGTGCTGGTGGCATTATGGCTATACTAGGTGAATTGGACCGTGCCGGTTTGCTCGACACCTCATTGCCAACGGTACACAGCGATACCCTAAAAGAAGCATTGGACAACTGGGATATTATGCGCAGCCCCTCACCTGAAGTCATGAACTTCTATAAAGCAGGCCCAGCGGGCATTCCAACTCAAACAGCCTTTAGCCAGAGCACTCGCTGGCCATCATTGGATGCTGACCGTGCCAACGGCTGTATACGCTCATTAGAACATTGTTTTAATACTGAAGGTGGCCTGGCAGTCCTCTATGGCAATATTGCTGAAGATGGTTGCGTTGTAAAAACAGCAGGCGTTGATGAAGACATTTTAGTCTTCGAAGGTTCAGCCCATGTGGTGGAATCACAGGACGAAGCCGTTGAAAATATTCTGGCAGACAAGGTAAAAGCAGGAGACATTGTTGTTGTCCGTTACGAAGGTCCTCGCGGAGGCCCTGGCATGCAAGAAATGCTCTACCCAACCAGTTATATTAAATCGAAAGGTCTAGGCAAAGCCTGTGCACTATTAACTGATGGACGCTTTTCTGGCGGCACATCCGGCTTATCTATTGGCCATGTATCTCCGGAGGCTGCTGCTGGTGGCGCCATTGGCTTGGTTAATAACGGCGACAAAATAAAAATTGATATCCCCAATCGTACTATTAACCTTTTGATTTCGGAGGACGAGCTCAATGCTCGACGCATCGAACAAGATAAAAAAGGTTGGAAGCCTGTGAAAGAGCGACCACGCAAGGTGACTGCCGCACTTAAAGCCTATGCGGCCTTTGTGACCAGTGCTGATAAAGGTGCTGTTCGCGATTTATCACTACTAGATAAATAGCCTACCTCTAACCAATAGCCTGTCTAAACATCGCAGGCTATTGGTCGTCATAAAAGTTTCATATTTCTACGACTCCCCTCAACTACACTTGTGTTGAGCACAACATGCTTTAAAGTTTTTGTCATTAAGTCGCATTAAATTCGTGGAAGTACGATGCTAAAAGAAATTGATACCAGTAATATTCATCACATTATTGACCAGAAGCTGGTTGTTCCTCACTTTCAAGGTATTATCGATTTCTCCACCCAAAAAACATTTGGCCTTGAATCCCTTATCAGAACAGCAGTATCTACGCCAAAACTCACACCAGAACAACTGTTCATCAATGCTCAATCAGCGAACTGTCTACTGAAATTGGACACCTTATGCCTACAACAGGCAATTGACTCGTTCAGTAAACAGCAATTATCAGGGTATATTTTTATTAATGTACTTCCAACAAACCTGGAACATATCTGTCATTACTTTACGACAGTAGACATCGACATACCTCTCGCTCATATCGTTTTAGAAATATCTGAAAAACATCCCTTCAACGATATCAGTCAACTCAATGAGCATATTCAAACACTTAGAAATTATGGCATTTTAATCGCCATTGATGATTTAGGTGCAGGTTATTCCGGATTAAAAGCATGGGCAGAAATTCAGCCAGACTTTGTAAAAATAGATCGGCATTTTATTGATGGCATACATAGTGATGGCATTAAACGCGAGTTCGTTCGCTCTATTTTAGAGATTGCAAGAGGTATAGGTTGTGAGGTTATTGCAGAAGGTATAGAAACTATTGAGGAGTTAGAAGTAGTACAATCTTTTAACATAAAATTAGGACAAGGCTACCTTCTCCATAAGCCAGAAGAGCAACCAAGTAATATTTCGGTTGAAAATTTACCCTTTAATTCTCATTCCCTGACTTTACGAAAAATAAATACCAGACCAACAGAAACAGCAGAGTCCATTCTAGAAAAGAGAGAGCCGATATCACCTGATATTAGAGCAGATATCATCAATGATGAATTTAAAAACCAACCGCATATAAGTTCTTTACCTATCGTAAAGGATTCTATTCCTGTAGGCATTATTTCACGCCTTAATATGCTTGAAACTTTTTCGGGCCGTTATTCTCATCAGCTGCATGGTGACAAACCCATTGAAGAGTTTATGAATAAATCACCCGTTGTCATTGATTCACAAACCAGCTTACAGGATATATCAAAAAGAATTACCAACAATAATAATATCGACTTAAATACTGATTTAATTATTACAAAAAACAACCATTATATAGGCATAGGCAAAACAGCTAGATTACTCGAAGAGTTAACCAATTCTCAAATCCGTTATGCAAGGCATAGCAACCCACTCACATTATTACCAGGTAATGTTCGTATATATGAATGGCTTGATTCACTAATTCGAAAAGAAGAAAATTTTTGGCTGGCTTATTTCGATATCAATCACTTTAAGCCCTTTAATGATTACTATGGTTATAGCCGTGGTGACGAAGTCATTGTTGCGCTATCAGAAACTATCGTCAAGAACACATCGGTTAATTTGGATATGGTTGGGCATATTGGTGGTGACGACTTTGTCGTAATATTTCGCAGCCCTGACTGGAAAGTACGATGCAAAAAAATACTGGATGATTTTAAAACATCTAGTATTGAATTTTATTCAGAAAAAGAAATCAGCGAAAATGGAATATGGTGCGAAGACAGGCAAGGCAAGCCAACCTTTTTTAATATAATCACCCTGGCTATTGGTGTAGTCAATCCTGACCCCGCATCTTGCCAGTCTCATCATGATGTTGCTGCATTAGCATCGACAGCAAAACATGAAGCCAAAAAGAAAAAAGACAATTATTTATTTGTTTCTCGACGTCGATCGCCTAAAAACTATCGCTTTGAACACTCGATTACTTAATAGCATTAATTAAAATAAACCCTGCAAATAATAGTGGCTGATGCACAAGATAAATAATCAGACCATGCTTGCCTATAAACCCTAAATTATTAGTTAGTTTATTCCTAGAGATATCAAATTTTTTGATGGGAAAAACCCCAGCAAAACCAACACCGATATACATTACTCCCAGCCAAGGGAATAAGGGAACGAAGTCTTCAGTATCATCCGGCAACCATTGAGAAAACCATTCAAATGGCCATGTGTTACTTAACAAACCCAACCAGTAACCCACTAAAATAACACCGCCAATTACAAGAGAAATGTAAGGCGCTCGTACAAGCAAAATACCAAGCAAGGAGGCTGCAGCAATAAAGTGCAAAATACCAAAATAAATCCATGCTTTAGGAAATAAAAACAGCGACATAATGGTAATTGCAGCAGCTGATACAATAAGTTGAGCGATACGTTTAATAAATGTCGATTGATTGAAATGATTTTTATGGGCCAGTGATAGACTCACACCAACCGTAAATATAAATAGCGTAATGATCAAATACCGAAAGGGCCACCAATGTGGACCATTGGGAATATGCCAATCAACATAGCCAAAATAACGCAAATCGTAACAGAAATGAAAGATTACCATTAATACAATGGCAAACCCTCTAACAGCATCCACCCATAATAATCTTTGCTTCAAAAAACACTCCCACAACAGGCTAACATTAGCGCCTGCTCAATTAATAAACCTAAATAAAACCTGAACCTGCTATTAGCGGCTTGGATTTCAATTGCCAGCTTGGGCAAAGCCTATGTTATGCTGACACATGAAGGCTCAAATTTACCCATTTTTCTAGATAATACACAAAAGCTTAAAAGAAGGCTTTAATAGTAAGATAAACTCAATGAGCATATCTATCATATCTCAACAATCGAATAAAATTGCCTGCAATCATTGTGGTCATATCAATGAATATTCATCGATTGAAACCGGCCACTGCTTTCAGTGCTCTCGCTGCCATCATACCTTATTTAGCGAAACTAAAAATTGGGAAACTCGCATTGTTGCATTAATTTTAACTGGCATTATTTTATTTATATGCAGTAATAGCCTACCATTTTTAGGGCTTGAAGCTGGTTTTCAAACACAATCGTCAACGTTATTATCCGGTGTCATTGCTCTCTACGAGGTGGAACAATATCTATTATCATTACTAGTTTTTGCGACAATTTTTCTATTTCCACTAATTGAGCTGCTCATTTTATGCTATGTGTTTATTAATAAGCACTTCAATAATAAACCACCCGGCATTAGCTTTTGCTTATACTTTTTATCCTTGGCTCGCGCATGGAATATGCTGGATATCTTTATGGTCGGAGTATTAGTTACATCAGTTAAGCTGGGAGAAGCCGCAACCTTAATACCAGGTTTTGGCTTGCTCGCCTTTACCTTACTAATCATCACTTTAATTGTGATTAATTTACAATTGAGCTCATTCCACTTATGGAATTGGTACAAGCCTGAAAATTATTTTTATACGACTGAAAACGATCGTTACCATGGCTGCTTGACCTGCAATGCCGTCATCAGCAATAAAGTCTGGTTAAAAAACCCTCACTGCCCTCGATGCTCACACAAAGTAGAGCCGCGCTCTAAGCATAGTCTGCAAAAAACGACCGCTCTAATTATTGCGGCCAGCATACTTTATATCCCCGCATTGGCAATGCCCATAATGACGATCACATCATTTGGGAGAACTTCTCAAGACACTATTTTATCCGGAGTAGTCCATCTATTTCAGGATGGTATGTGGTTTATCGGCTTAGTCGTGTTTGTCGCCAGCATCCTGGTACCGGTTCTAAAACTGCTCATTATTAGCTACTTACTCAAATCTGTTTACAAGCAACAACAAACCCATCGAAAAGTTAGACAAAAGCTCTATAAGCTAACTGAGTTTGTTGGTCGCTGGTCTATGGTGGACGTATTTGTGATCACCTTATTGGTCGCTTTAGTACAGTTTGGTATTATCATGAACATTCAACCTGAACCTGCTGCCCTCGCTTTTGCCTCAGTCGTCGTACTGACAATGCTCGCAGCTGAAACTTTCGACTCTCGTTTGATCTGGGATGAGCCGAAGAATAAGGATGGACAATAATAATGACTCAGGATCATGAGACACAAAAAGGTAACGAGAGAGATAAAGAAACCTTTTCGTTGATTTGGTTTGTGCCATTTATAGCACTGGTGATCGCTTTAACCTTAGCGATTAGTGCTTGGCAAAAACAAGGGCCAATTATTGAGATTTATTTTCAAAAGGCAGAAGGAATAGAGCCTAAACGCACAAAGGTTCGCTATAAAAATGTCGACATAGGCACTGTTGAATCCGTCAGAATCAGCGACAATTTATCAAGCATTGTTGTCACCGCAGAACTTGCCCCTGAGTTTTCAGCGTACGTATCCGACAACACAAAATTCTGGGTCGTTTCCCCTCGTATTTCTCTTTCGGGCATTTCAGGCCTGAGCACTTTAGTCTCTGGCGTTTACATTGAGATTGACCCAGGTGAACCTGGTGAAGAACAGTTTCTATTTCAGGGTTTAGATGAACCCCCACTTGTCAAATCTGACACGAAGGGTAGAAGCTATACATTATTTTCAAAAACACTAGGAGCCTTAGATGTCAGCTCCCCAGTTTATTTTAAACAAATAAAAGTGGGCGAAGTCACCAGCTATCGGTTAGCAGCTGACAATCAAGATATCGAAATCAGCCTATTTATTGAAGCACCTTATGATAAGTTTGTGACAAGTCATAGCCGCTTCTGGAATGTCAGCGGCTTCGATGTCGATGTGGGAGCGAATGGTGTTAACATAGAGCTAGAGTCATTAAACGCTTTTGTCTCTGGCGGCATTGCTTTCGATTCACCTCATATAGAAGGTACAGAACCTACCACTGCATTAAGTAATTATTATTTACTGCCAAATCGTAAAGCTGTTGTTGAAGGTGCCTATGTAACCTCTTACCCTTTTGCAATGCGCTTCTCTAACCAATCAACGCGAGGTCTCAACCCAGGATCCACTGTCGAATATTATGGTATTAAAGTAGGAGAAGTAAGAACGGTTAGTTTTTCAGAAGTTGGTTTAGGCACAACATCAATCGATATTATTGTCGACATACAGCCCGAACGCATGGCACAAAAACCACCTCTTGAGCGTAAAAACTTTGAAAGCAGAATTGTAGAAATGGTTAAATACGGCCTCAGAGCACAGCTTAAGTCAGGTAGCCTATTAACTGGCAGCTTGTATATAGACCTTGTGAATACCGATGAAAAAAATGGACCCGAATGGATTAACGATGGGCTTGTTTATATTCCTACTATTACAGGCGATGTCGATCAAGCAACTAAACGCCTAGCATCAATTGTCAATAAAATTGATCAATTCCCAATTGCAACGATTGGCAATGATTTATCTGCGAGCTTAGCTGAACTGAATGCGTTATTAAGTGATTTAAATAATACTAATTTTTCTACCAACTTGGGTAATGTTGTTGCAAACGCCGAAAATGCCTCCCAGGAACTCAATCAAATCACCCTATCAGCAACTACATCATTGCAACAACTCGAAAACACATTAAAAACAATGGAAGAATCAATTGCACCCGATTCACAGTTATATTTCGAGCTACTGAATACATTAAAAAGCATCAGCGAATCGGCTGATTCTGTCCGTCAGTTTACAGATGAATTAAATCGCCATCCCCAGTCGTTGATTTTAGGAAAATAAGTCGTTTGTTATAACGATTAAGGTACGAAAATGAAAAAAATAATGCATCGCTTTTTTATTGTCACACTTGGCATTCTAGTTTTATTAACAACATCATGTAGCAGTGTGCCTGAAACTCAATACTACACTTTAGTTGCTGAAAACAATGTATCGCGCCTGACTCCTTCTACGAATAACAAAGCAGTCAATATTGGCATAGGGCCATTAGTGATACCCAATATATTAGATAACTTTAGCATTATCAGTATAGAAAAAAACAACCAAATCTCTTTATCAGCCTACCATCTATGGGGTGGAAATCTAAAAGACAATATCAACCAAGTACTCGCTGATAACATATCAAACCATTTGGGCATTAATGGGGTATGGCCTTTCCCTTGGGACAATCGTAATCGACCCGAATTACAAGTGCGCATCGTATTTGAACGCTTTATTGGTGAACGAGGGAAAAATATTATTTTGCAAGCCAAATGGACGATACTAACAGATAATGGTCGCAAAGAATTAATGACTCACAAATACCAAAATAACAAACCACTGCAAGATGATAGCTATTTAACCTATGTAAAAAGTCTCAATGAAGCGCTGAATGATTTTGCGTTAGAAATTTCGCAAAAGCTTAATGTAATCACTGTATCGCTAAAAGAAAATAAAAATTAAGCTGGGAAAAAGTTTTGCAATAATAGAAAAACAATAAAACCACCGATGACTGTCCATGATAATTTTTTAGTTGCCATAGCAATTACCACAGCAACCACCGCGGTTAATATACGATTATTATCGACAGATAACGCTAATTGCCCTTCAAGAAAGAAAACATTTTGAGCAACGATCGCACTCAAAACCGCAATAGGAATATAAGCCAAAGCCTGCATTAATAGAGGCGGGAGCTTGAAGTGATCAACAAATGCAAAAGGAAGGTAGCGAGGTATAAACGTTACCAACATCATACCAAAAACCAATAGCCAGTCAGTCATATTGGTTCTCCATCTACTTTTTCTTCAATGTTATTAGTTAATTTCTCGACTAAAACACCGACAATAATGGCAACAATAGAAGAAAACAACAGGCCAGTTTTATGTGGCCAATCAAAAGTAACAACGGCACTGACAACAGCAACTAAAGCACATAACAAATGCGCTTTATGTTTTAAGGATGGCACAACAATGGCAATAAAAGCCAGGACCATGGCTATATCCAACCCCCACTTAGTCATATCAGGAATGTATGTACCCAAGGTCATGCCAATATAAGTAAATACAACCCAATTGACATACATAGCAATGGCAGAGCCCCAAAAGTAATAATGAAACTGTTCATCAGTCGGAGACTCTTTATCAGCATATTGTGTTGTTGCAGCAAAACTTTCATCCGTCATCCAGAATGCCATAGGGATACGCTGCCATTTAGATAGGGTTTTCACTTTCGGCATAAAGCTGATGGAATACAACATATGTCGAAGGTTCATGACAAAGACGGTAGCAATAATAATTAGAATAGGTGCACTCGCCGCAATCAATGTAACAGCAACAAACTGCGACGCCCCAGCAAAAACAAATATAGACATGCCCAAAGCCGCTAGAAAAGACATGCCATTCAATAAAGCTAAAGCCCCATACAAAATCGCAAAAGGAATTGCTGCAATGATTAATGGTAGAGTATCTAAGGCGCCTTTTAAAAAATATGACTTCATTGAAATATAATCAGTAGTAAATATGTATCAGTAAGGTTTTACACTAGCCTAGTGTAAAACCTTACTCTTGCACGCTCCTTGCAAACACCTTATTTTCACACAACGAAATACTAGCTTTACCAAATGAGTTATTCAGCTTCGTTGACTAAAACACAAAAGGCGTAATTATATGGATTACTTTTTAAGCTCGATTCAGATGCAGAAAATTCTTCCCGGCTGATTTCTTTCCATTTTTCAGGGTCAATTTCAGGAAAAAACGCATCACCTTCAATATCAGCATCAACTCGTGTTAAATATAACTTATCCGCTTTTGGTAGGGCAGATTTATACAGTTCTGCACCACCTATCAACATGACCTCATCCACACCATCGATAAATGCTTGAGCTTCAGCCAACGTCATTGCATCATCAATGCTATGAACGGTTTTAACACCTTCATATTGCCAATCAGTTTGGCGAGTTACCACAATATTTAATCTTCCAGGCAAAGGTCGTCCGATAGACTCAAACGTTTTACGCCCCATAATCATAGGTTTACCCATCGTAATTCGTTTAAAGTATTTTAGGTCTTCGGGCAGGTGCCACAGTAATTGGTTGTCTTTTCCTATAGCTCGATTATTAGACATCGCCACAATAATAGATAATGTTGTCATTCTTATATGCCTACCTTATACCGCCACTGGCGCTTTAATATTTGGGTGCGCGTCGTACCCAACAATTTCAAAATCTTCAAAGCGATAATCATAAATTGAATCAGGCTTACGGTTAATTTTTAACGTCGGCAATGGTTTTGGCTCACGAGATAGCTGAGTTTTAACCTGCTCCATATGATTAGAGTAGATATGTGAATCACCAGTGGTGATGATAATTTCACCCACATCTAGATCACTCTGCTGAGCCAACATATGTACTAATAATGCGAGGCTTGCTGTATTGTATGGTAGCCCTAAAAAGGAATCTGAACTGCGAATATATAATTGAGCAGACAACTGATTATTAGCAACATAAAACTGATAGAGTAAATGGCAAGGTGGCAAAGCCATTCGTCCTTGTTTGACATTTTCCTGTGGGCTGACAGTTTCATCCGGTAAATATTCTACATTCCAACCATGGAATAAAATGCGGCGACTATTTGGATTGTTTTTTAAACACTCAACAACATAATCAATTTGATTAATACTATCGCCTTCTTTCGTTGGCCATGCTGTCCACTGGTTACCATAGATGGGACCAAGAGAACCATCCTCAGTTGCCCATTCATCCCAGATACTGACGCCATTCTCTTTAAGCCATTGGGTATTAGTGTCTCCATTTAAGAACCAAATTAATTCATTAGCGATACTTTTAAAATGTAGTTTCTTCGTCGTTAATAGTGGAAAACCCTCTTGCAGGTTATGGCGATACTGCCGAGCAAAAACCGATAAGGTTCCCGTTCCTGTACGATCACCTTTTTGCACTCCATTTGTTAATACATCATTCAACAATTCTAGATACTGTTTCATTTTTTATTTGGCCCATCAGATTTTTTTTGTTTAGTCGATGACTTTTTTGCAGCTGCTTTCTTATTGTTACTCTTGCCCACTTTTTTCTTATCCGTATCTTGTGCATTCGCCTTTACTGGATCCACATTTGCAATAGCCGCATCGCCAAAACCTTTGGTATACGCCCAGATCAAAATACCAATACCGCCAACCAGCATCGGAAGCGTTAATAATTGGCCTCGAGTCATCCAACCAAAAATCAGTTCCGGAATATGCGCATCCGGTTCACGTACAAATTCAACAAAGAATCGGAAAATGCCATAAAAAATAATAAAGACGGCACTGATTGCTAAGCGAGGGCGAGGTTTTTGTGCAAACCAATAGACAATAACAAAAAGCACAAAGCCTTCCAAAAAGGCTTGATAGAGTTGCGACGGATGGCGAGCTAATAGCTCAGGGTCTTGCGGAAATACCATTCCCCAAGAAGAATCCGTTTCTCGCCCCCACAGCTCTTGGCCAATAAAATTACCTATGCGACCAAACCCCAAACCTGGAGCAACAATAACAGCAACAAAATCCATTAATTCTGGAAACTTCAGGCCAATGCGGCGGCAATAAAGTATATTGGCAACAATCACACCTAATATTCCGCCATGAAAAGACATACCGCCTTCCCACACTCGAAATAGCCATAACGGATCTTGCAACCAAGCGCCAAAATTATAAAACATGACATAGCCAAAGCGCCCACCCAGCACAACGCCAAGTGCACCGTAAACAATCAGGTCTTCCACTTGCTTTGCGTTCAAAGGGGAGTCAGGTCGCTTAGTGCGCTGGAGCGCTAACCACCAGGCGGTAGCGAAAGCCAATAAGTACATAATCCCGTACCAATGAACACTAATGGGTCCAATGGAAAAGGCAACAGGATCAATATCGGGATGCATCAGCATAAGAAAAAGCTCTATTTAATGGCGAATTGTTTTGATTTTGCAACATTGTGGCATTTATCATACGCAGGCAAAAAAGTGGCGACATCATACCATCTCGTTATTACAGGCTAAACCTCTTCTATCAACAGTCCCTGTTCAGTTCAGCAAGCGGTGGATTGGACCTAATTGATAGAGTTAAGTTGCTGAAATTGGGGTATCCTCATTAAAAATATGGGCAAGTAAATACAGATGGGTTTTTGATCATTTTGTTGAACCAAAGGCAGCTCCCAGGATCTCAATGACAATCACAAGATATTGTCTCTCAAATGACAATACTTAATACCAAGACTTTTTACAGATTAGAATTATGTGTTTGATTTTATTTTCATACCAACCCAATACCGATACACCCTTGATTCTTGGCGCCAACCGAGATGAGTTTTTTGAGCGGGCAACCGCACCCCTTCATATTTGGGAAGACTTTCCAAATGTTGTTGCAGGTCGTGATCTCGTTGCTTACGGAACATGGCTTGGTATCGATCAATCAGGCCGCTTTGCCGCTATTACTAATGTCAGAGAACCAGGCATCAAAGTAGAAGACCCTCACTCACGAGGAGAGCTCACTAAAGATTTCCTCACCGGGAAACAGTCCCCCCACGCCTATTTGTCTGAAATCGAAAGTCGTCAACATCGATATGCAGGCTTTAACTTATTGGTTGGTGACTTTTCCCTACCAAACGCTCCGCTCTATTATTTAAGCAACCGCGGCAGAGGTATCGAAAAGCTGTTACCTGGCACTTACGGACTAAGTAATCACTTACTCGATAGCCCCTGGCCAAAAGTCAGTGATGGCAAAGAAAGATTGGCAACACAACTGCAGCAGGCTGGTACGGACCACCAATTAATACGACAAATTCTGGAAAACCCTGAGCTTGCGGACGACCATCGATTACCCAGTACAGGTATTAATTATGAGAGAGAAAAGGCTCTGTCGGCGACATTTATTACCCTACCTGACTATGGGACGCGGGCATCCACAGTGCTCACCATTGATTCACAACAGATAACGTTTAGTGAGCAGAATTATCAAGCCAGTACAAACGGCCAGCCTACCTACGAAGATGAGGTCAGAACATTCACCTTCACTAAGCCGTTAGAGCATGCCGCTATAATACCAGAGACCTTGGTCGCGACAGGATGCCAAAACGCCTGAGGGCAGTGTCAACACAGTTAGTCACTGATTCTGCATCAGGCAGATTAATCGCATTTTCAAGTAGCTCTTCAGCTTGCTCCAAGGTAATTGCTCGGATAACAGATTTAACTTTGGGCAAGTTGGTTGAGTTCATTGACAGTACATCAAACCCCATCGCCATCAATAAAATAGCCGAGCCTGGATCCCCTGCCATCTCACCACAAATACTCACCGGGGTACCCTGACCATGGGCAGCGGCAACCACATGCTTAAGGGCCTTCAATACAGAAGGGTGATAGGAGTTAAAAAGGTCTGCTACCTGCGCGTTATTGCGGTCAACAGCCAATAAATACTGGGTAAGGTCATTACTACCCACAGAGAGAAAATCTGATCTAGCCGCAATTTCTTTTGATTGATAAACAGCCGCCGGCACTTCAATCATTACTCCAACTGGGGGCATTTCGATCGATAAACCTTCTTCAATTAACTCATTGTAACCCCTGTGGATCAGGGCCTGCGCCTCTTCAAGCTCAGGAATAGAAGAAATCATTGGCAACATAATACGGAGGTTATCCAAGCCCTCGGAAGCTCTCATCATCGCCCGGATCTGAGCCAGAAAGATCTCGGGGTGATCCAAGGTCACACGAATGCCGCGCCAGCCCAAGAACGGATTAGCTTCTTTAATGGGGAAATAACTCAAAGGCTTATCCCCGCCCACATCGAGGGTTCTCATTGTGACGGCATGGGGAGCAAACGCTTCCAGCTGCTCTCGATAAATAGCCAACTGCTCTGCTTCTGTCGGGAAGCTATCTCGCAATAGAAAAGGCACTTCCGTACGGTAGAGGCCAACACCTTCCGCCCCTCTTTCTATAGAACGGGTAACATCGGCCATTAAACCTGTATTGACCCACAAAGGAACGCGATGATTATCCAAGGTTTCGCAGGGCAAATCCCTCAGAGATTCATAAGTTTTAAACATTTCCTGGTCTTCACGGACCAGTGCCTGAAACTCATCCAAGACATCATCACTGGGGTTAACATACACATTACCCCGATAGCCATCTACGATGGTGACGCTACCGTCAAACTGCGTGAACGGTAAATCAACGGCTCCCATGACCGTAGGAATACCCATGGTTTTCGCAAGAATCGCAATATGGGAACTGGCCGACCCCTGAACAGAAACAAGGCCCGCTAATTTGTTGGGTGGCACTTCGCCCAATACCGACGCCGTTAGCTCTTCACCAATCAGGATCGTGTTATCGGGGTACTCTGGTTCTTGTTGGGCCGATTGCTGCTGTAAACAACTCAGAACCCTGCGACCTAAATCACGAACATCCGCTGAACGCTCACGCAAATAAGGGTCATGCATCGTTGAAAAGGTCTGAGCGTGTTTGAGTATCACCTGACTCCACGCATAAGGAGCAGCAATGCCTTTATTGATGATATCAATGACTTCTCTCGTCATTGAAGCATCATCTAACATCGCCAAATAGGCATCGAATAAGGCTTGCTCTTCAGTGGTCAGGCGGTCTTTTAATTTTTCACCCAACTCTTGAATTTCTTTACGTGCAACACCCAGGGATTCATGAAAGAAGCGCTCTTCACTCTCAATATCGTCGGTTCGCTGAAAAGGAACACTCAAGAGGTCAGCCGCTGGGGAATAAACCACCGCCGTACCAATCGCGATACCAAGGACGCCCGGCATACCTTTAAAACGAGCATCTGTCGTTTCTTGTGTATATTGCTCAAGGCCGCCTGTTGCTTCAGCGTGGGCAATAATGCCGGACAATTGAGCAGATAGTGTTAAAAGGAAGGCTTCTTCACTTTCATCAAAGCGTCGACGTTGAGATTGCTGTACGGCTAAAACACCCAGCACCTCTTTCTGGTGGATAATAGGCACACCTAAAAAAGAAGCGTACTTTTCCTCACCTGTCTCGGCAAAATATAAGTAACGGGAATGCGCTTCCGCATTTTCCAGATTAATCGGCTCACCACGCTTTGCAACATAACCTACCAAGCCTTCATTTAGCGTCATACTCACATGGCCAATAGCATCTGTATTGAGGCCTTGAGTCGCTCTTAGCACATAGTGGTTGCGCTCATCACGCAAATACAAAGAACACACCTTAACGCTCATAGCATCGCTAATGCGCGACACCACTACCTGCATCGCTTCTGACAAGCTAGGCGCAGAGTTAACTTCTTGTGTGATAATTCGTAATGAATCCAACATAATTTATTGTCTATTTCGGGCCTGTAACACTCGCGTTTTTCGTTACGTTTAACTAACGTCTTATTTTAGTTGTTTCGCCGCTTAATGCCTTTTGTCTCTGACTATGAGCGGGAGACAGTATTTTCAATGCTCGCCTATAAACATCTCGCTTAAACGAAATAACTTGATCCAAAGGATACCAATAGCTTACCCAGCGCCAATGGTCAAATTCTATATCCTCAGGTGACTGATCTAACTTAATCTGACTATCGTCACTGAGTAACTCTAACAAAAACCACTTTTGTTTTTGTCCGACACATAAGGGGCTCTGATGCTCTCTTATTAAGTTGCGAGGCAAACGGTATTTGAGCCAACCTCGGGTTGCATCAACAATTCTGACATCCGTGGATAATAGCCCAACTTCTTCGTGTAATTCCCGATAAAGGGCCTGTTCTGGGCTCTCTCCATGGTTGATCCCGCCTTGAGGAAACTGCCAGGCATCCATACCACCGACACGTCGCGCCCAGAGTAATTGACCATGAGCATTGGTTATCATCATCCCGACATTGGCGCGAAAACCATCTGCATCGATCACATTATCCCCCACAAAAAAATATTTCTTTATTAATCAAGGCATTATTGAGCCCTAACTCTACCATAGAATAAGGAGTAGTGAGTCATCGATAATAACTTAACATCAAAAATATTGCCGCAAACGACAACTATGCGTATGCTTCCCGCCTTTGATAATCCACATTGATCATCAATACCCATTCTATATATCACAAAGGATAAACCATTGAATTTAACGATTTTTGACCTTGATAACACATTGCTTGCCGGTGATAGCGACCATGCCTGGGGAGAGTTCTTAGTCAGCAAAGGCATTGTTGACGCGGAGCATTACAGCAAGGAAAATGATCGTTTTTATATGGAATATCAAAATAAAACTCTCAATATCCATGAATATCAACGCTTTGTACTGACGCCATTGATCCCCATGCCGCTGGAGGCACGAGAACAACTACACAGTGAGTTTATGTCAACCGTCGTCTCTAAGCTACGCCTTCCCAAAGCCGACGCCTTGATCCAAGAGCATCAAGAAAATGGTGATAAGTTAATCATCATTACGGCCACCAATCGTTTTGTCGCTGGTCCTATTGGCCCGTGGCTTGGTATTGATACCGTCTTAGCAACAGAACCCGAAATGATTGACGGGCAATTGACGGGCAAGCTCACTGGAACCCCTTGTTTTCAGGAAGGAAAAATTGCTCGCTTAAAAGAGTGGCTGGCACAAGAAAACCTTAGCCCCGAAAAAGTGACTTTCTATAGCGATTCGATCAATGATTTACCCTTACTGGAATATGCTCATAAGCCTGTAGCCGTAGACCCTGACGATACATTAAGGTCCCATGCGCTAGATAACGATTGGCCGGTTATTAGCTTACGCTAAAAGGCGTCACATTAAAGTGACAGACCCTAACTTTAAAATATACTTAAAAATAGTCCGATAAAAATAGAATTTTTTAATCCTATTTTTAAATATATACCTATAATTAAAACAACCCTAAACTGCGTAGCGTCAATCGACAATATTGACGTTACGGCCTCAAAAATACATACAGTATAGATTTGTTAATGCTTGCAAACCCCGCACACCCTATTTCAATAGTATCAGGCGTTTTACGCCGCGTGAAATGGTTAGCTGTCCTTTCAGTAATATTACTCTGTGTGGCTTGCAAACCCTCGCCAGAAGAGCAGGCAACACCCCTAGAAGCCACACCGCCGCCTCCGCTCAAGCATACGATCACTATTACAGAGACAGAAGCAAACAGCCTCGCAACTAGGCTATGGGAAAAAGGTTTAAAAGAATTTCGTGTAATGCTCAATAATGCCGAACAGCTTCAGGTAGAGGTCAATAGCTTTCTCGATCAACCCAACAATAAGTCGTTATTGGCTGTCCAAAAGCAATGGCAATTAACATTCACTCATTACCAGAAAGCACAGCCTTTTCTATTTATTGACGACATTACAACCTCTGTAAATAGTGGGGTCATTAAAAACCTGCCCGAATTACGCTTTTCATTGGCTGCCTGGCCAATACAACCAGGTTATCTCGATAGTTACGGACCTTATATTCAAAGCGGTATCGTTAACGATATTTCATTAACGATCAATGCAAATACATTGCGCAAACAAAATGGACAAACAGACTCCGAAGAAGTGACCCTGGGTTTGTACGCAATGGAGTATTTACTATGGGGCGACAAGGAAAAAGCTTCTGCCGATCGCTTTCAGCGCCAAAAAAAAGTGCCACTAGCATTAGAAAAAGCAGGTTTACAAAAACATGAATTGCCAAACAATAGACGCAGGCAATTATTAAAACTACAAAGTCAATTATTTATTAGCGATATAAAAACATTGATTCAACAATGGAAAACTAATGGCCCCCTCTCGTTAGCATTTCAACAACTGCCGCCATCTGAAAAATTATTTTCTATTAGCAACAGCATAGAGTTATCCATTCGCCAGTTACAGAAGCTATTATTATACATCGATGAAGAAAACGGTAGCGGCACTGAGAAGCCATCTGATAATTTTTACTTTAATCGTTTTGACAGAAACCGAAAAAAATCAATTACTGAAACAATATCAACGATCCAGTCTCTCTATTTTGGAGATGAAAGTCAGTCACTAGGTTTTGTTATTTTTTCAGTGGACCAACAAGAACAACTAAAAAATTTATTCGAAAAAATTAAAAGCCAATTAAGCGATAAGCAAGGCGTTTATAATATATTTGTTACTAATTCTTTAAATGAAATAATGTTATTGATCTCTAATATCGACAACCCCAAAGAGTGATGTATTAATATGTCTGTAGAGTTAACCGAAGAACAAATTCAATCTATTTTGAAAGGTGTTCATATTCCACCCCAACCACAAATTATGGTTGACTTACAAATGGAACAAGTGATGCCTGATTGTAGCTTGGCGCGTATCGGCGAGCTGATTAGCCAGGATGTGGGTTTATCTGGAAAAGTATTGAAAACCGTTAACTCACCGTCCTTTGGCTTAGCTAATAATATTACCTCGGTTAAGCAAGCGGTTAATATTCTCGGTGTCAATAGTGTTGTTAATCTGGTAAACGCGCTTTCTATCCGAGGGGAATTATCCAATGACGACATCATCACACTAGGGAGTTTTTGGGATAATGCAATGGAAATAGCCATGGCCTGCGCCGCTATCGCTAAACAGATTGGTTATTCATCACCAGATGAAGCTTATAGTCTTGGTTTATTTCACAACTGCGGCGTGCCTTTATTAATGATGCGCCTGGATAACTATATGGATATTATTCAAGAGTCATACGCGCGACCCGATGTTGCCATTACGGATACTGAAAACGAACTAGCAAAAACCAACCATGCCGTTGTTGGCTATTATGTCGCGAAATCATGGAATCTACCGAGCCATATTACGCAAGCAATACATGAACACCACAATGTGGAAAAAATTATTGCTGATGATAATCAGAATGCACAAAAGCGCACATTACTCGCCATATTGAAAATGGCTGAAAACATTTGCGGTAACTATAAAAATTTAGGTGGGCAAACAGAAGATTATGAATGGCAAAGAATTTCGGATCAGGTATTAGTCTATGTGGGTCTCAGTCAGTACGACTATGAAACCTTATGCTCCCAATTAATTGATATGGGTATTGGTGCTTCAGACTCGATGTCTTTTTAAAAATTTATTAGAAACTTAACTACAAATATCGCCTATTACTGAAATAAAAAAGTAATAGGCGATATCAGTGAAGATTATTCGTCTAGTTGACTCTCATAGGCTTCACTATCCAAGGCATTACTCAACTCTTCCACCTCGTCTGGCTGAACTTTAAAAAACCAACCATCATCATAAGGTGAATCGTTAACAATTTCTGGGGTATCTTCTAATGCTTCGTTAACGGCAATGACCTCACCTGACACTGGAGAATAAATATCCGAAGCGGCTTTTACCGATTCAACAACCGCTGCTTGTTCACCCGCGGCAACTGTTGCACCAACTTCAGGACACTCTACATAAACAACATCGCCCAAACTGTCTTGCGCATAATCGCTGATACCAATGGTTACAGTGCCATCTTCTTCAACGCGCGCCCATTCATGAGACGGCAAATACTTTAATTCGCTGCGAATTTCACTCATAACTATTGTTCCCCTAAAACTATCACTTTCTATTTAATTTTTCGATTTAAAAATACTGTTTATACTAAGACTGATACCAGACATCTAAGCCAATACCAATAAAAATCCCTTATCGATATAGTAAAGCATGCCTACACGTTCATGGTTATTACAACAGCAGATATCATCCAGTGCTTGTTATTATATTTCTAACGGATATGGAGGTGCTATTCTAGCGGCTACGAGCGTTTAATCCAATGCACCGGTGAAAAATATCATGATATACAATGCCGTAAAAAGTCCTATGCCCCTTCTTCAAACATGACCAGGTGATCCAAGTCCAGTTTGACGCCAATACGCTCGCTCAATGCGTGATCGTGGTGCGACGATGCAAAGCAATACAATTCTTGTTGAGAATCGAGTCTGACACGGTACAAAAAATGAGACCCACGGAACTGCTTGCTGATAATTTCTGCCTGAATATCACTGTCATCATCGTGAAGTAAATCGTCAGGCCGGACTAGAATCTCTACAGGCTGATTAACGACATAACCATGGGCATGCGGAGAGCGCAACACACCCAGAGATGAATTTACCTGATATTCATCAACGACAATTCCGCTAAGAAAATCCCCTTCACCCACAAAATCGGCAACAAAACGATCATTAGGCTCATGATAAATACGGTGAGCGGTATCACACTGCAAAACCCGGCCAGACTGCATCACAGCCACCTTATCTGCCATCGCAAACGCTTCCATCTGGTCATGAGTCACTAGCAAGGCACTCATTTCTTCCTTTAGCAGAATTTCACGAACCTCGGGCACTAGCTTTTCACGCATAGAGGCATCAAGGCCTGAAAAAGGCTCATCTAACAGCAGAAGTTTAGGTTTTGGTGCTATTGCCCGAGCCAATGCAATACGTTGTTGTTGTCCACCCGATAGTGAATACGGGTAACGCTTCTCCATTCCCGATAAACCCACAAGCTCTAATAGCTCAGCTACACGGGCGTCTTGTTTAGCTTTGGGCCATCCTTTTAAACCGAACTGAATATTTTCCTCGATAGTGATATGAGGAAATAGCGCTAAATCTTGAAACACCATACCAATTTGGCGGCGCTCCGGTACTTGCGTGTAATTAACAGAGGAAAGCCGCTGTCCCTCCATTGTAATCTCACCCTTCATCACAGGCTCAAAACCAGCAATAGCCCGTAACAAGGTAGATTTACCGCAGCCGCTGGGCCCTAATAAACAACCAATCTGGCCATTTCCTAAGGTCATAGAAACATCATGCACAATGGCAGCACCATCGTAACCTACGGTAATGTTGTCTATAGACAGCTGGACTAGTTCAACGGATAATTTATTCATAAATCGACATATACATCTTACTTGTTTATCACAAGTCTATTTATTCTGGGTCAGTTCTCGATCGTAATTCAAGCGCTTAGCAGCATCAATCGTCAACAACTGCATAAACGCTTTTGTCTCCGCATCGCTACCCACTGGTGTTGATGAACCACCGCCACCAAAAACGGTAGTTGGCACTTTACGTTTCGAGAAAGCATCAGCCCATAACTTTTGAATTTCCACCTCTGCTTCTAACTTCTGAGCCAAAGCATTATCAGCCTGTAAAATGACCTTCTTCTGATAAGCTTCAGCATCTGCCAAAGTACGCTTGGTTTCGGCTTCAATTTTTGCTTTTTCCAAATTGATCTGTGCAGTTTCTTTAGAAATAAAAGCCTGCTCTTTCAGTTTCTCAGAACCCGTGATCGCCAGTTGTTTTTCTGTTTCCGCTTCGGTTGTCTTTTGAATTTGTTCAACTTTAGCTTTAGCCTGGCGCTCAGCCACTTCACGTTCACCTCGAGCAATGGCCAATAAGCGCTGCTCCTCTTCTTGAACTCGCTGTTCTCTTGCAATAGCCCTGTCAGCCGATGCTTTTTGTTTAAGCTGCATACGTTCAATAAATTTCTGGTTAGGCTGCATATCTGTCACTAAGGCAGACACAACAGTAATACCAAAATCAATAAACCGCTGTGACTTACGCAATGGTTGTCCGTTTGTATCCAATACTTTCTTTACGACAAAAACAGTTTTGGAATCTTCTCCATACTGTTCTTGCTCAGTACCTAAAGCAGCATTTGCAGAAGCTCTAGCTTGCTTAGCTCCTTTAACTTGAATTTCTTCTCGCTTTACCAGATATATACCGTTGCTCATTTGATTTTCAAATTCCGAATTAAACTCGGTTCGGCCACCACCATAGTATTCTTCTGCTGTCATTAGCGATGCGTTGGCTTGCAAGGTTTCCTTAAAGGCAGGCATTAATGCCGTACGCAATAAATTTTCTGGGTTACGATATTCATGAGCAAGCTCTAAAAAAGATTCTTTATCTGAAGGGATCGAAAAACGCACCGTTGCTTCAGCATGGGCATCGACCTGATCCAAAAACATAATACTCATCGGCGGAAGACTGGCAGAAGTACTCGTACTTTCTTGCTCTGCATTGATTGCATTAATGCCAGAGCCGCCAAGCGCCTGAACCGTCATTGCTCTTTTCCAAGAATTGTAACGACCAAAGGGGTAGAATTTATAGCCTACTTCAGTGACTACTTCTTCACTGCCAGTCAAGGTTCTCACATGATAGATATAACCCGGTTCAGCATAAAAAAATGATTTTGTTAGCGTGTAAATCACTATTGCAATAACCACTACAACAATGCTTAGTTTCGCTATAAGACTTGTACTTGGTGCACTAATTTTATCAGTCAGTTTTGTCATTATTAATTCCTTAGTCCTTATGTTTAAGTTTTTTCACTTTGCTTATTATCATCAATCGCTACAGTTGCACCGCTCAGTGTAATTGAACGACTGAGTAAAATCACGGGAATTAAACCCACTAAAACTATCAACAGCGACGCGGGAGCCGCATCAATTAAACGCTCATCTGATGCTAATTCATAAGCGCGAACAGCCAGTGTATTAAAATTAAATGGCCGCAATATTAATGTTGCCGGCAATTCTTTTAAAACATCGACAAATACAATCAAAAATGCAGTGAGCATTGAGCCTTTTAATAGCGGGATATGAATATTTTTTAAGACCTGCAAAGGGTTATAGCCCATTAAACGGGCAGCACTATCAAGACTAGGCTTTACTTTTTGCAAACCACTTTCAATGGCTCCTAAGGATACCGCTAAAAAACGCACCGTATAAGCAAACAACAACGCAACCAATGTTCCCGAAAGTAATAAACCAATATCAATACCCAACCATTGCTCAGCTAAATCGATTAATTGATGATCCAGCCATGCCAACGGGATAATAACGCCAATGGCAATAATAGTGCCTGGCAAAGCATAACCTAGACCGGCAATTGAAACTGACTGATTTACCCATGGCTTTCTTTCGTATAAACGTTTTGCGTAAGCAAGAAACAATGCCAAAACAACGGCAATACCGGCAGCCGATAAAGCAAGGTAAAACGAATTCCAGGCAAGCTCGATAAAAGCAACAGCATCAATTACAGCATCTGTAAACGTCCAATAAAACAATTGTGCAGCAGGAATAACAAAGCCCAATAACAGTGGCAACAAACAAACCACAATGGCCAATTGCGCTTTCCTTCCCTTCAATACAATGCGCTGGACGGGCTTGCCTTTAGCAGCATGATAACGCGCTTTTCGACGAGAATAGCGTTCCAGCAAAATCAGCAGTGCAACAAAACTTAACAAAATGGCCGCTAGTTGCGCCGCTGCTGATGTATCACCCAAGCCATAAAAAGCGCGAAAAATGCCAGTCGTAAAGGTGCTGATACCAAAGTATTGAACCGTACCGTAATCTGCCAAAGTTTCCATCAACGCAAGCGTTAAGCCAGCGATAATCGCAGGTCGCGCCATCGGTAAAGATAATTTAAGAAAAGTTTCGTAACGCCTATGCCCCAGAGTACGACTAGCTTCCATAATACTAGGCGACTGCTCTAAAAATGCTGTACGCGCTAGCAAATATACATAAGGGTATAAAACCAAAGTCAACATAACGATAGCCCCCGGCAAGGAGCGCACATTAAAAAACCAGTATTCTCCGTATCGCAAACCTGTCCATTCACGAATCATCACTTGTACTGGGCCAGCAGCATCAAGCATACCTGTGTAGGTGTAAGCGATAATATAAGCCGGCATCGCCAGCGGAAGTAATAATGCCCAAGTGAAAATTTTTCTACCCGTAAAGTCACAGGTGCTGGTCAGCCATGCGGTAGGCACACCGATAAGTAGAACGCCAAACCCCACCCCCAACATTAAAATAAACGAGTTACTTAAGTAATCCCACAGCACTGTTTGAAAAAGGTGCTGCCATACCTCAAATGAGCCTGTAAAAACCGTTGCCATAATGACAATCATCGGCAAAGTAATAAAAAGTGCGATAACAACAGCGATAATAGCCAACGGGCGCAAATGTATACGGGGCCGTTTAAATACCTTCTCTTGATTATCTTTTATAGCAATAGACATTTAATTTCTTATTAAACTCATTCACGAATAATGCGTTTTTCAAAAATAACAAAAGCGCCCAAATGAGCGCTTTATATAATTCTGCAATAGTTATACAAACTACCGCACAACTCTTATCAGAGATTCCTATACACTATTTCCAGCCAGCTCGGTCCATCAATTCAACTGCCGCACGATTATTAAGACCAAGCTTGCTTAAATCGATGGAGTCTTGCTTAAAATCACCCCATGCTTTGAGAGTATCGGATATTTTTACGCCTTCAACAACAGGATATTCATTATTAACGGCGGAATACCAGATCTGAGATTCAGCAGAAGCCAAAAACTCGATTAGCTTTTGCGCATTCTTGGCATTTTTCGCATGAGCCGTAATACCCGCCCCACTGACATTAACATGGGTCCCTCTATCTTGCTGATTAGGCCAATAAATCGCCAACTTTTCAACTACTTCTCTTTCTTGAGGCCGCTGGCTATTACTTAAGCGCCCAAAGTAGTAAGTATTTGCAATAGCAACATCACATACACCAGCTTTAACGGCTTTTAATTGGTCAACATCGCCACCCGTTGGCGGTTTTGCAAAATTATCTACCAATTTTTCAACCCATGCCTGGGTAGCCTTTTCACCAATAGCTTCCATCATGGAAGCGGTTAATGATTGATTATAGATATTGTTAGAAGAGCGCATGCAAATACGACCTTGCCACTTTTCATCACCTAGCGCTTCATAGGTAGACAGCTCTTCAGGTTTCACACGATCGACGGCATAGAAAATAGGACGCGCACGTTGTGATAAACCGAACCAATAGCCATCCATATCACGTAGATTTTCGGGAATCGCTTTTTCCAATACTTCACTTTTCGTGACCTGCAATACACCCGCTTCTTTTGCTCGATGCAATCGGCCCGCATCTACCGTAATAAAAACATCTGCTGGGCTTGCTTTACCCTCTAAGCGAAGCCTAGTTAATAAAGCATCAGCCTTACCAGTGACCAAATTCACTTTTATACCAGTTTCTTTTGTAAAAACATCCAGTATTGGCTTGATTAGCGCTTCTTTTCTTGCAGAGTAAACATTCACCTTATCCGCTGCCACAGCTGACAACGGCATAGCCAATGTTGTTGCTAACGCCAACGATGATAGTAGACGTATATTTTTAAACAAATAATTTCTCATAAGTTAAACCTTAATATTAATCTTTGGCTACCCAATGCATATGAGGTAGACCTTTATAAAACCCAGCTATCTTAGTACTAGCAACGGAACTATATTTTTTTAACACAGCAAAGCTTTCATAAAATGGGGTAATATAAACACCCTTTAAACTATGTGCTGCATTCTTGTCTTTGCTATCGATGCCAAACAACAAATGCTTCTCTTTTTCTGAATGGCAATGACTGCCAAACATCCAATCCCATATCGCAAGTACAACACCATAATTTTTATTCCAATGGCGTTCATCCAACGAATGGTGTATTTGATGTTGCGCAGGAGAGATCAACAGCTTTTCGATAGCCTTCCAATAATAAATGCCAATATGGGAATGCCTTAAATTTGAACCCACTAAATTAAATCCGAAAACAAAGGCATTAACACCTAACACCGTTAACAAATTTGCCCTATCGCCCATAAAAAAGATAAATCCACTGATTGCAATCGCTTGCACCACTGTACTTCGCAACGAAAAAATCAGTGATTCAATAGGGTGAGTGCGAAACACTGTCATTGGCGTTAATGTTTCAGCAGTATGATGAACTTTGTGAAAAGACCACAACAGTGGCCAGCGATGCATTAAGCGATGCACATAAAAACGTGCAAAGTCATCCAATAAAAAATAGCCTAAGGTAAATAAAACAATGACAACCCAAGCTGGAGATCCTTCAAAAACAATAGGGCGGGAAGGGAAGACATCATACAACCAATAAAAAATAGTGGTTGCCAATACCAACTGCGCAATAAGTAGTGGCGAAATTAGTAGGAATAATAATTTGTTAATTAGAAATATTTTGTAATCTACTTTTGAAGAGTTGGAAAGCCATACTTTTTTGGAAAAAATTAGTTTAACGCTAGAAAATAGCTTTCTTCGCTTAAAACAAACCAACCAAAGCAGTGCTATTACAAAAGCTGAAAATAAATAGCCGACAAAAACCCTTTTTTTAGGGTCTAAGAAGGATGTTGTTACATCCGACCAGTAATCGACTATTATCTCAAACATCTAAATAATTGTTATCTTTACAAACAAAAAAGCTGGTGATTAAAAATCACCAGCTGAAGATCACCTTTTTAAGGCGATACCCACATACAAACTTTAGTCATTCTCAGCACTGTTGCCTGAGCCTAATTTTTTAGCTAAATCACCCAGACCAGATAATGCATCGTTAGAACGAGCCTTTACACTAAATTCATCAACCATAAGCTTTTGCACTTTCAACATATGCAACATGTATTCTTCAATAGATATTGATGATTTCTGTGTATAAGCACCATCGCTATCAATGCCAGAAATTTGAGTGTTGCCTAAAAGTACAGGACTATAACCAACCAGGCGATTCAGTTTAACGGCTGTTTCACCCAAGTTTTTCTTACCCGTTTGCAACGCTAAGGAGAAGCCTTTTAACTCACCCCAATGCTTGGAATATTTACGGAAAATTGCTGCAGCATCGCCATTCGATTCAACGGTTGCTTTCAACTTTTGTAAGTCTTTATAAGTAGAGCCGGCATATTTAAAGACAGCTTCTGCAATCACTTTTTCCCAATTGGTAGCAATAGTCGCTGCATAGCCTTGTAATTTAGCACGTTGCTTATCACTTAGAGCTTTACCATTAGCTTTCTTGATAAGCTTACGACCATCATAAAATGCTTGGGTAATTGTATGTAAATAATCAGTCTTACCGCCTTTATCGAAACCAGCTGCATAGTATGCATGAGCAAAAGCCATTTCAGTTTTTAAATCAACAACACCGTCATGATTGAAATCAGCTTTTTCAAAAGCCTCTTCTTTCTGCTTTGTAATGTTATAAACATCTTTAGCTTTTAATTTTAAGGTATGAGCAGGAGTACCGAAGTAACCAAAGGCTTCATCCCATACATGCTCTTTACCAGTATAAGGTGCACCATCTTTATACGGTTTGTTATTCGGTTTTTTCTCTGCAGAAAGACCTTCGTCTAAATAGTTATCGATAGCTTGATTATAAAAAACAGCACCCATTGCAAATTTAGAAATCAATTGAACATAATCATAACCCGTTAATGGATCGTAGCCACCATTAGCAGCAGCAGCCTTTTTAGCCATAAACGTAAGCACTTCAGGGCCGGTCATATTACCTGGCCAACCTTGGATGCTGCCTTTATAGGTTTTACCTAACAGGTTTTTCTTTTTAGAAATCTCATCAATGTTTGCTTGTTTAACAACAAACTTTCCTTTTGTCTTAGGGTTAATAATGGCTCGGCCGGGCTCTTTGCCTTCAAGATACGCCATGATTTGAGCTTCTAATTCAGGGTTTGCTTCACCATTTCCTTTACCCGCTAATTTCTTTAGAGAGTTATGCAAAGCATGGCGTGCAATCTGGCCGGTATAGCTCACTGAAGTTTTCTTATCTCCAGTGTAGTTTTTTACCGTTACGGGAAAATTAGCATAGACATTCTTGCCATGGTCACTACCAGCTACAGCAAAAGCGCTCATTCCAGCAAGCACGATGGCTGCAATGGGGTGTATCTTTTTCATACAAAAATCCTAAAAACAAATGTGGGCAAATCTAGGGTTGGCATGGTTTATCGCAAACCAACTAAAAATCGAGAAACGGATGATAATCATTATCATTTAGATCTGCAAGTAAAAACTGCAATCTTTTGGTTAATTTATAGCTTCTTTTGTTGAGCCCCTCTTCCAAAATCCATACACTGCCAAATCTGCTCGTGCTTAGCGGCTTCAATATAGAGCTATTTAACAAACGAACCACTTATATAAATCCATGGCCTCTAGCAATAAAGCTACACTCAAAACAAATACTCTCTTTTCCGAAAAAGTACTCAGTTGGTTCGATCAACATGGCCGCAAACACCTGCCGTGGCAGCAAAACAGAACGCCTTATCGAGTATGGGTCTCGGAAATTATGCTCCAGCAGACTCAGGTCACGACAGTCATCCCCTATTTTGAGCGCTTTATGGAGCGCTTTCCCACAGTCGATAAGCTGGCAACAGCCACTCAAGACGAAGTACTCCAGCTCTGGACCGGCCTCGGCTATTACGCGAGAGGGCGCAATTTACACAAGTGTGCCCAAACGGTTATTGATCAATATCAAGGAGACTTCCCAAAGACTGTTGAGGAACTGGAAAATTTATCTGGTATTGGCCGGTCAACAGCAGGCGCGATTATCAGCCTTTCTCTAAACAAAAGAGCCACCATACTCGATGGTAATGTAAAGCGTGTACTGGCCCGCTTTCATGCGGTTGATGGCTGGCCGGGGCAGACCAAAGTTGCCGCTAAACTCTGGCAATTTGCCGAAGAGCATACTCCCGATACACGCTCTGCTGATTACACACAGGCGATGATGGACTTAGGGGCCACTCTTTGTACCCGCAGCAAACCTGATTGTGCACTCTGCCCCTTGGCAGCTGACTGCATAAGTTACCAGCAAGGCAACCCTCAGGATTATCCAGGGAAAAAGCCGAAAAAAACACTACCTGTCAAAACGACCCAGTTTTTAATCTTACAAAACCCACAAGGTCACATTCTGCTGGAACAACGCCCGCCAACCGGTATTTGGGGCGGGCTCTGGAGCTTCCCTGAATTAGTGGACGGCGAAGATGCCCTAAGTCACTGCCAGCAACACCATGGCGATATTGATACAAGCCAACCATGGCAACCTTTTCGCCATACCTTTAGCCATTACCACCTTGATATTTGCCCGATTCATATCCATGTTAAAAAAATAGCTCGTAAAGTGGCCAGCGATGACCAACAGCGCTGGTTTAGTCAAGAAGAGTGGCAACAATTAGGGCTTGCCGCGCCGGTTAAAAAATTATTGGATGTTTTATCTGAACCTTCTCTCAATATGCCGTTAAATCTGGTATAACGACACCCCTGTGATGAGGGTATTGAATTTACTGACATCCCGTTTATTAACACCTAGATAAAAAGGTTAACACTTATGTCTCGTATGGTTATGTGCCGCAAATATAAAAAAGAAATGGAAGGCTTAGCCGTTGCCCCTCTCCCCGGCGCTAAGGGACAGGATATTTTTGATAATGTTTCCAAGCAGGCGTGGGAAGAATGGATGCAGCACCAAACGATGTTAATCAACGAGAAACAATTAAACCTGATGGATTTAGGGGCGCGTACCTACCTTGGCGAACAAATGGAGAAGTTCTTTACCGGAGATGATATCGATAAAATTGACGGGTACGTTCCCGAGGAAAAATAATACATCTTCACATTAATCAGGGTTGATTATGGCCGATATAGAATTCACAAAAGACGAAAAAGAAATTCTCGTTAAAAAAATTAAGCTTTATTTTACAGAAGAGCTGGACCAAAACATTGCTCAGTTTGATGCAGAATTTTTGCTTGATTTTTTTACCGAGGAAGTAGGGCCATACTTTTATAATCGTGGCCTATACGACGCTCAAGCCTTATTGGAGAGTAAGATAGAAACAATCTCTGAAGGCTTTTATGAAATTGAAAAGCCGACAGAGTTTACTAAATAGCGAAGGCACCTCTGAAAAATGTTGGCGAGGCAGTGAGTGCAAGGCAAAAAGTGGCGAAAAGAAGGAGTTTATGCATAATAAATAACTGATTTGAGCCAGTTTTTAACGCCGCAATCGCAACGCAGGTAGTTTTTCAGAGTTGCCCTAATCCGCTTTAAGGTCATTCTCTTTAATTAAAGTATCAAAATATTGTCGGTCATCCGGCCTGTCGTCAATATGACTAGCGAAATCATCTCTACAGCCTGCATTGCAAAATCCAACTGCTAAACCTCTATAGGTAGTTATTGAATCCCCAGCAACAGGCTTTCCCGAACGTGGGCAGTATTTATTAATCGCTTGCATAACAGCCTCCTGATTAACGAGTTAAAGAATGTTGAAGTACTTTCGTACATTCGCCAGCATGGCTAGTGACCAAAAAGTGGCTGGCATTTTCAATAATATATTTTTTACTATTAGGTAGCTGCTCATCCAAGTGATCAACGATTGCATGCGCAACAACACTGGATTGACTACCGTGAACCAAGCAAGTTGGTACTGTTATTTTTTGTAGATCAGCAAAATTAGTCGTCACTGTATCGGCAATATCCCAATGGCGAATATTATTACTCACCATTAAATCCATACTATCTTTAATAAAATTGGGTAGTGTTTCGAATGCTCCATCGCCGCCCCAGAAATCAATGACCTGCCCACACACATATGGCACTTGCTGAGAAACATCATGTCGATAACGCTGTAGAAACTGCTCAACCCGCTTCGACATCACTTCATCTTTTGCGGCTTCAAATACCCAAACAGCAACAGGCTCAAATAACGTTAACTGGCTTAACGCCATATTACCTTTTAGCGCTTGCGCTAATGCAATCACACCGCCATAGGAATGCCCTACAAGATGAACAGGCTCATTACCAACAAGCTTATTAACAACACCCTCAACAACAGCCAATTCGGTTTCCATTGTCGGCTTGGCAAAATCTTCCGGGTCTGGCATACCACAATGGCCCGGGAGTTTAATAGAAATACACTGATGGGTTGCGGCCAACTTTTCTATCATGCCATTCCATGTCGATGTACTTGCAAATGAGCCATGAATAAAAACAATCGGCGGGCCGGAGCCTTGCTGTTTATAATAATTATCAATATTCATTAATAACAATTACCTCCTAAAAACCCGAAGCCATTACGCTACGAAAAATGCTAACTAATTGACCGATAAAACCAGCGCTGTTTATGAGCCGGCACCCGATTAAAGAAACGGGCAAGTACAATAATAACCAATAAGCTGAATACCAGGCGCACCCAAAGCACAGCGGTTAAATCAGCACCAAGCAAGAGGATCAACAAAGTATCTTCAATCACACTATGGCATAAACTTAAAAATGCCATGGTCATAAAAATATCTTTCCCCTCGATCTTTCCTGAACGCGCTTCTTTAATTAATAAGCCACCACCAAACGATAACCCCAAGGTTAAACCCACGATCATAATATTGCTGGCTTTTATACCAATGCCCATTGCTCGCAGAACTGGTGCTAATAGAAAATGAATCAATCGTTCAATTCCCAAAAATCGTAGAATGCGAATTAACAAGGTTAACGCAGCAATAATCAGCAGGGCCGCAAGCAAAGTTTGCCCTTGAGTGATCAACCAACCTCGCCAACTGGAATCAATTATTTCTGGCTGCCACAATACAGGAACCGATTCCTGTAAAAGCGAATAGCGGCTATAAACATAACTCAATAAGGCGCCCAGTACCAAAGCACCACCAACACGCAACAAAAGTGAAAACCACACACTCACACCCGTTGCCCGAGCGATGGCAACCTCTACAGGCAAACCATGAGCCAACAGTATCATAAGGCCCAGCACACTTACCTGAGCCACCGTTAGCTGGTCAGCCATACCTAGCTGATAAAATACCGCCATACCGGTATAGATATTACTGACCATTGCAGCCATCCATACCAGGCCTGTTTCACCGGGTAACCCGACCAACACCATAATGGGCTGAATCATCAAGCCCAGCGCTTCAATCCACCCCATCAGCTCGACACAGCGCACAATCAATAGTATCGGCACCATGATCTTTACCAGGCTCCAAAAAATCACCCAGGTTTCGTGTAACCAACGTTGAAAACCTTGCTTCACATTGCCCAATTGCAGGCGTTTAGTCCATTCCTTCATTTCATCTCTCTATCAATGCGGTTAACACCATCGGCGCTTTAAGCTCGACTCTTATAAAACCAGCGCATAGCTTAGCAATTAGCAAAATAATTAATGCTTTTTATTGATCAATAATGAAATTATAATTTCTAAACTCTTTATAAAATGAAATATTATTAATGAAACTCAGTAATATTGATATTCGTATACTCCACGAGCTACAGGAAAATGCCGACCAGACTAATTTAGCACTAGCCGAAAAGGTTGGCTTATCGGCCCCGGCCTGCTTAAAGCGGGTACAACGCTTAAAGGCCGAAGGCGTTATTGACCGCATCGTCGCTATCGTTTCAACGGACAGCTTTCAGCGCAGGCTTAATATGGTCGTTGATGTTGAAATGAGGTCCGATAGAGCCGAACTCAGAAAAACCTTTGTCGATATGATTCTAAAAGCCCCAGAGGTCAAACAATGCTACCAGGTGACAGGCACGGTGGATTTTGTACTGATTATCAATGTTGCCGATATCTTCGAATACGAGGCCTTTTGCCAGAGAGTGCTCTATAAGCACAGCGATATGCATAAGTTCACCACATCAGTGAGCATCAAATGCATCAAATTTGATACTTCCCAGCACGACCTGGCCTAAAACCCTTAAGTTATTGATTAATAAACAGGCTTAATAAGCGATAGAGGCCCATTAGCGGCCTAAAACACTTGACTCCAGCGGCCAAAATCTCTTTAATACGCGCCTCGGCCAAAAAGGCCAGCCTCCCTTAGGCCCGGATAGCTCAGTTGGTAGAGCAGAGGATTGAAAATCCTCGTGTCGGTGGTTCGATTCCGCCTCCGGGCACCATTATTTCCCTTAAAAATCAAACACTTACAAGAATTTAAATTTTTGTTATTTTTGTGTGTTTTCAGTTTGGGCCACTTTTGGGCCACATTAGTTTAGAGCGTGCTTTCCCAGTACATCATCAAGAGCGTCCGGGGCCAGATGAGCATAGCGCATTGTCATAAGTACCGTTGAATGGCCCAGCAACTTTTGCAGCTTTAATAAGTCCCCACCATTCATCATATAATGACTGGCAAAGCTGTGGCGTAAAACATGTGTTGCCTGACCAGCAGGTAATTCAATACCTGCTTTTTCTGTGGCTCGCCGAAAAGCTGATAAGCAATCGGTAAATAACCGGCCAGTCCCTATACGGTTGCCTCTTACCGAACGAGCAAATTCAACATCAACTGGTACTCGCCTAACCTTGCCGCTTTTGGTTCCTTCATAAGTGATCCATGCCCTTTGCCCTTCTATCTTTATATCATTGGGGCTCAAATCATTTGCTTCACTCCATCTAGCGCCTGTTCTTAGACAAATTTCCACCACATTAACTAAAGACTCGCTTTTGCTCTGCTTACAAGCACCTAGTAATAGTTGTATCTCATCTTGAGTCAGATATCGCATTTCCTTTTCGTCAAACTTCATCTTGCGAACTTTAGCCACAGGGTTTTCATAAGCCCACTGCTCCTGTCTAATCAACTCATTAAATAGCGCCTTTATATAGGCAAGCTCTCGGTTACAGTTATTCTCACTACTGCCTTGCTCCAAACGCATGGCACGGTATTGACTAAATCGGCTGGCATTTAGCTGGCGAGCAATAGGGTCATTCATTAATTTAGTAATGTGGTGTAATCGGCTTAATCGGCGCTTACCGTCCTTTAAGGTATAGCCATGCAATTTAAACCAAAGATCGACTAGCTCTGATAAATGCCGCTTGTCCTTTTGCACAACAGGTATATCACCCGAAGCAAGTTGCCTTAAAGTATCGGCCTCCCATGCTCGGGCATCTCGGCTAGTTTTAAAGCTTCTTTTGTAGCGCTTACCATCAAATTGAAATCTGGCTTGATAGCCTCCATTAGCCTGCTTTTTAACTGTCATAAAGCCTCCCTTAAACACTGTATATAAAAACAGTATAACATAATGAGTATTAGCAGAATGCTACTGAGTCTGAGTGGGTAGATTAGGGGTTGGATACTCTTTCAGGCGCTCTACTTCGTGGCGAACGGCATACAGCACACACTCCATTAAAACAGAAAGTCCCAAATGCGCCTGTGGTGGCGCATCATCGATAGCAATAGAGCTGAAAGTACTCGAAAGGTAATCCAGGCAATTAGCGACCTCTATAAGAGTATCCACTGATTCGCCTTGGATAATGGGGTTAACCATAGAATGGGAATAGATCATTTTTAGCTTCCTTAATTGAGAGATTATATTGTGTTCCTTAATATGCGATTTTGGCATATTTTGATTTATACCGTCAAATCTCCCGGCCTGAAAGTCATAATGCTTTATTGCCGGAACCCCTTATGCAAAACCAAAGACCATCAACCATTCATGATGAAAGATACATTAATTCGATAAAGGTATTGGTTAAAGCAAGGAAAGCAGCAAAATTATCCCAAACAGACCTTGCTGACAGGATGGGGTTTATTCAGCCTGATATTTCAAAGATAGAAAGGTTAGAACGCCGCCTAGATATAACAGAGTTTTTTGATTTACTTAACGCCATATCAAATGGAGATAGAGCCATTTTCGATGAGGTCTGGCAAGAAATCATCGACTGCCACAAAGAATAAGCTTCTATATATAAACCCGGTTATATGTAAAAAGCGTTGTATTACGTGGCACTGAGGCTAAACACAGCGCTTACCTTCCTTTCTTCTCAATTCCTTATAAAAAATCAGTCTAAGTCTAGTTATCGAGGGTTATAGCGTAGAATTGCGTTTCACTCCGTAACCCTTTGTTTTTATTTAATAATTTCTGAGAGTTTTTACCTTTCCAAAACATAGAATACTGTATTTATAAACAGTATAATTGCACCCATATTCACACACCACTGGAGAATCATGTTCTAACACCCTACTAGCCCATTTTTAAGGTGCATGAAGCCGTAATTATTCTGGCTGCTTCCCGCTTTCCTCAAGCGCCAAATTTGCATCACACCCAAAACAATAATCATTGAGCTGAATTTACCGATTTAGCTTAACGGGATTTTTTTGTCTGGAATTTTTGTTTACACGGAGAAAGCATTAATGAACGAAACCTTTAATAACACCTTAGTCACCATTCCTGTTCCTGAAATGACAATCGAACAATATGCCCAACAAGTGGGCGTCACCGCTCGAACCGTTGAAGGCTGGATTGCAAAAGGACTTTTACCCACTGTCAAAATCGGTAAGCGTCGCTTAGTGAATATGGCCGCACGCACTATTTACTGTATTAAGAACGAACAGGAGTTACGCGCTTAATGATGCTCTCTCCCTCTTTGATTAAAAACCACCTCGCTAATATTCAGCTATCAATTCGGGATGCTGACCACTTCAATCGATTAATGGATGGGCTGGCCGGTACGCTAAAGGATGATCAACATCTCGATGATTTTGATTGTTTTGGTTTCGCATGGCAGATGCTGCCCTTATGGGCGCGAGTTGCTTTGCTATCCATTGCCTACCGGGAATGTGGCGAGGTCTTTACCGGTATTTATCCGGAAACCCCCATCGAAGACTTTACCCCCGCACAACGCGAAGTATTAACCAAAGCCTGTGAGCAATTCCTCGCCGCCTCCGTCACCTTATTTGCTGACTGGGATTTTACCGATGACTTTTACAAGCGCTGGGCTGAAGCCCGGCGCGAAACCCTTAAACAACAAGAACCACCCATTCCCGGTTTTGAACACCCACAGGAGCACGCCGCATGATGATTGAAAAAATTAAAACCTACCGCTTTAACGATGTACAGGAAGCACAAGCCATTGCTAATTCACTGATCGAAAATGATTATTTTTGTCGACTTGAAATCGCCAACAATCAAATCTTAATGCACCTCTATCGAGGCACAGAATAAATGGCAATAGAGATCATCAATACCGAAATTTTTGACGCCTACCCCGATGCCGCCCTGTTTATCAATCAACAAAATGCAGAAGGCAAAGCGTGTTTAGTTACCAATTGCAATGACGGTTTTTTAGTGGATGTTTACGAGGAACAACCGAACGAATGACAACCCTTCCCAAACACCTTTTACCAACAAAAACATTTAACGGGTCACTTGACCCGTTTTTTGTGTTCGCCGATGGCATGACCTTAAATCAGGTCCAGTCATTTGGTGGCAAGCCTTGCAGCGAAGCGGAAAGGCATAGGCTAGTCAAGGCGTCCAAAAGTCCGACAGTCGACGAAACGCTAAATTTACAACATAAAAAATCTATTTTTCAAACGGACGAACGCCGCCTTAAACACAATCACCAACACATGCTTGAAACTGGTGAAACGACAGAGCCTCGTTTTACTGAAGTCGAATATAAAAAATATCACACGCCATTGAATACGCCGGGCTGTCGTGCGGTGGTGGAATTTAAAGAATGGGCTGACGAGTGGCGACTACGCACCGAAGTGGACGGCCAAAACCTACAACCACCCGAACAAGCCGGGCAGCGTATTTCTGACATGCTATCCCATAGAGGAGCATCTAAGATCGCGGAAAGCTGCGCGTTTATGGCCGCGAAAAAAGGCGGCTATAAAACCTTTGTCACCGGCACCTTTAAGGAAGCAGTCAGAGAAAAAATCGTCAGTGGTGAAACTACGATACAAAAAGAAGTTTCCCGCACTATGGATGCCCTACAGAAAATGTATCAACGCGGTTGGACTACCAAAAGCGGAGAACGCATTGACGGCCACCCCGAAGGCTTACCTTATTGTTGGGTGGTAGAAGTGCCTAAAAACGAAGACGGCGAAGATAATCCCCATATTCATATACTCTTAGGCTGGCGTGTGGACTTCCGACTTTTTAAAGAATGGGCGGCTCGTATCGAAAAGCTATGGAGCAATGGTTATTTTCATTTAGAAAAAATTAAAGATTCCCTGTGTGCCGGTGCTTATATGGCAAAAGCGGCTGGCTACCTCTCTAAAGCACAAGACAACGACACCCAAGGCGAAGTCAAAGGCAACCGGTACGGCATTAGTTCAGTGGCACGAGCGCCCGGTTGGGTAACTTACACAAAGGCACAACTGCATATCGTTAGCCAATTGATTGTCGATGTGTACGACCACCTTACCCAAAAATACGGCGAGCAATTCCGAGAACGTAAACGCTTAAATAAAGCGCTCTCCACCATCCCCAAAGACAAAAAAGGTTTGCGCCAACGACTCGGTAAAAAACTGGCTAAGGTCCGAGAGACCTTAAACAAGCTACCTATTCGTTGTAACCAGTACCAAGTTGTCATTAAAAACACGGGCGATGCCTACCGGTTTTTTAATTGGTGTGTAAATGAAGACGATCCCGGTAATGAGTTCCTGCCACCCAAAGAACCCGGCATGGCATGGCTACCCGGTAAACATCCGGAAGCGAAAGACTCCCTTTACTTTAATACCCTCTATAAAAAAATAGAACGGCGCAAACTCTGGCGGCGAATTGCAAAAGTTCCCGAATGGACAAACCGGAGCGACACCGAGTGGCATCAAGTCAAAAATGATTACGAACAAGAAGCCAAACAACTGGACAGCGTTCCGGAATCGTCCGGTAATCTCTTTACAGAATACATCAACACGTTTACTGCACCCACAGTATTAGAATATCCCTATTCGTCATCACCACAGGAGTTGAATTATGCCTAAAACCACCAAAGGCCATGCTAATTGCCCGGAGTGCAACGACACGCAACCGGTCCAATTTGATGGCAAAAAATATTTTATTAACTGCACCAGTTGCCGCACCTTTACCAGCTACCAAAGCAAAGAAGCCAAAGCCCGGATACAAAACCGATTAACCCCAATTGAAGAACCAGAGCCAGTCAACGTAGAAAAGAAACCCGAAACCATCGAAGGCACACCCGAACTTAAAACCAACGGCCAGCCGTTTAAACCTGTCAAAACCAAAAGCTTTATTGAATCATTAGGAGAGTTTTTATAAGCATGAACGAAGTCGATACCTCAACCGAAACCATTAACGCCGAGTTTGATGCCGCTGAACAAGCGATAGGCATCCAACCTGAAAGTAACCAACCTTCTATAAACCTAGAGGAAGAAGCTGAAAAAGAAGCACAGATTGCCATTGCTAAAGAAATGATCGGCGCCACACTGCGTTTATCCATTGGCATGTTTGCGAATGTCTCTATCGATAACAAACACACCGACGAAGCCGCCCATGCTTATGCAGTATTAATCATCAAATACTTTCCCGGCGGTATCTTTGGTTTACTGGATCAATACAAAGAAGAAATTGCCGCTGGGACTGCTACCTTTATGTTGATTGGCGCAGTGAACAAGGCGAAAGCTCAACAAGCCAAAGAAGAAGCCGAAGCAGAACAAAAAGCCGCCGAAGCAAAAAAGCCAGCACCCTCCGCTACTGGCCCGTTTATCTTTGGGGAAACTTCCGAAAAACAAATCGGAGAGTCAGCCAATGGGTAAACGTAAAGATGGCATTATGGGCTTATTTATCGGTATTACGCGTTCAGGCAAAAGCACACCCATTAAAGCCATGATCAAAAGTCCACAAAAAGCCAAACGGGTTTTAGTGTGGGATGCAAAAAACGAATACGGCCCATCACTAGGCCTCACCGTTTTGAAAACGTTACCAGAATTACTAATGACGCTTAAATCAACAAAAGGTAACGGGCGCTTTAGTTATGTACCCACCGACTTTGATAAAAAAGAGTTTGATTCTTTCTGTAGACTCGCGCATATTTGGAACCGGCAGAAAGAAGCCATTATTGTGATTGAGGAATTAGCCGCCGTCACCAACACAGGAAAAGCTTCTGGGTATTGGGGTGTTTTGGTGAATCAATCACTTGGGCTTGGCGCTACGTTGTTCGCGACAGTACAGCGCGGACAAGAAGTGGATAAATCAGTAATGAACGCTAGCTCATACTTATATGTGTGTCAGCACAATACCGATGATGACGCTAAATATATGGCAAAAAAACTTGGTGTTGAATTAAGCAACATTCCTAGGCAACCCCTAAAATTTACTCTCTGGTCACCCGCTAAAGGGCTCTTGGCTAAAGGCATTGTACTGTTTAAGCAAAACATACCGGTTTTTACTAACATGGAATCGAATAAACGTATGAAGATTGAAAAGGCAGGAGTAATCACTTAATCTAAAAACACTAGAATGCTCTAATGTTTACGATATTGATTTAAGTAATTATTATCACCAAAAATAAATTTATGTAACACAATAAGTCCATTAGCTATACACCTGTAAGCACTGGATAACTTACATTTTATGGAAACAAGTGAAGTTCAACTTCATTTATGGTAACAAATAAATTATGAGATAAAATATGTCAAAAAATAAGGAAATACCTACAAAAACTGTTGATTGGCTCTCCATTTACCCTATTCTTATTTCTATATTTGCTTTAATAATTAGCCTTGTTACTCTTTATTACCAGTATTTTAAAGATTCGGAATCTAGAGTATTTTTAGACATTGCAAGTTATAGCACATGGACACAATACAAACCGCTAGAATTTAAAGCCACTGATAAATTTGAAGTTACAGGGAAAGCCACTATTAACATTGTTAACACTGGCCAAAACCCCTTCATTCTGAGAAGCTTGGATAGTAATTTCACATGGAACAAGAGCAAAAACAAAACAGCACACACTTCCAAATCACCAAAATGTGAAAAAATTAAAGCAATTTATTTAAGGCCAAGAGAAAGTCAGCAGATCGAAATAAACTGTTTCTCAATACATACAGGTGTCCACGCAAAGGACTCAAGACTGCATTCTATTACTTTTAGCTTTCAATTTATCGATGTAGTCAGCGGACAAAAAAACCATATTAGACATCTAAAAAGCGTCACTAAATTACATGGGGGAACAGCAGGTTATCATGGCACAGCTGGATGGATCCGAGTTCATGATTGGAAAATAGTAAAAGATGAAAAAACGAATGAAAGCTGGAGCATTAATTAAAAACAACACCAAACTCTAACCACCCGAAAACCTAACTGACATGCATACTGATTATATAAAATTATGTAACGAGGATGAAAGCTATGACTAATAAGGTAATCGTAGAAGCGGTGGTTCCTGTTAGCTGGCTAAAATTTCCAATTAAAGAAAACTGGGAACCAATTGTAGAAGAAATTTTATCTTTAGATGGAAGAATTTCGGCCAGATCACAAAATGGAAAAGAATACCCTATACATATAAGAAGACTAGATACCCCAAAAAACCATGAAGATTTTTATAACATAGTAAAGCCTAAAGCTTACAAAGGGAACTATATTGAATATTTCGTTTTTTATCAAAATATCGAATATGAAGAAACAAATGCGATAAACTTATATAATAAAGATTCTGACATAACCAATCACAACACCTTTTATTTGTATGAGTGTACAGAAGTTGAGCTTTTAGTTAAAAATGTCGTAGATATTTTATTATCGGTCAATATCGCAATACCGGGAGGTGCGAACGCACTGAAAATATATTCTTTCATAAAATCAAATTATTATCGTAGTTTTATTAGAGAAGAAAAAAGCTATTACACGAGCTATTCTGGAGTGGGTTACTCCATGATAAGAGAGTTTATTGATACAAATGCAGAGTTTCAATGGCCTACATTGCATAAAATAAAGATTTTGGATTTTTATCTGTGGATAAAAAAAATCGACGGCTTTGATTACGGAGTTGCTAAATCCAAGCTAGGGATTGCTTATGCAGCTTTTAGTAACCTTATGAGTGATGGGGGCAGTAGAGGTCCATTAATTTGGTCTTTAATGGCTTTGGAAGCTCTTTATTGCAAAGGAAATGTTGGTTTAAGACAACAATTAACAGAAAAAACAGAAATTTTTTTAGGAAAAAGGAATACTCATAAGAAAAAATTTGGCGCAATGTATGACTATCGTTCAAGGTTTTTACACGGAGATATAAATCTTGTGTTTTACCATCATATATATGACGCTTCTTCAGAAAATGAGAGATTTGAAAACGAGTTCTATGATGCTGAGGCTATGGCATTATCTACCTTAATTGCTACTTTTCAAAAAATGCATATTGACAATATATATGATTTGAAATTTTCGTATAAATTAGATATTTGACAAACACAATACAACGTTGACCCTCTTCCGGAACGCCCTGTTAACCTTGATTTCAACAACTGATTTTTATCTTTTATTGAAACCAAGGTTAACTTATGTCCGCTTCCTCTAAAAAACTCGTCACCATTGCCATGGTGTCTCTGCTCGTTAGCGCGGGCGTTGTCTATGCCGCTAATCGCGTCCCTTCCGTTCGTAAAGTCATCGGTTAAGGGAGAATTCATTAATGCGTCATACAGAAATTGATTTTGATTCCTTTAATGGGTCGTCTGCCAATGGGTATTCGGGCCGTTTTAATATGCAGCTGCCTGCTGGGATTACTTACAAAGAAATTACCTTGCACGGCACGAATTTGAATAATGACCAGATTCGCCGAGTTACCTTATCGATGAACGGTGATTCGTTGATTGATGTTACGGGATCTATTCTGCGAATGATCCAACGCTTTAAGTCTGATTACATTGAAGATTCTAAATGGATTATTCCCTTTACTGACTTTTCCATGACGACACAGGAAGGCCAGAACTTAACCTCTCTTGTGACCTTGCCCGGTGAAAATATCGTACTGGAAATCGAAACCGATGCACCGACACAGGACCAGATCGATAATGGCTCTGTAGCGTCTATTCGAGCTGAAGGTATTTTAGGTGTTTCTCAATTACAACGGTTAACGGTACCGCGTTTGTATCGCGATGTGATGAACGGCGGTGTGGCTGGCGAGAACCGTTTTAAAAACTTTGTGAACCAAAATAAGACTACAAACCCGGTGCGTATTCGTCGCACCCATATGTTTGATGAGTCGATTCGTAATTTAGAAATCAAGCGTAATGGTATTACCTTGTTTGATAAAACCTTGGCCGATCAAAACTATTCTTTGCGTCGTTTTGGCAAAACCCCGCAAGCGGGGATTTATCACTTTGACCCTATCAAGACCGATTTTGGTATTGCAGATGCCTTACGTACTCAGGGTTCTACGTTTGAAATGATTGTCGATAAAACCGCTGTCGGTGATTTTGAAGCGATCTTTGAAACACTAGAAGTCTTGCCCGCTGCGGTCACTGCATAAGGAGGAACCATGCAACAACCTGCAAGCACCTCTACTAGTGGTGGTGGCTTTTTCAGTTCGTTAGGGAGTGTCTTCATTGATGCCCTCGATGAAGCCTCCAGCGCCGCCATTCGTGATCAATTTGGTGAGAACGAATCCGAACAACCCGAAGGCCCTACCGAGTTTGGTAACCCTAATACCGTGAGCCAGCCAGTACGACAGTCTCAACTCCCTAGCGGCCAATCCTTGAATGGGGTAGCGGCCAGCTTGGGTGTGCCGGTCTCTGCTTTAGTCATTGGCATTGTGTTGTTACTGGTGATTCTACTGAGGAGAAAATAGCTATGGCATTACCCTTAGTGCCTATTGTCATTGGTGCCGGTTTATTAGGGACCAGTGGTTTTATTACCGGTGCGGCCACCAGTGACACCCTCGGTACAGGCTTATCCCTTGCCAGCCTTGTGGTTGGTTTAGTGTTAGTGATGATTTTAATTCAACGTTTCGGTTTATTAAGGAGCTGATATGGCAGGTGCAGGTGCGGCGGGTACGAGTCTATCCGCTTCCGGTGGGGCAGCCGGTCCGGCTCGGTCGGGTTTAACCTCTGACCAATCGTTTAACGTTGGGGGTAATGCGGGTATTGGTTCCAGCCAAGGGATTAATACCTCCATGATACTTGTCGGTGCCATTGCGGTGGTGGCTTTTCTGTTACTGAAAAACAAATAAGCATGATTGAGATTATTTTACATAAACGTTGGCTGGATAACGCCACCGCCGGTTTGAGTCTCACCCTACGGGGTGACTTACACCTGTTAAAACATCAAGTGAATAACCGCATCGCACAGCTATGGGAGATCAATACTGATAAGGGTAAATCGTGGATGGTGAGTCGTGCCGAAGTGCTCTACAACCAGTCACGGGAATTGGTAATTTGCTGTTATCAAGGCTGTGATGTAAAGCGCGTGACGCAACTCGTTTATGACAGCGCCAAGCAACAGGGCTTTGACTCCATTCGTTACCACACACAACGCAAAGGTTTAAATCGTTTAGTGGTCGACCTCGGCTTTACGCCTTACGAAACCATTTATCGTAAACAATTAACAGGGCATTAAATTATGGGCGGCGGCAGTTCCAGCTCCAGTACAAGTAGTACGTCTATTGTCGATACCGATAATTCCAATACACAGGTCAATGACAACACCGGCCTTGTATTAAACATTGAAGATGCGGACGACAATACCACGACTGTCATTCAAACCGATCAAGGGGCAGTACAAGGTGCCTTTGAATTCAGTGCTGATGCCTTGGATGAGGCGTTTGATTTTGGTGCGCAAAGTTTAAATAGCTCGCAAGAGTTTGGCGAGAATATTTTGAATGAAGCGTCAGAGATTAGCCGCGAGGCATTACAGATCGCAGGCAATGCACAAACCAATGCGTTTAAGAAGATTAAAGATATTGCGGCGAGCTTTACCGATACATCTAACAGTAATAATGCAGCAATTCTATTGGCTTTAGCAGGTGGGGTGATTTTGATTATTGTGGTGTTTTTGCTAAGGAAATCTAACACTAGTTAGATGAGTGTGACTTTTAGTACAAAAATGTGCGATTCGCATTACAAAAAGTGTTCTTTTAGTCAAAAAAAAGTGCGATTTTCGGAATTAAGATTTTTTTTATATGAATTAACAGTGCAACAACAATAGATATTGTTGTAACAACGTTTAATAACATTTCAGAAAAGTCTAATAAATTCATAAAAAATATTGAGTCATTTTTTAACCATTTTAGATAAAAGTATTGCCTATAGCAAATCAGTTAATTGAGGAAAAATGTTAAGAGAATTTATTTTACAACCCGACGAAGTTAAACGCATTCAGTTTGAAGGCAAGTGGCTGATTGTGACCCAAGCCACCGGGCCGATGGAATTAACCATTGGTGGCACCACACCGATTATTGTTGATGAAAAAGACCGCATCCATTTACGTGACATCAGCCCTAACGATAGAGCCATTCGCATTAAAAATGTATCTGGCGGAGTTAATGTAGTCGAACTCCATACCAGTGACTTGCTTGTTGATAAACGCACAGCTATCGATTTAAAAAATGCGATTGAGATTGCACCCGATCAACGCATTGGTATTGACCCCGGCGCCAATATTGTACAAGCCGTTGTGCAAAACCCGGTATGCATTGATCTAGACTGTAACACCGTGCAGTTACAACAAGATCAAGTTGTTTACCAAACTTTACCGACGGTTTTATTTGCGGAGGAAGCACTATGACGGGTGAAACAATAGAAATGATTGTTCGTCCTGTCACGATTGCGGGCAATCCTTTGCGACAACAATTAATACTCACCGCCAGCCCGACCAATGAAAATATTATTTGGTTAGGTGTCGAAGAACATACGGGTACTCCCTTATCCCCTAACGAGAAAATCACCTTAGACACGGATCAACCCATCAATGTACTGGGTAGCGCAGGCGATCAGTTATATGTGGCCGAGTTAGTAACTGTGCCACCCGTCTCTCGCCCCACTGAGGAAATGTGATGAATTTTTTAATCTTTATTGTAGTGGCGGTACTCACCGCCTTTGCGGGTGAATTTATCCGTGCCTTTATTCAAAAGCTCTTACGCTAATGAAGCTATTTCTATTACTTTTTTTAGGAGGTCTACTATTGACTAGTATTACACGCTCTTCACTGCCACGCGGCATTCGCAACAACAACCCCGGCAATATTCGCTTAACGAACGATTCATGGAAAGGCTTGCAAGCAGTACAAAATGATCCTGAGTTTTTTCAATTCAGCCATCCGCGTTATGGTTTTCGAGCCATGGCAAGAATACTGACCAATTATCAACGACGAGGCTTAACAACCCTGCGTGAAATGATTAGCACATGGGCGCCTCATAATGAGAATGATACCAATGCCTATGTTCGCTTTGTAGCAAAAGAAATCAATGTCAGTGCCGATACGGAATTGGATCTAGACCGTTATTTATTTCCGCTAGTGAAAGCGATTGCCAAATTTGAAAATGGCAATCGCTTTGCTGACTTTTACGGTGATATCACTATACAAGAAGGAATTGCCTTAGCATGAGTTGGTTAGGTTCATTATTTGGCAGTACCAATTTTGTCAATAAAGGGATGGATATTGTTGATCAATTGATTACTGATAAAGATAAAGCCGCTGAATTAAAAGCGGCCTTTTACTTACAGGAATTACAAACGCCAACGATTCCCATCATTGATGCCATCCACAAGATGGGCCGGCAAACTTTAGCGTTTGCACAGATGGGCTTTTATTTTTACACCATACACCGTTATGGCACAGGCGCTATTACACCCGAACTAGTGGCGGGTGTGTCCGGTGCAGCGAGTATTTATACATTAGTCAAAGGCAAAGGGAGATAAAATGGATATAGTGAGTGTTACGGATTTATTGATTACGAATGGTGTGCTCGGTTGGGTAGGCTTGCGATTGGTGAAGCGTGTGGACCAACTTGATCACAAAGTGGATGACCATGAAACACGATTACAATTAACAGAACATCAATTACAAACAAAGGTAAATCATTAACGCTAAAGAGAAGTTTTTAAATGGCTGTTTATCCACTTTGCAGCCATTCGATGAATTTTAACGTTGCCATAAAAGGCGAGCGTTAGCGAGCCCAACCCACGCTTTTTGTGGGCGATTTTTAATGTGTTTGTTATGTGTTGTACGCTTCATGGTATGTTGCCAATATTTGGTATATGTCTCAATTGTGTGACGATCGCACACATCAAGGAACATGTGTTGTGACAAGAAGCTAATGAAAACACTAGTGGATGGTAAAATCGTTTGAGCAGAAAAGAATTTAGTTCAAATCTACACTGGCAAGCACCTTATTCAAAAAACGGGTAACTGTCAGATAAGGCCCAAACTTATTACATATTATTGAGCCGGTGACGCAGACTGCGGGTAGCTGCCCCCTTGTAAACAAACTAACCCGGTTTCAAACCTCACATTTCCGGTAGAGTCTTCTTTTAATGAGCTATTCACACCATCTATTTTAAGGTTAATTTTTTGGGGGATATTCGTCGGAAGCTCCCACATACACGCGGCAATTACACAACTTTTTGATGATTGTCTACAGCCATTTTTTTCACTGCCAACTGTCCATTCACCATCCTCTTTTGCCAGAAGTTGAACCGAATTGTACCTAGGGTGTTGCAGATACTGATTTCTAGCAAAGCGACGCTTATAAGGCAGATATGGCCCTTTCCAGTTCGCTGCTTCTTGAGCTTCAACCAAATTTGATATTTTAAGGTATCCATATTTTATATTCGTATTTGACGTGATGGGTAAAACCTTTCCGGTATCCTTCCTATAGTTTTCTGCCGCTACCAAAATCTGAGTAAGCTCTGCGATTACAGTATCTACTTCAACGTCTGTTGAGCCCTGAGCATGTACGATGTTTATTGTCAAAAACAGGCCGAAAAATGAATACACAAGTTTAGTACGGAGCTCAAAAATAGTTTTTTGACTTGACAATGTCATAGTGTCATCTCTTTGTGAGAATTAAAATTAAGATAATACTGATTTTACACTCAATTAGAGAATAAACGAGGTCAGATAAACATTAATATTGTATACCTAACTTCAGCTCATAACCCCTGTAGCAGACGCAAATTAGTTATTGTGACGAAGGAGCAACGACTAATACGTCGTACTGCCTACACTTGTTATACGTTTTTCAATCATGTTTCTTTTGCCAAAAAGATATTTGATAATCGACAATATGGTCTTTATCTTCTGGTATATAAAACTCAACGATACAAGGCTTGTTTGGAAACTGGTACGCAAGCTTTGCTTCATACAAATCTTTTAATGTATTGCCTAATATTAGTATTTTATCAACGCTAATATCTTCACAACCAGCGTGATGAGTGTCAGCAATATGAAGGTGATTTATTACCCATTCAATGCTCTTTGGGGTAGGTTTTTGCTCACCTGAATTTTCCCAATTACGGACGTGAGAAATAAAATTATCATCAATTTCATCACAACGTAAAATATAGTCTTCGAATTCCACAAAACCTGGATTGAACAAAGTTGTATATCCAACAGCAAGACGAAAATTACCTTCACAACCTATCCATGATTGTAAATCTATGCCTTTTCCATTGTTCCAAGCTCCAAGCTCGGCTTTCATACTCTTAGGGATATTCATATGTTGTACGTATAACAGTTTAATCAATAGACCTGTTCCACTTATCACTATTCTCTTGATCAAAAATAAACCTTAACTAGGTTTAGGCATTTTTTTCAATAAAAACAGTTGTTTAGGTGATAACGATCTATAATGTATTTTGTAATCAAGAGATTAGAGGCAATATATGGCACAACGGTTTTCCCTTGATCAATATTATTCACCCTTTATATTTCAAGGACTTAGGTGATCATAAACTGATCAATAGAATGTGTCTACTGATCTTGGATAGAGAAAACCATTACTTTTGGCTCGTTGAGACAAAATGAACATAGCTAAAAACGCAAAGGTAAAAGGTATAAGAAAAGCACTGTTAGTGATGGGGGTATAAATGGGGGTATATTTTTAACAAGGAAATATACGGCACTAAAAATACCCCCAGAAAAATATTTTTGGGCCACTTTTGGGCCACTTTTATGAGAAACACTGAGTAGCATAGGGGCTACAGGCCCCGGAATACGGGGTATTGAGTAGTTAAGAGTAGCTATTTTTCGGATTGAAAATCCTCGTGTCGGTGGTTCGATTGATTCAGGCTATCCTTGGCCTTCACCCTTGCGCTACAGGGAGTTTAGAGTACTTCAAAAATGCAGGAGCGATTTTTAATCGGGCAGCAGAACAATCTTAATTTGTTCCTACATATTAATCCGCCCCCGGGTACTATTGCTTCCTTGTGTTTTAATTTTCACATTAAACTCGTCAATCAAAGTATTTCATGTGAGCTACGGACAAGCAATAAGTTAGTTCACTCTACGGCATTAACTCCTTTAATGTCTGCGCAAAAAGTAAATGTTTGGTATAGTCACATTGGTGAAGATACTCAGTAGCGTGAAGTTTACAAATTAATGATAACTACAAAATAAATATAACAAGCAAAAGATGAATATGCTCAAACTTCATAAATTCATAGCCTATGCATGCCTAGCCTGTATTCCAATTGCGTTTATAGTTGGGGGGTTAAGTGATTCTACACTTCAAACAAAAAAAGGAATAAATGTTTTATTTTTACTTGGCGGTATATACCTACCATTTTACTGTCTTCGGTGCGCACATACTGGAGAAATGACTACTTATATCGGCCACAAGCTGTATAAAGAAAAAGAGCCAATTTTATTCTGGCCTCTTGTTGGGGCTTATTTTTTATTGGCAATACTATTACTCTTAGCGCCATTTATAAAACATGCATAACAAAAATAGCCATAGGAAAAATTTTGCTTGGTTCCTATTTTCACATGGCCTTCAGCAATGACCGAAAGATGACCTAGGGATTATTCTTTAATCCCTACGTCATCTTAAACACACCTTAAACAAACTAGCTTAAATGCTGATTGAAAAATTTAATGGTTCTTGACCAAGCCAACTCGGCGGCCTCTTTATTGTAGCGGCCGGTAGAATCATTGTGGAAACCGTGATTAGTATCAGGATAAATAAACGCCTGATAATCAACTTTATTTTGCTTTAATAAATTTTCATAAGCTGGCCAAGTAGCATTAACGCGCTTATCCATTTCGGCAAAATGTATCATTAACGGCCCTTTAATATTTTTTACTACCGGCTCTTTAGCTGGGGTACCATAAAAAGGAACAGCGGCATCGATGACGCCTGGCAATGTTGCCGCCAACATATTGCTGATGTAACCGCCAAAACAAAAACCAACGACCCCTAATTTGTTATTGCTTAACTCATGATTTTTTAAGAAGTTAGCGACAGCAATAAAGTCTTGTTCGATCTTATCGCGGTCCATAGATTTTTGCATTGCTCTACCCTCGTCATCGTTGCCAGGGTAACCGCCGAGAGTGAATAAAATATCAGGCGCAAACGCCACAAAACCCGCTTTAGCTAATCGTCGAGCAACATCTTTGATGTAAGGGTTCAAACCACGGTTTTCATGTACCACTAAAACCATGGGCGCTTTTCCTGTTAAGTTTCTCGGCTTGACCAGATAACCACGGCCTTTACCATGCCCTTTGGGCGAGTCAAACTCTGCATAGCTAGCGATAATATCAGTGTCGTTAAAAGACACTTGCTCTGCTAGTGCATAATTAGGTGTCAACGCCGTTGTTAACACACTTAAACTTAAGCCGGCAATGGCGAGGGTACCAAGCCTCGCTAAAAATGTACGGCGGTCTATATCTCCATGAGCATACTCATCGTACCAATCAAATGCTTCCTGGGGTATTTGGATAGGACTGTCATCTTTCATCATGATATTGATCTCGTTTACGCTATTGGGAAGGTTCTGGGTTTTACCGAAGAACAGAGCTTTGCCACCTGCTCTTCAACAAGCTTTAATAATATTTTATTAAAAGAATCAGACTACTTTTGCCATAAATGGTTGCACTAATAACAAACTATCTAGCAACAAAGCCAATATCCCCACCAGAGTCAGCAAGACCAAATACCACTGTAGAAAGAGTGATTACCGGTATGACTATTTATTCATGTAAACAAAGTTTAATAGAACGGCGAATATAATCTTCATCCAGGTTTTTTCCGATAAAGACCATTCGACTCACAGGTTCCTCGTCTCCCCAAGGTTTACCCGTTTGAGCCCCCAAAAGCATATGAACCCCTTGAAACACGACTCGACAGAATTCACCTTTCACACCCAAGACACCTTTCATACGATACAGGTCTTCACCTTTTGACTGTAAGAGCATCTCAAACCAGGCAGTTATCTTGTTATAGTCAAATAGCCCTGGCAATTCGATCGCAATAGATGACACAGCATCATCGTGATGGTGGTCATGCTCATGATCGTGGCCAGATTTAAAAGAATGCTCAGCTACAGGGGAGTATGAGGTGCCATCCTGATTTAATAATTTCAGTTCAAATTCTTTCGGCGTGTGCTGAGCAAAAATGGCTATTTCTTTGGGAGCTTCTGTTACAAAATTGAATTCATACATTTCTTGGCCATCAAGCTGAAGTTGATAATACCTACTCATTTGAGAAATCGTTTGCCCATGTGAGAGCGGCTCAGCCGACTTAGAAAATTCAACAAAAATAGTTTCTGCCAAAGCTAACACCGCTGCTTCAGAGACATCATTAACATCAGACATGAGAAAAGACATCTCTGGGTCTGGGCCGTTTGCCAATTGAAAACGATAGTGACCAGCTGGTAACTGCCAAATACCTCCCCACTCGAAGGGATATTCTGGTTCCAGAAATTTGGGCTTCATCTCCATAGCGCGCTCGAGATTAAAACCACCAATATCTAAAATCTCGGCGATGGGCGCATCAGCCATAGTAGCGGAATAAAAACCCGCTATTTGATTCATACCCTGCAACCGCCTTGTTAAATTGAGCACCTCGTCTTCAGTCACTAAATCCGCTTTGTTAAGCACAATGCGATCGGCGAAAGCGATTTGGGCCATGGCCTCATGAGTGTTGTCATCAAGGCGTTTGTTGACATGCTTCGTATCAACCAATGTAATGATGCCATCCAATTCATAATGAAAGTTGATATACCGGTCGGCAAAAAATGTTTGCGCGACAGGGCCAGGGTCAGCCATACCGGTGGTTTCTATCACTACGCGATCAAATTTTTCTTTACGCTCGGCGAGCTCGCCCAAAATCCGAACTAAATCACCACGTGTCGTACAACAAATACAACCATTATTCATTTCGAAAATTTCTTCATCGGCATTAATTACCAGATCTTGATCAATACCAATTTCGCCAAATTCATTTTCAATAACAGCAATTCGAAGACCATGTTCTTCTGACAAAATACGATTAAGTAGTGTGGTCTTGCCACTACCAAGAAAACCAGTGAGTACAGTGACGGGAATCCTATTGGACATTCATTTATTCTCTATAGTGCGCTGTATCGTATCGTCTAAATAGTTAATATTATTTTGAACCAGATACAGTGATTAACGGCCCGGTATTGTATCGCATCATGTTAAATATTTGCGCACCAACACACCAATTTTGTTTGGTGCAGACAGCCAATACCGATGGCTATATCAACCAGTAATTTGCAAACAGCCTATAGGCCTAACAAGCAAGGTCACATCTACTTATATAAATTCTTGATCAATAAAGCCTCAAATATCTTTTTACAAATAGATCTCTCTTTTACCAGCAAAAGAAAGAGACGACGCAATCAAAATCAAAAGAGTCAGGCTAAATTGGCTTCGAGTATTACTTCAATAGAGTCTGCGCCTTTTGTTACAGACCCTTTTGTTACAGTTTTTACAGCACCCAATTAGATAGCCACTTTTTTAGGCAACCATTCACGCAGGTAATTCGCAAACTCGGTAACCGCTGGCGTAACCCCTCGGCGCGAAGGCATTAGCAAACTGATCTCAGCGTCTCCCGCGGTCCACTCTGGTAAGACACGAACTAATCGATTGACTTTGACATCGTCTCTACAAATATATGTCGGTAAGCCGATTATGCCCAACCCTGTTGATGCTGCATGCTTGAGCGTTACCATATCATCACTGCATAGGCATGGCTGATAGGGAATAGAAAAGTCTGAACCGTCGAGATCTCGCAAAGCCCAGTGCCCAACCTCTGGCTTCCAACCCAATTTTAAACCTGAATGACCTTCAAGCTCTTCGGGAGTAGTGGGCATGCCGTTTTTTTCAAGGTACGAAGGTGAAGCGAATAAACCCCAAACCGCCGGTGCTAAATGACGCTGAATAAGACTGGAATCAGGCAGTTGGCCAGTGTGTGCACGAATAGCCATGTCGACACCGGCTTCAATTAAATCTACCGTCTCATTAGTCACCTGCTGTACGATTTCTACCTTCGGGTTATCTTTGAGGAAATTTGAAACAATCTCGCAAATCGCAAATTGCGCCATACCGACAGAGCAGGAAAGCCGTACTGTTCCTGTGAGTGTGTTCGCTTGTTGTTTTACGGCGACATTAGCAGCTTCGATTTCATCAATAGCCGTGCGTGCATGAAGGTAGAGCGCTTCACCCGCATCGGTTACGTTAAAGTGGCGTGACGAACGCTGAATAAGTCTCACGCCAAGTTTTTCTTCTAATTGATTCACATGTCGACTAAGGCGTGACTTCGGAATGTTTAACGCGCGCCCAGCGGGTGAAAACCCTTTTTTCTCAACGACGTGAACGAAGTAGAAGTAATCGTTCATATCCATTTTATGCCCCTCGCGAGCCAATGTCGTTCCAATTATAGAACGATTAGTTGCGATACTGCCACTTTTCTCACTAATCGTTCCAAAATATAGTAGCTATCAAATACAGACACTCATCAATACCAAAGAGACACCTACTATGAATATACAAAACATTAAGATGAAATCCCTTAGCCAAATTCATTTGAGTCAGCGGGTATCTGGTACCCCTTTGAACATCGATGCTGGGTTTCAGGCCCAAAGCTTTAAGCACAATCAATTCGACGGATTAATGGATCCGCTGGTCATGATGGATCACTACACTATGACGAAACCGACTTTTGGTGCACATCCCCATGCGGGTATGTCTGCTGTATCTGTACTTTTTGAAGACAGCGAAGGCGTGTTTAAGAATCAAGACTCTTTAGGTAATGATATTGACCTTCATCCTGGCGATGCGTATTGGCTTAAAGCAGGCAGTGGTGCCGTTCACGATGAAAAGCCGACGACAGGCTCACGCACACACGGCCTCCAATTATTTGTCAATTTACCGCAGCAGCATAAACACGACACAGCACAATCATTACATGTACCTGCTAAACATATCCCGGTAATTACCGGTGATGGTTATCGCGTTCGGGTTGTATTTGGCGAAAGTAACGGTATCACGGGTGCGATACCACCTTCTTTGCCTTTTACCATTCTCGATGCCTACCTGAAAAAAGGTGGCCAATACCATCATACCGTCTCTGGCGATCAATCTGTGTTGGTCTACGCGATTAGTGGCTCTATCGATTTCAATTTAGGTCAACACACAATTGAGCTGTCTGAAGGTCAGGCCATTGCTATGCAAACCAATTTTGATTCAACTTTACTCAGCTTATCTAGTGCCAGCGATGCCCATATTGCCGTACTACAGGGCGCCCCCATTAGAGAGCACTTCGTGCAAAAAGGTCCGTTTGTAATGAGTACAACACAAGAAATAAACGCAGTCACAGCCGCTTACGATGCCGGCCAGTTGGGTTCCATTCCAACGGTGTCTTCTAAAGCAAGCAACAAAACACATTCATCTACTTAAAGAGAAAACATCGATGAAGCTTACTAACCAGACCCCTTAACCAAGGAGAAAAACTACAGGGCATAAAAAATTAATTTTTACAGCCATGAAGAGTCGCGCTACGAAGAATAATTTTATTCTTCGTAGCGCGGGTTTGGTTTATGTTCTGCCCTATCATCAAAAAGAGTAACCTTGTCTGGCTGATTATCTATAGATAACAGGAGATCAAAGATGATCGATAAAAAGTATTTTTATTATTTGTTTGTAGCTTTAATGGCAATGGGGATGAGTTTGGTCATGTCATTTGCCATGACGTTACTAAACACCGGGTTTTCTCAACAGTTTATTATGGTGTGGATGAACACCTTTGTATTGAGTTTTGCTGTTGCGTTTCCAGCGGCATTGATTGTAGCCCCTGCCGCCAAGTGGGGCGCAAGAAGATTAACACAAACGGCCATCACCAAGGCCCTAGATAAATAGGATCAGGCCCAATAATACATTGGAAGAACCTCAGATCCTATTTTAAAAGAAAGACGGGGCACTTTGAAGAAACCTCAGTCTCTTTTATTTTTTATTATAAATTATTTGATGATATCTATACTTAATGCATGGCAATTGCCGCCATTTAAATCTTTATCTATCACAACACCGACGTTAGCATTAGAGTGAAAAGCAGATAACGCTAGAGAATACGCATTTTTCATTAAAGCTGGTTGCAAGTCAGCAGCACGGAAGCTTATATAGTTATGCGTACAATCACTCGTAGTCGAATCTCCTTGAAATGTGATAACAAAATCACCCTCTCCTCCATAAGTCCAAATTCTATCAATTACACCCCGATACCAACCAGGTGCTGAGTGCGCTACCGAAGACCCCAATAAAATAAAAACAACGAAAAGAACTCTAGACATTTTATACTCCTCCCTTTAGATTATTTACAGTGCTGACCAGCATGAGATGCTGACAGAACAACAGTCAGTTCTTAAGCAATAGTTATCACTACCGAAACATCAATTGATGTGGCAACAAAAGAGGATGATTAGAATAAAAATTAGCACCTTCCCTGCTGCTTGGCAGGCCTAAATAGTCGCCTATTTTTACTGTTCTTGCAATTAGTTTTGTTTTGTCACCAGTAAACTTCCTATCCATATTGATAAGAGGGGCTACTCAGCTCCGCTTATTCACTATCAAACTCTTTATCCAATTCCTCAGCACCAGGTGACGGAGGGAATATTCTTTACCCTTTCCATCATCTTAGAATTTTAATTATCATTATGGCGCAACATATCTAAAAACCGATTAACCGCCGGATTGGCAACGTCAGCTTGCCAGGCAACGGCAACAGGCAGTGTTGGCAAATCATCCTCGACCGGAACATAGACAACATTGGGGCGCTTAATCACTGAAAAACCTTCGGCCACAAATCCCGCACCCACACCTGCCGACACTAAGCCAATCAGCGTTGACATAATTGCTTTTTGAACAATGTTTGGACTGAAACCAGCGCGATTACAAGCGGAGATAATACCATCATAAAATATTGGGCCGATATGACGCGGCGGTAATATCAATGGCATATCGGCGCAATCAGATAACTTGACGACGGGCAATTTGGATTGCGGCCAGTTTTCGGGCATGGCCATGATTAATTTAATAGGCTCCAGCGAGTGACACTGAAGCTCTTTATGGATAAGTGGCGGATGTATTAAGCCAATATCAATATGTCCATCGACCAATGCCTGCTCCTGCTTTGGTGATATTGATTCCTGCAGTTCTATTTCTATCTCGGGGTAAGCTTGTCTAAAACGCGTCAGTAATTCAGGGAAGGACTGATAGAGAATAATTTGCGTAAACCCAATATGTAACTGCCCTATCACACCCGTTGCAGCAAGTTTGGCATCTGCTTTTGCCGCTTCGGCATTTGCAAGTACTGCATGGGCTCGGCGGATTAAGGCTTCCCCTGCTCTAGTCGGTTTAATTGACCCGCGAGCACGAACGAATAAGTCGTGCCCCACCTCGTCTTCCAGTGCGGCAATACGCTGACTGAGTGCGGGCTGAGTAATGTGCAATCGATCGGCCGCGCGGCCGAAATGCTCTTCATCCGCTAATGCAATAACACACTGAAATGAACGTAGATCCATAAGGCTTTAATCATAAGTAGAGCTTATCGAACAATCATATCATAGAATTGGAGTCCCTAAATAAGATATGAGAGCATGAAAACTTCTTTAATTAACGACGATAAAGAGGCTATTTAAGCTATGTTTATGAAAAAAATTAATCATCATTTTAACTTATGGAGAAATAAAAAATACTGTGTAGCGGCCTCATTGGGTATGACAGTGATGCCGTTGCAAGCTTATGCTGCGGCTCCCATTGCAGCCACACTATCTCTGCCTTACGGGGCTGATATAGCACACACCTGTGCCGCATCAGTAACACAAGCATCGCTTAACTACGCTGAATCAAAAGGCTGGAATGTCAGCGTGGCAGTTGTTGATTCAGCTGGCAGAGTAGTCATGCTTAGCCGAATGGATAATGCCCATAAAGCCAGTACCGACTTTGCCATAGCCAAAGCATCTTCCGCCACACTGACTAAACGCTCAACCAAAGTGTTTTCCGACGCACTGTCAAAAGGAAGGCAAGCAATCCTCGGGTTTACCGATTTACATGTACATGCCGCAGAAGGCGGAGAAGTACTTTTACAGAATAAACGTATTACTGGCGGAGTGGGTGTTGCCGGAGTCACTCAAACTCAAGACCGTGAAATAGCATTAGTCGGCGTCGCTGCGGCTGCCAAGTGCTAAAAGCTATACCCATCGCCCTCTATACCGTTTTCAATTGGTTACGTAGGGTTTCAACGACTTAACCCCTGACAAGAGTAAAATTTATGAAGAGCAAAGCCGCAAAAAAAATCGCATTACTGACAACATTTATGCTGTCAGCAACAACACCTTTTATCAATGCCTATGCATCTGAACCACAATTAACAACTATCAAAGGATTTGAGCTGCCAGAGACTGTCTTGCATGACCCACAAGAGGATGTGTATTTAGTGTCTAATATCTCAGGAAAAATACCAGCAAAAGATGATAATGGCTTCATATCCAAAGTTGGCACTGACGGTAAAATTATTGATCTAAAATGGATTGACGGCGCGTCTAAAGATGTCACGCTACATTCACCAAAGGGCATTGCCGTGCATGGCAATAATATCTATGTCGCTGATATCGATACGGTGAGAGTCTTTAACCGAAAAACAGGCAAGCAACGTAATGATATTGCGATACCTGGAACCACGTTTTTAAATGATATTGTTGCCACACCTAATGGCGAACTTTATGTGAGTGAAAGCGCACTTATCTTTAAGGATGGCGGCTTTAAGGCAACCAACTTAGACGCTATATATAAAATAACTTCTAACGGTAATGTAACAAAATGGGTAGAAGGAACAGGATTAAATCAACCCAATGGATTGGAAGTGTTACCTGGAGGAGAGCTAGGCGTTGTCACCAGAGGCTCTAACAATTTATACGTACTTGATAAAAACAGTAAGGCGAGATACCTGACTTACTCACCCGGAAAAATACTCGACGGCATTGTTCGCTTACCTAATGGAGAATTTTTAACTACCAGCTGGGAAACATCCAAGTTATATCGACTAACCTCTGACAATCACTTTATTGAAGAAGCGTCTCTGCCTGTACCTGCGGCAAACATTGGCTATGACTATAAAAGAAAGACATTACTGTTACCTCTGTTAAAACAAAACAGCATAGCCTTTATGAAAATAGAATAAGCAACACTGGTAATAATACATTTTAACTACAGACATCCATTCTTCTGCAGATAAAATATGGCGAGCAACTAATAATAGTTTCTCGCCATATTGATAAGAATAATAAAAGAGACTAGATACTTTTTATTACCTTATTTAAATAGGCGTTAATAAAGAAATAATTATTCCTCTCTTATCCGCACCAATTCAGGGCGAGCGCTAACACTTAGGTGCACAATACTGAGGGTTAGTGAACGAATAAGCCTCTCTCTTATTGATACCTCATTGTTTTATATAGCTTTTCTATTTTTGGCACGTAATTCGCTATCTAAGTCGCACACAATAGACGATGGCTGCTTATAGAGTAGAGTTAATGACTTATTCTAGAATGACATGCCAACTGTGTTAAACAACCTTGTCGTTAGCTTTATATTAGTGGATTTATCATTGTATTTAACTCATATAAAAACAGCTTAGCTTAAGCTTTATAAATAATAACAATTACCAAACCACCCAATGATTCCCCACCTTAACCGGTGGGGTTTTTTTATTTATGAGTAAACCACAACTCACACTATCAATCGGACAACATTCCAGTACTGGAAGAAAGCCTGTGAACCAGGGTTTTCACGGCGCTTTTATCCCGGAACAACCTTTACTCAATACAAAAGGTATTGCCGTTGCCCTTGCTGATGGGATCAGCAGCAGTGAAGTCAGCCACATTGCGGCAGAAACAGTAGTTAAAAGTGTAATGTATGACTACTATTGCACCTCGGACTCGTGGTCAGTCAAAACATCTGTTCAATGTGTACTCGCTGCAACCAACTCATGGCTCTATGCGCAAACACGGCACAGCCCACACCGTTACAATAAAGACAAAGGTTATATCTGTACCTTTAGCGGCATTATTTTTAAATCTAACACTGCACATATTTTTCACTGTGGTGACTCTCGCATTTTTCGTGTATCAGGCAAACACCTTGAACAACTCACCACAGACCATCGCAATGTTGTATCAGAAGAAGTGAGTTATTTAACACGAGGGATAGGCATCAATAACTCGATTGATATCGACTACCACCACTTACAAACTGAGCCGGATGATATTTTTATTTTAATGACCGATGGCGTTTATGACTTTGTAAGAGATAACACCATTACAGACATACTTTACGCCCATATACATGACCTTGACCTCGCAGCTGAACAAATTATTCAACAAGCCTATGACGCAGGTAGTGACGACAACCTCACGGTACAAATTGTGAAAGTAGTTAGCCTACCAAATAAAAACCTGAATGAAGTTCAGCAACAAATTGATCTGTTACCACCGCCGCCAACATTACAGGCCCAACAAGCATTCGATGGTTATCAAATTCTTCGCGAGATATCTATCAGCAACCGCAGCTATATTTATTTAGCACAGGATATGAAAACTGAACAAACGGTTGCTATTAAAACGCCATCAAAAGCAATGAAAACGAACCGGCGTTATCTGGAAAGTTTTTTAAGGGAAGACTGGGTAGCAAAACGTATTAACAATGCCCACGTACTCAATACCCCAACCTCTACGCGCAGCAAACAATACCTTTATACCGTTACCAACTATATTGAAGGCAAAACATTAACCCAATGGATGGCCGATAACCCAGCACCGGATATTGATACAGTTAGAGACATCATTGAACAAACCACCAAAGGTTTACAAGCTTTACACAGACAAGAAATGGTCCATCAGGACTTGCGCCCCAATAATATAATGATCGACAAAGATGGCATCGTAAAAATTATCGGCTTAGGCTCTGCCAAAATCGCTGGCATTAACGATATCACAACATATAACGAAGGCATTGCAGGAACAACGCAATACACAGCACCAGAATATTTTCTAGGAGAACTCGGCACCAGCCGGTCAGATATATTTTCGTTAGGCGTTATTTGCTACCACATGCTATCGGGCAAGCTGCCCTATGGCGTCAGCATTGCAAAAACCAACAGTGCGCGTGATCAGCAACGGCTGGCATACCGCTCACTCACCACCAATGACAATAACATCCCCGGCTGGATAGATTATGCCATTAAAAAAGCTGTGCATATCCAACCAGAAAAACGCTACCTTGAAGTGTCGGAATTTATACACGAACTAAAACACCCCAACCCGCATTATACTAACCAAACCAGACCGCCACTCATCGAGCGTAACCCAGTACTTTTTTGGCAATGTATTTCGTTTATTTTATTGTGTGTGGCGATTTATCAATATGCACACTAAAACATAAAAATAACATTAGGGTTTACGCTTATTCACGGCACCCGGCCCTAAAGGTTGGCCATAGCTAAACTCAACAAAATTCCCATCAGGGTCCTTTAAGCCACAGTAGTATCCCACCGGGTAAGGCTCCTCCCTTGGCTCCCACACTAGAATGCCGTCATCACGGGCGCGGTCAGCAATGGCATCCACCGCCTCGCGGGTTTCGACCGCAAAACCCAAGTGCGAAAAATCCTCCATGGACTGATCCCGCCCAGGGCCACCGGGTATTAATACTAGAATAAACCGATCTTCCTGACCTTTTTCCGCCAGCCAGACCACATGCTTTTTGCCCGACACTCGGTCGTGCACCACATGCATACCCGCGTAGCGTGTATAAAAATCCACACAGGCATCTAAATCTCGAACATGCAGCGCAAGGTGTGTTAGTGAAATCGTCATCGCATCACTCCTAACTATTCTTATTCATTATACGTTCTGGCAAGTATTCAGTTTAAAACATAGCTTATTGATGCCTGCCCCTCCATGAAGAATGGGGCGCCAAATCATATTGACTAACTTAATGGTGAATAAATACTGGGGATCAATTCACACTTTCGAACACAGGTGCCGGTTACAATGTTCTGATAAGTATAAATTTACAGGGAGTTTATCGATATGGCCATTCAAGCAGCACCCTCGAAAAAGACCAATACGGACACCTTATCCCAAAAAGCACAAGCCTGCTTGGCTCAAGCAGTCGAAGTCCCTGGCGCGCCGCTTTATCATATGGGGAATATTGCTGTATTCAATTCCAAAATCAGCTTTGATTTAATGCAAGCCACAATCAATTACTTAAGCTGCAAAGCACAAATTAACATGCCTTTCAGCCAGATAGAAAAGACGTTTTTAATCGAACTCTACGAATCATTTTGGTGGGGCGGCCACGCTAAAGGCATGCCCGAGGCCGCAAGACTGGCCAACCATTATGTGAATGGTAACGGGGTGACGGTTAAAATGGACTCTAGACCTTATGAAAAGTCTGTAGTTGTGCAAGATACCATGAAGGCGATGAAAGCCTATATTAAAGACTTGGCCAAGCGAAATGAATATTTCTTTTCGTTAAAGACTGACAACCCTAAATTTAGGAGAAGCCAATATTTTAAGCCATTAATGCTTATCAATGACAGTAGAAATATTATGACCGAAGGTTATGTTGAAAGCAGCGGCAGAATGTATACTGAGCAAAATAACTTTCGGCTTAGATATGCTGACAATCGCTTCTATCTTATTGCCAACACTAGCGAACCTATAAAAAATAACTTCCATACACGCTGGTCAGTAAAAAATCGTTATGATTTTGAACCCTTTTCTAAGGATAATAAAATATCAAAATTTTCGTTGAATGAAGGAAAGACACTACATTTACCTGATGGTCTATCAGAATATATGGATTCTGGTTTAGGAATAGCAAAACCCTTCATTTATAGTGCTACATGGTCAGAAAAATGGTAAGTAGAATTCTTATAATATTCTCCGTTGTTTTATTTATTACATCATGCAGCTCAAAAGCTTGTAAAGAGTTAATCCTTGATGCAGTCAAGCTACACGATACTGCTACACATTCTGGACAGACATATTATTTATATTCCAGAACTACAGGCTGGCATGAAAAAGTTGTTTTCTTTGAATTATATGAAAAGAGTCCAACATTTAATCAATGCCAACATGCCGATATAAAGCCAGTGTTTATTCGCGCTTTTGACGATACTCCCGAGAATAGCTTTATTAAACAACTAATATTGCAGCCTGAGAAGCCAGAAAAAATTAAAATCATATATACAACTGATGAAAATGAAGGCTTCTCTAATGTCTATGATGTTAAATTTACACAATAACTTTCATGGACTTGTTCATTTTCATGTACCGCTTTCTACTATTGGCCATTATTTTATTAGCAGGCTGTCATTCAAATGACTGCGGTTTTCCTTTAGATCAAATAAGATACTCTGACAAAGCACAGCATAATAAGAAAACATTTTATTTATATACACGTACTACAGGTTGGCACAATAAAGTTGTATTTTTTGAATTATACGATAGTGAACCAACGTTTGATAATTGCAGGCAAACTAAAACTAAGTTCATATACAAAATAGACTACGACAATTATCCAGAACATAAATATGTAAAGAAAATTATCCTACAGCCCGAAAATACTGAAAAGCTTAAAATCATATACACAACAAATAAAGAGGAAGGCTTCCCTAATATCTATGACGTTAAATTTTCCCGATAAATTGATTTCCTCATAAGTAAAGAACCTATATGACTAAAAACATGGACGTAAAAATTTTACTTATCGCATTATCACTTATAATTGGGTCATGTGGTAAAGACTGCCTTTTTACTATAGCAAGTGACCAACTGAGATTTGCCGACACAATGGAGAAAGGCGATAAAATTTATCATCTTTATACACGAACAACAGGCTGGCATGAAAAAGTGGTTTATCTTGAATTATATGAAGAAACGCCAACATACGATGCGTGCACTAATAAAACTGACCCTGAGCCCATATTTGGAATACACTATGATTATTTCCCAAATGATCCAACCTCAAAAGAAAAGTATGTAAAAGATATTATTCTACAACCTGAAGACCTAGAAAAAATCAAAATCACTTATACACCTAATAAAGACGAAGGGTTTGCTAGTGTTTATGATGTTAAATTTACTCGATAGACTTATATTAAAATTTATACACAAGGCTAACTAATCTAAAGCGAAGGTAATAAAATTATCATTTTTCTCAAGGCCTCACGTTACTTCCTATGAATGACGATATATCATTCAACCCTTCTAACTAAATTTTACTTATAATCTAGCAATAGAAAATAATGACAACGTTGTAGCGCTATGAAATATTTTAAAAAAATGATTGAACAATTTATCACCGTTGACCATGAGGAGTGGGATTATATTCGTTCAAAACTAAAGAAAATAGAGGTTAAAAAAGGGGAGACAATCCATACCGCTGGTGAAGTATTCAGTGACATATGGTTTGTAAAAAGCGGCGTTGCACGATCCTACTTTACTGATGTCAATGGTAAAGACTTTACATGGCAATTATATTTTCGCGGGAAGACTAAGCACGGCTTAAACCATTTTCTTGACGATAGCGTGAGTCATTATGAAAACACAGGCTCAATGTTGAATTTTGAAGCACTGGAAGACTCTGTGTTTTACACTATCTCCTTATCTGAACTGGATGCTTTTATTTCAACCAGCAAAAAATGGGAACATTTAACGCGTATTTGGTTACACGACACTTATTTTGCGGCCACCTATAAACGGGTGATTTCATTGATGTCTGAAACGGCCAAAGAGCGTTACGAACGCCTGCTTGATGAATACCCATTGATAGAAAAACAAGTGAAGTCTTATCATATTGCCTCTTACCTTGGCATTGCACCACAAACACTCAGCAAATTAAAAAAATGAATCTAGGTGAATGATTATTACTGCACCCCTCATTACTATGGCGGCTTTTTAACAAGGCACCATAACAATGAGCAAAGCAGACGACTTTAAAACGCTACATCAACAAGACAACCTATTACATATTGGCAATGTATGGGACCTGCAAAGCGCCCTGGCATTTGAAAAAATGGGGTATCAAGCAGTCGGCACATCCAGTGCGGCCATTGCCGATATGTTAGGTTATGACGATGGCGAACAGATGAGTTTTGATGAGCTACTGAGCGTAGTGGAATCTATACAAAGCAGAATCTCTATACCCTTAACCGTTGATATTGAAGGCGGTTATAGTCGAGATATCGATGATATCGTTCGGCACATTGACCAATTGCATACCGTGGGTGTGGCAGGCATTAACCTGGAAGACTCATTTGTTGATGAAACAAAACAACGACAGATCATTGATGCATCTGACTTTGGCAACACGATAGCATCGATAAAAAGCCGTTTAACCAAACACAACATTGATATTTTCCTCAACATACGCACCGATCCTTTTCTAATGGGCCTAGATAACCCACTAGAACAAGCACTAGAACGTGCAGAAATATACCAAGCAGCCGGTGCTGATGGATTATTTGTGCCGTGTATCACCAATGAAAACGACATTAAGAGGTTGGTAGAATCTGTATCTATTCCTGTCAATGTGATGGCTATGCCTACCTTGCCTTCTTTTTTAACATTAAAGGAATTGGGTGTAAAAAGAGTCAGCTCAGGGTCTTTTATCTATGAGCGGACTAAAAAAATATTTAATGAAACTTTAGAGAACATTGAAAAAGGCCAATCATTCGATTTGCTTTTTAAATAAAAAATACGGAAACAAAAATTCTATTGATAAGGCATCAACACTATCTATTAACCACCCCAGATAGTTACTAAATAATTTTTTCACGCTATACTCATGGCTTTATTTGTATAGATGATATTCGGGCGTATTAATGAAAATTGATCGTTTAGTTAAAGAAATAGAAAAGGCAGTTCAAGAACTTGATGGCTCGACAGAACCTGGCTTTAGCTGTGGCATTGTGCAAGAGGGTGATTTAGTTTTTTCTGCCAGTTGTGGTTTGGAAAATATGGAAACAGAAACACTGCTGTCAAATGAATCTTTGTATTATCTTGCCTCTGAATCAAAACAATTTACTGCGGCTTGTATATTGCACTTGGTATACGATGGTTTACTGAAGCTAGACGATGATATTCGAGATATTGTCGAGCAGTCCAAACAATTTGGTGAGAAAATATCAATTCAGAATCTACTGAATCACACCAGCGGTATTCCTGACTATTTAGATTATATGGATTATCAGCTTAATCGTCGCTCATGTGATTATTTTGATAACGATGATGCCTTAAAACTGATAGAGTATTTTGATTTTCAAAAATTCAAAGCGAACGAGAAGCACGCCTACTCTAACTCGAATTATATTTTGTTGATGGCAGCAGTACAAAATATTACAAAGCTAACACCAGCCCAGTATGCTAAACAAAAGATTTTTGAGCCGCTGGGTATGACACATACCCTTTTTGACGATGACCGCTTCAAAATCATTAAAAAGCGTGTACATAGTTATTATTTGCCAGACATGAACAAGGAGAAAGAATATAAGTTAGAGCTAAAAAACTCCTGCACGGTGGGTGATGGAGGTGTTCTCTCTAATATACACGATTTAGCACGATGGGAAGCCAACATTCATAACAACACTGGCCTGCCAGAGCCCATTATATCGGGCTTATTTCATACACATCCATTGAACAATGGCACACAAAATTACTACGCAAATGGCACAGAAATATCACCTCCTGAAAGTCGCGCTCGTTACAGTTTTCATGGGGGAGGTTTCGAAGGGTTTAGAACATTAATTTTTAGAGTGCATGACGCAAACTTATCATTTATCTATCTGGCTAATAACCCCGCTGCATCACTTAGTAAAAAGGTTGAAAGTACTTCTGGTCAAAAATGGCCTCTTAATTTTTTGGATGTTTAAAGGCGCCCACCTGTCGAATCACCAAGCTATGCAGATAGTGTATTCAGTTTAAACTCGCTATTAGCAACACTCGATACTCTACCCAAAAAACCTTTTCCGTAGAACCACGCGTCAAATTTTTACTGTAAAGCTTTACACCTCTTTAAAGCCCCTGAAAAGTCATATAGGCTTTCTATTAAGAATAAATTAGTGCCGTAGCATTTTGGGATTCATTTGTATTCTCTACCAAACTGCTCCAAAGCAGACTTAAACGATAAGAAATAATCTTCCTCAATATCGTCCTGTCGGCCATTGTAAAATTTCAAAATATTAGGACTTGAAATGCTGGATATATTTTTGTTTTTTTTAGGAATGGTAGTTGGATTCGTGTCATCATATATTATTTCCTTTATTTTTTTACTGAAAGAAAACAGCATAAAAAATAGCAAGAATCAAGAGGATTTTGTGGAACTACATTATTCTATAGATAAGGTATGGCACTTCTTAGCACAAGAAAAATTCATCACTTGTTATAAAGCCTATTCTTCATCCTCTTATGAGCTAGAGCTCGGCAATACCAATAAGTCACTAGTTATATATCCTACTATGATCATAGATCAATTTGGAGAAGCTGTATTTATTAATGCTGTAAAAGAAAACTGTACTTTAGAATTTGGCCAATCCCCGTTTCAATCGGATCATTTTTTAAAACTTTATCGAGTTAGTAACGATAAAACTATTCTTGTGGTAAAACGCATTGTTAGGCCAGAAATTGAATGGGGGAGAGGTTTTTTTAATAACTTACTAAGATCTTCTTTCGGAAAACCAATGATCACAAAAGAGAATTTCGTAGGTTTTACTATAAATAACATTAAGCATGGACTAAAGAAAGTTTATGGTAGCTAAATGGAAAAATCATACTATTTATTTAAGGCAATCGAATGGCTGCTGTCTACACTGAAAACTTTTAGGATAAAAATACAATTTGCCTCAAGGTTACCCTAAGCATCTGTAGCGGATACCTCCTCCTAACAGCGGATTGCTGTATGACTCGTCTAGCATCAAGCGCTTTTAGTTTAGCCAAAATGCACTGAGCTAGTTAATAAAAAGTAAAATAGGAACAATAAAATGATTGAAGAAACTCAGCAACTAATTGAAGAAAATCAACCATTCGAAGTAATAAAATCAGATTCAAAAACTATAAAGCTAGAAAAAGGATTACTAGTCCCCGGAGGTGGAAATATTATTATTCAGGGAACTAAATTATCGTCCTTAACGGATGGTCTTATCACCGGTATAGAAGTCAAAAAAATTAATGGCGTTATCTATAAATATGAGATATTGGTTGTAGGCCGAGCAGAAGCGATTCACCACTGGCAAACCTCATATACCGACCTGACCTCCGATACATACAATCTCATGATTGAAAGCCCAATTGTTGAAAATCATTATGTTGACTACAACAGCAGCGAACCTGAGATTCATAAGATAAAACTAAAGCTTGGTTAATTTGTTAAGCGAAATAAACTAAAAGATAACACTTTTAATAGACCTAAGAATTATTACCATATTAGAAGTATGAACCCTATCAACGAAACCGTGAAAGCCATATAACTAAAGGCGGTTTCCTTACATAAAAGTTATTGTGATGTCTGACAAAATTAAACCACTTGCTGAAGCCCGACAAAAGAAAGGCTGGACCCAGAAGGAAATTGAAGAGTTTGCTAAACGCAGAAGCAAAGAGATCGATAATATCTCAAAAGACATTGAAGAGCCTGATTATTATGCATCTGGCACACAAAAAACTATTGAGGAAATATGCAAAGATGACGAAAAATACAAATGAGCCAACAGCAAACCGCGAGAAGTAATTAACACCATTAGTAGGTTTTTTTGAGAAGCTGGAAGCTGCGGCGGTTAAATTTAGCATTTTGTGAGAAGATATATTTAAGCACACTGACTTGTTGAATCACCAAGCTATCCATGACGGTGCATTCAATTTAAACTCACTGTTGGCAACACTCAGTACCCTACTCAACACTCTTTTCCGTAGAACCACGCGCCAAATTTTCACTGTAAACCTTTACACGACTTTAAAGCCCCCTAAAAATCCGATAGGCTCGCTAACAATAATAAATCGGAGCAGTAGACGTTATGGAACTTACCTTACCTTCTTTCCTCTACCTTAAACTGCCCTTTGTCAAATGAAAGCGCCATGGCTGCTACCGATCCTTAGCAGTCATTAGGTAAGTAAATTGTAGCTGGAATTCCAGTATAACTAACTATTATATGTCTGATTCCAAATGAAATTAGGCTAAGGAATATTTGTGAAGATAAAAGAAGTAAAATTAAATCGGTTTAAACGTTTTACGAACCTAAGACTAACCGGCATTCCCGAAACCGCAAAACTTATAGTGCTAGTTGGGCCAAATGGAAGTGGAAAGACCTCTCTCTTCGAAGCATTAAACCATTGGTATAAATTTAAAGGGTTCAATGATTGTGGTATCCAAGATTACTTAGAAAAAAACGATGGTGAAATGTCCAATCCACAAACCTGGCGGCATATTTCGCAGAATAAAGTAGAAATATTCTTTCACAATGAACAGCAACTAAATAAAGAGCAAATAAAGGGTAAATTCTATTTTCGCACTGCTTACCGAAATGAGCCTGACTTTACCGTTTCTAATCTAAACAAGCAGAGCAATCCTGCTGAGAGTATAAAACTGCACAATCTAATGCAGAACGACCAGACTGTTTCTGAAAACTACCAACGTCTTGTGGCCCAAACGTTAGCGGGTGTCTATGAGTCATCAAATAATACCAAGACTGTCGAACAACTTAGAGATGAGCTGATTGGAAAAATTAAGAACTCTCTATCCAAGATATTTGAAGATCTAAATTTGAGCTCTATTGGTGAACCTTTATCTAATGGTAGCTTCTATTTCGAAAAAGGATCGGCAAAAGACTTTCATTACAAAAACCTATCCGCCGGTGAAAAATCGGTATTTGACCTAGTTTTAGATATGATAATTAAGTCTAGTTTTTACTCGGATGCAGTTTTCTGTATTGATGAGCCAGAAGCACACATGCATACGAGGCTTCAGTCTAAAGTTCTGAGAGAGCTTTATGATTTAACACCGGATAACTCCCAGCTTTGGGTTTCTACTCACTCAATAGGGATGTTGAAAGAAGCAGAAGATATCGAAGAGCAAAACCCAGAAACAGTTGTTTTCCTAGATTTTGATAACCGAGACTTCGACTTAGCTGAGGTGATACAGCCAACACAGATAAGCAAAGCTATTTGGGATAGATTTTTTGACTTGGCATTTGCCGATTTTTCAAAACTGATATCGCCACAAAAAATAGTGTTCTGCGAAGGGACTAGTCAGGGAAGGAAATATAGAGATTTCGATTCATTGGTTTACGGAAAAATATTGGGAAAAAAACATCATGGAACCACTTTTGTTTCAGTCGGGTCTTGCTCAGAAATAGAGAATATAGAAAACCAATCGGTAAAAATTATATCCAACATATTGAAGTCATCAGAAATCATCAAGTTCGTTGACAGAGACGATAAGAGTGATGCCGAGGTGGCTGAACTCTTGGCGAAGGGAGTAAAGGCTTCAGCCAGAAGACACATTGAATGTTACTTACTAGACGATGAGATTATTAAAAAATTATGCTCAATAATCGGAAAAGCGGAGCTCATAGATCAGTGCCTTCAGGCGAAAAAAATAGCTATTCAAGAGAGTGTTGCAAGGGGTAACCCTGAAGACGACGTAAAGTCGGCAAGCGGACAAATTTTCACCGAAGTTAAAAGAATCCTAGGATTAACTCAATGCGGCAATAATAAGTGCGCCTTTCTTAGAGATACTATAGCGCCTTTGATTACTGAGGAAACCCAGATATATCAGGAAATCGAAAATGAAATCTTTGGTTAGCGGTTTGAGGGAATATAATAAAGTGCTGCTACGGAAAGTATTTTAATTAGCACTTATAAATTTCTAAATCTAGTGAAACACTAGGGGCAGACTCGAATTTAGAGATCTAGGTGTAATTTATCTAGCTCCATGTCTGCTATTGGCCGCAAGCCGACACGTTAATTGAAGTAGACACTGACTAATATAATAAAGCTATTTTAATAAAATTTATAAAACCAAGATGAATACAAAAGAAGACTATTTTGACATTACACTTAAGCTTTACGAACAATCACACATTTATTGGAAAACAATGATTAGAGCGCCACTCAAGATAGCATAGGTTTTAATTTTTATACTTTTCACACAATAAAATACTATTCATGCAAGAAGAAAAACTAAAACCTACCTTTACTATAAATAAAGCAATTTCTATTGCCACACTATCCGTGCCAGCACTATACGCTACTGGGTATTTTTATGAATTGGGGCGATTTTCGAAATACGGCCTTGATAATCAGTTTTTTCCTAGAAGCATTCAGGAATATTTGATACAAGCCTATTACTTTTTTATATATTTTACGTCCGAGATTATTATACTCGTATTTAACCTTAAATTCTTATTTGCCATATTAGCTATTGCGGTTGTTGTTTTATTTGGCTGTGTCGTTGTTTTAAAACATCAGAAGAAATTTAAACCAAAATTTAAAGAACATAGCGAAAAAATACAAAATAATAGTATCTTTCACTATTTTGGTTTACCTATTATTGGTTCATTACTTGGTGTAACGACTGCTATTAGTTTCTTTTATATTTTTATTTTACCGAGCATTTTAGCGGCTCTTGTTTATGTATTTGGCGGCAGTATTGCTAATAAAGAAATAGATAAGTTTGAAGGCTGCGAGTTAGAAGTTTTAGATTCCAAAAACAAATGCGTATTTATTAAAAAGAATAACAAAGCAGTATTAGAAGGTTTATTAATCGCCAAATCCCCTTCACATATTGCTTTATGGGATGGCAGTAAGACCACTGTTTACCCTTTGGATAAAGAGTTGGTTGAAATACGTTTTGGAGAAAAGGCCAAATAAACCAAAAGATCAGAGTCACTTGGTTTAATAGCAGCTTATGGCCGAAAAGGCTTTGCCTATGATTGTAAGCCTGATTGGTGCATAAGGAGGATATAAGTATGTCTACTCGAAAGATAAAAGAAAAACGAGACGAAAAGCTTAAGGATAATCCCCTTAAAGAACAGATGAAGGCAGCTGCACGATTGGCGGCACTGGAAATGCGTAATACAGGCAATATTAAAGAACCCGATCAACTAGCCAGCGGCAAATCTGATGATGATGTAAATATGCTTTGGGATGAGGAAGCACACGATGACAACGAAAAAAAATAAAAACGATTTGTCACCCTCTTCAACATGGAAAAATTATTTTTAATAACAAGCGGTTATTGGTGGTTTTGTCGCACAGAATTTATAAAAACACTGTGGTATCTTCGGCGCTAAACCGATTCAGGAGGAAAACAGAAAGTGGATTTTGAATGGGACGAAAACAAGAATCAACAAAATATTAAAAAGCACAAAGTCAGGTTTGAAGACGCAATCCCCGTATTCTTTGATGAAAATGCGGTATCATTCGAAGATAACCGATATAACTATCCCGACGGGCAACGCATGGTCATTATTGGTGCGAATAACGCCAATGTTTTATATGTGGCCTATGCAGAATTAGAGGCTGATACCGTCAGGATTATCTCTGTAAGACCTGCGGATTCTAATGATATTCGTATCTATCGACGAGGTTATTAACATGACAATTAAACGTTACACAGCAGAAGAAGCGAAGAAATTAAAGAGCGATACTGATTGGGAAAAGGTGAAAGAGTTAACGGATGAGGAAATACGCGATGCTGCGTTATCTGACCCCGATGCCCAGCCCTTAACAGAAGAAGAATTAAAGAAGTTTAAGCGTGTTGTTCCACGCAAAGATGGTGACGGTTACGAACATGACAAAAGTTAGAGTACTTAACAAACAGCAAGCGAATAGTATTAAAGGACAAACTACCCCTGACAAAGTGAAACGTCTGAGTGATGCTGAAATTCGCAAGGCCTCTTTGTCTGATCCCGATGCACAGCCCTTAACAGATTATCAGCGCACACAATTTAAACCCTTTATGTTTTTAAAACGTAAACTCGGCTTGTAATATCCATAGACAAAACGTTGCTCCGGTATTTAATAAACGGGGCGACAAAGCCGAGTGAGTCCGCAACACATTCAGTAGCCGTATTTAAAAAGCCCTACCCTATCTTGTCCTTACACAAGCGCTCTACCTCAACCTGCAAACGCTTAACTTCGCTGGCGAGCCAGGTGAGTTCTTCTTCGGTGATTTCGTAGTGTTCGGAGTAACGAGCTTCGATGTAGGCTTTTTTGAGGAGCTGGAAGCTGCGGCGGTTGAATTTAGTATCTTGCGGGAAGATGTGTTTAAGCTCGCTCGCTTGTTGGATAACCAAGCTATGCATGGCTTTGATATTGTGGCTTTTGGGGCGGTAGTTGGTAAACACCAGTAGTAAACAGGCAAAGTAACGCTCTACCGATTGATGTAGTTGAAAGGCCGCTTCTTTTAAATATTTTTTCTCTAATGCCATCTGAAAAAGATCAAAAAAGCGATTAGCACTTTCAAACCATTGATCAAAATGCCGTTGGGCGATGCCTTGCACTTCTTCTTGTACGATACTGCCGGGATCGAGAAGCTCGGTATGATTGTATTGGTAGAGTTGTATGGCTTGTTGGCGAATGTCTTTAAAAAAGTATTGGCCTTGTCGTAGCTCTTGGTTGATGTCGCGCAGGGTGTGTACGATCAGGTTAACCGGCGCTTGGGTTTTAACGGCCGCGCGTTCTTCTACGGTGTGCCAGATTTTATATTCTTCAACCAAAGCAGGTTCGTTGAGTACGACGAGTATGTCGTAGTCGCTAATATAACCACTTTTGTGGTCTTCCACGTAGGTGCCTTTGGCGTAGCTACCGAACAATAAAATGAGCAGTATTCGGCTATTCTTTTTCTCGGGTTTGGTCGCAACGGAGACGACCCGATCAAATTCGTCGTGTATAACATCCACTATGGCGTGAATATTCGCTTGTTTGGCTTCGGGCAGGTGATTGAGTGTGGTTTTTAGCATGAGCGAATTATGCCTGTTGCCACCACGAGATACCAGACTACCGCCCTATTCTGTAGCCTTTCTTGACTTCTTGTATGTTGCTTGAAATAAACTACACTCATTAGTAATTACTTGCTTTGAACACTAATGACTCTTGTTGCCATGTTGCTCTCTCGTTATTCAATCAATTCCAAGTTAGTATTATTGTCGTCTCTTCCATTATTAGCTCTTTTACTAGTGCTGATCTACGACGGCATGCTGCTATACGATTTTCAAAAAGACTCCCGCCAAACCCAAGCGTTGATTGAGCTGACACATAAGCTCGATGGTATTGCTCACCAACATGCTGTAGAGCGTGGCCTGACAGCTGGCTTTTTAGGCAGTAAAGGTAGAAAGGGGAAAGATAAAGTCATTGCCCAACGAGAAAAGGCTGATAAAGCCACCGAAGAATGGCACAATTTTTTGCACACCAATGAATATGCACAAGATATTCAACACACACTGACTGATTTAAATCAACTGCTTGAGCAAAAAGAAGCTGTACGCAACAAGGTAGATGCCCTCTCTCCCGACAATGGCGCCTTCGCTTATTACTCCGCACTCAATAAAAAAGCCTTAGACTACGTTAGCCAGTTAGCAACTCATATTAAAAATGAATCACTACGCAATGAAGTGATCGACCTTAATGCCATGTTATGGATGAAAGAGCGTGCCGGACAAAGCCGTGGTCTGCTAAATGGCATTTACGCCAGGGGCTCCACCAATATTGAGTCCTATGCCAATGTTTACCGCTATATTAATGAATTTGATAGCCGGCTACAGTTATTGTTAAGCCATGAAAACCTGCATAGCCGAGACGATTTACTGCAAGCGACTGAAACCCCTGTGTTTACACAGGTTAGCTCTATTGAACAACGCTTTTTAGGACAGGCGGACTCACTGAATGCCATCGATGGCCCAACCTCTGATAAATGGTTTCCGTTAGCAACTGAGCGCATTAAGGTGCTAAAAGGTGTTATTGATGAAGAAGCCCGCTTTATTACTCAGCAGGTCAACCAACAGTTAGCCAATAGCCAGCGTTATTTATTCGGTGGGCTTATCGCTATGCTGGTATTTGTTGGTTTACTTGCGTGGCTAGCTTTACATATTTCCCGCAATATTTCTTCGCGAATTAAAGGCATCAGCCAATTGCTGACTAACAGTATTCAGAATAATGATTTGTCGATTCAGGTTAAGGATATTGGCTCTGATGAAATCGCCGAAATCGCTAGCGGTATTGATAGTTATATTGAGTGGTTACGAGACATTATTGATGACGTTAAGCAGACAACAAAGTCTGCTATTACTGATACGCAGGTATTTGTTGAGCGAGCAGCGGATAATATTGCCACTATGGAAGACCAGCAACAACAAACGCAACTGGTCGCCTCGGCTATTACGGAAATGTCGGCCAGTATCGATGAGGTATCCAGCTCTTGTCAAGTGGTTGCCTCTCTATCAAATGATGTACAAGACAATAGCCAAGAGGGTGATAAGCTTTCTGAAAAAGCGGCTGATTCAGTAGGAAAACTCTCAGAAAAAATTACTGCGTCAGAACAAATTCTCTCTCAGCTTTCCAGCAACAGTGAAGATATTGGCGGCATTTTGGATAGTATTCGTGGCATTGCCGAGCAAACTAATTTGCTGGCATTAAACGCCGCTATCGAAGCTGCACGAGCTGGCGAACAAGGCCGAGGGTTTGCCGTCGTGGCTGACGAGGTAAGAAATTTAGCGCAGCGAACACAAGAGTCGACAGAAGAAATTCAAACCATGATTTCATCTCTACAAGACAGCGCTGCAAAAGCCTCTTCAACGATGAATGAAAGTAAAAGTGTCGTTGATGTATGCCTGGAAGACTCTAATAATGTTATGGAAAAAAGCCAGAAAATTTATGACCTTATTCATCAAGTCAATGATCAAATTATTCAGGTGTCGTCTATCGCAGAGCAACAGTCTAGTGTATCAAACGAGATTGCCGCCAATGCTGAAAATATCAACACTCATACTGAACAGGCTGTTTCTGTCGCAACCTTTATTGATAAAAACAGTCAATCTCTTGCCCATAAATTAAATGAACTGGGCGAGCATATCAGTGTTTTTAAAACCCACTAAATTGAATCGATAATATCAACACATAAGTTCTGGAAGAACAATGGCTTATTTATTCTTTACCCAATTTTTTATACGCTTGTTTCAATGCCAGTACACTCTCGTATAATTGCTCTTCGGAATAAGGGGCATATCCAATTAATACGCTAGCCTGTTTTATCGGTAAGCGTTGATACAATGAGGTTGGTGTTAGCTCTATTCCTGCGTCTTCTGCTGCATTAAGTAAATCGCTCTCGCTCGTTTCTTCCTTTAGCCATCCGATTAAATGCAATCCACCTTCCAGTGAAGGGACTGTCATCATATCGCTTAAGTGTTCGTTTGCTATCGTAAGAAAAAACGTTTGCCTCCGAAAGTAAAGCGTACGCATTTTACGTAAGTGACGACTAAAGTGGCCCTCGTTAATAAAATCGGTGAGTACCGCTTGCTCTAATACTGGGGAATGCCGGTCTAATAGCCAGCGAAGTTTGTTGAGAGGTTTTACAAACTGTTCGGGCGTGACTAAAAACCCAAGTCTTAACCCCGGAAATAATAATTTGCTGAAGCTGCCCATGTAAATTACATGGTTGCTATTGCATTGTTCATACAATGTTGCCGCAGGCCTACCGGAATAACGGTATTCACCATTATAGTCATCTTCAATAATCAGGCAGTTGTTAGCCTGCGCCCATTCGATGAGTGTTTTCCTTCGCGCTTGAGACAAGCTAACACTCAAAGGAAAATGGCTGGCAGGTGTGGTGTAAATTATTTTAATGTTTTCTTTTAGCGATAACAGTTGTTTAACATCCAGCCCAGATTCATCAATCGGAATGGAAATAACTGTAGCACCCATCATTTCGAATACTGTCATTGCGGGTGTGTAACCAGGGTCCTCGAATACGACAATGTCTCCGGGGTTAATTAACATTTTGCCCAGAAGTTCGATGCCTTGCTGAGCACCGGCCGTGACTGAAATATGCTGTTGGCTGGTTATGATTCCCCGAGCGGCACCTAAGTACCCGGCAATGGCTTCTCTTAAGGGTTCGTAACCTTGGGAAGGGGCTTGCGATAACCAGTTCGATGCATCACTGCGTAGCCGCCGATTGCTTAGCTGAGCCCACACCTTGGAAGGAAAAGCCGACACATCGGGCAATTGCGCCCGGAATGGGCGTGGGCTTGGGTATTTGATCCGTGATTGACGATAAAGGGCCGCATGGTTTTCATAACGCGTGGAGAGCTGTGTTTCGTGATTTTTCTTCTTGCTGTGTTCACGCTTTTTTTTCGACTTACCCCTAGGTAGCTTTTTTCGCTTTTCAAAGTCTTGAGTAACTCGTGTGCCATCTCCCTTTTTAGTCACCAAAAAGCCTTCGGCTGTCAGTTGCTCATAGGCGTTAATAACCGTGTTACGGCCAACACTAAGTTGTGCCGCCAATACCCGTGTTGAGGGTAACCGCTCACCGGGTTTGAGTACCCCACACCAGATTGACTCTCGAAGTTGCCCTTCTAATTGCCGAAACAGCGCAATGTTTGATTGAGGGTCGAGAAACAGGGTTTCAAATTCAAACCGTTGGCTCGGTGATGGCTGTTTTTGGGGCATATATTGGCTCTGCTATTTATTCATTATTGGCTCTTTTATGAGAACCATCATAACTTAAGATGACTTCAAGCATACAGTGAAATCGGCGTTCATTTATGAAGACACTATTACTCATTACCTGTTCTCCTCGGGGGCAGCAATCAAACAGTTACCAGTTAGCTGAGCACTTTACGCAAGGTCTTGTCAGTAAGCATCCAGATGAGTGGCAAATCGATACACTTGACCTTTGGCAACAATCCTTACCGCAGATGGACAGGGTGGCCAGCAGTGCAAAGTATGCCGTTATGTCTGGCATGCCATTGACTGCAGAAGAACAGTCTAGCTGGGAAGGGATCGAGAAACATTGTCGGCTTTTTATTAATGCCGATGTTGTTGTCATTGCTTTGCCCATGTGGAATTTTGGTGTCCCCTATGTATTGAAGCACTATATCGATGTCATTACTCAACCTGGGCTTTGCTTTAAATGGACGCCAGAGGCTGGATATACACCAGTGGTTGAACCTAAACGGTGTGTTTTGGTTAGCAGTAGTGCCGCTGATTACACGCCAAGCAGTGGCAATGAACACAATGACTTTTGCATTCCTTACTTGAAGCAATGGCTAAAGGTTTATTTTGGCTATCAGGCCGATCACTTATGTTTTGCACCAACGGTTCCAATAGATACGGACGTTGCAGTCGCTAAAAAAAATGCTTTCGATCAAGCCAATACATTAATTACTACTTTTTACTAACTTATCAACATTCTTAGGAGAATATTTTATGCCTTTAGTAATATCTAAGACTTTCGTTTCGATTTCGAGGTTTTTTATCGTTGCTTTTTTATCACTGATGATATCTGGTTACACTCATGCTGCCTCGTCCAAAATCGGCATTATTGTATTTGATGGATTTCTCACAAGTGATGTCACCGCACCTATCGAAGTATTTGGCGCAGCCAGTAAAAAAGCCTGGTTTTCAAATTATGAGGTCTTGTTAATTTCTGCTACTGATAAAAAAGTTATTAAGTCAGAAGAAGGCTTAACGGTAACTGCTGATACCACTATCGATAAGGTAGGCGATCTAGATGTGTTAATTGTACCCAGCGCTTACGACATGGACCCAACATTATCGAATAAAAAGTTAATTTCTTTTATTGCTCGCCAAAAAGACAAAGCAACATTAATGAGCAGCAATTGTTCTGGTGCATTTTTACTGGGTGAAGCTGGCGTGCTTGATGGCAAAAAAGCAACAACCTGGGCGGGCGGCGAAAAAGACCTTGCTAAAGCCTACCCTAAAATTAAGGTTCAATACGATACAAATGTTGTCGTTGACGATGGTGTTGTTACCTCAAACGGTGGGCCTGTCAGTTACGAATCTGCTTTTGAAATTTTGCGCCAGCTTAGTTCTGATAAATATGCAAAAGAAATTTCTGAGCTAATCCAATTTAATCGCATTAGCTCTTAAGCTAGCACCCAAGATATTTTATTCCTTAAAAGTAGTCCCTTTAGCCCTCTTTTATATTTTATAAAGAGGGTTTTTTTAACACTTAAAAACCAACTACAACATAAAAACTAATGGTGCGTAAACAGTGAAATTTATTTTTTTAATCGTTTTTATTGTTATTCATATTAATGCAAATGCCGCTGATATTTCTTCAGTTTTCAGCAAAGGCCTACCACCGCTACCAAAAAACCAGGAAGTCGTTATGATGACAGTGGAATACAAACCTGGTGAATCAACACCACCCCATAGGCACAATGCTCATACCTATGTATACGTGTTAGAAGGCTCAGTCGATATGCAAGTCGCCGGTGGCGAAGAAGTGACTTTAGTTAAAGGCGATACATTTTATGAATACCCTGATGACATTCATGTGGTTAGTAAAAATGCCAGCGATACGGATAGCGCAAAGTTTTTAGTCTTTTTTATAAAAACCATTGGCGCCCCTCCAACGGTTTTTATCGATGAATAAACTACTGACTACTTCTTTTTAATATCGGGCTTGTATGGTCCATCTAGCAAGCCGTAACGGTTATTGTTAATTGCATTATTATTGGCTTGCCTTGCAACATCGGGAGTTTTATCTGTCGCGGACGCCAGCACTTGAGTAATCGCTGCGCTGACAATGGCGCCTAGTAAACCATTATTACCGTTATCCGAATTTTCCTGTCCATAAGCTTTGGCATCCCACAATAAGGTACCCGTCCGAGCATCGACTAGTTTGAGTGTAGCACTGACAACGGTACGAGAATTCACCAGTTGATATTTTTGCCCCCAATTATCAATGGTGACATATAACACGGCGTCAGCGCCAATCACTTCACGAATTTTATCCAAGGGGATTGAATTCATTTCTGCAGGCGTTGGCAAGCCATTTTCTTTAAGTAAATTATCAATCACAGCAACAGGAAAAACATAATAGCCTTTTTCGGCCAAGGGCCGGGAGACAGTCGATAAGTAGGTATAAGATGCCTCCACTTCAATGGAATTATTCAGTGGTGGAATCACTAAAATTGAGCGAGGCTTGCTTTCCATCAAGGCACTATAGTCATAACCAGAATGTGGCGAAGCACAGCCCGCCAGCAATACAAATAATACTGATAGTACGAGTAAAACAGATTTATTATTTGTTAGTTTTAAGCATACAGAAGCCATCATAGTTTTACCTCTGTATTATCTTTGCTTGTTATATCTTGTGCTTTTCGGGCGCGGGTTAACATGCCCTCAATTAATGTTTTTGATTCAGGATAAAGTATGACTTCATTATTAAAGGCTTGCTCAGCTTTACCAATATTACCTTGTATCGCGTACATGTAACCAAGATGGGCATAAACCCCAGGCGCAACAGAAAGGCCGCGACTTTCTGCCTTGCTGATATCCCTCGTCAATCTTTCAATTTGTACACCGGGGGGAGCTTTACCGGGCTTGTTATACATATCGTAAAGGAGTTGTTCGTAAGAGCCCCAATGGTACAGGGGCCCTGTTGTCTCACATCCCTGAAGCATAATGAGAGTAAGCAGTACCAACACCACCCGCTCTTTTGTTAAAACTCTCATACTCTTTCCGTCTCTTTAGTACTCGTTAATTGGGTTGTAAATTAATTATTTGCTCGCAGAAAATTTACAGGTCAACATTAAGTTTGCCACTTTCTAAATCTCTTACCATGTTATTAACGGCCTCTGTGATGGCCAGATTTAGTACTTTACCATTTAATGTAGCGTCGTAACTGGCATCCGAACCAAAGCCTAGTACTTCGCGGCTATTTAAACCGTACTCTCCGGCACCTTGAGTGGTGTACACAATTTCGGAACTTAATACATCAACGACATTTAAAGAGACTTTGGCATAAGCCGTTTGTTTTTTACCTGAACCCAAGATACCAAAGAGTTGTTTATCGCCGGTGACTTTACGGCCAAATTCACTAACACCACCCGTCACTGTATAGCGTGCACCTTTTAGATTCTGTGTCTGACCACGTAGTTTAGCTTCCTTAGTGATCGCCTCAAGGTTCTCACGGTCAACGACATTAAAACGGTTAGTTTGTTGTAAATGGGTTTTTAGAATTGTTTTTGCTTGATTACCCAAACGATCGACACCTGTCGAGAATAAACCCTGTAAATAATTAGAGCGGTTATTAAATTTACCGACAGCAAGGGTCGTTTTGGGCCCACTGTAATTGCTGGCGTAAGACTCTACTTTTTGCGTTTGCACAACGCGATGAGTCTCCGTAGAAGTACACCCAACCAAGAATGCCAACAACATTGGAAGCGCAAGGGATAATTTGACAGACATATGAGTTCCTCTATTTAAGATAATCTATCTATTCTGAATTGATGAGCCTGTGACTCATGTTACTGGAGCCATGCCATCTAACTCGTGAGCTTATCTCACTATTGTAACGCGCCAAACCTGAACAGAATATGAATCAATACACTTTGTCAACGTTTCGTGCATAACCGTCACAATCGGTCAAATTTCACGCCACTTGAAATTCAACTATTTTTATAGATAGAGCTTTTAATGCATATGAGTTTTTGCTTCGTATTCTTTCAAGTATCGCTTTCGACTTCAGATGAAGTCAATCAAAATAATAATTAAGCAATATATGACATGAATATAGCAATTTCCGACAAGTATTATCGTTTCTTAGGATAGTAGGATTTTTCTTTTAAAATATTAACACCAAAAATAAGACTCCATCGATAGAGAACCGTAAACAATATCGCCTTCTAATACAGAAGGGCGATCCTCTGGTGTTAATGCTCCAATTGCAAATAGCAGTGGCAAATAATGTTCATCCGTCGGGTGAGATTTAGCAAAACCGGGAAGTGATTTTGCACGGTGAATCAACTCACTATATTCCCGATGCAAGATATGCTGCCTAACGGCATGCTGAAACTGAACGGCATAATCGGCAGGCGTTTTGGCTGACCAGTGCATGTCCGACAAATTGTGGGTCAAACTGCCTGAGCCAATAATCGCAATGCCCTGCTCACGTAACACTCGGAGATAGCTACCTAAGTTGACAATCTCTTCCCAGGAAGAGCGATGCTTCAAAGATAATTGAATGATAGGAATATTTGCATCAGGCAAGAGATGCAGCATTGGCACCCAAACACCATGGTCTCGACCTCGCTCTGTATTAAGCAAAGACGATATTCCATTCTGTGTTAGTTTGTTTTGTATATTCCGAGCCAAGCTGGGATCACCAGGCGCTGGATAGCTGATAGTGTATAGGTCATCAGCAAACCCACCAAAATCATGAAAAGTCGCCGGGCTTTCACCGGCAGATATTTCTTGGTGGTGTGTTATCCAATGAGGCGATAGTATTGCAATGCCTTTGACCTGAGCCAGCCGCTTACCTATACGTCGAAGCAACCTACCCGCTTTGCCAGGAGATAATGCAAACGTAGGTGCACCATGGCTGATAAACATAACGGGAGCATTTGTAGACATACCAACCTCTTTAGTTTTTATCTTGTAAATAATGAAACCAAGGTAACTCTGGGCCAATAGGGACAATGCCGGTTGGGTTGACTGCTTTTATTGAATAATAGCCCGCCTTTATATGATCAATATTGGTGTTATCTCTAAAAGCAGGAATATCTAATAAGTTTTCAAAGTAACGCGATAAATTTTGATAGTCGGTAATACGCTTTATATTGGTTTTAAATAAACCGTGGTAAGCAACATCAAAACGCGCGAGCGTTACAAATAAGCGAATATCGCTTTCTGTTAATTGATTGCCTACTGCAAATTCTGCTGTTGAAAAATGTTTCTCTAACTCATCTAAACATGAAAATACATCTGTTACGGCTTCGTTATAAGAAAACTGCGATGATGCAAAACCTGATTTATAGACACCGTTGTTAAATGATGAATAAATTCTGTCATTAAATTTATCGATAGCGGCTTGTAAATCTTCGGGGTAAAGATCAAGGGTAGACTTGTGTATTGGCCGCAGTTGATGGTTGAGGATTCGAAGAATATCTGCTGACTCATTGTTCACAATACGCGCGTCATCTATATCCCAAAGCACAGGAACAGTTGCACGGCCAGTGTAGTGTTGGTCTGATTGTGTATACAGTTCATAGATATAATCAACGTCGACGTCGCTTCTTGGTGTACTGCCAGGATAGTCACCGAACTGCCAACCATATTCAGACAATTGCGGCTGAACAATTTTTACATCAATAACATTTTCTAAACCTAATAACTGTCGAGCAATCAATGCACGCGTTGCCCAAGGGCAAATATACGCAACATATAATTGATACATGGCTGATTGTTTATCGCCTTTTAGCCACTGCTCTATTTTTTCTGATGGGATATTCTCTCGAAAACTACTGACCTGCCGCACAAAGCGACCTTGCTCATCTTTCTTTTGTACTGGCTCCCATTCTTTACTCCACGTGCCATCTACTAACATAGTATTACCCTTTCACTCTGGTTAATATTGCCGAATTTTGATTTGAAAAAACTGATGAGCCTTTGGCAATAACTTAAAGGCTCATTCTTAATCATTAGAAATGCTCTCTACGATGTAGCCATCGCGCTCTGATTGCCTTTGCTAAGCATTTGCCTGACAGAGAACGTACCATCACCAAAAAAGAATTGAGCAATAGAGGCAACCATTAAGAATGCAGGGTATTCCCAACCACCCCCTTCATTTGCAAACCCCCACCCCTTGCTACCGTGAACAAATAAAATAGAGCCGATTAACACTGGTAACAACGCCACAACAATCCACCGGCTGTGATAACCCAGTATTAAGCCAACGCCTCCTAGAACTTCCATGCTCATCGTTAAGGGGCCAAGAAAAGCGGGTAAGCCCAGTGAACTGAAAAAACCAGCTGTGCCAGTCGGAGTAAAAACAAATAACTTTAAAAGGCCATGAGATAGAAACATCAGGCCCAGTGCAACGCGTAAACTGACGATGCCATATTCATAATTGTGTGTATTTTTCATAATAATTTTCCTCCAGTAAAAACAGATTAAATTTGAGTTAAGCCGTGCATACAGTGTAATTTGATGTTGCTTTTATAAACAATACTCATTATTGTTAAACCACTGTTAAAAAATAATTGACAATTAGAATGAGATAAATGGATAAACTAAAGCTGATGTCCTCTTTTATTGCCGTCGCTGAAGAGGGTTCATATACCGCAGCCGCTAATCGCTTGGGTAAAACCAAAGCGCTTATCAGCATGCATGTGGACAAATTAGAAGAGGCTTTATCAGTCCGTTTGATCAGCCGGACGACACGGAGCCTGCACCTGACAGATACAGGCTCGGCCTATTATGAAGAAGCGAAAAGAGTGTTGGACGATATCAGTACCCTCGAATCCAATATCACCGAAAAGCACCAGACCTTAACAGGGCGACTTCGCTTGTCCGCACCGACTACTTTTGGTGAAATTGTATTGATGCCTTTCCTAACAAAAATGGAAACTATTCACCCTAATATAGAATTTGATATCAACCTGAATGATCGCTATGTTGACCTGGTTGCGGAAGGGTTTGATGCGTCTATTCGAATAGGTAAGCTGAAAGATTCCAACCTGATTGCCAGACCAGTGGGTATCAGCCGATTAACATTTTGTGCATCCCCCGCCTTTATTGCACGTTATGGCACACCAACAACACCGGAAGAATTATCGGCGGTACCCTGTGTGGTTGATCGCAACTTCCGTCAGTCTGGCGTATGGGCATTATCGCCAGATATCAACGTTAAAGTCTCTGCAAAAATATCCGTTAACAGCGCTATGGCCGCAGCCAGAATCGCCGCCCATGGTACTGCTCTTACCTTAAGCCCTGACTTCGCCGTCAATAAATATATTCACACAGGCAAACTTGTTACTGTCATGGAGCAATATCCTCTGGAAGAGTTGCCCATCCATGTCGTCTACCCTCACCGACAGCACCTCTCTCCAAAAGTGACCATGCTGACAGAAGCACTTAAACAGTATTTGCGCTCAAAAAATTTTAACTAATATTATAAAAATTGATAACGCTTAATTTTTCCAGGCTGAATTAAAACCTTAAACACAAGCATGAGCAATATTTGCCAAACTTATAGCAACTTTTAACCACTTTTATTTTTTATTGGTGAGTATACTCCTGCGAATACTAAAATAGCATCTCACCACAAAGCATTTATTATTTTGGAAATCATACTAAATAATAAGCTTCGGCTATTCACTCTAGAGTATTCAGCTGGCATTCAGTTTTATTAAGCTATACTTGCTAGTTATCAATCAATAATGATAGAAGGACTCTTTTAATGGTAAATTATAAAATCCTAACGGCCTTCATTAGCTGCTTGTTTCTATACGGCTGTGCAACGATGAATAAAAATGATTGCTTAACAGCCGACTGGCAAGCAATTGGCTATGAAGACGGTGGCCGAGGCTATGGATTATCTAACCGCTTTAGCCAGCACCGTAAAGCCTGCTCAAAGCACGGTATCAGTGCAGAATTTAACAATTATAAAACAGGTTATGATAACGGTGTACGTACTTACTGCACACCAGAAAGAGGCTACTCACTCGGCAAGCACAATAGAGGCATTCCTAACATTTGCCCTGCTGACTTAATTGAAAGTGTACGCACAGGCTATAATGCCGGACATGATATTTATCTGCAAAAACAAACATTGAAACAAGAACTAAAAGAGCATAATAATGCAATAGATGACATTGATGATGATATTGCACTTTTAATTGAAGAAAGAGAAGAGCACGAAGAGTACTTACACATTGCAGAGCATGGTTTAACTGATCCCAAATCGACCCGCCTTGAAAGAGTACTTTTTTATACACAACGTAATGAAATGCGAGAACTCATACGAGAAAAAGACGATGAGATTGATGAGCTAGAGTCAACCAAACAACCCTATTATGACTTAATAAATAGCCTAAATAATGAAATAAGGGATTTAGATAGTTTACCAATGCCGAAGTTAAGACCTTAACTGGTCTTTTTTATGGAACAAATATGAATATGAATTCGCAAAAGCCTGATTATATTTTATGGGGGTTTACCGGCACTTTACTATGGGGCATTTTTGTCACTGTTATTTTTATTATTGCTCAAACTATTGTAATACTAGCTTACGCACATTTACGCCACGGGCAAATCTCGGAAGATCTACTTAATGAATTAAGCACCGATGGCACTGCTTTATCACTAGCAACATTTGGCACATTAATTTTATGCAGTTTAATTACCTGTGGAATCATAAAATTAAAAAAGGGAGCAAATATAAAGAAATACCTAGCCTTTCATGCTATCGATTTAAAAACGGCTAAATATTGGGCAGTCATTACCATTGCTTTTATTATCATCATCGACGCATTACTTTACTTGCTAGGCCAACCTATCGTTGTAGACTTTATGTCTGATATCTACACCTCGGCTAACCCTTTGTGGTTAATGTGGCTTGCCATTGTTATTGCTGCTCCTGTATTTGAAGAATTATTTTTCAGAGGTTTTTTATTATCAGGCTTTGCATCCAGTTTTGTTGGTCCTATAGGCGCAATAATACTTACCTCTCTTGCATGGGCCTCTGTTCACCTTCAGTATGATATTTATGGCATACTCACTATTTTTATAGCCGGTTTAATACTAGGCTTTGCCAGATTAAAAACAAACTCTATTATCACAACGATTATGATGCATTCATTAATGAATTTTATCGCATTGATAGAAACCAGTATTTATGTGTCCAATCAGGCCTCAACATTCTAAACTTTTTATACAAGGCTTAGTCATTAGATGTCGACAAACCATCGTGTTATACAAATTATTGCCATTGCTCATATCGTCTTAGGCATTGCGTTGCCATTTCTTGGAAAGATCGATTTTGTAGGGAATTTATTGGTTGATGAAATATTCCCTGGAATAGAATTATCAGAGATAGCTCATACACAAGCCGCTTATATTATCTCACTGTTTGGCCCAACCGTTGCCAGCTGGGGTATATTATTATTGATACTGAGCAACAGCTTTTTTGCAGAACCTACTAGAGAAAAATGGTTTGGTTTATTTGCTGCGGTTTTAGTCTGGTATATCGGCGATACAAGCTACTCCTTAATGCATGATGTTAAGGCAGCACTGTTTTTAAACAGTTCTGTTGCCGTTAGCCTACTGATACCCATTTGGCTTAGTCACGATCTTCTTGAGAAAACAGAGAATCAATGATGGACTTAAAAGAATACTGGCCTGAGATAAAAGAAACATTTAACACTTGCCTTGCTTCATCAAAATACTGTTCAGTAGCGACAGTTGATGCAGAAGGCAACCCACATATTACACCGATTGGCTTTATTTTTTTAAAAGACGATCAAACAGCTTACTATTTTGAAGAATACACACAAAATATCCCCCAAAATATTCAACAGAATAAAAATGCCTGCCTTATGGTTGCCAATAGCAGTATTTCTTACTGGCTAAAATCGTTATACAAAGGCAAATTTATTTCTGCTCCAGGTGTACGACTTTATGGAAAAATGGGAACATTGAGAAAAGCTCTACCGGAAGAGATAGAGCAATATAAAAATAGAATAAAATCATCTCGTCGCTTTAAAGGCAACAAGTTATTATGGCAAGGTTTAGAAACTGTCCGTGAAATCCAACTCACATCATTTAAACCTGTTAAATACCCGAAAATGATGGAGCACTTATGGTAAATAGACTGTAATACACTCTATTTACCTACTATCACAAAGCAATCATTAGACAAGGTTTTAAGCTCGGGACGCTATTAATCTTTTAGCGGTTTCAACAGCATTCTTTACTTGTTCTGGTGCTGTGCCACCAATATGGTTTCTCGCGGCAACCGAACCTTCAAGCGTTAATACATCGAATACATCTTGCTGAATGGTGTTTGAGAATTGCTGCAATTCCTCTAATGACATTTCCGATAAATCTTTTTTCTGCTCAATACCATAGGCAACAGACTTCCCGACGATTTCATGAGAGTCACGGAAAGGAATACCTTTGCGCACCAGATAATCAGCCAAGTCTGTCGCTGTTGAAAACCCTCTTTTCGCTGCTTCATACATGCTGTCTTTTTTAGCAGTAATTGCAGGGACCATATCGGCAAATGCTCTCAGGCAGTCGATCACTGTATCGATAGTATCAAACAGCGGCTCTTTATCTTCCTGGTTATCTTTGTTGTATGCCAAAGGTTGTGATTTCATCAATGTTAATAAGCTAAATAGGTCGCCATAGACTCGACCAGTTTTGCCTCTAACCAGTTCAGGAACATCCGGGTTTTTCTTTTGTGGCATGATGGAAGAACCCGTGCAAAAGCGGTCGGGCAAGTCAATAAAATCAAATTGAGCGGACGTCCACAAAATCAATTCTTCACTGGCACGAGAAAGGTGCATTAATAAAGTGCTGGCAGCCGCACAAAATTCAATCGCAAAATCACGGTCACTCACTGAATCCAGTGAATTGGCTGTTGGCCGATCAAAACCCAACAACTCGGCAGTGTAGTCGCGATCAATTGGATAGGTTGTTCCTGCCAATGCTGCTGCACCCAGTGGCGATTGATTTAAGCGCTTTCGACAATCCATAAAGCGATCATAATCGCGGCTTAGCATTTCAAACCAGGCCATTAGGTGGTGGCCAAATGTCACAGGCTGTGCCGTTTGCAAATGAGTGAAGCCTGGCATAATCGTATTGGCTTCGCGCTCCGCAACCAATAGTAGGCCTTCTTGCAGACGTGTGAGCTCTTTACCAATATTGTCGATAGCATCGCGCACGTATAGACGGATATCAGTCGCTACCTGGTCATTTCGGGAGCGGCCGGTATGCAACTTTTTACCCGTAATGCCAATTTGTTCAGTTAAAGCACTTTCAATGTTCATATGAACATCTTCTAATTCAACTGACCAGGCAAATTTTCCAGATTCAATATCGGCACGTACCGCTTCTAGACCTGCATAAATTTGCTGCTTTTCATCGTCGGACAAAACGCCCACTTTGGCTAACATCGTCGCGTGAGCAATCGAGCCTTCGATATCCTGAAGGTACATACGCTGATCGAAATCAACAGATGCAGTGAAGCGTTGCACAAAGGCATCGGTAGCTTCTGAAAAACGGCCGCCCCACGCTTTAGATGTACTGGAAGAAGCCTCTTTTTGTGAGGCGCTATTTTTCAAATCGGAAGAATCTTGGCTCATTGAAATGCTCGTTGAAGAAAGTGCTATACAGAAAAGTGTGCGGCATTATAGCTGATACAACCCTATGGGTAAAAACTGTGGTCTATATCAGCGAGAACGGCTCAACAGATCGTCAATAAACCCTATGCTAAACTAAGAAGTAAGCCTCTTATAAGAGAGCAATTCAGCAAACAGCCAAATCAGACGATAATAAAGAGACTGAATGACCGATAATAACTCAGACCAACCTCTGCCATTACTGCCCTATTTGTGCCAGCCCTCTGCTATTTTATGGTTGGTATTAGTGGGTGAACTCTTAGCGGTGGTATTAATGCTAGCGGATGCATCCAGCAGTTTCTCCTGGGCTCATTTGGGCTCTGTATCCATGATTATTCAATGGATTGTTTTGTGTTGCGCCTTAGTACTTTGCCAGATAAGACACCTGCTCAACCGCTTAAAACCAATCCCCAGCGGCTGCCTTGCTTATGGCATTTGCCTCTTTATTGCCGGGTTAGTCTTATGGCTGGCACAATTGCTGATACCCACATCGTTTAATTCTGAACAATGGATAAAATCCGTATTAATCGCGGCCATCTTTTCTGGCATTTTATTGCGCTACCTTTATTTACAACAGCAATTGATCAACCAACAACAAGCTGAATTACATGCACGTATTCAATCACTGCAGGCCAGAATTCGCCCTCACTTCTTATTTAACAGCATGAATACCATCGCCAGCTTGATTACGATAAATCCTCAGGCTGCTGAAAAGACCGTAGAAGACTTAAGCGATCTGTTTCGCTCCAGCTTACAAACCCCCGGGCTGGTTCCTTTATCCGATGAGATTAATCTATGCCATCGCTATATTGCTATTGAGCAAATGCGTTTAGATGACAGACTGACAATGGAATGGCGCTATCAAGAACCATTACCAAACGTATTAGTCCCCTCTCTTTTTCTACAACCCTTACTAGAAAACGCTATTGGTCACGGGATACAACGATTAACTCAAGGCGGCAAGATTACATTCTCGGTAGAGGTCTTTGCAGACCATCTGCTTATCCAAATTGATAACCCTATACCACAAATTCAAAGTACGGCGGACAGTAAACAGCAAGGCCATCAGCTTGCGTTAAGTAACATTATCCACCGTTTAGAACTACACTATGGTGAACAGGCAAGTCTAGAGGCCGCTGAGAACAGCTTGAGCAATGAATACTCTGTTAAAATTAAACTACCTTTATCTATTAAAACCGATTAGAAGATTATGGATATAGCCATTGTTGATGATGAACCTTTAGCTCGCCAGCGTTTACAAAAAATGGTAACTGAGCTGGGTTATAACGTAGTCGCAGAAGCAGCGAATAGTGAACAAGCACTACAAGCAATTACTGACTACGACCCTTCCGTTTTATTGCTCGATATTGAAATGCCAGGCGAAAATGGTCTCCAGCTGGCAAAAAAAATATCGGCACTGGATGCTCCTCCTGTCATTGTATTTACAACTGCCTATGATCAATATGCACTGGATGCTTTTGAAGCATTAGCGACAGGTTACCTCCTTAAACCCGTTCAACAAGCACAGCTAAAAAAAGTGCTTGAAAAAGCCAAAACTTTAAATAAATTGCAACTGGAAGCCTTAGATACTGAAGAGGCATCGAAACAACGGGAGCATATCGCCTCTAAAGGCCATCGCGGTGTGGAACTGATTCCACTGGATGACATTCGTTATTTTATGGCAGACCAGAAATATGTTCTGGTAGTCAGCACTCATGGAAAAGTACTGATTGATGAGACATTAAAAGATTTAGAGCAAGAATTTTCTAAACAATTTGTTCGGGTACATCGCAACTCGCTAATATCGGTACAACATATCCAGGGTTTAGACCGAGATCAACAAGGGCACTATCATGTACGCCTTGCAGGCATAGAAGATAAACCGATCGTTAGCCGGCGCTACTCAAGCAAAATTAAAAACTTATTAAAAACCCTATAGGAATCTCTGATTAACCTCGGATAACTTATTCAATTTATGCTCTTCTTTTAAGAGATACAGTGACTGTAAACTCTGCAACAGGCTCATTCTCAAATTTAGATGGGCAGGTTGCAATAACATTGAAGGGCAGCTGCTTGCGCTCATCAGAAGCAGCCACCTCTTTAACAAAAGCCTTGATTTCTTTCATATCATAGCAAGTAAAATAAGCGTCACCTTCTACGCGTTTTAAAAATTCTGCATGAAAGTCCTTAAAGACTAGAGAGATTTTTTCTCCGCTGTCATTGATTTCTTTCATTACCGCAATACCCCCTGCACATTCAGCTGCAATTGCCAGCGCGCCAAAATAAACAGAGTTCAGATGGTTTTTAACCCGGCGTTTAAAAGGAACTTTAATAATACATCGTTCGTCATCCAAACAAATAACTTGTGGCCGAATGAAAAAAATTAAGGGTATTTTAAAAAAGCCAAAGGTTTTTAATATTAAAGTATAACGTTGAGGAGAAGGGATAGTATTTATGAGTTTATTAACAATATTCATCTATGAACTCACCCTATTTTATGTTTGAACAACAATAGCGTTTTCTAATTCTTCGCCAATCGGTGGTTCAAAAAAATTTTCGGTATGTTCAAACATGGCTGGCGTAACTTCAAGAGAATAAGTACAGCCTTGATGTTGGTTTCGCTCAAATACTCGCTTATGTCTCACAGTAGACGGGGCCGTTATATAATACAATTGAAAATCAACGCTATGATCTATTGCTTTTTTGCGAATCGCATCCCGCTGGCTTTGATTTGCCGCAGCGCCGTCCAATACAATGCTGATATTATTCGAAAGCAGTTGCTTACAGACCAACCATATTTGACTGCGGCAACGAAGGTATCTTTCTGTTGCCCATTCACCAACAACTTGCATTGGTTGTTCCAGCAACCCTTCTGAGGCATCAGGCACAAATAATTTAGCAAGCCATTCATCTTCAGAAAATCGAATTGAACGCGTTTGCTCTGCCAAGGCCATTGCATATGTAGTTTTACCAGCTCCAATCGGGCCACATACCAAGCGAATCATAAATATTCCCTTTTATTGAGACAAAAAATAACACGGGCAGAAAAAACGCTATAGCGCATTAAAAATACCGTTCCAGCTTTAGCTGCAAACGATCATCTTCATCAAGTACAGCTGCTGCATCATTGGTATTACTGGCTTTAAACACCAACCCCTCTAATGCCACTGTCCAGTGGTCGGTCAGGCGTCTGGAAGCTTCAATCAATAAGCTTCTTGTGTGATAGTCAGCGTCGTAACTCATACCGACTAATAAGGCTGTATCATTGCTATCATTCAGCGTGAGTCGAGAGCCCAGGTAAATATCATTCTGCGCAATACGGTTTGAGTCTTCGTCTCTTTCATCCCAACCATATTCTAATAGGACTCCGATATCCGCAGCCGTTTGATTCACTCCATAGAAGGTATATTCAAAACCAAATTGTGAAGCTAAAAATTCATCGTTATCACTGTCTTGATAAATAGCCTCCAGTTTCCATAGCCAACTGTCTATTGTCGCCTGGACATCAATGCCTGCTTGAGAAATTTGTTGATAGAAGGGAATTAACACTGCCGTGCCATTCACTAAGCGCGGTTGAAAAAGCGGCTCTCGATCAGTACCGTTAAACCAATATACGCCTAGATCAAAAAAGCTGACTGAATGGCTCCAACGAAATGCGTAATCTATGTGCTTTTCTTCATCGTCAGATTCATAACTTGCGCGATCAGTATCTACAATTAAATTGCTACGAAGCCTGCCGTCTTCTCCGGCAAAGGTTCTTTCACGAAAGCCAACCAGAATAAAGGTGTCGAAAATACCCCAATCTGTGACTCGTGAAATATTAATCATGGGTTGGCCAAGTTTTTCTTCACCATCGAAAGAATCAACACTATCAGTTTGATTAACAATATCGACTAAATGGTTAAACTCCGTAACGCCCCAGAAAACTTTACGTACACCGGTGTGAAATTCCCAATTGCCATTAACATGGGTCCAGGAAAAATCTCTGATATCAGCATGTGTACGTTCTTCATCATTTTCATCAGCACGAGCAAACGGCCTGAATGTAAAACTATCATTGCCGTTATTCCACTCCCAATAGAACTCTGGCTCAGCAGCGACCGATAAATTCGTGCGGTAGTCTTGATTAGGAAACTGGCCCTCATCAGCATAAGCCGTCACTTCTATTTCAGCTTTTCCTGCTAGCTCAAATTCCACTTCAGCATTTACGCCTGTAAAAGGAAAACACAAAACTAACGGCAATAGTGTGTTTTCCAATGTAAACAGTCTGGCCATTTTAAGGTAACGCTCTTAACAGCAACACGTAGTGTTGATAAAAATAATAGTGAGTTAAATCATTTGAAACGGTATAAACCTGCGAGTTTTATTTAGCTCGCTTCAAGGTATTTTTATTAAAATCAGCATCAGTTAAACCGGTTCTAAACTGATATTCATCCCAAACTAAATCCGTCGTTTTTTTGGTTTGGTGATTAACCATATTCATAGCCGTAGCACGCCAGTACTTGTCAAGGTACTGTTTAAAATCAGCTACCGTCAATGTTTTAAGCAAGCTGTTTCTACGATCATAGAATTCTGTTTTCCAGCTACGATATTCATCTTGATCGATCCAGTTAACTAAACGCGTGTACCCAGAATACTTATCCACTGGATATTGCTCAATCACAAAACAGGTGCCCGCTGCACAAGGTTCTTCTCGTAAAAATTTATACGTGTATTTTTCCACTTCAAACGATGCTAAATCTTCATAGGCAAACTCAGACCCCATAAATGGCCCAGACTTATTGCGAGAAGCGATACGCTTGACTCGTTTTAGGGCTGGCAAATACAACCATTGATCATCTGCACCAATGGGATGGGAGAAACTTAAAAAAGCAGTTCCCTTAACATCGCGAGGGTGATCAAAAATATTTAAACCTTTATCCCCATCATTTTGCACTTCTAGCGTTTTAGTACGAATCTTACGAGTACTTTCTTGGCCAGCAGCATTGCGTAAAATCATTTTTAACGTCGTTTGGCTGTCGCCCCAACCCAAATCTCTTTCTTTAACTTTTTGAGCGATCGCCAAACCCTTTTTCTCAGGTGTCAGATTTTCGCCTGACTGAGCAAAGCCGTTGGTACTGGCTAATACACAAATAGCCAAACCTATCGCTGCTGAAACTGATTTAACATTAACTGGCAACATAATCACTATCTCCGGTAGTAACAGTCGTATTAGTTGTTGAGCTAGCGGGCTTACTTTCTGCCTCGCTAACACTTGGTTCACTTTCTGCTTGCTTGTTTTTATCAAGCAGCATTAATAAAGGCGGTAAAAATAGAAAATCAACAATTAAAGCAATACCTATCGTCATGGCCGTTAACAAGCCCATGTCTGCATTTAATTTGAAACTGGATTGAGCCAGCACCATAAAGCCAGCAATCAGTACTATCGTCGTAATCCATAGGGCTCGCCCTACACTCGCAAATGCATAACGTACGGCAGCTTCTGTATCCTTGTTTTTAACTCGGCGAGCACGTAGGTACTTACTAAGGAAATGCACAGTATCATCGACCACAATACCTAGGGTCATACCGGTTACAACAGACAAGCCTAGACCCACCTGCCCATCAATAAAGAACCAGAGACCAAAACCCATTGCCGCTGGAATCAAGTTAGGTACTAAACTAATAAAACCAAATTTAATGGAACGCAACGCTATACCCAATAACAAAGAGATCAGCATTAAAGCGATTGTTGTCCCTAATAACATTGATTGAATGTTGCGTTGGCCAATATGAGCAAACATTAAATTAGGACTGGCAATAACAGCTTCATATTGTGGCGCATTTTCGGCAAACCAGCTTTCAATACGCTGCTCCATTTCAATATTTTCCACACTGGTCATATTTTTAGTGGTAACAACAATGCGCGTGCCTGCTTTGTCCACATCAATTTGATTATTTAAATCAAGACCGTAGGGTAAAGACAATTCATAAAGCAGCAAATATTGCGCTGAAAGCTCTCTATCTTCTGGCAAGCGATAATACGACGGGTCATCACCGTGCATATTTTTATTCAGCCTACGCAGAATGTCCGATAAAATGCTAATATTTTCGGTTTCTGGTTGCGTCCGCATCCAGTCACTAAAATCGGCCAATACTTTTAAGTATTCAGGCTTGTTAATTCCACTGGATTCTTTACTCTTTACCTCAATCTCTTGTGTCATCAAACCCGATAAGCGTTCTTCCATAAAATCCGTTGATTGACGAAATGGTACAGAGGTATCGAAATATTTAATAAAGTTATCATTCAATTCATTCTGAGGGACAAAAATAGTTAAACCAATAATAATGGCAATGAATGATGGGAATAACACTTTCTTTTTAGCGATAACAAAATTTGCAATGTTATTCATAAAATCGCCTTTGCGATCTTCTTCTAACTTCACTCGTATCGGCAGTGCACTCAGCAAAGCCGGAAATAATGTAATGGAAAGAACAAAGGCAATCATCACGCCCATTGCCACTATATTGCCAAGGTCACGAAATGGTGGCGAATCTGAGAAGTTCATACTCAAAAAACCAATGGCAGTTGTCACACTGGTTAATAAGATAGGCTGAAAATTAACACGTAAACTTTCTAATATTGCAGCATGTTTTTTCATACCATGCCGCATTTCGTACAACATGGTCGTTAAGATATGAATACAGTCGGCTATTGCCAGTGTCAGTATCACTGTTGGGGCAGATGCTGATGGCCCGGTCAGGAAAAAACCCATCCAACCCGCCAATCCCATTGCAGTGACGATAGAAAATATTACGATGATAAATGTTGAAATCGTACCACTAATTGTACGCAATAGAAAAATCATTGTAAGAGGAATTACAACGAAAAGCATAATAGGCAATAAGGTAGCATTATCATTAAGCGATGCTTCAGAGAAGGTATTATTCATCATAATCATCCCTGATAAGTAAACATCTACATCAGGGTAATTTTGATTAATTTGCGTTTTGATTTCACGAACTTTAGTTACCACTTCTGGCAACTCTGTCACTGGGTCAATACCAGGTAACTGAACCGTTGCGTTAACGACTGTTACCGATGCGTCTTCCGCAATTAATTTTTTTCTTAACAGAGGCTCACTTAGCGCAATATCTTTTAATTTATCTAAATCCAAACTGGGAATCAATTCAGGCTCTAAAACCAAATCTTCTACTATAAGATCATCGCCTTCTGCTGTCGTATGTTGGTAATTAGTCACCGAATCAACACGGCTGGTATAAGGTATCTGCCATGATTCTGTTGTTAATTCGTGAATCGCTTTAAGTGTTTCTTCTTTGAAAACCACGCCATCTTTGGGCGCTACTATAAATACAACACTATCATTTTTGGTAAATGTTTTTTGCATTTCTTCAAATGCAGTCAACTGTGGGTTTTCTTTGCCGAAAAATACACGGTAGTCCGATTTAAAAGTGAGTTTAGAGGCACCATAAGCCGCCGCCATCACCAATAATACCATTCCCAAAATAGCTAAAAAGGGCCGCCGAACAGCAGCACCAAATAATGCCTCTTTCATATTATTCATACATCCCTCTCTTTAACATTATCATTTCATTTTCATGACGAACCGTCATAAAACTATTTAAAAAAAACAATTATTAAAATTGTTCATTTTTGTTATGTTGTTTAGCGATAATACTGGCGTATCTAAAATTTTTTATTAAGCGACCCTTAAAAATACACCTTGTTTTTCCAACATGTCGAGCTCGATGTTAAACACATCAGACTTTAACCACTCAAGGAATTCAACCTGATCACGATCTGAAGGTGCCCAACCCAAACCATCCATGACGATATTGCCATGTTTGATTACCCTATCCTCCAAAATCATTCCAGTTGTTGTACTGCACGCCTTTTCGCCATTGAGAAGTAAGCCAATCGTACCGAAAGACATTGCCCATAATGAAAAAGATACCTGCTGAGCATCAACATTATCTTTTAAAATTAATTCTCGATTAGCGATAGCCTTCTCAATAAGGTCACACATCACACCAAATAATTTCTGATCAAGCCTGTCATGTTCTTCTCGCCGTGCCTCGGAAGCCGTTTCGAACAATTCTGTTTTCGCATTCATGACAAGAGCAAAATGCTGTGGCGACAATAGCACCGAAAGCATGTAAGCAAAACCAATTGCTGTCATTTTGTCGCGAGAATTGCCTTCTATATCCACTGCCCGCAAAAATAGATCCATCACGCTACGCATATTCCGATTACACAAACCTGCCAATACATCTTCTTTAGAAGAAAAATGATTGTAAATCGTTCCTTTCGAATAACTGACACTCGCCACTAACTTATCCATAGTCAATGCAACAATGCCATTTTTGGAAATGATCTCTAATGCTCGATCAAGAATTTCTTCTTCGCGAGCCTTTAATGTTGCTTCATCAATATAACGTGGGGACATGGGTATCGGGCTGTTGCTAGGTTGTTACTAAAATCTATGGGAGGGAATTAAAACCTATAATTGACGAATCGTCAACACAAAAAATGACGCTTCGTCAAATTCGTGTATCCTGACTCACAATATCAAGTGATCGAATGTTTTAGCAATAAGGAGCATCTATAGAGCCAGGGCCTGTGAATATCAGTGTTAACAGGCCCCAAGCTTTTGATATGATGTGCTTTTGCTGCAGCTGGATTTAGTACACCATGTCATCATCCCCCCAATTAATACGTATTGCCACACGTAAAAGTGCGCTGGCAATGTGGCAGGCAGAATATGTAAAAGCACGTTTGGAAAGCCTGCACCCTCAGCTCTCCGTTGAACTGAAACCAATGACGAGCCGTGGCGACAAGATACTAGATGTACCTTTAGCCAAAGTAGGCGGCAAAGGTTTATTCGTAAAGGAGCTGGAACAAGCGCTTCTGGAAAATGAAGCGGATATTGCTGTTCACTCGATGAAAGATGTCCCTATGGAATTTCCTGAAGGCTTAGGGCTTTCAGTAATTTGCGAGAGAGAAGACCCCCGTGACGCCTTTGTTTCTAATGATATCCAGTGTTTTTCAGAACTCCCTGAAGGAGCAGTTGTAGGTACTTCAAGCCTACGCAGACAATGTCAGCTATTAGCAATGCGGCCAGACCTCAAGATTAAGTTTTTAAGAGGCAATGTTAATACTCGCCTGGCAAAACTCGATGCAGGTGAGTACGACGCGATTATTCTTGCCAGTGCCGGCTTAATACGCCTTGGCATGGCTGAGCGCATTAGCGAGTATATTGCCCCGGAAACTTGCCTGCCAGCAGGCGGACAAGGTGCTGTTGGTATTGAATGTCGAACGAATGATGAGGCCACCCAAGCCTTACTCGCCCCCCTTAATCACCCAGTGACGATTGAATGCGTCTCCGCTGAACGTGCGATGAATCGCCGTTTGGAAGGCGGCTGCCAAGTCCCTATTGCATGCTACGCCATTCACCAGGACAACCAGCTCTGGCTGCGCGGCTTAGTGGGTGACCCAAACGGCAGTCAATTAATTACTAATGAGATTAGAGGCAATGCCAGTGATGCAGAAGCGATAGGCATTACGTTGGCTGAAAAGCTATTAGATGCAGGTGCCGGGAAAATCTTAGCGGAAGTCTATGGTAATAATGGCCATGGCTAACAAAAGCCTGGAAGGGATGCACATACTCATCACTCGACCTGAAGCTCAAGCTGTTCTCTGGGCAAAACAGTTACATGAGCTTGGCGCTAAAGTCACCTTACAACCCATGCTGGCGATACGCCCAGTGGATGATAACGAAGCAAAACAAGCAATCATCAATACAATATTGCGTCTGGATGAATATCAGAAAGCTATCTTTGTCAGCCAAAATGCTGTGGAGTATGGTATTGACTGGATAGATCAGTATTGGCCTCAATTACCCGCAAAAATTAATTTACTAGCTGTTGGCTCAAGTACAGCGACATTATTAAACGAGAAAATTAATCAGCTAGGTGGAGTCGATTCTAGCCACACCATCAACTTTCCAGAACAAGCTATGAATAGTGAAGCCTTACTGGCGCTGCCTATACTACAAGCCGTTGATGGCGAGAAAATCCTTATTTTTCGCGGTTGTGGTGGACGGACTTATTTAGGTAAATCTCTTGAAGCAAGAGGCGCTTTAGTAGATTATTGTGAACTCTACAGGCGGCTAATACCTGACGCTATTGATAGCGCAAAAATAACACAGTTTAAAAAAAGCACTCAACTGCCTGTGACTGCTGTTCACAGCGGAGAAACATTACACAATTTATGCACTGCGATCCAAGCTAATGATTTGCTCTGGATTAAGCAGCAAGCGCTGCTGGTTCCTGGCGAACGTGTTGCACAATTAGCCAAAGACTTACATTTTGAAAATATTATCATCGCAAAAAATGCGACTCACGAGAGCATGATAGAGGCACTCCATGACTGGCAAAAAAGATAAACAAGACGCAAAAAAGACAAAAGCAGATGCGGCCACAACTGAAAACAAATCAAAGGATGAAACTATCTCTAACGAAAACATGCCCAAAGACACAGAAACGAATGAGACAGCAAGCAATAACTTAAGCGCTGACAAAGAAAGCTCTGCTGAAGCAACAGTAGATAACATAGCAGCCGATAAAACAGAGAACCCCAGTGATCAGAAACCTGAAAAAGATGGGCCTCAAAAAAACCAATCTAAAAATGAAGCGATAGTGAACAAACAAGCCTCAGAAACAGCAGCGCCGAAAAAAGGTAGCTCATCAATAATAGTACTAATTCTTTTACTCTTGATCATTATCGGCTTAGGTGTCGGCGGTTATTTTGGCTGGCAATTCTGGACACAATATTCAGGCGCTCAAGAGCAACGCTTACAAACACTTGAAACTTCTGCTGCTGAACAAAATACAAAAATAAGTAATTTATCTCGGCAGCAATCGTCACAAGCTGACACACAAGTTAGCTTATTGAATGAAGTAACAAAAAACCAGGAAGCACTACAGCAACGCTTAGACAGCCATACTCAACGTCTACGTTCGTTAGCGGGCACCAGCCGAGATGATTGGTTATTAGCAGAAGCGCGTTATTTACTTCGTCTTGCTAGCCAACGCTTATTAGTTGAGCGAGGCACAACGGGCGCACAAGCTTTATTAGAGTCTGCCGATAAGATTTTATTGTCTATAGATGACTCTGGTGTACTGCCAGTACGCAATGCTATTGCTCAGGAAATTATCGCTCTCAAGCTAGCAAAATCTGTCGATCGCGAGGGACTCTATTTACAGATCTCCGCTTTAAAAAATCAGATCCAGCAATTGCCACTCATTCCTTTCAAACCTGAGATTGGAAACAATGCAGTAGTTGAAGACAAAATCGAAACACAAACCGATACCGAAACACCATGGTATCAGTCTATCTGGAAAAGCATTAAAAATGGCATTAATAGCCTGGGCCGCTTTATAGAAGTGAACGACAATTATTACGATCAAGCTCCAGAATTATTAATTAGTACGGAAACAAAATTACAAATTGTTAACAACTTAACCTTAATGTTTGAACAGGCACAGTTTGCCTTGCTTCATGAGGAAGAGGTGATTTACAAAACCAGCTTAGAACAAGCAAAAAAGTGGTGGAAAAATTACTACTCTCACTATAATGAATATGAGGTTGTTCATAGCGAGATCACCAAGTTACAAGGGAAAAACATTATCCAAGTACTACCCAACATTAATCGTTCTTCTGAATTGCTCACGGATTATATCGAGCAGTTTCACCGACTGAACAACCCTCAAGCCATTACAAGGCCACCTGCCTCAGAAAATAATTTAGATAAAAGCGACTCAAATAGAAATAGCTCCGCTAATAATGCAGAGAAAAAGCAAGAAGAACCTAAAACATTAGAGCAATCAAAAACGGAAGCAGAACCAATAGAAGCATTACCTAAGACTCAGGAGCCACAATCATGATGCGAGTCTTTTTACTCTTTTGCGTCTTTTTAGCGATTGGGGCGGGTGTATACCGCTTAGCTGAACAAGGTACAGGCTATATATTAATTGTTTGGGGAACAACCAGTATTGAAACCAGTTTATGGTTTGCTATTTTATCTCTGCTCGCCATTCTATTTGTTTTATGGTTTTTAATATCACTCTTTCGAGGTAGCTTTCGTGGCGTTGCTGCAGCAAAGCGTAAGATTTTTGGTTTTGGCGATGAAAAGGCACAAGCCAAAACAGTTGATGGCCTGATTGATTTTATTGAAGAAAATTGGTCATTGGCACGAAAAAAACTTACACGCTCTGCCGGGAAAGTGAAAGCTCCCATTATTAATTACTTGGCGGCAGCACGTAGCGCCTACGAACTTGGTGATGAACAGGCAGCCTTAGAATTATTGCATAAAGCAGAGACCAGTACAGACAGGGGTGGTCTGGCCGTCGCAATCACACAAGCACGTATGCAATTAGCGAACAAACAATACGAACAAGCATTGGCCACGCTGGAACGAGCCTCAGCCATTCGCCCAGAGCACCCCGTTGTACTGAGCCTGCGCCAGCAAGTTTATGTCGCTTTAAAAGATTGGCCCGCTCTTAAAGCATTACTTCCACAATTAGCTAAGTACAGTATTGTTTCAGCTGATAAGCATCAACAACTTGAATTGATGTTACACAAAGAAAAATTAAACGAGCAAATCGAAAAAAATAAAGAACTACCGGATGCTGACAAGAAAGCGCTTCTTAAGCAAGAATGGAGCGACATCCCATTGCACCTTCAGAAAGAAGAGTCCATTTTGTCGACTTATATTTGTCAGCTATTAGCCTTTGGTGATTATGATCCAGCAGAAAAATTATTAGCTTCCGCATTGAACAAGCAATGGTACGGCCAATGGATTGACCTCTATGGACTATTACTGTGTACCGACCCAAAACAACCACTGCAAACTGCTGAAAAATGGCTAATTAAATACCCACAAAGTGCTAACCTTTTATTAGCACTGGGGCGTTTATGCATCCAAAATCAACAATGGGGACGAGCAGCTGATTTCTTTGAAAAGAGCTTGGCATTGCAAAATCGCCCAGAAACTTATGCAGAGCTTGCTCGCTTACTGGATCATATGGGTGAACGAGAAAAAAGTGTTAACTGTTATAAAAAAGGGTTAATGACATCAGCCAGCATTCTGGCTGACAACAGTACCTATAAAAAAGTATAGTTTTGACATTTTAATTAGTTCGCCTTGAAAAATTCACTCATGAATTGTTTCAGGCTCGACTAATTAAACTTGGTATTCGTATTAATATCTAAAAATCGTTCAACAGTTGAGTCATCAAAAGCGTTACTGCCAAATTTCTTTTTGTGACGCTCAATAGAAGACTGTAAAGACTGACTCAACTGACTATATTGATCTCCATCCGTATAAGTCATTGCTGCCTTAAATTTACTTTCTACCATCTGTTGAATATAGCCTTCCTTTAATTTAGAAAAACGATCTTTATTTGTTAACCAGGTTGGTTCGATGGCATATATTGCACTGAGAGCGACTAAATTCTCCTCATTAATATCGCTTTGTGGTGAATTTTGATTATTTTCAGCTGAAAATAATGTTGAGCTTTTTTCTGGCTCCGGCGCTTTATAACGCATCGCCAAATAACGCACATAATTCACATATCGCTTAATGGCTCTTGGCGTACTACGCTGCAAGCTAATCCATGGCTGCCAGATGGCTAAAGCATCTTTAAAGTGTGGGGAATCTTCAACGAAACGGTTGGGAATTTTTAAACTATAGACAATAAAGCCAAAGATAAACAAGCCTAAACTGGCAAGCGGCAGCCAGTAATCATTTTTCGAAATATTTGGGTTGCCAGATAATAACTCCGCCTTTTCATTATTGTTATCCTCTTCAGGTAATATTGGGTCTGCAATTGAAGGCTCAGCAGATAATACCTTTTGTTCTTTCTTATCTTCGTCTTTAACAACTCGTTTTAAAATTAAATTTGCAGATTCTTTTTTATCACCCAAAGTAGCGATGGCCAACCCTTTTTCGAGCAAGCCAGGGTTTCCCTCTAAAACTAATTGTAGCTCCTCTTCGCCGCTTTTCAATTTTTCTTGATTCAATCCATTATTAACCGATATTTTTATCTCTGGCTTACCATCAATGACTGTAAATTTTTCCAGGGATACGTTATCCCATTCATAAAGTGTCTCTATATTTTTCTCTTTAATTTCTGCTTTTACCTGCTTTACTTCAACAGCCTTAAAAAAATCTTTGGGTATTAGTGTTGCAATAATGCCAATCAATACACCACAAATTGCTAAAGAAAAAATAACCCTATAGCGAATGAGAAATTCAGAAACGCTCTGAGAAAACTGACTGAATATCGATGCGGGTTGGGAGAAACTATCCTGTGGCAACAATAGATCAATAGCATCTGTTTCTTTTAAGGTCGGAATAGGCACAGGAATATTAATCATTTTTTCCAAATAGTTATCCGCAAAGCTTTTTTCATTGCTTGACTTAAATTCTGCGCTCTGTTGTTTTTTAACCATATCTGGGAAATTATTTTCGATACATATTTTCACCCATGTCTCATCCATGCCTACCACGATATAACAATCGCCAGAAACGGATAAAAAATTCATCGCCTCTAAAATATCAACAACATTTTCTTTACTACAGCGATCAAGGTCATCGATAAAAATGACCATACGGCCAGTATCGAGGCAGCTAGAAACCTCTTTAAATTCTTTTGCGAACGCTTGCCTGGCACTGGGATCAACTTTATTAGTCTCTTTTTTACTGCCATTTCGATTGGTCATTAGTTTTTCCGGGCTAATGCCAAACGCTTGCAGCCAACGAATAAGAATCGCAATAGGGCCGCCTAAAATTAAAATCAGCAGGTTTTCAATACTACCATTGGCTTCACCAAGGAAACTATCTAACAATTTTTTAGGGGATAGATCTGCCCATGAAAAGCCCGTGTCAACCACAAACCGAAAAACAAATACTGTTAAAATCAATGAAACCAATGTCAGCAGCCAATGGTTTTTAATTCGTTTTGCCAATAAATTCAAACGAAAAATAAAGCCTACCGGCATTAGCTTATAGAACTTAAACCAACTGGGGATGGCCTGTTCTTTAATATTGGCATAGAGTGATGCCAACAATTGTTCACCTTTTTGATGATGCCAGGCATTAAACCAGACCGGCGTAAAACCATAACTTTTTAAGTCGTGATACAACAAGTTCATCAGCGAGCTTTTACCCGACCCCCATGCGCCTGTAATCGCTACTGTTAAGGGTGGTTCTGTTGCCGGGTTACGCATAAAACGAGAAAGGCCCAATGCAATCGCATTGAAATTTAAGGGGTCAGGATCGCCAGGCTCTAAAGGCTTATCAGACGCTAATAAGTCGGCAACGGTTTCTTCAGGAGTAGCAACTTCCGAAGGCCTTTTAGTGATTAACCAGATTGCAAAGAGAAAGAAAGAGAAACACAACAACCAAAACCAATAGGCTGGGGTACGGAAATATTGGATTTTCTGCCAGGTCGCGCCTGAATTATGACTATAAAGAATCGTTTCATTTTCGCCAACAATTATTCCTTTCAGACTATTTGAATCAAAACTAACAGCTTTTAAATTTTCCTTTGTTACGTAATCTTTTTTCTGCCAGATTTCACCCCCATTATCGGTATGTAAAATGATTCCAGCATCTCCAACTACCCAACCACGTTGATCATCATCATTGATCAATATAGATTGAAATGATGGACTGACGCTTATAAAACGCTTGTATGTTTTTTTGCCGCGGTCAACGACAGTTGATTTGACACCACTACTTTGCCTTTGCCATGTTTTTCCACCGTCCTTTGTCATAAAAATATAATTAGGCTCTCCAATAGCCCAAGCTTGCCGTCCATCGCTAGACACACTTACAGAATAAATAGCTTTTTCAAAAGTTGATATACCAGTACCAGCTCTCCAACTTAATCCTCCATCATTAGATATGCGAACGATTCCTAGTGCACCCACAGCGAAACCGTTCTGAGCATTGTTGTCAAAATCTATAGATAAAAGTGGATAAGTATTATTAATTTTTCTCTCACTAAAAGCCTCCCAGTTATTCCCCCCATCAGAAGTAATTAAGAACATACCTTGATCTGCTACAGCCCAACCACGTTGACCATCATCAGCAAAGTCAGCCGAACGAATAAAGTATTTTTCAAACGCTTTTTGAATACTCCAAGTTTTTCCACCATTACTAGTTACAATAATTGTTTTATTTCCAACTGCCCAACCTATAAGAGCATCATTAGAAAACTTAATTGTATGTAGTGATTCTTGTACTTGGCTACTTCGGGGTTCCCAACTCATTCCGCCATTATTCGAAGATAGAATACTTCCATTAGAACCAACAACCCATGCATTATCACTATCAATAAAAGTCACATCATTAAAACTATACGATCGGCTCGTTAGCGGAAACCAATGCTCACCGCCATCAACGGTAGCAATAATGGTATTTTCAGATTCAATTAACCAACCTTTTTGTTTATCACTGGCAAATACCGCTAGATTTTTTTTATCTTCTGTAGTTTGAGTTTGAACAGTCCATTCATTGCCGTCATCATAGGTTAAAAACACTTTTCCAAGTTGATCGACAATTCGTCCCACTCGTCCATCGATCAAAAGCTCTATCGACACCAAATTATTATTAGTGATATATTTTTGTAATTGCCATCGTTGGCCGCCATCAGTCGTTGATAGCATCACGCCCCTGTCACCCACTATCCAACCGCGGAGGCCATCTTCTGCAAACGCTACGGAATTTAAATTACCTGGCTGCAACCGAGTTGAAGGAGCCGGCCGCCAGCTAGCGCCGCCATCCTCAGTCGAGATAATAGTTCCCCTGTCACCGACTGCCCAACCATTTAAGCCATTAGCAATAAATGTTACCGAATTTAAGTCGCTATCTATCCCTGTATCAAATGCTTGCCATTCGATTCCACCATTTGTGGTTTTTAAAAAAACACCATCCTCTCCTACAATAAAGCCTGTATTTTGATCAATAAAATACACAGTATTTAAGTCAGGTAATTTTTTCTGAGGAGTTGGTTCAGCAACGGGAGGATCGGCAATAGCTGCAGGCTCTTCTTCGATAATGGCCTGTTCTAGCTGCTGCTGAATATCGTCTATCTGAGTCTGCTGTAATTGTTGCTGCTGGGGTTCGGGCGTTTGAATTTGCTGTTGGGGCTGTACTTGAAAATTTTGTACTTCACGATTGCGTTCTGCATCAGCTATTTTTGCATCCTGAATAGTTTGTTGCCGATCTTGTTTTATGGGCTCAGGTGCTGCAGCTTGCGCTAGCGGAAAAAATGAAAAGTTAGTAGAGGGTAGAAATAATTGTGTATCAGTATCAGGCTGTATCACTCGATTAAAAGATGAAGAATAAAAAGATAATGGGGAAGGAGAAGATTGACCAAGTTGTTCTATTGCTGGAAAATTTTGTTGCTGCCAGATTTTCCCACCATCTGAGCTATAAACAATTAAACCCTTATTACCGACAGCCCACAGTTTTTCCCCATCAGGCAATACAAAAATGTCGTTTAAATTGCCATTGATAACGGGCAAGCGCATAAACGCATTTTTTTCTTGGGGATAATAGAAGCTTTCCCATAGAGTTGATTTAGTATAAGGGTCAGGTTTTGGGGCTTGCTGAAAAGCAATATAGCTAGCGCCAGCAAATAATGCCAAAGCGATAACAATGAAAAATAGCAAACGAGGACCTGAATTAGACTTACTCCCTACTTTATCCGAAGGTGTTTTAATCTGAGGTCCTGTTTTAGTTTCTACTTTTGGTGCCATTACCGCCTCTCCATGATTGAACAGCTATTACTATTATTTTTTAACGTTACTATACGCTTTTTAGCATTAATTAACTATTTATCATCCGTTTATATAGTGTATATCCTAGCCAATATCACTATAAATAGTGATGCATTAATATACTTGATGTCCAAGTTCTTGATGCACAAGCTAAAGCATTCTCTCTTATTTATGCGTTAACTCACCATCTTTTAATTCTAACTTTTGTAATACTGCCGTATAACCTTCTTTAAAGGTTGGATATTGAAAAGAATAACCACTCTCTAATAATCGTCGATTATTACACCGCTTGCTGCTACGCAACCTGCTCTCGGTTGACGCAACTTGCAAGTGATCCGCAGGTAAACCCAAGGCTTCGGCTAACCAGTGTTTTACTTCGTATAAAGGAGATGGTTCACAGTCAGAGGCTAAATATAAAGGCTCTATTTTTTTATTCTTTTGCTTTTGTATCAGGTGAGCCAGTACACCAGCACAATCATCGGCATGGATACGGTTACTGTAAAGCACCGGTTCTTGATTTGTCCCACAACCTTGCACGACCTGTTCAATCAACCGCTGTCGACCTGGACCGTAGATCCCTGAGAACCGTACTGAACACGTTGGATACTGACTCTTATACAATAAGTTTTCAGCTTCCAATAAACGTTTACCACTATAACCTGATGGTTCAGTTATCGAGCTTTCATCAACCCACTCTGCATTTTTTTGTCCATAAACACTGGAACTAGAGACAAACACGATTAAACGCGGTTGGGACACTTGTTGATTTAATGCATTCAATAAGGTTTGTACTGTTTCCACATAGGCTCGCCGATACGCTTCATCACCCATTTCGCCCGGTGTCATCGTTAAAGTAATGACGTCAAAATTTTCTTTAAGCAAAGTATTCATTGCTTCACCGTCACGACAGTCTGCCTGAACGATAGTTGCAATGTCTGAATTCTCTGTACGCCGTCGCACACCCGTTATTGTGTATTCATTTTTTAATTGCTCAGCTAGGCGTTTTGCAATATCGCCATAACCTAGTAATAATAATTTTTCTTTTGACATAATTTATTTTTTAATGAGGATGGGTTTCCGATAAAGCCAAGTGATACAAAAAATTCATATAGACACAACGTAACACATCATAGCTGTACTCTTCACCCAGTGATTCGTAGACTGGCTTTAATTTACCGCTTGAGTCTGTCAAATCATGATCGATAAAACAATCTTCTATAAGGGCAATATCTTTTTTGTTAAGCGAGATAATATTTTCTAGCGAGACTTTACCTGCTTTAATTAATTGACTCGCATGTTGATAAACAGTGCTAACTGACAATTGCCTTTCTTCAGCAATATGGTCTACCTGTAAGCCTTTTTCCAAATATGTAAAGGTAGTCATTACCGTATCAGATAAGTCCGAGGCTTTATGCTGTGTATGTTTTGCAATAACCTCCAGAAAGGCTTTAGCGTATTTTTTTTGCTTAGTTGCACCAACGCCGCTCAATTGAGCGAACTGACCTTCTGTTTCTGGCTGCAATTCCATCATTTCCATTAATGTACTATCGTGAAAAATGACATAAGGAGGAACATTTTGTTCCTTTGCTAATTCTGCTCGTCGTATTCTCAAGGCTTCCCATAGAGCGCCCTGTTGCTGTTTGCCCGTATTATATTTTTGTCGCAAAGGCGTTTTATCAACAGCATCTTTACGCAAAGCAATAGTTGTTTTGCCTTGTAGCAAAGGGCGGCAGGCTTCCGCTAGTTTCACAGCATTAAACTGATTAAAATCAATGTGTAAAAAACCGCGTGCAATTAATTGACGATATACCGAACGCCACTGCTGTTTGTCGAGGTTTTTTCCTATTCCGTAAACACTCAACTGATGATGATTAAATTGATGGATTTTTTCAGTTTCAGCGCCCCGCAACACATCAACTAAATGGCTAACACCAAAACGCTGTTCAGTTCGATAGGCACAACTAATCGCTTTTTGAGCCGCTTCTGTTCCATCCCAGGTTTCGACAGGCTGTAAGCAGGCATCGCAATTACCACAGTGCTCATCTGATGTATCACCAAAGTAATTTAATAATGCATGGCGACGACAACTCGTAATTTCACACAAGCCTAACATCGCTTCAAGCTTCTGATGTTCGATACGCTTGTATTCTGCATTACCTGCTGTGACTTCCGATTGACTCATCATCTCCCGCAACTTGATCACATCTTCTAAACCATACACCATCCAGGCATCAGCAGCTTCACCATCACGCCCTGCTCGGCCAGTTTCCTGGTAATAAGCTTCTATACTTTTCGGGAGATCTAAATGAGCAACAAACCTCACATCAGGTTTATCAATACCCATACCAAAGGCAATAGTTGCCACAATAATAATATTATCTTCGCGCAAAAAGCGCTGTTGGTGATGCGCACGCAGATCATGAGATAGCCCCGCATGATAAGGTAATGCAGTAAACCCTTGGTTACTTAACCATTCAGCAATCGCTTCTGTTTTTTTGCGTGATAGACAGTAAACAATACCTGAATTTTTACTGTGTTCATTCTTTAAAAATCGTAACAGTTGCTGCTTAGGTTGATCTTTAAGTGCTATTCGGTATCGAATATTCGGGCGATCAAAACCAGCAATATATTTTTCTGCATGAGTCAGCATCAAGCGTTCACAAATCTCATGTTGTGTTCGCTTATCTGCCGTTGCCGTTAATGCAATGCGCGGAACATTAGGAAAATAGTCTGCCAGTAAACACAACTGTAAATAATCCGCTCGAAAATCATGTCCCCACTGAGAAACACAGTGAGCTTCATCGATGGCAAAAAGCGCAATGGACGATTGCTGTAGCAACTCAATAGTTCGCTGTTGGTTTAGGCGCTCAGGTGCAATATAAAGTAGATCTAACTCTCCTCGCCTCAATTCTTGCTCAATCATTTTAACCTGTTCAAACGATTGGGTAGAGTTCAAAAAACGTGCGCTTATCCCCAACTCTCCAAGGGCATCGACTTGATCTTGCATTAGCGCAATTAAAGGAGAGATCACAACACCACAGCCTTCACGCATAACCGAAGGAATTTGGTAACACAGTGATTTACCGCCACCCGTTGGCATAATGACCAAGGCATCCTGACCAGCAATAACGGAGTCAATAATGACCTGTTGCTGACCGCGGAACTGGTCGTAACCAAAAGCTGTTTGTAAAACCGTTAGGCTTGAAGTCATATAAAAAGTCTAGAAAAGGAGGCAAGGTATTCTAACGTTCTCATTAGAGGAGGCAAGTTGATAAAGGTTTAATACAGTTTTATCTATAGTCTGTGACTTCATCTAGCTTTTGAAAACTGGTCGCTTGTTGAGAGTTGAAGAATCTGCTTTACTATTGAAAAATATTATCGATCACTACGGATCAATTATGACTCTAACGGAATTACGCTATATCGTCACGCTTTCACAAGAACAACATTTCGGTCGTGCTGCCGACCGTTGTCATGTTTCTCAGCCCACGTTAAGTGTTGCGGTAAAGAAACTGGAAGATGAACTCGATATCGCATTATTCGAACGTTCTAAAACTCGCGTGAGCCCAACGCCAATGGGTGAGCAAGTCGTTGCCCAAGCCCAAAAAGTACTGGAGCAGGCATCAGCCATTAAGGATATTGCCAGTATCGGTAAAGATCAGCTTGGCAGTCCCTTAAAAGTAGGGGCTATCTTCACTATTGGCCCTTACCTTTTTCCTGAATTTATTCCTGAGCTTCAATCACTCGCCCCTAAAATGCCCTTGTATGTTGAAGAAGGTTTTACCGCAACCTTACGCCAACGGTTACGCAAAGGTGAGTTAGACGTCATTATTGTTGCTTTACCTTTTACCGAAGCCGATGTAGTGACACAAAAATTATATGAAGAACCCTTCGTGGTTTCTCTACCTGCCAAACATCCACTGGCAGCCAAGGAAAGTATTTCTTCCAGCGATCTAGCGGATGAGAATGTATTACTATTAGGTCCGGGCCACTGTTTTCGGGATCAAATTCTTGAAGCCTGTCCGAATATTCAAACCGCCTCAGCTGATGACCCCAGCCCTATACGCACCGCCACTGAAGGCAGCTCTTTAGAAACCTTGAGGCACATGGTGGCCTCCGGTATTGGTATCACCATACTGCCTGAGTCTGCTGCGACTAGTCGCTATGAAGCCGATTCACTGATTACACGCCCACTGGCAGACACCGAAGCGACTCGAACGGTTGCTCTCGCATGGCGAGCCAGCTTTCCCCGACATAAAGCGATTGATGTATTGCGTGAAGCCATTATTAATAGCAGAAAAGTATAATTTATGGCCTATTGCCAACATAATAGGAATGTTATCCGTAGCAAAAAATAAAAATGGTCCAAATAAGTCACGAAACACCAGAGCAAACAGAAAAGCGTCTTAGGAAAGTTATTTCTAAAGCAGATTTCAAGGTTTATTCTGGTACATACGCATTTGAAGAATTTCCATTAAATAAATTCAATCAAGAAGCTAACCAAGATGCATTATGTCTTGTTCGAGATAATGAAGTCTGGAGCCAGCTTGTACGCTGCACGGATGAGTCAAAGGAGTTATTTTGTATATTTTCATTCCATTTTGATGACTGTGAAGATAACAGTGGATTCATTGGTTGGCTGGCGAACCATCTAAAATCAAAACTAGGTACAGGCTTGTTTGTTACCTGCGGCCAAAACACCAACCGAGATGGTATATTTGACTACTGGGGTTGTCCTTCAGAACTTGGCAATCAAACAGTTAATGAAGTGCGCAGATTGATCAATGATGGAAAAAAACTGTAAGAAAGAAAATGGACTTAGATGACAACTGTTAATTTATACAGTATTATTTGAAGCCGATATTATCTCTGGGCACAATATACCCATGAATTCTCCGGTCAAAACAGCCTATTCACCCCCTTTGCTTCACAGACAACCGGTTACCGTACTCAAAGGTGTCGGCAAACAACTGGCTACTCGACTTGAAAAACTTGGCTTATACAACTTACAAGACTTACTGTTTCATCTCCCCTATCGCTATGTCGATCGCACACGTATTACACCTCTAGGCAGTTTGCTTCCGTTTCAGGCTGCCGTCATTGAAGGCGAAGTAAGAGGAGCAAGTGTCGTGTTCGGTAAGCGCCGCAGCCTCGTATGCCGTGTTCAAGATGGGACGGGCACAATTACACTGCGGTTTTATCATTTTTCAGCGGCACAAAAACAAGCGCTTAGTAGTGGTGCTCGCCTCCGCTGTTATGGAGAGGCTAGGCCGGGTGCTTCGGGTTTGGAGATTTATCACCCGGAATATCAAGTCTTTAATGAACAAACGCCGCCGCCATTGGAACAAACACTAACACCAGCTTACAGTACTACTGACGGTATAAGCCAACCTCGTTTGCGTACACTGATCGAACAAGCATTTAACCTGGCTTCAACAGCGATGTTGCCAGATTTAATGACAAAGGATAACTCTCCTTCCTGCGATACACCCTTGCTTGAACGCCTACATTACCTACACTTCCCGCCTCAAGATGCGCCACTTGAACAACTGACAGAAGGTCAACACCCTTATCAAGAACACTTAATTATTGAGGAATTGACGGCCTACCAGCTCAGCTTATTACGCCTGCGAGATCGGCGGCTTGATCAGCAGGCTCCTCGATTGACTGATTCTGGCAATGTTATCGATCCATTTGTTGATTCACTACCTTTTGACCTGACGACTGCTCAGCAACGAGTGAGTGAGGAAATCAGCACTGATATTGCGAAAGCCATACCGATGATGCGCCTACTTCAAGGGGATGTAGGCGCGGGCAAAACGATTGTTGCCGCTCTTGCAGCCCTACAGGCAATTGCGAGCAACAAACAGGTTGCCTTAATGGCACCCACTGACATATTAGCTGAGCAACACCGAGCCAGCTTCACCAACTGGTTAGCTCCGCTGGGCATTCAAGTAAACTGGCTGAGTGGCAAACAAAAAGTCTCCGAAAGAAGAGAACAACTAGCGGCCATCGCTGAGGGAACGGCTCAAATGGTGGTGGGTACTCACGCCTTATTTCAGGAAGATGTTATCTTCCATGATCTCGCCCTTGTGATCATAGATGAACAGCATCGCTTTGGCGTGCATCAACGCCTGCAGCTCAGGGATAAAGGCAAAGGAGGAAAACAAACACCTCATCAATTAATTATGACAGCCACCCCCATTCCAAGAACACTCGCCATGAGTGCCTACGCTGACCTGGATTACTCCATCCTTGACGAATTACCCAAAGGCCGCCAGCCGGTTGAAACCGTCGTCATCAGCCAGAAACGCCGGCCCGACGTCATTGAGCGTATTCGCCATGCTTGTGCCGAGGGGCGCCAGGCTTATTGGGTATGTACGTTGATAGAACAATCAGAAACCTTATCAGCCGAAGCCGCTGAAGATACTGCCACCAAGTTGCAGGAACAATTAACCGAGTTGAATATTGGCTTAATTCATGGGCGCCTCAAGCCAAAAGAAAAAGAAAGTATTATGTCGGCTTTTAAGGCTGGAGATGTTCAACTATTGGTGGCAACCACCGTCATTGAAGTGGGTGTTGATGTGCCCAATGCCAGCCTTATGGTGATAGAAAACCCAGAGCGTTTAGGCTTAGCCCAATTGCACCAGTTGCGAGGTCGAGTAGGCCGCGGCACAACTGCCAGCCATTGTGTTTTATTGTACGGGGATGCTCTGTCACAAAATGGTAAAGCCAGACTTCAAGCTATGAGGGAAACCAGCGATGGTTTTCGTATTGCTGAAATCGACCTTAAACTTCGCGGCCCTGGAGAAGTATTAGGCACTCGCCAAACCGGCGACATCGCCTTTAAACTGGCGGACTTACAGCGAGATATGGGCTTGATGCCCCAAATCCATGAACAAGCTAAACACTTGCTGGAAGAAGACCCCGCTGTAGTTAAACAGCTAATTGATCGTTGGATTGGCCATAGTGAACAATTTGCCCAAGCTTAAAAGCAAATATCACCGATGACCGTCACTGACGCTCTTCATTAAAATGTGTACTCAAATATCCCAGCACAGATTTTAATTTATCCTCTGGTAATGGATCCATACCCTGCTCATCAACCATCCATTCAATCAGCTCATCCCAGCTCTCGTAACTCAAGCCTTGTTGCTTAACGATCGCCAGAGAGTGACAAACACTGCAACTGTAACCCGTAACGTCTCGCCCCTCACCTTGTGGCCAGTCTTTACCAAATGGGTCACTTGCCGGTGGTGGCACAGCTGTTGAACTGCTTGCTGCTAACGCTGAACTATTACTCAGAGTATAAAGATAAGCAATTAAGTTGGTACGCTGTTCATCGTTTTGAATCCCAGCAATAACCATTCGAGTACCAGGAGCAAACTTAGCTGGATTACTCAAAAAAGCATTAAGTGTTGGGTAATCCCAATTGCCTTTCAGCTTTTTAAATGCTTCTGAATAATTAAAGTCTTTGGCTCCACCAATTTTACGTTCAGCCACCTCCCAGAGATTGGGCCCAATACGAATACCTTCGTTCTGCTTAGTTGTATGGCAACCAACGCATTGTTGAAAAGCCTTCTGACCTGCACCAATATCGGCTTTCAGTAATACAGGTTCAATAGGGTCAGCCAATGACTTTACGACAGCCAACGAAGAACTAATAAAAAAAACTACACATAAAATAAATCGAATCATCATGCCTCTCAACATTTTCCAAAAAAAGCCATGCCTCTCTCTAATAAAAGAGATAAGAAAGCATGGCAAGGAAGAAAGCTAAACTACTGTCACTGCGATACGATGCATCGAGTTATTTAAGTAACCTTTCGGATTCCAATTAATAGAAAAAGGTTGCATGACGCCTTGGTCATCAGTCGCACGCGCCCAAACTTCGTAATATCCCTTAACAGGAAACGTTAATTTGGCACGCCAACGCTGCCATGAAAAAGGATTGGGGGCATCGGATAACGCAGCTTTTATCCAGGTAGCACCGAAGTCCATACTCACATGTACTTCTTTTACACTGTTATCACCCGCCCAGGCATGACCAGCAATCTCCATACTATTACTTGAAAGAGACACACCGGTTTGATGGGAGGTAATGAGTGATTTCACCGGCATGGATTCAATAATCTGAAAATCTTTTTTAGGTACCTTTGTACCGGGAGCTACGTTGTAACCAGGGACTCGATAAGAGGTACCTGTCATTTTCGGGCCATCATGTACTTGATCCCGAATTTGAATACGACTTAACCATTTCTGTGATGTAGAACCAGGCCAGCCTGGACAAATCGTTCGCACAGGAAAACCATGCATGGTCGGAATGGGTTCACCATTCATTTCAAAGGCAATGATTGAATGAGGCTCAAGTGCTTTAGCAATGGGAACGCCTCGTGAAATAGGCAATTTGTCTGGGTTACCCGAGAGGTGTCCATCCATACTGTAATGTGCGGTGTAAATAGCATTAGATTTAAGGCCCGCAGCTTCCAAAATATCTTTGTAGCGCACACCCGTCCATTCTGAATTACCGATTGCACCCAATGTCCATTGGTTACCTTTAGCCGGTGGGTTAAAAGCAGCACGCCCATTGCCACCACACTCGATTTGTAACTTAAGCTTCACGGTTTCAAAGTTTTTACGCAAATCATCAAGTGTCAATTTAAGGGGTTTGTTAACTTCTCCGTCAACGGTTAATGTCCACCCAGAAGCATCCATCTTATTTGCCATTTCTGGCACGATACCGTTATTGCGCACGAAATGGCGTGAGTTTGGAGTAACGTCATCATTCAATAGGTGAGGTGGAGTCTCGGCATTCACAGGGCGATCATTAAGAACGGTTAGCCCATCTTTACCCTTAATCTCAAAGTTTTCTAGGCTGTCTGCAATCGCTGACGGAATTAACCCGGCAGGCATATTTTGATGCATGGGGATGTTCGCACCAATCGCTGCCCCCATAGCCGCAAGACCCGCTTTCTTAAGAAAACCACGTCGGTCAGGGTTAGCCACTCGCCCAAAAATTTCATAATCTGCTTTATCAGGGTCTTCCTGATAAAGTTCACAAATACCTCTTTCATGTTGCTTCTTCGCCATAGACGCTTCCTCTTCCTATTATTATTCTCTGCATATTATTGTTATCGCAGATGAGGAAGAGGAAATGCGTGAAAGAGCTAATTTATTCCTTTTACCATTAAATTTATGCTGCACAAGGGGGGTTGGCGGCACGACTTGCCAATAATTGTTGCTGATCAGGCAATGACAGGGAGCGCTTTTTTAACGTTAGATCATAGAGAACATGTGCGGTTAATGCTCGTCTAGCCAAGGGCATACGTGATGCTAGCATAATGTAACGCCAGTCTCCCACCTGCCAGAAATAGCTTTGTCTCTCACCGTCACCCACGGTAATAAGATGTGAGGACGATTCTTCGTCGGCTGGCCAACTGATCAAACTAACAACGCAGCCTTTACTACCAAGGTAACCAAGATGGATAGCCGATTGCTCACTAATAGTAATTGATTCAAAATATTCCAACCGCAATGAAACATCACCCAAATCAGGAATGAACATACCATTGGCTATAGAACCTGTTTTTACAATTTCATGCGCTTTTATATGAGGATTATTTTTTTGTGCCTCAAGCCAATCCAAGTGCGCCACATGGGCTTCTTGGACAAAAACCGGCAAGGTTTTACTGCCCACCTGCAGCCATAGCAAAACACCCACTAATAAACAGGCTGCCAATGCACTAATAGAAAGGAACATGACTGGCCTGCGTGAAGACTCAGGCTTCCGAATAGTCACTGTATTCATCGCGAGAGAGTTAAGTGTTGAAGAAACTGCTAATTTCGCCTCACGCAACTGTGCAACATCTTCTGCGACATGGCTGTCGTCTTCTATTGCTTGTTTAACACGATGCTCTTCACTTGCAGAAAGCTCACCATCAACAAAAGCGTTGAGAGTCTCCCACGATGGGCGGTATTTAGTCATTAAATTGCTCCAACGGTAATGCCGCCCTAGCCGGTTTTATTTTTTTTGCGGTTAGCTGTTTAAGTAAAGCTTCACGGGCACGACTCACCCGGCTCATTACAGTACCCACTGGCACATCGAGTAAAGCAGCAGCCTCTGAATAGGTAAACCCAGCAATATCTATCAGGGCAAGTATTTCATGATGATCGGCCGATAAGGTTTGTAGCGTGCGCTCTATTGTAATTCGATCAAACAGTGCTGGAGACGAATGTTCTATCTCAGGTTCTTCGATAAGCAACTCTATAATGCTGGCCCGCCTGTTTTCGTTTCGGCTGCGTTCGAGAAATAAATTCCTTAAAATACGAAACAGCCATGCCCGGTATGCAGGTTCATCTTTCGGGACCTTCTTCGCGCTCAATGCTTTTAAAACACTCTCTTGCACGAGATCATGCGCTTCTTCACGGTGCCGTACTAAGCTCATTGCATAACCTAAAAGTCGCTTTAGGTAACTTTCTATTCGTTCATGATCAGACATAGCAATTCAGTTATTAGATATTATTTTTATATACAAAAAATAATAGCATCTTCAGAATGTTAAGGTAATGCAGCTCTGATAAGAAATATTAACTCAGCCAATCCATTGTCTTACTACAAAAACTCGATAAAGCTCTTATAAGATATAAAGGAATAGAAGAAATTTAAGCAGTAGCTGTTCTTTTATAACTTTTATATCTATGTATCGATCTCCAATCACCACCTCCTAACTTCCTTCTCAATTTTTTTGGACTACACTGAAAAGAGTTAGTTTAGCCTCAAATTCTAGGAGTCAATCTGTGTCAGTCCCTTCAAATATCGAACGTCTACTTGAAGATCAAAAGGTGCCTTATTCATTAACGGAAACCGTGAGTCAGCCCAATAATAGCGATGTTGTAGAGCTCAGGCCTTACAATGTGGCACGAGCAATCGCTTTGAAAAATACCAATGGCGATAAGCTAATCGCTATTACTCGCAATGACACCCTACTGGATATTCAACAAGTTAATGAAGCCTTTCAATCTGAACATGAAGCACTCACCGGCGAAGAATTGAAGAAGTTTATGGAAAAGTCCGGAGTTAGCGCACTCCCTGCATTACCTGGCTTGAATAACTTACCCACGATTGTTGATGAAACCTTATTGAAATACAAAACGGTTTATCTCGATGTAGGTGTCGCGAGCCAATTCATCCAGCTAGAACAAAAGAATTTTCGCCAACTGTTAGGGGATGCGAAAGTGAGTGCCATTGCTGCACCTTTATCGAAGTTAGAAGCACCAACCGACCCTGAAGGCGACCGAGCCAATATTGAATCAAGTGTTAATTTATTTACAGAGCTACGTATCAAGCAACGCCTTGAAGAAACGCTTGAGTTTCCTCCTCTGCCCGCAACTGCAGAAAAAATTATCAAGCTACGCGTTAATCCGCACGCCGATATCAGTGATTTAACCGATATAGTTGAATTAGACGCCAGCCTGTCTGCACAGGTGGTCAGTTGGGCGGCATCACCCTATTATTCAGCCCCTGGAAGTATTAAATCTATTCACGATGCCATTGTTCGAGTACTCGGTTTTGATATGGTACTTAACTTATCTCTGGGTCTGGCACTTGGCAATACATTAAAAATGCCGAAAAATGGTCCCCACGGATGTATGCCTTACTTCCAACAATCGGTTTATGTCGCAGCAGCAACAGAGTCTCTTGTCACCTGTATCCCGCGAGAACATCGGCCAAGTTTTGGTACGGCTTACCTTGCCGGATTACTGAATAATTTTGGCTATTTAATAACAGCTGAAGTATTTAATAACCAATTTCAATCTATTTGCCAACATATTGATGCCAATCCACAAGCATCAGTGCAATCGGTAGAACGTCATATCATCGGTGTGGATCGCAATCAACTGGCCTGCTGGCTAATGGGTTTTTGGCATATGCCGGATACCATTTGTAACGCCTTGCGCCACCAAAGTGACCCAGAATATGATGGTGAAGACTGGCCTTACGCACTACTACTCTTTTTATCGAATAAGCTGCTGCAAGAACGCGGCCTAGTAATGGGCACTGCCAGCGGTAAAATACCTGATAGCGTTTTTGAACGTCTACATGTTGAACCGGAAGCGGCACGAGAAGCGATTGATAAGCTAATGGATGCCAGCGAGGAGCTAGAAGTCATCGCTAAACAAATGGCTGGTTAAGCACTAAATTATTAAAAATCTTAATTAGCCATTTTTTCAGGGTTAAGCACACAAAAATCCTATAGAATGCCTTGCTCGATTAACTATTCAATAACAGCAAGGCTATTCTTTAGTGCTCTCGGCTCCAAAACAAGCGGTTTCAGCTCAAACAGCTTCTACAAAAGCAGCTTCTCAACAAGCCGTTCCCCAAGTGCTTTCACAACGGGTTCTTTCGCCAAAAGAGCCCAATTGGCAAGCGGTTTCGTTTAAGCATCAACACCTCCCTAAAGCACTGAAAGCATGGTTACTGGATCCCGGATCGTTGACTCAGAAGTTACTGGACCGATCAAAGGGACGATTGCGTGTCGAAGTCTTGCAACAACGCATTCAGCGACCCCACTTGTCAGAATATCAGGCACTTAAATTAAATACTCACCGATGGGCTGTTGTTAGAGAAGTCGTACTTTATGGTAATGATACTCCCTGGGTATGCGCCCGGACGGTTATTCCATTATCCACGTTAAAAGGATCATTGCGCCGTCTGCATTACCTTGGTAACCGTCCATTGGGAGAGGCACTGTTTGCCGACCCAACAATGCGTCGCCAAGGCTTACAATTGGCCGCGATGAAGCCCCACCACCTCCCCAAAAGTTCTCATCAGTTTACGCCTGGCTGGGGAAGGCGCTCACTGTTTTTCCTCAAAAATAAGCCTTTACTGGTTTGTGAAATATTTTTAGAAAGCCTGACTGAATCATCACCTGAATAGAAAACCTCCAGCCCATAAGCTGAGTCAATTTCATACTTGAACCAATAGCCCCTCTTATGGCAACCTGCCACCTATTCAGCATCCATTAAACCCGGATTATGCATTGGGCGCGGAAAAGATGCGTAAGATATTGATGTGACTGGTGGATTTGGAAAAAGCGTGGCTACCTTATTGGTAGTGAGCGATTTCCAAATTTGCCAGGTGCGTCAAGAGCTTGCGTAGACTGCCGTGATTCCAGTGCATAATCCGGGTTAAATAATCACCAAACATGAGGGTTACCCCCATCGAAGCAATGTTATCGCCAGCAAATAAAAAGCTAATGAAATCCTATTGGGAATTGATGCGCTTTCACAAGCCCATTGGCATTTTATTATTACTATGGCCAACCTGGTGGGCACTATGGCTGGCAGCGGAAGGATTTCCTGATCTCTCGGTATTTATTATTTTTACGCTGGGCGTCATCGTGATGCGCGCTGCGGGCTGTATCATTAATGATATGGCGGATATCGATTTAGATAAGCATGTGGCTCGAACGATACAGCGCCCACTGGCATCCGGTGAATTAACATTGATCCAAGCGAAAAAAGCTTTTTTGATACTACTGTGTATCGCATTATTTTTAGTCTCACTCACTAACCTACTGACTATTTATTTATCCATTGTCGCGGTAATACTGGCTTGCGCTTACCCATTTATGAAACGCTATACTCATTTACCGCAGGTCGTATTAGGGGCGGCGTTTGCAATGAGTATCCCCATGGCCTTTGCGGCACAGAATAATGCTGTTGAACCGGTAGTCATTGTGATTTATGTGACAAGCCTATTGCTAACCGTCGTATACGATACCTTCTATGGTATGACTGATAGAGAATATGACAAAAAGATGGGTATGAAATCTACCGCTATTCTCTTCGAAGGCAATGAAAAACTCATTACCGGAAGCCTACAAACCATCGTCCTTTTTGGTTTTTGGCTCATCGGGCAGCGCTTCGAGTTAGGGACTGTCTATTATCTGGCAATGATTGTATCCGCTATCCTCATGGTTTATCACCAGTCGCTTATCAGCCGTCGCCAGCCCGATGCTTACTTCGCGGCTTTCATTAATAATCACTGGATTGGCTGCGCCATTTTCGTCGGTATCGCTGCTCATTACGCCCTAGTCTGAAGTATCACTTAGCTTTCACAAAAGTGTGATATTTAAAGGTTAACTATCGGTGTTTGTCATATAATTGTCATACAAGCGTTATTTAATGGCAACTCTGTTCATATACCGGATCTATCATGAACCACGATAAAACCATTCTTATAGTTGACGATGAAGCCCCTATTCGCGATATGTTACGCATAGCATTGGAGATGGCCGATTATCGGTGTCTTGAAGCTGAAGATGCCCAACAGGCGCACGCCATTGTTGTTGATGAAAAACCGAGTTTAATTTTACTCGACTGGATGTTACCGGGGACTAGCGGTATTGAACTGGCGCGCCGTTTAAAGAAGGATGAGTTAACGAATTCCATTCCTATTATTATGCTGACCGCTAAAGGCGAGGAAGATAATAAAATTCAAGGCCTGGACGTCGGGGCAGATGATTACATCACCAAACCATTTTCTCCAAGAGAGCTAGTGGCACGCTTAAAAGCAGTGTTGAGACGAACAGAAGACATCTCGACACTGGGCCCTATTATGGTTGAAGGCTTATGTATGGACCCGGTAAGCCATGTAGTCACCATTAATCAACAAGCGTTGCAAATGGGGCCAACTGAGTACCGCTTATTAGAGTTTTTCCTTACTCACCAGGATAGAGTCTATACACGCAGCCAGTTACTAGACCATGTATGGGGCGGCAATGTCTACGTGGAAGAGCGTACTGTTGACGTACATATTCGCCGCTTGAGGAAAGTACTGCAATTAGACAACCACGATCGCTTTATTCAAACGGTGCGTGGTACGGGATATCGCTTCTCGACGAAACTAGCAATGAAGGCATAGAATAGCAGTTTTTTTACCGCAAGGAATTTTCTCTTGTCGCATTACGGAATCACCTCTGAAATCCGTCGCCTGTTCGGTTTATCTATTCCTTTTCTCATTATTGGCTTACTACTTCAGCAATTGGCCATCGTCTTAACCTTTGCTGTCGTTGCCTATATTTGTTACCACTTACTCAACTTAAGGCGTTTGTTAAAGTGGCTAAAACGCCAACGCATCGAAGATATCCCTGATGCCAGTGGTCTCTGGGGCGAAGTATTCGATCAGCTTAGCCGACAAAAACGCCGGGAAATTCGCGAAAAAAACCGCCTACAAAAAGTCATTGGCCGTGTTGAAGCAACCACATCTGCCCTCAATGATGCTGTCATCCTGCTAAGCGCAAACTACGACCTCAACTGGTGGAACCAGGCCACTGAACACTTACTGGATCTCAAACATGGAGATACCGGTAGTTCTATTATTAACTTCATCCGCAACCCGCGATTTGTCAGTTACCTCGAATCCAACGATTACAGCATCCCCCTGACGTTACCCTCTCCTAGCAGCCAGGAAACGCAATTAGAATTTCAAGTGACACGTTTTGGCGAAGGCGAAGCCTTATTAGTGGTTAGGGATATAACGCGTATTTATAAATTGGAACAAATGCGGAAAGACTTTGTTGCCAATGTGAGCCATGAATTGCGAACACCACTGACAGTTATTCGCGGCTATCTCGAAACATTGGAAGATAGCCAAGACCCCAACCTGCAAACAAACAAACATTTACAAAAAGCGCTGGAACAAATGCAACAACAAACCGTGCGCATGACAACCTTAATTAACGACCTCACAATGTTGTCCAAGCTGGAAACGGATCGAACCGGTAAAGGCGAACAGGATGTAGAATTAAAACCTTTATTGGAAATGATTTGTGGCGAAGCACGTACTATCAGTGGCGATAAAAATCATCATATCAATTTAGATTGCGATGCCTCATTGACACTGCTAGGCAACGATAGAGAACTACATAGTGCTTTTTCTAATTTGATAACGAATGCCGTGAAATATTCTCACCCGGGAAAATCCATTGATATCAGTATCGAGGTTAATACGACTGGCCATTTAATGGTTTCTGTAAAAGATGAAGGCATTGGTATAGAACAAGAGCACATTAGTCGTTTAACCGAGCGTTTCTATCGCGTCGACTCCAGTCGATCAATTCAAACCGGGGGAACCGGTTTAGGTTTGGCCATTGTTAAGCATATATTGCTTCGGCATGATGGCAGGCTCCAAATCGAAAGTAACTATGGAAAAGGCAGTCAATTTAGCTGCATATTTCCCCCTCAACGAGTGGGTTCGACAGAAACCTGAGTTATCATTCATGCCCACTCATCACCGTAATAAAAAATAGCCACACTTTTTCTACACCTATACTTACCACTGGTGTTCAGCGTTTGTTTTTATTCGTGTGTTACTATTCTTATTATTATTTCTTAATTAATGGTTCTCTCTATAATGCCTATTATGCGTTCTATGCATTGTCGTTTTCTTTCCAGCATTCATGATATTGATTCTCATACTTGGAATACACTTTGTGGGACAGACTACCCTTTTTTACGGCACGAATTTTTTGTTGCACTAGAAGACAGCGGCAGTACTGTTCGAGAAACGGGCTGGCAGCCTCACCATTTAGTATTAGAAGACGAGCACTCAAGCGCTATCGCTGTTATGCCATTGTTTCTGAAATTTCATTCCTATGGTGAATATGTTTTCGATTGGGCTTGGGCTGATGCCTACCATCGTTATGGCAAAGAATATTATCCCAAGTTATTAAATGCGATACCCTTTACGCCAGCAACCGGGCCCCGCTGGGGAATTGATAAAGATGCAGACCCTGAATCGATTCTATCCACTATATTTAATGCGATAGAAAAGGAAGCTGAACGGTTAAAGCTTTCTTCTTACCACTGTTTATTTAATTTAGAAAATACTCATTCATATTTTTCTCAGCATAGTTATTTATTGCGCACTGGCTGCCAGTACCATTGGCTCAACAATAATTACCAAGACTTTGATGAGTTTTTATCAACATTTTCTTCGAGAAAACGAAAGAATTTAAATAAAGAGAGACACAAAGTGGCTGAACAAAATATTGAGCTACACGTTAAAACTGGAAATGAGATAACGGATACCGATTGGCATCATTTTTATTTATTTTATCACCTCACTTATTTTAAGCGCAGTGGTCGGCAAGGCTATTTAACAGAAGAGTTTTTCCCTTTACTTTCCAAACTATTAAATGAACATCTCGTCATGGTGCAAGCAGTAAAAGACGATAAAACAATCGCTGCGGCGCTTTATTTTAAGGACAATCAAACTCTCTATGGGCGTTATTGGGGGTGCAAAGAAGAATACGATCAATTACATTTTGAAGCATGTTATTACCAAGGCATTGATTATGCTATTAAACATAAACTAAAACGATTTGATCCTGGTGCGCAGGGAGAACATAAAATACAACGAGGCTTTACACCGGTTCCTACTTACTCTCATCACTGGATTAGCGATAATCAATTTTTTGAAGCCATTGATCATTTTATTCAAGCAGAAACCCGAGAAATCTACGAGTATATAGAACGCGCGAGTGAACGTTTACCGTTTAAAGCGCCAGACTAATAAGCGGTTATTAGCCGGCATTGCGATATCTTCTTCGAATATAAAATTAGCCTCTCTCGCTAATTTATCAATCCGCTCAAATTCGCGAATACCTCTTTCCGGATCAGCCGCTTTCAACCACTGATCAAAACGCGCATTACTCTCGCTGGTATAGTCACCCTCATAGTTAAAAGGACCGTAAACGATCAACAAACCATTATCATTTATCTGATGAGTGGTATTTTGAATACAGGCTTCCACAGCTTGCCAAGGCATAATATGCAAAGTATTCGCCATAAAAATAGCATCATAAGACTTAAGTGTATTTGCTTGCGTTACATCGTACTCAATCGGTGCAAGTAAATTATTTAAGCTAGCATCTTCTACCCATAAATTAATACCTTCATGGTTATCTAACAAGTCACTGGGCTGCCAGAGGACTTGTGGCAATCCTGCAGCAAAATAGGCTGCATGTTGACCTGTTCCGCTACCAACTTCTAACACTGTTTTTGTGTCAGACAGTAAGCGGGTCAATTGACTTAAAATGGGAGGGCCATTGTTTTCACAGGCTTGAGAAAAAGGCTTGATCATAGAACGTTCTAATTATTGTATTTTCGACAGGAACTTTACCTCGAACGCATCAGATGTCAATAATAATTTGGTTATAAAAGACTAACGCTGTTATATTTTTCGTTTAAGAAATGATACAAACTCCTAAATACAAAAAAGGCCCGATCTTACGATCGAGCCCTATCCTTTTAACCTTACTTCCTTAATCTCTCATTCCATGAGAAAAATTTATTTCCTGTATTTTAGAAGTCTGACAACTTCAATTCTTTTAATGATTTTGCATCGCTTGCAAAAGAAGCACGCAATTCATTATTAAGAGGAATCATACCACGCTCAGCTAAGTAACCATCCAAGCCCCAAGTTGATTCTTTAGTGAACTCAGCGATGTACTCTTCGATACCAGGTACAACACCTACGTGGTTTTTCTTAACGTAGAAGTATAATGGGCGAGAGATTTTGTAGCTTTTGTCTGCGATAGACTCAAAAGTAGGAGCAACGCCTTCAACTTTTGAACCTTGAACTTTAGAAGAATTCTCTTCTAAGAAGCTGAAGCCAAAGATACCTAAAGCATTAGGATTTTTCTGTAGCTTTTGAACGATTAAGTTATCGTTTTCGCCTGCTTCAACATAAGCACCGTCTTCACGAACAGTGTGACAAATGCCTTTGTATGCTTTTTTATCTTTTTTCTTCATGCTTTTGATGAAAGAAAATTTCTTACAACCACCTTCCATTGCAAGTTCAGCAAACGCGTCACGAGTACCAGAGGTTGGAGGAGGTCCTAATACTTCGATAGCAACGTTAGGCAATGCAGCGTTTACGTCTTTCCATGTTTTGTATGGGTTAGCAACAAGCGTTTCTGAACCGTCAGGGTTAGGAACGTTTTTAGCTAATGCTAAGAACAAATCTTTACGAGTTAAAGAAAGTTGCTGTGATTTTTTAGAGTTTGCAACAGCGATGCCGTCAAAACCGATTAATATTTCAGTAACTTTAACGCCGTTAGCTGAACATTTTTCAAACTCAGTTTTTTTCATGCGACGTGAAGCATTAGTAACGTCTGGGTGTTGAACGCCAACACCAGCACAGAACAATTTAGCGCCGCCACCAGAACCAGTTGATTCGATAGTTGGTGTTTTGAATTTAGTCGTTTTACCAAACTTCTCTGCAACAGTTGTCGCAAAAGGGTAAACAGTTGAAGAACCAACGATGCTGATGCTCTCACGAGCGCTCGCTGATACACTTAAAGTTAATGCTGCCGCTGCAACAACAGCAACTGAAGTTAGTTTTTTCACTGAAAGCCTCCAATAGGGGTATTCATATAAGTATGTTGTGGATCAAAATGAGAATATAGTTATCTCCTAAGACGGAGAGATAGTAGATCCGGAATATTACAATAAGATGACAGGCCACCACAGATCAGTGCAATAAATAGGGTGAATTAGGTAAAAATGGGGTATTAGATAGGCTTTACAGTTGTTTATCAGATGATTACTATCTCACCCTTACCTATTTGTATCGACGAGTTTTTCTATGTTCCATCATTTTTACCGCATATCAGCCCTAACTCTGCTTGTTATGGCGATTGTGGTTAGCTGTTCGTCCCCCAAGACAATCTACCCATCAGAACCGGTTGACCCCAAAGCTGAAGAAGAAAATACAGAAACACCTTTGTCTGGGCGCAATGATGGACCTGTTCAGACAAAGAAAAAGAAGGTGAAAACCAAAAAGCTAGCCGTAGATGACTCTAAACCCGCTACTTATAGCGATTATAAGCAGTGGCGCAAAACCAATGATCCTGGCGGCCAAGTCTATGCAGAGTTCAAGGAATGGGAAGCTGCTTATAAACAATGGCAAAAACAGCAAGCCCAATCTCTAAATCAGTAGGTTAACCGATTAGCCCTTACGGCTATTCGGAGGATATTTAGGCTATCTCGTCTCGAGTGAACACCCAGTCATTACCCTTAGAGAGTTCTTTATTATAAGAATAGCCTTCCCAATTGAAGCGCTTTAGCTTTGCTGCATCAGTAATTCCCTTTTTAATGGCATAGGCACTCATTAAACCCCTAGCCTTTTTCGCATAAAAACTGATAATTTTATATTGCCCGTTCTTTTGGTCTTTAAAGATAGGGGTGATAATCTCAGCATTCAGCTCCTTAGGTTTCACTGACTTAAAGTATTCGTTCGATGCTAAATTGACCAACACATCTGTTTTTAAGCTTTTTAACTGCTTATTTAATACCTCAGTAATACGGTTTTCCCAAAACTGATACAGATCCTTACCACGACTATTACTAAATTTAGTGCCCATTTCGAGGCGATATGCCTGCATAAGGTCCAGTGGCCTCAACAAACCATACAGGCCCGATAAGATACGAAGATGCTTCTGTGCAAATGCGAGTTCTTCTGCATTAAAAGATTCCGCGTCAAGGCCAGTATAAACATCCCCTTTAAACGCTAGCATCGCTTGCTTAGCATTGTCTTTTGTAAAAGGCTGCTGCCATTGCTGATAGCGATCATAATTCAATGTCCCCAGCTTATCACTGATCTTCATCAGCTTTGAAATATCCTGCGGTGCGAGCTTGCGTAGCTCTTTAATCAGTATTTCTGATTCATCCAGCATTACTGGCTGGGTTGACTTTTTGGTGGTGGGTGGTGTTTCATAATCAAGTGTCTTAGCGGGTGAAAGAACTATCAGCACGGGGCAAACCTCTATTCAATAAGCTGTTTTAACTCAATTAATCATTATACGTAAATAGGCCTGATTATGCGCATTCTTCTCTCTTCTTTGCTGACTTTATGCCTAGTCACTGCTTGCGGTACCAATCCAGTGACAGGGAAACGCCAAATTACCTTAATGAGCCAATCCCAAGAAATCGCATTGGGCCAGCAGCAATACTCACCGAGCCAACAATCTCAAGGGGGAGCCTACTTAATTGATCCGTCAATTAACAATTATGTCAATCGCATTGGGCAAAAGCTGGCTCGGCTAAGCGCTCAACCCAACCTCCCCTATGAATTTGTCGTACTCAATAATGATGTTCCCAATGCCTGGGCCTTACCCGGTGGTAAAATTGCTATCAATCGCGGTCTTCTCGTCTTATTAGAAGATGAATCGCAACTTGCCGCTGTTCTGGGCCATGAAGTTGTCCATGCAGCAGCGCGCCATGGTGCTGAGCAACAGGCCACTGGCCTGGGCTTCCAAGTGCTAGCAGGCGCTATTCAAACGCAAACTAACAATCAACTGTACCGGCAAGCCGCAGCCTTAGGTGCCGGAGGCTTTCAAGCACACTATGGCAGGGAAAATGAGCTAGAAGCTGACAAGTATGGCATGAACTATATGTCTGCTGCAGGCTACGATGTGAATGGAGCTGTGGAATTACAGCAGACATTTGTGAAACTATCAAAAGGACGGAAAAACGATCTTTTCAGCGCTTTATTTGCCAGTCACCCCCCCTCTCAGGAACGAGTCGATAAAAACCTAAACCGTGTAAACCATTTTCCCAAAGGCGTTCGTAATCGCCAAGCCTTCTTAAAAGCAACTCGGCAACTACGCAAAGATGAACCCGCCTATAAGAAGCATGAAGAGGCAGTAAAGGCAGCCGGTAAGAAAAATTGGAAACAAGCACTCTCATTAACCAATCAAGCTATAAGAATGCAGCCCAAGGAAGCGCGCTTCCAAATTACCAAAGGAAGACTGCTAAGCCGTGAAAAGAAAAATAAGCAAGCAATCTCTGCATTTACTAAAGCACTTAATTTAGAGCCCAGCTACTTTGCACCTCACCTTTATCGTGGTCTACTTTATAATCAACTTAAAAACTATAGCCGAGCAGAACAAGACTTACTGTCTAGTTATCAGCTACTGCCCAGCCAACCAGCTAGCTTTTATTTAGGTGAGATAGCTCAGCGCAATAATCAACGCCAAAAAGCGGTTAGTTATTATCGGCGAGCAGCGCAAAGTGGTGGAAATTACGGAAAAGAAGCCACAGGGCGTTTAAAGCGTATGGGCGTTAGATAATAGTGTTTGAGAAACAGAAAAGCCGCAATTAATTGCGGCTTTTTACTATCTATTTACCTATGAATTTTTCTTTTTATTACTGCTTAATTAGCTATCCTGCTGTACTTTTTCCTGCATTTCAGATGCGCTGCTGTGACGAACATCCAAACCTTTTACCAAGTAAATAATATGCTCCGCGATATTGCTCGCATGATCACCGATACGTTCTAGTGCACGCAAAGCCCAAGTAATATTCATTGAACGAGAGATATTACGTGGATCTTCCATCATATAGGTAACAAGCTCACGCATCGCTGTTTCATATTCTTTATCAATCGCTTTATCTTCATGAGCAACTTGCAGTGCAGTATTGACATCGTAACGAGCAAAGGCCGTCAATGTATCATTAACCAATTGCTGTACTCGTCGGCCCAGATTACGCAACTCACTAAAACCAGCCGGTAAATCACCACTTTCATTAATTAAAATAGCCATTTTAGCGATTTTTTTGGCTTCATCGCCCATTCGCTCTAAGTCACGAGTCGCTTTGGAAATAGACATCACCAAGCGTAAATCAGAGGCTGTAGGCTGACGGCGAGCAATGATCTGTACGCATAGGTCATCCAATGCCATTTCTCTTTCGTCGACTTCTTTTTCAACAGTCAGTACTTTTTGAGCCAACTCGTCATCAAGTTTAGTAATTGCTTGAACAGCATCGATTATCTGCTGCTCGACTACACCGCCCATCTCAAGAAATTCTGTTTTAAGATCATCTAGCACAGCATTATATTGCTGAGAAATATGTTGATCGATATGTAATTTGTCCATGGTGATCTCCAACGAGATAATTAATTCATCTAAACCAAAATTGCGGTATTAAAATTATACGCTGTTTAGCCAAAACGGCCTGTGATGTAAGACTCAGTTAAATCATGATCAGGGTTCGTAAAGACTTTTTCCGTTTCATTCACTTCGACAAGTTTACCTAAATGAAAATAAGCAGTTCGATGAGAGACTCGTGCCGCCTGCTGCATTGAGTGAGTAACGATTGCGATGGTAAAGTTTTCGCTTAACTCATCAATTAACTCTTCAATTCTTGCCGTCGCAATTGGATCAAGAGCCGAGCAAGGCTCGTCCATTAGTATCACTTCCGGGCTAACCGCAATTGTTCTAGCAATACATAAGCGTTGTTGCTGACCACCAGACAAGCCTGTACCGGGTTGATGTAGACGATCTTTAACTTCTTCCCACAAGCCTGCACGGCGTAGGCTCGTTTCAACGATTTCATCCATATCTGCACGACGTGTTGCCAATCCATGGATACGTGGGCCATAAGCAACATTATCGTAAATAGATTTTGGAAAAGGGTTAGGTTTTTGAAAGACCATACCTACACGAGCACGAAGCGGCACAACGTCTAATTTAGGGTCATAGATGTCTTGCCCTTCAAGATTGAGTTGGCCCTTAACTTTGCAGATATCAATCGTGTCATTCATACGATTAAGGCAACGCAAAAAGGTTGACTTACCACAACCGGAAGGGCCAATCATGGCAATCACTTCATTAACGCCTATATCAAGGCTAACATCGAAAATTGCCTGTTTTTCACCGTAAAAAACATCAACATTACGCATCGACATTTTTGCATTATCAGTAAAAGGAATACCAACGGTTTCCGTAATTTCACTGACATCCGTTATTTTATTCTTATCCGCGACAACGGGTTCCTGTACTACTTCATTCATAGCTTTAACGTCCGCCACCTCTAAAACATCGTTCATAATAACACCTCTTTACCAGCGACGCTCTAGGCGTTTACGTGCCCACACCGCTAAAGCATTCATCATAATCAGAAACATAATCAATATCATAATTGCGGCTGATGCTTTTTCACTAAAACCTGTATCAGCATTTCTGAACCATTGGAAAATCTGCATTGGTAACACTGTGGCTGGATCTGTTATTCCTGTTGGTACATCAGGAATAAAAGCGGCCATACCAATCATCAATAACGGTGCACTCTCACCTAAAGCCTGCGCAAGTCCAATAATCGTACCTGTTAACATGCCCGGCATTGCCAGCGGTATAACATGGTGAATCGTCACCTGCATTTTTGAAGCACCGATACCATAAGCCGCCTCACGAATCGAAGGTGGCACCGCTTTAATAGCTGCACGACTTGAAATAATAATCGTTGGAAGTGTCATTAATGTTAACACTAGACCACCGACTAACGGGGTTGATCGCGGGAAGCCAAAGAAGCTTAAAAAAACAGCCAAACCTAAAAGGCCAAAGATAATTGAAGGTACTGCAGCTAAGTTGTTGATGTTTATTTCAATCAAATCCGTCCATTTATTTTTAGGTGCATATTCTTCAAGATAAACGGCGGCGGCGATACCAATAGGGAATGACAAACAGAACGTGACTAACAATAAATAAAGAGAGCCCATAAAGGCACTAAGAATACCCGCCTCTTCTGATTGGGCCGAATCACCTGAAGTAAAAAAGGCAACATTGAGTTTTTTCTCTAAAGGGCCATTTTCTTTGTTAACAAGCTGATCAATCCAAGCTAACTGCTGCTCGTTAAAATATTCTTTACCTGGGTCACCATAATTGCCAGCGCGCTTCAAATAGAAATCAACTTTATCATCCACTAAGGCATCGATTGTAATCGTGGTATTAATGAGCGATTCTGCATCGGTCTTCATTAATTTTTGGATTTTATAGCCTGTCGCATCAATCGCAATGATATTACGCGCATTCTTTTTTTCTTTACGGCCGCTTGCCTGAAACTCTTCATAAACTGCTTTTTTAACAATGGCTGTATAGTCTGCCCCTAGAATCTGGTCGGTATCACTGGTATCTGTAATGCCTAAAGTATCAGCATCGAGATGGACTTCCATTGGCAGGTAGTGGTAAAAAAAGCCTCGCGTACCTTTACTAATAATGTCGGTAAACAAAAACAGGAGGCAAAACAAACCAAAGCATATGGAAGCAATACCATAGGCCTGGAAACGCTTCTCTGCACGAAAGCGTTTTGCCAGATTTTTATTAACCAGGTCAATTGTGCTTGGTTTTGTATTTGTAGTAGAACTAGTATCAGTCATATTGTTCACGATATTTTTTCACAATGCGAAGGGCAAAAAAGTTCAAGCCCAAGGTAATTACAAACAGCACCAAACCTAGCGCAAAAGCTGCTAAGGTTTTCGCACTATCAAATTCATGGTCACCAATTAATAGCGTCGTCATCTGTACGGTAACCGTAGTCACTGACTCTAAAGGGTTCATTGTTAATCTAGCTGCTGTACCGACAGCCATCACCACAATCATCGTTTCACCAATCGCACGCGATACCGCCAGTAAAATTGCGCCCACAATTCCCGGCAACGCAGCAGGCAAGATAACTTTTTTCACCGTTTCTGACTGCGTGGAACCTAAACCATAGGATCCATCACGCAACGATTGGGGAACAGCATTGATAACATCATCAGACAGTGAAGAAACAAATGGGATAATCATCACCCCCATCACTAACCCCGCAGCCAGTGCACTTTCACCAGAGACGTCTAAAGGCCCGATTGAGAATGCCAAGAATGATAATTCAAGACCATGTAGTGCATTTTTAATCATGGGCGCTACAGTCAATGCTGCAAAGAAACCATAAACAACCGTTGGGATACCAGCCAGAATCTCCAACATAGGTTTTACAACCGCACGCACTTTATTATTGGCATATTCAGAAAGATAGATTGCCGTCATCAAGCCCGTAGGTACTGCAATAATCATTGCAATCAAGGAAATCAGCATAGTACCGGTAAATAATGGTATAGCCCCAAAAGCGCCTGAACTACCAACCTGATCTGAGCGAATAGCCAGTTGTGGGCTCCAGTGAGTTCCGAAAAGGAAGTCTGTTATCGGTATTATCCCAAAAAAGCGGATGGATTCGAAAAGTACCGAGAATACAATACCAACTGTTGTAAAAATTGCTAAAGTGGAGCAAACCAGCAAGAAAATCATGAATACTCGCTCAACACCATTACGCGCACGGTATTCCGGTTTCACTTTTAGCCAACCCCAAGCACTTAGAAGAATAAGTGCACAGATAACGATGACCGCCAACAAGGTTTGACTGATTTGTCGCAAGCCACTCACTCGTTCTGCAATTGCCATGACCTCTGGACTTGCTTGGAGGGAAGTTACGCCACTCGCAATATTTTCTATCGTATTGAGTAGTAGTGATAACTCTTGAGCAGAGAGATTGCGCTGCTCCGGTGAAAGGTGCTGGAGGATAATTTGTCGGATAATACTATCATCAAACGCCGCCCATAAGGCCAGCAATACCAAGCAAGGTATCGCACACCAGAGAGCCGCTTGAGTGCCATAATAGAAAGGCAAGGAATGGAGGTTTTTTATGCCGCCAAGCCGACCTGCAATAGCAAGAGAACGACTTCTCCCCAAGACATAAGCAACAGCAATGCCCACCAGAATAATTACAAATAGAGTAGAGAAACTCATATAAACATTACCAAAACTTTGTAGTTACACCGATTTTAGGATTCTTCAGTGCAGGTTGATGTGCGCATTATATAGAATGATTAAATGATAGCTAGACATCATGACACTTTTGTTACAAAAGGCACCAACAGAGAAATCACGCGACACTTTGAAGACAAAAACGCCAATCTCGTACTATTGAGGAGATGACGGCAGTAATTTAACAAAAGTAATAAGAGAATAAGTAAACTAGCCATTGCTCCCCTTAGTACAGCTGTCTACAATGCGCGGCTAATCTAACAACAATAATTTTACTCATTTATGCCATCACAACTAGATGACCAAAACCCTTCTCCAGAAGGTGAATTAATATCGCGGATTATTGCTACCCCATCTGATACCAATACCCATGGAGACATCGCGGCTGGTTGGCTGGTGGATCATATGGATGCCGCAGGCGCTTATCTTGCCCAACAGCACGCCAAAGGGCGAGTAACTACTGTCGCCATGGGAAGTATGGTTTTTTTACGGCCAGTGCCGGTAGGGAGTGCTATCAGTTGCTATGCTCAATGCAACGAAGTGGGCCGTTCGTCCATACGTGTGAGTGTTGAAGTGTGGCTGCAATCAAAAAATGAAGACGAAGTAGCAAAAGTCACTGAAGGTGACTTTGTCTTTGTTGCTATCGATGGACAGGGTAGGACACGGGCCATTATTTAAATTTACCCGAGTAAAGTAAGCTCTTAACATCAACTTAAGGGCTTACTTTGAAGAATACGATAAGCTTTCTATTGAGAAATGCTTGCACCACCTTCTTTTTGGGCCTTAAACCGAAGATACTGCTGATAGGCCCGCCAATCTTGGTATTCTTGATAATTCTCTGAACCAGGCTCTTGAGCACGACGCCATGCCTTAAAATTTTCAAAGTCTTCAAAGCTTTTCTGGTCTATCGCGGGGATATCGACGTTATAGCCTGTACCATATACCTTACTATTTTCCCCGTTACTACCAGTTAGCAGTTCACCCAACGATATAGCACCATCAGAACCTGTAAACAATCCCGGGCCTTCAGGCACTGACTTTTGCTCATACTCTTCGACAGGCCCTACCGATGAGCAACCTGCAAGAGCAACAAACAATACGAGAGAAGATAATTTCACATTCATTAGATTCATAGGGTACTTAGTCGGTTAAAGCAAACGGGGTTTATATTTTTGTCAGGAGGGTATGACAACGAAACAAGGCATATTACTGCATAAAAACTGAATTATATACTAATAAAAAATGGGCAATAAAAAACGCGTTACCTTCCGATAACGCGTTTTTCAAACTACGCTTTATACTAAGTAAAACTTAGAACTTAACACGAGAACCAACTAAGAAGCCGTCACCGTCTTCGTCACTAGTTCCGCCATTGTTTTCAGCATTACGGAAACCTGCGTATAGCTCAACACCTTTAGTTGGGCGATAAACAAAGTTTAGACCAGTAGTTTCTGCATCAACAGTGTCGTCATCATCTTCAGTTTGTTGGAAATCAACAGATACAGAGAATGGACCTGGGTTATAACCGATAATAAAACGAGTTTGCTCAATATCGTTATCATCTGCATTATTTTCATCAGTGTGATACTGAAGCGCTAAAGTAACACCAGCAAATTTACCGGCTACAGAAGCTTCAACAACGTCTTGGTTATCTTCTTCTGCACTTACAACAGCAACGTGTGCTGCCCAAGCTTTACCAGTAGCACGTGCCGCAACGTTTAAGTTATCAGCGTCGTCATATGATAATGCAACAGCAACTGGGCCAAACTTTGGAAGGTCATAGCGAATACGCTCATCACGACCAATATCACGGCTATTGTTATCAGAGAAGTCACCTTCTGCGCCAGCACCATTAAAGTTCCAAGAGCTCAAGTCACCGAAAAGTAAGTAAGTTCCACTGAAGTCTTCTTCAGTTGCGCCGTCACCAGCTTCTGAACCTTGACCAAGAGAAATTTTACCGAAGCTACCTTTTGCATAAACTTCGTTAAAACGCTTGTTAAGAGCGTTAGCACGACCTGGCTCACCAAGACCGAATTCTTCACGAAGACCATAAGTGATACCATTAGCTTCAACGCTAGATAGGATACGGAAACGAGACTCTGAAGTACTAGCAGTGTGAATATCGATATCTTCGTTACCATTAAAATCTTCGAAATCACCCGCTACGTAGTTAACGTGACCAGATAATTTTGTGTCTGCTTGAGCTGATACAGCTGCAGCTGCAACTGCTAAGCCTATAAGTGCTTTCTTCATGGATTTGCCCCCTAAATATTATTAATTAAAATATGAAGAGCGCTTTTTATAATGGGGTAGCAGAGAGAAGTCAAATTTTTTTAATAAAAGGGGTAAAGCGGCGAAGTTATGTGCAAAAATAGTACTTTTTTTAAACAGAAAGGTTAAATTATGAGCGGATTGAGTCGATCAAAAAACGAACAAAAATAGACCCCGGCAGAGCCGGGGTTGCCTTAGGGGGATTTTTGGCTAAACAATCTGCGCCTATTTTGGGTGCAGATTTAAGGGGCAAGACTGTGACTAGAAGAAAAAAGAAAAGTTCACAAAAAGTTACATTTATTTTTAATTTATTTTTTAGACCCAGAAATAAGGCTAAAACCAAGCACTAAAATTAGAGATTCAAATAGGATAAATAGCGCCAAAAGCATAATAATTAAACTATGAATGAGCCTCTATGAATCATTTAATGCGCTTCATCCCAATTCTCACCAACTCCAGCTTCAACGATTAAGGGCACCGATAATATTGCCGCATCGGACATTTTTTTACAGAGTAAAGGAATAAATTCTTCGATTTGCTCGATTTTGACTTCAAATACGAGCTCATCATGAACTTGCATAATCATTTTGGCGTCAAACATCGACCCTTTTAACCACTCATCGACTGCCACCATGGCCCGCTTGATGATATCCGCGGCCGTACCTTGCATAGGCGCATTAATAGCCGCACGTTCTGCTGCCTGACGACGCATACCATTACTGGCATTGATTTCAGGCAAGTAAAGCCTCCGACCAAACAAGGTTTCTACATAGCCTTGCTCTGCAGCTATATGCCTGGTGTTATCCATATAGGTTTTAACGCCTGGGTAACGCTCGAAGTAGCGATCAATATATTGCTGGGCATCATTTCGCCCTAAACCTAGCTGCTTAGCCAGGCCAAAGGCAGACATGCCGTAAATTAAGCCGAAGTTGATTGCTTTTGCACTTCGCCGCTGCTCATCTGTTACCTGATCCAGATCCGTTTCGAATACTTCTGCTGCGGTTGCACGATGCACATCAAGGTTTTGATTAAAAGCCTCTAACAAACCTGGATCATCAGATAAATGGGCCATGATCCGCAGTTCTATCTGGGAATAATCTGCCGCAACTACTTTATAGCCTTCTGGTGCAACAAAAGCTTGGCGAATCCTACGTCCCTCTGCAGTACGAATAGGAATATTTTGTAAATTGGGGTCAGATGAAGATAATCTGCCCGTCGCAGTGACGGCTTGGTGATAAGAGGTATGAATACGGCCTGTTTGCGCATTGATCATCTGCGGCAATTTATCGGTATAAGTCGATTTTAATTTAGAGAGTCCCCTATATTCCATCAGTACTTTAGGCAATGGATAATCCAAGGCCAGCTCTTGTAGTACTTCTTCTGCTGTTGAGGGAGCACCTTTAGGTGTTTTTTTACGCACTGGCAAGCCGAGTTTTTCAAACAGAACTGCGCCTAATTGCTTTGGCGACCCTAAATTAAACTCTTCGCCTGCTAGCTCATAAGCCTGTTTTTCCAATTCGCTTAAACGCTCTCCCAACTCAAGGCTTTGTTGGCCAAGCAGGTTTGCATCGACTTTTGCACCGTTGCGTTCTATTTCTGACAATAATGAGACCAAAGGCATCTCAATAGTCCTTAATACTTCTTGAAGCTTAGGGTCTGCATTCAACTGGGGAATTAATGTACGGTGAAGCTGCAAGGTAATATCCGCATCTTCGGCAGCATAAGGAGCGGCTTCTTCAATAGCAATTTGGTTAAAGGTCAGCTGCTTAGCACCTTTACCAGCGATATCCTCAAAATGAATGGTACTTCTATCAAGATACATTTTGGCCAAGCTATCCATATCATGACGTGTAGCGGTAGCATTGAGTACATAGGATTCAAGCATGGTATCAAAGGCTATACCATTCAACGTAATACCGTGATTCAACAATACGCTGCGATCATATTTTAAGTTTTGACCGACTTTAGCTTTATCTTTGTTTTCTAATAAAGGTTTAAGCTTATCTAACACCCACTCTAGCGGTAATTGCTCCGGCGCATCTAAATAGTCATGGCCACAGGGCACATAGGCTGCTTCTCCTGCTTCAACGGCAAATGACACTCCCACAATACGTGCCTGCATATAATCTAGGCTGGTTGTTTCTGTATCGAAAGCAAATAGTTCGGACTTTTCTAGCTTGACGAGCCACTTGTCAAAATCAGCTTCGGTCAAGACTGTCTCATAATGGCTATTAATAGGATTAGCTTCATTGGTGCTTTCGTCATCTGACGCTCCCGGAGATGCTTTTCCGCTTCCTTCAGTTGGCTCTTGATTAAGCTCTTTAACCCATCCCTTAAATTCCATATCGCTAAACAATGTCAATAAGGATTCCGAATCAACAGGGCTTTGTGCTAAATCACCAATACCGTAGGATAAGGCTACATCTGTTTTAATCGTCGCCAGTAAATAGGACAAACGCGCCATATCCTCATGCTCTGCCAGCTTTTCCGGCATTTTTTTCGCACCACGAAAACCCAATGGCCGTACGGCCTCTAAATCACTATAGATATTATCTAGGCTGCCTAATTCCTGAAGTAATGCTAAGGCTGTTTTTTCTCCAACCCCGGGGACACCAGGAATATTGTCGACCTTATCGCCCATCAGTGCTAAATAATCGATAATCAGTTCGGGCGGTATGCCAAACTTTGCTTTTACCCCTTCAATATCCAATAAAGTATCACTCATGGTATTAACCAAGGTGATTTGTTCATTGACCAATTGCGCCATATCTTTATCGCCAGTAGAAATCACCACTGGCTGTTTAGCGACAGTTGCCTGCTGGGCTAATGTACCTATCACATCGTCGGCTTCTACACCTTCTTCTATTAATAACGGTAAGCCCATGGCTTTAACAATATCGTGTATGGGTTGAACTTGTGGCCGGAGATCATCCGGCATAGAAGGGCGGTTGGCTTTGTATTCTTTAAAAATATCATCGCGAAAGGTTTTGCCTTTGGCATCAAACACAACGACTACCGTGCTTTCTGGATAATCCTTCTGCAGGCGACGCAACATACTGATGACGCCTTTAACTGCGCCTGTCGGTTGACCTTTTGAGTTGGTTAATGGTGGCAGAGCATGGAAAGCTCGATAAAGGTAAGAGGAGCCATCAACCAAAATCACTGGTTTTGATGTTGCTTCAGCCATAGTTAAAAATCTCGATTATTGTTAAAGAAATGGGCAGGGCGGTAAGGATAATAGAAAGCTGCCACCTAAGCCATGGCTTAGCATTATCTTTCTAAAAGGAGTCAGCAATGTAGGTTAAATGCTGCTTTTCATCTTTACTGAAGTAAGCTGTTTTAGCTCCGAAGCTTAAGTTTTTACTATTTTGCCTGTTTCTTTAGTTTTTTTGCCAATAAAGTCTCAAATGTTGTCGCATTTAATCACAGCAAAAAATTATCTTTCATCTACACTTACAATATGTGCTAGATGTTTGGTGCATTGGGTTTTTGTATTTTTGTTTCACTCTCTTTAACAGGGGCTTTTAATGAAATCCTTAGTTTTTTCCCAAACAGCGGTATACCAATTACAACAGCTATCCAAAGCTGTGAGAGACAAGACTGGCGTGCGCCATCGTTTATCTGACCAAAAGTCTATATTCTCTTTACTACGTTATAGCTCCACATCACCCGATGCTAATATCTTTAAGCATTTTGGTCGTTTTACTAACGAGTTAGAGCAAGAGCAACGGGAATACCTGCAAGGCAGGGGTTTGATGCTACCCGAAGTCATTTATGACAAAGTAAGTTCTAACATGGCCGAACAACGCGCCGCGATGTAATATTATTTTAAGCAAGCGATCAATGTATCCGCCAATCGCCAGATAACGTCGCCTGCGCCGTCAGTTAAGGTCGCACCCATAGGACCAACATTGCGGCATTGACACTAATATCGTCAGCCAATTTATCAGCTAATTGGCTGTTCTAACCTTCCTCTCTGAAAATATTACTTCTGGCTAGCGGAGCTCCTTTAACTTTAGTCAACGCATACACATCTTTTCCCCATTGAATTAAATGAAAACGCTGCGAATAAATACCTCCACGCTGCTACCTAACTAAAAATACTACTCAAAGGCCACAAAGGGCCTTAGAAACACAGCTTTTAATTACAGTCCTACCTAACAACCTCGATACTTCATTACCAAGTATCAAGAAGAAATAAATTTTCAGCCCCACATCATAATGATATATCATAATATTAAATATACAGTTACTACCTCGCTATTGTTAACAGGTCATAAGCTCTATGAATGATTGCCACAACCACCAAACATGCATAGATGATGCGCTTTCAGCAGCAAAAGCGATTTGCGAAAAGCATGGGGCAAAATTAACTGCTCTTAGAGAACAAGTGCTATTGTTGATTTGGGAAAGCCATAAGCCTTTAAGGGCTTATGCATTAATGGATATGCTAAGTGAAAAGTCACAACGGCGAATCGCACCGCCAACGGTTTATCGTGCGCTGGAGTTTTTACTGGATTTAGGCTTAATCCACCGCATTAACTCATTAAATGCTTATATTGGTTGTACTAGCCCACATTCCCATCAATCTAGCTCACAACACTCTAATCAGCAGTCTAATTATTTTTTCATTTGTAGTGAATGTCATAATACTCAAGAGGTGATCGATTCCTCATTGTCGGTACAAATAGACAAAGCAGCGAAAGAAATCAACTTTTCATCCAAACAGCAGTGGCTGGAAGTGACTGGCTTATGCAAACAATGCCAATAAAATGAAAGAAGAAATACCAGTCCCAAAACACCACTAAAGATAATGCAAAAACATTAATTACTGCTACTTGTTTGACTTATTGATTTGACGTTTCTGGACGTCTTTACTTGCTATCATCGTTAACTCTGCTTAGCGGATTTTATTTTCTGTAAAAATCTCTGGGTATTGCTGATATAAAATACCACCAATAATTAACCCTAAACCTATAAGTGTTAATACATGGATCGCTTCTCCCAACACATGATTAATAATAAAAAGGCTTAACAGAGGGGACAAAAAGATTAAGGTGCTAATTTTACTCACTCGATCGGTATGGTGCATTGCCAACTGCCAAAAAATAAACGCAAGCCCCATTTCAAACACACCAAGATATAAAGCATACAGCCATGTGCTAACGGCAAGGTATTGAGCAAAACCATCGATAGAAAATGTCAGCAGCAATAATATTGGCAAGGCCAATAAAAAACTTTGAAAAAGCTTAATCAATGGTGGTCGCTTATCACGCGCATTAAGTAGCCAATAGCTCGCCCAGATAACTGTACTCAGTAGCGCAAGAAAAACACCGAACACATTGATAACTCCAGTAACGCCTTTACCGCCAAAGGCAATGCAAACCACACCGATATATCCCAGTATTATTGCTACGGCATCTCTCAAATTAAGCTTGTGTTTTAAAATAGGAACCGAAAGCAATGTCAGTGTGATCGCCCAGGTATAGTTAATTGACTGGGCTACTTGAGCCGGCAGCAAGTCATAAGCTTTCAATAAAATAATGTAATATAAAACGGGGTTTAATAATGCCAATAAAAAAATAGTTTTCACATGTTGTGGAAAAGTATCGATTGCTACAGAGAATTCTCCACGATATAACAAACAGCCACCGAGAATTAACAGTGAAAAAAATGATGCTCCAGTCAGCAACTGTAGCAATGTCATTTGCTGAAGGCTAAGTTTAAATGCCGTAGCAACCGTCGACCACATAGCAACAGCAATCAATGCATAAACGACGGCTTTATGATTTTCTTTCACAAAAAGCTAGCGAACATTTGATAAGAATTTCGCCGTGTGTTCACTGGCAGGGTGATTAATTAATTGATCCGGTGAATTAATCTCTTCCATTCGACCCTGATGAAAAAAAGCGATTCTATCTGAAACATCTCTGGCAAAATTAATCTCATGAGTGACCAGTATCATTGTCATACCTTCTTTAGCCAACATTCGCATCGTATCTTCCACTTCACCGACTAATTCTGGATCCAATGCAGAAGTTGCCTCATCAAATAGCATATAGGAAGGTTCCATTGCCAATGCTCTTGCAATTGCTACGCGTTGTTGCTGCCCACCAGACAGCGCACTGGGATAAGAATCTACTTTTTGGCCAAGCCCTACATGTTCTAATTGTCGTGCCGCTAAATCCATGGCATCTTTCTTTGACATTTTTTTTACTTTACGTGGTGCGAGAGCCACATTCTCTTGTGCCGTCAGATGAGGGAACATATTGAACTGCTGGAAAACCATGCCGATTTTTTGGCGAAGTTTATTTACATCGGTTGATTTATCATGAACGCTGATACTGTCTACCAGGATAGAACCCGAATCAATAGGTTCAAGGGCATTAATACAGTACAACAGAGTCGATTTACCCGAGCCAGATGAACCAATGACACTTAACACTTCACCATTATTAACCGTTAAATCAATGCCTTTTAATACTTGCAACTCACCAAAAGACTTTTTTAATTCTTTTATTTCAATCACTGATTCCACCTTCTTTCAATATATTCGCTGGCCTTGGAAATAGGGTAAGACAAGGCAAAGTAAAACAAGCCTGCTATTGTCAAAATAACAAAGGTATCTTGTGTTCGGGTAATAAGTATTTGCGATGCTTTTAATAATTCGACGTAGCCAATGACTGATACCAATGCTGAATCTTTAACAACACTTAATGCTACACCAATCCATGAAGGGAATACGGCTCGCAAACCAACAGGCCAGACTATGTATCGTAGATCTTGCCAATAACTCAAGCCTAATGAGCGAGATGCTCTTCGCAAACTTGCTGGCACAGCTTCAACCCCTCCGCGAGCAACATTGGCAACCAATGCCGCAGTATAAACAGAGAGCACGATCGTCCCCGATACGAATGCGGGCAAGGGATAGCCGGCAATCGAAATAAAACTATCAAAAAGAATGAGCTGTATGATCAACGGGACGCTACGAAAGATATCCAGTATCGCGTTAATAATAAAAGTGATAATACGATTTCCCTCTGACATCATCCAACCAAAAACAACACCAAACAAACTGCCTATACCAATCGCTGTTAGAGAAATTTCCAATGTTCTCAGGGCAGCCTCTCCAAGAAACAGGAGGTCTTTGGGCTGAAGTTCAGAAAAAACATTAATAGCCATAGTTTACTGCCCCCTAAACAAGCGCCAAGCAATTAATCGAAATAACAGCAACATCAACTTGGCGATGCAATAGTAAATAAGGGCTGTAACTGCAAAGAATTCAAATGCTCGAAATGTTTTTGAATATAAAAACTGGGTTTCACCTGACAGTTCTCGCAAGCCCACTAACATACCCAATGATGTTAGCAACATCACCCAAATAAATTGATTTGTCATCGGATGCCAAACTGCGCGTAATACTTGAGGAATCACAACGTAACATTGCGCTTGCACAAATGTCATTCCCAATGATCGAGCAGAATTTAACTGCGAGCTGGGAATCGCTTTAAACCCGCCACGAAATGTTTCTGCCATATAGCCTGCTGTGTTAAATGCAAGCGCCATAACAACAGTAATATAAGAATCAATAATAATGCCGATAGCACCTAAGCCAAATTTAAAGAAGAACAACTGAAATAAGGCTGGTGTGTTTCTGGCTATCTCGATCCAGATATTGGCAAAAAATCTAGCAATCCAAACAGTAGACTCTCTGGCAAAAAATAGAAATAGCGCAATGATCAGCCCTATCGCCATTGAGAGAATAGACACCTCAATCGTAACTAATGATGCCTTCAATAATTGTGGGAGCGCTTGAAAAACTGGACGCCAAAGAAATTCATAGTCCATAAAATATGCTCATCAATATACTCTTAGACCTGAAAAATTATAAGCTATGTCGCTATTATTATTGATGTCACGCGGCATAGCTTTCCAAGTAGCAAGCTACAAATATAAATAGATAATAAAATTTAGTAATAGACGCCTTGAGAAGAAAGGCTAGGGGCAGTGCCACCTACATATTTAGAGTATATCTCTTGGTGGCGACCAGAACGTACTTGGCGATTGATAAAGATATTCAGATAATTGATCCAGCCAAATTCTTTTCTCTTAGTCATCATGCCAACGATATCCGCACCAAAGGGAGCGACAGGACCTAGGCTAACTTCATCAAACTTACCTGATTTGAGATTATTAGCCGCAACGGTATCAGTCACAATAATCGCATCAACTTGACCTTGCTTCACAGCTAGAAATGATTCGTTTTCGCTTTGAAAAGACACATATTTACCTTTACTAACTGACCAGTTCTTTTCTTTATAGTTTAAGAATTCACTTTCATAGGTTGTACCAACCGCTGCACCTACACGGAGATCTTTAAGATCTTCCCAACTATTTACGCTAACACCCGGGGCCAATACGGCTACAAATTGAAAAACATTATAAGGGATGGTAAAACCAACGGTTTGTGCCCGCTCAAGGGTATCAGAAGAAGAAGCGATAGCTACATCTATTTTACCGGAGACTAAAGCCGGGATACGCTCAGCCCAGGTTAAACCAACCACTTGATGCTTGATCTTCATGGCGGCTGCAAGATCTTTACACATCTGTACATCAAAGCCTTCTGGGTTGTTGTCACCATCACGATAGCCCATCGGGGGAAAATCCAGAACCACCCCACAACGAACGACGCCTTTTTGTAACACTTTGTCTAATTGATCAGCTTGCACAGAACCTACAAAAAAAAGTAGCCCTATAGAGATTGTATATATAATTTTTGATATCACGTTACTGGTCTTCATTATTTTTTTCCTCATTATTATTAACGGTGCATGTCGCTTAATTAAACACCATTCACCAAGAGATCACTTGTAAAAAACTACGATTCGATTGAGCTTTACTTTTATCTGCAGCAATCTACTGCACATAAGTCACTACACTGCATTAAGTAGATCTATATTACCGCCAATAGCTGCGACATTATTTGTAATGGTTTTCTCTGTCGCAAAACGTAGTAGATAATGTGGCCCACCAGCTTTCGGCCCCGTACCAGAAAGACCACAGCCGCCAAAAGGATTAACGCCAACCACTGCACCAACTTGGTTGCGATTGATATACACATTACCAACATTGATGGAATGAGCAACCTTTTCGTAGACCGTTTTATTGCGAGTATGAACCCCTAATGTCAATCCATAGCCTTTAGCATTAATATCACGGATCACTTGATCGAGACCTTCTGCATTAAAGCGTGCCACATGTAGAATGGGTCCAAACTGCTCATCATCCATTGAGCTTATTGAATCTATTTCAAATAGAGTCGGCGGTACAAAAGTCCCTCTACGACATTTTTCTGACAACGGTACCTGAAACCATTTTTGACTAGAAGCTTTCGTCTGTTGAATATACTGCTCCAACTTCTCTTGTGCCACATGATCGATAACCGGCCCCACATCCGTACCCAGTAATTGAGGGTTCCCTATAGAAAGCTCTTCCATCATTCCTTTGATTAATTCCAGCAAACGGTCAGCAATATCTTCTTGTACATACAATATTCGTAAGGCTGAACAACGCTGACCCGCTGCACTGAAAGCCGAGTAAACAACATCGCGAGCGACTTGCTCAGGTAACGCGGTAGAGTCCACAATCATTGCATTTAAGCCACCTGTTTCAGCGACAAGTGTGGCAATTGCCGCATTTTCATCACGACTTGTTAATGATTGATTAATGCGCCGGGCTGTTCCGTTAGAGCCAGTAAAGGCGACCCCACTCACTCGATTATCAGCGTGCAATGCCGAACCTAGTTCAGCACCAGGTCCTGGTAAAAACTGAAGCACCGCAGGTGGCAGGCCTGATTCAAATAATAGTTCTATCGCTCGATGAGCAATTAATGTGGTTGTCTCTGCGGGTTTGGCAATCACCGTATTACCCGCCAGCAGTGCCGCTGACACTTGCCCCATAAAAATAGCCAGAGGGTAATTCCATGGACTGATACAGACAAAAACCCCACGCCCTGTAAAAAATAATTCATTGGTCTCGCCCGTTGGCCCAGGCAATATAAGGGGTTCAATAAACTTTTCCCTTGCCTGTTCGGCGTAATATCGACAAAAATCAACCGCTTCACGGACTTCATCGATTGCATCTTGGACGGTTTTACCCGCCTCACGCTGGCAAAGCGCTACCAGTTCAGCTCGGTTCAGCTCTAAATTATCTGCTAATGTCTCGAAAATGTGGCAACGCTTTTCAACAGGCGTATGCTGCCAGTCTTTTGTTGCGCCATCAGCCGCATTCAGCGCCTGTAATGCTAGTTGTTTATTGGCTTCTGTATATTCGCCTACCGTTTCACAATGGTCATAAGGGTTTATGACTTTATTCACTTTACCTTCTTTTATCGGCTGACCATTTATAATTGGCGTCGCTTGCCATTGTGTATCGCTAAAAGTCTCAACAGAATTCATAAACTTTTCTCTAGGGTGTAGGGTTGTTAAATTAATACCAGCAGAATTTTTACGATTAGGAAAAATAGAGGCAGGGTTTGGAATCGCGGCTTTATTAGAATGCCTACGAATAAAATCTCTCTCGAGCGGTCGCTTAATTAATGTCTCAATTGACATTTTTGTATCTGACAACTGATGCACAAAAGAGGAGTTGGCACCATTTTCTAAAAGGCGACGTACAAGATAGGGCAGTAAATCTTCATGACTACCAACAGGCGCATAAATACGAATATTTGTGTCATCTGTTGTCGCTATCACACTGTCGTATAAGTCATCCCCCATACCATGTAGCCGTTGAAATTCAAATGCTCTCTGATCGGAGACCATCACGGTAATACTAGATACGGTTTGTGCATTGTGAGACGCAAATTGAGGATAAATAGCGCCACGCGTCGCATCGGAAAGTAGATAACGTGCACAAGCGAGATACGCTGTGTCAGTGTATTCTTTACGTGTAAAAACGGGGTAACCCGAAAAACCTAACACCTGAGAATATTGAATTTCACTATCCCAGTAAGCCCCCTTGACCAGGCGAACAGGAATTTCATCTCCATGAGTTTTTGCCAGTGTTGTTAACCAACATAAAACCGGCAGGGCACGCTTCGAATAAGCCTGAACAACAATGCCAAAATTTTTCCAACCTCTAACGAAAGGCTTTGTATAAATCGCTTCAAACAAGGCCATGGTTAATTCAAGGCGGTCAGCCTCTTCTGCATCAATTGTGATGCCCACATTATGTTTAATGCCCAGAGTAACTAAATTCTCTACCGTTGCAACAAGTTCCGTGAGCACTCGATCACGATGAGTTTCCTCAAAACGAGGATGCAAAGCGGATAGTTTTATCGATAGAGAGGGATGCCGGCTGGCATTTGATGAATTCGCTGCAATTTTTTCTATGGCAGAACGGTAGCTCTCATAATAGCGTGTTGCTTCTCCCAAAGTTATAGCCGATTCACCTAGCATATCGTAAGAATAGTCATAGCCTTTTTTAATATAAGGCTTTGCATTTTTCATAGCCTCTTCTATCGTTCGTCCTAAGACAAAATGCTGCCCCATAATACGCATGGCTCGATCAACGGCTTTACGGATAATGGGTTTTGTTGAATTTTTAAAAAATTGAGTGATAGACGAATCATCAATATCCACCAAGCGCCCCGTCATCATTAAACCCCATGTTGAGGCATTAACAAACAGGGTATTATCTTTACTGAAGTGGCGACTCCATTCCTTACCACTGAGCTTATCTTCAATTAATGAGTCAACAGTGGCAGCATCAGGAATACGTAATAATGCCTCTGCAAGGCACATCAAGGTCACACCATCTTCATCATTCAAAGAATATTCCTGTAGCAGTTCTTCAAGGTCAAAAAATGGAGAGTTATCGCTAGATCGTACCTGTTCGATAATAGTTTCTGCGGTTTTTTTAATGTTTAACCGCTCATTATCATCAAAGGCTAAATCATATAGTTGCTCAATGTATTCAATCTCATCTACGCAATAGTAGTCAGATATAATGGATGATAGCTCTTCTAAAGAAAGCCCTAAGCCATCTGCTTCTAGTATTTTTTTAATATCGAAATTAGCCATGGATGTTCTGTACTCTGAAAGTTTCAAAACATTATGCGGCGAAAAAAGCGAATTAAATTGCAGAAAATTCTTAGTTATTTGCAAAAAATTATGATTTTAATTATTTAAGGCGAGAAGATGCCTTGTTGCGATATTCGGTAGGGGATAACCCCATCTTTTTACGAAATGAATTAGTGAAGGCACTTTGACTGGAAAAGCCCAGGGTAAAACAGATTTCTGTAATTGGCTTATCTGTATCTTCAATCATCGTACATGCAGCCTTAATACGGGCATCAATGACATACTGATAAGGAGAAACTCCGATGCTTTCACGAAACTTATGATAAAAGTGGCTTTCACTCAAGTTACATAAACGGGCTAAATCTGCAGCATGTATTTTCCCTGTTAAATTCCCGTAGATGTAACGTTTAATGCGGGATAAGTCGATACGATCACGCACATTACTCACCTCTTCTACGCTAATTTCTCCACGCAAGCGGTGGTATAAGCTATGCAACAGGCACTGGCCAATAATACTGGGAGCAGCATTATCACCCTCCATCACATCCAGCTCACTGGAAAGAGAGGCGATTAATGTCTGCATCCGTTGGTCAAATTGAAAGTATTTAGGCGAGTCTAATATATGGTCTAGCGTATTACTGGCAAATGCTGTTTCTAACTCCAACAATGGCAAATTATTGGTAATATCTAATATAAGAATTTTATTTTCTCTATTGCCAAAAAAACTATGGTTATGCATTGAAGGCACAATACAACCAACCCCCCTCTGAATAAATCCACTTTTACCGGATATTTCAAACTCTGCATGCCCCATTAAGCCAAATATCGCCTGGTGATGGCTGTGGCTATGAGTATTAGAATCCTCTGATAGGTGCACCACCCGAGCAACAATATTACTTCTCTCCTGCATAGTTCACCTCGAGAAAGTGCCTAGAGTAAATTCTACTCGGGTAAAAGAAAGAGTGTCTTATCATTTCTAACTCAGTTCAAATTACGTCTATTTTGGCTATTAAATTTATAGTACATGAATATATTAATTTTAATGGGCATGATATAGTTTCAGTCTCATTTATTATACTTATTTATTAAAAGGCCAAATGAATACAACGATACAAGCTTGTGACTTCCCTGCCTTATGGGCAGATTGTGTTAATACTGCAAATATTGAAAAGGTTGTTAACCTATACAACGATAACTCAGTGTTAATGCCAACATTCTCTCCTCATACTGTTAGAACTAAAGAAAAGCTGGTTGACTATTTTGAGCAACTAGCGACTCGCGAAAGCCTTAGTGTCGATCTCCATGAGAACACTATCGTTTGTCAAAAAACGGGGGAACAGAGCTACGTCATTACTGGTATCTATTCCTTTAAATTTGAAATAGACCAAACGCTACTGTCTTTCGCATCACGTTTTACTTTTGTAATTGACCTTGCTGAGGAAAAGCCCATTCTGCACCACCATTCCTCACAAATACCTCGCACTCTTTCATAGTAGAGCCGATTATAAATAAGAGATGGCCGTTTCTTTTGAGGAAATGATTATCTCTTTATTAATAATTACACTTAAGCCTTATACTTTTTATCGCTATTTGCCTTATCAGTTAACGATGAGTGAAGATAGAAGAATAGGTCAATAACATTTTATTTCTTTCAAATGGCGGCTTGAAATAAGCGACCAATTGTTTATTAGGGCTGATAATGGCGATCGTTTCAGGGAATTTTGGTAGCTGTTTTGACAGACTTGCCTGGAGTTTTGAATCCGCATCCATAATAATCGTATGGCTCTTTATTGGCTTTTTTAATTTGCTTTCCAATATATCCAGAGCCTTTTTTTGTTCTTCATCGACAGCGATTAAAACCCACTCTTTTCCTTGGTGCTTAGTTATTAACTCATTTGAATCAAACGTAAGTGATTGTGGTTCACTTAGCAATATCAACCCATTGATTTTTAATTCAATATTGGAAAGGTACCGCGGTGTTGTAATCTTATTAAAAAACAACAATAGAATAACCACCATAATGACGACAATTGTCAGTACAGTTTTAAGAATATTTTTCTGCTGTGTTTGTCCAGTCAAAATAGGCAACTACAATTAGCCAAGGATTGGGTTGAGAGGTAATAAATAATGATCCAGCAACATAACAACAAATAGTGCCATTAAATAGATAATAGAGTACTTAAATGTTTCCATGGGTGCTTTGTCATTTTTACCTATTAACATAACGATGCTCCAGTAAATAAAGCCGCCACCCAAAACAACTGCCCCGAGTAAATAGAGCCAATTAAACATACCGGTTAAATAGGGAAGTAGTGTGACAATACACAGAATAATAGTGTAGAGCAAAATATGCAGTTTGGTATAACGCTCGCCGTGAGTTACAGGTAACATGGGTATATCTGCTTTGGCATAATCATCTTTACGATGGACGGCTAGAGCCCAGAAATGAGGGGGTGTCCAAGCAAAAATAATAAGAACGAGCAACAAGCCGTGCCCATCAATGCTGTTAGTTACCGCCGTCCAACCTAATAACGGCGGTGCGGCACCCGCTATACCACCAATCACAATATTTTGTGGTGTAGCCCGTTTCAAAAATAGGGTGTACACCAAGGCATAACCTAGTAATGATGCCAACGTTAGCCAGGCAGTCAGCGCATTAATAAAAAACAACAAAATCGCCATACCTAACAAACCAATTGCAAACGCAAAAACTAAAGCTTGTTGAGGGCCAACTCTCCCCTTGGCAATAGGGCGGTTGTGGGTTCGCCGCATCTTAAGGTCAATATGTCGATCCACCAGGTGATTGATCGCTGCAGCACTGCCTGCGCACAAAGCAATCCCAAGGTTACCCAGGATAATCACATCCAATGGCACTAAGCCCGGGGTCGCCAATAACATGCCGATTAATGAAGTTAATAGCATTAATGCAACCACTTTGGGCTTGCATAGCTCTAGATAATCTCGCCAAAGTGGGCGACTGGATGTAATGACGGAGTCAGGCATACTGGAGTTTGGCATAGTAAGTATTTGATATTATTTATAATTATTAGGTATCTACCAATCGAGCATTATAGGTTCGATAGATAATCGATATCAGTGTGAGTAACAATACTGCACCTACCGCATTATGTCCAACAGCAACTGACAATGGTAAGGCAAGTAATACGTTACTGAGGCCCAAGGTTAGTTGTACAAGTAATACACCCCAGATCAGCAACACCCAATCGTGAATACCTCCTACTTGCACGCGCCATAGCTTGACCCCCAAGATCAACAAGGTCAAAGTAACAACTGCGGCCCCCACTCGATGAGTTAAGTGAATCGCTGTGCGCGCTTCATTATCTAGCTGCCCACCGAGATAATTAGGACCAATATCCTGCCAGACATTAAAACCCGCCTTGAAATCAGTAGGTGGAACCCATTGCCCGAGGCACCGAGGAAAGTCAGGGCACGCAAGTGCCGCATAATTAGAACTTACCCACCCACCAAGGGCGATTTGGATAATGACGATAACCAAAGCAAATATCATTAATGGCTTAAGTGAATCCAGCCGTTGTATTTGAGACTGGGTTAATCGCCATCGCGTTGTTCCTAGACGCTGCACTAGTATCCACAAAAACGATAGGGTGGCAAAACCACCAAGCAAGTGGGCTGTAACCACTTTGGGCCACAATTTTAATGTGACGGTCCACATGCCAAAGGCTGCCTGTAAAATAACCAGCGCTAATAAAAATAACGATAGTTTTAAAGGTACGGACTGCTTGAGCGGTTGCTTGATAGATTCTCGAATTGATAGAACTGCGATAGATAAAATCAGTAAACCTAAAGTCCCGGCAAAATAGCGGTGGACCATTTCTGGCCAGGTTTTATCGGTTTCTACCGGTGCATGAGGGAAATTCTCTTCCGCTTTGGCGATTTCTTCCGCTTCATTAGGCCAAAGTAAATGCCCATAGCAACCTGGCCAGTCTGGACAACCTAAACCAGCATCAACTAGTCGAGTGAAAGCGCCTAAAATCACAACAACAATAGCCAGCAGGAAGGCGGCAAGCGCCAATCTGAATAGTGTTTTATGTTCTATTTCTTTTTTGAAAAACATGGCTATTTTTATCGTTATTTTAGGCAGTTAAATTCACAGATTATTTATCGTAAGTGAATTTTAATAATTTTTTTACATCATCCAATAAATCTTGACCAGTATGCTCACTGTCATACCGCATCATAGCGAATCCCTCTTGATCAACCAAATAGAAATAGTCTATAGGTGCGGATGGAAGCTTAGCGCCTTGCAACCAATTGCTTAATGAAGATGCGTCACTATTCGCAACAATTGTACTCGGATGTTCTTGTTTCAAGCGCTCCAGTTCAGCATCGGAAAAAGTATCCAGCAGCAATAAAATTCTCTCGACTCGATATGCCTTTTCGGCCAGGCGAATGTGGACTTGGCGACTGATATACAGGTGATTTTGGCAAGTTTCATTACAAGACTTGGTAACGGGCACCAGCATCCGCCATTTCTTTGTATCAGACAAATACAATGTTTTTAAGCTGTCTTCCTGATCATTTAAAACTAACTCTTGTATTGGTTGTGGCGGGACCAACAGCTCACCTTTATTGGTTGTTCCGCTAGGAATCCCCAAACCGGTGGTAAACATAATATACGCAACGACCATAGGCAGAGCGATAACCACGACAATTAATAACCCATAATAACGATTGCGTTTTTTTATTTCTGTTTTTATTGGCTCATTTGCGTCAGTGCTCATTTTTCTCTCTTAAGTATTATTGCGGCTAATCTTTTTTGATTAATTGCTCCCTTAAACCGTACTATGGTCTCTAAACAATAACCAGACATATAAACAAATCAACGCCAATGCCATAGCAAACCACTGTACTGCATAGCCCTGATGCTTTTCGGGTTGGGTATTAATGATCGGCCAATCTGTCAGCAAAGCACCCGGGCTATCTTCATTGAGGCGTAACAACAATGGATCTACTTTTTTTTGTAGGGCAGCTGATGCTACTTGATTATCCAGCTGTAAAACACGCTTGGGCCAATCAACAGTCAAATCACTTTCACTATGTTTAATCACTGCATTAGTCTGCATTGGATAAAGATAACCGTTAATCACAACTTCCTCTATTGGCGTATCAATCTCCGGCAATTGATCCCGCGTTCTTGCAGCTTCAACCCAACCGCGATTGATTAATACGATGCGTTCTCCAATAGCCTCTCTAATAGCCAGAGGCATTACCACTTCATAGCCTACTTTACCGCTACGAGGCTGATTATCCAGCAACCAATAATGTTTTGTATCATAGTAACCCGTCACTTTCACATTGCGATAAGCTTGGCGCTTTTCTTCCGGCAATTCATTTAAAAGAATCGCTGGTAACTCACGCTGTTGTTGGTACACTGTCAGCAATTGTTGTTTTTCTTCTGCCCGCTCTAATTGCCAAAAACCTAAACGTAATAACACTGGTAAAAAAAATAAAACTAAGCAGCTTATTTTCCAGTGACGTTTAATTTGTTGGGTGATTTTTTGCAATGACAAACCAAGCACGAAATGACTTTCTCAATCAGGGATAATCAATGGATATAAAAGTTGTAGTTGTATTACTTTTTATTGGCCTTGTTATTAGTTTAACAAGCAGCTTAGTTTTTTTGCTAAAAGATATTGAATCCCCCAGCAAACGAGGCCTGTATGCTCTTGGTGTTCGTATCACATTAGCAGTATTGCTAATGAGCACTATATTTTATGGATTATATACTGGTAAATTGGGTAGCGGAGCGCCTTGGGATGCAAAATATACTAAAGAGCAGATTGAACAACAAACTCAACAACTGGATCAATAGAATAAAAAACACTAAAAGCAACAAACAGAAAGAGGGCGCAATTAATTTCGCCCTCTTTTTATAACCTCTTAACCTAAAATATACACAAAAATAAACAACCCTACCCAGACAACATCTACAAAGTGCCAATACCAACTAGCGGCTTCAAATCCAAAGCAATCCTCATGTTTAAAATGACCCTTAAGAACTGAGCGCAGCCACATAATCAGTAACATAAATGTTCCTAGTGTTACGTGTGCACCATGGAACCCGGTTAGCATAAAGAAGGTTGTACCATAAACACCGGTATTGATTTTCAGGTTCTCATCATAGGCATGTATATATTCTGCCGCCTGCAAGAATAAAAAGATAATACCCAGTGCAACAGTGATACCTAACCAAAGATTAAATCCTTTTTTATTGTGATTTTTTAATGCCGTATGCGCAAAATGAACGGTAACACTTGAGGTTAACAACACGGCAGTATTCCAGAAAGGCAGCCATGTGAAAATTGACTCTGCCGTAGTAACGCTCATATTAATATCAGGGCCAAATACTTTAGCATTAGCGCCATTAACAGCCATATCTGGCGTCGTCATCAAGGGCCACACTTCACTAAAACCAGACCATAAAATCTGATTCGTTGTATTATCGCCACCTAACTCTGGAAGAGAAATATTGCGAATGTAATACAAGGCACCAAAGAATGCGGCAAAAAACATCACCTCACTAAAAATAAACCAACCCATACCCCACACATATGAGCGTTTTAATTGTGCGTCATTAAGGCCCGCCATATTTTCTGTAATAACAGTGCTGAACCAAGCCCATAGAACAACGGCCATTACTCCAAAACCAATAATAAAGGTCGTTGGGCCACCACCATTCATCCAGCCAGCAGCACCAAACACCGTCAAAAATAAGCCGAGTGATGCAAAGATAGGTAGTTTACTTTGCTCTGGAACGTAGTAAGTGCCTTCGCCCGCCATAGTACTCTCCGTCTTTTTTCTTTTATTTGTTATTAAAAATATTAATTGACTGTTGCCAGTGCGACAGACGATTGTTTTTCATCTATCGTCTTTGCTTGTTGCTGATTGGTTATATCAAAGATTGTGTACGATAAAGTAATCGTATTAACCTGCTTTGGCACTTCCAAATCGACAATAAAACTTAAGCCTAATTCTGCGCTTTCACCTGCGGCTAATGGTTGCTGATTAAAACAAAAGCATTCTGTTTTATGAAAATAATTAGCTGCCTTAAAAGGAACCAAGCTAGGCACCGCTTGTGCAACCATATCTTGTTGAGTAGGGTTATGCGCAAAATAATTAATTACCGCCACTTCACCAGGGTGAACCTCAATCGTTTTAATTGTCGGTCGAAATTCCCATGGCATATTTTCATTGTTGGATGCAATAAACTGGACTTTTATTTTCCGAGAGGTATCGACACCTAGGTCATTAACACTCGATGAATCTTCTAAAATATAAGCGCCACCAGTCTTACCGTTAAGCCCTGTAATATCACAAAATAAATCATAGAGAGGAGGCATAATAAAAATGGCAAAAGAAAACATTGCCACAACGGTTATGCCTAACTTAGTGCATAACATGGGTGTTGAGTTATCTTGCCAAAAGCGTTTCATTATTTTGCTCTTGCCTTCTGTGACATTTAATTGAGCTACAACCTTTATTAAGAATATAGCTCAATACGCTCGTTATTTAACGTTTATTTTACTTCCGGTGGCGTAGAGAATGTGTGATAAGGAGCAGGTGATGCTACTGTCCATTCTAAACCCTCAGGGTTTTCCCACACTTCATCTGTCGCTTTTTTACCGCCTACGATAGTAGAAATTACGTTATACAATAATAGTATCTGTGCCGCACCAAACAAGAATGCGCCCATACTGGATAGCATATTAAAATCGGCAAAGAACTGATTATAGTCTGGTACTCGACGCTGCATTCCCGCTAAACCTACAAAATGCATAGGGAAGAAAGTCAGGTTCAAACCAATAAAGGCTAACCAAAACTGTAATTTACCCATGGTTTCGTTGTACATATTGCCGCACCACTTAGGTAGCCAGTAATACACACCTGCGGTAATCGAGAAGATAGCACCAGGAACTAATACATAGTGGAAATGTGCTACCACAAAATAGGTATCGTGGTATTGGAAATCGGCCGGTGCAATTGCCAACATCAACCCGGAGAAACCACCGATAGTAAATAAAATCACAAACGCGATAGAGAACAACATCGGCGTTTCAAAGGTCATCGAACCACGAAACATTGTCGTTACCCAGTTAAACACTTTAACCCCTGTCGGCACAGCAATCAGCATCGTTGCATACATAAAGAACAACTCACCGGCAATCGGCATACCTACCGTAAACATATGGTGTGCCCATACGATAAAGCTGAGGAAAGCAATTGATGCAGTTGCATAAACCATTGAAGAGTAACCAAACAATGGCTTGCGTGCGAATGTAGGAATAATCGCGCTGACAATGCCGAACGCCGGCAAAATCATAATATACACTTCAGGGTGTCCGAAGAACCAGAAAACATGCTGGAACAAGACTGGATCACCACCGCCAGCGGCATCAAAGAAGCTAGTGCCAAAATGAATGTCCATCAACATCATGGTCACAACGCCAGCAAGCACAGGCATTACCGCAATCAGTAAGTAAGCGGTAATTAACCATGTCCATACGAATAAGGGCATTTTCATCAATGTCATGCCTGGTGCACGCATATTCAGAATTGTCGCAATAATATTAATCGAGCCCATGATTGAGCTCGCACCCATGATATGCACGGCAAAGATAAAGAAGGTCACACTAGGAGGAGCATAAGTCGTAGAAAGTGGTGCGTAGAATGTCCAGCCAAAATTAGGGCCACCACCTTCCATAAATAAGGTCGATACCATCATTGCAAAAGCAAAAGGAAGAATCCAAAAACTCCAGTTATTCATCCGTGGCAGCGCCATGTCAGGTGCACCAACCATCATTGGAATCATCCAGTTAGCCAGACCAACAAAGGCCGGCATTACCGCACCAAATACCATCACCAAGCCATGCATGGTTGTCATTTGGTTGAAAAAGCCTGGTTCAACAATTTGTAAGCCCGGTTCAAATAGCTCTGCTCGAATGACAAGAGCAAATACACCCCCAAGCAGGAACATTGCAAAACTGAACCAAAGATACATCGAACCAATATCTTTATGATTGGTGGTATATAACCACCGAGTAAAACCTTTAGCAGGACCGTGAGCCATTTTAATTCCCCTACTCTTATATTTGCTTAGTTGCCTTGCTTAAACTTAAGGATGTCGATAGGTTGAACCACATCACCAGTACTATTGCCGAACGCATTACGTTGGTAAGTAATTACTGCGGCTGTATCTACTTCAGACAGGGTGTCTTTAAATGCGGCCATGGCAGGATTCTCTCTACTACCATTAACCACTACGTCGAGATGCGCAGCAATATCGCCGGTGGCGATGGGGCTGCCGGCAATAGCCTTGCCGACCCCCCCTTCGCCGTTAGCGCCATGACAAGCCAAACAGGCTTGACCATAGACTTGTTCACCCTGAGTCATGAGCTCATCCAGAGTGAATGTTTTCTTTGCCAACTCTTTAATTTTTCGAGCTTGTTCACGTCGATCAGCAAGCCAAGTTTCATATTCAGCCTCAGGCACCGCTTTCACAACAATTGGCATAAAGCCATGATCTTTACCACATAGCTCAGCACAAACACCTCGATAAAGACCTGGCTTTTCGACTTTAGTCCAGGATTCATTGATATAACCGGGTATCGCATCACGCTTAACCGCTAAATCAGGAACCCACCATGAATGTATTACATCACTAGCGGTGACTAAAAAGCGAACCTTCTTATTGGTGGGTATCACTAAAGGCTCATCTACTTCTAATAGATAGTGTTCGCCTTTAGGGGCTTCGTTACGAATTTGCTCTTGCGGAGTACTTAAGCGGCTAAAAAAGCTGACTTCTTGATCCAAGTATTCATAGCCCCAGTACCATTGATACCCTGTCACCACCACATCAACCTCAGACTCCGAGGTATCGTATAGATTGATTAAGCTTTTAGTGGCTGGGATAGCCATGATTATTAGGATGACAAAAGGAAGAATCGTCCAGGTGACTTCCAAAGCCAAGCTATCGTGAAAATTCGCCGCTTTGGCTCCATTCGCTTTACGGTGCACAATCATTGAATAGAACATGACACCAAAAACAACGACGCCAATACCGACACACCACCAGAATATATCCATGTGCAAGCCATAGATATCCTGACTGACAGGCGTAACCCCTATCGGCATATTAATGGTAGAGCGCTCACCCTCTTCTGCAAGAGTATAACCACTGGCGGTTAATAGGAGTGCAGAACTAAACAACCGGGTTACAAACCGGCTTACTGTGTTTAACATTGCCCAAATGTCTCCGTAATAATTATTGTTAGTACTTCGGACTTATATGTGGTTTTTGTGATTACAATCTGCCAGCTCGTACTACTTATTATTAAATCGAACTAGAAGAGTCACCAAATTGCTTGACACTGCTCTCAAGCATTTTTCCTGAGCAAAAGTACAGACCATTAACCCGCAGATTAAGATTTTAGTGTTGCGAATAAAGGATTGTACTGCAAACTGCTGAAGTCCATGTGGGCCTACCAACAACTGCTCTTGGGTGTTGCAACCTCAGATGTATAGAGGGCCACAGACAGCAAAAAATGTCAATGTTTTAGAGCTTAATTAGGCCATTTTTTCGCTGCTAATGCGGATAAGTCTCATTTTTCCAGGCGTATCGTTCAAATACTGACCAAACCTTTCTGAAGCAACATTTCCTTCATAATCGACAAACTTGGTCTATGCTTTATCAAGTACGCCGTAATAATCACTATGGCGCACTTTTAAAGCAATGCAACAAACGCTGATATTTATGGATGTAGCCTTAAATAAAATTAAACAAGATATTGTTAACGCCAAACAAGCAGAAGCTCAGGAAGGCGAGATGTCTGCCTACATTGATAATAACCTCAGTAAGCTGCATGACGCTGTATCTATCAGCTCCAAAACCCCAAACTCCGTTTTAATGAAATTCGTTATTGGCTATATCGATAGCGCGGCTGAATATTTAGATGCATTTAATACCTTAACAAAAGAGGCCAAAATTGAAGGGTATATGAAGCCATTTTTGAATTTGGCCTGCACTTATTTCATTGATCCACCAGGTGCAGTGAAGCCTTTCCAAGGGCTTAGAGGTATGTTGTATAAAGCTTATCTCAGTAATCGACTATTGGAAGAAGTGAATGATCAAGTCATGAGCCTGAGTTCTGTTGCTCTCGCTCCTATCGATATGAGTATGACAAATATTGTTTCGCATGCATTAATTGGCGATGAGCTGGCTAATCAATTAGATCACTTGGTTTTATTATCTGTCGAGACAACGACAAGTGATAAGCAGGTTTTCGAAGAAGAAGAAGTTAAGTTTCTTGTAGAAAAAAGAAAAGTAGAAGGATGGGAAGATGTGCTGAAACGTTGGCCCTGTTTTACTGAAAATTTTTCTAGCGATTTACAAATAGGGAATTATTAACCTACCTATTATGGGCTTGTTGATTATTCACTGTTTCCTTTTGCTTCCAGAGGGATCCAACGTCAAAACCTGCGTCTCTGATTTTTTTATTTCTTGCGAAAGGTTTACTCGAGTTTCTAATTCGCGTGTTTGTTGCTGAAAACGCATTTCATCCTTAAAACCACAACTAACACATTCCCGAAAACTTTTCCCATCTTCCTTATACATCACCAATTTGTCCATCTCTGAACAACGAGGACAGATAGCACCAGCGATAAATCGTTTTTTTACTTTAGACACCATAACTCATCCACTTTAATTGGCGAAGACAAATACACAGCAATATTGATTGTCGTGTATTTGTTCGCATACTTTAAACTTCTCTATTTTACCTGAAGCACATCCACTACTAACAATTAAATAATCCCACCATGACGCAGCAGAGCATCAGTTGTTGGCTCACGTCCTCGAAATGCTTTAAATAATTCCATAGGCTCTTGTGCTCCGCCATTAGCCAGTACCGTATTTAAAAAGCGTTCTCCCGTTGCCTTATCAAAAATACCGTTCTCTTCAAATAAAGAATAAGCATCAGCTGATAAGACTTCAGCCCATTTATAACTGTAGTAACCTGCGGCATAGCCACCGGCAAAAATATGACTAAAACTATTTTGAAATTTATTAAATGCTGGGGGAATCATAACAGCCACTTGCTCACGCACTTCATTAAGTAATTGCTGAACAGGTTTAGGAGTATCAGGTTTGTACTCTGCATGTAATAAAAAATCAAACAATGCAAATTCTATTTGACGAACCATTTGCATGCCTGACTGAAAATTCTTGGCCGCTAACATTTTATTCAACAGGTCTTCTGGCAATGTCTCCCCGGTTTCATAATGGCCGGAAATCATCGGAATCACTTCTTTTTCCCAGCACCAGTTTTCTAAAAATTGACTAGGCAATTCCACAGCATCCCAAGCAACGCCAGCGATTCCACTAATAGCAGCTTCAGTCATTTGTGTCAGCATGTGGTGTAAGCCATGACCAAATTCATGGAACAATGTGGTGACTTCCTGATGTGTTAGCAAAGAAGGTGTATCACCTACAGGTGGTGTAAAGTTACACGTAAGGTAGGCAACAGGCAGTTGTATTTTCTGATCTCTTATTCGACGAGTACGGCAGTCTGCCATCCAAGCGCCGCCACGTTTTTTATCGCGAGCATATATATCAAAATAAAAATACGCTAACACTTCTCCATCTTTTTTAATTTCAAAAAAGCGAACATCCTTATGATATAAATCAGCGGTATTTACAGCATGTATGTCGATACCAAATAATTTATTTACCACAGAAAACATGCCTTGCATCACGCGATCAGCAGGGAAGTAAGGACGCAACTCCTCTTGTGATATCGCATAATCTCTCTGGCGTAATTTTTCACTGTAGTAGCTAATATCCCAAGCCTGCAAATCAGCAATGCCATGTTCACTTTTTGCAAACTCTTTTAATGCCTGCAAATCCTGTTTTGCAACCGGTAAGGATTTTTCTGCCAATTGCTTGAGAAACTCTATAACTTGTTTGGGAGACTCTGCCATTTTAGTTGCCAGAGATAATTCAGCATAATTATCAAACCCTAACAACACAGCAAGCTCATGCCGTAGCGATAATGTTTCATCGATAAGTGGTGTGTTATCCCAATCACCTGTGGTTGCTCTCGTAGCGAATGCGGTATAAATCTCCTCACGTAACTGCCGATCATTAGCATAGGTAATGACAGCCTGATAAGAAGGCATATCAAGGGTAACAACATAACCAGACAACTCTTTCTGCTTAGCTGTTTGTTCTGCACTGGCAAGGGCGCTGTCAGGTAAACCATCTAAAGCTTCTTTATTATCAAACTGTCGATGCCACGCCTGGGTTGAATCCAATACATTATTAGAAAAGTCCATTCCCAATGTAGAGAGGCGTTTTTGAATCTCTCCATACCGCTGTTGCTTATCATCAGGCAATGCAACACCCGCTAAACGGAAGTCACGCAGAGCATCAGCAATCACTTTTTGTTGAGGAACGGTTAGATCATTGAAGCCGGAACTGGATGCTAGGGCCTCATAGGCTTTATATAGTGGCTGGTGTTGATCAATTGCTGTACCAAAATCTGTCAGCATCTGTATACAATCGGTATATACCTCGCGTAGTTCATCACTGTTTTGTACGCCATTAAGATGGCTTACAGGTGACCAACTCTGGCTCAATAAATCCGACGCTTCTTCAAACGGAGCCACTAAATTTTCCCAAGACGGTACCTCACCTTGCTCAATAGCCTCTAGCTGGGTATTTAATACAGTCCACACCTGCTCGATACGTGACTCCACCGCTGGCTTGATATGATCGAGTTTAATATCACTGAAAGGGGGCAAATGATGTTCTTCAAGTAATGGATTATTCATAAGTCTCTTTAATAAGTGTTTATGTATTGATATAGGGTGACGAAAGCATGACAATATCACCAGCAACCTTTCCTTAAATAGAATTTTTGCTTACATATTAGACGAAACAGTATTCCTGCAAAGATTTCTACTAATCATACTACAGAATTATTGGGTCACTTTACTATGCCTTCAATAGACAACAACTATCCTGAAAACTATCCCGCTATTCGTACGTTTAACGGCATTTCACCAACGTTAGGGAAGGGCGTATTTGTCGATCCCGCGAGCGTTGTCATTGGTGATGTGGAGCTGGGCGATGATTGCTCTGTATGGCCTTGTGCTGTTATTCGGGGTGATATGCACCGCATTCGTATAGGCGCTCGCGTCAGTGTTCAAGATAACTCGGTATTGCATATTACTCATGCGTCAGAATTTCTCCCTGAGGGCTGGCCACTGACGATTGGAGATGACGTAACGATTGGCCATTGCGCCACGCTTCATGGTTGTACTATTGGCAACCGGGTGCTTGTTGGCATTGGGTCAACCATTCTTGATGGTGCGGTAGTTGAAGACGATGTGGTTATTGGCGCCGGAACGCTCGTCCCACCAGGCAAGGTATTGAAAAGCGGTTATATGTATATGGGCAGCCCATTTAAGGAAATAAGGCCACTAAAGGAATCAGAAAAAAGTTATTTTGTTTATTCAGCTCAAAACTATGTTGATCTGAAAAACGAGTACTTAAAATAATCAGTAATATTCTTATCTGAATTAAATCTCTGCAACTTAAAATAAAAAGCTGCAGAGAGGTAGCGCTGTTAATTAATAAAGGCCACGACCTTTAGTTAATTTACCTTTTCTAAAAGCGAGTGAGCGCTGAACAAACTTACTGCTCCAATAGACCCAAAGGTTAGCTTTAGTCGATGGTGTCTTATGGCGTGGCGGGTAACCGCGTGTCATTAACACCTGCTCTTTTGTCATACCTAAGCGTAAAATCCCTTCTTCAATGTCTGAACGCAATTCAGATGACAACTTGTTGAGTGGAATTTTTTTAGGTGATAATAATTCAGATGCTATTGCTTCCATTCCTCTCTTTGTATGCTTCTTCACATTCACAAACTTAACGGTTTGCCCGTCGATATCTAAAACCATTCTTTTCTTACTCATCGAAACAAGCGTCACTTTAGTATTGATAGGGATAAGCTCACCACGCCAGTAGTTAGTGGTTACATGGCGACCTTTTTCATATTTGAAGTTATAGCGAGTGTAGTACTCATTGCCTTCCTGAGGCTCTATCATTTTCGGTAAAATATCTGCGGCATTGGTAAGGACAGGCAATGCAATGATAGCGAGTGCTAGCAATAATTGTTTGGTATAGGCTGTTAATTTTTTTGAGATCATGGCGAACATCCGTTAACTCCTTCTAGTATTGTAGTAGTCTCGATGGAAACACATCACTCGACAACTTGAGCGATTTCGCCCGATAATATCGATATATAAACAAACTGTCTACTAACATCCACCCGTAACAAGTACTAATCAAATTTTATGATAAGCAGTACAGATTTCATTATATAAGCGGTGAAAAAATTGACCTCATGCGATACTTATTATTAATTCGCCACTCGAAATCCAGTTGGGATTTTCCTGAATTATCTGACCATGATCGGCCACTCAATAAACGAGGCTTAAAGAATGCACCAGCAATGGCGCAAAGATTACTGGAGCGTAATAAACCGCTAGATATTGTTATCAGTAGCACAGCTGTTCGCGCTAAAGGTATTGCACGGCCTATCGCAGATGCACTGGAAATACCGTTACTAGCAGAACCTTCCCTCTATACTTTTTCCAGCAGGGCGTTAATGGACCAAATCTACAATTTATCAAACCAATATAACAGCGTAGCGCTTGTTGGTCACAACCCCGCTATTACAGGGGTAGCCAATCAGCTAATTAGTCAGCCGATAGATAACATACCAACATCAGGCATAGTGGCCATCCATTGCGATATAAATCGTTGGAGTAAAATCAACGCTGGATGCTGCTCTATGGATTATTTTGATTACCCCAAGAAGGTATTTCTTTGACTTAAAAAATCTAAATATTAAAAACAAAAACCCCCAGTCGAGGCTGGGGGTTTATATCATGCAATGGTTAGATATTAAGGTTCTAGCAAATCATCAACACCATTATTGTTGGCATCGATCCCACCACCAGTATCACTACTATTGATTTGGCCATCGCCATTCGTATCTAAAGCGCTGAAGCTACCTGTATCGATATCATAGGCAGTACCATCATTAGCGGCATTCAAGCTCTCTAAATCAATATGATCAGGTATACCGTCGCCATCACTATCTGGTGCTACTGTTATTGAACCTCGCTCACTTAACAAATCAACAATAAAATCGCCATTGCTATCAGTAAGCCCGATCTCAATAATATCCGGGATCGTATCATTATCGCTATCAAGATCTAGACGATTGTCAATACCATCGCCATCACTATCTGGCACGATACCGCCGCTACCACCTAACGGCGTCACTACAACATTGCTCACGGTGGTTGCACCACCATAGAAAGACGAGTCAATATAAAAGTCTGTGCTAGCACTGAGTGTCACAGTATGAACCGTTACACCATCAACTTTATAGTCTAATTGTGTCCCATCTACTTCTATAGCAAAGACTGTACTTTCACTGTGGCTACCCCACACATTACCAAAAGAACCATCTTCAATAATGCCGTAGGTACCTGGCTCTATCCAAAAGCCTCGATCAACATCGGTAAATTGATCACTGCTTTCAGTAACCCCTAAACCAATAATGGAAGCATAATCGGCAGCCGTACTACTTAAGTTCCAGCTGACTTCAAACCCAGAAGTAATACCTAGGCTCGATAGCAAGGCAGAGTTGGCTTGACGGCCATAGATATCGGGCTGATTGCTGGCATTAAACTCCAAGGTATTGGACGTTGACGTGAGATCAGGGCCCAAAGTCCAACCAGTAATATTGACTGGGCTACTGCCGCCAGTACCCGCTTCTGCGGAATCTGCTAAACCATCAGAATCACTGTCACTGGTAGTCGATATATTGAAGAAATAAGCTGAGCCTGACTGCTCACCATTATCATCGTCGTGCCGTGCACCAGCCAAAGCAATGTTACTAGACAAAGCAACATCTACCCCAAAAAAGTCTGCTGATTCACGGTCACTGGCAACCAGTTTATCTCTCTGAGACCATATGCTATTGGTACGCTCAAAGATATAGGCTGCCCCACCGGATAGGCTATCAGTATGATTAGCTGCATAAGCGCCTACCATGGCCACATCATCTAGCAAAGAAACGCTATAGCCAAAGCGATATCTTACTTGGATATCATTGGGCACTAATTTTTGCTGCTGGCTCCATACTCCGTTGCTACGTACAAAAATATACGCCGAACCAGAAGCAAAGCCGTTATCACGATCGTTAAAAGCTCCAATTAATGCTGTATCACCTGATAAAGCAACATCAAACCCAAATAAATCACCAGAAGAACCATCGCTTGCAAGCAATTTTTGCTGCTCAGTCCATACTCCAGCAGTCTGCGTAAATACATAAGCCGAACCGGTGTTACCACCATCTAGATAGGCACCGATAAGAACAGTATCTGCTGTCAATGCCATGCTATAGCCAAATAAATCGGATGCAGCGCCATCACTGGCAAGTAGTTTTTGCTGCTGAACCCAGACGCCATTGCTGAGAACAAAGGCATAGGCGGAACCTGATGAATCACCGTTATCATCATCGCCCGAAGCACCGATAAAGGCCGTATCACCAAATAGTGCAACACTCCTACCAAATTTATCGTCCGCTGTAGCATCACTAGCGTTTAGCTTTTGTTGCTGGCTCCAAACGCCTGCCGTACGGACAAATACATAAGCTGAGCCCGAATTACCTGTTGCACTACGTCCACCATCAGCACCGATTAAGGCAGTATCTCCATATAAGGAAACACTGACCCCAAAACCGTCATCGGATGTAGCATCACTTGGAATTAATCTCTGTTGCTCAACCCACAGCCCATCAGTGCGTACGAATACATAAACTGTACCGGAACCTGTACCATTAAGCTCATCGTAAAATGCGCTAATCAATGCAGTATCTCCAGAGATTGAGACACTATGCCCGAAGCGGTCAGCAGCTGAGCCGTCACTAGCAAATACTTTTTGATGACGTGGATTACTATTGGTTGTTGGATTACTACTAGGGTCAGTAATTAAAGTACCAAAGCGATACTCATCCACATTACTCCAACTATCGTTATCTAAATCCAATATTCCATCAGCAGAATCAGCAGAGTTTAGGCCATTGGCCGTTTCAACGGCATTAGGAATTCCATCACCATCGATATCAGCATCTGCAACATTGCCTATACCATCACCATCCGTATCTGCTGATTCAGTTGGGTCCGTTGGGAATGCATCGGCGTTATCACCTACACCATCGCTATCACTATCAGCTGATTCTGTTGGATCTGTTGGGAATGCATCACCATTATCGCCAACACCATCACCGTCGCTATCGACAGACTCCGTTGGGTCATTTGGGAAAGCATCGACGCTATCAGGGACTCCATCGCCATCCGAATCAGGGTCTGGGGTTGTTGTTTCGATTAGGTCATCAACCCCATTATTATTAGCATCGATACCACCACTTGTATCACTGCTGTTTATCTGGCCATCATTATTACTATCGAAGCCGACAAAACGAGTGCTTGCAATATCAAAGCTAGTCCCATCATTAAGCGCATTATTGGATTCCAAATCTAAAAAGTCAGGAATTCCATCGCTATCACTATCAGGGGCTATCGCGATACTACCTCTTTCAGCATAACTATCGACAATAAAGTCACCATTAGCATCCGTTAAACCCAGCTCAATAACGTCAGGGATTGTATCGTTATCGGAATCCAGATCTAAGCGGTTCGCGATACCGTCACCGTCGTGGTCATCACTTATCGGCCTTATTGCAAAATCGCGAATGGTGTAGCTGCCGATAAAAAATGACGAGTCAATATAGAAGTCGGGTGACCCTGTATAAGTCGTCGTTCCTTCAAGTGTGTCATTAGCATAGAAGCGCATAGTACCGCTATCCACTTCGATCCTAAACGACACCGGGTTTTGGTTGCCTCGCGGTAAGAATGATCTTGTTCTACCTGGATATATCACCTGCATTCTTGCTGCTGGTTCCCAATGGTAAAAATTATATTCAACATCACCACGAGAGGCATCAGTCTCGTCTATCCCCAAACCAATCGTTTGTATCACAGGATTAGTGATCCGAGAGGCATAGGGCACAGACCAACTGACAGAATAGTTATCATTAAAACCATAGGTAGAAAAAGGCACAGAATTGATTTGTGAAGACACATCGTTACCTGCCTCAAAACCCGTCACACTATTGCCGCTAAAAGTTACTCCAGGTGAAGCATTTACCCAATCAACGATCTCGACTCTGCGTATTTCGCTATCATCTTGTAAACCGTCGCCATCAGCATCATTCAACTGTGGAATAGTTAAGACATAGGTTGAACCGGCGTCAGACTGAACATCATCATCACCCGCAGCACCGATTAAGAGGTTAGCCCCTGAAAGTGCAATGGAAGACCCAAAGCTATCCGCAGCAACGCCATCTCTCGCTAGCAGTTTTTGTTGCTGTGTCCATGTATTACTACCCGTTTGTTGCTGGTAGATGTAAACAGAGCCTGAGTCTACACCGTTATCATCATCATTAGGGTTAGTAACAATCGCGGTATTACCTATTAATAGCACTTCACTACCAAAGTTGTCCGATAGGGTCGGAGCGCTATCTTGTAGGCGCTGTTGTTCAGTCCAAACGCCACTTTCGAGCGTGAAAATAAACGCTGATCCAGCAACACTAACGCTATCCACTCGGTCCTCTGGTGCACCAATCAATGCAGTATTACCAGAGATTGAGATTGACCGCCCAAATCGAGCCCCTCGGGTAGCATTCGTACTGCCTCGAAACTCTTGTTGCTCTGTCCATACACCGTCAACTCGCTGGAAGTAATGAACAGAACCTGGATCATCCGAATAAGAGCCTGTAGCACCGATCAACGCTATGTCACCGGATAAGGCTAAACCATCACCAAAGTTATTAAACTGCCCACCGAGAGGGCCAGCGGTTAACCTCTGTTGCTCTGTCCAAGTACCATCAACGCGCTGAAAAATATAGGCTGCACCGGCTTGTACTATGAAGTTATCAAAGGCTGTGGGCGCACCAATAATAGCGATGTCACCCTCTAAAACGATACTAGCACCGAAGTCAGAGGCAGAAGACCCTCGACTTGAGCTGCCGGTGAATCGTTGTCCCTGTACCCATCGGCTACCAGCGCGCTGAAAGGCATAAACCGCATCGGCACCTCGGGCACCAATCAAGGCTAAGTCGCCAGATAACGCTATACTGCTACCAAAGTTATCACCTAAGGCGCCATCAAGGGCAACCAGTTTTTGACGTTCGACCCACTGGCCATCAGTGCGTTCAAATACATAGACAGCACCTGTAGCAGAGTCGTTTGCTATCGATGCAATCATGGCTATATCGCCTGATATCACTATTTTATGACCGAGCTCATCTCCAGCTGCACCATCACTGGCAAAGACTTTTTGTTGCGTAGGACCTGTAACGTTTCCAGGGTTACTAGTAGCATCACCAATAGCTGTACCAAATTGGTACTCATCCGCATTACTCCAGCTATCGCCATCCAGATCTAGTGCGCCATCTGCACCATCTAATTGGTTCAAACCACTGGCAATTTCAACTGCGTTAGGAATTCCATCACCATCGATATCACTATCTCTATAATTAGGAATACCGTCACCATCAATATCAATGATGATTGTGACAGTTGCTGTCGCAGTTCCTATATTGCCTGCGCTATCACTTGCGCTGAAAGTAACGGTTGTTACTCCAGCAGGGAATAGAGCTGGCGCGTTGTTACTAACGACTACACTACCATCGATATTATCAACGGCTGTAGCTCCCGTAAGGAACGCCGCTATAAATGTGTTAGTTGCGGGAACAGTATCACTCGAAAGAGCAGATACAGAAATATCAGCAGGAGCAGTAACAACAGGGGCTAGCGTATCTGGAGCAGTGATAGTCTCAATTAAGTCATCAACGCCATTGTTATTAGCATCAACACCACCACCGGTATCACCACTATTGATTTGACCATCGCCATTAGTGTCTAGCGCACTAAAGCTACCGGTAGCGATATCGTATGCGGTACCATCATTGGCTGCATTCTGGCTCTCAAGATCAATATGGTTAGGAATACCATCACCATCGCTATCTAGCGCCGTTGTTATTGAGCCCTGTTCACTCAATAGATCAACGACAAAATCACCATTGCTATCAACAAGCTGGATTTCGATAATATCCGGAATAGTATCGTTATCACTATCAAGATCCAGACGATTGTCTATACCATCACCATCGCTATCTGGTACAACATCACCTCCACCTAATGGCGTCACAACAACATTGCTTACTGTAGTTGCTCCCCCATAGAAAGAAGAATCTATATAAAAGTCTGAGCTGGCACTGAGTGTCACAGTATGAACGGTTGCGCCATCTATTTTATACTCTAACTGTGTTCCATTCACTTCAATAGCAAAGACTGTACTTTCGCTATGGCTACCCCACACATCACCGAATGTACCATTTTCGATAATGCCGTAAGTACCTGGCTCTATCCAGAACCCTCTATCAACATCAGTGAATTGATCACTACTTTCCGTAATGCCTAAACCAATAATAGAAGCATAGTCGGCTGATGTACTGCTTAAATTCCAGCTGGCTTCAAACCCAGAAGTCACGCCTAAAGTCGATAGCAGCGCAGAGTTAGCTTGGCGGCCATATATATCTGGTTGATTACTGGCATTAAACGCTAGAGTGTTAGCCGTTGCAGTAAGATCAGAGCCCAAAGTCCAGCCTGTAATACTAACTGGGCTACTATCGGCACTACCAGCTTCGGCTGAATCAGCTAAGCCATCGTTATCATCATCGATATCTGTATCATCAGCGATACCATCATTATCTGAGTCAGGGCTAATGGAATTGAGCAGGGCTTCCATATCCAAAATACCACCTGTTACAGTCAAACCACTCCATGCCGCTACTGGGCGAGCACTGTCCATAACCAACTGTTTTACTTCCAGAAAAGTCATTGTTGGGTCTTGCGCCCAAGCCAATGCAACCGCACCGGTTACAACAGGTGTTGCCTGTGATGTTCCACTAAAGCCGGCATAACCACCATTAGATGCAGCGGTAATAAACTCTGTAGGTGCTGCAAGGTCAACCGAGGTTTGTCCCCAGCTTGAGTAACTAATACGAGCTTCCGATTGAGTCGATGCTGCAATAGTTAATACATTGTCATTAGGCAAACGAGCAGGATAATTAACCGCCGAAGCATCAATATCATTACCTTCGTTACCTGCAGCTGCAACTAAAAGGTGTCCTGCTGTTTCTGCAGCAGTTACTGTATCCGCTAATTGCTGAGAAAATGTAAAGATTCTCCAACTGTGATTAGAAATACGAGAGCCTTCTGCAATTGCATACGGAAGCGCTATTGATAGGTCACTAACAGTACCTGAAAATGTTAGACTCGAGCGTAACTCCATTAATTGGCAATCCCAGACACTGCCTACATACCCGATACTATTATCACCCTGGCCACAAATAGTCCCTGAAACCGGTGTACCGTGGCCCATTGAACCTGGAGAAACCGTTATACCGTTGATATCATCAACAAAGCCATTGCCATCATCATCAATACCATTACCGGCCACTTCATCGGCATTAACCCATAGATTGTCAGCTAAGTCTTCATGAGTTGTTAAAATACCATTATCGAATACTGCAATAGGGCCAATTGCAGTCGCGTCAGTAGAGACATCCCAAGCTTCATAAGCATTAATTTGGTCTAGCCACCAATTATTTGCCGTGATATTCGGCTCATTGGGCACAAGTGCTTCTTGAATCGTGTAATCAGGCTCTGCATAAACAACTGCGGAGTGCGCATTTGCTTCTTCTAATAATTCGGCAAAGTCTGTTGCCTTATCTACCGTGTAACGGTGTAAATTTGAAACAAGGTCTCCACCCAGTTTTACATCATAAGTCAAACCTAACTCGGTCATTGACTCAACATCAGCACCACCTATGAGCCTAACAATCAGATAGGTGTCTGAACGAGGGGCTGCTGCCATTTGTTCAAATGTTGGTAGAGAAAGAACATCGCGATTGTTTTGAATTGTATAAGCTTCAAACTTTAACCAACCCGGTGTTCTTGGCTGCGCTTCATGGGCCTTGACTTGTTCACGCCAGTATTCACTGTCTGGATGATTGAATTTAGCAGTCTGCAATTTAAGTTCTTGCGACCAATTATTAGGAAGCTCAGCTTCAAGGATTTGCTTAGGGCTCACGACTGTATTTAGATTTAGCGGTACTTGGTTGGAGTTATTCGTTCCCGCCGTTTGTACCACAGCTGAATTTGAAGAGCGGTTAATAACGTTAGCTTTAGCGCTATTATCGGCTACTGAGGGCGATGTTGCTGACCCCTTAACAGTAGAAAAAATATCTTGGACACGCGTTTCATCAAGATGAGACCAAAGCGGTATGGAGGACAAGGCGACTACAGAAGAGCCAACCCAAAAAAATTTATTTGTTAGTAGTTTTTTAAGAAATGTCGACATCGCGCACCTCCATGTGTTTTTTTATTTATAAAGTCAAAAATAGTGTTTTTTATTGATCACACTATTTTTATCCAAATTCTATTTTGTGAACTATCTCACAAAATTTATCGTAGTTTTATTCGTAGTGCAAATGATATTTTTATTAAATATCATCAACTTGCGTTGCTTTTCGCGCCAAACAACTTTACTTTCTATAACCTATGGAAATGTATCTAGGGCAGAAATAGAGTACCTTAAGTTAGGCTAAAGGTGTTCTAGAAAGGTAAAATTGAGCAAGAAATAACAAAAAAACAGCAATTTTTTACAAGATATGATCAATGCCTTCTATACATTGATAAAGAAATGACTTGGTAATGTAGAGTATGAGAAGCTTAGTATTATCAAGGTAATAATATCGAGCATCCATATATAGATATCCACTTTGGATTTTTAATTTGTTTTCGATTCTGATAGATAGGGGATCAGCCTCATGCAATATTTACATACAATGGTGAGAGTAAAGAACTTAGAACAATCGTTAGATTTCTATTGCGACAAATTGGGACTAATTGAAACGAATCGATATGATAATGAGAAAGGGCGTTTTACCTTAGTCTTTTTGGCTGCGCCGGGAGATGTTGAGCGAGCCCAAAATGACAAAGCACCATTGGTGGAACTGACCTATAACTGGGATACAGAAGATTACGATGGCGGCCGCAACTTTGGCCATTTGGCTTATCGAGTAGAGAATATATACGATACTTGTCAGTCACTGCTGGAAAAGGGAGTGACGATTAATCGTCCACCACGAGACGGCCATATGGCATTTATTCGTTCGCCAGATAATATCTCGATTGAGCTTTTACAGAAGGGTGATGCCCTAAAGCCACAGGAGCCTTGGTCATCAATGGGAAATATAGGGAGCTGGTAAGTGCTCCCTTACTTGAACAAACTGCCTTTATAAATCAATGCAATAGCTGTGATTTTAATTCATCGGCATTAGATGCTTTTTCTAATGCCTCTCTAACACGATTAAATGCCTCTGCCGCAACTTGGGACCGTGAAGCATAAGTCGTTAAGGCACCACCTGTCCAACCGGCCATTTTAAGCACTTCTTTTTTAAATGTGCCTCCTAGTGTTCCATCACCACCCATTTTGATTAGGGCTTCTTCTATCAATAAATGGCTAGGTTTTTCACCACCAATTTTCATAAAATCTTCCGGGTTTACCACAGCAAAAGACTCACTCACTACATACTCTCCTCTCTGTCTACAACAGTAAAACAATTAACTCTGTATCTAAAAAAGTATAGTTGTCAGCTTCAGAAATAACTGACTTTTTTAAGATAATATGGATTGCTTCACTGGGAGGGATAGATTCAATAAGTTATAAGAAATGCCATAAAATTGAATAGGCTATCAAACATAGTGTTTAGGTGGCATGATCTATAAAGCGAATAGCCCATGCACTGATAATACTCGCGATATACTCCGCATCATCTTTATTTGTCACGAGGTGGTTTGCCTTATCTAAGCTAATAAAGCTTTTAGGGTGCTTCGCTAGACGATAGATTTTTTCGGCATTATTAAGCAAAACGGTATTATCGACAGGGGAGTGAAAAATCAATAAGGCCTTATTCAGGTTAGCGATTTTATCGGCTTGCTCTTGATCTTCAAGATCGTCCAGCAACTGTTTCTTAATTGTAAATTCACGGCCAGCTAAATCAACTTTGGCCTTACCTTGTTCTTCGATTTCGCCAATACTACAAGAAAACTGCTTAGCCACATGAGCGGGATCTGCAGGTGCCCCAATGGTCACAACCCCTACGCTTTCAGGCACTTCGCTAGCACCAGCTAGCACTGCCGCACCACCCAAGCTATGGCCTATTAATAATTGGGGTGCTTGGTAGTTCTCACGCAAAAAATCGGCTGCGGCCACTAAATCTTGAACATTCGATGAAAAATTGGTGTCCTCAAAGTCACCTTCGCTACTACCAAGACCAGAGAAATCAAAACGCAAAACAGCAAACCCATAACTGACCAGTGAACGGGCTATTCTCGACGCAGCAACGACATCTTTGCCGCAGGTAAAGCAGTGAGCAAATAAAGCATAACCTTTGATATCAGAGTCCGGAGAGTCTAATAAACCGGCAAGTGTATGATTACCGTGGCCTGTAAATTGTACTTGCTCTCTCATTGGCCTGTACCTTTATCAATTTGCTATATAGTAAGGATAGCGTCTATCGCTTATAACTGTTAGTCGTTTGATTGTGTATTTATCTAGTATTACTTATGAAATAGTTTCGAATTTGCCGAGTTCCAAATTCTTAACCACATTGTCATGAGAAAAAACACGGCCATTCATCGCAAGATAAATCCCAGGTTCTAATAACTGTACGGCAGATACAGCAAAGCCGAGATTAAAAGGCGCATCGCTATAGCGCATTCTTGCAGGTTGCATTGCCCCTACAAAAACAATGGTTTTATCTTCTACACCGCTCGCCGCTAAAGCCTTGGCTGTTGCCGCCATACCGTCAGTACCATGAGTGATAATAATCTGCTGGCTTTCGCTACTGACAACACTTTGACAAATAAGTTGGCGGTCTTCCTCTGTCATATCCAAGCTATCCTTGCGCAATAGCGATTCAATTTTATAGTCAACGTCAATATTTGCTTCTTTTAATAAAGGAATTATCTGTGGATCGCCAACGCTAAATTCACTTTTTGCATCAAAATAAATCTTATCGAAAGTACCGCCGGTACAAAAAAAGGTAATCATGATAACTCCTAAAAGACTGTGAAATTAGTTTTTATAATTAATATTAATGCCGTAGTTTTACTGACAATATTTATGGGGTTTGCATCGTATCCAATTGCACCTGCATCCAAGCTTTTACCTCTGCCATTATTGCTTTGGTATTTTTATCTTCCAAATTTATTGGTTCACCGACAACAACTTCTATTGTGCCAGGCTGTTTGACTAATTTTTTATTAACCCAATAATGCCCTGCATTGTGAGCAATAGGAATGATTGGGACACCGGCTTGCTTTGCAATATCTGCACCGCTACGCATAAAATTTCCCAGTTCGTTAACTGGCATTCGCGTCCCTTCAGGAAAAATTAAAATATTTCTACCCGCGTTTAATCGTTCTAGACCTATGGTTTTAATCTGTTTCAATGCACGAGTTGGGTTATCGCGATCAATACCTATGGGTTGCGTTACTTTTAAACCCCAACCAAAAAAAGGAATATATAAAAGTTGTTTCTTTAGTACCGCAGAAATTGGCCTAAAGTACCACTGCAAAAATAAGGTTTCCCAAGGGCTTTGATGATTGGCAATAATGACACAAGGTTGCGAGAGTTTATTTGTATTACCAGTAACCTTATAGCGAACACCACAACACCAACGCAATAAAAACAATGCAATAGCGTTCCAAAAAACAATAACAGACGCAGCAAAGTTTTTAGGTAGCAATAACAACAATAAACTTAAGGTGCCAAAAATAATAGTTATAGGGCTATAAAAACAATAAAAAAGTAATGAGCGTAAAAGTAGCATTATATTTTTTAATTTAATAATTGATTAACAATAAAAGATAAACTTTTTTCTGCTGTACACTGAAACTGCTGGCAGCCTTTTGCTTCAGCTAGTTTTTTTTCGGCCTCGCTAAAAAAGAAAAACTTAGCTGCAACCGTATCACAGTCAAATTCCATCTCTATGGCATCCAGCAAGCCTGTTTCAGGCGGTCGGCAATGGCAACGGTCTTGGTCATCATGAGGACAATAAAAAATAGCGGTCACTTCACCGCCGGCCTCTTCAACACCCATAATGATTGATTGGTGAATCGCCTCTAATTCGTCCAAATCGAAAAGTCCACGGCTAATGCCTGGCTGATGAGTCACAATAATCACTTTATAGCCCGCCTTAGATAAGCGAGCCAGTGCATTAATGCTATCTGGAATTAACTTGAGTTGTGTTCGATGATTAACGCCACCCCCACGGGCTTCATTAATGACACCATCACGACCTACTAATGCTAATTTCATTTTTTACTCAACATTGCAGCACTATTTAGTTGCTGCTAAATAAGAGATATCAGCTACTTCAAAAAATAATGCGCGTAATTGCTGTAGTAATGCCAAGCGATTATTTTTAAGCGCTTCATCATCTGCCATTACCATCACATTGGCAAAGAAGTTATCGACGGTTTCTTGTAGTGATGCTAGAGCTGTTAGTGCGGCCTTGTAATTCCGTTCTTCGAACAAGGGTTCAACTTGTTGTTGTTTTTCAACAATCACTTTGGCTAACTCTTTTTCATCTGCCTCTTCCAATAAAGCGGCATTGACCGAGCTAAGAATTTCACCATCAACTTTTGCCAATATATTCGCCACTCGTTTATTAGCAGATGCTAAGGCATCGGCTTCTGGTAATAAGCGAAAATGATTCACCGCTTGCACACGCTGATCGATATCCAGTGGTTGCGATAATTGCTTTGCACTAACAGCCTGAAAAACTTCGACCGGAATATTTTGCTCTTCATACCAGGCGCGGAAACGTTCCAACATGTAATTAAGCACTTGCTCAACCACTGCTTCACCCTCAGGCAATGATGTATATTGTTTAAAAGCAAGATTTAGCAGTTGTCGTAAATCCAGTTTATATTCGCCTTTAACCAGTATGCGCAATACAGCGACACTCGCTCGACGCAAGGCAAATGGATCTTTTGAACCAGTAGGTTGTTCACCAATACCAAAGATACCAATCAAGGTATCTAAGCGATCCGCCAGCGCAACGATAGCGCTTGTCACTGTCGACGGTAATTCATCGCCGGCAAAACGCGGCATATAGTGTTCGTTCATTGCAAGAGAAACGTCGTCAGTTTCACCGTCATGCAACGCATAGTGGTAACCAGCTATCCCTTGCATATCGGCAAACTCGTAAACCATCTCACTCACTAAGTCTGATTTACACAGTTCACCTGCACGCACCACAGACTCTATAGGCGCATTGAGTTGTTCAGCAATCGCTTTGGCAAGATTCGAAATACGTTCTGTTTTTTCAAACACTGTGCCTAACTTCGCTTGAAACACGATTTTCTTGAGTGACTCGCGTTTACTTTCTAACGTCGTTTTTTTATCCGTTTCGAAGAAGAAAGCCGCATCGGATAAACGTGGTCGAATGACCCGCTCATTACCATCAATCACTTGCTCGGGATCTTTACTTTCTATATTGGCAACCGTAATAAAATAGGGCATTAAATTATTATTGGCATCCACTAAATGAAAATATTTTTGATGTTCCTTCATCGAAGAAATCAGTGCTTCTGCAGGGACTTGCAAAAAGCGCTCTTCAAACCGGCCCAACAACGCCACTGGCCACTCCACTAAAGCGGTGACTTCATTTAATAAATCAACATCGATAACCGCTTGTCCACCGACCTTTTCTGCTTCTGCTTCCACTTGTTGTCGGATTAGCGTTTTACGCTCATCAAAGTCAGCCATCACGTAAGCGATATTTTTTAGCTTGCTAGCATATTCACCTGCGTTTTGAATATCCAATGCTTGGTTATAGTGAAAGCGATGCCCCTGAGTTTCTCGGTTGGCATGAAGGCCTAGCACAGTAGCCTCAATAATCTCATCGCCAAATAGCATCACTAACCAATGAACGGGCCTAACAAATTCATGACGATTCGCTCCCCAGCGCATACGCTTAGGGATAGGTAACTTACTCACCGATTGCTGCACAACGGCTTCAAGTAAATCAACAGTTGGCTCACCACCTGCCTGTGTTCTATACACTAATTTATCAATTTTTCCGTCATTCTCTGCCACTAGGTCAGCTGGATCGAGATTGTTTTTAGAAGCAAATGCCAATGCTGCTTTCGTTGGCTTACCCTCATCATCAAAAGCAATTTTCGCAGGTGGTCCCCAATTAACCACATCACTGATCGGTGTTGATTCTGCTAAACCTTTCACTACAACGGCTAAACGACGCGGTGCGGCATAGGACTCGATATTATCAAAACTCAAATCATGGCTCTTCAGATTTTGTCTGATACCTTGGGTAAATGATTCGGATAAGCGCAATAATGCTTTAGGTGGTAACTCTTCGGTTCCTAATTCAACGAGAAAATCCTGACTCATGCCGCATCTCCTTCTGAACTTAATACACCCGTGTCGAGAAGTTCTTTACGAATATCATCGGTTGCGAGCGGGAAACCCAGGTTTTTACGGGCGTCGTAATAAGCTTGTGCAACTAATCGAGCCAAGGTTCTTACCCGCAGAATAAAACGCTGCCTTTCCGTAACAGATATCGCATGGCGAGCATCCAATAAATTAAAGGCATGGGACGCTTTCATCACTTGTTCATAAGCGGGCAATGGTAAGCCGGCCTCAACCAAGCGCTGGCTTTCTCTCTCACAGACATCAAAAGTCTGAAATAAGAAATCAACATCGGCATGATCAAAATTATAATGAGACATCTCTACTTCATTTTGGTGGAAAACATCACCATAGCTAACCTTATTTCCCTGTGGATCAAGTGTCCATGTCAGGTCAAAGATAGAATCAACACCCTGTAAATACATTGCAATGCGCTCAAGGCCATAGGTAATTTCACCGGTGACCGGGTAACACTCTAAGCCACCGACCTGTTGAAAGTAAGTAAACTGGGTCACTTCCATACCATTTAGCCAGATTTCCCAACCTAAACCCCAAGCACCTAAGGTAGGAGATTCCCAGTTATCTTCAACAAAGCGGATATCGTGAACAGAGGTATCAATACCAAGCTCTTGCAATGAGCCTAAATACAAAGCCTGAAAATTATCAGGCGAAGGCTTAAGCACCACCTGAAATTGATAGTAATGTTGTAAGCGGTTAGGGTTTTCACCATAACGACCATCAGTAGGACGGCGGCAAGGCTGAACGTAAGCGCTATTCCAACTTTCAGGGCCAATTGCCCGTAAAAATGTTGCTGGGTGAAAGGTGCCTGCACCAACCTCCATATCCAATGGCTGTAAAATTACGCAACCTTGTTTAGCCCAGTATTGCTGTAACGCTAAAATAAGGCCTTGAAATGTCTTGGTGTCGATAGTGGTGTCCGCTGCTGCCACGCCTGTCTCCGGCAAAGAAATCAAAGGCGGCGATTATAACGGGGTACGGCAGGGAATGGTATGTGTAAGGTAGGTGGAATGAGCGACTGACCCAATTAAAACCTTATTAGCCATGAATTTTCATAAGCTTAGAGTTTATCGTGGTTTTAAGGTAAGCTTGCGGGCTTTTTAACCGCCACTAAACACCCAAGCTCTTAGATGAAAATTACCAAAGGCCAACTTATCGCTTCTCTGCTGTCACTGACAGGGCGCTTACCTCTGTGGGCTTGTCGTTTATTAGGTCGTGGGATCGGTTGGCTATTGTGGCTTTTTCCTAATCGTAATCGTAAAACTACACGCACCAATATTGCTTTGTGTTTCCCAGAGCTATCGGAAAAAGAACAAAGTAAGTTAGTATTTCAAAGCTTGCAGCATACGGGAATGCTAGTGTTTGAAATGGCGGCTATCTGGCATCAGCCCTATAGCTGGCTGGAGCAACGTATCACAGAGATCAAAAACCTTCATCTGTTCGATCAGGCCCAAACAGAAGGAAAAGGGTTGATTGTATTATTACCTCATGTCGGTAACTGGGAAGTGTTTTCTCGTTATATTCCCGCAGTCTCCGATGGTATGGGCCTTTATGAGCCACCTCAATTACCCGAGCTTGAAGCACTCATAAAAAAAAGCCGTGAAAAAACCGGGGCACAATTAGTCCCGACGAACCCCCGTGGGGTTGCCGCTTTACTGAAGCATTTAAGAAAGGGCGGGACAACCTGCATACTGCCCGATCAGGTTCCCAATGCAAAAGATCGTGGTGGCGTATATTCTGATTTTTTTGGTTATCCTGTCTATACCATGACCTTAGTCACACAACTCTATCAACGTACGGGCTCGACGATATTAGGCGCGACTGCCAAACGAGTCAGTGGCGGCTTTGAAGTCACATTTTATGAGGCCTCAGATTCTATTTACAGTGAAGACGCTATCACGTCTGCCAATGCTGTGAACATGCTGGTCGAACAATGTGTGCGAGAAATGCCCGAGCAATACCAATGGGAATATAAACGCTTTCGTCGAACCCCTGCAGGCAGCAAAAAAGTTTATTAACGCCGCCAGAATGCTGGGGTTAGCAAAACCAACAAAGTAAACACTTCTAAGCGCCCAAGCAACATTGCAAAACACAGTACCCATTTAGCAGTGGTATTAATATCACCATAGTGTGCAGCAACATCCCCCATCCCTGGACCAAGGTTGTTAATACAAGCGCCCATCGCCGAAAAGGCTGTTAAGAAGTCCAACCCTGTTGCGAGTAATATTAAAAACATAATCATAAAACTGATTACGTAAGCAGCAAAGAAACCCCACACTGCTTCAATGACTCGATCCGGTACAGGTTTATTACCCACTTTTACCGGGATAATTGCGTTGGGGTGAATCAAGCGATAAATTTCTCGTATACCTTGTTTGCAGATCAGCATTACACGCATCACTTTAATACCACCTGCGGTTGATCCGCCACAGCCGCCCATTAACGCAAACATAAATAACATGAAAGGAAGGAAGGTTGGCCATTGGCTGTAGTCTGCGACACCAAAACCTGTTGTGGTTAAAATAGAAACTAACTCAAAGGAACCAAACAAAAAGCTTTCTTCAAATGAATAGGTATTCGTAGCATATAAATACCCAACAGTAATGATGACACCGATGAATATGCACCAAAAATAAAACTTACATTCTGGATCTTTGAAAAAATGTAGCAAGCTGCGAGACCGCCAGGCAACAAAATGCAATGCAAAATTAATCCCAGACAGAATCATAAAGATAATTCCGATAATCAAGATAGTGGGATTATCGAAAAAAGCCATACTCGCATCATGCGTTGAAAAGCCACCAATAGCGACAGTTGAAAAAGCATGGCCAATGGCGTCAAATAAAGTCATTCCTGCCAGCCAATAACTCAGTGCACAAGCAGCGGTAAGGCTAAGGTAGATAAAAAAGAGCGCTTTTGCTGTTTGTGTGATACGAGGCGTAAGTTTTGAATCTTTTACTGGGCCAGGCGTCTCTGCGCGATAAAGCTGCATACCACCAATGCCCAACATTGGTAAAATAGCCACGGCAATAACAATAATACCAATACCACCCAACCATTGTAGTTGCTGTCGATAAAACAATATCGATTCTGGCAATTCATCCAAACCAACAATGACGGTCGCTCCCGTTGTTGTTAAACCTGAAATGGACTCGAAGACTGCATCCACAAATGTCAACTGCGTGCTATCACTTAGAATAAAAGGCAAAGAACCCGCAAGCCCAAGTACAGCCCAAAAAAGCGCTGTTACCAAAAAGCCGTCGCGTGTACGCAGGTCTTGCTTATTGTTGTAAACCGGCAACCAAATTGAAAGGCCAGCGACAAGAATGATAATAAAAGAAATAATAAATGCATTGATGGCACCATCTTTATAAAGAAGGGAAACCAGTGCTGGCGGCAATAAGGTAATGCTGAATAGCATTAGTAATATACCAAATACACGAAAGATAATAGCAAAGTGCATTTAAGCTGCCGCCTTATTTTTTGAAAAGAATAGGAACCATATTAAAAAAAAGAAAAACCGACTTGAAATAATTTTTCAACATGTTTTGTGTGTCGTTTGTCTACAAGAAAAACTATCACATGGTCTTCATTTTGAATAACAGTACTGTCATGAGCGATCAATACTTCTTTACCTTTTTCGCCTTGCCGTAATATAGCACCAATACTCGCGCCTTCAGGAAGATCAACTTCTTCGATTGTTTTGCCCACAACTTTCGAACTGTTTTCATCACCGTGGGCAACAACTTCAATTGCTTCTGCTGCACTGCGCCGCAAAGAATGGACGTTCACCATGTCGCCACTGCGCACATGTGAAAGCAGGCTACCGACTGTTGCTTGCTGAGGTGAAATAGCAATATCAATTTCACCTCCCTGAATTAAATCGACATATGCAGGGTTGTTAATTAATGCCATTACTTTTTTAGCACCTAACCGTTTAGCCAATAGCGACGCCATAATATTTGCTTCATCGTCATTGGTTACCGCGATAAAGATATCCGTCTCTTCAATATTTTCTTCCAGTAATAAATCTTGATCGGAAGCGCTTCCTTGAAGCACAACACTGTACTTAAGTTCTTCGCTTAATTCTTTGCAACGCTCCGAACCTAATTCAAAAATTTTAATGGAGTAACGACTTTCAATTTTTTTTGCTAAACGCAAACCGATGTTACCGCCACCTGCTATCATAATGCGTTTATAAGGTTTTTCTGAACGGCGCATTTCGCTCATCACTGCTCGAATATTTTTGCGTGCAGCAATAAAAAAGACTTCGTCATCGACTTCAATAACCGTATGCCCTTCAGGCATAATTGCCTGGCCACGGCGATAAATAGCAGCGACTCGAGTATCGACATTAGGCATATGTTGACGCATAAATCGCAACTCTTGACCGACAAGAGGACCACCGTGGTATGCCTTCACTGCAACAAGTCTGATAGCACCTTCAGCAAAATCCAGCACTTGTAATGCGCCGGGGTTTTCAACCAGACTAAAAATATATTCAGAGACTAATTGTTCAGGGCTGATAATGACATCAACTGGAGCATGCTCGTCGCGAAACAATTTGTCTTTGTAATTAGAAAAAACCGACGCTCGAATGCGGGCAATTTTAGTTGGAGTACGGTAAAGGCTATAGGCCACCTGACAGGCAACCATATTCACTTCATCATTTGCTGTTACTGCAATTAACAAATCAGCATCTTCAATATTTGCCTGTTCAAGAACATCTGGATGAGAAGCATGGCCATTAACACCTCGAATATCCAAACGATCTCGAAGTTCCCGCAATCTTTCAGTGGAGTGATCAACAACGGTGATATCATTTTTTTCTCGGGCAAGGTGTTCCGCAATACTTGCTCCAACTTGTCCTGCACCGAGAATAATTATTTTCATCTTGCTTTCTAAGCCTTATTGTTATTTGCTAAGTCTTCTTTTGTTTTCCTTAATCGAGCATAAAAAAAGCCATCGTGGCTTTTTCCAGTATTATTTTCAGCCTGCATGCTCATACCAGCTAACTCATCTTTTAGCAGACCATTAATGGGTAATAACTGTCGCCCAAATGGTTGCGCTATCCCCCACTGAGCATCCTTTTTATTACCAAGATCATTTTCAGAAAAAATGGGCTCATGAACTGCACCTGGTTGATGCTCTATAAACTGTTGAATAATCTGAGTATTTTCCCGAGGCAATATCGAGCAGGTTGCATACAGCAGTATACCTCCATCCGCCAGCAAGGGCCAAAGCTCCTGTAATAACTTCAATTGTAACTGCGTTAAGGCTTCGATATGTTCTGGCTGACGCAGCAATTTAATATCCGGTTGTCGTCTAATAATGCCGGTGGCTGAACAAGGAGCATCAAGTAGAATTCGATCAAAAGATTTACCGTCCCACCATTGATCCGGTTGAGCGGCATCACCACAGATAATATCCGCTGTGACATTTAATCGTTTAATATTATCCCTTACTCTACCGAGGCGACGCTCCTCAATGTCAACACCAACTAAGCCACTTAATTGGCTCTCTCTTTCTCCAATATGGCAGGTTTTGCCTCCTGGGGCACAACAGGCATCGAGTACACGCAGCCCAGGCTTTAGATCTAGCAAACTCGCTGACAATTGTGCGGCTTCGTCCTGAACACTGACAGCACCTTGATTAAATGAGGGCAGTTCAGTGACAGGGATAGGTGTTTTAAGGTAAATACCGACATCACTATAAGGTGTCACATTGGCAGCAATGCCTTTATCTTCCAGTATTTTTAAATACTCATCACGCGAAGATTGCTGACAATTGACTCGCAAAGTTAAAGGGGGGTGTTGGTTATTGGCAGAAAAAATAGATTCTGCGTATTCAGGCCATGCAGAAACGATTTCTTTCTCTAACCATAGAGGATGCACAGAGGTTGTTTTTGCCTGCGCTTTATCAAAAAGAGTTTGCTGCTCTCGCTGATAGCCACGCAAGACAGCGTTAACTAATTTTTTAGCCCAGTTTTTTTTAAAAAAACTGACAGCATTAACACTTTCATTAATCGCCGCATGCTCAGGGGTCCGCAAGAACTGTAATTGATAAAGCCCCAATAAAAGGATCGCTTTAATATCAGCGTCTTTTTGCTTAAGTGGTTGTTTTAATAGCTGCTTCAGTATTTGTTCCAACAAAGGATACCAACGACAACAGCCATAGCATAGCTCTTTAATAAAGCTTTGTTCCTGAATAGAAAAGGAGGAGAGTTGTTGTGGTAATAAACTGGCCAATGACCCCTGTTGTTTAAGAAGCTGAGCTAACACCATCGCAGCGGCAATGCGTGGGGTAACTTTTTTACCGACTTTTTTGCCAGTTTTAGCGACGGTATTTTTAATCGCCAAAATAATTGCCTACAGAAAATAAATCACTATAGCCATTCATTAATTCAGCAATAGACATGGATTTTTTCCCCGGCAATTGCAACTGTTGTAAGGCCAAAGCTCCATCTCCACAAGCGACCACTACCCCTTCCTCATTAAAAGCAATAATATCACCTGGCGTTTTTTCACTATCGGAAAAATTCACAAGGGTTGCTTTATAAATCTTAAGGCGCTTGCCGTTTAAAAAGGTATAGGCAACAGGAAAGGGGTTGTAAGCACGAATTTTTCGTTCAATAAGCGTAGCTGGGTTTGACCAATCAATCTGGGCTTCCTGTTTGGTAATTTTTTCAGCGTAAGTCGCTTGGGTATTATCTTGAGGTTCTGGCTGAAGCTGGCCCTGTTGAACTTGCTCCAACGTCGCTAATAATGCCGGGCCTCCTAGCTGCATTAATTTATCGTGCAAACTAGCTGTTGTTTCATCAGGTTTGATATCACAGGCGCTTTTGTACAACATATCACCGGTATCGAGGCCGACATCCATCTGCATAATGGTAACACCGGTTTCACTATCACCTGTAGCATTATCACTTATACCGTTTTCAACCTCATCACCTAAAATAGCTCGCTGAATAGGCGCTGCACCCCGCCAACGAGGCAGTAACGAACCATGAACATTCAAACACCCATAACGCGGAATCTCTAAAACCGCCTTGGGTAGCAATAAGCCATAAGCAACGACAACCATAACATCAGCATTATGCTCGGATAATTCTGCCTGTACTTCCGAATTCTTAAGCGATACTGGCTGAAAGACGGGTAATTCATGGGTTAATGCTAATGTTTTTACAGGACTGGGGGTTAATTTTTTACCTCTTCCCGCGGGGCGATCTGGCTGAGTATAAACGGCAACAATTTGATGAGAGCTATTAAGTAATACTTGCAGATGGTGAGCTGCAAATTCGGGGGTGCCTGCGAAAATAATTCGCAATCCAGTAGAAGAGGGGGTCATAGGGGGATTAAGCCTGAGCTCGATGTTGTTTTTCTAGCTTTTTGCGAATGCGATTACGCTTCATAGGAGAGATATAGTCAACAAATAACTTACCATTTAAATGATCAACTTCGTGCTGTAAGCAAACCGCTAATAAACCTTCAGGTTCTATAACAAATGACTTGCCTTCTTTATCCAGAGCCTCAACTCTAATGCCCTTTGGACGTTCTACGGTCTCATAAAAGCCGGGAACCGACAGGCAACCTTCATCATAGCTATCAGGGTCTTCATCAAGCACGGTGATATTAGGGTTAATAAAGACCATTGGCTCTGACCTTTCCTCAGAGACATCAATGACAATAATGCGTTTGTGAATATTCACCTGTGTTGCCGCTAAGCCTATGCCATTAGCCTCATACATTGTTTCGAGCATATCATCGACTGTCTTGCGAATGGCATTATCGACCGATGCGACAGGTTCTGCCTTAGTGCGAAGACGAGGGTCGGGAAATTCAAGTATTTCGAGCATTGCCATAATGTTTTTAGTCTGAACTATTAAAAAATACTGCTGATACGTTTGCAAATGGGGGCGATTGTGACAAACTTCTAGTAAAAAGCGAACAATCAACGCTAAGACTATGATGATACAGGATTTGATGCTATAAATAGAGTAGTGATTATAGTCTTAGCCGATGATCAGCATCTGATGTTTTATTATAACAAAGCTGACATCACATAAAACAGGATCGATTCCATGAAAATAAATGTCTCCGGTATTATTGCCGCTCTGGCTTTGAGCCTAGTCTGTGTACTGGCTGCCCATGCAAGCGACCTATTCCGTGATGACTCTCCTGATCGATATATCGTCCAGAAAGGGGATACCTTATGGGGTATTTCCTCAAAGTTCTTAAACTCTCCCTGGGAATGGCCTGAAGTTTGGCACGTTAACCCTCAAATTGAGAACCCTCATTTAATCTTCCCTGGTGATGTAATTAGCTTAATTTATGTTGACGGTAAACCACGTCTCAGTGTTAATCGCACCGTACGCCTTGTACCTTCTAATACTGACAGGTTATCCCCTCAAGTACGAACGTCACCAATTAGCGATGCGATCCCCGCCATTCCTTTGGACCAGATTAACAGCTGGTTATTACGTAACCGAGTCGTTGATGCTGGGACCTTAGAGGCATCTCCTTATGTGATTGCAGGCCAGGAAGAGCGCCTTATTTTAGGCTCTGGCGACCGTCTTTATGGACGTGGTCAGTTTGCCGATAACATCCCTAATTACGGGCTTTATCGCCGAGGTATCAATTATATCGACCCCGATACAAAAGAAGTATTAGGTGTTCAAGCTATTGATATCGGTGGTGCCAATATGCGCGCATTGAAAGAAGACATTGCTACCTTGAGTGTCACTAGAACAACCGGTGATGTACGCATCGGTGACAGTATCCTACCCACAGAAGAGCGTGTAATTGAGTCTACTTTTTTCCCTTCAGAGCCAGAACAGGAAATTAATGGTAAGATAATCAGCGTTGAAAGAGGCGTCACCCAAGTGGGCCTGTTAGATGTAATAGCGATTAATCGTGGAGAAAGAGACGATCTTAAGCCCGGTAATGTGCTTTCTATATACAAAAGGGGCGACGTGATCAAAGATCAACGTGCAAAAAAACGGAAAGATAGAATTGTTACCCTGCCTGATGAGCGTGCAGGAATGATGATGATCTTCCAAACTTTTGATAAGATGAGCCTTGCCTTGGTATTAAAAGCGGATCGGGGTATCAAAGTTGGTGATTACGCCCGTCACCCATGATCCTTTTTAATAGCTGTTCAAGGATGAACTATTATGAAAAACACAAATTTTTATACTTTATTGCTCTCATTACTACCAGGCGTTGGCCCTAGTCGCTACTGGTCATGGATTGATATACATAAAACTCCAGAAAAAGCTCTCCTCGCACCACCAGAAACCCTACCAAGAATTAACCCGTACGCAAAAAAAGCACTGACAGAGTTTCAGCAACAAGGTGAAATGAGCCCTTTGGCCTGCAGAGGTTACGAGGTACTTGAATCAATTGAGCGCCAACATGCTCGTTTAGTCACCCACCAGCATAGGGATTACCCCGGCTTATTAGGCCAGATATCCAGACCTCCGCCGTTGCTATTTGTAAAGGGTAATACCGAATTATTAGCCTTACCCCAAATTGCGATAGTGGGTACTCGCCACCCAACAACCGCTGGCATTGAGAATACTCGCTCTTTTTCTCGGTATCTCTCTCAAGGGGGATTTACCATTACCAGCGGCTTAGCACTGGGTATCGATGGTTTTGCTCATGAGGCAGCTTTGAATGTTGAGGGTAAAACGATTGCCGTAATGGCAACAGGCATTGATAAAGTCTACCCGCAAAAACACCAGCGCTTAGCGGATGCTATCCTCGAAAAAGGCGGCTTACTTGTCACCGAGTTTATCCCTGGAACCCAGCCTCATGCCGCTAATTTTCCACAGCGTAATCGTATTATCAGCGGCTTAAGTCTTGGTGTACTGGTGATGGAAGCCGCCATTAAAAGTGGTTCTTTAATCACAGCACGCTATGCTTTGGAGCAAAATAGAGAGGTTTTTGCTGTTCCCGGCTCAATTCATAATCCGCAGTCTAAAGGCTGCCATGAACTCATTAAGCAGGGCGCCCAGCTTGTCGAATCAGGGGAGGATATTATTAAGCAACTCGCAGGTTTAATTCGCTATTTTGCCGATCAACAAGCTGCTCAAGACCACCAAGAAAAAACGGCAGGGGAACATACTCAAGCTGAAGCGCCTATAATGATGTCTGAAGCTAATACCCCGACACTTAGTGATCAAGAGAAACTGCTGCTAAATCATATCGGTTATGATACCGTTGCTATTGATCAATTGATTGAGCGCACAGGTTTTTCTAGTGCTGAAGTAACAACAACATTGCTCAACCTTGAACTCAAAGGTGTTGTAAGACACTCCGATTGGGGCTACGCCGCTGTCCATGAGGCAGTATAGGCTTTTTCTAAGAATATCTTCTATGTTTGAATGGTCCAAAACTCCCTCTATCCGCATTGCAAGTCAAATCATAAAGCAGGGGGGGGTTATTGCTTATCCTACAGAAGCGGTATGGGGTCTGGGCTGTGATCTATTTAACTCTGATGCCGTTGCCAACATATTGTCTTTAAAAAAGCGCTCTGTCGATAAAGGTTTGATTTTGGTTGCTGCCAACATCAATCAGTTGGATTTTATTTTGGAAGGGCTCTCTTCAGAACAAAAAGCAAAGCTACAAACTTCCTGGCCTGGACCTGTAACATGGCTAGTCCCCAATAATGGCAGCATACCCTATTGGATTAGCGGTGATCACTCCAGCGTAGCTGTGCGCGTCAGTGCCCACCCGGTAGTACAAGCACTTTGCCATTATTACGGTGGCCCCATTGTTTCTACTTCTGCAAACCCCCAAGGTAAACCAGCTGCTAAAACTCATTGGCAAGTACAACGGTATTTTAATGGCCGCCCTGAGCTTAATTTTATCACTCAGGGTGTTGTTGGTAAGCGTAACAAGCCTTCCGATATCCGCGATCTATTAACAGAAACTATTATTAGACAATAGCTTTTGTGATTACCAATTTTTATTTTTCCTTCAAGCCTGCTCAAGAATCACTGAAAAATGCCAACACTGATAGATTTTCAGAGGTTCCTTAAGCAAATTCCTTTACAATAACCTTTTATCATTAAGTACTGCCACATTATGTCCGACGTTAAGCATTTAAATAACTCTGCACCTAATAAGGATGCCGTAAAGTCTTATTTACTCTCCTTACAAGAATCGATTTGTGAAAAGTTGGCAACAGCTGACGGCGGCAAAGATTTTTTGGAGGATAGTTGGGAGCGCGCTGAAGGTGGTGGTGGCCACTCAAGAGTTATCGTCGATGGCAATGTGATTGAAAAAGGCGGCGTCAATTTTTCCCATGTCTACGGCAAGCAAATGCCCGCATCAGCAACAGCACATCGACCAGAGCTAGCGGGAAGAGGGTTTGAAGCCATGGGCGTTTCTTTAGTGATACACCCTAAAAACCCTTACGTTCCTACCAGCCATATGAATGTTCGCTTCTTTATTGCCGAGAAAGAAGGTGAAGAGCCTGTATGGTGGTTTGGTGGTGGTTATGATCTAACACCGTATTATGCTGATAAAGATGATTGCATCCATTGGCATCAAACGGCTAAAAATGCCTGCGATGGCTTTGGTTCAGATTTCTATACGCGCTTTAAAAAATGGTGCGATGACTATTTTTATTTGAAGCACAGAAATGAAGCCAGAGGCATAGGTGGATTATTTTTTGATGATTTTAATGAGTTAGGCTTTGATCAAAGCTTTGATTTTTTACAGGCAATTGGCAATAGCTATATTGATGCCTATATACCCATCATTGAAAAGCGCAAAGAGATAGCTTATGGCGAACGCGAGCGACAGTTTCAACTTTATCGCCGCGGTCGTTACGTTGAGTTTAATTTAGTGTTTGATCGAGGGACTTTATTTGGCTTACAAACCGGTGGACGTACAGAGTCCATCTTAATGTCGTTACCACCTTTGGTTCGTTGGGAATATGACTATAAACCTGAACCGGGATCTCCAGAAGCCGAGCTCACTAATTATTTTTTACCTGCCCAAGATTGGGTCGTATAGCATGACAAAATCCACACACACTATGACAGATAATTACGCCGTATTTGGTAACCCTATAGCTCATTCAAAATCGCCAATATTGCAAACAGCTTTTGCAGAACAAACTCAACAACAGCTAATATACAAAGCCCAATGTGTAGACGTTGGCGCTTTCGAATCAGCAGCAGATCAATTTTTTTCTAGGAATGGGAAAGGCTTAAATGTCACCGTACCGTTTAAAGAAGATGCATTTAATTATGTTAAAGAATTAACACCTCGTGCTAAACGTGCAGGTGCCGTCAACACTCTTTCTCTTCAAAAAAATGGGCAAGTGTTAGGAGATAATACCGACGGTGTTGGTCTCGTCACTGATATTAAAACCCACTTGAATTGGGATATTAAAAATAAGCGAGTTTTAATTTTAGGGGCTGGTGGAGCTGTTCGTGGAATATTAGAGCCATTTATTCAAGAAAGCCCCTCTGCTATTGTTATTGCAAATCGGACCAAAGAAAAAGCTGAAAAACTTGCTGAAGATTTTTCTGATATTTTTTCTATTACTGCTAGTTCTTTTTCTGAATTAACAGGCCAGTCGTTTGATCTCATTATTAATGGAACATCTGCAAGTTTGTCAGGAGAGCTACCACCTTTACCCGCAGAAATAGCAACAGAAAATACCTGTTGTTACGATATGATGTACAGTAAACAACTCACTCCTTTTTTACTCTGGGCAAAAGAAAATTCAGTTAAAAATATTAGTGATGGCCTTGGCATGTTAGTGTGCCAAGGGGCTGAATCTTTTTTTCTTTGGAGAGGGATTCGGCCAGAAACAAAGGCTGTTATTGATACTTTACGAGAAGCGCTATCGAATTAAATTATAGAAACTAAAATAGACTATCTTTAAAAGACGCTACATTCTTTTTTCAATATAGTCAGCGTAAATTGTTTTATATTGATTGAGTAAAAATTTAAACCGCTCGTATTGTTTATGCTCTTTATCGATACTATCAACTCGAAGCAGGCAGTCTTTACAACGGTCATAAAGGTCTTTGCTTTTTCCCTCTGCATCAGTTTTTGCCAATGACACCTGAACCATATTTAAATTAACACCTGTATGGTTAGGAAACATTTTTAAGGCATCTGTAAAAATAATTAATGACGCATCATAATCTTTACGCTGATACGCTTCGATACCTGAGCGAGATAAATCGGCAGCACATTGCTTTCCTGCAACAGTGATTGGTTCTTCACTGATTTTATCAACGCGTTCCAATATTTTTTTGTCGTTTTTGCATTCACGAGAAACCAGATGTAATTCTTTATAGGCTTTTTTCTTATCGCCAACCATCAATTGTGATTGAGCAAAATCCAAACGTGCATCCATTTCTTTCGGTTCGAGAATATCATACTCTTTCTCCGCCGCTTCTAGAGCAGATTTAGCGAAGCTGTCTTTACCTTGGTTAGCATGCAATTGAGATTCAATTAAACCTGACTTCACTTTATTTTTACGCTCAGGGAAACGGCGCCTCATTCTATCCAATAAACTTAATGCTTTTTTATTTTTATCGATGGAGTCTCGATCTTTTCGGCCTTTAGTCACGCTCACTGTTTTACGAGCCAAACTTAAATAATCTTCAGCATCCGCATGACAGGAGTTGTAGTTCCAGCGTATGGCTTCTTCGTACGCTTTTAGACAAGTTTCATCATCCTGATTCTCTTCTGCTAATTCAGCTAGACGGCGATGGCGCAATATCGATTTAGGTGAGAGCTTGGTTGCGGTTTGTGTTGCATCTTGTGCCTTTCGATACTGACGGGTTTTTTCATAAAACTCTGAAAGGATATCATGGGCTTCAATATAACGATGGTCATCCCTGAGGATGCCTTTCAAGATAGGCTCAATATTCTCATATTGTCCGGAATGAATTAATGTTCTGGCTAAGCCAATTTTCGCCCAGACAAACTCTTTTTCTTCCAGTGCTTCTTCGTAAATATTCTTAGCGTCATCAATCTCGCCCATTAACCAATATATTTGTGCTTTATAGCGTACACACTCCCAGCGATAACGGCTATTAGCGTTAATTTTTTCATCGCATAAACGAATGGCTCGACCATAGCTTTTACTATCCATGGCTGATTTAATTTGGTAAAGCTCCTCATGTTTTAATAATGCTCGGTCAAGTCGAGAGCGCATCATTTTTTGGGAGATGGGCTTAGTGATGTAGTCGTCTGGCTGATTTTCTATCGCACCCAAGACCATCTCTCGAGACGTTTCAGCGGTGATAATGATAAATAGGGTGGTATATTTTAGTAGCTGCATATGGCGCAGCTCTTCTAGTACTTGTTGTCCATCCTTTGATTCATCAAGGTTGTAATCGCAAATGATCATGCCATATTGGCGGCCTTCACACATTTGCATTGCCTGATCGCCCGTTGCTGCCGTGTCTATCTCTGTGGAACCAAATGACCGTAACATACGCTTGTAAGCCGCACGAACTTCAGTTAAATCATCCACAACCAAGCAACGCTTTTTCTCGTAGATTTTAATAATGTCTATTTGTTGCAGTGGTTGTTGGGCCTTGCTCATAACTCCCTTCAGATCTCGCGTTTGTATCAATGACTATTTTATTAAGTATATGCAAGATTTTGAAAAATGAAGGGTTTTTCTATTTTATTTGTTCACTAGGCTTTTTGAAGACCAATAAAAAAGCCAGCTGTACGCTGGCTTTTAATGATTAGAAGTTAACTTTAGCTATCAGACATCTAGATTGGCAACCGATAGAGCATTACTTTCGATAAAATCACGTCTCGGCTCAACTTGATCCCCCATTAAAGTGGTGAAAATTTGATCAGCTGCAATAGCATCCTCTATGGTTACTTTAAGCATACGGCGAGTGGATGGATCCATGGTTGTCTCCCACAGCTGATCCGGATTCATTTCTCCCAATCCTTTATAGCGCTGAATATTATAGCCTTTGCTAGCTTCTGCCATCAGCCACTCTAACCCTTCTTTAAAGCTTTCAATTTGATGCTGCTTTTCTCCTCGCTGTACAAAGGCTCCTTCTTGTATCAAATCTTTCAATTTGGCACCTAAATCAACAATTGATTGATACTCGCCTGATGCAAAGAAGTCATGGCTAAAGGGGTATTCATGACTCAAGCCATGAGCCAATACTTCTATTTGGGGTAAATAGATATGACGCTCTTGATCTTCACGTACAGTGACAAGATAACGACTCGAACCGCTTAACTGCCCTTTATCCATAAATTCAGTCAATTGATCACACCAGCTACCAACCGCTTCTTTACTGGATAGATCGTCTGTTGATAGCGCAGGCAAATAAATCATCTGTTCAAGGGTTTCTGCTGGATACAAACGTGACAAACGATCAATGGTTGACATTACCTGACGGTAATCTTTTACCAGTGTTTCAAGCGCAGTCCCAGTAATAGCAGGGGCTTCAGGGTTAGTAAACAGTTGCGTACCTTCTAAAGCCGCATTAGTTAAAAACTCGATTTTTTCCGGTTCGCCTTTTAAGTACTGCTCTTGCTTACCTTTGCTAATCTTGTACAAAGGCGGCTGAGCAATATAAATATGACCTCGCTCTATCAATTCTCGTGTTTGACGGAAAAAGAAAGTTAACAATAAAGTACGAATATGCGAGCCATCAACATCCGCATCCGTCATGATAATAATACTGTGGTAACGCAATTTATCAGCATCAAACTCTTCTTTGCCGATTCCACAACCTAAAGCCGTAATCAATGTGCCAACTTCTGCACTGGAAAGCATCTTATCAAACCGAGCTTTTTCAACATTTAGAATCTTACCTTTAAGTGGCAAAATAGCCTGAGTTTTGCGATCACGACCTTGTTTGGCTGAACCTCCTGCTGAATCACCCTCCACTAGGTAAACTTCTGATAATGCTGGGTCTTTTTCCTGACAATCAGCTAACTTACCTGGCAGACCGGCAATATCCAGAGCGCCTTTTCTGCGCGTCATCTCACGAGCTTTACGCGCGGCTTCCCTGGCTTTGGCAGCTTCCATCATTTTAGTCACAATGGATTTAGCATCTTGTGGATTTTCAACAAGATAGTCGTTAAATGCTTGACCCATCTGCTGTTCAACGGCTGTTTTAACCTCTGAAGAAACTAGCTTATCTTTCGTTTGTGAAGAAAACTTAGGATCTGGCACCTTCACTGAAATAATAGCTGTTAAGCCTTCACGGGCATCATCACCTGTCGTATTAGCTTTTTCTTTCTTAAATAAACCTTCTTTATCTATATAGTTGTTTAGAGTTCGAGTCAGAGCTCCTCGAAATCCAGCTAAGTGGGTACCGCCATCTCGTTGAGGGATATTATTGGTATAGCATAAAAGGTTTTCCTGGAAACTATCATTCCACTGCAAGGCAACTTCAACACCTATACCATCTTCTTTACCTTCTGCCGAGAAGTGAAGGATCTTATTCAGTGTTGTTTTATTGGTATTCAAATAGTCGACGAACGCACTTAAGCCGCCTTCATATTCATAGACTTCTTCTTTCGCTGTACGCTCATCTTTAAGGACAATACGGACGCCTGAATTTAGGAATGACAGTTCACGCAGCCGCTTGGCAAGCAAATCGAAGTGAAATTCAATATTATTAAAGGTTTCTTCAGACGGCTTAAAATGGACCGATGTACCACTTTGTTCTGTCTCTCCAATAATTGTTAATGGAGATTGTGGTACACCATGATGATAAACCTGCTCATGAACGTTGCCACCACGACGTATGGTCAATGTTAATTCTTTAGAAAGCGCATTAACGACAGAGACACCAACACCGTGAAGCCCGCCAGACACTTTATAAGAGTTATCATCAAACTTACCACCTGCATGAAGTACGGTCATAATGACTTCTGCTGCCGATACACCTTCCTCATGGATTTCGGTAGGAATACCACGGCCATTATCAGAAACTGATATCGATTCGTCCGGGTGAATAACAATTTTGATCTCAGAACAATGTCCTGCTAACGCTTCATCGATAGAGTTATCAACAATTTCAAATACCATGTGGTGCAGGCCGGTACCATCATCTGTATCTCCGATATACATACCTGGACGCTTACGCACTGCATCAAGCCCTTTTAAGACTTTAATACTGGAAGAATCATAGTTACCGTTATTTTCGATATCGTTGCCGTTTTCGTCTTTTTCGTCTGACATAGTTAATCCCAAGTCAATAAATCTATTAATAATTACTCTGAGAGAAATCTTCTGATGTAATATGGCCTTGTTTCACGTGAAACAAATTTATTTCTGAAGCATCTTTTTCGCATAATGATTGCTGCTGAAACCAGGTTTTTAAAAGGCTATCTCTACTAACCCCGGTAACAAAAACTTGTCCGCCCAGCTCAACAAGCCAATTAATCAATCTAATTGCATTTTGATCATCAAGCTCTGCTAACAAATCATCAACTAGAAAAACACTTTTTTGATTCGTCTTTTGTTGATGCAATTTCGCCTGCGCAATATGAAGCCCACATATTAGTGACTTCTCCTGGCCTCTGCTCAGTACATCTAACGCAGCCTTGCCTTCAACTGTAAACTTAATTTCTGCTCGTTGAGGGCCATAGTGAGTATAGCCATCACGTCTATCCCTATCGAAACACTCCGCCAACGTTTCTTTAAACCCTTGGGCCTCATTCCAACCAGGGTGATAAGTAATAGCGACATCAGCAATAGCTTTAGAAAAGCTGCTTCTGAATTGCCCAAATAAGCAATGAAACTCTTCAAAGACACTTTTTCGAAGCTGATCGATAAGTAGTGCTAGCTCTATGAACTCTTTGTCCCAAGGCTCTAAATCTAAACGGGTTATTTTATCACGCTTCAGCAGACTATTCCGCTGTTTAATCACTCGCTGTAAACGGCGCCAAGGCTCAATAAACTCTGGTTTCACGTGAAACACCATCCAATCTAAAAAACGCCTGCGTTGAAGAGGCGAACCCTCGATCAACTGAAAAGAGTTTGCATCTATAATTTGTAATGGTAGTTTTTGAGCTAGTAATACCGCAGATGGAATCGTTTCCCCATTTACACGTATCAATGTTGTCCCATTACGGCTTTTTTGGATACCAACAGCTGCGTTAGTTTCATCTACATTGATATCTGCAAAAATTGTAAATTGTTGTTGATCGTGATTGATTAAGGAGCGAATTTTATGACTGCGAAATGAACGTCCTAGACCAAGCAGTGATAAAGCTTCAAGTAAGCTGGTTTTTCCACTGCCATTTTCACCATAGAAAAGATTGATTTTAGGTGAGAGTGTTAGTGATACTTGGTCGAGATTTCGCAGATATGAAACCTGCAAGCGCTTAAGTACAGACATGGATATTTATTTTACTGTTTGTTGGCTTAAGCGCTAGACAAAGATAGTAGAGAATTTGCGTCTATATTCCTCCTGCGCAAATCACAGCCTCATTGGCATAACAACATAGACTGAATCACCTGTTTCTGGCTCCTCTAATAATGCACTACTATTAGCATCTGATAAAGTCAGTTTAATGTTTTCTGTATTTAATACATTGGTGACATCTTGTAGGTAACTAACATTAAAGCCTATTTCAATACTATCTCCGGAGTAATCGACAACAACCTGTTCCTCTGCTTCTTCCTGTTCAGGGTTGTTAGCAACAATAGTCAGCAGGCCATCAGCTAAGGTAAGGCGTACACCTCGATACTTTTCATTAGAAAGAATCGCCGTTCGCCCAAACGCTTGTTTTAATTCTTCTCTATTGCCTAATAAGACATTATCACCACCTTTTGGCAGAACTCGCTCATAGTCAGGAAATTTACCATCTACTAATTTTGATGTCAGTGTATAGTCTACGGTTTCCACACGCATATGATGACTACTCAACGTAACCTGTACACTCGCTTCTTCTTCCTTTAATAATCGAGAAAGCTCAATAACGCCTTTACGAGGTAATATTGCCTGAGTTTTGGCAGGAACCTGTATATCCAGCTCTCTTGTACACATAGCCAAGCGGTGACCATCTGTCGCCACACAACGTAACAAATTATCTTCTGCTTCCCATAACATACCATTTAAATAATAACGAACATCTTGTTGAGCCATAGCAAAAGCGGTGCGATCGATTAGTCGCTTAACTAAAAACTGGGGGCAGTTAAATTGAATATCGCCTTCACTAATATCTGTTGCAGGAAAATCATTGGCAGGCAAAGTGGATAATGTAAAACGACTGCGGCCACTTTTAACAAGTAGACGCTGGTTCTCATCGAGCGTAATTTCAATTAATGAAGAGTCTGGTAAAGAGCGGCAAATATCAACAAGCTTACGTGCCGGTACTGTTATTTCACCCGTGTCAGATACCGATTCAACCGCTAAGCGACCTACAATTTCTACTTCTAAATCTGTACCAGTAAGTGATAAATTATCTTCTGTAAGCACTAATAATATATTGGCAAGAACAGGCAAGGTCTGGCGGCGCTCAACCACACCAGCAACAAGTTGTAATGGTCCTAATAAAGCATCACGTTTTACAGTGAATTTCATCGATAGTCTCTTTTATTAATTGTGTATTATTAATTTGTATATCTTTAATTAAAAATATACTCAATCCTCTAAACTCACTATATAAAATGATTTAAACACTATAGTGAGCACTTACAAACTAGCTTAAATTTATAGCAAAGCCCGTTAGCTGATAGGCCGATAAACTCGTGATTGTAACAGGTTTATGGGCTCTCTCTAAAACATTGCATGCCTGTCATACTAAAAATGTGAGCAATGGCCAGTATGGGCTATAGACATGAATATTCCATTATCGTTTGGGGTTTCCTTGCTGTTTACGTTGTTAAGATACGCTGAAGGTTTTTCCAGTCTTGTTGCAATTCTGCATCACTGCCACACAGTTCTTTTACTTTACGGCAAGCATGTAATACCGTCGTATGATCACGACCACCAAAAGCATCACCAATTTCTGGCAAGCTATGATTCGTTAACTCTTTTGATAAAGCCATGGCGATTTGGCGAGGTCGAGCAACCGATCGGCTACGGCGCTTTGAGGTAAATTCAGCGACTTTTACCTTATAGTACTCACCAACAACGCGTTGTATATTACTGATACTGACTTGTTTATCTTGTAAAGCTAATAAATCTTTGAGTGCTTCTCGAACTAAATCCACATTGATGGATCGCTGAGTAAAAGAGGCATTGGCAACCACACGTTTAAGCGCACCTTCTAACTCACGTACATTAGAACGAATACGCTGCGCAATAAAAAAGGCTGCATCATAAGGTAAGTCAATTTTTAACTCTTCTGCTCGCTTCAGCAAAATGGCGGCTCGCGTCTCTAGCTCTGGAGGCTCAACCTCTACTGTTAGCCCCCAACCAAAACGAGACTTCAAACGCTCCTCTAAATTAGAGATTACTTTGGGGTAGCGATCACAGGTCAAAATAATTTGCTGATTTCCTTCAAGTAAAGCGTTAAAGGTATGGAAAAACTCCTCTTGTGAGCGATCTTTTCCCGCAAAAAACTGGATATCATCAATCAATAAAGCATCCACTGAACGGTAATAACGTTTAAAGTCATTAATTGCATTGAGCTGAAGGGCTTTTACCATATCTGCCACAAATCGCTCGGAATGCAGATAGACAATTTTTGCATTAGGGTTGCGGGCCATCATGCCATTCCCCACCGCATGCATTAAGTGTGTTTTACCTAAACCAACACCACCGTAGATAAATAATGGGTTATAAGAGCCACCAGGATTTTCTACTACTTGCTGTGCTGCTGCCAAGCCCATTTGGTTAGACTTACCTTCTACAAAGCTTTCAAAGGTAAAAGACTTATTTAACCCTGTACGGTGATGTAACCCACCTTCAACATCAGCTTCAGCTAGTGTTTGCTGATTAATATGACTGCGATCAACCCCCTTATTATTGGGCTGAGTTGGAACGCTTGTTGGTGCTTCATAATGTGCTTGATTTGAAGAAAACGCCTGTGTACCAAATGGAATGTTAGAGGCATTTTGGGTTAGTGCTGCCTCTGCTGAATGGGGTGCAGAGTTATGCGTGTTATGTTCATTAGAACCGGGAGAGCTAGAAAGGTTATCTACCGAACCCGAAGAGCTGTAATCATTTCGTTGAACGGTCTGTGTGTTTCGCTCAAAAGCACGAGTTGGTCGACTGGCTACCTTGATAGTTATTGATGATGGTGGCGTTAAGGCTGCATTGGAGAAAAAGTGAAGAACTAGCTCCCGAATACGCTGGATAAACTTATCATTCACCCAGTCAAGCACAAAACGATTAGGCGCCATTAAACAAAATTCGCTACTCGATTCTTCAACGACAGGGGTAAGCGGACGGATCCAGGTATTAAATTGTTGAGCAGATAACTCTTGTTGCAGTGAGTTAATACACTGATCCCATATAGCCGCGGTCACGGATAACTCTCCCATAGACAAATTCACTGTTGTAATTAGTATTATTTATCTGAAATTAATGTACTTGATATATAGTTAAAAAATCACCCCTGATATTCATGCCTATCAGTTAATCTATTGCGTAGACTTTAGGTGTTTTGTTGCGTGGCTTTCTTCTTTTGAGTATTTGTTTATATAAGCACTTGGGCATTACTCGTTATTACGTAAGCGATAATGATGTTAGTAGGTGTCTGAACAACAATACTGAAACAATAATCGATCAAGAAAGTCTGTAAGCGGACAATTCTACTCTCGTAACGTTTTATTTACCAACTATTTTAGGTAGTTATCCACAAAAAAATAGTTTTTATTCTTTATTTTAAATAAGGTTTTTTTATTTATTAAAATCAATGGCTTATGAATAAAAATCGCTTTTCTCAAAATTACAGCTCATTGTCAACTGTTAATATTTTTTTATTTTCTGTGGATAAGCATGTTTATAACCTGAATAAAAAAGGTGTGTATCCCGTTAATTTAAAGGGCATAAAACAACCCCTAACTGCCAAGCCCTCATATACTAGGGCCTCACAGATAATGATTAAAAAATATCAGTTTAATGCACCTAATAATTGATTTTTTAGTCACAATTCATTAGAATCCCGCCTCTTTTTTTAAGTGCGGCTATTTTTAATCGCTTTCCAAGCAGTGATTAGTGGAAATAGCTGTTCATTGATATACATATATAGCTACAGGGTTTTGTCATGAAAAGAACTTTCCAGCCAAGCGTACTTAAGCGCAAGCGTACTCATGGTTTTCGCGCAAGAATGTCTACTAAAGCTGGCCGTAAAATCCTAGCTCGTCGTCGTGCAAAAGGTCGTAGGGTTTTAGCTGCTTAAGTCGAGCAGTGTTATCACTAACGAAAGTATTGCCACTAATAATATTAATGTGAATTCCAATACCTTTCGTTAGCTGATGTATTAACAGTGTTCTTTGTTGGCGAATGGTCTGTACCCTTTTCAGTATGAACCCTATGTTCACCAGACCTTTGTCATTGCCAAAATCTAGGCGTCTTCTCAATTCAAAAGATTTTGGATGGGTGTTTGCTGAAGCAACCTTCCGAGCATCTCACCGTCATTGCTTAATTCTAGCCAGAGCTAATAAAACTACCGAACCTCGATTAGGTTTAGTCATCGCTAAAAAAAATATTCGCTTAGCAGTAGAGCGCAATCGTATTAAACGGCAGATTAGAGAAAGTTTTCGGCAACGACAGCACCAACTTCCAGGAATAGATGCTATAGTGCTGGCCCGAAAAGGACTGGATAAACTCGATAACGCCGATATTCACCAGCTTCTAGATCAACTATGGCAAAAAATCCAAAACAAAGCTTCCAATTAAAGGATTTACCTGCCGCCATTGCTATCAAATGCATCCGTGGCTATCAGTTGATTGCGAGCCCCTGGATCGGCAACCAATGTCGGTTTACCCCGAGTTGCTCTCACTATGCAATGGACGCTTACAAACAATTTGGCTTTATTAAAGGTTCTTGGTTAACACTGAAGAGAATCCTTAAATGTAACCCCTGGCATAAAGGTGGTATCGACCTCTTACCTGAGTCAGATAAGAAATAATTGAGATTTTTCATCACTAAATGAACATATTCCCATGACAGATCTCAAATCAACACATTTTAAATACTGGTAGTAAAAGATGGATTGGCAAAAACTAGCTTATATAGGCGGCATCGTTGTACTTTCATTCGTTCTTCTATTCAAGTGGAATGAATTTAAAGCAAATAAAGAACTACTAAATGCCGAAAGCAATGAAAGTATCGTCAGCGTTCCACAAGATAATGGTAATAATACTGCGGTCGCTAACAGCACAACAATTCCTGTTGCTCCAGCGCCAGAAACGTCGGAATTACCAACAGCTCCCACTGCAAATAATAATGCACCTGTGGTTGCTAACCCACTACAAACCAACAATTCGCAACTGATTAAAGTCTCAACAAATACACTAGATATTGTGATCGATCGTCGAGGAGGCGATATTGTCCAAGCCGTTTTACCACTTCACAAAATACGATTAAATGGTGAAAAAGGCTTTACTCTATTAGACCGTACACAAACAACAACTTATATTGCTCAAAGTGGTTTGATAGGGACCAATGGCACTGATACTGCTGCAGGCCGACCGTTGTTCTCAGCATCACAATCATCGTATAAGTTAGAAGAAGGGCAAGACACGTTAGTCATCGACTTAGAGCTGGATCAAGACGGCGTCAAGATTACTAAACGTTTTACGTTTACTAGTAATAAATATGTGATCGATATTGATTACTTAATTAACAACCAAAGTGCTACTGCTTGGCAAGCTAATCTTTATGGTCAAATCAAGCGTGATAGTCACCAACCGCCGGCAGCGGCTGATTCTGGTTTTGGTGTGAATCCTTATGTCGGAGCAGCAACGACACGAGAAGATGAAAAATACCAAAAATTAAACTTTGATGACTTATCAGACAAGAATGAAGAGTTCTCAATTAAGGGTGGTTGGGTTGCTATGGTGCAACACTATTTCACCAGTGCCTGGGTACCAGAAAAAGAAGATACCAATAAGTTTTTCCTTAAGAAATTAAGAAATCAGGATATGTATTTACTGGGTTTCATCGGCCCACAAACGGTTGTTAGCCCAGGTAGCCAATCTGAAATTAGCACCCGCTTCTATGTCGGCCCTAAGGATATTGATCAATTAGAGATTATTGCTGAAAACTTTGATCTGACTATCGATTTTGGCTGGTTATGGTGGATTGCCAAACCATTATTCCATTTACTCGACTTTCTCCATAGCTATTTAGGCAATTGGGGATGGTCAATTATTGCATTGACAATTATTATCAAGGCAATCTTCTTCTACCCATCCGCCATGAGCTACCGGTCCATGGCTAAAATGCGCAAACTCTCGCCTAAATTAAAAGAGCTTAAAGAACGCATCGGTGATGACAAACAAAAAATGTCTCAAGAGATGATGAAGCTCTATAAAAAGGAAAAAGTGAACCCCATGGGTGGCTGTCTTCCTATTTTAATTCAGATGCCGGTGTTCATTTCTCTCTACTGGGTACTGATGGAAAGCGTCGAGTTGCGCCATGCACCTTTTGCTTTATGGATTACGGATCTGTCAGTTATGGATCCTTATTTCATTTTCCCTCTGCTGATGGGTGCCACCATGTATATTCAGCAAAAACTGAACCCAACACCACCAGATCCAATGCAAGCCAAGATTATGCAATGGATGCCTGTTGCTTTTACTTTTATGTTCTTATGGTTCCCGGCTGGTTTGGTTATTTACTGGGTAACCAACAATACCTTATCAATTATTCAGCAATATATTATTACTCGTAAAATTGAAGCACAGGATTAATACTGCGAAAAATTAAACGCGACTTATCTGTAATCTAAGAGTCCAAATATGGTTAACTCTCAAGATGCTGTTATTAAAGATACCATTGCTGCTATTGCCACTGCGCCAGGGCGTGGCAGCGTCGGTATTATTCGATTATCGGGCCCACAAGCCAAGCCTATTGCCAAAATCCTCACTCAACAAACACTCACCCCTCGCCATGCACACTATGGTGATTTTTTTCATCCAGTAACAGGAGAGGTTATTGATCAAGGCTTGGCCCTCTTTTTCCCTAACCCCCATTCATTTACCGGTGAGGATGTCTTAGAACTTCAAGGCCATGGTGGCCCTGTTGTTTTAGATCAGCTACTTAACGCTGTGATAGCCATCAAAGGCGTCAGACTAGCTCAGCCAGGCGAGTTTTCTGAAAGAGCATTTCTTAACGATAAGATGGATTTAGCTCAGGCCGAAGCTATTGCTGACCTCATTAATGCCAGCAGTGAACAGGCTGCGCGCAATGCCATTCATTCATTACAAGGGGTTTTCTCCGATAAAATCAGAGAGCTTGTCGATAAAATCACACATCTTCGCATGTATATCGAAGCAGCTATTGATTTTCCCGAGGAAGAAATTGATTTTCTTAACGACGAAACACTCTTTACCGGAATTGATCAACTACAGACAACACTGACCCAAGTCTTTAACGAAGCAAAGCAAGGTGTAATCTTACGAGAAGGCATGACGGTAGTGATTGCCGGTAAACCTAACGCCGGTAAATCCAGCCTGCTTAATGCCCTGGCAGGACGTGATTCAGCGATTGTGACAGACATCCCTGGCACCACAAGGGATGTATTGAGAGAACATATTCATTTGGATGGCATGCCTCTACATATTATCGATACTGCTGGTTTACGAGAAGGCGGTGATCAAGTCGAAAAAATGGGGATGGAAAGGGCCTGGACTGAAATCGATAAAGCAGACCGTATCCTTCTATTAGTTGACGCTAGCCAACCTATAGCAGCACAGTCCCTCGATGAGCTGATTCCTCAATTTGGTCGGGAACATTCAGAAAAAATCCTCGAACATTCACGAATTACGCTAATTTATAATAAAAGTGACCTTATCGATCCACCGAATACAAACAAACCCTTTGATTCAATAACAAACGATATACCGCAACTGTTTATCTCTGCTAAAAAAGGGGATGGAATCGAATCATTAGTCTCCCACCTAAAAGCCGTGATGGGCTACCAACATGCCAACGAGGGCAGCTTTACCGCACGTCGTCGCCATCTGGATGCCTTAAAAAGCGCACAGGAACATATTGATTACGCCACTGATCAACTCAAAGCAGGCGCTGGAGAATTAGTGGCTGAAGACCTTCGACAAGCACAATATGCGCTGGGAGAAATTACAGGGGAGGTCACCGCAGACGACTTGCTTGGAAAAATATTTTCCAGTTTTTGCATTGGTAAATAAATCTCATCAATTAAGTTATCACCAGCTATCCACAGAAAAACAGTCACTTATCCACAAAATCTACTGAATATTTCTCTAAACTATTCTACTTACACACACTTATTCACATTAATTCACAGGTTTCCCCTGTAATTATTTGATTTTACTCAATATTTCATAAATTAGGTTTTGGTTGCTCCAGCCTTAGTTTATAAAACTGTGTATATCTACTGAAACTACCTTGAATATGAGCTGGATAAAAATAAGCTCATTAAAATGTACTATAGTTATTTTCTCTTAAAGACAGTTTGTTAAAACCTAATACCCCTGTCTCTACGCATCCCATCCTAATAGTTATCATTTATATAACCTATTGTTTTATATAAATAAAAGTAAATTATTCACAGAAAACGGCTTCCCTAATAACATCATTAATAATAAGTAATAGGTATTTAAAAGGATCTTTATTTATTTATCTATTTATTAATAAGTAATAAAGAATAATAATTTTTTAATGGACATAAAAAAGCACATGAGTATGTGCTTTTTAAAATGAAAAAGAGAATATTGAATTTAACGAAATTCAACTTTCACTGATTGATCTTCACAATCAAAGCCAAAAGGATCACAAGTTTCTAAAATAAAGTAGAGATCTTCAGGTAGGTCATCATCATCCACGATGAGGTTAATATTTGTTGTTTCTTCATCATCACTGGAGTCCTCACAGATAATTTCTAAGTCATCACCATCATTGCGGTATTCGCAATCCAGTTGTTGATTATCATGGCATGAATCATCGGGATCACATCGGTCAGAAAAAATTTGCAAACTACCGGTCATACTGTCTCTATCATTGATTCTGACTTCATAGCTGTAATCATCATCCGTATCAATATCCCAATACAGCTCAAATTCACCATCGTTTTCCCCGGCTGACAAGCTGATCTCAGATTCAGGAGCCGTTGCAGAATCTGAGCCACTGGTGTCTCTAATTTCAAATCGGTTTAATTCAGGGTCATCAGAACTGGATAAACCACCACAGGCTGCCGTAATGACAGCAGCAATAACAATAACACTCAGTTTGGGTAATAATTTAATGGAAATGCTCATCTCACCTACCTTGTGGATTTTGAATGTCATCAACAAATTGTCTGATGACGGTTAAAAACGATTTTACGTTTGAAAAAAGCCATTAATGCTGAATAACTTTTGCTCAATTTATCGAGTCTCCCTATAATACCGGGTTTTTTATTTTAACTCCGTGACACACTGTGACAATAGTGCTTAAAACGAGAATACTTAAAACGAGGTTTTCATGATTTATCCGCATCAATACGATGTGATTGTGATTGGTGGTGGCCATGCTGGTACGGAAGCGTGCTTGGCAGCTGCTCGAATGGGGTGTTCGACCTTATTGCTGACTCACAACGTGGAAACATTGGGGCAAATGTCCTGCAACCCTGCCATCGGTGGTATTGGTAAGAGTCATTTGGTCAAAGAAATTGATGCGATGGGCGGCGCGATGGGCGTGGCTACCGACAAAGGCGGCATACAATTTCGAATATTAAATGCACGTAAGGGCCCTGCGGTACGTGCTACCCGAGCTCAGGCAGATCGCGTACTCTACAAAGCTGCTGTCCGAGAAATTTTAGAAAACCAAGAAAACTTACAAATATTCCAACAGTCTGTCGATGACCTCATTGTCGAAGGGGATACTGTCAAAGGTGTTGTCACGCAGATGGGTTTAAAGTTTTACGCACCTTCTGTGGTATTAACAGCAGGAACCTTCTTGGGCGGAAAAATCCATATCGGTTTAGAGAATCATTCTGGTGGTCGCGCGGGTGACCCTCCTTCCATTGCATTAGCTGATCGTTTGCGTGAGTTGCCGTTTCGAGTCGATCGCCTGAAAACAGGAACACCGCCGCGTATTGATGCAAAATCGGTGGATTTTAGCGAGCTGCAGGAACAATGGGGTGAAGATCCTTTACCCGTCATGTCTTATATGGGGTCAGTCAACGATCATCCTGAACAAACCTGTTGCTGGATCACCCATACTAATGAGCGCACTCACGATATTATCCGCGAAGGATTAGATCGCTCTCCTTTGTATACTGGTGTTATTGAGGGGACAGGCCCTCGTTATTGTCCGTCTGTTGAAGATAAGGTTCAGCGTTTTGCCGATAAACACTCTCACCAGATCTTTATTGAACCTGAAGGCTTAAAGACCCATGAGCTCTACCCCAATGGAATATCGACAAGCTTACCTTTCGATGTGCAAATACAACTGGTGCGCTCGATCAAAGGCTTTGAAAATGCCCATATTATGCGCCCGGGCTATGCCATCGAATACGATTTTTTCAACCCTCAGGATTTAAAGCCTAGCCTTGAAACCCATTGTATTAACGGTTTGTACTTTGCTGGGCAAATTAACGGGACAACTGGTTATGAAGAAGCCGGCGCCCAGGGACTATTAGCTGGATTAAATGCCGCTTTGCGAGTTCAAGAAAAAGACCCTTGGAGCCCACGTCGAGACCAGGCATATACGGGGGTGCTCGTCGATGATCTGATCACTATGGGAACACAAGAACCTTATCGGATGTTTACTAGCCGAGCAGAATACCGTTTACTGCTGAGGGAAGATAATGCCGATCTACGTTTGACCGAAATAGCCCACGGCTTTGGTTTGATTGATGACGCTCGCTGGCAAGCATTTAATGAGAAGTGCGAGGCGATTGCTCAAGAAGAGCAGCGCTTAAAATCTACCTGGGTTCAGCCCAAAAGTGCGGAAGCGAGCATTTTAGAGCCAAAACTTAAATCGCCATTAACGCGAGAGTACAATCTATATGAATTGCTAAAGCGCCCTGAGTTAAATTCTACTGACCTCCAGGGCTTAGGCGTGGCTAAAACGAATCCAGAAAAAGAAAAAACAGAGATATCGCCACAACTAACATGGCAAGTATTGGAGCAAGTCGAAATAAGCGCTAAGTACGCGGGCTATATTGATCGACAGACAGAAGAAATTGCGCGTTTAAGGCAGCACGAAACGACGCCGCTACCGGAAGAGTTTGATTATACGGTGGTGGAAGGTCTATCCAATGAAATCAAACAGAAGCTGTCAGATCATAGGCCTGATAATTTGGGAAGAGCGAGTCGGATACCAGGAGTGACGCCTGCCGCAGTATCGTTATTGCTGGTGTACTTAAAAAAACACGGTTTGCTTAAAAAAGGTGAGTCCAAACTTACTTCTAGTAAACAGGTTATTTAAATGGCCTTAGATCTAGAGACCTGCCACGAGCGTTTGTGTGCAGGTTTAGAGGAGCTATCGATTAGTCTCAGTGAGCAGAAGATTAATTTGTTACTGGGTTATTTACAGGAACTGCATAAATGGAATAAAGCCTATAACCTGTCTGCTATCCGTGATCCAGAAGCTATGGTTTCCCGCCATCTTTTAGATAGTTTAGCTTTGGTTCCCTATCTTCAAGAGTTTGTGAGTACTTACAATAACAAAGGTTTCAATGACGAAAAGATTCATTTGATTGATGTAGGAACTGGCGCTGGTTTACCAGGCTTGTTATTAGCTATTGTGTTTCCAGAGATAAACGCCACCTTATTAGACAGTAATGGCAAAAAAACACGGTTTTTATTTCAAACCGCTGTTAAATTAGGCCTGAAAAATGTGTTTATTGAAAATAATCGCATTGAAAAATTCTCACCTGCCAACAAATTCGCTATAGTCACTAGCCGCGCTTTTGCGAGTTTAGAGGATATGGTCAATGGCTCAGCCCATTTATTGGCTGAAAAAGGTGAGTTTTGGGCAATGAAAGGTATTTATCCTGAGACTGAATTGGTGGATTGCTCTCATTTGGCACGTTTATCAGTGGCACATAAATTAAAAATTCCTGAATGTGATGGAGAGCGCCACTTAATTATCTTGAAACCTGTATCGGGATAAATAATTAAAAATTTAATGCAGAATTAATCAATAGGTAGTTTTTGTGACTCAAATTTATGCCATTGCTAATCAAAAAGGAGGCGTAGGGAAAACGACAACCTGCGTAAATCTGGCAGCCTCTCTTTCTGCTGTCAAAAAGCAAGTATTACTCATTGACCTTGATCCCCAAGGGAATGCGACGATGGGTAGCGGTGTCAATAAAAATGAACTTCCCTATTCTGTTTATGATGTATTGATTAATGGTGTGAGCGTTGATCAGGCACGCCAAAAATCACCTAGTTCAAATTATGATGTATTGCCTGCCAATAGCGATTTAACCGCTGCTGAAGTGCAATTATTAACGACAGAAAATAAAGAGTTTTGCTTGCGTAACGCATTGAAAAATGTAGAGCAATACTACGATTTTATTTTAATCGATTGCCCACCTTCGTTGAATATGCTGACAGTGAATGCCTTGTCTGCCTGTGATGGTGTTGTTATTCCGATGCAATGCGAGTACTACGCACTGGAAGGTTTATCGTCCCTAATTAGTACTATACAACAGATTCAAGAGCAGACTAATCCTGAATTAAAAATTACAGGGATTTTACGTACTATGTATGATCCTCGCAGTAGTTTAACCTTAGAAGTGTCTGATCAATTAAAAGATTTTTTTGGTGACAAACTGTATCAAGCGTGTATCCCGCGTAATGTCCGCTTAGCAGAGGCGCCAAGCTTTGGACAGCCTGCTTTAGTTTATGATCGCCAGTCTAAGGGCGCTATTGCTTATTTAGCCTTAGCAGGTGAGTTTATTCGTCGCAATGAATTAGCAAAAAAAGAACAGATTGCTCAAGCATAATTAAATGACTAACAAGGATCGTCGAACAATAATTAGTGTAATTATTTTTTCGCAACGCTAATAAAAACAGATCGTATTTATTAGCTCGATAATATAAAGAAAATTATAGAGAGAAACATGGCAGCGAAACGTAAAGGTTTAGGTAGGGGTCTAGATGCACTGCTTGGTGGCGGTATTAATAACACAAATAATGAAGATGCTACTACAGAGGCAGGGTCGTTAGAGACTGAAAAACAAGAAGAGTTAAAGCATGTTCCTGTCGATTTAATTCAGCGAGGAAAATATCAACCGCGCCGAGATATGCATCCAGATGCACTGGAAGAGCTAGCAGAATCGATCAAAGCTCAAGGTGTTATGCAACCGATTGTGATTCGCCCCATCTCTAATAATAAATATGAAATTATTGCTGGCGAACGACGTTGGCGAGCAACTCAATTGGCAGGGCTTGATGAAATTCCTGCGGTTATACGCGACGTACCTGACGAAGCTGCCATCGCAATGGCGCTTATAGAAAATATTCAGCGAGAAGATTTAAACCCTATTGAAGAAGCAATGGCGCTCAAACGCTTGCAAGATGAATTTGAATTAACGCATCAACAAGTTGCTGAAGCTGTTGGTAAGTCTCGTACTGGCGTAACAAATTTATTACGTTTAATTGCGTTGGATAATGAAGTCAAAAAATTATTAGAAAATGGCGACATTGAAATGGGGCATGCGCGTGCAGTATTAAGTTTAGAACCATTACAACAGCGTGATGTTTCGCAACAAATTGTGGCAAAAAGTTTATCAGTTCGACAAACAGAATCTTTAGTTAGACGGCTACTGGAAGATAAAAAATTAATTAAACCTAAAAATACGCCTAGTGCCGATGTGCAAAAACTTGAAGAATCTTTAGCAGAAAAAATAGGTGTTCCCGTTAGCATTCAGCACAATGCTAAAGGCAAAGGTAAGCTCGTTTTAAAATACAGTAATTTAGATGAGTTAGATGGAATTTTAGCGCATATGAATTATGAGCATTAACGTCTGATAATTATTTTATAAATTAAATTGTAATAAATCGAAAATTTATCTAACAAAAATATTTGGCTGGTATATCAATTAACACATCGGAAAAGGTCTAGCTGTTATTTGTAAAAATCAACATGGTGGCATTTAGAAAAAGAGCTTATCGTTAGCTGTTTAATACCTTAATGAGAACCTGACACGTTAACCCATACCCAATAGTCTAATTTTATATAATTTGTCTTTGCGATAGAATTTTCGCTACGTTTTTATAGCTGTAGTGTTAAATTCAACTAGCGAATAATTTGATAATATTGATGTGTTGTTATTGAAAAACAAAAAGGAATAAATAAGCAGTTTTAATATAATAAAAAAATATATTGAATCCTGAGCCATGACCCCCTATAATCGCGCTCGCTGGTGACTGCACAAAGTTAATATCGCAGCGCCTGCTAATAGTTAAAACGCATGATTTAGATCGGTTAGCCTATCGATGAATCGCTTAACTACCCAATAGGCAATATGTTGACCTATTGAAAGTAAGAGACAGTGGATAAAGATATAGGCCAGTTGATAGTAAGACTTTGGGGTAAACAGCTTGGTTTATTATTGCTGTTTGTTGTTTGCCTCTGGTGGTTCAATTCAGTAACTGCTCTATCGGTACTCATCGGTGGACTGATTTACTGGATACCCAATGCGTATTTTACACTTTACGCCTTTCGCTTCCGGGGTACAGAAGCCGCATTTATTGTATTGCGAAGTATGTACCGGGGGGAATTCGGTAAGTTTTTACTGACGGGTGTAGGTTTTGCCACTGCCTTTGTGCTGATAAAACCTATCGATCCTGTAGGGCTTTTTTTGGCCTTCGTAGGCATGACTGTGACGCAATGGTTTTTTGTCAGTCGCTGGAGCAAGTAGTTAACAAATAAGTAGTTAACGAGTAGTTAGACGGAAAGCAAAAAAATAGGGAAAGTTAAGAAAAATACAGAATTAAAAAGCACTGCCTAAAAAATAGTGAAACACTAAAAACAAAGGTATGTAGATAAAAGTATCGCTTTTAGATAGATACTGCTGGTAGATAAAAATAGCGTGTTGGTGAATCCTAAAGGTTTACCAACGTAAATTTGCAGAGAACATACAAGGTATTAGAATGGCTGGCGGACAAACCTCCACAGAATACATTCAGCATCACTTGCAGAATTGGACATACGGTAAACTGCCGGCGGGTTATACTCGTTATGATGGCACTGTTTTGCAAGAAGCGACTTGGACCAATGCACATTCATCTCAAGAAGCTAAAGATATGGGCTTCAGTGCAGTTCATGTTGATACTTTGGGTTGGTCAATCGTACTCGGCGCATTGTTCATCTTTATCTTTTCTCGTGTTGCTAAAAAAGCGACAAGTGATACACCTAAAGGCTTACAAAGCTTTGTTGAATTAATTGTTAGTTTCGTAGATTCAACTGTAAAAGATACCTTTCATTATAAAAATCGCATGATTGCCCCTATGGGTTTAACGATTTTCTGTTGGGTATTCATAATGAATTTTATGGATCTTATCCCTGTTGATTGGTTGCCTTTACTAGCGGGTAAAGTTGCCGGCGATTCGCATTTCTTCTTTAAAGTGGTTCCAACAACGGATCCTAATGCCACACTGGGTATGGCGATTGGTGTATTTTTGTTGATGATATTCTTCAGCGTACAGCAAAAAGGCCTTGTAGGATTTATTAAAGAGCTTACCTTTCATCCTTTTGCCCCACCGACTAAAGGTGCTGGCTTGTTAATTGCTCCATTAATGATTGCGATTAACTTTATTCTTGAATTTGTTTCCTTGATTGCAAAACCAATATCTCTAGGGCTTCGACTCTTCGGAAACCTGTATGCGGGAGAGATGATTTTCATTTTGATCGCACTAATGTTCAGTGCAGGTTTGGTGTTTGGTTTATTTGGTGGTGTTTTGCAATGGGCTTGGGCTGTATTCCATATTCTGGTTATTACATTGCAAGCATTTGTGTTTATGGTATTGACCACTGTCTATATGGCAATGGCTTACGATAACCACGACGAGAGCCATTAATATTTTTTACCCCTTTTTTAACGAAAAGGTTTTAAATAGTTTTACTTATAAACAACTTTTTTTAAACAATAAGTCACTTTTGTAGGAGAAGATGATGGAAGCAGTTGGTTTAGTTTATGTCGCAAGCGCATTGTTAATTGGCTTGGGTGCTTTGGGTACCGCTATCGGTTTTGGTAGCTTAGGTGGTAAATTACTTGAAGGTGCTGCTCGTCAACCAGAACAAGCGCCTGCGTTGCAAGGTAAAATGTTTTTGATGGCAGGTTTGTTGGATGCGGTTCCAATGATTGGTGTAGGTATTGGTATGTACCTGATCTTCGTTGTTGCACCTGGTCTAACTGGCTAATCTCACCTTAACCTAAACGATTAAAGAGGTATTGGTGTGAATATTAACCTGACATTAATTGGTCAAACCTTAACGTTTTTTGTATTCGTTTGGTTTTGTGCAAAATTTGTTTGGCCTGCACTGATTGGCGTAATGGCAGAACGCGAGAAAAAAATCGCTGATGGTCTACAAGCCGCTGAAAGAGCAGATAAAGACTTAGAACTAGCACAAAAAGAAGCGACGAAACAATTGCATGAAGCCAAAGAACAGGCGGCAACAATTGTTGATCAAGCAAATAAGCGAGCTGCTCAAATCGTTGATGAAGCGAAAGAGCAAGCAAAAGCAGAAGGCGAACGTATTATTACTGCGGCTAAAGCAGAAATCGAGCAAGAAGCAAACCGTGCAAAAGAAGATTTGCGCGGACAAGTGGCAACACTGGCACTTGCTGGTGCTGAGAAAATATTAGGTCAAAGCATTGATGCGAAAGCACACAATGATTTGGTTAGTAAATTATCGGCAGAGCTTTAAGTTTTTATTTAAAGCAAACAACGTAAGCTAAAACAAAGAGCTAAAGAGTAATAGGCGAAACTTATGGCGGAATTAACAACACTGGCGAGGCCTTACGCAAAAGCAGCATTTGAAGTTGCCCGTGAAGCGAATGATCTCGATAGCTGGTCATCAGCACTAGATGTTGCCGCTGCCGTATCGCAGCAAGCATCCGTTACTAAATTGCTTGACTCTCCTACATTAACGGCGGAGCAAAAAGTAACGGTTTTAACCGATGTTTGTGGCGATGAGCTTAGTGCAAAAGTGAAATCATTTATTGCAGTATTAGCAGAGAATAAGCGTCTAGGCTTAATTAGCTCAATTCGCGATTTGTTTGAAAATTTAAAAGCACAGCAAGAAAAATTTTCCGATGTGCAAGTTGTCTCTGCTTTTTCATTAGATAGTAGTGTTGAAAAAGCATTGGCAGAAAAATTAAAAACTGTATTACTTAGCGAAGTGTCATTGAAGACAGAAGTTGATGCTTCACTATTAGGTGGAGTTGTTATTCGCTCTGGTGATACGGTAATAGATGGTTCAGTAAAAGGCCGTTTAAGCAAATTAGCAGAAAGCTTTGGCGTTTAATAATCTTTAGATTTATATAACGCTCGCTACAGCAATGTAGCAAAAAAATGATTATTTTTAAAATAATGTAACCCTTATTAATGAACAGCAATCCCGGTAGGGAATTGAGGAACAGAGCATGCAGCAGCTGAATCCTTCAGAAATTAGTGAAATCATCAAAAACCGTATCGACTCTCTCGATGTGGGTAATGAAGCTCAAAACGAAGGCACTGTGGTTTCAGTCACTGACGGTATTATTCGCATTCACGGTCTTGCCGATGTGATGTACGGTGAGATGATTGAATTCGAAGGTGGTGTCTATGGTATGGCACTTAACCTTGAGCGTGACTCTGTGGGCGCGGTTATCTTAGGTGACTATAAAGGTGTCGCAGAAGGCCAGACGTGTAAATGTACCGGTCGTATTCTTGAAGTGCCTGTTGGCCCTGAATTACAAGGTCGCGTTGTTGATGCATTGGGTTTACCGATCGATGGTAAAGGCCCTGTAAATGCAAAATTAACAGACCCTATTGAAAAAATTGCTCCAGGTGTTATTGCTCGTCAATCTGTTGATCAGCCTGTTCAGTTAGGTTTAAAAGCCATTGATGCAATGGTGCCGGTAGGTCGTGGTCAGCGTGAATTAATTATTGGTGACCGCCAAACGGGTAAAACAGCCATTGCGGTTGATGCGATCATCAACCAGAAAGGTAAAGGCATTAAGTGTATTTATGTTGCTGTTGGCCAAAAAGCATCTTCAGTTGCGTCTGTGGTACGTAAACTAGAAGAGCATGGTGCGATGGAACACACTATTGTTGTTGCGGCAACAGCTTCTGATCCAGCAGCAATGCAATTTTTAGCACCATTTGCCGGTTGCTCTATGGGTGAGTACTATCGTGATCGCGGTGAAGATGCACTAATTATTTATGATGATTTAACAAAACAAGCATGGGCTTATCGCCAGATTTCTTTGTTACTACGTCGTCCACCGGGTCGTGAAGCTTATCCTGGTGATGTATTCTATTTGCACTCACGTCTACTAGAACGTGCTTCTCGTGTAAATGCAAAATATGTTGAAGACTTCACTAACGGTGAAGTAAAAGGTCAAACCGGTTCATTAACAGCTCTACCTGTTATTGAAACCCAAGCGGGTGACGTTTCTGCTTTCGTACCAACTAACGTAATTTCGATTACAGATGGTCAGATTTTCTTAGAAACTGATCTATTCAGTTCTGGTATTCGTCCGGCAATGAATGCGGGTGTATCAGTATCGCGTGTAGGTGGTTCAGCACAAACGAAAATTGTTAAGAAATTATCAGGCGGTATTCGTACAGCACTGGCCCAGTATCGCGAATTGGCAGCATTCTCTCAATTTGCATCAGACTTGGATGATGCAACAAAAGCTCAGTTAGATCATGGTGAGCGTGTTACTGAGTTAATGAAGCAAAAACAATATGCGCCTTTATCTATTGCTGAAATGGGTGTTGTACTTTATGCAGCGAACGAAGGTTACTTAAATGATGTTGATGTTGCCAAGGTTGGTGACTTCGAATCTGCTTTATTATCTTACATGGCGAATGAGCATGGTGAGATGATGAACAGCATTGTTGAGTCAGGTAACTATGATAAAGATGTTGAAGCAACATTTAAGTCGGCGCTTGAGAATTTTAAAGCAACACAAACTTGGTAGTTTTCTGCCTTTCTCTGAATAATTCTTTTGAAGGTTTTATTCAGAGATCGACAAATAAATTTTATTTGTCTCACATTTTCAATTAGCCAAATGCTAATGAAAATGATGCTGCTTTAATTAGTGGCATATTTAATAAATTGACGTTTTAAAGCGGACACAACAATGGCTGTCGGAAAAGAAATACGAACACAGATTTCGAGTATTAAAAGTACGCAGAAAATTACTAGCGCAATGGAAATGGTTGCTGCCAGTAAAATGCGTAAAGCTCAAGATCGTATGGAATTAGGTAAGCCTTATGCCCAACGTATACGCAGCGTTGTGGGTCATATTGCTAATGCAAATCCAGAATACAAGCACTTGTATTTACAAGAGCGTGACGTTAAACGTGTTGGCTTTATTGTTGTTTCTAGTGATAGAGGCTTATGTGGTGGCTTGAACACCAATGTATTTAAAGCAGCTGTTAAATCAATGAAAGAATGGTCAGATCAAGAAGTTGAAATTGACCTGTGTTTGATTGGTGCTAAATCAATTGCTTTTTTTAACAGCTTTGGCGGCAATATAGAGGCGGCTGTACGTGATATTGGTGAAGCACCTTCTGTAGAGCAACTTATCGGTACCGTTAAAGTGATGCTTGATGCTTACAGTGATGGAAAGATAGATCGCTTGTTTTTAGTGGGTAATGAATTTGTTAATACCATGACCCAAAGCCCTTATGTTAATCAGCTATTGCCTTTAGAAGCAGATGATGACCAAGAGCTTAAACATGCTTGGGATTATTTATATGAGCCCGACGCAAAAGAAATTCTCGATGGATTATTAGTGCGTTACATTGAGTCACAAGTTTACCAAGCAGTGGTTGAAAATATTGCTTGTGAGCAAGGTGCACGAATGATTGCTATGAAAAATGCGACCGATAATGCGGGCGATATCATCAATGACTTGCAGTTGGTTTACAACAAGGCGCGTCAGGCAGCAATTACTCAAGAACTATCGGAAATTGTTAGTGGTGCAGCTGCAGTTTAACCACTGTATTCTGAATCAGTAAAAAATTGAAATTAATACACAAATACCTAAGTAAAATTTAGAGGACTCGGAAATGAGTAGCGGACGTATCGTACAAATCATTGGTGCCGTGATCGACGTGGAATTCCCACGTGATGCAGTACCCAAGGTCTATGACGCCCTAACCGTTAGCGAAAAAGGCTTGACCCTAGAGGTACAACAGCAGTTAGGTGACGGGGTTGTCCGTGCTATTGCCATGGGTTCTTCTGAAGGCGTTAAGCGCGGCTTAGAAGTGACTAATACACAAGCGCCAGTGTCTGTACCTGTTGGTACTGAAACACTAGGTCGCATCATGGACGTATTAGGTAATCCTATTGATGAATGTGGTGAAATCGGCGAGCAAGAACGTATGCCAATTCACCGTAAAGCCCCTGCTTATGATGAACTAGCCGCTTCTGAAGAATTATTAGAAACCGGCATTAAAGTTATCGACTTAGTTTGTCCGTTTGCGAAAGGTGGTAAAGTTGGTTTATTCGGTGGTGCCGGTGTTGGTAAAACCGTAAACATGATGGAATTAATTAACAATATTGCCCTGCAACACAGTGGTCTATCTGTATTTGCAGGTGTAGGTGAGCGTACTCGTGAAGGTAATGACTTCTATCACGAAATGCAGGAAGCCGGTGTTGTTAATGTTGACAACTTTACAGAATCAAAAGTTGCCATGGTTTATGGTCAGATGAATGAGCCCCCTGGTAACCGTCTTCGTGTTGCGTTAACTGGCCTAACAATGGCAGAAAAATTCCGTGATGAAGGTAAAGATGTACTTTTATTCGTGGATAACATTTATCGTTATACATTGGCAGGTACTGAGGTATCGGCACTATTAGGCCGTATGCCATCAGCAGTGGGCTATCAGCCAACATTAGCAGAGGAAATGGGTGTTCTTCAGGAACGTATTACCTCAACTAAGACAGGTTCAATTACTTCTATTCAGGCTGTTTATGTACCTGCGGATGACTTGACGGATCCATCACCTGCAACCACATTTGCTCACTTGGATTCAACTGTTGTACTTTCTCGTGATATTGCATCAAAAGGTATTTACCCTGCGGTTGACCCACTGGATTCAACATCACGTCAGCTCGACCCATTAATTATTGGTAATGAGCACTATGAAGTAGCCCGTGGTGTACAAAGTGTTTTGCAACGATATAAAGAGCTAAAAGATATCATTGCGATTCTAGGTATGGACGAATTGTCAGAAGAAGATAAGTTGTCAGTAACTCGTGCACGTAAAATCGAGCGTTTCCTATCGCAACCTTTCCATGTTGCAGAGGTATTCACCGGTTCACCAGGTAAATATGTATCTCTAAAAGATACTATCCGTGGTTTCCAAGGCATCTTAAGTGGTGAGTACGATAACCTACCAGAGCAGGCGTTCTATATGGTTGGTACTATCGATGAAGCAATTGAAAAAGCTAAGGTAATGAAATAATCGAATTTCTGTCTAAGTAGAGAAATCGATTAACGAGGAAATATTATGGCCATGACCGTTCACTGTGATATCGTCAGCGCAGAGCAACAGATCTTTTCTGGTCTTGTAAGTATGATTGTCGCAGCAGGTAGCGAAGGTGATGTCGGTATTGCCTATGGTCATGCGCCATTGTTGACTAGCTTAAAGCCCGGCCCTATTCGCATTATCAAGCAGGATGGTGAAGAAGATATTTACTATATCTCAGGTGGATATCTTGAAGTACAACCACACTCGGTAACGGTATTAGCTGATACCGCTTTACGCGCAGAAGATATGGATGAAGCCGCAGCTTTACAAGCGAAAGAAGATGCAGAGAAAAACATCACTAATAAAGGCGCTGAGTTTGATTACTCGTCAGCAGCTATTCAATTAGCAGAAGCCTCAGCTCAATTGCGGACGCTTCAAGCAATACGTAAGAAAATGGGCAAGTAAAAAGAATTAGTGAGTAAATAAGTTAAGTAAAAGGGTGGCATTGGCCGCCCTTTTTTTTTGTTCATGTTTGTTGATGAAAATGAAAAGAGTTATATTGTTTATTTAAAGGGCAAAATACAGAAAACTTATGTTGGATATTATTATACTCGCGGCTGGAAAAGGGACGCGGATGAAGTCAGACCTCCCTAAAGTGTTACACCCTATTGCGGGGAAGCCCATGCTAGAGCATGTTGTTATGACCGCACAGCAGCTGGGAGATAGCCAGTTACACGTTGTAACTGGCCATGGGGCAGAGCGTGTCAATGCAGCATTTTCAGCCTATAAAGAGCTAAGCTTCATACAACAGGAACAGCAGTTAGGTACAGGGCATGCGGTACAACAAGTGCTACCTTCATTAAGGGAAGGTTCTATTGCTTTGATTCTATATGGTGATGTGCCTCTTATTAGTCAGTCGACCTTAACAAGACTCCTTAGTGTTGTTAATGAGAATACGCTTGGTTTATTGACAGTGACATTGAATAACCCGTCTGGCTATGGTCGAATTGTCCGCAATACTACCGGATCCGTTACCAGTATCGTTGAGCAAAAAGATGCTTCGCCAGAGCAGTTGAGCATCCAAGAAATCAATACAGGGATAATGGCCGTCAATAGTTCTCAATTGCAAAAGTGGTTACCAGCGCTGAGTAATAATAATGCTCAAGGTGAATACTATTTAACAGATATCATAGCGATGGCTGTTGAAGATGGAATCGCTGTTATCACAGAAGAAGCTGAAAACGAATGGGAAGTGATGGGTATCAATAACCGCCAGCAGCAAGCTGAACTTGAACGCATACATCAACAAAATATAGCCAAGCAGCTGATGGCTGACGGGGTTACTTTGCTTGACCCATTACGCTTTGATTGCCGTGGAGAGTTAAATTATGGCAACGATGTTGTGATTGATGTGAATTGTGTTTTTGAAGGCAATAATACGATAGGCAGCAATGTGACAATTGGGCCAAATTGCGTATTAAAAAATGCAGTAATTGGTGACAATACAGAAATCAAAGCCAATAGTATGATTGAAGACTCTCAACTTGCGACTGCCTGTGTTATAGGCCCTTTCGCAAGGCTGCGCCCTGGTACACAGTTAGCGGAAGGTGCAAAAATAGGGAATTTTGTAGAGACGAAAAAAGCACTCATTGGAAAAGGCAGCAAAGTTAATCACTTAAGTTATATTGGCGATGCGAGTTTAGGCCAAAACGTTAATGTGGGCGCTGGAACAATCACCTGTAATTATGATGGTGTTAATAAACATCAAACAACCATCGGTGATAATGTATTTGTGGGTTCTAATACGGCATTAGTGGCGCCAATAACGGTAGAAGGTGGCGCAACGATTGGTGCAGGCTCGACCATTAATAAAAATGTGGAAGAAGATGTTTTAGCATTAACTCGTTCTCCACAAAAAAATATTAATGGTTGGCAACGGCCAGTAAAGAAGAACTCTGTAAAAAAAGATCAGTAAGATATAAAAACTTAAAATATTAGTAAGTTATTCAAAGATAGTTAGGAAAAATTATGTGTGGAATCGTTGGCGCTATCACGCAGCGTAATGTTACAAAGATTTTATTAGAAGGATTGCGACGTTTAGAATATCGTGGCTATGATTCCGCAGGTATAGCCATTATTGATGATGGCCAATTACTGATTCGTAAAGAAGCCGGCAAAGTATTAAACCTTGAAAACCGTTTAGAAAGCGAACCTGCCAATGGTTCCATTGGTATTGCACATACTCGTTGGGCAACCCATGGTAAGCCCACACAATATAATGCCCACCCGCACTCTTCTAACAACATTGCTATTGTTCATAACGGCATTATCGAAAATCATGCTCAGCTAAAAATAGAACTTGAAAGCACTGGTTATCAATTTGCCAGTGATACCGATACAGAAGTTATTGCTCATTTGGTTCACAGCTTTGTTGAAAAAGGTCAATCTTTATTTGATGCAGTCAGAAATAGTACCTCTCGTTGTGAAGGAGCTTATGCACTCGCTGTGATTGATGCCAAAAACCCAGAAGAAATAATCGTCACGCGTGAAGGCAGCCCTTTAGTGATTGGAGTAGGTATCGATGAAAATTTTATCGCATCTGATCAATTGGCTTTGCGGCAGGTAACGGATCGTTTTATCTATTTAGAAGAAGGTGACATAGCGAAAATAACGACAAGCGAAATTGCTATTTTTGATCGAGAAAAAAATTCTGTTGAGCGTAAAGAAGAAGAGCTAGTCGGTAATGACCAGTCAGCAAGTCGAGGCAACTATCGACACTTTATGCTTAAAGAAATTTACGAACAACCCAATGTTATACGCCAAACTTTACAAGGGCGTTTAGGGAAAACCCGCGTATTGGAACATTGTTTCGGTGTTAATGCAGACAACATTTTTGATCAAGTTGAGCACGTACAAATTATTGCCTGTGGTACTAGCTATCATGCAGGCATGGTCGCTAAATACTGGTTAGAAAGCTGGGCCGGTGTAGCCTGTTCTGTCGAAGTTGCCAGTGAATTTCGTTATCGTAATGTAATTGTTCCTAAGCAATCGTTATTTGTCACTATTTCTCAATCTGGTGAAACAGCAGATACTTTGGCAGCATTACGCAAAGCAAAGGATGAAGGTTATTTATCATCCTTAGCGATTTGTAATGTGCCTAATAGCTCATTGGTTCGTGAATCAGAATTATCATTGATGACAGAAGCAGGGCCAGAAATTGGCGTTGCTTCGACAAAGGCATTTACTACACAGCTCGTTGCTTTACAGTTATTGACAGTTGTTTTGGGGCGCCGTCGAGGGCTGTCAGAAACACAAGAAGCGGGTATGGTTGATGCTTTGCATCAATTACCGAGTTTATGTGAAAAAGTACTTGAGCTGGATGCAATCATTGAACAGTTAAGTGAAACTTTTATTGATAAACACCATGCATTATTTTTAGGGCGTGGTACACATTATCCGGTAGCATTGGAAGGTGCTCTCAAATTAAAAGAAATTTCTTATATTCATGCAGAAGCTTATCCTGCCGGTGAATTAAAACATGGACCGTTGGCCTTGGTGGATAATGACATGCCGGTTATTGCTGTGGCGCCGAATGATGAATTAATTGATAAATTAAAATCAAACCTGGAAGAAGTTCATGCTCGAGGTGGACAGTTATTTATATTTGCTGATACAGAAACAGAGTTTAATAATACAGAAGGTTTACAGGTTATTCACTTACCGAAAGTTCCTCATGGTTTAACCGCAATTGTGTATACGCTGCCACTACAATTACTGTCTTATCATGTGGCTGTGCAAAAAGGCACTGATGTTGATCAGCCACGTAATTTAGCGAAGTCAGTGACTGTGGAGTAATACACTAACAAATTAAACTGTAGGGGAATTAAGTTTATGCAGAGAAAAATAATTAACTATCTTGCACGTTCCCCTTTTAGTACATTATGTGCGATGACAGTATGCTTTTTAGCTTTTGGTTACTTTTCTCTTAACCTATTCTTTTTGTTTCAAGCTAATATAGGTGCGATAAGAGAGTTCGGGTGGCTAATATTAAAGGAAGGTGCTGCAATTCAATTAATAGTAATTTTATTTAATGCTTTTATGAGCGTGGTTTTTTACTCGTTGTGGAAAGTTTGTGAGCGACTTATTGTTGATTGGATTGTAGGAAAAAAAGAGGCTTAAAATAAAAATTTACCGATAGATAATGCCTGTAACTCAGAGGTTTAATAATAGTGGAATATATATTTTCCAATATAATTATTGATACTGAAAAATTTGAGCTGCGTCAAAATGGAGATGTGATAGCAGTTGAACCACAGATATTTGACTTGCTTTTATATTTTGTTACTCACCCAAATACGGTATTTAGTCGTGATGATTTAATGAAATCCGTTTGGAAGGAAAAAATTGTATCAGACGCTACTATTTCAAGTGCGATAAAAGTAGCTAGGAAATGTATTGGTGATGATGGAACTACTCAAAAATATATCAAAACTGTTCACGGCCGAGGGTTTCAATTTATAGGGAATATAGAAAAAAAGCAAAATATCAATAACGCATATAAGATAAATAACAAAAATAAAAACCACACAAATTTCCCTGAAATTTCTTTATTAATTCTACCCTTTCAATTACTTTCTGGCTTAAAAGAAAATAATACTTTATCAGTGGCTGTTGCCAGTGATATAGAGCGTTTGCTGACACGAGTGCCTTTGTTGAATATTAGCTCAGAATCTTACCATTATTCTCAAATGAAGCTCAGGCCAACGGCGAGAAAGATTTATGAAGAAATCGGAGTCACTTATCTTGTTGATGGGAATTTTCGTTATAGCGGTTCGGCACTATCCGTTAATGTACAGCTAAGTGACAATAAATCTGGGTTTAGAATCTGGTCAGATGAATTTTCTTACGACACTAAAAACCCAAATGATATAAATTTATTGAACCAATTAGTTATTGATATTGTTGCTAAGCTTGAACCGCAGTTAAATAAATCAATACTACAAAAAATAACAACATCAAATGCGCCTAATAATTCACGCAGCCTCTATTTACATGCCAATAGTCTTCTAGCATTAAAAGGTTGGCGTGCAGAAACATTCTTAGAAGCAAATAAATTATTAAAAGAAAGTGCATTGCTTGATTCAAATTTTGCGTTAGCGCCTGCACTGCAATCCTTATTATTGGCATTTGGCTGTAGAATTGGTTTATTAGTACATCAAAAGAATTTTATAGATGATGTTATCAAATCAGCTAATAGAGCCCTTGAGCTTGATAATCTAGACTCTACCATACTAGGTTTTTCTGGCTGTGCTTTTTGCGATATTGGTATATTGGATAGAGGAATTTCTTTACTGAATAATGCTATAAGAATAAATTCTGCTAATGGGCAGGCATGGGTTGCATTAGGTGCAGCTAAGCTTTTAGAAAAGAACTTCGAAGAAGGCATCGAAAAACTAGAACACGGTATTAATATTAGTGCCTTAGATAGCAGATTATCTGTATGGCGATCTATACTCAGCATCGCATATTTAAAAACAAATATAGAACAAAGTATTAACCAAGCTACCACTGCTTGTGAGGAAGATAATCGCCTTTATATGCCTCGAGTTGTACTCGCTGGGGCTAAACTATTATCATCAAATGTTAGTGGTGCTAAAGTTACTTTAGAAGAGGCCTACCGTATCAAGAAAGACTTATCAAATGTTGAAGTGATAGGTCTACTAGGTGAAAAACTAGGAAATAAATTATTACATTTACGCCAATAATATTGAAAATATTCCTTATCACCGAAATCCCCATAAAAACCCCATAGTTTCCTCAAGCGACTAAGCTCCTCTTTCCTTAATATTCTCCTATCGACATCACTCTACATACAGCTTTATAGCGATGACGATTACAACAAGCTAAGTGATACTTTATTTGAGGAAATAAAAAATGAATACAGTAATAGATAAAACTAACTCTATACCCAACTTTGCCCTGAATTATGATGAGATTAAGCAAAAACAACAGATAGCCTGGGGTTCCGGAGACTATGGCAAGATAGGCGTGACTTTACAAATAACTGGAGAAAGTCTTTGTGAGGCAATGGACCTGCATGCAGGCCAATCAGTATTGGATGTTGCGGCAGGGAATGGTAATGCAACCCTAGCCGCTGCACGACGTTTCTGTAATGTAATTTCAACAGATTATGTTGAGCATCTGTTGGATCAAAGCCGTGTCAGAGCAAATGCCGAAGGCTTTGCTGTTGAATATCAACAGGCAGATGCCGAAGCATTACCTTTTCCCAATGACTCTTTTGATAACGTTATTTCTACATTCGGTGTTATGTTTACCCCGCATCAGCAACAAAGTACATCCGAATTACTTCGCGTGTGTAAACCCGAAGGAAAAATAGGCTTAGCTAACTGGACTCCTTCAAGCTTTATTGGTGAGCTTTTTAAAACAATTGGTCAATTTACTCCACCACCTTCTGGCCTTAATTCCCCTTCTTTATGGGGTACAGAAGAGTTTGTAAAAGAGCACTTTTCCCCACAGTCACAACTTATTCGAACTGAAAAATTAGAATATATTTTTCGCTATCAGTCGCCACAACATTGGATAGACTTATTCAGAGAATATTATGGCCCTGTGCACAAGGCATTTTTATCTCTAGATGAAGAATATTCGAATAAATTAGAAGAAGCTATCCACCGATTGATTAAGCGTTTTAATGTTGCAAATGATGGCACGATGATTGTGCCTTCAGAGTACCTTGAAGTTGTTATTAAAAAAGAAAAATAAACATGATGCTTTAGAGAACCAAGCGTATTGCTATTAATGTGCTTGGCTCTTATTTATTTAAATAGAGGTAATAATATGAATTCTCAGTTAGAGATAGGTAGCCTTACAGCCGACATAGTTTCCATGCGTAATAGACAAAAGCCCCTAATTAACCACTATAAGCAGAACCCAAAAGCAGCACAGATAGTTGATTATGCAAAAACAAGCTCTGAATCTATTCACGTAAATGATCCACTGCATACCCAAGTGTTTGTTGATAAGAGTCACAAGCTTCCAATAATGATAGGAGTACATCAATTACTTGGAGGGGAAAGTGATAAGTCGACACCAGGCGATTTGTTATGCGGTGCGCTTGCATCATGTTTCGATTCGACCACACGTATTATCGCTAATCATATGCAGCTAGCCCTTCAAAGTTTAAATGTTGAAGTGAAAGGGTTTGTTGATGCCAGAGGCACTTTGTTAGTCGACCCCTCTGTTTGTGTCGGCTTTAGTAGGTTTGATATTTACATTAGTATTAAAACAAAACATTCATTAGGTGAAGCGCTAATAAGTAGACTGATTAAAGCCGTTGAATGCAGCTGCGTGGTTTATCAAACACTTAATCATTCCGTAGAGATTAATACAGTTGTTGTCAGGTAAAAACTCCCTAGAGCAAAGCATATAGGCTTAAACACGCAATGTTTTTAAGCCTTTCTTTAATTTCAATAAATGTTCTTTTAATGATGGCCCACGACGTTGTGCTAAACCAATCGCGAGAACATCGATAACAACCAAATGCACTATGCGTGAGGATAGGGGTGTATAGATTTCAGTATTTTCTTCCACATTCACTTCAATGGCGATGTCGGCCATATCGGCTAACGGAGAGCGACTGGGGCCAATACTAATCACTGTGCCCCCTGCTTCTTTAACTAGGGAGAGCGACTGTAACAGTGCGCTGGTGCGGCCACTTTGTGATATTGCGACAACCACATCACCTTCACTCATTGAGGTTGCGGACATATTTTGAATATGGTGGTCGCTATGGGCAGCGGTGGCCAACTGTAAGCGGAAAAATTTGTGCTGAGCATCTGCTGCAACAGCACCGGAGGCTCCAAAGCCAAAAAATTCCACACGATTGGCAATCGACAAGGCATTTACAGCCTGTGTAATGACACCTATTTCCAATTGGTCCCGGACTTTACGTAAAGTATCAGCCGTAGAATCAAATACTTTATGACAGTAATCCTCAGTGGAATCTGTTTCGCTCACAGTGATTTGGCCAAAGCCCGGGCTAGATGCTAAATCCTGGGCTAGAGTCATTTTAAAGTCCTGAAACCCATTACAACCAATGGCCCGACAAAAGCGAATAACTGTGGGTTCACTGACTTCGGCCTGTGCCGCTAGATCTGTAATACGCAGGCGGATAACATCCGATAAGTTTTCTAATACATAATCTGCGACTTTGCGTTCTGACTTACGAAGAGAGGCCAGGTTACGAACAATGGATTGGGTGAGCTGCATAATAGTAGTCGAATTATTCTTCCAAGGATTAGATTTTGTAGTATTAAAGCATTATTTGTACTATTTATGTAATAAAACTACAAAAATTCAGCCTTTTATTGAAAAAGGCTGAATAAATTTACAGTATTGGTAGAATACCAAGCGGCTATCTGGGCAGGAAAGGTTAGTTTAAAAGAGATAAGTATTAGCCTTTCTGCCTTGAGTTAATCAATATTCTACTTCCTTCTTATGCGACCCTTTTTCTATGGACGTTTCTTTAATTCTTAATGACCTTAACGATGCCCAGCGCGAGGCGGTAACAGCAAGCCCCAGTAATCAACTTATTCTGGCCGGCGCCGGCAGTGGTAAAACACGCGTTTTGGTCCACCGTATTGCCTGGTTAATCCAGGTTGAGAATATATCCCCCTACTCCATTATGGCTGTCACCTTTACCAATAAGGCAGCAAGGGAAATGCGCGGTCGATTAGAAGCATTACTCACCGGCAATTTTGTAGGTAGCACTCGTAGCATGTGGGTGGGCACTTTTCATGGTTTGGCACATCGCTTACTGAAAATACATTGGCAGGATGTCGGTTTGCCCCAGAGCTTCCAGATTCTCGATAGCGATGATCAATTACGCTTGGTGAAACGTGTTTGCCAAAGCTTGCAGTTGGACGAAACCCGCTGGCCACCCAGGCAGGCTCAATGGTATATCAATCATCAAAAGGATGAAGGTTTACGCCCTCAATATATACAGGCGACAGCAGATCCCTATGAAGCTAATATGCTGAAGATATACACTGCTTATGAAGAGGTCTGTCGTCGCGGTGGCTTGGTGGATTTTGGTGAGCTCCTGTTACGTGCACATGAACTATTACTGAGTAAGCCTGAGGTTCTTGCCCATTACCAGCATCGCTTTCCTTTCCTTTTAGTCGACGAATTCCAAGATACGAATACCATACAGTATGCCTGGCTCAGAGTACTTGCGGGTAATACGGCTAAAGTCACGGCGGTAGGTGATGATGATCAGTCTATCTATGGCTGGCGAGGCGCTAAAATCGAAAATATTCAACGCTTCGAAGAAGATTTTAAACAAACGCAAACGGTGCGGCTTGAACAAAACTATCGCTCTACAGGGTTAATTCTAAAGGCAGCGAATGGTGTTATTACCAATAACCATGGTCGCTTAGGTAAGGAGTTATGGACCGATGGTAAAGATGGTGAACCTATCAACCTATATGCGGCGTTTAATGAACAAGACGAAGCCCGCTTTATCGTTAACAGTATCAACACCTGGATGAATGCTGGAAACCGCTTCGATAGCTGCGCCATTATTTATCGCTCAAATGCACAGTCGCGAGTATTGGAAGAAGTGCTACTGCGAGAAAATATAGCCTATAGAATTTATGGTGGTCAGCGATTTTATGATCGCTTAGAAATCAAAAATGCCCTTTCTTATTTGCGGCTAATGGTGAATCGTCATGATGATACGGCTTTTGAGCGAGTCCTTAATACACCAACACGAGGCATCGGTGGTAAAACTGTTGAAACGATTCGGCTTTATGCCAGAGAACAAGGTTGTTCAATGTGGCAAGCGGCTGAAAAGATGACAACAAATGGCCTGACTGCCAGAGCAGCCAATGCGGTTGGCAGTTTCTTACAATTGATTAATGAGTTAGACGTTTCGAATACAGAAAAGCCATTAGCAGAACAAGCAGAAGCAGCGATAAAGCAAACGGGCCTACTGGATTTTCATCGAAATGAAAAAGGTGAAAAAGGACAAGCAAGGGTGGAAAACCTTGAAGAGTTGATTAATGCCTGTCGTGGATTTGATCCAGCAGAGACGGCAACACCCTTAGATCAAACAGAAGAGGAAGAAGAAACCTCTTTATTAATGCAATTTCTAGATAATGCGGCATTGGATGCGGGTGAATCTCAGGCGGATGAATTTGATGATGCGGTTCAGTTAATGACCTTGCATTCGGCAAAAGGCTTGGAATTTCCCTGTGTTTTTATTGCCGGCATGGAAGAGAATCTATTTCCTCACAAGATGTCTATCGAAGATCCTGAGCGTTTAGAAGAAGAACGGCGTCTATGTTATGTCGGCATTACTCGTGCAATGGAAAAGCTGACTATTAGTTATGCAGAGTCACGACGCCTGCATGGTAATGAAACTTTTAATCGGGTTTCACGCTTCGTCAAAGAAATCCCAGAAGAATGTTTGCATGAAATCCGTTTAAAGACAGAAGTAAAAAGACCCGTAAAATTTGGCGGTTATAACAACGGCAGTGTAAGCCAAGGCAGTTTACGCCAAACTCATCTTGAGGATGAAGATGGGCAAGCGAGTCTGAGTTTAGGTCAGCGAGTGAGCCATAAAAAATTTGGCGAAGGCGTTATCATCCACTTTGAAGGTAAGGGCAATAGTGCACGGGTTCAAGTGAATTTTGATAATGAAGGCAGTAAGTGGTTAATGATGCAGTATGCTAACTTACAAGTGACCTAAGTTGAATTCAATGTGTCTTATCAATAAAAATAGGCTATGAATTAATAATGAAATTAAAAATAAACCTAAAGTGGCAATGATTTTTGGGTTTAATTTCAAACATTATTTTCAGGTAATTATTCATAGCCTATTTTGGCTTAATAATTCTATTTAAAAGTTAAGGTGTAGCTAAAATATTTTTTCGTTGTTTTAAGTAAGTAAATTTTTCATATAGCCATAAGACAAGTAAGCTTGCACCAAACATTGGGAATAAAACGCCAAGAGATAGTATGCCAAAAAATAACACTCGTCCTACTTTAAATTGAGCTGGTGTTTTTGGTAGGCCCCAGCGCCCTTTTGGCTTTCGAATTAAATAAGAAATGAGGCCTCCAATAGTACTTACTGTAAAGGCTAAGGTGATAAGCAGTACAATAATCCAATTAGCGAGACCATATTCACCTTGATGAAGTCGCATGAAGATTTGACGCACCTCCATTAAAACCCCCACATCTGACCACTGATAAGATTTTATGAGATTCCCTGAGTATTGATCAAAGTGAAATACCTTTTGGTCGCGCAACCAGAATGATCGATTAGTCACAGTAATAACCCCCTGTGGTTCCATCGGTAATTTAACGGTTACTTTTCCTTTAAGGTTTTGTTGGTTTGCAAGATTAACTATTTCATCTAATGACAGCCCATCAGAGAAAAAATCAACGCCTTTTAACTCCGACGATAAGCCTTTTGTTGAACGCCAATGTTCAGGGTAGCCTGTTTGGGTTTTCTCCTGCACCCATTTCAATTGTGAGCCAAACACATCCGTCCAGGGCATACCGCCAGAGAGAATAATAAGCATAAAAATGGATAACCAAAAACCAAAGACTGCATGCATATCTCGCCAAAAGACTCGGCGTCCTCGATTGCGCCTGACACTAAAAAAGCTGGCGAGGGAGAAATTGTTTGCTGGCCACCAGATATAAAGCCCGGTGATGATCAGTACCACAAACCAACTGGCAACCAATTCGACAATTAAAGTCCCTGGTGTATCCAGTAAAAGCTCTCCGTGCAGTTTACGAATTTTATACATCAGCGTTTGCTTTTGCTTTATTTCTCCGGTTATTTCACCTGAATAAGGGTTGATATACAATATGTCTCGGCTATGCCCTTTGCCATGCAAACGAAAGCCCGTGGCATGATATTCTGACTTTGGTAGAAAGACTTGCATCACATGACGATTCGAAGACGCGTTTGCTTTATCAAGTTGCTCCTGGTAGCTAACCGTTTTTATATAATCAACTGGTGGCTCGACAAATAAAATATGCTCGTAAGCCATATTGTTATAGTCTGTTTTAAACAGATAAATAATACCTGAAACACACAGTAATAATATAATTGGCAGGGTAATAAGCCCTCCAATAATATGCCACTTCCAAAACCAGCGATTTAAATTTTTACTCTTTAAAAACATAATCATCCCCGTTATTGATTAACAGTGAATTGTTAAGGCTTAAAATATTAAAAATGGTAAGAAACACCTGCATAAAAAGTGCGGCCATCGACCGTTCGAAATTTGAGTTGGCCACGGCTGTATGTAGCGCGATCCTCTAATGTGTCGGTTAAATTTAACCCGTGTAACCACAACTTCCATGATTTATAGTCGTAATTAATACGCAAACTAATGCGCTCATCCCGCTTAAATTTTCCAGCAGAAGTATTGGCATTATCACTGTAGTAAGTAGAATAAAAGTCACCTTCAAGCTCGACGACTAAGTTCTCTATGGGCAGCCAAGCTATTCGCCCATTAAAATGATGTCGAGGTGAGCGGGATAATTCATTACCAGAGAAATCTCCGCGATTACTGACAAAAGAATCATAAATATTGCGTGCATAAGTATGAGTAAAACCTGCGCGCCAGTTGGTGTTTTTAGGTTCATATTCTACAACTGACTCAAGACCTTGAACGGTCACCTGGCCGGCATTGGTTGTTCTTTCGAAAGGGTCTGCTTCAGTACCAAACTCCTGTGTGACTAAAGCATTTTTAATTTCATTATGATAATACGATGTATCGTAAGACCAGCTGCCTGAAGTGCCACGTAAGCCGATTTCTATATTGGTTGACTCCTCTGGCTTCAGGCCTAAATTAACGGTACGTGCGTCACCGGTTCCGTAAATATCATCGATATCAGGTGCATAGAAACCTTCGGAAATACCAAGCCATAACATATTGTTATGAGAAAGGTCATAAGTGAGCCCAGACTTAAGTGAGGTATCGCTAAACGAAGCGCTGCCGCTGGCAGAATTACTGTTACTGGAATGGGAACTAATATCGATATCTTCATAGCGAGCCCCCAGAGTGATGCCAAGTTTTTGAGTGACATCTGCTTCGTACTGAATAAAGTAAGCGTTAATATCACGGGAGCTATCAATATTGGCAAGCGTACCTCTTAACAAACGGTCGGTATCTTGTTCTCCATTGTATGTTTCAAACCCAGCAATAACATTCGATACATCGAAGTCATGGCGATATAACAATTTTGAACTGATGCCAACGTCGTTTTCTTCTTGTTCACCTCTGAATCGAGAAATACCTTCAGTATCTTTTTCGCGATAAACTAAAGAGAAATCAATATTTCCGTTCTCTAACAAATGCTCGACTTTAAAAGAAATCGTATCTTGTTCAAGTTTCTCAGAAGAGCTAAGGCTGCCCGCCTGTTTGGGGTCGTCAGCAATTTCTTCTGCTGTTAAATCACCACGAGTAACGACGTCTTCTTTAAAGTTTTCCAGCCGCGTTATTAACCGTGTGTTATCCGTTGCATCATAAATAAATTTACCACTGAATTGGTCTCTATCATTTTTTACATCCTCTCTAAGCCCATCGAGGTTACGTGTATTGATGTCAATAAAATAACCCAGCTTATCGATTGTGCCGCCAGTATTAACACCCGCGCGTTCGCGATTAAAACTACCACCCTCGAGCCATACATTGGTTTCAGGTTCTAGTGGTGCTTCGCGAGTCACCACATTAATGACACCACCGAATGCATTGTTAGGATAGAGTGCAGAGGAAGGCCCTTTAATCACTTCAATTCGTTGAATATCGGCTGTATTAACACGATCGATGCGTTGAGTTGCACCTTCGTAAGGGTTTTCTAAGGGAATGCCGTCAACCAAAGGGATGGTATAACCTTTGCCTCCATTAGGAATACGTAGGTTTCTCACTTGGGTTTCGCCAGGAATGCGATCCAACAATTCATCGGGGTCAACAAAGCGCAATCGCTCAATTTCTTCTTCACTGACAACATGTACATTAATGGGCAATTCCTTAATAGGTGTCCCGCCTATTTCAGCATCTTCTGTAGCCTTATTGCCAATGACTGTTATTGTTCCTAAATGTGTTGAGTGCGTTTCGTCTGCAAGACTGGCTGCAGAATAGATGGTGAATAACACACTGCTTAATAAAACATAAATATTTACTATAGAAAAATGATTTTCCAATTTCATGAATAGCTCCATAACCCTATTTTTGTAACTCAACAGTTAAAAATCACAACGCTTTTCTGAATGGGGCCACCATTGAAATAACAACGTGTAATATTTTTACTAATGAACGACGATGTCCCTACTGATAAATAGCAGCAGGGTTAAAATAGATCAGGAAAAAGTAGGAGGGGCGCGCGAAGGGCTATCGGAGAGTAAATCAGGATTGTGAAGTTTCGATTCAACAGAATTAATATGATGGGATTTTTTATAGCAAGGATTTAAACCCAGCGATAAAGATGAGTTTTGTAAAGCATCATCAATAGTATAAATTGAAAATGTACAGAAGGGGCAATCATGGGAAGTAAAACTCGATGTTTTTTTTGTTTCTGAATCAATACCTAAATCAGAGACTAACACCCATTTAAATCCCTGAGAGGTACAGAGTAAAATTCTTTCAGCACCATCGTCACCAATATTCGTATTAATAGCATATCCAGCAGCAACCGACAGGCCTGCATTTAACATCAGCAAGCAAACGGTAAAATAGGTGATATGTTTTATATATTTTTTAATCATCACGGGCGATGCAAAATACGAAAGTCAGCTATTCTAGAGAGTAAATAAAATTTGGCAAGTAGCGATTGATCTGCCAGTGCTCTATACCAATGAGACATTAATGCTGTCAGTTTCATCTAATATTTTACATTTCTTGATCAATATAGAAGATGCTTATTCTGCTAAAATTAACGTTTTAGTATATAAAAGATAAGGATTTTTCCCATGGAAAAAGAAGTGTTTACGCCCACAGATCCATTTATGTATTGCCCAAACTGTGCAGCAAAAGTGTCGCGTAAAGCAACGGCGTGCCCTCAGTGCAATCAAAAGATATTTAAGGAAAGCCGTTGGCCGACCATTGGCTTGATTTTGGGATGCATTTTTCCTCTGATAGCAGTAGTAGGGATCTTAGCGGCCGTTGCTATACCTGCTTATCAGGGGTATGTAGAAAAATCAGAACAACAGCCAGGGTTTGAAATTGAGGAAGAGTTAGAGGAGTGGAAACAGCAATAGCCTTCTATAAAAAACCGCCTAGACATTAGCTCTACTTTATATAGGCATATAGGCGGTTTGCCTGATTTGTACAAAAAGCAATCTATGGACCATACTCAGATAAAGGCTTTATAAGAGCCTGTCATTCTTAATCTATTATCTGTAAAAGGTGCCGTTACGGCTGATATGTACAATATGGGCATAAATATACAACGATATAGTCAATTTGGGGGTGTAATTGGTTTAGCGCTGCTTCTTATGCTGGGTGTCGTTTCTTGTGGGGTCAAAGTCCAAGAGCAAGACGCCAAGCGAGTGATGAAGGTAATTTATAAAGCCCGAAAAAATAGTGATATCACCAAAGAACTTAAATATTACGCCAAAAAGGACTTTAAAATTGTCCCTTTTGATGAAGTTAAGGGCCGTTTACAAGCGGTGTTAGCGCGCGCTGGTCGGTTAAAAAAAGTAAAAGCCCTAGAAACCAAAACACAGCGGCGTAATCAACTCGGTGATGGCTTGGTGACCTATATGATTCTTTCTTATAAAGTAACCTATACCAATATGACCTTAGAGGAATCCTATTATTTTCTGGGTAGTTCTAAAAAGCCTAAGCTGGTCTATATGACATTACAGCTATAAGGAATAACTATATAAAGAAACAACGATCAATGTTCTGGTGGCAGTACTTCCGAATTACTGCCTTCTTCCACCGATAGCATGTGATTTAACACCTGGATAAGCTCTTTAACCCCATCTCGTTTCAACGCCGAAAATAACTGAACACTCACCAAATCCTCAACATTGGCCTCTCGCAAACTTTTCTCCACCGCTAGCAGAGTGCTTTTGCCAGGGCCTTTTTTAAGCTTGTCAGCTTTAGTCAGAAGAATATGAACAGGCATCTCGGCTTCAATTGCCCAGTTGAGCATCATCGTGTCGAATTCCTGCATGGGGTGGCGTATATCCATTAATAAAATTAAGCCGCTGAGTGATTTACGCTCGTGGAGATAATTCGACAGGTTTTTATCCCATTTCTTTTTAATGGCTAAAGGCACTTTGGCGTAACCATAACCTGGCAAATCAACCAGCGAACGTTCAGGGTCTATTCTGAAGTAGTTGATCAATTGAGTTCGCCCAGGCGTTTTACTGGTTCGTGCCAGTTTTTTATTACCAGTAAGCGTATTGATAGCACTGGATTTTCCGGCATTTGACCGTCCGGCAAAGGCGACTTCGAAGCCTCCTTCGTCAGGACAATGGGCAAGATCGGGTGAACTATGGAAGAATTCTGCCTGTTGATAGATGTTTTGGCGAGACATACGTTATCCTAAGTGGTTGAAGCGTAGTGCGTTTTGATCATATTAGGTTATAATTCGGCACTTTATGAGCCAATAAAAAGTGGTGCATTGTAACCTGCTGGATTGGTAAGGACATGAATTAATCCAACGCTATAGATTACGTTGGGTAATTCGCAACCACTTAATAAACTATCTATAAAATTAAATCATACCTACAACGACGTAAATGGGCTAAATAATGAGCAATAACAAGTTTCTGTCAACAACCGTAGCCACCTTGTTTACCTTTTTTATGGTAAGTAATGTATTCGCGGCATCACCACAAGAGGAAGTACTTGCAGGCGACCCAGATGATGGGGAAGAAATAGCAGGTGTATGCAGCAGTTGTCATGGCGCGGATGGTAATAGTCCAGCACCTAATTTCCCGAAATTGGCCGGCTTAGGTGAAAAATATCTAACCAAGCAATTAAAAGATATTCAGTCAGGCGCACGTATTGTGCCTGAGATGACCGGTTTGCTAGAAGATCTGGACGAGCAAGAGTTGAAAGACTTAGCGGCCTTTTACAATAGTAAAACTATCCAATTGTCAGGTGCTAAGCCCTTAAAAGTGAAAATCAATGCCGGTATTGAAGTCGATGGGCTGGTTCTCGGTGAAAGAGTTTTCCGCTCTGGTAACCTGACGACGGGTGTGCCTTCGTGTACTGGCTGCCACTCGCCACGTGGTTTAGGTAATGAGCCGGCTGCTTACCCGCGTTTAAGTGGTCAGTATTCAGAATATATTGCAAAGCAGCTACGTGCATTCCGTGGTGGTGAAAGAACCAATGATGGTGAGTCTAAAATCATGCGCCAAGTTGCTGAGCATATGAGTGATGCTGAAATTGATTCAGTGGCTAACTATATTTCAGGCTTAAACTAAAAAGGCACTATACAGCCCGCTCATTCAGCGCAGATTCATTTTCACCTGCGTATAAAGAACACAAGTCAGTAATATTGTAAAAAGGGTGGCTTAAGCTACCCTTTTTTATGCTAACTACATCTAGAGGCAAAACATTTGGGTAAGCTAATTGTGACAAAGCTCTCTTTTTATTTAAGCTTACGGAACTAACGATTAGCCTATAGTCCAATACCCCAATAAGCCGTTGATAATAATACAGGAGACACCTATGTCTAAATGGTTAATTTTTGCATTTACAGCGCTGATTTCAGTCGCTTCAATTGCTCAAGATCAATTTGTTGCAGGTAAAGACTATCAGGTGATAGAAACACCTGTTAAAACTGGCAGCCCAGACAAAGTTGAGGTAACAGAGATTTTTTGGTACGGCTGTCCTCACTGTAATCAATTCCGCCCAGTCTTTGAGCAATGGAAAAGCCAGCAATCAGACGATATCTTTGTGCGTCACTCGCCTGCGATGTGGAGTAAAAACATGGTCGTTCATGCCCGCATTTTCTATACAGCTGCTGTACTAGGTAAGCAAAAAGCGATGCATAAAGATATTTTCGATGCCATGCACCTTAAGAAAAAGAGAATGCTCAAAGAAGGTGAAATCTACGAAGTATTTAAAGCTCATGGTGTTAGCAAAGAAAAGTTTGATAAAACCTTTAAATCATTTGGCGTTAATTCTATGGTCAAACAAGCCGATGCTCGTGCTCGTAGCTATGGTATTAACGGAACACCGGAGTTAATTATTAATGGGAAATACCGCACATCTGCCAGCATGGCAGGCTCTACTGCGAGAATGCTACAAGTGACTGAGCATCTAATTAAAAAAGAAAAAGCAAATATATAACCTTTTCCCACCTTATATCTACTCTTCATCTACATTAACTCTCACAAATATTGTGAGAGTTAATGTTTTCTTTAAAAAGTATTATAAATTTTAGCGTAGCAGTTTTATACTGGCTATTGGCTCAATGCTATTCAGTTTGCACCTAGTTCATTTGTGTTTGAATATGCCTAGGCATAATAATAAGTATATAGAAGAAGCACCAAATGAAAGAGAGAATAATCTTTATTGATATAGCTAAGGCAATTAGTATTATTTTAGTTGCAACGGCGCACAGTCAATTATTTGACTACTTCCCGGAAACCGTTGCAGCAATGAGCCTTATTAGGTTGCCTTTCTTCTTTTTCATTGCCGGTGTACTTTTTTCAGAGCCTGCCAGTTTTTATCGCTTAGCCCTTAAAAAAACAGATAGTCTTTTAAAGCCCTATTTTGTGACGGCCTTCTTCTTTTTAATTATCGTATTTTTTGTAAAAGATATTGATATAGGAAAGGCTTTCGTGGGGATTTTTTATGGTTATATCAGTGTTCTTATGTTGGAACCCTTATGGTTTCTACCACACCTTTGGTTAGTCTTGATGGTTGCTTATTTATTTTTAAAATTAACCAACATGAGTTCCAGAACAAACGTAGTTAAAGTATTGATGTTAATTTTTATAGCAATAATGGGTTATTTATCATTTGAATACATTCAATATAAAGAGATCTTTTTTGTTGGTACAGAATACTCTTTAGTAGGTTTACCTTTTACCTTAGATATTGTTTTAGTAACATTACTATTTTTTTTATCTGGGTATTCTTTAAAAAGTTATGCTGTAAATTTCTGCTTATCTCCAAAAATTCTATGTATATCTTTAATCACCTTCTTTGCAGTTATTTTTTTTACAGATGCCTATATCAATTTAAGTCGGAAAGTTTTTGTTTCTCCTATCTTTGTTTTTCTGGGTTCTTGCTCTGGTATCTATATTTTATTTTCATTGTCGGTTTATATGAGTAAGCATAGATTTTTAGCGTCTTTACTCTCGGCTATTGGGTCATCTAGTTTATTTGTGCTTATTTTTCACGGTATATTTAGTATGATTATATATAAGCTTTACAAATTGCTTTTTTCAGTCGATAGTAGCCCGGTTATGGCAATCTGTATGTTCTTGGCAAGTATTATACTGCCAGTTTTCCTTAAAAAGCTTTTTGAGCAGAACCCTCTACTAAGAGTTTTGTATTTTCCTTTACCATTAGTTAACAAAAATCGTTAAATATATAAAGGAAATGCTCCCTAATTAGTTATAACCAACATTGATTAACATTTGGCTTTCTATATCCTAATAAGCTAATAGAATCGCAGAATTCACCCCTTTCGCAAGCATATCGTCTTGTGCCAGCTATACTAAAAGACTACATAACCCTTTATTAATATCGCCATCTATGGGCAGCACTTACTTTAGGGCTTTCATTTTACTTAAGAACGACAGTGAAATTATTTTTGTTATGTCAGAACAAAATAATCCTTGGCGAGATAAATACCGTCGAAGCCTTGCTCAGCAAGAGCAGTTAGAAAAAACATTAGCCGCACAACAAAGTATTTTGCACCGTGCAGTGACTACCTTATGTTCTGCTGCTGAGGGCTACGATACCAATTTAGATGAGCGGCTACAGGCGATTCTGGCCAGCGTGAAGCATAATGATGTTGCCGGTTTTGATCGAATGCTTAAGTCGCTACCCAGAGTGACAGAAGAAGTAGAGCAACGCCAACAGCGCCACTGGCAAGAAATCTGTAAAGCGTTGGCGAATATTGCTAACCAAGTTCAGCAGCAAAGCCCTAGCGCTGATGTGAAGCCCAATATAAAGCACTTTAAAAAGCAGCTACCCAAAGGTGTACTGATACCGGCAACCCTAAAACGTCTGTTACAACAATTGAGCGACTTGCAACAACAGGCTATCAGCAACTCACCGAAAAGTAGTTCGGGTCTCTTTGGGAAGCTCTTTGGTCATAAAGCTGATGAGAGCGAAAAACCTTCAACGGATTCTTCATCAGAGGGTGCTACAGAAAACAACACAGAAGTGGGTGCCGAAGAGGCTGACTGGGAAGAAATAGGCGAAAGTGATATTAGCGTTGAAGGTGATGTGATAGATGGTGAAGCTGAAGTCGTGGGCTATCAGCGAGAGCGCAATATTCCAGAAACTATTTTGCAGCAGGAATATAAAGAAGAAAGCTCACCGGATGTGCCAGATCGGGTTTCTATAATTCTTGTCGAATTATTAGACCACTTTAAAACGGTGCCAGCGGCCCAGCAAAAGGCAACGAAAGCCCGACAGCGTATTCAACAAGGCTTGCGTTGGTTTGAGCTTGCCCCTACGCTTGAAGATATCCGTGATTTTGTATTACAGGCCTATATTGGTGCCGACAATGACTACCAGCAGTATTTAGAACATCTCTATGGTGAGCTATCCGAGGTCCTGAGTGCCTTAGGTATTTCTATTGAAACAGAGCAACAAGTCAGGGAAGCTGCGGACCACCTTCATAGTAGTGTTAATGAAGGCATGGCAACTATTACTTTGGCTCTCAATGACCACAATAATATTGATACTCTAAAACAGGCAGTGGAAAGCCATGTACAACAATTACAAGTGGCGTTATCTGATTATAAGCAACAGAGCGAGCCACCAGAAGACAGAGAAAGTTTAGCTGTACAGTTACAAACGCTTGTGAGTAAAGTACAGCAAATGGAACAGAACGAAGAAGAAATTCGCCATCGGCTGGAGGAAGAAAAGCAACGTGCCGTTACGGATAGTTTAACCGGTCTGCCAAATCGAGAGGCCTATAGTCAGCGCTCCTATCAAGAGATGCAACGCTGGCAGCGTTATAAACACCCCTTAACATTAGCCGTTATCGATATCGACTTCTTTAAAAAAATCAATGATAACTATGGCCATCAAACAGGCGATAAGGTATTAAAAATTGTATCGAATGCGGTGGTAAAACGGCTGCGCGAAGTTGATTTTATGGCTCGCTTTGGTGGAGAAGAGTTTGTATTACTGTTACCTGAAACAGATGGAGAGAAGGCACTGGATGTACTTAACCGCATTCGCGAAGCACTAGCGAATGCCCCTTTCCGCTATAAAAATGAAAAGATTACAATAACCGTATCGATAGGTATCTCCGAATTTGCAGAAGGTGACACCGCAGAAAAAGTATTCGAGCGTGCAGACGAAGCTTTATACAAAGCGAAAGAGACTGGCCGTAATAAATGTTGCCTGGCAGAATAAAAATTAAAAACAACTACGCTTGTAGTTTTTTAATTTCACTGTGCACTTTCTCTGCCTCTGCAGTAATCATCGAATAATTTTTAATATCACCATTGCGTTGAAATTGCATTGCTTCATAAAGTAATTTTTCATACTTTTCTTGGAGCTTTTTTTGTGGGTCAGGTCTAAAAAAATTCAACATTACTCTTACCATTAAAATATACAATGTATTAGTTCTACGCCATATATTTATACTTGGTTCATTTTATAAATAATAGTTTTTCTAAATTATTATTTTTATTTATCAGCATTCTTGAGTAATAATTGATAGTGTTTTTCAGCTTCTTGGCCAAAACTTTCCTCTGCAAAATCCCAACCTTGTAGATTCTTTTTCACTAACTCTGTCAATAGTTGTATATGTGAAGAGCTGGCATTGAGAGCAGGAATATATTGATAGCTTTCTCCGCCCGCATGCATAAAATATTCACGGTTCTCTTCGCAGATTTCTTCGATCGTTTCTATACAGTCTGCAGAAAACCCTGGGCAAATAACCTGAACAGATTTAACGTTGTTTGCAGGAAATGACTTAAGCGTTTCATCGGTATAAGGCTTTAACCATTCTTCTCGGCCAAAACGGGATTGAAACGTTGTCATATAGGCCTCTTTTTCCAACCCTAAATGCTCTGCAATTAAACGTGAGGTTTTGTAACATTCACAGTGATAAGGGTCGCCATTTTTTAAATAGCGTAGAGGCACACCATGGTAAGAAAAGAGTAACTTATCTGCACTGCCGTGTTCTTCTCTGTGCTTTTTAATACTCTCGGCTATCGCCTCTATATAGAGCGGGTAATCATGATAGTGGCTGATAAAGCGTAAGTCCGGTAGCCAGCGTCGCTGGGTAAAGTCTTGCGCTAGGGCATCGAAGGTTGAGGCTGTTGTTGCCGCTGAGTATTGGGGGTAGAGCGGTAAAACTAACAGCTTGGTGACGCCCGCTTGTTGAAATTGTTCAATGCGCTCGTTCATCGACGGAGAGCCATAGCGCATAGCAAAATCCACGACAATATTCTCACCGTATTCGGACTGTAACGATTGCCGTAATGCATTGGCCTGATCTTGCGTATAAATCATGAGGGGAGAGCCCTCATCTCGCCAAACCGTTTTATAGGCAGCTGCAGAGCGGCGAGGGCGGATTCTTAAAATAACACCGTGTAAAATACACTGCCATAAAAAGCGTGGGAATTCGACAACCCGAGGGTCGGATAAAAACTCCTTAAGGTACTTATGTAACGCACTGGGGGTGGGTGCCTCTGGTGTTCCTAAGTTAGTAATAAGCACGCCAATTTTGGGTTGCTGTGAATGAGAAAAAGCAGGCTGACCTTTGTATTTCATGTGTGGTAGTTCTTATCACCGAGTGTTAAAGGGATATTGTACGTTAAAAAGTAAAAATAGGCTTAATATGTTAGAAACCCAAAAATGCCACTGCCCTTATTGTGGGGAATTGATCGAAATCGTATTAGATCCTACAGGCGGAGAAGAGCAACAGTATATTGAAGACTGCTTTGTATGCTGCCGCCCGATTGTATTTACCGTCACCAGTGATTTTGATACGGGTGAAATGAATGTTTATGCTATGGCGGAAAATGAATAAGTGAGAGTTGGCATTCTCTATTTCAGTGTACTCACCAACTACGAAGAACCAAATAAAGAACTAAGGGGGCTTTTTACTCCTAATGCCCCTTGCTTTAACACATGGGTATAAATCTCTGTCGTTTTTACATCGCTATGTCCAAGTTGTTGTACTGTGCGAATATCGGCGCCATTTTGGAGTAAATGGGTGGCAAATGAATGGCGTAATGTATGGGGCGTGATTTGTTTGAGGATGCCTGCTTGTTTTCTTGCTTGCCTGATTGCTCTACCAAGAGTGCCTTCATCAATGTGATGCCGCCTTATTTTATTAGACTGAGGGCCCATACTTAACTTGCTGGATGGAAATAAATAGTGCCAGCCTAATTCTTTAGGTGCAGAGCGGTATTTTCTTGCTAATGCATCAGGTAGCCAAACGCCTGAATAAATGGGGTTTTGTAGATCATCTTCCCAAAATAGCTTTACTTGGTCGATTTGCCGTTCAATAGCCGGTAATAACTCTGGAGCCAATGTTGTGAAGCGGTGTTTAAATCCCTTACCATTCCACACCCTTATTTGTAATAGCGATGAATCTATATCATTAACCCTCAACCGCAATAATTCGATTCTCCGTAAACCTGAACCATAGAGTAAGCCAGCCATTAAACGATATTGCACAGGCAATGCAGTAAAAAGCTGTTTAATTTCTAGCTGTGTCAAAATGATAGGCAGTTTTACTTGTTTTGTTGATCTTTTAAACTCATCCAAATTAGTTAGATGGGTATTTAAAAATTTACGGTAGAGAAATACCAAGGCATTCAGAGCGATTGATTGTGTGCTAATAGAAACGGTTTTATTTACTGCTAAATGTGTTAAAAAAGCTTCAATCTCAGGCTCTGCCATATCCTGAGGATGCTGCTTATTATGAAAATTAATATATGCTTTAATCCAAGTAATATACGTTTGGATAGTTCGCTTGCTATATCGTCGAGCGAGCATAAAATCGGAGATCGATTTTAGGAATGGTGATTTGTACATCTTAAACTCCTTTTCAAGATTAAGCTGGTAAGTTAACCTTTAAAAAGATATTTAGCAAGAGTCTAAATATTGAGCAAAGCCGCTCTAATTGTTGCTTATGCAATTAAGTTGCTGTAAGGCGCTGGTTAATGAGTAGCTTAGAAGATCAAGATTTTTAAATTTAGAAAACAAGGGCCGCCTCATAATTATATTAATGAGGCCATCGGCCTTATTAATACACTGTTATGCAAAATGGAGATGAAATTGTTCCGATCATTTATTTTGATTCTATGTATAGTCATTCTTGGTTCTTGCGCAACTGGAGAGCGAGCTATAGAAAAAATGACCTCTGAGCAATTAGAGTTCCTAATGCAAAAGCTTAATAAAATTGAACCAAATATGAATGAGGCCGAAGTTTCTAAAATACTCGGTACAGTATATCGAGGAAGCGGAACAAAAAGACCTGTATGGCTGGGACCCAAAAAGGAAAAAAGCAGTCAAATAGCAGTATACTATAAAGATGGAAAAATTATAAAAATACTATGGCTGGAGTTAAATAACTTCTTTTGGAGAAAAGATTGGTAACTGCTAATACAAAGCATAACAAATGTATCATGTTCGCACACAAAAAGCTGTGTGCTGGGACGGGCTTACGCGTTGCTCCAGCCGCCCCATACACAAGCGTTATGTTTCCGTGATATCGAGAAATACATATGAAGAAAATATACTTAAGTTCTCTCTTTCTTATACTATTTGCTACATATCTGTCCGCCAAAGAAACTAATGCTGAGTCATTGCCAGATTATATTTTTGAAAAAATCGATTATATTGAAAATATAAACCTCAACTACAGTTTATTAGAAGGCATTTCTTTTGGTGAAAATTGCCAGAAAGGTGACTGGAGCTGCATTTTCTATATTTCACTAGGTTATGACACCTGTTTCAAACCTATATTAACAGAAGCAAAAATAATGGAGGGGAGTATAAAGAACCCCCTTGATAATTATGTTTTTAAAATTAGTAATATTAACTTAGTGGCAATGTGCACTACATATCTAAATCCTGATATAGTGATAGATGAAGTTGCCAAAAATGCTGAAATAACAGACGATCCCGAAGAGATGAAAAAAACAATTCAAGAAGTTGTTTCTTATGCTAAGCAGATATCCGTCGATCATATAAATAAAAATCCATTGTCAAAAAGTACAATAGATGAAATTCTAGAAGTTATTGCCATTAGAAACCATAATCAACTGAACGATTATTTTTGTTTAAAACAATATAGGCTCTTTCAAGAAAAAAATAGTGAAGACAATTACCAGAATTGCTTGCTTGCAGTGCAAGAAATATTGTTGGAAAAAAATATATATAAATGCTCTGAGTTGGCGATATCGAAATTAAATGATATCAATAATTTTTCAAATCTTTCGCATTCTAATCGAGTTAAAAATATGGTTGACAGAAACTTTATTTTCAATAAGTCTTACTCAAATTGTTATATGAACTTACTTAAAAAGTCTAGTTAAGATGATTAAAATCTAAAAAACATAACAAGTGTGTCATGTGCGCACGCAAAAAGCGCGTGCTGGGACGGCTTACGCTACGCTCCAGCCGCCTCATACACAGGCGTTAGCTGTAGGCAATGATGAGATACTTCGATGATGTAAAAGGTGCCTTTGATCGGAACGGGATAAAACAACCGATTGGTTGTTCTGTCGAAGAAGTCGAGGAATTAGAGTCCAAAATCGGCTTTTCTTTACCTGCTGCGTATAAAGAATATTTACTCTTCATGGGTAAAGACTACAAGGGTGTTATGGTTGGCACAGACTGCTTCATCACAGATGTCGTCTCAAACACGGAGTACTTACCAGAGCTCTTAGAAGAAAACAATTTGGACTATAAGTTACCGAAGAATTATTTGGCATTCTTTTGTCATCAGGGCTACATAATGTCATGGTTCGCTCTTCCATGCGCCGAGAACAATCCTGTTTGCTATTTTTTTAGTGAGGGTACGCACGAACTTCCAGTAGTATATGGTGGGTTCAAACAGTTCATGACAAAAGATATTTTGGGTAACGCCAAAATCGAGGTTGAATTAAGGTCATCAAAAAAATGGTGGCAAATTTGGAAATTATACAGCTAACAAGTAGTACCAACGGACTCCGTAATGTTGGCACCTTTTGCGCAAAGAAACGCACAAAAGTCGCCAACATCATTACGCCGATATGCTAGGCGTTATAGGACTTAAGAATGAGATATAAGATATTATTTGCATTGTTTTTAGCTTTTTCACAATTTTCGATGGCTGATTGTGAAAAAGTTGATTCCTTACTTATCAATTCGTTTCAAACCTCTTTAAGAGTTGCTTTAGAAAGCGCTTTTAAAGGTGAAAACGATTTATCGGAAAATGAGCTTAAACAATTTTTATTTGATAATTACGAAAAAGATTTTAGAGAAAATGGCTTGTCTGAATTTTATAATAAATTATATTTAAAAGGTGTACTAGAAAGTGAAGCATTGAATATTAAAGCTATTGCTGCATTTTCTAAAGCGATGTGCAATGATTCTTCTCTTTTCAAAATTGAAGCCGAGGATTATGAAAGAAAGCTATCCTATTGTAACTCTGCGGCAGGACGTTCAAAAAGTGGAGATGCACAAGTTCAACAACAAGTCACCTATGATTGTGTGCTTAAATCTCTATAACAAAGCCAGCTATTGGGAAACAGCAAAGCTGCTCTCCTGCTGGCGGCGTTATACGAAAATACTATGAAACAATGGAATTGCATCAAATCAGAATTTGAAACAGATGGTTCATTGCGTGACATTTACGTAGAAGATATAGATATATCTATTTGGAACTCATTCATAACTGAGGTGAAGGGATCAGAGTATAAAATTGAATTCTTTCATGGCGATGTTGAAAAAGACCTGCCTGACGATCTCAATACAGTTAAGGATATGCAGCAAACTAACCCTACAACCTTGTATATCTGGCTCACTGAAAATATACAACTCAATTGTCATTTCTTCGTAGAAACAGAAATCGAGCTGGATGTGTCGCCTCATGATATACAATGTGAAAGGTCGTACTTCCAGCTAGTGAATTTTTTAGAATGGTTGGCACTGCTTAGCAGCAGAGAGGTTAAGCTTACTCACGAAGGTACACAAGAACTGGTGATTTTAAGTGTTTGCAAATAAATCGTATAACAAGTCAATTAACTACGCACTTATCGACGCTGGACAGCCTACGCGTTGCTTCGGCTGCCAGTTATTGAGGCGTTATGAGTTCACGAAGGAAGTTCAGTGGAATACAGAAACTGCATAGCGGAAGACTTACATGAATGCGCTGAACTATTGAAATTGGTATATGCGCTGCCCCCTTACAATGAGGAGTGGGAGTTACCCCACGCGGAAGCCTACCTGAGTCGAATATTTGGTTTTGATCCGGCTCTTTGTTTTGTTGCTTGTGAAGCCGACAAAATCATCGGGGTCATTTTCGCTTATAGTTATCCTTGGCAGGGTAACGAATGTTGCTATATCCAAGAAATATTTGTATCACCATCTCACCATCGCAAAGGTGTGGGCAAAGGCCTGATGCAGCAGTTGTCAGGCACAAAAGGTGTAGGTCCTACTTGGCTGGTTGCACATGAAAGTGCCAAAGCAATACAATTCTATGAATCATTGGGCTTTTCTAGCAGTGGGCCTCACAAGTTCTATGTCGGTGCAGTCTAATACTCATAACAAAGTGGTCAATTTGACCCCTATTGCTCCACTCCTTTTTGCGATAGGCTTCGCCTACTTTACCGCAAAAATCCGTTCCCGCAATTGGGCCAAATTACCACGGCGTTAGGCTTACAAAATGATTCACTAAGGAGAATAAATATGCATACACCGTTAGAGTTTTATGTAAAGCTACCAGAGGATTTATTTAGGTTAGGAAGAAAAACAAAAGCTAAAATGGATTACATAAGAACAACCCCACCTAGACCTGAAGATATAAAGTGGGATGTTAGGATATTTGATCGTAATGGTATTAAATATGTTGACTCTAAATCAGGCGGTTTGTCATTGTTTAACTATAGAAACCCTGGCCTCGGTACTTTGTGGTGGAAACTACCAAAAGGTACAAAATTGCCAACTGGTTTACATGTATCTATCGATAAAGGGGGTGAACGAGGTAAAAGCCATTTCACTGTTCGTCCGCTTTACGACATGCCATTAGAGCAATTTTTAAAGCGTCTCAGAGATCTAGAGCCATCAGCCATGCCATGCTTCTTGGGCGCAATTAATACTGATTTAGGGTGATGCTTATGAAATTGGACGCTGTCGAACTGAGAATGCTTAAATATTATTTATCAAGGGCATATGAGTCAGAGAAGGCCACTCTAAAAAATATGGACGAAGATTCAGATGAGTATATGGAGCTAGCAAATGATCTTATGGTTTTGGATACGCTTGTCAGCAAAATCACCAACGAAAAGCCTAACAAATAAGTGCAGCCGACAGCTATCCCGCCGACTGACTTAAGCGTTAGATTTATAAAGGTTATTAAATGGAATTTGGAAGAAGAGAATTTCTTAAATTTTTAAGTCTTGCTACTGCTGGAGCGGCAGTAAAGTCACTGCCGGACATCATTAGAAATGATAATTACTTTATTAATACTCGACTGGGCTTTGGGTTTAATACTCCAGAAGATTGGGAAGTAGAGGCGTTTACATCATTCGAGTCTATGAAAGAACAACAAATACTCATATCTGATGACAGTAGATCAGAATATCAAAAAGAATTGATTAAAGATCTCGAAGATTTAAAGGGGCTTTCTGTGGTACTTAAAAAATATCCGGATTCGAAACTATCTCCTGAAGGACAGAATATTTTTAGTCCATCTATTACATTTTTCATGGAGGAAGATGATACAGTCAAAGACTATGAAAATCTTGTGGAGCTTTGTAAAGAGTCTCATATAGGTTTTAGCCAACTACTTTCAGGCTATGAATGCTATGAAGCCCCAGAAGAATTCTCAGGTAAAAACTATAAAGCAGCCCGCTCAAAATCAAGCTTCTTATTTGAAGCTGAAAATATGATACCTACTATAATTGATGATGAGATGTTATGTATACATTATGGAGATATTCTATATAGCATCCATATGTATGATTCACCATACATTAATGATACGGCACAAGATGAATTCAAACTGTTTAAAGGATCTCTACATATTATATAAATTATTTGTGATAATAAATTCAACAAGGCAAGCTAGGCGAATACTCAAAACATCGGCCTAAAAATCAGGCCGCCACTTTGGGGGCTACTGTTAGTAGCGTTAGGCGCTCAAAAAATCGATACAGGATATGAATGAGTATAAAATCGGATATTGAAGAAGCTAAAGAGCTTTGGGTGGATTCATCCATTTTATTTAAATTGGTGATCGGTTTGTCGCTATTTTTTACTGTAAGCGCGATTACTTCCCTAGCAGACCAAATATTTGCGTGGAAAGGTTTTATATTAGATGGGGTTGAGTTCTATCGAGATTATTTTTCTCGCCCAGCGAGCGAGCTGGCATTAGCATTAGGCTTTCAATATTCTAGCAACCTGATAGATTATTTGATTCTGATTTCAATTATTTTTTTGGCGGGAATTAGGTACATATGGGTGGTGGAATCGAGCGACATAAAGCTTAACACTATAACAACAATATTGGTTGCTCTCGCCTTTATATATATTTTGTATACAGCTTCCGGCTTAAAATCCATAAACACAATGCAGTATTTGGCTCCGATAAGTGTATATATTGGTTTCCCATATTTTTCTAAAATGCCAAAAAAGTTATTTTGGTTTGCGCCGATTATCATTGGGACGATAATTATACTAATTCTAGGAGCCATTAATTCAGGCTTGTCGCGCTAACTTGATTTCTAACCCAAAAGCTGCGACTAAAAGGCCATCAAATGCTATTGCAGTAGGAACTCGTAAGACGAAAAATACATATAATTCTTTTAAAAATTATGAAATATTGCCCATATTGTACAAAAAGGCTTCCGTTTTTTAACATTGTATGGGCTTCACTATTAATTGGTACAACAGGTGGCTATTTACTTGGAAAATTTATGGGTAATTTTTCAATTCAAACAATACTTATATCACTTGGGTTTGGTTTAATTTTATTTGCAATATCTTCATACTTTACAGCACCTATTCGCGATGCCTAACAAAAGTTATAACAAGTTGCTCAAGTTTGCTCTGGCTATAAAATACGTGGCTCCGGTGGGGAAGACAACATGCTGCTTCTGTTGCTCACATTATGGCGTTATGCAATAGGTTAAGAATGGATACAATCCCTAAAATTTTTGGTAGTGCAGTAGTACTAATTGTATTGTTAGGGGTTTTTGTTGGGTTCAATCAAAAGCAAGCCAGAGATTTAAACTCGAAGCAGATCCCTTTTTTGTCTGAAGTTCTTCGAGAGAAAACTCTTTGTCCACAAAATAAAGGGTGTTTTCAAGAGCTAATTTTTAATATTAGCGGTAAAGAAATTAGGCTTTATTCTCGCAAAAAGCCTTTTTACCAAATAGGAGATAAGGTCCAATTAATTAAAATATATAAACCCCCACTAGGCCCACCTGTCTGCGGCAAAGCGGCCAATTGTAGTGGTGTTGATTTAAGAGAAACATATACTCTCTATACAAAAACTAATTAACTGCAAAGTCGCCACTTATACGGCATCGTGCTTTAAAGGGTGATATTTAGATAAAGAATTTGTTAATAAACTAAATCTTTTTTATGCCATATGGGATAGAAACTTTCCTTAACGATAAAGATATATCAGTAGGGGAATTAATACCTAAACGTATTTCTAAAGGCATCGATCAGGCTTCGCATTCAGAGGGAGATAAATCAGTCTATCAAGCTACAGTCGCTAATAAAGTCAGCCAGAAAAGTGTTAACACCGCTCTTCACCCTAGTTTTGCCATTCTTTGGGGCAGAGTTAGATCTCCGAGCAATTCAATGGCTCTATGAAAACATAAACCCATTAAGAACCTGAATCTCCAAGAATAAGACGAGTAATTTTTTGCTCTATGGGCTAATAATTCAGCATAATAGGTAAGTTTCTGCTACCCTCTAATATGTCCGACAATTACGGATCTTATGTAATCATAAAAGGAAACGATAATGTATAAAAAAATCATGCTAATTGCTTTAGTATCATCTTTGTTTGTGGGTTGTGTTTCAGTTCCGCTAGAAAGCCCCGAAAATACAGAAGCAGCAAAACAGTTTAACCCACCTTCAGAAGGTAACGCAGGACTGTATATTTATCGCTCAGGTACTTTTGGTGGCGCCTTAACGAAAAGCATATGGGTTAATGAAAAATGTGTAGGTAAATCTGCGTCTAATGTTTTTTTCTATGAAGAAGTTCAAGGTGACAAAGAGCATAAAGTTTCTACGGAGTCTGAATTTTCTCCTAATGATTTGTTGGTAAATGTAGAAAGTGGAAACAATTACTTTATTCAGCAATATATTAAAATGGGTGTATTTGTTGGCGGTGCTAACTTAAAACTAGTAGATAATGAAGAAGGAAAAGAAGCAGTAAAAGCTTTGAAATTGGCTAAAAAAGGCGATTGTAAAAGGCCAGAGTAAAGCATAAATCAGGCACTTAGACTTGATGATGCAGTTCAGTTTCATCAAGTCTATATTAAAGATTTTTAACTGATAACAATAAGAATTAAAAAAATAACCCTTTAGTATTAAGCTCATTTTTTGTCTCTAAATAGAATTTAATGATGAATTTCCGTAAAGCCACTAATAGTGATCTGACTTCTATTCAATTAATACTCAATAGTGAAGGTTTACCTCATGAAGATTGCCAAGGCCACCTAGATAATTTTTTAGTGCTGGAAGAAGAAAATACCATTATAGGCGTTGGTGGGATTGAACTTTATGGTAAGTTTGCATTGATTCGATCTATTGCGGTGCTTAAAGAATATCGAGGAAAAGGTATAGGTTTATCGATATTCTCTAGCATTAAACAGTACGCCATTGATAATGGTGTAACGGAAATGTATCTATTAACTGAAACAGCAGAGGATTATTTTAAAAAACTCAGTTTTTCAACCATCTCTAGAGATCTTACCCCTGAGCCTATTAAACAAACCAAGCAGTTTTCATCTCTTTGTCCATCTTCTGCGGTTGTTATGCAGTGCATTTTACAGTAGCAGCCCTGACGTTTAATGGCTCTTAATTATAGTCACTGTATTATGGTTGGTGATTATGCCGTATGATAACCTCGATATCGTCGTTTTATTATGAAGAGAAATAATAAATCATTGTCAAAAATACGATGGAATGACGGCAATATCTAAATTTTAGTTGGTTTTTCAGAAGGTTAGTCAAATTTATGAAAAATGGAATAATACAATTTATTCTTTGGTTACTTGTGATGACGCCGATATCGGTGTTGACATCAGAGTGGAAGTTACTGCATATACTGATTTTTATCTTGTTTTTTATAACGTTACTGGGTTTTATGTTTTTAAAAGAATTCCGAAAATATTTGCCTGTCTCACTCGCTTTTTTCCTAGCTTTAGGGATCGGTATTTTTGGCTATCCTTTTTTTAAGGAAATGGGCGTTGTCGATATTCTTCCCAATTTATTCAGTGAATAACTTTATTACCAAACGCTTTAGTGTCAAGGGGCTGTAATATGCACTGTAAAGAGTTTTTGGGCATAGAGTTACCCATTATTCAAGCGCCTATGGCGGGTGTTCAAGATAGTGCGTTGACGATAGCCGTTTCTTCTGCTGGCGGCTTGGGGTCTTTGCCTTGCGCTATGCTTGAACCGGATGCGATCGATGCAGAGCTAAAAACGATTATAGAAAATACAGATAAGCCCTTTAATGTTAATTTTTTCTGCCATACCCCTCCGATAGTTAATACAGAGCGCGAATCACGATGGCGAGCAGAATTGCAGCCATACTTTACTGAATATAGTGTCGATGCTGATAGTATTCCGGCAGGCGCTAGTCGCGAGCCTTTTAGTGCTCAGGCAGTAGATGTTCTCGAAAAATACAAGCCTCACGTTGTGAGTTTTCATTTTGGTTTGCCTGAGGAAAAATTACTAAGCACAGTAAAAAGTTGGGGTACAAAAATTTTTGCTTCTGCTACCACTGTGGAAGAAGCCCAATGGCTTGAAGCTCATGGTGCGGATGGCATTATTGCACAGGGCTTAGAGGCAGGTGGCCACCGTGGTATGTTTCTATCGAAAGATTTAACTATGCAAGTAGGCACGTTTTCATTGCTGCCTCAGATTGTAAAACACGTTAAGGTGCCGGTGATTGCCGCTGGTGGTATTTGTAGTGCACAAGGTGTTACGGAAGCACTTTCATTAGGCGCGACGGCAGTACAAGTAGGTACCGCTTATCTGTTATGCTCAGAAACGAAAACCAGTCAGTTACACCGTGCAGCAATAAAAAGTGATGCGTCACGTCACACGGCAATTACCAATGTATTTTCTGGTCGGCCTGCAAGAAGTATTGTCAATCGTGCGGTTAAAGAGCTTGGCCCTATCAATGCTCATGCTTCTGAGTTTCCCTTGGCGGCAACAGCAATAACCGCTATTCGAGGAGAAGCAGAATTAAAACAGAGCAGTGATTTTTCGCCGTTATGGTGCGGGCAAAATGCCAGTGGCTGTAAAGAGATATCGGCATCATCACTCACAAAAGAATTGGCAGGAAATTTTTAAAGAAATTAAATATAGAGTGGTTATTCACTCTATATTTAATGATGCATACTGTTATAAAAGATAAGTTGTTAACCTCTCATCCAACTATGGAATTTACCTAGCCACTGTAATGTTTTTTCAGATACATTCGCGCGCTTCCATTCCCCAGCTGCAAATTTATTGGCTTCACTCATTGTTGGATAGATATGAATGGTTCCCAGTATTTTGTTTAAGCCAATATTGTGCTTCATAGCAGACACAAATTCGGTAATTAATTCGCCGCCGTGACTACCAACAATAGTGCAACCTAAAATACGGTCACTGCCCTTGCCCGTTAATACTTTTACAAAGCCTTTTGCTTCGTTGTCGGCAATGGCGCGGTCGAGGTCATCAATACCATATTTAGTAATATCAAATTCAATATTTTGTTCTTTTGCTTCGCTTTCACTCAAACCCACACGTGCAACTTCCGGATCACTGAAAGTTGCCCAAGGAATGACACGGTAATCTACGCGGAATTTTTTAATTTTGCCAAATAGAGAATTCACACTGGCATACCAGGCTTGATGGGCTGCGGTGTGTGTAAATTGATAAGGGCCTGCTACATCACCACAGGCATAAATATTAGGGAATTTGGTACGTAGATATTCATCAACAATAACAGTCCCTGGTCTTGCCAGTTCGATGCCGAGTTCTTCCAGACCGAGGTTGTCTGTGTTGGCTTTACGGCCAACAGCCACCATCACTTTATCAAAGCTGACTTCGGTTTCTTCGTTATCATTTTTAAGTTGTGCTATATAGCCTGACTCTGCTTTTTTGAAACCCACAATTTGCTGATTTAATAAAACATTAATGCCTTCATTTTTAAACGTATCAAGCATATAGGCAGATACATCTTCATCTTCACGTGGCATTAAGCGGTCAGCCATATCGACAAGGGTGACATTGGTTCCCAGGCGTTGGAAGGACTGTGCTAATTCACAGCCGATAGGGCCGGCACCCATCACTAATAATTTTTCTGGCTGTTCTTCCAGGGACCATAGATTATCCGATGTTAGATAATCGACATCGGTTAAACCGGGAATGGGTGGTACAAAGGGGCGTGCACCACTGGCGATAATAATATTTTTTGTCGTGATAATTCTATCGCCAACTTTTACTTCATACGGTGAAAGTATTTTGGCTTCCCCTTGTACACACTCAACGCCTAGCTTGGTGTAACGTTCAACAGAATCATGAGGCTCAATGGTATCGATGACCTTGTGTATGCGCTGCATGACTTTAGAAAAATTAACTTTACCGCTTGCATTTTCGATACCCAATTGATCGGCTTTATGAATGTAATGATTGGTTTTTGCTGCACGAATTAGTGCTTTACTGGGAACGCAACCTGTATTTAAACAGTCACCCCCCATTTTATGTTTTTCGATTAACACAACCTTGGCTTTGACTGCCGCGGCGATATAAGCACTGACAAGCCCGGCACTGCCAGCCCCAATAACAGTTAAATTGACGTCGAATTTTTTGGGTTTGGTATATTGTTTATAAACTTGTTTGGCTTTCCACCAATCAACAACAGCGCGAACGATATAGGGGAAAATCGCTAATAAAATAAATGCGCCAATAATAGAAGGCGTTAGTACGCCGGATACACTTAACTCTTCAACTTCACCAAGTTGTGCACCCGCGTTTACATAAATAATAGTGCCGACAAACATACCAACCTGGCTAACCCAATAGAAAGTCCAGGTTTTCATTTTACTTAAGCCAAAGACCAGATTGATAACGAAGAAAGGAATTGCCGGAATTAAACGCAAGGTAAATAGATAGAAAGCACCTTCGCGTTTTATTCCTTCGTTAATTTTTGTCAGGTAGCTGCCAAACTTTTTATTAACGGTGTCTGCAAATAATGTGCGTGATAGTAAAAAGGCTAAAGTTGCGCCTACACTACTGGCAAACGATACTAATAATACGCCGAGCCATAAACCAAACACTGCGCCACCGAGTAAGGTAATGGCTGCAGCGCCAGGCAAAGAGAGTGCGGCAACAAGTACGTATAATGCAAAATAGGCCAGTGCGGCGGAGAATGCATTTTCATCTACCCATGAGCGAAAGCGCTCAATTGAAATATATTGCTGCCCATCAAATGCGAAAAAGGCACCGACTAGAGCAGCAACGACCAGCAAAACGATTAATTTAGATTTATTCATTAACTACATTCCGTTTGGATAATTGTCATAAAGTATCACTTTGTGCTTTTATATAAATACAGATATAAAGGTATATAAATTACAATAGACCATCAGACCGGTGAACGTTATAAAGGTTTCGCAACAAAAGTGTCACATTCATAGATTATTGTCGTCTAAAGCTCTTTAATAACGTTATAAGGTCCCTTTATGGAAGGCCCATTTATGCCCGAAAGCCCATTGGAAAATGACGATCAAAGCATTGATTTAAATAATCCTGAGTACTATATCAACCGTGAATTGAGTCACCTTGCATTCAATCAGCGAGTATTAGCTCAAGCTTTGGATGAAGATCACCCTTTGTTAGAGCGGCTACGTTTTCTATTGATCTTTAGTTCTAATTTGGATGAGTTCTTTGAAATACGGGTGGCCAACCTGAAAAAAGACTTATTAATGCAACGGGAAACCAGCGGCATGGATGGCATGCACGCATCAGAAGTACTGAATAAAATCAGTCGCACCTGCCATGAAACCATCGACCACCAATATGAAACGCTTAACAATATATTGTTGCCAGCGTTAGAAGCAGAAAATATCCTTTTTCTTGCGCGGGATATGTGGACGCCAGAGCAGGAACTATGGGTTAAGCGCTTTATTAAGAAAGAAGTCTTACCGGTTATTAGCCCTATCGGGTTAGATCCGGCTCACCCCTTTCCACGTCTGGTCAATAAAAGCTTAAATTTTATTGTTTCGCTGGAAGGTAAGGATGCCTTTGGCCGTGATACCGGGTTGGCTATTATTCCTGCGCCTCGTTCACTGCCACGCTTAGTTCAGTTGCCCGAAGAGTTAAGTGATGGTGGTGACCGCCTCATTTTCCTCTCCTCGATGATTCATGCCCATGCTCACCGTCTATTTCCAGGTATGAAGGTAAAAGGCTGCTACCAATTCCGTATTACTCGTAATGCCGACCTCGACCTCGATGAGGGCGTAGAGGATTTAGCCCGTGCACTAAGAGGTGAGCTACATACTCGTCGCTTTGGACGAGCTGTTCGTTTGGAAGTCGCTGATAATTGCCCGGAACCCTTGGTTAACTTTCTACTGAGTGAAGCTGGTTTAACAGAGGACGATCTCTACCAAGTGAATGGCCCTGTCAATTTGACTCGTATGATGGGGGTGATGGATAAGGTGGATCGTCCTGGGTTAACCTATTCACGTATGACGCCAAGTATTCCTAAAGGCTTAACTCAAAACGATAATATCTTTGACAGTATCAGCAACAAGGATTACTTGCTCTACCATCCTTTTGAATCCTTTGCCCCTGTGGTTGAACTGATTCATCAGGCAGCCAAAGACCCCAATGTTGTCGCGATTAAGCAAACTTTATATCGAACGGGCACCCATTCGCCGGTGGCTAATGCTTTGATTGAAGCCGCTCGTAACGGTAAAGAGGTAACGGCGGTTATCGAGTTGCGTGCGCGTTTTGATGAAGAAGATAATTTGGAGTTAGCCAGTCGCTTGCAAGAAGCGGGTGCGCTAGTGGTGTATGGAGTTGTTGGCTATAAAACCCATGCGAAAATGCTATTGATTGTGCGCCGAGAAGGTAAAAGGCTGGTTCGCTATATTCATATGGGTACCGGTAATTATCATTCTGGCACTACCCGTGTTTATACGGATTACTCGCTGCTTTCCTCCGATCAGGTCATTGCTGAGGATGTTCACAGAGTCTTCCATCAGCTGACGGGTATGGGCAAAACCGAAAAAATGGAAAAAGTGCTCAATGCGCCCTTTAACCTGAAGCAAAAGTTGATAGAACTCATTGAAGATGAAGCCAGAATTGCCAAAGAGCAAGGTGATGCTTATATCGTTATAAAGACGAATGGCCTATCAGAGCCTTCAGTTATTCAGGCCTTGTATCGTGCCTCACAAGCGGGTGTTAAAATAGATTTGATCGTCAGAGGAATCTGTTGTTTGCGACCAGGAATTCCGGGCGTTTCCGACAATATACGGGTGCGTTCGGTTATAGGGCGCTTTTTAGAACATTCTCGTGTGTACTATTTTAAAAACGCTGAGCCTGCTCTTTACTGTGCCAGTGCAGATATGATGGAGCGTAACCTTAATCGCAGGGTAGAAACAGGCTTTCCCATCGAGACTAAAGCCTTAGAGAAGCGTTTACTCAATGAGCTTGAGCTTTATCTTGATGACGATTGGCAGAGTTGGAGCCTGGAGACCGATGGTACTTATAGTCGCAATCGAGGTGACTCAGAGGCGGGTGTGCAGACTCAATTACTATCAAATTTAGCACAATAATCACTGGTATTGGCTTGTCTATCGGATGAACAATCCTTATTATACCGATCAGTTGTAGTTAATGACCTTTGAGAGGATTTTATGAGTGATGCAATCACACATGTAACAGATACTAGCTTTAATGATGATGTGATCAGTGCAGAAGGGCCAGTGTTGGTTGATTTTTGGGCAGCTTGGTGTGGGCCTTGTAAAATGATTGCGCCAGTATTGGATCAATTGGCAGGCGATTATGCTGGGCAGCTAAAGATTTGCAAAATGGATGTCGACGGTAATAAAGAGACACCAGCTAAATTTGGTATTCGTGGTATTCCTACCTTGATGATATTCAAAAATGGCAATATGGAAGCACAGACAGTCGGTGCTCTATCCAAGCCTGATTTAGAAAATTTTATTAAAGATAACCTTTAATTTTCGGTAATATCTAATAACACAGCAGCTATTTATCACAAAAATATAACAAACTTTGTAGTTGCTGATTATTTTTACGTTGAGAGCTTGCGCTAGACAGAATATTCGTTATACTGCAAATATTCGATTTGAACTGTGGTAGCCCCTAACTAAAAATACATTCAGGGCCAAGTCTACAACCACCGGACTATTTCATTTTTTACTCCCCTCTCCTTTGGAGCTACTCGTTGAGTATTGCATGATTTATTTGCGGTTGTTATTAATGATTAATTGCTCACAGACTCGTTGATTAACACTTTCTTGTTACTGATAAACACCCTAATAACATATACGAACCCTCCTGTTTTTTACTGACACCAAACTACATACCTATGAACTTAACTGATCTAAAAACCAAACCTATTGAAGAACTGATTAATATTGCCAATGAAATGGGCCTCGATAACATGGCTCGTTCCCGAAAGCAGGATGTCATTTTTAACATCCTTAAGCGCCATGCTAAGAGTGGTGAAGACATTTACGGGGATGGTGTACTGGAAATTCTCCAGGACGGATTTGGGTTTTTACGCTCAGCGGATTGTTCTTATTTAGCTGGCCCGGATGATATTTATGTCTCACCCAGCCAAATTCGCCGATTTAATTTGCGTACGGGTGACACCATTGCTGGAAAGATACGCCCACCAAAAGAAGGCGAGCGCTATTTTGCGTTACTAAAAGTTAATCAAATTAATTTTGATCGACCTGAAAACTCCCGCAGCAAAATTCTTTTTGAAAACCTGACACCATTATTTCCCAACGAGCGCTTAAAACTTGAAACCGGTAATGGTTCCACTGAAGATTTAACCGGGCGCATCATCGATATGATTTCGCCTATTGGTAAAGGTCAGCGTGGTCTTATTGTTGCACCGCCAAAAGCGGGTAAAACTATTATGATGCAGCATATCGCTCAGGCGATTACGCGTAATAACCCTGAGTGTCACCTGATTGTTCTTCTTATCGATGAGCGACCCGAAGAAGTGACTGAAATGCAACGTTCAGTACGGGGTGAAGTTGTTGCGTCTACCTTTGATGAACCGCCTTCGCGTCATGTGCAGGTTGCCGAAATGGTGATCGAAAAAGCGAAACGCTTAGTTGAGCACAAAAAAGACGTTATTATTTTATTAGATTCCATTACGCGTCTAGCGCGCGCTTACAATACGGTTATTCCCTCATCAGGTAAAGTGTTAACCGGTGGTGTTGATGCCCATGCACTGGAACGACCAAAGCGCTTTTTTGGTGCAGCTCGTAACATCGAAGAAGGCGGTAGCCTGTCAATTGTTGCGACGGCACTGATTGATACAGGCTCAAAAATGGACGAAGTTATTTACGAAGAGTTTAAAGGTACTGGTAATCTAGAGTTACACCTTGATCGTAAAATTGCTGAAAAACGCATTTACCCCGCCATCAATGTGCGTCGTTCGGGCACGCGTCGCGAAGATTTATTGATGAGCGAAGAAGAACTACAGCGCGTATGGATTATGCGTAAACTGTTAAACGATATGGAAGATGTAGCGGCAACAGAATTCTTAGTTGATAAACTCAAAGGGTTTAAAACAAATGATGAGTTCTTCTTATCGATGAAAAGAAAATAATCTCTTTTATTTTTTAATCAATATGCTTCTGTTGAACCCTAAAAAGCCCATCTACACGATGGGCTTTTTATTGCCACAATCTATTTAATAATGGCTTATGAAATATAAAAACCTGCGTGACTTTATTGAACAACTTGAATCTTTGGGTGAGCTAAAACGAATAAGCCACCCTGTTGATCCTAACCTTGAAATGACGGAGATCTGTGATCGTACACTGCGTGCAAGTGGGCCGGCATTGTTGTTTGAAAATCCAGTAGGTCATTCCATTCCTGTACTGGCTAACTTATTTGGCACACCTAAACGTGTGGCATTGGGTATGGGTGCCGACTCCGTTGAAGCCTTGCGCGATATTGGCAAGTTATTGGCGATGCTTAAAGAACCTGAACCGCCAAAAGGGATGAAAGATGCCTGGGACAAGCTGCCTATTTTTAAACAAGTGCTCAATATGTCTCCAAAGGTGGTAAAAAAAGCACCGTGCCAAGAGCAACAAATGACGGGTGATGAAATTGATTTATCTCGCTATCCCATTCAGACCTGTTGGCCAGGTGATGTTGGGCCACTGATAACATGGCCTTTGGTCATTACGAAAGGCCCTAATAAAGAGCGGCAAAACCTTGGCATCTATCGCATGCAAGTGATCGGTAAAAACCGTTTAATCATGCGGTGGTTAAGCCATCGCGGTGGTGCTTTAGATTTTCGTGAATGGCAACAGCAAAACCCTGGGCAGCCTTATCCAGTGGCTGTTGCATTGGGAGCAGACCCAGCAACTATCTTAGGTGCTGTTACGCCTGTGCCAGATACCTTAAGTGAATATGCATTTGCCGGTTTACTCCGTGGTGGCAAAACTGAAGTCGTAAAATGCATCGATAATCATTTACAGGTTCCTGCCAGTGCAGAAATTATATTGGAAGGTTTTATCTACCCTGATGATATGGCGGAAGAAGGACCATTCGGTGATCATACGGGTTACTACAACGAAGTCGACACATTTCCTGTATTCACTGTAGAACGTATTACTCAGCGTAAAGAGCCTATTTACCACAGCACTTACACGGGGCGACCACCTGATGAACCTGCTATTTTAGGTGTTGCCTTAAATGAAGTATTTGTGCCGATTTTGCAAAAACAGTTTCCTGAAATTATCGATTTTTATTTGCCGCCAGAAGGCTGCTCTTATCGTATGGCCGTTGTCACCATGAAAAAGCAATACCCCGGTCATGCCAAGAGAGTGATGATGGGGGTGTGGTCTTTTTTACGACAATTTATGTACACCAAGTTTGTGATTGTCACGGATGATGATGTCAATGCACGCAATTGGGAAGATGTTATTTGGGCTATCACAACACGTACAGACCCTGTACGGGATATTACGTTAATCGAAAATACACCGATTGATTATCTTGATTTTGCATCCCCCGTTTCTGGTTTAGGTTCCAAAATGGGTTTAGATGCAACGAATAAATGGGAAGGAGAAACCACAAGAGAGTGGGGAACACCTATTGTGATGGATCAGGCCGTTAAAGAAAAAATAGATACAATATGGAATGAGCTGGATATCAGCCCACAAAAATAAAGTACTTTTATGGGCTATGAAAAATTATCAATAATTAAATAACCATTATCGCATCAGCTTCAACTAGAGCTCCTTTCGGTAACTCTTTAACACCGACAGCCGCACGAGCTGGGTAAGGTTCTTCAAAGTATTCAGACATAACTTCGTTAACGGTTGCAAAGTTGCTTAAATCCGTCAGGAAAAGGTTTAGTTTAACAATGTCAGCCAAACTGCCATCAGACGCTTCACATATTGCTGCTAAGTTTTTAAAGACTTGATGGGTTTGTGCTGCGAAGTCATCACTTACCATTGCCATGGTTGATGGATCTAAAGGAATCTGCCCGGAAATATACACAGTATTATTTGTTTTTACTGCTTGTGAATAAGTGCCTATGGCTTCAGGTGCTTGATCGGTGGAAATGATAGCTTTGTTTGTCATAATTAATCGTGCCGTTGTTAAAAGTGAATTGTTAAAGTTAAAAATTTTTTGAATTTGTAATAAAAGTTTATAAACGGTTTAAGAAGCTAACTAATGCTTTTTCAGTTTCTGGAACAGAAACAATGCGCATATGCCCAATATTATCGATAGTATTCAACTGAATGTTATCGTGTTTTTCTGCAATATCTTGGCTGTATTTATGTAGAGCAAACTTATCGCTCTGGCTATGGATAATTTGTATAGGGCTCCTTATTTGGCTGATGTCTTTTATTGAGTCGTGATCTTTCACTGACATCTCATAATCGGTTTCAATAGACGATACAATTTCGTCAAAAAAACCTTGAGAAATCCCTATGCCTGTTACCCGTGTTTCTAACTCATCATAAAAATTAAATAAAGGCGCAATTAAAAAATGTGGGAAAGGGCTGCCTTTAAAAAGATCCAATGTTGCACTACAGCCCATAGAGTGACTAACTATGCAAGCTAGGGAATCTTTTTCATAAAGCTTTCCGGCAAGTATGCCGATACTTTTTACAAAGAGAGGGTAATTATTTTCATTGCCCCCGCTATTTCCATGTTTATAGTGGTCGTAAGTCACTGCGCGATAACCCATATTAGCCACTGCTTCCATCAAGCCGAAAAACTGTGAGCCAGAGCCTGACCAGCCATGGATAAATAATATCTCAGGGCCCTCTCCGATGGAGTAGGTCATTATGTCGCCGTATTGGGTGGTGATTTTATCACTGGAAATATTGCCAGGAATTATATCGGGCTTTCGTTTTTGTGGCGTTAATAATAATCGGCGTAATTGTTTTTTGGCGCCTTTTGGAGAAACAAAACGATAAGCTTCAGAAACTGCGCGTACGCTGAACTGTAAAATTTTATTTTGGTTGTTATTAAAATAAATTTTGCTACTCATTGTCTTCCCTCCTGATTTAAAAGGTTTTGCGTCAGCTATTCGTGCGTAATTGCTTCGCGGCTTCTACAGCAAAATAGGTCAGAATGCCGTCAGCGCCCGCGCGCTTGATGGCTGTTAATGATTCAAAAATAACATTCTCACTGAGTATGCCTTGTTGAATCGAAAATTTGTGCATACTGTATTCGCCGCTGACTTGATACGCAAATGTTGGCACTTTAAATTCATCTTTGACACGTCGCACAATATCTAGATAGGGCATCGCTGGTTTAACCATTACCATATCGGCCCCTTCACTAATGTCCATAGCGACTTCGTGTAGCGCTTCATCTGTATTGGCCGGGTCCATTTGATAGGTCATTTTATTCCCTTTGCCTAATGCGCCGGTAGATCCAACGGCATCTCGAAATGGGCCGTAATAGGCTGAGCAGTATTTGGCGGAATACGCCAGAATTTGTGTATTGATATATTTTTGCTCATCCAAGGCCTTGCGAATTGAACCTACGCGCCCATCCATCATATCAGACGGAGCAATGACATCAGCGCCAGCTTCGGCACAAGCAAGCGCCTGCTTTGCCAAAGCAGTAACGGTAATATCGTTTAAAACATAGCCTTCGTCATCAATAATTCCGTCTTGTCCGTGAGTGGTATAGGGGTCAAGTGCGGCGTCAGTAATCACGCCAAGCTCAGGTAAGTTTTCTTTTAATGCACGAACCGTACGACAGATTAGGCTGTCAGGGTTATAGGCTTCACTGCCATCAAGTGTGCGCACTGATGGCTCAACATTGGGGAAAAGTGCAATGGCTGGAATGCCTAAACTGGCTGCTTCCTCAGCGGCTTTGAGCAGTTCATCAATTGAGTAACGCTCTATGCCTGGCATGGTCTCTACAGCAATTCGTTGTTTGTTGCCCTCTATCACAAACATAGGGTAGATAAAGTCATTGGCGGAAAGTTGGGTTTCCTGAACTAATCGCCTAGAAAAATCATGGTAACGATTGCGACGCAAACGAGAAGCGGGAAATTGACGGGACATAGTAAGGCCTTTCAATGAACAGTTGGTGGCGTAGGTACGTTGTTACCTCTCTAGGAAACCGATAATACCTTAATTAGCAAAAAATCGTCGGAAGTATAACAAACAACGCTCTCCCTCAGCTTAGTAATGGCATCACTGACATTATTCAGGAACATTAATATGGTATGTTGTGCGGCTTAACTTACCCTGTAGCAGTGCTTGCATGGTAATATGACGTCTTTTTGGTGACAGGAATAATATAAGTCATGAAGGTAACGGTTTTTGGTATTGGTTATGTTGGCCTGGTGCAGGCAGCAGTGTTGTCGGATGTGGGACATGAGGTCTATTGTGTCGATATTGATCAAAACAAAATCGATAATTTGAAAAAAGGCCAGATCCCGATCTACGAGCCAGGTTTAGAGCCTTTAGTAAAAACAAACCATGCTGCGGGTCGCATTCATTTCACAACAGATGCCAAAGAGGGCGTTGAGTTTGGTGAAGTGCATTTTATTGCAGTAGGTACGCCTCCAGATGAGGATGGCTCAGCGGATCTTAAATATGTCTTGTCTGTTGCTAAAACGATTGCTACCTATATGACGCGCGAAGCAATTATCATTGATAAATCGACGGTCCCTGTTGGTACCGCAGAAAAAGTCGCTAAAGCTGTCAAAGAAGTGCTGGCAGAACGCAAGTCGGACCTCCCGTTCCATGTGGTATCCAACCCTGAATTTTTAAAAGAAGGCGCCGCGGTCAGTGACTGTATGCGACCAGATCGTATCGTTATTGGTACAGATAACGACGAATCCGTTCAAGAAGTCATGCGTGAGTTGTACGAGCCGTTTAACCGTAATCATGATCGTATTATTTTTATGGATACCCGCAGTGCCGAATTAACCAAGTATGCTGCAAACTGTATGCTGGCCACTAAAATCAGCTTTATGAATGAAATGGCAAGTCTTTCGGAAGAATTAGGTGCCGATATCGAAATGGTTCGTCAAGGTATCGGTTCTGATGAGCGTATCGGTTACCACTTTATCTATCCGGGCTGTGGTTATGGTGGCTCTTGTTTCCCTAAAGATGTGCAGGCTTTAGTTAAAACGGCAGAGCAAGTCGGTTATGACTCACAAATTCTTAAGGCTGTTGAAGCGGTTAATAATAACCAGAAGCAAAAGCTATTTAGCTATATTCAGCGGCATTATGGAGAGGTTAAAGGCAAAACATTTGCTCTTTGGGGCCTATCCTTTAAGCCTAAGACTGACGATATGCGCGAGGCGTCCAGTCGTAACTTAATGGAAGCATTATGGTATGCCGGAGCGAAAGTTCAGGCATTTGACCCTGAGGCAATGGAGGAGTGTCAGCGTATTTATGGCTCACGCGACGATTTGGCCTTAGTGGGTACTAAGGAAGCCGCACTAAAAGGCGCCAATGCTTTGGTTATTTGTACTGAATGGCAAAATTTTAAAGTGCCTGATTTTGACCTTATCCAGTCGGAAATATCTGATGATGTGATTTTTGATGGACGCAATCTTTATAACCCTGATCGAATGGAAGAAAGAGGTCTAGCTTACTATGCCATTGGTCGTGGTAAATCAATCAAGTCGAATTAACCTTTTTAACCTTTGCGTTTTCGATTATCGGCTAACGTTCTTAGAATATCCCGCCAACTGAGAATCCCTAAGGGTTTATTTTCTGCATCGACAATTGGGATGCAGGAAATGCCCTTTTCATTGAAGATATCAATAGCTGTATAGACGCCTGCATCTTCAGTTAAGGTAATAGGCTGTCGGCTCATGATCTGATGAGCCTTTTTATTGAGGTTGGCAAGGTCTTTTGTGGTCTCAGCAATGGTACCGATATTAGGGCTCAATGCCTTGAATAAATCACGGTCTGAAATAACACCTGTTAACTTGCCTGATTCAATAACTAACAAGTGATGGAAGGTGACATTATCAAATATTTCTTTGACGATGCTTAAAGAGTCATCCATTTCTACAGTGACAATTTTTCTTGTCATCATCTTATCGACTTGCATGATCTATCCGCTTTTTAAATTACTTATTGTAAGTAATCGATTGAGTGAGAGGTCAGTGAGTTGTGGCACAGAGCCTTATAGAAAAGATAGTTGCCGATAGAAGCAGAATCAAGAAGGGTTAAAATAAGTGCAGATATAAAAACGCCCCGGCAACATCATGTTGGCGAGGCGCTAATCCTTTTTCCCTGGATAATCATTTCCTTGAAGCTATCCACAAACAGAATTTTGTTGCATCCATTGGCCTGCTTGGCCCTAAGTACATCCTGTGTAACGTCAATGTGGGGTTATTATGTCAATTCGCTTGGGATAAATAAGTAGGAAAAAGCTGAAATGCTTGTAGGATATATCTCACAAAACTACTGTTGTCGATTTGTGATCGGACCAGATAGACTATTAACAAGAATGTTGGCGAGTAATCACTTTTTTGATTTTATTATTAAAACGTTCGCCAAATATCAGTAAATGAACGGTATTTGCGCCTATTTCCGCTCAGTTAACAAAAAGTAAGCTTAATAAAAGAGATAAATTAGTTGTGTTCAAGAGAGCCTGTAGAACTGGTTTGTTGATACTTTGCAACTTCAACCAAGGTTTCCAGCCGCACTAGGCGCTTATCGATGTCAATCGTTCGGTCAGACAGGGTCTGTACCTGACTATTTAAGCGCTTTACTTCGTCTGTGAGCTTTAGGGTATCCAGTAATATCTCTTTCCAACCTGACATAGTTTAATGACTCGCATCCATTAGTTTGAGTGTTTTTGAGACTTGTTCATTCGCCTCACGTGTAGAATTAATAGCCTCTTTGAGCTGATTCGACACTAGCTCCATTAAGTCATCAGAATTCATCGCATCCATTGAGTCGGGATCAAAGGCATCGATAGCTAAACGGACAATTTCTGCAGCTGATGTACCTTTAGCGCTAGCCAATTGTTCCAGCTTCGATATTTGACTGCGAGACACCAAAAACTGTTTTCTGATCAGGTTCTCTTGTGCGTGCATAACAGACTCCGACAACTATTTGAGATGGTGTTATTATATGCCTACACAACTGCATACACAAGTTCGGCGGTAAGCATTCAATTTATTGATATTTTTCAACTAGATAGGCTATATATCTAAAGCTTTAATATGTTCAATAGAATGCTTCAAAGGTCCACGAAAGTCAGTGTAGCCAGAACGATTCTGACTCGCTAGCCCTAGCTAAACCCACGAGCCCTTATCAGCTCTGGTATCATACGCCTTTATTGCACACGCCTTTGGATTACCCCTTTTGTCTTCGACCCCAGCTCATAAGTACTCGCGCGCTCACAAAGCCTCGCCAAATAACTACGACACAATTATTCTTGGTGCTGGTGCGGCAGGTTTGCTTTGTGCATCGACAGCGGCACAGCGAGGGCAGCGAGTATTGGTCTTAGAGAAGTCGAATAAAGTGGGTAAAAAAATTCTGATGTCTGGGGGTGGTCGTTGTAATTTTACTAATTACTTTATTGAAGCGGATAATTTCATCTCAAATAATCCACACTTTTGTAAAAGTGCACTGAATCGTTTTACGCAATGGGATTTTATTGCCATGGTCGAACGCCATGGTATTGATTATGAAGAACGTAAACATGGCCAGTTATTCTGCCAATATTCTGCAAAAGATATTTTAGCAATGTTATTAAATGAATGTGATACGGCTGGAGCAGTCATTAAAACTCATTGTGAAGTTGGTGAGATAGAAACGTTATCGTCAGATAACGTGTTAGAAAATGAAAAGCCAGACAATCGATATCGAGTAAATTTTTTAGAAAATGGCACATCGATAGTTGTAGATTGCCGCTCTCTCGTTATTGCGACAGGCGCATTATCTATTCCCACCTTAGGTGGCAGTGGTATGGGTTATAGCACTGCGGAAGCATTTGGTTTATCGCTTGTCGAGCGACGCGCTGGTTTAGTGCCATTTATGTTTAGTGATGCTATTAAACCATTGTGTGAACGTTTGACAGGTTTAGCTTTAGATATCAATGTTAGTTGTAATAAAAAAAGTTTCCGTGAAAATTTATTGTTTACCCATCGAGGTATTAGTGGCCCAGCGATATTACAAATTTCTAATTATTGGTTTCCAGGAGACACAATAGAAATTGATTTATTGCCAGCACTTGATGCTAGTGAATGGCTTTTGCAAACCAAAGTCGATCAAGGTAAAGGTCGTTTAAAAACCGTTTTGCAGCAGCAATTGCCCAATGCATTGGTGGGTGAGCTAGTAAATCTCTGGTGGTCGGAATATAGTGATAAACGCTTGGCAGAATTGACGGATTGGCAACTGATAGCTATTGGAAAGCAACTAAATAATTGGTGTTTAAAGCCTTCGGCAACAGAGGGTTATCGCACAGCGGAAGTAACTCTGGGAGGAGTTGATACAGCAGGAATCAGCTCAAAAACGATGGAAGTTAAACAGCAGCCAGGCTTGTTCTTTATTGGTGAAGTGTTGGATGTTACAGGCCACTTAGGCGGCTATAATTTTCAATGGGCCTGGTCATCTGGATATGCGGCAGGACTTTATGTTTAACGCGTTTCGTTAAATGAGTTAATAATTTTTAATTTATCAATATTTTTTATACAAGGTGCCTTAAAGGGCACAATAAACACAAGACAATAGTATGTTGCGACTCAATGATATTAAATTACCTCTTAATCATAAAGCAGAGGCGTTATCAGAAAAAATTATTCAATTGCTTGAAATCAAAAAAGGGCAGTTGCTAAGCTTTACCATTTTTAAACGTAGTTATGATGCCCGCAAAAAAAATAATATTGTACTAATTTACCAGATAGATGTAGAGCTCAGTGAAAGCGTTGAAAAAAATATACTGAATAAATTTTCTGATCGATCCTTTGTTAGACCAAGCCCCGACACAGCTTACCGTTTTGTTGCACAAGCCCCAGATAACTTTCCCAGTGATATGCAGCAGCGCCCTATCGTTATTGGTTTCGGCCCTTGCGGTATTCTAGCAGCGTTAGTACTTGCACAAATGGGTTTAAAGCCCATTGTATTGGAGAGAGGGCAGGATGTCCGCCAACGTACGAAAGATACTTGGGATTTATGGCGTAAACGTAATTTGCATACAGAATCCAATGTTCAATTTGGGGAAGGTGGCGCGGGAACATTTTCCGATGGAAAATTGTGGAGTCAGGTAAAGGATAAAAATCACCTCGGACGTAAGGTGCTGAATGAGTTTGTAAAAGCTGGGGCGCCAGAAGAAATTTTATATGTCAGTAAGCCACATATCGGTACTTTTAAACTGGTCAAAATGGTAGAAAATATTCGTGCTGAAATTGTTCGTTTAGGTGGCGAGATTCGTTTTGGCCAAAAGGTGGAAAAAATTCATCGGGAAGCATTAGATTCTGATAACACAATGAATAAAGGCAAGGTAACTGGATTAACACTAAAGACCGGTGAAGTACTACATAGCCAGCATATTATTCTTGCGATTGGCCATAGCGCTCGCGATAGTTTTCAGATGCTTTTAGATCAAGGCATTTACATTGAAGCAAAACCTTTTTCAATTGGTTTCCGTATTGAACATCCACAATCCACTATCGATAAAGCACGCTTTGGAGCAGAAGCTGGTCATCCTTTACTAGGTGCTGCCGATTATAAATTGGTTCATCACTGTAAGAATGGCCGTAGTGTTTATAGTTTTTGTATGTGTCCTGGTGGTACGGTTGTCGCAGCCACATCAGAAAGTGAACGCGTTGTCACGAATGGTATGTCACAGTATTCACGTAATGAGCGCAATGCCAATGCCGCGATAGTTGTCGGGATATCACCAGAAAAAGATTATCCAGAACATGTATTGGCAGGTATAGATTTACAGCGCCAATTAGAAAGCCTGGCATATGAGCTAGGTGGAAAAAATTATAATGCTCCCGCTCAATTAGTTGGTGATTTCTTAAAAGACAAACCATCGACAGAACTGGCGAGTGTGACTCCATCGTATAAGCCTGGGGTGACATTGGGTGACTTATCAAAAGCCTTGCCGGATTTTGCTGTTGATGCCATTCGCGAAGCTATTCCTGAATTTAATAAGAAAATTAAAGACTTTGCGATGGACGATGCAGTGCTAACGGGTATTGAAACACGCACATCGTCACCGGTTAGTATCCGGCGTGATAAAACTTACCAGAGCCTTAACACTCAGGGCCTGTATCCAGCGGGTGAAGGTGCTGGTTATGCCGGTGGGATTTTATCGGCAGGTATTGATGGTATTAAAGTGGCAGAAGCATTAGCGTTAGATCTTTTAAATAAGAGGTCCCTATAAATAAGCATATTTAATTAAATGATCTGGAATTTTATCTTTAATTTTTTCGTGTAGCTCCGGTAACAAAGACCAGTGGACACCCTGTCGATAATGGTGAGCCGTATGGTAACCTAGGTTGCCTGTCGTAATATTGTAGAAACGGTTCAGATTATTTCGAGAGGCTTCAAATGTATTTTCTGTGTCGAGATCTGAATGATGTTCAAAGGTAGCCCAGGCAGTTAAGAGTAAGCCGCAGACCATCGGTAAAACAAATAAAAACAAAGCTGGCAGGGGTTTATACCAGACAAGAGCCCCGACAATGATAAAGGTCAAAACGGTATAGAATAGAAACTTTTTCTGTAGTTTAGGAAAGTTTTTGCCCACCTTAAAACCACGAAAATAAGCAGTACCTGCAACATTTAGAGTATATTCAATTTCTCCCATGGTTTTGCCACACTTACGTTGCCAACGACTTTCATCTTTGGCTTGGTCGAGATAGTTTTGGTGATGTCCCAATACGTGATGCAGCATCCATAAATGTGTTGTTACGCCCGTATGTAGAGCATAAAAAAATTCCAGTAGTCGATTTAAGCTTTTTTGTTTGAATGTCGGCGTATGCTGATGGTGGTGATTCCAGGCACAGATTTTCCCTTTAGGTATAATCATCGCCAGCCAGAATGTTGCCAAAAACCACGTTGATTCAATCCAAAAGTACAAAAAGAAATCAATAACACTAAATGCCAGGATAATGGCTACAGGAAGCCTGTCGGCTTGGTATTTAAACACAGGGAGGGAAATCCTTATTATTATGGCGGGTATAAGAATGGAATGTAACACATAAGCAAAACAGAGTGTTACAAGATCACTATAAAAGACGCAAATTAGCGTTAAAGAAAATTAGAGCAGAGGCAAAAGTGTGCCCCAGATATTGTTCAATAATTTGGGTTGGGCTTGTTCTGTGGGGTGAATTCCATCTTGCTGCATAAGCTCTGGATTAAGAGCGATGCCTTCTAGAATAAAGGGAATATAACTTACGGTATTAGCCGCAGCCACCTTTTGAAAAGCTTTACGAAAGAGAGCGGTATACCTTGCGCCGTAATTAGGCGGTATCTCAATACCGGCTAATACTACTTTAGCGTTTTTTTGCTGGCTCAGGTCAATCATTGTTTGAAGGTTTTTTTCCATCAACTTGACAGGATAGCCTCTCAATCCATCATTGCCACCTAATTCGACAATCACAATGGATGGAGAATATTGCTCTAGGAGTTTGGGGAGGCGGCTTAGTCCATCGCCTGTTGTATTGCCACTGATGCTGGCATTTACCACCGTATAGTGATTGTATTTTTCTGTCTTCAGCTTGTCTTGCAGCAAGGAAACCCAGCCTTTTTGAATATCAATTCCATAGCCTGCACTGATGCTATCCCCTAGTATTATAATTGTATATGAGTCTTTTTGAGACGATTCAGCAGCAATACCTGTGTTGGCAAAAGCCACAAATAGAAGGCTCAGAAGCCCTAATAGCGCTGGCCTAATAATGCTTTGTTGAAATGTACAAAGATAGGAAGAAAAGTGTTGAATCACAATGATAGTCTCTCAGTGTTCCGATGATTAGGTCTTTGTTTTGCTAATACGTTCAATTCTTCACTTAAATTTCCGCTTGTTGATGTTAAGTTATCAATTGAAAAAACTAAAAGGCGCATCATAGCGTACTATTAAGCGGTCTTAGTTAACCAGTATGACGATGGCTGAATGATTAAACGTCATTGTTGTCCATATCTCTTATCGATATTAACACCCACCTTTTATGGGAGGCAACGCGATGGAAAAAATTCTACAAGAGACATTGAGTATATGATTGAAGCATCACAATTAACGAAATCTGTTGATACTGCGGAGGGTTTATTAACCATTCTGGATTCAATTGATCTTAAGGTTGACGCCGGTGAGAGTTTGGCAATCGTTGGCGCATCAGGTTCAGGTAAATCAACCTTACTCGGTATTTTAGCCGGGCTTGATATCCCTTCATCAGGAAAAGTCGTGTTAGCGAATAACGACTTAACCGCTATGGGAGAGGAAGGGCGAGCAGCGGTGCGAGCTGCCAGTGTTGGTTTTGTTTTTCAGTCTTTTCAGTTGTTGCCAGGCTTAAATACCATTGAGAATGTGATGCTGCCATTAGAGTTGCATGGCGTGGCTGATGCAGAGGAAAAAGCTACCGATTATCTGGAGCGCGTTGGTTTATCACACCGTTTGCGTCATTATCCCAAGCAGCTTTCTGGAGGAGAGCAGCAACGTGTGGCCATTGCCCGTGCGTTTGCGAGTGAACCCGATGTGCTTTTTGCCGATGAGCCAACTGGCAATTTGGATACAACAACAGGTGCAAAAGTGATCGAGCTATTATTTCAATTAAACCAGTCACAAGGAACGACACTGATACTGGTGACTCATGAAATGAGATTGGCACAGCGTTGCTCAAGACAGATCACCTTAGAAGCGGGAAATATAATCAGTGATAGTTCACCATCAGCTCAAATCTTAGAATAAATTATACAGACATCATAAGTGAGGGCTTCAATAAGAGTTCTTAAAGTTCATTATTAACGTGACAAAATAAAATACATGCAGCAATTAAAATTAGCATTATCGTGGCAATTACTCTGGCGCAATTGGCGTAGCGGAGAAGTAAAAATTCTGGCAATTGCACTAGCACTGGCGGTCGCCGTAGTGAGTGCCATTGCAATATTTTCCAGTCGTCTGGATCAATCCCTTTTACGCCAAAGCAATACCTATCTTGGTGCTGATCGTGTTATCTCTGGACGTTTTGAAATTCCTGAAGCTTGGCAAGCAGAACCTCAACAGTTTTCATTACAACAAACAACAGTCACTGAATTCAGTTCGATGATATTTGCCGGTGATGAAATGCACTTAGCATCGGTAAAAGCTGTCGGCAATAAGTATCCTCTACGTGGTAAGTTAGCTATCAGCGAGACACCTTTCGCATTGGGTGATGATATTACCATTGCTAATACTGTGCCTGCGAGTGGTGAAGTGTGGGTGGACTCCCGTTTGTTGCCATTGATGAATTTAGCCATTGGTGATCAGCTTTCTGTTGGCAATCAGGATTTTTTAATTTCTCAAGTTGTTATTCGCGAACCTGATTCCAATAATGGTTTCTCGGCTTTTGGGCCGAGAGTATTAATGAATCAAAAAGACCTGGCTGCAACAGGAGTCATTCAGCCTGGAAGTCGGGTGACGTATCGCTGGTTACTTTCTGGAGAAGAGAATAATCTAAAGAATTTTGAACGATGGATAAAGCCTCAGCTAGGTGAACACTATCGCTTAATTACCATTAAAAACTCACAACGTAGTATCAGTTCTGCGCTTGATCGAGGCTCTCGCTTTTTAATGTTAGCTGCCGTGATTGGTGTATTGTTGGCAAGTGTTGCAATTGCTATAGCTGCACAGCAATTTTCTCGTCGCCATGTTGATCAAGTCGCTTTATTAAAAAGCCTAGGTGCGAGTGCTTTTTTAGTTCGGCAATTGTATTTCACGCAAATGTTAATGCTGGGTATTATTGCTTCACTAGGTGGCGTTTTTATCGGTGAAATGATTCAAATGCTGATAGCTAAAACGATTTTATCCATTTTTAGTATTGAGTTAATCGCTGCATCGTGGACAGCGTATGCCATGGGCTTCATTACAGGCTTGCTGTGTTTACTTTGCTTTGCCTTGCCACCATTATGGCATTTACCGAAGGTTTCACCACTAAAAGTGTTACGCCGAGAGTTGGCTGTTGATGCAGTAAAATTATGGGTAAAAGGTGTATTAGGTATTGGTGCCATTGTATTGTTAATCTGGTTTTATAGCGGCGATTCATTTATTACTTTATCAATTGTCAGTGGGTTTGCGATGGTAATATTGCTGGGTGCATTGATTGCCTGGGGATTATTGCATTACACTCATCGATTAGGCAGTAAGGCGGGTAGCTTTTGGCGTTTGGCATTATCTAACTTAGAACGCTATCGCACACAAAGTATTACGCAAATATTAGTCTTTGCCTGTGCCTTAATGTTACTTATGGTGCTTTATGCTATTCGCAGTAATCTAATTGAAGAATGGCGTTTGCAGTTGCCAGAAAACGCGCCTAATCATTTCATCTTAAATATTGCGCCCTACGAAATAGAACCGATTACAAAAATATTTACTGATAATGCATTAACGCCCAGCCCAATGTATCCGATGGTCTTAGGGCGATTAACAGAAAAAAACAGTCATAAATTTACAGAGCTGGATCGTCAGCGCTCAAACGCCTTGCGCAGAGAATTAAATTTAAGTTGGTCAGATACTTTGGCTCCAGACAACAAAATAGTCGATGGGCAATGGTGGGATAGCTGGCAAGGAACAAAAAATTTACCTGGTGTGTCAGTCGAAGCAGAAGAAGCCGGTGAGATTGGTTTAGCTTTAGGTGATATTGTTACCTTTAGCCTTGGTGGCTTAGAATTAAAAGCAGAGATAGCCAGTATACGAACCGTTGACTGGAATGCGATGACACCTAATTTTTACTTCTTATTTTCTCCAGGAGCATTGGATAGCTATTCCGCTAATTTTCTGAGCAGTGTCTTTATTCCGACAGATCAAAAAATACTAGTCAACACTTTATTAAAAAACTATCCGACAGTCGTTGTGATTGAAGTAGATCGTATTATCGAGCGTATCCGCACAATCGTTAATCAGGTTAGCAAAGGCATTGAATTGATGCTCTGGCTAGTATTGTTAGGTGGAGTGATGGTCCTAATTGCCGCTGTTAACGCGAGTATGACTAACCGGATGCAAGAAACAGGCTTATTAAGAGCGTTAGGCAGTGGCCGTCAATTAATCTTAAGCAGCTTAGCCATGGAGTTCGCCATATTGGGTTTTATTGCTGGAGCGATAGGCGTAATAGGCTCAGAAGTTTTATTGCTTGGCTTGCAGTTTATGGTCTTCGAAGGGCCGCTAAAGCCGCATTACGAGCTTTGGATTGCAGGCCCATTATTAGGTGCTAGTTTAATTGGTTTACTCGGTGTTATTTCTTGTCGAAAAGCGATTTCTGTCCCACCCAATATTGTTCTGAGGGAACTGTTTTGAGAGAATTGTTTTAAGAGAGCCATCTTGAAAACAATATCTTGGGAGCATGGAAAAGCGGTAATAGCTATTCAGATTGGAGCGTTACAAGTTTTGCACCAAAAACAATAAAGATAAGGCCTGTTGTCCCTTTGATTATTTTCTGGAAAATATATTTCTTACTGACAATTGTCAGTCGTGAGAAAAGAATGACCATGCCACTAAACCATGCCATATTCATAAAAGCATGAACCGAAATTAAAATGAATCCATACAATAAAGCATTCTCCCCGCTAGGGATAAACTGAGGAAAGGCAGCAAGGTAGAACATAGAGACTTTAGGATTCAGTGCATTGGTCAAAAACCCTTCTATATATGCCTTAATCAAGGTTTTTTTAGATGTGGTGGGAGAGACAGTTTGAGGAATCGAGGTGTCTTTAAAGGCACTGATTAATGCTTTAACGCCAATCCAGGTTAAATATAAAGCGCCTAAGACTTTTACAACTAAAAAGGCTTCTGCCGACTTGGTGAGGAGAATTGAAATCCCCAGAATCGATAGTAGCCCGTGAGCATAAAATGCCGTTAGAAAGCCAGCCACATTAGCAAACCCTGCGGCTTTGCCTGATATTGGTACTGTCTTGGCAATTAATAAGCCATTTGGGCCGGGAGAGACGACCAGCAATAAAGCGACGACAGCAAATGCAGTTATCTGAACGAGATCCATAGTGCTCTCCTAAAATAAGGTTTTTCTAAAAGGGTGCTGTCTTTGTGCTATTCGACTGAATCATCATAAAGAAAGCTTTTCTAAGCTTCAAGCTGTTGGTATTTAAGGTATTTTATGAACTCTGAATTTGAAGCTTATATATGTTTAGCTATTTATAATCACCTGCTAACTCACCATCAGATGAACCTTCAAACTGCGGTAGTTTGTCAGTAATGTCATAAAAGTCAGATTTTTCGCCAACAAAAATATGCCCCATTGTTTTCAGACCAGTAGGTTTGTCCAATGAGCCGGCGATAATACCTGTTGCATCTAACTCAAAAGGTTCCCAGAAGAGGCTGGAACCGCATTTACAGCAAAAGCCACGTTGTGCAATATCGGAGGTTTTATACCAGGCAAGGCCATCAGCTTTTGTAATTGTAATATTCGTTTTGAGCGCTTTCGAATGGGGTCCAAAATTACCGTGTAAGCGTTGGCACATATCGCAATGACAATTAACAACGTCTCTCAATACCCCTTTTACGGAATAACGGACTGCGCCACAAAGGCAGCCACCTGTTGTTATAAGGTTCTCGTTTGTCATTTTTGGAACCTCCAATGTGAATAGATATTTTATCTCTTAGGATATTTTACTAGGCATTACTGGTGGCAGCGACCTTAAGACCTAAACCTATTAATAGAGTGCCTACAACTTTTTCAATATTGCTTTTATAGTCATTAAACTTCTTTAAGAGTATTGGCTGACTTAAAAAAATAGAAATAAATCCGAACCATAGTAAATGAGCTAACGAAATAATTAGCCCATAGACTATCTGTATCCACACAGGCGTTTCAGGGCTAACGACTTGTGTAAATATACTGAGGAAAAAAATAGTCGTCTTTGGGTTTAAAGCATTGGTGATAAACCCTATTTTAAACGCTGAAAAATTCGATAGCTCTTTTTCATCAGGTTTTTCAGAGGAATTTAACGTGGATTTAGAGCGCAGTGTTTGCCAGCCAATATAAATGAGATACAAAGCACCCAGATATTTAATAATAGAAAATAAAATAATCGACTTAGAAATAATAAGAGCTAGGCCAGCAATAGAATAAGCCACATGAATCCAAATGGCTAAACTAATACCTAGAGAGGAAAATAACCCAGCGGTGCGGCTATAGAAAACACTATTCCTCGTCACCATAACAAAATCAGCCCCAGGGCTAATTGCCATAAAAATAGCAATAATACTGACGGAAATTAATTCTGGTAGGTAAAGCGTAAGATCAATATTCATTAATTTTCCTTCTGATATATAATATTTAACAAGCTAATTTCAAATATCAACAAGTTGGTGAAGCAGGAATGTAATAACGCACTATCTTTATCTCGCTATTCACTATTAAAAATTTCAGCTTTTAGGGCTTTACTAGTTTGTGGATATTTTTACAATAATGATGAAGTAATATACTAAAAATGTAGCAATTAGTATTGTTTAATTCTGCTAGGTAAAATACTCCTGCTCATTTTTTAAAAAGTTATCTAATTCTTCGTTAAAAATTTGCTTTTTACTTGTTTTTAATAATGAGTGAGCCGTAACTCCTGAGCGAAGAAGAATATTGATTGTAGTTGTCACTATATGTTCGTAATCTTTAAACCCCTTTTTATGCAAGATCACTTCAAAGCCTTTCATATCTTTATGGAACTCAATATGCCTATCCACGAGAGCCCTTAGATTATTATGGCCTTCACTACAGAGCCCATTATACAATCCTCTATATTCATCTTCCATTCCTGCTCGGATGAAGCGATTAGCTATAGATAAAGGTGCACAGTTTTTTGCTTTATAAATTTTAACGTTATTTTCAAACTTTAATATTTCATTATCGATATTTGTCAATGTTGCTAGCGAAGAACAATAAGGATTTTTCCCTTTTTTTCCTTCTTTTAGCTGTTTTAACCATTGCTCATCATCGGCGGCAGCCATTCTATGGCAATAGTTTTTATCTTTCTCTAAATTTACTAATTCTACTTGCGCCTCAAGTAAACTCCTAAAAACTGGTCCTATCGCTGTAAAGCATGAGTTATTGAATAATATTTTAAGAGAATGAGAAAGGTCAATGATGGTTATGTACATCAATACAACTGATGTTTGAAAGCGATCCTCTTTTATGAACATTAAGGAATTAAGATTATTAGTTGAAAAATTATATGCGTTATCTAATTCTTTTATTGTGTCCATGAATAAGCCTAAAGCCTAAGGTAGAACAAGCCGAAACTGCCGTATCATTGTCCTATTAGAAGATTTATTCCAAATTAAGTTGATAATCATTTTTAGCAGCAATTTTTAATGACGTTAAAACATTTTCAATATCCTGCAATTTTTCATCGTATTTTAATTGCTGGTCTTCATCAGTAGACATAGAGGACATTTTTTCTAAACGTTCTTCATAATGCTGGAGAGCCTCCCATAAAATATGATACTCACTAATAATGGGAGAAAAACCTTTAACTGACATTTGATAGCTCCTTATTAATAACTTGTTTAACTCGAGATTTATCTAGGCCAAGATCTTCCAGAGCCCCAAGGTATTTCTTTAATGGCATATTTTCAGTGGGGGCAATCATATAATGTCCTTCATGCCCTGGTCTTTTGTCTTTAACCAATTTAAGCTCACTAGGTATTGCAGCTCCTTTTTTGATGCACCATACTTTTTTCCCCGGCTTTAGCATAATTCTCGTTAGATAATCGAAAGCGGAAAAACCATTACCATTAGCGATAACTACTTCAATGCCGTCGGTTATCTCAATCGCTACATCTACCCTGGCTCTATCCTCTGTAAAAGCTGGCCATTTTGCATTACCCATTCGATATAGATCCTTTGTAAAACTACCTATATCCATAATATATAAATCTTCTTTTGCTATCATTTCAAAATACTCCTTTTTTTAGCTAAATGATTATTGTTAATGGTTTATCAATAAACTCCATTAAATATAATTATTAGGGGCTCTTTATTTGCTGCTGTCGCTTAAATTAACAAAATGGTTAATTACTTTTGCAAGTATTTAATAAAAGCCAGTACTTAGTCAACAATCACCCCAATCAACAAGCCAATTAGGCCTCGCCAAATATTAATTCAAGATGGTGACCAATAGATTAATATTGATATAAATCAATCGGAGCCTTATTTAATAGATTGCCTAATTGTTAATCTGAAAGGAAGCTTTATAGTAGTTGACATCTAAAGTTGCTTAACTATTAATAATGGTTCTAGTCTTATGGCTAACACTCAACCCCATTTAAAACGTACCTTATCGCTTAGCGCGATGGTTTTTTATGGGCTGGGTACAATTATTGGTGCAGGGATTTATGTCTTAATTGGCGAAATCGTTGGGCAAGCGGGTGCGTGGGCGCCGTTATCATTTCTGATTGCTGCCGCCATTGCCAGTTTTACGGGTTTATCGTATGCGGAATTGGTAGGGCGTTATCCGCGCAGTGCAGGGGAGGCGGTGTATGTGCAGGAGGCGTTTAAACAACCTTGGTTAACACAAATAGTGGGTTGGTCGGTGGTGTTAACAGGTTTGGTGTCTGCATCGACATTGTTAAAAGGCTTTGCCGGTTATTTTATTAGTCTATTCGGTGGCGCCGATGTTGTCGTCATTACGGTTGCAATTGTATTGATGTGTTTACTTGCTTGTAGTGGTGTTAAGCAATCTGTTGGTGTTACGGTTGCTGTAACCATTTTAGAGTTGGTAGGCTTGTTATTAGTCGTATTAGTTTCGGCAGAGTCATTGACTGTAGAAGCAAACTGGCAGCGTTGGCGGCAAAATTTACCTGACCCATCCTGGGTGGGCATTTCGGCCGCTGCTTTTCTCGCTTTCTATGCCTTTATTGGCTTTGAAGATATGGTCAATATGGCTGAGGAGGTGAAGGATGCCTCTAATGCATTGCCCAAAGCGATTATAATTGCTACCTGTGCGGCAGCAATTATTTATATCATTGTAGCATTTGTCGCTGTGGTTGCTGTTCCGATGGACACCTTAGCCAGCAGCACCGCGCCTTTAGCAACCATTGTCTCTGGCTCTGATTGGTTTCCCGCTTCATTGTTGAGTGTGATTAGCATGGTAGCTATTTTAAACGGGGCTATTGTTCAATTACTCATGGCACCACGTGTTGTTTATGGGATTACTCAATCGTCATCAACATTGCAGTTTTTATCGGTAGTTAACGCTCGTACACAGACGCCAGTTGTCGCAACAGTATTTATCAGCCTGTTGATTTTACTTTTTACGTTAACTTTTCCGTTGGCAGTGCTTGCGCAACTAACCAGTACTATTATTTTATGTTTGTTTACCTTAATTAATATCGCATTAATTGTTTTTAAGCAGCGTGATGTCTACGACGGCTTTCAGGTGTATACATGGGTACCTGTAGTCGGTGTCATTATGTCGATGCTTTTGCAGATAATACAGTTACTTCATTAAATGAATTAATTTTTCTGTATAGGTTTTTTATTCACTACTAGATAAACGCCGCCTAAAATTAGTAAGCCTGAAACTAATAAAGAAGAACTCAAGGGCTCTTGTAGTAACAGAATACCTCCAATTCCAGCAATAATCGGTACCAGTAACTGTGATGTTGCGGCCTGTGTGGTTGTAATAGAGGGTAAAACAGCATACCAGATGGCATAACCAATACCTGATGCCAGCGCTCCAGAAGCTACCGCAAATAAAATGCCGTTGGTGCTGAGTTGTAACTCAGAATTTATAGCGACTAAAAAAATAACAGGTAATAGCGCAGGGACAATAGCGAGGGAGAAATTCAGTGCAGTATCCATTAATGGTTGGGTACTGCCTTTTCCATTCAATGTATAAAAAGCCCAGCCAAACCCAGAAATAACCATTAATAACAATCCACTCCATGAGGGCGCAGAGACATGGGGTAGTGTGAGGAATAAAAAACCACAACAAGCGATGCTAAACCCTATCCACTCTTGTTTATTTAAACGCTGACCTTTGATCAAGGAAAATGTAATCATCGACAACTGTACCGTGCCAAATAAAATTAATGCGCCAGTGGCAGTATCTAATGAAATATAGGCAAAAGAAAACGTAACGGCATAGACGAGTAAAAATATCGCGCCCAAATAATTTTGCTTGGCTGGCTTGGAAATGCTTCCTTGAAAAATAAATACTAGTAGTATTAATGTAATTGCACCAGAAAAAATGCGAATGGCTGTAAAACTAGCGGGGTCAATCCAACCGCCATTACCACTTTCGCCATACAGTGCATAACGACATAGAATCGAGTTGGCAGCAAAGGCGGTTAGCGCTAGTGATACAAGAGAGAGCTGTTTGATCATTAACTTTCCATAAACTGAGATAGAATAGTATTTAAAAATCGCTGCCCAAGGCCAGTCGTTCTTAAGTATGTGGATGTTTCTTCAAGTAACCCTTGTCGGACAAGTTTTTTTAAAGGTTGTTCGATCGTATTGAGTGGTAAACCAGTACGCTCTTCAAAGTATTGCGTGGGTATGCCCTGATTCAACCGTAAGGCATTCATTAAAAATTCTAGTGGTAACTCTTCTACATTGGTTTCTATTTGTTTAAAAGAGGGTGCTGTGCCGTAATTAAGGTAATGCTCTGGCAAGCGTGTTTTCTGTCGGCGTAGAATTTTTTGCTGCTGAATATCAGTGAATTTTCCATGTGCACCTGCGCCAATACCAATATAATCACCAAATGACCAATAATTAGTATTATGTTTAGACTCTTGATGAAGTCGAGAAAAAGCAGAGACTTCGTATTGCTGATAACCACTATTGGCTAGTAATTGTTGACCGCTATCTTGAATGTCAGCCAGCAATTCGTCGGCTGGCAATGGCGGTGGTTGCCGATAAAAAACAGTGTTTGGTTCGATCGTTAGTTGATACCACGAAATATGTTGAGGCTGTAAATTTATCGCCGTTTCAAGATCATTTTCGGCTTCTCTAACCGTTTGCTCTGGCAGGCCATGCATAAGATCAATATTAATATTATTAAAGCCAGCCTGTTGCGCCATTCTTACTGCACTAGCAGCATCACGGCTATTGTGTATACGTCCCAGTTTTTGTAAATGCCTTTCTTGAAAACTTTGAATCCCAATGGATAAGCGATTAATGCCAGCATTAAAAAAGCCGCTGAATTTTTCCTGCTCAAAGGTTCCAGGATTAGCTTCTAAGGTAATTTCTATTGTCGGTTCAAAATCGATAGCTTGCTCTGCAGTATCTAAGATGGCAGCAATTGCTTTAGCTGAAAACAAACTGGGTGTTCCACCGCCAAAAAAAATACTGTGCAACTTTCGGCCCTGTATCCAATGGCTATCTTGTATTAAATCTTGTTTTAGAGCCTCAAGATATTGCTGTTCCGGTATGGTATCGCTGGTGTGAGAATTGAAATCACAGTAAGGGCATTTTTTAATACACCAGGGAATATGAATATAGAGTGAAAGCGGCGGTAAAACTAAAGGGCTATGGTTTGCAGTATCGTTCACAGACCGTATCTTTCCTGAAAAGCCGCTAGCAATAGTGCTAGTGCTTTACCGCGATGGCTCATTGCATTTTTAACCTCTTTGCTTAATTCGGCCGAGCTACAATGTTTTTCTGGTACCCAAAACAGTGGATCGTAACCAAAGCCATTAGTGCCACGTTCTTCTTCTAGAATGTAACCATCCCAACTTGCTTGACAAATTAAAGGAGTTGGATCACTTTCATGACGCATAAAAGCCAAAACGCATTGAAAACGAGCGCTTCGTTTTTCTTGCGGTAAACCTGCCATTTTTTCTAACACAAGTGCATTATGGGCTTTGTCTTCGCCATGCTGCCCAGAATAGCGTGCAGAATAAATACCGGGTTCTCCATTGAGTGCATCAATTTCAAGGCCGGAGTCATCTGCAATGGCGGGTAGTTGTGTTTCCTTACAGGCATGTCGCGCTTTAATAATGGCATTTTCAACAAAGCTCAGACCATCCTCAATGGCGTCCTCGACGTTAAATTTACCCTGGGGAATAATATTGATGCCAGCGGAAGAAAACATGTCAGTAAATTCACGTAATTTCCCTACATTATTGCTGGCGAGTACGATTTTAGATGGGGTAGCTGACATATATTTGTAGCCTCGATAACTCTTTATTCTCTATATAACTTTTTGGTGATGGTGAACTTAGCGGTATCGGTTTTATCTAGTGTTTCTACTTGAATATCAATATGTAAAATTTCTTCATTATTAAAGCGGATGGGCGCAAGATAATAGGTGGCCGTTGGTTCTTTTATTTCTATAAATTCCAATTCAAACTTTTGCTGAATCAAATTTCGATGCTGCCCACTAATGGTTGCAGCAATGCCATTGCCGCCCGTTTTTTTAACGAGAGCAATATTAACGTAAACACGGTCTTTTGCTCTCAAAAGATTGTGAACACGGGCAACCTCAGGTGGTATCATTTCACTATTGAACACGTTGTAATAGACAATATGCTCTTTCATTTCAAAAGAAGTATTGTCTTGTCCATAACTGAAGAAACTTATTACGCTCAATGTGAGGGCAATAAAAAAATGCATAGTGAATGAGCTTATTGATCTCATAATTATTACAACTTAATTTCGTGTTAGGTGATAAACAGCCGTTTCGCTAAATAAATTGGGGTGCAATTTACAGAGGCCCTGACTGATACTATTTGCAGACACCATATCGCGATGAAGAATGGTAATATTTTTTTTCCAGCACAGGTTTTCAAAATCGCGTACTGTGCAAAAATGAATATTAGGTGTGTCATACCATTGATACGGCAATAAATCAGAGACTGGCATGCGACCATATAATGCTAAATGCCAGCGTGCTTTCCAGTGTCCGAAGTTTGGAAAAGTAACAATGCATTCTTTCCCGATGCGCAGCATTTCATCCAGTACATGATCAGGGCGTTTCATCGCTTGCAGTGCCAACGTCATAATGACAACATCGTAGCTGTTATCATCAAAATCATTCAGGCCTTTGTTGAGGTTATGTTCAACCACGGCAATATTTTTTTCGATACACTCAATAATTTTTTCTTGGTCATATTCAAGCCCAATGCCTTGAATATTTTTTTTATCTCGTAGTAAGGCAAGTAAAGTTCCATCGCCACAACCTAGATCGAGTACATGACTATTTTCAGTGATGTACGACAGAATAACATCAAGGTCGATTCGCATTATTGACGACCTCCTTGGGGAATGTCGGCAGCAACATTTTTCATATAGGCGGTAAATGCTTGATTGTAGCGTTCGTTTGGAATCAAAAAGGCATCATGTCCATAGGTAGATTCAATTTCTGCATAGGAAACCGATTTTTTAGCATGCAATAAGGCTTGTACAATTTCTTGTGAGCGCACGGGAGAAAAACGCCAGTCGGTTGTAAAAGACAATATCAAAAACTTACATTGCGCATGACTGAAGGCTTTGACTGCATCGTGATCATATTCTCGTGCCAGATCAAAATAATCTAATGCGCGTGTCATTAAAATATAGGTATTGGCATCAAAGGCCGTCGAAAATTTAGAGCCCTGATAGCGTAGATAACTTTCTATTTCGAATTCTAGTGGGTCGTCAGTTCCTAACTGAAATGACCCGGAGCGCAGGTCGCGACCAAATTTCTGGCCCATACCATCACCCGATAAATAAGTAATATGGCCAATCATCCGCGCGACAGCCAAACCGTCACGAGGAATGGTGTTGTTTTCCAAATACTGCCCGTCAAAGAATCCCGGATCAGCCATAATGGCTTGTCGAGCCGTTTCATTGAAAGCAATATTTTGTGCAGTTAATTTTAATGCTGAGGCAATCGCTACACAATGGCGTACACGGTCTGGGTATTCCAAAGCCCAACGCATGGCTTGCATGCCGCCCAAACTACCCCCAACAATGGCAGCCCACTGTTTAATATTTAATAGGTCTGCTAAGGCCTTTTGGGTTTCAACCCAATCGCGTACCCGCAATGTTGGGAAGTCTGATCCCCACGGCTTGCCTGTCTCTGGATTGATGGTTAAGGGGCCTGTTGAACCGCTGCAGCCACCAATGTTATTGGGGGAAACCACAAAAAATTTATTGGTATCTATCGCTTTACCCGGGCCAATATAATTATCCCACCAGCCAGGGCGTTTATCTGTTTCCGAGTGGAAGCCGGCTGCATGATGGTCTCCGGACAAGGCATGACACACTAATACAGCGTTAGAGCAGTCGGCATTGAGTGTTCCATAGGTTTCATAGACTAATTGATAGCTGTGCAAAGTCCGCCCATTAGCCAGTGCTAATGGGGTATCGAATTGTTGTGTTTGAGGCTGGACGATGCCAACGCTGCCTTGAGGAAAGGATTCCATAGATGTATCGATTGTTTCTTAGTAGAGCGCAGTCTAAAGTGGAGATGGAGGAACCGCAAGGTAGGTTCATGGTTAAATTTGTAGTTAAATGTTATTTCTCTGGTATACCTTATCTTTAAATGCATTGAAGCCGGGTGTTATTTTATGGGCGATGTATATGGCTTTTTTATTTTGATCCAGCAAATGTAAAACACCCACAAACTCGTGGTACTTAGTTTCAGAAACATCAGACCAGGAATATTGGCGGCCGCTACTTTTCCCTTTACCTTCGACCTTAAAGCTGTTTTTATCATAAGTGATTTTGGCAGAAATATAGCCAATGAGGGGGAAGAGTACATAACTGACATACGCAGCCCAGCTAGCCCAAAAGAAAATAATAATAGAAGAAACCCCTTCTTCTGCCCATATTTGCCATGCCCAGTAAAACAGGGCCATAGTCAGGCATGGGAAAAACAGAATCATGAAATACAGTGTTACTTGAAGCCAGCGTGGATTATAAAAAATGCAAGTTTCCGGTGCTGTATGAGCCAATGAATTAACTAAAAGCCAAATAATATTTTTAAGATTACAATGCCGAGCATGGCGAACATGACAGAAAAGTCTAAGCCGCCCATTGCTGGAACAACTCTACGAATCGGTCTCAAAACAGGTTCGGTTAGGCTGCTGATAATACCTATAACGGGGTTGTGCGTATGCGGTGCAATCCAGCTAATGACGACCATGATAATAAACGAGAAAAAGTAAATATTAAGGACTAGTTCGATTAATTTGAATAGCGAGCCAATTAATAAGGTTGTAATGGGAAATAACCCTTGTCCCACAATAGTTGCAAGTAATTGGTAAGCGATCATCTGTAAGGCGATTGCCAGTATAAGACTCGCTATATCAATACCGAATAAACCGGGTATGACTTTGCGCAGAGGGATGAGTACCGGGTTAGTTGCTTTCACAATAAATTGCGATAAAGGATTATAGAAATCAGCTCTTACCAGTTGTAGTAAGAATCTCAACATCACGATTAAAATATAGAAGTAGAAGAAAAACTCGACGAGCAGTGCTGCAATTTGTGTCAACTTATCCATAAAAACTCATAACTAACTAGTAAACAGTAAAATGTTGATCAAAAATTAACATGTTCATTTTTGATCGTTTATAAAACGCGGTTTAACTATGCCCTATAACTAAAGCCGTATCACTAAAATAGCTTAACTAAATTCAGATGCCATAGCTTTCGAGCGATCTGTACAGGCAGCCATGGCATCGCCGACGATTTGTCGAAACCCTGCTTTTTCAAAACTAAGTATAGCCTGTTCTGTCGTGCCTCCGGGTGAAGTGACACGCCGGCGCAATTCATTGACATCCACTTCACTTTGCTGAGCGAGTTTAGCAGCTCCTGCAGCAGTTTGTAGGGTTAAATGTCTGGCTTGCTCTAAAGAAAGACCTTGCTGCATACCTGCTTCAATCATTGACTCCATCAATAGGAAAAAATAAGCAGGGCCACTGCCGGATACAGCGGTCACAGTGTCAATGAGTTCCTCTGACTCAACCCAGGTCACGATACCAACGGCTTGAAGTAGCTCTTCAGTGATGGATTTTTGGGCGACAGAGACATATTCATTGGCATAGAGCCCAGCGGCACCTTGTTGTACCAATGCTGGAGTGTTTGGCATGCAACGTACAATGGCAATTTCATCACCTAGCCATTGATTAAGTTGATTGACTTCAATACCAGCCGCTATTGAGATGATAACTGGCCGGCGAGGGTTTTCAGCTAAAGCAGGTCTTAGGTCTTCAGCAACGATCTTCATAATCTGGGGCTTCACCGCAAGAACAATAACGTCTGCGCCGATGCAGCCAGACAGATTGTTAGTCGTTGTTGTAACGGAGAATTGCTCGCTTAATTGATCCAGAGAAGATGTATTGGGGTCGCAGGCAGTAATGTTGCTGGCTTCGTGACCTTGGGAAATTAATCCGCCAATAATACTGGTGGCCATATTGCCAGAGCCGATAAAAGTGATAGCTGTCATATTACTCGGTTTCTTATTAGTGTGCCGATTCTGAAACCCAAAGGTTTTGAACCGCAAATGGTTGTTAAAGGTTATTTTACCTGTCTTTTGCCGAAAATGGCTGTTCCGATGCGAACAATTGTTGATCCAGCCGCAATAGCAGCTTCCAGATCCCCAGACATGCCCATGGATAAGGTGTCCATATCGGGAAATGACTGCAATGTTTCTGTTAATTTGCTAAAGGTGGCTAGCTGCTCATGATAGTCATTGCTTGGCGCAGGGATTGCCATTAAACCGCGCAAACGCACACAAGGTAGTTGAGCGATTTGCTGTGCCAGCTTGGGCAGCTCACTCAAAGCGATACCTGATTTGGTTGATTCATCGTCCATATTGACTTGTATGCAGAGGTTTAAAGGCGCTAAGTGAGGAGGTCTCTGCCTGCTTAGTCTTTCAGCAATTTTTAGGCGGTCTACACTGTGTACCCAATCAAAGTTTTCACTGATCTCACGGGTTTTATTGGATTGGATTGGGCCAATGAAGTGCCACTCAATCGCTAAATCCGATAGGGCATGTTGTTTTTCTCTCGCTTCTTGCACATAATTTTCACCGAAGGCTGTTTGCCCTAGGTTAAAGGCAGCGCGCAGTTGAGCGGCATCCTGAGTCTTACTGACCGCGAGTAATTGAATATCTTCGGAGCGCCTGCCATTATTGGTAGCGGCATCATTAATGTGTTGTTTTACGTGAGATAATCGATCTTCTAAGGTCTGCATGCGGTTGTAGGTTGGTGCTAATGTAATTTATTTGCGTCTCGGCACAGCCTAATGCTTCAATAGCCGCTATAGTTTCTATTATGTTGGCTAAGATACTGTGTATGAACGCTGTTTACCATAGCAAAGAATGTTTATCATGAGACTATTTGTTTGTAATGTGCTTTTGCAACAATAGTCCACGTTGTATCGCCATAGACTCAGTACAGCATTGGCTGTGAAAACTAATCAATAAGAACTAAGACATTTAATTATGGATATTACCGAGCTTTTAGCATTCAGCGCCAAACAAGGGGCGTCAGATTTACATATTTCAGCCGGATTGCCACCAATGATTCGTATTGATGGGGATATTCGCCGCATCAATCTACCTGCAATGGACCATAAGCAGGTACATAGCTTGATTTATGAAATCATGAATGACAAGCAGCGTAAGGACTATGAAGAATTTCTGGAGACTGATTTCTCATTTGAAGTACCTGGCGTTGCTCGTTTCCGGGTGAATGCCTTTAATCAAAACCGAGGCGCTGCTGCGGTCTTTCGGACCATTCCTTCTAAAGTGCTGACAATGGAAGATCTAGGTTTAGGTCAGGTCTTTAGAGACATCGTTTCAGTACCTCGTGGCTTGGTGCTGGTGACTGGCCCAACAGGTTCGGGTAAATCAACAACACTGGCAGCTATGGTGGATTACCTTAATGATAATAAGTATGAGCATATCCTCACGATCGAAGACCCTATTGAATTCGTACACGAAAGCAAAAAATGTCTGATCAACCAACGCGAAGTCCACCGAGATACCCATGGTTTTGCTGAGGCATTACGTTCGGCTCTGCGGGAAGATCCGGATATTATTCTGGTCGGTGAGTTGCGCGATCTTGAAACCATTCGCTTAGCACTCACAGCGGCGGAAACAGGTCACTTAGTGTTGGGGACATTGCATACCACCTCTGCTGCAAAAACCATTGACCGTGTTATTGATGTATTCCCTGCGGCAGAAAAAGATATGGTTCGATCTATGTTGGCAGAATCATTAGAAGCCGTTATTTCACAGACATTGATGAAGCGTAATTCAGGTGGTCGAGTCGCGGCCCATGAAATTATGCGTGGGACACCAGCAATTCGTAATCTAATTCGTGAAGATAAAGTGGCGCAGATGTATTCTGCCATTCAAACTGGTGGTTCTATTGGTATGCAGACAATGGATCAATGTCTGGGCGATTTAGTCGCGAGACATGTTGTGAGTCGTGAAGCCGCAAGAGAGAAAGCTAAATTACCAGAGAACTTTTAATTAAGTTATTAAATTAAAAGTGGTAGTCAACTATAGTACTTTGCTGAGCTTTTCTATTTTTGCATAGAGAGTGGAAAAATTTAAACACATAGGATAATAATTTTTATCATCCTGATATTTTTTAGATTATGCAATTTAATCGTTGTGTAATTAGAAATATTTTTATTGAGGAGTTGCTGATGGAGTTCGATCGTTTATTAAAAACTATGGTTGAGAAGGGCGCGTCAGATTTATTTATTACAGCAGGGCTTCCGGCTTCCATTAAATTGCACGGGCGAGTGGTTCCACTTTCCTCCACACCATTAACACCTGAGAAGTCTCGCGAGTTAGTGATGGGCGTCATGAATGAAAATCAACGAGAAGAATTCCTTAGAACTAAAGAACTAAATTTTGCGATCAGTGCACGTGGCATCGGTCGTTTTCGTACCAGCGCATTTTATCAAAGAAATTTAGCCGGGATGGTATTGCGTCGAATTGAAACACAAATCCCCACCGTTGACGGCTTAGGTTTGCCTGAAATCATTAAAGAACTGGCAATGACTAAACGTGGATTAATTATTTTTGTGGGTGCAACGGGAACTGGTAAGTCAACGTCATTGGCGGCAATGATTGGTCATCGTAATCGTAATAGTAAAGGCCATATTATTTCGATTGAGGATCCTATTGAATTTATTCATCAACATCAGGGTTGTATTATCACCCAGCGAGAGGTGGGATTAGATACAGAATCTTTTGACGTTGCACTAAAAAATACGTTGCGACAAGCGCCCGATGTTATCTTAATTGGTGAGGTGCGTAATCGCGAAACCATGGAACATGCGGTGACCTTTGCTGAAACCGGACATTTATGTTTATGTACTTTACATGCTAACAATGCCAACCAGGCATTAGACCGAATTTTGCATTTTTTCCCGGCCGATAGACATCAACAATTATGGATGGATTTGTCTCTTAATTTAAAAGCGATGGTTGCTCAACAATTAATTCCTACGCCAGATGGTAATGGTCGCCGCGCGTGTATGGAAATATTATTAAATACGCCACTGGCTGCTGATTTAATTCGTAAAGGTGCTGTAAACGAATTAAAAGAATTAATGAAAAAATCTACAGAAGTTGGTATGCAGACTTTTGATCAGGCATTGTATGAATTATATGACGCCGGTGAAATTACTTATGAAGATGCTCTAGCTCATGCAGACTCTGCCAATGACTTGCGCTTATTAATTAAACTTGCCTCAGAGTCTGATTCAGAATACTTATCGAATGCTGCGGATGAATTGGCCATTGAAGAAGATGATGAAATTAAAGGTAATTTTATGGGGCGAGGCCGTAGTTAATTTTGCGCGTATCTAAGTGACTTTAGTTTATTAGCAAGAGCGAAACCAATCTTCTAAAATCATTTGTGCGGCAAAAGAATCAATAGGTTGTTTTTTATAATCGCCCTTGTGCCCTTGTGCTTTAGCATCTTGCTTTGCTGCAAAACTGCTAAGGCGCTCATCCATAAAAGTAATGTCTATTCCAAATCGACCGTGAAGACGGTTGCCAAATTTTCTAGCTCGGCGACTGAGTTCGCTTTCTGAATCATCCATATTCAATGGCAGGCCAATAACAAGGATATTGGGACGCCACTCTTTCAATAACTGCTGAATGGTATCCCAATTGGGAATGCCGTCTTTTGCCTTCAATGGCGTAAGTGGTTTCGCGGTTCCTGTTAAGGATTGCCCATAGGCAACGCCAATGCTACGTAAGCCAAAATCAAAGGCGAGAGCAGTTGATGTCATTCTTTAAGAGTGGCCAGGTTGATTGGCAATTAAATTGACATCAATGCCTAATTTGCGTGCGGCTGAAGTCCAACGTTTGTCGCAATCGGTTTTGAAAATAATCTGTTGGTCGGCAGGTACCGTTAACCAACTGTTAGCGGCAATTTCAGCTTCTAATTGCCCAGCATCCCAACCAGCATAGCCCAAAGCAATCATGACATTTTCTGGGCCCTTGTCGCTGGCGATATCTTCGAGAATATCTTTTGAGCCGGTCAGGCTGATGCCATCACCAATCTGCATTGTAGTTTCCCATGACTTATCACTGGAATGCAGCACAAAACCCCTCTCTTTTTGTACAGGTCCACCATAGAAAAGAGGTTCTTCCTGGACGGCATCGTCAGTATTCAGGTCAAGGTGGCTAAATAGCTCTTTCATTGTGAGGCTTAGTGGTTGATTAATCACTAAACCCATTGCGCCATTTTCATGATGCTCACAGATATACGTCACACTTTGGTGAAAGTTCGGGTCAGGTAGGCCCGGCATCGCTACTAGAAAGTGGTTTTTGAAAGAAGTAAAACTCATAAGCTATTCTTTAATTTTACGCAGCAATTCATAAGTAAATCTTTTGGGTGTCTATACCTTATTTGAGACGATTGCGTGGTAATTGTTTCAAATATTTTTTCATTGTTACCAGTATGCAAGGTTTGAAAATAAACGCAATGACATTTTGTAAGCGGTTTATTTTATATGATGCCTTAGTCGTAGATATTAAATAGTGAGGCTATTGTGAGGTTGAAAGACCGTTAATTTCAAAGTTCCATGTGCGAATAATGGCCATCTGATCAAAGTCCTTGCGGATATCGGCTGGAAACGGAAGAAAAGGTGCGGCTCGATGAATAATTTGCAGTGCCGCATCATCGAGAATACTGTGGCCGGATGATTCAAGTATCTCAGCTTTTATCAGTGTGCCATCCCATTTGATAACGCTCTGTAAACGCAGATTACCGGTTATACGTTGATTGATAGCCTCTCTGGGGAAGTGTTGATTGCCTACAATTTCTATTTTGCGAGTCCAATCGTTTAAATAAGCGGCATCTCGTGACGCTTTTGTAGAAACAGACGTCAATACTAATTCTCGTGGACGTTTTGCATATTGCTGGCGTTGTTTATCCAGCTTCGCATTTAAACTGGCAATTTCTCGGCTTAGGCTTTTAATATCCCGCGAATCTTTTCCTTTTTGATTTTGGGTTTCGGTAGTTTCAGTCAGCTTACTTGATGCTGAATTATTTGAGTTGGTTGTCGTAATGACTTGCTTATTAAGGGGTTCAGCATTTGACGCTTTGGTTTCATTGAGAAGTTGCGTCTCTTCGATCGTTTGGCTGCTAAATGGCGATAATTTATCAGTCGTGATTTGCTTGGCTTCTTCTAGTGTGCCGCTGCCTATCTGGTTAGATTGGGCAACAAAGTCTGCCTCATCCGGCGCCTCAAAAGAATCGTGTGTCGCAAGAGTAACAGTGACACTGGGGGCGCTTTCTTCGGGTTGACTCAGTTCGAAAGCAATACCAAAAATGAGTAAGCCATGGAGAGCTGCTGCAAGGAAAATGGTAAAACTGAGTCGATCACCTGTTGAAACTGGTGCTGAAGTAGATACAGTGTTAGACATGTTGCTGTGTTTTTAAGACCCTAATTTGCTCTCTATAGCCGACATTAATTTAGAGCCTATCGCTGTGTCATAGGCTGCATCAATTTCTCTGGCGCATGTTGGGCTGGTCACATTGATTTCTGTTAAATAATCGCCAATGACATCCAGACCTACGAATAATAAATTCTTTTTGACTAATGTGGGTGCGACTTGCGACACAATCCAGCGATCTCGTTCAGAAAGGGGCTGTGGTCGGCCGCTACCTCCGGCAGCAAGATTGCCGCGAGTTTCCCCTTGAGCCGGTACTCGTGCTAACGCATAAGGAATTGCTTCACCATTAACAACCAATATACGTTTGTCTCCAGCACTAATATCGGGAATGAATTTCTGCCCCATAATATAGCTATTGCCATACTCCGTTAGCATTTCGATAATGGTGCCTAGGTTGGTATCATTGGGTTTGCAACGGAATATACCCGTGCCACCCATGCCGTCCAGGGGTTTAAAAATGACGTCCTGATGTTCTTGATAAAACTCACGAAGATAAATACTGTTGTTACTCACGATGAGGGGAGGGCAGCATTGGGGAAACTGTGTAGCAAATAACTTTTCATTACAATCCCTCAGGCTCCGGGGGTCATTGACAACAAGGCACCCTTGTTGTGCTGCGGCTTCAAGAATATAGGTGCTGTGTAAAAACGTGGCATCAAAAGGAGGGTCTTTGCGCATTAAAATGACGTCTAAATCACCAAGAGGCTGTTCAGTCTCTTCGTCGAGGGAGTACCACTGCTGTTCATCATCAAAAACATTTAGGGCGCGCATTCGCCCCATTGCAATATTTTGATTTAAATAAAGGTTGTCTAATTCTAGGTAGCGTAACTCCCAATCCCTTTCTGCAGCTGCAAGCAGCAAGGCTAGTGTTGTATCCTTATAGGCCTTTATTTGATCTATGGGGTCCATAATAACGCCTAGTGTGATACTCATCTAAAAACCTTTAAATTGAATGGAAACTATAAACATAAAGTCTACAATAGATAATAAGTTTTATCAGTTAATTGAGTGACATACAGTCTTTTCTTAACAAAATATTTGAATTTTCTGTGGTCTTTATAGATAAATGCTGGCGTCTGTGTTAAAAACTACTCCTTTGACATAAATGGATGTAAAGAGACTTAAACAAACGGGATGTCCTTTAAATATCTCTGATTTAAAAGTAAGCAGGTTTGTGTCATGTGTATGAAACATAGCCTGTTAAAAATAATTATTTATAGTTCTAGAGGAAAAAGGTTGTATGAGCGTGCCCCTGAATAGCCTTAAAGTGATGGTCATTGACGATAGTAAAACCATCCGACGTACAGCAGAAACACTGTTGACTAAGGCGGGCTGTGAGGTTGTCACTGCAACGGATGGTTTTGATGCGTTAGCCAAAATTGCTGATACTCGCCCTGATATCATTTTTGTTGATATTATGATGCCACGTTTGGACGGTTACCAAACGTGCGCACTTATTAAGAATAACAGCGAATTTAAAAAAACCCCGGTTATTATGTTATCCAGCAAAGACGGCTTATTTGATAAAGCTAAAGGTCGGATTGTTGGCTCTGATCAATATCTCACCAAACCATTTAGTAAAACTGAATTGTTAAATTCTATTGAAGCCTATGCCCATTGAATAAGCGCTGGAGTGTAGGATAAATAAACACATATGAAATATATAAAAAGGTGCCGCAAAACATTATGGTTAATATCCTGATAATTGATGACTCTCCAACTGAGGTGTATAAGCTGACAACGATTTTAGAAAAGAATCAGTATGCCGTTCAAGTTGCCAGCAGTGGCGAAGAAGGTTTGAAGATCGCTCAGGGTACGCGTCCTGATCTAATACTGATGGATGTGGTAATGCCCGGCGTGAATGGGTTTCAAGCGACACGCCAGCTAAGTCGTAATGCCATAACCAAAGAGATTCCCGTTGTGATTGTTTCTACTAAGGATCAAGATACTGATAAAGTATGGGGTATGCGCCAAGGTGCGCGTGCTTACTTGGTTAAACCAGTATCTGAGCCTCAGCTGCTAAAAGCTGTTTCTGATGCGTTGGCAGGCTGATGCAATCCTGTATTTTTAGATAATAATAAAGAGAATGGTTCAGGTAATGGCTGACGATCAAGCTGCTTTTCACGCATTGCGTACCTTAGCTCAGAAAAGCCTTCTGGCAGCGCAGCAGCTACCAGCACAAGTTGACGCAAGGCCTCAGTGGAGTGGTGTTGGCTTCTCTCTTATGGGCATGAATTTCGTTGTATCTATGGGCGAATTGAACGAAATGTTGGAAGTGCCTACCTATACCAAGTTGCCCGGTGTACAACCATGGGTAAAAGGCGTTGCTAATGTTCGTGGTCGTTTATTGCCCGTGTTTGATTTAGCCGCTTATTTTGGTGGCTCTTTGATTGGTGCTAAAAAGCAGCAGCGGCTATTGGTTATTGATCGAGATAAGATCTACGCAGGTCTCTGGGTCGATCAAGTGTTTGGTATGCAATATTTCCTGGCGGATACTCGTCATGATTACTTTCCTGAAACATTACCTGCATCATTAGAAGATTTTGTTGATGGCTATTTTGAACATGATGGCCAAATGTGGTCAGTTTTCCATCCGCTTAGATTGATGGAGAAGTCCCAATTTCTGGATGTTGCCAACAATTAGGCCTACATTTATTAATTGAAGTATTTAAATGTTTTGACCTTAAAAAAACGGGATAATTACTAATTAGTTGTTCTACCCAAAAAATACATGAAATAGACGAAGAAGATTCGTTGTTAGTGGGAGTGTAATATGAAATTTGACAGTGATTTTTTTCAAGGTCGTTACTGGCAGCCAGGTTTGATCGCCGGAGCAGTAGTGTTTTTCTTGCTGACCATTTATATGGGTTATAGCATGAGCCAAAACTCTGGTGCTGATCGTGAAAATATCCGACAAATTAGTGGATTTAAATCTGCGTCTGATAACGCCTTGTTTTTCTCTAAGCGAGTCGTAACGGGCGATTCGGGGGCGCTTTCCCCATTGCTTTCAACTGTCGATATCATGGAGGCTACGGTCAACAAATTGCAGCAAGCAGATGGGTTTACTAAAAGTACACTCGCTCGTGATTACCAAAATGTTACCAATTCATGGCGTGATTTCAAAAGTGATACAAATGTTCTGGCGGGTGTCTCGGACTCTCTTAATCTATTGAACACAGTAAGAGGTCGCCTAGCCGCAGCGGCGACTACTGCCGATAAAATTGCTTTGAGTACGGTGGAAAATCTCTCCACAGCCGATGCGCCATTGACGGGAGTTAGTCGGCAGGCGGTACTTATCCGACAAATGAGCGAGGGCTTGGGTCAATTTATTAGTGAAGATGCATCGGGCAGACAGGGTTTTGATAGTTTTCAGTCGGGTTTGGCGGCTTTTCAGCAAAATCATAACGATTTGTTAAATGGGAGCAACGCCAGAAATGTGCGTCAGGTGACAATTGCCCAAGCCAGATCTAATCTTAACCAAATCAATGGCTTATTGGAGAGCATTCGCTCTGCTGATACGGCTATATCAACCGCAGCAGATAAGCTTTCAGCTTCTCGTGATTCCTATTCGCGCATGGTGGCAAGTGCAGGTGGTTTGCAGGGCGCATTTAATAATATGTCTGATGGGATAAAGACATTTTCAGGTAAGCGCTTTCCGAACACTGTTTTTGTTATCTTGAGTGCGATTGCTTTCTTACTATGTGCCGGGGGATTCATTGTTTACCGACGTGTAACTACGAAGGCGAAGGTAGAGTTGGAGCAAGAAGAGGGACAGCGAACTCAGGGCGCTATTCTGCGTTTGCTTGACGAATTAGTTGATCTCGCCGATGGTGATTTGACGATTTCCGCAACAGTATCTGAGGATTTTACAGGTGCAATTGCTGACTCTATTAACTTTACCATTGACCAATTAAGACAGTTGGTATCGCGTATTAACAGTACGGCTGTACAGGTATCTCAGGCCGCTCAGGGTACACAGCAGACAGCACTCCATCTCGCTGAAGCTTCTGACCACCAGGCCCAAGAGATTGCAGGGGCATCGGCAGCGATTAACGAAATGGCTGTTACTATCGATCAGGTATCGGCTAACGCATCGGAATCAGCACTGGTTGCGGGTAAATCGGTATCTATTGCAAACAATGGTGCGAAACTTGTACAAAACACGATTCACGGGATGGATACAATTCGTGAACAGATTCAAGATACTTCTAAGCGGATTAAACGCTTGGGTGAATCTTCGCAAGAAATTGGAGATATCGTAAGTTTGATTAACGATATTGCTGACCAAACAAACATTCTGGCCTTGAACGCAGCGATTCAGGCATCGATGGCTGGTGACGCAGGTCGAGGCTTCGCGGTGGTAGCGGATGAGGTGCAACGACTTGCGGAACGTTCTGCAGCGGCAACGAAACAGATTGAAACCATTGTAAAAACGATTCAGACCGATACAAACGAAGCCGTTATCTCGATGGAACAAACCACATCAGAGGTGGTGCGTGGTGCACGCTTGGCACAGGATGCGGGTGTTGCACTTGAAGAAATTGAGGGGGTATCGGCTAACCTCGCTGAATTGATTCAAAACATTTCAAACGCTGCACGTCAGCAGGCTTCATCAGCAGGCCATATTTCAAATACGATGAACGTTATTCAAGAAATTACCTCGCAGACTTCTGCCGGTACTGGTGAAACGGCTGAATCGATTGGTAATCTAGCTAACATGGCATTTGATCTACGTGAGTCTGTGGCTGGCTTTACGCTACCTCCTGAAATGGTTGCTGACCTTGAAGAGCAAGCCATTGCAGCAGCTAAACCTATTCCTGTTGCACCGCCTACTTTGGATGACAGTATTGATATGGCTGGTTCTTCTGACGATGGTGATGTTGGACAGCTACTCGCAGGCTTGGATTTCAGTGAAGATGATATGGAACAGGCCGGAGACTTCTTCGAATTATTGGCTGGAGACGAAGAGGATGACGATGACTTATTATCGGAATTTGATATTGATTTGTCAGATGTTGTCTTTAATGACGAAGATCAAAAAAGTGCTGGCTAAAGCTAATTTTATGAAATTATGACGTGGTCATTTAAGAAATCCAATTCTTTGCCAGAACAGCAATTTTTTCTTTGGGAAAACCTATTGGAGAGGCGTACTGGCATTCAATTAGCTCAACCACAACAAGTATTGTTACAAACTCAGGTTTCCATTCGTATGCGAGAGTTGGGAATTGGTAATTATGATCAATACTTTGATTATGTTCAGGATGATTCTACTGGCATAGCAGAATGGCAAGTGCTAGTTGATCGCCTAGTCGTAAAAGAGACCAGTTTTTTTCGTCACCGTCCTTCATTGGATCTTGTGAAGCAGCAATTAGAAAATAAATTATCCAATGGGCCATTGAAAGATAGTTTTGAAATTTGGAGTGTTGGTTGCTCTACAGGTGAAGAGCCCTACGCTCTTGCGGCATTAGCGAATGATTGTTTTGAAAGCAGAAACATCAACCCTTACTTTGGTGTAACGGCTGTTGATATTAGTTTGCCTTCATTGTCTATTGCACGTAAAGGTGTTTATGGTCGGCGCAGTTTGAATTTATTAAATGACGATGAATATCAAGCGTATTTTAAGCCGTATGAAAAAGACCAATATCAAGTTGTCGAAAAAATTAAAAAGCGCGTTTGCTTTTCGCAATTAAATGTCATGAATTTGAAGAGCAAACCTGTTCAACCAATGGATGTAATTTTTTGCCAAAATGTGCTGATTTATTTCCGGCGTTGGCGACGACGCGAAATATTGAAGCAATTGGTTAAGCACCTAAAGCCTGGTGGAATTTTAGTGATTGGTCTCGGTGAAGTAACGGATTGGACATGCCGTGGTTTAGAACGCATTGCACATGAAGAAGTGCAAGCATATATAAAGTCTAGTTAGATTGATTTCATTATTAAATTATTGTTGAAAACATTTAATCATGAAACAACTAATAAGTGAGAGGTTTTATGGCAGATAATCGCCAGTACACAGCTCTGGAATGGGTTGTAAAAGAGATTAAAGAAACGCTCCAGGAGTCGCAGCGTGTGCTGGAGCATTATGCCAGTGACCCTCAAGATGTTACACAGTTAAGGTTTTGCCAGACTCTTATTCATCAGGTATATGGCAGCTTGCGTATGGTAGGTTTTCATGGCGCTGCTATGTTGGCAGAAGAAATGGAAACCTTAGCTCATTCCTTATTGGATCGCACGGTACGTGACCATAGTGAAGCAATGGAAGTGCTAATGCGTGCAATTTTGCAGTTGCCGGATTACTTAGAGAGAGTTCAGCAAACCAAGCGCGATTATCCTGCCGTTGTATTATCACTCCTCAATGATATTCGCTCCGTCCGTGGTGCAAGCCTGCTCAGTGAATCGACATTATTCACGCCTAATCTTAAACATGCTCAACGCCTCCATGGTAACGCACATCCGCTGACCAGCAATAGAAAACAACTACAAGCGCTGATCAGTAAGTTGCGACAGATGTATCGCTATTCTGCTGCTGGAGCAATGCAGCGAGTGAAAGTGGATGAGAATCTTACTTACTTAATGAAAGTGACTGATCGTTTGCGCAAACTATTGCGTGGCACTAAACGATATGCTGTATGGGAAATTGCTCATGCGTTAGTCGATGGCATGAAACAAAAAGCTATTCAGCCTACGGCAGGGGTGAAAAATTTATTACGCGATCTAGACAAAGAGCTGAAGCAACTGGAGATTCATAGCACTGCTGCCTTAACTCAATTTACATCCGACGATTTATTAAAAAATCTACTTTATTATATTGGTTCCAGTGATGCTCAGACACCTGCAATTGAAGAGGTTAAAAATCTTTATGAACTGAATCAATTGATGCCGTTAGCGAAAGCGGCTAATGAAGATGAAGACATTCTTTCCGTTGATTCTAATACTCGGCAGGCAGTTGCCAATGCTATTCGTGAAGAATTTTCTGAGATTAAAACCAAGTTAGATGATTGCCTAAGTGGTGATGATACCTCGACCAATCTTGATATTATTCAGAATGCGCTACAGCGAGTCAACGATACACTGGCAATTCTTGGTGTGGGTGAGTTACGACAAGCCGTTAATAATAGCATTATTAATATTGCCGGAATGCGTAAGCAAGAAACATCTATCAGCAGTGAACAACTATTAGGTATCGCGAATAATCTGGCTGACATCGAAGTTAAATTAGATTCAGCATTATCATCTAATGATTCTGGTGGCGGGGCTTATCACTTAGATGAAGCTCAAACAGCGGTGTTGAATGAATGTCGAAACGGCCTTGAAAAATCTAAAGATGCCATCGTTGATTATATTGCCACTCAGTGGGATATCGAAAGACTCCGACCTGTGCCAGAGCATATGCGAGAAGTTCGTGGCAGCCTTTCTATATTATCTCTAGATAAAGCCTCTGATATTTTATCCGCCTGTATTTTGTATATTGAAACTCAATTAATTGACCAAGCCGTTAAACCTAAGTGGCAACAGCTTGATAGCTTGGCAGACGTTATTGCCAGCGTTGATTATTATTTAGAGTTTATGTCAGCTGCCCGGGAGAATGATGAGTCGATTCTCAGCAAAGCTGAAGACGGCTTAGTTTTCTTAGGCGTTAACAAAGGGACAGTTGAGTCAATCACAAGCGCTACCAGTAAACAGGAAGCAGATGAAGATACGGTAGAAATAAAAAGTGCTGAAGTTACTCAGCTTGAATCAGAAATAGAACAAGAAGAAGATTTTATCGACGATGAATTGACAGAAATTTTTGTCGAAGAAGTGGGTGAAATTAATACGCAGCTAGATGAATATTTTACTCAGTGGGCTGACGACTTTGAAAATGAAAATGCTTTAATAGAAACGCGTAGAGCTTTTCATACCTTGAAAGGCAGTGGCCGCATGGTTAAAGCATCAGATATTGGTGAGTTAGCCTGGTCAATTGAAAATATGCTGAATAGAATATTGGATAATACTATCGAGTCGCATAAGGCTCAGGTTGTACTCATTGAAAAAGTAAGAAGCATTCTACCCGACATGCTCGTTGCTTATCAGACTCGTCAGATCAATCCGCATGTTGCTTTATCAGAACAGTATATGGCGTGGGGTCATCAGCTATCGCGCAATGAACAAACACCACAGATATTAGAAGCTCTGCTTGCTGATGAATCCGCATCGCAAGATACAGTGGTCAGTGATGATGTTGTCAGTGATATGGACTCAGAGCAGGATGTTGATGTTGCTCCTGAAAATGAAATTGATGCTCAATTATGGGAAATTTTTCAATCAGAAGCTGAGGGTCATTTAGTCATTGTTCAGGAATATATTGATAAGATGGACAAGGCACGTCCTTTTTATGAGCCTCCCAGTGATGCTATGCAGCGAGCATTGCACACACTAAAAGGCAGTGCTCATATGGCTGAGCTTACCCCTATTGCTGAATTGATGACGCCGTTAGAAAAATTCGCTAAAGAATTGAGAAGTTATCAGGTCAATATTGATGATGATATTCTGCAGCTGATTAAAGATGGTGTCTTATATACTCACGATGCTCTGTCACAAATTGAGCAACTTAGTTATCCCGTTATTCCCAAAGCCAGCCAGTTCTTGGCTCGTATTGATGAGCTAAGAGAGCGCTCAGTTGGCCCACTGATTCGTCAAAAAGAAGCGGAGAAAGCGCAGCAAAAAGTTGATCCTGCCGTTCTTGAAGTGTTGATGGCAGAGGAGATGCATCTACTTTTAGATGCCGATTTAATGCTGGAGGAATGGCAGCAGCGGCCAGCAACAATCGATGATTGGCAGCCTTTGCATGATGAATTAGCGACGCTATGCCATGGCGCAGAAAGAGCTAACTTACAGTCGATGGCAAGCCTGAGCCAATCCTTACAACATACTTACCGACAATTGATCGATGGGGAAGTCGCACCGAGTAATGAAAACTATGCAGTGATGTTGGATGGCCATAATCAACTCATGAATGTGATTGACGCCATTGCCGCAGGACAAGATCTACCTCCTGAAAATACTGAATTATTGCAGCGACTCGCATCATTAACGCCAGTTTCCTCTATCGAAGAGGCTGATATTCAAGAAGCTGAACTGGAAGAGGTCATTGATTCAGAGATTGATGTCGTAGGGAGCGATGAAGAAGATATTGCTGTAAATGAAAGTACTGATGAGTCTACTCTGGATGTCGAAGAAGCAGAAATCATCGATATCTCAACGTCTGTTGTCGATACTGAATCTACAGAAGAAGCTGAATCGACTGAATTAGAAACGCCAGAGCTTGAAATACCGGCTATTGAAAGCGCTGATGAACCAATTGCAGAAATAGTTGAGCCGCCAACTGAAGAATTGCCAATAACATCAGGGGATATTGCTGCCGAAAGTGATAGCTCTGCTGAATTGACGGAATCCATTGAAGAGGAAGTCGATGAAGAAACAGTCGAAATTTTTCTCGAAGAAGCCCATGAGTTATTAGAAGAACTCGATGAATCTATTCACGATTGGGAAAATGGCGATCAGGATAGTCGTGAAAGTAATGAATCGATGCAACGTGCCTTACATACCTTCAAGGGTGGCGCACGTTTAGCAGGGTTAATGTCGCTTGGTGACTTAGCGCATAATTTTGAAGCGTATTTGATCGCTAACGCTAAAGGTGAACAGGAAGACGATATCTTCCATCATATACATAATTATCAAGATCAATTAATTGGTCAGGTCGATCAGGTCGATAAAAAATTCAACCCTGTCGTTGATAGCGCTGCACCTGAAGTGGACGTAGCTCCAGTTGAACCTACAAAAGAACAGGAAGCCCCGGATGCCACAGAATCGGCTCCCAATAATGCAGGTGATCGTGTTGAGCTAAGCGAGGTTGCTAACGATAACAACAATGTACTGCCTTTCACTGGTAAAGCTTCACCTTTAACGGTGCTTAGAGAAGTGCCGCAACCGAATAATCCCGGTGCAGCAGGCAATACAGCGGCGGCTCGTCGCAATCAGCCACAGGAGATGGTTAAGGTTTCGGCTGACTTAATGGAAGAGCTGGTTAACCTTGCTGGTGAAACCTCTATTAGTCGGGGGCGAATGGAAGAACAAATCAGTGACTTGGGCTACTCTTTGGATGAAATGGGCTCGACGGTCCAACGCCTGCAAGAACAAATTAGACGCCTAGATATTGAAACAGAAGCACAAATTATCTTCCGTCAAGAACAGATGGCAGAAGCTGATGATTTCGACCCATTGGAGATGGACCGCTATTCACAATTACAGCAACTATCACGGTCTCTTATAGAATCTGCATCGGATCTAATGGATTTAAAGGGCACTCTGACAGATAAAACCAGAGATGCTGAAACTGTGTTGTTACAGCAGTCGCGGATTAATACCGATTTGCAGGAAGGCTTAATGCGTTCGAGGATGGTGCCTTTCTCTCGAATCGTCCCTCGTTTGCGTCGAATCGTGAGACAAATAGCGACGGAATTGAATAAAGATGTCAGCTTAGAGCTTGGGAATACAGAGGGCGAGCTTGATAGAAGCATGATGGAGCGTATGGTTGCTCCCTTAGAGCACATGCTGCGTAACGCTATTGACCATGGTATCGAAGATGCCAATGCTCGTGTACAAGCAGGTAAGCCTGCTGCTGGCCGAATTGTGATCACCCTTGATCGAGATGGGGGTGATGTCCTAATCCTTGTTGGCGATGATGGTAGCGGGATTGATGTTGATAGGGTTCGACAAAAAGCGATTGAACGTAACCTCATGAATTCTGATGCCGAGTTGAGTGATCAGGAGATTTTCCAATTTATTTTGCATGCTGGTTTTTCCACCGCCGAGACGATTACCCAGATTTCTGGTCGCGGTGTGGGCATGGACGTGGTCAACAGTGAAATACGTTTGATGGGTGGCAGCATCGCTATCGATTCCCATGCCGGAGAAGGTACAGTGTTTACGATACGAGTACCTTTTACCGTGTCGGTAAACCGGGCATTGATGATTAGTATGGGTGACGACCGCTACGCGATACCACTCAATACGATTGAAGGTATTGTCCGTATCAGTCCATTCGAGCTTGAGCACTATTATGCAAACCCAGATGACCCGTTCGAGTATGCTAATCAAGAATATGAACTACGCCATCTTAGTACCCTGCTAAATCCTACAGCCCCGCCTCCGCGATTACAGGGGCATACATTGCCGTTACCCGTTTTATTGGTAAGAAGTGCGGATCATTCGGTTGCTTTCCAGGTAGATCACTTGCAAGGTAGCCGGGAGATTGTGGTAAAAAGTCTAGGTCCTCAATTCCGTTCGGTACTAGGGGTTTCTGGTGCAACCATCATGGGTGATGGACATGTGGTGGTTATTTTGGATCCGAATGCTCTTATTCGCAGTAACATTGCTCATAACTTAACCTATCAACCTGAAGAAGACTCGACTCCGCAAGAGCAAGCGCCCGTAGCGAGAAACCCTGTAGTGATGGTGGTGGATGATTCGGTAACGGTTCGAAAAGTAACCTCTCGTTTGCTTGAGCGTGAAGGCTATGATGTCATCACTGCTAAAGATGGTGTAGATGCGATGATGACGCTACAAGACCAAGTGCCAGATATTATGTTGCTGGATATTGAAATGCCTAGAATGGACGGGTTTGAAGTTGCTAAAAATGTCCGTTCCAGCAGTGATTTACAAACCTTACCAATCATTATGATTACTTCACGTACAGGAGAAAAGCACCGTCAGCGAGGCCTGGAGTCTGGAGCAAATTTATATATGGGTAAGCCTTATCAGGAGGAGAAACTACTCGAAAGTATTCGAGATCTCATACATGCAAATGAGAGTTCGATTCCCTGATGGCAGCCTTCAGCGGTTGTGATTAGATGGTTAATCTCAAAGTTGGCATTATCAGTCAAACGTTGGTGCAACAGCATCATCTCAGGCATATTGTCGAAGAGTGTGGTTGTGAGGTCAGTACAGTCTGGCTCATCAACCAGTTATTGGATAATCCCACTGTTCTTGATGAGAAACAAAGTATTGATGCGTGGTTAGTTGATGTAGACACGTCCAGCCTTAGCCAAACGAAAAATTCACAATTATTTGAACGCTGGTTGTTTGACTTAAAAGAGCCAATAATTTTTGGTGAGGGCAATACCTACAATGCAGTAGAAGCTAGTTTTAATTCCTGGGTTCGGCAATTAACGGAAAAGCTGCTGAGTGTGTCAGGGCAACTATCATTAGTCCAGCAGCAGCAAAAGCCAGCTGAGTTTGTATGGGCGCTTTGTGCCTCGACGGGAGGTCCTGAAGCAGTAAAAAGCTTTTTAGATCGCCTTCCTAATGGCCTGGGTGTCGCTTTTGTATATGTGCAGCATATCGAATCCAGGCAAAGCAGCACTTTGGCAAATACCATTTCTCGAGACAGTCGTTATCGAGGACAAATGGCTGTTCATGGCGATATTCTATGTGCTGATACAGTGACAATTGTACCCTCTGCCCATCAGCTCGATATTCTTGCCGATGGGACTTTAGTCGTTCGCTCAGAACCTTGGCGAGGCAAGTATCAACCATCCATTGATCAAATTGTGGCAACGATTGCTGAACGTTTTGGTAATCGTGGAGGCGCCATCTTTTTCTCTGGAATGGGTGATGATGGCACCGTTGGCGCACGTTTATTGTCTCGACGTCATGGCCATGTCTGGGTGCAAGCACCAGCGACATGTGCATCTGATGCTATGCCAACGGCGATTAACAAAACAGGCTGTGTGACAACGACTGGTTCACCCGAGCAGTTAGCGGATTACTTTAAGCATGCTTTTAAAGAAAAGGCAGAGCTAGAAGTGGTGACCTAAGCGTACAGATAAAGTATTTTATGTAGAATAGGCACGAAAGATTGTCATTAACACTATAGAAAAATAGAGGCGCAAAATGAATTCTCCGGCGGTAACTGATAATAGTACGAACGAAATACCTAGCCTGCTTATTCCTATGGCTGGTCATAAGTTGGTACTTCCTACGGTGAGCGTTGCGGAAATGATCGCTTATCAGTCACCACAGAGTAATGATTCTTTATCTGGAGATAGTATTCCCCATTGGTATTTAGGTAATCTTTTGTGGAGAGGTATTTTGGTGCCAATGATGTCATATGAGGCGCTTAATGGTGAGGCTATTGCCCCCATCCAATCAGAAAGCCAAGTGCTTATTCTTAATGGCACTGGAGTGAACGCTCAAATCCCATTTTTATGTATCCCAACGCAAGGTATTCCACGATTAAGTCGGGTTGCGGTCAATGAAATATCAGAAAATGAACAGGCTGAGACCAAACAATTCGATCAAATGCAGGTATTTGTTGCAGGAGAGCAAGCAGTGATTCCTGATGTGAGCCAACTAGAAGTGGTTTGCGCTAATCTATTAGGGTATGCATAAATATTGAGCACAGCTTTAGCAAATAATATAACTTGCCAAAGCTGATCTTTGATCGTTTTTATAACCCTTGTCTAGCGCTTTATGTTTCTGTTTTTTTGCGACCTTTTGAGATCAAGATTGCTACTAGAAAGCGGTTAAATAATTTAAATTTATCCTGATGCAGGCTCAATTGATCGGCATATGTGCCACAACGAATGACTTTTTGTTTTTATATCAGCTAAAAGTCATCTGGATCCAGCTCTATATCGTAATCAACAATAACGGGTAAGTGAGTTGAAAATTGCTGACTTTTGTAAATCATCGCGTATTCAACTTTGTGCTTTAAGCTAGCAGATACGATCTGTAAATCGGTACGCCAAGCATCTCCCTCACCTATTTTCCCACTAGGCCACCAGGAGTATTCATCATGCTCATGGTTTCCCTGTCGGAAAGCATCAATATAACCAATGTGAGGCAGCTGCTTCATCCATTGCTGTTCTTCTGCTAAAAACCCGGATTGTTGCTGCTGCTCCTGCGGGTTTGAAACGTCATGGCGAGTAGGCGCGGTTGCCCAATTACCACAGAAAATAAAATCGCGACGTTTCCGTGAAATTTTAATCAAGTGGGATTGCAGGTCATCAAAAAATCGTGCTTTGACTTCCTGAGACTCTGCATTATTGGTTGCAGAGGGTGTAAGTAGAGAGCCAATACTTAGATTATCAAAATCAACTTGTAGGTAGCGGCCTTCCATATCGACACCACTGGAAAAGCCAAATCCGTAGATCAATGCCTTGGGAAGGGCGCGACTATAAATGGCAACCCCGTTATAATGCTTAACGCCTGAGTCAAAAAAATAGGCGTTATAACCTTCGGGATGAAAAATAGGGTCATCAGTTTCGTATTCTAGGCAACGTAAGTCTTGAATACAGATGATATCTGCCTCTTGTTCGGCTAACCAATCATAGAGACCGCGAGAGGCGGCTTGGTGAATGCCATCAACACTGAGGCTAATAATACGCATAGCTAATCCTTAATATCGAAGATCGTATAATACCTAAACTCGGATAATGGCAACAATGCCGATAGAAATAAAATAATTATCAGGAGTTCGATAGATACACTTTTATTATTATTCAAAGATTGTAAAGAACATTACTTAAGCTTATTGGTTAAGTTCCGTTCATCTCTGGTTCATGTTGAATAATATAAAGTCATAATGGAAACATTAGCCATTATTATAAAACTCTATTATAGAACATGCATAACCCACTATTATATTACTGTAGACAATTTAACGGAAATATCTATGCAAGATTATCAAAAAGCCTTTATTGCGTTAGCGATTGAACATGAGGCTCTGTGTTTTGGTAAATTTACTTTAAAATCGGGCCGAATTAGCCCTTACTTCTTCAATGCTGGTCGTTTCCAAACTGGAGCGGCCTTGGCAGCCCTAGGTCGCTTTTATGCGCAAGCTTTGGTGCATTCAGGCCTCGAGGTGGATATTTTATTTGGGCCTGCCTACAAGGGTATTCCTTTGGCTACGACAATGGCGGCAGCGCTCTCTAATGAACATGGGTTGGATTACCCTATATGCTATAACCGCAAAGAGGTTAAAGACCATGGTGAAGGTGGTGTTCTAGTCGGGGCTCCATTAAAAGGTAAAGTCGCTATTGTGGATGATGTCATTACTGCAGGAACGGCTGTTCGAGAGGTTATCGATATCATTCATCAGGCGCAAGCTAGTCCTGGTGCAGTTATTATTGGCTTGGATCGACAGGAGAGAGGTAAAGGTGAACGATCAGCGATTCAAGAAGTCGAAGATACGTTTAATATCCCAGTCATCAGTATTGTCCAGTTGGACCATATTGTTCAATATCTGCGGGAACAAAATGAATCAAGTTTAGTGGACACTATTCAGTCTTATCGTAAGGATTATGGTATTTAAATAATGTATGGATCAGTAAACGTGAAAATATATAGTCTAGCCTTTTGTGCAGTGCTGATATGTTTAAGTTTTTTAAGTGTTAATGCAATATCTCAGGAAACGATATATTACAGATATATCAATGAAAAAGGAGTGAATGTCATTAGTTCACGTATACCCTCTCGTTATGTTGCCAGAGGTTATGACATTGTAACTTATGATGGTCGTTTGCTTGAGCGAGTTCCGCCAGAGCCTTCTCCTGAGGAAAAGGCACGTATGCTAAAAGAAAAGGAGGAACAGCAGCGTTTACAAGCATGGGACCAAGAATTGAGGCGGCGTTATAGTCACCCCGATGATATTGAAGCAGCTAAGCAGCGCAAATTGGCACAAAATAGAAATGCTATTGGTATTGTTGAGCGCAATATCGAGAAGATTGATGATGAAATTAACCGTTATCAAGGCCTTGCTGCGGCAGACGAGCGTGAAGGTCGTGACGTTGCAGAAACAACACTTACCGCAATTAAACAATTGCAGCGTGAACGTGAAATAGAATTTATGGAAAGAGAAAAAACCTTAGAGGAAAATCAATCAATTATTAATAAATATAATAGAGATATTGAGCGATTTAAAATTATCAGGCCAGAAACCGCTATTGTGAAACCTTGAATACTTAAGTCGTTGTAATGATAGAGAGCTAGCTTGAAGCAACGGATGCTTTGGGCGTTTCTACAAAAAAGTCTGACATGATCATTGACCATTGAGATGACCAACTTTCTGTAGGCAGGCGTTTAAATTCACTGCGAACGTATTGGGCAATGCGTCCTTCAGCCATAGACAACATACAGTTGGCTGCGATACTGGGCGTTAGTTGTGTTCGTATGCCCTCACGCATTTCCGCTTCTCTTAAAATTTGCTTTAGTTGAGTTTCTAAGCGATCAAAAAACTGCGCAACACGCTGTCTTAAGCGATCAGTTTCTCCTGCTAGTGCATCGCCTGTCAAAATGCGAGTAATGCCAGGGTTGCGCTCGGTAAATGTTAATAATAAAAGTAAAATTTGTTCGCACCGAGGTTGTGCATCCTGCGCATCAGACATAATCAATTTTACTCGTGAAAAGATAGTGTCTTCGATAAACTCGATTAAACCTTCAAACATTTTCGTCTTGCTGGGAAAATGACGGTAAAGAGCTGCTTCTGAAACTCCTACTTTAGTCGCAAGTGCAGCAGTTGTAATGCGGGCGCCGGGAGAGTCTTCAAGCATTTGGGCCAGACACTCAAGAATTTGTTGGCGACGCGGCACTTTCTGAGTAGGTTTATTCATTATCATTTACCACAGAGTTTACTTCTAAAATTTTCGATACAAGATGTAGAACATGAGCGGTGGATAGGATATCCAAATTTTTATTATCTAACTATCCATAGAGAACGCCTATCCTAACGGTAACGGTCAGCTTCATCAACCATTGATTATAATATTTTTATAATTACCGCTTAAATCGTCTTACAGAACTATTTTTTAGCGCAAAAACTAAGCGTGATTTTGATTGTATGTAAAAAATAACTTCCTTATATAAGCTGTCGTTAGGTTTTTTTATTGGTGATGAGTGTTCCAACGCCGTCATCAGTGAATACTTCCAGTAATACAGCATGATTAACTCGTCCGTCAATGATGTGAGCGCTGGCGACGCCGCATTTTACTGCGTCCAGTGCGCAGCCAATCTTCGGCAGCATACCACCATAAATAGTGCCATCAGCAATTAGTTCGTCAACCTGTTGTGTTGTTAAACCGGTTAACACCTTTCCTTCTTTGTTTTGCAAGCCAGCAACATTGGTCAGCAGCATTAATTTTTCTGCTTGTAAAACCTCGGCAATTTTTCCGGCAACTAGATCCGCATTAATATTATAAGACTCGCCATTTTTGCCAACACCAATAGGTGCAATAACTGGAATAAAATCGCTATTGATCAGTGTATTAATAACGCTTACGTTGATTTTCTCTACTTCCCCTACATGACCTATATCAATGATTTCTGGTGCGGTCATCTCTGGAGAGGAACTGTTACGTTTTACCGATAATTTTTTTGCTTGAATTAAGTGCCCGTCTTTTCCTGTGATGCCTATAGCTTTGCCACCATGAGTATTAATAAGATTAACGATCTGTTTGTTGACTGCACCACCAAGTACCATTTCGACAACATCCATTGTTGCACTATCTGTCACGCGCATCCCTTCCACAAATTTAGATTCTATACTGAGCTTGTCTAATAACGTGCCTATTTGTGGGCCGCCGCCATGAACAACAATTGGGTTCATTCCTACTAGTTTCATCAGCACAATATCGCGTGCGAAACTATTTTGTAGAGCCTCGTCTACCATTGCATTGCCACCAAATTTAACAATGATGGTTTTGCCAATGAATCGCTGAATGTAAGGTAATGCCTCTGTTAGTACGTTGGCAACATTCATAGCGTTATCGATAGTGAGAGACATAGTTAGAAATCCAGTGGTAGAGTATTGTCAATTTTCTGTAGTTCGCGTTTAAATAATGTTTTCAGTTGTTCGATTCCATTCTCATTGCTAGCCTCGAAGCGTAATGTTAATACAGGTGCGGTATTGGATGCTCTCACAAGGCCCCAGCCTTTAGCAAAGTCAACCCTTAAACCATCAATAGTTGTCTTTTCACCTGCAACAAAATCACCCTCTGCTGTTAACTTTTCAACAATATCAAATTTGCTTTCTTCAGTAACCGGTATTTTAATTTCCGGCGTGGCGTACATATCGGGCATGGCGTCAATAATATCGTCAAGGCTTTGATCGCGTAGCGACATAATTTCCAGTAATCGTGCGGCGGCATAAATACCATCGTCAAAACCAAACCAGCGTTCTTTAAAAAAGATATGACCTGAGAATTCACCCGCCAATAAAGCTTCGGTTTCTCGCATCTTGGCTTTGATATGTGAATGTCCTGTTTTCCACATAACGGGTCGTCCACCATAACTACTAATGACCTGATTCAATTGCCGTGTCGATTTGATATCAAAAATCACATCGCATCCAGGGTTGCGGGAAACTACATCACGAGCAAATATCATCAATAGTTGATCAGGCCATACAATTTTCCCTGTACTCGTTACAACGACAACACGATCACCATCTCCGTCTAACGCAATGCCAAGATCAGCCTGTTCGCCTTTTACTTTTTCAATTAGAGTCTGTAGGTTTTCGTTAACAGATGGATCGGGATCATGATTAGGGAACTCGCCGTCAAATTCACAAAATAACGGTGTGATTTCACAGCCTAACTCTTCAAATACTTTTGGTGCCAATTCGCTGGCAGCCCCATTTCCAGCATCAATAACAATATGTAGCCCACTATTGATTGCAATGTCGGAGATGATGGTGTCAATATAATCTTCGCTAAAATCTTCTGTTGTAGCATTGCCTGTTTGCCCTTGTGCAAGAACGCCGTTACTGATTCTTTCCTCTAATCGTCGAATATCTTCATCTACCAGTGTTCTTTCATTAATAACTATTTTAAACCCGTTATAATTTTTTGGGTTATGGCTTGCGGTAACAATGATGCCGCTACTCGTTTGGTCACTAAAAATAGCGGAGAAGTTTAATAGTGGTGTTGGCACTAAGCCAATTTGGAAGACATCACAGCCTGTGCTTAGAATCCCCTTTTCTAAACGCTCGCACAATATTGGTGAATGCGTGCGAGCATCATAGCCGACTAGTAATGAGGTTTCTCCTTGTTCAAGTGCTTCTGTTGCTACGGCTTTACCAATTGCTTCGGCAATATCTGGTGTGAGTTCTTCATCGACAATTCCGCGAATATCATAGGCACGAAATATATGTGGGGGTACAGATAACCCTTTACCTGTAGGCTTGGATACTTCTTTGTACTGCTGGCTTTCATGGGCTTTGTTTTGATGAGCTCCTGTTACTAAAGCTTCATCTTCTTCGTTAACCACTAAATGCTGGTCGGATAAATACAGAGGGTCATCAAAGGCCTCTTGTTTTTCGTCAGCATCAGAACCTTCTTTATCAGTACTTGATGGAGTATTGATCTCTAGAGTGTGATACAGCGCTGCCTGCTGCTGATTTTTTCGTTCAGCTAATTTATATGCAACTGCTAAAGCAATGCCTGTAATCGTTGCCAGCAAAGCAATAAGCCATAAAGGTATCTTAGATGTTTTTTTAACGAGCTGTGAGGAGGGGTGTAGTTCTAGTTTCCAGTGGCTAGCGGGAACATCAATTGTTTTTATTCCGTAACCACCACCTTGACCAATATTCAAGAATTTTAATAATCGCTGACGGCCGATACTTTGTATTATTTGTGTTTGAGATAATGGTTGCGCATCGTTGCTGAGTACTTCGAGCAGTCCATCTATTGTTGTCGATACATAGAGAATAGCGATAGGTAGATCATTTTCTGTTTGTGATCGTTCATATAATGGTGCTTTGATAGGCATGACCCAATGAATTTTCCAATCAGATGAATCTCTAATTTTTGATACTTCGGGGTAGACGACAGAATTTGTTTCTGCACGATTAATCATATCTAATTCAACAAAACCGATTGAGCCACCGGCATCTTTTTCCTGTTGAGCTTCTCTCGGTAAATAAAAGCGCACAGATTGGCTATGAGTTATCGTTGATAGAACATGTTGTTGTAATTCGAAAATTTCTGTATCAATCGTTGAGTCACGATCATCAAGTTGGTTGCTCATTAAAGATTGAACACTTTCTTGTTCAACGTGGGCTGTTAATTGCTCTGTGACAGAGTTTAAATAATTGCTCACCAGTTGTTGCTGTTTTTGAGCTAGTTCAGTTAGGCCTTTTTCAAAACGAACGTTGTTGCCAGAGACAACAATGGTTTTCCATAGCCACATAGACAAAACAACAACAATGACTATCGCAACGACTGCATACGACACGATACGTTTTTTATCGGGCGACATCGAGATGGATTGTTTGGTTTTTATTTTTTCCATAGTCGAGATTAGTTCCTGCCGTATTGTGCTGCGATAACCTCTAAAATATCTCGTGCTAACTGGGTTTTACTGGTTTCGGGTAATGCTGTTTCACTGTCTTTTGTGACAAGAGTGACGGCATTGTTCTCACTATTAAAGCCAATGTCTGGATTGGAGACATCATTGGCTATGATTAAATCAAGATTCTTACGAATCAGCTTACCTCGGGCATAATCGATCACTTGTTGTGTCTCTGCGGCAAACCCGACCACATAGGGACGATTACTTGCTGCGGCCACGGATGCAATAATATCTGGATTTTTAATCATATCAATCGACATTGTTTCCTGACCGGTTTTCTTTATTTTTTGTTCTGCAACATTGATAGGGCGAAAGTCAGCAACAGCAGCGGAAGCAATAAAAATATCGCACTCATTCAGGCTGTCCATACTGGCTTTATACATATCATCTGCTGATATGACATCAACTCGTTTTACATAATCAGGTGCGGATAAATTTGTCGGTCCACTAATCAATATAGTTTTAGCACCAGCATCCACTGCGGCTTGGGCTAGAGCGTATCCCATTTTTCCAGAGCTGTGATTGCTGATATAGCGTACGGGATCAATTGCTTCTCTTGTTGGCCCTGCGGTTATGACTACAGTTTTGCCTTCTAATAAGCGGGTTTGAAAGGTGCTGCAAATGGCTTGTGCCAAATCCTCAGGATCAGACATTCGGCCCAAGCCAATGTCGCCACAGGCCTGACCACCACTGTCAGGACCAAATTGGTGGACGCCACGCTCCTTTAATGTCTCCAGATTTGCCTGGGTTGCAGGGTGATGCCACATAGCCTGATTCATTGCAGGCGCTATAGCAATAGGGCAACGGCTAGCAAGGCACACTGTGGTCAATAAGTCATCGCCTTGACCTAGAGTTAATCGAGAGATGAGGTCCGCGCTGGCAGGTGCAATCATAATCAAGTCAGCCCAACGCGCTAATTCAATATGGCCCATTGCGGCCTCTGCTTCTGGGTCGAGAAGATCAGTGGATACAGGGAAGCCCGATAGTGCCTGTAAAGTTAATGGCGTAATGAACTCTTGTGCGGCGCGGGTCATTACCACACGTACTTCGGCACCTAGATCGATTAAGCGCCTAATGAGTTCTGCACTTTTATAGGCGGCGATACCACCGGATACCCCTAATAATACTCTCCGATTTCTCAACTGTCCGCCCATTGCTGATTGCTACCCATTTTATCTTGATTAAAAGCACGCTAAGATACCATCTTTATGGTCTTTATCAAAAGGACCTGTTTAAATTAAGGAAGATATACAAGGAGTGTATTCTCATGGCAATTACCCACTGGCCTACCAGCGAACGTCCTCGTGAAAAACTATTGATGCATGGACCGAGTGCTTTATCGGATGCAGAGTTGCTAGCGATTTTTCTTAGAACGGGGTGTGTCGGTAAATCAGCAGTAGATCTCGCGAGAGATCTACTGAATGAATTTAGGGGCTTACGCCCACTATTGGAAGCGGATAAGCAGACTTTTTGCCGGGCTCATGGCCTCGGTGATGCAAAATATACTCAGTTACAGGCGGTATTGGAAATTGCACGGCGGCATCTGGGTGAGACCTTAAAGCAAGGCCAGGCTTTCACTAATGCAGCGGATGTAAAATGCTTTGTCACCTCGCGTTTGCGGCATCTGCAACGAGAGGTCTTCGCGGTGTTGTTTTTGGATAATCAGCATCGTCTACTCAGTTATGACGAGCTATTTAAAGGAAGTATCAACAGTGCCCATGTGTATCCGCGTGAAATTGCCAAATGTGCGCTCCGGCACAACGCTGCTGCTGTTATTTTGGCCCATAACCACCCATCGGGTATCGCTGAGCCTAGCCAGGCTGACAGGCAGGTCACTATCGATATTTGTCAGGCACTGAGAACGTTGGATATCAGAGTGTTGGATCACATGATTGTGGGTGATGGAAAAGTGAGTTCTTTTGCTGAAATGGGTTGGATGTCGTGATACACCCCTTTTCTGGCCATTTTCGAGGTAAAATCAGATGAAATATCACTTATTGATTGCCATTTCCTAGCTGTTCTGGTATAAAACGCGGCTCTTTTTTCGGGTTCAAGTTTTCAAGGTGCTATCTCTACTAGACGGTGCCACAATGTAATGTATATAGAGGCAAATCATGTCTAAAGTCTGTCAGGTTACCGGTAAGCGCCCTGTAACTGGAAACAATGTATCTCACGCAAAAAACCACACTAAGCGTCGTTTTTTGCCAAATTTACACAGCCATCGTTTTTGGGTTGAGTCAGAGAAGCGTTTTGTAAAGCTACGTGTATCAACTAAAGGGATGCGTATTATTGATAAAGTTGGTATCGATAAGGTACTAGCCGATATCCGCTCTCGTGGTGATAAAGTTTAATCGTCGTTCTACGCTGCTGCCCATGATCGTAGCGGCGAAATAGCATCAATATTTGAGGATAGTCTAATGCGTGACAAAATTCGTTTGAATTCATCTGCAGGTACAGGTCACTTTTACACAACTGACAAAAACAAGCGTACCATGCCTGAAAAGATGGAAATTAAAAAGTATGATCCTGTTGTTCGTAAGCATGTGATCTACAAAGAAGGTAAGATCAAATAAGCAGTCCCCTAACTGTGTTTTTTTGAGCCCGACGTAAGTCGGGTTTTTTATGGGTATTCAAAATATTACAGAGGCCTTTTCTTTATTTCTCTGTTTATACTGTCATGTACGTAGCCACTAAGGTATGCCTTAGTAAGTATGGTGGTTATATTCTGTATACTCCTTGTCTTTCTTCTACGCTCTAATCATCTCTGGTGGTCGTATGCCTGAATTGCCCGAAGTGGAAACAACACGCCTTGGTATTACACCTCATGTCGAGGGCCTAAGAGTGACCAAAACATTGATACGACAAGCTTCTCTGCGATGGCCTATTCCGCAGGACTTGCCCGAACAATTAAAGCGTCGACAGCTATTAGCGGTTTCTCGTCGTGGTAAATACTTAATTTTTCGCTTTTCTCATGGCCATATGTTAATTCATCTCGGCATGTCAGGAAGCCTGCGTATTGTTGATGCTAGTGATACGCCAAAAAAGCATGATCACGTTGATATTATCTTTTCAGGTGATCGATGTTTGCGTTATCACGACCCACGCCGTTTTGGTGCGATTCTATGGACTTCGGCAGATGTAGAAACCCATAAATTGCTGGCCAATCTCGGGCCAGAACCCTTATCTGATGATTTTTATTCAGAATATCTTTTTAAGCTTAGCCGCAAACGCACGAAAGATATTAAGACCTTTATTATGGATAGCCATGTTGTTGTGGGTGTCGGTAATATCTATGCTAACGAGGCATTGTTTGCTGCCGGTATCCGCCCAACTAAGGCGGCAGGCAAAGTGACCCGACATCAATATGACGTGCTAGTTGAAGAAATAAAGCGTGTGTTAAAGCGTTCCATTGTTCAAGGTGGTACAACCCTGAGAGACTTTGTTGGGGGGGATGGAAAGCCAGGGTATTTTGTTCAACAGCTAAATGTCTATGGGCGAGAAGGCCTACCTTGTACTGTCTGCGCTAAGCCGTTAAAGGCTATTCGCCAGGCGCAACGGATTACAGTTTATTGCACTCAATGCCAATCCTAGCGTCTTCTTGATCCGCATCTACAAAAATTGGTGAGCTTGTAATAGCTATTTTGAATCTATAAAACACCTGAGCAGTTTCTGCTTATTCTTTGTTTTCTTATTATAAATTGTATGCATATTTCTTTCTGATAGAGCGTGTTCTTATTAGCATTATCATTTTTTGTATATAGTGTATAAAAACCCTATTAAAAATAGGTCAAAGTCAATTTCCCCACTCGCCTGAAATGCCTATCAGGCCTAAAAAATAACACTATTTCTGTATTTTTGGTTCTTTAAGTATTGTTTTGAAGGGAAATAATTGTTTTTTGTCGATTTTAGCGCACTCCAGAATCCTATGCTATGCTCGATAATAAGCGTTAAAAAATGTGCAATATTTAACACTGGAAAAAGCATTTATGTAGATAGATTAAGTAATGATCTATAAGCCGAATAAAAGTTGATGCAAGAGGTGTAAGTCCAGACCTAGTGTCTATGGCGATTGAGATGAAAATGAAGATGAAAATGAATTTTAAATTTAATAAAGGCATTAAGATGACAATTACTCAGCGCATTGGTGCTGGGTTCAGCTTGCTGGCTATTCTATTGTTAATGATGAGCTTCTTTTCATATCAAGGTTTAAATAAATTGAATGATCAAATGATCTTGGCTGGAGAGCAGACAGCTCCGATGTTGGTGACCAGCGGCACAATGGGTGTATCTTTATTATCTGTTAATAAAACCTTAATGCAGTTCTTGGCAACGAATGATACAGCGCTAATGGATGAGTATGAAAATTCATTTAAAAGCCAGCAGGCGGGTTATGAAAAGAGCCATACAGACTTACAGTCTCTATCGGTGGGTTACGCGGATATATCAACGATGCTAAGAGATTCTGATACTCTTGCCAGAACTTTTCTTCAGGATTCCAAACAAATCTTGACGGTTCACCGAGGTTTTGTGGAAGCTGTTCCTCAATACCAAGCCAGTACACAGTCTCTTAAAAAGATATTTTCTTCTTTTAAATCAGAACTAGAAGATTTGATTGCTTATGGTGATGGGCATCATGAAATTTCTGCTGCAACAACATTGGCAGCGCAACTAGCAGTTATTGATGAAAACTTTAGCAAGCTTCGTGATATTGATAGTTCAGAAAAAATGAAAGCGCCAGTTTCAAAAATTCGTACATTGTTGAGAGCAATGTCGGAACGTAATGGCAAGTTAGCGGCAACTAATGCGGATACAGCATCTGATTTAAGTGCCCAATTGGCTAAAATACAAAAAGGCCTTGAAGGCGAAAAAGGCGTGCTAATTTTAGCTTCTCAGCAATTAGAGCGTACGGAAAAAATTCAATCGTCATTGACCAACATAACAAAAGTGATCAACTCAGCTACTGTCAAAATTAATGAATTAATGACGGCGGTAGAGACAAAAGCTAAAGATGCTCAGATTCAGGCTGAAGCAACGGCAAATAAGGCTGAGAAAACGAATATAGGCTTAAGTATTGTTTCTGTGTTTATTGCTGTAATCGTGGCTGTTTCTGTTTGCCGAAGTATTCGTCGTCCATTGAAAGAAATGATGGAAATGCTTCGTGTAATGGCCGATGGCGATATGAGTCAGCGCTTAAAAATTGTTAGCCGAGATGAGTTTGCAGATTTATCCAAGTGGGTGAATCAGCTTGCAGAAAAATTATCAAATACGATTAAAGAAATTTACGATGGTTGTGGTCAAGTTACACAGACAACCAGTGATACCGCACGGCTCAGTGAGAAAACACGCAACCACATGTCCCAGCAGAATGAGCAAACGGCAATGGTCGTTAATTCGATGACGGATATGGTGAATTGTGTAAAAGAAGTTGTGGATAGCACTGAGCAGGCTCAAGAGGCAATCGCTGCTATCGATAAGAGTGCGAATAACAATCGCACTACCATGGATAACAATACGAGGATGATTCAAGAGCTTGCAACCAATATTGGTAATGCAACAGACGTGATTAATCGGTTAAATGAGTGCTCTGATTCTATTGGGCATATTCTGGATGTTATCCGTGGAATTGCGGAGCAGACGAATTTGCTAGCATTGAATGCGGCAATTGAGGCTGCACGTGCTGGTGAGCAAGGTCGTGGATTTGCTGTGGTTGCTGATGAGGTACGCACATTAGCCAGCCGAACCCAGCAATCAACCCAGGAAATTCAGGTTATTATTGAGCAGCTACAGCAGGGTGCATCAGAAGCTGTTGATATCATGGGAGATAGTTCTAAAGAAGTTCAGCTCAGTGTTGTAGGGATTGAAAAGTCCTGTGGAGCACTGACTGATATGGTTGAAAGATTATCTGAAATTCGTGGTATGAGTGAGCGTATTGGTGTTGCTGCCAGTGCCCAAAATAATACCTGTGGCGAGATTTCAGGGAGTATGCAAGTGATTGCAGAAATGTCAGAAGACTGTTCAAAAGATGCGACACAAATCGTTAATGAAAGTGAGCGTATGGTGACATTGGCCGAGCACCAGCAGGAACTGGTTGAGCAGTTTAAATTGCAATAATGATAAGGTGGCGATAGAGGGTTTTTCTATTGCCATTCATTATTCGGATCATTCTAAAAATACAATAATAAAGTGAGTTGTGTATCCAGGGTGTCAGTTTAGATCAGATTTGCTAAAATCCATTCTCTAGAACAAATGCCCTAAAACCTTTGCTTGTGCTTATTTGTTAATACCAAGCGTAAAGTAAGGCTTCTCTAGAATACTCTATTAACTTCCCGCCTAATCAATACAGGACAGCCTTAATAATGAGTCTTGCTGATAAAGTATTGGCAGTAAACAATGATTTGCCAATCCGTACCCATGCTCCGATCCACAGCGGTAAAGTTCGATCAGTTTATTGGTTAACTGCCGATGACAGTCGTAGGCTAATCGAAGAAAAAGGCTATGATGTTGCAGAAGGCTCTGAGCTGGCAATTATGATCATTAGTGATCGAATTTCTGCGTTTGACTGTATATGGCATGGCGAAGGTGGTTTGAGGGGTGTTCCTGGGAAGGGCGCCGCCCTGAATGCCATATCCAACCACTGGTTTAGCCTGTTTCGAGAAAAGGGCTTAGCTGATAGCCATATTTTGGATATTCCTCACCCCTTTGTCTGGATTGTACAAAAAGCTAAGCCTGTCATGATTGAGGCTATATGCCGACAATACATTACTGGGTCGATGTGGCGATCTTATAGTAAGGGTGAACGGGAGTTTTGTGGGAATAGAATCCTGGATGGTTTGCAAAAGGATCAGAAATTACCAGAATTGTTGATTACACCATCAACTAAGGGCATTTTGAAAGGTATCCCAGGTGTCCCGGAAGCCGATGATGTGAATATCTCGCGTCATAATATAGAGTCCAACTTTAAGGCATTCAATTTTCAGAATGTGAATGATATTGAGCGTTATGAGACCTTGCTAAAAGAGGGTTTTGCGGTTATTAGTCATGAACTTTCCCAACTGGATCAGGTTTTTGTCGATACAAAATTTGAGTTTGGTTATGTTGCGGATAAAAATGGTCAGGAAAAACTAATCTACATGGATGAAGTTGGCACGCCCGATTCTTCACGTATTTGGGATGGCCCGTCTTATCGTAAAGGTGAGGTAATAGAAAAGTCTAAAGAGGCATTTCGCCAGCAACTGCTTGGTTATTTTCCTGACCCCGATGTCTTGTTAAACAAAGATCGAATGAGTGAACGTCAGGCATTGGCGGAGAATAATGCGCTGCCTGAAGAGATGTTAATGCAAGTGTCTGATACTTATCGTAATATTGCTGAAAAAATCACGGGGGCGAGCATTACCCTTCCTGATAATCCTAAAGTAGAAATTATCCAAGTTCTCCAAGATCAATACAGTTTGATCGACTAGGGCTTATCTGTATTGGTATTAGTTTAACTGAAAGGGTGTAATTGGGCGGGCTGTTTAATTAGACGGTTTATCGTTAAGAGGAACTTAATTTTTACCGTTGTATCTATACTTCTATCAACTTGGTGTTATGAACTTCAGCTATTGTTGAATAATTGCCGCAACAAATACTGTGTTAAATAAATGCGCATACCTCAGTAAATATTGAGGCTAAGCGCGTAAAAGGTAATGAAAGTCGGAGGTAAAGCCCATGCAATGCGTTATTATTGAGAAGTATCGAGGTATACAGCGTTATAGTATCAGCAGTTTATTACTCACATTCTTTCTAGTGTTTAGCAGTCATACTTTCGCTATTGATGAAATTTATACAGGTATTTTCAGTAGTGCTGCGATAAAAGGCTATGACACAGTTGCTTATTTTACGGAAAATAAAGCAGTCAAAGGCAGCAAAAAATACACCTACCAATGGAAAAGTACTCAGTGGCGATTTAGCAGCCAAGAAAACCTCGCCTTGTTTAAATCTGACCCTGAAAAATATGCACCTCAATACGGTGGTTATTGTGCATATGCTGTTTCTCAGAATACAACCGCTAGTATTGAGCCAGATTTGTTTACTATTGTAGATGGTAAGCTGTATTTGAATTACAACAAGAAGATCAATGATAAGTGGCTGGGCAATAAAGAAAATTATATTGTCGATGCCGATAAATACTGGCCTGGCATTCTTAATAAGTAATTGACTTATCAATCAATTACCTTCAGCTGCAACATTTATTACAACTATGGCGATACTTGATACTTAGTAAATAAGTATCAAGTATCGCCACCTCATTCATTGACCCTTTCCGTTTTACTATTCTATCTAGCTCTATAATCTTGGTATTCACCTTTATATTGTGGGATTTACGGTTTATCTTGAGCAATGCAAAAGAAAGCGTTAGATGTTTTTATAATAACTTAATAGCACTCACTTATAACGAATATTTGTCAATGTTGTATTTATGGTCGTAATATTGCAATCTGAGGTGTGAAGTCTCATTTTACCAATAGCATAAATGCTCCCTTTTTCTCTCATTCTTATGTTCTTTTTAGGCATAAGAATATGAAGTTATGTTCCTATCAGTTAAAAATTATACCGTTATACTTTTCATCAACTTTAGCGATTTTGCTAGAGCAAAGGCATTAATAGCCCTAATATTTTTAACTAAAATCTGTAGAGGAAAACGTAATGAACGCTGCCACTTCACATTCTCATGTAAAAACTGACTATCAGCCAGTACACCATAAACGCGTTGTATCATCTGTAAAATATGAAAACATAGAGTCAAAAACGGTAAAGGCTAATGAGAAAGTCTCTAAAGTAGAGCCAAAAAAATCTGACTATAGCTTTGTCGGTATTGCAGGCTAAATACCACTATATGATTAAATGTTTTCTGATGAATAAAACAAACGAAATCAAAATAAATTATAGACGCTTATCTATGGCTTATTTTGCCAGTTATCTCTGTTGATGCTTTATAAAGCTCTAAGAAGCCCAATGATTGATAGCACAGATAAAAGTAATAAAATTAATTTTCGTAACTTCTTTTCATCCAGCCGATAAAATAATTTCACTCCAAGGATGATTCCCAAAAACATGGGGATACATGCCACTACAAATGTGTGAAAAATACGTGGATTGTAAACATCCGCTACCAATGAGCTGAATAAAAATATTATTTCCATTATAAAAATAAACACAACCATTGTTGCGCGTATCTTCCGAACAGGAAATTCTGCTGATGCTAAAAATGTTGCAACGACAAGCCCTCCCGCAGCAGCTATACCACCGAATAACCCCGATACACTACCAGTGCCAGTTAACACATAACGGTTGAGATTTCCTTTATAGGTCGCTCCGCTGATCAATAGCAATGTCATCACTAATACAATTAACGAAACAAGTAATTTCAGAATGTCTTGTGGCGCAACGGATAAAATATAAACCCCGATGGGCATTCCTATCATTGCACCAACAGTCATATAGAGTAGCGTGTGCCACAAAGTATCTTTCCATACGCTGAAAAGCATATGAACGCTAGCTACAATCTCCAAAAGCACTAATAGAGGGACTACTAATAATGGGTTGATGAACAATGATGTGCTTGCTACCAATAGAGCAGAAAAGCCAAAGCCAATACAGCCGCGGACAATGCCAGCGAAGAATACACAGACTACTAATATCACCGTTTCCCAAGGAGTATTGGTAATTAGATCCCAAGAAAAAGGCATATTTATCCTATTGCTAATTCTATAAACAAAGGCTATTTAAGCCCAAATACATTCAATGTATGAGCAGATAAACCGTAAAGAAAATTTAATACGGGCGAGGTTAGGATTCTTGAATCGAAAAGTCCAGTTATTCGTCTTATATTTTCTGCTAATGCTGGGGCATATTATCTAAACTCAAAGAGTAAAATGTGAAGTTAGTTTTTGCGAACCGCACGACTGTCTACCATACTATAAGCTGTGTAAGATAAGCGCCCTTTTGTTTTACACCCATAAACTGATTAATAATTACTCTACATGAGGCAACTATGAAAAAGACCGTCTTTTTGGCTATCAGTACTTTACTATTTGTGAGTGCACCTGCTTACAGTGCTCCGCTGGTAGACTTCAGCGTTTCTGTCAGTCAATGGCAGCCAGATTATTCTGGTGAGATTGGTACTGATTTAGATACAGCAACTCTAGATGAATTAGGTTTTGATGATGATGATCACAATGTCGTAACGCTGGTTTTCAAACACCCGATTCCAGGTCTTCCTAATGTGCGCATTCAAGATACTGATTTATCCACTGATGCCAGCGGTACTCTAGTGCGTGATTTGGTCATTGATGGTGTAACGTTTAGCGCCAGTGATGATGTAGAGACCGATTTAGATTTATCTCATACCGATGTTACGCTATTTTATTCGCCATTAAATAACTGGGTTAAACTTGATTTAGGTCTTACAGGTCGCCGTTTTGATGGTGAAGTTGAAGTGACCAGTACACTGGCATCAGAAGATGCCACTTTGGATGAATGGATACCCATGATATACGCTGGTGTTCGTTTTGAATTGCCGCTGACGGGCTTGTATGCAGATGCGACAGTGAATGCCATTAGTTACGACGATAACAGTTTGACCGATTATACGGCTGCCATTGGGTATACCACTGATGGCCTGGGTGTCGATCTCTTTGCAGAATTAGGGTATCGCTCATTTTCACTGGAAGTTGATGATATTGACGACGCGGAAGGTGACTTGGATATCGATGGCGCCTATCTCTCTGTTGGGTTGAAATTCTAACGCAGTTGAGCCTTTTCTATTTGAGTGAGCGGTTAATGCTCACTCATATCTATTGATTGCCCTCGTTCTCTCTTTAATTTCTCGGTCAAAAAATGCTCAGGTGATGCTAAAAATGAGTGTTTATAAGAGCCTATTATAAAAATAGCACTATTCCTGTGATATTGTTCTTGTATAAAATGTAAATTGCGTCACATTTTCTGCTGGTAAGTTCTATAATTTAAGGATGACTGCTGTAATTCCCCACACTCCTCAAGTAAGCCTTGATCGATATCATGTGCACAATGTTCGTGGCGCCTATTTGAAACTAAACCAAGCGCGCTTGGAGCTTGCGCGTGAGGGACTTACAGAATCTCAGCGTATCTTTCTCGATATGTTGCCCTTATTGCTGCATTTTAACCATCCGATGCTGCCTGGCTATTTTTCACGCAGTACTCCCTCTGGGCTTGATGGCTTTGAAACCTCAGAAGAGCAAATATATAAACTGCGGATGTTAACCCGCAGTTTCCAGCCAAACAGAGATAATAAGCGTCGAGCGGATATCCTAGCTCTATTTTCAATGGGTAGCTTCGGGACTATCGCCCAAAATAGTAAAAGCGATATGGATGTCTGGGTATGTTATCACCCAGATTTGAGTCGAGATTCCTTACTGTCTTTAGAGAAAAAGTGCAAAACCATCAGCGTCTGGGCTAAAAGGCAACAGCTGGATGTGACTTTTTTCTTAATGAATCACCAAACCTTTCGTTCGGAAAAGAGCCTTTCTTTTGGTAAGGAAGCCAGTGGCAGCACACAGCATTATCTATTGTTGGATGAATTCTATCGTACCGCTATTCATTTGGGAGGACAGTTACCTTCTTGGTTATTTATTCGCCCGGAACAAGAGTCATCTTATGATGAATGTCGTGAAGTGTTTTGCGAACAACGACCATTGCCTGAAAAAAGATTTATTGATTTTGGCCCTATCCAAAAAGTACCCGCTGATGAATTTGTGACATCAGCAATATGGCAATTATATAAAGCGATAGACTCTCCTTATAAATCAATTATTAAATTGCTGCTGCTAGAGATTTATTGTCAAAACCCCTCTAAGCCAAGGTTGTTATCCCGTGTATTTAAAGAGCAGCTACATGCTGTTGATCAACACCGAATTGTACATCTTTGGGATGTTGACCCTTATTTGCAGACATACTATTTTATTGAAGATTATCTGCTATCCACAAACCAACGTAAGCGCTTAGAATTTTTCCGGCGTTGTTTTTATTTTAAATTAGAACAGCCATTAACGGGTGGGCATAAGATCTCATCTCGATCCAGTATTGTGTTTGAGATGACGAAAGCCTGGGGCTGGGATAGCGATTATATTCATCATCTCGATGAACATACATACTGGAATCTTAAGGAAGTACTTGAAGAAAGACGATTAATTATTAATGAGCTGAATCACAGTTATCATTACATCATGGATTTCTTTCGATCACAAAAAATTCGAATGCAAGCCTCTAATCGAGAGTTGAATGTTTTAGGTCGAAAACTGCATGCGGCCTTTTCTAGGAAAGCAGGAAAAATTGAATGGGTTAATCCATTATCCTCAAAAAATATTGCTGAACCTACTTTAGTTATTAAAAAGCAAAAAGAGACCAATATCTGGTTCGCGGTTGATAAAAATAATAACACTATTATTAAAAAAACAACGCCAGTTGAATTGATTACATGGCTGCATTGTAATCAGGTGATGATATCAGCTAGCCGACTTTACTTTGATCGGCAAAATCTAGACTCAAGATTATTACAATCCCTGCGCAGACTGATTACGTCTTTATTGCCGCTGCCTATAAAAACAGCCAGTCATGAAGTTTTTGAGAAAGGTTGTCATCTTGATAAGTTATTGATGTTTATCGATTATCGACCTGATAAGGGCTATCAAGAATTAAAAGATTTAGATCGAGAAAAGATTGCAACAATGGAATGTAATATTGATTTATTATCGGTTAATAGCTGGAATGAAATCATTTGCGATAGTAAACAGGGGCCATTTTTAGAGACTATTTTGCATGTTTTCATTGAAGCGATACAGAGCGAACAAGTTATTTTTAAACCCGACATCCTCTGCAATCATCCAGATAGAGTTTTCCAACAGCAATTGCGGGAAAAACTTAATGTTTTATTTAAAAATATTTCTCGCTTTTTTCAAGAGAATCCGTCTGGCCGTTATATAAGTTATATTGACGGCCGATATCTCGCTATTCATATTAATGAGAAGCAGTCAGAGATCAGATGGCTGAGTACTGAAAGAGAGCTTAAGCAAAACCTAATGTCTCCTATGCCTTACTATAGCCCCGTAGGCATGGATGAAAATACCATGTCGCATCACCCTTTAATGGTATATACGCAGCATAATCGTCCAGAATCAGTTCAGGTATTTTTCCGTAGCAGAGGCGAAGAAGCAGATATTACGTTAATTGACGAAATTGGTACATGGCATGAATGTACGATTGACTATCGAAAAAAATGGCAGTCGTTACAGCCATTTCATCGTTTTCTTCGAGTAATTAATGACCGACGCCATGATCAGCCGGCAACGGAAGTTGGTCCACTGGATATTTTTCCTATTGCATTTTATGAAGTGATTCATACTGATAAGGGTTGGCAAACAGAGCGTTGTCCTATCAGCTCCCAGATGGATAATTACTCAGGTGTTAAATTGTATGCAGTGGCAGAATATATTAATAAAAAATATCAATTTACCTTGTATATGGATGATGTTATTTTTTCAGAAGCTAATGAAGGTTTAGATGCTTATCAACGATTAGCTGCTTTTATTATCAGCAAAAAAACCTATACATCTGAGAACTCTTTTTATATTACCGATATTGACTTGTCTCGCTGTCGCTTCAATTTGTCAGCGACAGGCGAATTATATACTTCTCATTATCTGCACATGAAAAAATTATTAGAGAACAAAATTAATTCAGTCTTAAGGGCTAATTAAATTCTGGAAAAATAATCTGAGTATTTGATTGCTCGCTGCACGTTCTGGATAATAATTCACTCAGCGTTTCTTTAGTCTTAGAGCAGTACCAATGATTATTTTCATAAGTGCAGTGAAACCCTCCCGATTTTGCAGCAACCCATATTTCATGGCTGGCCTGCTGTCGAGAAACAATGACTTGTGTGCCGCTCTCCTCACACAGGATTGTTAAAACTCCACTGTTATTTTCATAATCCAGTTCAGCATCTTGTTCTTCAATTAAGGTATCAATTGTTTCTTCTATTTTTGTGTAGAGTGACTCAGCAACTACACGATATTCTGCATCATTCATAAACAACTCATGGTATCAACACTTTTAACAACAACTTACACGGGTTTAATTGTTTTTATAAACCCGTGTACCCATATCTAATGCTGGAGGCTAGATATAGACAGATCGCATTATACAGGTTGTGGGGTAGGTATAGAGCTGGATGACGATAAAATGGCACAATAAAACCGGTTATTTTCGCGCCTAACGGTGTTGCTCATTTTGCACATAGGCCCACTATGCGCTGCAATGAGCGCCTGGCCAGTCACAAAAACCCCTCGATTTTCTTTATGCCATTTTATCGTCATCCAGCTCTACCTCCATGGAAAGCCCATAGGCAGGAAAATACTAAAGGGCAGACTGCTACTCTGGGAAGCTAATATACATGAGTGATGATTTAATCGAAGTACAATAGCAACAGTCCAGCGGCTCTTATTATCCCTATATTTAGCGCTATTGCTTGGCTATTACTCAGGTCAGCCGTTATACTGAGCGCATCTAACAGGTTGAATTTCTTATGAAAAAAGCCCTTACACCGGTTATTGTTGCTTTATTGCTGTGTACTGCCTGTGGGCAGACAGGGCCGTTGATGCTGCCATCGGAGATGAGCAAGGCTGATAAGGCCGAAGGTGGCAATCAAGGCGATGCTAGTAAAGAAGATAATGACAATACCCGTGTTAACAAGAAAACCTGAAAATTAACATTGAATAGAATTTAATATGACAGATTTCCACTACCAGCAAGAGGAGTTGCTCTGTGAGCAGGTCCCACTAGCGACTATTGCTGAACAATTCGGTACGCCGACCTATGTATACAGCCGCGCTGCCCTTACTCGCCATTTTTTAGAGTATCTCGATGCCTTGGGTGATCACCCCGGTATGATTTGCTATGCCGTTAAAGCTAACTCTAATATCGCAGTACTTAATGTTTTGGCTAAATTAGGCGCTGGGTTCGACATCGTGTCGATGGGTGAGTTAGAGCGAGTTTTGACAGCCGGCGGTGATCCGTCGCGGATTGTGTTTTCTGGTGTTGCTAAAACCGCAGATGAGATGCGAAGAGCGTTAGAAGTGGGTGTACATTGCTTCAATGTGGAATCTGCTGCTGAATTGAAACGTCTTAACAAGGTCGCGAAATCCATGGGGGTGAAAGCACCCGTTTCGCTTAGAGTTAATCCTGACGTTGATGCCCAGACACACCCTTATATTTCTACTGGACTCAAAGAAAATAAATTTGGTGTCGACATAGAAGAAGCCATTAATGTCTATCAGAAAGCCGATAGCCTATCCCATTTGACGATAAAGGGAGTGGATTGCCATATTGGTTCGCAGTTAACCTCCATTGATCCATTCCTCGATGCTTTGGATCGTCTCCTGCGCTTAATCGACCGCCTTGCTGACCTGGGCATTAGTATTGAGCACTTGGACTTGGGAGGTGGTATCGGGGTTACTTATGATAATGAGACACCACCTGCTATTGCCGACTATCTCAATGAAGTCAAAGCCCGCCTGGGAGGCAGGAGCATTGCTATTGCCATGGAGCCCGGTCGATCAATTGCGGCTAATGCCGGTGTGTTACTGACAAAAGTGGAGTACTTGAAGCCTACGCCTCATAAAAACTTTGCCATTATTGATGCCGGTATGAATGACAATATACGCCCTTCGCTTTACCAAGCTTGGCAGCGAGTGTTGCCACTGAACGAATCTTCTAGCGAAGAAGTCATGAAGTGGGATCTTGTGGGCCCTGTCTGTGAAACCGGTGACTTTCTTGCAAAAGATAGGGAATTAGCCTTACGTAAGGGTGACAAGTTAGCATTGATGTCTGCTGGTGCTTACGGCTTTACGATGAGTTCAAATTACAATAGCCGTGGTCGAGCCGCTGAAATTATGGTGGATGGTGAGCAAGTACATGTGATTCGCGAGCGAGAGACAGTGGCTGACCTTATGCGCGGTGAAAAGCTTATAGAGCCCTAGTGTTTTATACTAAAGGTTTTTTGTAATCACTTACTAACCGCCATATACTGACAACAACTATGATGATGAGTATCACCATCTTAATTTAATTATCGATTTATTATGCGACTTCGTTTTACCAAAATGCATGGATTGGGCAATGACTTTATTGTCATCGATGCGATCAATCAGCGGGTTAACCTTTCTACAGAACAGGTAAAAAGGTTGGCAGACCGCCGTTTTGGTATTGGCTGTGATCAGCTGTTAATTGTTGAAGTCCCAAAAAGCCCAGACGTCGATTTTTATTATCGTATATTTAACTATGATGGTTCTGAAGTTGAAAACTGCGGTAATGGAGCGCGTTGTTTTGCCCAGTTCGTTCGAGAAAGGCAGTTAACCGGTAAGTCAGAGATCCTTGTCGAGACTTCTGCGGGCCGTATGACATTGCTTGTTGAGGATAATGGTGAGATAACCGTTAATATGGGGGTGCCAATATTAACGCCAGAAGATATTCCCTTTATTGCTGAGCAAGAACAGGTAACATACCCTTTGCAGTTAAAAGACGAGGTTGTTGAAATTAGTGCCGTTTCTATGGGAAATCCACATGCTGTTATGTTAGTCGATGATGTCAACACGGCTCCTGTAGAACAGCAAGGGCCTGAGATTGAAGCCCACTCTTCTTTTCCTAGAAAAGTAAATGCAGGCTTTATGTCTGTGCGTTCTCGTAATGAAATTGATCTGCGTGTTTATGAGAGGGGTGTTGGAGAAACGTTGGCGTGTGGTACGGGTGCTTGTGCAGCTGTCGTTGCAGGGCGCTTGCGTAAGCTGTTAGAGTCTACCGTTAAAGTGAACCTGCCGGGTGGATCACTTAATATCAGCTGGCAGGGGGACGGGCATCCCGTTATGATGACTGGGCCTGCAACATCTGTTTTTCATGGGCAAACTAAAATTTAAGGGATCTCTGAATAAGCCTGGGTGAATTTTTCGGTGAATTAAAATGGCCTGGTTTGAGGCGAATATTGAAGGTAATAGTGAACTATTGGCGAAATATTCAACAAAGAAGCAGGTTGTTTTAATCAGTGAAAAAACAGTCATGGCTTGTCCAGGGGTTCCTTAAGACCGTATTATTTTTTTCAAGACACTTAATGATCTAATAAAAAGTATTCGCTATGACGCATTCAACTAATACTAATGAAATCCCTGTTTTGACAGCACTGACGGATGATCAGGTTGCTGAGTATTTACGTCTAAATCCTAATTTTTTAGTTGATAAACCCGCATTGTTGGCCGATATGAATTTGCCTCATCAGTTAGGTGGTCAGGCAATTTCCTTAGTTGAGAGACAAGTGTCAGTGTTGCGAGATCGTAATATTGACATGCGCCATCGCTTAAATAATTTATTAGACAATGCGCGTACAAATGATGTGCTGTTTGAAAAAACAAAACGTTTAGTGCTGGCGATGTTAGATACTCGGCAGTTGGATGATTGTTTGGATGCGTTATTTTTTGGTTTTCAAAACAAATTTGATATTCATTATGCGAAAATATTATTAATTTCATCTGCTGATAATTCTTTACCTCAACCAGCAAATCAACAAGCCCGTGTTATCAGTCGTATTACTGCTGAAGATAATTTGCCAAATATACTTCATAATCATCGCGCTATTTGTGGGCAGCTTGATGAAAAAGAACAAGAGTTTATTTTTGAAAGCAATGCCAATTCGGTTGGTTCGACAGCAATTGCTCAATTAAAATTTGATAATGAGTTGCTAGGTATTTTGGCGATTGCTAATCGTGACCCTAACTATTATCGCTCGAGTATGAATACGCTTTTTTTAAATTTTATCGCCGATATTTTAAGCCGACTTCTTTCAATGCATCTTTTAAAAAGTGAATAAAATGTCGCTTCATTTAAACCAGGTTGTAGAACGTTACTCTCTTTACCTGCGTACTGAACGACAAGCTTCCCCTCAAACCCACGACAATTACTTACGCGATATTAATAAATTTTTAGATCACTATTCGGCTCTTGCAGTAGAAGATATTGATGCTGGACATATTCGACAATGCCTTGCTTCGCTTCATCAACAATCGTTGAGTCCTCGTAGTTTGCAGCGATGGTTGTCTGCGGTTCGTAGCTTGTTTAACTTTTGTATTCGCCAAGGTTGGCTACAAAAAAATCCTTGTGATGGCGTTCATCCTCCAAAAGCTAAAAAAGCATTACCTAAAACGTTGGATGCTGATGAAGTTAATCAATTGTTAAATAGTAATAAAAATTCTTTTCTAGAAATTCGTGATCGTGCGATGGCTGAATTATTATATTCTTCAGGTCTTCGTTTGTCTGAATTAGTTAATCTTAATTTAACAGAACTTGATCTGCATGGCAGTATGGTAACCGTTACCGGTAAAGGCCAAAAGATGCGCCTGTTACCAGTAGGTCGCGAAGCAAAAAATGCATTGGTAAAGTGGTTGGAGCAGCGTTCAGGGGTTGTGCTTGATGGCGAGCTGGCTGTATTTGTATCGCAAAAAGGTCGACGTTTAGGTCAAAGAAGCGTGCAGCAGCGCTTACAAAAACTGGCGGCTTCTCAGCATTTAGAACAACCGGTCAATCCCCATATGTTGCGGCATTCTTTTGCAAGCCATATGCTGGAATCGAGTGGTGACCTGCGGGCTGTGCAAGAATTATTAGGGCATGCCAATATCTCAACGACCCAAATTTATACTCATCTGGATTTTCAGCATCTTGCAAAAGTGTATGATCAAGCTCATCCGCGAGCTCAAAAGAAAAAGTAAGATAAATTGATGATTTTTATAAAAAAGTAATCGAGCAGATTTTTTAATCTGCTCGATTACTTTTTTAGAGAATATTCTGAATAGCAATTAAATAGGTTGACTGCCATAGTTACTCGTTGGTTTTTGTGGGGGATCAGCTAATACATTGGGCTCAATAAAGTTGATCTTACCTCCGGAATTAAGAAAAGCATCAATTTGACGACTAAGCTCATCGCGTTCAGCTTCTTTCTGTGCTGCTGATGATTTTAATGCTTCGTCGATACTAGCGGTAATATCAACGCTACTGGCAACATGATTAAAGTTTGTCTGATCGTCTGACATGCTATGAAACTCTCCAATATTAGATGAAAACTATTTTGCGCTGCATTTCTTATTGCTACGCACCTTATATATAGTTCATATAACGGCAGGAGGTAATGAAAATGGAGTATGTTATTAGTTTTTTTTGTTATCGGCAGAAACAAGGTTGAAATGCTAAGTTATAAGCTTCTATTAATAAGGGATAGGAAGCTTTGGGTTGCTATTTGGGGAGAGGAATCCTGATTAATTTATTGTCACGTTGCCGATTATGGGGTGGTTAAAAATTAATCAGGCCTGTTGGTTATTCAGTCGTTAACTAAACGGCATCAGCGCCCGTTTCACCAGTTCTGATTCGGATAATATCGTCAACTGAGGTGACGAAAATCTTACCGTCTCCAATCTTGCCGGTGTGCGCAGCCTTAGTAATTGCTTCGACACATTGGTCTACCATAGAGTCGTCCACCACTAACTCCAATTTTACTTTGGGTAGGAAGTCGACGACATATTCAGCGCCACGATAGAGCTCAGTGTGGCCCTTTTGACGGCCAAAACCTTTCACCTCTGTGACAGTCATGCCCTGTACACCTACATCAGATAAGGCTGTACGTACATCATCGAGCTTAAAAGGTTTGATAACAGAAGTAATAAGCTTCATAGCGTTTTCCTTTGTTCTTGATTATAAGAGTTCTTTATTTATAGGTCGCATGTGAGCGGGAAAGCATAACAGTAATTATAACCATTGCCTATCCCTTGGGTTGATCGCTTTTGAGGATATTGTGAATCAATACAAAGTAGAGAAGCAAATAAAAAGCCCGGCATTTAGCCGGGCTTTTTTAGTAATCATTGCTACTACGAGTAGAAGAAATTACTTATTAGCGAACTCTGGGTAAGCTTCCATACCGCACTCCGAAAGATCGACACCGTCGAACTCTTCTTCTTCCGAAACGCGAACGCCAATAATAGCCTTAATCACTAACCAAACAATGATACTAACTGCAAATACCCAAATAAATATAGTGAGTAAGCCAACAAGCTGTCCGCCAAAGGTTGCATCTGCATCTGATAGAAGTACTGCGAAGACACCCCAGATACCAACAGTACCGTGAACCGAAATTGCACCAACAGGGTCATCGATTTTCAGCTTATCAAGAGCCAGAATACTGAATACAACCAATATACCGCCAACAGCGCCGATAATAGTTGATAGCAAAATGCTAGGGTCAGCAGGTTCTGCAGTAATCGCAACCAAGCCAGCCAATGCACCATTAAGTGCCATTGTTAAATCAGCTTTACCAAAGATGATACGTGCAACGATTAACGCAGCAATCAGACCACCAGAAGCCGCAGCATTGGTATTCATGAAGACAGCAGCGACTTCATTAGCAACACCTACACCAGAAAGCTGTAATGTAGAACCACCATTGAAACCGAACCAGCCCATCCAAAGGATGAAAGTGCCTAATGTTGCTAGTGGTAGGTTAGCACCAGGAATTGCATTAACTTGGCCATTCGCACCGTATTTACCTTTACGAGGGCCTAAGATAAGCACACCGGCTAAGGCAGCAGCAGCACCAGCCATATGCACAATACCTGAACCTGCATAGTCGCTGTAGCTTAGTTCAAAAAAGCCAAAGACAGAGTTTCCGCCCCAAGTCCAGCTGCCTTCCATTGGATAGATAAAGCCAGTCATAACAACTGCGAACAGTAAGAATGCCCACAATTTCATACGCTCAGCAACGGCACCAGAAACAATCGACATTGCTGTTGCCACGAAAACAACCTGGAAGAAGAAATCAGAAGCGCCTGAGTAAGGAAGGCTTGCATCTTCAGCGCCTGCACGGAAAGCTGCTTGGCCTTCTATTACCGCTGCCACTGCTGCGTCATTCATGCTGGCAACAGAATCGGTACCTGATAAGAACCAGCCGCCGCCATACATGATGTCATAGCCACAAATCATGTACATAGTACAAGCGATCGCGAATAGAGCGACGTTCTTGGTTAAAATCTCGGTAGTGTTTTTAGAACGGACTAGACCCGCTTCCAGCATGGCAAAGCCAGCTGCCATCCACATTACAAGTGCGCCACAAACCAAAAAGTAGAAGGTGTCCATAGCGTACTGTAACTCATAAATTTGGTTTTCCATTGTTCTCTCCAAATAGTTACATTTTTTGTTTAGTTGATTAAAAAATAATTAAGGTGTTGTTATAGAGCGTCTTCGCCAGTTTCACCGGTACGAATACGAACAACTTGCTCAAGAGCAGAAACGAAGATCTTTCCGTCGCCAATTTTGCCGCTATGGGCTGCTTTGGTGAGGGCTTCTAAAACGGTGTCTACTTGGTCGTCGCTGACGGCTACTTCAAGCTTGGTTTTTGGTAGAAAGTCCACCACATACTCTGCTCCGCGATACAATTCGGTATGTCCTTTCTGGCGGCCAAAACCTTTGACCTCAGTGACGGTAATACCCTGTACGCCAATTTCGGATAGCGCTTCACGGACTGTATCTAGCTTAAATGGCTTGATAATCGCAGTTACTAGCTTCATAAATTTGTCTCCTAAATACGTTCCATTATTATTAAAAAGTACTGTCACGCAGACGCTTGGCAGATACTTGACTCTATTCTGTGCGTTCCCTGGTTACACTTAATCGCTACTTGTTCTTAAGACATGTGAACGAATTCACACCTTAATGCAGGTGATATGCCAAGTATTAAATATCTATATAAAACATAGGGTTAGGTCAAAAAAACGTATATTTAAAGAAAAGGTTATGTATGATAAATAGACAATTGCGCACCAATAAGGGGCGGTCTTCGGTGACAGGCACTATTTTTGCGCTTTCTTTTGGTGCATTGTTATTAGAATGGATAGTCAGAGAGAGAAGATACAGGAAAGCGGCAAGCTTATAGCCTGAAAAGTAGTTTATCGAGGTTAATTGAGGGAAGCTTTAGTTACTTTTTGCTATTGGCTTGAGGTTTTATTAATGATCCGATGAATGTGCACCAAAAACGTTCGCTATTTCTCTTTTGCTGTAATGAGCTGTTGTTCCAGCTCGTTAAACTGTCGCTCCATCTGCTCGAGTTTTTCACGTGTTCGAAGTAATACAGCGGATTGGGCATCAAACTCATCGCGAGAAACGATATCTAATTTCTGTAGTGAAGAGGCTAGCAAAGGTTTAAGTTGTGATAGCAAGGAAGATTGGCTTGATAGCTTGGGGTCATTGGTTAACCGAGACATTATTTCATCGAGAATACCAGTAATCATTATTCAACCTATTTCTATTCGAGTGTTTTCAAAAGCCTATATTATGCCAAAAACTATTATTATAGAACTGAGAATATTGTTCTTTTTATACCAAGTGGCTTTACCGAATGGTCATTTATTAACTCGTCAATGAGGCAATTGTTAACTAATTGCGCGCAGATTTTTTTTGGGATAGTATGCCCCTTCAATGGATCTCTTATTGCAGGAAGCAACTATGTCCCTCGCTATTGTTCACACTCGTGCTCGTTTAGGCGTTGATGCCCCAGCGGTCACTGTCGAAGTTCACTTATCAAATGGTTTACCGGGTTTATCCATAGTTGGTTTACCTGAAACAGCCGTTAAAGAAAGTAAAGACCGCGTTCGCAGTGCATTGATTAACAGTCAGTTCGAATTCCCGGCTCGCCGCATCACCATTAATCTTGCTCCGGCTGATTTGCCAAAAGATGGTAGCCGCTTTGATTTAGCAATTGCCGTTGGTATTCTTGCTGCGTCTGGGCAAGTGCCTCTGGATAATTTACATGAGATGGAATTTATTGGAGAGCTCGCACTTTCTGGTGAGCTGCGAAGTGTTCATGGTGTATTACCTGCGGCGATTGCTTGTGAAAAAGTGAAGCGTTCATTAATTATTGCTGAAGGCAATGTGAATGAGGTTGGCCTTTGTGATGCCAGTAGTTATAGTGCAAAAAATTTACTGGAAGTGTGCGCGCACCTGCATAAAAAACAACAGCTGACAAAAGTCAGTTTTGTCAGCCCGTCTTCTAGTGAACAAATAGCTGATTTTAATGATGTTCGTGGACAGCAGCATGCAAAGCGAGCACTAGAAATTGCAGCGGCAGGTGGCCACAATATTTTATTATATGGTCCGCCAGGGACAGGAAAAACTATGTTGGCCAGTCGTTTGCCTGGCATTATGCCGCCATTAAAAAAAGTGCAGTCTATCGAAGTCGCAAGTATTCATTCTCTATGCGGACATGACTACCCTAATTGGCAGACACCACCTTTTCGCAGTCCTCACCATACGGCATCATCAGTGGCATTGGTTGGTGGTGGCAGCCATCCTAAACCAGGAGAAATATCATTAGCACATCATGGTGTGTTATTTCTGGATGAGCTTCCAGAGTATCAGCGACAAGTGTTAGAGGTATTGAGAGAGCCATTAGAGTCTGGCGAAATTCGTATTTCTCGTGCCACAGCACAATTGACTTTCCCTGCGCGTTTTCAGTTAGTTGCCGCTATGAATCCGTGTCCTTGTGGTTACTTATCTACGCAGAGTCATCGTCATTCAAACCAACAGCGCTGTACGTGTACGGCGGAACAGGTACAGCGCTATCGCAAAAAAATATCTGGCCCCTTACTGGATAGAATTGATCTGCATATCCCTGTCAATCGTTTATCGGTCGAAGAATTAAACGGCTCAGTGAAAGAAACGAGTGACGAAGAATCATCTGCCGTGATTCAGAAACGAGTGATAAACGCAAGACAAAAACAATACGCCAGGCAACGTAATAATAATGCCGATCTCTCTGTTAAAGATTTAGAGACTTTTTGTTTTCTGGGTAGAGCTGAACGAGACTTATTGCAAAAGGCAATTGAAAAACTCGGACTTTCTGCTCGTGCTTATCATCGCATTATTAAGGTAGCTCGAACAATAGCAGATATTGCTGATAGTCAAGAGATTCAATCTTGTCATATTGCAGAGGCATTAACGTTTAGAAATTTTGATCGATAAAGTTCTTAGGTAATATGATTAGCTTGAGTGTTTTTTAATAATTGCTGCAATTGTTTAAAGGATAGAATGCCTAATGCTGCCTGCCCTTTGCATTGATCGCAACCCAGCTTCTCTAACATTCTAAGTTGTATCTTACTCTGTACGCCTTCAGCGATAACGGTTTTTTCTAAGCTGTGGGCAAAATCGATAATTGCTTTATACAGTTTTGCGTCATCTGTATTTTTATGAATGGTCTTAACAAACCGCTTGTCTAATTTAAGTGAGCTGACCGGCAAGCGTTGTAAGTGCAATAACGATGATAATTCGGAGCCAAAACTATTAATGCCAAAGTCTATGCCAATAGCCTGCAGGTCATCCATGCAGGATTCAATGATACTGATATCTTTATCGGCAGCAATTTGATTGAGGTCAAGCTCGATACTTTCGCCATCAATATTGTATTTTCGTAATAAACTTTTTATGGTTTCTGTAAACTTCCCATGAGAAAAATGTTGAAGTTCAATATTAAATACAAGCTTTAACGGAATTGTTTTTTTCAATTGAGAATACTGATAGAGGCCAACAGATAATAGCCATTCTGACAATTTTCCGCCCATCTCTTTGTCTGCACTGACACTTGAAAATTGATGGTAGTGCAGCACTCCTTTTTCAGGGTGCTTCCAGTAGGGAGCAATTTCTATAGCAGCAATCTTGTTGGTTCTGATGTCAATGCGAGGAATATAGAATACGCCAAATTGTTTGTCGGCCATTGCCGAGTAAAAATTTCTTAACAAATCCCACTGTACTTTAATCTCATTGGTCAGCACATCCGAATAAAAACGGTAGCTGCTTACAGAGGCCTGTTTGGCTTGATACATGGCTAAGTCAGCATTGCGTTGCAGCTTTTCTTCATCATCACCGGAGTCAGGGAAAATGGAAATGCCAATGCTACAGCCAACATTAAATTCATGACCGTTAATTGAATAGGGTTGGTTGGTCTCGTTAATTATTTTTTGTGCCAGCATCATAATTTTGGGTGAGCTGCCCAAATTGTGAAGTAGCACTGTAAACTCATCTCCCCCGATTCGTGCAACGGTATCGCTGCGGCGTACTACTTTGCGTAATCGAGATGAAAACTCTTTTAACAGCTTATCGCCTGCGTCATGCCCATAGGAATCATTAATGCCTTTGAAATCATTGAGGTCGATAAATAATAACGAAAACTGATTTTTTTCCCGTTCGGCAATGCTGATAGAATGCCGTAAGCGATCGAGAAAAAGTATTCGATTGGGTAAGTCCGTCAGGTGATCGTAATGGGCAAGGTGATCCAGGCGGTCTTCGATCAGCTTGCGTTCAATCGCATAGCGAATCGCACGTTCCAGCAATTGTGAGTTAATACGGCTTTTGGTGAGATAATCAGAGGCGCCTTCGCGAATGGCGCGTTCATCAACATCAGCTTCCACTTCATCCGTCATGACGATGATAGGAATATGATTATTGATTTCTCTTGCTTTGCTGAGGAAATTGCGGCCAATACTAGAGCCGCCCCAGTGATAATCCAGCAAAACGACATCACAGGTTCTACGCTGTATATGCTTCAACGCCTGATCAAGGTGTTGGCACCATACTAAACGGTAATCCTCGTGATGAGCTTCAGATAATAGATATCCAATCAGCAAATATTCTTGCCGATCATCGTCTACCAGCAGAACGGTTGTGGACTTTTTAGCTTTGCCCACTTAGACAACTCCCTAATTGGCTTACAGCAACATCCCTGTGACAATCAGGGTGGCTCGTTATTTTTGTACATTTATTGTACTGTACCGAAAAATGACTTTTTTATCCACGAAAATCCTCACATATTGCATAATATTTTGAGCAACCGATTTTTATGATTTTTTGAGATAAAAGCACAGGCTGATAGGCCTTCTTGTGTACAATGGCACATCAATTTTTTAGTAGTTAGATTGCGTGTCCCAGTTAAATCCCAAGCAAAGCGAAGCCGTCCATTATATTGATGGGCCCTGTCTGGTGTTAGCCGGCGCCGGGAGCGGTAAGACTAGCGTGATCACTCGTAAAATTGCTTATTTGATCACCGAATGTGATCTGCCCGGCCGGCACATTGCAGCGCTGACCTTCACCAATAAAGCTGCGCGCGAGATGAAAGAAAGGGTTGGCCGCCTGGTGGATCGCTCTAAATCACGGGGTTTAACGGTTTCAACCTTCCATAATTTAGGTTTATCCATTCTTAAGCAAGACCACAAACTCTTTGGCTTTAAGCCAGGCTTTTCTATTTTTGATGCGGAAGATGCCCGATCGTTGCTGAAAGAGTTAATGATGAAGGAGGGCGATCTAGACACAGATCACCTTAACCATGTGCAGCAACAAATCTCACTATGGAAGAATGATCTGGTGCCACCAGAGAAAGCGATGGAAATGGCAGAAAGCCCGGGTGAGCAATTGATAGCCTTTATTTATCAGCGCTATATCCAGGCATTGAAAGCCTATAATGCTGTAGACTTTGATGATTTAATCTTACTACCTGTTCAATATCTTATAGCAAACCCCGAATTACTGGCTCGTTGGCAAAAGCGCATACGCTATCTTTTAGTGGATGAATATCAGGACACCAATTCCAGCCAATATCGCTTAATTCGCCTGTTAATGGCAGATCGAGGTGCATTGACCGTGGTTGGGGATGATGATCAGTCGATTTATGCCTGGCGAGGTGCGCGGCCCGAAAACCTTTCCATACTTCAACAGGACTTCCCCAATTTAAGAGTCATTAAATTAGAGCAAAACTACCGCTCGACCCAGCGCATTCTAAAAACAGCTAACTACTTAATTGATCACAACCCCCATGAGATCACTAAAGCGCTATGGAGTGATAAAAGCTATGGGGAGCCCATTCGGATTATTCGCAATACTAATGAGGAAACCGAAGCGGAAAGAGTCGCAACAGAAATTGTTACCCAGCGTCTGCAGCGACAAGGGCGCTTTCGTGATTTTGCTGTCTTGTATCGGAGCAACCACCAGTCTCGCTTGGTCGAAATGAAGTTACAACACTATCAGATACCCTACAATATCAGTGGTGGTACATCTTTTTTTGCCCGTACCGAAATTAAAGACATCATGGCTTACCTCCGGCTTATCGTAAACCCTGATGACGACAATGCGTTTTTGCGCATTATCAATACACCGCGCCGACAAATCGGCACCAGTACCATTGAAACCCTTAGTATTTATGCCACTGAGCGAGATATTAGCCTGTTTGCCGCCTCGCAAGAAATGGGCATTGAGCAGCGCTTATCTGCAGCAACATGCAAGCGTGTCCAAGATTTTAGCCGCTGGATTAATCATATTGTTCATCAATGTGAGGAAGGTGAGCCCATCACCGCCTTAAACGAAATGTTGGACGATATCGATTATCTTGGCTGGTTACACCAGCAGGCGAGCTCGCCAAAAGTGGCAGAACGCAGAATGGAAAATATCTACTTCCTTATAGAATCGATTCAAAAAACACTGCAACAGAAAGCAGAGGAAACGATTACCGAACAGCCTGATACGAGCCTTAAGGATGCTATCGCTAAATTATTATTAATGGATTTATTAGAGCAGCAGGAAGAGGAAGATGATAGTGATAGAGTCCAGTTGATGACTTTGCATGCGGCGAAAGGTTTAGAATTTCCTCACGTCTTTATGGTTGGTGTTGAAGAAGATATTTTGCCTCATCGCAATAGTATTGACGATGACAATATCGAAGAAGAGCGTCGTTTAGCCTATGTGGGCATTACGCGCGCGCAGAGGACGCTGACCATATCGCTGGCTGCCAAACGTAAACAATTTGGCGAGATGAGTATAACCACCCCTAGCCGCTTTCTAGATGAACTACCCGATGATGAAATTGAGCGAGAAGGGTTTGGCGAAGTAAATCCAGAAGCTAATGCCAGCAAAGGCAATAATACCTTAACCAGTTTGCTGGGCATGTTTGATAGCTAATACTGGTGTTAGATAATTTCATTTGCCCTAAACAATAAATCCCCGCATAAGCGGGGATTTAAACGGGTATTTAAAATAGTTAGGCAAATGACAGGACGCGCTATTGTGAGTTGTCGACCATGTAATCGACAGCAGCTTTAATTTCATCATCTGAACAATCAAAGCATAAGCCCTTCGCTGGCATACCTTGAAAGCCAGCAATTGCATTGGTGTAAAGGGTATCGGTGCCTTTACCAAGACGTGCTGTCCAAGCACCAGCATCCCCTAACTTAGGTGCACCTGCAGCGCCAGAGCCATGACAGGCAATACATTTAGAGCTGTACACATCCTCACCGCTGCGTGGACCAGAGGCAACGGCGGCGACTGCTGCGGCACATTCATCGCCTGCCATGCAAAGCTCACCTATTGGAGCAGTGCGAGTAGCGATATCATCTTTAGCCGCTGCGCCAGCAAATACGGGAATGATTAGAGAAGCAGTGACAACAAATAAACTTACTACGGATTTTAAAGACACGTCATATCCTCTTGTGTGTTTGACCATTAACTGAATAAAGCGAAAATTGAAGACCAGAAATCCCATTATAGCCGTATTGGCGTGCTTGCAGAAACTATTCATAACAATATTCATAAATAAATAGCGGCTGTAATAAGGCCGTCAGGGTCTGTTTATGCCTTTTGTACGAGTCTATTGGGCAAAATGGATGGTAGAAACTTCAACCTACATAAATCAGTGCAATAGGCGTCCGCAGTAGATCTAACTGATTTATGTAGGTTCAAGGTAGGGTTAATTTCCCGGCAGCCGTAATTTCTCCGATAGGCATTCTTTGGGCAATCACTACCCACTCATCAATGTCGGGGTGCCCGGCAATGGCTTGTGTTAAACGCTTTTCCTGCCCGTCCCAGTGACCAAGGTCCACCACGTGTTCTATCGGGTTGTGATAGGTTAATCGTTTCCCTCCATTTTCTCCGTGGCTAATGGGCAGGCTGTGCTCTCCTGATGTCCCTAATAGAAATAACTGTTGGGTTTGGTCTGAGTTAAGAGTCGGTAGTTGGATGCTGAGTTGATCGGCGGTTGACGCATCGATTGATAGATTAATCGGCAATAGTGGCGCGTGTTTCTTGGCAATGTCTATGATCCGTGAGACTCTGGAAGTACGCGAACCAACAGCACCAAAACGGCCGCTGACAACCATTTGAGGGGTATAAACACCGGCATTACCTTTTAGGTGCCTTTGATAATGACGTTGGCGGTTATCGCAAAACTTTCGCGAAAAGGTATCTCGCCAGCCTAGATAATTCCAATAAGTCACATGGCACGACACCGCAATAGTATTTGGCTGCTCTTTGAGTTTGCCCAAAAAGCTATCCGCTGGGGGGCAAGAGTAACAACCCTGGCTGGTAAACAGCTCAATAACGGCCAATGGCTCAGATGATGCGTAGGCGTTATATCCATTAAAGAGTAAGAGACATAATAGCAATGGGCGATAATTCATAGGAGCTCCGATACTTTTTTATACATAGCAGCCACCTCTTGTCTAAAATATGGCGCTCAGTCATTAATAATAATTATGAGATGCCATCTTTCACTAAAGAGTTCAATTGTTTATGATCTCCTTTCTATTCGACCTGAGCTATAAGAATGAAAATAGTCGTTTATCCGGGCACCTTTGACCCCATTACCAATGGCCATATTGACCTTGTTGAGCGTGCGTTAAACCTCTTTGACCATGTCATTGTTGCCATTGCTAAAAGCAGCAAAAAAAATCCTCTATTCTCATTGGAAGAACGAGTTGAATTGACCTCCAACGTCTTGAGCCATTTAGAGAATGTTGAGGTTTGTGGCTTTGATCGTTTGCTGGCAGATTTCGTGAAAGAAAAGGGAGCTGCGGGCCTGATTCGGGGTTTGCGAGCAGTGTCTGACTTTGAATATGAATTTCAGTTGGCAAATATGAATCGTGCATTGGCGCCGGATATGGAAAGTATCTTTTTAACGCCGTCAGAAAAATATTCCTATGTGTCGTCGTCGCTTATTAGAGAAATTGCATCTTTGGGAGGCGATATCAGCCAGTTTGTCCCTAAGCTTGTGGAAGATGAATTAAAGAAAAAATTCAGTAGCAAAATTCAGTAACGTAAGACGACTTAGTGTTAACGGCTCAGTTTTTGTCGCGACTAATCTTTTCTACCGCGCGTAAACCACGAATGCGGCGCATGATATCGGCTAGATGAACACGGTTTTTAACCCCTATCGTCATACGTATATGGTTGCGATTAGGGTCTTGTTCTTTGTATTGGATCTTTTCAATATTCGCGCCCATCACCGTAATGCGGCTGGCTAACTCGGCAAAAATCCCACGATTGGCTTCCACAGAAATTAACAGATCAACCGGGAACTCACCCTGAACATCGGGCGACCAGCTGACTTCACTGATCTTTTCTGAATTTTGCCGGGTGTCGTGGATATTTTTACAGGTATCCAAATGAATGGTTAGCCCTTTTCCGGGACTGATAATGCCAACAATGGGGTCACCTGGGATAGGGTGGCAGCACCGTGCCAGAGTAATCATTGTGCCGTCTGTTGAGTCAATCGTTAATGGTGATTGGACGTGAGTGGCGACTTCCTCTGCGCGTTCGGGTACCAATAATTTCGCAACACTATTGGACATGCGTTTCCCGAGGCCAATTTCAGAGAGTAATTGATCCAGATTTTTACACTTTAATTCTTCAAAGGTATCTCTAAATTGTTCTGCGCTGATATCGTCTAGAGAAATATCGATATGGGCCAATGTTCTTGCCAGCATTCGCCTGCCGAGATCGATAGCGTCCTGTTGCTGATTGTTTTTGAGTTCATGGTGAATGGCGCTGCGAGCCTTACTGGTTTTAACGGTATTAAGCCACATTGCTCTTGGTCGAGCATCTTCGTGAGTAATAATATGCACCAGTTGGCCGTTTTCCAGTGGCTGGGACAATGACGCTAAGCGGTTATTAATCCGACAAGAAACACAGCTGTTGCCAATTTCAGTATGGATCGCATAGGCAAAATCGACAGCCGTAGCGCCAGATGGCAGCTCAATAATTTCCCCTTTGGGGGTGAAGACAAACACTTCGTCTGAAAATAAGTCGTTCTTAACGTGCTCGATAAATTCAAGTGAGTTACCAGCACTTTGCTGTAACTCCAGAAGATTATTAATCCAGCGCCGGGCTCTGGAATGGCTGGTATTGTCTTCTTCTGATTTGTATAGCCAATGCGCGGCAATGCCTGAGCCAGCAATAGCATCCATTTCTTTTGTGCGAATTTGTACTTCAATGGGAATATTTTCTACCCCGTGAAGTACCGTATGGATTGATTGGTATCCGTTGACTTTGGGAATGGCGATGTAATCTTTAAAACGGTCCGGCAGTGGTTTATACAGCATGTGCACGGCACCCAAAATGCGATAACACGACTCGACGTCTTCAGTGATGATACGGAATGCAAACACATCGGTAATATCGCGGAATTTCTTTTTGCCTTCTAATTTGCGATAAATACCATAAAGGTGTTTTTCTCGCCCGATAACCTCGGCTTCAATATCCCAGCGTTGCAGCTGATTTTCCAGCGACTCTTTAATATGACTGACAAGTTCTTTTTGCTTGTTGCGCACCATTTTAACGGCGGCACGTAGGCGACGAGCTCGCAAGGGATATAGTGCTTCGAAGCCTCTGTCTTCGAACTCGAGTCGAAGATCCTGCATACCCAGGCGGCCTGCAATGCGTGCGTAAATATCGAGGGTTTCTTTGGCAATGCGCCGTCGCTTTTCTGCTTTAAGCGGGCCAAGTGTTCGCATATTGTGTAAGCGGTCGGCGAGCTTAACAATAATGACTCGAATATCTTTCGCCATCGCAATGGCCATTTTTTCAAAGTTCTTGGCCTGCTTTTCTTCCTGGCTGGAAAATTCAATATGGGTCAGTTTACTGACGCCATCCACGAGTTCTGCAACGGTTTCGCCAAACTCTTCAGTCAATTCCTCTTTGCTAGTACCGGTATCTTCAATCACATCATGGAGCATGGCAGCCATCAGGCTGTGGTGATCCATGCGCATGCCGGAAAGAATTTTGGCAACCGCCAGCGGGTGAGTAATATAAGGATCGCCACTAGAACGCATTTGGCCTTCATGAGCGAGGCGTGCTCGTTCATAGGCATTACGAATCTGAGATACTTTTTGGGTATCTAGGTAGCTGGAAAGCTCTTCTGCAAATACATCTATGTTGGACATAGAATTAACATTGTGACGAAAACGTTAAAAGAAAGGATTCGGATACCACAAGAGTATCCGAAAGCGAATTATCAACAGCGGACTTGTTTTGCTTAAGCTATTACCTATGTAGTAACAAGCCTCTTAGTCAGTACTTTCTCCTTAACAGTAACCCTAACATTCTTTTGTCTTGAATGAACCTAGAGCGTACTATTTTGGAGCGTTGCGAGGCTGCTAATAACTTAATTTAAGCACAATTAGCCGTTCAGGCCTAGCTCTGGACCATCAAGTAAAGGGACTGATGAATCGATAGCGAATGCTTCTTCGTATTTAGGTTCTTCTTTTTCTAACAGGATGCTTGGCTTGATAAAGCCTTCTTCAATTTCTCGTAAAGCGATAACGGTAGGTTTATCGTTTTCTTCAGGAACCATCGGGTCTTTGCCGCCGGTTGCAATTTGGCGCGCACGCTTAGTGCCAACCAATACTAATTCAAAGCGATTATCAACATGCTCAAGACAATCTTCAACGGTAATTCGTGCCATAAAACTCTGTCCAAAATATATAGGTAGGGTATATCAACCCGCTAGTGTAAGCAATTTACTCGATCAGGACAACAAATCTGTCAATAATGACTCATGTTTATTGTGTTGTACGCTGGCTTTTAAGCGTTGGGCTAACAAAATAGTGTGTAAATCCGTGAGCGCTTGGTCAAAATCATCATTAACCACTAGCCATTGAGCTTCTATGTAATGAGACATTTCGCTGATGGCTTCACGCATTCTCTGATCGATGACCGCTTGATCATCTTGCCCTCGGCCTTTGAGCCTTTCTTCCAACGCCACCCGTGAAGGCGGCAGAATAAAAATGCCTTGAGTGTCTGGTAGCAGTTTTCTCACTTGCTGGGCACCCTGCCAATCTATTTCCAGAATGACATCTTTGCCTTGTTGCAGTGTGCTTTCTACCCAGTTTTTAGAGGTTCCATAATAATTTTGGAAGACCTGGGCATGCTCTAGAAAGTCACCTGTCTCCAGCATCGATAAAAAACGTTCCTGATCGACAAAGTGATAATCACGCCCATCTTCTTCGCCAGGACGCTGTGTTCGGGTTGTGTGAGAAATAGAGACGCTGACCTGCTTGTCTCTTTCTAACAGTGCTTTCACTAAGCTGGTTTTGCCAGCGCCAGACGGTGCTGAAATGGTATAAAGGGTGGCGCGAGTAGTCATTGAGTAAAAAGCCCGATATTACTTTGCTCTGATTAAGTGTTAAGAAATTAATATAGCAGAATTGTCTGGAAATATGATCTGAAAAATAGAAGCCCAGAGTAAAAGAATTTTCTGACTAACGATTCGCTATTCAATATTCTGGATCTGCTCTCTCATCTGCTCAATCAATACCTTCACTGACACAGCAGCCTGGGTGGTGTCAGTGGCCAGTGATTTTGACGAGAGTGTATTGGCTTCTCGATTCAGCTCTTGCATCATAAAGTCCAGGCGGCGGCCTATGGCACCGGACTGTTTCAGTATATGCCTGACCTCTGTCAAATGCGTCTCTAAGCGATCCAGCTCTTCGGCAACGTCGGCTTTATTGGCCAGTAATACAATTTCTTGTTCTACCCGGCTTTCATCGAGGTCTGTTTTCAATTCGGCTAAACGTTGTTCCAGCTTGGATTTTTGTGCCTCTAAAATAGCAGGCATTCTTTCGCGAACGTCAATGACTAGTTGAGCAATATCCTGTAAGCGCTCTTCGATTAATCCTTGGAGTTCTTGCCCTTCACGGTGACGGTGCTCAATTAGTAAAGACAAGGTTTGTTTTAGCAATGCACTGGCTGTTTTTTGAATGGCATCCGTATCGAGAGCGGATTGTTCTATCACGCCTGGCCATTGCAATAAGCGCAAAGGGTCGACAGCCGCCATTTCAGGGTACAAGCCTTTCACTTGTTCAACGCTCGCTGTTAACGATTTAAGTATGTCGGTATTCAGCGATAAGCTTTGTTGAGAATTCTGGTCGAGGTTCAGTTGAAAATTGACCTCGACTTTCCCGCGATGTAATTGCTTGCGCAATTGGTCGCGAATGCCGGGCTCAAGTGGCCGCAATAACTCTGGTAAACGAAGGGTTGGTTCCAGATAGCGATGATTCACGCTACGTATTTCACAACTGATTTCACCCCAGTCGGCTTGCTCCGTCTTGCGGGCAAACCCTGTCATACTATTTGGCATAGAATATTCTCAGCGTTACGGGGGACGAATAGTAACATACCTGCCCCCATGGTTTGTGACTTGTGCCCCCAGTTCTCTTCTAGGTATAGGTTTCAAGTAACCGGTATGGAATCGGTAATGAAAGAGATACTTTCGTTCATTTGCGGTAGACTGCTTGGCTTTTTAAAGTCAGTGTAATTTTCTAAGGAATCTTAAATGAATAGCTCCAGCGATATCAGTCGCCCAAGTGGTCGGCAGCCCAATGAACTACGCGCAGTTCGATTGACGTGCGGTTTTACAAAGCATGCTGAGGGTTCAGTATTGGTAGAATTTGGCGATACCAAAGTGATTTGTAATGCCAGTATAGAAAGTGGCGTGCCGGGCTTTTTGCGGGGTAAAGGCAGTGGCTGGATCACCGCAGAATACGGCATGTTGCCTCGTTCAACCGGGAGCCGAATGGGTAGAGAGGCCGCTCGTGGTAAGCAAAGTGGCCGCACCGTTGAGATTCAGCGCTTGATTGGGCGTTCCTTACGTGCTGCTGTTGATTTGGACGCGCTGGGTGAAAATACAATTACCATTGACTGCGATGTCATTCAGGCCGATGGCGGTACGCGTACGGCATCAATAACGGGTGCCTGTGTGGCACTGGCCGACGCATTGAATAAACTGCTGGCAGAGGGAACACTAAAAGCTAACCCCTTAAAGCGCATGATCGCCTCCGTGTCTGTGGGTATATACAATGGTTTGGCCGTGCTTGATTTAGATTACCCTGAAGATTCAGCGGCGGATACCGATATGAATATCATCATGGCGGACGATGGTGGCATCATTGAGATTCAGGGCACAGCAGAAGGCGAGCCATTTTCCGAAAATGAATTCTCCCAGATGTTAACGCTCGCCAAGCAAGGTATTGCTGAGCTCAATGCCTTACAGAATGAGGCATTGAAAGCGGAGTAAGGCTACTCTCTATAGTAGATGGCAACTTTAGTTTTTAGGCGCGTTACTTAAGCGCATCCTCTAATTGCTTTTGGCGATCATCTACTAGGTTTTGTACATTCTTAGCATCGTCGACCAAGGTTGAAATCTTGTCTGGTGAAATGGTGGTGGGCGATAAAGAACGATCTTTTATCAGGATTGCCTTACCACTTTTCTTTGGAGTAGCAACTTCGACAGGGCTGGGGGTGAACACTGGCGCTAAATCTCGGTTCACATCGGTGCTGACCATCACCTGCTCAGCAGCCGTAGTGGTATTGGCCGGTGGCGCATCAGAAAACTGCCAATTACCCTCGGCATCCTTCCAGCGGTAAACCGGTACACTATCATTGCCGCCTAACACTTGTTCAGGCATTGCGTCGTCGATAGTGTCTTTAATAGAACCAATAGACAAGTCTGGGATTAGGCCATCGAGAGATAGCCAGGGTGTACCATCCGGTTTTTTCAGTACAAACAGGCCAGCAAACCCCAGTACGAGTAAAAAACAGAAAAACTTAATGGCTAGGCTCATATTGCTCTCATTTTATTCCAGATAGTGCGTACATTTATTGTAGTGCATATTGGTCATAATGGCATTGCATTTAAGTGAAGTAAATACAGGAGGTTGAGCTGGGGCAGCACGACTACTTTACAAAAAAGGTTGTGCTTTCCCTATCAGATTTACAGTAATTATTGGCTAATGTGATTGTTTATTAAGAAAAATAAAAGGGTGTTAAATATAGATTATGAATTTTATATTTATAAACGAAAGAACTAGTGTCATAAATTAAGACGTTCGTTACTCCCATAGCAAAAGCCCTGTCCACTTAGTGGCATAATAAAAGAAAATCGATAACGTCAATGTTAGTGTAGACATCGACATAACGAACCCCATTATTTTTTCAGTAGGGCTTGCAAAGTTCTTAATATCAAATCCATCGTAATAGTCTTTAATGACCCATGAATTGTTAGCCCAGTCAAAGCAACTGGCATAACCAAAACAAATGGATCGACCATAACCAAAATACCAATCGGTTACAAAATCATATTGTTTGTCTAATGGTAAAGCCTTTCTCACTCGTCTATCTAATGTAAAACGTATGAGTAGTTGCATAATAAGGGCTAAAATGATGGACCCAAATAGCACAGCGGCAAAAGTAAAAAGTCGTAGGTCAGACATTATCTTATCAACTTATCATATACTTGGCCTGCAATATTCTTAACGGCGCTGTCCATGCCCAGCGCCACTAATCCTCATGTAGAACCAATCTTCGCCACAAATCCAGCATAATGAACCACAGCTTCTCTCTTCCAGTTGGGATCATTGGCTTTGTATTTTTTTCGTGTACCAATGTTATAGATAACCAAAAAGACTTAAAATCGGAGCAATCACTCCCGATGATATAACGATTACGGCAGTGACTATTAAAATATACCCTAATAGTTTTTCAAAACGGTTAGCAAAACCTTTTACATCAAAGCCCTCATAATGGTCTCGAATAACCCATGAGTTATTTGCCCAATCAAAGCAAGTCGCTAAACCAAAGCAGTTGACACGAAAAAAACCAAAATACCAATCGGCGATGAAATCATATTTTTTATTGGCAGGTAGAGCTTTGCGTACACGTCGATCTAAAGTTAAGCATAATAGCAGTACTGATATTATCATTAAGAATACCGAGCTAAGAACCATTATTTCAAAAGTGAAAAACCAATCGTTCATGATCTCCCTTATAGCTCCATATTAATTATCCTATAGTAAAAGAGAATACTTTAACTGTCAGGCCATTCAATAATTCCAAATATATCTGTGATGCAGAAAAATATTGCGAATGCTAGAAAAATAAGAAAGCTAACCACCATTAAGTAAGCTAACAGTTTTTCGAATTGGTTGGCAAAGTTACGCACGTCAAAGTTATCGTATAATTCTTTATACATAGATGCATTGTTCATATGGTCAAATACGCAAAACCCACCAAAGATAAGCGTACGCATAAAACCTCCATATGAATCAGGGTATGCATTATAAATTTTGTCAGGAGACAAGGCTTTACGTACTCGCCTATCGAGAGTGAAGCGTAATATGATCCACGATATGATTCCTAGAGCTACTGACCCAAGGATAATTATAGTTAAAAGTGTTACCCAACCATCATTAATAATCATTGAGTTAACAAGTTATATAACTTCCTGGGGATATTTTTTGTTTATTCCCATAGCAAAAGCCCTGTCCATTTGGTTACATAATAAAAGAAAGTCGATAATATCAGTGTTAGTATCGACATCGACATAATGAATCCCATTATTTTTTCAGTAGGGCTTGCAAAGTTCTTAATATCAAATCCATCGTAATAGTCTTTAATGACCCATGAATTGTTAGCCCAATCAAAACAAGCGGCATAGCCAAAACAAATGGATCGGCCATAACCAAAATACCAGTCGGTTACAAAATCATATTGTTTGTTTGCGGGTAAAGCTTTTCGCACTCGCCTATCTAATGTGAAACGTATAAGTAGCTGCGTAAGAAATAGCAAAACGATAGAGACAAACAGTATTGCGGCAAAAGTAAAAATTCGAAAATCAGACATTTTAAAATCTATAGTAAATTCAACAAGCTTAATATAGGTACGATAATGGCTGATGAGGCAACAATTGTTAAAGTAATTGTTAGTATATAACCAAGTGCTTTTTCAAATGAGCTAGCAAATCCTTTAATGTCAAAATTTTCGTAATGCTCTCTAATTACCCATGAATTATTAGCCCAGTTGAAGCAAGCAGCATAGCCAAAACAAATCGCGCGACCATAGCCGAAATACCAGTCAGCAACAAAGTCATATTCTTTATCAGCGGGCATAGCAGCTCGAATACGTCGATCTAATGTTAAGCGCAACATAAGTTGAGACAAAATCATTAGTACTCCTGATGTTAGAACTACTACGGCATATATAAAAACAATATTTTGTGGCATCATTTTATGACATGGTCGTATACTAGACCTGCTAATTTTTTAGTTCCAGCGTCTGTTCCTAGAGCCATTAGGCCTCCCGCAGCAATTGCTAGTAAAAATCCTCCAGGCACCAACATCATTACAGCCATTCCGATAGCTCCCGCTGTGCCTACTCCCATGAGGAATCCAGCAGACTGAACCACAGCTTCTCTTTTCCAACCGGGGTCATTGGATTTGTACATGTTATAGGTATTGTGGGCGCGTAAGCCACCATCCAGTACCACCAAACCGGGGCCAAGTACGCGGCCTGCTTTAGCGAGTCGGGCAAGGCTTTTTACTTCGGGCAGAGAGCTAATAGGAATTGATTCTGTCACAATGCGCCCTGTCATATTTTTAACTTGTCTGGTTTTAAATGCATGTTTATGCAGTAATTGTTGCCCCTTACGGTCAAGCAGACGACTCATCTTTTTGAATGCTTTATCCACTTTAGGCTTCGCGCGCGCGATTGTTGCAGGAGCCGCTCTGTGGTTTTCGTACGCTTGGTGTATTTTATTTGCATTGTCGTACTCTGCAATCGTTTTCAATATATATTGCGCATTTGCAGTAACAGCCGCGCCGGCACCGCTAGTAAATGTAGTGAGGTTGCCGTAAAGGTTAGGCGGGGTAATAAAATCATATAACTCCGCCAAAGCCATTGTGCCTACACCGCCAATCGACCGGCTGAGTGTACTTAAGGTTTTATGTTCTTGAGCGCTGCAAATAGGAATATGGCCACTTGTTGAGGAAGCGTTAGGCAAAATTAATGGCCTGCCTGCAAGCTGCTTATTATTGGCTTGTGCAATGTTATGGTTGGCAGCTAGAAGCTCTTGGGTATATTGACTAGCGGCATTGGCATCGTGACAAACCTCAGAAGCAATATCACTTAACGAGCAACTTTGACGCGGGTAATACAGGAGTTGAGACATGGTGAATTTCCTTTTCTAAAATGATTTGAAGTTTGATTGTATACTGTTACACGCCCTTAAAGTAAAACGCCGATGTATTATTGTGATTATTGTCACATGCTGGTCTTGAACCTAACTAATACGTTAATTTATTTACAGGTGGCTCCCTTCAGGTAATAGCGATAAAAAATAAATAACAGAATATGTTTATTTGTTTTAAGTTATTTTGGCCTGTAATTAGCCAATACCTTTTTATTTCTTTAATATGTCACTTTTTATAAGGTTCTACAAGAAAAGCACTAGGACATTGCTTAACGATATTCTGAGGTAAAGGATTATTGTCACTAAAAGATGAGAGTTAAGTAATGAAGTACGCGATGTTATTGAGGGTTGTCTTATATACCTTCATTTTGGGTGCAATAAGCTCAGTATACGCCGGTGCTTTGGATCGATCGAAACAGCAAATTACCCCGCTATTTGCCAAAGGGCAGATATTTGAATATTCCCAAGCGTTTGTATCGCCAGATGTTGAGGGTAGAGACTCTCTCAATCAACCCACAGGCAATGTGGCCGATGATTATTTTTTATTAAGCGCCGCTTATAAAACCGACCTTGGTCAATCATGGGCTTTAGCGTTTATTGTGGATCAACCTTGGGGTGTTGATATCGAGTACGGAAGATCATCACCATTATATGGTGGTACAAGTGTGGAAGTGGATACTCTGGCAATAACCAGTTTATTGCAATACCGTTTGGCCAATGGTTTATCGTTTTATGGTGGCCCGCGTTTGCAGCAGTTTAAAGGGAATGTTGTATTCAGTGGTTTGGGTTTTGGCTCGCTGGCAGGTTATACCTTAAATACCAACAGGGATTGGGAGTGGGGTTATGCACTCGGCGTAGCCTATGAATTGCCTGCCTATGCTGCGCGTGTGGACCTGACTTACTCGTCTGAAATCATACATGATTTGCAAACGGACGAAAGTATCTCTACTGCATCAACATCAGCCCCACTCAATACGCCTATGTCAGTGAATATAAACTTTCGCACAGGTATTTCTCCAACGACATTACTGTTTGGTTCTATTCGTTGGGTTGAATGGAGCGATTTTGACTTTAAGCCAGAAGCGCTGGGCTTTTCTATCACAACCTATGATGAAAATATTGTGAGTTATTCACTCGGGCTGGGCAGGCGTTTTTCGCCAGCGTGGTCTGGTGCATTGATATTACAGCATGAACCAAAATCCGATCATTCGAATTCCTTATTACGTCCAACTAATGGTTACAGCAGTATTGTTTTCAGCGGTACCTATACGACGAAAAGCCAGTTAAAAATTACAGCCGCTGTGAACTATCGGCAGCTTGGTGATGCAGGGGCCATGACAGCAGGCGGCAATAGCGTTCGCTTTTCAAATAACGATAGTATTGCTGTAGGCTTTAAAGTATCCGTGCCTTTATAATAAAAATATTATTTTACTGCAAGGTCACAATTTCTGAGGGAGGGATATCGCTCCATTGGTGGTTTGGGGCTTGATAATATCGTGCTGCCTCCCATTGTAAGTGTTGAATTGTGACAGCTACATTAGCTTTCAGTTTAATAGCGACGAACTCGGTGCCTTTCGGGAAAAAGAATTTACCTTGATCAGGATTAGTAGCATAACCCATAAAATTATACTTCCCTTTGGGAGTCTCACGCCAACCTGTTACACTCATAGATGCCTGAAATTCCTTGCCAGATTGATTTACTAAAATAACCTCGGGCTTAATTATTTGATTAGTTAAATAGTGCTTATAGCCAAAGCTATTAATATAAAACTCGGAGAGAGAAATATTTTCAGTGGGCGTATATTCGTCGCCTAATAATAAGTTAAAGGTATGGATATGAGGCAGCACTTTCAGTGGTTTTTTTAGCGAAATAACTTGCCACTTTGTGGTAATTTGAAAAGGCCCTTTAATCAATTGATTGGGGCTTGTGGCACGTTTTGCGCAGAGCAGCCTGTTGTCAATAACAGAAAACTCCATAATATTATGTGAACATTCCTTGTTAATGAGAGCATAAGATTAATATCCGTATTAAAAACTATTCTAGCGTAACTATTTTTGAGGGGTGAACATCATCCCAGACTCTATCGGGAGCGTGGAAATACCAGGGGGCTTCCCAAGCTAGGTGCTGTATGGTTAAGGATATATTGGACTTTAGCTTAACCGCAACGAATTCACTGTTCTTAGGGAAGTTAAATTTACCTTGAGCAGAATTGGTGCCGTAGCCTAGAAAATTAAAATTGCCCTTTGGGGTTTTGCGCCAGCCAGTCACTTTCATTGCTACTTGAAACTCATTGCCAAATTGATCTATTAAAATAACATCAGGCTTTATAATCTGGTTCGTTATAGAGTACTTATAGCCAAAAGTATTGATATAAAATTCAGAGAGGGCGAACTTTCAATGGTTTATTTAGTGTAAACGTTTGCCATTCGGTAGTCAGCGCAAAAGGCCCTGGAATAAACTGATCGCTTGGTGCTTGTGGTACGCTTTGGGCGGAGCAGCCTGTTGTCAATAACAGAAAGCTCCATAATATTATGTGAACATTCCTTGTTAATGAGAGCATAAGATTAATATCCGTGTTAAAAAGCTAGTGTAAGGTCACAATTTCTGAGGGATGGATATCGCTCCATTGGTGGTTTGGGGCTTGATAATATCGTGCTGCGTCCCAGTTTAAATGTTGAACTGTGACGGCCACATTAGCCTTTAGCTTAACAGCGACAAACTCAGTACCTCTTGGGAAAAAAAATTTCCCTTGTCTAGAATTAGTGCTGTACCCCAAGAAATGATAATCCCCTAGAGTTGTTGTTCGCCAACCAACAGCTTCCATTACTGCCTGGAACTCCTTACCTGACCGATCGATAAGGATTACCTCCGGTTTAATAGCTTCATTCGTAGTAACATGTTTATAACCATGGCTCATAGTATAAAAGTTGTCAGTTTTTATCGTTTCTATTGGTTGATATTGTTCACCTAATAATAGTTTAAGTGAGTGGGAATGCGGTAACACTATTAGTGGTTTGTCTAACGAGATAGTTTGCCAGTCTGTAGTTAGTTGAAAAGGCCCTTTAATCAATTGATTGGTTGGGGCCTGTGGTACGTTTTGCGCAGAGCAGCCTGTTATTAATAACAAAATAAGCCATAGGCTGCGTATATAGTGTGTGAATAAATAAGTTGGCATATTACACAATTAACTCTTTAATTAAATTGAGTTTATTGCTGGTGGCGAGGCCACTGGGGCTAACGGTATGGGATGGGCGGTTGAGTAGGGAGATGCCCGCTTTTTCAAAGGCCGAGGCCACCAGTTCACTACAGAAAAAGGTATTATTGTGTTGCCGGTGCTGGGCTTTCTCGTGTATTAATTCAACGATATAACCTAAGCCCGTTTGTTGGGTAATGCTGCAACCAGTGCTGGCACCGGAGCGGGCGGCGCCAAAGTAGTCGTAGGCTTTGCCTTTTTGTGCTTTGGCAAAGTGGCATACCCAGGCGGCATGGTCGGCATCGATAAATTTATGACGGTAGTGAACGGCATAAATAGCGGATCTCAAGCTTCTTGAGAGAGGTTCTATAGCCACTCCATTATTAGGCAGTGCTTCAATACAGTCCCCATTCTCAAGGGCTAATATGGCATGGCTAAATGCCCCACAGGTGCCTTTGCGAATGACGCCGGAGTTTTTGGTGCCTGAGGTGGTAAGAATAATATCGGCGGGTTGCACGGCCGATAAGTCCAAGGGTAGGGCAGCGGTTTGAGCAGTAGCAGATGATGACATGGTTGACCTCCTTTTCGGTTATTTTTTTGTATTGCTTGCGGTATTAAAGCCAAGGGCAATTGGCGCTTGTGCATGGCCGTCTTCGTCGTAAGGGGTGTACTTGACCTCAATATCGACAAAGCTAATGGTAATTTCTTCTCTGGGCCGACTGGCCGCATTATTAATAGCGGTGACATTGTAGCGGCTGATCAGTGCATTTTTCAGGGTGTATTCAATAAAGGTATCCGCACCATTACCGGCCCCTGTTTTAGTGTGCACAAGCCTAACGGTTTTGCCGTCACCACAACAGGCCTCGATAAATAATTGCGGTGTTGCTTTGTCCATGCGGCGGGTAATGGTTAAGTCGCTGATGGTTGCGTTAGTGCTTTCGCGGTCGCCTTGTGTGGAGGTGTTCGAGGTGATATTGCGACCCACACCCCATTGCCAGGTGAGTAGGTCGATCCAGCCTTTGTGATTGCTGTCTGAGGTTTCGCCTTGAATTCCTTCGAACTGTAAAAATGTTGACATAACAAAATCCTCTTTCTCCATTGTCATTAATTATTGTAACCAGCGAAGGGGATTCTCAGCTAGTGGCGACCGCTTGTCAAAACTGCTAGCGTGATGCTGATCACAGTTCTAGGTCTGGAAACGGTTACACCTATTATTAAATTCCATAATTAGCTTTTGGCTTAGCTTATTGTTTACCGTCAGCAGGCCGGTCAATAGTATGAACAGTGGGTGTTTATTGCGAGTTAATTGCTGTGTGGTCGAGGGTAGTTTGTTCTTTTCTGAGAGTGGGCTTTATGACAGTTTTCTTCTCGAAATACTGGACTGTGAAGTCTTTAACCATTGTGCGGCTTTTGTTTGATTGCCATTGAATAATTGCAATGCATGTTTGACGATAATATTGTCATATTCTTTTTTGATGTCGACATCAAGTCCATCTTCAGGCACAGTAATGAGCGGTTTGATCAGTTGATTGATAAGACGGCGGCGTTTAGAAAAAGGTATCCAGTAACTGAGGTCATAAATTTGTTTTTTGGATAGAGATTTGGCTATGCATAAAATAAAAATACTCATCAAGACAGGTAATACTCCTGTCGCATTTATTCCTTTGAAAAACACCATTAATATAATAATTGAGAAAAAATACCCTGCGTATAACGAGAAAGATACGGTTAAATTATTAGCTTTGACTCGATTCAAGCCATTTTGCTTAGTACGAGCTTTTAATAATATTGTGAAACAAAAAATTATCGACCCGATGGCAAATAACTGATACATGCCATATAAAGGCCCAGCGATACGAGTGAAATTAATGCCAGTATGTCCTGTGCCAGCAATAATAAGATTGGAAAATAATAGCAAATAGCCAGTAATTATAATGCTGAAAAAGCATGCTTTTTCTACCAGTTTATTAATGTGGATCGCATTGATTTCAAAAATAAGTAAAGGAATAAGCAACATCGTAGAAAATGTTGTTATGTAGTAAAAACGAAGTAGATAGTCAGCTAGCCAAAAATTAGGGGCTGCCATGTATCCTGCAAATTCACAAATTGTTTGAAGTAGCTGAATTCCAATAAGAAATTCTAACTTTTTATATGTGATCTCATTTTCATATAAATCCAATGCAGAAAACAGGGCTAGCATCTTTATGATTAAGCCAGCCACGGTTAGAGACATAAAGATGAGAATAATATGGTCGGGCATTATTTCTTATTGTTTCTGGAAACCCACGATTGAGAAACTTTTAGCCATTCAGCGGCTTTTGTTTGGTTGCCGTCGAAAAGCTCTAAAGCATGCTTAGTCATTAACTTGTTGTATTCTTTTTTGAGTTCAGGGTCTAAGCCATCAGATTGTATTTCGATAAAGGGCTTAATAAGCTTATTGATTTCTCTTCTCTTTTTAGAGAAGGGTATCCAGTAGCTGTAATCTACAATATTTTTATTGCAGATATTATCAACAATTCCCATAACAAATAAGGTAATACAAATGGGTAGTAATCCGACAGCATTGATACCATCTGTGAATTGCATGGTGATTATTATGAAAACAATAAAAGCAGCGAATAGAGAAAAAGAAAGTAATATATTATTGGTTCGAACTTTTAGGAAACCGTCTGTCGATTTTCTGCATTTAATAAGTATAACTAAAGTATAAAAAATAGAGCTCAAAACGGTTACTTGGAATATCCAATAATGCTCTCCTGCTACCCTAGTCAGTGCAATGCCGGTATGAGAGATGCCCGCTATAATGGCATTCGAAGCTACAAGCATAAAAAGTATGAATATATTAAGGATAATCGCTAGTTGAAAAACTATTTTATGAATTTCATAGCGAGCCAATTTGGCAATAATAAAGGGAAGCATGCTTATAATAACGATCGCACATACATAATACCCTATCAGTGATATGCTGCCTGCTATTGAGTCTTTACTGAAGTAGTAGAGCATTAACTCAAAGGTAGATTGAGCTAGAAATAGGCCAATAAAAATAGCAGTCAGTACATAAAGTACTGACTGTTTCCATGATTTTTTTACGACTGCTAAAGCCCATAGTTTCCCTAAAATACCTATAAAAGTGAAACTAATATACAGTGCAAGTTCCATATTTGGTTATTTACTCTTTTAATGTTTATTATGCAATTATGGCAATCTGGCATACGGATAATCCTGATCCTGCCATGGCTGCCATAACTAAATCGCCTTTGTTTATCTGCCCAGAATCGACAGCTTTTGCGTAGTTTACACCGAAAGTTGCAGAAGTAATATTGCCTAAGGTGTCAAATGTTTTGGTCATGTGGTCCTTAGGAACCCCCATAATTTTAGGGTAGCGTTCCCAAGGCCTTTTACCGACTTGGTGAGTAATTAAGCAGTCTATATCTTTTCCTTGGATAGAGGCATTTTCTAGCGTTTGAGGGAGTAGCTCTTTATGGGCATCTAATATTGCACTACTTATTTCCTTCATTAGCATTTGGCCTTCCGGGATGTCTTTATTGTACTTGTAGTAGCAAAGCTCTGATAACTTACCATCACTACTGAAGTTCAAACTCTTGATACCCGACTTCCTATCAGATGGACTTATAACTGCTGCCACACCAGCATCTCCAACCGTTAAAGCCCCGATCTTGTCAAAGAAATGACCTCTTTCAGCTGACTTTTGCAACTCGGGCATAAAGTTTTTAGTGACGTCACTTGAACGTTCCCCGGTGCAAATCATGACATTTCTGGCTGTTCCTGCACTGATTGCTGCGTTGGCTATCTGCATTCCTGTCATAAACCCTAAGCAAGCATTAGTTACATCGAAACAAACGGCGCCTCTTAATCCAAGATTATGCTGGATAACATGAGCCGTACTTGGTTCTATAAAATCCCTATCGATCGAGCAAAAAATTAGGAGGTCAATTTCATCAGGATTGCCATCAAATTTTGCTAGTGCCCTATGTGCCGCAGCTGTCGCTAGAGTCGACGGTTTTTCATTGTCTGCAGCATGTCTTACTTCTCTAATTCCTATTAAATTTTCAATCAGTGTGTCGGAAAATCCCAATCTTTCTGGTTTTGTCTCTGCCATCATGTCGCGTGTTTTCACTACTTCATTTGGTAGGTAATAATCGATTGCTGATATGTAAGTATTCATAACGTGTTGACCTCTTTACGTTTTTTGTTTTATTCAAATATGCATAACGATAAATATGCCTCTTGATTCTTATGCATAAATGCATAGAAAAAAATGTTTTGAAGACGAAAAGAAGGTTTGCTATAACAAAGTGGCACGCTTTTTCGCTGAAAACGTTTTTATCAATAAGGAAGAATTTTTTCGGCAAAAAAGAGGTGGCGCGTAATTCAACTTGGTTGACGCTTTATAAACATTACGCTAATTAAGTTGTGGATCGTTTATGTGATTTTTGACGACAGTTAAGCGTTTCGAAACAATAACCATTCGAACGCTTATGTAGTAAGTTGGAGTTGTGAAATGGTGGATATCAAAGCAAATAATTTACAGCTGCAAACGATGCAGCAGCGTTTGCAAGAAAGTGAAGATATGTTGTCTAGGGCGACAAAAATAGCCGATGATGCTTATCTCTCTTTATCAGCAGGTGATGTAGAAGCGTGTCAGCATATGATTGGAGAATTGATCCATTCCATATCAGAACATTTCTATGAAGAGCTGCATTAATGTTTTGTCGATAAAGCCTTAAAGGCTTTATCAGCAATGTAATATTTGTTGAAAAGGTTTTCTGTAAAGCTTTACGGAAAACCTTTTTTAATTTATATGAATCGATAACGCCTTATTTTTTTAGTACGTGATCGTAGCCCTGGGTGTAGACCCAATCTTGTGATTTAACGGGTAAATGGCAGCCAAAGCAATTATTAAACCCTTCACCTTTCCAGTTGGTCGTTTGGCTTTTCGCTTCTCCGGGTGTAAATAGTGCCCACCCCCAGCCTTCTCCCCATGCCTGATTGTTTGGAAAGCGGCCTTTGCTGTCTTTGACCATGGCAAAAACTACTTTGGGTGTTCCCGAGTAGCGCGCTTCGCCCGTTGGCAAAGCCTCTTTTTGTGTGCCATTTACATCTTTGATGATTACGGCACCATCGGGAAAAGTACCGTGCTGGCGATAATAGCGAATAGAAGACGCTTGGGTATACACCGCATGAATATCAAAGCTGGCTTCACTATTTGCAGTCATAGCATCTTGTGGGGCATTCTTCACAAAGTAACTGCCCAAAGAGCTCCAGGTGGCGCGATAATCATTGGGAAGGGTAATATTGCCTTGCTTGTCCACCAGGGTTTTGTAGGCGTCTTCTGCGTGAATGTGTTGGGCTAGGGTCATTGCCAGTGTGGCAGACAGTAAATGTGGGATTAGTTTTTTCATCATTGGCTCCTTGGTATTAGCAATTGTGCTAAAAATTGTAAAAGGCCATGAGATAAAAAACTGTCAGCTGCCTGACATAGTCCCACCTGCATTCAGGCGTTGTAGTACGCTAAAAATAGTCCTGTAATTTGTTGTGGTCTTCGAGGCAGATAAATTGTCTGGTGTAATCAATGGCGCCGGAGCGTTTCCATTCGGCTAATAACTGACTGACACTCTGCCGGCTGCTGCCGGCCATACTAGCGAGTTCTTGTTGGGAGAGATGAATGTCGACATCATGGCCGTGTGTGCACGGTCGTCCGTGTTTAGTGAAGTAGTGCATTAATAGTTGGGCTAGTCGGCCAGCCAAAGGTGACGTCTGTTGCAAAAATAAACGGGTTTGCAATTGCTGCTCGCGATTACTCAGTTGTTGAATAATGTGGTAGCCCGCTTCCGGTTGATCTTGAAGGTAGTGTTTAAAACCATCGGGAGATAAGCGTTCAAGTTCACACCCTTTTTTAGCGGTGGCACTTTGCGCGGCAATATAGTTATCCAGCCCTGGACCAAACCAGCTGCCAGGTCCATAGAGGTCGGTCAAGCCATCTTTACCATCCAAACTACAGCCATGTATCACGACAAAGCCTTGTTTAATGTGATAAACCCAGGGATGTTCTTGATGTTGATAAAAGAGAGGGGTCGATTTTGTGGCTTTAATAACTTTTATCGAAGACTGGGGGTTGTGAAGGGCTTTCATTGTCTATTGACCCGTACTTGTGTCTTATGGGTTGCGCCTACTTTTGCTCAAATTTGATAACACAGAGCGCTGTGTTAGTGCTATTAGTCAATGGATTCGGCAATTCGTTAGCAATAATTTAATGGGAAGAATATTGCATGAAATAGATGTTAACAAGAGAAGGGCAACAAACGCGCCGGTGCTGGTGCGTTTGTTGGTCGTGGCTAACTGTGGCTAACTAAGGGGTTGCGTTAGTGGCTGACAAGGAGTGAGTCAGTGGCACTTTAGCTGTCACTGTTGTTTGTACTCATTCCCAGTTCTTTTAATTTTCGCGTTAGCGTATTGCGCCCCCAGCCTAATAAATCTGAAGCATCTCGTTTTCGTCCGGACGTGTGTTTAAGCGCCACCTCGATCAATGCTTGCTCAAATGCAGGCACGGCCTGTTCCAAAATATTTTTCTGTCCGCGAGCCAATGCTTGGTCTGCCCAGTTGCGCAAGGATTTTTCCCAATCGCCCGCCGGCATTTCCTGATTCTGCTGATCCAATAGCTCTGGCGGTAAGTCATCAATATGTATTTCCCGCCCGGACGCCATCACCGTAATCCAACGGCAGGTGTTTTCAAGCTGTCGAACATTGCCTGGCCAAGGCAGGCCGCATAGGTAGTTCTCTGATTCCGATAGCAGAATTTTGGGTTCTACCTCTAAGTCTTTAGCGGCTTTGTTAAAGAAGTATTGCGTTAGTTTAGGAATGTCCTCACGGCGATCCGCCAGTTTAGGGATATGAATACGAATCACATTGAGCCGGTGGAATAAGTCTTCGCGAAAGCGATTGGCTTCAACCAGCTGTTCTAAGTCTTGATGGGTTGCTGCAATAATGCGGACGTCTACTTTAATGGGGGTATGCCCGCCCACACGATAAAACTCCCCGTCGGCCAACACTCGCAATAAACGTGTTTGTGTTTCGGCGGGCATATCGCCAATTTCATCCAGAAATAAGGTGCCGCCATTGGCCTGTTCAAATCGACCCTGGCGCTGGTTAGCTGCGCCGGTAAAGGCGCCTTTTTCATGTCCAAACAGTTCGGATTCAATCAGGTCTTTGGGGATTGCCGCCATATTCAGTGCAATAAAGCGGTGCTGCTTGCGGGGGCTGTGGCGATGCAATGCCTGGGCAACAAGTTCTTTACCGGTGCCAGACTCACCATTAATGAGTACCGTAATATTAGATTGTGATAAACGGCCAATGGCTCGAAACACTTCCTGCATGGCGGGCGCTTCGCCAATAATCTCGCTGTCGACTTCTTCAGGTATGGCTTCTATCGTCTTCTCAGGGTTTTTCTCTTGGGCTAGGGCCAGTGCACGGCGAGTAACGGCAACGGCTTCATCCACATCGAAGGGTTTAGGTAGGTACTCAAAGGCACCGCCCTGGTAGGCCGATACTGCGCTATCGAGGTCCGAATGCGCCGTCATGATAATAACAGGCAGATTGGGGAAATCCTCCTGTAGGATGTTCAGTAGCTCCAGTCCATCCATGCCCGGCATGCGCACATCACTGACGATGGCTGTAGGCTGTTTTACTCTCAGTTGCTTAAGCACGGCGTCACCGCTGTCGAATGTTTCGACAGACAGGCCTTCTTTTTCCAGTGCTTTTTCCAGTACCCAACGAATAGAGCGGTCATCATCGACAACCCAGATGTTTTGGAGTGATGAGGGCAGAGTGTTGATTGATTCTGTGCTTATCATGTGTTTTTCCGTACTTGTCTCAAGGGGAGTGTGTACCCAGAGGGATGTAAATGGAGAAGCGGGTCTCGCCAGGTTCGCTGGCGCATTCGATTAAACCTTGGTGTTGATTAATGAGTTGTTGGGATATAGATAACCCCAGCCCGGTACCTTTGGCGCGCCCAGAAATCATGGGGTAAAAGATATCTTCAATAATATCCGCAGGGATGCCCGGGCCGTTATCAGTAATGCTGATGCAGCACACCAGCGGGTAGTGTTTGCGTCCAATGGTGAACTGCCGTTGAATACGGGTAGCAATTTGAATGGTTGCTTCAGTGTCGTCGTCTTTGCGGGCTTGTTCGTTCAGGGCTTGTACCGCATTTCTCATGATATTAAGCAACGCTTGCACCAGTAATTCCAAGTCTCCCTGAATATCAGGGATGCTAGGGTCATAATTGCGTTTAAGTGCAATGCTACCCTTGGTTTCTGCTTTGATTAAGGTAATGACCCGCTCTAATACCTCATGGATATTGACTGGCAAAAAGCTGATGGCTTGCCTTGGCCCCAGCATACGGTCCACGAGATTACGCAACCGATCAGACTCAGCAATAATGACATTGGTATAGTCCTTTAAATCCGGGTTATCGCTGATCTGGTCCAGTTCCCTTTCCAGCAGCTGGGCGGCGCCACGAATGCCGCCGAGAGGGTTTTTAACCTCGTGAGCAAGGCCACGAATTAAATTGCGAGTGGTGCCTTGGGAGGCGATCATCGCTTCCTCACGGCTGATTTGCAGCAGCCGGTCTAAAGGTTGGATTTCAAATAGTATCTGTTGGGTATCCGTTAAGGGCGTGACGGTGTAATCCACAGTAATGGATTCATTGCTATGCAAGCGCCACCGTGTCTTGCGCATGGTGTACTGCGACTCGTCCACTAAGGTTTGTGCAATTTTTTTTAGCGCCAAGTCTGTTTCATGGAAGAAGCTACCAATATAGGCGCCGTGGGTATGGTTTAAGCTGATTTTCAGCAAGGTTTCGCAGGCAATGTTCATATGCACCAGGCGAAGTTCGCTATCCACTAACATAACTGCGGTGGTTAGGCTGTCGAGAAGCTGCTTAAAATCAGGGCTGATAGTCATAAATTAATAAGCCCACAGCGTTTTTAAACGGATAATCTGCATTGTTAGTGAAGCCATTGCCTTTAATGAGTGCATCGAAACCAACGAAAAAACGATAGTGCCCTGTACTGGGTAGAAAAAACTATTTCGCTAGCGAGGGTTAGCCATAAGCCCCTCAACTATAAACAGCAGTACTCAGCAAGAACCGCGCCAGCCCAAAATTAGCCGATTTTGGGGGTTCTGCAGGGGTTAAATCGATATCTAGCTAACATTATGCACTATTTTGGTGCTTTTGCATTGTGGGTAATTTTTTTTGGTGCGCGGTGGTTTTTCTATGGCTACCGGTTAATCGTTAGGGGGAGCGCTATCTTGTGATGGGTATGTCATTGCAAGCATCAGCCTGCCGCAAAAACTTCCTTTTTCTTAATCTATGCAAAAAAACGGTTCGAGACCTAGATCACAATTATTGATGCCTTGTGAAACCTTGTCCTAAATCGACAGATGGTTGTCGGATTTTATGTCTATAACTTTAATCGTTTTAAGTTACTCTACTCACGGTTTATGACAGTAATAACATTGGGCTTTACATAGCAGAAAGTTGAAACAATGCAGGTAGAGTTGGTGTGCAAGGAATTGACAGGTATAGATAAACAATGAAAAAAATTATTTCGGTTATATTTTTAGGGCTTATGTTCTCTTCGTTTGCTCACTCTCATGAGCAAACGAGCCTTGCGGGTTTTGTGTCTGGGCTTAGTCATCCGATTCTCGGGTTCGATCATTTGTTGGCGATGGTCAGTGTGGGCATTGTTAGTGCATTAATAGGTGGTAAAGCAATTTGGATGGTGCCTGTCACTTTTGTGGCAACGATGCTTGTTGGCGGTGTGCTGGGCATATTTGGTATTCCATTGTTTCTTGTTGAGTATGGCATCGCTTTTTCTGTTTTAGCTTTAGGCGTTATTATTGCGTCAGGCAAGCAACTATCGGTTATATTCTCGATGGTTTTTGTCAGCTTATTCGCCTTGTTTCATGGCCATGCTCATGGGGTAGAAATGCCTCATTTAACTAAGCCGGAATTGTATATAGCCGGTTTTGCTATAGCGACGACGGTTATTCATATTGCCGGTGTATTTATTGGTCTGTTGTCACAAGAGCTTAAGCGTGGCCATTCATTATTACGTCTCTCAGGGATTGGCATCGCAAGTGCAGGGCTATATTTTTTATTCTAGCGGTAGTCAATGAGAGCATTGCCCTTTGATTGTTGAGCGTGCTCTTCTTATTTTTTGAAACTCTTAAAATATACCGTTCGTTAAATTAGCAGTCTGGCGTGACTGCTACGCTGGTATTGAGTGAGCTCTTTTTAGGTGATTGTTTTCCTCGAGATTGCCGAATACGATATTCAGTGGGTGTAATGCCAGTGTATTTGTTAAAAATTTTACGAAAAATTGCATCGCTATGAAAGCCTGTTATCTGTGCGATATCTATAATTTTTTTGTCACTGTTCGATAAAAGCTCGCACGCATAATCGACTTTTACTCTATCAATAAATTCTTTAGGTGTTTCACTGGTTAATTCTTTTAGACGTCGGTGGAGTGTTCTTGTAGACACGCCGATAGCATCTGCTAATTGAGCTGTTTTTATATTGTTGTTGTTTCTGATAATTTGCTCTGCTTGTATAACAAACTCGGCATCATTGTTGATAATTGTATCGCGTAAATTATTAATGTAAGGAAAAATATCTGACATGACATCGATTCTTTTTATGTCAACTGTTTCTACTTTTCTATTTTTTGTTTCCATTTTTTTATACAGTATTAAGTGCGCGATAGAGAGCCATGATATCGCTGTTGTCGTTGTAACAATATTTTGATCCAGTAATAGCGAAGGCCCCTGAATAATATTAACTAATGGGTACTGTTCTTCAATTTTTTCTTCGATATCGTCAGCGCAAACGCATCGTTTTCCATTGAGTAAACCGCTTTCCCCTAAAATAAAAATACTGGTGTGATGGCTGCAAATTATTGTGCCATTGTTGTAGTGGTGTTTAAGCCAATTTTTTATGCCGGAAGAAATCGAATGGTGTAGGATCGTGTTAATTGAATTATGTTCAATGCCCGGAATAATAATAAAGCAACATTGATCAATATGGTGAATAGATTTTTCTACAGAAAATTTTTTTCCATAGCTATCAGTGACAGGCTCTCCATCTTGACTAACAATAATAATCCTTGGTGCCGATAAATTTTCTTCTTTTACTAAAAGGTTATTTTTTAATAAAAGCGTTTCTATAAGTCCATGAATGCATGATGAATAAGTTCCATTTAGCGCAAGAATTACAACGGTTTTCATAATTAAAAAATACCTTTGTGTGAACTTTCATGCCAATTTTAACTGTGCATTCTATTCCATAGAAGCACTTCGGATGTGATATTTTTTTAAAAAACGATTATCAATATTCCATTTTTAACGCGTTGTGAGTTTATAGTAACTGTTTTTTCTGGTCTTTAATGATAACTGCCCCTCACTTTTATTTAATGTATACGTTAAATTTTTGTCGATCTTGTCGCTGTCGTTAAAAGCTTTTTTTCTGTTCAATTTTGAATGTTTTTATTTGTGGTGCTGATCACAGTTCAGGAAAGGTTTTCAAAATTTGTCAGAAATTAATATCTCTATGGCAGATTACAGTCCTTCACGATGATTATTGTCTCGGCGACTATAGACACCCCTGATTATTTATTGGGGTATTTACTAAGGTGTGTCATTCAACCATTAGGAGAAACTTTTATGTTAAATCTATCATCATGTTCAATCAGGCAAGGCGTTGGTTTTCCCTTGCTATCATCTTCACGTTTAAAAAGCTGTATTAAAAAAAGCGCATTATCATTATGTTTAGTCAGTTCAGCCCTGTCTTCAGGCTTTGTCCAGGCGGATGCTATCGATGATGCATTAAGAGAAGCTAATTTTCTTGAGAGGCAGGTGCGCGCTCAGCTCAATGGGATTAATAATGATCGAAATCGACCCGGTATACAGCGCGTTAATCTCTGGGAAATGAATCGAGGAACCAGGCAAGACATCGTTGATTTGGGGCTTGCGCTTAATCGGGCGAATCGCCAAGGGCTTAGAGCCACTGGCAGTATAGCGCGTGGAATTACGAATATAGTACGTCTTACAAACGATGCTATGGCCAATGCATTACAAGTCGATGGCAATAACCTTATCAGGGGAGTGGACGCCCATCGCGGTGGCCGCAATACGGGCCCTTTCCGTTTAGCAGGGCTAGCCGGTGAGCTGGGAAGGAATACCGTTGCCACGGCGGGTGTTGCGACGCTAGCGATTGTTGCTTATATGAATGTTCATCGGGGTACTATGCCTCTCACGCGAGCACAGGCCTTTGGGGCCTCTGCAGTTGCTATTGGTGCGGGTGCAGGTTTTATTAGAGGCGCTGTGCAAGCGCTTTGGGACATTGCGGATTTCTTTTCACGCCGAAATGCGGATGCACGTGCGGCAGAAGTAAGAATGAGAGACCACGCGAACCATATTGCTCAGCTGCATTGGGTAAACCGTGAAACAATGCTTATGATTGATAACGCTCTTCACCTTAATGCTAACGATAGAAGGGCGCTGCGGAATGATCTAAGACGCACAATGAATAGAGTCGACCCCCGTGGTAGCGATGCAGCGGGCCGAGTGGGTGCTCGAGCTATTCGAGAATGGAGAATAGAAGAAGATGAAAATGATCGGGGTTTATAAGGAAAATAGGGAAAACCTTTTTTAGCGCTTTTACCCTGGGTATACCATTGCGTGATTTGCGGTTATGCCCAGGGTATTCCTCAATAGAAACTGATAAATAGGCTAATTATGAAGATGATAAAACCACAAAAGATAAAAGTGATTTACCATACAACCCAAGTGACTGCCTCTCTTATGTTGGGGGCACAGCTGGCTGTTGCTAATAATAATATACCCTCTGACGCTATGCTGACAGATATCACAACAGTGAGTAGCGCCAATGCTTCGCAAAAAGAAACCACAGCACCTGCAGTATCGATGGTATTAAAAGCAAACAGCTATCATGCAACATTGCCGAAAGATATTGCCAATTTATTGGATATAGTCTTTACCCTTGAATTAAATGATAGTGTGCATGAATCATTGATTAAGCTGTACCAAAAAACTTTGGGTGATCCCGTGTTGGCTGAGTCGGTCAGTGTTGCTTTTTTGGAAAAAATTAAGGCGACGAATGATCAAAATCAACAGGAGACACTCTATTCTTGGTTGGAATATATCCCAAGTGAAGCGGTGACTGAACATGCACTTGAGTTATTGTCTGCTAATGACAACTCTCGCCGCATTATTGCTTATCGTCTATTGTCGCAAAGTGCAGGTGTTGATCCAATGCTTGTGCTGGATGCGTTTGAAAAAGAATCGGATCCTGAGATGGCGCAATATGCGCTTGCTGCAATCGGCAATAGAAAGGGGCCAATTGCAAGGCAGTATAGTGCCGACGTTCAGGAAGCATTAAGTGTAGCGCTGAATAAAATCTACCTGTCTCATCAGGCGCCAAGCGTTCAAGCGATCGCCTTACGTTCTCTTGCCAGTTTAAACAAAGCCAGCAAAGGGACCGTTCAATCCGCAATAGACTCCGCATTGGATAGTGATATCAATGCCGTTAAGTATGTTGCGATTGATGCCGTGGTTGCTAACCAGCTTTTCTCTGATAAAAATAAATCCAAACTGTTGACATTGGCCAAAGATGAGCAGGTTGATGCGACGACGTTTTACGTTGTCTATGATGCATTGTCTCGTGGGTTTTTATTGAAAGAGTCTGAAAAGCAACGATTGTTTGAGTTAAAGCTAAAGATGGATGCTGAAAATCAGATGGATCTTAAGTCGTTAGGTTTACCCGGCTAGCGTGAGGATAAGATATGAGCAAGGTACCAAAAAAAGTATCGAAAAAAACGATGACTTATACGCTATTAGCCGGTGTCGGTATGGCAGCGGTATTGTTCGTCGTTGGTTATGGAAAACAATACAGCATTGATGTTGTGAGCGATAAAGAGATAGCGACTGTTATCGAAGAGCATGAAAATAGCGCAGACATACACGATGAAAAAAAGCTTGCATCGCAAGTCGTTGCAGAGCCTAAAGATCCATCCAAGAAAACGAATAATGATCAAGCGTCCAGTGAAGAGGCAAGTATTGAGTCGCCGCCAGCCTCTCAAGAGGTGGACGATTTTGAGCTAGGGTTGCCATTGCCTAATGATATTGAGGGGTTATTAGAAGTAGCTTTAACCTTAATGCAAGACTCAACGACTGCTGAGGCGGTTGCAGCATTAAAAGCAGCGGCAGATGCTGACCCCTTAGCGTTAGAAAAAATTAGCGGTGCCTTGTTAGAACAGTTGCAAGCCACGGATGACTTCGATGCACGGCAGGATTTATTCGGCTATTTACTGTATTTCCCGAGTGAGGAAGTTACTCAGTATAGCCTTGAATTATTAAATTCAGAAAACGCCAGTGATCGAGAATCGGCCTATGAGTTGTTATCACAAAGTAATCATGTCGACCCTGTTAACCTATTGCAAAAAGTGTGGGAGGAGCCCGATTCTTTTCTGGCTGAACGTGCTATTGATGCAATAGGTGAGCGTGAGACGGGTTTACTAGAGAGAAAATACACTGTTGAGCAAAAGCAGAAATTGAATGCTGCATTACATTCGGTTTATAGCTCTCATGAAGAATCAAACATTCGGGCTAAAGCATTGACACAACTTTCAAGGTTAGACGACGATGAGTCTGTGCGATCAATGGTTGAGTCTGCGCTAAATGATGAAAACAGCCAAGTTCGATCTGCTGCCGTTTCTGCAATTGCTGAGAAAGAATATTACTCTGACGCCAATAAAGAAAAGTTATTTTCTCTGCTTGCTAATGAAGCAACTGATAAGAGTACATTGCATATAACGGCTGATGCATTATCTTATGGTTTTGAGTTGCAAGAGACTGAAAAGCAACAGTTGCTCGAATTAAAGAAGAAATTAAATGAAAGAGGGTAATTTATTATTTTTTTCTTGCTTAAAAATAAAAAACCCCGCAGAAGCGGGGTTTTTGTTTTTCTTAAAAAGAAAAATTAAACGCTGTAGTACATTTCAAACTCAACTGGGTGAGTTGTCATGTTCAAGGTTTCGATTTCTTCTTTCTTCAGTTCGATGTAAGCATCGATCATATCGTTATCGAATACACCGCCAGCGGTTAAGAAGTCACGGTCTGCATCTAATGCTTCTAGTGCTTCATCAAATGTTGCACAAACGGTTGGGTACTCAGCCAATTCTTCTGGAGGTAGGTCATACAAATCTTTATCTGCAGAATCGCCAGGGTGAATTTTGTTTTGTACGCCGTCCAGGCCAGCCATTAACAAGGCTGCGAATGCCAAGTATGGGTTAGCGGTTGGATCAGGGAAGCGAGTTTCAATACGCTTACCTTTTGGAGACGTGACATAAGGAATACGAATTGATGCAGAGCGGTTACGTGCAGAGTAAGCCAAAATAACCGGTGCTTCGAAGCCAGGTACTAAACGCTTGTAAGAGTTAGTTGATGCGTTACAGAAAGCGTTCAATGCTTTAGCGTGCTTAATGATACCGCCAACGTAGAAGAGTGCAGTTTCGCTTAGGCCAGCATAAGCATCACCTGCGAATTGGTTAACACCGTCTTTAACGAATGATTGGTGAACGTGCATGCCGCTACCGTTATCGCCAACTAATGGCTTAGGCATAAAGGTCGCTGTTTTGCCGTAAGCGTGAGCAACGTTGTGTACACAGTACTTAAGGATTTGTACTTCGTCTGCTTTTTTGGTCAAGGTGTTTGCGCCAACACCGATTTCACACTGACCTGCAGTACCCACTTCGTGGTGATGTACTTCGATGTAAAGGCCCATGGCTTCCATCGCGCCACACATCGCTGCACGAATGTCGTGTAGAGAATCGACTGGAGGAACTGGGAAGTAACCACCTTTAACGCCAGGGCGGTGACCCATGTTGCCATCAGCAAATTTTGAGTTAGATGACCATGCGGCTTCTTCAGAGTTGATTTTGTAAGAAGCGCCAGACATGTCTGCACTCCACTTAACGTCATCAAATACGAAGAATTCTGGTTCTGGACCGAAGAAAGCCTGATCGCCTAGGCCAGTTGATGCTAGATAAGCTTCTGCACGTTGTGCGATAGAGCGTGGGTCACGGTTGTAGCCTTCGCCAGTTGATGGTTCAACAATGCTACAGCGAATGATAACAGTAGGCTCATCGGTAAATGGGTCTAAAATAGCAGTGCTGTCATCTGGCATTAAGATCATGTCTGATTCGTTAATACCTTTCCAACCTGCAATCGAAGAACCGTCGAACATTTTTCCTTCTTCGAAAAAGCCCTCGTCAACTTCTCCAACAGGGATGCTAACGTGCTGTTCTTTACCTTTGGTGTCTGTGAAGCGTAGGTCTACCCATTTTGCTTCGCTGTCTGTAATTAGGCCAAGAGTGTTTGCCGACATATTAGTCCTCCGAAATGGCTTGTCGCTAATGATTTAGTGTGTATTTTTAGCGTGTTAGTTACGCTGGTTTTATTCAATAAAAATTGTTAACTATGAGTTGCCCCAGATTCACGCAATATAGCAAAAACTATACCAAATGAATATTGATGCGATAACGGTAGCAATGACGGGACATTAGCTGGCCAAGGCGGTGCAAACGATAAAACCAGATGCTCTATAATGGTGCAAAAAATGATAATTTGCACTTTCTTGGTGCTTTCGGGTGATCGATGCCCCAAACTGGGGTTTTATTAACTCAACAATATAATTATTTTATGGTATGCATATTACTTAATGCATCACGCGAGCGGGGTAGTTTACATCGTCTTTAACAAAAGCGCGATGTGTTAAGATGCGCGGCTTTTACCCTATCGCTATTTTATTGATTAATGTTATGAGTGAATCTACATCCGCTGTCATCAGTGAAGCCGATTACGAGGCTGTTAAGTGTCTTTTGGGACGGTCGCCAAGAGGCTTGCAGGCGATTTCTGTACGCGATACAACGGGGTCTCCAGTGGTTATTCAGGTTTCCCCCTTGGTGGACAAAAAGCCGTTTCCGACATTGTTTTGGCTGGTCGATAAGCGATTAAATTACGCGATTGACCAACTCGAAGCGCGAGGCGTCATCGCACAATTTCAGGAGCGTATTGATGAATCAGAGGCTTTGCAGGAATCAATGAATGGCGATCATCGCGCTTATATTGCATTGCGTGATCAGCTGATGTCATCGGAACAAAAAGCAGAGGTGGAAAAGTTAGGTTATACCACGGTGTTTCAGCGTCGCGGCATCGGTGGTATCGAAAATTTTAGCCGGATTCGCTGTTTGCATACCTATTATGCTGCACATTTGGTGGTTGCGAATACCGTGGGTGCCTTGGTCGATGACTATTGGCAAGGTGAAAATAAGCACTTTGATCACCTCTCCTGAGCGTCTGTCTGATAATCCAGCTCCTTCCTGATAAATGGCGATATTAGATCTACACTAATAATGAGATAAACATGATTTATAGTAGTGATCGCTATGGACGATACCGAAGACAATTCCCCTGAAGCAGAAGAGGCCCCCGCTAAAAAGCGATTAAATGTGCAATGGCAGGTGATTGGCCTTATCTTTCTGCTGCTTATCTTAATGACCACCTCGGTAGTAACCGCTTTAATGGCGACCGGCATTATTGATATCTACCCAGATGAGCATGGCCCTGTACACTCTATGACTGATGCACAATTGATTTGTGATCAGGAATTACAGGCCGAGCATGGCGAGAACATGCAAATGTTTGTTCTGGATGACCTTTCCAGCCACTCTGATGATAAAAGAGGCGGCTATAAGTTGTATTACGAAATGAATATGTATCGCGATGCCAGCCGTACTACTGGTGTTAATAAATTTTATATTAACTGTTTTGTATCGGCGGGTGGGCGCATTAAGCGACTGGAATTGTTTGAAGAGAAAGAATACGCCCCCAAAGCGGGTCGACGATCGGAGGGTAATGCAATCGGGCTGTAGAGGCTTGATATAGAATATATTTAGAGCCTAATCGTTGGAATCTACAGCTTGAGATTTCAACGATAAGAGCCTGAGGTAAACGGCTATGGCGCTAAATAAGAGTGCAATAGTGAGGAATTGTAGAGGGCGAATATAGACCGATTCGATAAAAACACCCTGAAAGCCTGCGATGATTAATCCGACGGTACAAGTAAGAATAATAGCGAGTTCGATGCGTAGCATAATAATAGAGTTAAACATTGCCTAGTAATTAGTGTGTTGATCGTTGTTTTTAAGCTTAGCAGCCTTTTTTGTGACGCGATAGACTATTTTATTATGAACTGTGTCACATTTATGCGTGTTATAACTATTATCCGAAAGTATAGTGCTTGAATTGAAATGTGCGAATGATAGGCAACTTTTCCGCCTATTTACCGTTAGAAAAGCAACTTTTGAAGCAATATTTGAAAATTTACCTATAACTTCTTTTGATTCACCCGTATAATTCGCGCCTTCAAATTAGACCCCCTTCTGTAGTTGGAACCTCCTGTGATTGAGAAACTTCGTAATATCGCCATTATCGCGCACGTTGACCATGGCAAAACGACCCTTGTTGATAAACTCCTGAGCCAGTCGGGCACGCTGGACCGTAAAGATCAGGGCGCTGAACGAGTCATGGACTCTAATGATCAAGAGAAAGAACGTGGTATTACGATTCTCGCTAAAAATACGGCGATTGAGTGGAATGATTACCACATCAATATTGTAGATACACCGGGGCACGCGGACTTTGGCGGTGAGGTTGAACGGGTTCTTTCGATGGTCGATTCAGTATTATTGCTGGTTGATGCCGTCGATGGCCCTATGCCACAAACACGTTTCGTTACTTCAAAAGCCTTTGAGCGTGGATTAAAGCCTATTGTTGTCGTCAATAAGGTCGATCGCCCAGGTGCTCGCCCTGATTGGGTTGTAGATCAGGTTTTTGATTTGTTCGATCGCTTGGGTGCAACGGATGAGCAATTGGATTTCCCGATTATCTACGCCTCTGCCCTGAATGGTATTGCTGGTCTGGATGCTGATGAACTGGCTGATGATATGACGCCATTGTTTGAAATGATTACTGAAAAAGTGCCTGCACCGGAAGTTGATCCTAATGGCACATTCCAAATGCAGATATCGGCTTTGGATTATGATAGCTATGTGGGTGTTATCGGTATAGGCCGTATTGTACGTGGCCGTTTAAAGTCGAATCAGCAAGTCGTGATTCATTCTTCTAACGGTAAAGAGCGCAAAGGCAAGGTGCTCAATGTAAAAGGTTATCTTGGCCTTGAACGTGTGGATGTCGAAGAAGCGAAGGCGGGTGATATTGTTTGTATTAACGGTATCGATGGCCTCAGTATTTCCGATACCCTGTGCGACCCTGATCATGTGGAAGCTATGCCAGCGCTAAGTGTAGATGAGCCTACTGTTAGTATGACGTTTATTGTGAATGATTCTCCTTTTGCAGGGCAGGATGGTAAGTTCGTCACAACCCGAAATATTCGTGAGCGCTTGGATCAAGAGCTGATTCATAACGTGGCGCTACGTGTTGAGCCAGGCGATACGCCAGATAAATTTAAAGTCTCCGGCCGAGGTGAGTTGCACTTGTCAGTTTTGATTGAAACGATGAGGCGTGAAGGTTTCGAAATGGGCGTATCGCGACCAGAGGTTGTACAAAAAGAAGTTGATGGTCAAATTCACGAACCGTTCGAACAAGTTGTGATTGATGTTGAAGAGCCGCATCAAGGTTCGGTAATGGAAGAGTTGGGTTTGCGCAAAGCGGAAATGACCAATATGGAGCCTGACGGTAAAGGTCGCGTGAAGTTGGAATTTGTCGTTCCTTCTAGAGGTTTAATTGGTTTCCGTGGCCTATTTATGACGCTGACTTCAGGCTCAGGCATTATGACCAGTGTATTTGATCATTATGGGCCGGTAAAAGACGGTGAAGTTAAATCTCGTCAGAATGGTGTTTTGGTCAGTATGCTGAAAGGGAAAACTGCAGCGTACTCTCTCTTTAATTTGCAAAGTCGTGGCCGTTTATTTTTAGGTCACGGTATTGATGTGTATGAAGGGCAGGTGATTGGTATACACTCTCGTGATAACGACTTAGCTGTCAATCCGATCAAAGGTAAGCAGTTAACCAATGTTCGCGCATCGGGAACAGATGAAGCGTTAACGCTTTCTCCGCCTATTAAGCATACGCTTGAGCAAGCACTAGAATTTATTGAAGATGATGAGTTGGTTGAAGTGACGCCAAATCATATTCGTATTCGTAAAAAGCTATTGACCGAAAACGAGCGCAAACGCGCGAAGAAATAATCGTCTTTCTTATTTTATTTCTTGTTGCTTTAAAGGCTAATCTTTATTTATCTATTGTAGATTCGCAAAGAATTGATGAGTAAAGGTTAGCTGGTACCCACTGAGCTATTATTTTCCTTCTATCCAACCGCACGCACTTTTCTAAATAGTTAATAATCTTTATCGGTTTCTTCCAATCTGGGTATTGGCTATTAAGTGCCGATTCTGCCCTGCCATATTTCATCATAATTCCTTTGTTATTCATCTTTTTTGGTCCGCTAAAAGGTCGACTTTCTTTTGTTTAATAGATCTTGAGCGAGGGCATTCAAGTATCCAGTCCTCACAATTACAAATCATGAGGATAAGACAATGAAAAAAACATTATTGGCAAGTGGGGTAGCTTTAGCGGTAAGTATGGCATCGATTGCAAGCTATGCAGATGACAATGGTTTTGCCGCTTATGAAAATACCGCAGAAATTAAGACACTTAAAGGTGGGATGACATTTGGTGCGGCAAGTATTGTCGGTGGCCTTTTGGCTGGGCCGATTGGGTTTATGATTGGCGGTGCCAGTGGCACATTGCTGGGATCAGAATTAGACAAAGCAGATAAATATGATACGGCTATGTTAGATGTTGAAAAAGGCAATGCCGATTTAGTTGAGCTGCAAGCAAAGGTTTCAATGCTGCAAGATCAATTGCATACATCGAGGCAACAGCAGCAACAGCTGAATGACGTTGCGATGACGAACCTTGAGTTTCAATTATTGTTTCATACGGGAGATGATGGTTTGAATCCACAAACAGAAAAGCGTTTAGATGAATTGGCCGAGTTTTTAAAACGTAATTCGGAGTTAAGTGTAAGGCTGCATGGCTATGCTGATCCTCGTGGTACCGATGAATATAACAACGTGTTATCGATGTATCGGGCTATTAATGTTCAGCATGCTTTAGAAAAGCGCGGTGTAGATACTAGCCGTATTGAGCGACGCTACTATGGTGCAGATCAGTCGCAGTCGACAAAGGGAGACCTTGATGCCTATGCGTTAGATCGTAAAGTAACCGTTGAAGTCTATGACCAAAAAAATGGTGTTGCTGTTGTTGATGAGTTGTAAAAGGAAATAAATGGACTTTTTTATTAGGGATGAGGAGGTAAGGAGAGGTGTTATCAGGGATGATTTTTTATGGGTTTGAGTGTTGTTTTTTCATGCTTGCCTGGCACTTGGTGTCAGGCTTTTTTCTTACCGTAATCTGTAAGGTGTGAGATTACGGCAAGAAGATATTAGCAAGAGCGGGAGAATAGTTTGGTTAACGCCCCTGCTGCTGGTTCCATTCTTTCCAGGCAACAGAAATTAAATCATCGGGAACGGTATTGGATGATGCTGCCACTTTAAAGATGCTGCTTAGTGATGGCATACGACCTGCCGTTCGAATTTCTTGTGAAAATGCCTGTAGCACTTGTGCGCTGAATGTAGATTTGTTGGCAGGTGCAGGAGCTTCTGTTGGTTCGGATAAACGGTTCATGGCAATACGCAAGCTGACCTGCATTTTTTTGAATGATTCTGCGAGATAACCAATTTCGTCATTAGATGAGATATCAAACGTTTGGTTCAGTTTCCCGAGACTGATGGCATCAGCAGTATCGGCAAGCTCCAATAATGGTTTAATAACGATTCGATTCAGTAGAATGTTCATTAGCAGGAATATCGCAAGAGCCAAGATAAGTACAAGCGCAACGGTACCATAAGCAAAGCGCGTTAATACTTCATTGAGGTATTCTTGGGTAAAGTACATATCGATGGCACCAATGTTTTTGCCATCGCGAACAATATTGCGGTTAACACGGATATGTTCATTGCTGAATGAGCCTTTGTAATCGATAACCTGGCCTGACTGTTCACGACCTTTCGACGAAAATACACCTTTGCTGCCTTCGTCAGTAACAACGATGCCGACGATGGTTTTTTCGCTCATTTCTGTATTAAGGAGTTCTTCCACTAGCTCGCGGTCAATATTCCACATGGGTGTCTGGAGACTTTTGGATAACCTGTCTGCAGAAATGTTAGCGAACTCTGTTAGGTTGTTGGTTTCAAACGTTTTGATGTAATTATAAGATAATAAACCGGCAATAATGGTCACGGCTGTCATTGTCAAAATCAATGATGACGTCATTTTCGTTTTGACTGTCGAATACCATTTAATATCTTTTAGATTGTTCATTTGTCACCTTACTGTTTAATCCAATGTTTTAGGTTTGCTGTGAATGGTTTTATGGATGGAATTCCTTTATCCGTTTAGCGTTTAATCGGGGTAATTGAATCCAAGTATTCCTGTTCATATTGTGCTCGCAAAGTAGCCATTTCGCCACTTTGTACCATTTTTTTAATAATAGCATCAATGCGAGGTACTAATTTTTTATGATCTTCATGAATATAATGATACAGGGGTAGAACTTTTAGAGGTCTTCCTATCATATCGACATTGTTTAATCCGCTGGCTTTGATCAATGATAAACCATTGAGTCGACCTGTTAGGCCAACATCTGATCTTCCGCGGCTCAAGAATTCGACAAATAAGTTGGACGACGGCAACACGTGAACATTTTTGAGGCCTTGAGTAATATTAAGAGTGTGCCTTACGCCTCTGACGATGGTGATAGAATATTTCTTTAAATCGTCCGCTGTTTTGATATCGACATAAGGTTTATCAATGCCGAAGGCTTGAGTGGTTAAGTCAGAGATAGGGGTAGGTACGCGAATCAGCGATGGGAACTTTTCTCCTAAAGCAAAGATGCGTAATGTTTCTCCATCTTTTCTACCGCTGGAGGCCTCTTCTAATGCGCGGCTACCTGTCATTGGTTCAATATCCATTGGGATGCCAGCGCGTTTATAGATTTCGGTTAATAATCGTTGACCAACGATTTGTTCAGATAGACCTTTGATACTTACAAAATGGTATTTGCCATCAGTTTGAGCATGAACTGTATTTGCACTTAATAATAGACTAAAGATAGTACATGCAATAAGGAGTGCTTTCACTACAACTAACCTCTCTGTTACGACAGTGATTTCACCCAATATAAATAATTTGGCTGAAATCGCTGAACGCTATATTTTCTTGTTATATTCTTCTAGTGCCTATGAAACCTAGTGTTATTATATGACAGATTCCATATTAATCCAGCATCCTTACATTAAACGCATAATGTTCATTGCAAGGCCAAAATGGTCTTAACGATAAGTAGAAAGGCTTCCTTGGAATGGTTAAGTTTAATTAATAGATATGAACTATATTTCATTAACTTTGTTGTTCCACAACAGCTTTTTATCCTGACTGTCTTTATATCTTAATAATGCAGATAAGTACTTTATTATTGATATTACTTATTTTCCCCTATGGGTTGGATATTTAGGCGCTATGCGGGCAGATATTCGAACATGCTTATCAACTAGGGTCAATAGTTTTCATTACTTATTTTAAGTGAATCTATAATTCTTAGAACGCTTATTTCTTAAAAGGCAGCATGATTGATGTGATAAATGATGTATTTTTAATTTTGATGTTGAGTTTAATTCGAAATTCATTGCACTAATCAATAGTGGGATGTGTAGGAGTGATCAGTTCAATAAGATTTTATATTTCTACGTTTGTTATTTCAGCTTTAACGATAAAGCGTTTATCACTATTTGGGGTAATCGAATTGAACGGATAACAGGTGATGAGATAAAGCGCTTCTTCTTGTGGATTAAACAATAGAGGCTCCTTTTCACTGTTTGCTATCCAAAAACTGTTGGTGACATAGTGTTTCCACTCTTTATCCTTGTTTTGTACAGAAAATCTATCGCCATATTGAATATCCTGTAATGAAGCAAAATGTGTATCTCTATGGCCGCCGACGATACTGGTACCGGGTTTTCCTGGTAGTGAGGTGCTTGTTAAGTGGCCAGGTCCAAAAGCCAGGCTGTTACCGGAGCCTCCTGCCAGTACATAAAATGTTTTATGGTTGGGAAACGATATTTTTGCAACTGGCCAGGTGTCTGCCCATGGCCAGGGTTTGGTATTTTTCCCGCTAACCAGTGTTTCTTGCCAGGCTTGACTGATTAACCACTTGGCTAAGTGTGCTTTACCGTATATTTTTATCGCCTGCCCCCATTGCCAGGCGACAGTTAACAGCAGGATGCTAATAATAGTAGGGTAAATCTTACCGCGTATATTTAGCTTATTAAGCATGGCTGTAGCCTTCCTGCTTTTGTTGTTTGTTGTGTAAGCAATAAAAATAAACACTGATGATCGCAGCGAGTAAGCCAAGTAAAATATGCAGCCAAAGTGGTGTTGCTGTTTGGGGGTAGGGTACAGTTTGTAATGTTTGCCCTTGTGGGATGGCATTGGGTATGCCATTTTTATTCAGTGATTTTCCTTGTGGGCGGCTAATAATTTCTTCAACGGCCACAAAACTTGTGTAAGGGCTCATGAGTTGATGGCGCAATGCGACCTCGATAATCTCTTCTTTTATTGTTTTTTCATTGTTATCGTTGGAATTTTTTCCTGTTCTTTCTTGATCAAGTAGAGCCTCAATTTTTTTGCGAGCCCACAGGTTTGCTACTCCACTATGGTTTTTTCCATGGTTAAACGTTAGCTGTTGTTGCCATGGTTGTTGTCGATATTGTCCTTTTATCACCAATGTGCCCGCTTCGTAGTCTTTATGTATGGCAGCAATTAATGGTTCGCCTTCATATAAATCAGGCAGTGGATTAGGGTAGATATTGAGTGGTTGCCCTTGGGAATCTTCAATAACAATATCTCGCATTGTCGGTGTGTTGATTTTTGTAAAAAGTGTTTGCATCTTTTCATCCACTTCATTGATATCACCGATATAGGTGAAACTGCCTCGACCAAATTCAGCGGCCTTGCGCATAAAAAAGCTATTCGGAGCTGAACCAATGCCAACAGTAAAGAGTCTCGCATCTTTTAAAGAGTTATGGATGCGTCTAAAGAGTTGATCTTCATTGCCAACACTGCCATCAGTAATAAAGATGATTTGTTTTAAGTGGGTTTTCTGATGAGGTTGTTGTAATGCTTCCGTCAATGCGCCTAGCATTTCGGTACCCCCTCCGGCTTGTAAGCGGCCAACAAACTTCAGTGCTTGCTTAATATTGCTTTGGTTAGCAATAACAGGCTCTGTATGAAGTGTCGAAAAGTCTGAATTAAACTCAATAATATTAAAGCGATCCTGAGGTGATAATTGTTTTAGGGCGTATTGCAATCCAGATTTCGCTTGCTTGATCGATGTACCCCCCATTGAACCCGACGTATCGATGATGAAAATTGCTTCTTTCTTGATAAGAGGAACGTTTTGTTGGCCAGAGTGAGGTACTTTTGATGGAGGCATCAGCATAATAAGGCTGTAGTCGTCACCATCAATGGTTTCATTAAATATAGCGGCAGTAGGCGCTGAATTAGCAATAGCTTGCCAGGAGAGTACAAAGTCTCTATCCATGCTGACCTTGCCATCTGATAATAAGATTTTGTGTTGTTCGGCTTCTTTGGTGATTGAAATATCATGGTAAGCGCTGGTGATAGCAGCTAACGGTAAACCTGCATCTAGTGTTATTTCAAGAGTGATAGGGTTGAGCATCTGTGTTGTATTTGAGTCATTCGTTGTCATTGCCGGCGTGATTAGATGGGCATCGGGTACTTGGTCTGTGGGCTTTGACCAACCCCAGCCCTTATCATTTATGTCTATATTCTTCTCACTACTGCCCGATACGGGCTTATTGTCAGCGAGGTCTGACGCGCCGGGAATGTAGCGAGGTGTTAGAGTCATCGGAAATCTCAGGTTAAATAAATTTTGGTCATAATCTACGGGTTGTAGATAACGTAGTCTCACAATGATGGTTTCATGAGGGGCGATATTGGCGACTTTTTGGGAAAATAAATTGGGACGGTGTTGTTCAAGCAAACTGGTCTTTTTTCCAGCAGCTTTAGCCTCGTTATAGATTTTCTTTGCTTCCTTTTTTTCTTTAATTTTGCCTTTAATCAGACGCTCGCCAATTTGCATTTCCATTGCATTGACCGCTGCATTTTCAGGCAGGGGAAAAACATATCGTCCTTCTACCCATTGATCGCTGGGGTTTCGAAACGCCTGTGTTAGTTCTACAGCGGCGATCATTCCGCTAATGCTGATACTGGCTTTGCTATCGAGATGCAGGCCATTGACGATGTGTGTGCTATTTTCTTTTTCGATTATAAATTCCATATCGCCTGAGCCTGGCTCAGCCAGTGTCGTGCTGGCATAGGAATAAGAGAAATAGGTCGGTAAGAGTAATAGGCTAAGCACGATAAAAATACAATCAAACAAGCGCTTAGTTGAAGATTGCCTAGTGAAAGGCTGCTTGGTGAAAGGAAAGTAAGGTATTAGAGGTGTAATCATGTTGCGCATAAAAATCCCTATGAGAAGTATGTGACTGTGACTATTTAAGCAATGTTGTCTGTCACTCTGCGGGATCAATTGTGGCAATCCTGTGGCAGAATAAGGTGAATTGTTGCTAGGACTATTGGCGCGTGAGGAATGCACTTATAATCGCTGCTTTATATTATTAATGAGTGGGGGGCAGCTATGCCAAAGCGTATAGTCATTGTGGAAGATGAAAAGCTATTGGCAGATAACTATAAAGACGCACTGCAACGACATGGTTATCGAGTGACTCATTACGCAAACCGACCAGATGCTATTGCTGGCCTGCGTGAGCAATTGCCCGATATGGCAATTATCGATGTCGGTTTGCAGGACGATATTGAAGGTGGCTTTGAGTTATGCCGCGAATTGCGCAGTTTATCACCGGAGTTGCCGATCATATTTTTAACGGCGCGAGATAGCGAGTTTGATGTTATCTCGGGGTTGCGTTTAGGGGCTGATGACTACTTAACAAAAGATATCAGCCAAGCCCATATGTTGGCGCGTATTGTCGCGTTATTTCGGCGTATGGATGCCCTTAAGCAGCCAGAGAAAGAAGAATCTTTAATCACGAGTGGCTTTTTAACTTTAAACCTTGACCGTATGACGGTGCAATGGAAAGAGAATGTCATTGATTTAACGGTCACTGAGTTCTGGATTGCTCATGCCCTTGCTAAACATCCGGGCCATGTAAAAAATCGACAGCAACTGATGGATGCTGCAAATGTTGTATTAGACGACAATACAATCACATCTCACGTCAAACGTATCCGTAAAAAGTTTATCGCGATAGATCCTGAATTTGATGCAATACAGACAGCTTATGGTATGGGTTACCGGTGGGTTCAATGACAATGAGCCTTGATAGAATAGTGTTCTTATCACTCGTGGCGGAAAATATATTGGCTCACAATAATATACTGAGAATGCGCTGTTGAAATTACGTTATCAATTATTTGCAGTCAGCTTATTGTTGTTGAGTTTACCTTGGGCGGGTTGCCAATATATACAAACTGTCGATGTTGCTTTGCGAGATGTTCAGGCGCAGGCGCTGATGGAGAGTGCAGTATCCATCGCTGATCGTTTGGAGAGAGAGCCACAATTTTTTGATGGTCTTGAGGTGAATCCGGCGTCGACATTGCAAACGCTCTATGCCACCTCATTAGATAGTGCTCCTATTGTGGATGGTTATGAAGATGATTGGCGGCATTACAGTATAGAGCCACAACGATTGTCGAGTAATGCCGATGATTTCTCAGTTCGTATGAGAGTAGGGGTAAGAAATCAGAGCGCTTATTTCTTTGTCGAAATAGAAGATCCTTACCTGCGTTATTTTAATCCGTCTGCTAATGATTTGTTATTGGCCGATCATCTCAGTTTGAAAATCAATGCAACCACTTTTCCTGCGCAATATTTTCATATCTACACCAGCGCGCCAGGTAATGTCGTAGCGCATTATCGTGATAGCAATGGGCAGATTCGCGCGTTTAACTCAGTAAAAGGAAGTTGGAGAGAAACTGCTAAAGGCTATCAGGTCGAATTAGTGGTTGATAAAAAACTACTGGAAAAAGGGTTTAACCTGGAGTTTATTGATTCTCGTGAGCAACAAATTAACACCTTGTCTTTGGTTGACTCTATCAGCGATGCTGGAGTGAATATTGGAAAAATGGTGGGGCTGGTAACGCTATCATCGAATATTCAATCAATGCTCGAAAGTGCACAATTGCCCGCATTGTCTATGCGCGTATTGAATAAAGAGCAATATATCGTTGCAAGATTGATTGCAGATAGAAGTCAAACGCCTAAGAGAGAGACACCCTGGATTGTTGAGTGGTTATATCGGCAGGTATTACGCTCAGAACATTTGCCGACGCGCCATGAGGTTCACAATAGTCGTCGTTGGTTATTTCCAGAAGTAGAACAAGCCAGGTTGGACAATGGAAAGACATTGAGCTGGTATCGTACAAGGTCTTATGGTCTCAGTGATCGAGGCCTGTCTGGTCAAGTGGTTGCCAGCGCAGTTGTTCCTTTGTATTTTCCACAGGGAGCAAATAAAGAGATTAAGGGTTACTTGGTTGTTGAGAAAACCACAGATCAGATTGTTGCTCTAACCAATTCGGCTTTCAGTCAATTATTCATTTATACGCTGGGAATATTTCTATTGGTCGGTTTGGGTATGATTGCTTATGCTAGTTGGTTGTCTTGGAGAATCAGTCGCTTAAACCGTATTGCACACAATGTGGTGACCGATAAAGGTTATATCTCCATTAAAGAAAATGCCTGGCCAGATATAAAAGCGGGAGATGAGCTGGGCGATTTATCGCGAAGTTATCATAAGTTGCTGGTTCGCTTGCGAGAGAATCAAGACTACCTGCGTACATTATCTAATAAGTTATCCCATGAGTTGAGAACGCCAATTGCGATTGTTCGATCATCTTTAGAAAATATCAGAGACGTAGATGGTAGCAGTTCGCAAGAAAAGTACTTTCAACGAGCCTCTCAAGGTATCGAACGTTTGAGCGGTATGCTCAATGCGATGAGTACTGCTAATCGCATTGAAGAAAGCTTAACTCATGCCGAATTTGAAGCCGTTGATCTCTATCAGTTACTATATTCTTTAGTTGAAGCTTATAATGGTGTCTATTCACAGCACCAAATTATATTGCGTGCTGATGAAAATGGTCGAAAAGTAAGGATAGCGGAAGAGCTTTTCGTACAGATGATCGATAAATTAGTTGATAATGCGGTAGATTTTTCTCCACCATCAGATCCCATTTTTATTACCTTGGGTAGTGATAGCTCAACGACAATAATTTCAGTTGAAAATCAGGGTCCATTGTTGCCAGATATAGCCAATGATCGCTTATTTGAATCGATGACGTCTGTGCGTGAAGACAAAGGTTCTGGTGATGCAACGCATTTAGGCTTAGGCCTATATATTGTTCGCTTAATCGCTGAGTTGCACAGTATCGATGTCGTGGCAAAAAATAAGGAAAATGGTGGGGGTGTAGTATTTTCATTAATGCTGCCTAACTAATATAAAAATGAATAAGGCACTTTAAACGCTTATGTTGGATCTTGAAAAAGCAACAAAGATTATTAACGAGGGTCCTCAAGCCTGGAATCAGTGGAGAAAACTTTATCCCAGTGTTTATCCGATATTGGATGGTATTGAGTTACTTAATTTAGATTTGACTGGGATCGACTTCTCGGGTGTTTCTTTGCGTCATGCTGTGATTAATCATTGCAATTTAAGCTCGGCCTCTTTGGTTTCTGTACGCTTGCATGAAGCTAACTTACAAGATAATAACTTAACCTCTGCGCGTATGATTGCTGCAGAACTGAATGATGCTGATTTATCAAACTGTATTCTCACCAATGCGAATATCCTTACCGCTTCAGTACGTGGTGCACGTTTTGACGGTGTTGATTTTACAGGACATGATATGCAGGCTTTGGATTTGCGTAATGTCTCCTTTCGTGGTGCAAACTTATCTCATCAATATCTTGCTCGGTCCGATTTATCTGAGGCAGTTTTAGATGGTTGTGATTTATTAAATTCTGATTTGTCTGATGCTAATTTAACGTCGGCATCACTCATTGGTGTTGACTTATCTTCTGCAAAATTAAAAGGCATTAATTTTTTTCAGGCAAATCTTACTAAGTCCAATTTTTCAAAAAATACAATTGAAAATATAAATTTCGAAGAGGCGCTGTTGGTTGATTGCGATTTTCGTAAGTCAATTATAAAACGATCTAATTTCCGCAAAGCCGATATGACAGGGTGTTTTTTTGGTGAAGTTGATACGGTTGATTGGACACTGTCAGATGTTAAGTGTAGTTATGCTTATTGGGATAAATTAGGCAAGCAAAAAACATACTACGGTAAGCATGATTTTGAACGAATTTATTCTGATACTTTGTTGTTAGAGTTGCGCTACCCTTTTCGAATGCTGGCAGCAGAAATATCAACCTTACCAATATTGATAGAACATCTTCAGGCATCGCAGTGGGGAACATCTATTCGTTTGAAATCGATACAAGATTATGCCGGCGGGTCGTTGGTGACTTTGTCGATTGATGAGGTTAGTGCATATCAACCTTCGGAACTTAAAGAGGCATTGCAGCGGGAGGCGAATTATATTTTGATGGCTCAAGTAGCAATGCGTCAGGACGTGTTGTTGCAAAGGACGTTGCGTGAAGAGGTTGCTAATATAAAGGAAAACTTCTGGCCGCGATTGTTGGAATTAGCGGCAGAGAATGAGCGTGAAGTTGTGCGCAATCTAACGATTATTTTTATGGACTTAACAGGGTTTTCTCGCTGGAAGGATGAAGAGCTTGCTCATAAGCTAGCCCTGTTCCGTGGTTTGGTAAAGCCTGTATTGCAACGTTGGAATGCAGGCCACCCCAATATGGAAGGTGATTCTTTACGAGTCACATTTAAGAACGCAACCATTGCTTGTGCCTGTGCATGCATGCTTAGAAATGTATTGGTCGGCGCAGGTTTTGAAATGCGTATTGGTATTGAATTAGGTGAAGTTTCCGTTGTGCATAATGTTGTGACTAATCAGCCTGATTTAGAAGGTACTGCGGTGAGTATGGCTGCACGCTTGGAAGCGGCAGCGGAACCCGGAGAAATTTTGGCAACCGATAAAGTCAAGTTTCATGCAGATCATCGTGGTCATTTCGAGTTTGTTTCTCGCCGGGTGCGACTTACAAAAGGCATTGGCGAAAAACAATTAGGCGATTATGTTGAATGCTATGCGATTAACTTGATTAAATCAGTTGAGGATATTGGTTAATCTATTTTTATTTCGACTCTTTCTTTTTCTTTATTGTAATTCTTTATGGCGGTAACAGCTGGTCAAGTGATCATTAACCATGCCTGTTGCTTGCATGAACGCATAACAAATTGTTGGGCCAACAAAAGTGAAGCCTGCTTTCTTTAGTGTTTTGCTCATGAGTTCTGATTCTGGTGTAGAAACAGGGACTGAGCTCATGTCACGCCAGCTATTTTGCTTTGGCTGCCCTCCAATAAACTGCCAGATATAATCAGAAAAGCTGTCGTGACTTTCTAAAATATTTAAATAGGCCTGGGCATTTTTTGTAAACGCTTTAACTTTTAGTTTATTGCGGACGATGCCAGTATTTTGTAATAGTTTCTCTTGTTTTTTTTCTGTATAGCGTGCGATTTTTTCAGGAGAGAAATTGTCGAATGCTTCACGGTAATTCTCGCGCTTCCGTAAGATAGTAATCCAGGATAAGCCTGCTTGTGCGCCCTCTAATAATAAAAACTCAAACAATTGTTTGTCATCGTAAACAGGTACACCCCATTCGTTATCATGGTAGTCTTGATAGAGGGGGTCTTCTCCGCACCAATCACATCTTTTTAATTTCTGTATCATGAATTCTCCATTATTAGTTAAGTTTTTTGTCCGTATCTGTCGTCTAATTACTTGTTAAGTCGTGTTGAACAGGCTATGGTAAAGGGTATCACTTCTTGATGAGTTATTGATGATGCATCCTTTATACCCATCGATCAAGCCATACAAAACCACCAGCTTGCCTGTTGATAACCAGCACACATTATATCTTGAAGAGTCTGGGGATATTGAAGGTATTCCCGTTTTATTTATTCATGGTGGCCCAGGGGCAGGTTGCTCTTCTGAAGATCGCCGCTTTTTTGACCCTGAAAAGTATCGAATTATCTTGTATGACCAAAGAGGTGCAGGCCATTCAACCCCCCACGCTGAAATTGACGACAATACCACCCAAGATTTAATTAGTGATATAGAAAAGATTCGTGAATACCTGGGTATTGATCGCTGGGTCCTATTTGGTGGTTCATGGGGCTCCACACTATCGCTATTGTATGCACAACAACACCCCGAACGAGTCCAGGGTATGATCCTGAGGGGCGTATTCTTATGTCGACAGCAAGACCTGGATTGGTTCTATCAATATGGCGCAAGTCAGGTATTTCCTGACTATTGGCGGGAGTTTGTGGAGCCTATCGCGCCAGAGAAGAGAAGCGATTTGATTAAGGCCTATCATGAGCTGTTAACCGGTAGTAATGAATTGGCCAAAATGAATGCAGCCAAACATTGGTCTTTATGGGAGGGACGCTGTGCTACTCTGCGGCCCAATGTGGATATCGTCGACACATTCTCTAATATTCATTTGGCACTATCTCTGGCGAGAATTGAGGCGCACTATTTTGTTAACCGTGGATTTATTGCGGAGAATCAAATACTGGATAATATGGATGCATTAATGGGGATCCCTGCTACTATTATTCATGGGCGTTACGATATGATTTGTACGCTTGATAACGCTGTTGCACTGCAAAAAGCCTGGCCTGATGCGGAATTGCATATTATTAGGGAAGCTGGCCATGCGTCCCGTGATCCGGGGATTCTCGATGCCTTAGTAAGAGCAACAGATGAAATGGCCGTTGAACTACAGGGTAGTTCATAATACATCGGATTTTTCATTATTTATGAGTTTTACATCAGGCTCTGATCGAGCTGTAAAAGTGCCAGTCGCCGGTTTGGAGATTGGTATGTATGTTTCTCAATTGGATAAAGACTGGTTAGATTCACCCTTTCTATACCAGGGGTTTATGATTGAAAATCAGGATGACATTCGCTTGTTGGAAGAAGAATGTCAGCATGTATGGATTGAGCCGGCTATAGAAATGCGCCGGGGTAAGGAAGATCATCACGTCCTCAAGAAGCCTTCTACCCAAAAAACACGTTATATTAATAAGCTGACAATGCCGCGCGAGTATGAGAAGTCTCGCAAGGTATTTGAGACGTCCCGCCAGCGCACCAAAACCATTCTTGATGATGTTGCATTGAACGGCCTCATCAATACGAAAGAAGCTAAAAAAACGGTTGAATCCTGTCTTGATAGCATTTTGCGTAATCCAAATGCTATGTTATGGATGAGTAAGGTGCGTGATGCGCAAACCTATACTGCAGATCATTCGTTAAATGTTTGTATCCTTTGCATCGCTTTTGGGCGACAATTGGGCTACAGCAAGGATGAGCTTTTTTCATTAGGCATGTGTGGCTTATTGCATGATGTGGGAAAAATGCGTATTCCTGAAGAGGTGCTTAATAAGCCAGGGGAATTGACGCCAAAGGAATGGAAGCAAATGAAGTCTCACGTGATTATCGGGCGCAATTTGCTAATGACATCGCCGGGTATCGGCCACAGTGTTGACGTTGCTTATAACCATCATGAACGCATTGACGGTAAGGGCTATCCTCGAGGTGTCGATGGCACTAAACTTTCTCAGTTTACAAAAATTGTTTCACTGGCGGATAGCTTTGATGCAATGACGGCGGACCGATGTTATTCGAAGCCGATTACGCCATCATCTGCAGTAAAGGAAATCTATAAAAATCGAGGCACACAGTTTGATGAGCGATTAGCTTTAGAGTTCATCAAAACGATTGGACTTTATCCGCCAGGAACAGTGGTCGAGTTGGCGAATGGCAATCTTGGCTTGGTTTTAGAGCGTAGTCAAAAATTTCAGCATTTGCCTAAAGTTTTATTGCTGCAGGATGGCAACGGAAAAGCCGTTCGCAAAACCCTTCTTGATTTAACACTCGTTGAGCAGGGAAAATTAGATAGAGAGTTTTTAATTAAGAGTGATCACCCAGATGGCTATTCCGGTATTAAAGTCGTCGATTACCAGAAATTTATCGTCACATTAGAATAAAGGAACCTCTGATTAATCTCGAATGATTTCTGCGTGAGTCTAAAATGTGTTTAGGCTAGGCGAACTTTGCAGCTAATGGCGTCGTCCTTAGCAAAAAGTTCAACACAGCATAAACGCATTTTAGTCACGCCCTACGGGGCTTGCAGGCGTTACCGATCTCTGCGTTGTCTCTTTTGCTAAGGTCTAGACATTACCTGCAAGAGACGCCTTGATCTCGGAAACGCCTGTAAGCCAGAAATTATCCGAGATTAATCAGAGGTTCCTCAGGATAAAAAAATTATGTCAGCTTTGCTTTACTATATTCATGATCCAATGTGTAGTTGGTGTTGGGGGTTTAGTCCTGTTTGGAAGCAGATTCAACAAGATTTACCAGAAACTGTTAATGTTCAGACGGTATTGGGTGGGCTTGCCCCAGACTCAGATGAACCCATGCCGTTGGATATGCAACAATACATAAAAGATAATTGGGCGCGTATTCAGCAAGTTATTCCCGAGACTGAGTTTAATTATGACTTTTGGGAAAAGTGTCAGCCACGCCGCTCTACTTACCCTGCCTGTCGAGCAGTGCTTGCCGCAAAACAGCAAGGTGCTGAATATGACGCGCTGATGACTGAAGCGATTCAGCAGGGATATTACCTCGATGCTAAAAACCCTTCGGATAATGATGTTCTTATTTCTTTGGCAGAAAGCATTGGTTTGGATGCGACTGTATTTGCTCAAGATCTGGCGAGTAAAAATATACAGTCTCTATTGGAACAAAACCTTAGTTTATATCAACAGCTTGCTATGTCAGCAGGTGTTGCAGGCTTTCCCAGTTTGGCGTTAAAGACAGAAGCTGGCATTACTGAAGTCCCAAGAAATTATATTGATGCGGCGGCAACTTTAGATTTTATTAGAAAAAATATAAAGCATTCCTAATGAAAGCATTATTGCAACGAGTATCTCGATCGTCAGTTGTCGTCGATTCCAATGTAGTTGGTGAAATTGAACAAGGCTTGTTGGTGTTGTTGGGTGTGCAACAGGCAGACACCCATGCCTTGGCCGATAAATTACTTGATAAAATATTTAACTATCGATTATTTAGCGATGAACAACAAAAAATGAATCTTAGCGTTAAAGATATTAATGGCGGCGTGCTGTTGGTGTCACAATTTACATTGGCTGCTGAAACTAAAAAGGGGTTGCGCCCTGGGTTTTCAACAGCGGCTGACCCGGAGCATGCTAAATCACTTTATGACTATTGTGTTGAGCAGGCAAAACTAAAGGGCGCTGAATATAATAACAAGATAGCAACAGGAATATTTGGTGCTGATATGCAGGTGTCTTTAACTAATGATGGGCCAGCAACATTTTTATTGGAAGTTAATTAAGTCTCTTTACCTTTAAATACAATTGATAATATCTGATTCGCTTGTTGATTCATGTATTGTATTATCTTCTACGAACTATTCTCTCTCTATACACACTATAATTTTTAGGTCTGCCTTTGACGACTAATTTTGACTCAAATAAACCACCGGTATTCTTTGTAATGGGCCCTACTGCCTCAGGTAAAACTGATTTGGCGATGGAACTGTGCAAAAACATACCGGCAGATATTATTAGTGTGGATTCGACATTGGTCTATCGACAGATGAATATCGGAACCGCCAAGCCAACAGCAGATGAGTTAGAACAATTTCCCCATCGCTTGGTTGATATTTGTGACCCTTCTGAACCTTATTCGGCCGCAAATTTTTGTGCAGACGCAGAAAGAGAAATTGATGATATTGTGAACAAAGGACGTATACCTATATTAGTGGGTGGTACGATGATGTATTTTAAGGCTTTGCTAGACGGTTTGGCTGATATGCCGGAATCAGACCCTGCTGTTCGTAAAGCCATTGCAGCAGAGGCAGAGGTTCATGGTTGGCCTGTATTACATGAGCAATTAAAAAAGATTGATCCTGACTATGCCGGTCAGTTACACCCCAATCACTCTCAAAGAATTTCCAGAGCTTTAGAGGTTTACCGAATCAGTGGAACAACCATGACTGAATTTCGGGCAAGACAGGCGAGCAACAAAGATAGTGACGTTCAACTATTTGCCAATCGCTTTCATGTTATTCCTTTGGCATTATTACCGGATGACCGCGTTATCTTGCACCAGCGTATCGAGCAAAGATTTTTGGCGATGTTGGAACAAGGCTTCATCGACGAGGTCAGAGCTTTATATGGTCGAGGGGACTTACATCTTGATTTGCCATCGATGCGTGCGGTGGGTTATCGCCAGGTTTGGCAATACCTTGATGAGCAGTACGATTATCAAACAATGATCGATAAAAGTTTGGCTGCAACCCGGCAATTAGCGAAGCGACAGTTAACCTGGTTACGTGACTGGCCTGATTTGCAGAGTTTTCCCGTAGATCAAGGTATGAAGCAGAGCACATTGCAAAAAAAAGTTGAATTAATCTTGAACTTTTTGCCAATAAAGTCCATATAATAGGGTGTAATTCAGAAAAGCTCTGAATCCATGTCATCAAAAACGCTTATTTATATGTTGCAGAGCCTATTTTTAAATAAAATTAAGTCAGCTGCTGCATAATTTTCTAATTATTTTAAGGAGAAACCCCATGTCAAAAGGGCAAAATCTACAAGACCCTTATTTAAATGTTTTGCGCAAAGAGCGTATTCCTGTGTCAATTTATTTAGTTAATGGTATCAAGCTTCAAGGACAAGTAGAGTCTTTCGATCAATTTGTCATTCTACTAAAAAATACTGTGAGCCAAATGGTTTACAAACATGCCATTTCTACCGTAGTGCCATCTCGTGCAGTGCGAGTACCTTTGGTAAATCCAGATGAAGCTGCTGACGAAGAGTAAGTAATCAGTAGTTTTGGAGTTTATGATTGTTTTTTGACCGACCTGAATCCGGTGAACTGGCGGTACTGGTTCACCTGAAATTATCTCATTCACATGTCAGTGATGACCCTCGCGAATTTGAAGAACTCGTTATATCTGCAGGTGGAGACCCCGTTGATTTTATAACGGGGCAGCGTGTTACGCCTGATCCTAAATATTTTGTAGGAACAGGTAAGGTTGAAGAGTTAAGAGAGCTTGTGCACTTGCACGATGCTCGGCTTGTGATATTCAATCACAGCTTATCGCCTAGCCAGGAGCGCAACCTTGAAAAGGCGCTTGAGTGTCGAGTGTTAGATCGGACAGGTTTAATTCTTGATATTTTTGCGCAGCGTGCTCGAACTCATGAGGGTAAGTTACAGGTTGAGCTAGCCCAATTGCGTCATATGTCGACTCGACTTATTCGAGGTTGGACTCACCTTGAGCGCCAAAAAGGCGGGATTGGTCTTCGTGGCCCTGGTGAAACACAGCTAGAAACCGACCGTCGCTTATTGCGTGTACGGATTAAATCCATTGAGGCCCGTTTAGAAAAAGTAAGAAAACAACGAGATCAAGGCCGGCGCTCTCGGTTGCGCGCTTCAACACCGACAGTTTCATTGGTAGGGTATACCAATGCGGGTAAATCGACGTTATTTAATTATTTAACGGATGCCGAGGTTTACGCCGAGGATCAATTGTTCGCGACATTGGACCCAACCATGCGCCGGCTTGATTTAGCCAGCGTTGGTTCTGTTGTTTTAGCTGACACGGTAGGTTTTATCAGCCACTTGCCTCACCGCTTGGTGGAAGCTTTTCGAGCAACGTTGGAAGAAGCCGCTCACGCGAGCTTATTACTGCATGTTATTGATGCCTCTGCGGACGAGCGTCAGCGTAATATTGAGCAAGTACAATTGGTTTTGGATGAAATTGGCGCTGGTGAATTGCCCCAGCTCAAGATTTATAACAAGTTGGATCTGCTTCCAGACCAGCAACCCCGTATTGAGTGGGATGAGCAGGGGCGGCCTGTCGCGGTTTGGCTATCGGCACAGACCGGTCAGGGTTTTGAATTATTGTTGGAAGCGTTAGCTGAGTGCTTAGGTCAGCATATGGTGTCAGGACGCCTGCACCTGAATAGTGCAATGGGGCGATTGCGCGCTAAGTTGTACGAATTATCGGTGGTTGATGAAGAAGTTTACCAGGATGATGGCGGTAGTGAATTGTTAATTAATATCCCCCAAGTGGAATTTTGTCGCTTATTAAGTGCCGAATCTATTGAAGCACAGCACTTGGAATGGGTGGGGGTTGCCCCAACAATAGGGAGAACGCCTGAACATTGGCAGCGCCAGGATTGAGCCGTACCTATAAAACAATGGACTCAAAAGGAAAAGGTTAATGAGATTTATGTTCACTTAATAATGGGCAAATAATTAAGCTCAATATATAGTGCGCATCTGTGGATGAAGATAAGACGTAGAAAAAACGATAAGTTGCAATCTACGGTCTTTGATTTGTCTTGTTTGCAATACCTGATTTGCAATGTATCGGCAAACGTTTCAAGCAATGTTGTGTCAGTACTTAATATAAGTACTATGAAATACAAGTACCATTTAACTTAAGAATCATGCGGAGAAACATTATGGCCTGGAATGAACCGGGTGGGAACAATCAAGATCCCTGGGGTGGACGTAAAAATAATGATGGTCCGCCTGACCTCGATGAAGCCCTAAAAAAATTTCAAGACAAGATTAATAATTTGTTTGGAAATAAGGGCAGTAAAAGCGGAAGAGAAGGTTCTTCTGGTGGCGGCTCCGGAATTTCTGGCTCCATGATCGGAGTCCTTGGTGTTATTGCCTTATTAGCCTATTTAGCATTTGGCATCTACCAGTTGGATGAAAAAGAGCAGGCTGTTGTGTTGCGGTTGGGTAAATTTCACTCAATTGTTGGCCCGGGCCTGCATTGGAACCCTAAATTTATTGATACTGTTTACACGGTTAATATCACCGAGGAGCGTCAATATCGCACAGGTGGTTTAATGCTGACTGAGGATGAAAGCATTGTGGAGCTACCCGTAACGGTTCAATACAATATCGCTGATATTAAAGACTTTGTTCTTAACGTGAAAAGTCCTGAGTCCAGCCTGCAGCAGGCAACGGACAGTGCCTTACGTCATGTTGTCGGCTCTACGGAATTGAATCAGGTCTTATCCGAAGGTCGTGCGAAAATCGCAAACGAGATGAGTGGACGTTTACAGTCCTATTTAGAGAGTTATCGAACAGGTATTAATGTTGTTGGCGTCAATATCCAAGAGGGTAAGCCTCCAGCGGCAGTGAAGGATGCATTCGATGACGTGGTTAAAGCAAAGGAAGATCAGGAGAGGTTTAAAAACCAATCTCAAGCATATGCCAATGCCATTGTTCCAGAGGCTCGCGGTAAGGCCCAGCGTGCTATCGAAGAAGCCAATGCTTATCGTGACCAAGTTATTGCAAAAGCAGAAGGTGAAGCTGAACGTTTTAATCGACTACTAGCCGAATACAATAAAGCGCCTGAAGTAACCCGTGAACGTTTGTATTTAGATGCAATTGAGTCGGTAATGGCGAATAGTTCTAAAGTATTGGTCGATGTTGAGGGTGGTAATAATATGATGTATTTACCATTAGATAAGATCGCAGGTGGCTCGACGGGCATTTCGCGCTCAGGTAGTAATGAGTTATCACCTGAGGTGATACGAGAGATTAATGAGCGCGTAGCTGAGCAAGTCCAACGTAATCAATCCAGTGTTATTCGTCGGGGGATTCGCTAATGAGTACTAAATCGTTATTTTTAGGTATTATCATTATTATCGCCGCGCTGCTGGCCTCTTCCATGATCTATATCGTGCCTGAGTATCAGAAAGCGGTTGTGCTTCGCTTTGGTAAATTGCAGCCAGACTATCCACAAACGGGTATCAACTTTAAGTATCCTTTTGCTGATGATGTGCGTAAATTTGATGGGCGTATCCTGACATTGGATGCTCAACCAGAAAATTACTTTACGGTGCAAAATAAGCGTCTGGTAGTGGATTCCTATGCCAAATGGCGTATTGCTGATGTGGGTCTTTACTATTCAAAAACCGGTGGTTCAGAGATTGTTGCCGGTAGTCGTTTAGCGGTTCGTATCAGTGATGGTCTGCGTAATGAGTTTGGTCAACGCACATTGCACGAAGTGGTATCTGGTGAGCGGGATGAATTGATGGCGTCATTAATTGAGACGATCAATAAGACTGTTCGCGACCAGCTGGGTATTGATGTGATTGATATTCGCGTTAAGCGCATTGACTTGCCCGACGAAGTGCGCGAACCAGTGTATCGACGTATGGCTGCAGATCGGGAAAAAGAAGCCCGTGAATACCGTTCTAAAGGTAAAGAGCAGGCTGAAATCATTGAAGCCGATGCAGATCGCCAAAAAACGGTTATTGAAGCAGAAGCCTATCGTGATTCGGAATTAATCCGTGGTGAAGGTGATGCGAAAGCAACGGCTATTTATGCTGCTGCTTACAACAAAGACCCTGAATTCTATAGCTTTGTTCGTAGCTTAAATGCTTACCAATCCACTTTTAATAACAAGGGGGATATCATGTTGGTTGACCCTGAGAGCGATTTTTTCCGTTATTTGAAGGATCCTCAGGGTAATACTCAATAAGCCTGATTAAGAGTTCTACAATCTGAAGCCATAAGATGGTAAAATCCTATAAACCGAGTCCACGTTGACTCGGTTTTTTTGTGCATAAATTTTAGGGTCGAAATCAAGAGGTGGAATATGTGGGAAACCTTATGGGCAGCTATTGCCCTAATGTTGGTTTTAGAAGGCATTATTCCGTTCTTATATCCGTCAAAATGGCGCAATTTAGTAGCAACATTGGCTCAAATAAGCGACAAACAGCTACGAATGATGGGGCTGGTGAGTATGCTTCTGGGTGTAGGTTTACTGTATTTGGTGAAGTAGAAATCTAAAGAAGCCTTACAATAGAAAATTAAATGAAAACTGCAACGAGTAACAAATCAATGAACGTGAAACGCTGGTTACTGCCTGAAGGCGTTGAAGAAATTCTACCTGCTCAAGCGCAAGGTGTAGAACAACTTCGCCGTGGACTACTCGACCTCTATACCAGTTGGGGGTATGAGTTAATTATGCCTCCGTTATTGGAGTTCACGGATTCACTTCTTAGTGGCGTTGGTAGTGACTTGAACCTGCTGACGCTCAAGGTAACGGACCAACTTACTGGTCAATCGATGGGATTGCGTGCTGATATGACGCCACAAGCGGCAAGGATTGATGCGCATAGTTATAAAAAAACCGGCCCGAGCCGATTGTGTTATACCGACCATGTTCTTCATGCCAAGCCTAAATCTCCACTGGCAGTGAGAACGCCTTTGCAAGCGGGTGTGGAACTATTTGGTGAATCGGGTCTTGATGCTGATATTGAAGTAATCAGCTTATTATTGGCATCGCTGGATCAAGTAAAGGTATCTGATGTAACGCTGGATCTTGGGCATGTGGGTATTTGCCGGGCACTTTTAGAAGCTCTATCATTATCTGCCACTCAAGAAGCTGAGTTTTTTGAGTTGCTGCAATCAAAAGATATTGCCGAAATCAAGCAATGGGCACAAGACTCTTTAGAATCTCCAGAAGCTGTAGAATGGTTATCACTATTACCTACCTTATGTGGCGATGTTTCAGTATTAGAAAACGCACGTGAAAAACTAATTGATGCGCCTGCCGAAGTCGCAGCAGCTATTGATGAGCTTCAAGAAGTTTATCAGGTTGTCATCAATCGTTATTCTAATGTGGATGTCTATTTTGACCTCGGCGAGTTGCGAGGTTATCACTATCATACGGGAATAGTCTTTGCGGCTTATGCAAATGGGTTTGGCGATGCGATCGCCAATGGTGGCCGCTATGATCATATTGGAGAAGCCTTTGGCCGTGCTCGTCCAGCGACAGGCTTTGGACTTAACTTAACCTCTGTTTTATCTCTGTTGTCTTTGCCGAAACCTGATGCAGGTATTTATGCAAGCGCCTCGGCAGACTCCGCACAATGGCAAGCGGTGCAAAAATTGCGTGAACAGGGGGAACGAGTAGTTTGCGGTTTATCGCAACAGCCTGATTTTGAAGAATTGCGTTGTGATCGACAGTTGGTATTGGAAGGCGGAGATTATCTAGTTCGTCCTTTGTAATGTGCAAATTTTTATAAAAGTTTGCGTAATTAATTTTTATTGAGAAAAATATCATGGGTAAAAACGTCGTCGTCTTAGGCACTCAGTGGGGTGATGAAGGCAAAGGTAAGATTGTTGATTTATTGACAGACCAGGTGTCATTAGTGGCTCGTTTCCAAGGTGGTCATAATGCCGGTCACACACTGGTCATTGATGGTGAAAAGACAGTGTTGCATTTAATTCCATCAGGTATTTTACGTGAAGGCGTGAAATGTATGATTGGCAATGGCGTTGTGCTTGCCCCTGATGCATTGCTAAAAGAAATGGCAGGCTTGGAAAAAAAAGGTGTGCCCGTTCGCGAGCGTTTACGTTTATCTCCTGCTTGCCCATTGATATTGCCTTACCATGTTGCTCTTGATCAGGCGCGAGAAATTAAGCGCGGTAATGCCAAGATTGGCACAACAGGTCGTGGAATTGGTCCTGCTTACGAAGATAAGGTTGCTCGTCGTGGCCTGCGTTTAGGGGATTTATTTGACGAGGCATCGTTTGCTGAAAAATTAAAAGAAGTGATGGAATACCATAATTTTGCATTGACCGAATACTACGGTGTTGATGCCCTAGACTACGAAAAAGTATTAGCTGACGCTATCGCTTGGGGTGCAGAACTGAAACCTTTGGTTGAAGATATTACCGATACTTTGCACACGGCTAGAGAAAAAGGCGACAGTATTTTATTTGAAGGTGCGCAAGGGTCTTTATTGGATATTGACCACGGCACTTATCCATTTGTGACCTCGTCCAATACGACAGCAGGTGGTGTTGCCACTGGTTCTGGTATGGGGCCAATGTATTTGAACTATGTGTTGGGTATTACAAAAGCGTATACGACACGAGTGGGTTCCGGGCCATTTCCAACAGAGCTGGATTGTGATGTGGGCCAGCACCTAGGTGTAAAAGGTAATGAGTTTGGTGCAACAACGGGGCGTAAACGTCGCACTGGCTGGTTCGATGCCGTTGCTGTTAAGCATGCTATCCGTATTAATTCTATTTCTGGTTTATGTTTAACAAAACTGGATGTCCTTGATGGTTTAGAGAGCGTTAAGATCTGTGTCGGTTATGAAGATCAGCAGGGTAATAAACTTAGCGTCCCTTTCGATAGTGATGGTTGGAATAAAATTGTTCCTGTCTACGAAACGGTTCCTGGCTGGCAAGAAAATACATTTGGTGCGCAATCGATGGATGACTTGCCTGAAAATGCAGTGAGCTATATTCAACGTATCGAATCATTGGTTGGTGCGCCAGTTGATATTATTTCTACTGGGCCTGACCGTGTTGAAACCATTGTTTTACGACATCCATTTTGTGCCTAAAGAATAGTTGTTATCACCACTATTCTTTATTAAGTTTGTAATAACGTGAATGTATTGTGTTATAACAAACACTATCTATAGCTTAGCAATTGCTGCAATTAAATCGCTGATTAAAAAGGAATACGTTGATGAGTTTACATGAGAGAGCTGGGCAGCTGGCTTTAGATTCAGATTTAGTGAATATCCCACGGCTCGTCAGCGATTACTATGTACAGCAACCCTCCCTTGATACTTTAGTCAGTTTTGGCACTTCAGGCCATCGAGGCTCATCTTTAAATGGCTCATTTACAGAAGTGCATATTCAGGCCATTTGTCAGGCATTAGTAGAGTATCGTCAGCAGAACAATATTAATGGGCCGTTGTATGTCGGTATCGATACTCATGCGCTTTCCGAGTGTGCATTTATTACGACGTTGCAAGTTCTTGCGGCTAATAATGTTCATGTTATGGTTCAAGAAGGGCGTGGCTCCCAATTTAATTACACGCCAACCCCTGTTATTTCTCATGCGATTCTCACATACAATAAAAATCGCCAAGGGAAAAATAATAATGACATTGCTGATGGCATTGTTATTACTCCCTCTCATAACCCTCCTCAGGATGGCGGTTTTAAATATAATCCACCCAATGGCGGACCTGCAGATACCGATATTACGTCGCACATTCAAAATCGGGCCAACGATATTATTAAAGCCGGAAATGTTGATGTAAAAGAAATTTCTTTTGCTGATGCCTGGGGTTCTGAATATGTCACAGAATACGATTACATCAAACCCTATGTTGACGACTTGGTCTCAGTGATTGATATGCAAGCGATTGCTGAGTCTGGTTTAAAAATTGGCGTTGATCCTCTAGGTGGTTCTGGCTTGGCGTATTGGGATGTGATTGCTGAAACCTATGGCATTAATATTGAGCTGGTTAATCGAAAAGTTGATCCTACCTTTTCTTTTATGTCGATCGACAAAGATGGCAAAATTCGTATGGATTGTTCCAGTCCATATGCCATGGCGGGTTTAATTAAATTAAAGGATGGTTTTGATATCGCGTTAGGTAATGACCCGGACTATGATCGTCACGGCATTGTTACCCGCTCTTCGGGTCTAATGAATCCTAACCATTATTTAGCAGTAGCCATTCGATATCTATATACACATCGTCCAGAGTGGTCACAGTCTTTGGCCATTGGTAAAACATTAGTTTCCTCTAGCATGATAGATCGTGTTGCCAATGCTCTAGGCCGTAATCTTTGTGAAGTTCCTGTCGGATTTAAATGGTTTGTCGATGGTTTGTACTCTTCTGACTTTGGCTTTGGTGGTGAAGAGAGCGCGGGTGCTTCCTTTTTGCGGCGTGATGGCAGTGTTTGGTCTACGGATAAAGACGGTATTATTTTAGGGTTGTTAGCGGCAGAAATTACTGCTGTCACAGGTAAAGATCCTGGAGAGCATTATGTAGAGTTAACAAAAGAATTTAATGCGCCCGTCTATAAGCGTATCGATGCTCCAGCATCAAGTGCACAAAAAGCACTACTGAAAAAATTGAGTGCGAGTGATGTAACCGCACAAACTCTTGCGGGAGAGGAAATTACCTCTAAGCTTACTCATGCGCCAGGCAATAACGAAGCTATTGGAGGTTTAAAAGTTGTTACTGAAAATGGCTGGTTTGCTGCTCGACCTTCCGGAACAGAAGAAATTTATAAAATATATGCAGAAAGCTTTAAAGGTGATGAGCATTTGAATCAAATCATTGAAGAAGCTAAAGCCATTGTTGATGGGTTGTTTTCTAACGCTGGTATTTGATCAGAGTCAGACTTATTGATCTAGCTTACCATCTTTAGAATATCTAAATGCTTCTTTTGAGAGTTCCGATAGTTCTTGGTGGGTCATGTCATCATTGGCAACGGTAATTCTGCCTAAATAAACATTTGGTATCTCATTGCTCCGTTTTTCGAGTGTTAGCTTGATAGCCTCTGCTGTGGCGACACCAACATCGTCACTCATTCTCATTGGGGTGGCATTCAGTTCTTTTTTGCGGATAAGTTGCAGTTCGGTTTCTGTTCCTCCCCATCCGGTTGTTATGACCTTGTTTAAAATTCCATTTTCTTTTAAGCCTCTAACGGCACCTACCGCCATTGCTGTGTTGGCGTTATGTAATACTTCAGCTTCCGGGAAGTATTTAGCGGTAAAGTCAGCTCCATCTTTACCACCATATTCTTGATATTGACCAAAGTGTTCGTATAGTACTTGCCAATTTCCTTCTTCTTGTACACAGGACTTAAAGTCACCTGAACGCTGGTTATCGGTTACGCCAGGAATGCCTCTGTTGAGAACAACTTTAATGTTGTTACCTAATTGTGTTATCAAAAATTCGCAGATTTTTTCGGCGCCTACAGAGCTCGAGAAATCGAACCAGGCTTTGGGCTGATGTTTCCATGATTTATCCGGGGTATGAAAGGCCCAGATAAAGGTATCAAATTCGTTTGCAGCTGAAAGCTGTTGAATATTTTCGGATTGTACTTTCAATTCAGAAGGGCCAAATATGACAAAGTCAAATGTTTCACGGTCTTGAAGAACTTGCTCTATGTAGCGTGTTTGTAATGAGTGTTCAATTTGCGTTGATGAAAATAACTTAGTAGAAAATTTAATCTCTAGTTCTGATAGGCGGCGAGTTAAGGCAATATAACTCCTAACCCAGAAGTCAGACACATCCTTGGATGGTGTTATGACGCCAATTTTTATTTCTTTTTGCTGTTTAATGCTCAGAGGTTTTGAGTCATTGCTGACGAGTGCTTGAAACTTACTGGCGATATCCTGAGTAGAAGCAGCCTCTAGGCTCTTACTATTTTCTGCCGCAGAGCTTTCTGCCAGGCCTTTAGAGGATGATAGCAGTAGAAATAAACAGAATATTCTTAAAGCAACTTTATAATATTCCATACAACCAGTTTTTGGTGAGTAATGATGTATACCTAGTATAAGAAAAGAATGGAATATTCGCTAGATTGGAGCGATTATGCGTTATAAAACAACTATAGTTCATCTAATTACATGGAAAATAATGGACTATAATAGATAAGCTATGTCTAGATAAATTCTATTTTTGGTGTTCTATATAATTGACAGAAGCAATCTTTTTATGAAGGTTTTGAGTTATAGCAATAATTGCTATTAATAGTATTTTTTACTTCCTTTTATACCTTATATGAATCAATGTCATATGACTGAATGGGAGTGATATTCTATATGTATAGATGATATGTCTTAAAAGCAGTATGGGGGCATAAGGAATTTAGAGTAATGAATCGTAGAATAAGCAATGAAAAATTAAGAAATAGTAACATTCTTATAGAAAACCCATAATGCTCATCAATTTAATCTGTCTTATATGTTGTTGTTAAGAGATCGGAATATAAATAATGAAAATTAATTCTCTCCGAATGTCTTTAAGTGGTCGATTTGTATTGGCGGCAACAACTATCATTATTATTTTAATGACGATTTCTACTGTATTAATACGTCAGCTCATTAGTGTAGAAGATACGGTAACTGAACAAACTCGAAATCATGTTTCTAGAATGACTGATAATGCGAAGATAACAAAAAAAATCCTAGAGCTAACATCGAGAGTTCAATTATTAGAGCAGACATATTTATACAATAAAGAATTTCTCTATAAGGAAAATTTATTAATAGATGAGCAGTTACAGCGAATAAAACTTTTATCGCAAGATTCAGAAGCGCTTCTTCGAATGGACGACTTTATTAAGTCTTTTCATCGTTTTTTAGGAAATTCTATTTCATTAAATAATATCCTTCAAGAATATTCAGAAATTGATAAGCAACTAGAAAAATCTATAGATAGAATTAAATTTTTATCATCCTTCTCGTTAAAACAAAATTATCAAAATGCAAATTTAGTTAGCGCTGGCATCATAATGGAGAATTATTTAAATGCGAGCAGGCTAAGCGTATCTATTCGAGGACAGATAACGCCAACGACTGAAAAAGTATTGTTGATAAACCTAGAAAATAAGCTTAAAAAACTAGAAGAAAGCTTAAATGATGCAGCTTTTAAAGATGAGAGTATCGTCAATATAGCTCAAAAGACGGTGAAATTAATCGATGACTACCTGATCGTTTTAAGACGATTGCGTGCCAATTTATCTCATCGTTGGCTGATAATGGAAACATTGATTGAAGGGCAGGAAAGAATCATTGATTATATTGACTTAAGTGAAAAAAAGATGCATGAGAATGCACTGATTACAGAAAAATCACTAAAAGAAGAAATTGCTAGTTTGAGAGAGTTAATTCTTATTCTTTCAATATTAATAATTTTATCCAGTATGATTATTTTTGGTGTTTTGATACGGCGACATATTAACTCGCCTATGCAAAAAATTGTACAAGGTATTAACAATTTTGAAGCAGGAAAATTAAAAGGGAGTATTGAGTTAGATAGGTCTGACGAATGGCATACTATCGAGAAAGCGCTTAATAATATGGCTTTCCGTTTAGATAAAACCTATGAGCAGTTAGTTGAAGAGAGAAAGAATTACCATTACATCGCTCATCATGACCCTTTAACTGGATTGGCGAATAGACTGTTTGCTTATGAAAAACTGGAAAGCCTTATTAAAAAGTATCGTGAGCATGGTGAAAAATTCAGTGTTGTTTATTTAGATTTAGATGAGTTTAAACAAGTCAATGACAGCCTTGGCCACGGCGTTGGCGATAAGCTTCTTAAAAAGATAGCAAATGAATTGCTCGCTGTTGTTGGTGATTCCGCTGATGTTATTCGCCTTGGTGGTGATGAATTTATGCTTCTTTATCAAAATATAGAAAATATAAAAGATGTAGAAAAATATGCTGAAGAGCTAAGTTTGGCAATGAGAAAGCCTATAGCCTTAAATGATACGACAGTCGTTGTCGGCAGCAGTATTGGAATTTGTCATTTCCCTGAGCATGGTTCCGACGTTGAAGCCTTAATAAGAAATGCTGATACAGCAATGTATCAAGCTAAAAAGCAAGGCAGTAATCAGGTGCGTGTATATAAACGTGAAATGACAGATAAAGCAAAAGATTTAATGCATAAAATATCAGGTATTCGCAATGCCATTGAAAACGATGAGTTTTATTTGGTATATCAACCACAGTATGATTTGAGAACGCGTGAGCTGGTAGGCGTAGAAGCCTTGATCAGATGGCAGCATCCGGAGTGGGGGTTGATATGCCCAACCGAATTTTTGCCAATAGCAGAACAATCAGATCTTATTGGAGATGTTGATGGTTGGGTTTTCAAAAAGGTTGCATCGCAAATTGTTGAATGGAAAAGGCAAAATCTTGATATCAGTGATATTAAAGTATCGTTGAATTTCTCTGGAAGGAAGTTTATAGAATCACATTTTATTGAGAAGCTTGAAAAAGTACTGCTTGCTACGGGTTGTTCTGCCTCAATGATAGAAATTGAAATTACTGAGCAAGATATTATGACTCGCGTGGAAGATCGCAGCGAAGTGATGCAAAGGTTGAGGATGGCGGGCTTTTCTTTAGCTATAGATGATTTTGGAACAGGATATAGCTCGTTTAGCTACTTAAAAAACTTACCGGTTGATACATTAAAAATCGATAAAATGTTTATCAAGGATATTAAACAAAATAATAAAGACTTGGTTATTGTGAAGACAATGTTGTCATTAGCCTCTATGCTAGGCCTTAATGTTGTTGCTGAGGGTATTGAAACAGAAGAGCAACAGCGGTTGTTGACCACAAATGGCTGTCGGTATGGTCAGGGATACTTTTTAGCAAGGCCAATGCCATTGGAGGATATCAATCAGTTGTTGGTTGAGCGAAGGCGACCATCTACTGCTATATAGCGATCATTGTGGCATAAAAAAGGGCAGCTAGGCTGCCCATAAGCTATGTCTAAAAAAACATAGAGGTGTGATAATCTGTAACTAAAACTCGCTTATATGACAATTAAGCGTGTTTTGGGCTATAAAATAAGCCAACGAGAGATTGTATGCCGCGCTTAACTGTTTCGCTTACATTTGCTGAGTGAGCTTGAATAGCTTCGCTTCTTAAGCTGCGTGCTTTAGCAATGTAGTAGTTCGCGTCAATTTGGCCAAATTCGTTAGTGATGTAGTTTTCTTCATTCTGTAATTTCATGTCGATTCCTCTTTCCGTTTTTGCTAATGGGGAGCGCTTAGCGCATGAGTGTTATATTAGATATTTAACGGGATCTAAACAAACGATCAAATTTCATGCTATAGTTGAGAAATATTCACTTATAGGATTTGCTTATCAACCGCTTACCACCATTAAATGCTGTTAAGAGCTTTGCTGCGGCTGCCAGATTGGGTAGTTTTCAGGCTGCATCAGCGGAGCTTTTTGTCACCCCTTCAGCTATCAGTCATCAGGTAAAGACTCTAGAGGAATTTTTAGGGCTAGAGCTGTTTGTGCGTCGGCCCCGGCGTATTACTTTGACTCATGCTGGTGAGGACTATTATCGCTCTGTCCAAGAAGCTTTGAATGAGATCGATCGATCGACTCAAAAACTGATATCGACGCATCAAACGGGCGAATTGCACCTCAGCGTCGCCCCAGCCTTTCTTACTCGTTGGTTGTTGCCGCGTATCAGCAGTTTTTATGAGGCTCAGCCAGACGTTAAAATTGAGTTTTCGGCAGCTACAGGACTCATCGATTTTGATCGGGATGAAACCGATATGGCGGTATATTTTGGCAATGGTGACTGGCCGGGGATTGATATCCAATTGCTGCGTCATTATCAACAACGGCCTGTGTGTAACCCTAAACACCTTCATGGTGGTGTTATTGAAAGCCCTTCGGATATTCTTAAATACACCTTGCTACATGTGGCCAAAAGGCAGGAAGAATGGTCTAGTTGGTTTGAGCAAATTGGCGTGCCCTATAAAGAATCAAAGCAGGGTATGTATTTTTCCAGTGGTTCTTTAACGACATCTGCTGCTATTAATGGTTTAGGTTTTGCGCTGGCTGATGTTGGTTTTGTGAGTGAGGAAATCGCATCAGGTAAGTTAATCGTGCCGTTGGACGATGAATACTATAGAACGGATAAATCATTTTATTTGGTTTACCAAAAAAACAGAGCCCTAACCTATTCGATGAGAGCGTTTCAAAGTTGGGTTATGGAAGAAATGACAAAAGATATGTCATCCCCTACAAGTTAATTTTAATTTAATTTGTTTCATTAAATAACTGGTTGGAATCATAGAGAATAACCATTATGGACATAGAAACCTGGCTGGCTTTTGTCGCTGCTTCCCTAGTTCTAACAATGACACCTGGCCCTAGTATTTTGCTGGGTGTTGTTCATTCGCTTAATTACGGTATTAAGAGAACGACTATCACTGCATTAGGTGATATATCGGCAAACTTCTTACAGATGGTTATTGTGTCTTTAGGGCTTGGTGTGGTGATAGCAAGCTCTGAATTTGCCTTCTATCTGATCAAATGGTTTGGTGTGCTGACCCTGATTTATATGGGGGGTAAAATGTTCTTTACTCGATCAACACTCTCTGCCCCGGAACAGATAAAAACTGATGTTTCATCTAAACAGCTATTTTTAAGTGGTTTTTTTGTTGCGGCAGGTAATCCCAAAGCTATTGTCTTTTTTACAGCATTTTTCCCCCAATTTATTGATCCATCACAGCCTGTATTTCAACAGATGGCTATTATGTGCCCTACAATGGCCATATTGGATTTTACGTGGGTAATGCTTTATGGATTATCTGCTAATAAATTTCTTGGGTTTATAAAAAAACACCCTGCAGTATTAAATAAAGCCGGAGGTTCTGCTTTATTGTGCGCTTCAGGTTTCTTAGCATTTTCCAGCCGTTAATGATTCGTTTGATTTTTATTTTTGGCGCATAAATTAATAAAATTTCTAGCCTCTAAATTTGATGTTAATCTAGCTTACAGAATACGCTTATTGTTATTTAGAGTTTCAAAAAAGCTTATTATTCAAATTTAATCTTATTGAAATGTAAACTTTAATCTCCTTTTGGGTGTATTAGTTATAACACTGAGTAAAGGAGATAATAATGAAGCGATTATATTACCTTACAGAAAGTATTGATGCGGCAGAGCGCTTATCTGAACGTCTGCATGAAGAAGGCATTACCGATTGGAATTTTCATGTGCTAGGTCAAGACAAGGCGAATATAGTGCGCCACCATCTTCATAGTACATCACCCTTACAAGAGTTAGATATTATTCGCTCTGGAGAGCGGGGTGTTCTAATTGGATTTACCTTGGGTGTTTTATTGGTTTGCTATATTGCATTGCAAACATCTTGGGGTGCAGGCTTAAGTTGGATGTGGCAGGCTGCTGGAATTATTTTATTTTCAATGTTCGGCGCCTGGGTGGGAGGTTTGGTCGGTGTGTCTAATGAAAATTATAAAATTCGCCGTTTTCATAAAGATATCGAAGAGGGTAAATATTTAGTCTTGGTCGATGTAAAGGCCTCTCAAAAATCAGCCGTTGAATCAACGGTTAGTCAAATACAGGCGATACGTAAAGCCGGTGAAGATACGACCTTCATTAACCCATTTTCTAAGGTCATTACTCATTAAACGTTTGTTAAATAAGTCATAAGGATGTGTGTATCAACCCCTTATGACTTATTGAATATTTAGCTGTAGCCGACAACTTCTAGGGTAAACTTCTCGACGTAATCTATGACTTTTGAGGTCGCTTTTTCTGCTTCTTCAGCTTTTCCCGATGCAATCGCTGATGCCACATTAGCGTGAACATCCGCCATTTGTGATACGTCGCCGTGCTTTTCCTGATGCAAAACCCAGAAGCGCCTAGAGAGACCTTTGACAGAAGTCATTGCTTTCGATGCAAAGGTATTATCGGCTGCTTGTAGCATTAACGAGTAGTTTTTTAAGTCTAGCTCTGTCATTGCTGTCTGATCGGCATTTAATGCAGCTTCCCTGAAATCATCAGAGATTTTCGCAAACGTCGCTTTCTGACTGTCACTGGCGCGTTTTGCTGCAGAGCTGGAGATAAGCTTTTCCACTACACGGCGTAACTCCAGTGCGCGAAATTGTTGTGTGTAATCAATGGGGCAAATTTGAGTGCCGCGACGTGGAAAGATACTAATCAAACCCTGGTCCGAAAGTCGTTGAATGGCAGAGCGCACAGACGCTCTTTTGTGGCCGGACGCTTCGATAAGATCGGTCTCAGATACCCACTGGCCTGGGGCGAGTTCTCCAGTGACGATTAATCGTTCTAAGGTAATAAAGGCCTCATCTTTGAGTTTCAATGGCTGAATTATATCGGCGTTTGATGATGAGTGTTGGAGTTCGCATTGCGAAAACATTAATAGGGTTCTCCTTTGTTTTTTACGTGATTAGGCCAATGTCATTGATGGTTGGCGCTTAAATCTTTATCTAACATGTTAGATAAAGATCTTGACATGTTAGGAGTCTCCAGTCAATAATTGACATGTTAGATATCATAATTAACATTTCAACGACTAAAAATATAACAGATGTGGGAGTGTATCAATGAAAACGTGGAAACTTACATTGCAGTCTATAGCCATGGTTATGGCGACCACGGCAACGAGTTTTGCCCAAGATGTAGTAAAAATTGCTGAACCCAATTGGGCTAGTGGTCGTGCTATTGCAGGCCTTGTCAAAGTTGTTATCGAAGATAAATTAGGCGGTAAAGCTGAATTAGTGCCAGGTACTAATGCTGTTGTTTTTAAAGCGATGGACAGAGGCAAAGGTGAAATTGATGTGCACCCAGATGTCTGGTTGCCTAATCAGTCTAATTTTACGGACGAATATGTCGGGGCAAAAAAAACCGTTGCGCTTAGCCAGAATAGCTATAAAGGCCGCTCTGGATTCTGTGTGTCCCGTAAGTTCAGTGAAAAGCACAATGTTAAGTCGATATTTGATCTTGCAACTCCGGAAGTCGCAAAATTGATGGACCGTGATGGTGATGGTATGGGCGATATCTGGGTTGGCGCGCCGGGTTGGGCATCGACAAAGATTAATTTAGTGAAGGTACGTGATTACGGTATTGGTAACTTCTTTAAGCCAATTCAAGCAGAGGAAGAAATTGCGACCGCATCAATTAAAGATTCTATTAATAAAAAAGAAGGCTTTGCTTTTTATTGTTATGCGCCTCACTACAACTGGTTTGTTTTTGATATGGTTCGTTTAGAAGAGCCAGCTTTTGATGCGGCCAGTTATGATATGAAGCAACCAGCTGAAGATCCAAAATGGTTCGAAAATTCTAAAGTGTTGACAGCAGATAAGGAAAAAAGCATTCATGTTGGTTACTCTCGTTCTTTAGAAAAACGTGTGCCCGATGTTGCCTCTATGTTATCAAAGTTGGCATTAGATACAGACACAGTCAATAATTGGACTCATGAAATTGTCGTTAAAAAGCGTGACAGCCAGGAAGTTGCTCGTGAATGGGTTGCAGAAAACTCTGATCGCGTTGACAAGTGGCTGGGCCTCTAAGTCACTCTTAATACATCCCTTTTGAACCCATGTTCTAAGGGATGCTCCTTTATAACAATAAAAAAATATGCTCTCTCAAAGGCATTAAGGAGACATAGTGTTTGAAATGTATCCCGTCGGAGTTAGTCATGATTGATATCAGTGGCGTGTGGAAAATATTCGGAGATAAATCTCAGGAAGCGCTTCAAGCCGTGCAGCAAGAGGGTCTTTCGAAAAAAGAAATTTTAGAAAAATATGACTGCGTTGTTGGTGTAGCCGATGCTAGCTTTTCGGTAAAGCGCGGTGAAATCTTCTGTGTGATGGGACTTTCCGGAAGTGGCAAATCAACGTTAGTACGCCATATTAATCGCTTGCTGACACCAACGGCAGGCAAGGTTGTCGTCGACGGACAAGACATTATGGCATTGGATGAAGCTGAGTTGTTGCAAGTGCGCAACCGAAAAATTGCAATGGTTTTTCAAGATTTTGGTCTCATGCCCCATCGTTCTGTTCGCGATAATGTTGCGATGCCATTAGAGGTGCGTGGACTATCGCAAAATGAACGTTGGACAGCGGCAGAAAATGCATTGCAGATGGTTGAGCTGGGCGCCTGGGGGGATAAATTTGCTCATGAGCTTTCTGGTGGAATGCAGCAACGTGTTGGCTTGGCCAGGGCGATTGCCGCTGATGCCGATGTGTTATTAATGGATGAGCCTTTTAGTGCATTAGATCCATTGATTCGCCGCCAGCTTCAAGATGAGTTTTCCAAGCTTGCAGCTGTAATGAATAAGACAACAGTATTTATTACGCATGACCTTGATGAAGCCGTACGTATTGGTGATCGCATCGCAATTATGCGAGACGGCATTATAGTTCAGGTTGGTACGCCAGAAGATATTATTATGCATCCGGCTGATAAATATGTTGCGGATTTTGTTGCTGGTATCTCGCGCATTAATCTTATTCGAGCTCATAGCTTATTAACGCCGATGGAAGAGTTTATTGCTCAAGGTGGCACGGTTCCTGATGATGCTATGCAAATGTCTGAAGATGCCACTTTAAAAGAAATGATCACAGTTTCTGTGGGTTTAGATAATCCAATTGTGATTAAAGGGAGTGACGACATAACACTTGGGGTTGTAACAAAAAATAATCTTCTAAACGGTGTTGTGACGGGGACAGAAGCATGAAAACCTTAGACAATATTAATAAAGCTGACAATATTCAAGATGCTCAACAGCCTGTAAAGCAAGGTAATCTTGATGATGCCGTAGTAGAGTTTGCAGGTAGTAATGCAGATTATTATCGCGATCAATTCAAGAAAATTGGCGACCAACGCGGTTTCAAATTTACCTTTAACTGGGCTGCATGGTTGTTGGGTTCTATCTGGTTTGGCGTGCGAAACCTTTGGTCGTATTTTTTACCTTTTATTGCCATCGAGACATTAGCGGTTGTGCAAGTAGCGCGTGGGATATGGGGTGATCTAGGTGCGCCTATCTTGCAGCGCTTAGGTGGCATTGAGCAAACGCTTAGTGTGCGTCGTGAACAATTAGCCAATGCAAAAATTAATGATCCTGAAAAAGTCGCTACTTTTGAAAACGCAATAGCCTCTTTAGAGCGTGCTGTTGTGGGTATTAAAGCAGATGCGCAAGCCGCACAAGATACAGCACTTATGCTGATTGTGGCGGGTGTGACAGTATTGTTTATCGTTAAAATTATTCAAGCTGTTATTGCGAACCCTGCATTGCAACAACGCTATACACGATGGCGTTCAGATCGTTCAATTGCTGCAGGCATTAGTGCTTCTCGAACAATCATTGCAATAGCCTTAGCTCTGGTTACTTATATCGCCTGTTCATTAAAGTTTGGATTTCCTTCACAGGTAGAAATGTTGCAAAGCTTTCCTACTGATCCTGCATTACAAACGGGAATCGCTGATGGAATTAAGGAATGGATGAGTTCAACGGCGGTTAGTTCGGAATGGTTTTTTGATGGGCTAACGCTAGGGATTAAAACAGTACTTGATGCCTTAGAAACTGTTTTTGTAGAAACGCCATGGCCGGTAATGGGTGGGTTTATTTTGTTGCTCACCGGTCTTTCTGCGGGATGGCGAGCGGCAATTTTTACAGCAGCAGCATTAGCTTATCTCGGCTATCTTGGCTTTTGGGACAAAAGCATGAAAACGATGGCGCTATTAGGTACTGCCGCTTGTATTAGTATAGCGTTGGGTATTCCCTTGGGTATTGCCTGTGCACGAAGTTCGCGACTGTATTCATTTGTGCGGCCGATATTGGATTTTATGCAAACAATGCCCGCCTTTGTTTATTTGATTCCCGTGATTGCTTTTTTTGGGACTGGTAAGCCAGCAGCGATTATTGCAACGATGATTTTTGGTGGTTCTCCAGTCGTGCGCCTTACGGTTTTAGGCCTTAAAGGTGTGCCAGAATCAGTGCGTGAAGCCGCAATGGCATTTGGAGCGAATAAACGTTATCTGCTTTGGAAAGTTGACTTGCCGCTGGCGGCACCTTCTATCATGGCTGGTATTAATCAAACGATTCTCTTAAGTCTTGCAATGGTGGTTATTGCATCACTAATTGGCGCTAAAGGTTTAGGGGAAGATGTACTAGAAGCACTTCAATACGCATCAGAGGGTCAAGGCATTCTTGCTGGCTTAGCCATTTTATTTTGTGCCATGATCCTTGATCGCATCATTCAAGGTAAGCGGAGATAAGAAATGACAGTACTTGTTGCAATGTTGATTAAATATGAAAATGATAAAAAAGCAAAAATGCTAGACATGCCCAGTGATCGTGCTGAGGTGGCGCGTAACGCTGTCCCAGCTATGGGAGGCAAACTACTTCATGCTTATGGTACCTGCGGTGAGTACGACATGATGTTTATTTATGAAATGCCAGATATGGCAAGTGTTGCTGCCAATATGCACTTAGCGGAAGCCAGTGGGATGTGTCAGCATCATAAAGTGATCCCTTTGTTTACTAATGAGGAGTTTATTGATTCACAAAAAAGAGCAGGCGAATTACGTGATAGTTATGTGGCTATGGATTAACAAGCTGGTGTTTATAAGACAGATAAAAATTAAGAATTAGCCATGACCGATATACTATTTTTTGGCGGCACAATAATTACAGTTGATAAAGATTTTGATCAACCAGAAGCTGTGCTTGTGCGTGATGGAAAAATCCTTCAGATTGGTTACCTTAATGATCTTGAAATAGAGTTTAATTCAAGTGGAGTGCGGGTTGATTTGCTTGGGCGATGTCTATTGCCCGGTTTCATTGATGCGCATTCACATCCTCTATGGGCAGCTAAAACACGTGGTGCTCCAGTTGTTGATGTTCGTGCGGAAACAGTACCAACGTACGCAGCATTATTGGCAAAAGTTAAACGACGTGTTGCCGTTGCAAAACCTGGTGAATATCTTTTATTTTTCGGGCTGGATGCACAGCTTCATCCCGATATGGAAATGCCAACCAGAGAATTGCTTGATGAAATTGCACCGAATAACCCCATTGGTATTCAAACGTCTAACTGCCATGCTTTATTTATGAATTCTGCAGGGTTTAATGCCTGTGGTATTGATGAAAATTTTGAAACACCGACAGGCAGTATTATCGAGCGAGATAATAATGGGCGACCAACCGGGAAAATTGAAGAAGCCATTACATGGCGGGCATTGGAAACTTTTTACGGTGCCTGGGGTGATGACCGCTTAAGTGATGAATTCAAAGTATCTATTAATGATTTAATTCAAAATGGTATTACAACGGTTACTGAGCATCTCTATATGCCATTTTATAAGGCATATTATCTAAATGCTTTAAAGAAAAAGCTACCATTGCCAAGAGTTGCCGCTTATCAGCAAGCGACGACTGCTGATATGAGTGTAGAAAATTTATTGATTGGTGAAGATCGTTTGTGGATGGCTGGTGTAAAAATTCATGCCGATGGCTCTCCTTTTATTGGCAATATTTGGTTGACGCAACCTTATTTAGAATCAGAAATTACCTTAGAAAAAATGCATCTCAAACCGGGCCATACTGGCTCAACTAACTATCCTCAAGAATATTTTGAAAAAATGGTTTACACCTATTTTGAGGAAGGTTGGCAGATGACAGTGCATACACAAGGTGATCGAACAATTGATATGGTTCTTGATTTAGTTGAAGAGCTACTGAAGAAAAACCCTCGACCTGATCATCGTTTCAGATTAGAGCACTGTGCGCTAATGCGTAGTGATCAAGTCGAACGGGCTCATAATCTGGGTGTCCTTTGTAGCTTTTTTATCAATCATATTACTCATTGGGGTGCACCGATTGAAGATGCGCTTTTTGGTCCTGAACGTGCCGCACACTATATGCCAGCAGGTTCTGCTGTCAGGCAGGGTATGCGTATTAGTCTTCATGCGGATACACCGATGACAGATCCTTCTGCGTTGCAGTTAATGCAAGCAGCAACCACAAGGTTGGCAGGGGATGGGCGTTGTTTAGGTGAAGAGGAATGCATTGATATAGAAACCGCTTTGCGTTCTGTCACTATTGATGCGGCTTATCAAATAGGAATGGAAGAAAAGCTAGGTTCTATAACACCGGGCAAATATGCTGATTTTGTCATCCTAGAGAGTAATCCTTTGTTGAGCGTTCCAACATCGTTGGCCAATATCGAAGTGGAGGCGACTTATCTGGCCGGTGAGCAAGTGTGGCCGGAATTAACCGTTAATTAAAAAGGCTTTAAATCTGGATAAATAATATGAGTGAGCGATTACCAATTATAACAATAGGTGGTTTTTTGGGTTCGGGAAAAACAACTCTTGTTAATCAAATGTTATCTCAAGCCGATGGAAAGCGTATTGTCGTTTTTGTCAATGATTTTGGTGACATTAATATAGATCATACTTTGGTTGAAACCGTTGAAGCTGATCGTATTTCATTACAAAATGGATGCGTATGTTGTTCGTTAAATGATGATCTTATAGAGTCTATCGCTGACTTTTCTCGTGAAGAGAGCCCGCCAGATATGATTGTTATTGAAGCGAGTGGCGTTGCTGACCCTCGTGCACTGGATTCGTCTATCGATGCATTGGAGTCTGCTGGCCTCACTCGATTAGATTCCCGTTTATACCTATTAGATGCAGAACGTTTTTCTAGCCTAGAGTTTGAAGATGCTGAGCAAATTATAGATCACGCTGTGGCAAGTGATTTAATCCTTCTCAATAAATCAGATATTGCATCTACGCAACAGTTAAGCCATATTAAAAATATTTTATGCGAAGCCGCACCCTATACCAAAATGGTCGAGACGGAGTACTCAACGGTTTCTATGGAATTAATCACTGGCTGTCAATTGCTACGTAAGCAAAGTGGTCATTGCCAAACACCTTTTCGAAAAAAGGTAAATCATAAGAATAAATATCAGCATTGGAGTGGTGAAACAGAGGCACTAATTGATCGTCACGGCTTTGAAAAATTTGCCCAAACACTTCCAGATGTATGTTTGAGAGCTAAGGGCTTATTATGTTTTTCAGACGAACCAAGCACTTTTTTTAAGTTTGACCTTGTTGGTTATCGCGCAACCCTGGAAAAATATAAGGCTTCTGATGAGCAACTTGTATCGCAGTTGGTTGTTATTGGTGATCAAAAAATTTTAAAACCATTGGATATTGAGCGGGATTTTCAACGTATTATTGCTGCTTAGTATTCCCTCAATTATCTTTGGGCAGCTAGAGATCTGTATGGTCTCTATTCCTGCATTCAAGTATAGTACCGATCAATACTATATTTGATACCTCATAAAGTGAAGAAAAGAACCGATCCACACGCTAAACGCGAATCTAAAAAATACTCGAATCCAATTGCTAGCCGCGAGTATATTCTTGATATTCTCGATCAATCTATCGGGCCAATGCCACATAAAAAACTGGTAAAAGCCTTAGGTATTAGTGACGAAGCTGGTTTTGAAGCCTTGCGTCGCCGCCTTATCGCCATGGAGCGCGATGGGCAAATTCACAGCAATCGCAAGCAAGCTTATGCCCGAGTCGATAAGTTGTCGCTAATTCGTGGGCGAGTTCAAGGCCACAGAGATGGTTATGGCTTTGTTATTCCCGTTGATAGTGAGGAAGAAGATGTTTATCTGGCTTCTCGTCAGATGCGCAAGGTGTTCGACGGCGATGAGGTATTGGTCAGGCTGGCGTCCACTGGTATTCGAGGTCGGCGTGATGGCGTGATTGTAGAGGTGGTTGCTCATAACACGCAACAACTTGTCGGGCGCTATTTTCAAGAGCATGGCATTGGTTTAGTTCGCCCAGATAATGCCCGCCTTGGGCATGATGTCTTAGTGCCTTCGGATAAAACCCTCGGTGCCAGTCACAATCAGTTCGTTACTGTTGAAATCACACGACAGCCCTCTCGCGATCATTTGCCTATGGGGGAGATTGTGGAGGTGCTCGGTGATCATATGGCGCCCGGTATGGAGATTGACGTCGCGATTCGTGCTCACGATATTCCTTACGAGTGGCCAGCAGATGTCACCGCTGAGGCGAAGCAATTACCTGCAGAGGTTGCTGATGCTGATAAGAAAAACCGTATAGATCTGCGTGATTTACCCTTTGTGACGATTGACGGAGAGGATGCCCGAGATTTTGATGATGCGGTTTACTGTGAGTCTAAAAAAGCTGGCGGCTGGCGTTTGTATGTTGCAATAGCTGATGTGTCTCACTATGTAACGTTTGCCAGTGCGCTTGATCGTGAGGCAGAGGTCCGTAGTACATCAGTGTATTTTCCTGACTATGTCTTACCTATGTTGCCGGAGGCGCTTTCGAATGGCTTGTGCTCGCTGAACCCACAAGTGGATCGATTGGCGATGGTGTGCGAAATGACCATCAGTGCATCGGGTCGTATCAGCGGTTATTTCTTCTATGAAGCGGTTATTCATTCTCATGCCCGATTGACATACACACAAGTTGGTCAAATGTTGGCAGAGAGCAAAGAACCTAATAGCGCTATTCGTCAGCAATACTCTCCTATTATTGCTCATATCGATGAATTGTATAGCTTATATGGTGTTTTACGACAAATTCGTGAAGCGCGAGGCGCCATTGATTTTGAAACGACTGAAACACGGATTCTTTTTGATAATGAGAGAAAAATCGAGCGTATTGTTCCCGTCGTTCGCAATGATGCCCATAAGCTCATTGAAGAATGTATGCTCTGTGCCAATGTGTGTGCGGCGCGCTTTTTAGAGAAACATGAGTTGGATGGCTTATATCGTGTACACGAGGGACCTAAAGAGCAGAAGTTAGAAAACCTAAGAACATTTTTGGGAGAACTGGGTTTAAGCTTACGCAGTAAAGATTCCCCAAACCCTTCCCATTATCAGTCGTTGTTGAAAAAAATCGCAGATAGACCTGATTCAAAAATTATTCAAACGGTGATGTTGCGAAGTTTATCGCAAGCCATGTACCAGCCTGATAATAATGGTCACTTTGGTTTAGCGTATCCTGCTTATACTCATTTTACGTCGCCGATCCGCCGCTATCCGGATTTACTGGTGCACCGCGGTATTCGTTCAGTGATTCGTAGTCGCCGAGAGTCCAGCCATGTGCGTCGAGTGAAAGGAGCTGGCATACTGGCGAAGAAAGCGATATATCCTTATTCGCTTGAGGATATGCTGCGCTTGGGTGAGCATACCTCGATGGCTGAACGCCGAGCAGATGAAGCGACTCGAGATGTTGTCAGCTGGCTCAAGTGTGAATATTTGCAAAACCATGTGGGTGATATTTACCAAGGTATAGTGACTGGTGTCACTAACTTTGGTTTGTTTGTAGAGCTTCTGGACGTCTATGTTGAAGGATTAGTTCATATAACATCCTTGCCTTCTGATTATTACCATTACGAAGAGGCTCACCACCGCTTGGTCGGCGAGCGTACGCGGCAAACATTTGGTCTAGGGGATGAATTAACGGTTCAAGTGATAGCGGTAAATTTAGATGAACGTAAAGTTGATTTTGAACTGGCCGGAGAATCTGCTGGCCAATTGCCCAATATTAAAAAAGACAGTATTCGCGATAAGCTGCGTCGAGGTGACTTTGGTGGGCTTGATGTTAAAAAACCTTCGGGTGGTCGTGGCAAGGTCAAGGCTCGAAGCAAAACAAGGTCTACTGGGAAAAATGAACGCTCAGGCGCTGCTGGAAAAAAGAAAACCAATAAAAAGGCTGCTAGTAAAAAAACAAACGCTAAAAAAGCCAGTAGTAGAAAGAAAAAAAGATAATGTCGATTAATGAGTATTAATAAATAATGACTAATGCTAGTAAAAGCGATAAGAAACAAGTGGTATACGGGTTCCACGCTGTTGAAGCACTTTTAAAAAATTCATCACAACAAATACAAGAGCTATGCCTGTTAAAAGGGCGTAATGACAAGCGTTTAAATGTCATACAGAAAAGTGCTGAAAAACAACAATTAACAATACACTGGATGAACAGGGATGAGTTGGACAACTACGTTGATGCTAATCATCAAGGTGTTGTTGCAATACTCATCACTGCTAAAACTGAAATGTTTGATGAGGCTTATCTAAAAAGCCACTTACCTAAATTGATAGAAGATAATGTTACTCCATTTATTTTAGTACTTGATGGTGTGACGGATCCGCATAACCTTGGCGCTTGTTTACGTTCGGCAGAAGCAGCCGGCGTACAGTTTGTGATCGTGCCTAAAGATAATTCAGCCTCTCTTAATCCAACAGTTGCTAAAGTGGCATGTGGTGCTGCTGAAATAATTCCTTTGATTAGAGTAACAAACCTCTCAAGGACATTGCAGTGGTTACAACAGCAGGGCGTTTGGATTTTGGGTGCTGCCGGTGAATCAGAGCAACATCATTATCAAGCAGATCTTAAAGGGCCCTTAGCTTTAGTTATGGGTTCAGAAGGTAAGGGAATGCGTCGTTTGACGCGTGAAAACTGTGATGGACTGATTCGTATTCCTATGTTTGGAACGGTCAGTAGTTTGAATGTATCAGTAGCAACAGGTATTTGTTTATTCGAAGCAGTAAGACAACGAGAAAAGTAACAACCATTATATTTTGTAACTCTAGTTAAAAATTTTAATAACAGTATGTATAGCGTCATTAGGTACAGTGAAGTATGAATGAATCGACTATTATAATTATTACCTCTATCTGTGTTGTTTCTATGTTTTGTCAGTGGGTTGCGTGGCGCATACGTTTACCTGCTATTTTATTTTTATTGATCGTAGGTTTTTTACTTGGTCCGGTATTCGATGTTGTTAAGCCGGACGAATTATTTGGCGATTTATTATTTCCTTTTGTATCTTTAGCTGTCGCTATTATTTTATTTGAGGGTAGTTTGACACTAAAGCTGTCAGAACTGCCTGGCTTAAGCCATACAATTACTCGTTTAGTGACACTTGGCGCTCTAGTGACCTGGGTTATTATTGGTTCCAGTGCCTATTATCTATTCCATTTTTCCTGGCAGTTATCTGTGCTTTTTGGTGCCTTATGTGTTGTTACTGGTCCAACAGTCATTATGCCGATGTTGAGAACAGTGCGGCCAAATGCCAATGTAGCGAATATTTTACGGTGGGAAGGTATTTTAATTGACCCTGTTGGTGCTTTGCTAACAGTTGTGACTTTTGAATTTATTATTCTGCAAGCGCAGGGTAATGCCATCGGCCATACTCTTTTTCTTTTTGGAAAAATCATAATCATTGGGTCCGTTGCAGGAATTGCCGCAGGTTATTTTTTGGGGTATGTACTGCGTAGACAATGGGTGCCGGAGTATTTGCAGAATTTAGCCACGCTGACAGTGTTGTTTTCATCGTTTACCTTATCTAACCATTTTGCAGAAGAGTCGGGGTTGCTGGCCGTTACTCTGATGGGATTATGGTTGGCTAATATGCGAGGCGTTGATATTGCCAGTATTCTTAATTTTAAAGAAAATTTAACCGTACTGTTTATTTCTGGGTTATTCATTCTTCTTGCTGCGCGTTTGGATTGGGCACAAATACAATCGCTCAATGTAAATATGTTATTGCTCTTTTTAATTATTCAATTAGTCGCTAGGCCTGTGTCAATCTGGTTGTGTAGTTTTGGCAGCCATTTAACCTGGCGTGAGAAATGTTTGCTGAGCTGGATTGCACCTCGCGGTATTGTAGCTGCAGCCGTGTCTGCACTATTCGCATTACGTTTAGAAGACACCACTATTGGTGATGTTCATTTATTGGTACCACTTATTTTTATGGTTATTGTTGGCACCGTTATACTGCAAAGTGCTACCGCCGGGCCGCTTGCAAAATGGTTGGGCGTCTCTGAACCCCCGCCAACAGGCATACTGATCATGGGGGCTAACTCCGTAGCTCGATGCTTGGGTGAAGCGATTAAAGATTTAGGTTTTCGAGTATTGCTGGCAGGAACCAGCCGTAGCAATATACATGCAGCGCGCATGGCTGGCCTGGAAACCTTCTATGGCAATCCCGCATCCGAATATGCTGATCAGCGTTTAAATATGGTGGGTATGGGCAAATTATTAGCTTTGGCTCCAAATAGTGAGTTGAATACAGTCGTTGCAACTCGTTATCGAAGTGATTTTGGAAGAGAAAATATGTTCTCTCTTGCTGCCTCTATGGATAATGAAAATTCTGATAAACATCGCGTCGCTCAGGATTATAGGAGCTACCAATTGCTGGCTGACAATGTAAGTTATAAGCGATTAGCCAGTATGATTTCTCTGGGCTGGAAGATGAAAAAAACAAAGCTGACGGAAACGTATACCTATGAAAAATATCAGAATGATAATAAAAACGCGGTTCAGTTATTTTTATTGTCGCCAAAGCAAGAATTATTTATAGTCACTGATCATTTATTGGAGGTGCCCGATTTAGATTGGACAGTTGTCAGTCTGGTTGAGGCATAATATTGGCATCGTTTTTTGTGGTGATGGTTTGAAGTTATTTACTCTCTTTTTATTAGTTCTTTTTCTCAATGGTTGTAGTGCGGTGGGTTATTATACGCAAAGCGTTGTTGGGCATACATCATTGATGTTATCGCGGAAACCTATCGATGAAGTGTTAACCACGGCTGATGGCCCACTGAAAAGAAAGCTATCGACTGCACTGGAGATTCGTCAGTTCGCCATAGATAGATTGGCTTTGCCAGACAATAATAGTTATACAACGTATGTAAAGCTCAAAAATAATTCCCCAGTATGGAATGTTGTTGCAGCAGAAGAGTTTTCTTTGCAGGCAAAGCAATGGTGTTACCTTGTTATCGGCTGTGCCAGCTATAGAGGTTATTATCATCGCGAGTCTGCTGAAGAATATGCCAGCAAGCTTCGAGCAGAAGGCTATGAAGTTCTAGTGTCGGGAGTTGCGGCATACTCGACACTGGGGTGGTTTGCTGATCCGCTGACATCGGCAATGATTGCTAGAAACGATGTCTACTTGGCAGAATTAATGTTTCACGAATTATCACATCAAGAGGTTTATATAAAAAATAATAGTCGCTTTAATGAAGCGTTTGCCAGTGCAGTTGGTGAGCAGGGCGCTATTGTTTGGCTGCAAGAGACGCAACAGCAGCGCGCACTAAATCATTATCTTGAAAGTCTATCTGTACGTGATGATTTCTTGACATTGGTTAATCAGGCAAAGGCTGACTTGTCAGTTTTATATGCCTCTGATGCTTCCAATGATATAAAGCGCCTTAAGAAGAAAAAAATCTTTGAGAAAATGAAAGAAGGCTATTTAACATTTAAAAGAGAAAAGTGGAGCAATAAAGGCTGGTACGATTATTGGTTTAGTAAACCTATTAACAATGCGCGTTTAGCTTCTATTGCAACATACCGTGATTTGGTTCCAGATTTTGTTGCGTTGTTCGAAAAGTGTGGCAAGGACTTTGCGCAATTTTATATAACAGTAGATAAAATTATACAGTCTACTGATCTTGATTTGAGTGGCGACTGTGTAAAAATATAAATAAAAAATATTTATTTGTCGGGATGATTAAATATGTGGAATTGGTTTCTACCGCCTTCCTTGGATTGATATAGGGCTTGGTCGGCACTGTCTATCCAGGCAGTCGGTGAGGTTAATGATTTGTGGAAGCCGGACAATCCTAAGCTAACTGTATAATTAATCGAAAAGTCTTCGTAGCATACTGTTAACGCTTCAATTTTTTTGCGAATGCGTTCAGCAAGGATTTTTGCAGAGTCAACATGTGTGTGAGGCAAAAGAATGACATATTCTTCACCGCCATATCTGCCTGCAATATCTGTCTTTCGAATGCATTGACGAGTAACGTCAGCTGTTTTTCGAATGACCTCGTCACCTGCCGGATGGCCATAATTATCATTTACTTTTTTAAAATGGTCGATGTCGAAAATAACCAAAGTGCAGTCTTCGTTGTATCGCTGTTGCCGTTCAAACTCTTTATTTAAATGGTCTTCCCAAGTCTTACGATTTAATAAGCCGGTTAAGCCATCGGTTTGGCTGATAACTTCAAGTTTATTATTTGCTTCTCCGAGCTCAATATTGTTGACTGCTTGTTCGGTCACATCGTAAATTATGAGGCATATACTGGAGATTTCTCCATTTAAATTTTGAATGGGAATAAATGTGCTGTTTTGATACATGAATTCTGCTTTACCCGTAATTGGGCGGTAATTATCGAACCGAAATAAATACGGACGTTGTTCCCAAGTAGTAAAAGCAGAATTTTTTAATAAATAAATGGATTCAACTTTTCTTAAAAACCATCTTTGATCAATCTCTGTAAAATTATCAAATAAATTTTTACCAATGACATCTTCAGCCGATAATGCACTGTGGTTTTGCATAAAACTATTCCACAGTTGTATATCATAATTTCGATCAAGTAAGACCAGACCTACATCGACATTCTGGACTACATCCATAATCCAGCGAAAATCATTCATCATGTCATTTTCTGAGGAAGCTAACATCGATTAGTCCAGTAAGTAGTCCAGTTTGCCATAGAGGCGAGTTAATGAGTTTTCAGTAATAACCATGAGCAGATCACATTGAACATCATAGCCTTCAATTTGGTAGTTCACTTCTATTACTAGTGCATGTTCCCAACGAACATTGTCAGACGCGAGTAGCTTGTCCAACTCTTGGTGTTGACCAAGAATAGCTGGGGGGCCAAAGCTGAATTCAATATCCAATTGTTCTGCAATGCCGCGTAACAAGGCGCCGACTAAAATATTGGTGGCATCAATTAATAATTCACGTTCTGCTGACTCATTGAGTTCTTCTTCAAAGTTCATCAGTTTAGCGAGATCGATAAAGCTGGTATCGTTAAATAACAGCATGGCTTCACCTGCTATTCCGCCGCCGATAAAACCTTGGCAAACACCCGATACATTGTGTTCATCGACTGTCTGTACCGCCATGGCTATTTCAGTGGGGGTCAGGATCGCAACGTGTGGTATGGAAAGTACAACAAAGGAATCCAATAGTCGCGCAAGATGGTCCCCTGCTTGCCCCATAGCAACATTACTTATCTCTTGCAGACAGTCTCGTTTGTCCTCGCTCAGTGCAATGGAATTCGTCATGGACCAGGTGTAAAGCCTTTCAATTTATAATGTAGATAGTATCCATAAGCGTAGTACAGGAATTTATATCTTGCTGAGATTTGGGGTGTTGATTTCTAATTTCGTAGAAAAAATGGGATCAGCTTCCGTGCTGCTGGCAGAATTGCTCTGATTTAGCATTTTCTCTGATTGATAGAAAATGCTAAAAGGGCTGGTTTGGTTGGTGAGATGGTGCGCTGAAAGGCCCTGTATCAGGGCGTTTGCGCTATTTTTGCTTCGCCATTGCAGCTTTTAACAAGCTCGCCATCGTACCGTTTTCTGACGGTTGTTTATTGTTTTGTTGACGCTTGCCCTTATGTGATGGCTTGGTGTTATATGAATGGCTTTTGCTTTCCTTTGCGCCCGCTTGGTCGTCTAGCCTCATGCTTAAGGCGATACGCTTGCGGGCAGCATCGACTTCCATCACTTTAACCTTAACGATATCTCCTGCTTTTACAACGGTGCGTGGGTCTTTAACGAAGGTGTTCGACAGTGCTGAAATGTGTACGAGGCCATCTTGATGAACGCCGATATCAATAAAAGCGCCGAAGTTTGCCACATTGGTGACGACCCCCTCGAGTATCATATTTTCTTCCAGGTCTGTAATGGTATCGACACCTTCCTTAAATGCCGCAGTTTTAAATTCCGGACGAGGGTCTCGCCCAGGCTTTTCCAATTCGCTGAATATATCTTTAATTGTCGGTAAGCCGAATTGATCGGTGGTAAAGTCTTGGGGTTTCAGATCCCTAAGCATGGCAGGGTTGCTAAGCAATGTTTCTATGGCTTGTCCCGCCTTTTGGCTGATTGTTTCAGCAACAGGGTAGGCCTCTGGGTGAACGGCTGATGCATCTAGAGGGTTGTCTCCATTGGCGATACGTAAAAATCCAACCGCCTGTTCATAGGTCTTATCTCCCAGACGCGGCACTTTCTTAAGTTGCTCACGTCGAGTGAAAGTACCGTTGCTGTCGCGAAAAGCAACAATATTGTTGGCTATGGTCTGGTTAAGACCAGAAACCCTGGCGAGTAGTGGGGCTGATGCTGTATTTACCTCGACACCAACAGTATTTACACAATCTTCAACAGTGGCGTCCAGGGCGCGGGCTAGCTTGGTCTGAGAGACATCGTGCTGATATTGGCCTACACCGATAGATTTTGGTTCGATTTTAACCAGCTCTGCCAATGGATCTTGCAGTCGTCGAGCAATGGAAATGGCGCCACGGATGGTAACGTCAAGGTCGGGAAATTCCCGTGCAGCGAACTCGCTAGCAGAATAAATCGATGCCCCGGCTTCATTGACCATGATGCTTTGTGTTTGTAGCTCAGGGTGACGCTTCAGCACATCTTTAACAAAGGTTTCCGTTTCTCGTGAGCCAGTGCCGTTGCCAATGGATATAAGATCTACAGAATACTTTTGGCAGAGGTGGATAAGTGTAGGCTCTGCCTCTTGACTGCGCTGCTGGCCAGCAGTCGGTAGTGTCGGTGGGTACATGACACCATGATCCAGGACTTTCCCAGTGGCATCTACAACGGCGATTTTAACGCCAGTACGCAGGCCTGGATCGAGGCCGATAGTGGCTTTCTGGCCAGCTGGTGCGGCTAATAATAAGTCTTTTAAATTATTGGCAAATACCTGAATCGCGTCGGTTTCGGCCATGTCGCGAATATTGCCAAAAAGATCGGTTTCCAAGTGTGATAACAATTTAATGCGCCACGTCCAGCGTACGACTTCGGCTAGCCAGTTGTCGGCTGGTCTATCTTGGTGGCGAATACCCCAATGTTCGGCGACCATGCCTTCACAGGGGTGGGGTGTTACTGTTTTGCTAGTATCTGCTTCCGCATTCAGTTCACTGGCTAAGCCTGTTGTTAGTGACAATATACCTTCGTTGCGGCCACGAAAGAGAGCGAGTGCGCGATGAGATGGAATGCCCTTAAGAGGTTCTTTGTGTTCGAAATAGTCTTTGAATTTTTGCCCTTCGGTTTCCTTGCCTGCAATGACGGTTGCGCAAATAGTGCCGTGTTCATTGAGAAATTGCCTGAGATTACCTAATAACTGGGCATCTTCGCTAAAGCGTTCCATTAAAATGTACTTGGCGCCATCCAGTGCATCTTTAGCGGTGTTAATTGCTGCCTCTGTATTGATAAAGGCTTCAGCAGTCTTTTCTGGACTCTGTGATGGGTCATCGAGCAGGCTGTCTGCGAGGGGTTCTAGGCCTGCTTCTATGGCAATCTGGCCTTTAGTGCGACGTTTGGGTTTATAGGGGAGGTAAATGTCCTCTAACAGCGTTTTAGTCTCAGCTGATTGGATCGATAGAGTGAGTTCTGGTGTCAGTTTGCCTTGTTCTTCAATACTTTTTAATATGCTGTCGCGTCGGTCTTCTAGCTCACGTAGGTAACGTAGACGCTCTTCAAGGGTTCTTAGTTGGGAATCATCCAGGCTGCCAGTCACTTCTTTTCGGTAGCGTGAGATAAACGGGACCGTAGCTCCTTCATCCAGTAAGCCAACAGCAGCTGTGACTTGGTTAGGTTTTATGCTGAGTTCATCGGCAATACGTTTTACGATACTCTTTTGAATGTTGGCTTGAGTATTGGTGTGAATGTTATCTTGGGTTTGTTGCATATGACTGGTGGCTTCGTTCTGATGAATGATGTCGCTATCCATAACAAGTAATAATCTCTGTGTGGCTAATACGTGAGTGTGGCATTATGCGTAAAACCTTGAGGTTAACCAGTCTTGTTTTTATGGAATTTTTATGTTCTTAGGGATGTCTGTGAATAGATCAATCGTATTTCTAGTCAATATTGTTAGTGAAAGGTCGGGGGACTTGTGAGTAAGCGCCGTGAACGGGGAAGTATCGGAACAGTTTTGATTATGCTCCTTGGCTGTCTGGTTATTGCTGGGTTGTGGTATTTTCAACCTAAACCTAAATTGCGTTCTGAGGTGGAGCCAAAGCCGCCATTGGTCGATGTGTTGATAGCCGAGCCACGACCTTATCGAGTGAATGTTAAAACCCAGGGCACTATCGTTCCTCGCCGAGAGATTAATCTGGTCGCAGAGGTGTCCGGGCGGGTTGTTGAGGTTGCTGAAGGCTTTGTGAATGGCGGTTTTTTTAACGCAAATGAATTGCTTGTTAAATTAGATGACCGAGACTATCGCAATGCACTGATAATTGCTGACACTCAGGTTGCTACAGCAGAGAGGGAATTGGCATTAGAGCAAGGGCAAGCGAGGCAGGCCAAACGTGAATGGAGGGATTTAGGTTCTGCGGCCTCCAATGCCTTGTCATTGAGACAGCCTCAATTGAAGGCCGCCAAAGCGGCTTTAAATTCATCTAAGGCTGAGCGCAATATGGCTGTACTTAATGTCGAGCGTGCACAAATTAAAGCGCCATTTGCAGGAAGGGTTCGATCAACTACCGTTGATCTAGGGCAATTTGTTCCTGTGGGAGCAACGCTTGGGACCGTCTACGATAGCACTGCTGTTGAAGTGCGCTTACCCTTAAGTAATGAGCAGTTAGCGTTAACTGATTTAGCGCCCGGCAGCATTATTGAGAAAGATAGTCGACCATCGCTAATGTTATCCGCTGATGTGGGTGGGCAACGACAGCAGTGGCCGGCAACGTTGACGAGAATGGAAGCGAGTATCGATACGACAACCCGTTTTTATTATGTGATTGCTGAGGTCGAACAACCTTTTGATACCAGTTTATACCCTCAGCCATTGCTGGTAGGTTTGTTTGTTGAGGCTGATATTCCAGGAAGGGAGTTTGAACAAGCGATAGCGATTCCTCAAAAAGCCTTAGTTGACAAGCAAGTGTTTACCATTGGTAATGAAAATAAATTAACACTGAAAGATATTACGATCATTAACAAAGAAAATGGCCTTGTTTGGGTAAAGTCATCTATTATCCAGTCAGGTGAAAGAATCGTTGTTAGTGATCCTAGGGTATTGCGTGACGGTATTCTTGTTCGCACAAAAACTGATGTGGCGAGTAAGGAGTAGATCTTACTGATGCGCCCTATTGTTCATTGGTTTATTGATAATCCCATTGCTGCTAATTTATTGATGCTGTTAATTATTGTTAATGGCTTTTTGAATTACTTTTCTGTTGGTAAAGAGGTTTTTCCTTTAGGCGATTTCGATAGTTTGTCGATATCGGCTTCATACCCTGGCGCCAATCCGCGTGAAATAGAACAACAAGTCATTATTCGTATCGAAGAAGCTATTGCTGATTTAGATGGCATTGACGAAATTTCATCGGTCGCGAGAGAAAATGTTGCAGCAATCACTGTTGAAGTCGTTAAAGATTACGACACTCAGCGTTTATTGAATAATATTAAAACTCGAATTGATTCACTGACAACACTTCCTGACGATGTTGATGATGTGCAAGTGCGTGAAAATATTGCTCGTCATCGACTAATGAATATCGCTGTTTACGGTGATGTTGCTGAAACTCTTCTCAAAGAAACGGCAGAGTGGTTACAGCAAGAGTTGTTATTGTTAGATGCTGTTTCTAATGTCGATATTGAAGGTACTCGAGATCATGAAATGATGATCGAGGTTTCGGAGCAGGCATTACGTACTTATGATTTGCGATTTGATGATGTGGCTTCAGCCATTCGTAATAGCTCAATTAACTTACCCGCTGGTTCTGTAAAAAGCGACTCGGGAAATCTCCAAGTCCAAACGAGAGGTCAGGCTTATTCAGCAGAAGAATTTTCCAATATTGTGGTCGCCATTGGAGGCGATAGCGCTCAATTAACCTTGGGCGATATCGCTGTTATTGAAGATGGTTTTGCTGAAGTTGATCAGCGCACAAATTTTAATGGTCGTTCTGTTGCTTACCTTCAACTATTTACCAGTACGCCACCTGACATTGTCAATGCATCAGATAGTACCCGTGCAACTATAGATCGCCTTAAAAGCCAGCTACCCGAAGGCGTGTCGGTTGATGTCTGGTTTGATTGGGCCGTTGTTTATAAAAGTCGTATGAATTTATTGTTGACTAATACCGTCATGGGGTTAGGTTTAGTCTTTGTTATCCTTATGTTGTTTTTACGCCCTTCGCTAGCAGGTTGGGTGTGTGTAGGTATTGGTACAGCTTTTTTAGGTACTTTCTGGATACTTCCTTACACTAATGTCACACTGAATATGGTGTCGATGTACGGCTTTTTATTAGCTCTAGGGATTGTCGTTGACGATGCTATTGTTGTGGGTGAAAGTATTTATTTTACTCAACGAAAGGGACTTGCAGGGAGAGAAGCTGCGAAAGCGGGTGCGATGTGGGTAAGCAAGCCTGTGATATTTGCAGTGATTAGTACGATTATATTCTTTGCGGTTATGTTTGCTATTGAAGGCGTTCTAAGTGTTCAGGCAATACCCATTGCAACGGTTGTTGTTATTTCATTGGCATTTTCTTTAATCGAGTCGATGCTTATTTTGCCATCTCATTTATCTCATGCTAAGCCAGAAAGGGTATCTGATAGTTCGGGGTGGTTGAGAAGATTGCGGCTATTTTTCTCTAGGGGGCTTGAGTCTCTTGCAGAAAATTACTATCGGAAATTTTTGGCCAGATCTTTAAAGTCGAATGGCAATACACTCTTAGTTTTTCTAATGATTTTCTTGGCCGCTTTAACACTTTTCATTGCTGGAGGTTATTTGCAAAAAGCCTTTAGCCCTATTATTCCTTCGACACGAGTGACTATCAATGCCTATCTTCCTGAAGGAGCCAATTTTGAGGATACTAAAAAAATCCAAGAAAAAATGGAACAGGCAGCTTATCAGTTAAGCAGTGATCAAAAAATGCTGGATATTAATGGTGATGGAAGTTTTGTTAAAGCGATTCGGTCCTTTGCTAAAGATAATCGAGCAAGGGTCGATGTGCGTTTAACTCAGAGCCATGAGCGAAAGATTAATATCATTCAGGTTAAAGACCGCTGGCGAGAATTGATTGGCCCCTTGCCTGGTGTGAAAGAATTCAGTTTGCGTTTTACGATCAATCGTAACCGTAAAGACCTGCGTTTTCGTATCAGCTTGCCAGGCAATGACGGTGAGCAATTGTCTTCTATTGTCAATGATGTTCGATCGACGCTAGGTCGTTACGAATCCATTTATGATATTGAAGATAATTTAGAAGGTGCGCGAACTGAAATCGAACTTCGACTGAAACCTTATGCACCCACACTGGGATTAAGCTTGTCAGATATTGCTCGGCAAATGCGGCAAGGGTTTTACGGAGAAGAAGTCCAGCGCATTCCTCGAGGCAATGATGATATTAAAGTCATGTTGCGTTATCCACTGGCAGAACGCCGTACGGTAGATACTATCCGTTCAATGTATGTTCGTACTAATGATGGTCGCTCAATCCCTTTAAATGAAGTTGCGGACGTGGTTGAAGTGCCGGGGTACACAAAAATTATTCGGGAGAACCGCCGTCGAGCAGTTGCAGTAACTGCGGATGTTGATAAAGGTGTCGATTCGCTAGCGTTGGCGAATAGTATATTGGAAGAAAACCTTGAGAATTGGAGGCAAGCTTATCGAGGGTTAAGTATCGAAATCGATGGAGCTGTTGCTGATGAAAAAGATTTTAATACACAAATTATCCAAAGTTTTGGTTTGGCATTCTTACTGAGTTTTGGCTTGATGGCCATTGTGTTTCGATCTTCTTGGCAACCAGTATTGATATTGACTGCTGTGCCTTTTGGCTTTGTTGGCGCAATAATTGGGCATTTGTTGCTGGGGCAAACGATAACGATGAATTCATTGCTGGGTTTTGTCGCTTGTGCGGGTGTTGTCGTGAACGACAATCTGGTACTACTTGACCGTATCCATCAATTAAGAGATCAAGGTAAATCAATAATGGATTCGATTACTCAAGCAGGCTCTGATCGCTTTAGGGCGATTATTTTAACATCACTAACTACCTTTGTTGGCTTGCTGCCAATTCTTTCAGAAACTAGCATTCAAGCACAATTTTTGATCCCTATGGTGGTTTCATTATCTTTTGGTGTTTTGTTTGCGACAGTGGTCACGCTCATTTTTGTGCCAAATTTGTATTTATTTGGAGAGCGTTGTAATACCTTTTTGTCTAAATCAATGGCAGTAGAATAATTAATAACAAATGAAAATATTTCGTTGTTTTTAAATTTTTATGCTGCTTTTTCAATATTTTGTTATAAACGTTCAGTTTATTAACCTATTTTCTTTTCCTTAGCTGATTATTCCCGAGAAAAATTATTTTTTACAGTTGATATCTTTGCAGTCACTTATTGTGTAAAAGAACGACAGTATCGCTTCTTTTTAGTGCTTGAGACCAATAATAAAGCACATTGAAAACAAGTTTGTCTGTAGAAAAAAACGACATTTTTTATTCCAAGTTTAATAAGTTAATCCTTCCAAATGTTATTGCTGTAGCCATTTTTAACAAATTTATAATAAATCCGTGTGAAAATCTTTACAGGGTAAAAAAATTTTGTAGCTTATTATTTTTTAAGGAATGGTAATTGCTGCTAATTTAAATATTTGAAGTGTCTATCGTATTCGCTTTTCTATGTGAATCGTGTCACAAAAAAATCAATAAAAGGGTGCTGGGTTTTTTTTAAGCGAATATCACAAGATCCTCTTGCGTAAATCCGTTATTATTAGAGGCTTGTTGTTTGTGTTTTAAATGGACAGTACCTTACTGCAATTTTTTCCAATTAAAAAAGTGAGTTACCGAGTGTCAAATTGTCGCGTTTTTGATCAATGCTGGATGGCATATACTAATTTTAACCGTTCTTTACATCGTAATCTTGTGATAAAGAGCGTTACTTTCATCGCAATGTTATTATTTATCGCTTCATCAGCAAGTGCCCATGTGAAGTGGTTCTCTCCTTATGATGTTGTTGCTGAGCCTAGAGGTATAGGCGCTGTGATGACACCGTCTTTTTATTTAATTACAGGCCTATCCATTCTTTTGGTGTTTGTGATTGCTTGGCTGGATAGAAAGATGGTTAAAGCGAATGTCATGATAGAAGGTTATCGCGCTCTTCTTATAGAGAAGCTGCCTCGCAATTATGAATTCCAAATGCTGCGTAATACATTACTTGTCTTTTTTACATCCATATGGGTGATTGGCGATGTTGTATTAACACCTGAATTGAAACACCAAAGTTTATGGATTGGTGGTTTGCACATAGTAATGATCGCTTCGCTATTCACCGAGAGAACCGCTCGTTATGCCGGTGCCGGCATTTTTATCCTCTGGGGATATAGTGCATACCACTATGGTTTTTTCCATTTGTCGGACTATATGATTTTTTTGGGGATTGCCGTTTTTATCATTTTATCTTCTATCTCCCCTGACAAGCATGATCAGGCTATTCGCTATCTAGTACTTTATATCTCTATATCATTCACATTGCAGTGGGCTAGTATTGAAAAGTTTGTTTACCCCGATTGGACTTACCCTTTGTTAGAGCGATTCCCGCATTTGACAATGGGTTTAACCAAAGAGTCATTTATGGACTTAGCTGGTGCTAGTGAGTTCTTATTGGCTTTTTTATTAATTGCTGTTTCAGGTATTGGTTTTGTTTCAATTGCACTCTTTCTGGCCGCCGTCTTTATTGCTGCCATATATGACTTTGGAAAAGTAGATGCCATTGGGCATATTGCAATCATTGTCAGCCTATTTGTTATGGCTATTCATGGACCTGCCAAAATAAATACCTGGTTCTCTAATTTGCATCCGCGCCCTATGATTAATGCACTTTATGTGACTTTAATTTATTGCGTTTCGTTAATATTGTTTTTTGTGATCTATTATTTGATGCGTAAAGCTTGGTTGCTTACCACTACGCATTGACGAGGTTTTTTATGTTAGGTACTACATTATTTCTTAGACGAACCTATAACGTAGGTTTATCAATTGGATGTTTGTTAATGTCTCAAGCAGTGTTTGCTGTAGAGCCTATTTTACCTATTCCCAGTTCTCTGCCCCATGATCCAGATAAAGCAGCACTTGGTAAGCTGCTATTTTCGGATGTCCGTTTGTCGAAAGATAATTCCTTGTCCTGTGAAAGCTGTCATTTTCTTGATCGTGCAGGCGTTGATTTTTTGGATAAATCAAGAGGCATTAATGGCCAGCTAAATAAGCGCAATTCCCCAACAGTCTACAACTCAGCACTCAATTTTCGTCAGTTGTGGGATGGTCGTGTCGATACGCTGGATGATCAAGTTTTGATGGTGGTGAAAAACCCGAAAGTGATGGGTATGGACTCTTGGGATCAAATGACAGAAAAGCTAAAGGAAACGGATGACTACGCTGAAAGATTTCAAAATATATATGGCCGTACAATTAATGGTCAAGATATTCAGCATGCCATTGCTGAGTATGAACGCACTCTATTGACGCCGAATTCTCCTTTTGATCGTTATTTAAAGGGAGACGCTAGCGCTATTAGCCAACAAGCGAAGCTGGGCTATCAATACTTTAAATCCTATGGTTGTGTGAGTTGTCACCAGGGGGCAAATGTTGGTGGCAACTTATTCCAAAAAGTTGGTGTATTGAAGGATATTAATTTGCTGAAAGGTTTTGGTACCGATATGGGGCGTTTTGCTGTGACTGGCAACGAATGGGATAAGCGCGTGTTTAAAGTCCCCAGTTTGCGCTTGGCGGTACTAACTCCGCCTTATTTTCATAACGGTTCTGTACGTACGCTACGTGAGGCCATTGATATCATGACGGAATTTCAACTGGGGCGCCAAGTGCCGGATGCCCATAAGGATGCAATTATTGAATTTTTGAAAACACTGCCCGGTGACCTGCCTAAGGGAGGCAAATAATAATGAAAATAAATGTACTTCTACTTTCCTTACTGTTAATAACAGGTATAGCGCTGGGTGTTTTTTATCATAAAAATGCTGAAGAGTCTGCGCATGAAAACTATATGGTAAGTGTAAACTTGATGAACCAGCTAAAGCAGACAGATGCTGGTCTTAATGTATTATTACTCAAGTCCCGTTATGGTCTACAGGCAGATTATGATGAGCTTGCTAGAAAAAGTGTATTGTTAAGCGATAGCTTTTCAAAATTAAAAAAATCGAATATTGCTCGTTATCTCGATACCGATGTCCCTCTTGCTGATGCCTTGCGCGAATATGAGGAGCAAATTAATTTAAAGATTGATTTGGTTGAAAGTTTTAAATCTCATAATGCGGTTTTGCGTAACTCAATTAAATATGCACCTCCTTTGGGCGATGAATTAATTTCAACTCTTGAAAATAAGCCAGAAGGTGATGCATCGTTACTAAAAAAGATTAATCAGGCACTTTACCGTTGGTCTTTGTATGGCGATAAAGAACAGGCTGATATTATTCAGGATAATGTACGTAAAATTTTGGATTTGTTGCCTTTATTTTCTAATGAAATCCCTTTGTTGGAATACAACTCTCATGTTATTGCTGTTGTTGACGAACAAGAACAAACTCAAAACTATTTGCAGAATGCATTAGCTATTGATTCTGAAAAAACCTTATCTAAATTAGATGGCTTATATACAGAAAATTATTTAGTGTCTTCTGCTAACGATGGACAGCTACGTAGTTATGCGATTATTGGTTATGGCTTGCTGGCATTATTCGTTGCATTTTATTTTGCAATGAAGCTCAGAGGCAGTTATACGCAGTTAGAAGATAAGGTTAAAGATCGAACTCAGCAGATTAACTCTGCCTACAAAGAGGTAAAGGAGTCGCAAGAGCAACTAATACAGTCAGAAAAAATGGCATCGCTAGGACAAATGGTTGCTGGCATAGCCCATGAGATTAATACGCCGCTAGGCTATGTTAATAATAATGTCTCCATTGTAAATAACTTATTCATTAGTATGGATACCTTAATGAAAGGTTTGGGCGGAGTGTATGGCGAAGCAGTTAAAAAGCCGAATAATAAAGAGGCCTTAAGTAAGCAAGTGGTTCAGGTGCTTAGGCAATATCATCGAATGAAGCAGGATGATATCGTCAGTGAGGCAAAAGAATTATTGGACGATAGCTCTCACGGCTTAAATGATATTTCTGAGCTGGTGAAAAATCTACGCAGCTTTTCACGTTTGGATCGCCAGTTAATTGAGCGATTTGATGTCTGTGAAGGTTTGGATAATACACTTAAAATCGCCAGCAGTATTTTGAAGCAATCTAATGTTTCTGTCGTCAAAGACTACAATGAAGATGTGTTTTTGGAGTGTAACCCTTCAAAACTGAATCAGGTATTTCTGAATATTATTACTAATGCGGCACAGGCAATTCCCGAAACTGGGGGACAGCTCACAATTAGTGTTAAAAAAATCGACGATACTGTTAATATTATCTTCAGTGATACTGGTGAAGGTATGGATGCAGAAACTCGTGCCAAAATATTTGACCCATTCTTTACCACCAAGCCTATCGGTGAAGGTACAGGTTTAGGCATGTCCATTAGTTATAAGATTGTTAAGGAGCACAGAGGACAGATTGAGGTACAATCTGAAAAAGACGAGGGAGCGACTATCACCTTAAGTTTTCCATATCAAAGTGAGTAGTACAAAGTGAGGCGATTATGAGCAAGCGCTACCGATTATTATTTGTCGATGATGAAGAGAGGGTTCTACGCTCTTTGAAGTCTGTTTTTCGACGAGACTATGATGTATTTGTAGCATCCAGTGGTTTTGATGCGTTGGAAATTTTAGCTCAAGAGCCTATAGATGTTCTTGTCAGTGATCAGCGTATGCCTAATATGACAGGTAATGAGTTATTGTCATTGGTCAGGCAGCGTTACCCACAAGTCGTTCGCCTCTTATTGACTGGCTATGTTGATAAAGAAGCAATTATCGATACTATCAATGAAGGTGAAATTTTCCGATATATCAGTAAGCCGTGGGATATTGGTGATATGCAAGAGACTGTGGCTTTAGCGGCTAAAGCATCAGAAGAACAAGTTCTTGAAGCACCAGTTGTCGATAATCACGCTAAGAATGAAAAGACCGTTGCTGTCATCAAGCAATTTCCTGTACCAGCGAGAAGCGTTTCCAATTCTGCTAAGCCTTCTTTAAGCTCCCTTGTTGATAAGAAAACAGCGTTTATTCTTATGGATAAGAATCAGAGTGTTCGGAACTCTATTCGCAATATCAGTCGCCGTTTTGGTTTCGATGTGTATGGTGCAAGCTCTTATATTCAAGCCGTTAGAATTTTAGATATTCGTCCCGATGTAGGTGTTGCGATCATTGGTATTGCGGTAGATCCCCAGGAAACATTGGAAGCCTTGAATCTTTTTAAACAACATCGCCCAGATTTAACCGTGATTGCTCTTGCTGATTCGACAGATGCCAATGTCGCTATTGACTTAATTAATAAAGGCCAAGTGTTCCGTTATTTGCAAAAGCCAGTAGAGGCAGGCGAATTTGATCGTGCTGTAGTATCTGCAATTAAACGCCATCAGATGCTTAAAAAAGTTGAAGGGCTTAGTGAGCGTTATCAAGTGGGGCAATGGTCTGGCCCTGCATCATCGAGTATCCAAAAGCTTAAAGAATTTTTCAGAAAGAGTGCTTGAAAGGGAAATGACATTGGCCCTATACCAGATCCAAATGGGTGATGGGTTAATAATGGTTGTCGTTTTTTGTGATATTCCTCCTCTGGTTACTGAGGACAAGAAAATGCTTGGTAAGTCTGTTTGCCATCAACAGGGGCGCCATTTGACACAATGGTATTCGCGTTTAGCTTAACGGCCTCGTTTCTTGCCAGCACCAATAACTCTTGAATGACCTTGTCGCTATTGCGATTGATAAAGCCGACCTTGTTTTTTACGCTGGAGGTAATATCGCCCACTTTTTGGCAATGGCTGACTTGATCGATTACCGTAATAGCGACATCTCTTCCCGCTTTGTTTTCATTAACCCAAGTGCAGTTAGTAATCGCGACCGTGCTGAGCGTAAGGGCAATAATTCTCTTCATCAACAAAAGCCTCTATATGTCTGAGTTGGTTTTCTACACATTCTTACTGGCGATGGTTTCGTAGGGATTATAACCACGTTTTTGCCACCATTCACCCGCGTATTCGTTAACTGTATCCCATCCTACTTGAAAGGCTTGAGCACCCATTACAATTAAACGTTGTTCGATAGTATCTACTAATGTTTGCCCAACGCCCTGTTTGCGGTATTCAGGGGCCACCCATAAGCTATAGATGACGCCTACAGCAGATAGTTGCACTGCGGGCCTCTCGTAAATATGCCCTGTAATGGTGCCTATGATACTTTTGTCAGATTTTGCGACGAGTATGTGTGCGCTTGAGGATTGAATGGCGTGAGTAATAATTTCTTTTGCACGTTCAATTTTTGATGATGTGTCGCCACCAAAGGGTCTGGTTGGTGTGCATTCATCAATGCATTGCCATAGCGAAGCAATGAGGTCCGCGTCTGTAGCTTTGGCTTCTTGTATGTTGTAATCAAACATTATTGCTTATTCAAGGTGAGAGACCTTTGCACGAAAGCCATTTTGCTCTCATGCGGCGTTAAAAATGTACTCAATCGGTCATTTATAACCCATAAACTCCCTCTTTCCGTGCATTTTTGCCTTGCCTGAAAGCAAAATCATCTTCCGTGCAAAGGCCTCAGGTATTATATTTTTTAAGAAAAAAGGCCGCAATAGCGGCCTTTATGGAAATAATTAAGCAATGTATTTTGAAAGAAAATTATGCTTTAGGGCCCGCTGCTGCGACTTCATCGCTAACATCAAACTTTTTGATATTCTCTACAAATAACCCAGCCAATTTACTGGCCTGTGCATCGTATTCAGCCTTGTCTTCCCAAGCTTCGCGTGGATTAACATACTGCTTATCAACGCCAGGAATTTCAGTGGGAATATCTAAATTCAAGATGTCTAGGTGCTCAGTACTTGCGTTATTTAATGAGCCATTTTGGATGGCAGCAACCACTGCGCGCGTGACAGGGATAGGGAAGCGTGAGCCTTTACCGTTAGCACCACCAGAGCCGCCTGTCCATCCAGTGTTAACCAGGAATACTTTGGCATCGAAGTCTTCGATACGCTTCATTAATAAATCGCCATATTCCCGGGCCGGGCGGGGCATAAATGGTGCACCGAAACAGGTTGAAAATGCAGGGTGGATACCTGCTTCTGCGCCTAGCTCGGTAGAGCCGACTCGTGCAGTATAACCCGATAAAAAGTGATAAGCCGCTGCTTCTTTACTGAGGATAGATACTGGAGGAATTACGCCGGAAACATCACAGGTTAAGAAAATAACATTTTTAGGCTCGCCCGCACGGTTTTCTACTTGACGCATGTCTACATGCTCTAGAGGGTAAGAGCAGCGCCCATTTTCTGTCAGGCTTGTATCTGTGTAATCAGGAACATTAGCATCGTTGTGAACAACATTTTCAACAATGGCGCCATTGCGAATAGCATCCCAGATGACAGGCTCATTTTTTTGGCTAAGGTCGATTGTTTTTGCGTAGCAGCCACCTTCGATATTGAATACTGAACCTTTAGCCCAGCCATGCTCGTCATCCCCGATCAGGTAGCGCTCAGGGTCAGCAGAAAGGGTGGTTTTACCTGTGCCAGATAGGCCGAAAAATAGGCAGGTATCGCCATCTTTACCAACGTTGGCAGAGCAATGCATTGGCATTACATCTTTTTCAGGGAGTAGGAAGTTCTGTACAGAGAACATGGATTTTTTCATTTCTCCCGCATACTTCATGCCGGCGATAAGGATTTTGCGTTGACCAAAATTGATACACACAATTCCTTCTGAGTTCGTGCCATCGCGCTCAGGAACACAGGTAAAGTTAGCAGCATGGAAGATTGACCACTCTTCTTTGCCTTTTGGGTTGTAGTCATCAGTGCGGATGAACATGTTGTAGGCAAACAAGCTATGCCAGGCTGTTTCAGTGCGAACTTTGACCGGCAGGTAATAATCTGCATCTTCACCGACGTGATAGTTGCCAACAAAATTATCAACCTCTGATAAATGCTCGTCAACGCGATCCCACAGGGCGTCAAACTTATCAGCATCGAAAGGGCGGTTAACAGAGCCCCAGTCAATAGCCTCTGCGGTAGAGGGTTCTTCAACGATAAAGCGGTCAGCTGGAGAGCGACCAGTGCGAGCACCAGTTTCAGTAACCAAAGCGCCAGTGTGGGAGAGCTTTCCTTCGCCACGTTCTAGAGCGTGTTGAATCAGTTCTTCGGAACTGAGGTCCGTAAACGTCGTTACTGAGGTGTCTTCGGCAGCCTGTGTCATGTGTTGTTCCTATTTGTCGAGTGATGTTGCCTGATGCGCATGAAATCTATAAACATGGACATTTATTGTGAGCATCACTGCTTATAATCATAATTTTTAAGTGTTTAAAGTCGTTGGTAGGGCCAACTCCTTCTTCGGGGTCGGACATTATGTCAGACTCAAGATCGGAAGCGAAGCCCGTCAGATGGTTTTTTGACCAAAAAGGATGAGAATTTCATAGCCTACTTAAAAGGAAATGAGCACCTTTCTACCAAATATGAGTATTTTAGGCGCTATATCGCTTCATTTTGTGAATAATGGTGCTGGAAAGGCCTCTTATGTTAAGTTGTGCCTATTTACTGTTTAATGGCGAGTTTCAGGAGAAAATATTGCCTGTATGTCATTCGCGTCATAAGTGTACTGAAAACCGCAAAATTCACATTCTACAGTGATAATGCCTTCTTCTTTTACCAGCTGTTCAGCATCTTCTTTCCCTAAATGTCGAAGTGCTTTGCTACTGCGTTCTTTGGAGCAGCTACAGCCAAAAGTCAGCTTCAGTGGGTCATATAGCCTTACACCTTCTTCGTGAAACAGACGGGTTAGCATATGCTCATGATCTAAATGCAGTAATTCCTCTTCGGTAATGGTGTTAGCAAGTTGTACCCGATTAACCCAGGCGGCCTGGTTTGTCTCTTCATCGGTCTCTTGTAAAGGGAGTTTTTGCAGTAGTAAACCACTGGCTTTTGCTCCATCGCTTGCTAGCCACAGTCGTGTAGGTAATTGTTCTGATTGCTCAAAATAGCCTTCAAGACAGTCAGCTAGAGAAGGCCCTTCTAATGGCACGATACCCTGATAGCGGTTTCCCTGATCTGGGTCTATCGTTATTGCAAGAACGCCTTGGCCAATCAAGGTTGGCAAATCACTGGAGTCGGGTATTGGCTCATCTTTTAGCTTAACAATACCGCGTAGTTGTCTATTATGGTTAGCCTCAGCAACTAATAATGGAATTGGGCCATCTCCGCGCGCTTGTAAGGTTAGAATACCATCGAACTTAAGAGTACTCGAAAGTAAAGCTGTTGCTGCCATGAATTCTCCCAGCAGCTGCTGAACGCCCGCTGGATAGGTTTGGTTAGCCGTTATTTCGCTCATGCTATCTTCAAGGGTAACGATTTCTCCTCGAATATCAGTATTGTCAAAAATAAAGCGGTGTAATAAATCGTTATCGGAAGGCATGAATATCTGTCTTAAATAAAAATAGGTGGGGAATTAAGGTGGCATTCTATCAGACTGATCTGCTGGGCAGAAATACGAGGGAAATAGTTTTAATAAGTTTTGTCTGAATACTTAGGTTATTTTGCGGATTTCGATGATGGATTAAAGGTGCTAGGGTAGAGTGCTTACCTCTAAGGTTATTACTTCGCTTTACTTTGCAGGTAAGATGTTTGTTGCAGAAATAAATCCTCGAACTCGGCTGCTGATACCGGTGTGCTGAACAGATACCCTTGCAAGTAATCACAGCCCTCGTATGTGAGCCAATTGCGTTGCCCTTGTGTTTCTACACCTTCTGCAACTGTTTTGAGTTGGAGGGTCTTTGCCATAGATACAATCATTTCCAAAACGGCTTTTGAACGCTGAGGTCCCGATACAAAGGATCGGTCAATTTTTAGAGTGTCGACAGGCAAGCGTGTAAGGTAAGAAAGCGATGAGTATCCAGTACCAAAGTCATCGATGCTGATAGTAATGCCTGCTTCCCGCAGTTGTTTGAGAATGTTGAAACTCTCATCTAGCGCTTCAATCAATATTGTCTCGGTTATTTCGAGTTCAATGAGATTTGGGTTTATGCCATAACGCCTTATCGTAGATAAGGTCCGATAAATAAAATCGGTTTCTTTTAACTGTCTGCCAGAGACATTGATAGAGATGGGTATATCACCATACCGTGCTGACCAATCGCGTATTTGCTTGCAAGCTTGCTCAAGCACCCAGGCGCCAATTTCTACAATAATTCCACTGTCTTCTGCTATACCAATAAAATCCCCTGCAGCAAGCGATTGTGGATCGCTTCTCCAACGCAATAATGCTTCGCAGCCTGCTAATGAATTATCCTTAGTCGCTATTTTCGGCTGGAAGTGAAGCAAAAACTCATGTCGCTCTAATGCATGGCCAAGCGCTGCTTCTGTTTTTAAGCGAGCATCAACTCGATCACTCATTTCTTCGGCAAAAAAGTGCCAGCGTGTTGTGCTGCCCTTGGCTTCGTACATGGCTAAGTCTGCACAACGCATTAATGTACTCGTATCTTCACCATCATCAGGGTATACCGCAATGCCTATGCTGCCTGAAGTGAGCACTTCATGCCCCTGAAGAAAATAAGGATCAGAAAGGGCCTCGCTGATTCGTTGTACAGTACGTACAATTTCATCAATATCGTGTACATCCTCAAGGATAATTAGAAACTCATCGCCTCCTAAGCGGCCTACTGAATCGTTGCTACGGAGTATTTTCGTCAGTCTAGAGGCGGTTTCTATGAGTAGAACATCACCAATATCATGGCCTAGAGAATCATTGATGTTTTTAAAGCGATCGAGGTCCATAAACAACACGGCGACCAGAGTATTGTTGCGTTGTGCTGTTTTTAGCGCTCTTGATAGTCTGTCTGTAATCAATGTACGGTTTGGCTGATTCGTCAATGGGTCTCTTGTCGCGAGATTGCGCAGTTGCTCTTGAGTGATATAAAGACGGCTGAGCATTTTATTGGCATGCTTTAGTAGGTGACCTAATTCATTCTGTTCATGCTTGGCTGGAATGGGCAAGGTCATTGCTTCGGGGTTTTTAGGGTCAATATTAGCAATGGCATTGGCTGCACGCCTTAATGGTGATGTGACAAGACGATAAGATAGCCATAACAAGACCAAGGCAATGGAGAATGCCTGTATTAATGCGGCCACGAAGACGGTTGTGGCTAGAATAAAAAAGTCGTTGGTTATTTGAGATGCGTCAAGGTTAATGGATAACGAGCCCACTTTTTGCGCCTTGCCTCCTACAATAACAGTTAGCTCTCTTTCCCCTCTAATTTGTTCGCCAATAAATGTAGATGAAAACCATGTAATAAGGGGGTTGTTTTGCTTTTCTGGAGCGTTAGCTTTGGCGAGAATACTGCCATTATCATCAAGAAGCTCAGCAGTCTGTACATTGCCGAGTGCGACCATACTATTAGTTACTTGAGTTGCCAAGTTGGCATTTAAGGTCCAGGCTGCATTGGTTGCGCCACCTTCTGCAGCGGTTAGTATTTCTTCCGTTAACTCCATAGCATCCCGCCGCTGGTCTGATAAGTTGTAACTCAGATAAAGCGTGCTAAATATCAAACCAATAAAAACACTGGCCAGTAACACAATAGCTGCCTGTGTTAAGCCAATGGATTGATTAAGGTAACGAGGGAGTTTCATATAAGGAAGTTACTTATATCCGTTAGCATACATAAGTGGGGCTCCAACAATTGTTTGTAAACGTTATTATAAGTGCCATGGTGAAATAAAAATTATAAAATCGCCGGTTTTTTAGACTGATAGGACATAAGTTTTACATTAGAACCCTATTCTTGGGTATATTGATTGACGTGTTTAAGTCCTGAGGAGTCTGTAGAGAATAGGCAGCTTTAATATAAAAGTCTATTGAGATTAAGAGTCATTACTATTGAGGTTATAGAACTGTGAAGTCCATTGGGGTTTTGATAGGTAATTGGGTTCATTCTCTTATAGTAATGCGCAAGATGGAATAAAAATGGAATATGCTTGTCAGAGTTAATTCGTTAGAAGTCCCTTAAATTTTATTACGGAGATAGATTGTGAAGGTTAATTTTTACTTGTTACTGTTTTTGTCGCTGGTTACCTCTTTAGTGTCGGCAAGCGAGCCTGTTAGTACTGGTTTTTTTAACAATACTGCTGTTACGGGTCATGATGTCACTGCTTACCACACGTTATCTTTAGGGGATAAAGCTGTTAAAGGGGATAAAATTTATAGCCTGGAATGGAAAGGTGCTAAGTGGTATTTTGTGTCGGAAGCGGAGAAGAAAAAATTTGAATCCAGTCCGGAAAAATATGCGCCCGCATACAATGGTCATTGTGCTAATGCTTTAAGCTTGGGTGAAGGTCTAATAAAAACAAGTGGTGAACACTGGGCAGTGTTTGATGGTCAGTTGTATCTTTTTTATGCTGCTCGTGGCGCGAAACGATGGCTGACAGGAGATTATAAAGCTTATAAGCAAGTGTCTGATAAAGCTTGGAAGGAAATTTTGCAAGAGCGTAGTCAATAATTATCCTCTATTGATTGCGTATGAGGGTTCTAGGTATAGATTTTAGATGTAGATATAAGATTGTATATTTGAATAAAGAAAATAATGAAATCCTTACTAGGAGGGAAAAATTATGTCGCTAAGAATTAATGATCAGGCTCCAAACTTTACTGCACAAACAACACAAGGGGAAATTAACTTTCATGATTGGATAGGGGACAGCTGGGCAATTTTATTTTCTCACCCAAAAGATTTTACGCCTGTCTGCACAACAGAGTTAGGGTATGCCGCAGGTTTAGAAGATGAATTCGCTAAGCGCAATTGTAAGGCGATTGGTTTAAGTATTGACCCTGTTGATAATCATGCAGAGTGGGCAAAAGATATTGAAGAGACTCAGGGGCACAAAGTCAACTTCCCTATGATTGCTGATACGGATTTAAATGTTTCAAAGCTCTACAATATGTTCCCAGCGGACGAGACAGGTTCTGCAGAAGGTCGTACGGCATTGACGAATGCAACTGTGCGTTCAGTTTTTATTGTCGGCCCAGATAAAAATATTAAATTGATGATGACCTATCCTATGACGACGGGACGAAATTTCAACGAAATCTTAAGGGTCTTGGATTCGATGCAGTTGACAGCTAAGCATAAAGTGGCCACGCCTGTTAATTGGGAAAATGGTGAGGATGTTATTATTGTCCCCGCTGTTTCTAATGAAGAAGCTAAGGAAAAATACCCTGAAGGTTGGAAAGAAGTTAAACCTTATCTGCGGGTTGTGAAGCAGCCAGCGTAATTGTAGTGTGTTGGCTTTTTGTTAAAAACACATATACATCGCTTTACAGTTTAATCATCCATTAAATCTTTGAAGCGGTGTATTTGTCGCCTTTGTTTTTTTGTTGGTCTCCCTTCTGTTTGCAGTCCTGAGGCGCTTTTTAATAATTTTCTTTGGGTCTCATTCTCTCTGCGCTTTTCGATACTGGCGGTTGTTTCTTCGTAGAGTAATGCTGCTTCGGGTGCGCCGCGTCGCTGGTCAGATAATGCAATGACGTTCACTTCTTTTGTATCCCAGCCTTGGCGAATAGAAAGTAATGTCCCGATAATAATTTCTTTGCTCGCTTTAATTCGTTGGCCGTCGCAATGTACTTTTCCACCTTCGATTGCATGTTTGGCCAAGCTTCGCGTTTTAAAAAAACGTGCAGCCCATAACCATTTGTCTATACGTACCTTATCCATTATTGATTCTCCATTTCGTCTAGCCCGGTCATGATTTCATCGAAGTGATAAATCGCTGGGATATTGTCATCCAGTACCCTTTCTCTCCGACTATCTGGTTGGTGAATGCCAAGTATGTTTTTTATGCCAAACTCAGCAGCGGTATTGAGTACAGAAATATTATCATCAATGAATAGCGTACGTTCTTTATCGAAGCCAATATGTTGGTCAAGTGCTTGCCAAAATGTTTGTTGCTCTTTGGGTGTCTGGAATTGATGAGAAGAAATAATCTCGTCCAAAAAGGGTTCGATATTGGTTTCGGCTAATTTTATATTGATGCCTGCTGGATGCGCGTTTGTGACTAAGTAAACAAGCTTTCCGCTGTTTTTCAATGCCTGTAAAAAGTTGCTGACATGGGGCCGTTCTTGAATTTTATGCTTAGTTTCTTTTTTAAGCTCTGCGACATTAATTCCTAGGCTTTCTGACCAATAGTCCAGGCAGTACCAATTGAGCGTGCCTTCTATTTCATAAATATGTTTATGGAGTTGATTCTCGGCCTCTTTGAGATCTATGTTATGAATATCCGCGTATCGTTTTGGAAGATGAGTCAGCCAAAAATGGTTGTCATAATGTAAATCCAATAGTGTGCCATCCATGTCCAGCATGACAGTATCGATGGTATTCCAGTTGATCATGGCGTTGATAAGCTTCGCTCAAAATACATAATAAGATTGTTATCCAGGCTCAAAAAAGTCTTGACGAAATGTTGGTATCTGACAGTGTAATTGCTCAGTTGGTTGTTACTGTTGCTGTGTATAATAACGTTTTAAGACGCCAGACTCTATTGTCGGCGGTTATTCAATGGCAATGGAAGGAAATATCAGTGCTCAATAAAGCTCTACTGAATGATGTGATGGCTATCGCTCGCTCTGCTGGAGATATAATCTTGTCTGTATACCAGCGGTCCGCTGACTTTCAAGTTCACATAAAGGGTGATGATACTCCGGTGACAGAGGCTGATATCGCAGCTAATGACTCTATTACTCGTGCTTTGCTATCGTTGACTCCGAATATTCCTGTTCTTTCTGAAGAATCCGGCTTGCCTGAATTTGTTGTCAGGCGTAAGTGGTCGCGCTATTGGTTGGTCGATCCCTTAGATGGCACAAAAGAGTTTATCGCGCGCAATGGTGAATTTACGGTCAATATTGCTCTGGTTGAGCAAGGCGTTCCTGTTTTGGGGGTGGTGTATGTGCCTGTGACGGGTGCTATGTATGCTGGTTTACAGAATGAGGGCGCTTATCGCGTCATAGCGGGGCAATTAGAGACTATTTCTGTACGTCCGCTTTCGGATCGAGGAGCTAAAGATCTACCGATAGAGGTAGTGACTAGTCGTCATCACGGTGCAGATAAGGTTGCAGGCTATTGTGCCCAGATTCAGCAGGTCATGGGCGAGGTTAGTTATAAGCCTATGGGCAGCTCTTTAAAGTTCTGCCTGATTGCAGAGGGTGGGGCTGATTTATACCCCCGCTCTGGGCCAACGTCGGAGTGGGATACAGCAGCAGCTCAGGCAATTGTAGAAGCTGCTGGTGGCCATGTCGTGGATAAGACATTTAGTGCTCTGCGCTACAATCAGAAAGAGAGCATCATTAATCCTGATTTTTATGTCTTGGGTAAAGACCTGTCGCGTTGGCGGCAGGCTTTAGAGTTGCATGTATAAAAGATATAATTAAGGGATAATCACCCATATTTTGGTGATAAAAATTGATTTTAGTCCCATTACCGATAAGCTAAGGCCTTCGGTGGCTTGCAGTTTACAAAAGATAAGCGTTTAATTGCGATTATGTCTGAACATACTATTGAAGAACTTTATACAAAGGTTGATCAATTGATTCGTCGTTGCGAGGAATTGCAGTCTCGTGAAAATCATTGGTTGCAGGAACGTACCCGCCTGATTGAGAAAAATGAGATGGCTCGCACACGTGTTGAGGCTATGATCGGGCACCTTAAAAATTTACAGCAGAGTGTCGGTTAAGCGATGGCAACAGAAACACTATCTGTCCATATTTTGGGTAAGGATTACCAGGTGGCATGTCCAGTAGAGGAGCGTGACGCTTTATTGCGAGCGGCATCGGAATTGGATCGTCGTATGCGTGATATCCGTCAGTCTGGGAGTGTCATCGGTGTAGAGCGAATTGCAGTTATGGCTGCTCTCAATTTATCCAATGAGGTTTTACAAAGCGCAGATTCTACTCGTAAAGAAGATCAGGCCTTATTGGATGAGCTTCATCACCGTATTGATAAAGTCCTGTCTTAATTCCATTGCTGAATTCCTAAAAAAGTCCAATAACCTTTAAGACTTATTTTCCTATTTATCTATAGTGTAATTATCTCAAAAAGTTGTTATCAGCAATGGCCTAAATAGGTAAGTCTGAGCTATACTGTTTTTAACTCCTGGGGCGCATGCCAGTCTTGATGTCCTCGAGCCGATAATACCTCCTTAGGAGGTTTCTAGTGTCTGTTGGTGTGCATGTCCGCAAGACGGAAAGCCTGATGCAGTCCAGAAGCCACCCCCCTTGAACTTTACGGTTCAAGGCCAGTTTGACAGCGGCGTCTCGGGAATTTCTACTACTTAATGATTGTATTTGGTAGTCTCTTTTCGTTATTCTTTTCTTTTATTTTCTCTTCGTGTTTGAACTATTTTGAATGACTTAACTGATCAATTTCGTAAAACGATTCGCCGCCGTCGCCGTTTGTTGGGTGTTGGTGCGCAATGTCGTGCGGCACAACAATTGGCAAAAGATATTTGCTCTCTTGAGTGTTACCAGCAGAGTCGGCATATCGCATTGTATCTGGGTACTGATGGCGAGCTTGATTGCCGCTTTTTCTTAAAGCAGGCATGGCGCGATGGTAAGCAATGTTATCTACCAGTGTTGAAAAAAGGCAATGACGCTAATCACTCAATGTCTTTTATTCATTATTCCCCGGGTGGGGAGTTGGTGAATAATCGTTATGGCATATTAGAGCCGAAGCCTAGCCTTCCTATATTGCCGCAAGCGTTGGATCTTGTGTTGGTTCCCTTGGTCGGGTTTGACCGGTTTGGTCATCGTATTGGTATGGGGGGAGGCTATTATGATCGTGCTTTTGCGTTTAAAAAAGATGATTCAAATAAAAGTATTCCTAGGTATAGGCATATAGCGAAGCCTATATTGTTAGGGGTTGCCCACAGGCTTCAAGAAATCGAGCACATCGAGCCTCAGCCATGGGATGTGTCGTTAGATCATATGGTTAAAGTATAGTGCTCTGGCAGGCAGAATCCTGACGGTAAGGCCATTCTTAACGTATGATTTATAGTGTGGTTGCTGCTTCTGTCCAGCTTTCATTTTAACGCGTTGTTAAATGTGGAGCTGATTATCGAGTAGCAATGCCTTGGTGTAAGGCTGGAGGCGGTACATCGCTTTTACTATCCAATCCATCGGTAATCCCCATACTGCTTATTAGCACACCAATAACAAACACCAAAGCGGTGATTGTTAATACATCGGGCTTCATGGTTTACCTCTAGTACTGCATTTGTTTCGAAACAAAGAGCCTATTACACGGCCTTTCTATCTATTTTGGTCGAACATCTCAGGATGTCCAGTAATATCTATAGCTTTAGTTATAGATTGCGTTTTATACCGAAAAAAATGTTATTTGCCAATAGAGATTTACTGTGCATGTGAAATAGTCGATGAAAAATTTATTTTTTAATTCATTTAATCCAGTAAAGTGGTGCTAAAGGTGCTGTAGTAGTACTACATATTGTGTTTTAATTCCGTCCTTTAAAGAGCGTGACTGTTAAACACTGTTAGAGAAAAAATATCTATTTTCTTACTTAAATCTCATTTGCAAGCAGGCTGAAGTGATATGACACAAGATGAATTAAAGCAGGCAGTTGCTAGAGCTGCAGTTGACTATATTCGCCCTAAGTTAGGGCCAAAGTCCATTGTTGGTGTGGGCACAGGGTCGACAGCCAATTTTTTTATCGACTTCCTTGCTGAGGTTAAAGCGGACTTTGATGGAGCTGTTGCCAGTTCTGAAGCAACTGCAGCAAGGCTTGAGGGGCATGGCATTCCTGTTTATGATTTGAATGAAGTTGATGGTCTGGTGGTTTACGTTGATGGTGCAGATGAGACTGACCCCAACCTATGTTTGATAAAGGGTGGTGGTGCTGCGCTGACTCGAGAAAAGATCGTTGCAGCTTGTGCCGAAGAGTTTGTGTGTATTGCCGATGGGAGTAAATGGGTCGATATCTTGGGTGGCTTCCCTTTGCCTGTCGAAGTGATTCCTATGGCCAGGGCTCATGTTTCTAGAGAGTTGGCTAAGTTGGGCGGAAGCCCTGAGTATCGTGCCGGTGTCAAGACAGATAACGGTAATGATATTTTAGATGTGCACAATTTAAGTATTACAGACCCTCTATTTTTGGAGCAACAAATCAATCAAATCGTGGGGGTCGTTACCAACGGGTTATTCGCACAGCGCTCAGCGGATGTATTACTATTGGGCACTACGACCGGTGTAGAAACAACCTATAAGAAATAGCGGGCTTTTTCTAAGTTTTAATCGCTGCAACTTTAAGTTGTGAAAGGATTTTAGATTGGATGAATTTTAAAGTGCAGCTTAGTCAGTTCGCCTCGCCATTTATTTTCAAGGGAGCGTGATGAATCTCTTTTTTTTCAAGGGGGGATTCTTTGTCACTCCTTTATTATTGATATCGTTGTATAGCCCTTTGGGCGTTGCAGAGTCACAGGACTGGTGGACGAGCAGTTTTTTTCTGGATAATGACCTATTTGCAAATTCAGATGACGGCTATACCAATGGGGTCCGATTAAGCTTTGTTTCTCCTGACCTTGCCAATTTCGATCAAGATCCAACATTGCCTGATACCTTGCGATCAATTAATAGACGCTTGCGCTTTTTTCGTGCTAGTGAGATGCAATTGCAGCGGAACATGGTCGTGACCTTGGGGCAGCAAATGTATACTCCTGATGAGCGTTTCCGAGAGCGGACTGATTTAGTAGAAGAAGATCGTCCCTATGCTGGGTGGTTGTATTTAGGCTTAGGTTATCAAGTCAGCAATCACAAACGACTGGAAACTGCTGTGCTTAATGTGGGGGTGGTTGGGCCGGCCTCCTATGCAAAAGAAACCCAGGATGCCGTTCATGAAGCCCGGGGTTTTGAAAAGTATCAAGGCTGGGATAATCAGCTGAAGAATGAATTGGGGTTGCAATTTTTATATAGCCAAAAGAATAAGTTTTATCAGCCTTCTTCATTGAGTTCTTGGAGTTACGATATTATCGGTAACTGGGGAGGTAGTTTAGGCAATGTTGCTACTTATCTAGAGAGTGGTGCCGAATTTCGCTTTGGTTGGCAGTTGCCTAGAGATTTTGGTACCTCTTCTGCTAATCCAGGTGGCGATAATAGTTCTCCGGGATCGAGCTTTGATAATAGGGTAAGAGGGAAACTGTTTGGGGGTGCTCATGCATTTTTAGCGTTAAATGGGCGCTGGGTTTTGCGTGATATTACGCTGGATGGTAATACTTTTTCTGATAGTCACAGCGTTGATAAAGAACCACTTTTAGCGACCGCTTCAGTAGGCGTTGCTATGTTAATTTATCGTTTTAAATTAAGTTTTTCTCGACGTTTTGTGACGGATGAATTTGAAGGGCAAGATAGAGAAAATGATTACGGCTCGGTTTCTATTTCTTACACACACTCTTTTTGATTAAGTGTATTTAATTAAGTTATCCGCGGCAATGAGTGTCGCGGATAACGTTGCCATTCTAATGGCTCTATCTTAATTTGGCTGTATTAAGCAGCTGGCTGTTTGCTTAGTTCAGTCCAGTTTACATCGCCATCCTCGATATAGCTTTCAGGGTTTTCTAACCAGCGCTCATTAGCTGCTTTGCTGAAGTTTAAAAATAAACGTCCATCAATAATTTTCCATAAAGTAGGTTTGGCGCTAACTTTTTTGTTGATGCCCGCAGCAAAAGCACAGTGACCGTCGTATGCAGGTGCATATTTTTCAGGGTTAGCTAAAAATAAATTTTTGTTTTCTTCTGATGCAAATAGCCACTTAGCTCCATTCCATTCGGTCGAAATTTTCTTGTCGCCTTTGGTGGGGGCGCCAGCGGTAAAATAAGCGACAGTATCATAACCGCTTAATGCGTAGCCTTTCTTCGTATATTGCTCACCAGCAAAAACACCGGTTGAAAAAATAGAAATAGTAAAGCTGACAAGCAGCGCAAGTAATGAAGTTTTCATTTTGTCTTTCCTCAATAGATGACATGTTTTAATTGATGCAGCTATTGACGGCAATAACGTACTGAAAGTTCAGTCGTTATGATTAATTACTTATATTAAAAATTTCTATCTCTATGCTTTTATCTATTTCCAGAACGGCTTTTTTGACTCTGCCAAGGCTTGTTCTCTATCAAGCCCCACATCGTTGAGTCGCTCAATCGGTAGTTTTGCCAGCGCTTTTCGGCTCTTATATCTATCTCGATATAGTGCTATTTTAGATAAGAAATTATTAACCTTAAATAAAGGGGTATAAGGCTTTTTAATAATTGTATTACATTCATTGACTAGTGTGTTCATGGCTTTATCCCGAAATATATTAATTTGATAGCTTGATTATTCATGCATCTGATGTTTTACTCAAACAACTATTTTTGTATTTGGGTTAAGAAAAACTAAAGTGAAAGCTTCTCAGCACCTCAAGGGTCTCTATTACTTCTATGTGGCTGCTCGGCAGTTGAGTATTAAGGATGCTGCGGAGACGTTGTTTGTCACACAGGCAGCCGTCAGTCAGCAAATCAGGGCGTTGGAAGAGTCATTAGGCGTCACATTATTTTATCGTCAGCATCGTTCAATTGAGCTGACACCAGAGGGTAAACAGCTATTTCCCCATCTGAAAGTTGCCTTTGATGCTCTCGATCAGGGTGTTGAAAGTGCGCTGAGTGATAGCAATTCAAAGAGTGTTACGGTTTCTGTATTGCCTAGTTTTGCCTCTCGTTGGTTGATTCCAAGGTTGGGGCGTTTTTATGAAGAGTATCCAGATATCGCCGTTAGCCTCAATATGACAGATGCCTTGGATACTTTTGGCCCTCAAGGCAGTGATTTGGCTATCCGTTTTGGTGGAGGCGTTTATGAGGGTTTAGAGAGTCAATTTTTGATGAAGGACTATCTTTATCCTGTTTATCACCCTAGCTATCTTGGTTCAAAAAAAATCAAAAAGATAGAAGATTTGCACAAGCTAAGATTGCTTGAAGATGCAACTGGTAATGTGGGGTGGGATTATTGGTTGCGCGCAAAAGGGTATGTAAAGGAAAAAGATAGTGTGACTAAAAAAACCTTTAAAGGTAAGGGGTTTTCTGAACGAATAAGTTTTGATGGTTCTCACTATGTTATTGATTCTGCTTTGAGTGCACAAGGTGTGGCTATGGTGCGCCATTGCCTTGTTGCCGATGCGGTACATGCTGGTAACTTAAAGCAGTTGTTTGATGATGCTGTAGAGTTAAACTTTAAATACTTTGTTTGTGCGCCACCTCACTATCTTCAACGCCCTAAAGTCATCAAGTTTGTTGAATGGTTGGTATCAGAGGTAAATGAATTTTGCCAAAAATACACGATAAAGAGTGGCGTGTAGATTTTCTATATTGTTAAGGTTTGCCCATAGCGCCAGCATAAACATCTAAAGCCCGTTGGCGTGAAAATTTATAATCGATAATGGGTGCCGGATAGTTACAGGCTTCTCGTTGTTGTATATCTGGGTCGTGGATAGATTTTTTATCCAGTGAAGATAACTCAGGTAAGAATTTCTTAATGAATTTGCCTTCTGGATCAAAACGCTCGGATTGTCGCGTTGGATTGAAAATTCGAAAATACGGTACCGCATCCGCCCCTGTTGAGGCTGCCCACTGCCAGCCGCCATTGTTGGATGCGTAGTCCCCATCAATAAGATGTTGCATGAAAAACCGTTCACCCTTTCGCCAGTCTATTAGTAATAGTTTTGTTAAAAATGCGGCGACAATCATACGTAATCGATTATGCATCCAGCCAGTTTGTATCAATTGTTTCATAGCTGCATCGACAATTGGGTAGCCTGTTGTGCCATTGCACCAAGCTTGCCAGTGGCGTGAGTCATTTTCCCAGGGGATAGGTTTGTCAATCGTTTTGAAGTTTTCCGACTTGGATAGATGAGGGTAGGCGTCAATTAGATGTCTATAAAAATCACGCCAAATAAGCTCGTTGACCCATGTGTTTTCTAACCATTGCCCTGTTTGTTCGCGAGTTGCTGCGATGCACTGGCGTACACTGATAGCGCCACACATTAAGTAGGGCGATAGTGTGCTCGTGCCAGCAATGCTTGGTATGTCACGTCGTTCCTTGTACTGAAGCACGTTATGTTGAATAAATTTACGGAGTTTTCTATGTACTTCTTTTTTGTCGGAGGGCCATAGGTCATCTCGATAGTTGGTTGTGTTGCCTGGATATATTTGCCCTGGGTCATTGTCGTTAATTTCGGTATGAGCCTGTTTTCGAGGTGGGGGAAGCAGTATCAGTAGGTTTTCATTGACCTGCTTGCGCCATTGTCGTGCAAAGGCTGAAAATACATGATAGGTTGTTCCTCCCTGAGTTTTTATTGTGCCTGGCGGATGGACAACATCACCATGAAAGGTGCGACATAAAATGCCTTGTTGCGTTAAGGTTTGAATAACTGATTGATCTCTCAGCTTTTCATTCAATGGGTACTCATGGTTAAACCATAAGCTGCTTATCTCAATATTTTTTGTCTTTAAGCTTTTAATCAATCTAGTAAATGCATCTGGCACTTCCGTGAAAAAATCTACTGAAATTATTTTTAGAGGTATGTTTTTAGAAGATAATTCATTTTTTAGTTGATTAATTCGTTGTTGTCGAAAGTTTATTTTTGCAATAGCGTCATCGTGCATTGTCCATTGTTTGGTTGCGTCTATGAATATGCAGCAAACGGGCCCTTGTTGTCTTGCATAGTAAAGTGCTGGGTTATCTTCTAGTCGTAAATCGTTGCGTAACCAAACTAACTGCATAAATATTCCTTGGTTGAGAATTGCGTTAATACGCAAAAAAGTATTTTATAGATCTGTTTGCATCTCTTGCTGTGGGCTTCGGTGTTTAAGTCTGCTACAATGCGCGGCCTCTAAAAACTCCTATTACCTAAATAATTTTTTATTCTCTCTAATACTGAGGTTTTTCAAACTCATGGTTTCTATTTCGCTTGAAAAAGATAAGATTCGTTTTCTATTGCTAGAAGGTGTCCATCAGACAGCTGTGGATACTTTAAAGGAGGCTGGTTACTCCAATATTGAATATATTAAAACAGCGCTGACTGAAGATGAGTTAATTGAAAAAATAAAAGATGTGCATTTTATTGGTATTCGTTCTCGTACTCAATTAACGCGACGGGTTTTGGAAAAGGCCAATAAATTGGTGGCAGTTGGTTGCTTTTGTATTGGTACTAATCAGGTTGATTTACTTGCGGCCCAAGAGTTTGGAATCGTTGTTTTTAACGCACCTTACTCTAATACGCGTTCTGTTGCTGAGTTAGTTTTAGCTGAAGCAATTATGTTATTGCGAGGTATTCCTGAGAAAAATGCAGTTTGTCATCGCGGTGGATGGTTGAAGTCTGCAGTCGGTTCTTATGAGGCTAGAGGAAAAACACTAGGTGTCGTGGGCTATGGTTCTATTGGCAGTCAGATCAGCGTGTTAGCAGAAGCGCTGGGTATGAAGGTACGTTTTTATGACGTTGTCACCAAGTTGCCCTTAGGTAATGCTGCGCAAGTACGCGATCTTCACGAATTATTAGGTATGTCTGATGTAGTTACATTGCATGTTCCTGAGAGCCCTTCAACAAAAAATATGTTTGGTCAAAAAGAAATTACTGCAATGAAAGCAGGGTCGATTTTGATTAATGCAGCACGCGGAACTGTGATTGATATCGATGCCTTGGCAGCTGCCTTAGATGATAAGCACCTTGCCGGTGCGGCGATTGATGTTTTTCCTGTTGAGCCTAAGGGGAATGGTGAAGAGTTTACCAGTCCTTTACGTCAGTTCGATAATACTATTTTGACGCCTCATATCGGCGGCTCTACTCAAGAGGCACAACAGAATATAGGTTTGGAAGTCGCTGAAAAACTAGTGAAGTATTCTGATAACGGTACGACAACCAGTTCCGTCAATTTTCCTGAGGTGGCTTTGCCTGAGCATCCAGGTAAGCATCGCTTGCTACACGTTCACCAAAATATTCCTGGTGTATTGTCTTCTATTAATAATATTTTTTCGGATAATAATATCAATATTGCCGGTCAGTATTTGCAGACAAACGATCAAGTAGGTTATGTCGTCGTAGAAGTTGATGCAGACTATAGTGATATGGCTTTAAAGCAATTAAAGAATATTAAAGGTACGATACGTTGTCGAGTAATACACTAGTTCTCTAGAAGAGCAGTGTTCAGTGATAGGGAAAATAATGTTTTCTCTATCACTGAATCTTATTAGACTTTAAATTGTTTAATACTTTGCTGCAACTGGTTCCCTAAGCTATCCAAATGTTTGCTGGCGTTTGAGGTTTGATTGGCTCCCTCAGCAGTTTGTTGGGCAATTTCAGTAATTCGATTAGTGTTTTGATTGGCCAATTCAGTGGCTTGCATCTGATGTTGTGCTGCTTCAGCAATGCTAGTATTCATTGTAAGAATCGTTTGAATAGCGTTCTTTATTTCATCCAGCGCTGTCCCTGCCTGTTGTGACTGAGTCGCTGTATTGTTAGCTTTTTCCTGATTGGTATTCATAACGGCTACGGCTTCTTGAGCGCCTTGTTGGAGCGTTCCCACTAATTCTTCAATCTCAATGGTTGATTGCTGCGTCCGTTGAGCTAGTGTGCGTACTTCATCAGCCACCACAGCAAAGCCTCTTCCTTGTTCTCCTGCTCGTGCCGCTTCAATTGCCGCATTTAGTGCAAGTAGATTGGTTTGTTCTGCAATCGTTTTAATGACATCTAGTACAGTACCGATGTTCTCACTGTCGTTCTTAACTTTCTCAATGGCAAGTGACGTTTGCTCCATTTCGTTGGCTAAATCATTGATATCAGAAATTGTTCTATTGACGACAGTGTGTCCGGAAAGTGCAGAGGCATTGGTTTCTTTAGCAGACTCAGAGGCTTCTTCCGCATTGTCTGCAATAGTTTTAACCGCAGATGATAGATTATGAATGACATCAGCTAAATCATTCGTTCTCTGCGACTGTTCTTTTGTTCCAGCAACGGTTTGTGTGGTGATCGACGAAAGCTCACTGGCAGATGTCGATACTTCCTCAGATTGTTCGCGAACATTACTGACAATTCCATTAAGGTTGCTGAGCATTGTGTTGAAAGACCTGCTGAGGTCCCCGATTTCGTCAGTTGATTCAACATGAGATCTTAGTGTTAGGTCTCCTTCGTCTTGAATGGTGCTAACCGTTTTGCGTAGGTTAATTAAAGGGCTAATGATAAGTTTTGAAAGCAATACTGAAAAACCAATGCCTAATAAGATGATTAGTACGATTTGTGAATAAATAGATGTTTTGATAACGCCGCTGGTATGTTTGCGTCTTTTTTCATTAGCCAGGCTTAACTCCATTCCTTGTTTTTCTAATCTTTGAACATGCGTGACTAACACCTCATTGATTGTGTTAGATATTTTTTCTGCTTGACTGAGTAATAAGCTGCCTTTTACTTTGTCGTCATCTATGAAAGCTAAAGAGACGCTTTCTAATAATGTATGATATTCGTTAACATGGCCTGAGAGAGCTTTTAATGATTCTGCTTCATTAGAATCTATTAAGCTTAATATCTCTTTATAGGAAGACTCCATTTTTTCTTGGGTTTTGTTTCTGAATAGCATGGAAAATAATAACCCTGCTTCCTTCATTTCAAAGAAATTCTTTTCAATTTTTGTTAGTTCTGAAAGCTGTTCAATAATTTGTTGTTCTTCAGATGCAAGCCCTTGGGTTCGATTTATTTGATAGCCTACAAATAGTGTTGATAGCACAACAACAATAACAAAAATAGAGTTGGCTAATAATATTTTATGTTTAAGAGATTTTAACATTGTTCAGTAATTCCTATAAGCTAATCAGACGGTCAAGCAGATAAGAAATATGCTTCATTTCTTGATATACATCAGACGGTGTTTTTTTATCGACATCAATGGCGATATTGGTGGAATGGTTAATTTTTAATGGAGACTTAAGAAGATTTATCTCGGCGATAATAAATTGAGTTTGTAAAAATGCATCTACCGGGGCGACTGTTGGATAATCTGACAAGTTTGGAATGGCGACTTCTTCCATCTTGTATGTTTTCCTGAGTGTATTTAATTTTTTACGAATATCAAAGGCGCTTGTAATAACGTCTTTTGGTTTTTTGCCTTTCTCAAAAGCGGACATTGCGGAGCCATCTGGGTGCATGCCATAAGTGGCCGTGACTAGTAAGCGCTTTTTATCTATTTCCTTATTACTTAAGCGTTTAGATAAAGTGAGCAGCATAATTTGTAGATCTTCTTTCGCTCGTTTGGCTTGAGCATAAACTTTATTGGGGCTAACTTTTTTAGCGTTATTTAAGCGAATTAATCCGTAATAAAGCTCATATAATTTTCCGTAAACGTCTTTTGGTGTTTTTCCTTTAAACTTGGCATTGAATAGAGCAATAAAGCCTATATCCTTTTTATAAATGGATTCCACACTGTCAACAATAATTTTAGAGAGTTTATACACATCTGTTGGCGTATAGACTATGGGGGAGGAAAATGTGAGAGGCGGTGGTGCTAAATCATTTCCTAAGGAATACCGGTAAAGCTCGGTGATGACAGATACGTGTAGCTCATACACATGCATAGGTTTGACAGACTTCTCATGTGAAACAGGGTATGAGAGGTCATTAACTCCTTTTTTTTCAAGTAGTTTTTGAGTTAAACGAAATGCATAATCCACTTTAGAATAAACGTCATCGGGATTGTACTGATTAGAGGCATGCAAGTGCCCAGAAAATAATAAAAAGCTTATGGCTAATAGCGAGCCAAAAATAATTCGTGGATACATATAGAGATATTCCGGATTTGTGTATTACCTAGTTTGAGTGTAGTTGCCAGGGTGTCGTTTGCAATCACCGAAATAAGTAACAACAAGAAAATAGAAAAGCTTTTTTATAAAATGTGTTGTAAAAAATTGACGGTTTTTATGGTTGAGGAGAATGCAGCCGTATCGCTATGAAATATAACGCTTTTATTTTTCCTGTTAAATAAAGCTATGAGTATTTTAGAGGAGGCGGATGAATTATTTTCAAGTTGATTATGTCAGCAAATTGTTGATGCAGGACTACAATTGCCGAGTTGTTTTTCAGGGTCATTAATAAAAGCAAGAGATTTATTTTGATAATCACCTCGCTCTGTGATCTCCCTCATATTTTTCATGGTTTTGAATGGCGCTTTTACTAATAACATATTAGTGAGCCAGGCTGGAGTCGGTCCATTTGGGTTGATATGTGCAAAGCTTTCAACCAATGTATTGCCATCTTTTAATGGTGTGAAATGCCATTGAGAGTTGGCCTCTTCGATACGGACGGCTTTAGTTTTTTCTATAAGGCCTTTAGTCGGCGTGCTTTGCATGCTGACTCTTAATGTATCTGGATCTTGTTTCCATACGACCTTAGTGACTGCATCTCTATCGGTAACGGGGAAGGGGATGTCGTTGTAGGTATAAATATAATATTCGGTATCCGATATTTTTTTATGTATGCGCGACTCTTTACAGAACTCAGCCCACTCGGTACAGGACGATGTATCTTGTACCAATGCGACTAAGCTAGTCACATTGGCTTTAACAGTCATAACCCCTCGGACCGCATTGTATTTTGATCCTGGTACCTTGCTGGTGTAAATTTTGATGTCTTCTTTGTCGAGCTTTTCTTTCCAGTTGTATTCTACTCCCTCTACTTGAGCATAAGCGGAGCTGATGGTCAGTATTGATGTAAAAAAGAGTATGGCTTTTTTCATGGAAATCGTCATAGAAAGTGGCTCTGCTGGGTGTTCATATCTTATGAATATATCTTCATATTGACACAATGCCCGCCAGGGAGTTCACTGCGGCCCTCGCTGATTCCTTTGAAATGCTTGCTTTTAAGGGCTGTGCAGGGGAGAAGCAAAGTTGTTACACTAAACCAAAATTCTAATAAATGCTTATGAGGAATAATGATGAAAACACGTGCTGCTGTAGCTTGGGAGGCAGGGCAACCCTTAAGTATCGAAGAAATAGATCTTGAAGGCCCACAAGCGGGAGAAGTCCTATTGCGAGTTGTTGCAACGGGAGTCTGCCATACTGACGCTTATACCTTGTCGGGTGACGATCCGGAAGGGCTATTTCCTGCTGTTTTAGGTCACGAAGGTGGCGCTATTGTCGAGGAGGTGGGTGAGGGTGTGACCTCACTTGCTGTCGGTGACCATGTTATCCCTTTATATACACCGGAATGCGGTGAATGTAGGTTCTGTAAGTCTGGCAAAACCAACCTTTGCCAAGCGATCCGAGTCACTCAAGGCCAGGGGTTAATGCCAGATGGCTCTTCTCGCTTTTCTAAAAGTGGAAAGAAAATCTTTCACTATATGGGTACTTCTACCTTTTCTGAGTATACCGTTGTCCCTGAAATTGCTGTAGCTAAAATCAATAAAGCTGCCCCATTAGATAAGGTCTGCCTATTGGGTTGCGGGATCACAACAGGTATTGGTGCGGTGCTGAATACGGCCAAGGTTGAGCCCGGCTCAAGTGTCGCAGTATTCGGTTTGGGCGGTATTGGCTTAAGTGTTGTACAAGGTGCGGTGATGGCAAAAGCTGAGCGCATATACTGCATCGATATCAATGACGACAAATTTGAGATGGCTAAGATGTTAGGCGCCACAGATTTTATCAACCCTAAAAACTACGATAAGCCCATTCAGGAGGTCATTGTTGACATCACTGACGGTGGTGTTGATTACTCTTTCGAATGTATTGGTAATGTTAACTTGATGCGTTCAGCATTAGAGTGCTGCCATAAGGGATGGGGAGAATCTATTATCATCGGTGTTGCTGGAGCTGGCCAGGAAATTTCTACTCGACCATTTCAACTGGTGACTGGGCGTGTATGGAAAGGAACAGCGTTTGGTGGCGTTAAAGGTCGTTCACAACTACCTGGCTATGTTGATCAATACATGCAAGGTGAAATTAAAATCGATCCAATGGTTACTCACACCATGGGGCTGGACGACATTAATAAAGCGTTCGACTTGATGCATGGAGGCGAAAGTATCCGCTCTGTCGTGATTTATTAGTGCGATAAAGTCATTTTTCCGATAAGTTACACCAGTAAGTGGTAAGAGGCGTATTATTACGCATCTTACCTTTTTAATATCAATATATAAGCGTAAATACTATGAAGCTAATATCTGAAAACAAGTCTTTCGATGGCTGGATGAAGCGTTACCAACATCATTCAGATTGTTTAAATTGTGAGATGATTTTTGCGATTTATTTGCCGCCGCAAGCAGCAAAACAATCTGTGCCTGTGTTGTATTGGTTGTCAGGTTTAACCTGTACGGATGAGAATTTCATGCAGAAAGCGGGGGCGCAAAGAGTGGCAGCTGAATTAGGTATTGCTATCGTTTGTCCTGATACGAGCCCACGAGGCACAGATTTGCCTGGCGAGCATGATAGTTATGACTTCGGTTCTGGCGCAGGTTTTTATCTGAATGCAACGCAAAAGCCATGGAGTGACCATTACAACATGTACGACTATGTTGTTGATGAGCTGCCAAAAGCGATTCAAGATAACTTTCCTGTTACCGATAAATGCAGTATTAGTGGGCATTCTATGGGTGGGCATGGCGCGATAACTATCGCACTTAAAAACCCTGAAAAATATGCTTCTGTTTCCGCCTTTTCTCCTATTTGCCATCCAACAGATTGTGCTTGGGGACAAAATGTTTTTACTCGCTACTTGGGTGAAGATAAAAGCACATGGTCTCAATATGATGCTGCTTTATTGATAGAGGTAGCGGAAGAAAAATTGCCGATATTGCTTGATCAAGGCGAAGATGACGAATTCCTAAAAGAACAGCTCAAGCCTGAAGCAATGCAAGCGGCCTGTGAAAAAGCAAACTATCCGCTGACCTTGCGCATGCACTCAGGCTATGATCACAGTTACTTTTTCATTGCTAGCTTTATTGAAGACCATTTAAGGTATCATGATAAAGCCTTAAGAGGTGAAGGCAAGTCTGCTTATTATTAAGCAGACTTTTTGTTTTAATGTTTTGGTATTATTTATTGTATAGGGTTTAACTACATAAGAGCAGTATGGCGTAAATTTTAAGAAGCACTTTATTAAAGCACTTAAAAGGAAAGCGATATGGCACGGCGTACGACAGTAACTTTTTCATCGTGTAATTTATATAATTTAAATTTACCGGGTTTAAGAATTTATACCGATAGTGATGGTTGGACCCAAGAAGCCTACGATAAAAAAATAGAGTGGACCAGCGATATAATAAAAACAGTTAATGCTGATGTTATTGGTTTCCAAGAGCTTTGGCATAAAAAAGCGTTACAAGATGTCTTTAAAAAATCTAAATTAAAATCACAATATACACTGCTCATTCCCAATGGCCACGCAGGTCAATCTATAACCTGTGCAGCCGCTGTCAATAAAGAAATATTGATCGGTGAGCCTGAATGGATTACGGAATTCCCAGAAAAATTTAAGCTAGCCAGTGGCGGTGATGATGCTCAGACATCGGGTATCTCCGTTGCAATTGATAAGTTTTCTCGCCCCTTGTTGCATTTTCACGTAAAGCCTCGATCAAATGGAAAGGTCATATCGGTTTATGTGGCCCATTTAAAATCCAAAGCGCCTACCAAAGTTTTTCGTGAGCCATGGTATAAAGATCAGCCATCTTACTACTCTAAGCATCAGGCAACATTAGGCTCGGCCATCTCAACTATTCGACGTACAGCGGAGGCAACCGCTTTACGTATGATATTGACGGAAGAAATGAAGGGTAATGAAAATCCTGTGGTTGTGCTAGGTGACTTGAACGATGGCCAGCATAGCAATACCTTAAATGTGATTACGGCTCAGCCTAATTATCTGTTAAGTGGTTTAAGTAAAGGTGGTAGTGATACAGCTCTTTACACCGTAGGGACTCTGCAAGAGTATCGTGCGCTAAGAGATGTGTATTACACGCATATTTATCAAAATGTCCATGAATCTTTAGACCATATTCTTGTGTCTCAGGAATTTTACGATAACTCAAAGAAGCGATTATGGGCCTTTAAATGTATGGATTTATTTAATGACCATTTAAATAAATCGAACCATAAAGAGAATGGAACATCTGATCATGGTATAGTCAGGGCCACATTTGAATATAGACCTGCCAAATGACTCGATAAACTAATAATAATGATATTGGAGTAAATTATGAAAAACTATGGTATGACTCAACAATTTTTCCGTGCGGCTTTAATGATGTTGTTGAGTGTATTCTTACTTTTATCTAACCTCGCATTAGCCAGTGACTCGCCTATCGGGAAATGGCGCTCGATTGATGACAAAACAGGAAAACCAAAAAGTATCATAGAAATTTATGAGGTGAATGGTGGATTTGAAGGGAAAGTGGTAGAGCTGCTTAATCCAAGTAAGCCAAATCCTTTGTGTGATAAATGTAAAGGAGATAAAGCGAACCAACCAATTACTGGCATGGTTATTTTGTGGGGTGTTACACCCAATGACGATGGGGCCTCTTGGGGCGGTGGAAAAATACTGGATCCTAAAAAAGGAAAAGAATACAAAGTAAAGCTTAGTCTGCAAGAAAGTGGTAGTGAGTTGAAGGTGCGCGGTTATATTGGTACTCCCCTATTAGGGCGAACACAAGTATGGGAAAGAGTGGTTAATTAGTTGCTGCTGTATAGTGAGTGTTTTTAAGCTGGGATAATTTAAGCGAGGAAGATTTTAAATCATTGCACAACCAAGAATTATAAAAAATAACTTTATAATTCTTGGTTTCCAAAAGATTAGCTTTTATATTCAATTACAGTGCTAGTTTTTTGTTGGCTTCTGCAAAAACCTGGCGGGTGTGTTCCATATCATAAGGAGACTCCTGAAAATTTTCCATATCCCATTCACTTCTTTCAATATCAACAAAGTCCCCGCCATAAATGTGTATTCCGCCTGTAAAATCATTAGTTGTATTTCTGACAGAATGAATAACGTTTTCCCCTAACATGGTGACATCACCGATACTTAAATTTTTAACATTCTGCTTAACAATAGTGTCGTCTTTTCTTACATAAAATGTATTTTCTTCGGCACCACTATAAATACCAATAACTGCCCAGATGTTGTGGTTGTGAGCATGAAGTTCCATTCCTGGTGCCCATACAAAATTAATAATAGTCAGTTCATCTGAATGATAGAGTATCTCAAAGCCAGCAGAACTTGGTTTCCCTAACTGATCTATTATTTGCGTGGTATCTGTTATCGATGATTCAAGTAGTTCTTTAATTTTTTTGTGGCCATCTTCCAACGAAGCAAGCTCTTTGCATTTTTCGATAAATGAATCTTTGTCGAACATAGTATTCTCCGTTTGTTTATCATTCTTCGCTAAAAAATATTTACGATACAGCATCTAAAGCTTGGCTAACATCAGCAATAATATCGTCGATATTTTCAATGCCGACTGAAATACGAATAAGATCTTTACTCGCGCCAGCTGCAGCTAGCTCTTCATCGTTCAATTGTCTGTGAGTGGTAGACGCAGGATGGCATGCCAGTGATTTCGCATCACCAATATTGACTAAGCGAAGAATCATTTGTAATGCGTCAATGAATTGTGCTCCAGCTTCAGCCCCTCCTGCAATGCCAAAACTCAGTATTCCTGAGGCTTTGCCTCCAGTAATTTTCTGGCATGTGGCCTGATAAGGGCTATCGGGCAAGGCGGCATAATTAACCCAGCTAACCTTCTCATGATTGTTCAGGTAATCTGCTAGCTTTTCAGCGTTACTGCAGTGTCTTTCCATTCGAAGCCCTAAGGTTTCCAGGCCCTGTAAAATCAAAAATGTATTTTGTGGTGATAAGGCTGCACCAGTGCTTCGCAAGGGAACAACACGACAACGACCAATATAAGCCGCGGGCCCCAATGCTTCCGTATAGACCACACCATGATAAGAGGGGTCTGGTTGGTTTAGCATGGGGAATCGGTCTTTATTTGCGACCCAGTCAAATTTCCCTGAATCGATAATCATGCCGCCAATAGAGTTGCCATGACCGCCAATATATTTTGTTAGTGAATGGATAACAATATCAGCACCTAACTCAAACGGGCGACATAAATAAGGCGTTGCGACGGTATTATCGACAATCAGCGGTACGCCATGTTTTTTGGCAATGGCTGATAGCTTTTCAAGATCGACAATGTTTCCCGCAGGGTTGCCGATAGATTCGCAAAATATCGCACGCGTATTGCTATCAATGGCTTTTTCAAACCCTTCGAAATCATCTGCTGTCACCATGCGAACCTCTATCCCTTGTTTGGGGAGGGTGTGTGCAAATAAATTATAGGTTCCACCATAGAGTTGGCTAGTGCTCACAATATTTGAGCCGACATCACAAATGCATTGAATGGAATAAGTAATAGCTGCCATTCCCGATGCAACGGCAAGTGCTGCAATACCACCTTCCATTGCTGCCAAGCGTTGTTCTAATACATCGTTAGTCGGGTTCATTATTCGAGTATAAATATTCCCCGGTACTTTAAGGTCAAATAAGTCAGCGCCATGCTGAGTATTGTCAAAGGTGTAAGAGGTTGTCTGATAGATAGGTACTGCTGCCGCTTTTGTAGTGGGTTCAGATGTATAGCCGTGATGTAACGCAAGAGATTCTAGCTTCATAACCTTACCTTTATTTTTTGTGGTTAGAATAAAATGATTAAAAGTAAATGTGTCGCTTAATGATTTATTATTTTTCCCTTTGAGCGGAGTAATAGTTATAAAATTGCTTGGCCGTTCTTCCGCTTTTGGAGGCTCGTGAAGCCGCAAATAGCTTTGCGGCTTCATAGAGTTCTTCTTTATCGCCATCATATTCTGGAAAATAGCTGTCAATCACCTTAATGTATTCTTCTATATTTTTAGGGTGAAACGATAGCCAAAGCCCAAAGCGATCAGATAGCGAAATCTTTTCCTCTATTGTATCCGAGTAATGCAATTCGCCATTAACAACTTTAGAGTCTAGGTTGTCTTTCATGTATTCCGGCATTAAATGTCGGCGATTGGATGTGGCATACAAAATAATATTGTCTGGTGGCAATTCAATTGAGCCGTCCAATATCGTTTTTAATACCATATAGGTGGTTTCATTATCCTCAAAAGAAAAATCGTCGCAATAGATGATGAATTTTTGGGGAAGGTCCCTGATGTCATCAACGATATCAAGAAGATTGTGCAGATCATTTTTAAAAATCTCGATCAAGCGTAAATTATGACCTTTGTATTCATTAAGGATTGCCTTGATAAGGGACGATTTTCCTGTCCCTCTTGCACCCCACAATAAAGCATTATTATGGGGTTTTCCGGCGATGAAATTTTCAGTGTTTTTTATGAGTTCATCTTTTTGCCGATCAATACCGATTAAAGAATCCAGTGAAACGGGGTCCATTGCATTAACAGGGCGTAAGCGTTGTTTTTGTTGTCGCCATATCGCAGCGTAGGTGTCATTCCAGTTAATAGACATAATATTTCCAGTTGAATATATTTATAATCTTTAGAATTACTTTATTGCTCATATTTTTCTTTTTCTCTGTGCGCAATGTTTATTCTTGATGAGTTTAAAAGACGGATGTTTGTGTGTAGGTTGTGAGCTTTTCTAAGGCTAGCTGACCTAAGACGGAATTCCCATAGTGGTCTAATTCGGGTGACCATACAGAAACAGTATATTGCCCCGGCGAAATCGCAACAATGCCACCGCCAACTCCACTCTTTGCGGGCAAGCCAACATTGTAAGCAAAATTGCCAACGGCATCGTATAGTCCGCAAGTTAACATTAACGAGTTAATGCGTTTGTCCATGGCCTCTGCATGAAAGCTGGACTTAAAACTCGAGCGCCCACGATTAGCCAAGCACTCTGTTGCTCGGGCAAGGTCGCGGCAACTCATGGACATGGCGCATTGTTTAAAATAACAATCGAGAGTTTGCTCTACCTCCGCTTCTATATTTCCCATTGCCTTAAGCAAATTAGCGATAGCAATATTGCGGAACCCCGTTGCTTTTTCACCCGCTGCTACCCGTTGGTCAATACGATTATTTTTATTGCCTGAGAGTGACGCAATAAACTCTTCAATTCGCCGAGAAGGTGATGAGCTTCTCGCTGCAATAACGTTAGTAACAACGATCGCTCCTGCATTGATGAAAGGGTTTCTTGGTATGCCACCTTCAGAGTCTAATAACAGCAGAGAGTTGAAGCGCATGCCGGAAGGCTCTCGACCAACGCGTTCCCACAGGGCATCACCAACAATGTCTAAGGCCAACATTAACGTAAAGAGTTTTGAAATGCTTTGAATAGAAAAAGCGGTATCGGCTGAGCCAATGGTAAATTCTTCGCCTTTAACCGTTCTTAAGGCTAAACCAAATTGTCGGGGGTCGACATGTTTTAAGTCTGGAATATAGTCAGCGACTTTTCCTTGGCCAAAAGCAGACGTAACCTCTTCATGGATCCGCTGCAAAATATCGGGCAAGGCTTCGGTGTTTAGTTGCTGATTAATGTGAATGGAGCCAGTGTGTTTTGTCATAGGCCATTGCAGTGTTTGGGTTAAATGAATGTAATTGTTATAGAATTATTAAGAATGCAAGCATATCGTCTTTAACACTTTTTTGCTCTTGTTAATCAGAGGTTCCTATATATCTTTATCCCACAGCTTGGCTCTATTCAGGCGTTCTTCTCGACGCTCTATTTCGAGCATACGGTCTCTGATGTTACGGGTATGCTCGACCGCAGCACTTTTGGCAGATTCAGGTTTGCGATCAATAATAGCGTTGTAGATTTTATAGTGGTGTTTATCAATTTGTTGTTTCTGGCTGTCTCGATGATAAAGATTGCTCACAGAAGCGACCACACTGCTAAACATTAATTGCATCAGGCTTTGTAATGTATGAACCAGTACCGGATTGTGAGATGCCTCGTAGATTGACCGATGAAAGGCGTGGTCTAAGTGCGCTGCTTTGAGTAAATCTCTTTCTTTTTTGGGCAAGTTACTCATGGCGTGATACGCCTTGGTAATTTTGTATAAATCTTTTTCAGTGCCTCGTTCTGCAGCTAATGATGCGGCTTCGCCCTCCAGTAATTCCCTGACTTCCAAAAGGTCATAGAGTAACCGAGGGTGTTGCTGATAAAGTCGAGACAGCGGTGTTTCGTTATTTTTGTTTTCCAGCATGCCGGTCACAAATGAGCCTTTGCCATGAAGAGTATTAATAACGCCTCGGCCACGTAGCTCCTTTAGTGCTTCGCGGATAAGTGGGCGAGAAGCGCTGAGTCGCTGAGATAATTGGCGTTCAGAAGGAATTTTGTCTCCGGGTTGCAGAGTGCCGTCTAAAATAAGTTCTTCGAGTTGACGAGAGATCGTCGTAGAGCGGGTAGAGACAACTTCTTGATTGGTCATGGTTACTATCAGTTCATCTGGTTCATTAGTAAGTTGTTATTCTGTGAGTGTCCGCGTGGTAATACCAGTTATTTAATCCCATCCTGCTTTGTTTTGTCAAATAATATAATTTCTAATAAATTCAGTTACTTAATAAAAGTGTTTAAATAATAACTGGTATAACCAGTAGGGCATAATGTAGACATGACCTGCCTCAAGTTCTATTCTATCCGTTTCGGAACTAATTATCTCAAAAGAAGACCTTATGACTACTTATGTTGACAAAAGTGATTTACGTGTAGCATCTAGTTTAGATGAGCTATTGAATCAGGAAATATTACCTGGCTTGGATTTAGACGCGAATAAAATTTGGAAAGGTTTCAGTGACTTGGTTCACGAGTTAGCCCCTATCAATCAGGCATTATTGAAAAAGCGTGATGATATTCAAGAGCAGATAGATGAATGGCATCGTGCGAACCCTGGCCCTATCAAAGATATGGATGCCTATAAGGAATTCTTGACCACTATCGGTTATTTAGTACCTGAAGGGTATAATTTTTCTATCGATACCAGTAATGTCGATGAAGAGATCGCTACCATTGCTGGCCCTCAGTTAGTCGTCCCAGTAAATAATGCACGTTTCTCGTTGAATGCAGCCAATGCACGTTGGGGCAGCTTATACGATGCACTTTATGGTACAGACGTTATTGTTAATGGTTACGGCTGTAAGCGTGGTAAAGGCTTTAACGAGCGTCGTGGTGCACGTGTTATTGCCAGAGCGTCTCGCTTCCTAGATATGGCAGCCCCTTTAACTGATAACGGCCTGCACACAGAAGTGGTTGAATACCAATTAGTGCGTAACGTTGATGTGCTCGAATTGCGTGCTGTTCTCACTGACGGTACAACCAGAGCTCTAGTTAACCCAGAAAAGTTTGTGGGTTATGTTGGCGATGCGACTAATCCGTCATCAATATTATTAAAAAATAACGATTTGCATATCGAGCTTAAAATTGACCGTGATAACACCACGGACAAGCAAAGTTCTGCTGCTTGCGTGCAGGACGTTGTGCTTGAAGCGGCCATCAGTACGATTCAGGATTGTGAAGACTCCGTTGCAGCTGTCGACGCTGAAGATAAGGTTCTGGTCTACCGCAATTGGCTGGGCTTAATGAAAGGAACGCTTGAAGAAACCTTTGTTAAAGGCGGTAAAGAATTAACCCGTTCATTAAAAGCCGATAGACACTATATTGGTGCTGATGAAAAGCCATTAGTGTTACATGGTCGTAGTTTATTATTGGTACGTAATGTTGGCCACTTGATGACGAATAGCGCCATTTTGGATAAAGACGGCAACAATATTCCAGAAGGAATTATGGATGCCTTATTTACTACGCTATGTGCCATGCACGATTTTAAAAATACAGACTCGAATAAAGCAATTCGCAATAGTCGTACAAAAAGCATTTACATTGTTAAGCCTAAAATGCACGGTCCTGAAGAAGCAGCATTTACTAACCAGTTGTTTGATCGCATTGAAGACCTACTAGGTTTGCCTCGTCATACGATGAAAGTGGGTGTGATGGATGAAGAGCGACGCACAACGATTAACTTAAAAGAATGTATTCGTGCGGTTAAAAACCGTTTGGTATTTATCAACACTGGCTTCTTGGATCGTACGGGTGATGAAATGCACACGTCCATGGAAGCTGGCCCAATGTTGCCGAAAGAAAAAATTAAAGAACAACCATGGATCTCTGCCTATGAAGACTGGAATGTTGATATCGGTTTACAGTGTGGTTTAAAAGGTCGTGCGCAAATCGGTAAAGGTATGTGGGCTAAGCCAGATGAAATGGGGCAGATGTTAGCAACTAAAGCAGCGCATCCAGAAGCGGGTGCGGACTGTGCTTGGGTACCTTCGCCAACGGCAGCAACATTGCACGCCATGCATTACCATAAAGTGAGTGTTGAACAAAGACAGGAAGCGTTAAGCGAGCGTAGGCGCGCAAACTTGGACGATATTTTAACGCCGCCATTGCTAGGTGATATGAAATTATCCGAAGAAGAAATCCAGCAAGAGCTGGATAACAACGCTCAGGGTATTTTGGGTTATGTTGTACGTTGGATTGATCAAGGTGTTGGTTGTTCTAAAGTACCGGATATCAACAATGTTGGCTTAATGGAAGACCGTGCAACCTTGCGTATTTCCAGCCAGCATATTGCGAACTGGTTGCGTCACGATATTTGTACCGAAGCACAAGTTATCGAAACCATGAAGCGAATGGCCGCAGTTGTAGACGAGCAAAATGCGGGCGACCCATCTTATGTGCCGATGGCACCTTCATTTGATGGTGTGGCTTTTCAGTCTGCTTGTGAATTGGTGTTTGAAGGCTGCGCTCAGCCTAATGGTTATACTGAGCCTCTTCTTCATGCTTATCGAGAAAAAGCGAAGTCTTAAATCAGGCTTTGTTTTGCTCACCTGTGTTCAGGTAATGCATCCTTAACCAGGTGAGCAATTATTAGATTTATGCTCGTATTGTTCCGCTCGTAGTGACGAGCCTGCGTCCCAAAAAGAATCAGTTTTTGTGTGTATTATGAAATTTTTTGCACACATTAATATTGCTTATATCGCTATTTATTGTTTGTGAGAAATTCCTATTTTGTATTATGATGCCTCGGGGCTGAATTTTTCGATTAGTTGTTGATTTATAAAGCCTTTTTTATTTTTTTGTGAGACATAATGTCTCATTAATTATAGGAAGCAAACATGTTAACAATAAAGCGTTTGAGCATCTCTGATGCACAACAATTAATTGAAGGTGCACGCAACAAAGCAACCGAGATTGGTGTGCCAATGTGTATCGCTGTCGTCGATGAATCTGGCAACTTGATTGCCTTTGAGCGTATGGACGGAGGTAAAGCACACAGTATTACCGTTGCACAAGACAAGGCCTTTACCGCGGGCGCGGCACGTAAGGCAACTCATGATTACAATGCGGTTTGTGTACCAGGTAATCTGGCCTTTGGTATTCACACCGAAGTTGGTGGTCGTATCAGTACCGTCGGTGGTGGTTTGCCGGTACAAGTGGACGGAGAATTTGTGGGTGGTATCGGTGTTAGCTCAGGTACACCACAACAGGATATGGATTGCGCACAGGCAGGTTTAGATTTCTTTTTAGCAAAATAGCACCTGTTTTTTTTCGTAGAAAATAGGTATTAATTCTATGAAGAAAAAGTAGATCTAGAGTGCGCTTTACAGAGTAGAAATACAGTATATCTTTGGAGCGCACTTATCATAATAATAAGTGCCTGAAAGAACTTCCCTTAAATCATTATATTTAATTTGGAGAAGATCATTAACAGCACAACGACAAGACAATTAGCTGAGACATTAACTCGCGAGTTCAGAGCATTTATTGATCCTGAATATGTGATCAATGATGCTGAAACACAAAAAGTCTATGAGTGTGATGGTTTGGCGGCCTATTGTGAAATGCCAATGTTGGTAGTGTTGCCGGAAACGGTAGCGCAAGTTCAGAGCGTCATGAAAATCTGCCACCAGCATAACGTTCCCGTGGTTGCGCGCGGTGCTGGCACCAGTTTATCTGCAGGCGCAACGCCCCATAAAAATGGTGTGGTTCTCTCTTTAGCAAAATTTAAAAATATAATAGATATTGATCCTCTCGCACGTGTTGCTCGCTTGCAACCCGGTGTTCGTAACCTGGCCATTAGCGAAGCGGCTGCCGAGCATGGTTTATATTACGCCCCAGACCCATCCTCTCAAATTGCCTGTTCCATTGGTGGCAATGTCGCTGAAAATGCCGGTGGCGTTCATTGTTTAAAATACGGTTTAACTGTTCACAATGTTTTAAAAATCGAAATGGTCACGGTAGAGGGTGAATTAGTCAGCATTGGTAGCGAAGGGTTAGATAATTATGGTGCAGACCTTTTGGCATTGATCAATGGTTCTGAAGGAATGCTCGGGGTCATTACCGAAGTCACTGTTAAGTTATTGCCCTTGCCTGAAAAAGCGCAAGTCATTCTCGCAGGGTTTGATTCAGTTCAGACAGCAGGGGATGCCGTAGGAGAAATTATCTCTCGTGGCATTATTCCTGGTGGCCTCGAAATGATGGATACCCATGCTATTAAAGCGTCAGAAGCTTTTGCGAATGCGGGCTACCCTGTCGAAGCAAAAGCCTTGTTACTGTGCGAAGTCGACGGCACCTTAGAAGAAGTGCAGGAATATATCGATCAGGTTGCCGATCTGTTTAAAGAGCTTGGTGCAACCAGTGTGCGTGTTTCTCACGACGAACAAGAGCGTGCCTTATTTTGGAAGGGGCGCAAGTCTGCTTTCCCAGCCGTTGGCAGAATATCTCCTGACTACTATTGTATGGACGGTACGATTCCGCGTGGCCAGTTGGCTCACGTGCTTACAGAAATTGAAAACTTATCAGAGCAATACCAATTGCGCGTTGCCAATGTTTTTCATGCAGGCGATGGTAACCTACACCCTTTAATTTTATTTGATTCCAATGTGCCCGGTGAATTTGAAAAGACCGAAGAGTTTGGCGGAAAAATTTTAGAGTTGTGTGTTGAAGTCGGTGGCTGTATTACTGGCGAGCACGGTGTGGGTTTAGAAAAAATCCGACAAATGGCTGTACAGTTTAACGATCAAGAGGTCGCACAGTTTCATTCCATTAAATCAGCGTTTGATGCCAATGGAAATTTAAATCCAGGTAAAGGCATCCCTGTTCTTAAACGGTGTCAGGAATATCGCGCTTTATTAAAAGGGGAAGAGGGTGATGGTTGTGCGGCCCATCACCACCATTGTCATACATCAATCGATAACCAAGGTGCAGCGTGAGCGATATTGCTTCCCACTTAATTGAACAAGTCAATACGGCTGCGTCTCAACAAACCCCTATTGTGATTCAAGGAAACGGCACAAAACAATTTATGGGTCGCGCATTCGATAATAATTCAAACATCATTTCGACGGCAGAGCATACGGGTATTCTCAATTACGAATTTGTTGAGTTAGTCATGACAGCGCGTGCGGGTACATCGCTGGCAGAAATTGATGCGGCCTTAGCAGAACATAATCAAATACTGGCCTGTGATCCTGCACGTTTTAACGGTAATGCGACAATTGGTGGTTCACTGGCGACCAATCAATCTGGCCCAGGTCGACCTTGGAGCGGGTCACTGCGGGACCATGTACTTGGTGTTAACTTAATTAACGGCAAAGGCGAGCATTTACATTTTGGTGGTCAGGTAATGAAAAATGTCGCGGGGTATGATGTCTCGCGACTGCAAGCCGGTGCCATGGGTACTTTAGGACTGATGACCGAAGTCAGTTTTAAAGTATTGCCCAAGCCTGCATCAACCATGACATTGAGTTGTGAGTTATCCATGGAAGACACTATTCAATTAATGAACGAATTGTCAGGTAAACCAAAACCATTAAGCGGTGCCTGTTGGGATAACGGTGTATTGCGTTTGCGCCTATCCGGCGCAAAAAATGCAGTAGAAGGCACAGCAGATAAATGGTTAAGCCAGTTATCGAATACAAATGTAATAGCTGATGATAGCGCAGAAAAATTTTGGAGCAGTCTGCGTGATCAACAGAATGACTTTTTTACAAATAGAGAAGCTGATGTACCTTTATGGCGATTCTCCTTAAGTCCGACGGCTCCTGTTTATCGCCAGGATGAACCTTGGTTAATTGACTGGGCAGGTTCGCAACGCTGGCTAAAAGGAAATTTTTCTCACGCAGAGTTACAGGAATGGGCTGTGGCCAATGGGGGTGAAGCTATTTTATATCGCGGTGGTGATCGCGACAGTGAGGTTTTTTATGAGCCTAACTCCGTACTAAAGAAAATACATGAAAACCTAAAACACTCGTTCGACCCTCACAATATATTTAACAGTGGCCGTTTATACGGTTGGATGTAAACCATTATGCAAACAAACATTCATCCTAAAATAGCAGCCTTACCCGATATTAATGAAGCGGAAGATATTTTGCGTGCCTGTGTGCACTGTGGCTTTTGCACAGCGACATGCCCTACCTATCAGCACTTTGGCGACGAACGTGATGGCCCACGCGGGCGCATTTATTTGATTAAACAATTATTAGAAACCAATGAGGTGACGGAAAACACACAAACTCATCTGGATCGCTGTTTAACCTGTCGCAGTTGCGAAACCACTTGCCCTTCAGGTGTTCGCTATGGCCGCTTGGTCGATATAGGCCGGGGCATTGTCGAAACAAAAGTAAAACGCGAACTATTGGATCGTTTAACGCGTTGGGCTTTGCGCAAAGTCTTACCCTATCCAAAACGCTTTGGTTTTTTATTATTTTTTGGCCAGCTTTTGCGTCCGTTATTGACAGGCCAACTAAAAGCAAAAGTGCCACCCAAAAAACAAGCGTCCCCATGGCCGACAGTGAATAGCAAAGGCCATGCTCGCAAAATGATTGCACTGGCAGGTTGTGCGCAATCGGTAACCACACCGAATACCAATGCCGCAACAGCACGGGTGCTGGATAAATTAGGCATTACCTTAGCCGAAGTGCCGCAAGCCGGTTGTTGCGGTGCCGTTGATTACCATCTTGCGGCGCATAATGATGGTTTGAATGCTATGCGCAAGAATATCGATGCCTGGTGGCCGGCGATTGAAGCGGGAGCAGAAGCCATTGTGATGACAGCATCCGGTTGCGGAGCCATGGTAAAAGAATACGGTGAATTGTTAAAAGACGACCCAGCATACGCAGACAAAGCGCATCGAGTGACAGAGCTGACAAAAGATATCAGCGAAATACTGGCGAACGAAAATTTAGACAATATTGCAGCCAACCAAAAAAAGCCAACCGCTTATCATTGCCCTTGTACCCTGCAACATGGCCAACAATTAAAAGGCGGTGTTGAAGCTATTCTAAAAAAAGCCGGCGTGCCTTTAACAAAAACTAAAGATACACACCTCTGTTGTGGTTCGGCAGGTACCTATTCAATACTGCAATCTAAAACCAGCCAGCAATTGTTAGATAATAAACTAACAGCACTGACTGTTGATAACCCTGAGCAAATCGTAACCGCTAATGTCGGTTGTCAAATGCATTTGGAAACAAAAGCGAATGTGCCGGTGAAGCATTGGATAGAGTTACTGGATCAGTAATTAATTAAATTGAATATTCTCTTTTAAAATCTCTTCGTGCGCATTTCAAGCGTGGCGCATAAATCATTATTTATCTGCTGTTTCTAAAAATAAATTTTTCGTTAAACAGCCAAGACTAAAATAAGTATTTATGCGGGTTATTTAAAATAATTTGGTAAAATGGTCAAATTGCCAAACCGGCTACGCTCACTTTCCCTCCTTGGGTAATTTAAAAAGCTAATTAAATCAAATGCTTATAAAAATGGCTGGGTAGATAATGCGCCAAACGTCAGTGACAAAGTTTTATAAAAAAGTAGACAATTATTATTGAAATCAAGTAATTAACATGGATACTTAACAACTTTATAAGATAGATATCACGCTGGCGTGATATACAAATGTTAAAGCTATAAGACAATCATCGGAGAGATTAATGAAATATCTGATAATGACAATATTTTTTGTTAGCGTAAGTGTCATTGGAGGGGAATATACAGGCCCTGGAAATATTACAAAGTTCAGAGCGCTCGATAGCAATAACCAATTTGTCATGTTTGGAACTTGGGATACAGCCAAGGCTGACAATTGCTCAGACCCAACAAGATGGATTGTGGGTGCGCACGCATCTGCAACCGAAGAACAAGCTAAATCAATGTATAGCCTTGTTCTAGCAGCTTATATGTCAGGCAAAACAATCGATCTTTATATAGACGGTTGTAATAGTAGTGGTAGGCCAATTGTAAATTCTATTTGGTTGCCGGAACGCTACTAGCTTTAACAAAGCCATCTTTGCGGAATTATGAGTATTATCAATGATAGAATTTTTTAGGAAGCTTTTTAGTAAAAAGAATAATAAAGATAGGGTATTGCAACCGGAGGCTTCTGTTATTGTCACATTTGATGATGAAAATATACTTTGTCAGAAGCCGAAAGAAAAGGATGAATCAATAACTTGGAATAAGCTTGATGCTGTACTGATTGAAACAACAGACGAAGGCCCCTTTGTGCCAGATGTCTTTTGGTTGTTGCTTGCAAAAGATATGTCTTCTGGGTGCATAATTCCTCAGGGCGCAACGGGGGAAAATGAGTTGTTAGAAACAATGCAAAAACGTCTTTCTGGTTTTAACAATGAGGCGCTTATAGAGGCTATGGGATCAACTGATAATCGTCGTTTTCTAATTTGGGAGAGAGAATTCATAAAATAAAAAGGAGGCGGAGTAAATCTACCCTAATTTGATATCAATAACCAACCATGGGAGGAAAATATGGAATTTGAGTGGGATGAAAGTAAACGTCAGTCAACTTTGCTAGAAAGAGGTATTGATTTTTATGACGCGGTTCTTGTTTGGGATGATCCATTAAGACAAGAGAGAATAGATAATCGAAAGGACTATGGTGAAGAAAGATATCAAACTATAGGTCAAGGACCTTTTGGTATATTATTTGTTGCGTATACTATTAGGTGTTATGAAGGTGGAAAATTAGTTAACCGCCTTATTTCAGTAAGACCGGCGAAAAAGAAAGAAATAGAACAATATAGGCAAAACTCCTTTGGTAGGAGGGCAGGATAATGGGTGAGAATATTACGAGAATCAGCATAGAACAAGTTCGGAAGCTAAGAAGTTTATCAGTTGCAAAGAAAGCTCAAGAAATGACGGATGAGGAAATTGATAAGATAATAGAGAACGATCCAGACCTATATCAATTAACAGATGAAGAGCTAGCTCAATTTGAACTTGCAGGAGGAAAAAGCCGTGAAAGGTCAGACTAAAAGAACAAGAGTTACTTTACAAGAAGCAAAAAATAAGAAAGGAAAATCAAACATAAAAAAATTGCTTTTACAACAGCATCTTGAAAGGTATAAAAAATAAAAACCACTAGCAAAGTTACTAAGAAAAAGGGGGAAGTGAAAAATAAGAATATTTATCGTTATTATTTGTCGCCGATCCCTTAGATTTGTATAGTCGCCTTCCGCTTGGACGTACTACGCGTTGTTTCGCAGGCCTCTAACCACAGCATTATATGTATTAAGGAAATTGCAGATGAAATCTTTAATAATTACTATCTTAGGTTTAAGTGGTTCTTGGTATATCACAGACCTTTCATCATCTAATTTTATATATAGTGGCTTAGCTCCCTTTGGAGTATTTGTGTTCTTATGTGCTTTATTAGTTTGGTTATTAGCTAAAGCTGGCCTTGGTGGTAAAACTGATTCAGGTGGTGGTACAGGTGGTTTTTTCGGTGGTGGCGACTCTGGCGGGGGCGATGGTGGCTGCTAAAATATATAACAAGTTGCTCCGGTCACAAAAAGCATGGCCTCCACAAGAAATACTACGCGTTGCTTCGTGTTCCCATTGGTAAGGCGTTAGATGTCAAGGAAATAAAGTTTGGAAGCACATTATTTAATACTCCCAATGTTCGTGCATGTAATATGGTCTGCATTGCTTTATATGCTTCTTACAATAGCGCGAGCACCAGAAGTTTGGGGCATAGGCTCCAAAAAATTATGGAATGATATTGAACCAAGAGTCAGCGCAAACCTAGCCAATCAATTTGAATGGCCTATTTTGTTTTATGTTGTCTGCTTGCTTCAGTTATCAATAGTTTACCCAGTCGGGGTGTCTCAAATATGGCTGGCATGGCTATTTATTTTGGGGCGTATATTACATAGTTTGATTCAAATCTTAACAACTAATATACGGTTAAGAGGGCTCGTATTTACAGTAAACTTTTTAGCGGTGTTAGCCATGTGGTTTTTATTGTTTTTGCATTAAAACGCACCTAATAAGGCTGTCTAGTAAAAGGGGACGGTGACAAATAAGAATCTTTATCGTTACTATTTATCACTGATTCTCTAAACTTCTATATCATCCATTAATGATCTTCACATCAATATAGTAAGGAAAGCCACGTCTAAAGCATTATGATTATTCGATCTCGTAAAATACGCCCGATAACAATAACATTACTTGTGGCGCTGGCTATATTCTTAACCACAAAGTTACTCGATCTGACATATAGGGAGCCGTTTCAAAAGATTAGCGATACTCAGCAATATGGTTTTGAGCCGGTTGAGTGCTGGTTTGGTGAGGCATTTGCGCCACCTCGTACAGAGTGCTATTACATGCATGTACCGGAAGATCACGCTCAGCAAACTGATACAGCCATTAGATTTCCTGTTGTGGTTTTTCGAAGTAATTCTATCTTTTCCACCAAGCCTCCTGTCCTTCATCTCGGTGCTGGAGGACCAGGTGCCCCAATGTATCTTGGTTCAATCAGGAGTATTAAAACAATCTGGGAATATCATAATGATCTGTCTATTTATCAAGGTAGAGACTTATTTGTGATAGACCCAAGAGGAACTGGACTTTCAAAGCCGCTACTCACCTGCGACACTTTTGTTAAAAGTGAAGCAAAGCGATTGACGCGTAACCTTTCGTTCACAAGGCAGTGGGAAGAATCAAATAAAGATTATTTTGACTGTATTGATAAATTTAAACGTCAGGGGATAAATCTATCCGAATATAACAGCTTGTCGATAGCCAATGATATTGAAATGATGCGTACCGCTGGCAACATAGATCAATGGGTGTTGATAGGTGTTTCGTATGCTGCAACTTACGCACAGATAATTGCTACTCAATATCCAGAGTCTGTTGAGTCCATGGTGTTGGATAGTGCAACCTTCCCAAACTTGAAGCCGCATAATAATTATATAAATAAAGTGATGGCGGGCTACTTAGCACTTTACAACTACTGTAATTTAACGCCAAATTGTTCAACACCACTTCACAATATTGAAAATAGGATATGGAGTCTACATAAAGCGCTTAATCTAAACCCTATTCAGTTAGAGTTAGATCATCCCTATAAAAACAATAAAATAGCGGTATTGCTCAATGGTGAGCGTTTTATATCGGCATTGTTGAATGGAACATATGGTGAGCAAATATTTGCTGAACTCCCTAATATTATCGTTGAGCTAGAGGCGGGGCGTGTTAATACAATCACCCCATACCTTGAGGACTATATTGCCTATTTATTAGATACTACTTATGGCGATGTGAGTACAAGCAGCCATTACTGCTACGATGACAAGCCATATACTAATTTTGACTCAATCAGAATACAGGCGGATAAATTACCAGAAGGATATATACGTGATACTGCGTTACTCTCAATAGACCTACTTGATTATTGTAATGAGATGCTAATTGAGGCTAGTGACCCAGTTGTTTCAATGGCAACAAAAACAGATATACCTTCTCTGTTTCTTCATGGAGAGCTTGATACGATTACACCATTAAGTGATGTTATCGAACAACGGAAGTCATTTACTAAAAGCCGTATAGTTACCTACAAGGTGTCCCATGATGTGATCAGTAGCGATGAGTGTGCAGAAGTAGTAGCAGCTAAGTTTATTGCTAATACTGAAATCGATCAGATAAAATTAGATTGTAGTTAACTATGGATGGCGATGAAGTTGCGGTAGTTGTCAGTAGTAACGAATTAAATCAATAAAGGGAGTGATGATAAGTAGGCATAGTTGTTTATCACCATCCCTAAAATTCAATTGGAATAATGAATGCTAAAACCTGTAATACAAGAAGAGGCTACAGGGTGTGGAATTGCCTCTGTTGCAAATATAGTGGGTAAGAGCTATTCGGAGATGAAAGCTATTGCCAATGCAATGGGTATTTATGCGGATGATAAATCGCTTTGGTCTGATACGCAGTACGTAAGACATTTATTAGCTAATGCGGGTATTGAAGTATCTGCCAATGAAATTCCTTTTGAAGCATGGGATAAGCTGCCTGACTTGGCATTGCTGGCTATTAAATATCATCAAGAAGAGGGTAAAAGTTTTTGGCATTGGGTTGTTTTTAAGAGAGAAAATGGTGAGGCGTACGTGCTCGATTCGGCTAGCTATCTCCCATCCAATATTCGTACAGATTTCGCAGATATGCAGCCAAAGTGGTACATCGAAGTGTTAAACAGATAATAAAACTATTTGAAATCACATTTCACACTTTTGTACTGGGCACAGAATAGTAACTAGTCTCTTATAATGGCTTAATACATTAACAAGCCTACTGACACTATGTTGTCAGTAGGTCGTTGCTATACTCACTGTTTTTACGTTTATAAGGTAAGTAATATAGTGAGTTCTGTATCGATAGACGATATATTCAATTACGCAATTTCAGAATTTGAAGGTGTTGTTATTTCTGAAAATTGGGGAGAGCGAGGCCTTTTTTATAATCCACACGGTTTGTTGCCTAAAGGTATTTACATTCTTACCTTCAAAGAAAAAGATGGCCCTAACGACAAAGCGTCTAATGTAAATAGGCCTGATATTTATCGGATTAATCTAGGCTTAACTAAAGATCGATTTAAAGAGATGTTTGGTGAAATTCCTAAAAGGCCTGCAGCGGGCCAAACGGTAAGTACGGGGCATGATTTTCAGAATGTTAATGAAATAATGCCTCATCCTGTGTACGGGTGGATGTCATGGATTGGTGTGCTTAACCCATCCTTAGAAACTTTTGACGCATTAAAACCAATGATTGCTGAAGGTGTTCAGCTAGCTAAAATTAAGTATTCTAAAAAAGTCAAACTGTGATATCGCTTTTGAATTTTTTATTTCACTCCTGTTGATTTAAGTGCAAGTTATATGCAAGTTTCCCCTGTTATTCTGAAAGACATTTTTTATTGAAATCTTGATGCTTTAACTTAAGGGGATTCTATGAAGTATATTGTTTGTCTATTAATGTCACTATCACTAGTTGCCTGTGCTGGAAAATCCGGCAAGGAAGAAAAAGAACTGGCAACCCAAGCATTTATCAATTGCGATTTTTACAGTGCTAAACAAAATGCTGAGCTAGCGGTGGAATATGCTGGTGATAACGTTGAAGTTTCTGTTCCTGCCTTGCTTATTATTGGAAAAAGCTCGGAATTTTTAGGTCGGCAAAGCGCAGCCTATGAAAAAATTGTTGAATTGGCACCTGGAGTGAATAGTACAGCAGAGGCTAAAAAAATCGCTAATCAATTTGTTCAACGTTTATCAGCTTTAGCACCTGAAAAAGTGAAGTCTTGTCCTCAGTTTCAAGGCTAATAAATACACCAATTTAAAAGTAGAGGAGTTCTAATGGGTATTATCATTGGTGGTTTATTTGTTGTAATATTTTGTGTGTTTCCTGTGATGTTTACAGCAAGAAAGTTAGGGGCGGGGAAAGCCGACCTTATCGATTGTGTATTAGCTATTATTGTTGCCACATTGGTTTCTAGTGTTGCTATTTCTTTCTTTCCAGGAGCGGCGACTAATGATGTGTTAGCTTATATTTATAGTTTTTTGGTAATGGGGGTAGTATATAAATTTATGCTCCAGGCTAATTACATTACGAGTGTCTTAATTGCTTTAATTTCTTCGGTTATTACTTATTCCGCATTGTATATTGTCGGAAGTGTTGTTTCGTGATGTAAATACGGAAAAACAGCCATGGTCTCGTTATGAGTAATAAAGTGGAGGTACGCATCAATATTGGCCTAAAGTCTTCTCAATGCTTAAATGAAATAGGGATTTTTGCTGTGGCTGACTTAAAAGCGGTGGGGCTGTCCCAACATTTATTAAAATGACGCGAGAATTCCACTCTATGGAGCTCAGTCTTAATTTACCCTATAGCTTGGTTGCTGTTATTTAAGGCATTCATTGGCGAGACGTGGCTAAACACTACAAAGGTCGATTATTGATAGAGTTAGAGAGTTATAAAGAAATGGAAGTATTTTTGAAGGATAATAGTAGTCAACTAACGAGCCCCTAATTGAGATATGTTGTTTAATCGGCTCTAAAAGTCTTAACTTCAGTGAGGTAGATGATAATGCGATTAACTCCTTTCCATTTAGCGGTTCAAGTGCGCGATATTGAAGAAGCCAGGGAGTTCTACGGCCTTAAAATGGGGTTTCCAGAAGGGAGAAGTTCGGAAAGTTGGATTGACTTTAATATGTTTGGTCACCAGTTTGTCACCCATCTCAATCCTCAAATTGGTAAGTCTGGTAAAATCACTTCTATTTCAAACCCCGTTGATGGGCATGGAGTCCCCATACCCCATTTTGGGGTTGTTATGAATTTTGATGATTGGGACGTCTTTGCTGAAAAGGTAAGAGGGTTCGTTGATGATTTTATTATCGAACCTTATGTGCGCTTTAAAGGCGAGCCAGGAGAGCAGGGCACCATATTTTTCTCAGACCCTTCGGGCAATGCTCTGGAATTTAAAGCGTTTAGAAATATTGAATTGGAGTTATTTGCAAAATAAATCATATGAGTTCTATCCGATATGTAAAACTTAACAAAGCAAACCCCGATGATTTTCTTTCTTTGTTGAACCACCAGAAAACAAGGGAACATTTAATAGAGCATGATCAGTTTGATAGAAGTTCCATTATTCAATGGATAGAATCAAAAAATAAAGTTGACTCTATTGAGGGTTGTAAAGTTCGAGCAATTCTTAATGACGATCAGTTGGTGGGTTGGTGTGGTATCCAGCTTGAAAATGGTCAGTATGAGATTGCGATTGTAATTGATGAGAAATATTGGGGGCTAGGTAAAACAGTATTTTTCGATATTATGGAGTGGGCCAAAGAATTGGGCCATAATGAATTGTTAATTCATTTTCTTCATACTCGGCCTGAATACAAGTTTTTGCGGAAAATGTCTAAGCGTGTCTATCAAAGTGAGCTATTAGGGGATCAATTTACAACCTATCAGTTATTGGTAAAATAAATTAATATCAGTTGCCTGTATTAATGTGCGTGCCGCCATAGCGGCGAAAGGGTGAAATCAATGTGTATCAAAATGCCAGTCAGTGAACTCGTAAAGTTACCCATTAGTTGGGTTCGTGGGGATGATGAACGGCTCAATACAGTGTTTAAAACATTGAAGATGGGGCAAGATATTAATTCCCCAATTAAGCTATTGAATTGTGGTTGTGGTAAAACCTATATGCTTGAGGATGGTGGCCATAGGATCACAGCGGCCTATAAGCTATTTATAAAGACGGGCGAAGATATAAAAATCCCTGTCCATAAATATATTTCGAAGTTTCAATAATTAGATCAATTGACTATGGTTCGATAAACAATAGAGAATTAATTAGGTCTAAAGTCGATGCAACAAAAGCCATTTCAGAATAATGACGAAAAAGGCGCAGCCGTTAAATTCCCACCGCCTTTACTATTTCTATTGCTAATATTGATTGCTTATAGTTTTCATTATCTATACCCGCTTACATTAGGCTTGTCTTTAGTTGGTAAGTATCTTGGTACGCTAATCATATTATCAGCCATTGGTATGGTCGTTTATATCAGTCGAATTTTTTCTAGAGCTAAAACCAGTATTGAGCCATGGAAACCAACAACAGCATTAATATCTACAGGGGTTTATGCTTATTCACGCAACCCTATTTATACATTGTTTTGTTTTATTACTATTGGGATAGGTGTTTTTCTTAATAGTCTATGGGTGTTTGTCAGTTTTATTCCTGCTGCTATGTTGGTGTATTTAATTGCAATAAAAAAAGAAGAAATATATCTAGAGAAAAAGTTTGGTGAAGAATATTTGCTGTATAAGCGCAAAGTAAGGCGCTGGCTTTGACTTAAACTACACTGAGTGAATAATAGAGTAATAAGCTTTAATGATGAGCGCTAGTTTGATACTAGAACATCTTGCAACCATTGCTCTGCATTTTTATTATCATCGGTAACGATTGAAACGAGTACATAGTCACTTTTTCTATCGAGAATATGCATACTGCGAATATTAATGGCATGGGTTTTAAAGCGGCTGGCAATTTTTGCCAATGCCCCTGGTTCATCTGTAATGCGAATAACGAGGGCATCTTCACTAATGGCCCGGTAGCCTGCGGCTTTTAATGTTTGTAAGGCTTGGTCGTATTGATCAACGGTTAACTGGATAACGCCATGGCTTTCAACACCGTCCACGTCTAAGGTTAAAATGTTAACCTGCTGGTCTCCCAGCAATTGGGTAATGTCGGCAATGACACCGGGATGGTTTTCAGTTAGTACGGCAATATTTTTCATAATGAGTCACCGAATTGACAGAAAAATTTAAATAAGCGACGCTGGGTAGGTGCACATATCCTCAGCTACTTCATCAATAATGGTCGTTGTCACATGGGGTAGCGTAATAATATGTGCAATATCGCGATAGGGGGCAATTTGCCATTTCTCCAGCACTGTCGACGATGGCCGTGGCATCACTACCGTTATCGAGTTTTTATGGCGCCAAGCGTCGACCCCAATTTTGCGGAATGCATCTATCGCATAATCTGCTCTCGTAATACTTTCATTAACAATATCAGTAATACCTTGATGACCTAAGGATTGTAAAGCGTACCACAATAGAAGTGGTGTGAAAGCGTTGCGAGAGCCCATGATGGTGGTGTCCAATACGCCAACATATTCGACAGATCGTGCAATGCGTTCGACATGTGTTTTTTGTGCCAGTACAACACCGCAAGGTAATGGTGAACCCAATAATTTATGGCCACTGATGGAAAGGCTATCGATGCCCGCAGAAAAATCAAACGCTTGTGGCTCTTCGACAAAGGGTAAAATCATACCGCTCAATGCAGCATCACAATGAATATAATAATTGTGAATAGCAAGGTCTTCCATAATGCGTTTGATATGTTGTATATCATCGATAGCGCCTTGCATGGTTGTTCCAATATTGGCAAAAATAATAGGAGGGACATCACGGTGGATGCGTAGCGTTTCGCGCAAATCAGCATAATCCATTTCACCATTTTTTTGGCTTTTGATCATGATGTTTCGGACGTTTAGTAAACGCAATAATTTCGTCAGGCTGTAATGCGTGTCTTCAGAAAAATAGACGACGCCATTGGTCATTAGCTCACGAGCAAGATAAAGGCCGTACATATTGCCCTCAGTACCTCCGTTCGTAATATAACCCCAATAACCATTTTCTGGTGCCCGTGTAAACTGAGCAAACTTTGCCAACACTTCGCGTTCGAACTCGTGTGTATTCATGCGAAAGTTGCTGCCTGCAAAAGGGTCGCCGACATTGTTAATATTGTAGTTCAGAAAATACTGAAGCTTAGAGTAATCAAATTGCTGATTACATGGGTAGCCAATTTGGGTCCGGCTGATTTTTTCTAGATACCCTTGCAGTTTATCCAGTTTTTTCTGGTCACTTTCACTTAAATGTTTCACTGCTAAATACCATTTTATTGATATTTAATAAGTATAGTTGATTGCTTATAGAGTCTTAAGTTTAACTGGTAATATCGTTTATATCTTCTCAATTTATTTCTAATGGATAGATAGAAAATTAGAAGCTTCATTCACAATTAAGCTCATGACTTATTTTTATCGATAGCGAATTTTTCATTTTAAATCGATTGTGTAAATTAAAAAAACACTCTGACTAGGCTGCTCTGCATCTATATAAAGTAGAGTTGTCACTCGTTAAAGACAAACCTGAATGCCATTATATAAATAAAGAATATTGAAAGGAGTGATAATATTGTTGTGTTATTAAGTGGCCTATGCGACAGGTATATAAAAGGCACGTAGGTAGGGTGTTATGCAAATTTTGACGTCATTTTGATTGTGGTTTTGTAACATTATACGAGGGAAAAATAATGAAAAGTGCCCAGCAGATAATGCTGGGCTATAGATATTGTTAAGCGACTTTGCTCATTTCATTTAATGTGAAGCTTGCAACAGAGCCATCCGTTTCTTCCATATAAGCTTTTAAATGATCATTGTTCATATGTGTTTGCCACAGTTCACGTGATTCCCAGTTTTCATAAAAGACGAAAACTTCTGGGTTTTCGTTATCTTGGTGTAGGTCGTATTGTAGGCAGCCTGTTTCTTTGCGTGTTGGTTCAATCAATTTTAATAATGCAGATTTTACCAGTTCAATTTTATCTGAATTGGCTTCAATGCGAGCAACAATGGTTAATGCTTGGCTCATGATTTTTCCTCTGTTTGTATTTATGCGTTCAAATGTAAAAGATTAAGGGTGTTTAAAAACCTTCGAGTACGACTTTGCCCACTGCCTGATTACTTTCTATGTGTGTATGGGCTCGTTTCAAATTGCTGGCGTTGATGGTGCCGTAATTTTCCCCTAGTGTCGTTTTAATCGTTCCGTCATCAACCAGCCTTGCGACAGTTGTTAATAACTCATGTTGTTTCTGCATGTCCCAGGTAGTAAACATGGAACGAGTAAACATAAGTTCCCAATGCAGAGAAAGGGATTTGCGCTTGAGCTTGGTAATATCGATAGTGGTTTTAGGGTCATCAATCAGTGCTAATTTTCCTTGAGGTGATAATGCTTCTACTAGTTGATCAAAATGTTGGTCGGTGTGAGTGAGGCTAATGACATGAGTCACGTTATCGATACCGATAGCAGCTAATTGCGGCATTAACGGCTGGTGATGATTAATAACATGGTCGGCCCCCAGTTCTTTTACCCAGCTTTGGCTTTGTTGGCGTGATGCTGTGCCAATCACCGTAGCGTTTGTTAGTTTTGCCGCCAGTTGAGTCAATATCGAGCCAACGCCGCCTGCTGCGCCTATAATTAAAATACTTTTTGCGGGTTCATTTTCCTGTTCTGGCTTTTGGTTTGTTAGCGCCGATGTTGCAGGGGTAAAGCCTAGGCGATCGAATAATAATTCCCATGCGGTTATTGCCGTTAATGGCATGGCAGCAGCTTCAACATTTGATAGCGATGTGGGTTTGAGACCGGTGATTCGTTCATCAACTAATTGGTATTCAGCGTTAGAGCCTGAGCGAGTGATATCACCGGCGTACCATACCTGGTCGCCTACATTAAAAAATTCGACAAGCTCACCGGTCGCAACGACTTCACCGACGGCATCCCACCCTAGTACTTTGTGATCACCGGCTTCAGGGGAGGTTGATGCTCTTACTTTTGTATCCACAGGGTTTACGGATACTGCTTGCACTTTTACCAGCAAATCACGGCCTTTCGCCTGGGGTGTTGGTAATTCAATATCCATTAAAGCATCTTTTTGATCAATGGGTTGAGGTTGTAAATAACCGATGGCTTTCATAAGGCATCCTCTATGTTGGTTTTCTATGGGGTAATGGCTGTTGTTTGTGTGTTAGTGATAGGGGCTATTATTGACAAGTGGAGGTATGATATAAACGGGGTAATAAATCAAACATAATCAAAAAATATTTGATAATGAATCTAAACGACCTTTCTCTTTTCATTCGTACCGCCGATAGCGGCAGTATTACCCGTGCAGCTGAACAGCTGGATATGACAACCGCAGCAGCCAGTGCTGCTTTGAAGCGGTTAGAAAATCAGCTCGAGGTGCAGCTGTTTATTCGTTCCACCCGTCAACTTCGAATTACTGCCGAAGGAGAGCGCTTTCTAGTCTACTGCCGCAAGGCTCTGGATAACCTAGAGCTTGGGCGAGCCTCAATTCATGCCTTGGGGGGAAAGGTGGCTGGTGAACTAAGAGTATCGGCTCCCTCAGATCTCGGTCGTAACCTGATGTTAAGTTGGATTGATGAGATCATGGACCAGCACCCTAATTTGTCTATTAATTTATTATTGGGTGACTCCATTGCTGATTTTTATTTAGATCGTGTTGATTTAGCTATTCGTTATGGCAAGCAGGATGACTCATCGATGGTGGCCTTTAAGTTAGCCACGATAGATCGGGTATTGTGTGCTTCTCCAAGTTATCTCGCCACCTTTGGGATGCCGAAGGAGCCCAATGATTTAGTGGAGCATAATTGTTTGTTGTATCAATTGAATAACCGCAGTTACGATTTGTGGGAATTTATTGCAAAAGACAATGATAATGAGCGTTATAAGATAAGGGTTTCGGGGAATCGTTGTGTGAATGATGCGGATGTCGTGCATCGTTGGGCGGTTGCCGGTAGAGGTATCGCTTATAAGTCGCGGCTTGATATGAGTGATGACCTTCGCGCGGGTAGAGTCGTGAGAATATTACCTGAGTATCAATCGCCAAGTATTGATTTAAATCTGATGAGTCCTACGCGTAAACAGATTACGCCCGCAGTACTGTTGTTACGTGATATGCTTAGAGAAAAATTCGCTCAACTTTTAGATGTATAAAACATAATGATTAAAGGATGAAAGCTATGTTGCAATACGAACTCGCTCAATTAAATATTGCTGAATTAAAATTCCCATTAGATTCGCCAGAACTATCTGTTTTTGTTAATAATCTGGATCGTATTAACGAGTTAGCTGAAAATTCTCCCGGGTTTGTTTGGCGTTTACAAACCGAAGACGGTGATGCGACGAGTATTGATTATTTTGGAGATAATGCCATCGTTAATATGTCGGTATGGGATGATATAGAGCATCTTCATAACTATGCCTATCGTTCGGCACACGTCGAAATTATGCGTAGGAAAAAAGAGTGGTTTCATAAAATGGCTGAGGCGCATATGGTGCTATGGTGGATTCCTAAAGGGCATCGACCTACACTGCAAGAAGCCGATGAAAAATTACAATACATACGAACTCATGGTCCCTCTGATAGCGCGTTTACTTTTAAAAAGCCGTATCCTGCTCCAGATGAAAATCATACTATAACAACTGACTTCGATGAGTGTACGATATAAATTATAAATCGAGAGCTGCCAATCGGCTTTTCATATTCTGGGAGCTTTAATGCCATTTACACCGTTTCATATGGGGCCAGGAATTGCTGTCAAAGCAATTTTGCAAAGTAGTTTCAGTTTGATGATTTTTGGCTGGGCTCAAATAGTGATGGATATTCAGCCCTTAATAGTGCTGTTATCGGGTGAAGGGCATCTGCACGGGTTTTCCCATACTTATATTGGCGCGACATTACTGGCTGTGTTTTCAGGTTTGACAGGTAAGTATTTAGTGGAAGTCGGCTTAGCTATTTTATTGGGTAATCAACTACAGGTTTCGAAAAACCAGATAGCGTGGTGGGTTGTGTTCTTATCGGCTTTTATCGGGACTTATAGTCATGTATTGATCGATAGTGTCATGCATGCAGATATGGAACCGCTCTCTCCTTTTTTTGCTGATAACCAGTTGCTAGGTGTTATTTCGGTAGCGTCGCTGCACAAATTTTGCTTATACAGTGGTTTGGTCGGTAGCATTGTTTATTTTGGTATTAACGGATTGAAACATTTTAGAAAATCTTAGTTATTGCCTTATCATTTTATTTTAAATATTTTGTAAGTTTTGAGAGAAATATGATTGTCGTCTATGGAATAAAAGAGAAGTTAAATCCAATAAAAGCAAAGTTATCGGATGTTATACATGGTTGTATGCAATCAGTGCTGGGTATGCCTGAAGATAAGCGAGCGCACCGATTTATCCCGATGGATAGAGAAGACTATTTTTATCCAGGTGGCCGTAGTGATGCTTATACTGTTATCGAGATTAATATGATGGCGGGCCGGCAAGTGGATACACAAAAAGCATTGATTAAAGAATTGTTTAGTCAAATTGAAAGCCAGTTATCGATAGCACCTATAGATATTGAAATTACCATTAAGGAGCAGGCGCCTCATTGTTGGGGGTTTCGAGGCATAACAGGCGATGAAGTGACAGACCTCAAATACAAAGTGAATGTATAGCATGAATGTTGTTTGTATCGTTTTGGATAAAGGCTAAGGATTAATGATAAAAACGCTGGCGATTAGTAACTATCGATCATTATTAAATTTAGTGATTCCTTTTGGGAACTTAAATGTTATTACTGGAGAGAACGCCAGCGGCAAATCGAATTTGTATAAGGCCTTGAGATTGTTATCTGAAACCGCACAGGGTGGCGTGATTAATTCACTGGCGCGAGAGGGAGGCTTGAGTTCGACATTTTGGGCCGGCCCTGAAAAAATCTCTAAAGCGATGCGAAAAGGTGAAGTGAATATCGAAGGTGGGCCCAAGCAGAAAGCCGCAAGGTTGCGCTTAGGCTTTTCAGCTGAGAGTTTCGGTTATTCAATTTCACTGGGCTTGCCGCCACCAGGAAATCTGGGGCCAACGGCATTTGCCCTAGACCCTGAAATTAAAAAAGAATGTATCTGGAGCGGTGAAGCCTATCGCCCGGCTAGTTTATTAGTTGATCGTACTGGGGCTGCTATTAAAGTGCGTTCAAATCGACAGTGGCAAGTGATTTCGCAACATGCCAGTCAGTTTGAAAGTATTTTTGCCCAAGTGGCCGATCCAAGCATAGCACCTGAAGTTATTACAATGAGAGAGGAAATAAAGGCTTGGCGGTTCTACGATCATTTTAGATCCGATGCTGGTGCACCGGCACGGTTGCCGCAGCTAGGGACTCGTACGCCTGTTTTGCATCATGATGGCAGAGATTTAGCTGCTGCCCTGCAAACCATTATAGAAATAGGTGATATTAATGCACTTAATGACGCTATCTCAGATGCTTTTCCTGGTGCGACCTTAAGCATCGTTGTACAAGAAGATGGTCGTTTCAGCGTTAGTCTTCAGCAAGAAGGTTTATTACGGCCTTTGTCAGCATCAGAATTGTCTGATGGTACATTGCGTTATTTACTTTGGGTTGCCGCCTTATTAACACCGAGGCCACCGCCTTTAATGGTACTGAATGAACCTGAAACCAGTTTGCATCCTGATTTGCTTCCTGCGCTTGCTCGATTAATTATTCGTGCAGCACAAAATACACAAGTCTGGGTGGTGTCTCATGCCAGTCGTTTGATTGCTACTCTGGAAAGTGCCGATGAGTGTCATTCTGTGCATTTAGAGAAGAGCTTGGGGCAAACTCAAGTTGTGGGCCAAGGAATGTTAGATGAGCCCTTGTGGCATTGGCCTGATAAAAATAAATAAGGTATTGTTATCAAAACGTTTGCGAAAACAAAATGACACCAGCAATTAATTTATTAAATAAAAATAAAGTACAGCATCAGGTACATGAGTATACTCATGACTCATCCAGTGAATCGTACGGGCTGGAAGCCGCTGAAAAAATGGGTGTGTCTGAAGGCCGAGTGTTTAAAACTTTAGTGGTGAGTCTTGAAAGTAAAGAGTTGGTTGTGGGTATTGTGCCAGTTTGTGCGATGTTAAATATGAAACGAATTGCTAAAGCAGCTAAGGCAAAAAAGGCAGTAATGGCTGATAAGCTTGATGTGGAACGCTCGACAGGTTATGTTCTCGGTGGAGTTAGCCCACTTGGGCAGAAAAAACGTCTCAGAACGGTTATCGATAGCTCTGCTCAACAGCATGCGACCATTTATGTAAGCGCTGGTCGTAGAGGTTTGGAGATAGAGCTGAGCCCAGGCGATTTAAAAAGCACTGTTAATGGTATTTTTGCTGATATATGCCAGTAGTCTGGAGCGAGAGTTGTTGGTTTAGTAAGATTAACCTACGATGCTACTGTTTATAGATAAGTATCTACTATATCTCTCAAGTAAGAAAGGAAGATAAAATGTTTACGCTCTTACTTAAATCGACTTTTGTTGGCATATTAGTTGGAGCCATATTCTCTATAATATTTAGCATTGCTACAGCTTCGAGCAGCGGTAAAAATGTTATAACTGGAGAGTCTATGAAGTTGAAAGGCTGGAAAGCTATTTATGTTCAAATAAATGATTATGGTTTTATTCACTATTTACATTCTTTGTTTCCAATTTTTTTAGTGATTTCTATAATTGCAACTCTAGTTGTTGGGATTATTTTGCATAAGTCAGTAAATAGTTCTCTATAAGGTAATAACTAATGGATTTTTTAACGTTAAGTTTATTTATCCCGGCTTGTTTTGCCCTTAATATGGCTCCAGGTCCTAATAATTTATTGGCGATGAATAACGCACAAAATTTTGGCTATCGATCAGCTGTTGTCGCAGGCTTGGGACGATTGTCAGCCTTTGTTGTGATGATTTTCTTGGCAGCTTCTGGTCTGGCTGCAATTCTCTATGCATCCGAAACACTGTTCTTTGCCATTAAAGTGGTAGGGGCTATTTATTTGTTTTGGATTGCTTATCAATTGTGGAGCGCTAAGGTATCAGATATCAATCACAAAGAGACAGAAGCAAAAACAGTGTGTCAATTGGCTAGCCAGGAATTTTTTCTGGCGGCAGGTAACCCGAAAGCAATTTTAATTTTTACAGCCTTTCTCCCTCAGTTTATACAATCAACCGAAGCAGTTGGCTATCAATTTTTTATACTGGGTACTTTATTCTTATGCTTGGAGTTTATAGCAATCGCACTCTATGCGGCATTTGGTGTGTATTTGCGTCATTGGTTTTCAAAGCCTGAAATGAGAAAGGTTTTTAATCGCTGTTGTGCTGCCTTTCTGGGAATTATCGGGATGGGTCTACTTGTTGAACGAAAAAGTTAATGCTGCTGTCAGTGGCTTTTAAAAATGAATGCCAGATAAGTGAGAATATAGTATGACACTTGAAATATGGTTTGCATTTATTGCCGTCGTTTTTGTTTTTGCAATTATTCCCGGCCCTACGGTCATTATGGTGATTGGTCAGGCGATTAGTCATGGAAGGGCATCTGTTACACCTTTGGTGGCAGGGGTTTTATTAGGTGACTTTACGGCAATGACCCTATCATTGATCGGACTTGGTGCAGTACTGGCGACGTCGGCGACATTATTTTTAGTGCTTAAATGGTTTGGTGTTGCTTACCTAATTTATCTCGGTATTAAGGCTTGGACTATAAAACCAGAAGAATACTCAGAATCATCTATTGCTCAGAGTGCCTCCAGATTTGCTATGTTTAAAGCCTCTTTTCTTGTGACAGCATTAAACCCTAAGGATATTGTATTCTTTGTGGCATTTCTTCCTCAATTTATCGATCCTGCATCGGCTGCTTTGCCTCAGGTCCTGATTTTGATGATGACGTTTTTAACCATTATTGCAATAACAGTCACTTCGTTTGCTTTATTTGCCGGCAGTATTCGTCATAAGATGCAGGGCTATCAAGCTCGTCGGCGTCTTAATAAAGTGAGCGGTAGCGCTTTAGTGGGCGCTGGCCTCCTTGCATCGATGATGCATCGCCATTAAACAATGAAGACGATGGTATAGGAGAATGTCACTTCTGCGTGATTTATCTGGTTGGGATGGCAAATCCTCCGATGATATTCAAAAGATATATTGTCAGCACGAAAACTCTTTTTCTTTTATAGACGATATTGTCACAATGATTGTTTCTGCTACCGAAGAAAAGGCTGCAACGTGGATGTTGAAGCATTACCTTGAGAAGGGTAATGCACTTTCTGCAGAGCAAGTTCATAGTGTTTATCATTCGCTGCGCAAGCTGACTTTGTGGGAGGCTCAGCTACATATTCTCCAATGTATGCCTTATATGCCAGTTCAAAACAGAGACAAAAACGTTGTGGATGCCTTTATCAGAAAAAACTTAATCAGCGATAATAAGTTCGTAAGAGCATGGGCGTATAACGGTTTATATGAGTTGACGGTTTACTTCCCTGAATTAACTGAGGAGGTAAAACAGCTATTCTCAATGGCACTAAGAGATGAAGCGGCTTCAGTAAAAGCGCGAATCAGAAATATAATGAAGAAGGGCTTTTAATAAGGTGATAAAAAAGGTGGTAAAATTTGCTGCTTTTTATTTACGATATTATCCCATTAGTTGAAAAGAGATAACTTAAGAGAGATTACAGATGGAATTAGCGACGTGGTTGGCTTATATAGGTGTGATAACGGCTTTAATTGCTCTTCCTGGGCCGTCATCGTTATTGATTACACTTCATGGCTCCCAGTACGGCTTTATAAAGTCGAATAATACAATTATCGGCAATGTACTGGGCTCCTTTATATTAATGGGCCTTTCTGCCTTTGGTTTAGGTGTTGTCTTAACCGCTTCTGATACCGTGTTTTCTATTGCAAAGTATATTGGTGCGGCTTATTTAATTTACCTCGGTATTAAGACTTGGCGGGCTTCTTCTGTAACCAAATCTGATAGTCTTGATTCTGCATCGCTTAATGAGCCAAGCTTTACTATCTTTAAGCAGGGCTTCTTAACGGGAGTCAGCAACCCTAAGGACTTACTCTTTTTTACAGCCTTATTTCCTGCTTTTTTGAACGAGCAAGCCCCATTACTTATGCAGCTTGTCGTTCTTATGGCGACTTGGTTGGTAGTGGATTATGCCATTAAAGTTATTTATGTTATGGCAGGTAAAAAGATACGAACACAGTTTTCCAAGCCTAATTTTTTATCGATGTTTAATCGTTTGACTGGCGGTATGTTTGTGATGTTTGGGGCATTATTGGCTAGTTCGAATAAATAAATATTATGGCATTTGACGATACTTTCCGTTTAAGTTGTCATGCGGTTATCGTTAATGATCGCAATGAAGTGCTTTTGCTCAAGGCTAATTACGGTAGTTATGCTTGGGGTTTACCTGGTGGCGGGATTGACCCCGGAGAGACAATACACGAAACCTTGTACCGTGAATGCCATGAGGAGCTTGGCTGTGAAATTAAGATTCAGTATTTAAGTGGTGTCTACTATCATCAGCAGGTGAATTCTCAGGTTTTTATATTCAAATGTGAGTTGTTACCGGGTAATACGATCCATTTATCTGAAGAGCATACGGAATATTGTTTTATGCCTGTCAGTCAATTATCCGCAGTGCAGCGTAAAAGAGTCGAGGATTGCCTTAATTGTGAGGGCGATGTCAAAAGTGAAAAGTTTTGATAGAACGTAATGCTCTAGTTATACGAAATATTCATTGGCGAGAAGCTATTCCTATTCGTCATCAAGTATTGTGGCCCTCAGAATCCCCTGAGTTCTGTTATGTGGACGGGGATGAAAGTAAGGAAGCTCTACATTTCGGTGCCTTTATTGATTCCCAATTGGTAAGTGTTGCATCAATTTATCTCGATGGAGCCAATGCCAGATTAAGGAAGTTTGCTACCCTTGAATCACATCAGGGGCAGGGGGTTGGAAGTACTTTATTAAGGTATATACTGTCAGATATTCAGGCAAGTGGAGTACGATATTTTTGGTGTGATGCAAGAGAATCTGCTATTAGCTTCTATCGACGCTTTAACCTTGTAACAGAGGGCGAGCGATTTTATAAAGCCGACATCCCGTACTATAAAATGAGTTGTTATTTTTAATAAACTAAATGTGATTGGGCTCGAATTAATCACATTAATGACCAAAGAGAGAGATGTAATGAAAACGTGGAATATTTATTTATCAGGTGAAATTCATACCGATTGGCGTGAGCAGATCATAGAGGGCTCTAAAGCACTGGATCTACCTGTTACTTTCAGCTCGGCAGTGACTGTACACGAGAGCAGTGATGCAGCGGGTGATGTGTTGGGTGAGCAAAGCAACAATTTCTGGCGGGATCATCAGTCGTCTAAGGTGAATGCGATTCGCATTAAAACCTTAATTGAAGATTGTGACCTTGCAGTGGTTCGGTTTGGCGATAAATACAAACAGTGGAATGCAGCATTTGATGCGGGCTTTTGTGCCGCTTTAGGCAAACCTTACCTTACACTGCATAGTGAAGATATTATTCACCCGTTAAAAGAAGTCGATGGTGCTGCAATGGGTTGGGCGCAAACGCCACAACAGATTGTTGAAATACTCAAGTACATTACCACTGCATAATATTCCCCTCTTCATGCAGCCCTTTGTTTCTGTCATGAATGAGACTAGGGGCTGTTTATTGTTAACAGTATTGTATGGCAGTGAAGTGTGGAGAGTAGTCAGTATGGAGAGCAGTGAAGTATAAAATTCACTCGACCTTCTGTCCCTAACTCTCTATAGTACGCCCCTTTTTACTGTTCCCCTTCTGTTTTAATCGTATTAGGAATTCTGCCTTGATCTCAACCGCTAATATAACCATGCAGTTTGGCGCCAAACCGCTGTTTGAAAATATCTCCGTCAAATTTGGTAATGGTAATCGCTATGGTCTGATTGGTGCCAATGGCTGTGGTAAATCCACATTTATGAAAATATTAGACGGTAGCCTCGCGCCCACAGCTGGCAATGTGTCTATTTCACCCAACGAACGTCTGGGTAAGTTGCATCAGGATCAATTTGCGTTTGAAGAATTCAGTGTTATTGATACTGTGATTATGGGGCACACTGAGTTATGGGCTATCAAGCAAGAGCGAGATCGCATTTATTCCCTCGCTGAGATGTCCGAAGAAGATGGGATGAAGGTTGCTGACCTGGAAACGCAATTCGCCGAAATGGACGGTTATAGTGCCGAAAGCCGAGCGGGAGAAATATTACTAGGGGCCGGTATTGATGAGGCGCTGCACTTTGGCCCCATGAGTGAAGTCGCCCCCGGTTGGAAGCTGCGGGTTCTGCTTGCTCAAGCCTTGTTTTCTGATCCCGATATTTTATTGTTGGACGAACCAACCAATAACCTGGATATTAATACGATTCGCTGGTTGGAAGAGGTCTTAAACGAACGTAATAGTACGATGGTGATTATTTCTCATGACCGTCACTTTTTAAATGCGGTATGCACCCATATGGCAGATATCGATTATGGTGAGCTGCGAGTCTACCCAGGAAATTACGACGACTTTATGAGGGCATCGACTCAAGCACAAGAACGTTTGCGCGCAGAAAACAGTAAAAAAAGTGCTCAGATCGCCGACTTGCAACAGTTTGTCAGCCGCTTTTCGGCGAATGCTTCTAAGGCTAAGCAAGCCACTTCACGAGCAAAGCAACTTGAAAAGATTAAACTGGAGGAGATAAAACCCTCCAGTCGAGTTAGCCCTTATATCCGCTTTAAGCAAGATAAAAAACTACATCGTCAAGCTGTTACTTTGGAAAATCTGGGCCATGGATTTGATGGAGAAACCTTATTTAAAAAAGGCGAGATTATTGTTGATGCTGGTGAGCGTTTGGCTATTATTGGTGAAAATGGTGTCGGTAAAACCACGTTATTGCGTTGCTTGATGAATGAGCTTTCTCCTGATAATGGGCGAGTAAAATGGGCGGAAAACGCTAGTTTGGGGTACTGCCCTCAGGATAGCACCGCAGACTTTACGGGTGATATTAATTTATTTGACTGGATGAGCCAGTGGCGTAAGCCTAGCCATGATGACCAGATTGTCAGAGCGACATTAGGCCGATTATTATTTTCTGCTGATGATTTTAAAAAGCGTGTGGCTGTATGTTCTGGTGGTGAGAAAAACCGCCTGCTATTCGGTAAGTTGATGATGATGGATAGTAATGTGCTGTTAATGGATGAGCCAACCAACCACTTGGATATGGAAGCTATTGAATCGTTGAACTTAGCGCTAGAGCACTATGAAGGCACATTGATTTTTGTAAGCCATGACCGCGAGTTTGTATCGTCTCTGGCGACACAAATTATAGAGATCAAGGATGAGGAGTTGATAAACTTTAAAGGCACTTATAGTGAGTATCTGTCCAGCCAGGAAATAGAGCGGTCAGTGAATTCTTATTCAAAATAATACGTTTTACTTGTGCTTCCATAGTTTTAGTAGAAATAGTCTTAATCGAAAAAGCGGTTGATGAGGTTAATGATATAAACCCCCGCTTTTTCGCTTTAATCTTCAGCACTCACAACGATTTCAATAACATTGGGTTTATTTGATTTTATGGCGTCAGTGACATGTTTTTGAATGTTATCGAATGAAGTGATTTTTTGTGATGGCATGCCCATTGAGGTTGCTAGAGCCTGAAAATCAATGGCTGGTTTATTGATATCCATGGCAATAAATTGTCCTGTTATCGCTGCATTGTAATGGGCTTGTGAGCGCATAAAGTTTTTTAACACATTATATTCTCGGTTGTTGATGACAATAAATGTTACGGGCAAGTCTTCATGAGCCGCTGTCCATAGCGCTTGCGGTGAATACATTGCTGCACCATCGCCGACTAAAGAGACAACCGGTTGTCTATCAATTCCCAGTGAAAATCCAATAGCGGCTGGCATTCCCCATCCTAGTGCGCCACCTCGTAGAAACGAATATTGTCGAACTTCGTTGTTATTTAAGAATTGCCTTAAGTAAGTCGCTGTAGCAATCGCTTCATCAACAATAGGCGTTGCGCCTATGGCTTGTGCAAGTTCACGTGAGGCAACCATCGGGTGTATAGTCTCTCTGGTAATCAAGGTATCTGCTCGCTTGTGTAGAGACTGCTTCTTTGTCTCGAACTTTCTTTTAGCGGAGACTTTTAATGCTTCGTATTCTTCATGATTGTCGATGACACTTTCTCTCAATAATGTATTGAGTTTTTGCAGTGAAAACTGGATGTCGCCAACGACGGATAATTTGGACGGGTAGGTTCTGCCTAAGTCTCGCCCGTCTACTGATAGCTGAAACAGCTCGCAGTTCTCTGGCAATGCTGATGCCTCAGAATACAAAATTGTGATAAATGATTTTCCACCAAGAGCGAATACACAATCGAACTCTTGTATTTTTTCGGCAATATCAATCGCTTTGGTTGGCAGGTTCCCTTGCCATAAATAATGGCTGGTTGGGTAAGGGATGTGTGCAGGCCAGGAAGACCCAAAGACGGGAGCAGCTAGTATTTCGGCCAGTTCAACGACTTCGTTGTGCGCATCATTTGATGATATTTCATCACCAGCGATAATCGCAACTTTGCCAGGGGTGATTGATGCCAACGCGTCGGCTAATTCGGATAGTGAATGAGCGACAGGTCTGCGGTCAACATGAGAAACCTTCGGAATATTGATTGAGCTTTTCCTCTCCATAACATCCATAGGTAACGATAAGAACACAGGGCCAGAAGGTGTGTCCTGACTATCTTGAAAGGCGCGGCGGATTAACACCGGAATTTGTTCTGGGCTAGTAACTTCAGTTGCCCACTTGGTGGTCGGTGTTGCAATGGAGATAAGGTCGCCTTGTAATAAAGGGTCGGTAATGGCGTGTCGTGAGTCCTGCTGTCCCGCCGTGACCACAAGCGGTGTACCTGATGTATAAGCGTTAAGCAGGTTGCCCATCCCATGACCAAGACCGCCGGCGGTATGTAAATTGATGAAGCCTGGCTTTCCTGATGCTTGAGCATATCCATCGGCCATAGCGACAACGCATGCTTCTTGTAAGCCCCAGATGTAATGAATGTTTGGTCTATTGATAAGCGCATCCATCAGGGGTAATTCGGTTGTACCCGGATTGCCAAAAATATACTCAACACCCTCACTCTCTAGCACATCCAGCAATATATTGGCTCCATTGCGTCTATTGTTTTCTGCCATTTTTATCCTCTCTCATCGAATAAGCCGCAGCAATAGTGCAATGGGCTAACAAGCGTTAATATCTAAAAAGATAATAATGTAATATTTTGGGTATTTTTTGCTTATTTAAATAATAATAAGTCTATATGTAAGTATAAAATATTGTTTATTTGTTATTTTGCAGAAAAATATCCTTTTATGTTGTGTATATATAAACAGATGAGTTAGAAAGAGATATGTGAGATGGATAAGACTGATCGAAAAATTCTGAATGCCTTGCATGGAAACGCGAGACTGACTAATCCTGCTTTAGCTGAAAAAGTCGGCTTATCTATCAGCCCTTGCTGGTCGAGAGTTCGCCGAATGGAGAAAGAGGGTGTTATTGAGCGTTATGTGACCATTATCGATCAGGCCAAAATAGGCCTACCGGATACCGCTATCATTGAAATTATGTTTGAGCGGCATGATGCGGACATATTCAGTGATTTTGAAAAAACCATTGCTGATATGCCGGAAGTCATCGAAGCCTACATGTTGACGGGGGAATATGACTGTTTTATCAAAATTGCTGTTGCGGGTACTAAAGGCTACGAGGATTTCCTAGTGAATAAATTGTATAAAATTCGAGGGATAAAAAATACGCGTTCGAGCCTCACATTGCGTTGCTTTAAACAAGTGTATTCCGCTGTGCCTTAGTTATTACTATTCATTGGGGTGAGCTAGTCTTGGTGTGAGTTAGTATTTACTATTGGGTCTCAATAAGAGGGGAGGTTTCTTCACCTTAATCTCTGTTAAATCTATATCCTACATTACCTGACTCTCATAAATGTATTGCTTCTAGTGACTGAAGTAAGGGTAATTATATAAATATAGTGCACTATTTACTTGCTCACTATATTTGTATATAGTGATCGCATCGGTATTTAGGTAGTGCACTAGCCAAAAGGTTTGATTTGATGCCATGCCTCAAATAGACGATTCATTTTTAATGTTCTGTAATTTTTGATCCACTAGAGGTAATCAATTTATGAAAAATATTCGATCTACTATGGCGGCAGTGCTGGTTCTGTTCAGCACTGTATTATTTTCTGGCTTTGCGGCCGCTGAGTTAAAAGCAAAAACCGTTGTTTTGGTACATGGTGCATTTGCTGATTCCAGTAGTTGGAATGGTGTTGTTCCTATCTTGAAAAAGAAAGGGCTTAAGGTGGTGAGTATTGCTAACCCATTGCGCAGTGTGCACGGCGACAGTACTTACCTTAATACACAATTAGCTAATGTTGAGGGCCCAATCGTGTTGGTTGGCCACTCATACGGTGGCATGTTGATTAGTAATGCGGCTGCGACAAGCCGAGTTAAATCGTTGGTTTACGTTGCTGCATTTACGCCAGCAGCTGATGAGACGGTAGCGGGTTTAGCGGGTAAATATCCTGGTGGCACTTTAGGGCCAACATTAGTGACGTTTACTAATGCTCAGGGTGAAGTTGATTTTTACATTGACCAAAATAAATTTAGAGATCAATTTGCTCATGATGTCCCCCAAAAACAGGCCGACCTAATGGCAACAGCTCAGCGTCCTATTGCTAAAGCCGCTATTTTAGAAAACTTTAAAGCTGCCCACCCAGCATGGGAATCCGTGCCTTCATATCATGTATATGGTACAGCGGACAAAAATATCCCTGCAAAAGCGATGAAATGGATGGCTGAGAGAGCAAAGGCAAAATCAATTGTTGAGGTCGAGGGTGCATCGCACGTTGTGATGGTATCGCACCCTGAAACTGTCGCAGATCTTATTATTAAAGCGGCTCAATAATGATTACTAAGCAAAGACCAATAATCAATAAATGAGGAGAGTCTTATGTATAAGAAAACGTTAAAAACTATCATTGCTATTTTATCAACGGTTTCTGCCAGTTGTTTATTGATGGGGCAGGCCAGTGCTGATGTACGCGAGGCCATATATACAGGTAATAAGCCCATTGCACCATATACGCCAGGTATTAAGCTTAAAAATGGTATGTTATTTGTCTCCGGAAATATTCCTTATGTTAATGGTGCTATTCCTGAGTACGCGCGTGACGGTAAGAATGATATGGAAGATCAAACGAAAATTGTGATGGAGAATATTAAAGCGGTATTAGACAAGGCCGGGTATACATTTAATGATGCCGTTAAGGTGTCTGTTTTTATGACAGATATTAAAAACTACGGCGCTTTTAATAAAGTGTACGGAACCTACTGGGGTGAAGGTGATATTCCACCAGCTCGAGAAGCCATTGATATTGGTGCTTTGCCAGGTGGTAAGCCCAATGCAGAAGTGCTAGTAGAGGTATCACTAATAGCCGCTAAATAATCGTTACTGATTGCGTTGCGAGTTGTTATAGAGCGATTAACATGATGTTAATCGCTCTATTTTTTATCGAAAGGTAGAGTCGAAGCTACTAATATTTAATGGCTGTTAAAGCTACTGCCTCTTAATATTGTTTTTTAGCTCATTCATCTGAGAAATAATCTTTTGTGCAGCTGCTTCATCAATGTCTAATGCGCAACCTAAGGCGCTAGGGACGCCCTTGGCCTTTTCTCGAAGTTTTTTCCCTTTTTGTGTGAGGTGTACATGAACGCGCCTCTCATCTTCAGAACTTCGTTGCCTGCTGACGAGTTCAAGTTTTTCCATGCGTTGGATTAGCGGCGTTGTTGTAGCGCCTTCCAGCTCAAGCTTTTTCGCAATGTCTTGAATCGACAAGCCATCACTTTCCCAAAGGATCAGCAGTACCAGATATTGCGGGTAGGTAACCTCTAATTCTTTAAGTAGAACGGCGTATTGCTTGGTGATTGCTCTCGACGTGGAATAGAGTGAAAAGCATAGTTGATAATCAATTTTAAGCTGATTATCGCTGCTTGCCCCGTCAACAGTCGTTAGATTTTGTGTGTCATTTTTCATATTGTCGAAAATTATAACATTTAATGAGTTAACGTATGAGTTATATATGCAATATAAGACGATAGTATGAATATTTTAGCTAGTCCATTATTATATAGCTCGCTATGATAAATGCATTTTTTATCTATTTCCTATTAATGAATAATGACGATAGCTTGCATACCCTGATTAGTGTGAATTGGTTCATATAATGTCAGCCTATAGATCGTAAAAAGAAGAGTTAGGTGACATGTGGCTTGCGTCTATATCCCCTTTTTTTTATTCTGAGAATTATGCTGCTCAAGTGGTATAAAAGAGTAGGAAGCTAATAAGATAAACGATAGGAATTCTAATGGAAGCGACTGAAGCACTAATACAACAACTTGAAAGCCCTCTTAATAATACGCTGACAACACCTGTTATCTACCAAGTTAAATCAGGCGATACTCTTAGCAAGATCATTACCCAATATTACGATGTTAACTATGCCGACCCGCGTTATAAGACAGCGTTAGCATCCGTATTACATTTTAATAAATCGGTTAAAGATCCTAACGAGATTCATGCAGGTCAACTTCTGCGCCTAATGCCTCTCTTTGAAGATAATTCTAACGCCTTTTGCCCTGTGCCAGATGATTTTCATCAAGGGATGCAGGGTGCGGTAGCAACGCGCCATCGTTTAGAACCTGTGGGAGATTACCAATCGCGTTTTCGGCACCATCTTCCGCTATCGCTCGATGAGCAAGAAGCGTTTTGGGCCTTGGCGTGGTTAGAGGAAAATTATGGTGTTGCGGGGACTATTGCCTTGGGTGCCGGCCTTAATACTTGGGGTGGGCTTGTTAGTCAGCCACATAATGCTTTTATTGCTGAGGTGAAGGTGTTATGGAACCAGTATCAGCGTGGCGCTTTAACACAAAATCAATATGACTATCGCCGTCAGTTGGCCCTTAAAAAATATGCGCAGCATATCGGCCCTTTTGAAAAAATATTGTTCAAAGGTAAAACTGCCCGCGAAGCTGTGCGTATCAGTCGTTCAAAAGTAATCCCGGCGACTTCTAAGATTGATCGTCAATTACATCGATTGCGGCGTATGGCGCGCTACGCTAAGCATGGGGGCATCATACTAACCGCTGCAGGTGTCGGCATGGCCTGTCATGATATTGGTAATGCGAGAACCATCCAAAAGAAAAATGAGATTTTTGTGGAGGCTTTAGCGGGGAGTGCTGCAAGTGTAATTTCAGGGGTTGGATTAACTCTTTTATTTGCATCAAACCCCGCAGGGTGGATTGTTGCTCTAAGCCTGGGGATGGTATCCGCCTATGGTAGTCATAGAGTCGGGAAGGAGGCTGGAAAATTTTATAATCGACATGGTCAACATATTGATTTTGTTTCTATTTCTGGTGCAGATAACATATGCAAGTGATAAGTGAAAACCTTTTTTTGATATTTGTTCTTAGCTGTGTAATAGCAATAACTTGGCTGCCAATATTGTGGCTTGCTTTAAGTATATTTACGCCTAAATCTCTACTAGAAAAATACTTTAAAGAACCACACTTTACAATTTATGAAACTATTTTTATGAAAGAGTTTCCGGGATTTTTAGTGAGAACGGGGGTTTTTGGTTGGTTGTTAGTTTTTCCATTTTTGGATAGGAAAAGAAATATAAAGTGCATAAATGAATATTCTCCAAGATGGTACTGTTTGTTTTTAAAAATTTTCATCTATAGTTCGATAATTTTGGCTTTATGGTTTTTGATTTCTTTTTTGCTCTTAGTTTTTTTGAGTTAAAAAATACCTAATGTAAAAAATTATTTTAGTCATTTATATCTTATGATGATTTTCCTATTTTATTTAACCTTGTGGGGTCGGGCATTGATATTGGGGCAGGTGCCGCGATAGGTAGTTGGGGTGTGGGGAAGGGGCTGCCATTGTTTATGATAAATATTTTAACCAATATGACTAGGATTGATAAGGTATGCAGCTAATTGGCGAAAAATTAGCTTTTTTATATTTTATAGTGATGTTTGCCGGGGCTTTGTGGATACCCGTAACGTGGCTGTTGCTAAGTATCTTTACGCCTAAGAAGTTACTCAATAAATACTTTAAAGAGCCACATTTTACATTAACTGAAACTATACTCATGGCACAATTTCCTGGTTTCTTGTTGCGAACAGGAATTTTTGGTTGGTTGTTGCTATTTCCATCTCTTGATAAAAAAGGAATATAAAAAATATAAAAAATGAAATGCCTAAATGGTATGTTGTTTCTCTTAATCTGTTAATTATTGGTGCCATAATCACTTTTTTGGTAATGATTACAGTATTACCTATTTTATTGTTGCTTTAATAAATAAATATTTGCTGTTCTATAATTTATGCAAAATATTAATAACGATTTAGCGAAATTTTATAATTGGTTATGTAGACTCTGGTGTAACCAAAAAGTTGACGACTTTGGTAAAGTTTGGAATCCAGTATTTCCATTTGTGGCCCCCTGAATAAACGATGTAATCATGCTGTCTGTCATTGGCGACTAAAACATTATGAAAGCGTTTATTCGCTTTTATAATTTGTTCGGTATCATCATCTCCGACGACTAGCTGTAATCGGATATTTTGTAATCCTTTATCTTTGACCCAGACATCTTCAATTTTTTCATCAGCGTAGCTTTCTGAGAAGTTAGGCCCGAATATTTTTCCTAGAGGAAAAAATAATCGGATGAGAATCGACTTTTTAGCTTGTTCATTTTCTTCTGTATTAAGAATAGGAGCGCTTATGGCACTCACGCTGGAAAAAGTATCATTGGCAAAATAGGCAAATCTCAGTGCGCCAAATCCTCCCATAGAAATTCCTGCCAAGTGACAATGCTCTGGGCAATTAAGTGTGTTGTATTGTTGCTGAACTTTAGGCATGACATCCTTTAATACCCAATCCCGATAATTGTGTGAACCATCGTACCAGTTTTCCCAAAAACCATTTTTGCCATTGGGTGTTAATAAAATAACCCGAGGCATTTTCCCTGATGTTATTTGCTCATCAAAGTATTGGTGTGTGTTGAATTTTTCAAAGCTGGTGTGGTTGCCTTTGCCTCCATGTAAAAACAAAACCAGTGGTAACGATTCTTCGGGCGTCCAATTCGGTGGTGTATAAACCCCATACTCCATTGTTTTTTCAGCAGTGACTTGGACTTCTTTATAATCCAGCTTCTCAGGCTTGAACGACGCGCAAGCGGAGAGCGCTAACAAAATACTGACTAAAAATATTTGTTTACCGTATTTAAAAAGTTGGAGGTTAAACATAATTGAGGTATCACTGGGTTAGAGAACTTGTCGGTTCAATATCGATCAGTTTATCTAATGTTTTAGCGATTTCTTTAGGGTTAACCCAGACTTGTTTCAGTGCGATTTTTCCTGACTGATCGATAACAAACGCTGGAGACGAGGCAGAGCCATAACTTTTCCAAACAGAATTATTAATGTTGTCCACTAGATAAGGGTATTGATAGTACTTGCTTAATTTGCTTTGAGAATCACTGGCTACGGTTAAGCGTTCTTCATAGTTGTCAGGTTGAGGGATTAAGACGCCAGGAATTCGATTCCATAGGCTGACCCATTCTCTATCAGCATAAGGGCTATTGCTGCCAACCGGGTGAGCTTCCAAGGTATAGATCATTAAGAAGTGGGCATCGTCTCTGTATTCTGCATGCAGTTGTCGCATGGAAAAACGACGGTAGCGATAAACTGGGCAGGTGTGACTGCCTAATTGGAGTACGATAGGTTTTTCTCCAATTAATGAATTGAGTGAAACCTCTTTTCCATTCAGGTTTTTTAAGGTGAAGTTGGGAGCATTTTCTCCAACATCCGGTGCTTCATCATTAAAGTGTTCTAACCCTCGTGTGGGTTTGGTTGGGAAAAGGCATGCACTACAAAGAAGGGGGATAATGATGACTGCGATAATGCGCAACATAACAGGTACCAGATGATGTTATTGCTGTTTTATTTGAGGAAGAAAAACCTTTTACAACTTATGCTGTAAGTCACTGCCTTTCTACGGATAGTATGTGTTTATAGATTTACTTTTAGAAGAAAGGGGAGTGATTTAGTTCCGGAAAAGACAAAATAATAAAGGTTTATCCTTAAACCTTTTTGAGTTTTATTATGAGTTTGCTAGGGCCTGTTCACACTAATTTTATGGTGCCTGTTGCGTCTAAAAAAGCCTCAATCTAGGCGCGAGGAGTGTGGTTTAGTGGTTCTAAATGAGCGACGAGCAACAACGAGTGAGGCTTTTTTAGACGCAACCCGAAGGGCTGGGCTACTTTTTCCTCTCGCTGTGTTGCCAATCGCTTATGTAGAACAACTACACCGCGCTCATGGCGCCTTGCGAGTGAAAAAAATAGACACCAGCAGGCACCATAAAATTAGTGTGAACAGGCCCTAGTAGGCCGCCTGATAAATTTCCAGAGCGTCTGCTTCTGTAACTTCTCTTGGATTGTTGAGGAGTAGGCGTTGGTACTTAATGCCGACACTCGCTAGCATTGGGAGATCACTTTCTGGAATTTCCATTGCTTGCAGACTATTGGGAAGCTTTAGATCGAGAATTAATTGCTCAATATAGGTGATCAAGCCCTCAGTCACTGTTTCAGCGTCACCTTCTATCGTTTCTCCCATAATGATTGGCGCCAATTCTGCGTACAGTTCCTGCGCTTCTGCTGCATTAAATCTCATGACATGAGGTAGTATGAGCGAGTTACTGAGTCCATGAGGAATATGGTAGTGAATGCCTAAGGGGTAGGCGAGTGCATGGACTGCCCCAACAGGTGAATTGGCGAATGATTGCCCGCCTAGGCAGGCTCCCAGCAACATAGCTTGCCTGGCAGCGATATTGTCACCTTCATAAGCGGCTGTCATGATATTGGAACTGAGTAAGCGTAGCCCTTCTTTAGCGAGCATATCCGTATACACATTTTTCAGGCGCGAGTTGGTATAGGCTTCAATGCAATGAACCATCGCATCAACCCCCGTCATTGCTGTAATGTGCCGAGGAAGCCCTAAGGTCAGTTCAGCGTCAAGCAAGGCCACATCTGGGTAGAGTTGATGAGCAATCACAACTGCCTTGCTGGTTTCTCCTGTGGTGACAATGGCAAGGGCCGTTGCTTCTGAGCCTGTGCCTGCCGTGGTGGGGATGAGTACTAAAGGAAGTCGTGGTCCTTCAGCGACATTCACCCCATACACGTCGTCGAGTTTTGCTCCCGTATTTCCAATCAAAGCAATGAGTTTAGCGGTGTCCATAGATGATCCGCCGCCAAAACCAATAACGCCATCATTATTTCCTGCCTTTAGTGCATCAAGCCCCGCGTAAATGACTGACTCTGAAGGGTCGGCCATCACTTCTGGGTAGCTGCTAAATTCCATCCCGCCGGTGGCCAGAGCGCTTTCCAGTTTTTCCATGAGGCCAATGTTTATGATGCCTTGATCAGTAACAATGAGAGGTTTGGTGATGTGCTGTTGGCGACAAATTTCAGCAATATTTTTCAATGCTCCCGATTCGTTGATAATGGATTTGGCTGAATGAAAAACAAAAGGTCTCATGCTCATGAAATGGATCTCTATCTCGTTATTTTTTCGTCTACTATACGAAATAGGCATGAAAATAGGAATAGAGTAATCATATTGATGGTATTTTGCCGCTATTTAGATGGGGGAGCGGGAGGGCGATTAGCTAGCAACCGGGTGCCGGTTTTGGAAAAAAGAGGTTTTTAAAATGGCCTTAATCGGTATTCAGAACTGATCAAATATAAAGCATTGAGTTTGTTTAGCTAATGTCCTACAATGCGCGCCCTCATTTTAGTTGAGGTTTGTTCGCTGCTGTTAGTTGCTTGGTTTTATCAAGTCATTATATACGGTGGCGTTTCCTTGTCTTACCTGCTCAGACTCCAGATGGAGATAGTGTCAGGAAGACGTAACCCGTAAGGAACAATTGTATGCGTCATTACGAAATTGTATTTTTAGTTCACCCAGATCAAAGTGAACAAGTTCCCGGTATGGTTGAACGCTATACCAAAGCGATTAAAGACGACGGTGGTCAAATTCACCGTATGGAAGACTGGGGTCGTCGCCAGCTCGCTTACTCAATCAACAAAATCCACAAGGCTCATTATATTCTTCTTAATGTTGAATGTAGTGATACGGTTTTAGAAGAATTAACCACGAACTTCCGCTATAACGATGCTGTTCTACGTCACTTAGTGATTCGTGAAGATGAGGCGATTGTTGAAGAGTCTCCTATTCTAAAAGCTGAGAAAGACAGCCGTGAGCGTCGCTCTCGCCGTGATGATGAAGAATCAACACGCAAGCCTGCACCTGAAGCAAGTGCAGAAAGTCAACCAGAAGAGTCAGCAGAAGCAACTGCCGGCGAACAGGAGGAGAAATAATCATGTCTCGTTTTTTCCGTCGTCGTAAATATTGCCGTTTCACCGCAGAAGGCGTTGATCGCATTGACTATAAAGATCTAGAAACATTAAAAGCATACATTACCGAAACCGGTAAGATTGTACCAAGTCGTATAACAGGTACTAATGCTAAGTATCAGCGACAGTTGGCAACTGCTATTAAGCGCGCTCGCTTTTTGTCGTTACTTCCGTATACGGATAATCACGACCGCTAAGAAGAAGGTTGCTTAGACTATGATGCTCGCATTGGCACAATTTATTATGCGCGGGCGTCTGCAAGCTGCAGTACCGGCACTTTTTAGTATGACCATTCCTTTGTTGCCTTTAGGGGCTATTGGTCTGGTTACCCTGCGCAAGGGGCCTCGTGAAGGGGCTTTACTGATATTAATAGCGCTAGTGCCAGCATTAATATCGTGGTCTATGGGGAAGCCCGGGGCCGTTGTATTTTGGGGTACATTATTAGGGTTGCTGGCGGTTTATATTCCCGCAATATGTTTACGAGCAACCGTATCATGGGCGTTTGCAATTCAAGCGGCTGTGATCACTTCGATTGTATCGGTACTGTTTGCGGTTAACTTTGTTCCCGCACTGATGGAAACATTTGTGCAATTAGCAGCGACGTTTTTAGCTGTTATTGAAGGCCGTTCACCTAGTGATGGCCTGTCAGAGCCCAGTTTGATAGCGGTTTCTGGCTTTATAGGTTTGGTGATGTTATTCAATGGCTTAACGGGTCTGATACTGGCTCGTTGGTGGCAGTCTTCGCTCTACAATGCAGGTGGCTTTGGCTCTGAGTTTCGTGAGTTAAAGTTGGGGGTGTTAACCTCTTCTGTCTGTGCAGTGTTAGTCGCTTTATGCTACTTCCAGGGCGTTGAATATAGTTTTTGGGCCACTGTTTTTGCTGGGCCTTTGATAATGGTTGCTATTGCCATTGTTCATAACTTCGCTAAAAGTCAGAAACTGAACAAAGCGTGGTTGGTTGTATTTTATATGTTGATAATTGGCTTCAGCTCATTCTTATTAGTGCTGGCAGTCATGGGTTTTATCGATACTTGGGTAAACATACGCAGTCGTTTTTCCACTGTAAATAAGTCATAACGATTGTACTTGGTACTAATTAGATAGAGTAAATTTAAAGAGGTTATACGAGATGGACGTAATTCTGCTCGATAAAGTAGGTAAATTAGGTAATGTAGGCGATAAAGTCACTGTTAATGCAGGCTTTGGTCGCAACTTTTTAATCCCTCAAGGCAAAGCATTACCAGCAACTGCAAGCAATGTTGCTGAATTTGAAGAGCGTCGCGCTGAGTTGGAAGCGGCTGCCGCTGAAAAGAGAACCGCTGCTGAAGCACGCGCTGAAAAGTTAGCTGAACTATCAGTCACAATTGCGACTAATGCGGGCGATGAGGGTAAATTGTTTGGCTCTGTTGGTGCACGCGATATTGCTGATGCAATCACTGCTGCTGGCGTTGAGGTTGTAAAATCTGAAGTGCGTTTGCCAGAAGGCGCTCTACGTGAAGTAGGTGAGTATGATGTGGACGTTCAGGTTCACAGTGAAGTGACTCAATCTGTTAAGCTTGTGATTGAAGCAGAATAAACTTTCCTGCTTTAGGTATTGTTAAAAGGCCCGGTTGCTCTAGCTTCCGGGCTTTTTTGTATGAAACCCAGGCTTTGCTTGATACTGAAATTACAGCGGTGTCTGCTGTCAGATCTTAGCGTCTCTGTTATCATCTCTCTTCTTTTTGTTTAGTTGCTCATTCACAATAATATTTATAATGTCTCAATGAACACTCAGTTTCAGCCTCAATCATTACCTCTGGACGATATGCCAGATACCGTTTATGACGAGAATAGTGACGTCGGGCAGTCTCTGCCCCATTCTCCTGAAGCTGAGCGGGCCGTTCTCGGCGGCTTAATGCTGGCTAATAAAAACTTTGATTCGGTTGCTGAAATTCTGCAACCTGAAGATTTTTATAAAGACACCCATCGCCAGATATTCCAGGCTATGTCTGCGTTGTCTGAAGCGGATAAGCCGTTTGATATCCTTACTCTGGCTGAAGAGCTCTCTCGTCACGATGAGTTGGCACGAGTGGGGGGTATGGATTATTTATCGGCTATTGTCAGCCAAACACCCAGTGCCGCTAACACTGTAGCCTATGCCCGCATCGTACGTGAGCATGCAACGGTCCGGCAATTGATCCATGTTGCTAATGATATTTCCCGTTCCAGTTATAACCCTTCAGGGCTCGACGCTGATGACTTATTGCAGTTAGCAGAAAAGCGATTGCTGGAAATTGCAGAAGGCAGGCCTAAAGAAGGCGGCCTGGAGGGGATGGATGGCTTACTTAAAAATACCATTGAACGAATTGATGCACTGTTTCGATCGAAAAATGATATTACAGGCATAAGTTCAGGTTTAACTGACCTTGATGAGCGTACCTCTGGTTGGCAAGGTGGAGAGTTGATTATTCTTGCGGCTCGTCCATCTATGGGTAAGACAGCGCTGGCTTTGAATTTTGTTGAGGCTGCGATGTTCACTCAAGAGAAGCCGGTATTGGTATTCAGCATGGAAATGCCTTCGGAATCATTGGTCATGAGGATGTTGTCTTCTACTGGTCGTATTGATCAAGGCAAAATTCGCAACGGTCAATTGACTGAAGAGGATTGGCCTAAGTTAACGGCTGCTGTACAAAAGCTTAAGGGAGCACCGCTCTTTATCGATGATACTCCTGCCTTGTCTCCTCAGGATATGCGGGCACGTATTCGGCGTACCAGCCGTGAACATGGTGAACCAGGCTTGATTATGGTCGACTATTTGCAGTTGATGCAGACGGTAGGTGCCAGTGAGGGGCGGACTCAGGAAATATCTGAGATCTCTCGTTCATTAAAAGCTATGGCGAAGGAATACAATTGCCCGGTGATTGCCTTGTCGCAGTTAAATCGTGGAGTAGAACAGCGTCCTAATAAGCGCCCGATGAATTCTGATTTGCGGGAATCGGGTGCGATTGAGCAGGATGCTGATGTGATTTTATTTATCTATCGTGATGAGTATTACAATGAGGATAGCCCGGATAAAGGCGTGGCGGAGTTAATTATAGGTAAGCAGCGTAATGGTGAAATAGGCACTTCCCGTGCGGCATTCGTCGGTAAATATACGCGCTTTGAAAATTTAGCGCCGGATTATATGCACAGCGAATATTAATATTGGTAAAGCGCAAAGCATTATTAAAAACGCTCACAATCCCTGTGAGCAAAGGGTCTTCATCATTAATTTATCCGTATTTAGCCATCAGCTTGGCTTTGGCCAGTATGTGCCCCTTCATGGCTTTTTCTACTTTGCGCAATGATGCTTTTTTCTTTAAGTCCAGTACTTTATCGAGAGCAAACAGTTTGAAAAAGTAACGATGTCTGCCATCAGGCGGGCATGCGCCACCGTATTGGGCTTGGGACCAGTCATTGCGTCCTTGCATTGTGCCGTCTTCCCAGGTGTGTTTTGTCGGAGCGTTTTCAGGAATTTCTGTTGTGGTTGCTGGCAGGTTATAGACTAGCCAGTGTAGCCAATATCCATTAGGCGCATCGGGGTCATCCATAATTAAAACAAAGCTTTTAGTGCCTTCTGGCGCACCGCTGATAGTCAGTGGTGGTGAAATGTCTTGTCCGTTACAGCTATATTGTTTGGGTAGTTTATCGCCATTGGAAAATGCAGGGCTGGTCAAGGTGAGTGTTGAGTCTGCACCATAGCTACTAAGACTAGCGGCACAAAATAAAATACAGAGGCTGCTTTTAAAAATATTTTTAATAGACATAAAGGTTCCTTAGTTATCGTGATTATTTTTAGTGTGGCTGCTGACCACGATTTACATTATTATGCTCGACGGTTAACTAACAATATGATTTTCTTGGTTTTTTTTGGTAATTCATGATTGCCATTGATAAGGTATGAACGCCATTCACGATATGAAACTAGAGACTATAAAAAAAGTAGTGACCAGTAAGTTTGGTCTTTATGCAATTCTTGTAATTGCTTTCGCCTTTAATTTAAGTTCGCATACCTTTGCATTTTGGCCGGGAGATAATTGGTGGTTGCGAAGCGCTTATTGGATTGTCTACTTATCTATGGCACTTAGTTTTATTTTTGGTATTTATTATTTGTTGGAAAAGATACAACTGAAGTGGTCGGACCATGTATTGTTTCTGATTGCAATTATCGTAAGTTGGTTGCCTTTTGGTTTGGCTATCTCAATGGTTGATATTGCAACAGGTCGGCCTGCCACTTCATATGCTATTCGGGAATTGCAAAATACGGGTTTTCTGTCGACCTTGCTCTCAAGTATGGCGATTCATATTTTGCCACGTCATTTAATGTTGGGAGCTTTGGTTTATCTAATACGTTTCTATGTGACCGTAGGGCCGGCGCCCGCGTCCTCAAATACTGAACAGCCAGTACAAAGTATAGTGACAGAAACGGATAATGGTGCTAATCATCAGCTTGTTTATCAGGCCGCTTTTATGAAGAAACTTTCTTCTTCTGTAAAAGAGGAGCCGCAGTTATTGCAAGCTCAAGAACATTATTTAAAAGTCACAACAATATTGGGAAGCGAATTGATTCTGTATAAGTTGAGTCAGGCAATTAGCGAAATTCCTGATGATTACGGAATACAAATACACCGTTCTTATTGGGTGGCTAAAAAGAATATCTGCGGGTGGGAGCTGGTAGACAACGGTGTAAAAGTGATTTTGCACCATGGAGGTTCTGCCCCAGTCAGTCGTCGTTTTGAACACTATGTGAAACAGGAATTTTCGGAGATTGCAGCGTGAATTATTTTATTCGCTTGTTTTTTATTTTATCAATGGCCCTATCTTTTAGTGTAATTGCCAATGAGGGCTCAACAGAAACCCATAAGGCTTATTCTACGGCAGACGGCTTGCACCAAGCTGTGTGTGCGATCCAGCCGTATGTGAGTGACGATCCTTGGCATATTGCCAATTTGTATAATTGTGCGAGCCGAGAACTATTTGTGCCTTATCAGTTATGGTCAGGAGCGACATGGGAAGGTGATAAACAAGCGTCTTGTATGCATAGTGTGCAGAGACGTAGCGTCTTATCTCAACCTTCTGACCAGTATGCGGGCGGTGAAGTTATTGCAAGGGGCCCAGTCTCCTGGAAAGACCCTCATCGGGGCGATACTTTACAGGTATGGGAGCGTGTTTACCCGAGCATCAATTCTTATAAGTATTATGCTTGTCATAAAAGAGGTATCGGCATTGTTCATAATTTGTCAAAGCCGACAGAAAAATATATACGAGGATTGTGTCGTGCTCCGGCAGGGTTTGGTTGGAAAATGGGTAAGCGACGTACCTGTGTTAAAACAACGGTCGAAATTGATGAATTAGTCTTAAACGAAAATCATCATCTTGTAGGTTTACGCTATAAATATTGGTTTCGTGACAAGCTTAAATTTCGTTATACGCTTGAGCCAAATCGAGGTGAGACGGAAATATTTTTATATTAAAGAGGGTGTGGTTTTTACACGTACTCTCGAAGCTGTAGCGATTACCCATTAAGCTGATTAGTTAGAATGTAATGCAGCTTAATGGGTATTTGTTCTTTATTCTTCAGCAGCGCTTTCTTCAGTGGCCGCTTCTTCGGCTACAGGCTCTTCAGCTTTTGGTGCTGGGGCAGTTAACAGACCTTCTTCAATCAAGATCTTTACTTTGTCATCGCCATTGATAAATTTTTTGTCTTTACCTTGTACTGCGTAACGGCCATCAGCACGTTTGAACACAGTGTACTCAGCGGTCTTTTTTTCTACTTGCATTGCCTTTCCTCTTAATTATATTAAAGGGTCACTAAATGAGCGATGATTATACGCATATTTTTCTTTATAACCAATATCGTTAGAGGCTGTAGATAGCTAAAGCCTTTATCCAATCAGTTGCTATAGTGCTATTATTTACCCTATGTCTGAATATACTTTTTTAGAGCAGCTCTCGACTGAAAAAATACTACCTGACAGTGAACTGACGAATAATGCCTTAATCGATAATTATTTAGTGGATAGTCACTGTCATTTTGATTTTGAGGTGTTTGATGCTGAGCGTACAGAATTATGGGAGCTATGTCGTAAACAGAATATTCGGCACCTTTTAATTCCAGGTGTTCACCCAGAGCAGTGGTCAAAAGCCTATGCCATAACGCAAGAACAGGCAGGTATCGTAATGGCAGCAGGAGTGCATCCTTGGTGGGTGCATCAAGTACGAGAAAAGTGCCCTAGTGATGCATCAGCTAACGCCGGCGGCTTATGCTCTGAGCAGCAGTTGCTATTGCAGGAATATTTACAAAAGCCACAATGTGTTGCGGTAGGAGAATGCGGCCTCGATAAAAAGATTGATACGCCATTGGAATTGCAAACCGTATTTTTTGAACAGCAAGTGAAACTTGCCGCTGAATTAATATTGCCTCTGATTATTCATGTGCGCAATACGCATAATGAAACGATAAAAATACTCTCCCATTATCGGCCTTCTGCAGGCGGTGTTATTCATGGGTTTACAGGTAGTTTGGAGTTGGCCGAGCAGTACTGGAAGTTAGGTTTTTATTTGGGTGTGGGAGGGAGTATTACTTATGCTCGTGCGAATAAAACCCGGAAGACTGTCGCATCAATGTCGTTAGATTCGCTGTTACTGGAAACTGATGCGCCAGATATGCCTTTATATGGATATCAGGGTAGGCCGAATAATCCTATGCATGTTATTAATGTTGCTGATGCTTTAGTCAAGTTGAGAAACGAAAATATTGAAAAAGTTGCTCAAGCCACAACAGCAAACTTTAAGAAATTATTTCAATTAAGTTATTAAAATAATGTTTGACCCAATACACTTTAAACAGCAATTTCCATTATTTGATCGCCCTGAAAATCAATCCCTTATTTATTTAGATAATGCAGCAACAACGCAAAAGCCTCAATGTGTTATTGATGCGATTGCTGATTTTTATACCACGGCAAATGGTAATGCCAATCGTTCTAGTCATCGCTTGGCACGTGCAGCTACGAGCATAGTCGAGCGAACACGGCTGCAAGCTGCTAAGTTTATTGGGGCAGAATCTCAGAGCTCTATTGTTTTTACTTCGGGAGCAACCGAAAGTTTAAATGTGGTGGCAAACGGATTTCGAGATAGATTGTCGGCAGCTGATGAAATTATAGTAAGCACTGCTGAGCATCATGCGAACCTTGTTCCCTGGCAAGAGCTTTGTCATTCTTCAGGTGCTAAGCTGGTTTTTGCAGATTCGGATCTTTCAAATATAAACCGTTTAGTTAGTAAAAAAACCAGAATTATTTCAATCACAGCGGCAAGTAATGCGTTGGGCTCAGTTACTGATTTAAATGCTATTCATCAAATTAAAAGTCAAAACCCAGATATCATTATTGTGATAGACGGTTCTCAGTTAATGGCCCATAAGCGAGTGGATGTAAGAGAGTGGCCATGTGATTTTTTCGTCTGTTCGGCTCATAAGTTTTATGGGCCAACAGGCATCGGTTTGCTTTATGGTCGAGAGTCGCTGTTAAATGACTTGTTACCATTAAAGTTTGGTGGGGAAATGATTGCCAATGTTGAGTTATATAAAAGCACTTACATTACAGGTCCTGAACGTTTTGAGGGGGGGACATCGTCTTTAGCCGCTATTGCTGCATTAAGTGCCTGCATTAATTTTTGGGATAAGCAAGATAGAGAAGCAATGTCCCAATACGAAAGTATGTTAACGGAATATTTGTACCAAAAAATACAGAAGTTATGCGATAAATATTCAAATATTCATTTGGTAACAACTAAAGAAAATAATATAGGTATCGCTACGCTTGTGTCTAGCCAGTATTCAATGGCTGACATCGGTTTTTGGCTAGATGAGGAAAATATTGCAGTGAGAGTCGGAGATCATTGCGCTCAGCCTCTTTTGCGTTCACTAAATGCAAATAGTGCTCTGCGTATCTCAATTGCAGCTTATAACACCTATGAAGATATCGATAAGTTCGTAAGGTCTGTCGAGAGTTTTTTAGATAAGCATACACAATTATCTGCTTTGCCAAATAAAAGCGGCCATGGCTATGATGTTAGTATGTTCAACTATCAAGAATTATATGACATTGGTAACTGGCAACGTCGTTATAAAAAAATTATGCAGTGGGGGAATGCTTTACCCTCTCAATCTCAGCTGAGAACTGATGAAAACATAGTTGCTGGTTGTGAATCACTGTTATGGTTGTCAGGAGATAAAAAAGATAATAAATACTATTTTAGAGCTGATAGCGATTCAACGATTGTTAAGGGTTTGGCAGGACTTATTTTGTGTCGTGTGAATGGTAAAACTGCCGATGAGATTGCTGGTATCAACTTTCAGCAATATTTTATTGATTTAAAATTAGAAAAACATTTAAGTGAATCAAGGCTTAGTGGGGTTAATGCTTTATTAAAAACTATAGTCAAGATCACTCACTCATAAAAAATCACCTGGGAAGTATTTAGATTAATTTTGCGATATTGCCTATCTTTTCTACCGCCTGCTGAATTTCTTCATTGCATTCCTGGGCGTAATTTAATCGTAAGCAGTGACGGTATTTTTTTGATGCGGTGAATAGAATGCCCGGTGCAATGCTGATACCTTCACTAGTTAGTTGCTCATTTAATTCGACAGTGTCTATATTTTTCGGGAGTTCCACCCATAATAAAAAGCTACCTTGAGGATAAGATATTTTTGTCCCCTCGGGGAAATAACGTGCTACCCAATCAATCATTCGATCTCTATTTTTTAAATATTGAGTACGCATTTTGCGAACATGACGCTCGTAATGTCCTTGTGCGATAAATTCAGCGATGGCCCTTGGTTGCAATATTGAGCCACAGGCAGTCGAGACATATTTCATATGCTTCACTTGTTGTATATAGCGGCCAGGGGCGCTCCAGCCCGTACGAAAGGCAGGGGAAATCGTCTTGGAAAATGAAGAACAAAATAAGACCCTGCCTTCGGTATCAAACGATTTAATGGTTCGTGGTCGAGGATAGGTGTATGATAAATCCCCATAAATATCATCTTCGATAATGGCTATATCGTACTGATTTGCCAGCTCAATGAGCCGTGCTTTATTGTCATCTGGCATGGTGTAACCCAGAGGGTTATTACAGATGGGCGTGAGTTGTACCACTTTGATTGGCCATTGCTCTAATGCCAGTTCCAGCGCTTCTAAACTGATGCCTGTTTCAGGGTGTGTTGGGATTTCTAATGCTTTTAAACCCATGGCTTGAATGGTTTGCATTGAACCGTAAAAGCTGGGGGATTCAATCGCGACAATATCGTCGGTCTGGGCAACAGCACGCATACTGCAAGCTAGTGCTTCCTGGCAACCACTTGTGAGAACGATATCATCTGGGTGTAAGCGACAACCAGAGTCAACCATTAGGCGAGCTACTTGCAAGCGAAGCTCTTTGGCACCTTGAAGAGAGTCGTAAGTTAACAGGCTGATATCTTTGCGACGACTGATACTGGACATTATTTTTGCCAGAGGTTGCATACTGTTAGAGCTTACATCAGGTGTTCCTTTGCCCATTGCGAGCGCGCCGTCTTGTTCATGACTATGTAAGAGTTGGACGACTAATTCCCATTGTGAAACCTCGAGCGGTTTTTCGCTAGGTCGACTGATATCGGGCATGTCTAATGAAGGCTTGGAGCTCAGTACGTAATAGCCGGATTTGGGGCGGGCTTCAGCTAAACTCCTTTCCTCCAGTAAGCGATAAGCCTCTTGAACAGTGGAGATACTGACATGGTGAACCTTGCTGATTTGACGAATAGAGGGAAGCTTATCGCCTGGCTGGAAGTAACCATTATCAATGCGGATAGAAAATTCTTCAGCCAGTTGTTCATAGAGTTTCATGTCTATTTCCTATAAAAACCATTACAGCTATATATTTTTAATAATTGAGCAGTACAGATTTGATTGACTATAGCATGACAGTACAGTTTTTGACAATCTGTACCGTTTAAAATTATTTGTTTCTGAATCTGTATTGTTTCTGGTCGGTTGAGTATTCTATCAATACAGTGAGATGAGTTGATTGGAATAAGCTTGGGAGGAATAGCAATGAAACCAGATCGCGCTATATTAACGAGTCAATATACTCTTTTGCCAGTTAAAGATTCTAAGCAACCTTGGTACAAAAAAGTGAGTGATACGCTTGCTCTTTATCGACGTAATCACCGTACCCGCAAGCAGCTAGCTAAGCTAACAATCGACCAATTAGACGATATCGGCTTGACTATCGAGCAGGTAGAGAGAGAGGCGAAAAAGCCGTTTTGGGTTATCTAAAGCTTTTTTGTAAAAATGCATGAGGTCATCATGCCTGCTTTTGACCGCCATTTATGGCGGTCCTTTTTGTTGTGGTCCTTTTTATTATTGTCTTTTCATTATGGCCCTTTTCATGGTGCCTTTGATTAATAGGTTACGCTAATCATTATTGGAAGCTTCAATATATGAAGTTCATGCAGTGCAATTCTGTTTATTGCTTACAGTTGATGCAAGAGGGTAAACTAATTGCATCAATTATTGTGAGGCCTATATGAAAATTTCTGTTGATCTTTCTCTTTATCCCCTGAATGAAAATTATGTTGAGCCTATTAGAGCCTTTATTGCAGCAATTACTGCATGCGAAAATATAGAAGTGCAATGCAATCGTATGAGCACACAAGTTTTTGGTGAATATGATGTTGTGATGGATTCTATTCAACGTTGCTTGAAGGAAACATTTGAGCGAGAGGGCAAATTTGTCTTAAACAGTCGAATAATGAATTTCGATCGTTCATGATATTGCAATAGAGCTTATGACCTACTGAAAAAACTCAGATTGTCAGGCAGTAAAGGATAGCAAATTGATGTTGGTAACAATTAATTCTTTAACAATATTTCCTGAGCAGTTGAGGCATTATTTTTACGCGATTCCTGAAGATTTGTGGCATTGGACCCCTGATTCATGGGAAGGCGTGCCTAGCGAATCCCTCAATGCAATTGAACAAATATGTCATGTTCGCGATGTAGAAATAGATGGTTATCATGTTCGTTTTGATCGGCTTTTAAATAAAGAAAATCCAATGCTTGAATCTCTGGATGGGTATGCACTAATCAGTGAAAAAAATTATGCAGGCGCTGAGCCGGAAAATGTTTTTGAACAATTTCATATTGCAAGAATGGAAACGCTTAAACTCATTAACGGGCTAACTGATTTACAGCTATCGAGAAAGGGGTATTTTGAAGGTTATGGCGAGTTAACGGTAAAAGCTTTAATTCACTATCTATGTAGCCACGACCAGCAACACTTATCTGGTTTGCAATGGCTTCTTGGTAAAATAGAATCAAGTGTCGGTTAAGCCCGAACCTTAGGCGCTGAATAACGCGATAGATAATCGCCTTATAAATGTTTGCTGATTATTTATTTAAAGGTATTACAACTTTCTATCTTGCCTGTCTTGTAACCTTTTTTAAACCACTTTACTCGTTGTTTGGATGAGCCATGTGTAAATGACTCTGGTCTTATATAGCCTTGTGCCTGTCTCTGTAAGGTGTCGTCTCCAATGGCAGAGGCAGCGGTTAAAGCCTCTTCTATATCGCCAGGCTCTACAACTTGTCTGGTTCTATTTGCATGGTGAGCCCACATGCCAGAAAAGCAATCAGCTTGTAATTCTTGCTTAACAGATAGTTGGTTGGCTTGAATTTTTGATACTTTACTTTGAGCTTGCCTGACCTGACTTGAAATACCAAGAAGTGTTTGAACGTGATGTCCAACCTCATGGGCAATCACATAGGCTTGTGCAAAATCACCGGGTGCGCCGTGGCGATTCTTGAGATCATCATAAAAGCTGAGGTCGATATAGACTTTTTGGTCTGCTGGGCAATAAAATGGGCCGACAGCTGAGCTTGCGGTGCCACAGGCTGAGCGGACTGAGCCTGAAAATAAGACTAGCTTGGGTTCTTGGTAACGTTTTCCAAGCTGCTGGAAGAGGAGGTTCCAAGTATCTTCTGTGTCTGCCAGCACAACAGAGACAAACTCGGCTAGCTCTTGCTGAGCTGGGCTAATACGTTGTGATTGAGTTTGGCTGTTGCTGAAATTATTATTGCCAGAAAGAAATGGGATGTTGATCCCTAGGTATTGTGCGCCAACAATCGCTAAAACTATAAATATGCCATACTTCCCAAACCGCTTGCCTAATAGCATAGGGAGTAAGCGTAGTAAGGGTGACCTGCCTCTTGTGCCCATTCTCGCTGGGCGCTGCCCTCTTCGATCTTCAATATTTTGGCTGCGGCGGCCTGATTTCCAGCGCATAATGTTCTCGCTTTATTATTCTAACTTTGCATCAAATCATACCCTGAATAGCGAAGGGGGTAAAATTAGTGTGAACAGGCCCTAGCTAACATTGCGATGCCACAATGCCTGTGCTGTAATGGATATGTAAAATAATGTATTTGTTTGACGTTGTGTAAATATGGACGGTATAGAAGGTAAGAAACACCAATTTTCTAATAGTGAACTATTCAATATTTTAAGTGTTGCACATGTCGGCATGATTATTTCACGAATAGATGGTAGTTTTGAGTATGTAAATCCAGCATTAATGAATATGTTAGGTTATACGGAAGAGGAAATTTACCATCCAGATATTATTATTTCCCACGAAGAAGACTCCCATGTAAGCCAGCAAATTCGCCAACAATTGCTGGAAAATCCAGACGCTCCTGTCACCATGGAAAAGCGTTATCGGCACAAAAATGGCTCAACAATATTGGGCTTTATCTCTATGGTGGCCGTTAAAAATTCAGAGGGCGTTGTCGAACGCTTTGTTGCCCAGATTATCGATATTGAATACCGCAAAAAAATGGAAAAATCAGCTGATTTGTTCCGCTCTATGGTTAATGCCTCTCGCGATGCGATGCTGATCATTGACCCGAATACTGGGAAGATACTTGATGTGAATATTCAGGGCTGTGAAAGCCTAGGTTATTCATATGAAAAAATGTTGTCGTTGAAAGTGACAGATATTGAATCTACGATGCAGGATGATATTTCGTGGCAGGATCATGTTGATCAAATGCGCAAGCAAAAACATATGCTGTTGCTTGGGGAGCATCGTCACAAAGATGGTTATACCTTCCCTGTCGAAGTTAGTGTCAGTCATTTAATGCAGGATGACTTTGAATATTTATTGGCAATTATTCGCGATATTACCGAGCGTAAAAAATCTGAGGCATTAATTTGGGAGCAGGCGAACTACGATATGCTGACTCGCTTACCCAACCGCAATATGTTGCATGACCGGTTGGAGCAAGCGATAAAAAAAGCGTTGCGGAATAAATCGAAAATTGCTGTGTTGTCTCTGGATCTTGATAAGTTTAAAGAGGTAAACGATACCCTGGGTCATGATGTTGGAGATAAACTACTAAAAGAGGCTGGGCGCCGACTGAATGGCTGTGTGCGTGAAGCTGATACAGTTTGTCGATTAGGCGGCGATGAGTTTTGTATTACCATCGAACAGGTTGAAGATGTTGTTCATATAGATCGCATTGCTAATAGTATACTCGATGCTTTGTCAGAGCCGTTTGTACTAGATGTCAATAAAGCATTTATTTCAACCAGTATTGGCATCGCTTTTTTTCCTGATGATGCCAATGACGTTGATGGCCTTCTTAAAAAATCTGACCAAGCGATGTATTTCGCTAAAAATAATGGGCGCAATTGCTTTCAGTATTTTACGGAAAAAATGCAAGAAAAAGCGCTGGATAGAATGCGTTTAAGTCGCGACTTGCATGATGCTTTATCGCAAGATCAGTTTTATCTTGAGTATCAGCCTATAGTGTCTTTTTCTGATAATAGGATTTACAAGGCTGAAGCATTATTGCGTTGGGAGCATCCTGAACGCGGGCCAATAAACTCAGCTGAATTTGTTGCGATTGCGGAGGAGAATGGCACCATTAATCGCATTGGTGAGTGGGTGTTTTCTACAGTGCTTCGTACTGTAAGACATTGGCGAGTTCAGTATGATGAAGAATTTCAAATTAGTATTAATGCTTCTCCTCTCCAATTTAGAGAGGGGCAAAACCACATCGAAACGTGGCATGAAAGACTGAAAGCGGTCGGTTTGTCAGGTAGTGCAGTCTTAATAGAAATTACAGAAGGCTTGATTATGGATACTGATCAAGCCGTCGTGAATAAATTGTTGATGCTCAGAGATGTTGGCATTCAAGTCGCACTGGATGATTTCGGTACGGGTTATTCTTCTTTGGCGTATTTGCAGAAGCTGGATATTGATTATCTAAAAATCGATCGCTCTTTTGTTGAACATTTGCGCCCTGGGTCTAACGAAGAAGCACTTTGCGAAGCTATTATTGTGATGGCTCACCGGCTCAATTTGCAAGTTGTTGCTGAAGGTGTTGAAACTCAAGAACAGTATGATTTTTTAAAGTCAGCAGGTTGCGATTTTGGGCAGGGCTTTTTCTTCTCGAAATCGTTGTCAGTTGATGATTTTGAAAAAAAGCTCGTGTCGACGAAAAGCGGTAAACTGTGATTTTTAAAATACAAAAGTACTAGTTGGCATCAATATAACGTTGTCGCTTTTTCTTTTTAAATTTTTGTAGATCACCTAAGAGTAAAGCGTCAACACAATTGCCAAAGTCAGGGTCAATATTGAAGGCAAGTAGTTTAATGCCGTCCTCTTCGTACAAAGAAGTGTATTGTTTGAATAAGACCGGTATTTTATACCCTTCAGACTTAAAACTTTCCTGTAATTTTTCCATTCCTTCCTTAGTGTCTAATGTAACATACTTTGTGTGTAGCCGCTGTTCTTCCTGGTGAGATATTTGATAAGGGTTATTAGCTGTGGCTAAGAGTTTATCCGTCTGGTAATACTTTTTAAAGTAGAAAACTAATTCATCTGTTAATGCTTTTGGGTAATCCGCGCTGATACTGACGGGGCCAAGTACATAACGCACTTCAGGGTGATGTCGTATAAATGCTCCAATTCCCTGCCATAAATAATCCAGGCTGGATTTCCCCCAGAATTCAGGGTGAATAAAACTGCGTCCTAGTTCTAAGCCTTGCTTTAAGTATGGAATGATATCGTTGGAGAAGTTGTATAAACTAGCGGTATATAAACCATTCACGCCATGTTCAGCGATTAACTTGCCTGCCTCGCCAATCCTGTATGCTCCAACGATTTGTTGATTTTCTTTATGCCATAAGATTAGGTGGCGATAATGCTTGTCGTAACTGTCTAGGTCACGGCTAGACCCAGTCCCTTCGCCTACCTGTCGGAAAGTGTATTCTCGAAGCCGCCCTATTTCTTTTATTAGTGCAGATTTTTTTTGATAATCAGCGAGGTAAATTGTGTTTTGGTCACGTGTCTCTCCTAAAGTGATAGCAGAAGAAAGCGACTTGATAATTTTTTCTGTTTTTTCCGGTCGTGCAAGTGTTTTTTCTGTAATAAATTCTTTGTTATTGTTTTTTTCAAGCTTATACACATGTTTTTTGATGCGTTTCGTTAAATTTTTCTCGCTAAGCTTGTGGTTGGATAGTTTGTTGAACGGAATAGGCTGTCCGATAATCAGAGATATAATGCCTGCTGACTTGTTATCTGAAAATTTATTAGGTAGCTTGCCATCAAACAGTTTTGATAATATAGCTATTGTATGAAATAAAGCAGGCCTTTCTGTTTGTACTAATACGGGTAGTATCGGTGCTTTGAATTCTTGAGATAATCTAATGAAGTCGGTGCTCCAGAACCGTTCTTTTATTTTTATTCCTATCTCTTGAAAATTGAAAAAATTGTTGTGAGAGTGGTCAATAGCAGGAAATATAATAACCGCTGATTGGTCAAATAATGCTTTTGTGATTTCTTTTTGGCTATTTGGGTTAATGCTAGATGCAGGAATTAAAAAGTTTTTAAGAGCGCTAAAATTCATTAAAGTATTATCTGCTACAACTTTGATGTCACTCCTTATTTCCCCTATTGCTTTTAGTAATGATAATGCATCGAGTGACCCTATGGCTTGATTGGCAACGATTATTAAAGGGCCGTATTCAGGAATGTTTTTTAATCCGTCATTTTTTATAAGGTAATTAAAATTAAAATACTCAAATATTTGATCAACAAAATCAAACCCAGATTTTTTGTCATCTATGGATAAAAAATGATGTATTTTTTCTTGATTGGATAATAAATCCTTTTTAAATAGTGAAGGCTTATTTTTTGACTTAAACTTCTTTGAAAAACTAGATGATCGGCGAGCGGCTATCTTTTTAATGATAGGCTTTTCGCTATAGTCTTTTTCAGTGTCAAGCATTTTTAGTTCGCCAAGTCCAAATTAAATAAAATTGTAGATGGTGATACTAAAATTAGGCTATGACAGTTACATAAAATTTTTATTAATTTTTTATGACTAAAATAATAAGAAGAATTTGTCTGGTGTGAATGTCAAGTGTTGATAAGATGAGATAGCTGATTTTTTAATAGGTTCTCATAATTATCAGAAAATCCTATTACTTTTTTAAAGTTATTTTGGTTGCTGTCTTCTAGCTGAAGACGTTTGTTTAAGTTACTGTTGTCAACTAAATGAGCAGTTATCAGTAACTCTCCGGATTTTTTAACAGTATTTAAATACTGTCTTAAAATAGGTAAATTGTAAGCGGCATCAAAGTCATCTTTCTCGCTATATAGGATAGCAGAAAGGTGAATCAGCCACTGTTGTTGTTCACTATATTCCCTCAGTAAATGGGCACAACACAGGGCGCTGAATGAACATGCAGTCATATCAGAATCTTCAAAGCTCAATATGATGCAGTCGGGGCTAACAGCTACTTGCTTGCCTGAATATAGCGTAAGCACTTTTTTGATAGTTATTTGGAGTTTGTTAAATTGTTTTTGTCGTGCTTCAGCATTGAGCTGCTGATAGAGTTTGTCTAATGTATGTATGTGGACTACGAGTAAAGAGCGATTTGCTATTTTGACTGCTGGAGTGTCTATAGGGGTGTCCGTCAATATTTCTGTTGCTTTGGTAATTTTATGTTCGGATAACGGTTTGTCAGGTGTTCTTTTGACGATCAGAAACAGGCTAATTGCGATAGGTAGTATCGCAGTTAGTGCCAACAATAAAATGAGCCAATGATTTTTTGTAATTTGAGAGTCAAACGTAATAGTGAGAGAGCCAAGAATTGTGTTGTCTAAGGTGATTGGTACTGTAAATGCTTTGTGGCTTTCAGGTGTCAGTGTATCAATATTACCAGACTGTACAATAATCTTATTGTCGACATCATAGATGATGGCATTAACAACGCGTTCTTGTTTAACTAAGTCATTTAATAAAGATTGTAATCCAATCAAATTGTTGTTGCCCATTGATACCGATAGTTGGCTAGTTGCTAATTGGCTTGTTGTGTTCCCGTAAGCAGCAAGAATCTGTTGCTGTTGGGAATGATGGGCGTTAATGAGCCAGCCAAGAGCGACGCAAAAGAAAATAAGGCTGGCAAGGCAGAGCAGTATTAATCGTTTGCTCAATTGATTTTGTCGTAACCATGATCCTAGTCGAGTGTTGCGGATGTTGATGGCTCGATTCATTTTTTTCGTAATCTCCATAGGCCAACTATTTTAACGTAATCATTCCCGCTATAATAGCCACGTTTTTAATCGAACCTTGTAATGATTCACAACAATGAAAAAGGAGTGAGCTCTATCAGTACTCAAGATGAAAATATTGTATTGTTAAGTATATTTGGTACTGATCAGCCGGGCATAACATCTGCGATTACCCGGATACTCACAGGGCATGATGTCAATATTTTAGATATTGGCCAGGCAGTTATACATAACCATTTGAATTTGGGGATGCTAATTACCATCCCTAGTGACTGCGATGAAGAGCTCTTACAGCAAGAGATCCGTTCTGTTGTTCACTCTGTAGATAATCGTGTTAAGTTCGAGGTTGTTGATCACAACAGTTATGCAGAGTGGGTTAATAAGCAAGGTAAGGCGAGACATATCGTTACATTGCTGGCAAGACAAGTCACGGCAGAACATATTGCTTCACTAACTACTGTGGCCGCACAGCACGGTTTGAGCTTTGATCATATTACTCGTTTATCGGGGCGTATTCCTCTGGATTCATTTTCTGGGCAAACCAAGTCATCGGTTGAGTTTTCCGCTCGTGGCACCCCTGAGAATTTGCCTGCTTTGCGAGCAGCATTTATGGAGCTATCGGCATCTCACGATATCGATATTGCTGTCCAAGAAGACACTATTTATCGGCGTAATCGCCGTTTGGTGTGTTTTGATATGGACTCTACACTCATTGAAGCGGAAGTGATTGATGAATTAGCGATAGAGGCGGGAGTTGGTGATCAGGTCACTGCAATTACAGAAGCTGCAATGGCGGGTGAGCTGGATTTTAATCAGAGTTTCTCAAAGCGTATGGCCTTGCTGAAAGGACTTGATGAAAATGTCCTTGAGTCTGTGGCTGATCGTTTAAAGCTAACGGAGGGTGCAGAAAGGTTGTTTAAGACATTGAGGCATCTAGGCTATAAAACCGCTATTTTATCGGGTGGCTTTGATTATTTTGGCCGAAATTTACAACGTAAACTAGGTGTGGACTATGTCTTTGCTAATCAGCTGGATATCGTTGATGGCAAGGTCACAGGCCAGGTTGTTGGTGATGTTGTTAACGGTGAGCGTAAAGCGAGTTTATTGCGTGAGCTTGCTGCTAAAGAAAATATTAGTTTGGAGCAGGTTATTGCTGTTGGCGATGGAGCGAATGACCTGCCAATGTTAAGTATTGCGGGCTTGGGGATTGCCTTTAGGGCTAAGCCGTTGGTAAAAGCATCAGCCAAGCAATCTATCAGTCAGTTAGGTCTGGATGCCATTTTATACTTAATGGGCTTAAGTGATAGGGATATGGCAACCTTAGGCGATCATTAGCCACTTTCTTCCGGTTTGAAAAAATGGTCGCTAGCCGTGTGTTTTCAATTACTGTGAACAGACCCAGGTAAAGCTTAGCCGGCACTTTCTACGCCGAATTCATAGTCCATTGCCATGCTGGGGGGTTGTAAATAATACCCTTGGATACAATGGACTCCCATTTTCCATAGCTTGGATAGAATGCTGGCATTTTCCACCAGAGGAATAATCGTAACTTTGCTTCGATTGTGAAGCTCTTTGAGCAGCTGCTCAATGGCTTCTGTATTGTCTGGGTTTTCCTGAATGTCCATCGAGAACGAGCCATCGATTTTGATATGTTCAACTTCAATATGTTCCAGCAGTGAGAACGGATCCAGTGCACAACCAAACTGATTAATGCAAAAGCCAATGCCCATTGATGCCGCTTCTTCGATAAACTTCTTGGAAGACGTTAAATGCTCAATAATCTCAGTTTCTCTAGCTTGAAAAATGATGGACTTGGGATCCACCTTGGCAGCCTTGAAGGCAACTTTCAGCCAAGGTATAACGGTCTCATCGCACAGCGTATTATGGCTAATATTGACGAGAAGTTGTGCATGTCCATTTTTCTTGTTGTGATTGCTGAGGTGTTTAATCGATTCAAGGATAACCCAGCGGTCAATTTTAGTAATAATCTTCATGCTTTCTGCTGTTTGCAGAAAGTTATTAGGAGAGACTTCTTCTCCATTTTCATCGAGCATTCGCAACAACACTTCATAGCGCTCAGTTTCATCGCCGCGCAGGCTAATAATGGGCTGGAATAATAATTTGAAGTCATTGTTATTCAGGGCTTTTTGCAGTGAGCTAACTAATACTGTGTGATCATCTTCTATAGTCTGGAAGAGATTGGCCCCATCTCCTACTTCGCTATCTTGTTTGTGGCGTAAATTGTCTATTGCTTGGGAAGCCTGCTTGATAACGGATTGAGCATCGATGCTGGTTTCATTAATCATTGCAATGCCGATGCTGGCAGTTAATCGTAAAGTATTACTTTTAACCTCGAAGAAATGCTCACGAATGGATTCGCATAAGACGCTGCCAGTATTGAGTAGTTTTTCTAAATGCACTTCGTTTGTGATAATGGCAAAAACGTGGTCGCTCAGTCTAGCTAAAATATCATCGGGTTGGCTATGAGATTTTAAAATGTCGCAAACTGCGGTAAGCACTTCATCTGCGCCATCTATACCTACACGGTTTTCTACTTTTTCTTCAAATTGATCGATATCGATATAGAAAAATGCATGGGCTGCTTCTCCATCAGCGGCATTATTTACCAGTTGGCCTAGTTTCTGATTAAGATGGGTCTTATTGCATAAGCCAGTAAGGCTATCTGTATGCTTTATACTGGCAATTTCTGCTTCAAGAGCTTCATTGCCTGCAAAGTTTGCGGGCAGCGTAAATTGTATGCAGGATTCTTCTTCATATTTGCTGAGTTGTAACTCGGCGTCAATTTTCTTCATTTCTCCAGATGCAGTTTTTATTTGGAAGGATAAACGGTCATCTGGGCTTGGTTCCTTTTGTAAGGAAAAGTTTTTTAGTGAGGACTTAACGCGTTCTTGATCTTCGGCATCAATCATATCCATAATGGGCATGTATTCGATATCGCTGCGATTGTCATAGCCACACATTTCTGCAAATGAGTCGTTGGCATAAACGTACATGCCGTCTTGCATAAACGCGATGCCATCTTTAGAGCTGTCTAACAATTGATGGTTGCGTTGCTCCATCTCTTTTACTTTGCGTTCTGCCGCACGGGTATTTTTTCGTTGCTGTCGATTTTCTAACTCTCGATTCACCACAAGCAATAGATGCTGGTCATCATCCAGTTTTACCACATCGCAAGCACCGAGCTTCATACCATCAACAACAGAGCGATCACCATCATCTTCGGCAAGAATAATGAGGGGTAAATCATGGTTGTATTTCCGCACTGCACGAATCGCTTCTGCTGGTGTTAATGACTTTGAGTCACTATGGGCAATGGCTAGATCCCAGCTTTGCTCCTCGAGAATTTTATTGAAGGCTTCTTCAGAATCGATATGTTGGGCACGACAGGGCTTGCCAGCATTTTGGAACATGCTGGTCAGTCGCTGGGCTTCTTGTTGCGAATCATTAATGATCAGTAATCGAAAGGGAACAATGGCTGCGTTCATGTAGTAATGAGTCAGTTATATAGGTTCAAGTTGGTATAATACCTGCTAAGTTTAACACCGTGTTAGGTTTATACACTATGTTAGGTTTATACACTATGTAGTGCGTCAGTAGACGTTTGTTTTATGACTTCTGTCACAAAAATATTTCACTGCTATTTCAAAATCGATCAGCTACTAACCATCATAGATTACGGTAGCTGTATTGGCTAATGCTTCCTGAGCTTAACAATAGTTGTACCAATTGTGCCTGATTGCACGTGCCTTCTGTCTGTAGCTCAATATTTTGTTGAGGTGCAAAAGGTATAGTTGGTGTGATTAAACTCATTATTTCAGCAGTTTGCTTGTTTTTTAACAGTACCGTTCTGAAAAAGGGGGTTGATTGCCCGTCATCCAATTTGGTGCTGGCTGCAGAAGGTTCCGCATAACCTTCTAGTACTTGTACGCCAACATAGGTATTACTATTGAGGCGTTGGGCCCAGCGAATAGATCCGACTTGCCAGCCGTCATCATCGGGTTTTTTCAATAAAATAATTTCCCCTGCTTTCACTTGTGGGGGGACATTCCTTGACCATTGCAGGCAATAACCTTTATCGCTAATGTCTGTTGCAACAACAGTGATAAAACCATCACCTTGAGTTTCGCTTTCATAATGGATGTGGTCAACACTGGTGTATCCGTCCATTGTTAATGTGCTTTTCGGCGGCTGGTCGCCATTGTTTAAAAACGTATCAAAGGGCACACCGTTTCTTAATTGCTGGTGAGCTGCTTTCAAGCCAATGCAGACGTCGAGCTCTATATTGACTTGTTTTCTAGAGTGGGCGCGCTCATTTTCATGGGTCCAACAAGTATGTAAATGGGTGATAAGTGACTGTCGGAAATGTATGGGAATTTCTGATAGTGCTTTTTCTGAGCTGCTAATTTGATGCGTGTTAATCAAGTCAACCAGATGTTGTAAATTGATTGCGTAAAGCGTCTTGCTAGCGGGCCCGCTATAGCGAGTTTTATAAAAAGGGCCGTCATCGGATTCCTTGTCTATCCAATAAAAGCTGGGTTTGCCATTTTCTACTGGGCTAAGGTCAATCATTGATGCCCATTGTTCAAGAGCATTATAGAGATAATGGATGTCGGTCTGGCGCAATTGATTGGTATTGCTGCATGCCAATATCAGAGTGCGATAATAGGCATGTTGGGCCGATAGTCCGTTGCGCGATTCTAATAATTCATCCTTGATAAAGTTGGTTTCGAGACCATAAGCGATCGTTAATTCATGTAGCTGGTTAAGCTTTTTCCATAACATGGGGGGGCGGGGAACATAGAGCTGATAGCTACGATAAAGTAGCTGTCCAAACCCATGAATGGCGTAATATAAAGCCATTGAAAGTTCATAGGATGTTCTGGCCGATAGATTTGTCCCAGAGGTGTTGGATTTCAATATTTCCCTGACGATAAGCATGTAGCCATCGCATAGATGGCGTTGCAGTGCTTGAGCAATGGCTGCAATTTTTGTCATGTTATCGCTCAAGCTCAATGGCTGTTTTAAAAACTCATCAGCCAACCCTTCGATGCAGCGATGCGCATAAGGCCGCAGAATACCCATTAGGCCTAGTCGTTGACCGTAATTAATATCCAAGTGATTGATTTCAGGTAATAATTTGTAAAAGACGATGCTGATATTTTTGATTTGAGTCGTGGGCAGTTCATCTAGCCAAGTTTGTAGCTGGCGAGGTTTGCTGCCACAAAAAGTTAGCCTTTTTAAGTCTTGTTCCGGTAGCTGATACTCGGCAAATAAGTCTCTGTTATCCGGCTCTGTCGATACCACCACTGCAGTTCCTGAAATTCTCTTGTTACCATTTTAAGCATAGTTCAAGAAACTAATTTTTGAAGGTTTAGGCCCTGTCTACACTAATTAAATAGCCACTGCTGACGTGTGTGTTTTTATTTAGCAGAGTGGAATAGGTAAGGCGTAGGATTGACAGCAACGTTGAGGGAAAAGAGTGCCAGCCCTTCGGGTTGTAGTTATTTAATTATTGTAGGCAGGCCCTAATAAGGGCTCTAAGTTTATGGTTTGGGGCTATTGGCTAAAGAGTGTATGCAGCAAACTGGCGGGTGTTTTCGATGCTTCACCCGCGACCTCTTTCACTAATTTGGGGACTAAATAGCCTGGTAGACAGGCCATTAGGTCGCGATGTAGCGACTCTGCCTTTGAAAGCGGTATATCAAAATGGCTGGCACCTGCGACAGGGTCAAATAGATGTAGATAATAAGGTAATACGCCAACCTCAAATAACTTGTTACTTAAGTGTTTTAGAGTGCTGACTTTATCGTTCACTCCTTTTAAGAGTACAGATTGATTCAATACCGTAATCCCGGCAAGCTTTAGTTTATTGATAGCTTCTTGTAACGCCCCATTAATTTCCTTGGGGTGGTTAATATGAAATACAAAGACAGTCTGTAAGCGGTGGTTAGATAACCAATCAATACATTGCTCGGTGACTCTATCCGGGATAACGACAGGCAAGCGACTGTGAATCCGTAAGCGCTTGATGTGAGGAATGGCGACTAATTGAGTCGTTAACCATTGTAATTGCTTATCACTGGAGGCTAAGGGATCACCACCAGAATAAATGACTTCCTCAATGGATGTGTCCTTTGCTAATTGCTCAATAACAGGGAGCCATTGCTGTCGGCTTAAGCGGTTCTGTTCATAGGGAAAATGGCGCCGAAAACAATAGCGGCAATTGATAGCGCAATGGCCATTTACCAGTAACAAAACTCGCCCTTGATACTTCTGAATCAAGCCCGGTTGTTGGTTTTCCTGCTCCCTGAGAGGGTCTGTCGAATAGCCACTATGAGCGATAAGCTCTGCTTGGATAGGTAAGACTTGCTGCAATAAAGGGTCTAGCGGGTTACCGATTTCCATGCGCTCGACAAATGAATAAGGCACGCGTAAAGGGAATTGACGGCTTGCCATCTGGGCGGCAGGCAAAAGAGAATTGTCTAAATTGAGACGATTTAGCAATATTTTAGGGTCAGAAATAGCCTCTTTGAGCTGTTGTTGCCAGTTTGATGCAGATTCAGCCTGCCAAGAAGGCTCAGTTCGAGGTATCATTGCGCTTTTTTGAGTATCTATTTTTTAAGTACCTTATTTATTTTATTAATTCGTCTTATTAATGCGTGATTTGTTATTAACGTGTTTTTACGTGAGTCGTCTTTATCAATAAGAGTGTATTTAACTAAGTTTTTAATTGTATATGTGTAGCTTTAGTAGAGGATATCATGGCTAATTATTCTACCAACGAATTGCGTAGCGGCGTAAAAGTATTATTGGATGGCGAGCCCTGTGCCATTCTTGATAACGAATTCGTTAAGCCTGGCAAAGGCCAAGCATTCAACCGCGTTAAATTGCGCAACCTTAACACAGGCCGTGTATGGGAGCGTACCTTTAAATCGGGTGAGACCCTAGAAGGCGCTGATGTCATGGACCGTGACTTAGAGTACCTCTATACCGATGGTGAATTTTGGCATTTTATGGAGCCAGATAGCTACGAACAATTCCAGGCAGATGAAAAGGCCGTAGGTGATACGGTTAAATGGCTGAAAGAGCAAGAGAAGTATACAGTCACTTTGTATAATAATTCTCCATTATTAGTTGATCCACCTAACCATATTGAATTGGAAATCACTGAAACTGACCCGGGTGTTAAAGGTGATACTGCTCAGGGTGGCACCAAGCCCGCGACCTTATCAACTGGGGCTGTTGTAAAGGTTCCTTTGTTTTTGTCTGAAGGTGAGGTCATTCGTGTCGACACCAGAACCGGTGAGTATTTAAGCCGAGGTAGTAAAAGTTAAGTTTCTGTCATTTTGATAGTTTGTAAGCAAATAGGAGCCTGGTCAAAGGCTTCTATCGATCTCAATGCTAAAAAATGCTATCTACTTCCCCCTGTAAAATCGGGTTGCTACGCACATAATCCTCCATGAAGTTTCTTAGATGTTTGGCTTTTGCGCTGAGTAATTTACCACTTGGCCATATGGCAAATATATCTCTTTGAGGTCCGTGCCAGCACTCTAGTACTTGTGTCAAATCACCATTCTCTGATTTGTTTGTCAGCTCACTCACCGGCATTAAGGCGATACCGACACCGCCCTTAGCCAGTTCTTTCGCAAGCTTTATATCATTTAATGATGTGGTGGCGAAAGGGTGCAGTGTTACCTCTCTTTTACTCTGTGAATGTATAAGTGGCCATACAGGGTAAAGGTCTGTGGTGATTAGCTTATGGTTTTTTAAGTCATCTAATGTCTCTGGTTGACCATATTCCGCAATGTATTCCTGTGAGGCGATGAGAATAGTAGAAATGGTGCCCAGTCGCTTTTGGAATAATTGTGAATCAGCCTGCGGGCCAATGCGCAGAGCCAAGTCTGCTCTTGAGGATAAGAAGTCTTCATTTTTATTGTTGAGCTTTAGTTGAAGTTGAATTTCAGGGTGAGCCTTGATAAAAGCGCACCACATTGGCTGCAACATTCCGATGGAAATATGGGGTGGTGCTAATACGCTCAAGGGGCCGCTAAGTTGATGCAATTCACGACCTAATTGGCGTGAAGTGTCATCAAATTGTTGCATCAGAGGAGCGTATGCTTGGTAGTACGCTTCACCCTCAGTCGTTAGGCTGAATTTTCGTGCAGAGCGATATATTAATTTGCAGCCCATACTATCTTCGAGTTTTTGTAGGCGTCGAGTAACTGTTGCCGCTGGTAGTGACAAGTGCTTAGCTGCATTAGCTAATCCCTGTTGTTGTGTAATATGTACAAATAAAGCGATGTCGTCCAGCATGTTAATTTCAATAATGGAATTAAAGATTTTAAATTTCAGTATTTTTATCAAAATAGCAATTATGTAAGCTTATCCCAATTATTCGTTTGCAGCAAAGTTGGAGAGTTTTATGACTGAATTATGGGTAAGTGCGGGTATAGAGATCAATCAGGGGCAGTCTGTCAGAGAGGTAAGGGAAGCGCTGGCATCGTTGCAGAAAGTAACAGTGGCTGAAGAGGGGTGCATTCGCTTTGAAGTGCTGCAACATAATGATAACCCCGGCCGCTTTACATTGTGGGAGCAGTGGGTTGATGAGGCTGCGTTAAAGTCGCATTTTAAAGCACAGCATACACTGGATTATTTAGCAAAAGAATATACCCGTGTTGACTACATTGAAAAATTAGATGCTGTTGCTTTAATGAGCCGGTGAGACTGGCATCATAGAAAAGGATTTATTGTATGAAACAACGCGTGATTTTTTCGCTAATTATGTCTTTTATTTTATCCTTATTGATGACTTGTTGGGTGACATGGCTCAATCTTGGCTGGACAGATATTTTCTATTACCAATGGCTCAGAGCATTTTTATTGGCATGGCCTGCAGCTGGTTTTATTTCATTTGTAGTTGGGCCTGAAATATATAAATTATCAATGAGGCTTTCAGGTCGCGTTTAAGTGTTTGTTCTATTGTGTGGGGTGTGCTATGGGAATTCAACGTATTAATTATCAAGAGCTTGGTCCACCTGTTGGGCCGTATACTCACGCAGTTATTAATGACAATATTATCTATGCTTCAGGTATAACAGCTTTCGGACACAAGGAAGAAAAGGGTTCGATTGCTGAACAAGCTAAAGCGATCTTTCGCCAATTAAATATAATATGTAAAAAGCAAAATACGTCACTAGATAAGCTGATTAAGGTAACAGTTTTTGTAATTAATATGGATGATATGAATGCTTTAAGAGAGGCTTTGTTTGATATTTATGGTGAAAATATACCTGCCAGCTCATTGGTGAAAGTTGATGAACTATTTTCTCCATCACTAAAGATAGAGGTGGAGGCAATAATATCACTATAAACGCTATTATATGCTTTTGGGGAAAGACTCCCATGCGTATAAAAAATCGTTATATTATAATGGCTATCAATAATGCCATTATGATTGCTAAGTTATGAATGAGGATGTAATACTCGATAAGCTTTGGGAGCCTTCAGCCACTATAAGCGCCTTGAGGACTCGAGCTAAAATTTATAAAACTATTCGAGATTTTTTTGAGTCGAGAAATGTTTTAGAAGTCGAAACGCCAATTCTTGGCCGGGCAGCAACGATAGATCCATTTATTGAAAGTTTAACTACAAAAGTAATGGGTGAGCGTTATTATTTGCAAACCTCACCTGAGTTTTTTCTAAAACGTTTGTTAGCTTCAGGTAGTGGTGATATTTATTCGTTAGGTAAGGTGTTTCGTCAAGGCGAAAGAGGGCGTCGGCATCACCCTGAATTTACGATGTTGGAATGGTATCGAGTGTCTTGGGACGAGCATCAGTTGATGGATGAAGTGGCTGATCTGATATTGGCATTTATGCCTGATTTGAGTGTTTCTAAAATAAGTTATGGCGAGATTTTTTTGCAGTATTTGAGTGTTAACCCTTATCAGGCCAGTTTTGATCAGTTAAAAACTGTTGCGACTTCTCGTATTGATATCGCATTTGATGTAGATGATAAAAGTAATTGTTTAGATTTGTTGATGACGCACTGTGTCGAACCATTGTTACCCAAAGGTTTGGTGTTTATATATGACTACCCGGCTGAGCAAGCAGCCCTGGCTAGGTTAGGAACAAATAATCAGGGTGATAGCGTTGCTCGACGCTTTGAGGCTTACTTGAACGGTATGGAATTAGCGAACGGTTATTTTGAATTGACAGATGCTGTAGAGCAAAAAAAACGATTTGAAAAAGACAGTGACTATCGAATAAAAAATAATTTACCAGAGGTGCCTTATGATAATCAATTGATTGCAGCGCTAGAGTGTGGAATGCCCGACTGTGCGGGTGTCGCATTAGGCATTGATAGATTGTTAATGTTAATGTGTGACACAGATAATATTAGAGATGTGATGAGTTTTTCTAGATAGCTATTCTTTCGTAGAAATCATCCATTATTTTTTCTAACCTCATGGGGTGGCTGATATGATACCCCTGTAAGGCATCGCAACCCAGTAATGATAAGTATTCTGCTGTGTGACGATCTTCGACGCCTTCCGCCACTGTTTTTAGTTCGAGGCTACGCGCCAATGCAATAATAGCTTTAATGACGGATTCTCTCTTTTTATTATGTACAAACTCATAAGTAAAGCTGCGGTCAATTTTTAAAGTATCAATTGGCAGATCAACTAAATAGGATAGAGAGCTATGTCCGGTTCCAAAGTCATCAATGGCAATACTTACGCCTAATTCGCGTAGAGTTGAAAGTGTGCTGATGCTTTGTAGTGGGTCAAGCATTAATGCTGATTCTGTTAACTCTAATTCCAAATTGTTAGCGTCTGCACCCGTAGAGGCCAGTACTTGTTTGACATCATCAACAAAATTACTGTGGCAGATCTGCATCATCGATATGTTTACAGCAATCATTAATGATTGCCCCTGACTTTGTAGTAGAGCGAGCTCGCGACATGCGGTTTCTAATACCCAGCGACCTAAATCAATAATCATCGGTGTTTTTTCTATTAAAGGAATAAATACATCAGGAGGTATTAAGCCTTTTTGGGGGTGTTGCCAGCGGCAAAGAGCCTCTAACTTTATGCAGTTTAAATTGTGGGCATCGACGAGTGGTTGGTATTCTAAAAATAGTTGTTGGTTGTTTAGTGCCTGATAGAATTCTGCTTCTACCCATGATTTCTCAAGCATTAAATTTTGTTGGCTGGCATCGTAAAAGTGAACATTGCTTCCGCCTTTCTTCTTGGCATGCTGGAGTGCGCTATCAGCTGCTTTCATTAATAAGGAATTACTCTTTCCATCCTGAGGAAAGGTAGAGACGCCTATGCTGGTATGTATGGGGATGTCACGCTCGCCTAGTTGAAAAAGTTCTGATAATGCACTCATTAAACGATGTGCCATTAACTGAGGTTGATCTGTTTCAAGAATAACCGCAAATTCATTATTGCCCAAGCGGGCAGCCAAATCATTATTGCGAAGGTTTTTTTTCAATCGCTTACTAATTTGAATCAGTAAGTGATCACCTGATTCATAACCAAAAGAATCGTTAATAGACTTAAAGCGATCAATGTCTATGAGTAGTAAAGAAAAAATACTTTTCTTGCGGGCATGTTGTGCAATGATAGTCGTCAGGCGGTGTTGGAAATGGTTGCGGTTCGGAAGTTGTGTCAATGTATCGTAAAGTGCTAGTGCTTTAAGTTGTCGCTTATGGTTTTTCTGCTCAAAAATACGATTGACGCTGCGATCTACAATTTCAGCTGATAGGGTTTCGCTCAGGATGACATCCGAAAAATACAGAGGGGTTTCAGGTTTACTTTTTTGGTGACTGATTAGAATAACTGGTAGTGTGTCTGTCAGGTTCAAAAGTGTTCCTGAAGGGATGGTGTTCAAATGTTGTTCGTCAATGAAGCAGATGTTGTAGCGTTGTGACGCGATATGATGATTGTAGTCTTCTTGTTTAGGGTCGCAGTAATTAATGGTGTACTGGTTGTCGGCACTATGATTCAAGTGTGCTGCAAGTGTCTGTTGGAGGTCTGTATTGCTATTAATAAAAATAACGCGATAATTCATAAATCTCGAATCACAATAAATACATTCTTACTTTCAGAACATTGATCGAGGCGAGGCAATACATTCTTCCTTTAAAGTAGGTTCATTCCATTTTGTTATGATCGCCTTTCCTAACAATGCTGCACTGGCTTTTATTATTTCTTGGCCTGTTTGGCTGCAAATTCTCTGTAGTAATTATTAGCTTATGATGATTTAGATGTCAAATAATTGAAGAATATTCTGAACAAATCTGCGTTGGTAAAGAAGAAATTGATGAATATATCAGCGTTTGCAGCGAAGGTCCTGATTCATATCGAGAGCAGGTTGTTGATTCATAGCGTCACCAATAACAGTAGCTGGAACACCTGCGACCACTTTATGAGGTGGAATATCTTTCAGTACAACGCTGCCTGAACTAACATGGGCGCCTTCACCAATTTCAATATTGCCCAGAACTTTGGAACCTGCGCCTAGTAATACACCTTGGCGAATTTTAGGGTGGCGATCGCCACTGTCTTTCCCTGTTCCGCCTAGTGTTACGGACTGCATGATCGATACATTATCTTCAATGACTGCTGTTTCCCCAATGACAATACCCGTCGCGTGGTCCAGCATAATGCCCTTGCCAATGCGTGCAGCGGGATGAATATCTAGGCTAAACGCAGTTGATATATGATTCTGTAAAAATAGAGCTAGTGGTTGTCTCTGGTTGTTCCATAACCAATTGGCAACGCGATAAGCTTGCAAAGCATGAAAGCCTTTATAAAACAATAATGGTGTAGAGACGCAGTCACAAGCAGAGTCACGCTCGTAGGTGGCGACGATGTCGGCACGAACCGCTTCGCTGATTGTTGCAGATTCGGTCAATGCCTCTTCTATCATTTCTCGAATTAATAGCGCAGATGCAGCAGGGCTATCCAGTTTGTTCGCTAGATGAAAACTAAGGGCATCTTCGAGAGAGTCGTGATTTAAAACCGTCGCATGTAAAAAACTCGCTAAAACAGGCTCTTGCTCAGCGTGTTCAGCGGTGGTTTTTCTAATCATATTCCAGATAGGATCATCAGGTGCCATAGTGAATCTCTACGTCGTATTTAAAGCCATTGTAAAACAGGTTCGTCGAGTGCTGCCAGTTGTTCTCGAAGGGAAAGCACATGTTCAGCCCAATAACGCTCACTATTAAACCAGGGAAAGTTATGTGGAAATGCAGGATCTTCCCAGCGTCTCGCCAACCAAGCAGCATAATGTAAGAGTCTCATTGCCCGCAGGGGTTCAATGAGATTTAACTCAATAGGGTCAAAATCACAAAAGTCCGTATAGCCTTCGAGGATGTCAGCGATTTGTAAACAACGCTGCTGGTAATCGCCAGAAAGTAGCATCCATAAGTCCTGTATCGCTGGCCCGTTGCGAGCATCATCGAAATCCACAAAATGAGCGTGATCATCTCGCCATAAGATATTGCCGGGATGGCAGTCGCCATGTAAGCGAATGGAATGGTAGTCTACAGGGGCAAAAGCTGCCTTAATACGTTCTATAAGGTCGCGGGTGATGGTGTCATAAGCAGGGATTAAATCTGATGGAATAAAATTGTTTTCAAGCAAAAAGTTGCGACTGTCGATGGCATAGCTTTGTATGTCGACCTCGGAACGGTGCGTAAATAAACACTGCTTGCTTACACTGTGAATACGCCCAATAAAGCGGCCAATGATTTCAAGATGGTCTCCGTTGTCGAGCTCGGGAGCATGCCCGCCTCGACGTGGGTAAAGGGCGAATCGGTATCCTTCAAAAGACAATAGTGTTTTCCCATTAAAGCTCAATGGAGGGACAACGGGGATATCCAGATCGTGTAGTTGTTGGGTAAATTCATGCTCTTCGATAATTTGCTCATCACTCCAGCGGTTAGGGCGGTAAAACTTGGCAATGAGAGGCGATGGTTTGGCATTGGGTGTTTCTCCACATGCGGAGGAAAGAGCGATTGTCTGCTGTGAATTAAGCAGAGTATCAGAAGGATAGGGTGAGCCGTCTTCAAGGCCTATTTGGTATACCCTATTTTCATAACTATTGAGAGCAAGTATGCGAGAATCGCTTAAATAACCAAGGTTTTCTATGGCATTAATTACCGTATCCGGCGTGAGTTGTTTATAGTCGGTTTGCATCATGCGGTATCAATGATTGATTTCTATAATAATCAGACAGTGTACAGTGAATGGTTTGCTGAGATACAGCCAAAATAGAGATATTAGTGTGAACAGGCCCAAAATGAATACGAGGCATGCTTTGTTTGTGTGATGCCTTACTAGTCAATGCAATTGATTAGATGGGTAAAAACTGCCACACTTTGCGCCATGATAGAGGGGGATTTATGGTTTCCAATTTTAAACTTTCTGGTGTGTTTATTCGCTTTGTTGTTGCTTTAGTGCTGGTTTTTTCGACGTTTAATCCATCGGGGGCATCATACTATCACTGGATTGTTAACCGCGGAGATACCAGTCTCCCCTTGCTGATATTAGTGGGTATCGGGATATTAATCGGTTGGGTTGTTTTCTTGCGCGCAACGTTTCGATCTCTGGGTGCATTTGGAATTATTCTGGTTGCAGCACTTTTTGGCTGTTTCGTTTGGTTGGCCGTTGACTTTAATTTGATCAGTGTTGCGAGCCAGCTGTTTGTCTATACCATTTTGGTTGTTTTTGCTGCTGTGTTAGCGATTGGTATGTCATGGTCACACATCCGTCGGCGAATTTCGGGGCAGGCAGATGTGGATGATATCGATGCATAGCTAATGATTGAGTATTTGCTTTGTAAAAGAGCAAACTTGATCATTTTAAGAGGCGCTATTTTTCAACGAGAGCTGGTTGCTCAAATTGAATGCCTTTCCAACCATGCTGCATGAAGCTACGAATATTTGCATGGTCAGTTCCCTCTGGATTTCCTAATACATCGTTACGGTAATATGTGCCAAAGCAATGTAGTGTTTGTTCTTCTGTTAATTGCTGGTCTTGAGCAAAAGCAAAGATTCTACATGAGCCCTCATTCGACCCTGGTTCATTAATAACCTCTGGGCCATTGGTGAATTTAGTCGGAGTATACGTGTATAGTTCATCGATAAGCTTCATTATCTCTGAAAACTCGATACTTGTTGGATTGTTATTTAATTGATTTTTTAAATCGTCTTTTGTCATATTGTATTAACCGTTTATGTGAATGGTTGGTGGTGAAATAGTAGATAAAATAAATGAGGTCGAGAGTAATATTTAATATTCTCCCTTTTCTGATATGCGTTTAAATTCTTGCATGAGCTTTTCTGCAAAGTACTTTGCGATCACTGAAACAGGTCTGTGAGCTGGTGTGATGACTGCAATTTCAAAATCTATTGTGGGTGCAAGTGGGCGAAATACAATACTTGTGTTATCGCCTTTATAAAGCCGGTAGCTTTCAGCTGTGACTGGGTCAATGATCGCACATGCAACTTGCTTTTCTACGAAGGTAAGCAAGGGGATAAAATTTTGTGTCATAAAGCTAGCATTTAATTTGTTGCCAGAATCAATAAATACTTTTTCAATTCTTTCGTATATGGGCTCCTCAGGGTAAAGCGTTGCTAGTTTTTTATTATTGAGATCATCCGCTGTAATCACAGTTTTTTTTGATAGTTCATCTTCCGCTGGAATAGCACAAAGGCATTGGAAGCGAAAAATTTCAGAGTCAATGAGCGGTGTCTTTACGGGTGCCTCTTTGTTGTAGTCAGCAATACCCAAATCATATTGTTGTGCGCCGATCAGTTGGTATACCGACTCTGAGCTGCGGGTGACCATTGTGCATTTTATATCATGATCACTGAGTCCGTGTTCGGAGATAAGTTCTGGTATTAGAAAAATAGAGGGGCCTGGCATCGAGGCTATCTTTAATTCTCCATTTTCTAGAGCCTTAATACGCCGCATATTTTCACTAATGTTATCGATTCGTCTGAATAGCTCACTGCATTCTTCAAATAGGTATTGGGCTTCTGGTACGGGGTGCAAGCGGCTATTACGGCGTTCGAATAATTTGATGCCCAGGTCATCTTCAAGGCTTGCAATTAATGAACTAATGGCGGGTTGGGTTCGATGCAAGTTGCGCGCAGCCTCTGATACTGAGCCGGATAGCATCAGTTCGGTAAATGCCTTCATTTGGTTAAGTTTCATTAGATTGCCTATAATTTTTTCTTATAGAAATAAAGAAATTAACAATTTGTTTCTATGGTTTGCCGGAAGTATAGTCGCCTCACTATCTAAGAATCAATAAAAAAGCATAGGTTGAGCGTTTAGGTCGCTTTGTTTTTGTCTGTAAGTGAGAGGTATTTTGGTGGAAAGAAGTCCAGGCTCTGTCTCTGATGTAGTTGTGTTGGGGGCAGGTATTATTGGTGTTTGTTGTGCATTATCGCTTCAACAAAAGGGACTCTCAGTGACATTAATTGATCGGGGGGAGCCTGGAGATAGCACAAGCTATGGAAATGCGGGGGTAATTTCTCCGTGGTCTTCAGTGCCCCAGTGTATGCCAGGTATCTGGAAACAAGTGCCTGGCTGGTTGTTAGACCCTAAAGGGCCTGTCCGGGCCAGATTTGTTGATCTTCCTATGACTATTCCCTGGGCAATAAAGTTTTTGCTCAATACTCGACAAGAGCGCGTGTGTCAGATTTCTAATGCAATGGATATGCTAGTCCGTGGCAATGTGATGGCCTATAAAGGTTATCTGAAGGGTACTGGACATGAGAGCTTAATGATCGATAGTTGGCATGTTAATGCCTTCCGTGGAAAGGCTAAAGCAAATCTAGAAGACTTTGGCTGGCAGTTGAAAATTAGGCATGGTGCAACTGCTGAAAAGATTGATGGAAAAGAATTGCGCGAAATTGAGCCTGCGGTATCTCCAGAATACCACAGCGCTATTATTATTAAGGATCAGGCGAGAGCCTATGCTCCTGGAGAAATTTGTAAAGTATTGTTTGAAAAGGCAATGCATCAAGGAGCCACTTTCTTACAGCAATCAATCACAAATATTGTTCCTGAAGCCGAGGGCTATACCTTGGTAAGTGATGCAGGAAAAATATCTGCCAAGAAATTGGTCATGTGTGCGGGGATTTGGTCAACTGAGTTATTGAAGCCCTTAGGTATTAAATTGCCATTAATCCCTGAGCGTGGTTACCATTTGGAGTTTGGCGATCCAGGTATTTCGATTAATAACTCTATATTGGATGTGGCTGGTAAGTTTATTGTCAGTTCGATGGCTGGGGGCGTTAGGGCTGCTGGTACAGCAGAGTTTACCAGTATTGATGCCCCTCCTAATTATCAACGTGCTCAGATACTTAATCCTTTAGCGAAACGTTTATTGCCAGACCTCAATCTCAGCCACAGTAAGCAATGGATGGGTATCAGGCCATCGTTTCCTGATAATCTACCGGCTATTGGCGAGATTAAAGGCCTCAATGGTCTCTATGCCGCTTTTGGGCATAGTCATTACGGTTTAAGTATGGGGCCTGCTACTGCCAGAATTATTGCGGATGAGATTTCAGGAGGTACTTATTTCCATAAAAATAGGGAGGCTGTTAGTGTCGACCGGTTTTTATGATTCGCTAATAATTACTTTGGTTGTTTAATTGAGTCGTATTTCTTCAATTTATATTTTATTGGACGTTGCTGTTTTTATAAGGCAATTTAAAAAATTGTAGTTTTCTTAATCATTTTTTCAAACCTTTATTCCCATCACTTATCACTCTAGTGAAGATGCATTAACTAGAGTCATTATCTATTTATTGTTTCACTTTTGACCGAAATAAAAGCTTGGCGAATTAGCGCTTATGTGTATGTAGCTTGAGGCTGATCCGTGGGGTAAGTTTTCATTGTAAGGGTATAATAAAAATTAATAGATATAAAGAAATTAATAATTTGTTTGAATGGTCTGACGGTTATATCATCAATACCACTTCTACTGATTATTAATATTTGATCAGTAAGGGCCGGTAAAAAAATTCTCAACCTTTGCTATAGGGCTGCACAAAAAATTTAAGCTCAGTAAAAGGTTAACGCACAATAATAAAGCTAAGTGGAGTAAACATTATGAGACGATTAATACTAGGAGCAATCAGTGCATTAACACTGGCTTGCGTCGCACCTGTAGCAATATCTGCCGAAAAGGTAAATATCGGTGCGCCAAACTGGACGAGTGCAACAGCCATTGCAAACTTAATTAAAATTCTTGTAGAAGAAAAAGTGGGGGGCGAAGCGAATCTTGTGCCGGGAACTAATGCAACGATTTATCAGGGTATGGATCGAGGAAAAGGTGATGTAGATGTGCATCCAGATGTGTGGTTGCCAAACCAGAAAAATTTCACAGACCAATTTGTAAAAGATAAAGGCACCGTTGTCTTAAGTTCAAAGCCCTATGCGGGAAAACAAGGGTTTTGTGTATCGAGACAGTTTCAGGAAAAAACTAAAATCACATCAATTTATGATTTGGCACGCCCTGAAATAGCCAAGCAATTGGATAGTGATGGTGACGGTAAAGGAGAGATTTGGATAGGTGCACCTGGTTGGAATTCTGCGAACGCAAACGAAGTGAAAATGCGTGATTATGGTTTGCTTGCTTTTATGGAACCATTTAGAGCACAGCAATCCGTCAATATAAACCGGGTTGGTGATCATATTAAAAAGGGTAAAGGCGTTGCTTTTTACTGCTATGCACCTGAAGCAATTTGGTTTATGCATGATATCGTCCAGCTAGAAGAGCCTTCTTATGATCCTGCAAAGTATAGTATGGTGCAGGCTTCTGAAGATCCTGACTGGTATAAAAAATCTAAAGTTGAAACCGGTGATGCACCACGTGAAGTTCAAATAGCTTATTCAAAATCATTGGAACAGCGTGCCCCAGCAATCGCAGATCTGCTGGGTAAGATTGCACTTGATACTGACACTGTCAGTCGCTGGGCATTCGAAATTGTGACTAAAAAGCGAAATGCAGCCGATGTTGTCAGAGAGTGGGTCGATGCCAATCAAGAGCGTGTTGATAGCTGGCTTGGCTTGTAATTACTCATCATAAATTAATTCTCGTTAATAAAAATAATTTTAAAAAGTACAGATTTTTACATGACCTGGATGGTGGCCCAATTCAGTGTCATGTCTTTTCTGTTAGACAATATCGTGTAGAAGGTGTGTTGTGGTATCCCAAGTTGATAATAAAAGTTTAGCGTCGGAGGTGAATTCAATAGAAGCTTCCGGTGTTTGGAAAGTGTTTGGTAATCGTTGGCGTGAAGCACTCAACGATATCCAGGCAAATGGAATCGGTAAGCAAGAAGTATTAGAAAAATATAATTGTGTTATCGGTGTCGCTGACGCCAATTTTACGGTTAAGCGCGGCGAAATATTTTGTGTCATGGGTTTGTCAGGCAGTGGTAAGTCAACCCTCGTTAGGCATATCAATCGCCTGCTTGAACCTTCCGCAGGAAAAATCTTGGTGAATAACCAAGATGTAATGACTATTCCTCAAGAGGCATTGCGTAAATATCGCAACGAACATATTGCCATGGTTTTTCAGAACTTTGCACTCTTACCGCACCGCTCTGTTCTGGATAATGTCGCCATGCCACTTGAGATTCGTGGGGTTAGTAAAAATCAGCGTATGGAGGCAGCAGAAAGAACACTGGGAATGGTGGAGTTAACAGAGTGGGGAAATAAATTTGCCCATGAATTATCTGGTGGTATGCAGCAGCGAGTGGGGCTTGCGAGGGCGTTGGCAGCAGACCCTGAAATTCTATTAATGGATGAACCTTTCAGTGCATTGGATCCTCTGATCCGGCGGCAGTTGCAGGAAGAGTTTATGCAGCTTGCGTCAGTGATGAAAAAGACAACGGTCTTTATTACTCATGACCTCGATGAAGCGGTTCGTATTGGTGATCGTATTGCAATTATGCGCGATGGTATTATTGTTCAGATTGGCACACCAGAAGAGATTGTGATGCATCCAGCGGATGATTACGTTGCAGATTTTGTTGCCGGAATTTCTCGCTTAAAAGTGGTGAGAGCCCATGCAGTTATGCAGCCTCTTAGCCAATATGAAAAAAGTTATGGTGCGTTTACTCAATCTGCTCCCGAGTTTGGAGAAGATGACAGTTTGAGTGTTCTTATTAATTCGTCAATAGATTCTGACGTTCCTCTCGCAATTGTTGATGAAAATAAAAAACGTATTGGCGTAGTAACGAAAGCCGATCTATTGCGAACCGTGGTTGAAGGTACAGAAACATCATGAATATTCAAGAAAAATATCCAAATACTCAGAACAACTCACAAAAAGCCGATGTTAAAGATGATCGCTTTTCTTTAGTTGAAAAATTTACTGAAACCAATCCCGAGTACTATCAAAAGCAGTTTAAAAAAATAGGCAGCACTGCGCGATTTACTTGGACATTCAATTTGGTTGCGGCGTTATTAGGTCCTATTTGGTTTGGTATGCGTCACCTATGGCATTATGGCTTGCCTTTTTTAATTGTTGAAGCGCTTGCTCTGGTGCAAATATCACGTGGTTTTTGGGGTGATCTCTCCGCAGATATCCGTGAGCGTATTGCGCAGGTTGAGTCAACACTGGAGTTACGTCGAGAGCAATTGGATGCAGCGATTAGAGATGGGGCGGATAATATTGATGTTTATAAACGTATTATCGCTTCATTGGAAAATGCTATTGGTGATATTCGTTTAGAACTCAATCAAGCGGAAGATGCTGGTATTTGGATCGCCTTATCAGGAATTGTTATCTTAGTTTTAGTAAAGTTAACGCAAGGCTTAGTGGCGAATTCTCTTTTAGAAAGGCGGTTTTCTGACTGGTTGTCTGATCGCACGCTTCCATCTGGATTATCTTGGCCTGTCACATTACTCAGCCTTGGCTTTGTCGCTGTAATTTTTGGGGTGGGTATTATTCATTATGCGTTTCCAGGTACCTGGTCGGTTATTGGAGAGTTTCCAACTCGGCCGGTCTATCGTTTAGAATCTATTGAAGGCATTAGGGAATTTTTTAGTGTTGCTGTACTGAAGGGTGAATGGTTTTTTGAAATAATTACAGAAGGTATTCGTTTTATTCTTGATAGCTTAGAAGTGCTATTTGTTGAAACGCCTTGGATCATGATTGCCAGCTTTATCGTTTTATTAACGGCATTGTCGGCTGGACCTAAAGCTGCAGTATTTTGTAGTGTATTTCTTGCTTACATTGGCCTGCTGGGCTTTTGGGAAAAAGCAATGACGACATTAGCGTTATTGGGGACCGCTGCTTGTATCAGTATTATTCTCGGTATTCCTTTGGGAATGTTTTGTGCGCGTCGGCCAAAAGTATATGCAGTGATTCGCCCGATTATGGATTTTATGCAGACCATGCCTTCCTTTGTTTTTATGATTCCGGTTATTGCTTTTTTTGGTACAGGCAAACCTGCAGCAGTAATAACAACCATGATTTTTGGTGGCACGCCAGTTGTTCGCTTGACTGTGCTCGGTTTAAGAGGTGTGCCTGAAACGATCCGAGAAGCAGCTATCGCTTATGGGGCTTCTAAATGGTATTTGCTGACTCGTGTTGATTTGCCTTTAGCGGCACCTTCTATACTGGCTGGCGTTAATCAAACCATTATGCTGAGTCTTGCCATGGTTGTTGTGGCGTCATTGATCGGTGCTAAAGGGTTGGGTGAGGATGTGCTCGAAGCATTGCAATACTCATCTGTGGGGCAAGGTATTTTGGCAGGCTTCTGCATTTTATTTTGTGCCATGATTCTTAATAGTATTGTTCAAGGAAAAAGAAAGCGTGCATAGAAGGATGATGAGAATAGTTGTTGTTACGATTAGGCGTTTAACACTCAAAGCTGTATTACGCTTTCGTATGCTGGGTTTTGATATGAACGGTAATAATTTCTTAGAGGCTAAATACTTTTTGGTTTATTAATTATGGTTCAATTAAATAGGTTATCAAATCTTAGTTTTGAGGTAGATGATCTCCGTAGGGGCAGTATTGCTGATTGGTCAGCGGCTATTAATGGAAATATTATAAGCCGTAAAAACCTTGTAGAAATGGCTCTCGAAAATATCACCTCGCCTGACGGCGAGGGAGCGAGAACTTTTATATCGTTTGACAAACAGGCTACGATGACAGCAGCTGATTTAGATGCGTTAGCTGAGGCTGGAGTAGAAACAGGCCCCTTATCGGGCTTGCCTATCTCGATAAAAGATCTCATTGACCAACAGGGTGAAGTCACAGCATCGGCTTCCCTTGCAAGGAGTAACGTTGAGCCTGCATTAGAAGATGCCGAAGCTGTTAAGCGGTTGAAAGCGGCAGGAGCCGTTATTGTTGGTCGCACTAATATGACAGAGTTTGCTTATTCTGGTCTTGGTTTAAACCCTCATTATGGAACACCTAAAAACCCTTATCGTCGTTCTATCGGTTTAATTCCAGGTGGGTCTTCATCCGGCGCGGCTATTTCCGTTTCTGATGGCATGGCGGTTGCTGCTATCGGTTCTGATACGGGTGGTTCTTTGCGAATTCCAGCGGCGTTATGCGGGTTAGTTGGATTTAAGCCTAGCCAAGCTCGAATGCCGATGCAGGGTATTTTCCCTTTATCTGAAACGTTGGACACCATCGGTCCGATAGCAAGGTCCGTTGATTGCTGTGCATCCATTGACTCTATTCTTGCTGGCGACAAACTAAGTGCACTGAAATTGTTTCGCCCATGCGATTTACGACTTGGGGTCTTGGACCGTTTCGTTATTGATGATCTCGATCCGGAAGTATCGCAGGCTTATACATCCGCTCTTTCAAAAATTTCACGAGCCGGTGTTGTCCTATCTGACGTAGTTGCTGAACCCTTGAGCGATATTGCGAGTATCAATCGTTATGGTGGTTTCGCTGCTATTGAAAGTTATGCAAATTTAGGGGGCTTATTGCTTGATACCGGGGAAAAGCTTGACCCCTATGTGTTTTCACGTATTTCTCGAGGTGAAGGAATATCGGCAGTGGCTTATAGGGAAATGATCATGGCCCGTAATTTATTTAAAGAGAAAATGGCTATTTTGAGCAAAGATGTTGATGCGCTTATATGCCCTACTGTTCCGATTGTTGCACCTAGTATCAGTCTGCTAGAAAATGATGCTGAGCTTAGTCAAAAAACTGATCGTTTATTGCTTAGAAACCCTTCTATAGCCAATCTTTTAGATTGCCCTTCTATTAGTATCCCATGCCAAGGGGGTGGATCTTTGCCAGTAGGGTTTATGATTATTGGTAAAGAAGGGGAAGATCGATCATTACTTGAAGCGGCGGCAACTATTGAAGGAATATTTTCTCTGGGGATATCTGCTTTATAATAAAAAGCCAAATTATTTGATTATAATTTGGCTTGAATGCTTTCATTTAACTAGATTGTCCCAGTAATCATTCTGAGCGACTTGTTATTTCTAACAAATGATAACCAAACTGAGTTTGTACTGGGCCATGCACCGTATTCAGTTCATCATTAAATACCACTTTGTCAAATTCAGGAACCATTTGGCCTTGACTAAATTCACCGAGTTCCCCACCACTAGAGCCTGAAGGGCAATTAGAATGCTGTTTGGCCACTTCTGTGAAGTCTGCACCATTTTGAATTTCTTCTTTCAGTGCTAAGCACTGTGCTTCTGTATCAACCAAAATATGACGTGCGCTTGCTCTAGGCATAATGCTTTCCTATATAAATTAAGGCGTTAGAAAAATAAGCCCAATCTCGATGGGGATATTAAGGGGTATGACCGATATTATAAATGTAATAGTACGTAAAATAAATAAATGAGATCTATATTTATAATACTTAGCAGGTAGAGACTCAGTCTTTGATATAAAAAATAGTTCTAATATGAGAAATTGTAATACATCAATATCGAACGATGTGAAGACGGTTATAAAGTATGACTGTTTGATCAATAATAAAAATAGATAGTGTGCTTGCCTATTTGCTCTCTTTACTAATAGTGACTACCCTTATGTATGGCTTCCTATATAGAGAAAACATTATGTTGATTTAGTTAAGTCTATTTAAGTGTTTGTCACGCAGCTTAGCTACACAATAAAAATAAATAACAGCTAGCCAATAAGCCTTAATTTAAATTGAATGACTGCTGAGTAACTGCGTTTTTGGACTTGTTGTTGGAATAGTGTGAATTTGTACTATGTTGGATAAATTGCCCCTTGCAATTAAGAAAAATATCAAGAAAAAGTCCGTATTTTATTGGGAAGCAGTATTCATTGTTATTATTTCTCTCGTGATTTTTACATTTTCTGTAGAGTACGATATGTTCGAAAGGTTGCATGAACTTAGTCGTGATCATGAAGATTGGGAAATTGATGAAGTCTTTTCACTAATTATGATTTCTTCTGTAGCTTTGATTTTTATTCTGGTGAGAAATGCTAAATACTTAAAGCTTGAAAATACACGGAGAATAGAAGCTGAAAATAAAATAAAAAAAATGGCTTTCTATGATGGGCTTACAGATTTGCCTAATAGAGATTTATTTCTTGACCGTTTAAATAACGTTGTTGTTGATGCGAGCCGAAATAACACTATTGCTGCTGTATTATTTGTTGATTTAGATAATTTTAAGCAGGTTAATGATAGTTTTGGACATCATGTTGGCGATAGATTGCTTATCAATATATCCAAGAGACTAACATCTTGCCTTCGCACTGGTGATACTCTGGCGAGGATTGCTGGTGATGAATTTATTGTTGTTGCCAAAGCTCCAATTAATGAGGATTGGATATGGGCCTTGGCGGAAAGAATGATTGCATCAATGCAGGATGCTTTTTTAATTGATGAAAAGGAAATTCATGCCAGCGTTAGTGTCGGTGTTGCCCTATACCCCGGTGATGGGGAGTCAGCTGAACGGTTAATAAAAAATGCAGATGCAGCGATGTATCACGCTAAGAGAGAGGGCAAAAACAGGTTCCAATTTTTTTCAGCAGAAATAGACCAATCTGCTAAGAAAAAGTCTGTAATAAGAGGGTATCTGCATCAGGCGATTAGTAGCAATGAATTTTCTCTTAAGTATCAGCCTATCATCGATCTTGAGAATCATAAAGTTATAGGCGCTGAGGCTTTGCTAAGATGGAATAATAAAGCGTTAGGCGAAGTGTCCCCTGTAGATTTTATTCCTGTTGCTGAAGAAACGGGTTTGATCGTTAGTATTGGTCATTGGGTGCTTAGAGAAGCATGCCTTCAGTTAAAAAAGTGGCAAGATGCTGGTCTAAACGACATTACACTATCCATTAATATGTCCGCTCGCCAGCTGAATGCAGATCAGTTTGTCGATGATGTGAATTCCGCGCTTAAAGAAACGGGAGTGCCCGCTCAGTTTTTAGAGCTTGAGTTAACGGAATCTATGATAATGTCGGATGCAGAAAAATCTGTAGATGCATTGATAGCTTTGAGTGATATTGGGGTTTCTATTGCAGTCGATGACTTTGGTACGGGGTATTCCTCTATTGGCTATTTAAAAAGGTTTAAGCTTGATCGACTAAAAATCGATAAAAGCTTTGTTAATAATACCCCTCATAGCAAAGAAGATGTTGCTATTTCGAATGCCATTATTTCTTTAGCTAAAAGCCTTAATTTAAAAATAACAGCAGAAGGAATAGAAAATAAAGAACAGTTAAATTATTTAAAAGAAAAAGGTTGTGATGCTGGCCAAGGCTTTCTGTTTGAAGCCCCTTTAAATGTTGAAGAGTTTGAAGGTTTTTTATGTAAATCACGTACTTCATAATACCCATATCAATTCCCATAATCAGTCATTTTTTAATTCATTGTGTAACCTTATCTACTTTTGGCGCATCTAATAAGTAATAGAGTTTTTTTAATTGTCATGAACAAATGATGGTGCGGCATGTCTATAGTTATATGTAAGTACACTTAAGTTGAAGTATGCAATGATTGTTAATGATTTGAGTTTCCCATTTTTTTATCGCCAAGACTGCAAAAAGCTCAAGATGCTACAGGATTGTAGTTCGATATTAAAAGCGAGCGTCCATGTACAAAAGTGTGAACCATATGGCCAGTCTGTTATCGTCAAGGACTTTAGCCACTCCCCGTTATTGTTGCGTAAAACTCTTTGCCGCTTATTTTTAAATAGAGAAATAAAGGCACTTAAGCGGCTTAAGAATATTGATGGTATTCCAAAATTTTTAGGCCATTATGGTAAATATGGTTTTGTGATGAGTTTAATCGAAGGCCGGCATCCAAATAAGCAGCAGTTTAAGCATTCGAAAACATTAGAAAACCAGTTGCAAATATTGTTAAAAAATATGCATAAGGCAGGTGTTACGCACAATGATGTGCGTATGAAAAATATTATAATTTCTAATAATAATGAGTTGTTTATGATTGATTACGCCTCAGCTTTTATGCTGGGTGATAAGTCAAGTTTCTTATATTACTTAAAATTACCTCTATATCTTTTTCTAAAGCTAGTTGATGAGTCAAGGGTTGTTAATCTCTCAGTGAGTGAAAATAGCTGCTCTACTAATCTACAAGATCGTAATATTTTTCGTGTCATAAGAAAGTTACATATCGTTGTTGATGGTTGGAAATATCTACGAAAGCTGTTTAGAAAAAAATAAATTAACGATCGCTTAACTTAATAAACCCCCAAAGATTTATATAGGCGAATTAAGCTTTCAGCTTGAGAAACCTCTAAACTGACTAAAGCAGAGTCGGCTGAATTCACTGTGCGTTGGGCATCCAATACATCTAAAAATGATATTTCACCTTCACGGTATAAATTTTGTGATAAAGCTAATGCGGCATCTGCATTGTCATAGGCTTTTTTTAATGACAGCCTCTGTCTATCGATATGAGTGTAATCAGTTAAAGCGGTTTCTACTTCTGTTACAGCATCGAGAACAATGCGGCGATATTGTTCGTAAGCTATTTTCTCTCTAGCTTTAGCGGCATCAATACGGCCTTCAATGCGACCAAAATCAATTAAGTTAACTGCGGCTCCTAGGGCTAAATTCCATACTTTGGCAGATGAAAAAGCACCTTCGGTGGCACCAAAAAAGCCACTTAATGTAAAGGTTGGCCATAATTCAGTCGTTGCGGCTTGAGCCAACGATGTATTTGCTGATAAATTTGCTGATGCGGCTCGAATATCTGGCCTTAAAGCCAGCACTTGAGAGGGTGACAGTAATATGGGCTCTACATTTGATCCTGGGATGTCAGCAGGCGTTGATAATATAAGAGTAATATCGCTAGGTAGTTCCCCAGTTAAAATACTTAAACGCAAACGAGCATTATCGGCAAGACGTTGAAATTCAGGGATTGATGAGGTTGTAGTGTTGACCAAGTTTTCGGCTCGCTCTTCATCAAGCTGTGTTGCTTCACCTAAGTTCTTTTGGTTGCGAATTAAATCTAATGTTTTTTGCTGTGCATTCAGGTTTTTCTTTGCAATGAGAGCTTGTTTTGCAAAACCGCGATAGTCAATATAGGTACGAGTAGCCTCCGCAATTAAACTCAGAGTTGTATCATGGTATTGATTTTCGAGTGCCAGAATACGTGAATCAGCAGCGTTGAGATTTTTTTGATTGCGGCCGAAAATATCCAGTTCAAATGAAACATCGAATCGCGCATCAGAAAAACCGTCAGGGCCTACAAAACCAAAATCTTCACGGCTGGCACCAGCACTGGCTCCCACTTGTGGAAACAATATAGAGCGAGTGCTTCTACGTACACCTCTTGCTTCAGCGATACGAGCTTTTGCAATTTGACGATCAGGGCTGTTTTCCAACATATAGTTGATCAATTGGTTTAACGTGGGGTCATCAAAGTGTGTCCACCATTGCTTGATATCTTCAACGTTAACAAACTGAATATTGTCAGCTTGTGGTGATGTCCATGATGTAGCTTTGTTTGGTTCGGGTAATGTGCTTGTGGCACATGCTGACAAGGTCAGTATGAAACCGATTATGATAAGGGGTTTCATGCGATATTCTCCTGTATTTTATTTCCTTTCAGTGAGGCTTCTATTTTGCGCAGTAATACATAAAAAACTGGTGTAAAAATTAAACCGAAAACGGTAACACCTATCATTCCATAAAAAACAGCAATACCAATTGCCTGACGCATTTCTGCTCCAGCTCCTTGGCTAATAACTAATGGTAATACTCCCATGATAAAAGCAATTGATGTCATTAAAATGGGGCGTAATCTTAATCGTGAAGACTCAATCGCTGCCTCTACGATACTTTTTCCTTGCCGTTCCAGTTCGCGGGCAAACTCAACAATCAGAATAGCATTTTTTGATGCAAGCCCGGCGAGTACAAATAATGCTATTTGAGTGAAAATATTATTATTTTCTCCTGAAATATATAACCCTAACATTGCGGATAAGATAGCCATAGGAACGATCAATATAACCGCTAACGGTAATGTTAAACTTTCATATTGTGCTGCTAAAACAAGAAAGACTAAAAATAAACATAACGGAAAAATAAATACGGCGGTATTGCCCGATAAAATCTGTTGATAGGTTAGCTCTGTCCATTCAAAGTCAATACCGGTTGGTAACGTTTCTTTGAGGATATTTGTGATAGCCTCTTGTGCCTGCCCAGATGAATACCCTGGCGCTGCATCTCCGTTTAAATCTGCTGAACGATAGGCATTGTAGCGAGAGGCTATTTCTGGTCCAAAACTTTCTTCTACGCTTATGGTCGAGCCTAAAGGAACCATTTGCCCTTCCAAGTTTCTTGTTTGTAAAGACAATATGTCAGTGGGCTCTGCACGGAATGATTTATCAGCTTGTGCAATCACCTGATAAGTCCGTCCGAATTGGTTAAAGTCATTGACATACATTGAACCTAGATAAATTTGCATGGTGCGGAAGAGTTCATCCACCGGGATGCCTAATTGCTCTGCCTTGGTTCTATCAACATTGGCAAATAACTGTGGGTAGCTGATGTTGTAGTTTGAAAAAACCCGTGCTAGCGCAGGGTCTGCATTTGCCTTCTCTTGTACTTTTTTAACAACATTGTCTAAAGCTTCAAAGCCTTGATCATTACGATCCTGGATTTGCAGCTTAAAGCCACCCACATTACCGAGCCCACGTACTGGTGGTGCAGGGAAAATTGCAATAAAGGCTTCGTCAATACCGTTAAATTTTTTCTGTAATTCTTGAGCAATCGCAAAACCGTTGCGCTCAGGTGTTGTACGTTTATCAAAATCATCCAGAGTGACAAACACGATACCGGAGGCTGGTGCATTAACGAACCCATTAATTGAAAGTCCAGGAAATTGTACTGCTCCGGCAACACCGTCTTGCTCTAGCGCAATATCAGCCATTTTGCGCATGACTTCTTCTGTACGTTTTAATGTCGCCCCTGGAGGTAGTTGGGCAAAGCTAACAAGGTAACCTTTATCTTGTGCAGGTACAAAACCTTTAGGAACAATTTGAAAGCTATAAGCGGTAAATCCAACAAGAATGGCAAAAATACCCATCATAAAAGCTTTTCGTCGAGTAAAAATGCCAACTTTTTTCGCGTAGCTTTCTTGGCTTTTTGTAAACCCTCGGTTAAATAGCTGGAAGAATCGGCCAAATAAAAAGTCCATAGTTTTGGTTAACCAGTCTTTTTGTTCATGCTTCGGCTTTAATAATAAAGCCGCCATGGCGGGGCTTAATGTCAGTGAATTAAACGTTGATATAAATGTTGCAATAGCAATTGTCAGTGCAAACTGTTGATAAAACTGCCCTGTTAGGCCGCTAACAAATGCGATAGGAATAAATACGCCAGCTAATACCAGTGAAGTGGCAAGAATAGGCCCTGTGACTTCTTTCATCGCTTGAATTGTGGCATCGCGAGGATTTTTTCCCTGCTCGACATTACGTTCAACATTCTCGACAACAACGATGGCATCATCAACAACAATACCAATCGCTAGAATCAAGCCAAAGAGCGATAACACATTAATTGAAAAACCAAAAGCTGACATGAAAGCAAACGTGCCGACAATAGAAACAGGGACGGCTAATAAAGGAATAATAGATGCGCGCCATGTCTGCAAGAAAACAATGACAACGAGTACAACAAGTGCCACTGCTTCAAATAACGTGGTGATTACCGCTTTAATTGAGTCGCTAACAAAAACAGTAGGGTCGTAAACGATAGAATAATCAACGTCGTCTGGCATATTTGCTTTTAAGCGTTCCATTGTTTTGCGAACGTCTCTCGAAATATTCAGCGCATTGGCGCCCGGCGAAGCAAAAATAGGTATAGCGACTGCTTGTTGATTATTTAGCATCGAACGCAATGCATAGCTTTGTGCATCTAATTCTATGCGAGCGACATCAGATAAACGTGTAACAACACCATTGCTATCACGTTTGATGATAATGTTTTCAAATTCCTCTTTACTTTGTAGCCGACCTTTTACATTGACTGGTAATTGTAGTTGTACGGCATCATCATAAGGTGGGCCACCAATCACGCCGGCTGCTACTTGAATATTTTGCCGGCGTATAGCAGCAACAACTTCGGAAGGGTTAAGGTCGCGTTCTGCAACACGATCAGGGTTCAACCAAACACGCATAGCGTAGTCACCTGAACCGAATAAACGAACTTGTCCAACGCCTCCAATTTTCGCTAACTCATCGCGGACATTCAATGTGGCATAGTTTCGCAGATATAACATGTCATAGGTGTTATTAGGCGAACGCAAATGCACAACCATTGTTAAGTCTGGTGCACTTTTTGTAACAGTTACCCCTAGATTCCTTGTTAAATCTGGCAGGCGAGGTAAGGCTTGTGAAACGCGATTTTGTACGAGCTGCTGGGCTAAATCAGGATCTGTTCCTATGGCAAATGTCACTCGCAATTGCATAGAGCCGTCTGAGGTTGCGAGTGAATTCATGTATAGCATGTTTTCAACACCGTTGATTTGTTCTTCCAAAGGTGTAGCTACTGTTTCTGCAATCACTGCCGGATTAGCGCCAGGAAATTGTGCGCTAACAACAATAGATGGCGGTGATACCTCAGGGTATTCTGCAATAGACAATTTGAACATTGCGATACCGCCGGCCATAAAGATTAGTATTGATAGTACAGACGCAAAGATAGGTCTATCAATGAAGTAGTTAGAAATATTCATAAAGTTATTTTCTTTAGTGCTTGGCTTAGTTCACTTGTGTTAATTTGATACTATCTTTCTGAGAGATAGAGGCATTTGCGGCGCTGGGTTCAACAAGCATACCTGGTCGCATGCGAATAAGGCCTTCGGTAATTACACTGTCACCATCTTGCAGGCCGTTAGTAATAATTCGTTTTCCATTGAGACTATTGCCAACACTGACTTCGCGGTAAGTCACTTTATTTGTGTCGTTAACCACATAAACAAATTTTCGATCCTGATTCGTTCCAATGGCTTTTTCACTGACGAGAATGTGCTCTTGTGATATGGCACTGCCCAACTGAAGTTTTCCAAACATTCCAGGCAATAATGCTTTGTCCTCATTGGTAAAGTATGCGCGAGCACGAATGGTTCCAGATGCTGTATCAATACGGTTATCAAAACTGTGAATGAAACCTTCATAAAAATAGGTGCCACGACCTAGAGAAAGTTTTACTGGAATAGTATTTTCTGTTTCTTTATTTTTAGCCGCTGAACGAATATGCGTTAAGTAAGTTTGCTCATCTACATCAAAGTCTGCATAAATACCATTGCTTGATACAATGGAGGTTAATACCGGAGCGTTAGGTCCAGCTTCAACTAAATTCCCTGTGGTAATTTCAGCACGGCTGACGCGACCAGAAATGGGTGCTTTGACAAATGCACGGTCTAAATTAATTTGTGCTTGAACCAGTCGAGCTTTGGCGGCATCAACTGTCGTTTTTGCGATAATGGCCGCATTGGCTCGCTCATCGTAAAGTCGTTGAGAAATCGCTTTAGTTTTTATCAGTCCTTTAGCGCGCTGAAATTCTTTTTGCGTATGTTTCGCATCGTTTTGAGCCGCATCTAATTCTGCTTTTGTTTGTTGAACAGCAGCTTGGTAAGGGCGCGGGTCAATTACGTAGAGGACATCGCCTTTAGTGACAATTTGGCCGTCTTCAAAACGAATGTCGGTTATATTTCCACTGACTTGAGGGCGGATTTCCGCAAAATCGACTGCTGCCATTCGCGCTGAAAACTCTTTCCATATTTGTACTGGTTTTGTTTTTACAATATCTACGGTTACTGGTACGGCTTGAGGCGCTTGTGCGGTAGGTGTGCTTGCTTCAGTTTCTTGGTGGTAAGCATGAAACCCTGCACCGGTAATACCTAATGCAATAAGCATCGCCGTTCTAACAAAAACCTTTTTGTTGCTTTTTAACGAAGGCATTAATAGTCTCCTTAGTAATCAGTTGATTGACTGGTCGGTCAAGTTGTAGATCAAAAAAATAGCTGCATTTCAGCAGCATTTAATATCGTGTTTTTACGGTTAAATTAGCTAATAGGATTAGCTGGCTTGTAAATATTTACGGTCAATTCCTAGCAGGCGAAATAATCCGATTTTTAAGTCTCTTTCTAGTGGTCTGAGTGAGTTTTGCACCCTTGCCATCATAAACTGCCCACAAATATAACTAGACACTTCCTCTGCTCTTGCAGCGACGTCTGTATCTTCGGGCAATAGTCCTTCTGCTACCATGTCTCGCAGTGTGCTTTCGTAATAACGCTGGTGGCGTTGAAACACTTTGTCAGCTTTTTCTCGAATCAAATCCTCTTGGCTTGCCATTTCAGAGCCCAGACTGGCAAAAGGGCAGCCGCAGACATGTCCATATTCTTCTAATGTCTTCTTTTGATTTTCATAAGCTAAATCGGTGTATTTCTCAAAGCGTTCTATTGGGGTATTCGCTGGAGAAAAAGCCTTATCAAAATCCCCTTTTTTCTTTTGGTAATGTTGCTCCATCGCCTCTACGGCTAACTCCGCTTTAGACTTAAAGTAGTGGTAAAAACTGCCTTTACGGACATCTGCTGCTTTGCAAATATCATCCACACTGACAGAGCTATAGCTGTTCTTCCACACCATTTCGATAGCGGTTTCGACTAATCTGTCTTTCGTGTTTGTTGAGGCCATTTTTTATACTACTTCTTCGTGCTAGTAGGTGCATAATAGTAGTGCTTGACTAATTGGTCAAATGGCTTCTTATACCGTATCTGAATATAGAGCTGAAATAGGTATATATAAAGCTTGAATGGTAATCACCATCTATTCTGTTACTAATATAGTTGATATATAAACTATATAGCGATAAGCTGATTAAATGGTTAAGGGAAGACGCTTAATTTATCAAATCAATATGGCTCGTCATGTAATGATGAAGGCTATGGATTCTGTTTGTAGAAGGGAATTGGATACCTCGGTTGTCCAGTTGACCGCATTAATGGCGTTAAATGAGCAAAAGAGCTGCCAAATGAAGGAGCTTGCTCATACCTTAATGCTAGATAAGTCTGCAGTGACGAGCCTGGCGCGGCGGCTCGAAAATAAAGGGTTAATTGAGAAAGTGCCAAGTGATCTAGATTCGCGAGCCTCGCTTTTAATATTAACCCAAAAAGGCAGGGAAAAGTTACAAAAGGGGCTCGGACTTTTGCATGATGCAAATAAAATAATGGACGAAGGTTTTAGTGAGTCCGAATTAGATACCGTTTCGAGGTATCTTAACCATTTGACCGATGTATTTTCTAAGAGGAATTAACTATGGCTTATCAACCATCTAAGAGCCTCATCTTAAAACTATGGAAGCGATTTGGTAAAGGAGCGCTTGGTCGGTGGTTGGTGAGTAAGCTTGTATGTTTCAGTGCGCCTTATTTCAACAGTATAAAACCGGTATTCACAATTGTAGAACCTGGCCATGTTGAGCTTGTATTTAAAAAGCGCCGAACAGTACAAAATCACCTAAAGACAGTGCACGCTATTGCGATGTGCAATGCTGCAGAATTGGCGGGAGGTACTTGTTTGGATGTGTCACTGCACGGAGGTTTTCGTTGGATACCTGTGGGCATGGAAGTGCAGTATTTGAAAATGGCAAAAACTGATTTGCGCGCTGTGTGTAAGCTGGATAATTTTGATTGGGAGCAAGTGCAGGATGTCATAATGCCTGTTGGCCTTTTCGATACCAATGGAGAAGAGGTTTTTCATGCTGATATTAAAATGAGAGTATCACCTAAAAAGAAATAGCATTTAAGTGCAGGTATTAATTTTTACCTTGCTTCTTGAATGCTATATTTTTGGAGATGCTTATTTATCATTTTTATCGAGAGGCACTAATTTTCACACTTTAAAGGTGCTAGGTTATTTGTTGAGGAAAAAATTGAATAAAAAAGTGCTGCCCTCTTTATTTAAATTAATCTTATGGCTTTAACTCCGGTTCAGTTGTTGATAAGTTGTACCAGTCTATTTTTCGAGTAATCACCATCAGTGTAGATAATACGGTAAATACAAGTAGCGACCCCATTAATAAGGCGAAATCTTCTGCTTGAACAATGACATACAGAAGCCCATAAAGCAATGTAATTATCAGTGAGAATAACAAGGCCGAGGAAAACCGTTTCAGCATATATTTGACGTAAAAAAGTAATAAAGATGCACATGCAGAAACAGAAATTAAGTAAGCCCAATGGAATGCAATGTGTTCCGCTAAAGAGATTAATAATAAATAAAAAACAGCAGTGGCTAGGCCTACAAATGCGTACTGAATGGGGTGAATGCGGATATTCTTGATATGCTCAAAAATAAAAAAAGTGATAAAACTCAAACCAATAAACAGCATAGCATATTTAATAGATCGTTCAGATTGTAAGTAAATATCTACAGGCTCAATGAAGTCAACGCCAGAGGATGAAATAGGGAGATCATGACAGTTACTTGTTTCAATGCATTGTTTTAGTAACTCCGCACTATTATTTGAATAGAGTGTTGAGGACCATGTGGCTTCAAAACCATCAGATGATATATTTCTGTCGATTGGTAAAGACATGCCAGTAAATTCAGGGTGGGGCCAATCCGAGCTCATTCGAGTTGTAGCATTATCAGCGAAGGGAATAAATGACAGTCCATCCATCCCTCTCAACGATAAATCAAATGTAAATTCGAGGTTTTTATTATCCAATTCGCCTATTGATTTGGAAAGTATGCTATGCAGCCCACTGGTTAATGAGGGCAATTGGCTCCCTGAGTTCAGCAATATATTTTTTTGATTCAACACTAGTTGAGGTATTTTATCAACACCTCGAACATCTGAAATATAAATGCTGATATAAGGTTTTTCGATTGATTGAAATCCAGCCATGCTTTTAATTTTTCTTACCGCTTTATCTAATTCAGTGGACGAGAATTCGCCAGAGATATTAATCTCACTGTTATATATTGGTATCTCATAAATACCTTTAAAAACACTTTTATTGGCTACTTCAATATTAGTTGTTATATCGGTTGGGAGAACTAATTGATACCTATCTGATGAAGTGGTTTGCTCTTTAACATAAAAGCCAGTTTCTTGAGTCGATCGTTTTGATAGCGATAAATGGTAAGGGATGACTATTATAGGAGTAAATAAAAGCTGTCGCCCCGTCCAGCTTTGGGCGACCGAGTGTTTGGCATGCTCTAAATAGTTTTGACGTTCATAAACTTTAGATTTGACCATTGTGATAGGAATAAGTATTACCGCTCCAATAATTAAAATAACGATAACCTTGATTGCCAGCTGTCTTTGCATTCTCTCTGCCCTCTGTAAAAGAGGTCAGGTTACATACTAAAAATGGCGATAGACTAACAATAATGTGATGAATTATGGCGGTGCTTAGCATGGAATGTCATTCTCTAATTTTTGTTTCTTATTGTTGTTAAGGTAAATGTTAAGCAAGTTTAATTTATTTTTTATGTATATAAATTTAAAGTAGCTAAAAAGGGGCTAAAAATGAAAAATATAGAAGTCATTGAGGGGGATATAACAACCGCTAAAGTTGATGCTGTTGTAAATGCAGCCAACCCTAAAATGTTAGGCGGTGGTGGAGTTGATGGTGCGATACATCGAGCTGCTGGCCCTAAATTATTAGAAGCATGCAACAAAGTTAAGCCGATAAATGGAATTAGATGTCCCTTTGGTGAAGCGAGAATAACTGATTCAGGCGACCTTCCATCGAAATATGTGATCCACGCGGTGGGACCAATATATCGGCAAGAGGGTAATCCTAAAAAGGTTTTAGAAGCTGCGTATTATAATTCTTTGGTGTTGGCTAAAGAAAACAGCTGTTCATCTATTGCTTTTCCTGCTATTTCATGTGGCGCTTATGGTTATCCTCCAGAAGATGCAGCATATATATCGGTGAGTACTTGTAGCAGACTCGAATTTTCAGAGATGAAGGTTTTCTTTTATTTATTCGGTGATCGGATGTGCGAGTTTTGGAGAGAGGCTTTAAGTGCTAAAAATTAAAATATAAAGGCAGGGCAAGTTTGGTTGAGGTCGATGTTCGGAAATGGTGGGCCCTCCCAGACTTGAACTGGGGACCTACCGATTATGAGTCGGGTGCTCTAACCAACTGAGCTAAGGGCCCATTTCCGATAAATTGTTTGTTGTCAAAATAGCTGAATTTGACGACATTTCTCTTTATGAGACAGCTGTAATAAAACGCCTCTCGTTAGAGAGGCGCGTATGATACAGATTTTTCTTTATTCGTCCAAGAAACTTCTTAAATGGTCTGAACGACTTGGGTGGCGAAGTTTACGGAGTGCTTTGGCTTCAATCTGACGAATACGTTCACGAGTCACATCAAACTGCTTGCCGACTTCTTCCAGAGTATGGTCAGTATTCATATCGATACCGAAGCGCATGCGCAATACTTTAGCTTCACGTGCTGTCAGGCCCGCCAAAACTTCCCTGGTTGATTCCATTAAGCCGATATCGGTTGTTGCTTCTACCGGAGAAACAATGGAGATATCTTCAATAAAATCACCTAGATGCGAATCTTCATCGTCACCGATCGGCGTTTCCATAGATATAGGTTCTTTGGCGATCTTGAGGACTTTACGTACCTTGTCTTCTGGCATTTCCATGCGTTCGCCTAGCTCTTCAGGGCTTGGTTCGCGGCCCATTTCCTGTAGCATTTGGCGAGAAATACGATTGAGTTTGTTGATAGTCTCAATCATATGCACAGGGATACGAATGGTTCTCGCTTGGTCGGCAATTGAGCGAGTGATTGCCTGTCGAATCCACCAAGTGGCGTAGGTAGAAAACTTATAACCACGGCGGTACTCAAACTTATCTACAGCTTTCATCAGACCGATATTGCCTTCCTGAATCAAATCTAAGAATTGTAGGCCACGGTTGGTGTATTTTTTCGCGATAGAAATTACCAGGCGCAGGTTGGCTTCGACCATTTCCTTTTTGGCGCGGCGTGCGCGAGCTTCACCGATCGACATGCGTCGATTAATTTCTTTGATTGTTGCGATATCTAGGCCGCACTCTTCAACGATTTGAATAAGCTTGCGCTGTGAGCGCAAGATTTCTTCCTGAAACTGACGTAGTACATCTGAGTAGTCGCGTTTCTTTTTGATAACCTCAGGAATCCAGTTTTCGTCGGTTTCATTGCCTGGGAATTCTTTAATAAACGTTTTGCGCGGCATTTTTGCTTCGCGTACGCACAGCATCATAATGGTACGTTCTTCTTTGCGAATGCGTCGTAATACACTGCGTGCGCTGATATAGATAGGGTCAAATTGGCGAGGTGGCAATTTAAAGAACTTAAGAATGTCACCAAGTGCTGACAGTTCTTTATCCGCTTGTTTGCTTTCCCGACCATGGCGACTAATGGCTTTTTCAGTTGCCACCCATTGTTTTTCCAGCTCGCCAAAGCGCTCTTTGGCCTCTTCAGGGTCGATGCCGTTGTTGTTTTCTTCTTCGTCGGAAGAGCTGTCATCGCTATCGTCACTGTCATCGCTATCGTCGTCATCCGCTTTATCGGCCTGCGCAGCAGGTCCTGCAGCCGGGACGTGCTCAGTGGGGTCAAGCCAGCCAGCAATAACATCTGGTAAGCGGCGTTCTTCTTTTTCGATCAATGCGTATTCGTTAAGAAGATTGCTGACAGAATCTGGCCAGTAAGCCAGTGCATGCATCAGGTCGCGGGTACCTTCTTCGATACGCTTGGCGATAGCAATTTCGCCTTCACGAGTTAATAGTTCAACTGTGCCCATTTCACGCATATACATGCGTACGGGGTCAGTTGTTCTGCCCGCTTCGGTTTCTACTGCTGCCAGTGCTGCTGCTGCTTCTGCGGCAGCAATTTCATCGGCGCTGGAATCGCCGTCAGTCATTAATAGTTCTTCGGCATCGGGAGCGGTCTCGTAAACCTTGATCCCCATGTCGTTAATCATTTGGATTATTTCTTCGATCTGATCCGGATCGGATATATCATCTGGCAGGTGGTCATTGACCTCTGCATATGTAAGGTATCCCTGTTCTTTACCGCGCGCGATAAGCTCTTTGATACGTGATTGTTGTGTTCCGGACATGCATGCTCCTGATGGTATTGGCCGCTACCGATATAAGGTTGTAGGTGTTTTTGTCGATTAATCCCAATTTTTTATCAATGCAATACCTGTGTGGCCCAAAGCTGTAGCTTTCGGCATTTCATAGTCAACAGGGGGTATTAATGAGTCAATGGCAAACCTAACGATGCTCGGTATTATGTACAAAAGATATTTCTGCACTAAACCGACCATTATAGTCGATTTAGTCGGCTTGATTCCAGAACAAGATGGTGGTAATGAGAGAAAAATCAAGGGTAAATGAAAATTAATCTACTCTAATGCAGGTTAGCCTGCGCTGTAATCGCTTTATGGTAGAGTTGCTTTTCTGCATCAGTCCATGTGTCTATGGGTTTTGCGTTCAATTGTTGAATAATACTGTTGCAATCTTTGGTTTGCTGCTGCCTTTCCAAATGATGAATGGCATCGAGAAACTCCTGCTCAGGATTAAAATGATGTTCTTTCTGGTCTTGCCCTAACTCGCTAATATGGTGGAACAATAGGCCTTTTGTCAGCAATTGCTGCAATTGTTCCCCTTTTTCAGGACCATAAGTCCCTTGCCAATACCCTAAAATTTGCCCGCTGCTGTATTCAGGCCGTTTTTGTAAGAGCTCAATGAGCTCAATCAGTAATTGTACGTTTGGATCAGAGTGATGCCGTAATACTTCAATGTCGGTGACCTCTTGAGCCAATTTTGGCAGAAATAGCAGTAGTGCCAAGGCCAGCTCATTGCTTGCTAAGTGTTGGTTGGAAATAGTTTTCCCTGATTGCTTGCGGTCGCTGGACAGACCTGAATAGGTCGATGTGTAGCTATCGGAAGAAAATGGTTGTGCAGGCGAATTATTTTTTGGAGGGTAGGGAGTTTCTTCTGTGTGTGTGTGAACCTCATGATAACCCGAGTGCTGATAACCTGATTCTGGCTGGTAATGTTGTTCAGTACTTGCTTGGCTTTCAGTTGCTGAAGGTGTTTCGGGTAGCTCATTTAATAGAGTCATCAGTGCATCGATACTCAATTGTGTTCGATTGGCTAACTGTTGAAACATCAATTCTCGATATACACCTCTGGGCAGCTGGTCTAGCATCGGTGCTGCCAATTTACATAAGCGGGCGCGCCCTTCCATTGTTTGAGTGTTTAAGCCTTGACTCATTTCCTCAAATAAGAAGTTCTCTAGGGGTGCGGCGCCCTCAACGAGGCGTGTAAATTTTTCATCTCCTATCTGGCGTATGAGTGTATCGGGGTCTTCCCCTTCAGGTAAGTAGAGAAATTTCACTTGGCGTCCATCTTCCATCACCGGCAAGGAATTTTCCATCGCCCGACGAGCGGCTTTGCGGCCAGCCTGGTCACCATCAAAGCAAAAAACGATTTCGTTAGTAAAGCGAAAGGCTCGATTGAGATGATACTCTCCACAGGCCGTGCCCAATGTTGCCACTCCATAGCGAATGCCATATTGAGCCAGTGCAACGACATCCATATAGCCTTCGACGACTAATAAGCGAGGTAATTGTTTATAGGCTTTTCGAGCTTCAAATAAACCGTAGAGTTCTTTACCTTTAGAAAAAATGGGGGTTTCAGGGGAATTTAAATACTTTGGTTTCTCGTCACTGAGAACGCGACCACCAAAACCAATGACCCGCCCACGAGTATCGCGAATAGGGAACATAATCCGATCGCGAAAGCGATCATAGAGGCGTTCTTTTTCTTCGTTAAGAATCAGCATACCGGCTTCTAGCAGGCGGTCTTGTTTTTCATTGGATGTGCCCAACGTACTGGCGACATTATCCCAGCCGGGCGGGGCATAGCCAATGCCGAAATCTTTCGCAATATGTCCACTCAGCCCTCGGCCCTTAAGGTAATCAACGGCTTTGGATTTAGCGTCGTGCTCACGTAGTTGCTGTTGGTAATATTGATCTGCCGCTTCCATCAGTGTGTAAAGTGTATTGCGGGCTTTCTCTTGGGCCTGTTCGCGCTCACGCTGTTTAGGGTCACGGGTTTGTTCTCTAGGGACGTCCAAGCCTGCTTGTTTGGCAAGGCTTTCAATGGCTTCGGGAAAAGAAATCCGTTCATATTCCATGAGAAACCCAATGGCATTTCCCGTGGCCCCACAGCCAAAGCAATAATAAAACTGTTTATCAGGGCTTACTGTAAAGGAAGGGGTTTTCTCATCGTGAAAGGGGCAGCAGGCAGAGTAGTTCTTACCGCTTTTTTTCAGTTTTACACGATGGTCGATAACCTCAACGATATCAGTGCGGTCGATTAGGTCATCGATAAAGGGTCTTGGGATATTGCCGGCCATGAAAGCGATTCTACAATAGGCGGGCGGAGAGCGGATACATATTTAGTGTTTATCTACCGATCAGCTATTCAAATTTTGAAAGGTCAATCGACCCTTTAAAATACTTTTCTGACTCAAAGGCTTTGGCTAAGAGCATCGCACCCTCCATATTGGCCAGTAGTTTCATGGCTTCTGGTTCTGGCGATGGAAAATCGTGTTTTGTTAATAAGGCTTCTAACCAGGAGATGTTCACTTTAAAGAATTGCTGTGTCTGCGCTTTGACTTCGTCGGGCAAGGCATCGGCTTCCGCTGCAAATAGGCCACATAGACACATCTTTTGATCGGTTCTTAAGGCTTCATAGAATAAGTCTGCATAGTCAGATAATTTGCTTATTAAGTCTTTACCCTCAACATCGATTATCTCCAGATGCTGGGTAAATTTTTCTGTATAACGCTTGGTCAGCTCTGTGGCTAAATCAGCTTTAGTGGGGAAGTGATAATGGATACTCGAACTTTTGATGCCAATATCTTTCGCTATTTCACGAAAACTGAATGCATTATAGCCGCCAGTTCTAGCCTGACTCTCTGCGGATTTGATGATGCGATCAACGGTATCTGATGACATATTCAACTTTCTCATGCCGATTTATTGAGTAATTAGGTTATCACAACTGTTTATCTATCTAAAGATAGAGGTTGACAGTGGGTGGGGCTCGAAATAGAATTTGTGTTATCTATCTTTAGGTAGATAAATTTGCTGGGAGATTGATTATGAGTGCTGAAAATCCACTGGTTGTTATCGCTGGCCTTGGAAAGGGCTTGGGCAGAGGTCTTGCTGACTTTTTTATTGAAAAAGGCTATCGAGTCATTGGTTTGAATCGCTCATCAGCTCATTCGCCCAGTGATGTATGGGATGAGTTGTTACTGGACTTAAGTGATGAAGAGCAAGTTAATAAGGTTACACAGCTGATTGTTGAAGAACATGGTGCCCCGGATGTGCTTATTCATAATACCCAGCAACTGATTATCGAGGATTTAGAGTCGACGACAGCGGATCAATTTGAAGCCTGCTGGCGTTCAATGACTTTGTCCGCCTTTTTGTTAGCGCAATCTTTCTTGCCTACTATGGCAGAGAAGGGCTGCGCTATTAATGGCAGTACTATGATTATTACTGGCGCAACGGCGAGTATTCGTGGTGGCGCCAAGTTTGCGGCTTTTAGCTCAGCTAAATTTGCCCTGAGAGGGCTAGTACAGAGCTTGGCTCGCAGTTACCAAAAACAAGGTATTCATGTCGTACATGTGTTGTTGGATGGCATCATCAATACAGAAAGTAGTCGGCAATTACATCAATTGGAGGCTGAACGAATGATGCAGCCAGAGGCTATTGCGGAAATGTATTGGCAGTTGGCCAATCAGCCCAAAAGTGCATGGGTGCACGAGCTTGATATGCGTCCATCGGTAGAAAATTTCTGATGAAAAAAGTGGATGTCGCGATTATTGGTGGTGGTCTGGCAGGCTTGTATTTGGCTTATTTACTTAATCAACAGGGGGTGAACTTTCAGTTATTGGAAGCGAAGCCGGATCTAGGTGGGCGTATTTCAAGCTTGCCTGCTTTTAAAGGCTCTGCTTTAGGTCTCGATCTGGGGCCTACGTGGTTTTGGCCTCATCAGCGTAGAATTCAGCAGTTACTAAATGATTTGGATATCCCTTGGTTTGAGCAGTATGTTAAAGGTGAAGCACTTTACCAATTAGAGCAAAATTCGAGTGCTCAACGAGTTACTGGTGGTATGCCGATGACGTCATATCGAATTCGTGGCGGGATGAAAAGTCTAATAAATGTATTGCAAGGTGCATTAAATGCGGAAGATATCGGCTTATCTTGTTTAGTGACAAATCTGGAGCAAACAGATGATGAGTGGAAGATTAGCTTTGATCACTCAGGTGGAGAAAGCCAAGATAAAAAGAATCAAATTGAAAAGGTGATAAGCGCTAAGCAAGTTGTGTTAGCGATTCCGCCAAGGGTCTTATTAAAAACGCTGCCGATAAAAAATTATTTATCATCCGAGCTTTGTCAAACGTTGGCGAATACACCGACGTGGATGGCAGCGCAAGCCAAGTTTGTTGCCAGCTATCAAACGCCATTTTGGCGAGAAGCCGGGTTATCTGGTGATGTATTTAGCCGGGTGGGGCCATTAATGGAGATTCATGACAGTTCAGCGGGAGCTGATGAGGGCTATGCTTTATTTGGTTTTGTGGGTATTCCTGCTAACTCAAGAAAACAGTTTCCAGAGAATGCGATGATGCAATTATGCTTGCGTCAGCTGGTGGATATTTTTGGTGATCAAGCGCTAAGTCCTGAAGCAATGTATTTCAAAGATTGGTCAAAAGATACTTATGTAGTCACTGATCAAGATCTTAATGAGCCACCAGTCCATCCTTACTTGTCTCTTGCTCCTCATAAAAAAGAGTTAGAGCGCAATAAGTTGGGTTTTGTCGGTACTGAATATGCTTCGGAGGAGGCAGGTTATTTAGAGGGTGCGCTAGCATCTGTAGAAGAGTTGGCAACGCATTTGTTTCGTCTGGAACAGCCTTTGGGCAGCCTTGGTTAATGATCAATGCGAATGCTTTGTTTTCTGTTATTCTGTTTGCTGAAGTAGTGAACGCTATATATACCTAAGCATATCAGGGCTATTAAGCTAATGCGCAAAATATTACTTTCAATAAAAATAAATGAAATGGTGCCAAAAACCAACATTGATGAGATGGCCATGACTTTGCCTTTGGCTGAAATACAGCGATGGGTTTCCCAGTCCCTAATTGTTGGGCCAAATAATTTATTATTTAGAAGGCGAGCATGCCACTTAGGCGATGATTTGGCAAAGCACCATGCAGACAGCAAAACAAAGCAGGTGGTAGGTAATAAGGGTAAAAACGCACCTATTATTCCTACTACCAAGGAAATAATGCCGATGATTTTGTAATGCAAGTTTTTCATCTTTCCCTCTCTTAATGAAATAAGCATATATTGTCATACACTTAGTTTAAATATAGCGTAAACACAGTCTAGAGAAAGGCCTGAATAGCTAGGTTGTTAGTTAAATAAAGCATAAATTTAAGGTCCGTTAGTCAAATTTACTCTGGCGCCTCAAATTATTCAAGGCGCCATCGCTTTATTAGGCTAGTTAAGATCAAATCGATCTGCATTCATCACTTTATTCCAGGCCGCTACGAAGTCGGCTAAGAATTTATCCTTAGCATCTTCGCTTGCATAAACTTCAGCAATGCCGCGCAGAATAGAGTTAGAGCCAAAGAGTAGATCAACATCTGTTGCAGTCCATTTAGCTGCGCCATTACTGCGATCATTTCCTTGGTAAGCGTTTTCTCCAGTTTTGCTCCACTGGGTGCCCATATCTAACAGGTTAACAAAGAAGTCGTTTGTTAATGTTTCAGGCTTGTCAGTGAATACACCGTTAGCGCTACTGTTAGTATTTGCATTTAGCACACGAAGGCCACCGATCAGTACTGTCATTTCTGGAGCTGTTAATTGGAGTAGCTGTGCACGGTCAACTAATAAATCGCCAGGCTGGAAAGCAGTTCTTGGTGAGATGTAGTTGCGGAAACCATCAGCAATAGGCTCAAGTACTGATACTGATTCAACATCAGTTTGCTCTTGTGCTGCATCGGTACGGCCCGCTGCGAATGGCACATTGATAGTGCTGCCTGCATCTTTTGCCGCCTTTTCAATGGCCGCTGCTCCACCTAGAACAATTAAGTCGGCAAGCGATACTTTTTTGTTGCCAGATTGCGCGTTGTTGAAATCAGCCTGCACACCTTTTAATGCCTCTAACACTTTAGCAAGCTGTGCAGGGTTATTAACTTCCCAGTCTTTCTGAGGGGCAAGAGCAATGCGTGCACCATTTGCGCCACCGCGCATATCACTACCGCGAAAAGATGCAGCAGAAGACCAGGCAGTATTCACTAGTTGGCCAACAGATAAACCAGTCGCCAGAATTTTAGACTTAAGGTCGGTAATGTCAGCACTGTCCACAAGGTCGTGATCAACCGCAGGTACAGGGTCTTGCCATAATAGCTCTTCTTTCGGTACTAACTTACCAAGCCCACGGCAGTATGGACCCATATCGCGGTGAGTCAGTTTGTACCATGCGCGTGCAAATGCATCTGCAAACTCATCTGGGTTCTTGTGGAAACGACGAGCGATTTTTGCGTATGCAGGGTCCATACGTAATGCAAGGTCGCTGGTAAACATAATAGGCAGGTGCTTTATGTCTCGGCCATGTGCATCTGGAACATTTGCTGCGTCTGCATCTGTTGGTATCCACTGTTGTGCACCTGACGGTGTTGTTGTCAGATCCCAGTCGTAACCAAATAAAATATCAAAGTAACTGTTGTCCCATTCGATTGGTGTATGTGTCCAAGCACCTTCAAGGCCACTGGAAATGGTGTCAGCACCTTTACCGCTACCAAAAGTGTTAGACCAGCCAAAACCTTGTTCTTCTATACTGGCACCTTCTGGTTCTGCACCAACATGGGCGTTAGCGTCTCCTGCACCATGTGCTTTACCAAAAGTATGGCCGCCTGCAATAAGGGCAACCGTTTCTTCGTCGTTCATTGCCATACGGCCAAAGGTTTCACGAATATCATGTGCAGATTTTAACGCACTCGCTTCTCCATCAGGGCCTTCTGGGTTTACATAGATTAAGCCCATTTGCACAGCTGCCAGATTGCCTTCTAATTCACGGTCGCCTTTGTATCGTTCGTTGTTTAGCCACTCTCCCTCTGGTCCCCAGTAAATATCTTCTTCGGGTTCCCATATGTCTTCGCGACCACCAGCAAAACCAAAGGTTTTAAAGCCCATGGATTCAAGAGCAACATTACCAGTAAGAATCATTAAGTCAGCCCATGATATTTTTTGGCCATACTTTTGCTTGATGGGCCATAATAGGCGGCGAGCTTTATCAAGGTTAACATTATCTGGCCAGCTATTGATTGGCGCAAAACGTTGATTACCTGTACTTGCGCCTCCGCGGCCATCGCCTGTACGGTAGGTGCCTGCACTATGCCATGCCATACGTATAAAGAAGGGACCATAGTGACCATAGTCCGCAGGCCACCAGTCTTGTGAGTCGGTCATGAGGTCTTGAAGGTCTTTAATTAGTGCATCTAGATCTAGACTCTTAAATTCTTCTGCATAATTAAAGCTTTCACTTAGAGGGTTGGCTTCAGCAGAGTTTTGGTGAAGCATTTTAAGGTTGACGTTGTTTGGCCACCAATGTTCGTTTTTAGATGGTACTGCTCTATGGTTATTGCCACCATGCATAACTGGGCATTTGCTTTCGTTTGACATAATCTTTCCTCTCGAAATGTGTATTTATTGAATGTGCCAACATCACAGCGGAAATATTTCGGAATTGGCTTTTGATGTACCGTTACAGTGTAGATTTGTCGGGGCTTATTGTTCTAATTAATTATATGTCTCTGCTTAATAATTTTTAACTATCATGCGGGTTTATTAATTGGGGTTGATTGATAGATATATGCTATTGCTTATAAAGTGGCGCTTAGCTAGGAATGTTTGATCGATGATCGATTTTAAAGGGGTAATTCAGCGATTTTTGGGTGTTTTTTCTTATAGTCGCCAAGCTATCGAGTTGGTATGGCAGACATCTGCTCGTTATACCGTTTTTCTTGCCATCTTAACCTTGGTGGCGGGTATATTGCCGACAGGAGTTGCTTACATCGGCCAGTTGATTGTCGATGGCGTGCTTGAGGCAGCCAAAGTGTACGAGTCTGTTAGTGGCTCCGTGAGAACCGATATTAGTCGTGGCTGGATGGAGGCGATAATACCTTCTGATTTAATCTCTTTCTTTTTTATCGAAGCGTTACTCGTTATTGGTTTAATGGTTTGTCAGCGTGGTATTTCTGCCATTCAGTCATTGTTTCGCGGCTTGTTAGGACATCGAGTCAATTGGCTGCTGTTAGAGAAAGCGCAAACATTAAGTTTGGCACAGTTCGAAGACTCAGAATTCTACGATAAGTTGGTTCGAGCAAGAAGAGAGGCGTCTACTCGTCCGTTAGGGCTGGTCAATAAAACATTTGGTTTGTTGCAGAATGCCATAGCACTAACGGGGTTTGCCGTTTTACTCGGGCAGTTTTCCCCTTGGATTATAGTGATGTTACTTGCTGCTGCATTGCCAGGTTTTTTTGCTGAAACGTATTTTTCTAATAAGGCCTTTAGTTTATTTCGGTGGCGCTCCCCCGAAGCCCGCCAACAAAATTATTTAGAAACATTATTGGCGAGAGAAGATAATGTTAAAGAAATTAAATTGTTTGGTTTAGGTCAACTTTTCCTGGACCGATATCACAGTATTTTTAATAAGCTCTACAAAGAAGACCGCTTGTTAACAATTCGGCGTGATAGCTGGGGCTTGTTAATGGATATTATTGGTAGTGTGGTTTTTTATATCGCCTTTGCTTGGGTAATTGTGGCTACCATTAAAGGCGATATTTCGATTGGCCAGATGACAATGTATTTAATGGTATTTAAGCAAGGGCAGAGTGCTATCAAGGCAAGCCTCAGTTCTATCAGTGGTATGTATGAGGATAATTTATATTTATCTAATTTATATGAGTTTTTAGAACAGCCGGGTTTGGAATCTGTTGGGGGTGTTACTGTCGGGGCTGCCCCTGGTGATGGTGTTCGTTTTGAAAATGTCACGTTTTATTATGATGGTGAGGATGAAAATAATAAAAAGCAAGCAGCGTTAAGTAATGTTTCTTTTCATATTCGCCCTGGTGATAGTTTTGCAATAGTGGGTGAGAATGGCTCAGGAAAAACTACCTTGATTAAATTGTTGACACGTTTATATAAGCCTAGTGAAGGAAAAATATTATTTGATGGAACAGACCTTGGTGACTGGAATAAAGATAAACTTCGTCAACAAATTGGTGTTATTTTTCAGGACTTTATTCGTTATCAATTATTAGCAGGAGAAAATATTGGTGTAGGCCGTGTTGACAAAATTGAACAGGAAATTTTATGGCAGCAGGCTGCTAATAAAGGTCAAGCGGCTTCATTTATTAATGATCTACCAGAAAAATATCAAACACAGCTGGGACGTTGGTTTAAGAATGGGCAGGAATTGTCAGGTGGTCAATGGCAAAAAATAGCCTTGGCAAGAGCTTTTATGCGTGAAAATGCTCGAGTGTTAATTTTAGATGAGCCGACAGCGGCAATGGATGCGCAAGCAGAAGCCGATATTTTTAGTGAGTTTAGTACAACGATGACAGAAAAAATGACGATACTGATCTCTCATCGTTTTTCTACGGTACGTACAGCGCGCCAAATTATGGTAATGGATAAAGGTAGAGTAATTGAGATGGGATCTCATCAAGAGCTGATTAAACTGAAAGGTGTGTACGCTAAATTATTTAATCTTCAGGCAAAAGGTTATCAATAAATACTGGGTGTAAATGACGCACCGGTATAGGCAGTGCGTCATAATTTGTATTTTATATATCGAGCTTATTCTCGTTGGTATTAACGCTGATTAATTTATTGCGATCATTTCGGAGGCTGAATGAGTTAGAAAGAATGTTGTCTACATACACCCATTCGGCTTCAGCTTTTTCTTCGGTAAATGTAACGAGTAAATAGCCTCGATCACCAACGTTGTGATATTGCAGATTATCAATTAATAATTCAAAGGCTCGCTCAGTAGCAGGCCACGCTTCTTGTGGTAAAGAAAGAAAATCTTCTAAGCCTGGGGAGGTGACTGATGAGGTTGCGAATTCTACACCAACGGCTTCGCCTTGAAGGTTGGTCAGATTATTTGCCCAAGCATTATGGGTGTCTCCAGCTAATACAACAAGATTTTTATTGAAACTTTTCGCTGTACCCAAGACTCGCTCTCTTTCAATAAAATAGCCATCCCAGGCATCAAGATTGTAGGGGAGTGCTGTATTAACTCGAGCTTCTTCTTGAGGAGTTACAGTTGGATCGCCAGCCAATATCCTAGCTTTGATCGTGGCCAGTTCAGAGAATACGGTTAACACATCGGCACCAGGCCTCAAATTAAGCAGCAGTTCGGCAGGTAAATTCATGCGCCCCATTAATACCTGCTGACCTAAAACCTGCCAGATAGCACTGGATGATGCCATCGTATTTTGTAACCAATCTAATTGTTCAAAGCCTAGTAAGGTTCTATTTGGGTCTGAAATGTCAGCAGTAAATTGAGCTTGATTAAAGCTGCCGTCAGCACCGATGTAATTGGCATAACTTAATTGTTGGTCGCGGGCAATAACGCGTGTATCCAGCATCATCAAGTTAACTAAATCGCCGAATTTAAACTGCCGATAAATAATTTCATTATCGCCTTCTACCACAGGGCGAATGGGCATCCATTCAAAATAAGCTTTTAAGGCTTGTGCCTTACGCTCAAAGAAGTCACCTTCTCCTTCATTGTGATTCTCGGCACCTTCGCGCCAGGTATCATTCGTGATTTCATGGTCGTCCCATACGCAGATCCAGGGAGCGCTTGCATGTAATATCTGCAAATCTATATCGCTGCGATATTGCTCGTAACGGCGACGATAATCCTTGAGAGTTAATATTTCTGTATCGTTATCAGATAAGAAGCTGCGGCCAATGGCGTCAGCGTCTTGCGTTGCATACCCACCTTGTCCGTACTCATAAATATAGTCACCCAAGTGAACAACAGCATCCAGTTCGCCTTGTTGTCTTGCGGCTTCCAGATATACATTGAAGTAGCCTGCTGGATAATTGGAGCAAGATAGAACAGCCAATTTAACCTTCGACGTATATACGGGCAGTGTTTTGGTAACCCCAACAGTTGACGTATTGCTATCGGTAAGAAAGCGGTAGTAATAGGTTGTTCCAGGGTCTAAATCTTGAACGTCTACTTTTATGGTGTAGTCAGTTTCTTGAGTCACAATGCTATGACTTCGTCGTATGATATTGTGAAATTCATCATCTGTTGCTACTTCCCAACCAACGGTAATACCTTTTCTCTCCTCATTTAGAGGTGTGACTCGCGTCCATATAATTACCGCATCAGTGAGAGGGTCACCACTGGCGACGCCTTGCCAGAATGCTCCTTGATGTTTAAAGCTCAGGTTGTCTTTATTGTTATCGAAGGGAAAAAAACTATCATATTGAGCTGATGCAATGGCCGGAGCAAATGCGATGCCTATGGCTGAGGCACGCAGAAAATCACGACGAGAAAACTTACCCATAATTACCACCTTTAATGTATTTTCTAGTTACCTTGGCGGATATGTGTGAAGCCTTGATTAATATTTAATTAAGCTTATATGACGTCGATAAGAATATGGAAAGGTGCTCCTGCCTTTTATAACCGAAAAAATGAAATGTTATATTTAATTTCGGGCTAATTTCCTTTGGTTATTTAACTGACTTGTAAAAAAAATGTTAGTGTTTGTGATATTAAAAATTTAATGTGAACTACTCGAAATATATGGAATATTGCAGCGTAAAATATTGAAACCAGTTCACATCAAGGGTTTGCAGTACTTGATCCTAGCAGTCAGTAACACTTTAATTAAGCTATATACCGGTAAACATAAAGTTGTTAATGTGTTTTTTCTGAGTAAAAACTCCTTATTTTAGTTACCTCAAATGCAGCGCAGATTTATTTTTTAAATCTATGTGCTCTTCAATGATTGAAGTACAGCTATATTTATTTGTTGCCAATTATTTTTACAAGAGGGATGTAAAAATAATTGGTGGCAATGGGAGTCTATATCAATGTTTTTCTATTATAAAAGTTTCCGCTTGTTGGCAATATTAATTGTCAGTATTTCTATGCTAATTGCTTGTGGAAATGATTCTGATAACACTAGCGCTAATTCTGGTGGTAGTGAAGTAAGTGGTGGTGAGACAAGTGGTGGCGGTAGCCAAAGTGGTGAAGCGCCTCCAGAAAATGAACCTCCTGAGACGACTCCTCCCGAAACTGAACCCCCAGAAGTTGATACTATTCCTGAAAATTTCCGCTTTACTGATCAAGTGGGGGTTGCACCGGATACTGTTACTGAGTCAGATATTATAACTATAACGGGTATCAATGCCCCATCACCGATTAGTATTTCTGGAGGGCGGTACGCTGTTAATGGTGGAGCTTACAGTGATCGTGCTAGAACTGTCAGTAATGGAAATACAGTCCAGTTAATGGTGACAAGCAGTGCTAATAATGCCGATGATGTGGATGTTTTGTTAAATGTGGGGGGTGTTATAGATCGCTGGACAGTTACTACTGTTTCGGTAGTTGCAGATACTGAAGAGCCAACTATTACCATTGGTGAGGGTAATTACACTGATGGCAGTAGAATTAACCTGAGTGTAGGTAATTCATTTACACCGCCAATAGCGACCGCTATAGATAATATTGATGGGGTTCTGGCGGTCATTCAAACGAACAATGTCGATATGACAACTGCTGGTAGCTATACGGTTAATTATTCTGTTAGCGATGCTGCTGGTAATACTGCAAATGCCAGTCTAAATGTTATTGTTGCCCCAATAGTTGTCGGTGGTGGGCCTGCGCCCGTCACTTCCATTGAACAATATGCTTTTCACCATTCTTTGTGGCAGCATAATGTGAGCACGCGTGCAGCAACACCATTGTGGATTAATGATTTTGCATCGGCAGCGGGTGTGACATATGAAACTAATGGTCATTTTGATATAACGGCAAACACCCTGCCATCCGCGACAGAGCCACAGACTGGCTATTCTTCAGTAGCTCAGAGCTGGCTCGCCGGCTCCTCATTTGAGGCGCAATCATTAAACAATATTATTTATATGCCGCTTAATTACGTTCAATACGATGCGCCTGCAAATCAAACATCCAATCTGCTGGGTGTATTAGATTATTTAGCAGTGAGTCAGCCTGGTGTTCCAGTTTATATTTATGAGCATTGGCCTGAGTTAGGAGACCCGTTCCCGCCAAGTCCGCAAATGCTCCAAAATTACTACAATATCGCGAGAGGCTCGTATCATCAGTGGTTTATTGAATATTACAATTTGGTCGTATCTGCAAGGCCTGGTGCTGATATTTATATGATTCCTGTAGGGCCAATTATTGCTGATATCTTGACTAACCCAGCGCTACAGGCATCAAGGCTTGCTGTCTCAGATCTTTATGAGGATAGCGCACCTCATGGTTATGATGATTTGTATTTCTTGGCAGGCTTGGTAACGTTTCAGGCAACGTATAGGCAGCAGCCACCGAATACTTATCGTGCTCCAGCATCGATAAGCCCGCTTATTGCCAACGACTTTGCCGCACTAAATGCTTATGTGTGGCAACGCCTTAACGATTATGATGCAAGCGGCATCCGGGTATGGCCGTAAATTAGATGTTGTTGTAACGTTGTTAGAGGCCATCTTTTTGATGGGTTCGCTACTTTTGACAGCTCGGAAACTGTAGTGACATTGATTAATTTTAATGAGGTAGAAAAGGCACACATCTAACCGATGCTTACACAATATCTATCGGTAATGTTTCGTTTGAAAGCCGGGCTGGCTGGGTGTTTATGTAAGTTTTGCTTTTACAAGTCCGCTTACTTTACCCATATCCGCACGCCCTTGAAGCTTGGGCTTGAGAATGCCCATCACTTGTCCCATGCCTTGCATGCCGCTAGCGCCAGTAGAAGAGACTGCATCATCGATTAATGCATTTATTTCTTCATCAGAAAGCGGTTGTGGGAGAAATTCAGTGATGATGCTAATTTCGAAATGTTCTTGTTCGGCTAATTCATCGCGGCCAGCATCTTCGTACTGTTTTGCTGAATCTCGACGCTGTTTGACCATCTTATCTAGAACAGCCAATACACGGGCGTCATCAAGCTCGATGCGTTCATCAACTTCTATGCGTTTAAATTCAGATTGAATCAGGCGTATAACACCCAGACGAGGTTTATTCCTAGCTTTCATAGCCAGTTTCATCTCGTTATGAATGGTGCTTTGAAGTTCAGAACTCATCTTTTATTATTGGCTAAATATTTGGTTGATCATCGGGAAAGGTCTGTGCTTCCCCGAAATCAGGGTTTTAGCTTAGTATAAACGATGAAACTTGCGTGATTCGCGCTGTACTTTTTTAGCGTGACGCTTAACTGCAGCAGCAGCTTTACGTTTACGAACAGTTGTTGGCTTCTCGTAGTGCTCGCGACGGCGAATTTCAGACAATACGCCTGCTTTCTCACAAGAGCGCTTAAAACGGCGCAGAGCGATATCAAATGGCTCGTTTTCTTTCAGTTTAACAAAAGGCATGGATCTTCCTGTATGTAATTAACAGTGTAAGCATCATATAAGTATCAACATCAGCGATGGATTACCCAAAGAGGCTTCTTCAAGGGGCGCAGATTTTACACACTACAATCAATCACTACAAGCAATTTAAACAGTGCTTCGTGCTTTTATTCGAATTACACTGTTGGAGGTAGGACTTTTTAAGTCTTTGGTAGCGCTTCTGGTATGATGCGCCCATTTTACACACGATTATTTGGCTGAGATAGCGATGCGCATATTGGGTATAGAAACCTCCTGTGATGAAACCGGGGTTGCACTTTATGATAGCGAACACGGGTTATTAGGGCATGAGCTCTATAGTCAGATTGACTTGCATGGTGAATATGGTGGCGTAGTGCCGGAGCTAGCATCTCGTGATCATGTGCGTAAGCTATTGCCATTGATTGATGCTTTACTGCATGAGTGCCAATTACATAAGTCAGATATTGATGGTGTTGCCTTTACCAATGGTCCTGGCCTGGTGGGTGCTTTAATGGTAGGTGCCTGTGCTGGCCGGGCATTAGCATTTAGTTTAGGCGTTCCTGCTATCGGGGTTCACCATATGGAAGGGCATTTGTTGGCGCCGATGTTAGAAGAGAGTCCGCCACAATTTCCATTTGTTGCTTTACTGGTATCTGGAGGTCATACGCAGTTGGTGCGTGTTGATGCTATTGGTCAATATTCGTTGTTGGGTGAGTCTCTTGATGATGCAGCAGGGGAAGCTTTTGATAAGGCAGCTAAAATGCTGGACCTTGATTACCCCGGTGGACCGCAGATTGCTCGCTATGCTTTGAAAGGTGTTCCGGGACGTTTTACCTTTCCTCGTCCCATGGTTGATCGGCCTGGTCTAGATTTTAGCTTTAGTGGCTTGAAAACCTTTACGCTGAATACCGTCGCGGATCAGGCTCAAAAAAATGCTGAGCAATCAGGTTTGCCTGATGAGCAAACGTGTGCTGATATTGCTCATGCTTTCCAGGAAGCTGTTGTTGATACTTTAGTGATTAAATGCCGTCGTGCTTTGGAGCAAGAAGGCTTATCAAGCCTGGTTATTGCTGGCGGTGTTTCTGCGAATCAACGATTGAGGGAGCGCCTTGAAGCGGCCCTGAAGAAAATTAATTCGGCGGTATTTTATGCACGTCATGAGTTTTGCACTGATAACGGTGCCATGATTGCTTATGCAGGATGTCAACGTTTGTTGGCAAAACAAGTTGAAGAACTGGGTGTAAAAGTGAAGGCGCGTTGGCCCTTAGATGAACTTTCCTCACTTTCTTATAATGATAATAAGTTTGGAGAAAATAATGGATAAAGTCATTGTCCGCCAATTAAAGCTGGAAACAATTATCGGGTTATTTCCTTGGGAAAGGCAGGTTAAGCAGCGTCTATTTATTGATTTGGAAATGCAGGTTGATATAACGAAAGCGGCTGAGACGGATGATTTTCAATATGTTGTTAACTATGCCGAAGTCTGTGATCGCGTTTCTGCACTGGCTGATGAAGGGCAATTTAAATTATTGGAAACTTTTGTTGAGCGTATCGCGGATTTGATACTGAGCAACTTTGATGTCTCTTGGGTGAAAGTCTCTGTTAGCAAAACAGATGTCATACCAACCGCTGCAAGTGTTGGTGTTGAAATAGAACGCTCTAAATAGACCTGTTTTGAGATGGCTTGATGGTTCAGATTGTTGTCAGTATCGGTAGTAATATCCAGCGTGAAAAAAATATCTGTGCAGCATTGGATAATTTGTCTGATAAATTTGGTGAGCTCTGTATTTCCCCTGTGTATAAAAGTATGGCTAATGGCCCTGGCTTAGAGGAAAGCTTGTTTTACTATAATTTAGTGGTCGCTTTTCAAACTGAATTAGCTGTCAATGACATTAAGCCTGTGTTAAGAAGTATAGAAGATCAACAGGGTAGGCAAAGAAATATCGATGTTGTCAGTTTAGATATAGACTTGTTGTTGTGCGGCGAATGGATTGGTGAGTATGAGGGTTCTGCTATTCCTCATGGGGACATTGCTGAATGCGCGTATGTGCTTCGTCCTTTAATGGATTTATTTCCTGATCAGAAGCATCCTGTTTTTGGGAAGGCTTACAGTGAATTATGGCAATCTTTTTCTAAAGAGTTGGCACTTGTTCCTGTTGATTTTATTTGGAATCAAAAAATTATTTCGACGGCAGTGTGTTTGTCTGCTTTGTAATTTTCGAAATGTTTTTATAAATAAAGACTTCTTCCGCCATCGACTGCCAATATTTGTCCTGTAATATAGGGTGCATCTTTAATAAAAAAGAGAACCGTTTTAGCAATGTCTTTTGCAGAGCCTTCGCGTTGTAAAGGGATCTGGCTAAGAATGCGCTGTTTTTCTTCTTCTGTGTGGCGAGCTTGATTTTCTGGCCAGACAATAACGCCAGGTGCAACACCGTTAACCCGTACTTCTGGTGAAAGTTCGCGAGCCAGTGATTTAGTCAGCATAGCATTACCAGCCTTCGCTATTGTATAAGGGCTGTATTCAAGTAAAGGGCGTTCTGCATGAATATCCACAATATTAACAATGGTACCGTTACGTTTTTTCAATTCCTCAGCTAATGATTGAGAAAGAAAAAAAGGTGCCTTTGTGTTGCTTGATATAAGGTCTTCCCATTGGCTTTCATTAACCTCAGAAAAAGGTGTTGGATAATAGCTCGATGCATTATTGATAAGGGTGTCAATGCGCCCCCAATAATTTATTGAGTCCTCAGCGAGTTGGCGAACTTGGGTGATGTTATTTAAATCAGCATTTATGGCCGTTGCAGAGTGGTTTCTCTGCTGATTGAATTGTTCGACTAATTGTGTGGCTTCTTCGGCAGAATGGCGATAATGAATTATCACATTAAAATGATTGTCGTGAAGATGTCGAGCAATCTCAGCGCCGATGCGCCGACCGCCTCCAGTGATTAAGGCAACAGGGTTGTTCATATCATTCGGTCACGTTGTTGTGCATTATATTAAATCGGAGTATTTATATCGGTTTTCAGGAATAACTCAACCTGTAGCAGGCGTTCCTTAGCAATGGCCTCACCTAAGGCAGCCTTAGTATATCCTTTTGCTATCAGTTTTTGTGGATCAACTTGTTGAAAATAGTATAAAGCAGTTTGCCAAAATGTAATAAAATCAGTTTCTTGCTCCTGATTTAAAATCCAGTTTATCCCGTTAAGGGTCTGTTGAAACCGCTCTTTTTTTCGGCTCGCGTCTATGGTTTGTAACAATTTAGTAATAGAAACTGCACTTAATTTATCCATTCGCTGCATATCCGAAGCATGCTTACGAATAAGTATTGTCGGCTCACGACAGTAGTTGGGGATGCCCAAGCGCTTACATAGTTTCTCTATTAATGTAACTTCCAGAGGATAACATAAAGCAGCAAAGCGTAATTCGGGGTTTTGTGTTTTCTGGGCGACATATTGCAAATTAATGAGACTGGTGTTGAATAAATGTTCTGCTAATTCAGGGAATACATCTTTAAGTGCGCCGCAATTCCTCAGAGAGATAAAAAACTGCTCAGGAGATTTTTCAGTTAATGCTTTATAGGTTTCCTGCCAAACTCTTTCTGCGACTAGATGTCGAGTTTCTCCCTGTTTCACCATTGTGCACATTAATCCTGAGGTTTCTTTGGCTATTTGAAAGCCCAAATGGTGATAGCGAGAGATAAAGCGAGCAACTCGTAGAATGCGTACCGGGTCTTCTAAAAATGCAGAGGATACATGTCGTAATATTTTCCTCTGAATATCGTGTTGCCCTCCATAGGGATCAATTAAACAACCATTGTTGTCTTGTGCTATAGAATTTATGGTTAAATCTCTTCTTTTTAAGTCTTCTTCTAAAGTGACTGATTGGTCAGTGTGAAAAATAAAACCTTTGTATCCTGGTGCAGTCTTGCGCTCTGTTCGAGCAAGGGCATATTCTTCACCTGTTTTGGGGTGTAAAAAGACAGGGAAGTCTTTGCCCACAGGCTTAAACCCTTGTTCGATCATTTGCTCTGGTGAGGCACCTACAACAACCCAGTCCCTCTCTTCAAAGGGGTATTTGAGTAATTGATCACGAACTGCGCCGCCGACTAAATATATTTTCATAAATCAAAATGGTTGTGATTGACTCGGAGTTTATTATCAAGCACACTGAGAGCTTAATATTTAAGTACTAATGATTATGTTAACACAAGCCATAAAACTAATAGCGATCACTGCAATGTTATTACATATTGCAGTGCGCCCGTCTGTGCTTCGCTGGTTATTGCTAAGGTGGCGGCTTTGTATTGATTAATATTGTTTTATGAATACTAAAAAACCGCAGCCGAAAAACTGCGGTTTTTTTTTGCCTACAGGATGTAGGTACGCCGCGATCGCAAGGATGCGAAAGAGCGGTGCGCCGGAAAAGGATGTAGGCACTGAAAATTGCTCCTACATTTCCAGCACTTCCGCCATCCTTGGCGGTCGTACGCCGCGATCGCAAGGATGCGAAAGAGCGGTGCGCCGGAAAAGGATGTAGGTACTGAAAACTGCTCCTGCGTTTCCAGTTCCGCCATCCTTGGCGGTCGTCGATTGAGGTTGTATGGGCAGAAAATGCAGAACCTTGAGAAAGTAACTTTTTAGAATAACTTGTTAATTAAAGGATAAAAAGGATGACAGTAATATGACAAATATCATTGCTTATATAACATTGATTGCCATATGGTCGACAACACCATTGATAATTAAGTGGAGTGCAGCGGATGTTTCTTTTGCAGGTGCCATATTTTGGAGGATATTATTATCTGCAGTTCTTGCATTTATTATCTTAAAGGTTCGAAAGGAAAAATTATTTATTTACCCTGGTGTTTGGAAGTTCTATACGATTGCCGCTATGGGTATTGCGCCTAATTTTTTACTCGTATACTGGTCGTCACTCTGGATTTCATCAGGCTTAATTGCGGTCATTTTCAGTACAACCCCATTTTTAATTGGATTATTGTCATATTACTGGTTAGGAAAAAATGTTTTTACTATCCAGAGAATTATCGCTTTATGTGTGGCAATGGCGGGGCTGATGGTTATTTTTGCTGATCAGCTATTGATTGTCGGTGAGAAAGGCGCTTACGGCATTCTGGCAATGGTGTTATCTATTATATCTTTTGCAGTCAGTAGTACCTGGTTACAGAAAATGGGCGGTAATATACCCGTATTGCAGACCACAACAGGGGGCTTGTGTTTTTCAGTACCTCCGTTAGCACTTGCATGGTGGGTATTTGATGGAGAATTGCCTTTCCCTGTGAGTCTTGCTGGAGGGTTGTCTATACTTTATCTAGGAATAGTAGGCTCACTTATTGGGTTTATGCTCTATTACTTTTTATTGCATAGGATTACAGCTTATGTTGTATCTACGGTAGGTATGATTAGCCCGGTGTTTGCTCTTATATTAGGTGTGGTTATAGAAGATGAGGCTTTTAGCGTACGATTATTGATGGGTACTGTGATGGTGTTATTTGGAGTAGCGTTATATCATATAAGGTCCGAACGGTTTTCATTGTTGAATAAATCTTTGTTTAGTAAATGATTCTTCAATAAAATCGTAAGTTAATAAGGTATCTCGATATAAGTATTTGTGGTTTGAACGTCAGCCATAAATCCGGTCATGAATAATGGTCAAATAAATAAAGGCATGTTATGAAAGTGTTGGTAACAGGCGGCGCTGGTTATATTGGTAGCCATACTTGTGTTGAATTATTGAAAGCTGATTTTGAGTTGATTGTTTTGGATAACCTCAGCAACAGCAAAATGGATGCAGTTCGTCGTGTTGAAAAAATCACTGGAAAGCCAATAGTATTTATTGAAGGTGATGTCCGTAGTAAAGAGCAGCTTCGTCATACTTTTGCTGCTCATAAAATAGAGGCTGTTATTCACTTCGCTGGTTTGAAAGCTGTAGGTGAGTCAGCGCAAATTCCACTGCATTATTATGATGTCAATGTTAGTGGGAGTATTGCGTTGTTTGAAGTTATGGAAGAATATCGATGTCATCGCTTAGTGTTTAGTTCATCTGCAACTGTCTATGGTGCCGATGCCCCAGTACCTTATACTGAAACATTGCCAACCAATGCCTGTAATGTTTACGGGCGAACCAAATTAATGGTTGAAGATATGTTACGAGATGCTTGTGATAAGCCAGAGAGCGAATGGCAAGTGAGTTTACTGCGTTACTTTAACCCGATTGGTGCTCATGAGAGTGGTTTGATTGGTGAGGACCCTCAAGGTATCCCCAATAATTTACTACCTTATGTTGCACAGGTTGCTGTTGGCAAATTAAAGCAATTGCAAATTTTCGGAGATGACTATCCTACAATTGATGGCACTGGTGTCCGAGATTATATTCATGTAGTCGATCTTGCGCGAGGCCATGTTAAAGCGTTGCAGAAAATGCTGGCCAGTGATCGTGGTTGTAGTGTATACAACTTAGGTGCAGGGAAGGGTTCGAGTGTTTTAGAAGTTGTCAGTGCGTTTGAGAAAGCGAGCGGAAAGACGATATCTTACAAAATTGCGCCACGCAGAGATGGTGATTTAGCAGAGTATTATGCCGATGCTTCTTTTGCTCTAAAAGAGCTGGGTTGGAAAACAGAACTGGATTTGGAAGCGATGGTTACAGATACATGGCGTTGGCAATCTAATAACCCTAATGGCTATGATGGCTAATCTAATATACTTTCTTTTGTATTGAAATGATGGGCTAAATAAGTGGAATGACTATATTCTAATTTTTTGCTGAAAATAATTTTTGGTCCTCCAGTCGCATCATGGTTAATTTCCCTCCCCAAACGCAGCCAGTATCAATTGCAAACACATTTTCATGATCTACATTACCTTCTAATGCTGCCCAGTGGCCAAAAATTATTTTATCGTCATGTGCTTTTCGCTTTTTGTGCGCATACCACGGTAGATAGCCGACAGGTGCGCTATTAATACCTGCTTTAGTATTTAATTCTAATTTTCCTGTCGCCGTGCAAAAGCGCATGCGTGTTAAATAGTTGGTAATCAGGCGCAAGCGGTCCATACCTTTTAAGTATTTATTCCATTGATTTGGCTCGTTACCATACATGCTTTTCAGAAAAGTATTAATTTTTTTACTTTTCAATACTGTCTCTACCTCTTGAGAATATTTTAATGCTTTTTTAATCGACCATTGTGGAGGGATACCAGCATGTACCATGGTGTAGCCTAATTGCTCATCGTGATGAACAAGCGGTTGTTGGCGAACCCATTCCAATAAAATATCTCGATCTGGTGCCTTAAGAATGTCTTTTAAGGTATCGGATGGAGTTGAGTTGCGATAGCCTGCAGCAATCGCTAATAAGTGCAGATCATGATTACCTAAAACAATTTTCAGGCTGTCTCGAAGATGGTAAAGAAAACGCAATGTTTTCAGTGATTCAGGGCCACGATTAACCATATCACCCGCAACCCAGAGCGTGTCCTTCTGTGGGTTAAATTTGATATGAAGTAATAGTGCCTGTAATGGTTTTAAACATCCCTGGATGTCACCAACTGCATAAGTAGCCACAGAGTAACTCGTTAATGAAGTGATTGAGGTCGTGTAAGGGAAAATGTAGGGATGGGTACATTAAAGCTCTCGCCGTTATCAGTTTGCATTTTGTAAGAGCCCTCCATCGTTCCTGCTTGAGTTTCCAATACCGCAGCACTGCTGTAAGTGTAGCTATCTCCAGGTAGTATTCTGGGCTGCTGTCCAACCACACCTAAGCCTTCAACTTCTTGAATAGCATTATCGGCATCAGTGATTATCCAGTGGCGGCTTAATAATTGAGCAGGTTTATCGCTGTGGTTTTCTATAGTGATCGTATAAGCGAAAGCGAAGCGGCTCTTTTCGGGTTGAGAGTGATCATCTAAATAAGCAGTTTTTACTTTGATGGCAATGGTTTGATTGTCAGTCATACGATGTGCGTATCCTTTTATGGGTCTAATAAACGACTAAAAAATACACTGCAAACAGTTCGAGAGTTCCTTACGGCTGTACTTGGTCAGTGTAACGAATATTAGATGGCTATGCATCTATGTTTGAAGGGTTTATTTTATCATCAATAAAATTACTCAGGTTGACATAATCCTCTACTGATAAATTTTCTGGGCGAAGTCCGGTATCAACAGGAAGCAAGGCTATCTGTTCTTTATCCAGTAATTGTTTAAGGCTGTTGCGTAATGTTTTACGCCTTTGCTGAAATGCCAAATTAACGACTTTACTAAAAAGTTCTACGTTACTGGCAATATATGGCAGTGATGAAAAAGGAGTTAGCCGCACAATTGCAGAGTCCACTTTGGGTTGAGGGCTAAAGCATTCAGGTGGCACGCCGAATAAATAATCGACTTGGCAATAATATTGAACCATAACACTCAAGCGGCCATAGTGCTTATCTCCTGCTTGCGATGCCAATCGTTCCACAACTTCTTTTTGCAGCATGAAGTGCATATCACTAATTTGCTGTTGGAAAGACAGTAAGTGAAAAATAAGTGGTGTGGAAATATTGTAGGGCAGATTGCCAACAATGCGAAGAGGCTTTTGTAATGCAAGCGTTGAAAAATCAAATTTTAATGCGTCTTCTTGATGAATTTTAAAGTCCTTATATTTAGCAAACTGAGCGAGTAATATGGGAATTAAATCCTTATCGATTTCAATCACATTTAATTGAGAGCAGGCTTGCAGTAAGGGGGAGGTAATAGCGCCTTGTCCTGGACCTATTTCAACCAAGTTATCCTCTGCCTTGGGTGAAATACTACGCACGATGCGATCAATAATGCCTGTGTCGTTTAAAAAATTTTGACCAAAGCGTTTACGTGCTTGATGTTTGAAAAGAGGATGTTCAGAGGACGGTTTTGGAGACATAGTTTTTACTGGTCGGATAAATTTTTATTGGCACGTTCTATATTAAGGCGCATTGTTGGTAGCATTCGCCATTGTTAATGCATAGTTAATTGCGGTTTGTAAGCTGCCATTATCGATATTACCTGTTGCTGCTAGGTCCAGCGCCGTCCCATGATCAACCGATGTTCTTATAATAGGGAGGCCCAGAGTAATATTGGCCGCGTTTCCAAAACCTTTATATTTTAAAACAGGTAGCCCTTGATCGTGATACATTGCTAATACGGCATCAGCACCCTCTAAATATTTTGGGGTAAATAAAGTATCGGCAGGCAAGGGACCTATGCAGTTAATCTTATTCTGTCTGAGCTTATTTAATGTTGGAATAATGGTGTCGATTTCCTCTCGCCCTAAATGGCCGCCTTCTCCTGCATGTGGATTCAAGCCACAGACTAAAATTTTAGGTTGTGATATTGCAAATTTTTGTTGCAGGTCTCTGTGTAAAATGGTGATGATTTCTATAATAAGCTCTTCGGTAATTGCACTGGCAACATCTTTTACAGGTAAATGTGTTGTTGCCAGTGCGACTTTTAATCCTTCTGTGGCTAGCATCATCACAACACGTGATTGTTTCTTTTTATCTGTTAAACATTTGTCTGCGAGATATTCGGTATGGCCACTGAAAGGGATGCCAGCATCGTTGATGACACTCTTCTGTATCGGGCCTGTCACCATCGCATGACTCTGTTTCCTTTGGCAGCTATCAATCGCTTGGTCGAGACATTTTAATACATAACTGGCATTTGCCGAATTAAGTTGTCCTGCTTGGGCAGGTGACGACAATGCTACAGGGGTTATCGCCAGCTCGTGAGGAGCAGGTGGTTGAGGTGGTTGTGTTAAATCAACTGTGCGTAATCTTAATGGCAGTTGCAATTGTTGAGCTCGTGATTGCAAAAGCTCGGGATCAGCAAAGGCAACAAGTTCGCATGGGTGGTTTTGCTGGGCATATAGAATGGCTAAGTCCGGCCCTATGCCAGCAGGCTCCCCTGGGGTAAAAGCAATTCTCCGTATCGTTTGCGTTGCCATTAAATCATTACTTCTATGTAAGCATCTTCTCGCAATTCCTGTATCCATAATTGCAATTCATCTTGGAAGCGGCGTTTACGTAAAATATTAACGACTTGGTTGCGTTTGACAGTATCAAACATATCTTCTACTCGGCTATCGTCTACTTTAAGGATATGCCAGCCAAATTGTGAGCGAAAAGGCTCACTGATATTGCCAACGGGTGTTGCCTCCATGGTGTTTTCAAATTCGGCCACAAACTGCCGTGGTGTTGACCACCCTAAGCTACCACCGTCTGCTTTAGAGCCGATATCTTCGGTATATTCCTTGGCTATTTCGGCAAAGTCGGAGCCATCAAGTAGTTTTTTATGGATGGAATTAATTTTTTCTTTTGCTTCTTTTTCTGTAAATAGCTCAGACGTTTTTATCAATACATGGCGTACTTTAAAGCGCTTAACCATAACGGGTTCGGCACCGGTCCGCTGTATTATTCTCAGTATATGTATACCTGCGTTGCTGCGAAATGGTTTTGTAATTTCACCGGGCTTTAGTGAAGCAATTTGTTCCAGGAATAGAGGCGGCAGCTGGTCTTTTTCACGCCAGCCAAGGTCACCGCCTTTGTTGGCATTAGGTCCTTGGGAATGTGTCGCAGCAATTTGCCCAAATTGAGCTGGAGTTTCTTGTAGCTCTTCGTAAAGATTTTGTGCCTGTTTGGCCGCTGAAGTATCATCACTACCTTCAATGGGTAATAAGATATGGCCTAAGCGGAAACGAGTTTTCAGCCAATCTTGTCCTGCTTTTGACGCTAAAAAGTCATCAATTTCTCTTTCTGTCACTCTAATACGGCGATTGATATTACCTTCTTGAACTTTTTGTACAGTAATATCTTGTTTAATCGCTTTGCGGAATTGGCTTTCGCTGAGTTTTTGTTGGGCTAGGTAATCACTAAAGTCAACGCTTTCTGCAGCGAGACGATTCTTCAGATTGTTAATCGCTTGGTCTACTTCACCTTCAGAAATTGGTAGTTTAATGCGCTCTGCCACTCTGAGTTGTAGGCGCTCAGTAATTAATTGGTCTAATACCTGTCGGCGAATGGTGTTGTTCACTCTGACATTAGGTTGTTTTTGTTTTAAATGATTTAGGCGTTGTTCTAATTCACTCTGTAAAATAACGTTGTCTTCTACAATAGCAACAGCGCTATCTAACGCTTTAAATGCATATACTTTACTGATACTGAATAAAGCGATTATTGTTAACAGAGGGGGAATGAATTTTCTTGAGAGGTACATATTAATCAGTCTTTTTATTAATCGTAGATGGCTTGCCATTCGGCATAACCATCAATGTTTTCGTCCAGTATGGTATCTAATTGCTTACTGGTGCCACCTAGGCCTTTAAAGTGAAACTCCAGAAAAGCATCATAATCATATTCCAAGTCGCTGTCAGGTATTGTACCTACTAGAGCATCATCTATTTCGGCGCGATACCCTACGCGAACCCGATAGCAGCACCCGTTATATTCGATTGCACTAATGGTGTCGAGTTCCCGGTCACGAAAAGTGTCATAAGCACTGTAAAGTAAGAGGTGCCAACGGTCATTGAACAATGGAGCAATAAGCGCTGCATCGACTTGTTCAACCCTGTTAGCATCACTGGTGCCTCGGGTATAACGGTAATTTAGCTCAAATAAGTGCTTAGTATCGTTCTGATAGCGTAATTTAACATTACCTTGATCTATCTTATCGGTATCATCATCGTACAATAAGTCACTGCTTAATCGCCAGTGCTCCGCAGGATTGGAGGCTAGTTGTAATGCTACTGCGGAACGACTGTCCTCTTGTACACTATTGTTGAGGGTCACTCTGCGGTCATCAAAGTATTTAATTTGCCCGACGCTGGCACTAAACCATTCTCGGCCAGACTCATTGCCAAAAAAGCGGGTTGTGAGCCCGATGGCTAACTGGTTAGCATCATCAATGCGGTCCCCTCCGGAAAATCGAGTATCCCTAAATAGCTGGCTATAGCTAAAGGTGAGTTCCGAGGTGTCAAAATCAATATCCTGGTTGTTTGTGGTTAAGTCAAATAACTTGCTATGGTCTTCGAAATCGCTGTAAAAATAGAACAGGCGAGGTTCAAATGTTTGTAAATAACCATTGCCATCTCGTTCGAAGAATAGTCCGCTATCGATAGTCGCTTGTGGTACTGTAATTGATGGGGACTCGTCAGCTCCACTCACAAAATTATTGTCTTCTAGCCAATATTGAAGGTGTTTGGCTTGTATTGCTGGTCTGAAAAAGCCCCATTCGGGCTCAAAGTCCCATCCCAAACGATAATTGGTGCGCAAACGATCACCTGTCAATATGGGGTTTGGATCGTCTGCATCGCTATGGTCAAAGCGAATGAGTTCGTGTTCTAAGTCTACCGACCAATTACTCTGTTCAAGTTGGCCAAAGCTATAATTCCCATCGAAGGATACTTCTGGCAGCTGTCTATAAGGTTCTGTTATCGTTTCGGAGAGTAGCTGATAACGTATAGCATTTACATCGAGTTGCCAGTTGTCCCATCTATAGCCTGTAAGAAATTTCTGATTAAGGAAATCATCGTCCTGTGGTTCAATTGTTTTGGTGTCGAAGTCCCTGTAATAATCGATATCACTGGCTTTCGTGTAATCGATGCGAGTAGACCAAGGTTGGCCTTGACCACCTACTTGATCAATATTGACGGCCCAGCGGTCCTCATCTTTAAAGGGAACAACGTCTTCTTCAGTCACTGTGCCATTATCAATTAATGATTGGTCATCATCGTCAATTTTCCCTCTATCATCGCTTAAATGCGCCAAGTTTATTTGAGTAAAAAAGCGACGGCTCAAATGGCGAAAATTGCCTTCGTATAAGGTGCCGTGAGATTGAAGAAAGTGAGGGGTAAATATCAGGTCGTAATTGGGCGCCAGGTTGAAATAATAAGGAATGGAAACGTTAAAGCTTTCATCCTTTTGGACAAAGGTTGGAGCCAGAAAACCTGATAATCTTTCATCGCCTAAAGGAAAGCGCAAATAAGGGAAATAAAATACAGGAATACCTTTGACAATAAGTCTCACATGCTTGGCGTGGCCCTGACGAGAATCTCTATCCAGGATAATTTGGCTACCTTTGAGTAACCAAACATTATTTCCTGGCTCGCATTGGGTAAAGCTGGCTTTATCTAAGTTGAGTTGATTGGTTGATGTTTTTTCGATCTTTTGAGCTGTCCCGCGAATAGATTGTTGATGGAGAACATAATTCGCATTATTAACTTCGAGTGTGCTCTGTTGTTGGTTGACTGTTGCATTATCCCCTAGCACAAGCAGTCCTGGCTCCCGTAATTCTAGTTCGCCCTCCATGACTAATGTGCTGGCGCCTTGATCTAGCTGGGCCCTATTTGTCTTAATTTGCCGATAGCCTTGGGTTATTACTACATCACCAATTAACACTACCTGCTTATCTTCTGGGTTGCCGTCATTTCTTGAAGAGGTTTGATAAAGGCTGGATTGATCTGCTTCCGCTCGTATAGGGGCTGAATTGGGAGTAAGACTCGCCTCAGGATCATCTCTAATCGGTGATATATAAGCGCCGCAGCTACCTGGGCTAAGTGCGTCCCGTTGTTCATCTGTTAACGCGCTGAGAGGTACCCAATCTAGGGTTTGTCGTATTCCTCTTGTTTCTACGGGCAACGTTTCTACGGACAGTGTTTCTGCAGACAATGACATTGCAGTTGAAAGAGCAGCAGCCAATATTGTCAGACGAGCCATGGGCAAACGAGATAGTGTATTTTTTGCAGTAGGTTTTTTGATCATGACCCTGAGGTTAGGCATAGTAAAGTCAGTCGTTTGCTTGAGAGTGTGGTATCAGCCGCAATTCACGGATAAAAGACAGGCAATTCTACTGGAAAACGTGACAAATGTGGTGGGGTTTGTCATCCTGTGGTGGTTTCAATAAATTAATTTTTAACCCGATCAACATTCGAATAATAAAATAGGTTTTGATATGCCTCCTATGGAAAATGAATTACGGCAATGGATTCAGTCACAATTACAGCAGTGTTCACATATTGTACATTCTTCGCCTATAGAGTTAGCGCCATTGCAGGGGGATGCGGGATTTCGACAATATTTTCGTATTAATACTCAACCATCGCTATTAGCTGTGTATGCACCAAAAACCAAAGGCAATAGTGAGTCCGCTTGTTATTTTGCAAAGATCTCAGAAGTGCTGCGTGATCGGGGTGTGCCTACACCGCAAATAATTGCCTGCGAAGAGAATAAGAATTTTTTACTGATTGAGGATTTTGGCGGACAGTCATTTCTCGATGTATTGAATGATGATAGTGTCGATATGCTGTATAGCGAGGCATTAATGGTTTTGTCGCGCTTGCAGCAAATCCCTCGGTCAGCAGTTAATCTACCTGATTATGATTCTTCTTTATTGCATGAAGAAATGAGCTTTTTTAAGGACTGGTTTGTCGATCAGCTATTGGGTTATCGGGTAACAGAAGAAGACGACCAGTTGTTTAAAGAGACGTTTGATTTTTTGGTTGCGAAGGCATTAGAGCAGCCACAAGTATTGGTGCATAGAGATTACCACTCACGTAATTTAATTTATCGTGAAGGGGAAGCTCCAGGCGTAATCGATTTTCAGGATGCTGTTTGGGGCCCAATTACTTACGATGTGGTTTCTTTATTAAGAGATTGCTATATCAGTTGGTCACCTGAGCAGATTAAACGCTGGTTAGTGACTTACGGTAATTTAATGATTGAGCTGGGTAGTATGCCCGATTCTGTTACTGAGTCTCAGTGGCAGTGTTGGTTTGATACGATGGGGCTTCAACGTCACATTAAAGTGCTGGGTATTTTCTCTCGTCTATTTTTGCGAGATGGAAAAATCTGTTACCTGAATGATTTACCTCAAGTATGGTCTTATACTGTATCTGTTGCGAGTCAGTACCCTGAAACCGTTGCTTTTGCCGAATGGTGCCAGCAGCGTTTGTTGCCTCTCATCAAACAGCAGGATTGGTATCAAGACCTTGAACTAACTGCAGAGCAAAAAGCTGGGGCATGTGCTTGAAAGCGATGATTCTCGCCGCAGGTCGCGGTGAGCGTATGCGTCCATTAACAGAGCATACGCCTAAACCTCTATTAAAGGTGGGGAATAAAGCACTTATTGAATATCATTTAGAAAGCTTGGCATTAGCTGGGGTTCATGAAGTTATTATCAATATTGCTTATCTTGGTGAGCAAATTCAGCGTTACCTTGGTGATACTTTTTATTGTGACAATGAGCAGGCACAACTTTCTCTTCGTTATTCTGTAGAACCTGAACCTTTAGAAACTGCTGGTGCTATATTGCATGCTTTACCCTTACTGGGTGATCAACCATTTTTATTAATGAATGGGGATGTATGGACCGACTTTGCCGTTAAAAAATTATTATCCAAAAAGCTAGAGAATAATATCTTGGGGCACTTGGTATTGGTTGAAAATCCCACTCACAATCTGGAGGGAGACTTTTCAGTTCATTCTGACAGTCACCTTTTAATTGAAAAAGAGAATCCCTCATACACTTTTAGCGGTATTAGCTTTTTAGACCCAAAATTAGTCACAGCCTACCCTCAATGCCGCTCTCATTTTCCTTTAGGTGAAGTGTTTCATTATTTGATATCCCAGAAGAAAATGACAGCAGAGATTTACCGAGGACAGTGGTGGGATATTGGAACGGTGGAAAGGTTAAAACAATTGAATGAACGACTAAAAAGCCCCTAAATTTTTAAAGGTTGTGATGTCGTATATAAATTACATTTTATTGGTTTTATCTCAAATAAGAGCCATTAGGTGGTTTTTTAATGAATGTTGTTTTAATAATCGGTAGTTCTACTGATGCCTTAAGATCCAGACAATGGTCGCGATCAAATTTTACATCAATTGTTGCGATTAATAATGCATGGAATATTCGTGATGATTGGGACTATTGTGTTCATGCTGGAGACTTTCCTGAAGAACGTCGTCCCATTGCTTTTCCTTCATCTAAAAAAAGGATTACCTATGATGAGTATATTCCTGCACAAAATGTTTTTGGAGGGGTTGTTTATATCGGCGCAACGATGGCAATGACAACCGCTTATTGGGTTTTACATGCATTAAAACCTGATGTAATGGCCTTTATCGGTTGTGATATGGTTTATCCTAAAGATAGTAAAACCCATTTTTATGGACAAGGCGCTGCGGACCCTTTGAGGGACGATGTAACTCTTCAAAATTTAGAGGCGAAATCAATGCGCCTGCAAGTGCATGCCGCCGAACACGGGTGTTGTTGCGTTAACCTAACATCCCTTTCTGAGTCTCGTTTGGTTTTCCCTAAGCTTTCATTTGAGAGTTTATTTGAAAATAGTTTTAAATCAATATTGTCCCTGCAAGAGTCTTTCGAAAAATCATATGATTCTAAGAAAGTACTACAGGCAAAAAATCGAGAGCGAAAGTTAAATTATTTTGTAGAAAGTGGCGAATATTGGAATTATTTAAATACGTTAGATGCACAGGAATTGTATGAGCTAGATCAGTTGTGGCTCTCTGTCTGCGAATGACTCTATAAGACAGTTGCCCTTAAATAGATTAAGGGCTTGTTGAATTAATCAGTTTAGTTTCAACTCGTCGATTCTTTAGGGCGACAGCGTTCCATTCCCCTGCCGTTGTTTTATCTGTAATTTCGGGATAATTTTCCAGTGGCGAATTAATACCTAGTGGATTAATGGTGATAATGAAATTGCTATCAGGTGATTGGTTGCTGGCTGTTACTAATTGTAATAAACCTATACTGGCAATATCGGCAAGTCTGGAGCTGGACTCTGTAATTTGGCACTGAGAAACGGGAGAGTCATCAGCAGCCAGTTCAAATTGCCCACTGTTATTGGTGTTTACACAAAAAGTACCATCGTGGGCTTGAACATTAACTCGCCCAGAAAAGTTAATGCTTTGCAGCTTTGGTATTAGCTCGTTCAAGCTTGCTTGAACAGTTTCACCTAATAATAACTCTCCAAACGGTATTTGATTACTGCTATTAACAGAATCTTCTAATGACTTTAAAGCTTGCTGAGCACTGTCAGTTTGTGTCTGTAAGCCTTGTGATTGTGAAGAGGCGTTGTTGTTTGTGGCAAGGCTATTTGTTGAAGGTTGCGCTGCTTCATTAAAATTTCTATTCGATGATGTTTGTCGTGATATGTCAGGAGCCGGGCCTTGTTGAGCAACTGATAATTGTTGGATATCATTTTTTTGCTGGAAATAAACTGCTGCAAAAACAACCACGGTTATACAGTATATAGCCGCCCAAAATACATTATTCCAAAAGCTTTGGCGATTGCTGCTATTTTCTGCAGCAGGAATAAGCGCATCCATTTTTTCGTGAAGTGCACTGATTTCCTGTTCAAATACATCTTTTTGTTGTTCAATTTTATGTTGTAGTCGTTGTTGAACTGCTTCGTGATTAAGAGCAACTTCGGCATCGCGTACTAGTTTTTCAAGCTCGCCTTTGTTCTGGCTTAATGTTCCGGCAGGCAAGTCGTCAGCTGTTGCCTCAATATCAGTAGAATCGTGAGTATCAACTATCGGTTCATTCGCGGCAACAGTGATATCTTCTTTAATGTTATCGCTAAGTCTGAGTTGAGTAAGAACATGCTGCAGCTCAGAGGGTTTTAATTGTTTAGGTAATACTTCAACGGCACCTAGCTCTCTGGCCTGACTCATGTAAGTACTGTCTTCCTGAGAGGTGTACATCATCACAGGAATGGGGGCTGTGTCCGGGTTGTCTTTAATGACCTTGAGTGCCTCAAGGCCATTCATGCCAGGCATCGTATGATCAAGAAATATCACATCAGGCTTATGTTTGGATAGGTAGCCAAAAGCCTCTTCAGCGGATTCAGATGTATCAACTTCCATATCCTGCTCAACCAGCATTTTTTTTAGAACAAATTGAGCAAGCCTGGAATCATCAACAATCAGGGCTTTTTTAAGGTTCATTATTGTGCTCCTGCATCATACCGCCGAAATAGTACATATCGGTTGAAAGGCACTATTCTAAACATAATTCTGCTGATCTGCAGTTATTCTTTGATGACAGTATAGATCAGCTTGCTGAATCGTGATCTGTGTCCTATACAAGTGGAGGTTTTCTAGTCTTTGCTATAGTTAAGTGTATGAGCCACATAAGTTATTAGTATAAGCAAAGGTTATTCTATCTGGATAGATGAAAAAATGATCGCTAGCAGTGGTTATTCAATGAGTATGAACAGCAAGGTGCCAAGAATGATACTTTTTTCCAAATGTAGGGCGATATGACACTACAGCGTCGTTTAATTCTGGCTATTTCACTCCTGCTCGCCTGCTTATTGATTGCGAATATGATAGTCACTGTTTATAACGCTCGGCAAAATATCTATCAACAGCTGGAAGTTCATGCACAAGATACGGCGACATCTCTGGGTTTTAGTATCAGCCAGGCGGCATTAGCAAAAGATGTTGTGCAGGTTTCTTCCATGATTGACGTGATTTTTGATCGTGGTTATTACCGCAGTATCGTTTACAGTGATCTGGATGGCGCTGATATTGTACGTCGAGAACAACCTATATTGGTTGAGCGAGTGCCAACTTGGTTTACTCGTTTATTACCTTTGCCTGAGCCTTCCGGTTCTTCAGGTGTATCTTCAGGCTGGTTTCAGTTAGGGGAGGTGACTGTTATCAGTCATCCAGGTTTTGCTTATCGAGATTTATGGCGCTCATTTAAAGAACAGCTTTGGCTATTTTTATTCACTATCGTCCTGTGTTATGGCCTGTTAGGTTTGGGGCTGCAGCTTATTCTGCGTCCATTGAAGAAAGTGGAGAGTCAAGCAGAAGCCATTTGTCGTCGAGAGTTTCAGGAACAAGACCCATTACCAACGATACCAGAATTGCGCAGCGTTGCGCTGGCAATGAATCGTATGGTGGTTAAATTAAAGACAATGTTTGGCCATCAGGTGGAGTTAAATGACCGTCTGCATCAGCAGCTGCGTACTGATGAGGTCACAGGGCTTTCTAATCGCCGCGATTTTGATGAGCGTTTACAGGCTTATATGACTTCAGAAAGAACCTCTGATGCGGGTGCTTTGATGCTGATGCAAGTGGGTGACTTGCAGCTTATCAACCGCAGCAATGGCCGTGAAGAGGGTGATGACTACTTAAAAGTCATTGCAGATTGCCTGATGGGAGTATTAAAAAGCTATCCTGGCTCATTATGTTCAAGACATAGCGGAGCTGATTTCGCCGTTTTTATTCCAGCAATTACTTCTGATGAGAGCCGGCAATTGATGGAGCAGCTGTATAGCGATCTACAAAGTATCGAGTGGAGTGGGGAGAATATTCAGTCCATCTATATTGGTGTTGTTTATGCGGCAGATTTAAACCAGCAGGTTCAGGAGCAAAAACTGCACTTATTGTCGGTTGCTGATGCGTCTCTCAACCAAGCGCGTAATGAGCAGCAAGGAGGGTGCCATTGGCAGTCGCTAGCACAAGTCACTGAAAAGTCAGTGATGACTGCTGGTGAGTGGTCGGAGTTAATTGGTGGCGCACTTGAACAGCGAGCTTTTAGTTTTCGCTATCAGCCTGTGTGGCAGCTGGTTCATGAGGAAAAGCGCTTATTATTTAATGAAGTGCTGACCCATTTAACCCTTAAAGATAGCGATTATGCTGCAAGTTTGTTTATGCCGATGGCAATGCGCTTACAGTTAATGCCAGCTTTTGACCGGCAAGTCATTGAAACTATTTTTTCTCAAGAGAACATATTTCAGGGGCAGCTTTGTGTCAATATTTCTACGGCCTCTCTAGAGGATGAGGGCTTTATTAAAGCTGTTGAGCAACAGTTAGAGTCGAATCCTAGGTTAGCTTCGCGGCTAGTCTTCGAGTTGGCTGCTAATAGTTTGTCTTTCGCCGAACATGCTGTGCGTGAATTTGCAGCAGTTGTTAAGCGTTTTAATGCCAAATTATCACTGCATCATTTTGGTCGTGGTACTGCGGAGTTTGCCTATATGCAAAGCCTGCCCTTAGACTATTTAAAAATTGATCGTTGCTTTATCCAAACGATTGTTGATGATGTCGATGCGCAATTTTTTGTGCGCTCGTTGGTAACCATCGCTCAAGGGTGTGAAATAATGGTCCTCGCTGAGGGTGTTGAAACTGAAGAGCAATGGCAACAATTGATCAGTTTGGGCATTCAGGGAGGGCAAGGCTATTGGCTTGGCCGGCCTCAGGAAGATCCAATCATCGCTTAGCCGCGCGATACAGATAGTGCAGATAATAAGAGATAATAAATAGTACAGTTGCAAAAAGTGTGAAGTGGCCCCACTATACTAACCGTGATTCACATGGTTTTATGACTCTGATAGCAACCCCGTGGATCTTTCTTTTTGGTTTTCCCATACTGAATAATATTGAGAGTTACTATGAATCTAACGACAGTAAAAGGCTGGGTTTCTGGGCTGTTTAAACGTACTAGTGATGGCTATGCTGATTTGCGAGAAGATGTTGCAGGAGGCTCTATTTGGCTTCGTGCAGGTTTAGGTATTTTAGCTCTCTATCTAATCATTATTCTAATCTTGGGGTTCTACTTCAGTCAGGAGCCGGATATACAGCTATGGCAGGATAACTTTCAGTCAACTGATGCCGTTGAGGCGCCGATATCGCCAGAAATTACCGGCAGTGTAACAACAGCCAGTTTGATTGTTGTGGCGGATACCTTGTTGAGCAAACCCGGCGGCTATTTAAGTAATGATGTCTTACCGCCTGGACTATTACTGGATAATATTCCTAATTGGGAATATGGTGTGCTGGTGCAAGTGAGGGACCTCAGTAAAGCTTTTCGTGAAGTTTTTAGCCGTTCACAATCACAGTCGACCGAAGATAAAGATCTGGTTATTGCCGAACCTCGTTTTAATTTTGATAGTGAAAGCTGGTTATTGCCATCGACAGAGTCGGTTTATCGTGAAGGCATAGAGAAATTAAATAACTATCACTCCCGCTTAGTTGACCCAGCCCAGCCGACAGCGCAATTTTATGCGCGAACTGACAATTTGGAGTTTTGGCTGTCGAGTGTCGAAAAGCGTATGGGTAGTTTGTCTCAACGTTTGAGTGCCAGTGTAGGGCAGCGCCGTTTGAATACCGATTTGGCTGGAGAGGCTGATGCCGCACAATCAACTCCGGCAGCGAAGGAAGTCGAAATAAAAACCCCTTGGCTTGAGATCGATGATGTATTTTATGAAGCTCGCGGAACGACATGGGCTTTAATTCATTTCTTAAGAGCTATCGAAAAAGATTTTGCCGATGTGCTCGTAAAGAAAAATGCAGTCGTTAGTTTGCAGCAAATTATTCGAGAGCTGGAGGCTACCCAAGTTACCGTATATAGCCCAATGGTGCTTAATGGTAGTGGGTTTGGGGTGCTGGCTAATCACTCATTGGTCATGGCTTCTTATATTTCTCGAGCCCATGCGGCAATTATTGATCTGCGTGAGTTATTAACTCAGGGCTAATACGGTAGGGTGAGAGGCTTTATACTCACTCGCCAGTGGCGTGATACCCCTGAAGGTGTATCACTTGAAATGTGGTTGGCGGGCGAACAAGGCCCTATCCGCTTGCTTGTGCCTGAACAATTTTCGGTTTGTTTTTTTCGTGAATCAGATCTTCCTCTCGTTAAAAAAGTCACATCTCGTTTCCCTTCTGTTTCTTATCGTCCAGTTGAACTAAAAAATATTCACAATGATTCTGTGATGGCACTTTATTGTAGTGGTCAGCGGCAATTAAGAGAAGTTGGTGAGCTGCTGAACATTGAAGGTGTGCATCTATGGGAGCAAGATATTAAACCGGTTGAGCGTTTCCTGATGGAAAGGTTTGTCACGGCAAGTCTTGAGTTTCATGATGAAAACGCCAATTTGATTGATCAGTCATTTCTGAGCGCAACCACTAAGAGAATCAGGCCTTGCAACTATCAACCCAATTTAACTGTTGTATCCCTCGATATCGAGACCTCTCTTGATGGTAAAGCACTATATTCCATAGCGGTTTATAACTTGCAACACGCTATCATTTTTATGGTTGATTCATCGAGGCGTAGGGTTGAATCAGAAATGGTCGATGGTATGCAGCTATGCTGGTGCCCTTCTGAAAAAGTATGTCTAAGGCAATTTTTGCAGTGGTTTAAACAAGTTGATCCAGATGTCATTATCGGTTGGCACGTGGTCCAGTTTGATTTGTGGGTATTGCAAACTATTTGTGATCATTGGCAAGTTGACTTTGCCTTGGGGCGTGCTCAACAAAAAATTCACTGGAGGGAGGATGGGCAAAATTCAGAGCGTCGTTATGCGCAAGTGCCAGGGCGTATCGTGCTGGATGGTATCGAACTGTTGAGAACAGCATTTTATAACTTTGATAGCTTTTCCTTGCAGTTTGTTGCTAGTGAGCTATTGGGTGAAAGCAAGTTGCTGGAGCATGATAACCGCAGCGAAGCGATAACAGATTTATTTGCAATAAATAAAGTAGCATTGGCTGCTTATAATCTGCAGGATTGTAAATTAGTCTGGAATATTTTTGAAAAAACCAAGCTGCTTCACTTTGCCATTGAACGCTCTCGATTAACGGGTATGGCTATGGATCGAATGGGAGGCTCAGTTGCCAGCTTTGAATATGCCTATTTGCCACGTCTACATCGAGCAGGATATGTAGCGCCAAATTTAGGTGAGTTAGAATCTGATATTGTAAGCCCTGGCGGTTATGTGATGCGATCGAAGCCTGGCTTGTATAAAAATGTATTGGTTCTGGATTTTAAAAGCCTATATCCTAGTATTATTCGCACTTTTACCATTGATCCATACGCATTTTGGGTCGCGAAGCATAATGACTTATTAGAGTCAGAAACCGTTCCTGGTTTTAATGGCGCTCGATTTTCTCGAAAAGATTTTATCTTGCCAAATATTATTGATGACTTATGGCAGTCTCGAGATGTTGCCAAGGCTGAAAATAACAAGCCCCTGTCCCATGCGATAAAAATTATTATGAACTCTTTTTATGGTGTGTTGGGTTCTACAGGGTGTCGTTTCTATGACCCCCGAGTCTGTAGCTCTATTACTCTTCGTGGTCATGAAATTATCCAGAGTACCCGTGACAGAATTGTAGAAAAGGGTTATGACGTTATCTATGGAGATACAGATTCCGTTTTTGTCTGGCTGGGTAATGATGTTGAAAGTGATCAAGCTGATGAGATAGGCCAGGAGTTGGCTTGTGATCTCAATAACTGGTGGCGGTTACGCTTAAAGAAGCAATTTGCTATTGATACCGCACTTGAGTTGGAGTTTGAAACACATTATAGCCACTTTTTAATGCCTACGATCCGAGGTTCAACCAAAGGAAGTAAAAAACGTTACGCAGGTATTGTCAATTCATCTGTAGATGGCCAAATAAGGGAAGAGCTGATATTTAAAGGATTAGAAACAGTGCGTACAGACTGGACTGGGCTGGCGAAACAATTTCAGCAGGAGCTTTATTATAAAGTTTTTAGGGGGGAACCATATGAGGGCTATATCTGTCAGATAGTCAATGACTTAGTCTCTGGAAAACTGGATGATCAATTAATTTATAAGAAAAAGCTGCGTAGACCGCTCCACGGCTATGAAAAAAGTAACCCTCCTCATGTAAAGGCTGCCCGAAAACTATCTGAGTTAAGTGGTAAGCTTTTGGGGCGAGGTGATGCAATATCTTATGTGATAACGATTAATGGCCCTGAACCTCTTGATTATCAATCGAGTTTAACGGACTATCAACATTATGTAGATAAACAACTTAAACCGATAGCGGATAGCATTTTGGTATTTCTGAATGATCGATTTGAAAAAATAGTTGATCAGCAAATGCTCCTGATATAGTTATTTTAATGATCAGGAGCGAATAGCAATGAATGATAATCAATTGTAATAGAGGGTGTTCATCATGAAAAAAATGTATTTTGTGACAGTGGTTTTTCTAAGTACTTTGTTTTCAATGATGACCGTTAATGCTCAAACGGATTCTCCTGAGGGTAATGTTGAAAATAATTCGCCAATGACAAATCAGCGTTTGGATGAACTCATACGCCATGTTGATGGTAATGCGCAAGGTCAGCTTGGTCGTTGGTCATTGACTATTGAAGGTGTTGGTGTTCAGGTTGTTACTGATGAAAGAGCAAATAGGATGCGTATCATTTCTCCAATACTGAAAACGGAGAATTTGGATGAGCAAACCTTGTATCGTTTATTGCAGGCAAATTTTGATACGGTGCTTGATGCTCGTTATGCGATAGCAAATGGAATTTTATGGAGTACTTTTATTCACCCTCTATCTCAATTAAGTGATGAGGACTTTTTGGTGGGTATGGGGCAAACAGTTAATGCTGTTATTACTTATGGTTCGACCTTCTCATCTGGGGTCTTAAGTTTTCAGGGCGGGGATAGCCAAGCGATTTTGCGTAGAAACCTTATTGAGAAGTTAAAAAAGAAAGGCAAGGAAATATAATGCAAGCAGTTTCAGTCATTTTAATGGCGAATACACACTCGTTATGCGATTAACTCTATAGATATGGTGGAGCCATGCCTTCGTATTCCCAATAAAAATGTTTCGATAATTGTTCTGAAATTTCAGGCCAATTAAAGCCGCTGCATTTAGTAAGAACTTCATCGATTCTGGTCATTAGAATGTCCCAGCTATATTCGTTTAAAACTAAAGCATATTTTTTAGATGTAGGTCCTGGTTTTAAATTTTGGGGAGATACCACATGCACATCGAAGTTATCCCCTCCATGTTGATCTACTCCAATCATGATCGTTAGCCAAAAATCGACATTAGTCGAATCTTTTGGCTCCCATGATTCGATCTCGCCTAAGTCTGAACTAGATATATCTCGAATAACTGGTTTGATCATGTTTTCTGTATAAATCTATAGTGGTTATACACCTTTTTCTGTTTCTGATGAGTAGACTTAAAATTATCGATGGTTAATTATGTTAGGACATTACTTTAATTTTGAAGCCCAGATAGCAAGTTTATGCTTAATTGATTTTTGAGAAACCTGGTCTTCCGGTATGGGTTGTATGACTTTGTCGTGTACCAATAAGCGGTAGATGTATTCAAGTTTTTCTGTGGCAGAATCAGTTGGTTCAAACTCAACAACACCACGAGATTCTCCGTATTTGACGCCTTCAGCAATTGCTTTTTTGACTAACTCTTTTTCATCTTTTAATTTTTTCATAACATCTGTCCATCTTCAGTTTTATGTAGCTGTTTAATTGATGCAAGTGATGTAGGTTGGTTATAAATATTTCTGAGTTACTCTTTTACAAGTAGGTTACATTTGTAAAAAGCACCTTGCTTCTTATTCCCTAATAGGTTTGTTATCTCTGGCAGTAAGCCTAACATTTTCTCCATGAGTGTCCAAGGTGGGTTGATGACTATCATGCCAGAAGCCGTCATTCCTCTCTCGTTGGAATCGGGTGCTAGTCCTAATTCAAACTGCTGAATATTATTGATTCCGCTAGCTGTAAATTTTCTCTCTAAGGCATTAATTCTTTGCCTGTCTACGACGGGGTACCATATGGCGTAGGTGCCAGTAGAGAACTTTTTATAAGCTTCAACAACAGTAGAGTACACTTTGTTGTAATCGGCTTTAATTTCGTAAGGTGGATCAATGAGTATCAATCCTCGACGCGAGTGAGGTGGCAGTAAAGCTAGTAAGCCTTTAAAACCATCTTCGTGAAATATCTTGAAATGCTTTTTCCCTGCCATGTTATCTTTTAATAATGCTAGATCTTTTGAATGTAATTCAAATAGCCATGCCTTATCTTGAGGGCGTAAAAAATACTCTGCTATAGACGGTGAGCCAGGATAAAAATCTAATGAATCTGCAGGGTTGTATTTGCGGATGATATTTAAATAATGGCTAAGTTTAGAGCTTTCGTTGAAATAGAGTTTGCCTATGCCCTCATTGTGCTCTTCTAATTTTTCTGCATCAGAAGAATGTAAATTAAAAAGCCCTGCACCGGCGTGAGTGTCAATATAATCAAAAGGCTTATCTTTGTGTGTTAGATGCTGCAAAATTTCGACAACAACAATATGTTTGATGACGTCAGCAAAGTTGCCTGCATGAAAAGAATGTCTATAACTTAACAAAGGTCACCTTTTTAGATATTTTTTGTGTGCCTTAAAAACCATGTTCTTCTAGGGGAAAGTTTCCATTTTTGACTTCATTGGCATAGCCTGAAAAGGCATCATGAATGGAACCATATTGAGCCAGAAAATTCTTAGAGAATTTGGGTGGTTTGGGTGTCACTCCTAGCAAATCGTTAACCACCAACACTTGTGCATTGGTATCAGCGCCAGCCCCTATGCCTATCGTAATAATATTGACTGTTTCAGTGATTTTTTTGGCAAGATCAGCAGGTACACATTCTAAAACTAATAACTCGGCGCCGGCTCTTGCGAGTGCCTCGGCATCATGTAGAATTTTCTCGGCTTGTTCTTGTTCACGACCTTGAACTCTATAACCTCCGAACTTATTGACGGATTGTGGTGTTAAACCTAAATGGGCGCAAACGGGTACGCCTCGGTCGCTGAGCATTGCAACGCTTTCGCAAAGCCACTCACCCCCTTCCAGTTTGACGACATGTGCGCCAGCTTGAATAAGCAAGCCTGCATTAAGCATCGTTTGTTCCGGTGTCGCATAACTCATAAATGGCATGTCAGAAATAATGAGTGACTTTTTATTTCCACGTCTGACAGCTTCTGTGTGATAAACCATCTGCTCCATTGTGACGGGTAATGTGCTGTCATGCCCTTGCACGGTCATGCCCAAACTGTCGCCCACTAAAGCTACTTCAATGCCAGAATTTTCAGCAATATTTGCCATAGGTGCATCGTATAAAGCCAGGCATGTAAACTTTTCGCCTTCTACTTTGCATTTGCGTAATGTGTTGAGGGTGATATTTTTATCTAAGCTTGCATTGTGTGCGCTCATAGCAAATGGCCTCAGGTATTAATAGTTTGAATTGGCTTACTTGGATCAGAGAAGTGTTGATGTTGGGTTGTAGTAATGCCGGCCTTTTTTAATCGTCAGCATATAATCAACCAGTTGTTGATAGGAGTCTTCTCTGTTTACCCAGTCAATTTCACTGGCGTTAACAATCAGCAATGGCGATTCATCATAAAAGTGGAAAAAGCGCGTATAGGCTTCATTTAATGTTTCTAAATAATCAGCATCAATAGTCTGCTCTGCATGGATACCTCGTTGTTTGATTCTGCGCAGCAAGGTATTTACGGGGGCTTGTAAATAAATAACCAGATCAGGCTTGGGCGCATCAATCACCAGTTGATTGTAGACCTGCTGATAAATCGCCATTTCGTCTTCATCAAGAGTGACTTCTGCAAATAAAGGGTCTTTTTCTATCAAAAAGTCAGCAACACGTACAGGCTGAAACAAATCATCCTGTCGTAAGGCTTGTATTTGTTGGGCTCTCTGGAAGAGGAAAAATAACTGTGTCGGTAGAGCATGACGAGCTCGATCTTCATAGAAGCGTTCTAGGAAAGGGTTTTTTTCAGCTTCTTCCAATAAGGTGTCGTAGTTAAATGTTGTGGCCAGGCGCTTGGCTAGCGTTGTTTTGCCAACGCCAATGGCGCCTTCAATTGCCACAAAGCGTGGTAATTGGTCGGTATCATAGTTGTTCATTGTTATTGGGTGGTCCACAGTAACAGCGTCCTTACAATCTACTTGTTAGTATCACAGCTGGCCATCAGCTCAAGGCCGCTAGTATCACATTGTTTTGCTAAGTCTTCGAGTTTGTTGCCATTAGGAAAAACGAGCTCAGGTGCCAGGTCATAAAGTGGCAGTAACACAAAGCTGCGATCTTGTATTTCTGGATGTGGCAGTGTCAGCTCCTCACAGTTATGTTGAATATTGTCGTATAGCAATAGGTCTAAGTCGAGCGTGCGTGCGCCCCAGCGAACCTCGCGCTTACGCCCTTGCTGATTTTCAATGGCTTGCAGGTGGTGTAATAACTCTAGTTGTGGAAGAGTGGTTTCTAGGCTGACAACAGTATTGATGTAATCAGGCTGATCTCCAGGCCCAACAGCTTTGCTACTATACCAAGGCGCGCATGTGAGCTCTTTTGAATGAGGTAACTCAGACAAGGCCTTTAGTGCGCTGTTAATCTGATAGGATGGGTTCTCTAGATTACTGCCAAGCCCAATGAATGCTTGTGAATACTTACTCATCTTCTGGGGCCTGCGATGTCTGGTTATTTTTAGGCGGCCTTGGCTTGCGTTTGCGCTTTCTTCTTTTTGATGGAGGGTTCAGTTGGCTGATCATAGACGCTTTCAATTCTTCTCCAGCATCTTGAAATTGTTTCCACCATAGACCCAAATCATCAAGTTGCTCACCGGCAGCTTCTCTCACCAATAAAAAGTCATATCCTGCACGGAATTTGGGATGTTCCAGTAATCGCAGAGCTCGTTTTCCCTGGCGGTTCGGTAGTCGCCATTGGAGTTCCCAAATCTGACGCATTGGGATCAGGAAGCGTTTAGGGATCATAATCCGCTGTAGTTGCCGGCTGATAATTTTCTGACTTGATTGGTTAAAAGCCTCAAGTTGGGGGGTGCCTTTATTGATTAGTCGAACATGCTCATAATGCATGGCAGGCCATAATAAGGCAGCGTATATAAAGGCCGGTGTTACGCGTTTGTCAGAACGGATGCGCTTATCGGTATTTATCATTACTTCTTCAATCAAATTTCCGTATATCGGATTATTGGATAGTATCTTATTGATTCCCGGGAAGAGCTGATCTAATAATTGGTAATGTTGAAGGAGTTGATAGGTGGCTGTGGCATACCCGCCCATAAATAGCTTGAGAATTTCATCAAATAATCGAGCAGCGGGGACGTGCTCTAATAAATGTGCTTGCTCTCGAATGGGGTCTTCTGTCGAGGGCTCAATGGTAAAGCCAAGCTTAGCAGCGAAGCGTATCGCTCTCAGTAATCGTACAGGGTCTTCTTTATACCGGGTTGCGGGATCGCCAATCATTTTTAATTGACGCTTTTCAATATCTTCTAGTCCAGTTGTATAGTCGTAGATAGAGAAATCTTTGCTTGAGTAATATAAAGCGTTAGCCGTAAAGTCACGGCGTATCGCATCGCTTTCCATATCTCCATAGACGTTGTCTCGCAGCAATTGTCCAGTATTTGACTCAACCTGTTGATTTGAGTCGCTGTTTTGGCCGCGAAATGTTGTGACCTCAATGATTTCACGTCCAAAGCGGACATGGACAATGCGGAAGCGTCGGCCAATAATACGAGAGTTACGGAATAATGTGCGTATTTGCTCTGGGGTCGCATCTGTGGCGACATCAAAATCTTTGGGTGAGCCTTCTAGTAGTAGGTCTCTGACACCTCCGCCGACTAAATAGCTGCTGAAGCCTGATTGATTCAGGCGATTCATCACTTTGAGTGCGCTAGCGCTAATATCTCGTCGAGAAATACTATGTTGATCTCTAGGTATAATCTGAACACCATATTTGCCTCCGCCTTTATTACTACGGGCGGTTTTAGTGGTGTCGGAGTTGGGAGATGACAAAAAGGTAAGCAGCCGTTTGATCATAAAATTGCGTTGAACATTATGTAATGCACTGTATAAGAGGCCGAAACGGTAATTCTATCATGTTGTTCGCCATGATGTAGCTGGTAATACCAAAGGCTTTTGATGTTTATGGTAATGAATGGTGGATATGATGCGGTCGTTATTCTATGTGTCGATGCGATAGCCATATAGCAAAACGGGAAAGCACCTTAAGGTCTCTCCCGTTGTTGTGATCAAATTATACACACAGAGTCATTTATTGTTATAGTTGGGCTTCCTTGCTGGCTTTGGCTATCTACTGCTAAAGCTGCTCCCATTTTGGTTAGTCAAAAACGCTTTTTTTATTATTATTTATTATTGTTATGTTTTATTAATTATTTTTATTCTTTATTGTTTTTATTATGAGTATACATATAGCATTCTGTATGCCAGCTTTGAAAACTGTATATTTTTCAAAGAGTTATCTTTTTTTGCGGTTTATTATTACAAAACGAAATAAAAAAACTGTTACCTTTTGTTACTCAACATGTAACCTTTCCTCTGTTTAGGTAACACTTGCGTTGTTTTTTGCGCCAACCTGTCAAGATAAATAGAGCTAAATTAGCCTGGTAGTTTGCTGATTTTCCCTGTCGGCCCTTTATTTTGAGTAATATTAGGTATTTAAGCCCATATCTTATTTGCTTCAGCTTGTATTCAGTTAGCCATGATTAGAATGGTCCCAAGTTCTTAATTCGGGCATCTCAACGTCGCCATCGTAAAGCAGATGGCTTTTCAGAGGTGCCTTAGCTGGGTTAATCGTTATAGGTGATAGGGGGAAGACCTTATGAAGCTGAAAAGTAAGATAACAGCGGGGTTAATGTCTTTGGTTTTACTGGGAATGGCTGCAGCCTCTCAGGCGAAACCAGAATATGCCGAAAAGCATAGGCAGCTATTGCACAAAAAAAGCCATGTGCATCAGCCCATTAAGAAAAAACACCTTAGTGCTAAACATGTATACCATAAAGATAGCCATGCCAATATAAAAGCGCATGATAAGGGACGCCGTTTTTACAATGATAATTATCATGGCGACCATAAGTACCCAAAACATGATCGATACGGTCATGGACACAAAAAGTGGAAAAAGTATCGTAAGTGGCATAAGCGCCATCATGGTTACCACTATTACGACCATGGGTATCATCATCACGGTTATAAAAAGCATTACAAGCATGGGCATGGTTATTATGATCGCCATCATCACAAGCGTTATAAAGGGCATCGCCACCCATCTGCCCGTTACTGGCGAGATCATCATCGCCATGGGTATAAACAATATAAGCGCTATAAGAAGCATCACTATTACGATCGTTCAGGGGTCTACCTCAGGATATATTAAACATGGATATCGCTATGGCCTGCATTGTCCAGATTGGCATAATGATACAGGTGTTGTTCTCATAGCTATTTATTAATCACTAAGCAGTTTTGCTGTCATCCTTGTGTTTTTCAATGCAGGGGTGGCAGTGTTTTATATATGAATTTGAATAAATAAAAATTCCTTCCTGGCTACATTATTATTTGCTGTTGATTGTTTTCTAATACCTTCTCTTTGCAATAAGTAAAATTTTATATTGTGAACTTTATAAATTTTAATGCTTTTATGCTTTAAAAAAAGCTTAAGTACAAAATATTGTGAGAGATATTTTAATCATTTAATTTCGACTCGTTATCGAAGGCTGCACCTTCGATATTATAAATTTAATAATAATTTTATAACGGGGAAAAAATGATTAACTATAAAAATGTTTTTAATAAAAGAATAACATCAGCCACGGCGATGTTAACCGCTTGCTTGGCAATTGGAGTTGTTTCTAATCCGGCCAATGCAACCATTAAGTTATATGAAAAAGGGCCGGTAACTTATTCAATAAAAGCAGATTGGCAAATTCAATTCAAACAGGATGTTGGTGATGATCAAGAATTAGATCTTGAATATGATGATTTGGAATTCAAAAATATTATCAATTATGATTTAGGTAATGGAATGAGTGCTTTTGGTGAAGTGCATTTCAGTTGGGATCAGGCAGGTGATAGAGAAGATAGGGATCGATCAAGATTCGAAGAAGGTTTTTTAGGCTTGGATTTTGGAAATACCAAAATAGCGATTGGTCGAACAAATACCGCTGGCGATGAGTTTGGTGTAGAAAAGGCCTACGAAAAAGTTGGCATTGCAGAGGATGGGTTTGAAGATACCGCAGATATTGGTGATGATTTGGTGCGCCTTGATGCAAAATTAGGGAACGTTACTATTGTATCTTCTTATGAAATTGAAGGTGAGGGTGAAGGCGCAACAGGCAGCAAAGGTGATGATGAATCATGGTTTGATATTTTTGCTGCTGTAAAGTTTGGTGGTGCTAAAGTTGCTGTTGCCTATATGGATTATGACTCAGGCCCATCGGGTCCAGCAGCGACTAGAGAAGAAGATGAAATTGTTGGTGTTAGTTTTTCTTACCAATTTTCTGGTTTCGATATTGGTGCTGATTTTAGTACTATCGATCGTGATATCAATGGCGCTAGTAGTGAAAAGGATATTTATAATGTCGTTGCCGGTTTCAAAGTTGGGCCTTATGGTAGTGTTGGTTTAGGTCTAAACAACGAAGACGACAGTTTAGAATCGGAAGATGTTTCCGGCTGGTATGCGAACTATACCTATAAGTTTCCTAAGGCTAAAAACGTTCGTTTAATTGCTGAAGTCGGAGATAATGATAAAGAAAATGTTGATGTGGGCTACTTGTTGGGTATGCGTATATTATTATAATTTTTATTAGTTTGTGAGAGTCTTGGCAATGCCCCCTGCTAAGGCTCTTTTTGTTTTTAAGGCGCTAGTGCTGAGTATAATTATTTCTTAAAAGCAGTTTTTTTGCGGGGTATTCCGAGTTTTTGACGGCGCTCCCATAAGCACTTTCGGCTAACCCCTAGTTTTTTCGCAAGCTCTGTTTCGCTCATACTTTCCTGGTTTTCTAATACAAACCGTTGAAAATAATCTTCCAGCGATAAGTCTTCGTGGGAGTCAATACTGTGCATTGATGATATCTTATTGTCATTGTCAGTGATGCTGCGGACAATGTCATTTAATTCGGTGCTATCCGAATGCATGCTGTCGTGGTGTTGATTGATACCAATATCTATTGCGAGTAAATCATTTTCTATTTGTTTTGAATCCTCGCAAAGTATGACTGCGCGTTGCACTGCATTTTCTAACTCTCTTACATTGCCAGGCCAGGAGTATGTTGTAATTGTATGTATTGCTTGGGGCGATAACTCTAGAGGAGGCTTATTGTAAGTTGAACAAAAGTGATCGATTAATGCGTTGGAGAGAGTAATGATATCATTACCGCGATCGCGCAAGGGGGGGATTTGTAATTGAATAACGTTTAAACGAAAAAATAAGTCTTCACGAAATAGCCCTTCACGGCAACGTTTTTCTAGGTCGCGGTGAGTTGCTGCGATTAAACGAACATCAACCTTAATAGTTTCGATGGAGCCTACAGGTCTCACTTCACCTTCTTGTAAAACTCTTAGTAAGCGCGCTTGTGCCTCCATAGGAAGTTCGCCAATTTCATCAAGAAAAAGTGTGCCGCCATCTGCTGCAACAACCAAACCTTCTCTGCTACTTGCAGCCCCTGTAAAAGCACCTTTTTCGTGACCAAAAAGTTCAGATTCAATTAAGCTTTCGGGGATGGCAGCGCAGTTAATAGAGATAAGAGAACTTTCGTGTCGTTTACTACTTTGATGAATTGCTCTAGCTGTTAGCTCTTTTCCTGTTCCTGTTTCTCCGTGAATGAGAACAGTCGCATCCGTCGGTGAAACTTGTTCAATGCGCTTATAAAGCTCTTGCATAACGCTGCTGTCACCAATCATGCCGTTGGATTCTTTTCCTGAATCGGGTGTGTCAGTGGTAGTAGTGGTTATTTTATTTTTTTCTTCTAGGATACGTGCAACAGTGGCGATCATTTCATCATGATCAAAGGGTTTGGCAATATAATCTACAGCCCCCATTCGCATGGCATCAACTGCTGAACGTAGGCTAGCGTAGCTGGTCATGATGAGAACGGGGGTATGGGTTGCCAGATTGATAAGGTCGGTGCCGGGCTCGCCTGGGAGTCTGAGATCGCTGATAATGAGGTCGTAATTGTTGAGATTGTGCTTGGTTGTCGCTTCTTTAACCGATCCCGCTTCGCGGACATCGTAGTCATGGCGTTCTAACAGTTTGCGTAGTGCCATACGGATGATGGCTTCGTCTTCAACAATCAGGATTTTGCTCATAGCGTACTTGGTCGACCTTAAAAATTACCTACTTAAACCTACTCCAGTCGCACCTATAGATTATCACGACTGGAGTTTATAGTCTTGTTAGGGCCTGTTCACACTAATTTTATGGTGCCTGTTGCGTCTAAAAAAGCCTTAATCTAGGCGCGAGGAGTGTGGTTTAGTGGTTCTAAATGAGCGACGAGCAACAACGAGTGAGGCTTTTTTAGACGCAACCCGAAGGGCTGGGCTACTTTTTCCTCTCGCTGTGTTGCCAATCGCTTATGTAGAACAACTACACCGCGCTCATGGCGCCTTGCGAGTGAAAAAAATAGACACCAGCAGGCACCATAAAATTAGTGTGAACAGGCCCTTATCGCTAATAGCCGTTATCGGCTATTAGCGATAAGGGCTGGTTGGTGTTATCCAGTGTACGTGGCTGATATTTTGTTGCAATAGGCTAAGAGGTTTATTCTCGAAAAAGGGGTAGCTGTAATGTAAAGCAGGTGCCGCGGCCTTGTGCTACTGGGCTGGTCACAAGGATATTTCCATGGTGTTCTTCGATAATACTGAAGACAACCGATAACCCTAATCCAGTGCCTTTCCCGGTCTCTTTTGTCGTGAAAAAAGGGTCCATCACCTGTTTTATATGTTCTTTAGGTATTCCTGAGCCCTCGTCAATTAGGTCAATTTCGAGGCGATCTTCCTCGACCCGACTATTGATAGTGATTGAGCTATATTCCGGGCTGGCGTCGTTGGCATTGCCTAATAGGTTAATAAATACTTGAATAAAGCGCTGGCTATCACCCCAGATAAACGCATCCGGATCGAGATTGTTGCGATATTCAATAGGTTTACGATCCGTCTGTAAGGAAAGCAGGTGAATCGCCTCATTGGCGCATTCATATACCTTCACTTTATGGAAGTCTTTAGAGGTCAGTTTACCTGTATGTGCAAACGTTACTAATGATTGCACAATGCGACTAATGCGATCAGTTTGAGAAAGAATGGCCGAAGCTGTCTCTATTCTCCCTTCCTCTTCATCTTCATAGCGCAAGTTTTGTGCAAGGCAGGCAATGCCAGTGACTGGGTTGCCAATTTCATGAGCAACACCAGCCGCTAGCCTACCGATAGAAGCTAAGCGAGTGTTGTGCACCAACTCCTGTTCGAGTAGCTGGTGATCTGTAATATCTTCGATCAAGATCACCTGCCCTTCCATGCGTTGCTCTGAATACTCTTGAATGGCAGATTTGTGTAGACGAAACCAATGGGTGTTGCCACTTCGGTCAACGGATTGCTTATTAACATGAGTGTGCCAATCGTTAGCGAAGTCGATGATCAACTTGCCCCAAGGGTTAGGGAGGTCCCTTAGATTTGAGCCTGTCACTTCCTGATCGCTAATGCCAGTAATCGCTGCCATGGTGTTGTTCCATAGCAAGATTTCGTCATCCAGACCTAGTGAGCAGATGGCAATAGGCAGTTCTTGTAGTGTGTTGCGATGATGCAGTCTTAATTGATTAATGTCGGCTGTCAGCCCTTGCATCTTATGTCCCATACGCTCCAGCCGACTCTCCATTAAATTAATGTCGATGGCTTCAATACCGGCCTTTGAGGGTGATTGATAGGGAAAATTCTTGTTAATGATCTCTGTGGCCATCGTATGACCTAAAAGACCTGATAAATTCGTGCGAATCCGCGTGCGCAGCCGCCGTAGAGCATAGGGGCGGGTCTCCTCTTCCTTCATATCAAGGTAGTGTAATGCTCGATCTACTTCTTTTTCGGCTGCACTGGCGCCGATACTGGATGATAGCTTTTCCTTGAAATCAGACGCGCGGGTGACCTCCAGTACACGACGAAATGGATAGCTTAATTCATCTTCTGCACAGACATCGGCATGATAGCGTTCTTCATCGCTGGTATGGGTCAAGTAGGACACCAGTATAAACATTGTAATATTGGCCCCAATCGACACCAGGGTAATTGACTCCCATGCAGGTATACCTGTGGAAAAGGGAATGCTTATAAATGGTAATGAAATGTGATCCCAGCCAAAGGTGACTGGTAGCGCTAAGCCAATAAGCCAGACTAGTGAGCCGGACGTAATCCCTGCAAAAAAGCCAAAGCTGTTTGCGCGAGGCCAATAGCTGATGGCAACGACGCCTGGGACAAATTGTAAGGCTTGAATAAAGGCCAGTAAGGCTAAATCCATTAAGGAGTAGCGATGATCAAGCCATAGATAGAGGGCATAACTGATTAACGTGATGGCAATGACTAAAAGCCGCCTTAACCAGCGTAATTGGGCATAAATATCTTTTTGTGTCTGTAGGCTTAATAGTGGCAATAACCATTGGTTCAGCACCATCGTTGCCAGCGATAAAATGGATATAACCAGCGCCCCTGAGGCTGCTGATAATCCGCCAACCCAGGCAATTAGGGTAATAATTTCCGAATTGGCATATTGTGGAACACCCAAGGTAAAGTAAGAAATGGCAAAAGGGACTTTTAGCTCAAACCCTGCCCAAAGTATGGGGAATACCGGCAGTGCCATTAATAATAAAAACAGTGGGAATGCCCAGGTAACCATGCGGGCGACTTCATTGATGGATTTGTCCATTTGGCTCATATGGAAGATATGAGGCATCAGTACACCCGTGGCAATAAACACCAATAATAGAGTATGAGATGACGAATTTTGATCTGGGGTATGGAGGCGAACAAGGTGCTCACTGTTTTGTAATAACCACATGTCGAGATTATCAAAGCCACCAAAGACGCCATAGATAGCAAATAGCCCCACTGTCATCAGAGCTAGTACTTTAATCAGAGACTCAAAAGCCATTGTGGTAATCAAGGCCTTGTATTGATTGTAACTGGCGCCAAAAATCATGCAGAAAGCGGTAATTAACAGACAATAAAATAAAGCGAAGGTGTTGCGCTGTTTTTCCCATGCTGCTGTATCAGCTGTCTGTTCTGGTATTTGCTGAGTGAGAATCAAGACGGTGTCAGCCACTGCTTGTACTTGAATAATTAATAGCGGTATCACAGACAATAGAATAAAGAGGGTGGCCAGGCTGCCAGCCAGCTGACTGTGATAACGAAAAACTAATAAATCAGCGATTGAGCGTAATTGAAACCGTTGGCACAGTTCAGCCAGTGGTGCTTGAATAATAGGGGCAAATAGGAAAAAAGCACCAGTACCGAGATAGTAAGCAAGTGCGCCATAGCCGAATTGATAAGCTAAATCGATAACGCCATAAAATGACCAGGCGCTAAAAAAAATACCGAGTGATAGCACGTAGGTGAAAGGGTGGTTAGTCACACTTTTGGGAATCCAGCCGCTATTCGCTGCGTGAGCGATAATAAACAGCATAATAAGGTAGGAGATACCCAGTAAAGTAATATGTGTTAGATCAAAGGTCATGAAGTCTTTTTATATTTTTGTAGTAGATAGGCGCCAATGATAATAAAGATCCAGATAATAAAGGGCTTGTACCAAGAGCCCGCAGGAGAAACCACCCAGTTAAATAAAGTCGGTGTAAAGATATAGGCAATTAAGAGTGTAAAAAATAGAAAGCGTTGATTGCTCATAATTTAGGTGCAGTAACTATTGATCAGAGGTTCCTATAAATAGATGTTACGCACCTGAAAGTTGGGGTGCAATAGATGAATGTGTGGATACCTGCTGTCGCTGCCATCTTTCAGTGGCCCACTCCAGTAGTGAACTGCAGTCATTATTGGACAGCTCTTGCTCTGGTGGTGTGTAGCCAAGAAAGTTGAGTGCAGCGATTAAATTGTTAATCGCATTGTTGTTATTAATAGGGGTTGCCTTTGTTTGTTTACTCAGTTTATGGCCATCTTTTCCTAAGGCCAGTGGTGTATGCCCGTATTCTGGAAGATCCCTACCAAGAAGAGACAGGATGTAGCGTTGACGACTGGTAGAGTCTAATAAGTCGTGCCCACGGATAACATGAGTAATGTCCTGATAGGCATCATCTACCGCGACGGCCAATTGATAGGCAAATAAACCATCTTTGCGGCGAATAATAAAGTCGCCATATTCTGATAATGGTAATGTTTGCGGCCCCATGAATACATCATCAAAACGTTCTACAGTTTCTTTATTGCTGGCTTTATTGATGATCAATCGAATAGCTGTAGGGTCTGATGCTGGAGGTGGATGCTTTAGGCAATGGCCATCGTAGCGCCCATTTAAACCTATTATCCTCTGACGAATACAGTGACAGGGGTAGGTGTATTGCCGAAGCTCTTCCAAGGTTTCTTCATAAGCATCTAATCGTTGGCTTTGATAAAGTACCGGTTGATCCCAATAAAGGTGGTGGTGTTCCAGTGACTGAAGAATGCTGTCAGCAGCGCCCGCTTCTTCCCTGGGTGGATCTAGGTCTTCCATGCGCAGTAGCCACTGTCCTTGATGAGCTTTGGCATCTAAGTAGCTGGCAACGGCTGCGACTAATGAGCCGAAGTGTAACTTTCCGGTAGGCGAGGGTGCAAAGCGACCGATATAAGGCTTTGAGTTTGTTTTTGTAGAGTCTGTAAAAGAGCTAGAGGGTGTGCAAGGCATTCTGAAAGAATAGTAAACGTACAAGTCTCAATGCCTGTACGCTCAGTGATTATCAGGTGCCAACTTGCTTTTCTTTGATTTCAGCAAGGGTTTTGCAATCTACGCACTGTGTCGCAGTAGGGCGGGCTTCAAGACGGCGAATGCCAATTTCAACGCCGCAAGCATCGCAAAAACCATAGTCGTCGGCATCGATCTGCTCCATGGTTTTATCGATCTTTTTGATCAGTTTGCGTTCACGATCGCGAGTACGAAGTTCTAGGCTGAACTCTTCTTCTTGGCTGGCGCGGTCGGCAGGGTCAGGAAAGTTGGCCGCTTCATCGCGCATGTAGCTCATGGTGCGATCCACTTCTTCCATTAATTCAGTTTTCCAGGTAAGCAGCAAATTCTTGAAATGCTCGCGCTGGTCGGCATTCATGTATTCTTCGCCTTTCTTCTCTTTATAAGGCTCGAAACCATGTAAAGTCAGCTTTTCATTGCTATTCGGCATGTGCTGTATCTCTTTTGTTAATGCTTTGTAGGTGTCAAAAATAGGCATCTAAACAGGTGCAGATTTCAACCGGCGGGCAAATTACCAGATATTGGCTCTCAGTGCCAGCAGTTTCTATTGAGCGCTTGCTCGGACACAAAGGCATATTATGGTGACTGTTTATCGGAAAACAATCCTTGCTCCAGATCAAATCGTTCTAATTGGGACATGGTGTTAACAATAATTTGGCATAATAGACGCCCCATTTTCCTACTATGATAAGCCATGAAATTTGATCCACCATTGCAAACTGCATTGTTATTGCGACGTTATAAACGCTTTCTGGCCGATATTAAACTCCCTTCTGGAGAGGAGGTGACAATACATTGCCCTAATACAGGGTCGATGAAAAACTGTATTGTCGAAGGAGGACAGTGTTGGTATTCGACGTCTGATAACCCTAAGCGAAAATACCCCTATACGTGGGAAATTGCGACAACCCCTGGCGGGCATTTAGCTGGTATCAATACGGGGCGTGCTAACGGGTTGGTGCGAGAGGCTATCGAGTCAGGTGTTATTTCTGAATTGTCAGGCTATTCATCTATACGGTCAGAGGTTAAATATGGTCAAGAAAACAGCCGTATCGACTTTTTGCTTTCAGGTGAAGGTCGTGATGACTGTTATGTAGAAGTAAAAAGTGTGACCTTGTGTACTGATACTGATGAGATTAGTCGTGGGGAGGGTTTATTTCCAGATGCAGTCAGTCAGCGTGGTAGTAAGCATTTGCGTGAATTGGTAGACATGAAGCAGCAAGGTAATCGTGCGGTGCTTGTTTTTTGCGTACAGCATACAGGCATTCAGCAAGTTTCTCCTGCCGATGAAATAGATATCATTTATGGTAAAACATTGCGTAAGGCAATCATGGATGGGGTTGAAGTGCTTGCATATAAAGCGTCAATTTCTCCCAGTGAGATTGTGCTCACATCGAAACTGCCTGTTGTTCTTTAGGTATGAGGATCTTTAAAGAACCTCTGAAAAACTACCTACGTTGCCAGCGCGGCGTTAAAAATTAGCTCAAATCGGTCATTTATTACCTATAAACTCCCTCTTTTCGCTGATTTTTGCCTTACGCTGACTGTCTCGCCAACGTTTTTCAGAGGTTCCTTAAATCTATTTTTATCAATGTAAAAACCGCAAACATTATCAATCCAGGTTATTTATTATTATTTTCGTTGTTGGCTTATGTTGGAAATTGAAAAGGTAAATTCAGAGTCATGAAAAAAAGCACTAAAGAAAGTTACCGCAAGCGATTAATTAATGTCATTGATTATATTTATTGTCATCTAGACGGTGATTTGGATGTAAATACTTTAGCTGATATTGCGTCGATGTCTCCTTATCACTTCCATCGTATTTATCGTGAGTTAGCACAGGATACCGTTAATGGAACGGTAAGACGTTTACGCCTTCAACAAGCAGCAGCTGATCTCATTCGCACGGATCAGTCAATTTTAACGATTGCGCAAAAAGTATCGTACGGTAGTCTTGAGGCGTTTACGCGAGCTTTTGTACAAAGCTTTGGTGTAACGCCGAGTGTTTATCGCCAAGAAAAGCGGAGGCTTGATGTCAGGCTTGAACCTTTTGTTGCAATCTTACCTATAGAACAAAAGAAGGTGGATGCTATGTTTACAGTAGAGATTATTGATTATCAGAAAATCAATTTAGTGGGGTATCGGCATATAGGAGACTATATGGAAATAGGTAATGTATTTGAAAAATTATTTATTTATGGCGCAAGTAATAACTTGCTGGATGATACAACTCGTTCCATTGGTTTATATTACGACGATCCTAAGTCTATTGATAAAAAAGAATTACGTTCGATGGCCTGTATGAGTGTAGAGAACGACATTCAATTAAATGATGATGACCTTGAAAGAATAACGATTCCTTCAGGAAAATGCGCCACTTTACTTTTTAAAGGGTCTTATGCAGAGTTAGAGAAGCCGTATGATTGGTTAATTGGTCATTGGCTGCCAGAGAGTGGTTATGAGGCTGCAGATTTTCCACCGTTTGAGGAATATCTGAATGACCCTAAAGATACGCCCCCTAATGAATTATTAACGCGTATTCATTGTTTTATCACACAGTAGTTAAATAGGATGCTGATAGGAGGAAGGCTATGGTTAAATTAAAAGCAAGCTGCCTTTGTCGTCAAGTTAAAATAGAAGCAGAATCGCCAAGTGAACATATAGGCGCCTGTCATTGTAGTATGTGTCGAAAGTGGTCAGGTGGCCCGCTTTTATCGATTGATTGTAACGATAAGGCGGCTTTTTCTGGAAAGGAAAATATTGCGATATTTGATTCGTCTGAATGGGCGGAGAGAGGCTTTTGCTCTCATTGTGGCACGCATTTATTTTATCGACTGAAGCACAATAACCAGTACTTTATACCTGTAGGCCTTTTCGAAAGTGATGTAAATTTTATTTTTGATCACCAAGTATTTATTGATGAAAAGCCATCATATTATTGTTTTTCCAACCAAACAAAAAATATGACAGGTGAAGAGGTATTTGCACAATATGCGCCTAGCGAATAACTACTCTGAAAAATGTCGGTGAGGGCAAGACAAAAATTGGCGAAAAGAAGGAATTTATGAATAATAACTGACTGATTTGAGACAGTTTTCTACGTGCCCTCGGGGTGTAATGCTGCAGTCGCAACGCAGGTAATTTTTCAGTAGTAATTTATACTCTACTGGATATTGATTCGTATACTGCAACCGCTAAGATAATGGAGCCACCAACAACAATATAAAATGTTGGTTGCTCTTTTATAAAAACCCACCCTAATAGTCCGGCTATCACGGGTTGCAAACAGCTAATCATGGCAACCGTTTTTGCGGGTAAATTTTTGTAACTCATCACAAGTAGTGTATGCGCTCCAGCAGTACTGATTGTTCCCAGAGCGAGTAACTTAATCCAATCAATGTTACTTATCGTGCTAATGGTAGAAAAATCAATAAATGCAAATAGCATTAACGATATGGCTATCATCTGATGAAGCATCAGCACATCGCTGGTGATGTCGGCGAAGTAATATTTTTGCACAACATTTCTACTGGCAAAGAAAAACGCAGATAAGGTACCCCAGAAAATTCCTTGTAATGTTGCCGAGCCAGGCTGCGCTAATTCATTTCCTGTCATTAACAGTATGCCTGCTAGAACCAGGATCGTGGATAATATGTCTTGCCAATGGGGGCGGGATTTATGAATTGCCGCTTCCATAAAAACAGTCATCACTGGGTAGGTAAAGATAGACAGCATCCCTATGGCAATCGTTGATATCTGCATGGAGTGAAAAAACGTCACCCAATGTAAGCCCATAAAAATACCTATGCCATAAATGCCTATAAGTTTTTTAGTGTTTTTAACGAAATGGGAACGTTTTACAAAGCATAAGAACAAAGCAATAGTAATAGCAGCAATCACACTACGTATTTGTGTAATGCTCGTGGCATCCAGATTAATTCCCTTTGCGAATAAGCCATTGCCAGCCAATAGAATAACGCCTACGTAAAGAGTCAGGTATATAGAAGGTGCTGGCACGTTTATTATCCAGTGTAATAGGCGAAAAGAAGTGTGATCAGCCTTGGGTCTCAGAGCTTTTTGATGGCGTTGGTGAAATCATTTGTTGTTTGGATGATTGTCGATATAAGCGAGGGTCGCGTATCTTCTGGTGTTGTTCTGATTGAGTGTTCATCAGTACCAACCAGCGTTGGTTGCACTCCCAGGTTTCCGGGCTGATGGATTGAGGTTTTGTCACTTTCTCTGATTGCATGTGCTGTCTATTTTGATTGAGTCTATTAAGGGATGGTATTTGCTAGGAGCACTTTTCTGTCCGGCTGCGTTATCATTCGCTGGGAATATTCAGTCACAACACCCATTCTGCTTTACTGGGCAGAAAGTGGCCATAGTTGTAACCATGAAATGAGCGCTAGCAGATGCTAGTATAATCGTTGGCTTTATCAGATCCTAGGGGCTGTTAGTATTAATTAAATATTGTTGATGGCAGTTTTTTCGTTCAGTAAAGCACAAGTATTTTACTTTTAAAGGAGAAATAGTGGATCCTCTAACGCAAGGGGTTGTAGCTGCGGTTGCAGCACAACAGCCAGTTAAACGTGAACATTTTATTATTGCAACGTTTTTAGGTTTTTTAGCAGGTATGACGCCTGATTTAGATGTGTTGATCCGGTCGAGTGATGACCCTTTATTAGCTCTGGAGTACCATCGCCAATTTACCCACTCGCTCTTCTTTATCCCTTTCGGTAGCCTGTTGTGTGCTTCGGTATTTTATCTGGCCTTTGCTAAGAAGCGAGGCCTCAGTTTCAAGCAGGTATGGTTATATTGTGGTTTGGGTTATGCCACTCATGCTTTGCTGGATGCCTGTACAACATACGGTACACAATTATTTTGGCCTTTTAGTGATACTCGTATTGCTTGGAATACAATATCCATTATTGACCCATTATTTACGTTGCCTTTGCTAGCGTTGATTATTACTGCTGCATGTAAGCGTAAAAGAGTGTTTGCGCACTCAGCTTTAGCTTGGGTTGCAATTTATTCAACCTTTGGTGTGGTGCAGCGTGAAAGAGCGGAGGCCGTTGGCTGGGAGTTGGCTGAATCCCGAGGGCATACGCCAACTAAGCTGGAGGCAAAACCTAGTTTTGCCAATCTTTTTGTTTGGAAAATCGTGTATAGCACTGGCGACATATACTATGTTGATGCTGTTAAAGTGGCATTTGAGGAAAAGGTGGTTGAAGGTAGCAGCATCCCCAAGCTCGATATTGCGCAAGCCTTTCCATGGCTGAATGAAAACTCTCAGCAAGCAAAAGATATTGAGCGCTTCCGCTGGTTTTCTAATGGATATATTGCGCTTTCTCCTCGGCATCCCGATCGTATCATTGATATTCGTTATTCAATGATTCCCAATGAAATTAAAGGCATGTGGGGGATTGAATTGGACTCATCATTGGATGCAACTCAGCATATTAATTACGTTGTCGATCGCAAGCGAGATAAAAGTACGATTAACCGTTTATGGAAAATGATTATTGAATAAAGTGTTATTTCTTGAGAATAAACGGAACAAAGTGGCAAATGCATCATCATAAACATCTGTCACTAGTGTCAACAGGCCCTAGTTATATGATTTTTGAAAACAGGTTTATTTAATGGGTATTGCCGAAAAAATTCAAGACCTCTATCAGCGCTTTGGTGGTTTGCCCGGAGTCACTATCGAGTGCCAAAAAGAACTGCTGGCTATTGGTATTAGTAATTCGGCTGCCAGTGCTGAAGTATTTATACAAGGGGCGCAAGTATCACGTTATCAGCGTCACTCTGATGATGAACCGCTTCTTTTTCTTAGTGCTGATTGCACATATAAACAAGGGGTGCCTTTAAGAGGAGGTATTCCGATTTGTTGGCCATGGTTTGGTGCTTTAAATAAGAATGAAGAGCGTATAGCAAAACAATATTCAAACGAAATCCTTGAGTCAGCTCCGGCCCATGGGTTTGTCAGAGAACGCGAGTGGCAAGTAGATAAAATTCATATGCCATCAAATAATTTAACCATTATTGAATTGAGCTATGTTGTTGATAATAGCAGTGTTGAGGAATGTTGGCCCTTTCCAGCACGGCTATGCTACCGCATCGAGATAGGAAATCAATTGTCAGTAAGCTTGCAGGTAGAAAATATTGGTGAACAATCATTTGTCTATAGTGGTGCTTTACATAGCTATTTTTCAATAGCAAATATAGATAATGTCTTTATTAGTAGTTTTGATGAAGTTGATTATATTGATGCATTGGATGATTGGCAGATTAAAAAACAAAAAGGGGATATTGTTTTTGATCAGGAAGTGGATCGTATCTATCAGAATTCTCCTAAGTCAATAACTCTGCATGATGGCCAACGCAAAATTAATATTGATGCGCAGGGTAGTGAAAGTACTGTTGTTTGGAATCCGTGGATTGAGAAATCACAAAAGTTGACGCAGTTTAATGATAAAGATTATCTGCGAATGGTATGCGTGGAAACGGCCAATGCAGCAGGTGATATTGTTGAGTTGGCGCCAGGCCAAACGCATAGCCTTTTTGTGACAATGTACCCTAACGTTGCATAAATTTTTAGCGCAGGATCGCTTCACTACTTCTATAGCAGCATTTCTGGCATCGTACTCGCTTTTTCTGGACGTTACTTAGAGTGACTAAGTTCAATCCAGAAAAAGCTCCGTGAAATGCTATAAATACCGCTCTAAAAGCTCTTGCATCCAAAAATTTATGCAACGTTAGGGTGTACTGAAGAAATTTTTAATATAGCGTTAATATTAAAAAATTTAGTTTTTTGAGGTTAATTTTTCTATTGCTTTTGCGGCAGCCAAAAGTCCAAAACTTGCCGTCATCATGGTGGAGGCGCCATAGCCACTTCCGCAATCTAGTTTTTCTCCGCCTTCTAAAAACTGTTTAGAACGACAGGTTTCCCCTTTGTTATCAGGGTAAGTCATCGTCTCTGTGGAATAAATAGCATCGATTCCAAAGGGGATTTCCGTATCTCTACTGAATCCATGGCGCCTGCGCAGATTGTTACGTATCTTTACAAACATAGGATCGCCAGGGGTTTTTGTTAAGTCGCCACAGGTAATTTTTGAAGGGTCTTTCTTTCCTCCGGAGGAACCGATAGTGATAACTGGTATTTTTTTACTGGCGCAATACGCGATGATTTCTGCTTTATCAATCGCATTGTCAATCGCATCGAACACTAATGAAAATGAGTCATGAATATAGGTCTCGATATTGTCTTTATCTAAAAAGTCATCGATCGTATTAACATTAATTTCCGGGTTGATGGCAGTAAGCCGTTCAGACATTATTTTGGTTTTTGACTGGCCGATAGTGGATCTGTTTGTGTGAACTTGTCGATTAGTGTTGGTAACACAAATATCATCTAAGTCCATTAGTGTGATTGACCCTACGCCTGATCTGGCCAGTGACTCTGCTATCCATGAGCCAACACCACCAATACCAATAATAAGCACATGGCTTTTTAATAGCTGACTAGTTGCCTGTGTCCCATATAGTCGGATAATGCCGCCAAAGCGTTGTTGATAGCTTTGGCTGAATATATGAGGGTTGTCTGGCGAACTTGAATGCATAAAATAATAAAACGCAGGCTTGTAGCAAACCTGCGTTATTTGATTGATATTGCTTAGGGTCAGTGATTATTGGTATTGATTCATAAGAACTACCAATTCGTCACTCGTCTAATACTTTAAAGAGCGGTCCGCTCAAATGGTCGATAAGCGGGTTCCCAAAAGTTTTTTTCTATTGCTGCATCAATATGCTCTTCATCAACCTCTAGTGTGACTCCGTCAATAATCGCCTGTTTGTAAACTTGTTTAGCGATGTGCTTGCTAACATTACGGATATCGTTGAGGTCAGGAAGAAGCTCATCCGAATTTTTATTGTGAATGGCAGCGTATTCGGCAAGTGCGTAGCTTGATGCCATCAGCATATTGTCGGTAACTCGAGACGCTTTACTGGCAACAACACCCAGTCCAATACCCGGGAAGATATAACTGTTATTGCATTGTGATATTGGATAGGTTTTTCCATCCAATTCAACCGGTTCAAATGGGCTGCCAGTTGCAACGATAGCATTGCCATTAGTCCATTTGATAATATCTTCAGGTAAGGCTTCAACTTTAGAGGTTGGGTTTGATAATGGTAAGACAATAGGCTTATCGGTATTGGCTTGCATCTGTGCAATGATTTCTTGGGTAAATAAACCAGAAACTGTCGATACCCCAACAATAACGGTTGATTTCGAGTGTGTGACGGTTTCCATTAATGTTGCAGTATCTCCAGTGATGCCCCATTCACTTAATCTTTCATCTGACTGGCATAGTCGGAGTTGGAAGTCTTTTAGTCCACTCATACTGCCAATTACCAAGCCGCGGCTATTCATCATAAAGATACGCTTGCGTGCCTGCATATCACTCAAGCCTTCGGAGACCATTTGAGCAACGATTTGCTCGGCTATACCACAGCCAGCTGCGCCTGCACCACAAAAAGTGATGATCTGATCTTTTAGTTGTTCGCCTTTTGCTTTACAGGCGGCTAATAGAGTGCCAACAGTGACAGCTGCTGTGCCTTGTATGTCATCATTGAAGCAGCAGGCTTGGTCACGGTAGCGCTCAAGCAGGCGGTTAGCATTGTGGCCGGCAAAATCTTCAAATTGAATCAGTGCGTCTGGCCAGCGTTTTTGAACGGAACGGATAAACTCTTCAACAAAGTCGTCGTATTCTTGTCCGGTAATACGTTCGTGTTTCCAGCCCATATACATAGGGTCTTCAATTAATTCCTGATTATTTGTGCCAACATCAAGGGTAATGGGTAGGGTGTAGGCTGGGCTGATGCCTCCGCAGGCTGAGTAAAGTGCTAATTTTCCAATGGGTATACCCATTCCGCCAATACCTTGGTCGCCCAGGCCCAGGATGCGTTCGCCATCGGTAACGACAATAACTTTTACTTTCTTTTTGGTCGCATTACGTAGAATGCCTCTGATGTGTTTCTTATCGTTATAGGAAATAAATAATCCGCGATGGCGACGATAAATGCGAGAGAATTGCTGGCAGGCTTCCCCGACCGTTGGAGTGTAAATCAACGGCATGATTTCTTCGAGGTGCTCGGTTACCAACTTGTAGTAAAGTGTTTCATTGGTATCTTGAATGCCACGAAGGTAGATATGCTTGTCCATGGCACTTTGGAAAGAATTCAATTGTTGATAAGCGCGCTGTTTTTGCTCATCAATAGTTTCAATGCTGTCAGGTAATAATCCTAATAAATTAAAGTCATGACGTTCTTCTTCAGTAAAGGCATTTCCCTTATTTAATAAAGGTGTTTCCAGTAATGTAGGTCCAGCAAGTGGAATATAGAGAGGTTCTTTATTCATATCGTCATCATCAGTTTAAAAGGAATGTATTTTGTGTGTCTGCTTTTAGTTTTCAGTTTTGCACCTATTTGTTTACGCCAGTCGCTTTAGGGGCTTTAATTCAATATTTCGTTATTGAGATTAAGTTAAAGCAGATCTAAGCAATTAAGGGTGTCAATTGACTGATGCCAATTCGAGATTGCACACATAAAAGTCTTAAGCATTTTCCACTCGTTATTATTGATCGATAAACGCAAGAGCCAATAAAGTCGATAACGATATTGTTAGTGGCTTATAAATTAAATACGGGTAAATAACAAAGTGTTGCAGGCCAACTTTCTAGGCGCGGCATTATACAAGGTTTTAGCCATAACTTTAAGTTATCTTCTGATGAATATTGTGTTAATGACGAGCTTTATGAAGAAATAAAATTGAAGTGCTATTTTTCATTTTTACCTCTATAACGAATGGAATATAGATTAAAAGCTTATAAGTAAGGACTATAAGCAGCTAGGAACTATAATAACTATTAGCTCTCTAAGTGGTTCAAATAAAAGGCTGAGATTGATTAATGACTCCTATTTTCCGACGACCAAATACAATAATTTCATCATTAACTGAGAATGATGTCACCGATGAAGCCCTGTTTCGAAGGAGGCGGCAGTTTATTAAGGCGGGTATGTCCCTCTCTGCTTTAGCGTATTTCCCTCAGCTCGCATTTGCTTCGATAGATACGTTTAAAGATCGTTTCTCGCAGGCTAAACGGACAATCAACCTAGAGGCCGAGCCGCATAGTTATAGTGATATTACGAGTTATAACAATTTTTATGAGTTGGGCTATGGTAAGGGTGACCCTGTCAGCAATGCAAAAGCACTGGTTACAGATCCGTGGTCAGTTACCATTGATGGCGAGTGCGCTAAGCCTGGTAAATATGCCTTAGAGGATGTATTAAAGCCCCACGATTTTGAAGAACGCATTTACCGTTTTCGCTGTGTTGAGGCGTGGTCAATGGTGATTCCGTGGGTAGGCTTTCCATTAGCGGATTTGCTCAAACGTTTTGAGCCAACCTCTAAAGCAAAATATGTTGCATTTGAAACGATCTATGATAAAGAAAACCCTCTACCAGGGCAGCGCCGTAACGTATTGGACTGGCCTTATAGAGAAGGTTTGCGTATGGATGAGGCAATGCATCCTCTGACATTCATGGCAACGGGTATATACGGCAAGCCACTGCCTAACCAAAATGGTGCGCCGTTACGCTTAGTCGTTCCTTGGAAATATGGATTTAAAAGTATTAAGTCGATTGTTCGTATTCGCTTTACTGAAACACAGCCGGAAACCAGCTGGAACCTCTCTGCCCCAAGAGAATATGGCTTTTATTCCAATGTTAATCCAGATGTAAATCATCCTCGCTGGAGCCAGAAACGAGAGCGCGTGATAGGTAAGCTATTCAGGCAGCCCACATTACCATTTAATGGTTATCAAGATGAAGTTGCCTCTCTATATGCTGGAATGGATTTACGTAAAAACTATTGATGCACTATTATGTTGGCTGCTATGAAATGGATGCCGTTGAGCATTAATAAAATCAGCATTATTATCCTGATAAAAATTGGGGTTACTCTGGGTGCACTCACTCATATTGGCTATTTGATCGCAGGTATTTTTTTAGGTTATCTGGGTGCCAATCCTATTGAAGTTATTACTCACGCGACTGGTGAGTGGGCGTTGTATTTTTTGTTGGTGACCTTGTCTATCACGCCGTTGCGACGCCATTTCCATTGGAATTCACTAATGCGCCTGCGTCGCTTTTTGGGTCTATGGAGCTTCTTTTATCTGTTATTACATTTTTTCGTCTTTATCTTCTTTGATCATTTCTTTAATCTCGCGTCCATCATTGAAGATATTATCGATCGGCCATATATTGCGGTGGGTTTCGTTGCGTTTGTGTTGATGTTGCCCTTGGCCATAACATCTTATAAGAAATTACAGCGATGGCTGGGGAAACGCTGGATAGTCTTGCATAGAACTGTCTATCTGGTCGCAATATTGGGGATTGTGCATTACTGGTGGTTGGTAAAAGCCGATATACTTTGGCCTCTTATCTATGGCCTGATCCTTGCATTATTGTTGGCAGATCGGCTCTATTGGAAATATAAGAAAAGGTAATATTCATGGATTCATTCGAATCCTCTCCATTTGAGCGTTTCTGCTTGGTATTATCACAGATTCCTCGAGGAAAGGTATGTAGCTATGGACGCCTTGCGGAATTGGCAAGTTTGGGCAATGCAAGGCAGACATGCCGCTGGTTGCGAGAGTTGCCAAAGGATTCTGAATTGCCTTGGCATAGAGTTGTTAGCGCTCAGGGGAAACTGGCTGACTTTTCTAATGCTAACAAGCAGCGACGCTTGCTGGAGGCAGAAGGTATTGTTGTAACCGATAAAGGCCGTTTTTCAAAGCAATACTATATTTGAATTCATTCGTTATCTGGTTAAATTACCGTAAATACCTGAGTGGCAACTATATCTACGAAATTAAGTTGTTTATATCAGCATTAAGGAAATTCTATTGAGTGGATAATCAGGGTTACTATAAAAATAGAGGTGCTTATGAGACGAATAGAATCTTTGATTAATGAATATGGTGAAAGTCATCAAAACAAAACCAATATTTTAATTCATGGTATTGCAGTACCGTCTATTTATTTTGTTACGTTTGCATTAGTCTGGTCCGTTCCGTTTCCTCAATTGATTGAGAGTGTTCATATTACATGGGCGCATATTGCGGCGGTTCCTGTGTTGTTTTATTACTTTAAGCTTTCTAATCCTATTGGTGTGGCGATGAGCTTGCTTACAGTGCTGGTTTTTATTGGGATTAGCATATTGGTTTCATTGAATATCTCAGTTTGGAAATTTAGTTTGGTTTTATTTATTATTATGTGGATTTTTCAATTTGTAGGGCACCATATTGAAGGCAAAAAACCTTCCTTCTTAAAAGATATTCAATTTTTGTTAGTTGGGCCTGCTTGGTGGTGGGTGCATTGGTTGAAGCGTTTGAATATTCAGTATTAACGCAATGAATATTATTGAGCCCATTGATCCAGAAACGCAACAGCGAGTAATCGAAGAAGTTTATCGATATATCCAATTAGCATCTGTTATTTACAACGATTCATTTGCGGATGTTGATGTGGTTTTTAATCTGAGAGGGCGAGCGGCTGGTATCTATCGCACTTATTATCCTAAAAGGCAAGGTGAAGAAAAAAAGCAAATGTTTCGTTGGTTTTCTAAGCCGCAGCAGCAAATTCGTTTTAACCCCTGGTTGTTTGCTAAATATCCTGCAGATAGCTGGGATAATACAATTCCTCATGAAGTTGCTCACTATATTTCAGATTGCCTTTATGGCTTGAATAATATTAAACCTCATGGCAATGAGTGGCGAGCTATTATGCAGGCATTTGGAGCCAAGCCTGTAGTGCGTGGTGATTATAGTCTAGAAGGTATTCCCACTCGGCGTGTGCAACGTTACCGCTATCAATGTGAATGTCGGGATGTTGAATTGACAACATATCGGCATAAAAATATTCAGCGAGGAATTCATGAGTATCGATGTCGGGATTGTTCAGGGTTGTTAGAGTATGTTGGTTGATGGATATGTTAGGTAGAAAGTAGGATGGTTAGAGTTTTTTTTATTTTAATGTGTGGTTTCATTATTGGAGCGATTGTTGTTGAAAACAAACAATATTTTTCCAATAACGTTGCTATTCCCGTCACGTTTTTACCCGATGGCGGGCAATATGATGGAGATCTTCTGAAAGGCGAATTAAATGGTAATGGTCGGATAGTGTGGCCAAATGGTGATGTTTATAAAGGTGAATTTAAGAAAGGTCTGTTTCATGGTGATGGCCGTTATGAGACAAAAGATTTTATTTATGAAGGCGAGTTTGATAAAGGCGTAGCAAAAGGGAAAGGTATTATCACTTTTGCTGACGAGCGCGTTTATGAGGGCGATGTAGATTTTGCAAAAGCAAATGGCCAGGGGATTATGAGCCAAGGTGATGCAGAATATATCGGGGAGTTTAAAAATAATGTGTTTCATGGTCAAGGGAAGTTAGTTCAAAGTAATGGTGACATTTACGAAGGGAATTTTTTAGAGGGAATGTTTGATGGCCAAGGTTTATTTACAAGTGCTGATGGTAAAGTATACCAAGGAGAGTTTAAACAAGGGGCTATGCTAGGCCGTGGAGATTATCGAGATGATGAAGTTAGCTATACTGGTAACTTTAAAAGCTGGTTATTTGATGGACAGGGAGAGTATAAAGATAAGGTACGAACCTATACAGGAGAGTTTGTAAAAGGTGCTTTCCATGGTGCAGGTGTTTATAGCGATACTCATGGGGTTGACTATAAAGGTGAATTTGTAAAAGGTGTTTTTCATGGCCAAGGTATTCATGAGCAGGATGGTGCTCGTTATGAAGGTGGTTTCGAATACGGTGTTAAGCATGGTCAAGGAATACTAACTCATGCAAAGCCATTAGATGGTATAGCTCGTGTTGAAGGGATTTGGCAGTACGGTCAATTGGTTAGTTCAGACAACAAACTGGTTGAGCATGATGCTAGTGTTATTGTTGAAGATGTACTTTATCATCAAAGCTCTCGTGTTGATCAGATGCTGTCAGCTATTGAAGAGAACGACCTTGAAGAGACAGAGTTATATTTTGTTGGTATTGCAGGTGATGGTACGCAAGGTGTTTTTCGCCGAGAAGTTAATTTTATTCGAGATTTATTTGACAGTGATTATGGGACTAGAAAGAAATCATTATTGTTGATGAATGGTAATGTTTCTTACAAAGAAATACCGTTAGCAACGACAACCAGCATTGAAACAGCTTTGCATGGAGTCGCAGAAAAAATGGATGCTGAAAATGATATTCTTTTTGTCTACTTTACCAGCCACGGTTCTCGTGATTTTAATTTTCAATTAGCACAACCGGGGTTAGAACTTTCTTCTCTCAGTGCTGAGCGCATGGGTGAAATTATTAATTCCTTGCCTGTGCGTTATAAGGTTGTGGTTATATCAGCTTGTTTTGCCGGTGGTTATGTTAATTCAGTGAAAGATGATAATACCTTGGTTGTTGTGGCAGCTTCTGAAGATAAAACATCATTCGGTTGTAGCGATACTTCAGAGATGACCTACTTTGGAGAAGCTTTCTTTAAGGATGCATTGCCTGTGTCCGATGACTTTGTCAGTGCTTTTGATCGGGCAAGGGATATTGTGCGTGGTCGTGAAGCTCAAGAAGATTTTGAGCACTCAAACCCTTTAATCTTTAAACCTAAAGCAATAGTGTCCCAATTGGCCGTCTGGAGAGAGGCTCTAGCTGAGCGCAAAAAACAAGAGAATAGACAGATTCCGTAAAAATTAAGTATCATTAATTGCATCAAAATAGTTAAGTGTCGATAAAGTAAAGGCCCTGTAGTATCCAGGGCTTTTTTAGTTCTGGTGGGTTTAGGAACCTCTGATTAACCTCGAATAATTTCTGCGTGAATCTAACATGCGTTTAGGCTCTTGAAAAAATGCTCCTGCATTTTCAATGTACCCTCCGTCCATGGAGGGCAAGCCAGAAATTACACGAGGTTAATCAGAGGTTCCGTTAATTTAAACAACTGAAAGAATAGGGCTTGGCAACCAATATGGAGCAATTAGCAGCGTATCAATATGCATTGATTGGTATCGTTTTTATCTGGAGTGGTGTCGTTCGTTCAGGTCTGGGTTTTGGTGGAGCAGTATTAGCTTTGCCGTTCTTACTACTGATTGATGACCAGCCATTGGTCTATTTACCGATTATTGCTGTACACCTGTTGGTGTTTTCTTCGCTAACGGTTTATAAAAGTCACCGTCAGGCATTAAGCGGTGTTGCTGAGCCAACAGTGGCCTGGTCTTTTTTAGGCAAAACGCTATTAGTGATGCTGATTCCTAAAATAGCCGGTGTTTTTGGTTTGATTACCCTGCCAGCGCAAGTGATGAATACCATCATTTTTTCTATTATCAGCATCTACGCATTGTCTTATGTGTTTAACAAGCCATTTTCTAGTAAGAATAAGTGGGTAGATGTTTTATTTTTAGCGTTGGGGGGGTATATCAGTGGGACATCCTTAATTGGTGCTCCTGTGATTGTTGCTGTTTACTCTAAATACCTCAGCCGTTATCAGTTGAGAGATACGCTATTTGTGCTTTGGTTTATCCTTGTGATGATTAAAATGGCGTCATTTATCTATGCTGAAGTTGACTTGCAGCTAATTCACCATTTATGGCTTTTGCCTTGCGCTGCTATTGGTCACTTTTTAGGTTTGCGTTTACACGCTTATTTGCTAGCAACGGATAGTGTTCAATTTTACCGTTTGTTAGGCTTTGCTCTTTTGATTACTAGTATGTTGGGTTTATATAAAGCATGGTCATAGTGCATTGCTTAGATAACTATTGGTGATTATTTTTACAGCAACTTAATGTTGGTTAGGCGTCTTATTAATCTTTTTGGGAAAATATTTTTTTCCTTAAAACGCTATAACATTTGTTATACTTGGTCTTTCGTTGATGTCTATAAGGTGGCATCTCAATTATAATAGTTTCTTAATTAGCCATAACAAAATCGAAGATCATGTTTTTTGGCTATATTACGTCCAAAATTTATGTTTTGTTTTAATAGTAACCACTATTTCTATATAGATATAATAAAAAGAATAATAAGGTTGTGGCTGATAATTCATCTATTTTTAAATTTAATAATTATAAAAATACAAAATCTAAATTCTTATTTGTTATATTTGAACTCTATTAATCAAGACTCTATGTGATTAAGATTAATTTACTTACTGGTCACTTAGGTATTTGGGTTAATAAAAATAAATTGCCCTTTAAATGTGCATGCGAATGTCAGAAAGTATTTTTATGGGACGCTTTTAAATATAAGCAAAAATAATGAGCTTCAGGCGTTTTCGTTTCTGGATTATTATCAAATGGAAAAAACTAAAGGTTAGAACACTTTAAGTAGTGTTTTAGTCAACGGTTGATGTAATTTTACTATGCTTTCGTGCTGCAATATTTAATTGGTACATTGGTTGCATTTATGCAATAGGAATAATTGGCAAATTACTTAAAGCCGGATAATTAAACTCTATAAAAATATAACTACATTAGGAGAAAACCTATGATTAAACTCTCTTCCCTTGTTGTTGGCGGCTTGGCCGTTGGCTTAACTTTGGGTGCACAAGCAGGCACTTTAGATGACGTTAAAAAGCGTGGCACACTATCTTGCGGTGTAAGTACGGGATTGGCCGGCTTCTCTCAAAAAGATGAAAAAGGTAAGTGGAGTGGTCTAGACGTTGACGTTTGTCGTGCTGTTGCAGCTGCGGTTTTGGGTGATGCGAATAAGGTTCAGTATAAGCCATTAACAGCGAAAGAGCGCTTTACTGCCTTACAGTCTGGTGAAATCGATGTGCTTTCTCGTAATACAACGTGGACACATACTCGTGATACATCACTCGGCTTAAACTTCGCTGGTGTCGTTTATTATGATGGTACTGGTTTCATGGTAAGCAAAAAGTTAGGCGTTAAATCAGCTAAAGAGCTAGACGGAGCTAATGCATGTATCCAGGCTGGTACTTCTACTGAGCTTGCTATTTCTGATTACTTCCGTGAAAACAAAATTTCATACAAGCCAGTTACATTTGATACATCTGACCAAACTCGTGCAGGTTTTGAGTCCGGTCGTTGTGATTTCTTAACCTCTGACCAATCTCAACTTTATGCACTACGTATCGGTTTAAAAGATCCTAAAGGCGCCATTGTTTTACCTGAAGTGATCTCTAAAGAGCCGTTAGGCCCTGTTGTTCGTCAAGGCGATGACCAGTGGTTCAATATTGTTAAGTGGTCACTCAGTGCAATGATTGAAGGTGAAGAGCAAGGTGTTACTTCTTCAAATGTTGCTGACAAATTGAAAAATGGCAAGCCAGCTAACAAACGTCTACTAGGCGGTGAAGGCGAATTAGGTAAAAACCTAGGTTTGAATCCTGATTGGGCATACCAAGTCATCAAGCAAGTGGGTAACTACTCTGAGTCTTTTGAGCGCAACGTAGGTTCTGGTTCTCCGCTTAAAATTTCACGTGGCTTAAACGCATTGTGGAAAGAAGGTGGCATCCTATATTCACCAGCTATGCGTTAATCGTAAGTTAAATCAGAAAGTGGCACATGAGTGTCACTTTCTCGTTTTAACCTGATTTTCTTTTTTTTGAGTGTTTATTGCTCTAATCTTTAAGTAGTATCGCTTTATGTTAAAACAAAAAACAACAGAACAAATTAAAGCAGCCACCCGAAAAACCGACTCCGGTTCGCATGCTTTTTATAATAACCCCAAATATCGCGCTGCAATTTATCAAGCACTATTGATTTTTGGCTTGGCTTATTTCTTTTTTACAATTATTAGTAACACGCTCGATAACTTAGAGGCTGCTGGTATTAAGAGTGGTTTTGGCTTCTTGAGTAATGCAGCGGGTTATGATGTTTTAATGTCATTGATTGACTTTGACTCTACAGACACCTACCTAAGGGTATTTATCGTAGGTTTCCTCAATACGATCTTGGTTTCCATATTGGGGATCTTCTTTGCTACGGTCTTAGGTTTCATTTTTGGTGTTATGTACTTTTCTTCAAACTGGTTAATTAAAAAATTCTCAGTTATTTATGTTGAAACCTTTCGTAATATTCCTTTGTTGTTACAAATTTTATTTTGGTATTCCGCTGTACTGGCAACGTTACCTGGGCCTCGTGATAGTTTAAGTCTTGGAGAGGCGGTATTTCTGAATGTGCGTGGTTTATTTATTCCTAAACTCGTAGGTGAAGGTGGTTCAGTCTTGGTTTATATCGCTTTAGCGGTTGCCATCATCGGTATATTCGTTTTGCGCTCTTGGGCGAAGAAGCGCCAAGATGCGACGGGAGAACAGTTTCCTGTTTTCTATACCAGTATTGCAATGGTAATAGGTCTGCCATTTATTGCTGCATTAGTGACTGGTTTTCCATTTGTTATCGATTACCCTGCATTAAAAGGCTTTGGCTTTCGCGGTGGTATCACGGTTATTCCTGAACTTATGGCACTAACGATAGCGTTGTCTGTTTATACCGGTGCATTTATTGCTGAAGCAGTGCGTGCAGGTATTCAAGCGGTTCCTCATGGCCAAACAGAAGCCGCGAGAAGTATTGGCTTGAGAGAGGGCAAAATCATGTCATTGATTATTGTTCCACAAGCCATGCGAGTTATCGTTCCTCTACTGAACTCGGAATACCAAAGTCTCGTAAAGAATTCGACGTTAGCGGCAGCAATTGCTTACCCAGATTTATTTAATGTGTTTGTTGGCACAGCCTTGAATCAGACCGGGCAGGCAATTGAAACGATCTTTATGGCGATTATTGTTTACTTTGCGTTGAATATGTTTATTTCATTCGTTATGAATCGCTTTAATAGCAATGTTGAATTAGTGGGGCGTTAAGACATGGCAAATACATTTAAAACTGATCCTATCGAGTTTAAGCCAGCTGCTGCTCAGCCTGCACCAAGTTCAACCGTTGGGCCTGTCGCTTGGATAAAAGAAAATTTATTTTCATCTATTCCGAATTCAGTCGTTACCATACTTGTCACGCTGGGCTTGCTGAATGTTATTCCTGGTGTCATTGATTGGATGTTCATATCTTCTACCTGGAGTGGAGCTAATCAGGATGCTTGTGTCAGTGATGGTGCGTGTTGGGTATTTATTCAGGCGTGGTCACAACAATTCTTCTATGGTAGTTATCCTACGGAAAGCTTATGGCGGGTTAATCTTTCGTTAATTTTATTGTTTGTGGTTATTGTTTTATCGTTTACTTTGCCTGCAAGCATTCGGTTAAAAGTGAGTGTTCCACTATTTTTAGTCTTGCCATTCGTTTGTATTGCGATTCTTGATGGACGTTTAGTTGGTTTGGAATATGTAAACACTGACTTTTGGGGTGGTTTTTCACTCAATGTGCTGATGGCTGCCGCTGCTATTATTGTTGCATTTCCTTTTAGCTTTTTATGGGCTCTAGGTCGACGCTCTGATATGCCATTAGCGAGATCAATCAGTGTTGTTTTTATCGAATTCTTTCGTGGTGTTCCCGTATTGGCCCTCTTCTTTATGGGTTCGGTGATGTTGCCACTGTTTTTTGCCGAGGGGACAAATGTTGATAAATTAGTACGTGTTTGGATTGTATTGATTTTCTTTATGTCGGGCTATATGGCGGAAGTCTTTCGTGGTGGTTTCCAGGCGATACCCTCTGGCCAATACGAAGCGGCTGATTCTATCGGTTTAGGCTATTGGCAAAAAACCTTATTAATTATCTTGCCACAAGTAATTAAAGTATCGATGCCTAATATTTTAGCGACATTTGTCATGCTGTTTAAGAATACGGTATTCCTTTTGATTATTGGTATTCCTGAAGTACTACAAACCCTTCTAACAGCCTTAAGTAATTCTAATTGGTTAGGTGGTCATGCAGTTGAAGGTTACGTCTTTGTTGGTGTTATCTTTTGGCTTTGCTGTTTTGGTATGTCAATGCTTGCATCAAGCATTGAGAGAAAACTTGATACCAGCCATAGAAATTAATAAAGAATTAAAAATTAATAAAAATTATTGAATAAGATTAAAGGTTTACTATGAGTACAGAATCAAAAGTAGCAGATAATGTTGAAGATACGATTATTATCAAAGACCTTAATAAGTGGTACGGCGATTTTCATGTATTAAAAGATATTAATCTAACGGTTAAAAAGGGCGAAAAAATTGTTATTTGCGGACCTTCAGGTTCGGGAAAGTCAACAACAATTCGTTGCATCAATCGCCTTGAAGAATTCCAACGTGGTTCATTAGTTGTTAATGGCGTAGAGATGGTTGAGGATGTAAAAAATATTGAAGCGATTCGCCGTGAAGTTGGTATGGTGTTTCAGCATTTTAACCTCTTTCCACATTTAACAATTTTAGAAAACTTAACACTTGGTCCGATTTGGGTTCAGAAAAAGCCTAAAGCAGAGGCTGAAGCGGTAGCAATGAAATACCTTGAGCGTGTGAAGATTCCTGAGCAAGCGGATAAATTCCCTGGCCAGCTATCTGGTGGTCAACAGCAGCGTGTGGCTATTGCTCGTTCACTTTGTATGGCCCCACAGATTATGCTTTTTGATGAGCCAACATCTGCACTGGACCCTGAAATGATTAAGGAAGTATTGGATGTTATGGTTGAGTTGGCTGATGAAGGTATGACCATGCTGTGTGTAACTCATGAAATGGGTTTTGCGAAAAAAGTAGCAGATCGTGTTATCTTCATGGATGCGGGCGAAATTGTTGAGCAGAATACACCCGAAGAGTTGTTCAATAACCCTCAAACAGATCGTTTGCAGCTGTTCCTGAGTCAAATACTCGATCACTAAGTTATAATAGAGGTTTTTTAACGTATTTAAGCGAAAGTTTGCTTAAATACGTTATTTAATGCTGTTAATCTATTATGAGCTTTACCCCGTCAAAAGCTATTTCTTCTTCCCAGGCTATTATCCATAAAAACCTTGAAAAAGTGGTTAATAAGCATCTTGCCACTCAGTTTTGTAAGCCAGTGGCTGACTACAGCCAATTTGCATTCGAGCAATTTCACAGTCGCTGGTTATTGTTGGGGCAACCTAAAATAGTATTGGATAGTGCTTGTGGAACGGCGGAAAGCACCCGGTATTTCTCTCAAAAGTACCAGAATCACCTCGTTATAGGTTTGGATCAATCGGCTAAGCGTTTGGCCAATAGTAGAAATGAGGACCTTGCTGATAACTGTTTGTTATTGCGTTGTGAATGTACAGACTTTTGGCGCTTGTCAGAACAGGCCGAATTAATGGTTGATAAGCATTACTTGTTATATCCCAATCCTTGGCCTAAGCCACAGCATTTGCAGCGACGTTGGCATGGCCATCCCGCATTCCCTAGCCTGCTTGCCATCAGCTCTGCAATTGAGCTGAGAACTAATTGGCAAACCTATGCAGAGGAATTTAATGCGGCTTTAGACATTGCCGGTCGCTCCTCAAAAATTTCTACATACAGCGATGATCAAACCATAACGGCATTTGAGAGAAAATATCGTCTAAGTGGCCACCAGCTGTGGCAGGTTTGCAGCTGAGGACTGTTGTTTTGTTTCTATGCTAAATCAGTGAAGCCGCCAGAAGCTTGTGATTTCCTAATTGGGGGCCCCATAAAAATGGCTTTGGATAATAATTTTTTGGCTATATAATTCAAAGACTATGAATGAAATTACGCGTGCCTTGGCAAACGAAAATCGATGTTTGATATTAGATTGGTTGAAAGATCCAGTTGCTCACTTTCCTCCTCAAGAGTTAGGTGATTTGGAAAAAGATGGTGTTTGTGTTATTCATCTTGCTGAAAAGTTAGGGATTAGCCAGCCATCGACGACCAAGCATATGAAAATATTGCATGAGGCAGGCCTTGTAAAAGCAACCTATATCAGTCAGTGGACTTATTACCAGCGTGATAGAGACGGTTTGAAAGCTGCGCGTAATTTTCTTTGTGATTTATTGGAGTAACACTATAGGAAATAGCATGTTTGAAGGATTGCTACTTTTCTATATTTCCCCCATTAACCGCTTCTTTGAAAGTCTTTAAAAGCTTGTAATTCCTACAATTGTAAAAACATTTAGAAAACTGTTTTACATAATAGCTTTTTGGCTATATAGTTAAAAAGCTATTAATAAGATTTTGAGTGCTGTGCAAATGATTGGAGTGTGAAATGGAAATTGGCATTTATTATGGTCTGATGACTATGTTGTCCTGGGGTGTTGCTGATTTTATACAAAGTATTGCTGTTCGACGTATTGGTTCTGCAAAAACCTTAGTGATTCGAAATATATTTACATTGGTTATTGCTTTAACGACAGCTGTCGTTCTAGAAAGTAAAAATATACTTATCTTCGATATACAAGCATTTGGTATTGTTGCGTTGAGTTCAGTTTTTTATGTGTGGGGTTATTTCGCTTACTTGAGAGGGTATGAGGTAGGTAATATTACTTTAGTAGCCCCTATCGCATCTTCTTTCGCCATTGTGACCGTTTTGCTCTCTGTTATATTTACTCATGAGACTCTTTCTTTCGTTGAGGGGGGGTGTATTATTATGATCGTCGGTGGCCTATTTTTAACAGCTGCCAAACTCAATCAATTTCGTCATTTACATTCTCAACGTGGTTTAAAAGAATCTTTAATTGCATTATTAACTTTTGGGATTGCTTTTTTTGTTCTAGGATTTATTTCTAAAAATGTTAATGCTGGTACTGTATTTGTTTATTCGGCATTAACCCAATCTATTCTCTTTATTGCTATTGGAAGTGCTCGTAAAGGAGTTCCGGTATTGGCTGATTTAACTCGATCACTTGTTATTGTATTTTTAGCTCATGCTGTCATTGTGAATTTAGGTTGGTTAGCTTATATCATTGGATCAGGTGTGAGCGATATTTCTATCGTTGCTCCGATTGCTTCCGTATTTTCTGGTGTTATCGTTGTGCTTGCTATTGTTATCTACAGAGAGCGCATTGTCTTAAGTCAAACACTAGGTATTATGGCAATATTAACAGGCGTTTTCTTTTTAAGTCAGTAATGTTCATCATGATTTTATGGCCTCTATTCTCTAATGTCTAAATAACTAGCAAGAGTATTGAATAGAGGCCAGAATATTTTCCTGAAATTTATTACACGCTTGCTGATGCTGGACTGATGCCCGTCTCATCGATATCTTCTTGATAACTCTCTATGCTTGGGCAAGAGCATATAAGATTTTTATCCCCATAAACATTATCGACGCGAGCAACAGGTGGCCAGTATTTGTAACTCCTATCAACTGCATCATCCGGAAAGATAGCTTGTTGACGACTATAAGCTAACTCTGAATCACTGCTCAATAAAAATTCAGCAGTATGTGGTGCGTTGACTAATGGGTTATTATCAGGCGGTAATTGCCCACTAGCGACTTGCATACATTCGTCATAGATGATCGACATGGCTCTGCAGAAGCGTTCAAGTTCTTCCAGGCTTTCACTTTCAGTGGGTTCAATCATCAGCGTCCCGGCAACGGGAAAGCTCATGGTCGGTGCATGAAATCCAAAATCAATTAGACGCTTGGCGATATCGTCAACATTAATACCGTGCTCTTTCATTGGCCGAGTATCAATAATGCATTCGTGAGCTACTAAACCGTGGTTTCCGGTATAAAGAATAGGGAACTGCTTGCTCAAACGATTGGCAATATAGTTAGCGCTAAGGATGGCAATCTGAGTTGCTTCACGCAGACCATCTGCTCCCATCATACGCATATACATCCAAGAAATTGGCAAAATAGATGCGCTGCCAAAAGGCGCTGAGCTGACAGCAGCACCGTTGCGTTCAGTATTAATACCATCTGTGGGTAGAAATGGCTCCAGATGTTTGCCGACACCAATAGGCCCTATGCCTGGGCCGCCGCCGCCATGAGGTATACAAAATGTTTTATGTAAGTTTAAGTGAGAAACATCACCGCCAAATTTTCCAGGTTTGGCTATTCCGACCAATGCATTCATGTTGGCACCATCAATATAAACCTGTCCGCCTGCAGCATGAATTAATTCGCAGACTTCACTTACATCATCCTCAAAAACACCATGAGTAGATGGGTAGGTAATCATGATTGCAGCAATCTGATTAGGGTGTGCAGCGATTTTCTTTTTCAAATCACCAATGTCGACATTGCCTTTTTCATCACACTGAACAACAACAACTTTCATGTTGGCCATTTGTGCGCTGGCAGGATTGGTGCCGTGTGCTGAACTTGGGATTAAACAAATATTGCGATTCATTTCTCCATGAGACTCATGATAAGCCTTGATTGCTAATAAGCCAGCATACTCACCTTGCGAGCCTGCATTAGGTTGTAGAGAGATGGCGTCGTAGCCTGTCGCTGCGCATAGCATGTCTTCCAACTGTTTTATCATGGTTTGATAACCACGAGTTTGTGATGCAGGAGCAAAGGGGTGTATATTGGCGAATTCCGGCCAGGTAACGGGTGTCATTTCGCTGGCTGCATTCAGCTTCATCGTGCACGAGCCTAGTGGAATCATCGAGCGATCAAGTGCAATGTCTTTATCGGAAAGCCGGCGTAAATAACGCATCATTTCAGTTTCTGAATGGTATTGGCTAAAGACTGACTGTGTTAAATATTTATCTTGGCGTAAATGATCTGCTGTAAGATTTTGTGTCGCTGTATTAATATTTTTGTATTCAATATCAAACCAAGAGAGAATGTTTTTAATATCACTTTCTGATGTTGTTTCATCTAGAGACAAAGTGATACGAATACCTCGTTGATTGATGTTGTAGCTATCTGCTTTTGCTTTTTCAACAAGCTCAGCTGGGTTCTCCACAACAATATGTAAAGTGTCAAAATAATATTCATTCAGAACTTGAATACCGTTTTGTTTTAATTGGCTAGCTAAAGCAGTTGTTAATTGATGGACGCGTTGAGCAATATTTTTTAATCCTTCTGGTCCATGATAGCAGGCATAAAATGTTGCCATCATCGCTAGCAATGCTTGAGCAGTACAAATATTGGATGTCGCCTTCTCGCGTCTTATGTGTTGTTCGCGAGTTTGTAGTGCCAGACGATAAGCTGGCTGACCTGCGGCATCAACGGACTGGCCTACTAAGCGACCTGGAATAGAGCGCTTATATTTTTCAGTGGTTGCAAAAAAACCAGCATGAGGTCCGCCAAATCCCATTGGCACACCAAAACGTTGGGAGTTGCCTACCACAATATCTGCACCTAATTCACCAGGGGAAGTTAACAATGTTAATGCCAGTAAGTCAGAAGCCATAACTACCATGGCTTTATTGTTATGTGATTCAGTGATGAAATTGCTAAGAGGGTAGACGTCGCCATAGGTTGTTGGGTATTGGATTAGTGTTCCAAAGATATCGTCCCAGCTGCTAACAGGTTTGGTTTCATCAAATTCGACTAGCTTGATACCCAGTGGCGTCGCACGGGTCTCTAAAATAGTTCTTGTTTGCGGATGGCAAAATTTAGAAACTAAGAATGTATTTTTTTTACCTCTGCCGGATCGATGGCATAGTGTCATTGCCTCTGCTGCGGCCGTGCCTTCATCGAGTAGGGAGGCATTGGCAATGTCCATCCCGGTCAATTCAGTAATCATTGTCTGAAAATAAAATAATGCTTCTAAGCGCCCCTGGGAGATTTCTGGTTGATAAGGCGTATAAGCGGTATACCAGGCGGGATTTTCAAGCACATTTCGCTGAATGACTTTAGGTGTATGAGTATTGTAGTACCCTTGCCCAATCAATGAGGTGAATACTTCATTTTGTTTGGCAATTGTTTGCAATTCTTCTAATGCTTGTTCTTCACTTAATGGTTCAGATAAATTAAGTGGTAGATTGTCTGCGATCGATTTCGGAACTACTGCTTGGGTGAGTTCGTCCAGATTTGTATAGCCTAGTGCTTGCAGCATTGTATTGATATCTTTTTGCTGTGGGCCAATGTGTCGATGTTTGAATGTGTTCATGACGTAATTACTCGCAAGACGTTAATTTTTTACAGTTAGGGTTCTAGGCTCTAGCTATTTTTTAATAAAGGGGTAGCTAACAACACGCGCATCTATTTGCTTTTGCCTTATTTGTACTTTTAATAATGAGTCGAGCTCAATTGCAGGATCATTGTTAATTCTGGCAAGAGCAATGGATTGATTTAATGTGGGAGAATATGTCCCGCTGGTGATTTCACCAATAATGACATCGTTGTAGAGTATCGGTTGATGGCCGCGAAGCACGCCTTTACCTTCAAGTACCAGGCCAATCATTTTATATTTTGAGGGTACTGCTAGTGCTTGTTTGCCAATAAAATCACGATCATCTTTCATTGAGACAGACCATGATAAACCTGAATCTAAAGGTGTGTGGTCTTCGTCAAGATCTGAGCCGTAAAGAGCCATCCCTGCTTCCAAACGCAATGTATCGCGAGCGCCTAGGCCGCAAGCTTGTATGCCAGCTTCATGCAATTGATTCCACATCTCGCTTGCTTGATCTGCAGGGATGATAATTTCGACACCATCTTCACCGGTATAGCCTGTGCGCCCAATAAATGTGTCTTCAGCAAAGCCACCTTGGAAGCGCTTTAATTGGTTAACGAGTTCGCTGATTTTTTCAGGAAATATTTTTTGTATTGTTTGTAAAGCATTGGGTCCTTGCACTGCAATCAGTGCAAGCTCCGGTTTTTCTGTAACGGTGACATCAGTAAATAATGCAGCTTGTTTTTGTAACCATGCCATATCTTTTTCATTGGTTCCGGCATTGGTAACTAATCGACTGTAGTTGTCCCCTAAGTAGTAAACGATTAAATCATCAATGACGCCGCCACTTTCGTTGAGCATGCAGCTGTATAACGCTTTGCCTTCTATTGAAGTTACTTTTTGTATGTCATTGGCAAGTAATTTTGACAAAAAAGGCAGGGTGTCGGTGCCGGTAATATCAGATACTGTCATATGAGACACATCAAACATGCCTACATCGTTGCGGACAGCATGATGTTCATCTACTTGAGATGAATAGTTTACCGGTAGCGCCCAGCCACCGAAATCAACAATGCGTGCATTGAGCGCGACATGTTGGTCATATAAGGGTGTTTTTAATAAGGAAGATGCTGACATGGTAAAAGCCTTTCATTAATCGTCTAAAGATTCGAGGTATTCTTCTCGGTTCATATAGTCACTCGCATCGAAAGGCTCTTGTATGCGGATTTTCATAAACCAGCCATCACCCTCAGGTGATTCATTGACGAGCTCTGGAGTGTCATCTAAATTGCTGTTCACCTCGACCACTTCACCATCGATGGGTGCATAAATATCACTGGCAGCTTTAACTGATTCAACAACCGCAATGGTTTCACCTTTTTGGCTGGTTTGTCCTACCTCTGGTGATTCGACAAAAACAATTTCCCCCAGGGCCTCTTGTGCATGATCGGTAATTCCGACGGTGACAAGGTCATCTTCGACAATTAGCCATTCGTGATCTGTAGTGTAGTAAGTCATAGACATGGGCTAGGTTTCCTGTGGTGTTTAGTCATATAGATAGTGGTGCTGCCGTCTTGTGGGCTCTGGTTTATCTATACACTACGGTTTGTTATAAAAATCGCCTTTAAAAATGCTGTTTCTTAGCAATGAATGGCGGGTTTAAGTTGGTTGTTATTCCTTTGGAAAGCTTGTGATAAATGTTTCTTTGAGATGAATAGGCATTATTATTCATATTTTTATTCGATTTGTAAAATTGATAATATCAATTGTTCGATATGAAAAATAAATCAAGCTGTGAGAGGAGTTAAATGGGCAGGTTTTACTGAAGGTGCAGCTTGATGTAGTTGGCTAGCACTGTTGTGGCTTCGGGCATCTGGTCTTCTGCAGAGAGTAGAGTTATACCAATATTGCCAAGATTATCCGAGTTTCTGGGAGGTGGAATGATCTTTAATGTATCGGGTACGACACTTTCAGAAAGCACGGTGACTCCAAGGCCTTCCTCGATGGCTGCTTGAATTCCTGCAAGGTCCATAATTGTATAGGTGATCTGCCAGGGTATTCCTGCTTTCTCAAGATATTTGATGGCTCTCTTTCTATAAATACAGCCTTCAGGGGCAACAATCAGGTGTATGGGGCCATCAGTGGTATTTGAATAATGTTCACTTGAAGAGACCCAGACCAGCTTGTCTTTCTTGATATAGTTGCCTTCAGTGGAACCCTCTTTCAGCTTATCTGATTCGTCCAGTAGCGATAAAACGAGGTCATATTTCTTTTGCTTGATGTCAGTATGTAAATTACGGCTCAAGTCGCACATGACCTCTAAGGTTATCTGAGGGTTTTTCCTGGCAAAGCTGCCTACAATTTGTGGTAGTAAGGCAATGGCAAATTCGCTGGGGATGCCAAGTCGTACCTTACCTTCAATGGCTTTGTTATCGAGCTCTCCCAATGCCTTATCGTTAAGTTGGAGTATCTGTACGGCATAACGCATTAGCGTTTCGCCTGCTGCAGTCAGCTCAAAATTATGGCCTTTGCGAGTAAAGACTTGTTGGCCCAGCAGCTCTTCCAGTTTTTTAATTTGTAAGCTGATAGCAGACTGCGAGCGGGCCAGCTTATCGCCTGCCTGGGTAAAACTGCCAAGCTCCGCAATCGTAACAAAGGAGCGCAGAGATTCTGTTGGTATATTTTTTATCATATTCGCGGGTAAAAAGTGGAGTGACCTTCATTATAAGTGACTAGGGTTGTCTCTTCACTAGGGTCTCTAACACTAAGTCATATCTTCTGATGGCTCAGGTATAGGTATCATTTCTGTCTCTTTAACTTCCTCCATCACCATATATGAGCGTGAAGAATTAACATGAGGTAAAGACAGCAAGGTCTCCCCCAGCAGTTTTCGGTAGGCATGCATATCTCGGACCCGTGCTTTTAGTAAGTAATCGTAGTCGCCAGACACAAGGTGGCACTCCATTACTTCGGGCAGTTTGCGCACTACGTTGCGGAAGTTGCTGAATACATTGCGTGACGTTCTATCGAGTCTGAGTTCAACAAAGACCAGTAATTTGGCTTCTACATACTCCGGATTGATGCGGATGGTGTAGTTCTCAATGCAGCCAATCTTTTCGAGGCGTTTGACCCGATTGAGGCAAGGTGTCGCACTCAAGCCTATCTGCCGAGCAAGTTCTACATTAGATATTCGGCTATTAAGTTGCAGGTGCCTAAGAATTTTGCGATCAATTTTGTCTAGTGGGGTATTGTCTACTGGACCCATAAGTCACCTTAAGCTGTTTTTTCTATTAAATATAGTCTATTAAACTTTTTTTTAGTGATAATAAAGTGTTAAAAACTTTATATCTATAAAAAATAAGAGAAATTCACTTTTTTTCATCGATATAATATCCGCATATTATTTAAGCAATTTAAGTTGGGAGAACAACATGAAAATAGGTGTGCCTAAAGAGATTAAAAACCATGAATACCGTGTCGGTATGGTTCCTGCGTCGGTAAGAGAATTAACACGTCGCAATCATGAAGTCGCTGTTGAGACGGGTGCTGGTGTTGGTATTGGCTTTAGTGATGATGATTACATTGCTGCTGGTGCAACCATCGCGACATCTGCTGATCAGGTTTTTGCTGAAGCAGATATGATCGTTAAGGTAAAAGAGCCTTTGGCAGTAGAGCGTGCGAAACTACGTTCAGAGCAGGTTTTATTCACATACTTACATTTGGCGCCGGATCCAGAGCAAACGGCTGATTTGGTTAACAGTGATTCTATCTGTATCGCCTATGAAACAGTAACTTCTAACTCTGGTCAGTTGCCTTTATTGGCGCCAATGTCAGAAGTTGCAGGCAGAATGTCAATTCAAGCCGGTGCTCATTCATTAGAAAAAGCACAAGGTGGTCGTGGTGTTCTTTTAGCGGGTGTTCCTGGTGTTGCTCCAGCAAAAGTGACCATTATTGGTGGTGGCGTTGTCGGTCGTAATGCGGCACAAATGGCAATTGGTATGGGTGCTCAAGTGACAATTCTTGATAATAGTATCGATTCTCTACGTCGTTTGGATGCGCAATTTGGTGCGACAGCTCAATTGGTTTACTCAACGGGTGATTCCCTAAGAGAATATGTATTGGGTGCTGACCTTGTTATTGGTGCAGTATTAGTTCCAGGTGCAGCAGCACCAAAACTCGTTACTAAAGAAATGATCGATAACATGAAGCCAGGTTCAGTCGTTGTAGATGTTGCTATCGATCAGGGCGGTTGTTTCGAAACCTCTAAAGCAACAACTCACCAAGAGCCTACTTACATGGTTGGTGATGTTGTTCATTACTGTGTTGCTAACATGCCAGGTGGTGTTGCACGCACTTCTTCTTTTGCACTTAACAATGCAACGTTGCCTTACATTATTGCTCTGGCAGAAAAAGGATGGAAAGCCGCTTTGGCAGACGACGCTCATCTTCTTAATGGTTTGAATGTTCATCGTGGTCAAGTGACGAACGAAGCCGTTGCGAAAAATCTAAATTACGATTTCGTTGATCCGCGTACTTTAGTAGCGTAATTTCCTGCATTTAAATGAGAAAAAAAATGCATATTTAAATCATGAAATATTGTTGTTTTTTTTAAAAAATCTATTGCAAAAAGCCTAAATTGAGATTAATTTGGCCAGCGCAAATTGAGTTGGATTATTTAAAATGACAATAAGTACTTTTGATTTATTTAAAGTGGGAATTGGGCCATCCAGTTCCCACACCGTTGGACCAATGGTTGCGGCTAAATGTTTTGTTGAAGAATTATTTAAGCAAGGTAAGTTGCAGCAAGTAGCGCGTTTAAGCGCGGAAATGTTTGGTTCTTTAGGTTTGACGGGTAATGGTCATGGTACCCCTAAAGCTGTCATGTTGGGTCTTATGGGTGAAATTCCCAGTTCAGTTGACGTCGATGCAGTTCCTGCATTAATGGATGGCGTTAGAGAGAATAAAAAAATCTCCCTGCTGAATAATCAAGAGTTTACAATTCCCTTTTTAGTTGAAAAAGATATCGTTTTACATCGACGTAAGACATTGCCCTTTCATGCCAATGGTATGCAATTTACTGCATATGATTCAGAAGGAAATGTTGTAGATAAGCGAGCTTATTATTCTGTCGGTGGTGGTTTCATTTTGGATGAGGCTGAAGCTGAACACGGCGTTATTATGGAGGATGACCGTAAAGAACCTTACCCTTTTGACTCCGGTGCTGAGTTATTAGCGCTTTGTAAGAAGCACAATTTTACAATTGCCGAATTAATGATGGAAAATGAGCTGGCAAATGATACCCGTGAGAACATTCGCGCAAAGCTGGATGAGTTGTGGGAAGTCATGAAAGCGTGCGTTACTCGCGGCTGCCAGCAGGAAGGCACGCTACCCGGTGGCTTAAAAGTGAAGCGTCGTGCCTCGGGTTTATACAATGAGTTAAAAGGTCGCTACGCTGAGGCGACAGATCCTTTGGCTGTGCTCGATTGGGTGACCTTGTATGCCCTTGCGGTGAATGAAGAAAACGCAGCCGGTGGTCGTATGGTAACGGCACCGACCAATGGCGCTGCTGGTATTATTCCTGCTGTTATGCACTACTATATGGACTTTATTGAAGGTGCAAATCAGGTTGGCGTACGTGACTTTTTATTAACGGCAGCTGCAGTTGGAATGCTGTATAAAAAGAATGCCTCAATCAGTGGTGCAGAAGTTGGTTGCCAAGGTGAAGTTGGTTCGGCTTGCTCTATGGCTGCGGCTGGTTTAACGGCCGTATTAGGTGGTTCGCCAAACCAAATTGAAAATGCGGCTGAAATTGCTATGGAGCACCACTTGGGCTTAACCTGTGACCCTGTTGGTGGTTTGGTGCAAGTGCCTTGTATCGAGCGCAACGCAGTGGCATCTGTTAAAGCGATTCATGCGACTCGTATGGCTTTGCATAACGACGGCTCCTCCCATATTGTTTCTTTGGATAAAGTTATTAAGACGATGAAGGAAACTGGTCGTGATATGAAGACAAAGTACAAAGAAACCTCTCGCGGTGGTTTGGCAACTAATGTGATTGAAGTCCCTATCAATATTATTGAATGCTAATTGTCAGCATTTTCAAGCGCTAATGTTTTCTAAAGTTATTCTCAGCCATACTGTTTGAAAGATAAATAGTATGGCTGGATTGTCTCTTCCTCCAGTTCTCCCTCAACTTCGATTTTTACTTCTCTTTCTATAGTTTTTTTGATGCTTATGCGTTGATGTTGGCTCTCAAGTGTATTCCTCTGTAAATTATGAGTGATATTTAACATCCTGAGTCAGTGTTTCATTTTACTGAATATCGGTATGATAGACTCGCGGCTTTATTTTTGAGGTGCCCCATTCATGCGTAAATTCCCTTTTTTGATATCGGTATTTTTTGCTGCTTTATTGCTGTGCCTGGGGTTTTCGGTGGCGGCTCAAGAGGAGGATGCGTTAGAGGATATCGAACTAACCTTTGAGCAAAGACTGACGGGTCTTCAAAAGACCCTTAAAGAGAAAGAAAGGGAAAAAGTAGAGTTAAAGCAAAAACTTAAAGCAGAAGAGGATCTGGTTACTCAGGAACAGTTAAGGCAAGAATTGACGTCTGTTGAGGATATCATCGTGGGTATCCGTGAGGACATAGTCAATATTTCAACGGGTGGTGCTGAATTGTTTTCTGAGCCTCCTGTCGTTAAGAAAAAATTTGATTGGAAGAGAGATTTAGAGCTGATTTTTGAGCCTCTACTTGAGCAGTTAAGGGATATCAGTGAGCGCCCGAGATTAATTGAAAAGCTAGAAGCCGAAATTGCTTATTGGGAAGAGCGAGAGCAGGAGCTCAATCAGGCGGTTCAAAATCTTGAGGCTAATCTGGAACAGCTGTCGAAAAATGTTCTGAAACGAGAAGTAAAAGAGTTGCTTGGGACGGCAACATCAAGAAGAAATACCGCACAACAGAAGTTGGCACTGTTAAGGAATGATTTGATTGAATTGCGAGAAGCGGATAACCCTATTTGGGAAACGCTGCGTGATATTTTTGCGAATGTTATCGTTGTGCTTGTCCTGCACTTTTTTGTTGCAATTGGCGCTTCTTTTCTAGTTTATCAAATTGTTCGCTTGTTTTCGTTCATTCCTATTATGCTTATTAGGAAGAACAATTCTACAAAAACAGTGTTTGCGGAAAGAATTATTATTGTTGTGAGATCGGTTGTTAGCGTTGTGCTAACAATGATGACATATTTTGTTGTCCTATACAGCTTTGGTGAATGGTTGTTGTTGGTGTTCTCTCTGCTGATTATCGCTGGGCTAATGTTGGCGATGAAAGATACGGTACCCAAGTATTTTATAGAGCTTAAAACGTTATTGAATATGGGGTCGATTCGCCAAGGTGAGAGAATTGTTTATCAAGGATTACCATGGCGAATTAATCGTTTGAATGTACATACGCGGCTTTATAATTCTGCACTGCAAGGGCATTTGAGAGTGCCATTAACAGAAATTGTAAACCATAGTTCTCGTCTTTATCGCCATGATGAGCCATGGTTCCCGACAAGAATTGGTGATGTTGTCTTTTTGGAAGATGGGGTCTTTGGCGATGTTCTTCGCCAGACGCCAGAAATTGTTGAAGTTGGCTTTGGGGGTTCAATTTATACCTATCAAACGGCTGATTTCTTGGCGCGTCGGCCAAGAAATTTATCGAGAGAGGGCTTTACTGTCTATGAAATCTTTGGTTTTGATTATCAGCATCAGGCAGAAATGACAACAACTATGTTGGAGACCTATCAGAAAGCGATAGAGGCAGCGATCAAAGCCTCTAAGTATAAAGAATTTAATACATATTTAGGTGTTGAGTTTGATAATGCATCAGCTTCATCTTTGGATTATAAAATCATGGCTTCGTTTACTGGTGAGGTGGCGATAGAGTACTTTATGATTAAGCGCTTATTGCAAAAAGCATCGGTTGAAGTGGCCAATAAGCATGGCTGGGTGATCCCTTTTCAGCAGCTTACTGTGCATCATCAGCCTGCCGAACAGTAAATCTTTTTATGGCTATTATTCAGCGCCATGTTAGTGTCAAGACATGGCCATAGTTCATCTGGTAATATTGGTAGTTGATTCTAATAAAAAAGGAAAGGGTGATGATTACTGGTCTTGATCATATCGCGATTGCTGTGCCTGACTTGCAAAAGTCGATAGAGCGCTTCGCAGAAGATTTTGGTTTAACGCTAAGCGGGCAGGAGGATGTTGCTGCTGCACAAACATCAACGGCATTTTTCCCCTTATCTTCTACCAGTATTGAATTAGTACATCCTTTGGAAGGTGCTGGCCCTATCGCAAAGTACCTGGAAAAAAAGGGTGGAGGTATGCATCATTTATGTTTTCGCTCTGACAACCTTGATGAAGATGTTGAGCGCTTGCGCGGTAAAGGTTACCAATTTTTAACGGAAACGCCGCAATCGGGGGCTCATGGCTGCCGGGTTATCTTTATTCATCCAAAGTCCTGTGATGGTGTATTGATTGAACTGAATCAGCCAACAAACGCCTAGTGCCCCAAAGCCGTGACTTTAATCTAAAGTTATTGATGCCGCCTGTTATAGTAAAGTGGAATTTTCATGAGTAAATCCGATTACACTCCGCCACCTGTTAATCTTGACGATTGGCAGCGCTTAGCAACCCAGCAAACTAAGGGTAAAACGCCCGATGAGTTAACGACAGAAACATCGGAGGGGATTACTTTTAGGCCGCTCTATACACAAACCGATATACAAGATTTGCCTCATACGAATTCTTTTCCGGGCTTGCCTCCTTATATCCGAGGTCCTCAGGCGACGATGTATGCAGGGCGGCCTTGGACGATTCGGCAGTATGCAGGTTTTTCGACAGCCGAAGAATCCAATGCGTTTTATCGCCAGGCGCTGGCTGGTGGAGCTCAAGGTGTCTCTGTTGCTTTTGACCTGGCGACGCATCGAGGCTACGACTCTGATCACCCCAGAGTCACTGGCGATGTCGGAAAAGCCGGTGTTGCCATTGATTCTGTTGAAGATATGAAAATTCTCTTCGATGGGATTCCTCTGGATAAAGTGTCTGTTTCCATGACAATGAATGGTGCGGTCTTGCCTGTACTTGCCAGCTACATTGTGGCGGCTGAGGAGCAGGGTGTTTCTCAGGAGCAGCTTTCAGGAACCATTCAGAACGATATTCTCAAAGAGTTTATGGTGCGCAATACCTATATTTATCCACCGACACCTTCAATGAAAATTGTGGGTGATATTATTGCTTACTGTTCCAACCATGTTCCTCGTTTCAATACGATTTCTATTTCCGGTTACCACATGCAAGAGGCAGGTGCTGATGCTGCTCTAGAGCTAGCGTACACTCTTGCTGATGGTAAAGAATATATCCGTACTGCTCTGGCAGCGGGATTGGATATCGATCAATTTGCGCCGCGCTTGTCCTTTTTCTGGGGTATTGGGATGAATTTCTATATGGAGATAGCCAAGCTCAGAGCTGCACGCTTATTGTGGGCGCGTATTGTCAGTGAATTTAACCCGCAAAACCCTAAGTCAAGTATGTTGAGAACGCACTCTCAAACCTCGGGTTGGTCATTAACAGAGCAGGATCCATATAATAATATTGTGCGCACAACCATCGAAGCTATGGCTGCCGTTTTTGGGGGTACTCAATCTCTGCACACTAATTCCTTTGATGAAGCCATTGCTCTGCCTACCGAGTTTTCCTCGCGAATTGCCCGTAACACCCAATTAATTATCCAGGAAGAAACCGGCATTACGAATGTAGTCGATCCATGGGGTGGTTCCTATATGATGGAATCATTGACTAATGAGTTAGCCGATAAGGCATGGGAGTTGATTGAAGAGGTTGAGTCTCGTGGTGGTATGGCTAAAGCCATTGAAACCGGTTTGCCAAAATTAAAAATTGAAGAAGCGGCGACCCGTAAGCAGGCTCGCATTGACCGGGGGGAAGATGTGATTGTTGGTGTAAATAAATACCAGCTAGATGAAGAGCCTGACGTTGATATTTTGCATGTCGACAACGAAGCTGTGCGGATTGCTCAAGTCCAACGATTGAAAGCTATTCGTGAGCAAAGGAATCAGGTTGACGTTGGCGCTATATTGGAAAAGCTGCGTCAGTCTGCAAAAACAGGAGAAGGCAATTTATTGGCTTTAAGCATAGAGGCTGCTCGTGCCCGAGCCACTGTTGGTGAGATATCCGCTGCTTTAGAGGATGTCTTTGGCCGATTTGCAGCGCAAGCTCAGACAGTATCGGGTGTCTATGGTGGAGCCTACGAAGAGGATGATAAGTGGATGGATATTAGCCAAGATATTGATAAGTTTGTGAGTCAGCATGGGCGCCGACCCAGAATGCTTGTGTGTAAAATGGGGCAGGATGGTCACGATCGAGGAGCTAAAGTGATTGCTACCGCTTTTGCTGATGTAGGCTTTGATATTGATTTGTCACCTATGTTTTCTACACCGGAAGAAGTCGCTAAACAAGCGGTTGAAAATGATGTGCATATTGTCGGTGTTTCTTCTCAGGCTGCGGGCCATAAAACACTGGTCCCAGAGTTGATTCAAGCTTTAAAGGATCAAGATGCAAGTGATATTCTAGTTATTGTGGGTGGTGTGATTCCTAAACAGGATTATGATTTTCTATATGAGGCTGGTGTTAAAGGCATTTTTGGACCGGGTACCTCTATTCCGGATGCTGCCAGAGATGTTTTGAATACGGTCACTCAACAATTGCTTGATCAAGAGTAAGGTCGCAATTATGGCGGGTGCCACTATCAACCTTGAGCAGCTGTTAGCCGGTAATCGGCGTGCTCTGGCAAAGGCGATCACCTTGATCGAAAGCCAGTTAGAATCTCATCAGCAAGCAGCGCAAACACTTTTAGAAAAAGTCTTACCTTATTCGGGTAATAGTATTCGCGTGGGCATTTCAGGTACCCCGGGCGTGGGTAAATCCACGTTTATTGAAGCGTTAGGGTTGGAGCTTATTCGCTCAGGAAAAAAAGTGGCTGTATTAGCAGTAGATCCTAGTTCCCCTGTCGCGGGAGGAAGTATTCTCGGCGATAAAACCCGTATGGAACAATTGTCGCGAGAACCCAATGCCTACATTCGGCCTTCTCCAGCGGCGGGCGAGCTTGGTGGTGTGGCCCAAAAGACCCGTGAGTCTTTATTGTTGTGTGAGGCATCGGGCTTTGATGTGATTTTGGTCGAGACCGTTGGAGTGGGGCAGTCAGAGTATCAAGTAGCTAGCATGGTGGATTTTTTTCTGGTGCTTATGCAGCCTAATGCAGGTGATGAGTTGCAGGGCATTAAAAAGGGCATTATTGAACTAGCTGATGCCTTGGTGATCAATAAAGCCGATGGCGATCTCGCCCCTTTTGCCCAGCAGGCACAAGGCTATTATCAGCAGGCATTGAATTTAGTTACACAGGCGAATTTTTGGCAGCCTAAAGTGATGACTTGTTCTGCGTTAAAGCACGATAAAATTGATAAAGTATGGCAGATGATCGAAGGCTATGCTGTACAAGCGAAAGCTGCAAGTGTATTTGTCGAAAAGCGCGCTAAACAAAACAGGGAGTGGATGGAAAGCCTTTTTCGTCAATTAATCATTTCACGTGTGGCGGCTAAAGAGGGCTTTGCTGGGTTGCGAAAGCAGCTACAAGATCAAGTAGTCGTTGGTGAGTTGACACCATTAATTGCTGCCCGCCGGCTGGCTGATATTGAATAGTTTTAATCTGCGTATAATGCAGTCTTCGTCATAAGGTGGCTTTAATAGTAGCTTTAAATAGTGACTTTACATATTGATAGCTTTAACTATTGATAAGCAGATCTTTAAATTAATATATTTCAGGAAAAACAGAAAAATGAAAAAAATTGTCAGTATTTTTATCGCAATGCTATTCATTAGTAGCCCTGCGATGGCAGAAAAATTATTGTTGGAGTTAAAGGACGGTGTTGTTGAAATTGAGTTGATCCCTGAAAAAGCACCAAAGCATGTTGCGCGTATTAAAGAGCTGGCAAGTGAAGGTTACTATGATGGTATTGTTTTTCATCGTGTCATCGATGGTTTTATGGCTCAGACAGGAGATCCTACAGGAACTGGCAGAGGAGGCTCTGGTAAAAAACTAAAAGCAGAATTTAATGATGAAAAGCATACTCGTGGTGCTGTTTCTATGGCTCGCGCCTCTAGTCCTAACTCTGCTGATAGCCAATTCTTTATCGTATTTAAAGACGCTAATTTTCTTGACGGTAAATACACGGTATGGGGAAGAGTGACTAAAGGAATGGAGTTTGTCGATAAAATTAAACGTGGTGAGCCACCCACAAACCCAGATAAAATTATTTCGATGAAGGTTGCTCAGTAAGCGTTTTTACTGTCGTCGCAAGTAATTTCAATTGCTTGCGACGATAAATACAGTAAGCGTTATAGTACGCCACGACGCATTTGATCCAGCTCGATTGATTCAAAAAGTGCCTGAAAATTTCCCTCCCCAAAACCTTCGTTTCCTTTTCTCTGAATGAACTCAAAGAAAATAGGCCCTATACTGTTTTTAGTGAAAATTTGCAGTAGTGTTCCTCCTCCTTGTTTGGGACCACCATCGATTAATATTCTTAAGTCACGTAGTTTTTGTATGTCTTCGTTATGATCTAATTGGCGTGTATTGATTAGTTCATAATATGTATCGGGTGTGTATTGAAAAGGAATATTATTTTTTGATATTTTTTGAACGGTTTTGTAGATGTCAGTACTATTAAATGCAATATGTTGAATGCCTTCACCGTTATATTCTTTGATGAATTCTTCTATTTGGGAATATTCATCTTTGGATTCGTTAAGTGGGATTTTTAATCTTCCACATTTGCTGGCAACAACTTCACTATAAAGGCCTGTCTTTTTTCCTTGGATTTCGAAGCGCCTGACGCGCTTAAATCCGAAAACAGTTTCGTAAAAATTTATCCATTTTTGAATGGTGCCCCGCCCAAGGTTATGTGTTAAATGATCTATGTCAATTAGGCTTGTATGCTTATTGCTAATTTCTTTTTTTAGCTGGAACTGTTTCAACAGTAATTCTTCTTTTTGAGAATCAATCAAATAAATTAAAGATTGGCCAACACCTTTAATTGCAGGTATATCATAATCTGTTATGTCTGCGGCTTTAGCGCCTAGTTCAATTGCTCGTGTAAACGCTACTTCAGAATTATCTACTCGAAAACCCATTGCGCTGGCACCCCGTCCATGTACAGAGCGGAACTTTTCAGCATTACCTCCATTGCTAGGGTTGGATATAAACCGAATATTTCCTTGAGTATGAATAGTGATTGGTGTATCGGTAATATTGCCTGCTTGATGAAACCCCATTTTGTCAAATAACTCTAGTAGTAAGTGGGGTTTGTTGCCTGAAAACTCGACAAATGCTAATCCGTTAGTAACGACATGATTGCTTGCAGCATTCATACTTTTCTCCTGATATTTCAAAGTATATAGTTCATCTTATTTTGAAATTTTATCGTAGTTAATCTGTGTTGTTTGTTTATTGCCCCACTAATAGCAGTTTTTGACAACAAATGAGCAAGAAAATACATGTCTCTTGTTAAAGCTTTTTCTTATTATTAATTTACCTGTATTTTTAATGATTTTTATCCATTAAAAATATTGTGAGTGTTATGAAGAATCGATAATAAAAAACTGGAAGTACTGTCAATGGAGAAATATCAATATTCAACACCACTAGAAAGTGTTTTTTTGGGAGAGAAGCATACTTATACCTTTCATAGTTTTCATGAGCATTTCGAGTTAAATGCAATAGCATATCCTGATGCGCTTGCCGTTGAGTGTGGTCAATTCTCTTTAAGCTATCAGCAGCTTAATCAGAAAGCAAACCAGTTAGCGCATTACTTACTGAATTGCGGTGTTAGTAAGCAAGAGGCGATCGGTGTTTTTTTGGAACCTTGTATTGATGTTCTAGTATCTTTGTTAGCTATTCATAAGATAGGTTGCATCTATGTTCCATTAGATATTGGCTTTCCAGAAAAAAGATTGAATGATATTTTACAGGAAGTTTTTCCTGTGGCTATTATTACGCGTAAACAGTATCAGAATAAGGTAGGTAACTGCCATCTTATTTGTCTAGATTTGGGTGTTGATAATTGTTCTTTCGATGGTTTCCCAACGACAGACCCAGATATAGATGTCAGTGAATACAATATTTCCCATATTTTTTTTACATCTGGTACAACGGGTAAGCCTAAGGGAGTTGTCGCAACCCATCATAATTTGACTCATTATTTACATTCAGCAAAAGAATTTTATAGTTTTAATGAGCAGGATCGTTTTATTGTTGTTGCTCGTTTTACTTTTAGTATCAGCTTTTTTGAATTGTTGTCGCCGTTATTATCGGGTGCTTGTGTTCGTATACTGTCTCGTGAAGAAATACTAGATTTGCAACGTTTGGCAAAGCATATTGAATGGGCAACCGTTTTTCATATTGGCCCTGGTTTGTTAAAGCAAATGTTGCCATATATCAAAAATAACTATACTGATTTTTCCGTTTTTCAAAACATGAAACATGTCTCTTCAGGTGGAGATATGGTGCCGCCGAATATCTTAGAGCAGTTAAAAGAAATATTTTTTAACGCTGAAGTATTTGTTATTTATGGTTCCAGTGAAATTAGTTGTATGGGATGTACCTATAAAGTGCCTAGGGGAGAGGTGGTGAGTCGCACACTCGTAGGGCAAGCTATGAGTAATGTTAAGGTTAGAATAGAAGATGATAATGGTAATCTTATTCCTTATGGCGATATTGGTAATATCGTTTTTGGTGGTGACGGCTTAGTCCAGGGTTATCTTGGGCTTGAAGAATTAACCGCTGAAAAATTCTATCAGATTGATGGGGAGCGTTGGTATCGCATAGGTGATATAGGTCGCATGGATAGATACGGTAATGTTGAAATGCTAGGCAGGAAAGATTTTCAAGTGCAGATACGTGGAATGCGCGTTGAGCTTATAGAGGTCGAGTCATGCTTAAGGAAGTTGCCTGGTGTAATCGATGTTGTGGTTGTGGCTCGATGTCTAACGGGAGATGAGGAAAGTCTTGTTGCTTATCTTGTTTTTGCTGATAAGGGTGTTGGGTATGATGCACTAATATCACATATGTATGCGCATTTGCCCGATTATATGATACCTAGTCGATTCGTGCAGTTGGCAGAGTTGCCTGTTAATCATAACGGTAAACTTGATCGTAGTGTTTTGCCTCAGCCATCGATTGAGAATGATATTTTTCATCACCAAGTCATTCCACCGGAGGATAAGATAGAGGCGACACTCGTTGAAATATGGAAACATCTATTTGGCATTGATGAAGTTGGTGTTACCCAAAACTTCTTTGAGCTCGGAGGCGATTCGTTATTAGCTGTGAAATACGTGACGGCGGTTAATAAGGAATATCAAAAGCTAGTGCCCATACCGGCGATGTTGCAGGCGCCGACAATTAGAGAGTTTGCCAGAATATTACGTTCTGAAGAGCAGGCTTTCGGTTTGGATGATGTTGTATTGTTGCGTGAAGGTGATTCGAAGCCACCACTTTACTGTTTATACGGTGTTTTAATGTATAAGGAGCTCGCTGAACGTTTAGAGTGTGACAGGCCTGTTTGCGGTGTTTACATTGAAGAAGAGGTCTCTTTAATGCATGAGGATTATGATCCTAAAGTATTAGAAGTATTTTCAAGTGTTGAGAATATCGCTGAGCGTTATGAGAAAAGCATTAGAGCATTTCAGCCAAAGGGTCCATATTACCTTTGCGGTTTGTCATTTGGTGGTGTGACGGCGGTAGAGGTTGCCCGACGTCTTGTTGCCGCAGGTGAGGAGGTTAAAGTGGTTGCTATGTTTGATAGTTGGCTTCCCGGTTTTCATAACCAGTTGCCTGTATTTAAACGGTTGTGGTTGCATGCTATTGAGGCAGTTAAGCAAGGTCTGCCATACTTATTGCAAAAACTGCAGTCCATATCAGAGCAGCGCCAATTAGCTCAAGGCATTTCTCGTTCACGTCACAGAGGCGCTGATGAAAATGATGTTCGAAGTCAGGCGCGGCAATTGGCGTCGAGCCAGTACTGCCCGGCTCTATTCGATCATGAGGTTGTACTATTTACTGCTGAAGATCGTAACCGTTTTGAGCTCGCTGATGATTATTTAGGCTGGCAAGGCGTGATTAAATCATTATCGGTCTATACTGTCCCTGGAGACCATTTGGAAATACTAAAGCCAGGGAATGTTGATGTATTGGCTCGTCAGCTTTCTCCTTATTTAAAAGATTAGGCCGTTATTTGGCTTATTTACTAAATAGTTGGCCTGTATTTGGCAGTTTTTTTTTGAAACATCGTCACATTCCATTAAACTAGTCTCTTTAAAGTATCGCAGTCAGCGTCTGACCTTCTATCGCAGAGCCATTATGGCCTTCATAATAGGTGTTAGGTCATATTAATCATGTTACTAATTTCGGAGTGTTAAATGTCTTCTCAGCAGACAAATTCTTTTAGTTGCTATCTGATCGGTGGTGATTCCCTTCTCATCGAGTGTGGAGAAATACTGCAAGCCAAAGGCCATGAAATACTGGGCGTTATTACCAATACTCCACGATTGTCTCAATGGGCAATAAGCAAGTCCATCCCAACAATAGCTGCTGATAGCAATTACCCCGAGAAGCTGATTGAGAAGTCACAAACCTCACCATTTGATTACTTGTTCAGTATTACTCACTTGGCCATCATTAAAGACGAAGTGCTTGCTTTGCCACAGAAAATGACCATCAACTTTCATGATGGCCCCCTACCTGCCTATGCTGGGTTAAACACCCCTGCTTGGGCTTTGATGAATCAAGAAGAACAGTATGGTATTAGTTGGCATAAAGTTGTTTCTGGTCTAGATGAAGGGGAATTATTGAAACAGGAGCTGTTTGATATTGCTCCAGCTGAAACATCGCTCTCCATCAATACAAAGTGTTTTGCAACCGCCTTGGATAGTTTTCCGGTATTAGTTGATGAGCTAGTGAGTGGCCAAACCCAGCCGATTACACAAGACCTTTCTAAACGTAGTTATTTTGGAAAATTTCAACGCCCTGAAGCAATGGGGCTGCTTGATTGGGGTAAAGATGCCAGTGCGCTAGCGGCGTTTGTCAGAGCGCTTAATTTTGGTGAATACCCGAATTTTTTAAATACCGCTAAAGTCAGTATCAATGGAAAATTATTTTCAATCGCTGATGCTGTTGCTCAGGAACAGTCGGATTCTGCAGATGCTGGTACCGTTATATCGGTAGAAGATGCTTCCATTAATGTTGCAACAGTGAGCGGTGTGCTATCGATTACACAATTGATGACACTCTCCGGTGAAAAAGTGAGTTTATCTGAAGCAGGCATTAGCGCTGGAGATCGTTTTGATGAGCTTGCCGCTCAACGTACTCAATTAACAGCATTGAATCAACAATTGTGCCGAGATGATGAAAGGTGGGCAAAACGTCTATCGAGTTTAGATCCGATTGAGATTGCTTACAGTCACAATAGTGATAGTCAAGATTCAACCAATGCTACATCAGAAAATTATCAATCAAACCTTGTCAATGTGCCCGCTGAATTTATCGATGTCTTTAAGCAAGACAATGCCGGTCTTTTATTAGGTGCGGCATTTACTGTTCTATTGGCGAGGCTCGGCCGTAAATTTGAATACGATATAGCCTTAACTGATCAAGCGATGTTATCTGCTGCTGGTATCGTGCCTGGCTTAGTCAGTGATCGTTCTACTGCTTATATTGCTGTTGATGCCGATAGTGCCACTCAGCAATCGTTAGTTGATGTCAGTGCACAACTAAAAGCAGCCGTTGATAAGGGAGCCTGGGTTAATGATATTGTGGGGCGTTATCCTGATCTTCATCATACCCCTGAGCTACGCAACGGCACAGCTTTGCCTGTTGCAATTGCTCTTGGTGGTAGCTCTCCAGTATTAGGTTCTGTCGTTACACTTTCTGTGGATGCTTCGGCCGATAGTGCTTCTGCCAATTTACTATTTGATACTCGTCGTTTAAGTGAAGAAATGGCAAGTAAATTAACCGGGCAATTTTCTACGTTATTAGCCAATATGGCGGCCTCTCCTGAGATGCCTTGTGGTGAAATAGAGCTGCTGACAGCAGATGAAAAGAAGATAATTTTAGAGTCATGGAATCAGACTGATGTCTCTTATGATAAAACCCAGTGCATTCATCAATTGTTTGAACAGCAGGCGGTTGAGCGACCCAATGCCACCGCTGTTGCTTTTGAAGGTGATTCAGTCAGTTACGCCGAGTTAAATCAACTAGCCAATAATTTAGCGAATGAATTGATTCAGCGTGATGTTAAACCCGATGAGTTAGTGGGTGTTAATGTTGAACGCTCTATTGATTTGTTGGTAGCAACGTTGGGGGTGATGAAAGCAGGTGCCGCTTATGTGCCTCTTGACCCTGCATTTCCTGAAGATAGAATCAGCTATATGGTGAATGATGCGAAAATGCGCATTGTCATTACTCAAACGGCGATTCAAGCTAAGCTGCCTACTTCAGATGCAGAGGTTATTTGTGTTGATAATCTTTCTGCTGGTAATCAAGTGTTGGAAAACCCAGCAATTGCCGTTCGTTCGGATAATCTTTCCTATGTGATATATACCTCTGGCTCCACTGGTAACCCCAAAGGTGTCATGGTTGAGCACCGCAATGTGGTCAACTTTTTCTTGGGTATGGATGAACGCCTTAATTTTAATTCTTCTGATTCTCCTGGCACATGGTTAGCTGTGACGAGCTTGTCGTTCGATATTTCTGTTTTGGAATTATTCTGGACATTAACTCGCGGTTTTAAAGTGGTTGTTTATAAAGAAGATCGCGGAGCAGAAAAGGCAGCAGCGACGCGTAAAATTCAGAGCCAATCTATGCAGTTTGGTTTGTTTATGTGGGGTAATGATGATGCTCCGGGTAGTTCTAAATATAAGTTAATGATCGAGGGTGCCAAGTACTTCGATGAAAATAAATTTGATGCTGTTTGGACGCCAGAGCGTCATTTCAGTGCATTCGGTGGGCCTTACCCTAACCCTGCCGTGACCAGTGCAGCGATAGCAGCCATTACTAAAAATATTAAAATCCGTTCAGGTAGTATTGTTTCTCCATTGCATCACCCCATCCGTATCGCGGAAGACTGGGCGGTAGTCGATAACTTATCTGATGGACGTATAGGTCTTTCATTTGCTGCGGGTTGGCAGCCTAATGATTTTGTGATTAAGCCTGAAAATCACAAAAATAATAAGGCGGTGATGCTGGAGCAGATTGAAACGGTTAAGAAATTATGGCGTGGGGAAAAAGTTGCTTTCGAAAACCCCATGGGGCAAATGGTCGATATTGCAACCTTGCCTCGACCTGTGCAAAAAGAATTGCCGGTATGGTTAACCACAGCGGGTAACCCAGAATCTTATCGTCAAGCTGGTGCCAAGGGCGTTAATGTGCTGACACACTTGTTAGGCCAATCTGTTGAAGAAGTGACAGAAAAAATTCGCATTTACCGCGAAGCAAGGAAAGAGGCAGGTTTAGATCCAGCAGCGGGGCAGGTGACGTTGATGCTGCATACTTTTGTCGGTGAATCTGACGATGACGTGCGCGAGCTTGTTCGTGAACCAATGAAAGATTACTTGCGCAGTGCAATGAAACTTGTGCTGGATTTTGCATGGTCTTTTCCAGCATTTAAGCGTCCGGGTGGTGCTGATTCAACACCGGATGATATTGACCTTAAGAGTCTGACAGAAGAAGAAACAGATACTATTCTGAACTTTGCTTTCGATCGTTATTATGAAACCAGCGGTTTGTTTGGCACGGTGGATACATGTTCTAAAATGATTGACCGTTGTAAAGCCGCGGGTGTTGACGAAATAGCTTGCTTATTAGATTTCGGTGTTGCCACTGAGCATGTGATGAATGGTTTGCCATTGTTAAAGCAAGTCCGTGATATTGCCAATAGCCATAGTGCTGATGAAAATGCTGATGATCTTGACTACTCTTTGCCTGCGCAATTAGAGCGTCATAATGTGACACATTTTCAATGTACGCCATCAATGGCAAGAATGTTATGTTTTGATAATGAAGCGCGCACGCAGCTTGGCAAGCTCAAGCATATGATGGTTGGCGGAGAGGCTTTCCCTAATAGTTTGGCTAATGACCTTAAGTCAGTTTTGACCGGTCGTTTAACCAACATGTATGGCCCAACAGAAACTACTATTTGGTCTACTACGCAGGATGTTGAAAACCCCGATTTAATCCCGATTGGTCGCCCTATTGCCAATACGGATATTTTCATTTTGGATCAAAACCGGCAACCTGTGCCCGTTGGCGTTCCTGGTGATCTCTTTATTGGCGGTGATGGCGTTGTTCGTGGTTATTTAGATCGCCCTGAGCTAACAGCAGAACGTTTTGTTCAGAACCCATTTGGCAATGACCCTCAACAACGAATCTATTGGACGGGTGACCTGGCTAAGTATCGTGAAGATGGTGTTGTTGATTTCTTGGGGCGAGTAGATCATCAAGTTAAAATTCGTGGTTATCGTATCGAACTGGGCGAAATTGAAGCGATGCTCGGTAAGCATGATGCTGTACGCGATTGCGTTTTGTTATTGCGTGAAGACTCTCCGGGTGATCAACGTTTAGTGGCTTATGTTGTTGCTAATGACTTTTCTGTTGTCGCTAATGGCTCTGCTCCTGATACTGGTGACTTAAAAAATCATTTACGCCAACAGCTCCCAGAATATATGGTGCCCAATGATGTTGTTATATTGGATGCAATGCCGTTGACGCCAAATGGAAAACTTGATCGCAAACAGTTGCCATCACCACAAGGCTTAACGCAAAAAGTCGTTGCAGACTATGTAGCGCCAGAAAATGAACTTCAGGAAATCATTGTTAGTGTTTGGCAGGAAACATTGCAGATTGATAAAATCGGAGTGAATGATAACTTCTTTGATTTAGGTGGACACTCTTTGTTAATTGTTCGAGTTCACCAACAATTAAAGCAAAAAGTTGAAAAGCCTATTTCTCTAACGGACTTATATCGCTTTCCGACAATTCGATCATTGACAGACTTTGTGAATAACGATGATGCTAATGCTTCCTTAAAACAAAGTAGTGATCGAGCTCAACGCCGTCGTGAACGAATGGGTTTGCGTAAGCGCGGCCGTAAGTAATCGTTGTGAAGTGAAAGTAGCAATATTGGAGTTGTTTTTTTGTTTAACTTTTAGGGTCTGTTGACGTTTCATTATTACTCCTGCCATCGGATATTTTTTCAGCTGACAAGGCAGAACGAGAGTAGTGTAGTGGGCCTACATAAACGAGTTCTAACGCAGTCAGGTGGGAAAATAGCCATGGCCCTTCGGGTTGGGCTTAAAAAAGCGCTACTCTGCATTGCTCGTCGCTCATTTGGAACCACCAAACCACTCTCCTCGCGCTTTGGTTAGCGCTTTTTTAAACTCCAACAGGAGCAATAATGAAACGTCAACAGACCCTATTTCAATTTGGAAGAATAATTTAAAATGGCTCCAGTCTCTTCTGTTTATGACAGCGTTATTGCTGTCGTTATTGTTAATTATCGAACGCCACAATTAGTTGCGGCTGGTTTGCAGGCGCTTTCTAGTGAGCGAAAGCAATTTCCTCAATTACATGTTGTTGTGGTTGATAATGACTCCGGTGATGCTTCAGCCCAAGAGCTGCAAGAGCTTGTACAGTCGCAAGAATGGAATGATTGGGTAAAAATTTTTGCAGCTGAAAAAAATGGTGGCTATGCCTATGGTAATAATCGAGGTTTTGATGAGGCTAAATCTTGGCTTCATCATATCGATTATTATTGGATGCTTAATCCAGATACTCAAGTCTTATCTGGTGCAACGTTAGCTTTGATTGATTTCTTAGTTGAGAACCCTAGGACTATCGCCGGTAGTTGTCTACAAGACAGGGATGGAACCAAACAGGTCTCTACTTTCAATTTTCCTTCAGTGATTAGTGAATTATGTTCAGGCTTTGGCCTTGGAGTGTTGGATAAATTATTTGCTAAAAAAATTGTTTGTCGGAATATTCCTGTTGCTCAAGAAACATCCGACTGGATGGCAGGTGCATCATTAATGTTTAGTTCTCATGTGCAGCAAGAACTGGGTCACATAGATGAAAATTACTTTTTATATTTTGAGGAAGTTGATTATCTGCTGCAAGCACATCGTCGAGGAATATATTGCTGGTATCTTCCGGAAAGTCGCGTGATTCATGAGGTTGGTGCTTCAACGGGTATTTCTGATGTTCGTAAACAACAACCAAGGCGGCCAGCGTATTGGTTTGAATCGAGACGACGCTATTTTTTAAAAAACTATGGTGGGCTATCGTTATTAGCCGCAGATTTTTTGTGGTTGATCGGACATGCTTGCTGGGTTGTTCGTAAAACATTGAGTAAACCAGAAGACTTAAAAACACGGCCGCCAAAATTTGCCTATGACTTTTTTCTAAAAAGTGATCTTAATCCCAAAAACTGGATAAACTCGCTCAATAAATAACATAATACTTCTAATAAAGTTTTAATGTTATTTTTTTTAACTGGGTTCATATTTCTTCCTTAGTTTTTATGTAGTATCAGCATTTCTAATTGGCCAGTTAACGACATAGTATTTATGAATCTATTTCAACAAATTAAAGAAGATTGGATTTGCCACAGTAAAGACTCAACCATGCCCGGTTTTCGTGCAGTGGCTACCTGCCGTTTTGGTCAATGGAGGATGAAAATAAAAAGCCGGTGGTTACGTGCGCCTTTTAGTGTGCTGTATCACCTTCTCTATATTAGAGCGCGAAATGTCTATGGCATAGAATTGCCGTACACGGTAGAGTTAGGTCGGCGTGTTATTTTTGAGCATCAAGGAGCTGTTGTTATTCATGGTTATTCGGTCATTGGTGACGATTGTGTCATTCGCCAAGGAGTCAGCCTTGGTAACCGCTATCTAGACCAGCCTTTTGAAGCCCCTGTTTTGGGCAAGCGAGTCAATGTCGGGGCGGGTGCAAAGATATTGGGATCCGTGACGATCGGTGATGATGCGTCTATCGGCGCTAATTCAGTTGTTCTTCATGATGTTGCTGCTGGAGCAACGGTTGTTGGTATTCCAGCAAAACCTATTGCTACAAATAAATCTACTAGTGCTGATTCGGCTGTTTTGTATGATATCCCTGTTGCAACAACCGTTGTTGATATGCCAGCAAAGCCTATTCCCAAAGTGTAAAAACTACCCTCTAGTTAGTTCTTTTCCCTATATAAGGCTACAATATGCCTTACTTTCTATTGTCGCAGTTGCCGAAAACGCAATTTCTATCTATTGTTTTTGATTAATATAGTAGAATACGCGGCCGTTAATATAGCGTTATACCTACTAGTAGGGATTATCTTTCCCTCATCCTGACGTTATGATTTTCGCACTTAAGCGATTAATAGTATGAGCATCTATAATAAGAACTTAACGATGATCTTTCATATTGCATAACTTAATTTTCATACAAAAATATAACTATATAACCCCATAACAACATGGAATTTTTTTATTATGAGTGAACAAGACGATTTTGGTGGCTATGGTATTGCCATTGTCGGTATGGCAACCCGAGTACCAGGAGCAAGTAACCCCGATGATTACTGGAAAAACCTATGCGGAGGGGTGGAATCGGTTAAGTTCTATTCAGATGAAGAGCTGATTGAAAATGGAGTAAGACCTGATCAACTAAAAAATCCTCATTATGTTAAAGCAGGTGCTCCTCTCGATAAAATGGAGTATTTCGATCCGGACTTTTTTGGTTTTAGCCCTAAAGAAGCCGGTATTCTTGATCCTCAGCACCGCCAATTTTATGAATGTTGTTGGGAAGCTCTGGAAAGAGCGGGTCATGTGCCTTCTCGGTTTGATGGCGCTATTGGCGTATTTGCTGGTTGTGGCATGGGAGCCTATTTTGCCCAGAACTTGATTACTAATCCGGATCTTGTGGACTCGGTAGGCATGTTTTTGTTGCGCCACACCGGTAATGATAAAGATTTTTTGGCGACTCGAGTATCCTACAGCTTAAATTTGACTGGCCCCAGCATTAATGTGCAAACAGCCTGCTCTACTTCGTCCGTGGCAACGCATTTAGCTTGCCAAAGCTTATTAAGTGAAGAATGTGATATTGCATTAGCGGGCGGTGTGACTATCGAAATTCCCCATGGTCGTGGTTATATGTATAAAGAAGGTGAGATTCTATCGCCCGATGGCCATTGCCGGCCCTTTGACCATCGTTCTAAAGGCACTATTTTTGGTAGTGGTACAGGTGCGATTGTATTGCGTCGTCTTGAAGATGCGATTGAAGATGGTGACCATATTCATGGCGTCATTATTGGTTCCGCAGTAAACAATGATGGATCCAGTAAAGTCGGGTATTTAGCGCCCAGTGTTGATGGTCAGGCCCATGCAATTACAGAGGCTTTGGAGATTGCTGATGTGGATGCCGATAGTATTGGTTATGTTGAATGTCATGGTACAGGCACACCGGTAGGCGATCCCATTGAGTTGTCGGCTTTAACCGCAGCCTTTAATCAGACAACAGAGCGTACCGGTTTTTGCGGTGTTGGTTCTGTAAAAAGTAATATAGGTCACCTTGATACCGCTGCGGGTGTCGCCGGCATTATCAAGGCGACATTGGCTGTTGAGAATGCACAAATTCCTCCAAGCTTAAATTACGAAGCTCCGAACCCAACGATTGATTTTGTGCATTCTCCTTTTTATGTAAACGATAAGTTAAAGGCTTGGCAGCGTGGTGATGAACCTCGTCGTGCTGCCATTAACTCATTGGGTGTTGGTGGTACCAATGCATTTGTCATCGTTGAAGAGCCACCTGAGCGACCAGAGGCCAGCGAACATCAACGCAGTAACCATTTGATTACACTCTCTGCCAAAAATCGTAAGTCATTAGATGCCGCTGGTCAGCGATTGGCGGAGCATTTGCAAGCCAACCCAGAGCTTAACTTAGCTGATGTGGCCTTTACCTTGTTTAATGGCCGTGAATCGTTTGAGCATCGTCGAGTTTTAGCTTGTGCTGATCATAATGAAGCAATTAAATTATTAGAGAGTAAAGATCAGCGTCGAGTGTTTACCCATTCAGCTGATGGGGAAGAAAAATCGATTGTCTATATGTTCCCTGGCGGTGGTGCCCAATATGCGGACATGGGTAAGGGCTTGTATGAAGCTGAACCTGTTTTTAAAGAGCATATGGATAACGGTTTTGCGATCCTAAAAGAAAAAACTGGCTTGGATTATAAGAAATTATTATTTGTCGATGATCAGTCTCTTGATGCCGTTCAGCAAGAATTGAAAAAACCGTCGGTGCAATTGCCACTGATATTTTTAGTGGAGTACGCCTTAGCAAAACAATGGATGTCGTTGGGGGTGGAGCCAAAAGCCTTAATTGGCCATAGCATGGGTGAAAACACAGCAGCCTGTTTGGCAGGTGTCTTCAGTTTTAAAGATGCACTAGGTTTGGTCTTATTACGTGGTCAATTGATGGATGATGTTCCCGAAGGTGGAATGTTAAGTGTTGAACTGCCCGCTGACGAATTAAAACAACACCTGCACGATAAGTTGGCATTAGCAGCAGTTAATAGCCCGATGCTTTCAGTAGCTTCGGGTACCAAGGATGATTTGCAAGCGCTCTCTGAAAAATTAACTTCATTAGGTATCGAGAACAAACCGATTCGTATTGATATTGCGGCACATTCTTGGTTGCTTGATGGCATCCTTGAGCCTTTTGGTAATTACTTGCGTAGCATCCAATTGAAAAAACCGGAAATTCGTTTTATTTCTAACTACACCGGCACTTGGATTACCGATCAGGAAGCTGTTGACCCAGACTATTGGGTTAAACATCTGCGCAATACTGTTTATTTTGCGGATGGTATTAATACCTTATTGAACGACGAAGAATATATTTTCCTAGAGGTCGGGCCAGGTAATATTTTGGGCGCTTTGACTCGGCAAAACCCAGATGCACCATCGCAGCGAGTATTTTCAAGTCTGCGTCATCCCCAGGAAGAAACGCCTGACCTAAGCTACTTTTTAACGGTCTTGGGTCGTCTTTGGGCAGTAGGTTACCCTGTTAACAGTGATGCAATTTGGCCAGAAGAGCGACGTTATAAAGTGCCTTTGCCGACTTACGCATTTCAACACAATCCTTATTGGATCGAACCGGGTAAGCCTGCCCAAAGTGATGGTGAAGGGTTTGCAGCGCTAGAAAAATTATCCAACTGGGATGATTGGTTTCGCAAACCTGTTTGGGTACAGCAAGGGGTTTTATCAAAACCAACAGAGCCTAAAACGTGGTTAGTGTTCGATGATGGTGACGGTGTTGGTCATGCACTTGTCAGTAAATTGCGTGGGCAAGGTCATAAAGTGATTACTGTAGTCAGTGGTGATGCTTACTATAAAGTCAGTAACGAAGAGTATTGTATTGCCTCTGAGTTAGGCTTGGAATCTTATTCTGCATTAGTAAAAGATCTGGTTGCCAGTGGCGCTTTCCCTGACAGCATTTTGCATCTCTGGTTATTAACTCGAGAAGAAAGCTTCCGTCCTGGTTCGAGTTTCTTGCATCGCAATCAGGAAAAAGGTTTTTATAGTTTATTTTTCTGGGCTCGTGCAATGGCTGATGAGGGTCTGGTTGATCGAGAGCTGGACATTATTGTTTATGCCAATGGTATGCAGCAAGTTGATCAAGAGATTGTCCCTTATCCTGAAAAGGCTACCGTTTTGGGGCCTTGTAAAATCCTTCCGCGAGAATTCCCTGCAATTCAGTGTCGCTGTATCGATGTGGATGTAAGTCATACGACTGAAGCAGGCCTCTTCGATAAATTAAGTAAAAATAAGAATCAGCCTGAGCAAATTTCTCAGCAGTTAATTGATCTTATGTACAAAGAGCTTTATGCCTCTGTTGACGATGGTCTATATGCTTATCGCAATAATGTGCGTTGGCAATTGCAATATGATCATGCCGGAGATGATGTACAGCAAACACGTCAATCACCTCGAATAAAGCAGCAAGGCGTTTACCTGATTACCGGTGGCCTTGGTGGTATTGGCTATGTAATGGCAACGGAATTAGCCAAACAATTTAAAGCAAAGCTCGTTTTAATTAACCGAACGCCATTACCTTTGCGCAATGAGTGGTCCAGCTGGTTGAAAGAGCACAGTGCGGATGATGCGATCAGCCGTAATATTCGAAAAGTTCGTGACCTTGAATCTTCAGGTGCGAATGTATTAGTGCTTAGTGGTGATGTCACTGATATTGATCGCATGCGAGAAATTGTTCAAGAAGCGGAAACTCACTTTGGTGAAATCAACGGTGTTATTCATGGTGCCGGTACGGTGAATGACGGATTGATTCAAATGAAAAATCAGTCCGATATTGAAAATGTATTTGCACCTAAAGTGTATGGCACCCTCGTTCTTGATGAATTGCTTACTGGTAAAAACTTAGATTTCTTTGTTGTGTTTTCATCGACCAGTACGGTGATCTCGCCCGTTGGCCAAATAGATTATATTGCAGCGAATGCTTTCCTAAATGCTTATGCCCATCGACGTAACACACAGGAAAAGGGTTATACCGTTGCGATCAATTGGGGTGTTTGGAATGAAGTGGGTATGGCGGCAGCGGCGGCCTCTTCTATGGGGTATGGCCAGTCAGCGCCTCAAGAGCAGGTGGCTTCGGCGCAGTACCCGCTATTTGAAAAACGTATTACTCGCTCCAGCAATGGGCATGATACGTTTTTATTGACTGCTTATTTATCAACAAAATCTCATTGGGTGTTGGAAGAGCACCGAACTAAAAATGGTCAAGCATTATTGCCAGGTACTGCCTATATAGAATTGGCTCGTGCAGCATTGCGTGAATCAGGTGAATCAGGTGCATTCGAAATAAAAGAACTGATTTTCCTTAAAGCGCTTTATGTACCTGATAATGAAACGGTTATGGCTCGAGTCAAACTGGAGCAGACAGTAGAGGGCTATCAGTTTGCTATTCAATCTGAAGTCACTGATTCACAGGGAGAACCTGCTTGGCAAACTCATGCTGAAGCACGTATTTTGATGGGGGCTGACGACAGTAACAGCGAATCTCTCGACGAGATTTTATCCCGCCTTCAACTTGAAAAAAGTTCAGAGAGTTCTCCTTATATTCGTACTCGTCAAGAAGACCACTTAAACTTTGGCCCTCGTTGGCATGTGCTACGCGATGCACAATACGGTGAGCAAGAAGCCATTGCGCGCTTGTCGCTAGCAGATGAATATAGTGATGATCAAACTGATTATGCTATTCACCCGGCACTATTAGATATCGCGACGGGTTATGCAATGGATTTGATCAAAGGCTATAGCGATTCAGCTTCTGCTGAAAAGGAAGCGGCTAATCTTTGGGTTCCCGTTTCTTACGCAAGCTTTCAATTTTATAAGCCATTGAGCCAGCAAGTGTATAGTTGGGTGCGTAACCATCGTGAGAATACAGTAGACCAAGACTTTGCCAGTTTTGATATCGTAATGTTTGATAGCCGAGGTCAAGTATTGGCTGAAGTTAAAGAATTGACGATTAAAAAGCTAAGTGGTGAAGTCGATTTCTCTAAAGATGCATTGCCTGGTAATTTAGAAAAAGATCCTGTGGATACATCATCAGGTGAATTCCGGCAGCTGTCACCATCAGAAATGGCTTTTCAGCATAACTTATCGCAAGGTATTTTACCGGCTGAAGGTACCAAAGCGTTATTTTCAATACTGGAAAAAGGCACTGCGACAGAAGTTATTGTTTCTTCATTAGAGTTAGAAGGTTTGATAAAAGAAGTCGATGCTACCGCTGCTTCTTTGCATAAAGAAAGTACTGAAACGAAATTTTCTCGTCCCGACCTTGATAATGACTATACCGCTCCTCGTGATGATATTGAAAAAACCTTAGTAGGTTTCTGGGAAGAGTTGCTGGGTGTTGATCAAGTGGGTGTTGAAGATAGCTTCTTTGAGCTCGGCGGTCATTCACTGATTGCTGTACGTTTGTTTGCAAAAATTCAGCAGGTATACAGTGTTGACTACCCTATCTCTATTTTATTTGAGGCGCCAACCATTGCCAGTTGTGCAGATTTAATTAGAGAAACGGTAGGCGATGTTGGTGCAGCAAGCAGTGGAAGTGATGATGGCGCAGAAAAAACAGACAAATCACGCAAGGCTCGCTATACCCATCTCGTACCTATGCACAGTGCTAAATCCAGTAATGCCACACCATTCTTTTTGGTGGCAGGTATGTTTGGTAATGTATTGAATCTTCGTCATCTTGCACAGTTGATTGGTAGTGACAGGCCGTTCTATGGTTTGCAGGCGCGAGGTTTATTTGGTGATTCAGAACCTCATGAAACCTTTGAAGAAATGGCCAAAGACTATATTGCCGAAATGCTGACGGTACAGTCTGAAGGCCCATTTATTCTCGGAGGTTTTTCAGGTGGTGGGATTACCGCTGTTGAAATTGCGAAGCAACTTAAGGCGATGGGGCATGAAGTCGCTGAAGTTATTCTATTGGATACGCCATTGCCATTTAATGAGCCACTAAGCTCTGTGGATCGCATGTCGATACATTTACAGAACGTTCGTAAAAAAGGCGCAGGCTACTTTACAGAATGGGCTAAAAATCGTTACCAATGGGAATTACAAAAATTCCGTAAGCGCTTTAGAGAGGCTGATGAAGGTAAAGAAGTACACGACTTTCAATCGGAAAGAATGGAAATGGCTTTCTATCGTGCATTAGGGCGTTACGACTTACAGCCATTAAATATACATGCAACACTGTTCAGGCCTCGGCTCGATATTCATTATCGCTTAAGTGGCAGCAGGGTAACCAATGCTGACCGTCAGGTTATTTATGAAGATAATGGTTGGCCTCCTTATGTAAATGATCTCGATGTATACGAAGTGCCGGGGAATCATGACAGTATGGTATTGGAGCCTAATGTTCGAGTACTTGCCGTTAAATTACGCCAGTGTATTGAGGCAGCAGACCCTAAAACACGTAAACGTTAATAAAATGGGGTCAGAGTCAATTTTTCTTTGGTGTTGTTCACATCTGCCAAGGATGGCTAAAAATAAAAGAATAAAAATTGACTCTGACCCCATTTTCCTTTTTTCCGTTCATTATTACAAAGGAAATCTCTTCCGTGAAACTTGCTGTTATTATTTTAAACTTCCGTACACCTGATATGACAGTGGACGCCATTACTGCCACTGTTGCCGCTTTAGTTCATGTTCCTTTTGAATGGTCAATTACCGTTGTGGATAATGATTCCGGTGATGGCAGTGAAGATAGGTTGCGTGCTGCATGTCTGCAAGAGCAACAAAAAAATACTCAAGGCTGGGATCGTATTGAGGTGCTGCAGTCGGGGAATAATGGTGGCTTTGGCGCCGGTAATAATGTCGGCATTCGCCATGTTATGATGCAGGATGATGAATTAGAGTATATTTATATTCTAAACTCTGATGCCTTTCCTGAAGAGCAAGCACTGATAGAATTGGTCAATTTTTTGGATAACAATTCTGATTATGGTATTGCTGGTAGCTATATTTTTGGCACTGATGGCGAACCTCACATTACGGCTTTCCGTTTTCCTACCATACAAGGTGAGTTGGAAGGAGCAATACGTTTAGGCCCGGTAACGCGACTATTTAAAGATCATGTGGTGCCGATTGGTATCCCTGAGACATCTATCGATGTTGATTGGCTGGCGGGTGCCAGTATGATTATGTGTGTTGATATGATTCATCAAGTAGGTTTATTTGATGAGACCTTCTTTTTATATTTTGAAGAAACAGATCTATGTTTACGTGCTAACCGTAAAGGCTGGAAGACGCGTTACATACTCGATAGTCGTGTCGCTCACGTGGGCTCGGCTTCAACCGGAATGAAAAAGTGGGAACGCATACCAGGTTATTGGTTGGATTCGCGTCGTCACTACTTTACTAAAAACCATGGAAAAATGTATTTTGCTTTAGCGACGATGGCAAAGCTGACCGGACGTTTTGTATGGAAGTTACGCTGCTTAATTAGCAGTAAAGTTGATCAAGAACCCAAAGGGTTTGGCCGGGATATTATTAAGCACTGGCTGAGTTAAGGAACCTCTGATTATCCGAGGTTAATCAGAGGTTCCTTAATGATATTCGGTATGCTTAGTTAATTCGTTAATATAGATACGTGAATAAACCAGTAAATAGATAAACAAAATATGTTGGATGATATATGCCAGATAGCGGGGTAGATTTCTCACAAGCTAAACAGCTGATTGCCAAAAAAGAGATTGTGCAATCTATTGAGAAATTGGCGGCGACAATCAATCAGGACTTTGTTGGTCAGGATGTTGTCGTGCTCTGTGTCATGAATGGTGGCATGGTATTTTGTTCTCACTTGTTAACTCATCTCTCTTTTTCTGTCAGATTCGATTATGTGCATGTTAGTCGCTATGGTGATAAAGACCATGGTGGGCAGCTACGCTGGATTAAAGAGCCGAGTATAAATCTGGATGGTCAAAATATTTTGATTGTCGATGATATGATCGATGAAGGCGTATCATTGACCGAACTGGTTAATTTTTGCCATAGCAAAAATGCTCTATCAGTCAAAGCTGCAGTATTGTTAAATAAAGAAAAGCCACGTAAGCATAGTGATATTGTGGAACCCGATTATTATGGTTTCGCAATACAAGATAAGTTTGTTTATGGCTTTGGTATAGACTATAAACACTACTATCGAAATGCTGAAAATATATATTTTGTTGAGTCAGGCAGCGATAACTCAGATAAGCAGTTGTGATTCATCTAAGCTACTATAATTCAGAAAAGTCTTGCCAGGATAGCGGCCTGGAAAAATAATATCCCTGCGCATATTGGCAGCCTAAATTTTGTAGGTAGCTTAGTTGCTCCTCTGTTTCTACTCCCTCAGCAACCACTTTTAATCCATAAATATTGGCGATGGAGAGCATAACCCCAATCATTTTTGTGTAATTTGAATTACCTTTATTGATTTCAGCGATGAAGCTCTGGTCTATTTTTATAAAATCGCCTGGGAAGTTCAGTAGCTGGGCAAATCCAGTATAGCCTGTGCCGTAGTCATCTAGAGTGAGGTGAAAGTTAAGTTTTCGGAGGCGGTTTAATCGATCAAGAATAATGTTTTCGTAAGGTACCAGCTTGGTTTCTGTAATTTCAAGATGGATAGTATTCGCATCAATAGAATACTTCTCTAATAGATATTCTATTTGATCAATAAATTTGGAATCTAATAATTCTGTTGATGAAATATTGATGGCATACCAACAATCAGCATGATCAGCGTTTTTCTGTATGGAACTGATGTCACTAAATGTCGTCTCCATTACCCAGAGATCAATATCTTTAATCTGGCCACTTGCTTCTGCAACAGGGATGAATTTATCGGGGCCTATATCGCGGAGATATTCCTGCTCAGATCGAATTAATGTTTCGACGCCAGTAATGCTTGGTGTGCCAGAGATATCATAGATTGGCATATATTCCAATTTGAATAACTGATTGTCCAGTGCATGAGTGATGTTGGTTTCGATATCTTTTCTGCGTTGAATTTCTGCTGAAATACTATCGTCGTAAATATAAAAATTATTTTTCCCATTACTTTTGGCGCGGTACATAGCAGTATCAGCATTATGTACCAACATTTCGGCACTCATATAATTCTCAGAATAAATAACACCGATGCTGATATGCACATCGGTTTCTGTTGATGCAATCGTAAAGGGAACCGATGTGCTTTCTATTAAGCGCTCAGCAATTCTTTTGGCCGCATTAATATTGTCTAAATCCAAAATAGCGATAACAAACTCATCACCGGCCAGGCGAGCAAAGTTGTAAATCTTATTGGTTGCCATGATGAGTTCATTTTGACGAATAACAGCGAGTATGCGCTTGCTGAATAATTTGAGTAACTCATCGCCTGCGGCATGGCCAAAGCTATCGTTGATATGTTTAAAATCATCGATATCAATATAAAACAGCGCAATATTTTTCTTTGACGAGGGTTTCTCATCAATGACTGAATTGAGCCAATGATTAAAATACCGTCTATTAGTAATACCTGTTAAAGGGTCATAGTGGGCATCTTGCTCAAGATGAGCCTTCTGCTGGTTCATTACATAGGCATAACACGCCGAAAAGCCAATGGAGATAATCAATGCAGCGCCATAACGTAAAACAATGATACCTTCCATTACACGCAATGCCGCTAATAAACAGACAATGCCGAGAGCAAGTGCAAAAAACAGTGCTGTTTTAAATCGCATGAAATAGAAAAGGCTGGCGGTAAAAGGAAAGACAAACAGCAAGCCGCGGTAACCATGAAAGTAGGAACTAAGGATCAGCGCTATCCCTAAAAATGACCCGAAAACCACAAAAAAATAATTACTGTCTCTGTTATGGTACAAATAGATAAGCGAACAGATGCCACCGATCCCTGAGGTCAATAGGAGGATGCCAATAATCAATGTCTCATTGAATAGGTGGTGAATGCCATAGCCTAACGTTGCGCTAATGCCGATAACATGCAACAAAACCACCGCAAAGGGCGGCATTAATCGTGATATTTTAGGTGACTCTTGTTGCACTCTTGCAGTATCCAATAGTGGGGGTATTAATAAAACGGGTATCGGTTTTGATAATAGTGTTTTATCACTTGGATATAAAGGCTAATAACAGTATCAAGTCTGCGGTTTGCAATAATAGATATCAGCTTCTTTAGGCTTATTGGCTGGCTTATCCTATAATGCCCTCATTTTCTTAGCAGAGACGATTTATGGTTGGTTCGCAGGTATTCTCAAAGGCTTTATACACGGCTGTGGATGTTCGTGAATTGGATCGGTACGCCATCGAAGAATGTGGAATACCGGGAACCTTATTAATGAAGCGTGCGGGCAAGGCAGCTTTCGATGTATTGTTGGAGCAGTGGCCTGAACCCGCTCCGATTCATGTTTTCTGTGGCGGCGGTAATAATGGTGGTGATGGTTATATCGTTGCGGCACTTGCTGCTCAACGCCGTTTGCCCGTCACTGTGTGGCAATTAGCCGGAAATTTAACGGGTGCCGCTCAAGCGGCCTATGACTATGCCTTACAGGAGGGGGTTGATATTCGAGCATTCACCTTGGAGGCTTGGCAGTCAATGCTCTCCGGTGTGAATGAATCAGGGCTTATTGTCGATGCTTTATTGGGCACAGGGGCAAGTGGGCCGCTAAGAGAACCCTACTCCACAGCCATTGCCCTGATCAATGAATCCGCCTGGCCAGTTTTGTCGATTGATATTCCTTCAGGCGTCAATGCAGATACGGGTACCGTTGACTCCATTGCTGTAAAAGCGACAACCACCATTAGCTTTATTGGGCAAAAACTAGGGAATTTGATCGGTGATGGTAGAGTCTGTAGTGGACAAAAGCGAGTATTTGATGACTTGAATGTCCCTGCTGAGACCTACAGTGATTCAACAGTGGAGCCGGCAGCTCAAGTCCTTGAACTATCGGCATTATTGGCGAAGCTACCTGAACGTTCTATTGATGCCCATAAAGGTGATTGTGGACATGTTTTAGTGATCGGTGGTGATTGTAGTTACGGTGGAGCTCCTTTAATGGCCGGCCAAATGGCCGCACGGTCAGGAGCTGGTTTAATTGGTGTGGCCACACAGCCTATGAATACCAGCGCTATTATTGCTCGCCAGCCAGAGATAATGGCGATTGGTACCGCTTCCGGGCAGGAATTATTGCCTCATTTGGATAAGCCGACAGTGCTAGTGATTGGCCCAGGGCTAGGACAGTCAGCCTGGTCAGAGCAGGTACTTTATTACTGCATGTATGTGTATTTGAACGAAAGCAAGCATAGCAATAAGCCAATGGTGCTGGATGCTGATGCCCTAAATTTATTAGCCCAAGGCCGCATTCAATGGCCGAGATCGGTTGATAAACCTCAATCCTGGATATTAACACCTCACCCTGGTGAAGCCGCACGCCTATTAGATACTTCTATTGCTGAGGTGCAGAAAGATAGAATCGCCGCAATTAAAGCGCTGCAACACAAGTACGGTGGCGCGGTCATTCTTAAAGGCGCCGGAAGCTTGGTGTTAACATCAGACCAACGCTTATTTGTCTGTGATGCTGGTAACCCAGGTATGGCCTCAGGCGGTATGGGGGATGTACTCAGTGGTTTGTTGGGTAGTCTGTTAGGCCAGGGTTTATCTATTGACGACGCAGCCTGTCTTGGTGTGATGTTGCACGCGACAGCGGCTGACCTTGCGGTTGCAGAGTCCGGCATGAGGGGGCTTCTGGCAACCGATCTCGTCGATTATGTGCGTTTATTGCTAGATAACGGTTAGTAGTGGGATCAGCTTGGACTTATGACCGTTAAATCAATGAAAGAAGATCAGCAAAAAAGCCTTTTACTTGTAGATAAACTGGCAACAGTCTCTGCCGGGCAAACTCTGGGGCGCCAGATAAGTGGGGGAATGACGTTATTCCTTGAAGGGCAGTTAGGCGCAGGTAAAACCACGTTTACCCGTGGGATATTACAAGCATTTGGTCATTCAGGTTCAGTTAAGAGTCCCACCTATACACTTGTGGAGCCTTATGAAAATCTAGCAAGCCCTGTTTATCATTTTGATCTTTATCGCTTGGGTGATCCGGAAGAATTAGAGTACATGGGAATGCGTGATTACTTTCATGGCGAGGCAATTTGTTTGATTGAATGGCCGGAGCGAGGCGAGGGGTTTTTACCTGCGGCCGATATAAGGTTAGAATTACTGCCTGAAAAGATGGAATCAGGCGTTGTAGGGCGAAAATTAATAATAACGGCCATAACTGAAAAGGGTGGGAATGTGCTTAAGCACTGGAAATCATGATCTGCGTACGTTCAAATTGTTCAAATCCCGTTTCTTCTAGGTTCTCTAGTTTTCAGTCTTCTATCCCTGTTAAATCGACAAAAGTAGCTTTCATCGCGTTGTTATTGTTATTAACGGTTTTTAGCTCTTCTATTTTTGCCCAATCACAAACGAGTGTTGAAGGCGTACGTTTATGGCGTGCCCCTGATCATACCCGTGTTGTGTTTGATTTAACGGGTGCCGTTGAACATAAAATTTTTGCCTTAAAAAGTCCTTCACGTTTAGTCATCGATATCAATAATGCCCGTAATCGTGCATCACTTTCTAGCGTTGATTTAAAGAAAACGCCGATTAAGCGTATTCGCAGTGCCAAGCGAGAGCAAAAAGATTTACGTTTTGTTTTTGACTTGCAAGGCAATATTAATCCTCGCAGTTTTTTTCTCAAAAAACATGCCGGCAAACCTAATCGCTTAGTAGTCGATTTATACGATGCTAATGCTGTGGTTGAAAAGACGATAGAGCGAGTGGCAGAGGCCGCTGCTGTTTCTACGCGTCGCGATATTCTGGTGGTAGTTGATGCTGGGCATGGAGGTGAAGATCCAGGAGCTGTGGGGCCAAAACGTATTAAGGAAAAAGATGTTGTATTGGATATCGCTAAGCATTTAGCTGAAAAAATTAACCGTACAGATGGATACACTGCAAAGCTAACTCGTACTAGTGATTATTATATTCCTCTAAAGAAACGCCGTGACTTTGCACGTAAGCATCGGGCTGACTTATTTGTTTCCATTCATGCGGATGCCTTTAAAACGCCAGATGCCAGAGGTGCATCGGTATTTGCATTGTCGCGCCGGGGAGCAACCAGTGAAACCGCACGCTTTTTAGCGCGTAAGGAAAATGATGCCGACCTTGTTGGTGGTGTGGGTGATGTTAGCCTTAATGATAAGGATAAAGTGCTAAAAGGGGTGCTCGTTGATTTATCCATGAGTGCAACCTTAGGTTCAAGTCTTGATGCGGGAGGCCATATACTCAAAGAGATGGGTAGTATTTCGCGTTTACACAAGGGGCATGTTGAACAGGCAGGTTTTTTGGTTCTGAAATCGCCAGATGTGCCTTCCATCCTTGTAGAAACAGGTTTTATTTCTAACCCTACGGAAGCCAAAAAGTTATCAACCAAGTCTTATCGCATTAAAATGGCTCAGTCTATTTATAGTGGTGTGCGTGCTTTCTTTGAAAAAAATCCACCGGCAGGAACTTACATTGCTTGGAAGCAAAGTGGTGGTAAGGATGAGGGTATAGGGGTTTATACAGTGGCGCGAGGAGACACTTTATCTGGTATCTCGGCGCGTTATAGGCTGTCGATTAGCGAGTTGAAAAAACTCAATAATTTAAAGAAGAATTCAATTAGAATCGGCCAAAAACTGAAAGTTAAGAAGTCGCCATCAGTATCAAGACCAAAAACAGTTGCAAGCATTAAACCCGCACCATCAGTCATTTCCCAAACGGTTGTCCATAAGGTAACGAGTGGTGAAACATTGTCGGGTATTGCTCTGCGTTATAGTAGTTCTGTTGCTGCTATTAAAAAAGAAAATAAACTGAATGGGACCTCGATTCGTATAGGTCAAAAGTTAGTAATACCCACCGTTGATGGTTAGTCAGAGGTTCCTTAAGTAACCATTTTAGCAGTCTATAAATAATTCTATTTCATCCAAAATTGATTTGTATTTGGGTTTAGTACCAATATATTTTTTAAAAAGGGGAGATTCATGAGTGATAAAGACTACAAGGGTAAAAAAGGCGTCGATGGAGATGATTATAAACCGTTAAAGTTCTATCAGGAAAAAGTCTCTGGCGTTGAAAATGGTTTTGAAACCTTTAGCGAGAACGACGAATATTTTTTTACCTATAACCTCGATGGTGAAGTCGTTCTTATTAGTGAAGGTTACACGTCTGAAAAAGGGCGAGATAACGGCGTTGCCTCTGTTGAGAAAAACCGTGTTATTGAAAAGCGCTATAAGCGTGACTCCTTAGATTCTGGCCGACATTTTTTTAATCTGGTAGCAGGTAACCACCAGGAAATTGCAACCAGTGCCTGGTTTTCCTCTGAAGCGTCTATGGAGGCTGCAATAGCACGCCTGTTGGGAACAGGTGCTCTACCTTTGGCGGGTATTGTTGGTAGCACAATAGCTGCTTCTACTGCTGAAAGTGTTGAAGCCGTAAAGGCCGTAAGCCCGACGCCGGAGGTGGAAACTCCCCAAAGCTCTGAGCCAATACCGGCGATGTCGACTAATCAACCTGCCGTTGATGAAGAAAAAAAAGATTGTGGCTGCCGCTGGACATGGTGGTTGCTTCCTATTTTATTGGCCATGTTAGTTTGGTACCTGTTCTCCCAGTGCTGCTCAAGAACGGACGAGGCTAGTCGTGCTGTTACTCCAAGCGCTGTTGACGCTTCCATCGAACCTGCGACTGCCATTAACTCTACTCAGCAAGTAACCTCAGATTTAGGTAGTTTCTTTTCGAGTAAGCTACCCAGCGGTACTGATCTAAATATTCCTGAATTTGGTATTGAGAATAAGCTAATTACTTTTATCAGAGACGACTCTAAACCGGTAGATAAAACAACCTGGTTTAATTTCGACAGAATTAACTTTGCCACAGGTAAGTCCGAATTAACTCTAGATTCTAGAGAGCAAATTAGAAATATTGCAGAAATCTTGAAAGCCTACCCTCAAGTGAAATTAAAAATTGGTGGCTATACCGACAATACCGGTAGCTTAGCATTGAATCAGACCTTATCAGAGAACCGTGCGAAATCAGTTAAAAATTCGTTAATTTCTCAGGGCATCCCCCAAGATCGATTAGAGTCCGAAGGGTATGGGCCTCAACATCCTGTCGCTAGCAATGACACTGAAGAGGGGCGCGCGCAAAATCGTCGTATTGCTTTACGTGTAACAGAAAAATAAGAATGGCTATTGACTTAAAAAATAACGAGCCTTTTATGTAGAGGACTTATATTTAAAGGGCTCGTTATTTTTGGGAAAGAAAAAAGGGTCAGGCAACAGAAGTTTCGCTAACAGGGATGCGAATTTTTTGCCCAGGGTATATTAAGTTTGGATCTTTAATAACTTCACGGTTAGCTTCAAATATTTTAGGGTAGTCCATCGCATTACCCAAAAACTCCTTCGCTATTTTCGACAGGGTGTCTCCAGATTCAATGGTGTAATACTGTACTTCTTCGACCATTGCAGGAGCATTAATAGCAGATGCATCTACGTCACTGACCCCTTTGACATTTCCTGCAATCAGCACGGCTTTTTCCATTGCTTCTGCGCTTTCTGCATCGCCGCTAAGCGACACCTTACCACTCTCAAAGGCGACCCCTAAATTGCTCACTCCGGGGTTGTCATCTTCAATTGCTGCTTTAATACTATTGGCTGCGTCACCGTCATCACTGAATAGCTTTTTGCCCATGGATGAAACAAAATCAAATAAACCCATAATCATATCCTCATCATTAGTTAACACTGTTGGTTACATTATTATTATCTTCGGATAGCTCTAAATAGACACAAATACCGTGTGAATATTCGTGTTGTATTCTGACATAGTGGCTCTATAAATCCAGTGTCAATGTGGATAAAGCTATAGTAAGGGAATTAAGTGATCTGGTGTTAAATGATAATTTGTCTATCAATGCCAGTTTTTATCTTGTATTTTTAATTTTTATTTATTTTTCAATGGTTTAGCGTGCTTTTGGTGTTGGCGGAGGCAGGCTTAAATGGTGTTTATTTCGCGATATACCTTATCTGACCAAACGCTTCTGAATATAGGCTCTATACTCAAAAGATAGTTTTTATCTTTATAGCGAAAGTGGCTTATTAATACAGATGGTCAAGAATTTTTTAAATAAACTGTTTAGTTCGGAAGAATCGTCTAAACCCAAGGCTCAATCCAGCTCTAAAGGCCCTCGGCTATTGCCTCCTTTGAGCAATTTTAAGCCTTTTTCGGATTTACCCAAAAGTAGCCAAATATTGATGGCAAGCTTTGCTGAACAAGAAGCTTTTCGGTTTGGCCACCCTTTGTTTAAGCAAGGGGCGGACGACGATGTCGATTATTTTTTACTGGATGGAGCGGTGACCTTAAAAGCCCAGGATGGAAATAGCAGTGAAGTTAAAAGTGACACCGCTAAAGCCAGTACAGCCATAGGTTTCTTGCGACCCAGACAGCTTTCGGGAATTGTTCGCTCCTTTGAAGCGACATTTTATGCGGTTCCCCATCATATTGTTGAAATGGTGTATGAACAGACACGTGAGGCGGCGTCCGCTCATAGTGACTTTGAAGTCACTATCGGCGATATGCCTGAGAAAACTGTACTTGAAAGAGTTGAAGCAGAAATAACACAAGGTGACTTACTGCTAACGTCGTTGCCAGAAGTGGCAATGAAGGTTAAACAAGCCTGTAATGATGAAGAAGCGTCTCTGGATGATATCGCAGATATCATCAGCCGTGATGCGTCGATGACCATTAAGCTGATACAGTCTGCCAATAGTCCGATTTATCGAGGTGCGGTCGATGTTAAAAGCATTACTGATGCAGTCTGTCGCTTAGGCAAACAAGTTACTCAACACTTAGTTTTTTATTTTGCGACTAAAGAGCTGTTTCAGCCGCCAGTAAAAGCGTTGGATGCCGCCTTTCGGCGAGCGTGGAATGATTCGCTAAGGCGTGCGATTATGGCGCGTACTGTCGCGAAGCTTTCAAAAGCAGATTTTAATCCTGATACCGCTTTTCTATGTGGTTTGTTTTTCCGTATTGGCGATCTGTTAATCTTTCAGTATGTTGCAAAAAATATACGTGATGCCCAGGCCTTAGAAAAAGTTCAGCAAATCAACGAAGAGAAATCGGCAACCAATAGCCGATTAGTTGTCTCCAAATGGAATCTGCCAGAAGAAGTGATGAGTGTTTTAAACGATGGTGGTAGCTGGGCCTATGAATCGAATACCGAGCAAGGGGACTATAGTGACTTAGTGATTGCCACTAATGTATTACTGCGAGTTATGAATAAAAACCTAAAAGGTTTGCCTTCCATAGAAGACATTCCCGCGGTCAAAAAAATCATTAATAAAGAATTTGCAGCCAGCTCCAGTGTAATGCTTGAGTACAGAAAAGCACTGAAAGAATTTAAATAACAATCTAACCGTCCTTCTGCCCCCAATATAAAAATATCATAGCCAGCTTCACATTTATGGGGGTGGTTATGGTAGGCGCAGTGAATATATCTAAGAGATAAGGTAATATCAGCTTGATCTATCGATACTGATTAAATAAATAACGACTGCAACCTTAAGCTTTAAATGAGAATCCCGTGAAGGCTATCATAATCGGCGCGACATCTGGCATCGGTCGCGAGCTCGCAAAACAAATGTCAAACCATGGGTATATTCTTGGAATAACCGGGCGCCGTACTGACCTGTTGGATTCTCTGGAAGAAGAATTGCCCAATCAATGCTTTAAATCTTATATCGATCTAAATAATACTTCTGAATCGGTTAAATCATTTAACGAACTCTTAACAATAATGGGTGAAGTGGATGCCATCATAATCAATTCTGGTGTTGGTAGTATCAATCCAGAATATCCATTATCCGATGAACTCGAAACCATCGCGGTCAATGTGGCAGGTTTTACCGCAATGGCGAATACGGCTTATCATTATTTTTCCCAGCAACAATGTGGCCACATTATCGGTGTATCCTCTGTTGCAGCGATAAAAGGTGGGTTAAGCACATCTTATAATGCGTCAAAAGCTTATATCTCTAACTATCTTGAAGGTTTGTCGTGTCGATCTCATTCTGATGGAAGTAATATTATGGTTACCGACATCCGGCCTGGGTTTGTCGATACGGATATGGCAAAAGGAGATGGACTATTTTGGAAGGCGCCAGTTGAAAAAGCGGCAAAGCAAATTTTTAGTGCGATTCAAAAAAAACGTAGGCTTGCCTATGTCACGAAAAGGTGGTGGTTGATAGGGTTACTGTTAACGAATTTACCCTTTTCTATTTATCGTAAATATATCCGTTAATCACCGATACTCTGCATCTTTCAGTAATGGTTCAGTCTATTACTGCTTATCAAATAAAGCCAAGTAAATAACCGAAACTGAGATATATACTCGCTTTTCGTCGAAAGTATAATTGTATACTTATCATTAACGATTTAACCTCGCGAATGAATGTAGAGAAAAATATAAAAGACTAAAAAGAGTTGGGGATAAAAGCGGCTTGAATAATAGGTGTTAATTGTGACCGATGATATTCAATATCAATTTGATTTGCCGGAGGCTTTTCGAGAGGAAGCTGCAATGCTTTATGACGAAGCCTTCGGTGCAAAATTTTCAGCTGCGATACCCAATAGAGACAAGCGTTTAACATTGCTCTAAGAATCGTTTCTACTGCCCTATGCCATTTTTTGTGCTGTTCAAAACGGAAAGGTTTGAATATATGCACTGGTTACTAGGGTTCGGTGCGTCCACGACAATGATGTATCAAGTAAAATAATACGAAATTAAAATTAAACGTTGGTGAATGAAGTAGCAAAGTTGGAGAAGAAATATTTTAGCCATTAATGATTTCTCTTTAGAAAAGCATCAAGGCCCTTATGAAAGCTGGCCAGAAACCTCATCGCTTTATAAAAAAGGTGAAGAGACCCATCAAAAAATTCCCGGATACGATATAGAAGTACAGTATCAATTTGGTTGCTATTATTTTGTCGTTACATCCTATGATTGTATATTTGAAGAACAATGCGATTTTCTTTTGCTGGATGAGCACTACCGTGTTATCGCTAAAAAAAGCTTAATCCCTTGGAATTATTCATCTTGGAATCTCGATAGCCATGAATACCGAGGCGATAACGAATTTATTTTTACCTTCCATAAAGACTACCGTTTGAAAGTAACATTAAATCCTGAAAAATCCCATTTTTGGCAAAGGCGAATTACGGTAAAAAAATTAAAAGATTAGTGACGCAAAATGCCTTATCTATATTTACTGATAGGGTCATGCTTACCGCGTCACCTAAGGTGCTGAGTATGATTTCCGATAGCCATAGAATCAGGCGCTGGTTTAGTCCATAATTCTCTCTTTTTCTTCAAGCCATAAAGCACACCGTATATGTCCGCTATTCAACGTCTCAGCCCTCGTCTTGCCAACCAAATTGCTGCCGGTGAGGTGGTGGAGCGACCTGCCTCTGTTGTTAAAGAGGTGCTGGAGAACAGCCTTGATGCGGGGGCGACACGTATTGAAGTGGATATCGAAGGCGGTGGTATTAAACTAATGCGTGTCCGCGACAATGGCAATGGTATTGAAAAAGATGACCTCCCGTTAGCATTAGCGCGCCATGCTACCAGTAAAATTAAAGTGCTGGATGATTTAGAGGCAGTGGCGACACTAGGCTTTCGCGGGGAAGCGCTGGCCAGTATCAGTTCCGTATCTCGCCTAACCTTAAGCAGTAATAATACCGACTCTCACAGTGGCTGGCTGGCAAAAACAGAAGGTCGCGATATGGCCACCGATATTGCCCCGACGCCACACCCCCAAGGGACAACGGTAGAAATTCGTGATTTATTTTTTAACACCCCTGCACGACGAAAATTTTTGCGCACAGAAAAAACCGAATTTAATCGCATCGACGATGTGATTAAACAGCTGGCCCTGTCCCACTTTGATGTCACGTTTGAATTGCGCCATAACCAACGAGCCATTCACAGTTTTCGTGCCGGTACCACCGAGGCAGAAAAAAATCGCCGAGTCGCACAAATTTGTGGCCCGGCATTTATGGAAAATGCATTAGCCATCGATATCGAACGTCATGGTTTGCGTCTATGGGGTTGGGTAGCCTTGCCAACGTTTTCTCGCAGCCAGGCAGACTTACAGCATTTTTATGTGAATGGTCGTGCCATTAAAGACCGCTTGGTAAGCCATGCGGTTAAACAAGCCTATAGCGATGTGCTTTACCATGGTCGGCACCCAGCGTTTGTGTTGTATCTGGAAATCGACCCCGCCACCGTCGATGTCAATGTTCACCCGACCAAACACGAAGTACGCTTTCGTGACCACCGCTCGGTGCATAATTTTATTTACAGTAGCTTGCACCATGCCCTGGCGGAAGTGCGTCCACAAAACCAAGAGACTGAGGTAGCGACCGATACAGACGAAACAGAGATGCCCCTGGTAACTGCTGCCCCTACGGTTCAGGCCGCTATGCCATTGGCGACACCATCGCCTCGGTCATCGTTATTTAATTCTTCGCTTAATGCATCGAATGCACCGTTTAATGCGTCGCCTTCTTCTCGACAAGAACCGCCACAAGTAAAAGAAACCCTAGGGTATTATCAAGGTGCAGTAGAGCAAGCGGCGGTATCAAATTCATCTGCACCAGTTGCAGATTTATCACCAGAGGATAATGAGATCCCGCCCTTAGGTTATGCCATCGCTCAACTCAAAGGTATTTATATTCTTGCAGAAAATAAAGACGGGTTAATTGTTGTCGATATGCATGCGGCTCATGAGCGCGTTACTTATGAGCGCATGAAAGCAGGCTTTGCAGACAATAGTATTCAATCCCAACCCTTACTCGTCCCGCTCACTATCGCCATGAGCGAAAAAGAAATCGCCAGTGCCGAAACTCATACTGATATTTTTTCTCAGCTGGGTTTTGCTGTGGAAAGTGTCGGCCCGGAAAGTTTATTGGTCAGGCAAATTCCGGTGGTGTTACAAAAAGCTAATGTGGAACAACTCGTCCGCGACGTACTATCCGATATTATCGAATACGGTGCCAGTGATCGTATTCAACAACACATTAATGAATTGCTATCGACCATGGCTTGCCATGGTTCTGTGCGTGCTAACCGCAAACTCACTATCCCTGAAATGAATGCGCTACTGCGCGATATGGAAGTGACCGAACGCAGCGGTCAGTGTAACCATGGCCGCCCGACATGGATGCATTTTTCGCTGGCCGAAATTGATAAGTGGTTTATGCGCGGGCAGTAATGACTAGCCTGCACTATTTCACAATATTTTTTATTAGGGTTTAGAGCTAACATCTTTTATTAGTTTCTATCATTCGTTACTGCTAATGTTACTCATTAGTTATCACTCACTTTTATTGCTGAAAGCTATCATCAACACTATTATTTGAGACCGTTTTTTAAAAAGTCTGTATTAAATTTTGATCAGGTGTTGACGTTTTTTTCTTCATTTAGTAACCTTCCGTCCTATAAAAATTGTGGCTTTTTTAAACAGCTACTTGATGTAACCTATTAGTTAACGATTAAAGTCTAACTATAAAAAAACAGGGACGTGGATCTATGAAAGCCAGTGCTTTACCCCTCACTCTTCGTACAATTATTTTTCTTTTCAGTGTATTTTCACTCAGCATTAATGCGCAGACATTGGTGCCAGGCACCTTAACGGGTAATACAAATGTTGAATTTGATGTCACCTACGGCGGTGCCGCATCCTATAAAGTAACACTGGATTTACCCACAGGGGCAGCCGGTTTAACACCGAATATTTCACTGAACTATAACAGCCAATTTGGCAATGGTGTCATGGGTTTGGGCTGGCAATTAGCATCAGGCCTTGCGCGTATTGAAGAGTGCTACAGACGCAACACCAACCAGCGTATCAACTGTTTAAATGGCGAAGAGTTGCGCTCTATTGGTGGGGGTTACTACCGAACAGAAATTGATTCGGGCGTATTAATCCGCGCAGTCAATAGCAGCACCTTTGAACTCAATTACGAAAATGGTGTGACAAAAACCTTAACGCGCCAACTGACATCGCCCAATGTCTATCTAGAATCTAGCCATGTTCAGCGCGGTGGTGCCAGCTACAGTGTCAATTGGTCGGTGAATACCACTAATCGCGAGCCGTTGGTTAACACCATTACTTACCAAGGCAATACTATCCAATTTAATTACGAAACCCGTAGCGATCGCCGCAATGGTTACTGGTTGGGTGGAGTCCGCAATCGTACTCAGCGTTTGCGTTCTATTGTGGCCAGTGCCGATGGCCAAGTGTATCGCCAGTACAATATTTTTTATCAATACGATTCAGTCTCCAGTGTATCGAAAATTACCAATATTCAAGAATGTGCCGGTAATGGTGAGTGTTTACGGCCATTAGCTTTTTCTTGGACGGATAGTGGGGCAAGAGGGTTTGAGTCTGGCAATACACAGTATTCAGGCCGAATTCGTGGCTTGGCAGAATTTAATAATGATGGTCGTATTGATATCGTCACTGAAGGTCCTTTGCCTGATAGTACCTCCCACTATGATACTCAGGGCGATATGAATGGTGATGGTCGTGATGAAACGATTAATGTCCGTTATACCTATAACGAAACGGTAACCTTCAATGTTATCAATAGCGCTTTAGGCATCAACCGTAGTTTTGTTGAGCACCAGTTGCAAACACGAGTGAATGTGCTTGATCTGAATGGTAATGGTAAAGATGAAGTGGTTGTCAGGGGCGACAGTCATATGTTTTACCTTACCGACACAGGTACAGTGGGTAACCTTGGCCGAATTCCTGGTTTTATTTGTACTACCGATATCTATTTTGCTGATATTAATGGCGATAACCTGCCCGATATGATTAATGCTGCGCAAGGCTTCGAGTCAGGTAATGGGTGTAATGGTCGATCTAGCGTGGCGATTAATCTTGGCAATTATCAATTTGCTGATGCGGTTGAGATTGGTGGCGGTTCTTTACTAGGCCAAGTATTTGCTGATATCAATGGTGACGGTATCACCGATATTTTATATGCGCCGGGCAGAGTCTATTATTTACCAGCTCTGGGTAATGGGCGCTTTGCTGCACCTGTTGAGATTTCAACAAGGCGGGCCAACAATATCCAGCACCAGTTTCGTGACCTTAATGGCGATGGATTAAACGACTTAATCCTTATCAATAATAACTCCACGCCAACAGCTTATTCAGTGCAATACAATAATGGCTCTGCGGGTTTTGGCAGCGAAATACCTATTGCCAGCCCAGGAAACTCTGGCCGCTACTTTGAGGACTACAATGGCGATGGTGTGGTCGATATTATTGATTTTGCAGCACCAAGTAACCATCGAGTCACTTTGGGAGCATCAAGCCAATCCTATATCGATACTTTTACTGACTCCTACGGCAATCAACACCAAGTCGAATACAGTAAGCTCACTGATAGTGAAGTATACACGCGAGACTCCTATACCGATGGTGTTAATTTTGGCGATACCAAACCTTATCAAAAAGCATTAACCGTTGTTAAATCCCTGACCACGCCAGACCAGCAAGTGTATTACAAGTACGCCGGTGCCCGTATGCATAATGGCGAATATGGTTACTTGGGCTTTAAATCCATTACCTCAGTATTGGCCAAAGAAGACAATAATGGTTTGCCCCATTCTCTGGTCACCGTCTCTTACCTTAATCAGCAGTTTCCCTTAGTCGGCAAATTACAAGCGGTTAAAAAGAAAGTCTACGAGGGTTTAGCATCAAGCTTGGTTGATGGTGATACTGAAGACGATATCACCTATTCATACGGTGATGATGGTTATTTAGTTGCCATGTTAAATGGTTCAGCAGTTGGTGCGGCAACAGCCAGTGACTTGGTAGACGATGTGCAAGGTAGAATGGAAATCGCCCGGTTGATTGGTACCGATTTTCCTGGTCAGATGAATAGCTATTTTGACTGGCAAACACTGACCTTAACGGGTGGAGTGCATAAACTCTACTTGGCCGACAAGGTTGTGGATCACTTACAGCTCAGTGATGATGCGCTAACCAAAACCGAGCGTGAACAATCAAGCTGGAGCTTGGCTAGCTCAGGCCGCTATGCTCGCCTGAATTCCACCACTAGTGGTACCTATACGGCCGGTGGTGATTTACTGCAAGAACAGCAAGTTGATATCACCTACGAAAACACCGATAGCTACGGTGCGTCTTCCTCATTTTTGATGAACCAATCCACCACCACCACGACCTTACGCAATGGCACGAGTGTGGTGGATACCCATGTGGTTGACAAAGAATACGACTATTACAATAACGAGCTGGTGCAATACGAATGGTTGAATCGCAGTGATATCAAAGGCACTCGTACGTATTACCAATACGATGCCTATGGCAACCCAACCATTACCACCTTAGAGGCGGTGAACAGTTCGAGTAGCCGCTCCGAAGCGCCACGGACCATGGTCAAAGCCTATATTAATCAGGGGAAATACCTCAGCAGCGACACCAATAGTTTGGGGCATGTCGCCAGCTACTCTAATTACAGCGTGCATGGCTTACCCCAGCGAGTGACTGATCCAACTGGCTTGGTGAGTATTCATAGCTACGACCCTATTGGCCGCATCCAACAAACCACTGACCACTTAACGAATAACCACTATACCTACCGTGGCTTTTGCAGCGCTGGTGGTTCAGGCTGTACTAATAATGCTTACAGTTGGGAGCGTAGCGTCCCTGCTGGCGGTGCTGAAAGCTATAGCTACTGGGACCAAAAAGGCAATAAAGTCAAAATGGCGACCCAAACCTTGCAGCCCGGCCAATGGGTGGTCGAGGCCTGGGAGTACGACCAATACAGTCGTGAGACCAAAGCCAGTGTGCCAGCCATTCAGGCTTTATCTGCTGCGGTTTCTTTTACGGCCGGGAGTGATTACCACTTTACCCAGAACACGTATGATGAACTTAACCGAATCACTCACCGGCAATTGCCGGGTGTTAACCGCGAAGTCAGAAAAAATTATGTCAATGAGTTAGCGTTGACGACGATTGACCCGCTAGGGCGTCGTACCATCACCGTCACCAATGCATTGGGGCAGGTTACCAGCAAAGAGCAGCCTGACAATACCGATGTGCGTTTTACCTATAACGCCCAAGGTTTGGTGATTGAGCAGGAGTATCCGCGTCTGGATAGTGCGGGCAATGTCTCCATTGGCCAGTATCACCAGGTGCTTAACAGCTATGATCGTTACGGTAACCAAACCAGCTTGAATGACCCTAACCAGGGCAATTGGACCTACCAATACAACGCCTTTGGTGAATTGATTCAGCAAACCGATGCCCGCAACCAAAGCACTTACTTTACATACGATACTTTAGGGCGTATGCGTACTCAGCGAGACGATGAAACCTATTCTGTCTGGGTTTACGACAGTGAAGAGAATGGCTTGTTAGATACAGCGGTACAGTATTCTATTAGTCACCTAAGCAGTGGCGCCAAAGCGAACCTGACCCCTGCCAATGTCGCCACCACGGCGGGTGTCACCGTGATGTGGCAGCAAGATACCGACTATAACGATATCAACAAACAGCCGGAACGCTTGCAAACACGGCAGCGCAACCGCAGTGCGCAGTTGCTTACCAGTACCACGACTATGGAATACGATGGCTTTGGTCGCTTGCAGTACACCCAGCTACCTGCGCTGTATCAAAATCAGGGCAGTTTGACCGCGCCACGCTTAACATACCGCTACAGTGACAGTGGTTATCTAAACCGTATCAGTGACCGCGACAGTGGCACGATCTATCAAGACATTACGGCAGTGGATGGATTCGGCAATATTACTGCGCAAACGCTGGCGGGCAATGTCGAGCTGTTCCGGGGCTACAATGCACACACTGGGTGGGCCAGTGATTTACAGGCGACTAATAGTAGTGGTCTGGTGATTGACCAAAGCTACGGTAACTACAATGCTTTAGGTCATATCGGTAGCCGTGACGATGCTAGCTATTACAATGGTGGCGCCGATGTACAATCCTGGACGGATACCTTTGCCTACACGGATGCCTTACAGCAACAGCTGACACAGGTCACCGTTCAATATACGCAAGATATTAACGGCATTAACCTCAGCGAAGATTGGACTCATAATTACCAGTACGATGCTCTGGGGAATATGCGGTCCAATGGCTTAACTCTGGGGGCGACCGCGCCACGTCAGCAAGACAGCCATACCTCATTGGCCGCGGCTCAGTTGCAAAGCCAGTTATCTGCCTTGTATAACTTGAACTCCAGCGATGAACTGCTGCAGTCAGCCTTGCCTGCTCAACTGACACTCTCCGGCACTACCTATAACCTCAATACGGGTCTCTTTACGAATACCCGCCCGGGTACAAGTGTGCACGAGTTGAATACGTCATTAATCAGAACGGAGCCACTGAATCCACCACAGCCAGGCGGTGGGGCATCCACTGAGTATCAATTACAAACCGATCGTTTAGACACAGATACAGCACCGGGCACCACAACCCTCAGTTACCGTACCTTAAATGGCATGAGTACCACTGCCAACAGCGGGCTGATTAAAACCGCCGAAGATGGCTGGGTGAATGGTAACTTTGACTCCAATGAAACCCTGGCAGCCAATACCAATGGCTGGATTGAATTTATTGTTACCGATGCGACACAAGACGATATGGCCTTTGGCTTTGCCAGTGACTCAGCCACAGGTTACAACATGCCGTATCGGTTCTGGCTGGAAGGCGGCAACGTTGTCGTCTATGAGAGCTTAAATGTAGTGGCCACGTCCTCCACGCCTTACAGTGTGGGTGATGTCCTTAAGATTGAACGGCAAGAGGGTGTTGTTAGCTATTGGCAGAACAATACCATGTTCTATCAGTCTGCTCAGACCAGCACCGAAGAACTGCGTTTGGAAGGCATCGTTTATGCGCAAAACGCCAGTATCAGCCATGTTTGGGCATCCTTTGGCACCAGCAGTGGTGAAACGCCAGTCGGTGAGCGCTTCTATCGTGTACGCCTGAATGACGATTGGGCCCGTGTTGGTGATGTACTTTATGGGTCAGAAGATGTGGCTGCTCAATTGCAGACCGCCTTAGAAGGTACTTACTCACTGACCGAAGGTGAAACCATTGTCGAAAGTCAGTTGCCAGCATCCATTACCGTGACGCTGGCTAACAACGAGTATGGCTTAGATGATGACGTATTGCTGAATACTGAAAATCGCCCCACTAACCATCTGCTACTGCCTGAACACTTGGATGATACCACTGGTGCAGGAGTGACCTACCGTAGCTTAAATGGCATGGCGACCAATGCCACTGGTGGTGTGACTAAAACTGTCGAAGACGGTTGGGTTAACAGCGGCTTTGACTCCAATGAAACCTTGCCAGCGAATCAGGATGGTTGGGTTGAATTTACCATTACCGCCTCTACAGCTTCAGAAACCACCTTTGGCTTTGCCATTGATATCAATGCCGGTTACGACATGCCTTACCGCTTCTGGCTCGAAGGTGGGGCGATCAACCTGTACGAAGGGCTGAACTGGTTAGATACTATTCCGACACCGGCCTATAGCATTGGCGATACTCTGCGCATTGAGCGCCAGGGCACCACCATTCATTACCTGCATAACAATACCGTGATCCACAGCTCCACCCAGGCGGACCCGGTGGCTATGCGGGTGGGCGGTATTATCTACTTCCAGAACGGTACCCTTGACCATATTACCGCCTCCTTCGCCGACGGCAACAGCGGTGGCGGTGTACCCACCTATACCGTGCTGGCCACCGATACCCCCAACGGTATTGCCGCCAAACTTTACGGCTCTGAAGGGGTGATTGATGAATTGCAGGCAGCACTGGGTATAACTACCTTTGCCGTGGGTGATCAACTCACTGGCTTGCCCGCTTCGCTGACTGATGACGATGCCATTGTGGTCGTACCGGACTATTACCCTGTGCCACCGAATTCGAGCTGGGTGACACTGGCCCGGGACCTCTATGGCAACGAAGCTGTTGCCGAAGAATTGGAAGTGGCTATGGGTAGCCCCAGTACGATTCCGGCGCAGCTGACCAACTTGCCAGCGACCTTAGTGGATGTGCCCGTAGTCGAGCCCGTTGAGCCTTATTACCTATTGGAGGTAAACCAAACCTGGGAAGAAGTGGCGGCCGCCTTGTACGACAGTGCCGGTGTGCTGGACGAACTGCATACTGCGCTGGGCTTAAACAACCCACCGCCTCTACAAATAGGCGATACGCTGACTAACTTGCCGGCCACACTGACCGATGACGATATCATCAACACTGTGCCACCATTCTATACCCTCAGCAGTATCAGCAGTTGGGAAGAGCTGGCGCGTACGCTCTATGGTACGAGTGATGAGGCGGTCAGCCCCAACACGCCACCACCCAATCGGCCGGCTGGTGCGATGCAGTATCAATACACCGATGCGGCACGTCCTCACCGACTCACGAGTGTGACAGGCCCCATTGGCCGTAACTACAGTTACGATGCCAACGGCAATACCGTAAGTGATGGCAGTAAGACCTTTACCTACAATGCGTGGAACAAAGTGGCCACCCTTACTCAAGGTGGCAATAGCACCCGCTTTGAATACGGGCCGGATCGCAAGCGTTACCTGCGAGTCGACCAGCAAGGAAGTTCCCCTAATCAAGTAACGACCGAAACCCTCTACGTCGGTGACGGCTACGAGCGAGTGACTACGATCGATGGTGGAACCACCGTTGAGCATAAATACCATGTGTATGGCATTGCCTTAATTACCCAGGCTGAAGGTGGTAATACGGAAACCACTCATAGCTTAATCAGTGACTACCAGGATTCACTACTGGCCATTGCCGACCAAAGCGGTAACTTAATCCAGCGCTTCCGCTACACCCCCTTTGGTGAGCAAGTGGATGTCAGCCAGGGTATTACCGGTAGCCATTCCTTCACAACCAAAGGCTACACCTCTCACGAGCATATTGAGGGGATGGATATTATCCATATGAACGGGCGGATTTACGATCCGGTGATTGGGCGGATGGTGCAATCCGACCCCATCATCCAAGCACCTGAGCAGATCCTCAGTTACAATCGCTACTCTTATGTGTGGAATAATCCGATGAATCGGATTGATCCTACGGGGTATATGGGTGACAGTATTGGGCCGGATGGAGATGGGCCTGAGAGTGTTGGTAATACGTCTGGAGAGCTAGGGGAAGCAGACTCCAATACCGAAGGTACAAGTCATGTTGATGGAACTCCTAACCCTAGTCAGCAAGTGTCTCAAGACACTAATGCTCAGAATGTAGATTCCATTGATGAATTGATGGACGAGGTTAAGAGTAATCTCGCAAAGGCATCTGGTTTACCAAAGGGTTTGTTTGACTTAGGTGATTTTGTTACCCCAATTAGGGATGCGGCTGTTGAATTAAAAAATGGCAAGCCTATTGAAGCAGTAATAGCGGCATTAGGGTTTGTTGCTAAAAAAGCTGAGGCTGCTGCCAGTGTTTTAAAGAAAGGTAAGGACGAAACTGTTGAATTATTCCGAGTAGTTGATGAGGTTGAGTTGGATGATATTAAAAAGACCAAGGAGTTCAGAACAGTGCCTGGACAATTCGAAGGAAAACAATTTGTTGACAATATGGATGATGCAAAAGAACTGCAGAAAGAGTTCACTCGTTTTTTTGGAGGAAAGCAGACTATAGTAAAAGGCTCTACAGCAAAGTCAGTGGTAGATAATTCGAGTAGAATAGATTTTTCTGATATTCCTAATGGTCAGGCTATTACTATATCAAAAGATAATTTACCCTTAGTTAAGCCTCAATTATAAGTTATTGTGTAAGGATAATGTAATGAGTACCAATAATACGCTCTTGGCTCAAGCTACTTTGAAATCAGAAGTAGGAGTAATCCCTGAAGAGGGACTTGCAGTGGCCAAGTTAAGAATTGAGATCGCAGATGAAAAAAAGCTAGATTCTTTTTGGATTGCAGAACTTAATAATTTAGGCGCTTTGCCTTGGTTTAAAGGTGAAATGCGAAAAGTTGAGTTGCGAGTAATGTCAGATCAATTTAAAAAACATGTTATGTTGAATAAACCTAATTTATTAATGCGATATGGTAGTGATATTGTTGGGAGTTTGATATTAGAGTAATTCAGAATGTTTGAGTAATCAAGGCAGGTTAACTTCGAAACAAAAGCCCGTGCTGGTGAAGTGCCTTTCAGTAATATCCATTTGGATGTACATTGAGGAAAGAATCAAGGGGTCAGAGAGCTTGATTTTTAAAGCCCTGAGCCTAAGAACCCTCAAGATACCTTGGATACATCTGTTCAAATAAAAAGTACCTCGCCTAGGAGAGTAGGGGTTGATAAGGATGCTGGTGAAATATCATTATTTGATCAAACCACTCCTGGAGTTTTTCACGGACATGTTAGAGATTTTAAAGATTTAACTAATGAGCAGAAAAGCGTACTAATTAAATCAGGTATGGTTAGCCGGAAAGGTAAAATACTATGAACCATGTTTATCAAGGGCAATAAAGGGGACGCAACTATTTAATACTGATGAAATTTTCGGGCTTTGTATTCGAAAATAAATGTGCCCCCTTTTCCAAGTTCTGTTAATCAGAATATCAATGATTTAATTCGAGGTATTGGGGTAAAGGTAGCTAATCCTCTCTAAACCATAAGAGAATATTTTATGATAGAAAAGGCTATGTTTATCAATGAGCTTAAAAAGTTATGCATCGGTGAAGATATGCCTGACTCAACATTACATTCTGAAGGTTGTTTTCCTACAGGTTGGGTTGAAAGGTATTTAAATCTCTTGGAGCAAAATCGAATGTTTTGGCAAAATATCGATAATTGGCCGAAAGAATTATCGCATTGCTTCTATAGAGTTGGTTTTCATGTAGGCTATGCTTACGACGAATGGCTCAGAGCTGGCGGAGAAAAAAATTTAGACACTGAAAAACATCTCGTCAAAGTCCGAATGTTTACTGATGCCTTTATTGCTGGTGGTGCTGATTTAAAATGGAACTTAGAAGAATAAAGGAGACGAATTTATTTAACTCTTTTTAAGTTAATTAGCCCAATGCGTATTGGGCTTTTTTATATAAAAATATATGAATCAACTAGATCTTCAAAAAGAATTAGATGTTAGTCGGTACCACAGTGTTATTATTGATGTTCGTGAGTGCGAACAAGCTCCTGGAAACGTAAGGACTGTCACAATACACCAAGACTATAGTGTGACGATTGAGTTTGATACATGTGAGGCTTATCTTTCAGATTCGATGGAAGGAGGTCTGCGTTACATTGGTGATTACTCTTCCTTAAGTGAATTAATTTCTGATATAGAAAGCTATTTATCACTTCCTATTGGTGAATGGATTAATTATAGCCGGCAAAAATATATACCTAGAGTGGTTGCTGAAGTAGATCCTGATTTGAATGAAAATTGGTTCAAGAAGCAAGTCTATGAAAACTTGATAGAGTTACCAAAAATAGGAGGGTTTCAGGTTGCTAATATCTATTGGAAGCACATTAAGAAATGGGGTGAATACATGCCTGAGATGTTAGGTAAAGAGGATGAATGAAATAACAAATAAGTAAAGGGGACGTAATTATTTAACTCTTTATAAGTTTGCCAGCCCAATCTATATTGGGCTTTTTTGTGCCTGATTTTTATATGGATATTATCACTAGCATGAGTTTATTGGGGCGGGCAGTAATACCGGTTTAGGTGAGCACCTATTCCAGCAGGGTGGGCAATTTCGGCCAGCGCCTGCAAATGTGGGCGCCGGTATAAATGCCCGCCTGTGCCGGTCTTATTGCTCATTTCTTGAGAATTCTATAGCAATTTATATGCTGGTTCTACTGCTCAATATTTTAATTCTTTTGGTGTGAATTAGTAGTGAATGGCCCTGATTGTTTGTCACTCTTAAGGATAAATGGATCGGAATGCCAGACATAAAAAAACCGCCGGTGGGCGGTTTTTAGGATAGTGTGAGATATGACATTTCTGCTCTAATTGCATGGTGTGATTGATCCCATGTATTAAAACTACTTTACTTTCTCAATGCTGTCAAACTATTAATAGAGGGATATATTAGATGAAACAATGACTCTTCTCGACTATAAAAAATAGTACTTATTCCTATCTTGAGATACCATTATAATGGTTTAATCGAAAAGAGGCATAAGTGGTAGATGTCTTCTAGTGTTAGTAGCACCATAAGCGGACATCAATTTTTCGATGATGCCGGCAGCATTTTCAATTGAGTAAGCTGGATGAAGGGCTTTGTGTATTTTGGTGTGTCCAAATGTATACACCCAAAAAAGGAATTTAAGGCAGTCATGTTTATTTTCTTCTTCGATACCATATTTTTGAGCATTCCATAGAATACCTGAGATATGGTCGTTGCTATAGTAAACACTACCTATAAAAGGTGGTGTACTGTAGTCAATGATGAATTCAAGTTTTCTATATTTATCGGGTAAAGGATTGTTCTTATCAATAAAGTGTATGTATATCAGTTCATATAAATTATCGTTAATTTTGAAAATTGGTTCAAAGTAAGCGAGGCGAAGCAGTAAATTGTGAACGCACCATTTTGCTTCTATATAAGAATGCCATCTTTTTAATAGTTCCATTTCTCTCATCAGCATTAGTAAGCACGCTAAGGCATCAAAGTTGTTTTGCATGCTAATACGCAGGAGAGGCTCTGTTCCTTGCCAATTTTTTCGATGATATATTTTTGTTTCACTGTCCTGTTTAAAAAGTTGCGCTTGTATCGGTGGAATTAATTGATGCATGTATTCATAAATTCTATCAAGGTCTGCTAATGGAGTTTCGAGGATTAGCCATAGTGGGTGATTTAACAGCCGTTTTGTACCAGGCAGCTCTTCTTCGATTCGGTTGATTAATTTAGTGTCTTTTATGCAGGCCTTTCCTTTTGCATATTTATAGATTATTCCAGAGTTTTGGCTGTTGTATTCCGAATTGCTTTTATAGTCTTGTTGACAAAAATGCCGATGAATCTTTCCTAGTGTTATACCTCCTTTCCTTTCTTGCACTGTAAGAACATAGTTTTGAGTAGCAATAGGTCGAACTTCTTTTCGGATTTTTATTTCATTAATCATAATAAATGTCCCCTGTTTTTGGACATATATTTATGTCCAATAATAATTTTGAGGTTAAGTTATTGAAAATAATGGAAAACTACGTTTAAAAATGTGTCCTGATATTACAAAAAATGACACTCACAGATTAACTCAAAATGCGTTTAAAATCGAAGGAGGTTTGTAACGTCTAGTTGCGGTGGGTGGTTATCTAATATTGTGGATGGTTCGATGAATGATATTTCTGAATTACAGAAAGTGCTTGAGGATGATTTATTAAAGCTTCATGGCCCTATTTTATTTGGAGAAAGTTTACTTAAAGCCCTCGGGTATCCGACGAAAGCAGCTTTTAGGCAATCGCTTTTGCGTGACACTGTTCCAGTGCCATTGTTCAGAATGGAAAAACGTCGTGGTTATTATGCATTAGCTAAAGATGTGGCTAAGTACCTAGCTGAGAGACGTTATTCAGGTCTTCAAAAAACATCAAAGGAGGATAGTGATATGTGATTACTAGAAATAGATCAATTAAAAAGTAGCAGGCAAAAGAAAGGCCACTAAGGTTTGGACTTGGTGGCCCTTCGGATACTTTGTGAATATTGCTATTCACTCAAGCGAATCTAAGTATCCCTTATAAAACTGACAGCGTCAAATGCTTATCTGTTATATGACATAGGCGTTGTTAGTCAGCTTTTGCCTCAAAAAACTGAATATAAAATTTGAGGATACTGATTATGAAAGTTAAACCAACACAAATGCGTCAGGCGGTTAAGCTGATCCAGGGGCCAAGATTATCGAACCGTAAAATAGCGTCACTTACCCAGCTGGCACCGAACACTATTAAGCGTTACAGAAAGTTACTAAAATCTAAGGGGTTAACTACCGTTGATATTGAGCAGATGGGTGATAGTGATATCACCCATCTATTGCAAGGCCGTAGTACAAGTCTTTACGGTAAGCGTATGCCCGACTGGGAGATGGTGCACACTAAGATGCAACGAAAGCATCAGGTGTTATTAGAGCTCTGGGAAGAGTATCGGTTAATAGACCCTGACGATGCCTACTCTTATTCACAATTTACGTACTATTATCGCCGCTATTGCAAGAAGCTCGATATTACCATGCGCCAGCACCATGTAGCCGGTGAAGTCGTCTTTACGGATTTCTGTGGCAAGCAGGTACCTTACAGAACGACGGATTCTTTGGAGCTATCCTATGCCGAAATCTTCGTAGCGTGTATGGGGTGTTCTAACTATACCTTTGCTTATGCTGTTCCCAGCCAGAAAAGTGTGCACTGGATAGAGGCCCATAATGCGATGTTCCAATTTTATGGTGGCGTACCGCAAGTCGAGGTACCCGATAACCTCAAATCTGCCGTGACGAGTGCAGGACGTTTTTTCAAACTGAATCGCACTAATGACGATATGGCTGATCATTACGGTATTACTATAATCCCCAGTCGTGTGCGTAAACCTCAAGATAAAGCCAAAGCAGAAAATGCCGTTCTGCTCGTAACGAGATGGATTATTAACCGCCTACAGCAGGAAACCTTCTTTAGCGTCACTGAGATCAATACCCGTATCAGTGAGTTATTAGAAGCCTTCAATAACCGTGAATTTAAGCGTTTGCCAGGCACTCGTAAAACGCGCTTCTATGAGTTCGATAATCCAATGTTACAACGGCTTCCTGCAAAGCCCTTTGAGTATGCGGAATGGATAACTAAGCAAAAAGTCGGGCCTGATTACCATGTGTATGTCTTTAACCACGCCTATTCTGTTCCCTATCACCTAGTGAGTGACTACGTTGAGGCAAGAGTTTCCGTTAAAACGGTCGAGCTATTTTCTAAGGGTAAGCGAGTCGCTACACATAGTAGAAATCATCACCAAGGCGGCCATACAACCAACCCTGAACACCGGCCTGAGAAGCACAAAGCGTATGCTGATCAAACTAAGGAGACATTTGTGAGTTGGGCGGAGAGTATCGGGCCAATGGCTAAACAGGTGGTCCTTGCCCAGTTTTCAAATGAATCGAATTTTTCCTATATTGGTCGCAGTGCGTGTGGCCAATTAAAGGCCTTGGCAAGGCAGTATGGGGATGAACGTTTCGAACGTGCATGTACTCGCGCCCATTTGATTAAGTCACTGACGGTGAAGAGTATCCGTTCCATTTTACAGCGCAAACTCGATGCTGTGGTGCGAGAGGAAGTGCCGATACAGGCACCGCTCCCATTGCACCACAATGTCCGTGGGTCAGATTACTTTGAGTTGGGAGGGCGTATCTAATGTCGTATGAGCATAACCAAACCCTATTAACCCATTTAAAGCTAGCCGGTATGTCTAACCGTTATGAAGGGATGCAAACGGACCCCGGTATGGACGACTTATGCTTTGATGAACGCTTTAGCATGCTGATTGATGCCGAGGTTCATGATCGTGATCAGCGTAAGATGGCTCGTCTGAATCGAGCAGCAAAATTTAAATATTCTGCAGCTTATCTTGAAAACGTTGATTTTAAGGCGGTACGTGGCCTTGAGAAAAAAACTGTCGCGACACTCAAAACGTGTTCATGGATCATGCGCTATCAGCACTTAATGATCACAGGGCCAACGGGAGTTGGTAAAACTTGGCTGTCCTGTGCTTTTGGCCAAGCAGCCATTCGCCAGGGCTTGGCGGTATTGTATTGGCGTTTTCCTCGACTGCTTGAAGCGCTGGAAATTGCGCGTTTAGATGGCTCCTTGCCTAATCTAAGAGCAAGAATTGCTAAGTGTCGTCTACTAATTATTGATGATTGGGCTGTGTGCCCGATTACTGTCAAAGGCCGACAAGATATCTTTGAGCTCTTTGAAGATAAATCCGAAGTCGGTTCTATTTTAATTGCTTCTCAACTTCCTGTCAGTGAATGGCACGCCTATATCAAAGAGCCCACCTTAGCGGATGCGATTATGGATCGTGTTGTTCATCGCGCTCATGTCATTACTTTGCGTGGTGAGTCCATGCGTAAGCGCCATTCAGTTGTTAAAGGAGAAAAATTATGAATACCTTTCACTCTGTATCACCGAGTTCTAACGCCAATGCCTTGCCCCCTTTGCTATACGACGAAGCGGATGGTATGAGCGTGTTTGATCCATTGCTGGCGGAGCAAACCATGCTGGCGCAGGTGATGAATCATTACCAGCAGTCCTTATTGCACTCACATCGCGCGCTCACGTATTTATCTGACCGAAAGATCTCACTCGACGTTATCGAGCGATTAGGCTTGGGTTATTCCGATCGAACCCTGGGTTACCACTTGCCTTGTGGTAAAACGGATGAAGGCGGTTATACCCGGGGTTTGCTGCAACGTAATGGGTTGTTATTGAGTACTGGCCATGAGCGAATGCGAGGAGCTGTGGTGGTGCCGGATAAAAATACAGTCGGTCAGTATCGGCAATTCTACGGCCAGAAGATTACCCCATGGCTACGCCCCGGTACTGACTATGAGCCTTATTGTCAGATTGGTGAGGCTTGCTTTTTTAATCAAGTCGCGCTGCAGCGGTATCAGGATATTATCCTCTGTCAGAACCCGATTGATATGGCCATTTTTCTTTCTGCGGGTATTGAGAACGTGGTAGCAATCGCAGGTTTGCGAGGTTTCAATGAATCCCATTTGGTATTGATTGAGCAAAGCGGCATACGTTGTCTTGATATTGCCTTTGAGTCTTCCCGCCAAGGTAAGTTGAGCGCTAACTTAGTGGCTCAGTCATTATTGGGCACGGGTATTCGCTGTCGGCGTTTACTGTTTTTGCAAGAAACCAATATCGGTGATTTGGTCATGTCCAAGGGATTATCTGCCATTCTCGATATTGTCGAAAAAGCAAAAGCGTTCAAACCTTCCTGTCACGTCTTGAAGGCGAGATAAATGTTTAGGCGCACCAAAATAAAAACCTTTGATGAGGCGATGCGTTTTTATTTGGATGCGTGTTTGGCGCGGGGGCAAAGTCCCCGCACCATTGAAACCAAGCAATCGGCTCTGAGCTTTTTTATTGCCTGGTGCTTAGCCAATAAGATTAAGTCTCCTCAGAAAATTGATCTCAATGCATTGGAGGCTTACCTTCAATCGTTAATGAAATACCGTCAGCCCTATAAAAATAAACCCTTAGAGCCGGCTTCCATTCGCAATCGATTAACTGCGGTCAAAATGTTTTTAAAGGTGCTGTATCAACACAGTATTATTCGAGAGAACCCGGCAGCACTGTTTGATTTGCCAAGAGTCCCTCGTCGGTTACCCAAAGGCTTTTTGGAGGTTTCGGAAATCGAAAAGCTCTTGGGTCAAGCATTGTTATCCAGTAAACATGGCTTACGGGATCGGGCAATACTAGAGGTGTATTATGCGACTGGCATTCGTCGAATGGATTTAGCCAATCTCAATATTGCTGATGTCGATCTACGTCATAAAGTAATTACGATTAATCGAGGTAAAGGACAAAAAGACCGACGTGTACCCATGGCCGATAGAACAGTCACATGGATTATTGCTTACCTTCAACAAGTGCGACCACTATTGGCAAAAGTAGAATCACAATCGGTTCTATTTTTGGATGATAGGGGGCTGAAGTTTCGTGCCCACCAATTGACGCGATTGGCGAGAAAATATGTACAGCGTGCTGGTATAAAAAAGCCAGGGGCTTGTAATTTATTTAGGCATTCGACCGCGACGTTAATGCATGAAAATGGCGCTGATATTCGGCATGTGCAGGAAATGCTGGGCCATGCGGATATCTCAACAACACAAGTCTATACCCATGTGACGATTACTAAGTTAAGGGAGATCTATAAAGAGACACATCCTGCGGCTCGTTTAACCTAAAAGCTTTCTTCGTTTTATATAGAAGAAAATGATCATTTTATAGATGTAATAATTATTACACTAATTTTATTTTTTTGGTTAGAGTAGATGAAAATTAACTGAAACTGGATGGAGCCAGAGATGACCTTTGTCGTTACCGAAAATTGTATTAAGTGTAAACATACTACGTGTGTAGAAGTCTGTCCGACAGATGCATTTAGAGAAGGGCCGAATTTTTTAGTGATACATCCTGAAGATTGTATTGATTGTAATTTATGTCCCGCTGAATGCCCTATTGATGCAATTTTTGAAGAGGATGAACTTCCAGAAGATCAAATTCGTTTCATTGAGTTGAATGCGGAGCTTTCTTCATTATGGCCTGAAATAAATCAGGTAAAAGACCCTTTAGATGAACATGAAAAATGGAATGGAGTAAAAGATAAGCTGTCTTTATTGGAGAGATAAAAATATATAGTTTGTGATTATTTATTAAAAGAAAGGCATATTTCTAAAAATATGCCTTTCTTTTGTTAGAAACAAAAAGCGTTTCTATTTTCTCATGTAAGCTAAAATGCATGAGAAGTAAGTTAGTTGTTATGGGTCCATGACACCGGACTGCTTCTTGGACTGTTGTAGAACAGCTACCCACTCCTGTCAGGTTTTTATGATGTTTAGTCGCTTTACTTTCCATTTTAGCTAGATATCCAGTTAAGCGCTTTTCTAGTACGTGCTTTCCCATAAAGACGTTTTCAATCGTAAGCTTGTACCACCACTATTTCAATTTTAAGATATTAATTTCCATCTTATTCTCCTAAATGATAAATGACTTTAGGAAAGTTAAGGATATCAATGAATAATCTTGAGTGCAAATTGACGATGGCCCGAAATAATCTGTATTGATTAAGGCTCTAGAGGTAATTCGGTTCCTTCCTTAAGTGAAAGGTCATCGTAGTAAAAACGCTTAAATCTTTTGATAGTTGATATCGATACCTCACTCTCATTTCTAATAGCGATGCTCACATCCATTCCTGACTTTAATAATATATCAGCATACTCACCTATAGCGCTCTTAATATTTTGATCTGAGCTATCAAAGCCTGGGGAAAGTAGTGCTAATAAATTGACATTATAGTTTTGGTCTTCAGGTATCTCAGCGTCGGGGATTATTTCAATGTACAAGCCTGATAATGCTGAATTTAAGGTTTTAGCTTTTCTTTTTCGTTTATTTTTTGGATCGGCTTTTGCAATTCTATTATTGAATTCAGTTGGTAGAGCAGGTCTTGAGTAGCGGGCAGATAGCCAAGAGACATAGCTTTTTAATTGGTCATTGCTAATTGTTTTACCCGAGTCAGGATTTAGTCCCATTAAGTGCTCTTTTGGAATAAAGGCTTTTTTATAAGCTAGTATTTCTACAAATAATTGTCCTACTACCTCAATAGTATCGGTTGAATAGTCGATTTGGATATGAAGAATGCGTGGATTTTTATTATGAGTTAGATTTCCATCTCCCTTGTCAATTAATGTTCCCAAGGAAAATTCAATATAGGGATCATGGTCAAGATTATTATTAGCTATGTCGCATGATTGAGATGCTACTATAACGATTAGGTTATCTTTAGGGATTCCAATAACTAAATCATCTAAAATACCATAATCTTGATTCTTTAATAGCGAACCCTGTCTCCAGCCTAACTCTTCTAGTTGATCTCCAATCAAAAATTAGATCTCCTATCAAGAAAAAGGGTCTGAAATTTTATCCTCTCGAATAAAGAGGCTTGCTCGTGAGCCAGCGAATAAAATTAGCTCTTTATCTAATTCTGTTGCTGAAAGAAGATCAAATAGGTTTTCTCCATTTACAGACAGTTGCGAGAGATTTTTTTTATCTTGTGGAAAACCGGCGCGTTTCCATTCGGTATCAATTATATGCAATTGGAAAATTCTATCCAGGTTTGCTTTGTGTGGTTCGCTGGTGCCGTCTATCCAGTTGTATAGGGTTTTACGGCTAACCTTACAGATATCTGCCAGTTGATCTTTCGTTAGGCAAAAGCTAGATGAAATGCTATTCATGATATCTTCAAGCTTGTTAGTCTGGCTGTTTAATTGAGCTGGAACATTATATGCCCCGCTTAAAGTAGAGCTGAAGATCCCACTAGGTGTTCCGCCAGAACCTTGATATAGACCATATAATCGTTCTAGTTCATCTTTATTTAAAAATAGAGTAATGGCTGGTGGATTTAAAGTATTGTCAGCTATGCCCGTCATATGTGGAGAAATAGCTTGTGAATCTATTGATACTATGCCCATTTTTCGTTCCTTGCATAATCTGTAGTTACCGACCAAAAAGCTTCCCTAGATGTTTCATGCAGCGAGTTTAGTTTATCCAATATCTCTTCAGCTTTGAACTTGACAGGATTGGTACCTGACTGCCAGAAGTGGTCGAAATCTAAAATAGTGCGTTCACTTGGCTCATTGTCTTCATCGACAAATATAGGTATTGATTTTATATCTTGAAAACAAGTAAGGCCATGTACACCATACAGTGTTCGGATCGCCAAATTGCCTAAGTCCGTTTTTAGAATAGTCTCTGTTCTTTGATGTTGAGTGTTTCCTAGTGATTGTACAGAGTCAGGGAACAAGAAGCTCTTTTCGACTAGGCTCTCCATTTTTTCATTCTTCGATTTATCCACGATGACTAAATCGCTGTACCTAAGACCGATTCTAGATACAAGGGTCGGATCGACAATATCGACTAAAAATTGCACGGCTTCTGCGCAGGCTTTATGAAAGCCTTCAAACCTAGGGTATTCAGATGTGTAATAAATCAACCGATCTTGATGGATCTCAACAGCACTTTTTTTATTTTCGCTCACAAAAGACCATATATCTGTAGTTGACATGGATATAGAGCCGGCTTGTATTTGTATTGATTGGTTCGGCCTTTGATCAAGGTTAGGGTACTTTTTGCGCAAAGCGTCTTGGAGCTTAGGTATATATTTAGCTATATCAAGTATTTTGGTAAAGCAAAACTCGGCTACGACAAATTTGAGAGGTTGATCATTTAGCTTTTTGTATTCGTTCATCAAGCACCCTAAGCCTTAGGTTATTTAATAATTATACATAAAATTATACATTTTTCCATTTTGATTGCATCCGACAGTTCATATAATGATAAGTTCAAAAGCTCTCAGATGTCTGTTGGAGGTTAAGCTGGAGTGCAAGAGGTGTGCTCGTAAGGTTATGATTTCAAATAATTTTTTATAGGGTCTGCTTGTTTGTTGCTTGGAGGTGCCAGTAATATTGATTGAGCAGAGTATCTCCGCGTTCATATGAACGGGCGGATTTACGATCCGGTGATTGGGCGGATGGTGCAAAGTGATCCGATTGTTCAAGCGCCAACCATGGTACTCAGTTACAATCGCTACAGCTATGTATGGAATAATCCGATGAATCGGATTGATCCTACGGGGTATATGGGTGACAGTATTGGGCCTGATGGAGATGGGCCGGAGCAGTCTGAAGTGAATGCGGGTTTGTCTGCAAAAGATGGCAATATTAGCGGTGTAAGTCATGTCGATAAGAATAAGAGCCCTACCAAAAAAATTGATCCTAAAGAACAAGATCTGACAGCTGTTAATGACTCTTGGAGGCTAATGAAAGATCCTCAAGGGAATTTAATGCTTTGTAATGGTGGAGGTTGTGATTCAAATGTTAGGGATGCAACTACAGGAGAAATAGTTGCTGAGCCAGTTGGCCTTTTGATTGGAGTTCTTCCTGGTTTAGCGAAATTTGGCAAGAAAGCCAAAGAGGCGATAGAAACTTTATTCAAGTCAGCAAAAAAATCTAATGTTTCTGATAAGGCGGTGTTAGATCTACTAGCTGATCCAGCCTTCCAAGCTCGGGTAAATGATGTCAATTGTACGGATTGTGATGACATTGCTAAGATGTTGTTTAATGCTTCTGGAAAAAAAGGGCAGGTTCTAGATTTTACTGTTCCAAATTCTTCGGTTAAGGCTAAAGAATTTGGTCAGGTAGAAGAGTTTGTTGATCACCGTGTTTTTACAAATGGAGAGGTTGTCTTTGACCCTCGATTTTCTGATAAGCCAATTCCGAAAGCAGAATTTATAGAAGCAATGAAGACACTTAATCCTGGTTTAGTTATTAAAGATGTTACTCCATAGGTTTAGTCTATGAAAAAATCAAGTACTGAAAAAATACATTACCTACAACAGCAGTTAAATAAGACTGAAAATGTTCCTAATCGCTGTTATCGCAGGAATGTTTCTATTTATGAGCTTGTTTGTTATGTTAATAATATTACGGGTTGCTATATATCTGAAAATTTTGACCCAATTCCAGTTTTTATTGAAAGGTCTAAGCAGTTTATGGAAGTAAATAGTAATAATGAATGGGAAATGTATTATCACTTAGCTAACGAGTATTTTGAAGCTATAGAAAATTCCTTGGGATTAAAGAGGTCGTAGAAATCAAGGGGTCATAACGAAAAGAACGAAAAGGGGTCGTAGTGATTTTTTATTGATCAGCTTTGCTGCGAAATAAAAACGAGAATGAATCAAGGGGTCAGAGAGCTTGATTTTGGATGTGCAAACAGTTAGAGAAAAATTAATTAAGTCTGCCGACCGATTTGGGTACGAACGATTAAAGGGGTCGTAGTGCTTTTTTATTAATCAGTTTTGGTGGATGATGTAACGAGGGTTCCTCCCCCTGTGCTTAAAGGTCCACTTATTACAATGAAATCTAATTAAAGTTAGTTTATATGGCAATACAGCAATTTAGATTAAGTTTGTTACCAAAGAAAGGTCTTTTAGAGAAATTTAAGGTATTGCCAGAATATCTTAAAGAGTATCAAGAAGATTTTAATAATGAAGATCAGTCTATTATAAGGGCTTATGATAATTATTGGCGGAGCTCTAATGTTGAGAGCTTATCATTGAAATTTAAGAAAATATTGCCAGCTATAGAATCTTGGAATCAAGGGGTCAGAGAGCTTGATTTTTTAGATTTAAATGCGGTATCGACTACTTATGAATATTTGGGGTCAGAGTAAAAGCTATTTTTTGTTCTTCTTTTTCTAGTTTCTATTTGAGTTTTTAAGTTAAACAATTTCTTTACGAGATTGTGTTTTTTAATAATTTTTCTAAGACAAGTTATTAGCAGACGATACGTTGACTAATTTGCCGGCCGCTCACTGATGACAATATCATCACTACGACCGCCATGAGGTGGTTTCGGTTTAGGGGGTAATGCCTCTATGAGGATTTCCCCTCAAGGAGTTACTCCATCTGCTGGTATAGGCACTGGATTAGGTGCTTCAGTAGTTACAACAATAAGGTGCAAATTTAAAATTAAGGATTTTTAACTATGTCGGCAGTAATTATATTTTTTTTATTTATTTTTATAGGGTGTGGCTTTTTATTTCATTATAAGCTTAGAAAAAATAAATCCTCCCTTGCTAATTTGAAACAGTATGGTGATATTGAATGGGAACTTATGTACATAGATGCATTTGTTCAGTGGAGGATATTAAGGAATATTTTTAAAGGGAAGTCTGAAGTTGAAACAGAGTTAAAAACTTTATTGTTTATTTCATTGTTTTCATTTTTTATGGTCTTCTGTTCTATGTTTTTATTTCTCTCCAAAGAAAATTAACAAAGGTATTAAAGCATTAAAAGTAGCCAAAGAGTTCGACCGCAAATTTAATCCAGTTAATGGTGGTCTAAATGTTGTCGTAACTGAGAATGCTGCTGGTCGGAAAGCGGCTGAGACTGTATTGAGGGGATAAAGGGGACGCAACTATTTAATCCTAATGAGCTTTCCAAGCTTTGTATTCGAAAATAAATGCGTCCCCTTTTCTTATTCCGCCAAACTTTACGGCTCCGAAGGGGTGATTGATGAATTGCAGGCAGCACTGGGTATAACTACCTTTGCCGTGGGTGATCAACTCACTGGCTTGCCCGCTTCGCTGACTGATGACGATGCCATTGTGGTCGTACCGGACTATTACCCTGTGCCACCGAATTCGAGCTGGGTGACACTGGCCCGGGACCTCTATGGCAACGAAGCTGTTGCCGAAGAATTGGAAGTGGCTATGGGTAGCCCCAGTACGATTCCGGCGCAGCTGACCAACTTGCCAGCGACCTTAGTGGATGTGCCCGTAGTCGAGCCCGTTGAGCCTTATTACCTATTGGAGGTAAACCAAACCTGGGAAGAAGTGGCGGCCGCCTTGTACGACAGTGCCGGTGTGCTGGACGAACTGCATACTGCGCTGGGCTTAAACAACCCACCGCCTCTACAAATAGGCGATACGCTGACTAACTTGCCGGCCACACTGACCGATGACGATATCATCAACACTGTGCCACCATTCTATACCCTCAGCAGTATCAGCAGTTGGGAAGAGCTGGCGCGTACGCTCTATGGTACGAGTGATGAGGCGGTCAGCCCCAACACGCCACCACCCAATCGGCCGGCTGGTGCGATGCAGTATCAATACACCGATGCGGCACGTCCTCACCGACTCACGAGTGTGACAGGCCCCATTGGCCGTAACTACAGTTACGATGCCAACGGCAATACCGTAAGTGATGGCAGTAAGACCTTTACCTACAATGCGTGGAACAAAGTGGCCACCCTTACTCAAGGTGGCAATAGCACCCGCTTTGAATACGGGCCGGATCGCAAGCGTTACCTGCGAGTCGACCAGCAAGGAAGTTCCCCTAATCAAGTAACGACCGAAACCCTCTACGTCGGTGACGGCTACGAGCGAGTGACTACGATCGATGGTGGAACCACCGTTGAGCATAAATACCATGTGTATGGCATTGCCTTAATTACCCAGGCTGAAGGTGGTAATACGGAAACCACTCATAGCTTAATCAGTGACTACCAGGATTCACTACTGGCCATTGCCGACCAAAGCGGTAACTTAATCCAGCGCTTCCGCTACACCCCCTTTGGTGAGCAAGTGGATGTCAGCCAGGGTATTACCGGTAGCCATTCCTTCACAACCAAAGGCTACACCTCTCACGAGCATATTGAGGGGATGGATATTATCCATATGAACGGGCGGATTTACGATCCGGTGATTGGTAGAATGGTGCAGAGTGATCCGATTGTTCAGGCGCCAACAATGGTCCTCAGCTATAATCGCTACTCCTATGTGTGGAATAATCCGATGAATCGGATTGATCCTACGGGGTATCAGAGTGTCGGTGGCGAGGAAAGCGAAGAGGATTCTAAGAGTAAGGATACTGCAACGGCTAATGCTACGGATGCAGCTGTTAGTGGGCAGGATCCTTATGCTACCGCAACAGTTAGAAGGGATGCTAACGGTGTGGTATACGGTGAAGATATCCCGACCCAAGAACTAACAATAGCAAAAGACCCCGAGCCACCAGGAGATAGAGGAGTTGGTTTAGATAATCAAACAGTAAACGGAGATTTTTCAGATGTCCCCAATCTGGATGATTTTTGTGGAGGCTGTAACAACGCACCGGATACCTTTGCAGATGACCTAGAAGATTTTGGTGAGGGGCTATTGCATACGATTCAAGGGTTGCCAGTTGGAAAAGTTGCAGCAGGGGTCGGTATAGGTGCGATTGGGTTGGTTTCTAAATCCAAGGAATTGGCAAATTTTTTTCCAGCAGCTAATGGCTTTCTAGGTAAAACTAAAAATATAACACTCCAGTCAGGTCAGATTATTGATCGCTTTGGTGGTACAGCAGCATCTAGGTTTTTCTCCCCAGTGGGAACTCCTGCTGCAATGAGGGCGTTACCACCTGGCTCTGCTCAACAACCTCTGAGAACTTTTGAGGTTATAAAACCATTTACTGTTGAGGCAGGAAGAGTTGCTCCTGCATTTAACCAAATTGGTTTAGGAACACAATTAAGATCTAGTAAGCAGTTAGGCGAACTTCTGGAAAGAAATTTTTTGAGGGAGATAATCAAATGAAGAAGACATTTTTAGATTTGCCAAATTGGGAATTTTATATAGATGAAGTTTCTGCAAATGTGTATGAAATCATAGGGTCAAATGACTCTGGAAAAAAAGTTTCATTCAAAGGCTATGATTTAGAAGAAATTACCAATCAAGCTAAGCAAAGAGCTAAAGAAATAGATTGCTTGGAATAAATAGATCAAGGGATCAGAGAGCTTGATTTAAAAAGTGAAAGGGATGAAGCGATGTTATTCACATAAGAGCAGGTCGCCCAGGAGTGTCCTCGATAGGATAAATGTATAAAGTAATGAATATATTAATGTGGGATACACCGATCAAAGGTCCGTTGGATCGTCGATCACTAGAGTTAGCATCTGTAACCTATGAGCAAAATACGATAGTTATAAGTGTTTCAGAGGATTTGACAGGGGAACATTGGTCATTGCGTTTTACCAATACGCAAGGATTAAAAATAACAACATTTGAATCTGCCTTTGACATCACTAAAAATATCTCTAGCGATTGTGCTCTTTTTGAATTTAAAAAGAGTAAATGGTTGATTTCACTTGGTCAAGGTGAGCTTGAATACATGGAAAATTCTCGTCATTTTGTAATATGTTGTTACGACGAGATTATAGAGGTTGCAGCCTGGGAAGTTAATTTCACACAAATTAATTAACAGTAAAGGGGGCGCAACTATTTAATCTTGATGAGATTGCAAGGCTTTGTATTCGAAATAAAGCGTCCCTTTTTCCCAGTTTTTCTCGGGAGATAGTGTGTGAATATATTAAAAGTAACTATAGCTTTTATCATAATTTTACAAGCATTAATTGCCTGTGCTTATGATGGTGAGTCCGTTGAAGCACAAGATAGTGGCTCAATAAGAAAAGCAATTGGTGTAGCTAAAATGAACACTGATGGGGTGATCATTATGCAGCTAACCATTATTGATGAGAATAATCCGAGCTTGATAGGGGATGCCTATTATGAAGTTTTACCATCTGATAAAGAACGATACAAAAATATTTTAGACCACTTGGGTGGCCTGAGCCTTGGTGAAAGTAAGTTTGTACCACCGTGGCCAGATAAATGATTAAATGTGCAAGGCTAACCGGAAAACGATGAGGTAAAGCACTCGATTTTAATGTTTGAGATTTATAATAACTACAGCAAGAAAATAGTCACAGAAAGAGATTTGTAAAAAGCATAATGAAAATTTCTGTTATCTGCGACAGGTGCCATCAGGTAAAAATATTTAGGGCCTACTACTAGGCTAGAGCTTTTTTATCAAATACAAGATGAGCGAGATAAATATTAAAGAACTGCCTATCCCATCAGAAGTGCTAAATCAGGAATGGGCAATAGAATTAGCAAGCCTCTGGGCAGCAGGTGGTAAGCAGCATATATCTATTGCGCAAGGTGTTTGGGAAGATCCAGCTAACTGGGGGATCTTACTTGTAGATTTGGCTAGGCATATTGCAAAAACATATCCAGATATAAGTGAAGAAGAAGTGTTATCTAGAATAAAAGAAGGATTTGATGCTGAGTGGGAGTATCCAACAGATACTTAGAGCCGAAAGGGGATGAAGAGCGGCGCAATTATTTGACCTTTTAAAAAAGATAAATAATTTGAGTTTCTTTAGAAAAGATACTTTTCTTTCTTGGCTGTTCCGTTACTTAAGGTCTATCATACTTTAGCTTTTACAAAAAAAGCAAAGTCACATAAGGCTGCTACGAATATACGAGTACATGTTCGAGATGGTAATATTCAAACAGCATTTCCTTTTTAAAGAGGTTTCTTAGTTGGAAAATTTACTAGAACAATTTATTCATGAAGAATGTACAGTACCGATATCTAATATGTTAAATGAAGATATTAGATGTCTGCAAAATAGTGACATTACTTTTAAAGAGTATACTTTTAATCGCTTTAATCTTTACTTAGATTTTTCTAATAAAAAAGCAAGAATTGAGGATGATTTAGATCCTAGTGAGTCAGGTGTTTTAGAAATAGGTTTGGAAGTTTTATTAAAGTCTATAACTCAAAAGAACCAATAGAGGAATCAAGGGTGTCGTTCGTTTGGCGTTTACATTCTTTGTCCCTTCTTAAAGTACGTTGACGGTTTTATAATGAAGCGGCTCGCCTAGGCAGCCGCTTTTTTGTGCCTGATTTTTGTGTGAGCATTCCAATTACTCTATTAGTGTTTCAATCTATCTTTTGCCTGCCTTAATCATCACCTCAAGACCTTCATGTGGGTCAACTTCGAGTGCTTGGCAGTACTCAATAAATTCTGAAATCTCAATCTTTCGCCTGTCCTGTTCCATTTTGCCTAAAACAGAATGGTGACGCCCCATAATCTTGGCCACATCACGTAAAGACAATTGACTTTCCTCACGTTTAGCTTTCATCCAAGCACGTAGTCGGTCGTATTGAGGGGTATAAGGAGACGGTTTCATTGTCTCGATGATAGAGACAAGTTAGAATGTCGCGAAATTCGAGACAAAAGGATAGCAAGACAGCCAGCTTGCTACTATTCAGGATCTTTATGAAAAAGCTAAATGCGAAAGATTGGTTTTATATTGGGCTATTACTGGCCCCACTCGTCATTACCATTATCGGTTATGGAATCTATAGATATGTATATTATGTGTAGTTTTGGTCAGAGAGTAATGTGGTTTTGACTGAGCAATAAGCCCGGTTTAGGTGAGCACTCTTGTCCAGCAGGGTGAGCAATCTGGTGCAGCGCCTGCATTTGTCTAAGTTTAATCATGTCATTGCTTGTTATATGCATGGAGGTAATGAGTTTTGTTCAGATCTTACCGATACGGAAACTTACTGGAGGAATATTTCATCTTGGATACAGGGGAAATATAGCCTGAAGTTAATTGATGGTGAGTATCCTTCTCAACTTAAAAGAGATAAATATCGATGGCAAAGTAAAATTGAAACGAGAATCGATTTTTCCCCTGATGGAGGGCAAATAGAAAAACAAGTTAGAACATATGATAATGTTTATTCTTCGTGGTTGAAAAGTAAGCTTAAGTCGATAAAAAAAACGCAAAGGAGCCAGTGGTTGGTCAATGAATATCAAGGTCTCATTACTGATACTGTTGAACCCGTCTTTGAGGTTTCAGGAGTGGAGTCAATGGAGGATAATGTGGTTATTGCCTCCAAAGCTTCTTATAAGCCGTTTTTAGATACAGATAAAGAACTAGACTATTTTGAAAATGATGCTTGGGTCAGAGGGGATATTAAAGACAGCTATATTTCGAATAAGCATTATGGTGCTTATGTTGATGGTTTTAAAACCGACTCTATTTACGTAATTGACTCTCAGAATATTTGGGCCTTTACTGTTAAGCCTTCTAACTTATCTTTAGAACACAAGTTTGGCTCTCTAAAGAGGGAAACGCATATTAAAAATAAATATCAACTGGAAATAAAAACTGAGTTGAAGTTACCTAGTATGTACATACCAGCATCTGAAGTTAAAAAATATAACCAATTCTTAGACGCATTAAAAAAAGAGTCAGGCATTCGGTTTTATGGAAAACCCTTAAATCCCAATCCATAACTTTATTATTACCAATTTACTTTAGTTTTTTGATTGCCTCAATGTGTCGGCCTTATCATCTGCTTATTTAAAATAGTGCATGCATACACGGATGGAGCTTTCTTGCTGCTCTTTGTACAGTTCAAAAAAATCCACCACAGAAGCTCCCAACGCTTCTTCAAATAAGCCCTGATTACTGTGAGCGGTAAAGTTTTGATTGTCTTTATCGCCTAGGTTCGACTGAAAAATCCCTGCGGCGCTAACAGGTAAGAAGTCTTCATAAATAATCGGGGTGTATATTACATATCCGTGACTAATTAATTCTTCTAAATCCATCCCCAAGCCTTGCTCTCGTTGTATGCTTGGGTCGTTGATCGAATAATAAAAATACGCCAGTTTTTGGGTGCGCAGATCATTATAAGTGTCGGGGAATTTTTTAAACTCGGTTTCCAGTGCTGTCATATATTCTTTTGCATTGGAGCCATCTGCTTTAGGTAGCACACGTTGGCGAGTCTGTGTGAGTAAGTTGTCATATAACGCTTGCCCTTTTGATGTTAAAGCAATGCCTCGTTGTTCAATTTCACCAAAGCGCGCGGTGTGTGACCCTGACTCATAGCTACCATTAGCGGTTAAAAATTTAACCTTTTCTTCTAAGGCTTTAAATGATGTTTGCCTTAGCAGTATAGGGCAATGACGTTTTGGTGGACCTTCTACGACGGCTTTAGGGGTAATGGCTCGTTGAGGCATAAGGCTCTGGGCTTGGTCGATATCTAAGGTTGCAGGAGTCAGGTGGTTAATATGAGGACCTTTAAAGGAAACGACATCGGCAATTAAACGGTGTTGGCTCTGTAATTGTTCGTAGAGGTCGCTATCTACTGAGGCCTTATCGTGCCAACGAAAAACATCCACAGCGTAATGGATAAAATCCTTTGCATCTATATTGCTTAAGCCGCCTTGTTGTTCAGCTTTATCGATCAATGCCAGTAAGTTATTTGAGAAAATTTTTCGGGTAGCTAATAAGGATTCTGCTTGTTGACGTAAGTCTTCATCATCAATTAATTCTATTCTCAGCAGAGAAGTAAAAATGCGAAAAGGGTTGGCCGATAAGGCACTTTTTGCAACAGGGCGGAAGGCAGTCGAGTGAACAGGGATACCGGCAATGGATAAGTCATAGTAGCCGACGGGGTGCATATCCATTACCGCAAATAAGCGTCGCATGGTGAACAGTTCCTCGCCTGTACCCAGGCGTATGGCGCCATGACGTTCTTGTGCAATACGGTCGAAATTATTGGCTTTTTGTAAAGATTCTTTAAGTTCAGGCTTTTTATTAAATACCTTGTTGTTAATATCAATCACTAAGTCTAATAGCTCGCCATATAAGGGAACTTCCGTTTTATACATGGTGGACATTGCTATTGAGAATTCCATTCTTAATGTATCGGTGGAAACAGTCTTCATTGATATAGTCTCATTCTCTTGATGTAAAACAATTAGCTCTTTGGGTTCAGGAGCAGAATCCAGGTTTACTAAACGTCAAATTTAATGCCTTGTGCCAGAGGCAATTCTGAAGAGTAATTAACGGTTGAGGTCATGCGACGCATATAGCTTTTCCAGGCGTCCGATCCAGATTCGCGCCCGCCACCGGTTTCTTTTTCTCCGCCAAAGGCACCACCAATTTCGGCGCCGCTGGTGCCTATATTAACATTCGCGATACCACAGTCACTGCCTACAGCTGATAAAAACGTTTCTGCCTCTCGAATATCATTAGTGAAAATAGCCGAGGATAAGCCTTGAGGTACATCGTTATGTAAGCGAATCGCGTCATCCAGTTTTTGATAAGGGTAGATATATAATAAAGGCGCGAAGGTTTCCGTTTGTGCTGTTTGTTCTACTGCTGGCATTTCGACAAGCGCCGGTGTGACATAGCAGCCATCTTCACAGCCTTTAACCGTTACTCTTTCTCCTCCTGTGATTTTGCCGCCTTGTGCCTGTGCTTGTTTGATGGCCGCTTGCATGGCTGAGTAAGCCTGTTCGTCAATTAAAGGGCCAACTAAGGTATCTTCTGCAAATGGGTTACCGACTTTTATATCATCATAAGCGCGAGATAATGAAAAGACTAATTGTTGATAAATATCTTGATGTATAAGAAGGCGACGGGTCGTTGTGCAACGTTGCCCTGCCGTGCCTACTGCACCAAATAAAATGGCTCTGAGCGCCATATCCAAATCTGCACTGGGCGCGACAATAATGGCATTGTTGCCACCGAGCTCTAAAATCGAACGCCCAAAGCGTTGTGCCACTACCGGGCCCACTTTCCGTCCCATGGCTGTGCTACCTGTTGCGCTGATGACGGGTACACGCGAGTCACTGACAAGCTGGGTGCCAACATCGCTGCCACCAATAATTAATTGCAATAAACCATCGGGAATATCGTCGACTTGTTTGGCGGCATCATTAAATAGTTTCTGGCAGGCGATTGCTGTCAATGGTGTTTTTTCTGAAGGTTTCCATATCACGCTATTGCCACACACGATGGCCAGCGCTGTATTCCACGCCCAGACCGCAACCGGAAAATTAAAGGCTGATATCACACCCACTGGCCCAATGGGTTGCCAGCTCTCAGACATGCGATGAAGGGGGCGTTCGGAAGCAATGGTTAAACCATAGAGTTGACGAGAGAGACCCAAAGCAAAGTCGCAAATGTCGATCATCTCTTGTACTTCGCCCAAACCCTCTTGATAAATTTTTCCACATTCTATGGTAACCAATGCACCAAGCATGTCTTTATTGTCTCTCAGAACTTGACCAAAAACTCGGATTAGTTCACCGCGTTTGGGTGCGGGCACTTGACGCCATACTGCAAAGGCTTCTTGTGCGGCAATGATGGAGTGATCGACAGCATTTGTTGAGGTTAATTTTACTTCGCCGATTATTTTGCCATCAACAGGGCTGATAATTTTAAGTTCGCCACCAGTGATCAGATCTTTATCGACACCAAGTTTTATTAATATATCGTCAATGTTCATGCTTGTATCCTCCTACAGCTGAGTGTCGTAGTATTTTCCAAAGCGATTATTAAGAAAATCATTGAGGCTAATTTCTTCTTGTTTTATTAAGCCTTTGTTGGCAATTTTTCCCTCTGCCAGTAAATCCAAAACAGTGCATATCCCCGAGGCGGTAGTCACTTGAATAGCGCTCCACTCTTTACCATTGATGTCTTGGTTGTAAATTTTATTGGCATAGTTGACTTCAACCAGTTGGCCGTCTCGCATACCGTTGACATTGACGAAGATTAACACCACATCTTGAGTGACTTTGGGTAAGGCATTTTCAAAAATTTCAATCAATAGTTCTTGTCGCTCCTGCAAGCGTAAATCCTGTAATAGCAATTTCATAATATCGCGATGCCCTGGGTAGCGGACGCTACGATAATTCAAGTTGTGAACTTTGCCTTGCAGTGTTTCGCACAGCGTGCCCAAGCCGCCTGAGGTATTAAAAGCTTCGTAGGTCACGCCATCTAAACAAAATGTTTCCAGTTCTTCCAAGGGCGGGACGGAAACCAATTGGCCATCGACAATGGCCTCACAAGGTTTGCAATATTCATTGATTAAACCTGCTGTTGACCAAGTTAAATTATATTTAAGCGCATTGGCGGGATACTTTGGCAAGGCGCCAACACGCATATGAATATTGTTCAGGCTGTCAAATGTTTTAGCTAAATCATTGGCGACAATTGTGATAAAGCCAGGTGCTAAACCACATTGTGGGATCAGTGCAGAATCAGCAATGTCAGCTAATTTTTTTACGCTGTTTGTGCAGTCGACATCTTCTGTTAAGTCGAGGTAGTGCACATGTTGGTTGACTGCCATAACGGCAACGCGGCTGGTTAAGTGGAAGGGGAGCGCACTGAGTACTGCAAATTTTCCATCGAGTAGTCTTATGAGTGCATCCTCTGAGGTAATGTCGGCCACTTTTTTTTCGACATTATCATAGGTGGGTATTCTATCCAGAGCCTCTTGGTTAATGTCAGTAATAGTTACTCGATAATCTCCTGACGAGGCCAGCAATTCAGTAATAATGGCGCCGATTTTACCCGCGCCCAGTAGTAATATTGGTTTCATCACATATACCTTTAGGTCAATAGACCGCTGTTGCGATAACTAAAAGTGTAGGACGAAGTTGTGCTAACAAATAGATGGCATAGATGATCAATTCGCAATTAAAGTTATCATAATGCTTAGTTTTATTGCAGATTGATAAGTTTGAGATAAAATACCTATATGTCTTTGGTGTTTGGGCTTGCAGGCAAGGGTACAAAATGAAGGATTTAGATAAGATAGACCGCGCTTTAGTCTCTATTTTGCGCGCCAATGCGCGTACCTCTGTAGTAGAGCTTGCCAAAAAACTACAGGTCTCCAGAGCGACCATACAAAATCGCATGACCAAACTGGAAAAAAGCGGAACAATCATGGGTTATACGGTCAGCTTAAGGCCGGATGTTGATGAAGCCCCGGTCCGGGCTTTTACCTGCATTAATACTGAAGGCAAACAAGAAGAGAGAGTGATTTCACTGTTGCGAGGAAATCCTCACATTACAGCGCTGCATGGCACTAACGGCAAGTGGGATTTGATCGCCGAAATTCGTACCGATACCCTGGAATCATTTAATACCGTGATCAATGAGATACGGTTAATCAAAGGTATTATTTCTACCGAAACGAATTTGTTATTGGATTCTTATAAGTTTTAAATAGCCAGTAGCTAACAAATAATTCGGGTTGTTATGGTGGTCTTGGTTGGCAGTGATTGTGTTCGTTAAGAATTGGCCAGGCTGGGTAATAATCTGCCTTCTGCGATACAAGCCAGTTCGATTCTGTCAATCCAGCCGGGAGTCCAAGCCTCTTGATCTTCAAGGGATGTCTTAAAGTAGTGGTGATGCGTTTTATTCGCCTGAGTACAAGTGATATGCAATATAGATTTTTTTGAGAAAAAATGTGAGCTAGTGCAAATATCAATATTGATGATATTCACTAGAGGAATCACAAAACTTTTGTCGTTTTCATAACGGTCCCTTAGTTTTTTGCAGGTAGACTGATCAAAGCAGTCTGATAATTTTTCGCTTAAACCTTTTCCTAGTTTGTACCCTGATAGCGCAATGCCTAATACAGGGTGAAAATCCCCCACCTTGTCGAGTAGCTTTTCTGCATTGGGTATATCGTATAGGCTGGCCGATTTTGCAAAAAAATAGAGAAACCCTTTGTGCAGAATAATAGTGCCAGAGCGACCTATCTCGCTATCCTCTTGTTCCATCAGGGAAGCGGTATCATCCATAAAATAAACGCTGTCAGAAAAATTAAAATGTGCTATCTGGTTTACAGGGTCGACATGGGAGTCGATTGTCTGGGCAGAAACAAGGATATCCGCAAGTTTTTTTTCTTCATCGCTCTCTGATTTGGCAAAACTTCTAATAACATTGGCAATAACCTGGATGGTGCGGATGGGGGGAATATCCTCTGATTGTTGATAGTCGAGAGCAATATCATCGATGGGTTGCATCTTTTGCAGGCGGCTTATCATATCGTCCCATAACTGCTGATATTCGTTGATTTGTTCTTCTATTTTCCGTTGCTTTTCCTTTTTTTCAGCACGTTCAAATAAGAGCCAGAAAACGACAAGCATGGTGCATCCCCAAAAAGCCCATTCATAGTCCCAATCGAACACTAAGGCAAGTATGCCCACAATAAAAGGAAAGGCTATAATAGCGACAATTACCTGAATGATGGTTAAAATTTTTTTCATGACTTCACTCTTGTAACCTTCTTAATAAAAATTGAAGTACTTTTTGTAGTAATGTCAATCAAACTAAACCTTAAATGCTGGGGTGGCTGAAGATTTGTCACCTGAGTTTTCATGATGTCGCTTTTTATTGTTTTTTGAATGATCCACTAGATTGGGGGGCAATACTGTGTTTTAAGATGGTGTTATCGCCCACTAAGTGAGAGCGAGTATAAAACCAACCATAAAAATTCAAATTTATAATAAAGAAAGTTATGAAAGCATTTGGATAGCCTTAACTCTGGTGATGGCAAGCTTGTATCACCGTGGCCAGATAATAAAAAGTATAGAGAGCTTGATTTTAACGTTGATATGAGCGATATAGGGGATGCAATTATTTAACTTCTCTTACGTTTGCTAACCCAATGTATATCGGTTTTTTGTGCCTGGCTTTAATGCGAGCACACTATTGGGTAACGCCAGGTACAGTTTTTGTTATCTCTATAGAAACGAATGTTCTATAGGATTACTATAAGTTTTAAAAAGGGATGGGGTATATGTGTTGGGTAAAGTTATAATTTACCGCCACTTAATAGAGCAACCCATGCTGGGCTTTTGATCTTTTGGACCTTCTCCCGTTTCTCCAATTAATCTCATTGCATTGACTAGTTCGGGTGTTCGGTTACTTGAATTTTGCATTTGGGTATCATCCAAACGACCTCGATATTGCAATTCCCCTTGCTTGTTGAATCCAAAAAAGTCAGGTGTACAAGCAGCGCCATAGGCTTTGCCAACGGTTTGATCTTTATCGATTAAATACGGAAAAGAAAAGTTATGCTGTGCTGCAAATTTTTTCATGTTTTCTGGTGAATCCATTGGAACATATTCATAATCATTAGACATGATGGCCAGTACCTTAAACCCTTCCTCCATTAATAAATTTGTATCTGCCGCTAGTCGGTCAGCAATGGCTTGAACATAGGGGCAATGGTTGCAAATAAAGGCGATCAGTAAGCCTTTGTCGCCGAGGTGGTCGCTCATGGAAAATGAATTGCCGTCAGGGTCTTTCAGTGTGAAGTTAGGTGCTTTCCAACCAAAATCACAAAGTGGGGTATCTAAAAGCATAGTACTGTCCCTATTGTATTCGTGGGCTGCAATCGCCAATGATCAGACTTTGAAGCTCTAAAAGAACACCCTTTATTTTATTGCTCTTCTAAGTTTTGTTCAATTAATGCCGTAATCCATTTTTTGTCTCGTTCTTTAAACCCCAAGTGTTTATAAACAACCGTACCTTGTCGATCAATAATAAACGCGGTGGGTAGTCCGCGAACTTCATAAGCGATAGGCATTTTGCCTTCAGGATCAAGAAGGATGGGGTAATCAACGGGGTAGTTTTTTAAAAACTTGCGAGCATCGGCTAATTCAGTATCGACATTGACGGCGATGATTTCAAAGCCTTGGCTGCTGTATTTATTGCGTATCTCATTTAAAAAAGGAAATGATTGACGGCAGGGGCCACACCAGGATGCCCAAAAATCCAAGTAGATAAGTTTGCCTTTAAAATCGTTTAGTTCGGTGACTTTACTAATGATATTGCCTTCCAGTTGCTTTAGTGGAATGCTGGGAGCTTTGTCTTCGGCATCAATAGCATAAGACGGAAGAGCTAATATAAATAATGCCAGGGATAAAAAATATTTCGTCATAATAAGGTCTATTCCTCAATCATTTCTTAAATGTGAAGTAGCATTTATGACAATAGAATACTGATTTTGTTTTAAAGTGGAGTATCACTACTGTTTTATGGGTAGTAATTTCTAAGCAGTGCGTTATGGTTTTGGTTAACAGATTCATGATGATCCCCTTTTTCTGGGATATCTGCTCAGTTACTTGTTGTGCCTATACAGCGGTGGCGTGATAGGCTATTAATTTTTGTTGGAAAAATAAATGCGTCACCTTTATTCCTGTTGGCACCTTATATACTATATGGTGTCAACCATAGTCGAAAAAGTAGAATAATAGATGCAAATATTTACGCTAGACGGTGTAATAGAGCCAAATAATGTTGAAGCACAATTGATAAAGGTGCATAAGCATGGGATTGTTAAAGGTGCTTACACATACGAATTCAAGTCAAAAAGGAAAAAATTATTGATAACGGCTTTCGGTGGGAAACTACAGGAAGTTACTTACGATTGCAGTGGTTTCTTTCCTTGGTCCAAGTTTAAGAATAGAAAAAATTTGCTGGCATATTATGGCGCGGATCATAACTGGACTGAGGTATTTAATAATAAAGCTGGTTGTATGCTACAGAATCTGGAGGAAACTCGTTATGCGACATGGGAGCGTAAGTCCAGCAATATTTCATTTGGCGTTATGTTTTTTCGTGAGGAAATGCAGCGAGCCGTTAACTGATAATCAAAAATATACATAAAGCAAATAGGTTTGTATGCTGCTTAGGGCATGGAACAGCGACTGAGCATGGCAATATTGAATGCATTTAATTCAGGCATAAGTTCAGCGACATTTTTATCTAATAAATACAATCGTTGAGTTTCATAAGCCAGTTTTTCCGATTGCTGTGAACACTGAAATGTATCTACTAAGCCACTGATATTTTGATAATGGTGTACTAATTCGTGAAGGACAACGGATGCGCCAATTGGGGTATTGATATCAATATGTTCAGATAGATAAATAATTTTTTCCTGTCGATTATAAACGGCATGCATTGTCCAGTTATACTTTTTTTGCAGGTCTTCATGAGTCATCACAACCACTTTGGGTGGTTGTTCAATGGTCATTGATGTGTTGGTATTTAGCCACTCCATAAGAACGATTAATAACATCTCCATTATTGCTCTCCTTCCCCACCGCAAATGCTGACGGAGTGATCGATGACTTAACGGTGCTATCTTGGATGTGCTTGCTTAATTGTAGTTCGTTTATTGCGCCCTTTTTATTTTCAATTCCATATTATCAATAAGGTATTGTGATAAATAGGGCGCAATAAATCCATTTGATGGACCAGCGTCAATGCTAATGCAGTTTCGGTATCCGTTTATTTTTTATGCTTTACTTTTTATGACTTAATGGGCTTATAGCGCATTCTCTCTGGTCGTGCTTTATCGCCCTTGCGAGCCAATAAGTCTTCATGATATTCGGTGTAGTTACCTTCAAAGAATACCGCTTCACTGTCGCCTTCATAAGCGAGGATGTGTGTCGCAATTCGATCAAGGAACCAGCGATCATGTGATATCACCAGGGCACAGCCCGGGAAGGTGAGCAGGGCATCTTCCAGTGCGCGCAGTGTTTCGACGTCTAAATCGTTTGAGGGCTCATCGAGTAAGAGTACATTGGCGCCTTGTTTGAGTGTGTTGGCTAAGTGCAAGCGTCCTCGCTCACCACCCGATAAATCACCGACACGTTTCTGCTGGTCGGAACCTTTAAAGTTAAAGCGCCCTACATAAGAGCGAGATTGTACTTGGTAGCTACCAATGGTCAGTATGTCAGCGCCGCCTGAAATGGCTTCCCAGACATTTTGATTGTCGTCGAGGTTTTCTCTGCCTTGTTCTACATAAGCAATTTTAACGGTATCACCTAAAACGATTTCACCGCTATCCGGTTTTTCATCGCCGCTAATCATGCGAAATAGTGTCGATTTACCTGCGCCGTTGCCGCCGACAATCCCCACAATGGCACCTTTAGGGATATTGAGAGAAAGGTTGTCAATCAATAGGCGATCGCTATAGCTTTTTGAGACATTGTGAAACTCAATGACTTTGTCACCCAAGCGTTCACCTGGTGGAATATAGATTTCATTGGTTTCGTTGCGCGCCTGAAATTCTTGTGACTGCATTTCGTCAAAGCGTTGTAAGCGGGCTTTGTTTTTTGCTTGGCGCCCTTTAGGGTTCTGGCGTACCCACTCCAGTTCTGCCTTGATGGCCTTTTGGCGTGATGCTTCGGAGCGAGCTTCTTGTGCGAGACGCGCTTCTTTGTTTTCTAGCCAAGTTGAGTAATTGCCCTCGTAAGGAATGCCGTGGCCACGGTCGAGTTCCAGAATCCAGCCAGCGGCATTGTCGAGGAAATAGCGGTCATGGGTAATGGCGACCACGGTGCCAGTAAAGTCTTGCAGGAAGCGCTCAAGCCAGAAAACCGATTCTGCATCGAGGTGGTTCGTCGGTTCATCCAGTAATAGCATGTCCGGGCGTGATAACAATAAACGGCATAGTGCAACTCGGCGTTTTTCACCGCCTGATAGCTTGCTGACGTCGGCATCCCAGGGAGGAAGGCGTAGAGAATCAGCCGCCTGTTCTAACTTATTGTCGAGATTGTGGGCATCCCATGCCTGGATAATATCTTCGAATTTGCCTTGTTGTTTTGCTAGGGCATCAAAGTCTGCATCAGGTTCTGCATAGTCCGCATAGACTTTTTCTAAGCCTGCCAGAGCATCCAGTGCTTCTCGTACGCCGTCTTCTACATTACCTCGGACATCTTTGGTTTCGTCCAGGTGAGGTTCTTGGGCAAGGTAGCCCACTTTTATATCCGGCATTGGCCGGGCTTCGCCATTATAGTCCTGATCGATTCCTGCCATGATGCGCAGTAGTGTGGACTTGCCCGATCCATTGAGGCCAAGGACACCGATTTTGGCGCCAGGGAAGAAGGAGAGGGAAATATTTTTGAGAATTTCACGTTTAGGTGGGACAATCTTGCCCACGCGGTTCATTGTATAGACGTATTGCGCCATAATCGCTACCTTTTGATCAGTGTCTTGTTTACGCTAAAGGCTAAAAATGAGAGCACGTTAACCAAACTAACCCTATAACTCAATAGTTTTAGGGAGTGATAGAGTGGTTATTTTTTTCATATAGGTTTTACCTAGGTGTTGGTGTAAAATTCGCGCCCCCGTCGCCCAAGCTCAGGCTCTATGGTTTGTACAGGGGATACTTTTAGTTAACTTTATTATTTTAATTGCAGAGTCATTTAATATGTTTGATAAAACACAAACCATTGAAAACTTTGATCCTGAACTATGGGCTTCTATTCAAGCAGAAGAGCGTCGTCAGGAAGATCATATCGAATTGATTGCCTCAGAAAACTATACCAGCCCAATGGTAATGACGGCTCAAGGCACTAAACTAACCAATAAATATGCTGAAGGTTATCCTAGCAAACGTTATTACGGTGGTTGCGAGTACGTCGATCAGGCTGAGTCTTTGGCAATAGACCGTGCTAAAGAGCTGTTTGGTGCTGATTACGCTAACGTACAGCCTCACTCTGGTTCTCAAGCTAACTCGGCCGTATTCATGGCCTTATGTAACCCAGGCGATACTGTTTTAGGTTTCAGCTTGGCGCATGGTGGCCACTTAACTCACGGTGCATCAGTGAGTTTCTCCGGTAAACTATATAACGCTGTACAATATGGGCTAAACCCTGAAACGGGCGAAGTCGACTACGATGAAGTCGAGCGTTTAGCGGTAGAGCATAAGCCTAAAATGATTATTGCAGGCTTCTCTGCCTATTCTCAAATTATGGATTGGCAGCGTTTCCGCGATATCGCGGATAAAGTCGGTGCTTATCTATTGGTTGATATGGCTCACGTAGCAGGTTTGGTTGCGGCAGGTGTTTATCCTAGCCCTGTACAAATTGCTGATGTGACGACATCAACGACTCATAAAACTCTACGTGGCCCTCGTGGCGGTATCATCTTAGCCAAGGCAAATGAAGAAATTGAGAAAAAGCTCAATTCTGCGGTATTCCCTGGCGGACAAGGTGGCCCATTAATGCATATCATCGCTGCTAAAGCGGTCAGCTTTAAAGAAGCGATGAGCGATGACTTTAAAGCGTATCAACAGCAAGTCGTTGCCAATGCGAAGGTGATGGCGAATACGTTTATTGAGCGTGGCATTAAAATTGTTTCAAATGGCACAGAAAACCACTTAATGTTGGTTGATTTAATCGGTAAAGAGTATTCCGGTAAGGATGCTGACGCCGCTTTAGGTGAAGCTAATATTACTGTTAACAAAAACTCTGTCCCTAATGACCCGCGTTCACCATTCGTTACTTCTGGTTTGCGCGTAGGTACTCCTGCAGTGACAACTCGTGGTTTTAAAGAGCCAGAGATCGCCCAATTAACAAATTGGATGTGCGATGTGTTGGAATCTTTAGAAAATGGTAATTCTGAAGAAGTGATCAAGGAAGTGAAGGCTAAAGTATTAGATATCTGCGGTAAATTCCCTGTATACGGCTAAGCTTTTCTAATATTCCTATCGCTAAGCTCTTAGTCATTTATGGCTAAGAGCTTTTTTATAATTAAAAAATAATATATCAACCCCTTCTCTCTATCGTAATAAGGTCTATACTCTACGTGACAAGCACTGTAACTGTGCGTTGAGTTTTTCAATTTGTTCCTCTTTCCTGGCAAATGAGTGGGTGCTGGCTAAGAGTTGTGGTTCGTGGTTTTGAGTTTTTCTGTTAGCTAGTTAATTTGTCAGGAATTACCTGTTGTCCTTATTTAAATCACATTATCGTCGACGTAGTGCAAGGCCAGGCCGTAAGGGCTCCTTGGTTGTGCCTAATCGCCGTCGCGATAAGCGATTTATGGCCAGTTCTGGAGAAAATAAGTTTCTTGAGTTAATGGATGTCAGCATGCAAGGCATATTAATTCATGATTACGATTTCAGACCTCTGTTTGTCAATCAAAGCTATGCGAATGAGCTTGGCTATAGTATTGATGAGATTATGAGTTTTGTTTCGGTTGATAAATTGTATGCAGTCAATGAGGCAAGACGGCTTAGAAGTTATCTGCAAGAGCGACTGATAAAATTTTCTAGAGATGTGCCACCTTCTATATATGATGTTGAAGCCAGGCATAAATTAGGTGACTCTGTCATTTTACAAAATGCCGTTAGTCTAATTGAGTGGCAGGGTGTTCCGGCGGTTCTCATACTGGCCAGTGATATTACTGAACAGCATCTTTCTCGACAGGCATTAGAAACCAGTGAAGAGCGATTTCGCGATTTTGCAGAGAGTGCTTCAGACTGTTGCTGGGAAATGGATGAAAATTTTCGTTATACCTATCTTTCCGATAGTTTCGAGCGTTTTGCTGGTTCCAATAAGCAAGATTTACTGGGTAAAACGAATAAAGAATTTATGTCCGAATATGTACCTGATATGGAGTTTTCTGAAGAGGAAAAAAACTTATTAAGAGAGTATTCGCAAATGCTGAAGAAGCATGTTTCTTATACTAATTTTGAATGTCTTTGGTATACAAAAGCGAAAGGCACTGTGCACGTTAGTATGAGTGGCAAGCCTGTGTTTAATAATGTTGGTAAGTTTATTGGTTATAGAGGAACGGCTACTAATATTACAGAGCAGAAAAAACTATCGGAGCAATTAAATTTTCAGGCGTCACACGATGAATTAACCGGGCTGGTTAATCGGCGCTATTTTGATAATGAATTAAGTAAAGCGATTGATGATGCACTAATTAATGATTCTCAGCATGTATTAGTGTTTATGGATATGGATCGTTTTAAAATCGTCAATGATACCTGTGGGCATGTGGCAGGTGATGAGTTATTGCAACAGCTCGCTGATATTTTTCGAAAAGTTTTTAGTAAGCGAGACATATTGGGGCGTTTGGGCGGCGATGAATTTGCTGTGATCATGAAGCATTGTACTATCGAGCAATCGGTAAGAATTACAGATCGCTTGCATGATGAAATAAGCCGCTTTCGTTTTGTGTGGGATGGGCGTTCATTTGGTATTGGTGTCAGTGCAGGTGTTGCCAGTATTAATCGTGATTGTGAAAGTGTTTCACTGTTATTGAAAAATGTTGATAGCGCTTGTTATATGGCCAAGCAGACTGGCCGTAATAAAACTCAAATTTTTTCTGAGAATGATGAAGATCTCTCAAAGCGTAAAGGTGAAATGCATTGGGCAGGGCGCATTACGGAGGCGCTTGAGAAAGATGATTTTGTGCTTTATGCCCAGGCAATACATTCGCTTCAGTCTTCAGAGCAGGTCTTTTATGAATTGCTGATTCGTATGGTTGATGGGGATAATATTATTGCCCCGAACCTTTTCCTGCCGGCAGCAGAGCGCTATGATTTATCACTTAATATTGATAAGTGGGTGTTGCGGAAAGCGCTCAGCTGGATTAGTGAAAATATTGAAATTCTATTAAAAACTCGACTTGTCTTTATTAATCTTTCTGGAAAAACAGTAGGTAAAAAAACCTTTCTTGATTATGCCATTAATATGTTGCAAGAGTATCAGATACCTCCGGAAAAGATCTGTTTTGAAATTACTGAAACCACAGCAATTGCGAATCTTGCGGAAGCGGTTAGTTTTATACAAGAATTGAAAAAAATAGGCTGCTTTTTTGCGATTGATGATTTTGGTAGTGGTGTTTCCTCTTTTGCCTATTTAAAAAACCTGCCAGTTGATTATCTTAAAATTGATGGAATGTTTATCCGCGATATGAGTAATAATGCGGTCAATCTCGCCATGGTAAGATCGATCAATGAGATCAGCCATGTCATGGGCAAGCAAACCATCGCTGAGTTCGTTGAGGATGAGGCCACCTTTGCAATACTCAGAAATATGGGGGTTGATTATGCTCAAGGTTATGCAATTGGTCGCCCCTTCCCGTTATCGGAGATCGAAGAAAGTCAGGAGCCACATATTAAATCGGGTTAGTCATATGGCTAGCTTTCAATTAACGGTCCAAGATCTCCAGATAAATAAGCCTTTCCGTGCCACCTCTCAGTTAAGTTCTTTATCAACGTTTATGTTAATATGGCCGCTTTTATTTGAGTGGGTCTGAATATGCATTGTCCTTTCTGCGGTGCCGATGATACTAAGGTGATTGATTCTCGTCTCGTGGCTGAAGGCAATCAGGTTCGCCGTCGACGAGAATGTCTATCTTGTCATGAGCGTTATACCACTTATGAAATAGCAGAATTATTAATGCCGAGAGTGATCAAGCAGGATGGCTCTCGAGAACCCTTTGATGAGGCCAAGTTAAGAGCGGGTTTTCTTCGCGCCTTGGAAAAACGTCCGGTCAGTATTGAAGACGTTGAATCTGCATTGAATCATATTAAGTACTTCTTACAAGGTACCGGCGAGCGGGAAATTTTGGCACGTGTTATAGGTGAAAAGGTGATGGAGCAGTTACAGCAATTAGATGAAGTTGCTTTTGTTCGTTTTGCTTCTGTCTATCGCCGCTTTACCGATATCAGTGAGTTTCAGGATGAAATTGACCGCCTTCAAAGTCAGCCGCCAACGAGCGATACCAATTAGTCACTTCTATGCCCTGTTTTATAATGCCGTTATTGCTTTCTGCTGAGAGTTCCTATGTCTTTGAATGCTGAAGATAGTCAATGGATGGCCCATGCTCTGTGTTTGGCAAAGCGGGGTCGTTATACTGCACGGCCTAACCCTTGTGTCGGTTGTGTCTTGGTTAAAGTCAATCAAGGTCAGTCCAAGGTGGTAGGGGAAGGCTGGCACTATCGCGCTGGTGAACCTCATGCAGAAGTAAACGCAATTGCCGCTGCTGGTATTGAGGCCAAAGGGGCAACGGCATACGTTACGCTAGAACCTTGTAATCACCAAGGCAGAACTGGCCCTTGTACTCAGGCGCTTATTCGAGCAGGCGTAGAACGCGTTGTTTATGCGATGCAAGACCCTAATCCTCTGGTCGCAGGGCAGGGATTGTCGACCTTAAAAGACGCTGGAGTTAAGGTTGATGGGCCGTTGTTAGAAACCGAAGCTCGAGCATTGAACCTTGGCTTTATTAGCCGTATGGAGCGACAGCGGCCTTGGGTACGCTTTAAAGTTGCTATTAGCCTTGATGGCCGTACTGCCATGGCCAATGGTGAAAGCCAATGGATTACAGGAACAGCAGCCCGAGCAGATGTGCAAAAATGGCGTGCTCGCAGTAGTGCGATTGTGAGTGGTATTGGTTCTATCGTGCAGGATAACAGCCGTTTGACTTTGCGCAAAGACGCATTGAAATTGCCAAATGCGGCAGATGTTATACAAAATCCACCTTTACGTGTATTACTAGATTCGCAGTTAACTGTACCATTAGATGCTGAAATTTTATCGAGTGAAGCAAAAACGTTGGTAATAACTACCAGCGATACCATCGCTCAAAAGCAAGATAAAATGGCTAAATTCGGCAATCATGTATTAGTTGAAGCTGTACCGATAGATTCCTCAGGGAAATTATCGTTACAGCATGTATTAGCCTTGCTTGCTCATCATGAATGCAATGAAGTGCTACTGGAGACAGGCTCGAAACTCGCAGGTGCGTTTTTACAGCAAAATCTAATTGATGAATTTTTGATATATCAGGCCCCACTGATATTGGGCAGTGAGGCTAGGCCTATGTTTGAGTTGCCATTACAGCATATGGTTGATGGGCGACGCTTGGATGTTATCGATAAACGAGATATTGGGGGTGATCAACGAATGATTGCCCGTATGGTATCTGTATAATATCAAACGAGTAAAATTTAACGAATTAAGTAACAGCTAATAAAGGGTAAGGTGTGTTTACAGGTATTATTGAAGCAATGGGTACAGTCGCATCAATGGAGCATCGTGGGGGTGATCTGCGCCTACAGATTAACACTGACGAGCTGGCATTTGATGATGTTAATATTGGTGATTCTATTGCGACTAATGGGGTTTGTCTCACCGTTGTAGAATTACCAAAAGAAGACGGTACACAGAGCCCTATTGGTTATTGTGCGGATGTATCGGTAGAAAGTTTGAATTTGACGAGTATTAAAGATTGGCAGTTAGGTCAGCGAGTTAACCTTGAAAAAGCCCTAACGCCACAAACACGTTTAGGTGGGCACCTTGTTAGTGGTCATGTAGATGGTATTGGTGAAGTTGTTAGCCGTCATAGTGATGCGCGGGCAGAAAGATTTACACTGCGTGCACCTGCGGAGCTCGCCAAATATATTGCCCATAAGGGCTCGATTACTGTGGATGGTACCAGCCTTACCGTGAATGCGGTTAATGGGTGTGACTTTGAGTTAGCTATCGTCCCTCATACGATAGAAAAAACAGTGATTGGAACATATCAATCGGGTACCAAAGTTAATTTGGAAGTTGACTTAATTTCACGTTATTTAGAAAGATTGCTTCAGGGCGATCAAGCAGCAGAGAAAAGATAAAGTTATGGCATTGAATACAATAGAAGAGTTAGTTGACGACTTGCGCCAAGGTAAAATGGTTATCTTGATGGATGATGAAGAGCGTGAGAACGAAGGTGATCTGGTTATGGTTGCCGAGCACGTTCGAGCATCAGATATCAATTTTATGGCGACTCATGCGCGAGGGTTAATTTGTTTAACCTTAAGTGAAGAGCGTTGCAAAAAACTGAAATTACCTTTAATGGTAAATAATAATCGTGATCAACACTCAACAAATTTTACACTGTCTATTGAGGCCGCAGAGGGTGTAACAACCGGTATTTCTGCCGCTGATAGAGCCCATACAATTCGCGCTGCGGTTGGGCGTGATTCCAACGCTGAAAGCATTGTGCAGCCGGGCCATATTTTTCCATTAATGGCACAGCCTGGTGGTGTACTAAGCCGAGCGGGGCATACAGAGGCAGGTTGCGATCTAGCACGTATGTCTGGATTTGAGCCGGCAGCAGCGATTGTCGAAATTATGAATGCTGATGGCACAATGGCCAGACTTGATGACCTTAAAAAGTTTGCAGCTGAGCATCAATTAAAAATGGGTACGATTGCAGATCTTATCCATTACCGTTCCGTCAAAGAAAAAACCATTGAAAAAATCAGCCAGCGACCGGTGAAAACTCGTTATGGTGACTTCCAATTGAGTAGCTTTCGCGATTTAGCCAGTGGTGATATTCATTTTTCCTTGCACAAAGGTGAGCTGCATCCCGATGAGGTCACTCTGGTTCGCGTTCATGTATTAGATGCTGTGAGAGATGTATTGGCCTTGCAAAACGAAGAAGATGATTTTACTCCTTGGACATTTCAGGATGCCATCAGTCGAGTTGAGCAAGAGGAAAAAGGCGTTGTAGTTTTAATGTGCTATAACCAGACTAATATCGATATGGAAGAAAATATTGAAATGATGTTGTCTGGGAAAACCAAAAAATCAACACCGGATAATGTCTATCGCCAAGTGGGTACGGGTGCACAAATTCTTCGAGAATTAGGCGTGCACAAAATGCGTTTGATGTCTGCTCCCTTTAAATTTTCTGCAATTTCTGGCTTTGAATTGGAAGTTGTCGATGTAGTAGAAGATCCAGAGCAATAGGAGCGTTAATAGTATGGCTGGTTACTTACCTAAATCTGTTGAGGCATTTCATAAAATACCTAATGCTAAAATTGCTATTATCGCAGCGATGTGGCATCCCGACTGTGTCAACGCTATGATTGAGCGCACAAAAAAAGAATTGCTGGCAGTGGATGTGAAACCAGAAAATATTTCTGTTCATAGTATTCCCGGCTCACTGGAGCTACCGTATGCGGCTCGTTGTTTGTTTGAGCACGATGCCAGTATTGATGCAGTCATTGCTTTTGGCGTTGTTTTGCAGGGTGCAACGACCCATGATGATTCAGTGATTCAGACTGTAGTTGATGGTTTTAGTCGAGTGTCTGATCGTTTTCATAAGCCAATTATTAATGAAGTGATTGGTGTAACATCGATAGAGGATGCAGAGAAACGTTCTGATGATTCTACTGCCAATAAAGGTGTTGAAGCGGTTTTTGCCTTAACTGAATTACTGCATTGGAAACATTCTCTCTCTAGTTAAAAAGAGTGGGTCTTTTCTGCAGAGTTTAACTAAAAAGTAATTGTATAGGTTAACAAAGGGCTTGGCCCTTTAATGAAAAATTATGAAAGTATCTCCTGCGGCTCGCCGCAAAGCCCGTCACTATGGTATGCAAGCATTGTATCAGTGGCATATGACACAAGCCGCCCCTCATATTATCGAAGCGGAATTTCGTACCGATAATGATATGACTCATGTTGATACCGATTATTTGCATGAGCTAGTACAGAAAATTCCGGAGATGACGGATGATTTGGATCAAAGCTATCAGCCGTTTCTTCAAGATAGAAACTTAGAAGAGTTAGATGCGATTACTAAAGCCTTATTACGTATCGCCGCTTATGAATTAACTCATCGCATTGATGTTCCTTATAAGGTTGTTATTAATGAGGCGGTTGCTTTAGGAAAAAAATTCGGTGCTGTTGATAGCTTTAAATTTATTAATGGTGTTTTAGATCAGTTGGCTGTCAAACTTAGGTCTGCAGAAGTTAAGGCTGAAAGACGCTAAAAATATATTTATGGTGGAAGTGGCCTTTGAAAGAATTTGATATTATTTCTACCTATTTTCAACGACCTGCAAGACATGCTTCTATCGTTAAGAGTGTTGGTGATGATTGCGCTGTACTCTCTGTTCCTGAATCCTGTCAACTCGTTGTATCCATGGATACACTGGTGTCTGGCAGGCATTTCCCTGAAAATACTCCGCCAGAACATATAGCAACTAGAGCTTTTTGCACGTGTTTGAGTGATCTTGCAGCGATGGGAGCAACGCCACGTTGGTTTACCTTGGGTTTAACACTGCCAGAAGCTGATACATCCTGGGTTGCGAGTTTTAGCCAATCCTTATTCAACATCGCGGATGATTATCAGTGTGAATTAATCGGTGGTGATACGACACAAGGGCCTTTAACGATTACTTTGCAAGTTCATGGGTTTGTAGATTGTGGGCGAGCGTTAACTCGTGATGCCGGTGTGGCAGGTGATGCTGTTTTTGTAACGGGTTTTTTGGGTGACGGTGCTGCAGGGTTAGAACTGTTGTTAAATAACCCCTCAGTTGATGATGAAGCACGGCAATATTTAATGCAGCGGTTTTATCGCCCTGAGCCACAGGTTGCGGCAGGAAAAAAAATGACTGAATATGCTCATGCTGCGATCGATATTTCTGATGGTTTATTGGCGGACCTGCAACATATTGCAAAGGCAAGCCATATTGATATTGAAGTTGATGTACAAAGACTCCCAATCTCACCGGCTTGTCAAACAATAGGTGGAGATAAAGCAGTGCAATATGCCTTGACCGGTGGGGACGATTATCAAATAGCATTTACTGTTCCCCAAAAAAATATAGATATGGTCAATAACTTAATTGTCCAAGAGGAGTTTGATGCTACGTATATTGGTCAATTAATTGCTTGCAAGGAACCACAGCCCAGCGTGCGTTGTCTTCTTAATGGTGAGTTGTTCTCAGTGAACAATGAAAAGGGGTATCAGCATTTTGCTTCCTAGCTTTTCCACATTGTTGCGGCATCCTGTCCAGCTTCTTGCGTTGGGTTTTGGTAGCGGTTTAGCGCCTAAGGCTCCAGGAACATTTGGCACATTGGCGGCTATCCCATTCTATCTTTTGTTGTTTCAATATTCCCTTATGGTACAGTTAGTTGTCATCCTTATTGCGTTTATTGTGGGTATTTACTTTTGTCAGGCAACCGCTGACGCTTTAGGTGTTCACGATCACCCCGCTATTGTTTGGGATGAGTTTGTTGGTTTTTGGTTGACGATGCTGGCGGTTCCTGTAGCAGGGGTTGAATTAACCTGGTTGCCATTACTTTTAGGTTTTGTCTTTTTTCGTTTCTTCGATATCCTTAAACCATGGCCGATTAAATGGGCGGATCAAAAGGTAAGTGGTGGTTTAGGTATTATGTTTGATGACCTATTAGCTGGAATCTATGCTGGTATTTTATTGTTGGTTGTTATCCGGTGGATAAATTAAGAGAGGTAGTCATGAAATTTTTATGTATGTATCGCTTCCAATTTCCAGCCATCGTTTTATTTTCTCTATTATTTGTTTTTCCTCAGTTTGCATTAAGTGCCAATAGCATCACAGTAAAAGGCCTGTTTAAAGGAGCCGCTTTATTAATTATTGATGGTCAGCAAGTATTACTTAAGGAAGGTAAAACAAAAGAAGGTGTTAAACTAATTCAGGCAACGAGTCGTGATGCCTTGTTGGAAATTAACGGCCAGCGCCAGCGTGTTGGTCTATCTAAACAGGTAGGTGGCACTTATCAGGCCGCTAAAAGTAAAAAAGTACGTATCGTGAGTCAGCAGGGTGGGCATCACTGGGTTCGCGGACAAATTAATGGGCGCAGCGTAGATTTTGTTGTTGATACTGGTGCGAGCTTGATTTCTATGAATTTATCAACAGCAAAAAGGTTGGGTATTGATTATAAAAATGGTCAGCAGGGTTATATTAGTACTGCCAATGGTGTGAAAGAGACGCGTTTAGTGACCTTGCCAAAAGTCTCTATAGGTGAGATTGTGCAATATAATGTTAAGGCGTCGGTTAGTTTGGATGATGCCTTGCCAGTTACATTATTAGGTAATAGTTTTTTGAGTAGGATGAATATGAGTGTTGAAAATGGCGTAATGATTTTGGAGTCAAAATAATTGCTTGAGCATGACCCTACTCTAGAAAATGCATTTCGGTTTTCTCGTTTTGATAGTGAGAGCCCTTTCTCTACAATTTCCAATCACTCCTTTGAGCTAGAAGATCATAACTGGCCAACCGTTGAGCATTACTATCAGGCGCATAAATTTGAAGGCTTGCCTTATGCTACTGTCATTTTGTCAGCTATTTCAGGAGAGAAAGCTTATCGCTTAGGTAATGCCTGGTTTAAACGTAAAGTGCCACAGTGGAAAGATAAGCGACGAGTGTGGATGACGAGAGCACTTTATCGCAAAGTAATGGAGCATAGTAAAGTTAAAGAGGCACTTCTAGAGACGCAAGATAGTTTATTAATTGAAACCTCTCTTTATAGCCACTATTGGGGTATTGGTCGCGATCAACGTGGCGAAAATATCATGGGGAAAATCTGGATGGATATCCGCGAAAAAATAAAAGATACGTAGATAGCTGCCGATTGTGAATTAGAATCACGTCAATCAAGAGGCATTTAAATCAAGGAGGGTTTTAATTAAGGCTTATGTATATGTCGGGATTACATAACTCAATACTAACGGCAGTGTAACCAGTGTTAATGCGTTGCCAATAATTACGATAGAAGCAACTTTATCAGGTTCCTGCTGGTAACGTTCAGCAAACATAAAATTTAAAATAGCGGGTGGTAGTGCCCCAAATAAAAATAAGGCGCCGGCCTCCATTTGTGTCAGTTCAACAAAGGGCAGGACGATGACAACAATTATTAAGCCTGTCACTGGCGAGGCAATTCCGCCTAGCAAGCCAATTTTTAATGTTTTCAATGACGATGTTGATAGCCTCACGCCTAAGCTGAACAGCATCAGGGGAATCACAATGTCTCCCAGCATCTCTATGGGTAACAGTAGTGTCGGGTGAATCTTAACTCCAGCAACACCTAACCCGATAGCTACAAAGGTTGCGATTGTCAGCGGTGATACCATAGATGTCAGGCTGCTACGCCCTTTGTTATTCAGCCAAGCCATTCCAAGCGTAAAGTGTGTTGTATTCTCAACGAGAAATAAAATCATCGCGATAGGTAATGCTTGTTCACCAAATGTTAACACCAACAAAGGCAAACCCATATTGCCGGAGTTGTTGAACATAATAGGCGGAGCCAGGGTCTTCATTTCTATATTAAAAAATCGAGCTACAGGCCAGATAATGACGCCTGAGCCAATGACAACCAATAGGGAGGCAACGATTAAAGGCATATATTCTCTGACATCAACCGATTGGCCGACCATTACTGAAAAAATCAGTGCTGGCACAAAAATATCCATATTTAAATGATTGGCTGCACTCATATCTGGCTTGAACTTTCTGCCACATATAAGCCCTAGAGCCACAATGCTGAAAATAGGGAAGGTGATATCGATGATGCGCAGCAAAATATCCATTGCGTAAGAGTCTTTTTTTGAGAGTAGTTAGGCGGGCTTGAGTGTGCCATATACTTGAAGTGAAGTGTGGCTGGTTTAACCAGTTTATGAGCCCATATGGTGAATTTCTTTAGCACCACGTACAATGGGTCGCTTTGCCAAAACAGAAGCTTTATCGTATGTCAGAATTGAAACCAGAGTTAAAAAATGATCGTTTTATACGTGCCCTGTTAAGACAGCCTGTTGATCGTACTCCCGTATGGATGATGCGCCAGGCAGGCCGATACTTACCCGAATATCGTGCTACTCGGGCGAAGGCTGGGGATTTCATGAGTTTGTGCAGCAATCCTGAGATGGCATGCGAAGTAACTTTGCAGCCACTGGACCGTTATCCAGCGATTGATGCCGCTATTCTTTTCTCGGATATCCTCACTATCCCCGATGCGATGGGTTTAGGTTTGTATTTCGAAACCGGTGAAGGGCCTCGCTTTAAGAAACCTGTTGCTACCGAAGCAGATATTGATGCTCTGCCTGTTATTGATATGGGTAAAGATCTTACTTATGTCACTGATGCCGTGGCTTTAATCCGTCGAGAGCTCAACGGTAGAGTGCCGTTGATCGGATTTTCTGGCAGTCCGTGGACATTAGCGACTTATATGGTGGAAGGAGGCTCAAGTAAGGACTATGCTCAAACTAAGGCGATGATGTATAAGCAGCCTCTGGTCTTCCAGCAGTTGCTGGATAAATTGGTATTATCGATTACTCATTATCTCAATGCCCAGATTAAAGCAGGTGCTCAAGTAGTACAGATTTTTGACTCTTGGGGGGGGGCGTTGTCCCATGAGGCCTATCATGAGTACTCTTTGAAACCCATGCAACGCATTATTGATGGCCTCATTAAAGAGAATGATGGGCGTCGAGTGCCTGTTATTCTGTTCACCAAGGGTGGTGGACAATGGTTAGAGTCAATGGCGAATACTGGTGCTGATTGCTTGGGGCTGGATTGGACAACGGATATCGCCAGTGCTCGAAAGCGTGTAGGTGATCAGGTCGCTTTGCAGGGCAATATGGATCCAGCCATACTCTATACGAGCCCTGAGCGTATTCGTCAGGAAGTAAAGGCTATTTTGGATAGCTATGGTGAAGGAAGTGGACATATTTTCAATTTGGGGCATGGTGTTACGCCGCAGGCAACACCTGAAAATGTCGGTGCATTTTTTAATGCAGTTAAGGAGTTATCAGCTAAATCTCCATAACTGTTAAGCAGGAATTTTGTTTTAAATCAATGTTGTAGGGCAATATGTTAGTGCTTTATCATAAGTGCTTTGAGGCGCTGTGTTAGAGTGCTTTTGTCGTTAAGGGGATTTATCGGTTGGGTGTCAAGCAGATAAAAATTGAGGTTGGCGAGGCAGTCATCGGCATGTTTGTGTCCGGTCTTGATCGCCCGTGGACTCAGACCCCTTTTCCTATCCAGGGCTTTTATGTGCGTGATCTCGATGAGATCAAGCAATTAAAAGCCCATTGCAATCATGTTTATATTGATGTCATTAAGGGTGCTCCACCTGCTAAAGCCCATCTTCGGGTCATGGAACCCGCGGTTAAAAAGAAGAGGCTTCTCAATGGCGCTCAAAATAAGACAGCCCCTGTCGCACCTATTAAAGTTAAACCGAATACTTATACTCATCACGAACCTTTAGATAAAGAAGTGAAGCGGGCTCGTCAACTGCATCAAAAAGTGTTCAGTGCAGTGGGAGAAGTAATGTCCCAAATTGATAGCGGCAATTTGGCATCGGTCCATGAAACAAAACGTGCTGCCAGTGATATGGTGGATAGCGTGCTGCGGAATCCAGATGCATTTACCTGGCTTTCCCGTATCCGCGATGCGGATGAACATACTTATGGCCATGCTGTGCGTTCTGCTGTCTGGGCGATTCTATTTGGACGCCATATTGGCTTGGCAAAGCAGGAGTTAGATACCTTAGCCCTAGGTGTATTGATCAAGGATGTAGGGAAAACGCATCTCCGTAAAGAATTGCTTTTGACTAATCGAAGAAATACTCAAGAGCAGGCAGAATATGAAGGTTTTATCAATAAAGGCGTAGAAATCTTACGTCAATTGCCTGGGGTCGAGCCCCGAGTCATTGCTGTAGTAAAAACCCATTGTGAGCGTATTAATGGTAGCGGTTTTCCTAACCATTTACGTGGCGACAAAATTCCATTACTAGGCAAAATTGCTGGCATCGTCACTTTTTATGATGAAGTGACTAACCCACGTGGTGCTATGAATCCAATCGCGCCTTCCCAAGCTGTATCACGTTTATATGAAGTGCGTGGTGTGGAATTTCAAGAAGATTTAGTTGTGGAGTTCATCCGAGGCATAGGTCTTTACCCCACAGGCACCTTGGTTGAACTGACAACTGGTGAGGTCGGTGTTGTTGTCGAACAAAATTTTGAACGTCGATTAAAGCCCAAAGTGATGTTGTTATTGAATGAACTCAAGCAACCACTTTCTAAACACAAGTTATTGGATTTAGCTGAAGATGACCGCCGTAAACAAGCGCTCGTTGATTCTGGTAAGCGACACTTGAACGAAGTAGAAAAAATAGAAATAGCTCAAGACCTAGAGCCCGGCAGTCATGGAGTAGATGTGAATCAGATTCGGGATAAGTACTTAATGAAGAGTATGAAGTACGATCTCTTTTCTTTTTTTAAGCGCTAGAGTATTTATATAAAGTCTAAGGCTTTTCCGTCCATGATTTGTCAGCTTTCTAGCTTGTAAGCACTGCAGCCCATATTCCTACGACTAAAAATATACTGACCATAACCGCTGCAGACCCAATATCTTTGGCGCGGCCAGATAACTCATGTTGTTCCATTCCTATGCGATCGATAGCTGCTTCGACGGCACTATTGAGTAATTCAACAATCATCACAAAAACCCAACTACCAATTAATAGGCAATATTCTATTGGGGTGTTGCCTAAGTAAATGGCTAAAGGTATCAGGATGGCAAGGATATAAACTTCTAGCCGAAAGGCTTGTTCATATTTAAATGTAGATTTCAGTCCTTGAATTGAATAATGACTTGCTTTATAAAGTCGAACAAAATGGTTTGAATTTTGATTGTAGGCAGACATAGTCAGTAGCTATCTTTCGATGAATGGTTACACATTCTTTCTCACTTTTTTGCAATAAAAGTGTAATAAAAAGTGCGTGATTCATCTATTTTAACGTTGATTGCTAGCTGATGTATACTGCCATTTTATTGAGTGGTACCAGTCTTATGAATCTAAAATACAGCACCACTCAAAAGGTCTAAAGATTAGCTTTATTGAAATATTTTATCATTGGTGGCTTCTCGAAGAATGAACAAAGCGAGTCGAGTATGCCACTGCCACTAATAAAGTTAATGTACTCTTTGTGGTGAGGGATGCTTTGCCACTGTTCCTCAAGCAGCATTTCTTGGTTGTCCTTGTCAAATAGTACATCAACAGAAATGCAGCCCGGAAAATTCCTCATATTAGCTAAGTTTTCTTCGAGAAATAAAATAAGCTCCTCTTTTTTTTCGGTTATTAATGAACAATTTAGTGTCACTCTTATATTCATAATTACTCCTTTATAAAGGTGTTTGAATTGTATGGTTTATTAATAACGGCTAACTAACCTTCCCATTTGTAGGGCATCGAATACTTCTTTAGCAAGGGCTTCGCTGCTAATTAGTGAAAGTAGTTTAATGCCTGCTGTATAGCTTACTACGCTGCCATTGCTAGTGATTATGTTTCCGTCTATGACGTAGTTTTTATCTTTTTGCACTAATACTTTAGGGTATTCTCTTTGCAAGTCAGGTTCTCCACCAGCCCATGTAGTGGCCTTTTTGCCATCAAGCAGTTTCGACTCCGCTAGTAGGTATGCTCCAGAACAATTGCTTCCCAACCAGTCAACCTTTTCTGCCTGTGTTCGAATAAAGCTAATTAGTTCTTTGTTATTTAATAAAGGTTTCATATCGTATGCGCTAGGGACGATAAGAACAGAGAGCTTTTGAGGTTCTTTAATACTGGTATCAACAGCAATTTTTAACCCTTCTGCTGTGGTGATAGTAGGCTTGTCCTTAACACTTATCATTTTAACGTCATAGTCAGTGAACCATGACTGTTTTGTTGCAGCGCCAAATACTTCGGCAGGTGCTGTCACATCACTTGTTAATACACCATCAAAAACTAGAATACCAATTGTCTTTTTAGCAGCATGAACATTACTTGATAAAAAAATGAATGGAATAAGAAATAATAATAAAAATCTAGCTTTCATAAGCAAACTCTTGTGTGAATAGTAAAGTCTTTAGTATACGAATGAATTAATTGTGATAAATAGTCACTATTTCATTATATAAGTGACTATAATTCATGAATGGATAAGCTGAACCTGATTAATATATTTTTGGTGGTTTCTCGTTCTGGGAGTTTTGCTGCTGCATCCGCGCAACTAGGTGTTGACCCATCAACCATTTCTAAAGCAATGCAGCAGTTAGAGTCTCATTTAAATGTGCGTCTATTTAATCGAACAACGCGTAAACTTCAGTTGACAAGTGCCGGTGAAATGTATCGAAGCAGTTGCGCTGATTTACTTGGTGGTTTAGAGGTGTGCGAGCAGCAGCTGCACTTTGATCAAAGTCTCCCTAGAGGTTCATTGAGAGTTAATGTGCCAGTTGCGTATGGCCAGTTATACATCATGCCTATGATGGGGCGCTTTTGTGAACTCTACCCGAATATAGAGGTAGAAATTAGTCTGACTGATGATTATGTTGATATGATCAGTCATTCGATTGATGTGGCAATACGTTCTGGGCAGTTACAGGATAGCCGTTTGGTTGCCAGAAAACTAACGCCTATGGATTTTGCTACCTGTGCAGCTCCTTCTTTTTTAGCCAGTACCAAAAAGATTACTCTGCAAAATATAGAGAAACAGCCATGGATTCTATATCGTTTTTTGCATACAGGTCGGACAATGCCTATCCATGCTATTAAGGGCAAGGGTAAAAATAAACAGTATTTTCAGTTTTCGCCAAAGGCAAGCCTGATCACAACTGATGGCCTTTCCATGGTAACGGCATGTAAGCTGGGTATTGGTTTAATGCAGGCTCCCCACTTTTTGGTGAGGGACGCCGTTAAAGCAGGTGAGCTAGACATCGTTCAGTCGTATTATCGTTCGGAGAACTTTAATGTGTACGCGTATTACTCCCATAAAAATTATACGCCTACTAAGGTGAGAGTTTTTTTGGATTTTATTATTGATGAGCTAAAGCGTATGGGAGAGGATCATGAGTCGACATTTCTGTCGACTCTGTAAGTGAGTATGGCTTTCCTTAGGGTGAAAATTGAATAACACTGGTATGAGGGTCGCGGGATTTACCTTCTTGCTTTAATTTTTCTAAATAGTCTTCCCAGAGAGAAGGCTCATTATTGCAAAGCTCTACTAGATAACTCCAGGAATAAATGCCAGAGTCATGTTTGTCGTCGAAAATAATTTTTAAACCGTAATTACCAACGGCTTCCAAGCGTTCGATACCAACATTGATTTTTCCATCAACCAATACTTCCTGGCCTGGGCCATGTCCAGTGACCTCTGCTGATCGGGAATGCACCCTCAAAAACTCAGCACTCAACTTATAATTAGCATTATCAACAGTTAATTCTAATATTTTTGATTCTTTGTGGAGGTGAATCTTTGTGGGTTTGGTATTCATTATAAAATAAACCTGCTTAAGTCTTCGTCTTTGGCTAGCTCACCTAAATGCTTATCAACATAACTGGCATCAATATTGAGTGTAGTTTCCCCATTGCCACCATTGTCAAAAGAGATTTCTTCCATTAAGCGTTCCATTACGGTATGCAGGCGACGCGCACCAATATTTTCCGTGCGTTCATTAACTTCCCAGGCTGTTTCGGCGATGCGTCTAATGCCATCTTCGGTAAATTGTAGTGTTAGGCCTTCAGTGTTCATTAAAGCAATTTGTTGTTTAGTCAACGATGCATTGGGCTCTGTCAAAATACGCTCAAAGTCACCCGAAGACAATGTTTCCAGCTCAACCCTAATTGGTAAGCGGCCTTGAAGTTCTGGAATTAAGTCAGATGGTTTGGCTACGTGGAATGCACCGGATGTGATAAATAAAATGTGATCTGTTTTAATCATGCCGTGTTTGGTATTCACGGTGCACCCTTCGATCAACGGTAGAAGATCTCGTTGTACACCTTCGCGAGATACGTCTCCACCTGTGCCTTCACTACGTTTAGCCACTTTATCGATTTCATCGATAAAAACGATACCGTTTTGCTCAGCCGCTTCAATTGCTTTGGCTTTTAATTCTTCTTGGTTAACTAATTTTGCCGCCTCTTCATCACATAATTGCTTATAGGCTTGTTTAATTGGTAGCTTAATCGTTTTGGTTTTTTCATTTCCAAAAGAGGAGAACATATTTTGCAATTGATTGGTCATGTCTTCCATGCCTGGAGGTGCCATGATTTCAATGCCTACTTTGGCTGCAGCAACGTCGATTTCAATTTCCTTTTCATCTAAATCGCCTTCACGTAATTTTTTACGAAACAGCTGGCGAGTACTGCTAGATGATGTAGCGCTTTCTTCGGAGTGCTCTTCGCCGCGTGCAGGGCGTAACAGGGCGTCAAGAATGCGTTCTTCGGCAATATCTTCTGCACGATGACGGACTTTCTCCATTTCTTGCTCTCGATACATTTTAATCGACATATCGACCAAATCACGAACAATCGATTCGACATCGCGGCCTACATAACCAACTTCAGTAAATTTAGTGGCTTCTACTTTGACGAAAGGGGCATTAGCAAGCTTGGCCAGTCGTCTGGCAATTTCGGTTTTACCTACACCCGTTGGGCCAATCATTAAGATATTTTTCGGGGTGATTTCGTTGCGTAAATTTTCATTCACTTGCATGCGTCGCCAACGATTTCGCAGTGCGATGGCAACCGCACGTTTAGCGTTTTGTTGACCAATAATATGGTTATCGAGTTCGTGAACAATTTCACGTGGAGTCATAGTCGACATGGATGATCTCTTACAATGTTGTAGAAGTGATGATGGTTAGCCGATTATTCAGTAACCAGTTCTTCAATAGTAAAATTATGGTTAGTGTAAACACAGATATCGCCAGCAATGGTTAGGGCTTTTTTAGTAATTGCCTGTGCATCTAGCTCGGTATTTTCCAACAAAGCCCTTGCAGCAGATTGGGCATAAGGTCCGCCAGAGCCAATAGCGATAAGATCATCTTCGGGTTGAATGACGTCGCCATTCCCTGTGACAATCAATGATGCTTCTTCATTAGCAACCGCTAATAGTGCTTCTAGTTTTCTTAATGCCCTATCGCTGCGCCAATCTTTAGCGAGCTCTACCGCTGCGCGTGTTAATTGACCGTTATACGTTTGTAGTTTAGCTTCAAAGCGCTCGAATAGGGTGAAAGCATCAGCTGTACCACCGGCAAATCCAGCAATGACTTTGTCGTTATAAAGGCGACGGACTTTGCGGGCATTACCTTTCATTACAGTGTTGCCCATGGATACTTGGCCATCACCGCCAATCACGACCTTGCCGTTTCGGCGTACAGAAACGATGGTGGTACCTCGATATTGTTCCAAAATAGAATCCTAGTTACTTGTTGATTTAGCTTATCGATTTGGGGGTTGATTAGTAAAAATCAACTAGTATGACCCGGTTTAATATGTAAGGTTTAATGGATAAGGTTCAAATAAATCGATTAATTAAATATATGGCTATTCATTAATCGATCTTGCGTTTCAACAATAGGGGGCTTAATCCTTTTGATGCCAGCTGACTTCGGGCTTTAGCCATTTTTGAGCGGGATTTAAAAGGGCCAGCAATTACTCTATGCCAGGTTTTACCATTATTTTCTTTAGATTCGATATTGGCATTCATATTTACCAGTAATAGTTGGGCTCTTAACTCATCGGCATCATTGCGGTTGCGGAAAGAGCCTGCCTGTAAATAGTAATGAATATTGGCGGGAGTTGCCGCTTTTATCTCGGCTGAGCGATCGGGTACTTCTACTTCCTGCTCTTTAAGGATTTCATAAAAGTCGAACCGGGGCTGGGGGGGCTTGTTTTCAACCGGTTTGGCTGTTTGTTTATCGCCAGTGTTTTGTGAGTGTTGTACGACAGCATCTGGTTTGTTTGCTAGATAAATCAGTAAGGTAACTAATGCCGCTAATAGTAAGCCAATGACTAGCCAAGCCCAAGCTGGTGCCTTATTTGTATTGTTGGGTTTTCTGCGAGTATTGGTGCGACGCTTGCTCGTTGTCTTTTTCTGTTGAGGCTTACGTTTTTTTTTGGCGAAGTCTTGTGTCATTGAGTTTTTGTGTAGAAATATAATGGGCGACAGATTTTACGTGTATGGGCTTTGAATAGAAAGTCGTTTTAGAATTCCTGAGGGTCAATATCAACTAACCAATGTAATCCTCTCGCTTGTTTAGAGTTTTCAAGTTGCTCACACAATCGCTGGAGAAGGTATTGTCGTTCACGCCGGTTGGAGAGCTTGATTTGCAAAATAAAGTGATAACGATTATTGCGTTTTTCCATTGTTGCAGGAAATGGCCCTAAATACTGTAACCCATTGTGGGAAGCGATAATTTGTTCTGCCTGCTGCCGTGCTTGTAGTAGAAATTGGTAGGAGAGCTCTGGTTGCTGTGCGTGACAACGAATGACGGCTATATGTTCATAGGGAGGCATTCCTGTCGATTTACGTTCATCTAATAGTGTTTGTGCAAAGCTTTGATAACCTTCATTCAGTAATAACTCTAATAAGGGGTGGTCGATAAAGCGAGTCTGAATTAACACTCGACCTTTATGATTTTCTCGACCAATTCTACCGGCAACCTGAGTGAGCAATTGCCCCATGCGTTCTGCGCCACGAAAGTCACTGCTAAAAAAAGCTTGGTCTAATCCCAGGATAACGCCTAAACCAAGGTTGGCGAAGTGATGTCCTTTGGCTAGCATCTGAGTGCCAACGAGGATGCATGGCTCGCCTGAATTGACTTGTTTTAAAGCAGATTCTAATTCCCCTTTGCGTGAAATACTGTCTCGATCAATGCGGATTATCGGCGTGTTCTTAAATATCTGATCCAGTTGCTCTTCGCTACGCTGAGTGCCCGTTCCCAGAGGTTGTAACCGTCCACTATGGCATTGTGGGCATTGCTTGGGTACTTTGGCGCGGTGATCGCAATGATGACAGTGTAATTGCTGATGTTGTTGATTGATGCGATGGAGTGTCATCCGGCTGTCACAATTAGGGCATTGGCTTATCCAGTTGCAATCTTGGCACATAAGCACAGGGGCATAACCGCGACGGTTAATAAAAATGAGAACTTGTTGGCCTTGCTGTATTGTTTGACGAATATCGTCTATTGCTCGTTCAGAAAGGTCAGTATCCGAGGTGTTGATGCATTCTATTGCTGGTAATGGCTGATTCTGAGCGCGTTGACGTAGAAGTACATGTTGGTACCGGCCAGATAGCGCATTGTGCAAGCTTTCTAAAGAGGGTGTTGCGCTACCCAGTAGCAGAGGAACCCCCAATTTTTGGGCGCGAACAATCGCTAAATCACGAGCGGAATAACGTACCCCTTCTTGTTGTTTGTAAGAAAGGTCATGCTCTTCGTCAACGACGATCAGTCCTAAATTAGGTAGTTGGGTAAAAATACTAGAGCGTGTGCCAATCACGATGTTTAATTGTCCATGCCGAGATGCTTGCCAGATGTCGAAGCGGCGTTTGTCGCTCAGTCCTGAGTGTAGAGTTGCTATAGATAGTTTAAAGCGGTTTTCAAAGCGAGCAGTTATTTGTGGGGTTAGCCCAATTTCTGGTACTAAAACTAAGACCTGTTGCCCGTTTTTGACAGTTCTTTCTATTACTTGTAAGTACACCTCGGTTTTGCCGCTACCGGTAACACCATCTAGTAAATAGGTATTGAAGCGATCGAGTTGGATACTGTCTAGGGCCTGTTGTTGTTCTGGGTTGAGTGTAAGAGGTCTTTCTTTGAGAAAATTTTCTGGCGTTGGAGTTGCGGAGTATTCTTCGGGGATTTCTTGCCGTGTAATCAGTTTTTTTTCGGCCAATGTTTTTAGTGTATTGGTGCTTATATCATATTGCTTGACCGCGTCCGCCTTAATTTGTTTTTCAGATTGAAAAATTAACAAGGCTTTTTGCTGTTTAGGTGCGCGCTTGAAATCGTCACTTTTAGCGCTAATCCCCTCTGTAGATATAGCCCACTGTGTATTCGTTTCAATAGGTATAGGTGCCGTCTTGCGTAATAAAGCGGGCAAGGCTAAATGGCATACCTCTCCTAAAGGGTAGTGGTAGTAGTCTGCACACCATTGGCAGAGTCCCATTGATTCGGTATTTAAAACAGGTTCTTCATCCAGGATATAGTTAATGGAGCGTAGTTTTTGTGCTGGTGTGTCTGACTGTTGTGTGGTTTTAATAGCTATTCCGACAATACCTTTTTGATTTCCAAAAGGTATGGATAAACGAGTACCTGGCTTTAGACTGGTGTTATTTGTCGCAATATAATCGAAAAGTCGGCGAAAAGGTGAAAGTAAGGCTACCTTAATAATATTGGTTTTTAGGGCCATTATTGATTTGTATTGCCTCGACACGATGCGTGCATGTGTCGAGGCTAAAATAGAGAGGGTTGAGTTTTAATTAATCTTGTATAGGCCAAGTAAAGTTAGAGTTAGTAGGGTTATCTCCTGTAGGTTCTACAGTCAGGGTTAAGTCTCCTAGGCTGGCTGTTCCATCTGCTCGTATGGTAATAGATACTGTGATCGGATTGATAAAGGTATCAGGAATGGTAACGTTAGTGTCGCCAGATATTTGTCCATTAGCCGTGGTAAAGACTATCGTAGTACCTCCTGGTAACGAATTCCCCAATGTGTCTGGTAGGGTCACCGTTAGGTTTTGTTCGCCGCCTGAAACATCAATTGTTGTGCCGGGGGTAATTGAAAATGTTGGGGTTCCAACAGCTGAAACAGAGAGTACGAAAAATTGATTAGTAAAAATTACAACGCCATTTGATGTGTATTGGCCATCTCCTGGTGTATGTAGGCCATTTGTTACGGAATCTTCAAAAAACTCTCCGATATCATATAGATTATTCTCATTATTATCAGCAAAGGCTTCACCTAAATCAGTAAAAGCTTCACCAGCATCAAATACGCCATTGCTATTATCATCCGAGAAATCTTCTAGGCCATTTGTGTACACTAATATTGTGCATCTGAAATCGCTGGCTCGAGGGCTGGAGCCTGTGCTGCTCCATGTTGCGCTACATTCTCCATTGGTTGTTGAGCATGATGGTTCTACAAGCCCGCACTCATCTGAGATAAAGCGCACTTGTGTGCCATCTTGTACTGGGTTCCCAAAGACATCTGAAAGAATAACATTGATGGGGATATCGGCGCCTACAATATTAAATGTGTCTGGTTGGTTGCGGTTCATTCCTACGGCTATACGGCCTTGAACAGGGGAGCCTGCTAAAACAACAATGTCAGTTGATTGTATAGTTGAAGCTGTTGTGGAGGCAGTGACAGCAAAAACACCAGAAAACGTGCTGCTTGTTGCTACTACGGACACTTCTCCAGAGGCATTTGTGCTGCCGCTGGATCTAGATAAGGTAATGCCAATTCCTGCAGGATCATTAACACCAAAGTTTACGGAGGCATTTTCAACAGGGTCATCATTTGAATCCCTTACGCTGAAAACTACCGTTGTTTGATCGTTGCCTCCTCCAATAAAACCTAAAGTATCAGAGGATACTGATACAAGTGTAAGGCTGGATCCGCTGGATCTGTTGGATCCGCTGCCAACACTTCCGCAACCTGCAATTAATAGGGCTGTAAAAACAGTGAATATAGTAAAGGCCTTATAACTTTTAAGCCGTGAATTTATAAATTTATACATGTTTTTTTATTACTCCCTATTTCTTCCTAAAAATTTACATAAAATTTGAAAGGGTTATCTCAAATTAAGGTGTTAATTATAACCACAATATTCTACTTGAGGAGGTTAGTTATAACCACAATATTCTACTAGTTTGCACTAAATTCAAACGCAGATGCTGAAATCATAGCAAAAAAAATCAAGCTTTGGGCTTGAAGGAATGAATAAAGATCTATTTGTTTAACTTTTGGTTGTTTTTGCGACAGGGTTTGATAGAATCGCCGGCCTCCTTAATATTGGTATGCCGTGCTTGGCAAGATAAGGGCTTTTTTTAGATTCTTATCTACTAAAGACTGGGTGGCGGCGCCACGATAACACGAGATTACGCTTATGAAACCTGATATACACCCTAATTATGGCGAGATGACTGCAACATGTAGTTGTGGCAACGTCATTAAAACAGCATCGACAATGGCAAAAGACATCCACTTGGATGTATGTTCTGCTTGTCACCCTTTTTATACTGGTAAGCAAAAGAAAGCAGATACTGGTGGGCGTATTGATCGCTTTAACAAGCGTTTTGTGGGTCGTAGCACTAGCAAGTAAGTTACCAGCAATTTTAATTGCAGCATTTAAAAAGCCGAAACAGTTAATTGTTTCGGCTTTTTTATTGGTCTTATATTGTTATTTTCGCCTTCATTGATTTCATTTGCATGCTTGTTTCTTGGTGAAAACCTATAATGCTAGTCGAAGTGCATTAAAATAAGTCCTCTGGTGCGGGACTATCACTGCCCCCGTTAATAATGGTTTCTGGGTCGATTTCAGCGGGAGCATTTTCCTCTAAAAATAATTCATATATACCGTTGGGGTCAGATGCTGTCGCACGCTCTCCGGTTTCAGCATTAATGCGAACGGTGACTATTCCGTCAGGCTGTGGTGGTAAATCTTGAGGGATGCCATCTAAAGCTACACCCATATACTTCACCCATATTGGTAATGCGGCAACGCCACCGTATTCTCCTCTACCCAGCTTCTGGTTGTTATCAAAGCCTACCCATGTAGTGGTGACTGCATGACTATTGAAGCCAGAAAACCAAGCGTCAGTCGGTCCATTTGTGGTTCCAGTTTTTCCTGCAAGGTCGCTTCTACCAAGGCTTTTGGCTCTAGTCCCTGTTCCCCGCTTAATAACGTCTCTCATAATCGAGTTCATAATATATACGACTCGTTCATCAACTACACGCTCAGCCGCTTTTCCAGTTAACTCTAAAGGTTGTAGGGAGTTAATATTTTGATCGGAAGCGGTCAGAGCTTGATTGTCTGTAGCTAAAGTGTCAGGTCCTGTCGAGGTGGTTTCATCTTTAGCGTCGAGTGATTCTTCCTGTTCTTGTGATGGTGAAAAGGTGAGCGCTTGCTTTTCTGGTGTTACTTTGGGTTCTGTCTGATACAGTACTTCGTTGTGGCGGTCTCGAATATGGTGTATTAGATAGGGCTCAATTTTGTAACCGCCATTAGCAAAGACGCTGTAGCCGACGGCGACTTCCAATGGAGACATTACATAGCTGCCTAATGCCATTGAAAGATCGCGAGGGATATCTTTTGTATTCATACCAAAGCGGGCCATTGACTCAATGGTCTTGCCTACGCCAATCGTGCGCAATAAGCGTATAGATATTAAGTTGCGAGATAAGTATAGAGCTTTGCGTAAGCGGGTGGGGCCATAAAACTTGCCACTAGCATTTTCTGGGCGCCAGGCGCCTTCAAGTCGATCGTCCTGCACAACGATTGGCGCATCATTGATTGTGGTGGCGGGTGTTAGCTCATTCTCAAGGCCTACGGTATAAATAAATGGTTTGAAGTTAGAGCCAGGTTGGCGCTTGGCTTGTGTTGCGCGATTAAAGCTACTGTGAGCAAAGTCGAAACCACCGACCAGTGAATTAATGGCTCCATCATCAGGTCGAATAGAAACTAGTGCTGCTTCAATTTCAGGTATTTGGCTAAAATGCCATGCATCTCCGTCTTGGTAAATGCGAATAATATCGCCTAGTTTCACTACTTTGCTGGGAGATTTTGGTGGAGCAGCGGCAAAATTTTCATTAACAAATGCGCGGGCATCTTTTAGTCCGTTCTCCCATGGTATGTTTACTGTACTGCCTAGGGCTGTAAGTGCGGAGATATAGTCTTTTCCGATTCGAATGACGGCGGCGGGTTCAAGGCCTCCGTAGGGAGGGATTTTTTTCAGTGTTTCTAGCCAGGGAATCAAATTTACTGCACCTACTTCTTCAACTACTTTTGATGCATCAATGTTGTCATTTGAGTTGTTTGTTGTTTCTGTTTTCTCTAGTGGTTCGAGCGCAGTAGGGTCCAGTTGTTGTTCTGGGCCTCTATAACCATGGCGTTTATCATAATTTAGTAGGCCAGTAACAATCGCTTTTTGTGCGGTATCCTGTAGGTGGCTATCGACGGTTGTATATACCTTGTAGCCATTGATATAGGCTTTTTCCCCAAATAATTCGACTGCCTTTTCTCGCGCAGCTTCAGCAACATAGGGGGCGTTAATTTCTAAGTTTTGTCCGTAATAACGAGCTGTTACTGGTTGGTCAATAGCGATTTCATATGCTTCCGGAGAGATTTTCTGTAAGGAGAGCATGCGCTTAAGAATCCAATTTCTTCGAATTAAAGCGCGGCTTGGATTGATGATAGGGTTATATTTTGAGGGGGCTTTTGGTAGTCCTGCAATCATTGTTGTCTGAGCGAGACTTAATTCTTCGATAGATTTTCCATAATAAACTTGGGATGCTGCTTTTACGCCGTATGCGCGATTACCTAAATAGATTTTGTTTAGGTAAAGTTCCAATATCTCTTCTTTGGATAAAGATTGTTCAATTTTTAAGGCCAGCAGGATTTCATTAAACTTCCGAGAAAATGTTTGCTCTCGAGAAAGAAAAAAATTTCTCGCTACTTGCATGGTAATTGTACTGCCACCGCTTTGTATTTCTCCCGAAAGCATTAGCTGGGAAACTGCTCGTAGAAGTCCTTTTAAGTCGACGCCATTGTGTTGGTAGAAAGCATCATCTTCAGCGGCTAATATAGCATCGATAAGTGATTGTGGTGCGTTGTCAATTGCAATGGGGTCTCTTCGCTTTTCGCCGAATTCTCCGATTAACTTATTATCGATTGAATAAATTCTTAGAGGTGTTTGTAATTCTACTTCCCTTAAAGACTCGATTGCTGGCAAGTTTGGACTAAGATATAGGTAGATGCCTGATAAACTAGCGGCTAGACCAAAGAAAACGCAAGAAAATGCCCAAATTGTGAAGTAAAGTATATTTTTTTTGATGAGAATTTTTTCCATATTAATTAATAGCTTAGGATTAGCTGACCATAAGTGGACGGATTATACGACATTTTAGTAACTTATATGTGAACTGTGTGGTTGCACGATCAAGTTAAAGTGCTATAACATAAAGATTACCTAAGTTGCGGATATAGATAGAAAAAAAGACCCGTATGAGTATCTTCGAACGCAAAGCAAAGCCCTTAGTCGGCTTAGATATCAGTTCAACCAGTGTGAAATTGCTGGAACTTTCTCGTTATGGCAACGGCTATAGAGTTGAAAGTTACGGTGTTAAGGCATTGCCTCCCGGCTCGGTTGTTGAAAAAAACATCAATGATGAGGAGGCAGTGGCTGATGTCATTCGACAAGTTGTCTCTCAGTCTAAGTGTAAATTAAAAGATGCTGCTGTTGCTGTAGCAGGTTCGTCAGTGATTACTAAGCTGATCGATATGCCTGCAGGAATGGATGATGATGCACTGGAATCGCAAATTACCATTGAAGCAGATCAATATATCCCTTTCCCTTTGGATGAAGTCTCGATTGATTTTGAAGTTCAGGGGCCAGACGAAGATAACCCTGAACAAGTGAAAGTACTATTAGCCGCTTGCCGCCGTGAAAATGTCGAGTTGCGAGCAGGTGTGTTGGATGGTTCTGGGTTAACTCCTAAGGTGGTAGATGTTGAAGCTTATACTATTGAAAGGGCTTATCCTTTAATTGCAGATCAGTGGGAAGACCAGGAAGAGCAGGTTGTTGCTATTATCGATATAGGCGCAACAATGACAACACTCAGTGTGCTGTCTAGTGGGACTACAATATACACTCGTGAACAATTGTTTGGTGGTAAACATCTAACCGAGGAAATTCAGCGTCGCTATGGTTTGTCCTTTACCGAAGCTGGATTAGCCAAAAAGCAAGGTGGTTTGCCTGATGACTATGAAGATGAGGTCTTGGCGCCATTTAAAGATGCAGTTGTTCAGCAAGTGACCCGATCATTGCAATTTTTCTTTTCATCAAGTCAATATAATGAGGTTGACCATATTGTGCTTGCAGGAGGTGTTGCCTCCATCGATGGTCTAGCACAGCTGATCGAGGACAGGTTGGGAGCTTTGACAACCGTTGCTAACCCTTTTGCGGGTATGTCTGTTGCTTCACGTGTTAATTCGGTTGCTCTATCCAGTGATGCACCTTCGTTAATGATAGCAGCAGGACTGGCATTAAGGAGCTTTGTGTAATGGCTAATATCAACCTTCTACCATGGCGTGATGAATATCGCCAAGAAAAGAAACGCGAATTCTTTTCAGTTTTGCTTTTATTATCTGTTCTTGCCTGTTTGATAGCCTTTGTATGGTATAGCTATACAAACTCAACGATTAATAATCAAAATCAACGAAATAGTTTATTGCAGAAAGAAATAGCCCTACTAAATGAAAAGGTTAAAGATATTGAGCAATTAAAGAAGCGGCGTGAGGAGTTAGAAACACGTATCCGTATTATTCAAAATCTACAGCTTAAGAGACCTCTTGTCGTGCGTTATTTTGATGAAATGGTGAGGGCCGTACCAGAAGGTTTATATCTTAATAGTTTAGAGAGGACATCAGATAGCTTTTCTGTGAAAGGGATTACAGAATCTAATAACAGAGTGTCCACGTTGATGCGTAACTTGGATCGTTCTGAATGGTTTCAGGCGCCAAATTTAAAAAATGTAATTGCTGATGAGTTTGAGTTGTCTGTAGAGTCAGTTTCGCCCAATGAAGAAAAGACTGAGGAGTAGATCGAGTTATGGCATTGCAAGACACTATGGATCAGCTTAATAACCTTGATATTAGTGATATCGATTGGTCTCGTATAGGTGTATGGCCATTTGCTGGGCGTTTATTTGTTTGGATTGTCGTAGTAGTTGCAATTATTGTCGCAGCGTACTTTTTCGTGATAAAAGATTTATATCAAGAGCTTGATAGAGTTGTTGCAACTGAGGCTACTCTCAAACAAACTTTTCAGCAGAAGGCTTTTCAAGCGGCAACATTGGAGCAGTATCAAGAGTTGATGTCTAAGATGGAAAAGGACTTTGAGTTTCTTGTGTCCCAATTGCCTGAAAAGACTCAAGTTCCTGGGCTGCTGGATGATATTGATGAAAAGGGCCGTGATAGTGGTTTAACAATTGTAAGTATCAAGCTCCAGCCAGAATCCATTGGGGATGTTTATGTTGAGTTGCCAATTGAGATTATCGTTAAGGGGGCATACCATAATTTTGGTACTTTCATCAGCAGTATCGCAGGGATGTCTAGGATTGTAACCCTCCATGATTACTCTATTGCTCAAGATAAGGATAATCCTTCACTTTTGCAAATGGAGGTGAGAGCCAAGACCTATCGTTACCGTTCAGCTAATGAGGGAGGACAGCCTCAATGAGATTTTTCAATGGTATCGTAATTTTGTTTTCCCTGATTTCAGCTCTATTGCTGAGTGGTTGTAGCTCATCTGAGTCTCATGAAGATCTGCGGGATTTTATTAACGAAAATAAAAAACGTCCGCCAGGTAAAATTCCAGAGCCTCCTAAAATAGAGGCTTACGAATCATTTAGCTATGATGCCTATCGCCTGCGAAGCCCTTTTGACCGCCCTGTTTCTGTCGAGATTCAGCAGCGAATTATATCTTCATCAAATAATGTTAAACCAGATCTGGCTCGACAAAAAGAGCGCTTAGAGCAATATGATTTAACCAGTTTATCTATGGTGGGTACATTGAAAAAAGATGGAGCATTATGGGCTTTGATCAGTGATCCAGATGGTTCAATAGAAAGAATCCGGCGGGGCAATTATATGGGTAGAAATCATGGAAAAATCGTGGGTCTTTCTGATGATAAAATAGAATTAGTAGAAATTGTTGCAAGTGGAGAGGGTTGGCTTGAACGACCAAATTTACTTGAGCTAAAAACGGCGGAAGAAAAGTAAATGGCTAAAATGATAACAACAGGCAAAGTATTTCTAAGGGTTGCAACTATGGTTTATTCTCGCATAGCTATTATTTTATTAGGTTTGATATTTGGCGTTAGCAATGTTGTAGCGGCAACATTAAATGATTTGCAATTTTCAGAGTTGCCTGGTGGGCGCGTTGAAATTCGCGCTGTCTTTTCCGATTCTCCAGTTGCACCTAAAGGTTATGCGATTGAGCAGCCAGCTCGAATCGTATTAGATTTTGACGGTGTGAGTAGTAATTTAAAAGAGAAAAAATACCCATTGTCGTTTGGTAATGCGAAAAGTGCAGTGGTTTTAGAAAGTGGAAATCGTACCCGTTTTATTATTAATTTATCTTCGCCTTCGAGCTATACAACATCGATTCAAGGCAATACATTGATTGCCGTCATTGAAGGTGCGGCACGAGCAGAAACATTTACTCGCCAGCAAGCTAATGAAGAGGCTAGTCAAACTTTTACGGATAGGGTGGATAGAAGTATTACCGAAGTTGACTTTCGTCGAACAGAAGACGGAGCCGGTACTGTATTGTTAACTCTTTCTGACCCTAAAGTTGCCGTTGATATTGAGGAAAGCGCTTCTGGGGTTGTTGTCAATTTTGTAGGTACCAGCTTGCCTTCTGAGTTGCGTCGACGCCTTGATGTTGTTGATTTTGCAACTCCGGTTAAAACTATTGAATCTATTGCGGATGGCAATAATACCCAAGTATCTATTGATATTATTGGTGATTATGACTATTTAGCGTATCAGACTGATAATCAATATGTTATCACAGTTAAGGAGTTGACTGAGGAAGAGTTGGTAGCCAGAAAAGCTCGCTTTAAATATGTAGGCGAAAAGCTTTCTCTTAATTTTCAGGATATTAAAGTGCGTGCAGTGCTGGAGATTATCGCAGATGTTACAGGCTTAAATTTGGTTGCTAGTGATACTGTTGAGGGTAATATTACATTGCGCCTAGATAATGTCCCTTGGGATCAAGCTTTAGATTTAGTGTTGAAGTCTAAAAGTTTGGATAAGCGCCAAGTTGGCAATGTTTTGTTAGTTGCTCCAGCTGCAGAGATTGCAGAGCGTGAACGTCAAGAAATAGAGACGCGTAACCAATTGCAAGAGCTGGCTCCTTTAAAGACAGAGTTTATTCGTATCCGCTACGCTAATGCGATAGATATTTTTGAATTGTTCACTGGTAAAGAAAGCAGTGATGAACCGGGGGAAGATGATGGAACCGGTTCTCAAAGCACAAGAGGGATTTTGTCTGAGCGCGGGACAGCGATTGTTGATGAGCGTACCAACTCGATTATTTTAACTGAGACAGAAGATAAAATTACAGAATTTAAAGCGCTAATAGAGCAAGTGGATATCCCTATTCGTCAGGTGATGATTGAGTCTCGCATAGTCATTGCTAATAGTGATTTTAGTAAAGAAATTGGTGTTCGCTGGGGAGGGATTGGCGCTGGTACAAGAGGAGGAAGGCTTTTTGAGTTTGGTGGTTCCTTAGACTCGCTTGCAAGTAATACTGGTACAACAGGGGGCGGAGACGGAACTACTGTAACTGAGGGTTCTCCCGCAGGTTTTTTTGGTGGTACTAGTAGTACGGTTCTTAACGAAAATAATATTGTTGATCTAGCCGCTCCTAATGCTCAGGCTGGCTCTTTTGCACTTAGTTTTTTGAATAGTAGGGTTTTGCTCGATCTTGAGTTGACAGCATTTGAAAATTCGGGTTCTGCGGAGATTGTGTCTCAGCCTAAAGTGATTACTGGAGATAAACAAAAGGCATCGATTGAATCAGGTCAAGAAATCCCATTTCAGGTGGTAACGGATGATGGGGTGAGTATTCAATTTCGAGAAGCTGTTCTGAAATTAGATGTAACTCCACAGATAACACCAGATAACCGGATCATTATGGATCTTGTGGTTACTCAGGATTCGGTTAGTAGTGAAGAAGTTATTTCCAATCAGTCTTCGGTGCCTATCATTGATACGACAGAGCTTAATACAAAAGTTTTAGTGGGTGATGGTCGTACTATTGTTTTGGGTGGTATTTTTCAACAATCGACAATTAAAGGGGTGACTAAGGTGCCATTCTTTGGAGATATTCCTTTTGTCGGTAGGTTGTTTAGGCAGAATATTGATAGCGAGGAAAAGCAAGAGTTGTTAATTTTCATCACTCCGCGGATTCTCTCGGACAGCCTTATCGATAATTAATGTTGCCCCCTCAAAAAATTGTCCTTGTCGGCCCTATGGGGGCCGGCAAGTCTACTATTGGCAGGCTGCTTTCTAAGCAGCTGCAGCTTCCCTTTAAAGATAGCGATACTGTTATAGAAGAACGCAGTGGCGCTGATATTCCCTGGATCTTTGATGTTGAAGGCGAAGACGGTTTTCGTCAGCGTGAAACGGCTGTTTTAAGGGATTTAATGTACGAAGCTTCGTTGGTCTTGGCTACAGGAGGCGGGATTGTTCTGAGGCCTGAAAATCGAGAGTTGCTCAAAAAAGCAGATGTTGTTATTTATCTATCTGCAGATCCAGAGCATTTAGTCAGTCGCACCGAAAAAGATAAAAAGAGGCCATTGTTGCAAGTTGCTGACCCTAAGCAAAAAATCCTTGATTTGCTGGAAGAGCGAGATCCATTGTACCGTGAGGTGGCAACACGTATAGTGACAACTGATACCCGTAGCCCTAAAATTGTAGCAAAAGAAATTGCAGCAAAACTAATTTAATTATGACTATACAGCAGTTAACAGTTGATCTCGGTGATCAGCGCAGTTATCCGATTTTTATTGGTGATGGATTATTAGATAAAGCCGAGTGTTTTACTCCTTATATCAGTGGTCGGCAGGTTTGTATCGTCACTAATGAAACCATTGCGCCATTGTATTTACAGAAACTTGAGAATTTATTGGCCAAAGATTATCAGGTAAGTTCACTTATTTTGTCGGATGGAGAGAAGTATAAAAACGCCGATACAATGATGCAGGTTTATGATCATTTGCTAGAAAAAAAACACAATCGCACAACAACATTGATCGCACTGGGTGGCGGAGTGGTTGGGGATACAACAGGTTTTGCCGCTGCTACATACCAGCGAGGCGTTAATTTTATTCAGGTGCCGACAACATTGCTGTCACAAGTTGATTCTTCTGTGGGTGGAAAAACAGGTATCAATCATCCTCAAGGTAAGAATATGATCGGGGCTTTCCATCAGCCCCAAGCTGTTATTATTGATACTGATGTTTTAAAAACATTGCCGACCCGTGAGCTTTCAGCAGGTTTAGCTGAAGTTATTAAATATGGGTTGATTAATGATGCTGAGTTTTATAAGTGGCTAGAAGAACATATCGGGTCATTGTTAGCTATAGAGCCTGTAGTAATGACAGAAGCCATTGCAAGATCTTGCCAAAATAAGGCAGATGTTGTGAGTCAAGATGAAAAGGAAAGTGGTATTCGTGCCATTCTGAATCTGGGGCATACTTTTGGCCATGCCATTGAGGCCGTTCAAGGTTATGGTAAATGGTTGCATGGAGAGGCGGTAGCGGCTGGTATGTTGGCTGCCGTAGATTTATCTGTAAGAATGGGCTGGATCGATAAAGTGGAAATTGATCGTTTGAGTAAGTTACTCGATTCTGCCAATTTGCCGATAAAATTGCCTTCTAGTATGTCAACTGATCAGTTTTTGAATCTTATGATAATGGATAAAAAAGTGACGGATGGAAAACTGAGATTAGTTTTATTGAAATCTATCGGTAAGGCCATAGTGACGAAAGAAGCTTCAAAAGACCAAGTTGTTGCAACCATTCGTGCTTGTCGCTGAGACTGAGACATTGTTCTTGTATAAGGAAGGCAATTTATAGGCTAATACTTGATTTGTAAAAGCGAACGAGTTAGCCTCGAAAATAATAAAAAGGCACAATTATGGTGAGTCATTATGTCCCACGATATTGATCAGGAAGCACCGGAGGCTCTGAAGTCCTTGTCCCGGCCGCCACTTTTATCTACAGGTAATAATAGCACTACTAATATGGATAGTTTTCCCGACCCTTTCTCTGATGGGGATGATGTTATTTTCTTTGCTGGCGCGGACCGTCGTATGCTTCTCGACGAAGTTGTTCATTTGTGCCAGTTTGGTAATAATCTGGTTGCATTGCTTGGTGACGAAGGTGTAGGAAAAACGATATTCCTCTCGCAGGCGCGTTATGAGCTAGCTGAAACAGCCTTCTGTTGTTTTATTAGTGGCGCAGCAACCATGTCAGCCGAAGATATCTTCAGGCAAATTATTTCTCAGCTAGAGCTTCCCGCAACTCCTTCTCCTAGTGCAGGTGAGATGATTGCGACTTTGCGCCATTCTATGGCTGAAGGTAATTTAAATCGAGTGGTTGTGGTTATTGATGATGCGCATCTGCTTAGTGACTCTATCTTGTCGGCATTGATTAGTCTTCTTCAGGGGCATCAGGGAAATCATTTTCATGTACTGGTAGGGGGGGATAAAAACCTGGTCGAACGACTTGATCAGTTCGAAATTGTTGATGTGCTTGTCTATGACATTACTTTGAATCCTTTTTCTCTTGAAGAGACGCAAGAGTATCTGGATTTCAGGTTGTCTATGGCTGGAGAGCAGGACCTATATGATATCGATCCCACTCAGCTTGAATCTTTATGGAAGCAATCCAAAGGTTACCCGGCGGCTATTAATCAAGCGGCACATGCATTTTTATTACGACAAGATGTGGATGACGACCTTGATATAAACGAAGAGCAGCGCTCCAGTGGGTTGCCCTTAGTACATATGGTGCTCTTAGTTGTTTTGTTGGCAGCGCTAATAATGGCTTTGATTTACTTAGGTGATGATAATGAATCGCCAGTGGTAACTGAGCCGGAAATAAAGATTCTGGACGTTCCTCCTGTGCCTCAATCGGTTACTACTGATACGAGTGAAATTGGCGTTGGTAGTGATGGTGAGACAAGTACTCAGCTGGTAGATGTTGCTAAGCCTGTGGAAGAGGAAAGCTCAAAGCTTGATGTTTTATCCAAGACAGATAATACGCAAGCAGTTGCAGCTCCTAACATAGCCCCTAAGCCTGATGCTGTTTCTGAAAAAGTCGATGAAGTAAAAGCAGTAGTTTCAAATCCAAGTGTCAGCGAGAAAGCCCCTTCAATACCCGCAATAGTGACTACTCAAAAAGAAACGCCGGTTAGCACAATTGATTCTGCGAAAGAATCGTTGAAGAAAGAGCTAGAAAAAGAGGCGCAAGCGTTACAGCCAAATAATAAAGCTGTTGAGCTACAACCGTCGGCCCCTAAAGCAGTTAAAGCTCCGGCTTCTCTTACCTCTGATGAGCAGCAAGTCATGGGTTGGCCTGATAGTGGCTATGCACTTCAGATTATCGCGGCTGGGCAAAAGGAGGGCTTGGATAAATTTGTGACCTCTCAGCCTAATAAAAATGATCTACGATTGATTAAAGTTATGCGTAACGGCAAGCCTTGGTATGTCGTCGTACTTGGTGTATATAACGATTCAGCTCTAGCGCGTAATGCCATTCAGTCTCTTCCTCAAAACCAGGTGAATGGCAAGCCGTGGCCTAGAAAGGTCTCGGATATAAAGAAAGATATACAGGCAGTTCGCAACAATTAGATGCATTTAGCTGCAAAATAACTTTTTTTATAGCCATTCATTGCCAAAGACACCCTTAAAGGGTACTATTTCACACACAAGCCCCTCGATTTAGGGGCTTTTTTATCTGGAAACCTTTTATATTCAGCTGTCGCAGTTATTTGAGGTTTCCTGCTGCGTAAAAGTCTGCTTAACCAATATCGGCTATATCACAAATGACTGGGATTAATGCCTGAGTTCAGGGTACAAGCTCTGATCAGTATTTTTCCGGGGTATAACTGACTCTGGGTTTTATTGCTAGAACGCAGAGTATTCTTAACCAAAGATCTTATAAATAAGATCAATTTTGAGAGACCGCGTATGACTAAGGGCCTCTATAGTTTAGATGAGTTTAAAGATAACTGTGGCTTTGGGTTAATTGCCCATATTAAAGGACAAGCAACACATAGCTTGTTAGAAAAAGCCATTGAATCATTGACCTGTATGACCCATCGGGGAGGTATTGCTGCTGATGGTAAAACCGGTGATGGGTGTGGCTTGTTGCTACAAAAACCAGATCGCTTTTTTCGTAAAACGATAAAAGAAGAGTGTGGTGTTGAATTAGCTGAACATTATGGCGTTGGTGCTATTATGTTGGGGCAATGTGACAGTGAGGCCCGCAAAGCTCAAGCAATCTTTGAAGCATCAATGGCTCAAGAAGGCATTCCGGTTGTCGCGTGGAGAGATGTTCCAACGAATAGTGAATGTCTTGGTCCTATTGCGCTAGAATCCTTGCCTCAATTTAAACAGGTATTTATCAATAAGCCTGATGACTTCTCTGAAGTTGAATTTGCAGCAAAATTATTGATTGCCCGTCGTGATGCAAACAAACAGCTACGTAACGATGATTTATTTTATGTGGCAAGTTTAAGCCCCCGCATTGTCTCCTATAAAGGATTGATGATGCCGGTAGATTTACCACGTTTCTTTCCTGATCTGGCAAACCCTGAAGTTGAAACAGCAATTTGTGTTTTTCACCAGCGCTTTTCTACGAATACAATGCCTCGTTGGCCTTTGGCTCAGCCTTTCCGTATGTTGGCGCATAATGGTGAGATTAATACGGTTCAAGGGAATCGTAACTGGGCGACGGCGCGGACCTCTAAATTTGTGTGTGATTTATTGCCAAACCCTGAAGCCTTGGCACCGATGGTAAACCGCTCAGGGTCTGATTCTTCAAGCCTCGATAATATGCTTGAATTGCTGCAAGTCGGAGGCATGGACTTGCACCGTGCCATTCGTATGTTGGTTCCGCCTGCCTGGCAGAATGTATCAACAATCGATGATGACTTACGCGCATTTTATGAATATAACTCCATGCATATCGAACCTTGGGATGGCCCCGCAGGTTTAGTGATAACCGATGGTCGTTATGCCGTTTGTACGCTTGACCGTAATGGCTTGCGACCTTCTCGCTGGGTCATTACTAATGATGATGTGATTACCGTTGCTTCAGAAATTGGTGTGCATGACTACAAGCCGGAAGAAGTGGTAGCGAAGGGTCGTTTAGGGCCTGGCCAAATTTTGTCGGTCGATACGGATACCGGAGAATTATTCCACACTGCGGATATTGATCAGCAGCTGAAGTCCAGTAAGCCTTACAAGCAGTGGCTGGAAGAAAATGCCAAGATACTTGATGTTCAGGAAGAGCCTATAGAGGGTATTGAAGGCGACTTATTAGATACTTATATGAAGCTGTATCAAGTCTCGACAGAAGAGCGAACGCAAGTCATACGTCCATTGACTGAGTCTGCTCAAGAAGCTGTTGGTTCTATGGGTGATGATACGCCTATGGCGGTTCTATCACAGAAACAGCGTTCCTTATATGACTATTTTCGTCAGCAATTTGCACAAGTGACTAACCCGCCTATCGATCCCTTAAGAGAAGCGATCGTTATGTCATTAGAGACTTGTATGGGAAGAGAGTTATCGGTTTATTCGGAAACTCCAGAACATGCAAATCGTATAATATTGAATTCCCCCATATTGTCGCCTGCTATTTTTGCAACGTTAACTGGTGAGCATGCACGTTACCCTACTAGAGGGTTTAGTTTATTCTATAACCCAGATGAGACAGATTTAGAGACTGCTATTAACCGTCTAGTTGAAGCTTCAATTGCTGCAGTCAGATCTGGAACGGTACAGCTAGTCCTGTCAGATAAGGATGTAGTGGAAGGACAATTACCTATTCATGCCTTGTTGGCTGTAGGCGCAATACATCACCGCTTAATTGAAGAAGGTATGCGCTGTGATGCGAACATTGTTGTCGAGACAGCAACAGCTCGTGACTCTCACCATATGGCTACGCTAATTGGCTTTGGTGCAACGGCGATTTGCCCTTATTTAAGCTATAGCTTAATCAACGACATGATCTCTACTGGTGAGATTGTGATGAATAAAGTTCAGGCTTATGAAAAATACAATAAGGGTATTGATAAAGGGCTATTGAAAATTTTATCCAAAATGGGTATCTCAACGATTGCCTCTTATCGTGGAGCGCAATTATTTGAAGCCATTGGTTTGGACAGTGAGGTTATCAAACTTTGTTTCCCTGGTACTGCTAACCGTATTGAAGGAGCTACCTTTGTTGATTTGGAGGCTGACCAACGCTCATTAGTAAAAGATGCTTGGAAAAAGCGTAAACCAATTTCACCGGGTGGGCTACTAAAGTACGTTCATGGACAGGAGTATCACGCCTATAACCCCGATGTTATTCAAGGCATGCACAAAGCTGTGCGTACCGGTGATTTTAAAGATTGGTTGCACGTTGCTGAATTAATTAACAACCGTCCTATCGCGACTCTACGTGATTTATTGCAGCTCAATGAAGATGTGACGCCTATTTCATTGGATGATGTTGAACCTATCGAGTCTATTGTTAGACGGTTTGATTCAGCCGGTATGTCATTAGGCGCTTTATCCCCTGAAGCTCACGAAGCATTAGCCGAAGCCCAAAACCGCCTTGGTGGGCGCTCGAACAGTGGTGAAGGTGGTGAAGATCCTGCTCGTTACGGTACGGTTAGATCATCAAAAATTAAACAGGTTGCCTCTGGACGGTTTGGTGTAACTCCTCACTACTTGGTGAATGCTGAAGTACTTCAGATTAAAGTTGCTCAAGGTGCTAAGCCTGGTGAAGGTGGGCAGTTACCTGGTGGCAAGGTGAATGAACTGATTGCTCGGTTGCGTTACTCAGTGCCAGGCGTGACATTAATTTCTCCACCGCCACATCATGATATTTATTCAATTGAAGATTTAGCCCAGCTAATTTTTGATTTGAAGCAAGTGAATCCAGATGCTTTAGTTTCCGTTAAGCTTGTGTCGCGCCCTGGCGTAGGAACAATCGCAGCGGGTGTTGCCAAAGCGTATGCCGATTTAATTACGATTTCAGGTTATGACGGTGGTACAGCTGCCAGCCCATTAACGTCAATACGTTATGCTGGCTCGCCATGGGAGTTAGGTTTGAGTGAAACTCATCAAACCTTATGTGCTAATGATTTGAGAGACAAGGTGCGTGTTCAAGCCGATGGTGGTTTAAAAACTGGTCTCGACGTCATTAAAGCCGCTATTCTTGGTGCCGAAAGTTTTGGCTTTGGTACAGGACCTATGGTCGTTCTTGGCTGTAAATATTTGCGTATTTGTCATCTCAATAACTGTGCGACGGGTGTTGCAACTCAGCGTGATGATTTACGTAGAGATCACTACCTTGGTACAGTTGAAATGGCGATGAATTTCTTCCGTTTTATTGCAGAAGAAACGCGCCATTGGATGGCAAGCCTCGGTGTGCGTAGTTTGGAAGAATTGATTGGGCGTGTAGATTTATTAGCGCAAATTGATGGGGAAACTTCCAAGCAAAAACGATTGGATTTAAGTCCGGTTATTCATACGGATGAGTTACTTCAGTCGAAGCCACAATTCTGCGAAGTTGATAAAAATGCACCTTATGATCTTGGAGAAACAGCCGAGCGCATGGTTGCCGACATGCTGCCCGCTATCGATGCGAAGCAGGGTGGGGAGTTTACTTACGAAATTAATAACTGTGACCGATCTATTGGCGCTCGTTTATCAGGTGAGATTGCGAAGCGCCATGGCAATCAAGGAATGGCAGATAAGCCTATCACGGTTAATTTAACCGGTATTGCAGGACAAAGTTTCGGTGTCTGGAATGCAGGCGGCTTGAATTTATACCTTGATGGCGACGCCAATGACTATGTTGGTAAAGGCATGGCAGGCGGAAAAATTGTTATTCGTCCGCCGAAAGGTTCAGCCTTTGCTAGCCAGAAGACCAGTATTATGGGTAACACCTGCCTCTATGGTGCGACAGGAGGAAAGTTATTTGCTGCTGGCCGTGCAGGAGAGCGCTTTGGTGTCCGTAACTCAGGCTCTCAAGTTGTTGTTGAAGGTGCAGGAGACCACTGTTGTGAATATATGACGGGTGGTGTAGTGACTGTTCTGGGTAATACAGGCGTCAACTTTGGTGCAGGTATGACTGGTGGTTTTGCTTACGTTTATGATGAAGACAATAACTTCGAAAATAAATATAACCCTGAGCTGATTGATATCCATCGTATTAATCAGCATACGAGCCATATGGATTATTTACGAGGTGTTATCGAAGAGTTTGTAGAAGAAACTCATAGTCAGTGGGGGCAATACTTACTCGATAATTTTGATACTGTCATTAAACAGTTCTGGTTAGTTAAACCAAAAGCGGCATCCATGGAGCAATTATTGGATAACGCCAAGCAGGTTAAAGCCGTTGCTTAATAGTTTTAGGAAAGTTTGATCGAATTTTCAATTAAAAATTATTCACGCAGTGTGCTGAAAAAATATAGGTAGCAGTTATGGCAAAACGTTTAGATAATGTTTTTCAATTCTTAGATGTGAATCGTCAGGATCCACAAAAAAAGGATATGGATTCTCGTACTCAACAGTTTGTTGAAATCTATAATCCGTTTACAAAAGATGAGGTTAAAGACCAATCACATCGTTGCCTTGATTGCGGTAATCCCTACTGTGAATGGAAGTGTCCTGTTCATAATTTAATTCCAAACTGGTTAAAGTTAATTTCTGAAGGAAATATTTTTGAAGCCGCTGAATTAAGCCATCAAACGAATTCACTGCCTGAAGTCTGTGGTCGTGTGTGCCCACAGGATCGCCTATGTGAAGGTGCTTGTACATTAAACGATGGCTTCGGTGCAGTCACTATTGGTAATGCTGAGAAATATATTACCGATACAGCATTTGCTATGGGCTGGAAGCCAGATATGTCGAATGTGACCTGGACCGATAAAAAAGTTGCAGTGATTGGCGCTGGCCCTGCAGGTATTGGTTGTGCAGATATTTTGGTTCGCAATGGCGTTAAGCCGGTGGTCTTTGATAAATATCCCGAAATTGGTGGTTTGCTGACATTTGGTATTCCAGAATTTAAATTAGAAAAATCTGTTATGTCACGCCGCCGAGAAGTGTTTACTGAAATGGGTGTTGAGTTTCGTTTAAATACTGAAATTGGAAAAGATATTTCAATGAGTGAGTTACTTGATGACTATGATGCAGTATTTATGGGAATGGGAACTTATGAGTATTTAAAAGGCGGCTTCCCAGGCGAAGATTTACCAGGCGTTTATGATGCCTTGCCATTTTTAGTTGCGAATGTGAATCGTAATTTAGGCTTTGAAAAAGACCCTGCTGATTTTATCAGTGTCGAAGGTAAACGAGTTGTTGTGCTTGGCGGCGGCGATACAGCGATGGATTGTAATCGTACTTCCATCCGTCAAGGTGCTGCGAGTGTCTCTTGTGCTTATCGTCGTGATGAAGAAAATATGCCAGGTTCTCGTCGAGAAGTCGTTAATGCTCGTGAAGAAGGTGTTGAGTTTTTATTTAATCGTCAACCTATAGAAATTGTTGGTGATGGAAAAGTTGAAGGTATTAAAGTCGTTACTACTGAGTTAGGTGAGCCTGATGAAAATGGTCGACGTAGACCGCAAGCAATCCCCGGAAGTGAAGAAGTTATCCCTGCTGATGTAGTATTGGTCGCTTTTGGCTTTAACCCAAGCCCTGAAGATTGGTTTGCTGAAAATAAAGTCGATATCAATAGTTGGGGAGGAGTTGTTGCTCCCGAATTTCAAGAATATAAATTCCAAACGACAAACCCTAAAGTCTTTGCTGGTGGGGACATGGTTAGAGGCTCAGACTTAGTTGTTACTGCGATTTGGGAAGGACGTGAAGCTGCTCAAGGTATTTTAGATTATCTAGATGTTTAATCTGCTAATAATAATATCTTAAAATTAAAAAAGGCCTTAAGGCCTTTTTTAATGTCCGTCATTCCAATGTTGTTTGAGTAGAGCTTGTTCTTTGTTTAAATTAATCGTAACTTTTACGCCAAGCTCTCGTTTCGCTGCATCAATTAATTCGCGTCCACTACTTGCGGGTTGGTAGCTATTATTATTCACTTGTTTCGAATCTACGACAGGATTTGGTGAGACTAACATGTGAACGTCCCATTGTTTATTAGTCGCTCGGCATGCCAATCCAATTCTTGTATGGTCAGGAAGGTGGGTCAATTCGAAGCTACGGCAATAACGATTATCATTATTACTGAAAGTACCTAATACCATAATTTCATATTGTTCTTCGTTCCATATGTGAGTGACTGGCTCCCCCGACTTTTGAGACTCTAAGACATTGGGTAATGCTGCCTGTAAAAGCCCCGTTGCTTGAGTCTGTGTATTCGATAATAGCCCTATGGCAATACCTGCACAAAATATAATGCTGGCAGCAAACGCTAAACGAGGTTTGCTGAAAAAGGGTTGCTCTACTTGATTGTTCAATGGAATAGCATTGTCATTATTTTCTGCTACATTGCTATCAGACGTAAAAATTTGGGCGATTGAGTCTGGTATTGGCTCTTCCAATACTCGATCAAAAATACGTAAGGCATCAGCGCTCTTTTGGAATTGTTTCAAGCGCACTTGTGCTTCCTGATTCTTTTGTAGTTCAGCTTCCAATTTATTGCGTACCGCAATATCTAATTCATTGTCGACATAAGCCATTAAATTTTCATCGCTGAGTAATGTCATCTTTATGTCCTCTTAGCATCTGGCTCATTTAATAGTTCAGCTAGTCGTAATCGTGCGCGTGCAAGTCGGCTCATGACCGTTCCGACCGGTATTTCCATCAGTGCAGATGCCTCTTTATATGAAAATCCCTCTATACAAACTAATGCCAATAAGCACCGTTGTTCTTCCGATAATTGAGTCATTGCAGTATCAATATTATGTAGCTTAATATAGTTTTCCTGGGCACCTTCTCTTGCAGCTTGTTCAGTTTCACTCCACGATTCCAAATCAACCGTATTGCCTTGATTAGATTTTGAACGCAGTTGATCGATCCAAATATTTTTTGCAATGCGAAAAATCCAACTATCCAGTCGAGTACCTGGACGAAACTGTTCTAACTTCTTTAATGCGCGTTCGCATGTTGACTGAGCCAAATCATCACCTGCATCCGTGGAGCCAGTTAGTGCTCTCGTAAAACGTCGAAGTCTAGGGAGTAATACGACTATCTCTTCCTGTAGCCCCTCATTGTGTAGATCATTCGACATATTTGCCGCCTTTTACTCTATAACGGAATAGTGATGGAATTTATTCCACAAAAAATCGTTATAAATAGTATATGGATATATGATTTGATCAAGCAGAATTGTCATTTATGAATTGCTTTGATAGTTTTTTAGAATAAGGGGTGGGTTTTCAAGCTGTCGATCACGAAAAGGCCCATAATTCCTTAGGACATTATCGTTAATATTAAGATGAGATAGATATGACGTTATTTAACATCATTAAAATAGCTAAGCCATTATTTTTTGCTTTCCTTGTCAGCCTTAATCTATTTCTGGCAACTACTCTTATCTATCAGTTCAATGATTCATTAATCTTGAATATGGGAATTGCCTATGCTGACGACGATGATGATGATGACGACGACGACGACGACGACGATGATGATGATGACGACGATGACGACGACGATGATGATGACGACGATGATGATGACGACGATGATGATGATGGCGAAGATGGCGAAGATGGCGAAGATGGCGAAGATGGCGAAGATGGCGATGAGGGAGATGAGGGAGATGAGGGTGACGAAAGTGAAGATGAAGCGGATGAAGACGAAGGTGAGGACGATGAAGATGGTTTTGAATCAGATGATCCTGAATCAAGCCCAGAATCTTATGGTGATGATTCGGGAGACAGTGATTTTGATGATGTTGAAGATGTCATTGCGGTTAATTTAGATGAAGATGCCCAAGCGCGTGCTCGTGCATTGGGTTTTCAAATCAGTCAGCCAATTAAGTTACGTTCTTTGCGATTGGAGTTAACACGTTTACAGCCACCCGAAGGCCAAAGCCCCGATCAAGCACTTGAGCAGTTAAAATTGGCATCTCCACAAGCTTACTATGAATTAAATGCTATTTATAAGCTGGCTAGCTCCCACACATGCAGTGGTATTCGTTGTTATGGTGCTGACTTGATTGGTATGGAAAACTCTTTTGTTCAGTGTGCTAACAATCTTCGTATTGGGATGATTGATACTGCGGTAGACCTTATGCATCCAGCATTGAAAGGGCGTGAACTAGCAGTGTTTCGTGCAGCTAATGGAAAAGCCAGTAATACCGAGCATGGCACCGCGATTGCCTCTTTATTGGTGGGGCGAGCAGAAAGTGAGTTTCCAGGCTTGTTGCCTAATGCACAATTATTTGCTGCCGATGTTTTTGAAAAGGACAGTGAGGGTAATTTACAAGCAACCGCCAGTAATATTGTTCGCGCTTTGGATTGGCTGGCTTCTCTTAATGTACCTGTTGTTAATATCAGTATTACCGGGCCGGCAAATGATACGCTTCAAACGGCTCTATCTCGATTAAATCAAAAAGGTATTTTGGTGACGGCTGCGGCAGGTAACGGTGGACCCAGCGCGCCGCCGGCCTATCCTGCTGCTTATCCAGATGTTATTGCTGTGACTGCGGTAGATCGGCATTTACGATCTTATCGTAATGCAAATCGAGGAAGTTATTTAACGGTGGCAGCGCCTGGCGTTAGTATTTGGGTGCCCTCTGGTGATGATACAGGTCATTTTGACAATGGTACGTCCTATGCGACAGCATTTGTGACAGCCGTCGGCGCTATCCTTGCGAGTCAGCAACCTGACCGTGATCCTAAGGCAATTATTCAGCAAATTACAGAAAATGCGGACGACTTAGGTGAGCAAGGTAAGGATGATATTTATGGCTGGGGCTTGGTACGCCAAACGGGGCATTGTCAATGAAGTTGAAAAAACCATGTCTATTTATTGCATTATGTGCTTTTTTACCACTGAATGTTTCATCCGAGCCAACGCAAAAAGAGCTAGCTAGTGCTATTTTGTTGAGTGCGAATTACTTAGTTCGCCAGGTGCTGCCGAATGGGCAAATGGTCTATCGGCAACATAGGCGGGATGAGCCTTATAAGCAATACCGTTACAATCTGTTGCGGCATGCAGGTGTTATTTATTCGTTGGGGCAATACCATCGAGAATATCAAAATAAACAAACTGCAGCAGCCATTATCCAAACCTCTTCCTGGTTAGAAAATTGTTGTTATAAGGAGCTTGAAGGTTGGGACGCCGCTGCTGCCATATGGTCTATGCCTGATATTACGGGCAATCATAAAAAGCCTATACAAGCGAAACTTGGGGCAAGTGGTCTTGGTTTGGTTGCCTTTTCTGAGTTATATAAATTGCAGCCTGAAAAAATATTGCTCAAAAAACTGCGTCGCCTTGGGCGGTTTATTGTTTATATGCAAAAAACTAATGGTGCCTTTTTCAGTAAATATATTCCTTCCAAAATGGGGCGTGACGATTCATGGACTTCATTATATTACCCCGGAGAAGCTGCCTTGGGGCTGATACGTTTGGCGCAGATAGATAACAACCCTTTGTGGTTAGAGTCGGCAATAAATGCCTTAAGTTATCTTGCAGAATCTCGAAAAAATAGTTCGCAAGTTCCGGCAGATCATTGGGCTTTAATCGCGACAGCTGAGCTTTTTAATTATTATGACGAGAGTCAATCGCCTCATTCTGAAAATATAAAACCATTAAGCTCTCAGCAGTCTTCTCTATTGCGAGTACATGCCTTACAGATTGTAAATTCTATACTGAATGAGCAAGTGATTGCTCAACAAGTAGAACTTATGGGGTCTTTTGGGGCCGATGGTCGTACTACCCCTACCGCAACACGCTTAGAAGGGTTGTTGGCAGCTCGACCTATTATAAAAACATCGTATCCAGATATGATTCCACGTCTCGATAAAGTATTGAGAGACGGTATCCAATTCTTATTAGATGCACAGATTAAGGTAGCGCCCTATGATGGCGGAATACCTCGTTCAGTATTGGCTAGGGCTAAACGTTCTGATGAGCTGAGAATTGATTACGTGCAGCATGCTTTATCTGCGTGGTTAGAATATCGCAAGTTAAAGCTTCGTAATCTAAAGTCTCGTAAACTAAATTAAGTATTGATATTGGAGCAGGCGTTTTACCCAGTTTTTAAATGTTGTTCGTATTCGTGTATTTGCTGAGACTTTAACTGCCAAATACGATACGGCTTTTTAAAATTCCAGTAAGTATTATGGGTCACTTGGATAATCGTTCCAGAAAATTCATTTAATATTTTTTCAATAACCCTGATTGAATATTTATCTAAATTAGCATCAATTTCATCGAGTAATAATAACTTAGGCTTATTTAATAGCGTGCGAGCAAGTAGAATGCGCTTGCGTTCTCCTGTTGATAAATTTTTACCTCCTTCGACTATTTGACTTTCTAAACCTTTTGGCAATCGTTTAATTAGAGTGGCTAAGTGGCAGCGTTGAATAATATGTTTAATTTCTTCAGGGCTTGCCTTAGAGTTGGCATAGGTTAGATTGCGTTTTAAAGACCCTCGCATTAAGCCTAAATCTTGAGAGACCAAGCCAATACCGCCTGTTGTTAAAAGTTGGCTAGATATTTCGTTGATATTGTAACCGTCAAAAATTAATTTTCCTTTAGTGATCGGAATAATACCCGCTAAGTTTAATAAAAAACTGGATTTCCCCGCACCATTTTTCCCAACTAATAAGATATGCTCACCAGAATTAACTATAAAATTAGTAGATTTAATAATCCCAGAGATTGTTAAGTCATAGGCTTCTATTCGACCTGGATCAAAAGATAGGGGCATTTGTTTGTGAGGTGTTAACATTTTTTGGCGCTTAGGAAGTTTAAGGAAGTAGGCAATTTTTTCTTGGGATATCTGCCATTGTTTCCAATAATCAAAAATCCTACCTAAATCTCGTAATGGTGTGAGTAGTAGGTTCACTAATGTCATACCTGCAACAACTTCTCCTATGCCTATAAGCTGATTGGCAACTAGCATGATGCCGGCAATAAGCACTATTCCAGTAGATAGAATAATTGTGCCTTCTAAGGTGCCTTGCAAGGCGCCGAGGATGTGAGCTCGCTGTAATAAAGCATCGTATAATTGTTGGCTTTGTCTGCGTACGCGTCTCGTTTCTCGTTTTTCTTGAGCGCAAATTTGTACCGTTCCTACGGTAGCAATGCGATCATTCATTGTTGCTGCTAGGCGTGAACGGTATTTTCGTACGGCACGAATTTTATCGGATAATCTGGAGCCTATAATCAGGCTTATGGCCAGCCCTACGATAACACTAGTACCGGTCAGTGCTACGAGTATCGGTTGTGAGTAATAGAGTAGGGATAAAGTAACAATCGCTGTGCTGGCTATCACTAATAATCGACTTAAGCCGAGGGATACCCAGCGTCGCAAACCATTCAGGTCAGTCACAAAGCGAAGCATCATTGCGCCATGAGAAAAACGTTGCGATGCTCTCTGGTCACTATTTAATAAGTGTTTGAATAATTTTAATCTGACTGTATTGATATAATCCTGACCGATATGTTCAGCGAATACTTTTTCTCCCCAACGTAATAGCATCAGGCTTATTGCCGCTAAAATAATTAAACTGAGCGGAATAATAAGAATAGAAAATGATAATGAATCTATTCTATTGGTAAGGTTAATCAGGTGTGCTATCAGTAAACTAAAGCTGGTAATAACAACAGCCTGTAAAATTCCCATGCCAACAAGACCGATTAGGTACTGGCGACGTTTGCCATACCAAATCGGAGTTTGTTGGGTACTTTTTTTTTGTTTAGGGTTGTAACTAAGCATCACTGATATTCCTCTTTTCAGTAAGCTGTACATTTCTTTAAAAATTATGCACTTTGAGGGATATTGGTAGGCAAAGGCGTTTGCATCAATTTTGGTTCAATAGATACTCCATTCGAAATATGGGCGGAAGGTAAATGAATATTTTGTGTGTGTTGTAGTTGAACGTCTGTTGAGTCTACAAGTGCGTGAGGTAATATCATACTCAAATCAATAGGAGAGCATAATTGTTCGGCAGTAAATCCGGGAACAGGGATAAGGTTCTCAGCTTCACGCAGCGCAAGAGGAGCGGCAGATAAGCGCCCACTAATGGCCAATACTGGCAGGTCGTGGCGAGATAGCCATTCATAACCTGCGCTTGCCCCCATGGCATCGCCTGCTGCAAAAATAACACCGCTGGCTCTAGATTTAATCAACGAGGATTTCAATAGTGCGCAGGTCTCTCCGTGTCCAACACCGTCAGCAATTTCTGCAACAATCACATCCATATTGCTTGCTGCTAAATTATCGAGTAATAATTTAGTCGTATCGATGAGTTGTTCTTCTGATACTAAGTAGGTAGTGGCAAGACCCGCATCCGTAAAGTCGAGTACTTTTTTTGCGCCGGAATCCACCATGCGCCACGTATCTCCACCGGCTCCAGTACCTGTTAGTTTCGTTGCCCCAACTTTATATCCAAGTGTGGTTAAGCCTTTAACCAAGCAGCCAACCGTGTAGGTTTTACCTGCATTCATTGATGTGCCTGCAACAAAGATAACGGGTGGATAACTACTTTCTTCTGGTGGAGTAATTGACGGTAAACGGAAGTCCATTAAGTTAATGGCATGGCCATTATTATCCGCAAGTACGCCTAGTGGTTCTATACGTGTTGCAAAATCTATTGAGGCATTACGTGATATTGCATTTGCAGCAATGCCGCCTGCTGCAACCATGTCGCAAGTCGCAAGGTTGTGCGGAACCAGGCCTTCGAATTGGTCCGGTGCATAGCGATTGCCATAAGCGAGTACGATCAGATCACCTTCGTCTAGGAGTGCACGACGGCCTGTTGCTAGTTCAATACGTTTATGGTGGCCAATCTCAATAACTCTTGCCAAGACAACATCACCGGCATGAGGAGAATAGGGTTCGCGCAACAGCATTTCTGCTTTCTTAAAGTTAACCCTCCGACAGGAAAAAGCAGTTTTTGCCTGTTGAAGTGTCGATTCATGTAATTTGATTTTCATTGCTATCTCCATATGAACTGAGTAAATGCACCAACAGTAGTGCCGTATGTTTAATAAAAAATGAAATCTTTCAATTACAATAACGAGGTGCCTTGGGATTTATTCCATGGGAATAAAATTTTTTGATGGAGTTAACATCTTTACTGATTAACCAAAATAAAAGCGTGTTAAAAAGAATAGCTTGCTGTCTACTTATGCTTGTGAAGAGAGGATATGATCATTTACTATAAATGAACCTTTACTGCAGTCCATGGAACCTTGTTATGTCATTAAGAAAAGTGCGTGAATTAACTGTTGTTCAAAAGTATCCGCTCACGCCGAATATGTTACGTATTATTCTAGGTGGAGATGACTTACAAGACTTCCCTGAAGGGCAAGAAAGCGGTTATGTAAAGCTACTTTTTCCCAGAGAGCAGAGTAAACCGGTGATGCGCTCTTATACTATTAGAGCGTTCAACACTGAAAGTTTAGAGCTGACGCTGGATTTTGCGATGCATAACGATGCTGGCCATGATGATCAGGGCCCAGCATCCAATTGGGCCCTTAATGTAGAGATCGGTAGTAAAATTTCTATTGACGGCCCCGGCGCAAAAAAATTAGTGGACATGTCAGCAGAATGGTTTTTTATTGCTGGTGATATGACAGCTATACCAGCTATTAGCGCTAACTTGGAACAATTGCCCGCGAATGCGAAAGGGTATGCAGTGTTAGAAGTGTTAACCGAGGAAGATAAGCAAGACCTTTCTGTCCCAGAGGATGTTGATCTTCATTGGGTCGTTAACCCCCACCCAGACCAACCGAATACAATATTGCTCGATAAAGTAAAGTCCCTTCCCTGGCTGGAGGGTGTGGTTAATGTCTGGGTTGCCAGTGAGTTTGATGCAATGAGGCATTTGCGCCATTATTTTAAAAAGGAGAAGGGCGTAGAGCGTGGACAAATTTACGCGAGCAGTTATTGGAAGATGGGTGAAACCGATGAGGGCAATAAGGTCGCTAAAAAAATGGACAGCGACGCCTAATTAAATAACCATCACGAATATAAGGAAAGGTATAGCTTGATGCTTGTATCTAAAGTGTTATAAATCTATAACGCTTTTTTATCTTTTTTACCAAATAGCAGCTTCATTCTTTCCTGAATAGAATGAATAATTCCGTCGGCATCTAAGCCTATCGCTGCAAGAATTTTCTCTCTTTTACCGTGATCGATATAGCGGTCAGGTAAACCCAAATGCAAGATAGGCATTATTATCCCTTGGGATGATAAATACTCTGCCACACCGCTACCAGCGCCACCAGCAATACTATTTTCTTCAAGGGTTACGATCAGTTTGTGAGAGGCAGAAAGTTCATCAATTAATGCTTCATCCAAAGGTTTCACCCAACGCATATCGTAAATGCTTGCATTTAATTCTTCTGCTGCCGATAAAGCATCGGGTAGTAAGGTGCCAAAGTTAAGAATCGCAATGTCTGTGCCTTTGCGGAGCTCAACGCCTTTTCCAATTGGCAATGTTTGTAGTTCTTTTTGGATATCAACACCGACCCCTTTACCGCGGGGATATCTCACAGCCGAAGGCCCTTCGAATTCATAGGCGGTATGTAGCAGTTGACGGCACTCATTTTCATCACTGGGTGAAGCAATAATCATGTTCGGGATGCAGCGAAGAAAGCTAAGATCAAAGCTGCCCGCATGGGTTGGCCCGTCTTCGCCAACAATGCCCGCGCGATCAATACCAAAGGTAACGTCAAGGTTTTGCAGTGCGACATCATGAATCAATTGATCGTACGCACGTTGTAAAAAAGTGGAGTAAATCGCAACAACGGCTTTTTGATTCTCACACGCAATACCAGCTGCAAGAGTGACCGCATGTTGTTCGGCAATAGCGACATCATGGTATCGGTCAGGAAAACGTTTAGAGAACTCAACCATCCCTGAGCCTTCACACATGGCGGGCGTAATGCCAATGAGCTTGTTATCTTGTTCGGCGGCATCACACAGCCATTGGCCAAACACATCCTGATATTTTGGTATAGGTTTGGGAGCTGCTTTATTCCCTGTTGAAACAGCGACCGAAACCGTGGGCTTGGGCTCTAATTTATTCAGTGCGTGATAGCCGACTGGGTCAGCTTCAGCAGGTGAAAAGCCTTTGCCTTTTTGGGTAATAATATGCAGTAACTTAGGCCCTTTGAGCTTTTTCAGTTTATGCATATAACTGACTAACTCGGGTAGGTCGTGCCCATCAATCGGACCTACATAATTAAAGCCCATTTCTTCAAATAATGTTCCTGGAGAAACGAGGCCTTTCATATGCTCTTCTGTGCGACGAGCAGCTTCCCATGCATTGGGAATTTTAGTAAGTACTCGCTTACTATTCTCGCGTAGAGCATTGTAAAACTGGCTGGCCCATATTTTAGAAAAGTATGTCGCTAAACCACCGACATTGGGTGAGATAGACATATTGTTGTCATTAAGGATGACCAGCAAGTCTTGTTCTGTATGTGCCGCATGGTTGAGGGCTTCAAAAGCCATCCCTGCGGTCATGGCGCCGTCACCAATAACGGCGATATGCTTATTGTCTATTCCGGCAAGGTCGTTGCCTAAAGCCATCCCTAGCGCAGCACTAATGGACGTGCTCGAATGACCGACACCAAAGGTATCGTAATCGCTCTCAGTGCGCTTGGGGAACCCCGATAAGCCCTGATACTTACGCATGGTCAGCATCTGTTCGCGGCGACCGGTAAGGACCTTATGAGGATAGGTTTGATGGCCAACATCCCATACTAAGCGATCTCTAGGCGTATTGTAGGCATAGTGCAGAGCGATGGTGAGCTCTACTACTCCTAGGCCTGCACCAAAATGCCCGCCTGTTTGACCAACACAATAGAATAAATACTGGCGTAATTCGTTTGCAACCTGAGTGAGTTGTTTTTCTTCCAATGCACGGAGATCCGCTGGATCATTAATAGTATCCAGTAGAGGAGTGTCTGGTCGAACTAGTGGGATTTCACTGCACATATTATCAGGGTGGCTCACATTGCTTGCTGGCTAAATCTTGAATAATAGTTATCTGTTAACCACAGCAAGATATTGTATGGTTTTGATCCTTAAATGCCTAGAAAAAATAAGCTTAATGGTTAAAAACAGGCGTGTTTTGAGACCATTTAATACTGCCTTTTCACTATATACGCAGCAAGGTTGCGTAAGTTGTCTGCTCGATAGTCAAAACCGCTTAAGGCATTTAAGGCATCTTCATAAAGGCTGGAGGCTTTTTTCTGGGCTTCTTCAAGTCCAAGTAAAGAGACAAACGTCGGTTTATTGTTAGCAATATCAGCACCTTGCTGCTTGCCCAAGGTTTCTGTATCAGCAGTAACATCCAAAATATCGTCTTGTACCTGAAACGCGAGGCCTATGGCTTCAGCATAGGTATTTAAGGCGTTCAGCTGTTTCTCCGTACTCATTCCGGTTGATAGCGCGCCTAGCTTGATACTGGCGGTAATTAAAGCCCCTGTTTTCAAACTGTGCATTTTGGTTAATTGCTCTAAGGTCAGTTGCTGATCGACAGAGGCTAAATCAATTGACTGGCCTGCGACCATACCTACAGAGCCACTTGCTTTAGCCAGTATTTGCAGCATTTGCAGCTGAATCTGGGGTTCTATTATCTGAGTTTCACTGAGCCAATCAAAAGCCAGTGTTTGCAGGGCGTCACCGGCAAGTATCGCTGTGGCTTCGTCGAATGCGATATGGTTAGTTGGCTGCCCACGGCGCAAATCGTCGTCGTCCATGGCTGGAAGGTCGTCGTGAATCAAGCTATATGCATGAATGCATTCGATAGCCGCTGCTGTGATATCGGTTAACTCGTTACACTCATCAATGGCCAAGGCACTGGCGTAAACCAGCATTGGGCGCACGCGTTTGCCACCATTACAGAGGCTGTAATGCATGGCATCTTGCAGGCGTGCGTGACACGATATTTGTCCGGTAAATCGCTGTTGCAATGTGTGATTAATGCGGTCGCGATAATATTGAGTGAATTCGGTAAACGCTAACATAGGAAATCGGTATTCAGAGTTAGTCGTTTTCTGGAGAATCAAAGTCGACGAGCTGTAAATCATCCCCTTCGCCAACCAGCAATGATACTTTCTGTTCTGCCTCAGTCAGGTGTTGTTGGCATTCCCTCGTCAGCTTAATCCCTTTCTCAAAAGCTTCTAGAGACTTTTCTAAAGAGAGATCCCCGTTTTCCAGTTTATTCACCAGTGTATCTAGCTCTTGCAGGGACTCTTCGAAAGATAGGTTTTTCTCTTTTTTAGGCATAAAAAATGGTGCTTTTATAATATTTGAAGATAAGCCATGGTGGGCTTTATTAAGAAGGCAATCTTAACACGCTGTGCAGTCATTTTGCCCATGTGAAATACGAAATAGCGTCTAGACTGAAAAGAGAAAGCTCAATTCAGAGCACTAATCAAAACATCGCTATACAGTTTTAAGAGGTAAATTGTGGATTTAGCAACGCTGATTGGGATTTTAGGTGCTGTCGCCCTGATTATTGTCACTATGTTAATGAGTGGCGATATTTCCATGTTTGTTAACGTTCCTTCGCTGGTTATTGTTATAGGGGGGACTTTTTGTGCTGTTATGGCGCAGTACAGTCTTGGGCAATACTTATCATTTGCAAAAGTAGCCGGTAAAGGTTTTAAGAATAATCTACCGGATGCTGCAGAGTTGATTGATGAAATCGTTGGCCTGGCTGATGAGGCACGTAAAGGCGGCCTCTTGTCTCTTGAAGGAAAGGAGGTCAGTAGTGATTTTTTACAAAAAGGGATTCAATTATTAGTCGATGGCCACGACCCCGATGTGGTTAAGGCATTGCTTTCTAAAGAAAAAAGCGAGGCCGAAAAGCGCCACACTAACGGCGCCTCTATTTTTACAGCCATGGGTGTTATGGCACCAGCTATGGGGATGATCGGAACGCTGATTGGTTTGGTAGCGATGTTGGCCAATATGTCTGACCCTAAATCCATTGGCCCTGCCATGGCGGTTGCGTTGTTAACAACACTTTATGGTGCCATTGTCGCGAACGCATTTTGCGATCCCATGGCTGCCAAATTAACCCAGAGAGCAGCAGATGACGCGATGATTAAAAATCTTGTGATCGATGCACTGCTCGCGATTCAAAATGGACAAAACCCCCGTGTTATCGACAGTATGCTGCGCAATTACTTGCCTGAAGGTAAGCGCGAAGTGGCTGACGCTGGGTAATCGGTTTTTAGGTATTAATAAATGAATGACGAAGAGGAAGAATCCTGTGACTGCCCTGCGGGGCTGCCGGCGTGGCTGGCTACCTTTGCAGACTTGATGTCGTTATTGATGTGCTTTTTTGTATTGTTGTTATCTTTTTCTGAAATGGATGCAATGAAATTTAAACGTTTGGCGGGATCCATGGCACAAGCGTTTGGTGTGCAAAATAAACTGAATGTGACGGATGTACCTAAAGGTACCAGCATTATTGCGCAGGAATTTAGTCCTGGAATTCCCAGTCCGACGCCGATTAATGAAATTTGGCAGAAAACGGAAGACATTACCGAGATGAGCTTAGAGGTGCAATGTAATCAGGAATACGATGTGGAGTCCGGTGAGGTTGCGCAGGAAGCTGGTGTGAAATTGAAAATTCGTCAACAGCTAGAAGAGCTCATTCAAGAAACCAAACGCGATGCGCAGCAATTGGCTGATGCCTTAGAGGACGAGATTGTTGCAGGTGAAATAGAAATTGAAACCGAAGGGCGCAAGATCATTATTCGTATTCGGGAAAAAGGTTCGTTTAAGTCTGGCTCTCATGAACTAGCTGATGATTACTATGATGTGCTTGATGAAATACGAGGCGTGCTGATGCAAAAGCCAGGGAAGATTCAGGTTCAAGGTCATACCGATAATATTCCTCTTCGGCGTTCCAATCGTTACCGTTCCAACTGGGAGTTATCTTCCTCGCGTGCGGTATCCGTTGCGGAAGAGTTGATGAAAAATGATGATATTAACCGTCGCCGTTTTGAAGTGTCGGGTATGGCGGATACACAACCTTTGGTCGATAACAGTACCCGTGAAAACCGCGCCCGTAACCGTAGAGTAGAAATAGTGGTTCGACAAGGTTTGGGTGAGGATATCACTGAAGAAGAAAAAGAAGTTCTGCAAGAAGAAGGGCAGGATATTTTGCGTGATTTGGATTTAGAACCAGATTACTTGTTTAACCTCAGACCGGATGAAGTGTTCTAATGAAAGTGAATAAAGAAGATGATCGCCGTCGTTTTTTTCGAATTACAGATGCTATTGGTGTTGCTTACGAAGTGATTGATGAAGCTGAAACGAAAGCATCGCCCAATGATCCGGAGGTTAAAACAGAGCTTAATATTCAAGCCTTGTTAAATCAACACAGTGAAGAGATTAACAGCATTATCTTGGCATTAGGTAATGAACAACCGTTGGTAGCAAAAGCGGTGGCCGCGCTAAATAAAAAAATAGATACCTTACTCCAGTTTTCTGAGTTGGATAGCTTGGCATCACATCAGCATTTCCAAAGTGTCGAGGAAGCCAGTATCAGCGCCTGTGGCATTGCTTTTCCTATCAATGAATCTCTTGATGTGGGTAAAAAGTTGAACCTCACTCTCTATTTGAAGCCCTCGGAAGAAAATATTCACGCTGTTGGACAAGTCATCGATTGTAAACACTTAATCGATAATGACCATTATTTACGAGTAGAGTTTACTGATATGAGTGACTCATATCGTGAAAGTTTGATTCAGCATATTGTACAGCGCCAAGGTGCGTTATTGAAATCGTTGAGAGAACAGTTAGATGATTCTGAGTAATAACCTTTAGTATTTTAAGGAGGAATAAAGTGCAATCTATTATCGATAAGTTTGAAAGTCTAAGAATTGCTAAAAAATTATCAGTAGCCATGATGATTGTTTTAGGTTTATTTTTATTGAGTAGCTTGTTTACTATTGCTCAGTTAGTAAAGATTGGTGGCGAACTGGAAGAGATTGCCGATTATGACATTGTGCTCACTGAAAAATTTACAGAGGCAACGATACATCAATTACAGCAGGCTATTTATTTTGAAAAAGCATTGCGTGATGGTGAAATACTAGCTCATGATGCCAGTGATGTTGATGCAGAAAAAGCAGCTAAAGATTATGATCATGCTGTTAAGGGGTTTAAAAAATTAAGTGTAAAATTTGAAGAAGAAATGGATGAAATGGTTGATTTTACTAATGAGTCTATAGCACATGCTCATTCCGTAGAAGCCAAACAGAAATTTAAAGAAATTCAAAATGCCATTAAAAAAATTAATGCTGAACATCGTATATATAAGAAGTCGGTGGAGCATATTTTTGACTTAGTAGACAAGCGTGATATGCCCGCTGTCCATAAGCTTGCTTTTGAAACGGAAGAACTACAGGAGAAGATAGACCACGAGCTTGAAGTTGTGTTATTGGATATTGAAAAGTTTACTGAAAAATCCATGCATAAAGCTGCCGGCCATGAAGTGATTGCTCTGATAGGCAGTATTATTGGCTTGATTATTCCGATGGTGTCGGCTTTCTTTCTAGTCAAATTTGTATCCAATGGAGTTTCAACTAATTTAAATGTCGCTATTGATGCCGCAAATAAAATAGCAGAAGGTGACTACTCTGTTAATTTAAGTAATGCATCTAAAGATGAAACTGGTGATATGCTCTCAGCATTGGGCAGCATGCGCGATAAAGTGAAAGAATCTCAGGAAATTATCGTTCAAATACTAGAGCAATCTATTAATGCGGTTGTATCTATTGATGACAATAACAATATTACTTTTTTTAATGCAGCTGCTGAAGCTTTGTGGGGCTATAAGAGAGAGGAAGTCATTGGCAAAAATGTAAAAATACTAGTGCCTGATGATATAAAGCCTAGGCATGATGAGATGGTCAATGCTAACCGTACAACAGGTCAGGACAAGATCGTCGGCACTTTTCGAGAAGTTCAACTCTTTAATAAATCTGGTGAAGAACTTTGGGCTAATTTGTCATTATCAAAAGTGAATGTGGCAGGCAAAATACTTTATACCGCATTTGTTAATGATATTACTGAGGAAGTCAAGGCTAGAGAAGAATTTGAAACGCTCTCATTGGTGGCAAACGAAACCGATAACTCTGTGATAATCACTGGTAAAGAGGGCCTTATTGAATATGTAAACCCTGGCTTCACGCGATTGTCTGGTTATAGTAGTGAGCAAGTAATGGGTAAAAAACCAGGTAGTATCTTACAAGGTAAAGATACTGATGCCGATACGGTTGCTCTTATTCGGGATAAAATTAAAAAGCAAGAGCCATTTTTTGGAGAGATCCTGAATTACAATGCTAAGGGTGAGCCTTACTGGATTTCTTTATCGATTAATCCTGTATTTGATGCTAAGAATCAGCTAGAGCGCTTTATTTCTATTCAGGCAGACGTGACAGACACTAAAAAAGCGTCGATGGAATCGTCTTATAGACTCAGTGCCATTGATCGCTCTAATACAGTGTTAGAACTAGATCTAAATGGAAGAATTTTATCAGCCAATAAAAACTTATTGCATGCACTGGGTTATGCTGATGCTGGTGAAGTAGTAGGCAAACCTATGGATCAATTTCTCTCTAGTGAGTCGGAGCAAAGGCAAGCCTATGCGGCAATGTGGCAAAAATGCAAACAAGGTGGTTTTTACTCCGATGATTTTAATCTGATCGGAAAAGATGGCTGTTCTATCTGGATATCAGGTTCTTATAATCCAATTCTGACTTATGACGGTAAAGTTGATCGCATTGTGCAATACGGCATTAATACGACCCAGCGTAAAGAAGCGATTCATGCTATCAGTACAAGCTTGGAAAAATTGTCCCAGGGTGATTTGACATCACGTGTTGAAGGTACTTTCGATGATGAATTTGCGAGTGTGCAAAAGGCCTTTAATACATCAGTTGAGCGTTTACAGAATACGGTGATCAGTATTTATGATATTGCTGATAAGGTTACAGAAGCTGCAAATGAAGTTTCAGTTGGTGCGCAAGCAACCAGTCAGCGTGCTGAGAGTGCTGCGGCAACGTTTGAAGAGACCGCATCGGCTATTGAGGATTTGACAAACTCTGCACAGAAAAATGCTGATGGTGCTATGGCAGCTTCTGATAAAGCCAGCGTCAGTGCTGAGGCGACTTTAAAAGGGCAAAATGTGGTTGAGTTGACCGTAGGCTCAATGGAAAAAATTCAAGGGGCGAGTAAACGCATTGCTGATATTATTGGTGTAATTAATGATATTTCATTTCAAACCAATCTATTGGCATTGAATGCGAGCGTTGAAGCTGCTCGTGCTGGTGAGCAGGGTCGAGGGTTTTCAGTCGTTGCCAGTGAAGTGCGAAATCTTGCTCAGCGTTCTGCAACATCGGCAAAAGAAATCAATGATCTTATTACGGATAGTCGTGGCAAGGTCAACGAAGGGACTGAGTTAGTCGATCAGTCAGGCTCGGCATTTAGTGAAATTAATGACTTGATTACCCAAGTTAACAATATGATCACCAATATATCCACGGCAAGCCAAGAGCAGTTATCAGGTATTAAGCAGATAAATCAGTCTGTTTCTAATCTCGACCAGATGACTCAACAGAATGTTCAGGTGGTTGAGAAGACCGCTAATGCCAGTGATGCTATGTTGAGTCAGATTAAAGAGATGAGAAGTGATTTGGGCTTTTTTAAAGTCTGATTACTTTCTTGTTTAAGACAATCTTATTTAAGACGATCTTAGCGGTGTAAGCTATTTCTCACATTACTTTCCTCCATGTACTACAGATGCTTGGCGCGCATTGTTGCATTATGTCTTTGCTGGATGCAGCCATGGATCGGAGCAAGGAAAGATGGACGATGCGTAATAACGATAAATGGATGTACATCCTGTAAATAACACCGCAATGGCTTCGGCTGTTGCGGTGTTTCTATATGTGATTTGTATAAGGGTTACATCAAACGTTTTATAGCCTAGTTATTCTAATAAAAATCTGGCACCATTAGTGGCAGTGCGTACTTGGAGCGCCTCCCGTCCGCGGCAAGGGATTATCCCACCATTTAATTTATTGCAGCTGAATTCAGCCTCTTTTCAGCCTGTTATCGCGGACTCGGGCAATAATGAAAGGAGGTCTCCATGACCATTTCACTACCGGCTAAGCCAGACATTAACCTTCTTAAGAAACAAGCCAAAAAGCTACTAAAGCAGTATCGTTCCAATAACTCGGAAGCAATGTCCAGTATTCAATCTTTTCATCCGAGGCCAGAATCGTTTAATGGTTTACGAGATGCCCAATTAGTGGTGGCTCGCCGTTATGGTTTTATAAGTTGGGCGGAACTGACTGATGCTGTGCAAATGGCTGCCTATGCACAGCAATCGCTGGAGCAAAAAGCGAATACTTTTATTGGGCTCGGTTGTGTTCAATACAACGGCAATGATCGTTTACGCAATTACCAGCGAGCTCAAGAATTGCTGGAGCGTTATCCAGATATTGCTAAGTTCAGTTTTTATTCGGCATTAGTGGCAAATAATGCAAACGTTGTCTCTGAATATTTAAGCAATGAACCCGAGTTGGTCAATAAAACTGGTGGCCCTCTTAATTGGCCTCCATTGCTATATGTAACTTATGGCCGAATTAAAGAATCGTCTGGAATCAAAAATGCTATCGTCAATGCTCAGTTATTGTTAGCTAAAGGGGCTGAGCCTGATACAAATATTATATTAAATGAAACGTATCGTTTTTCTGCGTTAACGGGAGCCATGGGCGAAGGTGAAGGTGGCGAGAATCAACCGTCACATCAATATGCTGAAGAGCTAGCAGCAATACTATTAAAGGCAGGTGCTAACCCTAATGAAGGGCAGGGCCTTTATAATACTATGTTTTCCAGCAGTGGTGATCGCTGGTTGGCTTTGCTTATTGATCATGGTTTGCAGGCAAAGCATAAACTTAATTGGCAAAATAAGGAATCTGCACAGACGACCTTAGATTATCAATTGGCGAATGCGGTAAGCGGCGGTTATGAAAAGCGCGTTAAAATATTACTGAGCGCTGGGGCAAACCCCAATGCGACTGATGGCTACAATGGTAGGCGTGTTCATACAAATGCGTTGTTACGAGGGCATATGGCTATTGCTAGTTTGTTAGCCGAGGTTGGTGCGGAACAGCAAAAATTATCGCCCGAAGATCAGTTTCGGATGGCTTGTGTCAACGAAGATACTGGCGCTATTGTTGTATTGCTGAGCCAATGGCCATCGTTAAAAAATGACGCCTCATTATTGCATGATGCCGTTTTTCATTGCGACACTAAAATATTTAAATTCCTTATTGAATTGGGTTTTGATATTAATGGCCAGGCCAATTATGGTAGAACAATATTGCATCACTTCGCTTTAAATAACGATGCTGAGCAGGTGATTTATCTGCTTGGTAAAGGCGCTCGTTTTGATGTAGAGGATGATTCTCACCATAGTACTGCAGTTGGTTTTGCCGCTTATAATGGTTCTTATGATGTTCTTAAATTACTGCTCGATGAATCGGATAATTTTTTAGAGGTTGTATGTTGTGGCTATTTAGAGAGGGCGACAAGTTTATTAAACCAAGATTCAACCCTTGTGCATCAGCGTTCGCCTCAAGGTAATACCCCACTACACGTTATTGGTGCTTGGCTAAGTGAAGAGCTTGATTACACGTTATGTGAAGCTTTTGTAAACCTGTTATTGTCTGCTGGTGCAGATGCTAATGCAAAAAATCACAATGGACAAACGCCAATAGAATTAAGTATCGAGCTTGGCGCTGAAATAATAGCGATATTGCTGGATGAAGTATCAGGTCAGCATAGTTAATGAATGTTTTTTATTTTTTTATAAGCCATTTGTAAAATACGTGCGTCATTGCTCGCTCGATGGCGCTCTATTTTAGTGGCAGCAATAATATCTTGTTTCGTCGTGTATAGCTTTTCATAGTCTTCTTCATTGAGGGTATACATCATGTCCTGTAGATTAAATGTTTGCCTGACCTTCGCTTTTTCAAACAATTTTGCCAGCCACGGCTGATCTAGAACCCAGCAGTCACTGTAAACGGTTGTGTTTTTTATTAGCTGGTTTAATTCATTAGCGACTTCTTTAGGTGTTTTACCGTGACAGAATAATTGTTCGCGAGAGATGCCATGAATAGCTTCTGCTTCTACATCCCAATGAGTCCAGGCATCATCAGGTTTTATCAGGCTACACCACGATTCCCCATTATTTAAAACAAGGCCAACTTCTATAGGGTAACTTTCAGGGTGGATACCCGATGCTTCGATATCCAATGTACTGATGTTTGAAGTGATGGTAGAACAAACGACAGGTGTTGAATCTGTCGTTTTATCGGTGGATATATCCATGAAGTTTATGACTCAAGTGATTACCTCAATAGGCATACGTGTTTTATTCAGTATAGAGGTAATTGTTGAAAATATAAAAATTATTGGAGTGTTATAAATTTTCCTCTGCAAATTCTGCTAGTCGGCTACGTTCGATGCCGTTAACATGCATAATACTGGCGTGTTCGTAATATTTACTTTTTTCTACCAAGTACGTTAAGCCCGATGTTAAGGGCGTTATATATTTATTATCAATTTGTGCTAAGTTACCTAACACAACGATTTTAGAATTAGCGCCTACACGAGTAATAATGGACTTTAGCTGAAATTGTGTTAGCCCCTGGCTCTCATCAATAATAATGTAGGCATTATTGAAAGAGCGCCCGCGCATAAAGTTGAGTGACTTAAATTGAATATTGGCTTTTTCTTTAACATAATCAATACTGCTGACGCTGTGTTCATCACCTCCATGCAGCACTTCCAGATTGTCATCGAAAGCCGCTAGCCACGGCGCCATTTTTTCTTCTTCTGTGCCAGGTAAAAAACCTATATCTTCAGCGATAGGAGGTGTGTTGCGCGCGACAATTAATTTGTTAAAGCGCTTTTCTTCAATGATGGCATGTAAACCATAGGCTAATGCCAGTAAGGTTTTCCCCGAACCAGCGGGGCCTGTCATAACCGCCATATCGATGTCGTCATAATTGAGTAGGAATAAACTCATCGCTTGTTCCATATTGCGAGGCTTTATTCCCCAGTAATTCTCTGACATTAAGTGGTGGCGATTGAGGTCGAGGATGCGAATATGGTCATCGTCAATGGCTAATACCATGCCTACAAAGTCTGTATCATCTAAAATAAACATTTTAGGGTAAGCGTTTGGTAAATCATTTTTGCCAATGACATGGATCGTTTCTGTTCCTTGTCGTTCAGTACTAACTCGTTTGATACCTTGCCAAAAGCCGTTTTCAAAAAACTCATACCCTTTAGATAGTAAATCTACATCATCAAGTACTTTATCATTCCTATAATCTTCGACTTGCTCAAGGCCTGATCCTTTGGCTTTTAAACGCATGTTGATATCTTTGGTCACCAGGCAAACAAAAGCATCCGGGTTAGTGTTTTGTAGATTTAATGCGACGTTAATAATGCGGTTGTCATTGGCATGTTGATGTGTAGAGTTGAGGTAAGGGATGTTGTCATCGTTTTGTATTTTTTGATCCGGAAAAACAGAGAGTGTGCCAACAATTTTTTGAGCGTTATCGGTCAATATTTTTACGCCACGCTGAATTTCTTTTGGGGTTGCGCTACCCATAATTTTTTCAACATTGTTAATAGCAATGCGAGCTTCGCGGCTGACATCTTTATCTCTTCGGTCTTTGATTATATCTAACTCCTCGAGCACAGTCATTGGTATGACAACACGGTGTTCGGCAAAAGAATGGATCGCCATTGGGTCGTGCAGAAGTACATTAGTATCAAGGATGTAAATTTTTTCCATTAACATTCTCCGTAAAGGGGACAGCAGAATAAATAGATAATATAAGCATGCTTAAAAAGAAATAATGAAAGGGCTGTATAAGCGGATATAGTGATAAACGTGATCTATTGCGATAAAAAAAATTGAAATGAGGAGTATCGAAGCGATCAGGAATCATAGTCACCCCTGTGCGCCTTGCTCGTATTAAGGCGGGGTGGATAAGGTGAATTTAAGGACTCGACTAGCAAAATCAACAAACAGCTCGCCTTTACTTTTTATTCAATTAGGCTAAACAGAATTTAGCCGGGTTTTTATACTACCTTAATGTAAGATTATGCGTGTTCTGCTAAGGGAGTCAAGTGTAAAGTGCGACTTTTTTACAATAAGCGAGAATATTATATCGTTTAAAATGTGGTCAGTTTGTTGTGGCTTATCTATTTTTATTCGGGGCTAGCGTCGTTTGCCTTTTGACGTAGGCTTTCTATTATCCCACTGGCCGCCTCGGGCTTTATAGTGTTTCCCTTGAGGTTTTTTATAGCTTTGTTTGTCATCTTCGGGAATGAGATGTTTTGGCCCATTACCAATTAAGTCGCCACGATTCATTTTTAGTAGTGAGCTTCGCAAATGCGCCCAATTTTTAGGGTCGTGATAACGCAGATAGGCTTTTTGTAAGCGGCGTTGATCTATATCTCGCGCAACAAATAATTTTTTACTTTTATAACTTAATTTTTTGAGCGGGTTGCGCTGGCTGTGATACATCGCCGTTGCCAGGGCCATTGGCGATGGGTAAAACGTTTGTACTTGGTCGACTCGAAATTTATTTTTCTTCAGCCAGAGTGCAAGGTTAAGCATTTCATTTGTGTCAGTGCCTGGGTGTGCTGCAATAAAGTAAGGAATAAGATATTGTTTTTTCCCGGCCTCTTTAGAATATTTTTCAAACATTTCTTTGAAGGTGTCATAGCTGCCCATGCCAGGTTTCATCATCATCGATAGGGTACTTTTTTCCGTATGTTCTGGTGCTATTTTTAAATAGCCACCAACGTGATGAGAGACTAATTCTTTGACATATTCTGGGTCTTGTATTGCAAGGTCGTAGCGTAAACCGGACGCAATGGCGATACGTTTGACACCGGGAATTTTTCTGGCTCGACGGTACAAGTTGGTTGTGCGACTATGATCAGTATTTAAATTTTTACAGATGGTTGGATACACGCAAGAAAGTCGTCGACAATTAGCTTGTATTCTATCGTCCTTACAATTTAAAAAGTACATGTTGGCCGTTGGGCCGCCGAGGTCAGAAATAGTGCCTTTAAATCCAGGTACTTGATCACGAATCTTTTCAATTTCGTTTAATATAGATTCTTCTGAACGGCTTTGAATGATCCTGCCTTCGTGTTCTGTGATCGAACAAAAGGTACAGCCACCAAAACAACCACGCATAATGTTGACTGATGTTTGGATCATTTCATACGCTGGAATATTCGCATCACCATAACTGGGGTGAGGGCGGCGCTGGTAAGGTAAATCAAATACGCCATCCATCTCTTCTGTTTTTAATGGAATGGGAGGCGGGTTAACCCAAATTTCACGATTGCCATGTTTTTGAACAAGAGGTCTGGCGTTATGGGGGTTGGCTTCTTGGTGCAGTACTCGAGATGCATGTGCATAAAGCGCAGAATCATTTCTGACTTTTTCGAAAGAGGGGAGGCGCACATAGGTTTTCTCTTCGTCCAATTCCATTTTTCGCTGTAATGGCATTGGAATAATTTTAATCGGCTCGAATTCGTTAACGTCTTTTGTTTCTACGCCTAACTTTTCGCTTGTAGATTTTACGTCACAATTGCTCGGTGACTGATCGTATTCATAGGGGCTTTTATAAAGGTCAGAGGTCTTATCAATATTCCCGGGCCAATCAATACGTGTTGAATCAATTTCTGTCCATCCTTTGGGCAGTGTTTTCAGTACAATGGTTGTACCGCGAATATTGGCTAATTCATTGACTTTTCGTCCGTGAGAAAGTTGATGGGCAACTTCTGCAATCGCACGCTCCGCGTTGCCGTACAATAAAATATCGGCCGTCGAATCAATCAATACTGATCGGCGAACCTCATCGCTCCAGTAATCATACTGAGCAATTCGGCGTAAGCTTGCTTCAATGCCGCCAATAACGACAGGCACATGAGTATAAGCTTCTTTACAGCGTTGGCTATACACTGTGACAGCTCTATCAGGGCGCCTATCAGCTTCGGCATTAGCGGTATAAGCATCATCATTGCGGACTTTTAAATCAGCCGTGTACTTATTAATCATCGAGTCCATATTGCCAGCGGTTACCCCAAAAAATAAATTGGGTTCCCCTAATGCTTTAAATGCTTCGGCGCTCTTCCAGTCCGGTTGAGAGATAATGCCAACGCGAAAACCTTGAGATTCCAGAAAACGTCCCATCACTGCCATGCCAAAGCTTGGGTGGTCAACATAGGCATCTCCTGTCACGATAATAATATCGCAACTATCCCAGCCTAACTCATCCATTTCTTGTCGACTCATAGGCAGGTAAGGCGCAGGGCCAAAACATTCCGCCCAATACTTGGGATAACGGAATAAATCGGGAGCTTTGGCTAAGCCATCTTTAGGCATAAGAATTCTTTTACGTCACATTCTAGGTGGGATAACAAGGCCGCTATTTTCTCATAAATTTATGTTAGACGCTAAATATACTTTTCCTGTTCGGTCTTTGATTATTTGTTATAAAGCGTAGTTACTCTTCTTTATGTGGTCTTTAGGTTATATGGACAGTATGTAAGTCATGAATTTCTAGGGCTCCTTAAACTAATACATGAAGCCTTGGGCTTTGAACAGAATAGGGCATAAATTCACTACTAGCTATAAGGATATGTCACGAACCATATTGATTTGTTATTCTGAAGGGCTAATTGGGGGGTAGTGGTTAATTTTTTGTTAGGGTAGTGAAATTAGCAGAAAGAGACATGAGTGTTAGGAGTCATTTATAGGTACTGAGAGAGTATACGGCTAGGGCAGTTTTTACCCCAGTTTTAAAGATTGATTAATTGCTTAAGTGTGACATAGGGATGTAAACAATAGAAAACCACAGAATAATAATAAGTAAGGTGCTCATTAAAAATATAGAGTTAAGCTTTACTTTTCTTATAACAGAGTCGATACGGAATTGTTGAACTGTTAACCAAGCGGCAAATGCAATAAGTGTTACAATTATCGGCCATCCGAAAATAAAATTTATAAGCCAATATTTATCAGGTATGTATGTGATCCCTAGTTGTGAATACGTTTCTCTGAAATCATCTTTATTTAGTAATATAGATACAACAGTTGCAGTTGTGCACAATGTAAAAAAGAACAATAATCGATTTAGAAAACGCTTTAGCATTATCCTAAGCTCCTCAAAGAAGCTAGTTCTAGATTGCAGCTTGAGCTTTGAATCTTTTTAGTAAAGTAGTTTTAACCCCATCGTCAGAGATTGTTGCTAGAGTTATGTCTACAAAGCCATCTCCAGTTAATGTGCCATGAGCAGCTATTTCTACATTTTTTCCTTCAAAATATTCGCAGTTGCTAAGCCATTCGTTCGTAGCAGAGTCAACATTAATCCATTTGGTTTTGACTGATCCTGCCACTAATGTACCGCTTTTCGTGCCTATGGCAAATAAGTCACCCGTTGCGTATACCGTTGGTGTGTGGCCTTCACCCGCACGAATAGATAAAACTGCCCCCATTAAAGTACTAACACCTATCTTTGTTTTTGGTATGGAAAGTCCGCCACCCCATAAATGCATCATGATTTGCATTGCTTATTCTCCTTTATTTAAACTTTTGTGTTTGTCGCAGTATTAAAGCCAACAATTTCTGGCGCTTTAGAGTTACCATTTTCATCATAGGTAATGTATTTAACAACCATAGAGGTAAAGCTGACTTTTAATTCTTCTACTGGTCTTAAACCGTTATGGGTGGTATTCATCTGAGAAAATAGAGCATTATTGAGAGTGTATTCCATAAATACATCAGCACCATTTCCAGCCCCTGTTTTAGTTAGGACAATTTTTATAGTTTTTCCTCAGCCGCAACAGGTCTCTATAAAAAGGTAAGGAGTTGTTTTATCCATTAATTTGATAAGAGTTAAATCAGTTATGGTAGCATTTGAGCTTTCCCTGTCTCCTTGAGTAGACGTGTTTGAGGTGATTTGTCTCTTTGAGCCCCATTCTAGGTTCTCTATGTCAATCCAGCCTTTATGATTAAGGTCTGATGTTTCACCTTGAATACCTTCAACGTGCATAAAAATAGACATATGCTTTGTCTCCTGAAAGTCAATTTTATTTTAATAAATTCCCTATCATCCATGTATTAAAATAGCATCATAGTTGATATTAATGGTGATCAAGTAGCCGCTAAAAAACAAGGCGTCTGAGAATGTATTTCGTGCCATTATTTTTATTTTGTGAATCAATTCTCTAATGATCGAGAGGCAACTAAGGTAAGTAGTGGAGCGCTCAGTGTGATTGTTTTGCCTATATTGGCCAGACAGCGGGTGTCTACAGGATAACTTGAGTATCAGCATATTGCGGTGTATTATCGCCGGCCCTTACCTTGGTTGAGCAAAAATGCAGCTATTTCGTCATATACAGCCTTTGCGCGAAGCATTGGCCTCTGAACGCCAACAGGGCAAGACTATAGGTTTTGTGCCTACAATGGGAAATCTGCACCAAGGGCATATAGCATTGGTTGAATTGGCCAAAAGCCGTTGCGATGTGGTTGTAGCCAGTATTTTCGTTAATCCTCTTCAGTTTGGTTTGAATGAAGACTGGGACAAATACCCACGAACATTCGAGGCGGATAATCAAAAGTTAATAGAAGTGGGGTGTGATTACTTGCTGTTTCCCGATGAGCGAGAAATATACCCTAATGGCATGGCGGAGCAGACCCGAGTTATTGTGCCTGGTATGACCGACTTATTATGCGGTGCGACTCGCCCAGGGCACTTTGAGGGTGTTACCACAGTTGTGACCAAGCTATTTAATATTGTTCAACCTGATGAAGCCGTATTTGGCTTGAAGGACTTTCAGCAAATCGCTGTGATTCGCCGAATGGTTGAAGACTTATGTATTCCAGTGACTATTGTGCCGGGTGATATTGTCAGAGAAGATGATGGCTTGGCAATGAGTTCACGTAATAACTATATTACGAAAGATGAACGCCCTAAAGCGAATCAGCTACGTAAAACCTTGTGCTGGATGCAGGAGGCGATTCTGCAAGGGCGCAGAGATTACTTGCAGTTGGAAATTGAAGGGAAATCTCAAATCGAAGCCGTTGGTTTCCGTGTAGACTATTTGCAAGTTTGTTGCAGTGATACACTGACCAGTGCGGGTGTTGATGACGTTGAATTAACAGTATTAGGCGCCATGTACACACAAGCAGCCAGGTTAATTGATAATGTTTCCCTCACCATTTAATTTAAGTAAGCACGAGAGAGAGTAACAATGTTATTGAGTATGTTGAAAGGTAAATTGCACATGGCTGCGGTAACTCAGGCTGAGCTATGGTATGACGGGTCTTGTGCGATCGATGCAGACTTGGTGAAGCTGGCAGGCTTGCGTGAGTTTGAACAAATCGATGTGCTCAATGTCAATAATGGCGAGCGCTTTACCACGTATGTGATTCTTGCTGAAGCAGGTTCAAACACTATATCAATGAATGGTGCTGCGGCGCGTAAAGTGCAAGTAGGTGATCGCGTTATTATTGCGGCTTATGGTCAGTTTAACGAAGATGAAGCTGCTAACTTTAAGCCTTCACTTGTTTATCTTGACGAGAATAATAAGGTTGAGCGAACCACAAATACTATTCCTATGCAGGTTGCTTAAATAGCTCTTATTAGTGTCAATAGCCCCTAGGCTAAATGTTAATTGGGTTAAGCAGTCTGCATAGCAAATTAAATGCAGATTGCTGCCTATTAACGTTATGAATAAAACCATACTCTGGTTAACGACTGCTCACACCTTTTTCCTATTCCTTTTTTTGCTTGCATCTACTCAGGTAAGCGCTGCCGAGATTATTAAATTACCCGGTTGTGCATTTAAGTATTCAGTAGAAACTAGCGCCAAAAAAAGCACTATATGGCGTTTATGGTCGGATGTTGAAAACTGGAAAAAATTTGATACCCTTCTTGAATATTCTTATTTGGTAAATGACGCAAGTTTTACAACGGGCGCCGTAGGTTATATCAAGGCAGATGGCGCGTTTAAAACAAGGTTTGAGTTGACTGAAGTTAATGCGCCAAACTCATTTATTGAAAGCTTAAAACTCCCTTTGTATAGCTCGATTGAATTAAAAAGATATTTTGAAATTAACGATAGTGGTAATACAACCTTTACTCATGAGGTTGATTTTAAAGGGCCTTTAAAATGGCTTATTTATGCGGTATCAGCTGGGACTTTTAAAAAAGAGCTGCCTCTTGTGGTGGGGCGTTTAAAAGATGTTGCTGAACGTGAAGAGCGCGATGGGGTGGGCCCCTTTAATAATAAATAATCAGCTCTACAATGTTTTCTGTAAACTCTTGAATAGTAAGTGAATCTTCCTTATTTCTTATACTTTCATCGTAACTTTAACCAAAGTCTAACGCTCGTACTATTGTACTCTTGTCAGCCTCTTAGTAGGCTATATATCTTCCTTTACCGTCAATAAATAACAACTGGGGGCATCATGTCCGTTTACAGCGTTCCGTCGTCGATGGCTAAGCAAGCACATATCGATAAAGCTAAGTACCAATCTCTCTATGAGCAATCTGTGACTGACCCTGAGGGTTTTTGGGGTGAGCAGGCTCAACAATTCTTAACATGGCAGAAGCCATGGGATACCGTTAATGAATTTGATTTTCATAAGGGCACAGCCCGTTGGTTTGATGGTGGTCAGCTTAATGTTTCTGAGAACTGTATAGACCGCCATCTAGAAACAAGAGGGGACCAAACTGCCATTATCTGGGAGGGTGATAATCCTGCTGATTCAAAGCATATTACCTATAAGGAGTTGCATTCAGCCGTATGTCGATTGGCGAATGTACTAAAAGATCGTGGTGTGAAAAAAGGTGACCGCGTTTGTATATACATGCCGATGGTGCCTGAGGCAGCCTACGCAATGTTAGCGTGTACGCGCATTGGTGCTGTGCATTCAATTGTGTTCGGTGGTTTTTCTCCCGATGCTTTGCGGGATCGAATTTTAGATTCTGATTGTCAGGTTGTGATCACTGCTGATGAGGGTGTGCGTGGTGGTAAAGCAATTCCTTTGAAGGCAAATACCGATCAGGCAGTTAGTCAGTGTCCTAATGTACATACCTGTGTCGTTGTTAAACGCACCGGTAGCAATATCGCCTGGAATGATATGGTTGATGTTTGGTATCACGATGCTGTGGATGCTGCCTCTGCTCAATGTCAGCCAGAAGTGATGGAAGCCGAAGATCCGCTATTTATTTTGTATACCTCGGGTTCGACAGGCAAGCCAAAGGGCGTATTGCATACAACAGCTGGTTACTTGCTCCAATCTGCTATGACCCATAAATATGTATTTGATTATCAGGAAGGCGAAGTTTATTGGTGTACCGCTGATGTTGGTTGGGTAACGGGTCACTCTTACATTGTTTATGGACCCCTAGCTAATGGAGCCATTAGTTTAATGTTTGAAGGGGTGCCTACCTATCCTGATGCCTCCCGTTGCTGGCAAGTGGTTGATAAGCACAATGTTGCCAGTTTTTATACCGCGCCAACTGCTCTGAGAGCCTTAATGGGGGCTGGTGATGAATGGGTGGCTAAAACCTCACGTCAATCATTGCGCATTCTGGGAACAGTAGGTGAACCCATTAATCCGGAGGCATGGGAGTGGTATCACAATATTGTCGGTGAAGGTCGTTGCCCTATCGTCGATACCTGGTGGCAAACAGAAACGGGTGCTCATATGTTAACCCCTTTACCTGGTGCCACTGACCTTAAACCGGGTTCTGCGACGTTGCCATTCTTTGGTGTGCAGCCAGCGATACTGGATGGTGATGGGAAAGAAATTGAAGGCCCGGGAGCGGGTAGTCTAGTCATCAAAGCCTCTTGGCCTAGCCAGATCCGTACGGTTTTTGGTGACCACCAGCGCTTGATCGATACTTATTTCAGCACTTACCCTGGCTATTACTTCACTGGTGACGGGGCGCGTCGTGATGAGGATGGCTATTACTGGATAACGGGCCGTATGGATGACGTGTTAAATGTTAGTGGCCATCGCTTGGGCACCGCAGAAATTGAAAGTGCACTGGTGCTTCATCCCAAGGTCGCTGAGTCTGCTGTTGTAGGCTATAACCACGACATTAAAGGCCAAGGTATTTATGCCTACGTCACTTTAATGCAGGGGGATGAGCCTAGCGATGAGCTTAGAAAGGAGCTAATTGGGCTATGTGTTAAAGAAATTGGCGCAATTGCTAAACCGGATCTCATTCAATGGGCTCCGGGCTTGCCTAAAACACGTTCGGGTAAAATTATGCGACGTATTCTGCGTAAGATAGCTACCAATGAGCTTGATAACTTAGGGGATACATCAACTCTTGCAGATCCATCAGTTGTTGATGAGCTGATCGATAATCGCTTGGTGCGATAGCTGTATAATACTTGCTTATTTGGGATAAGCCATTTCCAAATAGGTCAGTGCAAAGCCACAAATCTTAAGATCTAATGATGCTTGGGTTTGTGGCTTTTCTCTTTCTGAGAAGTGTATTTTTACTGCCAAGCCACTTGCATTTAAGAACTTATATGGGCTTAAATACTCTAGTGTTAACAAGCCCTGGCTGAAGTATTTGAGGTGACCCCATGTCTGATGATGAAGATTTTATGAAAGCCATGGGAGACGTAAGGCCGATAACAACAGAAAAGCGTGCTGAGCTCAGCTCTGCCACTAAAAAAAAAGCTCTTCACCACTCTGCATTTTCAGCACGTCGAGAAGCGGCTCAATCTGATATAGCCAAAAAATCAGACCCTCTGGCCGAGAGTGAGGTTAAACAGCTCGATGCTCAGGCTGTTTTAGAATTTAGGCGCCCAGGTGTTCAACATGGTGTTTACAAGCAGCTGCGCTTGGGCCGATATAGTATTGATGCTCGTCTGGATTTACACCGTATGGTTGTCGAAAGAGCACGCCAAGAGGTTTATCAGTTTATTCGAGACTGCATGATCAATGATATTCGTTGTGCCTTAATTACTCATGGAAAGGGTGAAGGTCGCAAAACGCCTGCGGTATTAAAAAGCCATATTGCACACTGGTTACCACAGATTAGTGAGGTTCTTGCATTTCATTCAGCCCAGCCACAACATGGTGGGGTTGGTGCCTGTTATATTTTATTAAAAAAGAGTGAAAAGAAACGACAGGAAAACCTGGAAAGGCATCAGCGTCGACATTGAGCTTTGTGTTAATGGCGCAAACTAAAAAATATTATTTGTGAGATTGATACAAGCAATATTTTTTATAAAGTGTAGATTGATACTTATTACAATTAACCAGTTATAACAATAATGCGATTTTTAACGATTCTACTTTTGTGTCCTCTGCTTTATGGTTGCGGGGGCGGTGGTGGTTCTTCATCTGGGTCAACACCGACTGTTCCTTCTGTTCGTGAGTCTAATACGACGTGTCTGGCGCCTGCGCTGGTTCCAAACACTGGCGATTATTCATTTGTAAGGGCCTTTCCGAACCTTCCTGTATTGCCACAGCCAATCGCAATGGCGCAATTACCTAATGATTCTGGGCGTTGGATTTTAGCATTGCGTGATGGGCGTTTGGTGACATTTGCAAATGATAGTTCTGCCGACGCAATTACAACAGTATTGGATATACGTTCACAAGTCACAATAAACGGTGAGTTTGGTTTAACTGGTTTTTCATTTTCTCCAAATTATCCAGCGGATAATCGAGTCTTTGTTCTCTATAGTGACCGAAATCAAAGTGGTCGTTCTACATTATCTTCGTTTGATGTTGATGCTCAAAATCTGACAGCTAGTAATGAGCAAGTTTTATTGACCCTTGAGCAGCCTGCGACGAACCACAATGGCGGTAATATTGCATTTGGTCCAGATGGTTATTTGTATGCGGGTTTTGGTGACGGTGGGGGTGATGCAACAACATCTCAGGATTTGAATAATTTACATGGCAGTCTTATTCGGATAGATGTCAGTCAACCTCCATATCGCATTCCTTCAGATAATCCCTTTAATACTGGGCAGGCTCGTTGTGAGATAGGAGAGGCCATTGGTTCAAGCCAGTGCCCAGAAATATACGCCTATGGTTTTAGGAACCCTTGGCGATGGAGCTTTGATTCAACAACAGGTGATCTCTGGTTAGGAGATGTTGGAGAATCCACGTTTGAAGAAGTCGATCGTGTCATTAGAGGTGGCAATTATGGCTGGCCTATTATGGAAGCCAATAGTTGTCACGACAGCTCTAGTTGCGATATGTTGGGACTGGAATTGCCTATCACCCAATATGGCCGTTCAACTGGCGTTTCTATTGTTGGTGGTTATGTTTACCGTGGATCAGCGATCCCTGATTTAAGCGGGCAATTTATTTTTGGCGATACCTTTGGGCAGTCTGTGTTGAGTGTTCCTTCAAATAGCTCTCCAAACTCTGCATTTACGTCACTGACAACGTCAGGATTAACTTTAGGTAGTTTTGCTCAAGATCAGTCGGGAGAAATTTATGCACTTGACCTCGCTTCTTCAGGTGTTGGAGATGCTATTTATCGTTTAACTGGCGGCGGCTCAACGATTGTTATGCCCGACAATTTAAGTGATACGGGCTGCTTTGACACAGTCGCTAAAACATCGGCACCAGGTGTGGTTGATTATGAGGTGAATAACGAACTCTGGTCTGATAGCGCTAATAAAATACGCGCTTTTGCTATACCTGATGCGGCTGACATTATTGTTAATACAGAAGGCGATTTTATTTTTCCTGAAGGCAGTATTTTAATAAAGCATTTTCTGGCAGGTGATCGTTATTTAGAAACGCGCCTAATGGTGAATTTCCCAAATGGATGGCGAGGTTATAGTTACGAATGGAGTACGGATCAATCCGACGCTGTATTACTTGATTCAGGTAAAACTGTTGATGCTGGTAGTTTTGTGCATACTATACCAGGTCGTAATCAGTGTTTTGAATGTCACACCGCTGCTGCCAATGTTAGTTTAGGGTTGGAAGCTATTCAGCAACATTACGAAGATTTATCAAGAGGTGAAAACTTTTTAAGTTACTTGAATCAAGCTTATTTCTCTCAAGCAATTGATGTTGGTCAATATGCTCCATTAACGGCTATTAATGATACGAGTGCTAGCATTGAGAGTCGTGCGCGGAGCTATTTGCATAGTAACTGCTCTGGTTGCCATCGCCCGGGGGCTTCTGCCAGTTTTATTGACTTGAGAGTATCGACACCGCTCTCTCTCACCAATACATGCGGCATAGCTGCTACACTTGGAGATTTTGGATTTCCGGGGGCTTCTCGAATTGAGCCTGGTAATGCAATGCAGTCAACATTATTGTTAAGAATGCAAACGTTGGATTCTGGCTTGCGCATGCCTCCATTGGCTTCTTTGATTGAGGATAGTGCAGCTACGCAAGTTGTTGAGGAATGGATTAACGGGTTAAATAATTGTAATTAATTATTTTTTTCTTCGCTTGTATAATCTGAAATTGGTGGGTCAATAGGGTCCCAAAAATTAGGCTTATGCAGGCGTTTCCCTAATACCCAGTCGTAGACTTCTCTGGTTTTTTCTCCTTTCCAATTCCAATCGTAAAATCGATTAGTGAATTTTCTTGCTGCTTTGCCCATTCGTTCTACTTTTTCTGGCTCGCTAACTAGGTTTTCAAGTGCCTGTTGAAAATCTGTTGTTAATTTTTCTACATCATTCAGGTCAACACGAATGCCACAGCCATAGGGGACGCGTTTCGCAGGGCCTCCATAATTTACGACAATACTAGGCATGCTACTCATGGAGGCCATGGTTAATACGCCACCACCTTGTTCGCGAATTGAAGGGAAGCCAAAAATATCGGCTTTGTACATCCAATCTCTAACTTCTTCTGAGCGTATTGATCCGGTGAAGGTGACTACGTCTGTAATATTTTTTTCTTTGCATATCTTTTTTAAGCGACTGAGTTCGGGGCCATCTCCAATCATCACTAAGCGATGTTGTTGTAATATAGAGCTATTGGCAAAACATTGAATTAAAATTTCAGGTTGTTTAAAAGGCACCATACGACCAACAAACAAAATAGTCAGCTGTTCTTTTTTCTTAAACTTCCTTTTGGGGTAATCTTTTGGGTAGATTCCACCTTCAGAAAATTCAACAACTCGATGATGGCAGGAGTCGGGCAAATCATTCACAGTATGTTGATAACCGGCTAGGATTGCTGAGGCTTTTTTGTACGTCGATGGGTAAAATGGCAAGAATCGATGAAGCTTTCTGAAATAGTTCAACCATTCACCTTCCCTGCGCATTTCGCCTTTAAAAACATCAGGCCATTTTAGGCCTCCCAATATTGGCCCTATCATAAAAGGTACATTAGAGAAAAACTGAATCAAGCTTGGTAAAGTTGGTGACATGGGGCTGGCCCTATGAATAATGTCAAACTCTCCAGCGTCCAGTTGCTTTTTCAGATGCCTCCAAACACAATATTCAAAATATAGGTAGCTCGGATACCTGAAAGCTACTTTAGATGTCATTGCTTTGTTGGGGTCTCGTGTTAAAAACTCTGACAGTTTATGTATTGGCTTTTCAATTACCTCAGTATCTAGGTAAATAACTTTGCTGCCTTCAGGTAAAAATTCAGTAAGGTCTTTTTGATTACGAACTTGGGTAACTAAGGTTATATCTGCATATTTGCATAAGGAGAGATAATATTCGGCGATAAGTGCAGGTAATGAATGCCACTGTGGGTTGCAGTCGGCAGCAAGAAATAAAATACGTGGTTTTCTATTTAACTGATGTGCTGTTATTTCAGAGGTCATATCTATATTTCTTGTAATTATGGAATATATACATTGTCATTGTTCTGGCAAAGACAATATATGCAAAATAGCCTCTTTTATCGCGTGATCAGATACTTGGGATAGGTCTCTATGGCAGGGAATATTCAAAATACGGTTATATATATTCCAAGCTTCGGTTCTGTCTGCGAGAGGATGGTAATAACGGGCAAATGGTACATCTACTGGTTGAGGCAGCTTTGTAGGTTTTGGAAGTAGTAGGGGTACATTTGCTGGAATGCCAGGATGAGTGGAATTATTAGCTAATACCGACAAGCCGCACTGTAGACCAATATTAGCAATGCGTTGATACTGATCATTATAATCGCTTTTAAGAGACGTTATTTGTTCTAGCCACATTAAAATAAAGGCGCATGATATATCGGATATTTTTCCATTAATGGCTAGGCGATTAATGGGTTCTTCATAGGTGTCATGCCCAAAAGAAATTAAACTTCTAAATAGCTTTTCGTTATCTTTATGCACAATTGCACAGCCACCTTCACCAAACCCCCAGGGTTTCGTGTGGTGTAGGCTAATGATTTCGTTGGGAATGTGACCTTTTGAATGGAAGGCCATTGCGGAATCAATAATAAGTGCTTTGTTATGAGCTTTTGCATACTCTCGGTATGAATCCATATTTTCCATTTGCCCAAAGACATTAGTTGCAATAAGACCATCTATTTGTTTGGGGTCTATTTTTTGTAAGTTCAGCATAGCGTTGGCGTCAGAGTCAACAATTAGGGCGTCATTTAGAATGCCATCAGCTGAAGAGTAAAACCCAAAAGCAGAAGTTGCCCAACGTAGTTCTCTTTGAGCTAGGGTCCTCTCCATCGCGACCAAGGTGTGAAGTGCAACAGTGGCATTACAGCAAACGACAACACGTAAGTTACCATCTAGGTCTAATAATTCTGAAAGTTTATCTTCTAGCTGATGTGATAGAGGACCAAAATTAGTCCAGTGGTTTGCATTGGCGCTTACAGAAAGTAATCTCTGTATGGATTCATTATCGACAAGTTTGTTTTCAACGTATTTTACTTTTGAATTACTCACAGATTTCTTACTGCCTGCGGGCTTGAAGTATGATTATTAAGTAGCGATATATCGTCCATGTTTTAATAATACAGTTTGTATGATGATGATGTTGCATTTATAGCAATTAATTCATATTTATAGCAATTAATTCATATTATTTAGCAAGAATCTTGCTTTACGACTCTAGCAGAATGATGAAAAATGTAAATAGAATGCCTTCTTATGCTAGCCTATTTATTCCGTCAATTTGGTTGATTTTTGAGCGGATATGGATATAATCACAAAATGTGATGCAGTTAACATTGTTTATGTTAACTCAGTTGTAATAAAATGCATTTACTGTTCTGGTTACCTGTTGAATATAGGAGGTTTTTTTACATGGATTCTTCGTTTGAGCGTCTATCGCTTATTTTTTCTATCCATTAAAAATTCGTTTATCTCCTAGCTTTTATTTCAATATTTTTGAGCTATATATCTTTATTTAGTTCACAACAATTTAAATAATCTCTGGATAAATACAATGAAAGTACAATCTAATAATGAGTGGGACCCTCTGGAAGAAGTGATAGTTGGTGTCTTGGGTGGAGCTGCTAATCTGACATGGGAAATTGGTTTTGAAGCCATTGCCGCTGTTGAGCATCTTGATCGCTCAAGGCAGTTTCATCTTCAAGCAGCGGGTCAACCTGTTTCCCCCCTTAATATTTCTAAAGCAAGTAAAGAGCTTGAATATTTTGTAGACGTGTTAAAAAAAGAGGGTGTGAAAGTTAGGCGCCCAGATATCATTGATCATACTACCCCTATTGTAACACCTAAGTGGACTAGCACAGGGGGAAATTGCCAGGCTAACCCAAGAGATGTTCTGATAGTTTTCAATGATGAGATCCTTGAAGCACCTATGGCTTGGCGGTCACGTTATTTTGAATTTTGGGCTTACCGAAAACTGGTAAAAGAGTATTTCAATGCTGGGGCGAGGTGGACTGCTGCCCCTAAGCCTGAAATGTCTAATGCGTCTTATGACTATAACTGGAAGCGTGGTGAAGGTTATGTGACCAATGAATATGAGCCTCTCTTTGATGCTGCAGATGTTGCACGTTGTGGTAAAGATTTATTTGTTCAACGAAGCCATGTTACTAATGATATGGGGATTGAGTGGTTACGCAGACATATGGAACCGCAGGGTTATAGAGTACACCGCGTTGAGTTTGACGATTATCGTGCGATACATATTGATGCCACTTTTGTTCCTTTAGCTCCAGGAAAAATTCTAGTTAACCCTGATCGTCCTATTAAAGAATTACCCGATATTTTAAAAAATAGTGATTGGGAGCTTCGAGAAGCGCCACGCTCAACATTGCCTGAAACTCACCCTTGGTACTATTCATTTAAATGGCTTTCAATGAATGTGTTAAATATTAATGAAAAGAAAGTCATTGTTGAAGCTGAAGAAACCCCTATGCATGATTTCTTGAGTGACTGGGGGTTTGAACCAATTCCCGTACCGTTTAGAAATAACTATCCATTTGGTGGATCATTTCACTGTGCAACAGTAGATGTTCGTAGACGGGGAGGACTGCAGGATTATTTCTCATGATGACTGTGCTCAAAACACTTACTGATGATTGGAAACGCCACAAAATTACAGATAAGCGTCCACTTGTTGCATTGTGGACATATCGATTTGGTCGTTATGTCTGGGGAATTAAATTTACACCTTTGCGCAAAGTCTTGGGTCTGGTTTACCTTTTTTTGCATCCCATCGCGGATTTTATTGGTGGTGTTTATTTGGACCGAGCGACAAAGTTAGGTGATAAGCCTCACTTTATACATGCTGGTAATACTCAGCTGCATCCTGGTTCTGTTGTGGGTGATAATGTTGGTATTATGCACGGTGTCACTTTAGGCCTCTCTCCATCGCAAGAGGGAGCGCCAGTCATAGGGAATAACGTTTTTTTAGGTGTAAATTGTACCGTGTTGGGGAATGTAACTGTTGGTAATGATGTTACTATCGCCGCTAATTCCTTAGTGGTATCAAATGTGCCTGACAACTCTATGGTTATTGGTGTTCCTGGAAAAATTATGCCAAAAGGAATTTTTTCAAAAAATGAAGATAATAAAACCTAAGCACTATTCTAAATTGTGTTTTCATCGTTGAATAACCACTAAATTTAAGAAATAAAAATGAATGGAAATCTAGCGAAAAATATTGTTCAAGAGTTTTTTTCTGTCAAAAATGGCTCAATGTATATTGGTAATGCTTCGATTGAGTCTATTGCTCAAGAATATGGTACACCTCTTTATATTTATGATGCCAATATTTTGCGTCGTCGCTATAAAAAAGTAAAAGATGCGTTTGGTAGCAAAGTTTCTGTACTTTTTGCTTTAAAATGTAATTCCAATGCTGCTGTTGCTAACGTATTTAAAAATGAAGGTGCTGGAGCTGAAGTGGCTTCTGCAGGTGAGATTGAAGTCGCAAAAGCTGCAGGTTTTAACGGTCAAGATTTACAATTTGCTGGCCCAGGGAAAACTGAGTTAGATATTACACGAGCTTGTGATTTTGATGTTTACTGTATTAATGCTGAATCTTCTGGTGAAGTAAAAAAAATATCAACGATAGCAAAACGTCTCGGGAAAAAAGTAGGTATTTCTATTCGAGTTCAGCAACCTTCTACCCTTAAAGGTGCAAGGATGCGCATGTCTGGTGGCGATTCTAAATTTGGAGTGCCAATCACTGAAGTTCCAGAGCTATGTCTAGAAATTTCTAAAGATCCTAGTTTGGTTTTTCGCGGCTTACATTTGTATGCAGGTACCCAATGTTTTGATGCTGATGGTTGGTTTTCCATGACAGAACAATTATTTGATCTCACTAAAAATATAGAGTCTTCATATGATATTAATGTATCTCATTTAAATTTTGGTGGTGGTTTTGGTTTTCCAGTTTTTGATGGTGATGCTGAATTCGATATAGATCGGGCAGGGACATTGCTAAATCAACTTATTGCTTCTGATGAAAATAAGGAAAGAAAGTACTTTATTGAGTTAGGCCGTTATCTAGCAGCTCCAGCAGGTATGTATTTAACAAAAGTCGTTGATGTTAAGCAGAGTGGCGAAAAACAGCATGTCATTCTTAATGGGGGAATGCATCATCATGCTGCGGCTGTTGGTGTTGGCTCATTAATGAAACGTAGTTTCCCTATTGTTATGCCCGGGCGTATTGATGAGCCTGCAGATATTAATCAATGCTTAGGTGGACCATTGTGTTTGCCGGCAGATGAAATTTCCTCAAAAGCTTCTCTTCCTAATGCAAAAGTAGATGATCTAGTCGCAGTATTAGTCAGTGGAGCTTATGGGCTGACGTTTAGCCCCGTTTTATTTTTAGGGCATCCATTGCCGGGTGAAGTGCTTGTAGATGGCGTTAACACGAAATTAGTGAGGCAACCGGGTCAGCCAGAGGATATTCTAAGAGGGCAAATACCTCCTGGAAGTGGCGGGTATGAGTAATGGATATAAATAGCAGAACGGATTTGTTAAACACTTTTTACGATCAAATAGCTGATTGCCCAGAAAGGATAATTATTGGTGATGATTATCATGCCTTCACTGCTGGTAGCCTTATTGAGCAGGTGCAGACTTTTCGTGAGCATTTAAAGGCGAATGTAGATAGTGAGCAAGCCGTTGTTGCGTTTGCTGTATCGAGTAGTGCCTTGGCATTGATCATTGAGTTAGCTATTTGGGAAGAAGGCCATATTGCCATGTCGCTTCCTCCTATTTTAACAACGAGCGAAGCGAATAATTTCTTATCATCTGTTTGCCCACAGCTGCTTATTATTGAAAGCCCTGCAAAACAGGGTGTTTGGGTAGGTGCTGCATCACACTTAACCTTGATATTCCTTGTGGAAGATGGTGTGATTTGTTCTAAACCCAATAAGGAAGTGCCTGCAGTAGAGTGTGGAAGTAATGCTTTGCAAATACAGTTTACTTCTGGGTCAAGTGGTAAACCCAAGGCTTTGGTTTTTGATGTTGGCGCCGTTGCTGCTGGTATTCAGCAATCTCTGCATTGGTATAAAAATTTTCCAGCACAAGCGGCCTTCTCTTCCTTGCCACACTATCATGCGATGGGTAGAGCGGTTATTTTCGAATGTCTGTGGTCAGGTAGAAATATTTTTATCAGCAATACGATGGCAATTGGTAACCATCAAAAGTGTATTCTTGAGAATCAATGTGGATTGATTTTATCTAATCCAACCTATATTCGTTTGGGTTTGCAGGTTGGGTTTTGGAAGAAGTTGACATGCGTTAATCAATTTATTCTTGGGACATCGCTAGTCGAATCTGATTTACCTCCAAAAATTCACGAGCAGATACCTAACGCAATAATTGATATACGTTATGGGGTTAGTGAATCTTTTGGTGCATTAACTCGACTTTCAGTTAAGTCAGAAAATAAAGCCTGCTCTGCAGGGTATGTTGGCAAGCCATTGTTGGGTGTTGAAATAGATATTTTGAATGATGCTTTGGGTTCCGTTGTTGCTAAGACAAAGGCAATGGCAACAATGGCTATAGAATGTGGCGTTAGTCGAAATATTAGAAATGATTCAGGTTATATCTCGACAGGAGATATAGGTTCAGTTGATGAAAGTGGCGGATTGATACTGCATGGGCGCTCTAACGTTTTTATTAAGCATCGTGGTTATCGTATTGATCCCATAGAGATAGAATCCACCGTGCTTGATTATAATAATGTACTGGATGCTATCGTGGTGGGCATGCCTGATGATAATGAAGGCGAAAAAATAATTGCCATTATTGAAACTAAAACTCCGGAAGTTTTTGATGTTTCTGGGTTGGCTATGCATTGTAAGGAAGCTTTATCTTCTTATAAGCAGCCATCAAAAATAGTCTGTGTCGAGTCATTGTTGCGTAAACCTTCAGGCAAGCCTGATCGACAAGCAAATCTCGAGCAATTAATATTTAAATCTAATTCTATTATTAATAAGGAGTGTCAAGCGTGATGTCAAATGAAGAGTTGTTTGCTGAGATAACCGATATCATTAAAGAAAATACAAATTCGGAAGTGGATTTTGGAGTTGATGACAATCTACTACAGAACGGAACGATTGATTCGTTTGGCATATTGCAGATTTTTTTAGGATTGCAATCCAGGTTAGGTGCCAATATAGAAATCGAGGATATTACGGAAGAGACATTTTCGTCAGTCCGCAGTATTGGTGAGCTTATTCAGTCAAGAGCTTGATAGCATTGCCTATCGCTATATTGGTATGGGTAGTGCTGACAATTTGTCGACCACGGTGCTTTGTGTCATCACCCATCCGGTGATGACAATACCGGTACAAGCTGCAATAAGTAGAAAGTCATCAATTGAGCAGTTGTATCCATGACGAGCAGCTAAGAACACCATTACTGGGTGGGTCAGAAATCCAGTTAATGCATAACCAATAATGAGTCCAATAGTGCCAAAGTAGGCTCCGCCAAAGTAGAGTAAGGTGATCATGAAAAATGCACTGAAGGCGCTGCCAACCATTTGGCTAAAAGAATCCCCCTTAGCGAGTAAAAACGGCATTAAGGTGCCCGACATTGAGCGGCCTATCTGACCCAGTGCTAGAATTTGTAGCATCCACCCCCCTTCTATATAGCGATCATCATATAAAAAGGCGATGAGTTTATCGCCGAGTAGAGCCAGTCCAATACATACAACAACATATCCGCTATTTAACAGCAACCTCATATGTCGAACATTACGAAAGTCGGATTGGTTATCGAAGGACTTTTTGAAAAAAGGGTGTAAAACACGCCGTGATAGGTCATAAGCGATCAGCGTAATCATTGCTGCCCAGGTGGCGGCATTGTTGTATATGCCTAGCTCAGCTTTTGTCATAAACTTACCCATGATGAGTTTGTCACCATGGATAGTAATATAGGAAATGGCTGAAGAGATAAGAATCCATTTTCCAAAATGAAAAAGCCCGTTTACTGTTTCTTTATCCCAGGCAAAGCGGCTGAAGTGACCTTTAAATAAGCGGTAACTGAGAATAATTTCCAATAGTGAGGCCACCAAATGGCCAGCGACCAATGCCCAGACACTGGGCCATATCGATGCCCAGACGATAATGATGACTAAGCTTGTTATTTGAGTAAATAAATCACACTTGACTTGTGTTTTTAGTTCCATGCGCTTGTCATAAGCGAGTAAAGCAATGGATCTGAAGCCAGTGGTAAACATAGTGATGGCTGTAACAGCCATGATAGGAACCAGTAGTGGCTCATCGTAAAAGTATGCGATAGGTTGTGATATCGCTAAGAGAACTAAAGCGACTGCACCTGCCTGCACGACTTGTAGTGTCCAGGCTGTGCGCATAAATGAGGGGTCGTCTATGCGATTACTATTGACGACGCCTTCTCGGACACCTATATCTGACAGTTGATTTAAGCCAATCATAATAGCAGTGACAATTGCCATGATGCCGAATGCTTCTGGAAAAAGAAGACGAGTCAGTATTAAATTGCTGGCCAAACGAATGATTTGATATCCGCCTGTTCCCATGAGTACCCAGAACATGGCGGAGAAGGTTTGGGATGAAGAGAAAGATTTCAGTCGAGTAATATTGTGGTGCCAAGCTGCATTGAGTTTGGGAAATCGATCTTTCATGATGGAGAAATACTACTATAGGGGTTTAGATGTCTTAGAGCATATCATAGCTTATTTTTACGCTAAGTAATTTGTTTTTAGTCGTAAGACTGTAAATCTTTCATAAAGGTATGGATAATGACCCGCTCATAAAGGGTTAAGGAGTTATTTGTGACTAAGTTGGCTGTGTTAATTCCAGAATTTCCAGGACAGACCCATGCATTTTTTATGCGTGAAAAAGCTGAAATGGAGAAAATGGGTGCGGAGATTAAATTACTATCGACGCGCCGTCCTATTGCGAAGGTCAGTGAGGCAAAACATGCATGGGCTGCAGAGGCTGCCGCAGAGACCCTTTATCTCTCTCCTTTAAGTATTGCCGATATGCTAACTTCTTTCTGGGAGTTCTTATGTGCCGGCCCTGTTGCGTGGTGGAGATGTTTGTTATGTATCTTAAAGGCAGACGTGTCTATAAAAGAAAAGTTAACGATGTTTGGCTTGATTCTTATTGGTGCTTTTCTTAAGCGTTATTGTCGTCAGCAAGGCATAGAGCATATCCATGTTCACAGCTGTGCGAATTCAGCTAATACAGCACTTTTCAATCGTTTGCTAGGCGGTGTGCCATATAGCATGACACTGCATGGCCCTATGCAAGATTATGGTCTTAATCAGGCGGCCAAATGGCGCGAGGCCGCTTTCGTTGTCGTGATTACCAAAGAATTGATTGCTGAAGCAAAAGCAACACTCAGCCATATAACCTTACCCCCTCTCTATCTGGCACCCATGGGCGTCAATGTCGATCACTTCAAAAGAAAAAGTGAGTATCAATCGCCAGTGAAAGGTGAATTGCTCAAGCTGGTTTCTTGTGGGCGTATTCATCCGGTTAAAGCTCACGATGATCTTATACGAGCGGTTGCGATGTTAAAGCAGCAGGATGTGACAGCGGAATTGGTCGTGTGTGGGGCTTCTGATTCTCAAAGCTACACTCAGAACCACTTTCAGGAGTTGAAAGATTTGGCAGAAGAGCTAAATGTAAGCGATCAAATTATTTGGTTAGGCTCAGTGTCTGAGGAAAGAGTACGACAAGCTTTAGAAGAGGCGCATATTTTTTGTTTGGCAAGTCTCAAAGAGCCATTGGGTGTAGCGACAATGGAAGCAATGGCCATGTCCATGCCAGCTGTTGTTGCACGAAGCCCTGGTGTGGAAGAGATGGTTAATGATGACATTGATGGGTTGTTGGTAAATCCACGAGCGCCAGAAGAGTTTGTTGCAGCGATTCGGCGTTTGATTGATACGCCTGAAAAAGCAACAGAGCTTTCCATCCAAGGGCGTGAGAGAATCGTCAATTTTTATCATTCCGGGGTTAGTGCCAAAGTCATTGTCGATGGCATTGAAAAGTCAAAATAAAGCCATTCAGCTGTTAAAAGGCAATAATGTCTGTGCTCAACTTTTTGGTAAACCCTGTGTGAGCTTGGTTTACTTTTGTTGAAAAATAAGCACTCTTAAATCAAGCTACGATGCATTGTTCAAGAAATGTCCAAGGCATCTCGCTGGTTTGTTTCCGAGCTTCGCATTTCTGACCAAGGCCCTAGCTTTACACCCAGCAGAGAATCCATTGTTTTTGGATCAAATATATACTATGATCATTTTTTAGAGCGAGCGCTCGCACTAATTTTGGTTTCGGCTGCCTAGGTAAAAGCTCATGATGCAGTCCTTTTTTGGAATAATGTGCTAAAAATATAATTAATAAAATATTATTAGGCGAAAAAATGACAGACTATACCCCCCCTTTAGACGATATCCGCTTCGTTCTCAATGAAGCGTTTGATATTCCTGCTTTTTGGGAAAATACACCGGCTCTAGCTGACGTTGTTGAGCCTGATACGGCGAATGCCATTTTTGAAGAAGCTGCAAAGTTAATGTCTGAGGTCATTCATCCTATTAATCAGCCTGGTGATGAGCAAGGATGTACTTGGCAAGAGGGTGAGGTGAAAGCACCTAAAGGTTATAAAGAAGCTTATCAGATGTTTATTGAGGGCGGCTGGAATGGTTTAGTTGGTGATCCTCAATACGGTGGCATGGGGATGCCAAAAACATTAGCTTGCCATGTTGAAGAGATGCTGCAAGGTGCAAGTGTGGCTTTTGGCCTTGCGCCGATGCTGACGGCTGGTGCGTGTTTGGCGATTAGGTCCCATGCCAGCGATGAATTAAAAAGCCGTTATCTACCCAAAATGTATGAAGGTGTTTGGAGTGGAGCAATGGATTTGACGGAGCCTCATGCTGGTACCGATCTTGGTATTATTCGAACGAAAGCTGTGCCGAATGATGATGGCAGTTATGCAGTGACAGGAAGCAAAATTTTCATCACATGGGGAGAGCATGACCTTGCCGAAAATATTGTTCATCTTGTTTTAGCTAAATTACCTGATGCTCCTGAAGGATCTCGTGGTATCTCAATGTTTCTGGTCCCCAAGTTCTTAGTGAATGACGATGGTAGTTTGGGTGAGCGTAATCAGTTTGGTTGTGGTTCTATCGAACATAAAATGGGTATTCATGGGTCAGCCACTTGCGTAATGAATTTTGATGGCGCTAAAGGTTGGCTTGTCGGTGAGCCTCATAAAGGACTTATGGCAATGTTCACTATGATGAATGATGAGCGTTTAGCGGTAGGTACTCAAGGTTTAGGTGTGTCTGATTTAGCTTATCAACAAGCGAGTGCGTATGCTAAAGAGCGAGTGCAAGGACGCAGTCCTGCTGGTGTAGAAGAGCCTGAAAAGGTAGCAGATTCTTTGTTGGTTCATGCTGATGTTCGCCGAATGTTGTTGACTGTTCGTGCCTTAAATGAGGGTGCCCGAGGATTTTTAACCTATGTGGCTAAATGGCTGGATGTGGAAAGATTCAGCGATGATGAGCAGGAGAAGCAGCGAGCAGAAAATAGAATTGCTTTGTTAACGCCAGTTGCCAAAGCGTTTATCAGTGATAAATCCTTTGAGAATACGGTGTTGGCTCAGCAAGTGTTAGGTGGCCATGGTTATATTCGCGAATGGGGTTTAGAGCAACTTGTCAGAGATGCTCGGATTACGCAAATTTACGAAGGTGCCAATGGTGTGCAGGCTATGGATCTGCTAGGAAGAAAAACAGTGGCGACAGAAGGTAAGTTATTAGCGGATTTTTTTGAAGAAATTAAAGAATACATTCGCACGCAAAGTGATGCCGAAGTATCCCCTTATATTGAGGCCTTAAATAAATTATTACCGAAAGTTAGTCAGTTGACTGATGATTTAATTGCCCAAGCTAAAAAAGACCCTCATGCGATTGGTGCCGCCGCAAATAATTATTTACAACTTGTAGGTTATGTTGCCTATTTATTTGCATGGACGAAAATGATTGCTGCTTGTGCAGGAAAAAATGATGATTTTTATCGTGTGAAGAAGGCAACTGGCCAGTTTTTTCTTGAGTGCCTATTACCACAAACAGATAGTTTATTATCTAGCCTCCAATCGGGCAGCGGGCCTGTTATGGCGTTAAGCGCTGAGGATTTTTAGTTTTTTTGGGATTGTTGCAGGCTTTTGCTTCTAAGAACTTCTATGTTGAAAGAAGTGTTCCCAAGGTTTGGGTTTGCCAATATGATACCCTTGCAAGTAATCAACAGAAACATCTGTTAATAGCTCAACAATACGTTCATTTTCAACAAATTCAGCAACCGTTTTTATTTCCATAGCACTTGCAACATTGATGATTGATTCTACGAAAGTATAATCGACCATCGATTTATCCATATTTTTGACAAAGCTGCCATCGATTTTTATTTTGTCGATGGGTAGCTCCCTAAGATAACCAAAAGATGACATCCCAGCCCCAAAGTCATCAAGAGAAACTGTGCAACCGTGCTTTCTAAGTTTTGCTAATAACATTTTTGCGGTATCGATATTCATCATCATATGTGTTTCTGTAATTTCGAAACAAATCTTTTCTGGGTTTACTTGGTATTTTCTAAAACAGGCATCGATAAAGCCTTCGAGTTTAGGGTTGGATAGTGTATTTCCAGACAAGTTGATGGCAATTGATTCTATTGTGTCATTAGGGTCTTCAAAGACTTGAAGCTTTTTAAAGACGTATTCAATAACCCAGCAGTCCAGATCAAATATCACGTCGTAGGCTTCGGCGGCAGGTAAAAAATTATCAGGCATAATTAAATTGCCATCAGTATCAACCATCCGAATTAATGCTTCTAAAGATATTTTGTTGTTGTCACTTGCTAAAGGTTTTAATAGTTGGAAGTAGGGTTTAAAACGATTGTTTTGAATCGCATCTTTTATTTTATTAACCCAGTGCATTTCAGATAAGCGACTTTCGAAAAATTGGCTCATCTGCTCTGAAATGTAAATTTGGTTCCGCCCGTTTTTCTTTGCTTGATAGCAAGCATTGTCAGCGGCAATAATGGCATTGTCGACTTCAGTATCGATAATATTAAGTGGCGCTAAGCCAATGCTGCAATTTATATAGTATGTATTACTTTTCCATTCGAAGTGGGTTTTGCTAATGGTTTCGCGAATCTTATGTGCAAGGTCAACAGCTAATTGCGTTTCCTGTTGATTAAGAAGAATAGCAAATTCATCACCGCCATATCGACAGATAAAGTGCTCATGGCCTACGCAGCGAATTAATCGCTCTCCAATAATCGTTAGTAGCCTGTCTCCAGCAAGGTGGCCGCAAGTATCATTTATGATTTTAAACTGATCAAGGTCTACAAACATTAAAATGTAATCGTCCCAGGTATCATCATTTTTGATATCTGAAAGCTTTTTCTCAAGTGATCGTCGATTGTTTAGATTGGTCAGAAAATCAAGGTTGGCAATATTTTCAAGTAGGCTATTGGATTTTTGTAATTCTGCGGTTTTCTCTTTGATTTCTAATGCAAGTTCTTGCTCATGACGAGTTAGATTTTCTGCTCTCAGTGTTTCTAACTCAGAATCAAGCGTTTTATTTGATGGGAATATGGTAAGAGTAACTCTTGAGCCACCCGCTGATAAATATTCATAATTATCTGTAGCCCAGCAATTACATTCTAGAGCATTGTTAAATATGCCAATCATCTTACCTAGTAAAAATGGGCAGCCCCAGCGCTGTTCTTCCGATAGGTTTTTTTGAGCCGCGAGTTCCCAAGGGTTATCGACTTGGATAACGGCGTGTTGGAAATTCCAATCGTATTCTAATAACTTAAACTTACCCCAGCCGGCGGTAGCAACAGCCTCTCCCCATGCGGCAAAGCCTTGTTTAAAATTACTGCCAAGTGTTGATATCATGGCTTGATAATCTTTTTCTGTGCCATCGGTAGAAGAGTTGGCAACAATAACGCGGAATAAGTCAGGCCCGATTTCTTCTACAATGGGCATAAATAGGCGAGCAAGTGAGGGGTTGGTCCAGAAAATTGCAGCGTCAACACCAAAAAACTGAATATTACCCTTCTCTAGATCCCAATGAATGGGGGCATTATTCAGGGTAACGCTATGTTGTTTCTTTAGGCGTTTGATCAGGCTATTAGTTTTGATCATCTTATTCGGGCTAATAGGCAGCTCGTCACTGGTTACTTCTTCAGCTTGCATGATATCTTCGAAAAAGAGTATCGTATAGTGCTGATATGGCTAAATCATGTTGAGATAGCGTTTATTTTGCTTTTTGGCTAATGAAATAATGGTCATTGCAATTACCAATTGAGTATAGATCAAGTTTGACAGGTATGACTGATAAAAATCGTTTAAATGAAGAAGATCAAGCGCGAGTAGATGCTTATTTAAACCGACCTAATCACCAGGTGCAGCGTAAGCCTTTTCGCCCTTGGTTGTTGCTGGGTGGTATTGTGGTAGTGATGACGGTATTAAGTGTATTTAGTTATTTTCTTGCTTACCTTCATGGTGTTGTCTGAGTAATCGCTTAAATTAGTGGCTTATTCTTACCGTCTATCTAATATTATAGATTGCCTTTAAGTGTTTGATTTTTTTGATAAAAGTGAGGTGTATACTGCTTCTGTAATTGGATACTTCCTCATACCTATTAATGCGATTATTTTAAATAGTATGCAGGGTAAGCCATACATTAAGGCCAGAGAATTCAATGCTTGAGGGTCATTGTTGCCATTAGCCGTGAATCCGAATATATCTAATAAAGGAAACGCGATACCAATGGCGAGTGCGTAGGCTAATTTGGTCGTAGTCCCCCATAGGGCAAAAAAGAGCCCTGGTCGTTTGTAACCTGTCGTTGCTTCATCCCATTCTACAAGGTCACCATTCATGGATGAAGGTATAAATAAGTCACAACCTGTTGTAAAGCCAGTGCCTATTACGATGATGAGGTAAAGCCATAGATCGCCTTCCCCTAAAAAGGGCGTCCATATAAAAAAGCCACAGGCTATCAATATAGATGCATGCCAAGTAGCATGTTTTCCAATTTTTGATGCTAGTTTAATCCAAAGAGGAACAGATACGATTGCGCAGATAAAGTAGAGAAAAAGAAGTGGTCCCGCATAATCCGGAATCTGCAATATATGGGTGACATAAAATAGAAATAACGTTGCTGGAATAGCGTTGGCAATACTATTACTTAAAAAGCTAAAAAGTAATTGGCGAAAAGGGGAGGCTTGCTTAATTAAATCAATCATTGCTTTGAACTGAGCAGAGGGAAGAGTGATGGGGTTATTATCTGGAACGAATAACAATAATAGGCCAGCAAGTAGCAAAGTGACGATGACCAGTGTAGTAATGTTTAATAATGTATTGCTTAGATTACTTGTTTCAGAGCTTGCTCCTCCTAGCAATGCAGGTATCGATAAAGCAACGAGTGTGCCCAGTAAACCAAAGAAAGCTCTGGCGCCAGTGATACGGTTACGCTGTTGATAGTCCATTGATAATTCTGCACCCCAAGCATTCATAGGCACAATAGCCATGGTTCCCGATACATAGATCGCAAATGTCCATAGTAATAAATAAGTGCTGCTAGCACCTTCGGGTGGATTAAACAGAGCATAAGTCGATAGGCAAATGAGTGGTATGCTCAGTAAAATCCAGAGCTTGCGTCGCCCCCAATGTTGTGGCGTTTTATCAGAAAGCATGCCAACGATGGGGTCTGTTACCGTATCCCATAATCTTGCTAATAAGATTATGCCTCCAATAGCTGACAGGCTTAGTGTGGTTGCTTCAGCATAATAGGTGGGAACAATAACTTGCAGTGCAATAAATGCTGCTGCCAGAGGAAATGCTAAAAATCCGTAGGTCGAAAGTAGCGTTAATGTTATTGGGGCGCTGGCATTATTGATAGGCTAACTGCTCATTTTATATAGTATATGAATGGTGTCTTGTTAAATAAGATACGTTACTAGCTAATCAATAGATGAGTGTGGACCATCTGGCTGAGATAAAATAAATCATTAAGTGCTTTTTATAATTATGAATACCCTTATCAACTTAACGAATTTAAACACATAAGGTTAAAATAGTATTAAGCCAGTATTATTTGATGCGTGCTCTAAAAACATACTCGCTGTTTTATAAGTTGATTTTGTATTTAAATGACAGATTACATTCGACTTGACCTATATCAATTATGCGTTGATAAAAAACCATATTATTCGCTTCCTCAAAAAATAACCGGCTCAATATCAAGAAGGCGAACTATGGCAATTTTAAATACACCAGATGCAACTATTCTCTATGATCATGATGGTCATCAGTGCATTTCTTTTAGCCACCTTGTCAAAGGTCACGGTATTCAGGCCAATCAATTTCTTATTGTTGATAATGAGAAAGCGGCATTGATTGATCCTGGTGGTGATTTAACCTACACCCCTCTTTCTATTGAGCTCGGCAAGCGTGTCCAAGTCTCTGAGTTAGACTATATCTTTGCATCTCATCAGGACCCCGATATCATTGCGTCACTTCCTCGATGGATGATGCACAGTCGGTGTCAAGTTGTAACATCCAAACTCTGGTCACGTTTTTTGCCTCATTTAGCTTCTACATTCGTGACAGGAAAGTTTGGTAATAATTTACAAGAACGAATTACTGGTTTGCCGGACGAGGGCGATAGAATAAAGTTTGGTCGGTCTCATATTCAGGCTGTTCCTGCTCATTTTTTACATTCTGTCGGTAATTTTCAATTTTATGATCCCGTCAGTAAAATATTATTTACAGGAGATATGGGCGCCTCTTTAGTTGATAGTAATGCTGATCGTCCTGTTGCTGATTTTGAAGCTCATATTCCTCATATGAAAGCTTTCCATCAGCGTTATATGGCGTCAGGGAAGGCTTGTCGTATATGGGCTAGCCGCGTCAGAAAATTAGATGTGGAAATGCTTGTACCGCAACATGGCAGCCCTTTTGTAGGTGAGCGTATGATTAATTACTTTTTAAATTGGATTAGTGAATTGCCTTGTGGAATTGATTTAATGGACGAAAATGGTTTTAGTCTCTCTAACTGATATGGCCGTTTTGTAAATCAACTAAGATACGATAATGTATTAAAAGTAAAGCTTTTTTTGTGCTTTCTTTTTAAAATGTGATCGATTGAAAAATTATAAAATTTAATAATTCTGTCATAATTAAAAAATAACATATCACTTATAGCTAATCGTCAAGAATTGACAGATAGTGGTTGGCTATGATGTGACCTGCCAGATCATTTCTTATCCAAGCGTTCTGTAAGTTGCTGATAATCGGATTTAGCTATCTTCTCATTATTACCCCTTTAACTCCTAACACAATGCATTCTGTATTGTTGTCTAGTATTTCGATAGAGAGGAACTGTTTGTGAATAATACAGCGCAGTCAAAATTATGGCCCTTCATTACAGAATATAAACGAGTGACGGGCAGTGACTTGTCATATTTACACTTGATTCAGAGTGAAATGAAGTTAAAAGAATACATTGATGATTCTTTTAACTATCAGGATAGAAAATTACGGGTGATTGCTAGTGAGTTGCAAAATGCGATTGGCCAGCAAAGTACGACGACAGCAAGAGCAGGGAAAAGAGTCTCTCCAAAAATCACCGTCAATAAATTTAGTAATGCGGATAGAAAAATTCCTATCTTGTCTGCAAAGTTATCCAGTAACCATATTGCTATTAATCAATATCGTAACTTTTTTAAGAAAGTCATACTGGAAAGTGATATTACCATTTTGCAGCGAGAAGAGCTGGATAATTTTTGTCGCCGCAGATCGCTAACGATAGATGAAGTACTTGAAATAGAAAAAGATGTTCGTGTGTCGTTCAATAAACCCAAGATTGATTGGGAAGACGAGGTGCGCAGAAGTATTCGTCGATTTATAAGCCTGCATGGCAAGTTAACAGAGACCGATAAGTTGATGTTGTTGAATGCCTATGTGCAAAAAGAGCGCCTATCTTTGTTATTGCTAGAGAATATGATTGAAGAAGAATTAAGCCATATTAATGTTTCAGGTGCAGATAATTCGATCAGTTTGATTAAAAAAACTGTATGGGCTATGGCTGGAGTTGCGGCTGTGTTAGCGGTTGCGGTTATTGGTTTGTATATGCGTACGATGTCTCCTGATGACAAGTTAATTGCTGATGAAGTTGTAGCTCCTAAAGAGCTTCGTGTCAGTGGCTCTATTACTCAAAGTACTATTTGGAAAGCAGCAACCACTTATATCTTAAGTGGACCTGTGTTCGTCGAAGGTCAGGCACGTTTAACCATTGAGCCGGGAACTCGTATTGTGGGTGAGTTTGGCTCAGCCTTGATCGTGACTAGGGATGCAGAACTCCATGCTCGTGGGCAATATAATGCTCCTGTTGTTTTTACTAGCTCAAAACCGGAAGGCGAAAGGCAGAGGGGTGATTGGGGTGGTGTTGTTTTGCTGGGTAACGCAACGATTAATCAGCCTTCAGGACATATTGAAGGAATTGATAAAGAGGATATTAGAGGTCAGTTCGGTGGCAATGATGATACGGATAGCTGCGGTGTGCTCGAGTATGCTCGCATCGAGTATGCTGGATTTGAAGTCTTCGCTGACAATGAGCTGAATGGTTTAACAATGGGTGGTTGTGGTAATACGACTATTGTTCGTCATGTACAGGTGCATCAGGCAGCAGACGATGGAATTGAAATGTTTGGTGGCACAGCTGATTTGAAAAATATTGTTATTACTGGCGCAAAAGATGATTCGCTTGATTGGGATATGGGATGGCGTGGCCGTGTTCAGTTTATGGTTATCCAGCAATATGATGATGCTGGCGATAATGGTTTTGAGGCTGATAACTGGGGCAAAAATCATGAAGCCGAACCAAGATCCAATCCGACTATGTACAATGTCACAATGATTGGCAGTAGTAATCCAGATTCTGCACAGCGTGCCATTAATTTGCGTCGTGGCACCGCAGGTGAGTTCCATAATTTTATTGTGATGGGGCACAGTAAAGAGTTTTTGGATATTCGAGATGATGTGACGGCAAATCTTGCTAGTGCAGGTCAAATACAATTTAGTAATAGTATCTTATTTGATATTGGTAAGAATGGAAAAGCTTGGTTTGCTCTTGAGGACGGTAAAGGGAATGATGATTCAGGGTTTTCGGAGAAAGCGTTTATAGCTTCTCAATATCGGATTGAGTTGGGGGTGGATCCTCTTTTGCCATCCGCGCAAAAACAGTCTTCTCCTAATTTTTCTCCGGATATCAACTCACCTGCCAATGTTATTTTTTCTTCGATTCCACAAGAAGAATTCTGGAGCGAGGGTGCATTGTATGCGGGCGCAATAAGACCAGGTGCCCAGGCAGGTTCATGGTTAAGCGGTTGGACGGATTATTCCCAAAACTGATATCACACGTTGTGTGAAGTATGGGTAGAGTCCGATTAAATCTGATTCTACTCCCATACTTCTCTTATCGGCTCGCCAAAATCATCATAGATAATGCGTTTTTGTGGTTTGGGTTTTAATAGAGGGGCTGCTTTTTTCTTTTGTTTGCGTTCGTCGATTGCTTTAACTGTCTCTATTAATAGAGTGCGCGTTTGCTTTGCCCCTTCATTGAATGGAATGGCTTGATTTAGATTGCTGTTATCTTCTCGGCCACTAACGCCTTGCATAACCTGATTAATTTTACCGCCAGAATGTAAATATTCTAGAATCTCTTTTTCCATTTCATCACGGACTTCCTGTTTTGTTTTGAGTTTTTGTATCATCTTTACATATATTTTTAAGTGTATTTCATCAAGCTTGTAATGATAGGCGCAGGTTTTTTGGGTGAAGGCTTTGAGCGCCTGAAAAATTTAATACTAAATCTAAAAGTTCATTCCATGGGTCGGTTTTTCGTAGACCTTTAATCGATTTATCAATAGCGTTAGCTTGGCGTAACAAGATTTGTAACTGTTTTGAGTTTAACCGTTTGAGTGCTTGCTGAACCAGCGGTTGTCGTTTATCCCAAATGCCAGCCTGTTTAGCCGCCCAGTTAAAGTTTTGCCCTTGGTGAATACCATCACTTATCATCAATAATGCGCGAATTTCTCGCGCAAGGCCCCAAAGAACAACGGTAGGCTCAGTGCCTTCTGTTCTTAAACCCTGCAAGCTTTTAGCTGCGCTACGTGCGTCTCCATACAACGTTTTATCTATCAGTCCAAAAATATCATAACGAGCACTGTCGGCAACGGCGCCCGCGATTAATTCGGGAGTCAAATAGCCATCAATGCTCAATAATTTAAGCTTTTCAATTTCTTGGTGAGCGGCTAATAAATTACCTTCAGTGCGAGTAGCAATGAGCTCAATACAATGGCTGTCGGCAATGAGACCGAGTCGCTTGATACGTTGTTCCAGCCAGCGGGGAAGTTGTGCGCTCGATACTGGCCATATCGGCAGCCACTGGCCACTTTTCTCTACAGCCTTAACCCACTTGCTTCGCTGTGAGCCTGCGTCTAACTTTGGTGTCACAATAAGCAAGCGGTTGTCATCGCTGATATTTGAAAGGTATTCGCAAATGGCTTTACTGCCCTTGTCTCCAGGTTTGCCTTTTTCTATGCGAAGCTCAATCAATTTTTTATCGCTGAATAATGATAGGCTATTTGCCGCTGAGAGTAATTGTGACCAGTCGAATTGATTATCGACATAGTAACGGTCGCGTTCGGTATATCCTTCTTGTTGTGCTTTTTTGCGAATAGCATCGCAGCTTTCTTCTACCAGTAGAGTTTCATCCCCACTAACAAGGTATGCGGGAGAGAGTGGCTGTTTTAAATGCCTGTCTAGCTGGTCTATCCTAAGTTTACTCATTGTAATGATATAAGTTTGTTAATAACTCTCGCTGTGTAAAACGTTGTGTTAGCGTTGGAGCAGTTGTAACTGTTGCAAAATTTGCCTTGCTACGGCCCTTTGTATATCTCGTCGTACTATTTTTTCTTCCTTGTCTTTCCCTGCAATATCATTTTCATCAAAAGTGTAAGAACGGCTAATGCGAACATCTGTTGGTGCTCGAAGCTCGACTTGTTGAGCATCTAAAATGCTGTAGTTAACCGTTAGTGTTAGTTCAAATTCAGCGGTTGATGTGTTGCTGGTCACTGACGCACTGCGTCGTTTCCATTGCTCATTATTCACAATCAGCTGTAGTTGTGCTGTTTCAAAGGAAGTTAATGCATTCTTTCTGGTTAACTGGGTTACTATTAGCTGATAGGTTTCACTGGGGCTGCCACTCAGGTAAATGCTGTTTTCCTGAATGTTGGTACCACTATCGCTACCGCGCAAGCGCCACCCTGTGCATGCAGTAAGCGATGCCAATAAACAAAACAATAACAATATTCCAATCGTTTTTTTCATCAATGCAGAAAACCTTGTAGTGCTGACTTGTTAGTGTCGAATAGCGTTGAGCTTTACACTGCTTTTAAACAGCAACAATATTGACCAGTTTGTTCGGTACAACAATAATTTTCTTAATGGTTTTCCCATCAGTAAATTTCTGTACCTGTTCATTTTCTAATGCCATTTTTTCCAAGTCGTCTTTGGGAGCATTATTGGGTGCTTCTAATTTAGCTCTAACCTTGCCGTTTACTTGTACTATCAGAGTGATATTGGATTTAACAAGCGCTGCTTGATCAACAGTAGGCCATGGTTGATCAATAACATTACTGCTGTGTCCTAAGGCAATCCATAAACTGTGACAAATATGAGGGACTACAGGAGCCAATAACAAAATGGCAGCTTCAATGGCTTCACGTTCAACGGCTAATGTTTCTGGTGAGCTGCGATCAGCGTAGCGATTAACGTCATTCATTAATTCCATTATGGCTGCAATAGCGGTATTAAACTGTTGCCGATTACCGTAATCACCAGTGACTTTCTCAATGGTTTCATGAGTTTTACGGCGTAAATCCTTTTGCTGTTGCGGTAATGCATTGGCATTCATTTGGCCAGGTTCACCTGAAGATAGGTGAGTGTGAACTGATTTCCATAAGCGGCGTAAGAATCGACTGCCACCTTCAACGCCTGCATCGCTCCACTCTAATGTTTGTGTGGGAGGTGCTGCAAACATTGTAAATAGGCGAACGGTATCAGCACCGTATAATTCGACTGCGGTTTGAGGGTCGACGCCATTATTTTTTGATTTAGACATCTTAGTGGTGCCGCCGATCTGGACAGTTTCTCCAGTTGCTGTCAATTTGGCAGACACTGGTTTGCCTTTCTCGTCTTTTTCGAGCGTAACGTCTGCAGGGTTAAACCATTGGGTGCTGCCATCATCGCTTTTAGTAAAGTAGGTTTCCGCTAGCACCATGCCTTGACACAGCAATTGTTCAAAGGGTTCATCGCATTCTACTAGGCCTTCGTCACGCATTAATTTATGAAAAAATCGCGCGTACAATAAATGCAGGATAGCGTGTTCTATACCGCCAACATATTGATCGACGGGAAGCCAGTAGTTCGCTGCCTCTTTATCTAGCATAGAGTCATTGGCATGGGGGCTTGTATAGCGTGCGTAATACCATGAAGATTCCATGAAAGTATCAAACGTATCTGTTTCATGTTCGACAGATTGGCCGTTTAGCTCAGCTTTGCACCATTCCGGGTCCGCTTTAATGGGTGAATGAACACCATCCATTTCAACGTCTTCAGGAAGCAATACAGGTAACCTATCTAATGGTACTGGTATTTCACCTCCGTCGGGTAAGTTAAACATAGGGATCGGTGTACCCCAGTATCTCTGCCTTGATACACCCCAGTCTCGTAGACGGAAATTGGTGCTTACCTTGCCTTTTTCTAAGGAGGCGAGTTTATCTGCTATGGCATCGAAAGCTTTATCAAAGCTAAGTCCATCGAACTCTCCGGAGTTTATTAACGTGCCTTTTTCAGTAAATGCTGCTTCATTGATATTAACGATAGTCTCGCTGTCTTCTGCTGTAACGACTTGTTGAATCGGTAACTGGTATTGTTTGGCAAAGGCATAATCCCTTTCATCATGAGCAGGTACCGCCATAACAGCCCCTGATCCATAGTCCATTAATACGTAATTGGCGACCCATACCGGGACCGTTTTTCCGTTTAGTGGGTGTATGGCAGTGATGCCTGTATCCATGCCCAGTTTTTCCATATTGGACATATCTGCTTCAGATACCGATTGTTTTTTACATTGGGCAATAAAATCAGCCAAAGCTGGGTTGCTATCGGCCAGAGCAAGGCTGATAGGGTGTTCAGCTGCCAAGCTCATATAGGTAATACCCATGACGGTGTCTGGGCGGGTTGTATAGATATCAAAGCTCTCAATGCCGGCGACTGGTTCAGTCAATTCAAAAGTCATTTCCACGCCACGGGATTTTCCAATCCAGTTTTTCTGCATGGTTTTTACTTGCTCGGGCCATTGGGGAAGTTTGTCGAGGTCTTCTAGTAGTTCTTCGGCATAATCCGTAATTTTAATAAACCATTGTGGGATTTCTCGTCTTTCAACGACGGCACCAGAGCGCCAGCCTTTGCCATCAATAACCTGTTCATTGGCGAGTACTGTTTGATCAATTGGATCCCAATTGACGGTTGCCATTTTTTTGTAAACTAGGCCTTTTTCAAATAAGCGAGTGAAAAACCATTGTTCCCATTTGTAGTAGTCAGGTTGACAGGTTGCTAATTCACGTTTCCAGTCAAAACCAAAACCTAAAGCATTAAGCTGTTGTTTCATGTACTCAATATTGCTGTACGTCCAGTTAGCCGGTGCCGTTTTATTTTGGATTGCTGCATTTTCTGCTGGTAGGCCGAATGCATCCCACCCCATTGGGTGCAACACATTCTTGCCTTGCATGCGTTGGTAGCGAGCAATAACATCACTGATGGTATAGTTACGGACATGCCCCATATGTAATTTGCCGCTTGGGTATGGAAACATGGCCAGGCAATAAAACTTCTCTTTGCTGGTGTCTTCAGTCACTTCAAAGCAGCGATTTTCTTGCCAGTATTGCTGCGCTGTAGCTTCAACGTTTGATGGGTGGTATTGTTCGTCCATTGGAGTATTTTTCATTAGGATCTAAAAGGCCTTGCAAGAATATAATATGAAAACAAAAATAATAACGAGCCATTATACGCGGAACCCTTCTTGGTAAGCGATAGCTGGGGCGCAGTTTGATCATTACTTTACTAAAAACTTTACTTTTACCACCTGCATTACAACTGGTTATGGTGGCTGTTAGCCTTATGTTGTGGAAGCGTCGGAAAATTACCTCGCGTTTCCTTATGTTTTTGGCTTGGGCAAGCCTTGCGGCTTTTTCTCTGCCTATTGTTAGTTCGAAGCTATTTGTTTGGTTAGAAGCGCCTTATGTGAGTCAGGCAAACCAAAGAAACCTTTCAGACGTTGAGGCAATTGTTGTTCTGGGTGGGGGGCGAGAACGTAACACCCCAGAATATGGGGGAGAGGATCAGGTGAGTTATCACTCTCTTTGGCGGTTGCGCTATGGTGCTCGCCTTGCAAAGGAATATCAATTGCCGGTTATTGCGTCGGGAGGGACTGTTTATCCTTATGAAGAATTATCAGAAGCGGCAATAGCGACTAAGGTATTAGAGGAAGAGTTTGGAGTTGCCCATGTCTGGCAAGAGGGCAATAGTAGAGATACATGGCAAAATGCACAAAAAACAGCCGCTTTACTCAATATAAAAGAGATCGAAAAAGTTATCCTGGTCACTCATGCTTATCATATGCGTCGTGCGATATATGCATTTGAGCAAGCAAAGGTGCAAGTGGTGCCTATGCCAACAGGTTTTTTCAGTGGGGATAATAACTGGTTGAATGATTGGCTTCCTACTGCATCGGCACTTAATAAGAGCCGTATAGCGATTCATGAATATTTAGGGCTGGCTTTTTACCGAGCTCGTGCTTTCTTTGCACAAAAATAGTTCTTTGCTTGCTGTATATTGGTGCAATTATTGGTGGGCTCCCCTCTAATAATTCGTATAATTGCGGAATATCACGGAAGTTATTTTTGGTATGTATATTGTATGGCCGTTAAATAGTCTAATTGAGCTTATTAACGGTTGTTACTGTATCACTATGTCGAAAAATGTTATTTCTTCCTGTAACTCACCCATTGTTATCCCTTTTATTGATTCGAGTGCCCAAACAGTTAATTTGAATGATTCAGTGCTTGATATATCGAAAGCTCTTGAAGAGAGAGTTGCTTTGTTCTCTCTTATTGAGCAATTAGCTTATCTCTGCCGAGGTGTTCAGCGTCACCGTGGTTATAGTATGGGTTTACTGGCTGGTAATCGAAGTTTTCTTCATGAGTTTGATCGTTTACAAGAACAATTGGCTCGACGAGTAAAATTAATTGTTACGTTTGCCCATCCTCCTAGAGAATGTTTGACTGAAAGTGATGTTGAGCAGTTGCATTATGCTTGGAATACTATTCAGGATAATTGGCAGGATGATTCGGTGTTAGAAAATTATGAGCTTCATTCTCATTTTGTTGAGCAGTTGCTGTCATTGATCACTAAATTAACTGAAAAAGTTAAACAGCCATTTATAGTGACGATTTCTGATATTTTGGGAGAAAAAACTGAAGAGACTACACCTGATATTAAAAATAACTATCAGTCATTGTTGTTTTTTTCAAGTAATCAATTGCCTCGCTTTATTGAAATGTTGGGTAAGGTGCGAGCTCTTTCTGTCCATGCTGCAGCAACCGGTTATTGTGAAATAGAACAAAAAAATAAACTAAATTACCTATTGAAATGTGTTAGGCAAAAAAAACAAGCTATTGTTGAATCTGCTGATTATTTACAAAAAAGAATAACTATTAATTTGCCTGCTTTGTTAACGATTAGAACCTATGGGTATAAGCTGGATTTGTTAATCGATAAGATTAATAAGGATATTATCGATTCGCCTAAAATTGCTGTTAAAAGTGAAAATATTTTTGATTTGATGACGGATATAATAGACAGCTATTGGGCTGTTTCTGATGGCGGCTTGGCTTTATTAAGTAATTGGCAAAAGCAAGATATGGAGCAGTGGCTACTTGAAGGGTAGTGATTACCTTTGGGACAGTTTTTGTTTTTTTGCATGTAACAATTAATTAGTTTAAGTAATAAACTTATAATAATTTATTGTTATTTTAAATTCATTATTGTTGTTTTTAGTCTATACTTTGTGAACTTGATTTTAGTATTACAATAATAAAAATAGCATACTTATCTTATTTGATGTTTCGTTTGGACGACGATGTCATAATCATTACGGAGTTGCAGAGAATGATAAATAGCGTATACCCTTTTGAGTCCACAATTGTGCGCAATCGCCTCGGTCAAGGTACTAATTTGCTCGTGCATCCATTTTCTATTACTAAAGATCATGTGTGCACATTGGTCGCGCTACCTGCTAATATGCACTCATCTATTTTTAAGAAAAATGCAGAACATATTGTCTATCAATTGCGAGAACGTTTTAGCCGACAAGTAAAAAAGTTCTCTGTTGTTGAATTGCGTGACAAGGAAACTGATACGGAGTGTTGGTATGGCTGGAAGTTTCATTGGGTAGGGAATACGCCCCTAGAGTCGCAATGTTATCCCTTGTCAGATCAGCAAAAGCAATACTATCAAAGAATGATTGCTGGAAATGATCAGACATCGAATGTCGGCTAAAGATAAGCTTACAGTCTTTCTATGAATTCATCTTTGTTTCTAGCAGGATGATTCAATATCGTTAAACCTATAAGTAGTAGACTGAGAATAGCGAGAATAAAATAATTGCGCCAAATAAGGTAAGGTGTATTCCCTTGCATGGGCACTATTTCTCCACTAATGCTTGTGCGAATAAATTGTTCACTTTGCTGCTTGATAGATCCATTTGGCCCAATGATAGCGCTGACCCCATTATTCGTACCGCGAACAACATAACGTCCTGTTTCGATGGCTCGCATTCTCGCCATATGAAAATGTTGCAAGGGGCCAATGGATTTTCCAAACCAAGCATCATTGCTGACAGTTATAATTGCGCTGGAATTTTTAGCTTGCTCAGCGACTAGTGCAGGGTAGACAATTTCGTAACAGATAGAACTGGTAATCTTATAGTTGCCAGCTCTAATTGCTGTTTGATCATTCCCGCCTGCAGCTATAAACGAAGTGGGTAGATTGAAAAAAGCAATAAGCCCTCTTAGCCAGGATTCCAACGGGACATATTCTCCAAATGGAACCAGCCTTTGTTTGAAATATAATCCTTCGGAATTCCCTAAACCTACAAGGCTATTAAAATATTTCTGTTGATTTCTGTCATCGTACAAGATTCCAGTTATCAAGCTAGTGTTACTATTTAAAGCGTGTTCGTCTAAATAATTTAAAAACGCTTCTGCTTGAAAATATACATCAGGAATTGCTGCCTCGGGCCATACAATAAGATCATTTTTCCATAAATCTTCAGATAACAGAGTCAGGATTTCCAATGTTGGTTCTCGGAACTCAGGAGACCATTTTAATTCCTGTGGGATATTAGGCTGTACTATCCCTACACTAATGGGGTCGCCCTCAGGCTCTGTCCATTCATGTGATTTTAATGCAGAGCCTTCGGCCCAGAAAATAGCGACGGTGATTACAGAGAGCAACTTGATTTTTTGATCGGCTGAGTTTAAAAATAAAATACAAAGTGCGCTGCTGATAAATGCGCTAATGAGACTGACGAACAACACGCCGCCTACAGGTGCCCAGCTGACTAATGGTGTTTCAATGTATCCATAGCCAAGATATAGCCATGGGAAGCCAGTGAGAACCCAGCTGCGTAACCATTCGCTGAGTACCCAGAATAGAGGAAAGCCAAGTAATAGCCGCCATGCGTTATTTTTAAAATACCCTAAACCGCAGAATGGCAGGGCAAAAAAAGCGGCGACAGTAATAACAAATAGTGATGTCATTATCACTGCTAATGGTAATGATGTTGAACCAAATTGATAAATGCTGACAAAAACCCAGGACGTGCCCGTGCCAAAAAAACCTAAGCCAAATAAAAAAGCGTGTAAAAATAATGTTTTCTTTAACTCTTGCTGGTGCAAATTATAAGCAAATATTGCTAGAGTTATGGGAGCTAACCACCAATAAGTATAGGGTGGAATAGCTAGTGTGGTGAGTGCACCGCTAATCGCACTAAGTAACAATAAAAGTGTTGGGTGCATAATAGTAAACGTAGTTTTGCGAACAGCTTCTATGCTTCAGGCAAGGTAAGCCGTAACAAGTGAATTTGTCGATTATCAGAATAGAGTACGCGAAATTCGAAATTATCAAGGCTTGTCATTTCATTCCTTTGCGGCAAATGGCCAAAGTTCTGCATCACTAATCCACCGATGGTATCGAATTCTTCATCGCTAAATTTCGTTTTGAAATAGCTGTTAAAGTCTTCAATAGGGGTTAGTGCTTTAATAATATAATCGTGGTCATCGACTTTGCGAATAAAAACATCATCGCTGTCTTCATCGGTTTCATCGCTGATCTCACCAACAATTTCTTCCAGAATATCTTCGATTGTGATTAACCCGGAGATGCCACCGTATTCATCAATAACGAGTGCCATGTGATAGCGGTTTTCACGAAATTCGCGCAAGAGAATATTCAGCCGTTTACTTTCCGGAATAATAGTGGCGGTCCGAATAACGGATTCCAGTGTGAAGTTATCATGTCCTTTCAAGATTAAAGGCAATAGATCTTTTGCCAATAATATACCTTTAACATCATCGCCATTTTCTCCAATGATTGGAAAGCGGGAGTGTCCCGACTCAATGACTTTGGGCAAAAATTCCTCAGGAGTCTCATCATAGTTTACGGTGACCATCTGGGCTCTGGGGATCATAATTTCCCGAGCATGTAGATCAGAGACACCCAGCGCACCCTGAATGATGCCAAGCGCTTCTTGATCTAACAATTGCTTATCGGCAGCCTCACGAATGATGTCGAGGAGTTCTTCTTGAGATTTAGGTTCGCTGGTAAAGGAGGAAACCAGACGATCAAGCCAGGATTTATCCTGGTTGCTACTTGGGGGTTCGTCGCTCATTAATAATCGTTGTTAGCCACTGGGAAGCAAATGTTATCAGCGACTGTCGACGCCGTCTACCTTTGTTGTTTGAGTATTTTTGATGCTGTAGTGACCATAAAGCCCCTATTTTGACTAATCCACTAAAATATAGGGGCATGAGTACCCTTGAGACTCCAATAGCTTAGTTTCCAATGCTTCCATCATTTCTGCTTCTTGTTCTTCGATATGGTCATAGCCTAGTAAATGTAAGGTTCCATGAATAACCATATGAGTCCAATGGGCCAGGGCTTCTTTTTTTTGTATTCTGGCTTCTTCTAAGACAATAGGAGCACAAATAACTAAGTCACCTAAAAATGGAATATCAACGCCTTCAGGGAATTCAGCTGGGAAAGACAGTACATTGGTGGGCTTATCCTTTCCTCGATATTGAGCGTTCAGAGCTTGGCTTTCTTCTTTGTCCACGATTCGAATGCTGACTTCAATATCGTTGGCTTGATTGACACTGCTTCCTTCTATCGCCACCTTAACCCATTCTGCCAGCAAATCTTCAGTCGGGACGCCTTTCATTGTGCTGGCAGTTTGTAGATCAACTGAAATCATGAGCTCGTGTCAGATTTCTCATAGGCGTCCACTATTCTCTGAACCAGAGGGTGGCGCACGATATCTTTTGATGTAAACATCGTAAAACTAATGCCTTCAACTCCACTGAGCACCTCAACGGCATGTTTGAGGCCAGAAGGTTGCCCTCGAGGTAAGTCGATTTGGGTGGGGTCGCCATTGATAACCGCCGTTGTGCCAAAGCCAATGCGAGTCAGGAACATTTTCATTTGCTCGCGAGTTGTATTTTGGCTCTCGTCTAAGATAACAAAAGAGTTATTAAGTGTTCGGCCACGCATATAGGCTAAAGGCGCCACTTCAATAATATTGCGTTCGATGAGCTTATCCACTGTCTCAAACCCTAGCATCTCATAAAGGGCATCGTAGAGAGGGCGTAGGTAAGGATCGACTTTTTGAGAAAGGTCACCTGGTAAAAACCCTAGCTTTTCGCCTGCTTCAACTGCGGGGCGCACTAGCAAAATACGTTCGATTTCATCACTGATTAATGCCTGTACAGCACAAGCGACAGCAAGGTAGGTTTTCCCGGTGCCAGCAGGGCCAACACCAAAGTTAATGTCGTGAGTAAGCACTGAATGTACGTAGCGCTTCTGATTTCTTCCTCTGGGTTTAACTGTCCCTTTTTTGGTGCGAATAACCGTCAGCGAATCAAAGCTTCGATCATCTTCAGTATCATTGTCTGGGTGGTTTTCAGGGTGGAATTGCTGAATCAACAAATGTACTTTATCAGGTGTGGCTTCATTGCCTTGCTGAATTTCATTAAACAGGCTTTCCAGTATTTGTCTCGCGGCCTCTATTTTCTCTTCTTGTGGGCCACGAATAGAAAAGTGTTCTCCACGATTCAGAATGTTGACGTCGAGGCGTTGTTCTATTTGCTGAAGATGGGCATTGAATTGCCCGCAGAGGTTCGCTAGTTCTTGAGTAGATGCAGTGCTTAGATGTAAGTTGGATTCACTGCTTTCAGTGGTAATTGGGCTAGAAGCGCTTGGGGTAGTCAAAAGTGTCAGGCAACCTTAGTGTTTAAAATTTACTCTATATTACCGGATAAGATGATCCATGTTAATAGAAAGAGCTAATGGGCAAAGAGTTAATTGATAAGGGGTTAAGAGCTTATGGGCAAAGAAGCACAATTTAATCGTCTTGCCTCATTTCTTAGCCGTTGATTTCGCTCGCGATTAACTCTCCTCTCAATGAATTGGGTAGCGCTTCTTTGATGAGGATATCAGCGAATTTACCAATCAAGTCTGCATTATCGTAACGGAAATTAACAACACGATTATTTTCTGTACGCCCAGATAGTTGTCCTGGGTCTTTCTTCGAATAGCCACTCACCAGTACTCTTTCGGTATTGCCTACCATGCGGCGGCTAATGGCCTGTGATTGCTGTGTAATCCGGTCTTGCAGTATTTTTAAGCGTTGTTTTTTTACGGTCTCTGATGTTTCATCTGGTAAATCGGCTGCTGGAGTGCCAGGGCGAGCGCTATAAATAAAGCTAAACGACATATCAAAATCCATTTCCTGGATTAGATTCATCGTCTTTTCAAAGTCTTGATCGGTTTCTCCTGGGAAGCCAATAATGAAATCTGAGGAAAAGCTGATATCTGGGCGAATCTTTTTAAGGCGACGCAACTTGGATTTGTACTCCAACACGGTATGTCCGCGCTTCATAGCCATTAAAATCCTGTCTGATCCACTCTGAACGGGTAGGTGGATATGGCTCACTAGTTCAGGTACGTCAGCGTAAACATCGATTAAACTGTCAGAGAACTCAACAGGGTGTGAGGTGGTAAATCGAATTCGATCAATACCATCAATGGCTGCGACATAAGTAATGAGCTCGGCAAGGTCGACTGTCTGGCCTTCAGCTGTTTCAGCTCGGTAGGCATTGACATTCTGCCCCAGTAAGTTAATTTCTCGAACCCCTTGTGTTGCCAAGTGGGCAACCTCTGCCAGAACGTCCATTACCGGGCGGCTGACTTCTTCGCCTCGGGTATAGGGCACAACACAGAAGGTACAATATTTAGAGCAGCCTTCCATAATCGAGACAAATGCAGAAACGCCATCGGCTTCCGGTTCAGGTAAGCGATCAAATTTTTCGATTTCAGGGAAGCTGATATCAACGACAACGGCGCCATTATCCCGAGGGGTTTCCATCATTTCGGGTAAGCGATGAAGGGTTTGAGGCCCAAAAATCAGGTCCACAAAGGGAGCGCGTTCAGCAATGGCATCCCCTTCCTGGCTGGCGACACAGCCCCCAACCCCGATCACCAAGTCAGGGTTTTGCTTCTTAAGATCTTTCCAGCGGCCTAGTTGGTGAAAAAGCTTCTCTTGGGCTTTTTCTCTGATCGAGCATGTATTGATCAACAATACATCGGCTTCTTCAGGGTCGTCAGTCGTCACCATATTATGTGACTCACCCAGCAGGTCGCGCATGCGTGATGAATCATATTCATTCATTTGGCAGCCGTGAGTTTTAATAAAAAGCTTTTTCTGGGGTGTTGAGTCAGTCATTGGGGTTCTTTGGACAATTTCGCTAAGGAGCGCGATTATAGAGCTTGTTTGATTGATTTTACAGCAGATATATTGAATAAGAGCTATATCAAGCAAAAGAGGCTAATCGGGAATCGATGAAGACGGTTTGCTTACCTAGAAGTATTGCCAGTATAGGATTGAATCTATTGCAGGAGAGCGATTTCTCAATAGGGTATGTTTGCCTGTAAGGCCTTCTTTTTGTATTTTTCGATAACCTCAAAGCGCTACATAGTGTTCAGTGGATGCTTAATTTGTAATGGTATAGCTGAGTGGAGGAATCGATAGTAATCCCTTCATGACAATCCAGTAGGTCACGACCATTACAGTGGTCATTACTATGAGCAGCGAGAATAAATTGTTTTTTTGAGGCTTTGCTTGCATTGCGTGCAAAAAAGTCTTTTTCGTTCTGTCTTAACTGAAATATTACGCTTTTTACCAGGTCTATTTTTAGCGCTAGGTCGCTGGATTTTACGATCTGTTCTACTTTAAATTGTCCCAGCCCTTGTGCAAGTATGACTAATGCAAATACTGCCAGACCGGTAGTGATAAATTTGTATTTTGATAACATGAAATACGTCCATTTTTATTGCCTTCATTATTAGGTATAGATAGATTTATCCTATAGTCAAGCAGGTAAATCTTTTGATGTATCCACTGCTATAAAAGCCGTTAAGGGTATAGTTTTGTGATGGCGATTATCTGTTAATGAGTGGCTTTTGAAATGGAGCTTAGTAGGGTGCGTTATATTGTAAGCTAGAATCTATGGTAACTATGGGGTGTCGTAGAATGGCTGCTAAGTGGCGGGGGTCGTCAGTGAATCATCTTCGATTATAGGTCTGGTCGCAGAGGGCTGCTGAATTTTTCTTTTACCATCGTGAGAAAAATTGCTGTTGATATACCGCCAGAAATAAAGATCATAAGCATCACCATAATTTGATAGCGCGCGGCAATTAATGGCGAAACGCCAGATAGTATTTGCCCTGTCATCATCCCAGGTAGTGACACCAGGCCTACCGCAAATAAGGAGTTGATAATGGGGATCATCGCTGCTTGAAATGCCGTACTGCGGGCTTCTTCAAAGTGAACCCCTCTACTGATTTCTGCATTCAGGCGTTCTGCAGAAAGGCTGATACTATTCATTGCATTAGCGAATACCATGCCGGCCAGTGGGATCATGAATTGCGGCCGATACCATGGGTCTAGTTGGAGCACTAATTGTGTCACAATGGCTAAAATCAGTCCTCCGCCAAGTAGTGTAGAGAGTATTGAGGCTGTAAATAGTGATTGGCGTTTATCGGCCACTGTCCCTAGAGCAATCCAGCTCGAAGCAAAAACCATCACTAAGAGAATAAGCACGATAACCCAGGCATGCCTTGTTTCAAAAATGAAGGCCAAAAAGTAGCCGATGATTAGAAGTTGTATCAGCATTCGACCCAATGCATAGATTACATTGGTCGTTTTAAGTGACCATTTGATATAAACCAGCAGTACGCCAAGGACGGGCAGGGCGGCAATGGCGAGGTGGCTTAAAGGGATTGATTGAATTGTACTATCCATAATCGAGCCATAATCAGGTTGCCTTTGAGTCTGACTAATTATAAAGGCTTATTTGTAAAGACTATGCTCAATTTCTCTTCAGGGCTTGTATTTTTTGGGTATGAGTACCATATTGGGGGTGTAAGAGTTTTAATCATAGAGTCCATTATGTCGAGCAAGCCAGTCTATAAAATCATTTTTTACAACCAAAGTGAAATCTATGAGATTTACGCCAGAGATATTTATCAAAGTGAGATGTATGGGTTTATTGAAGCTGAAGAGTTTATTTTTGGTGACGATAACAAAGTGATCGTGAACCCTGGAGAAGAAAAGCTGAAAAACGAATTTGCTGGTGTTAAGCGCTCTTTTATCCCTATGCAGGCCATTATTCGTATCGATGAAGTAGACCGAGAGGGTGAAGGCAAGGTTAAGGAAATTAAAGCGACTGATAATATCGCTAACTTCCCTGGTTCTGGCCGTTTGCCGCCAAACCCGTCTCCTAAGCACGACTAATTACGGTTTTTATGTCTTCCCCAATACATTACTCCCACTGGGGAAGCGGCCCAGCCATTGTTGTCATTCATGGCCTATTTGGCTCTCTTGAAAATTTAGGTATCATCGCACGCCAACTTAAGGACGATTATTCTGTCTATGCGATAGACCTTCCTGGTCATGGGCGTTCATCACATCTGCAAGAGATATCATTGGCGTCAATGGCTGATACGATAGTTGATTGGATGGATACTATTGGCCTGCCACAAGCCCATTTTTTAGGGCATTCCTTAGGTGGTAAAGTCAGTATGGAAATTGCCCTCCGCCACCCCGAAAAAATCAGTAAGTTAATCGTTGCTGATATCGCACCTGTTAGTTACCCCCGCCGTCACGATGATGTGTTTGCCGCTTTTCGAGCCGTTAATCTTGAGGCCATTAATAGCCGTAGTGATGCGGATAAGGTGATGAAGTCATTTGTGAGTGTGGATTCAATTCGTAGCTTTCTGTTAAAGAATTTGGAAAAGAATGATGATCATTGGCAGTGGAAAATGGATCTTGACGGTCTTGAGCAAGCGTATGAGAACTTAATTAGAGCTAATGTCCTTTATGATGCCAGTTTTAAGAAGCCAGTTCTTTTTATTAAAGGGGAGCAGTCGGACTATATTTTGCCAGAGTATCAAGAAAAAATCTTAGCATTGTTTCCAGCAGCAAAAGCAAAAATTATTCATGATACGGAGCACTGGCTTCATGTTCAAAAGCCAAGTATATTTACTGGTATTGTTAAACGGTTCTTGGCTGAATGAAAGGTTGAATAAAGAATCGAATTAACGCTGGATTGAAAACGTAAAGGAAGAAGGCTGAATTAAGGCCAAATGCGACACTCATTCACCATCAGATAAAAATAATAATTATGTATATAGGTATTGATCTTGGCGGTACCAAAACAGAAATTATTTGCCTTGATGATCGGGGAGAAGAGCTATATCGACATAGAGTATTATCTCCTCGTGACAACTACCAAAATACTCTTCTTACCATAAAAAGCCTTATCAATATTGCCGAAGATAAGCTTGGAAAAACCGGAACTGTTGGTATTGGAATTCCAGGCTCTATTTGTCGGCAAACACACACTGTAATCAATTCAAATTCCACTTGGATAAACGGTCAACCCTTGCAGAAAGATTTGGAAAAAATCCTTGAGCGCGATATCTGTGTAGAAAACGATGCTAATTGTTTTGCGTTATCAGAAGCAAGGGATGGCATAGCTTCGAACCGAGATATTGTATTCGGTGTGATAATCGGTACGGGTTGTGGCGGTGGTGTTGTTATTGATGGAAAGATAAAATCAGGCCTGCATGGCACAGGTGGCGAATGGGGGCATAATCCGTTGCCATTTCCCAAGCTCTTTGGAGGTATACCCGAAGACCTGCTGCAACATTTTTCTCATGGAAAAACAACGAGACAATCGTCCATTTATCAGAATAAGTCAGACATAGACTATGGCGTTAGTACTATCGAAGAAAATGAGTATCCTGGCCCTTTGTGTTATTGCGGTAAAAGGGGCTGTATTGAAACGTGGATATCCGGGACGGGTTTTTTGAATGACTATCAACGCAATTATGCACAAGGTAACATGGGAAGCGACGTGTTGTCGGCTGAGTCTATTATTGCGTTAGCCGCTAACGGTGATGCTAACGCAATGGCCACGCTATACCGTTACTGTGAACGGGTTGCCAAAAGTCTCGCACAAATTATCAATATCATTGATCCCGATGTTATCGTACTAGGTGGTGGTATGAGCAATGTTAACCTTATTTATAAAGAGGTTCCTAAGCGTTGGGATAAGTATATTTTTTCGACACAATCGAATACCGAATTATTAAAAGCGAAGCATGGTGATTCCTCTGGTGTGAGAGGAGCTGCGATGCTGTGGGAAAATAGAGACAAGCGATAAAGTACGCCGTAAGTAATAAACAACGATGATATACATGGAGAAAATATGCACTTGTTAATAACAGGTGGTACAGGTTTTATTGGTCGCCCTTTGGTTGAGACATTATTGGCTCGTGGTGATCAAATTACATTGCTGACTCGAGATTTCGATAAGGCAAAACAGATGTTTGGTGGTAAGGTAAATTTGATTGGTTCAGTAAAAGATTCTGGGCTAGAAGTCGATGGCGTTATTAATCTTGCGGGTGCGCCAATCATCGATAGGCGTTGGACGACAAAGCGTAAAAAAGTACTTAAAGAAAGCCGCATTGGCATCACTGGCGATATTATTACATGGATATCTCGGTGTACCCATAAACCCAAAGTGCTGGTGAGTGGTTCTGCTATTGGCTATTACGGTAATTACCCAGAAGCCCATCGATTGGATGAGCGCGCATTGCCTCGGCAGTGTTTCGCCAGTGAATTATGCCAGGAGTGGGAAGAGACCGCTTTTAAGGCGGAGGCTCTTGGGGTTCGTGTTTGCACAGTGCGTACAGGGGTCGTATTAGCTAAGCATGGAGGAGCCCTTAAGCGAATGTGGTTGCCGTTTAAATTGGGCTTGGGAGGACGCATTGCGACAGGTAATCAATGGTTTTCCTGGATTCATTTGCAGGATATGATCGATATATTGCTCTACCTTGTTGATAATGATCCTGTGCGTGGCCCAGTCAATGCGACTGCTCCTAATCCCGTTACTAATTATGTTTTTGCAAAAAAGTTAGCTAAATGGTTAAAAAGGCCAGCATTTTTTCCAATGCCCGCAGCGGTAGTCGGCTTATTGTTTGGAGAGGCTTCTGAATTGTTGCTCGATGGGCAGCAAGTCATCCCGAGAAAATTATTAGAGCGAGGTTTTAAGTTTACGTACTCTCATGTGGATGAGGCATTAAAGGATATCGTAAAGTAAGTGCATGCTCGTCTTGTTATAACAAGTTGTGAGTCTAACAACTTATATGTTTAATAAGTATGTTCAATAAGTCATGCACTTATTAACGTATGAGACGTAACGTTTATACTTTCTTCACAACTTTCGATCTTAATATCATTTGGCCAAAGCCATCTATTTTACAATTGATATCATGACCATCACTGCCGTCAGTTAATCGGATATTTTTCACTTTTGTGCCGACTTTTATGACCGAAGAGCTTCCTTTGACTTTCAAGTCCCTGATGACTGTTACTGTATCGCCATCATTTAGAATATTGCCGTTAGAGTCCTTAACGACACGCTCTTCCTGTTCTTCATTCATGGATTCTTCGTTCCATTCGTAAGCACATTCTGGGCATACATACAGGTTGCCATCTTGGTAGGTATATTCAGAGTTGCAAGATGGGCAGGGGGGTAATGGGGTCATATTTACATCCTCGGTGTTAGCTGGTTATTTTAAACCTACTAGGTCCATGAGGATATGAAAAATTAGAGTTTGCCGATATTTCATTCGATCTATTGATGATAAGTAACATAGTCGAGCTTATTTATTAACCCGGTATTCCCCTTTGCGTGATGCCTGCAACATATTTTCATAACGATTACTCGCTTTTAATTTTTTTAATCCGTTGTTTAACGCATTAAGTAATTTTTGGGCACGTTCTTTACCAATTTCTTTTGATATAACAACAGCAATAGGTGTTTCTTGCACATGAGTTTTATGGTGAGTAATCAGAGATGCCTGCTCGGGTCCTAATTCTTGGTTAATCAAGTTGTAACCGACTTCAATTTCCATTGGAAAAGCGTCAATTCTGCCGGTGTGGAGTTTGAGTATGTTTTGTTTGTCGGTGTCTACAACTTCTGCTTTTATACGCCCCTCTTTAACGGCATCGTCAAAGGATTCACTATAGGTATATTGACGAGTGATGCCTATTTTATAGTGAGTCAGATCGTCAATGTTTTTCCAATCAAAAGTATTGGTTTTTAAATGGAAAAATGCTTTTGAGTTGAACGTTACGGGATCTGAAAAATAAAAATCTTTTTTTCTTTCTGTTGTTGGCGCCCAGGTAACCGATCCATCGTGCTTACCAGCTTTAGCGCTTTGGTAGCCTCTCTTCCAGGGTAAAAATACATAGTTTACTTGATATCCTGAAAGGGCAAATGCTTCACTGACAATATCAGAAAATACTCCATAGTGTTTTAGCTTTTTAGAGGTGTAAGGTGCCCACTCTCCATTTGTCAGTGTGACAGTCTGTTTATCAGCATGAGAGCTAGTGCTGATAAATAATATAAGAGAGAAGGTGATAAGTAGGGTAGTGATCGAGATTGTCATGACAACTCTATCCATCATTATATCGTAATAGTATCAATAATAATGTAGACAACTTTTTTCATAATGGCAATTATTTAGCCCGCTAGGGAAATAAGGTTTGGAGAGTTTCGTATGTATTTTTGCTCTTAAAGCGTAATGCCATTAAGCATTGCTGCTTAATGAAAAAAAGTATTTAAAAAGCGCTAAGTCCTTTAATTGTTGTCGTTGTGTTTTTTGCTTTTATATCTTTTATCGTTCTAATCTGGGTCTAACGAAGATGGCTGTATATCTTTTAAATTTCCTTATGAAAGGATAAATACCTAGGAAAATTTGAACTTAACCACAGTTTTATTGTTTTGTGAGGTATACACCAAAAATAAGAGGGTCTCATAGTTTTTTATATTCGCCCTATGATACTCTGCTTGTGTATTTATTTTTTGTGTATAAAAACACGTATTAAAAAGAAGTACTCATTACTTCAATTATTTTTATTTGCAGGACCATGTTATGAAAATCAAAACACTTACAGCAGCGCTAAGCCTAAGTTTAGGCGCTTTTTTGACCAGCGGTTCAGTTGCCGCTAATGATAACGGTATTCAATATAACTATGGGGAATTACGCTACGTTGTTGACGCTGAACTAGATAATTTAGACGCAGAGGATGGCGATGGTTTTGGGTTTGGAGGATCTTTTCGAATAGATGAACTATTTTACGTTGTTGCGGATTATGAAGCGCTTGATTATGACGATGATGTTGATACGACGGTTTTACAAGTCGGTGCGGGTGTAATTCTTCCCTATCAAAAGATTGATTTTATTGGTGAGGCTGCGCTTGTTGATGGCGATGTTGATACTGATATAGGCGATAGTTCTGATACAGGGTTTCGAATTACTGGGGGTGCTAGAACTTATGTAATGCCTAAGCTTGAGTTACGGGGAACCTTGAACTATATCGATGTGGAAGAAGATGATACTTTTGCTACCATTGCTGGTGACTACTTTTTTAATAAGTCCCTTTCTCTTAATGTTTCAAAAGATATCGCAGCAGATGTCGATAGATTCTCTATCGGTGTACGTTATTACTTTGGAGAATAATTGATAGCTGGATTATTTTTTTAGGAAAATTCCTGAAGTGATCTATATTCAGGCTTTACACCGGGCATGCAAGTATTGCTTCGGTGTAATTCCATAATGCTTGCGAAATGCACGAGAAAAATGACTTTGATTCGCAAATCCACAGGCAATACTGGTATCAAGTTGTGTATTGTTTTCGAGTAGCATTTGGCTGGCTTTTTTGATCCTCATGCAGATAACTGTTTGATGGGGGTTCAGGCCGGTGCTGGTTTTATACATGCGTGTAAAATGAAAGGGGCTCATGTTTGCCAGATGTGCGAGATCTTCAATGGTAATCTGTTTCTCTATATGCGCGTCTATATACTCCGTGACTTTTGCGATAATCGCTTTGGTTAAGCCTCCTCGGTAGTGGTTTTTTGTTGTAGGCTTTATCGCATAGCGAGTGACTAAATCACCCAATATCTGCCACATCCCTTCTTGTAATGCTAAGCGTTGTTCTGGCGATGACCAACATCGTGTCATTAGATCCTGATAACGTGATAGTAATAATGAGTCGTTAAAGAAAGTCTTATCGGGTAATTCGACTAGGCGAGGATCAATATCAAAGTCCTGTAATGCGATATGCCGTAAGATACTGTCAGAGAAATAGATATGTGCGAAGCGCATGCGTTCGCCAACTTCCCAATCTGAACTCTGCCCTGCGGGGAAAATACAGAACTTCCCTGGTGCTCCGGTTCCGGCATAGCGCTGATCTGCACGCTGCGTAGAGTATCCCCCTTCAAGGTATAGGCTAAGTGTATGATGATTGACCTGATGATAATGGACTTTGTCGTTTTGGTTGGTCCATACCGCATAAGCAAAGTGCTGGTTAAGGTCACACACAGACTCAGCTTGGGCATTAGATTGGCCCAATGTCTCTTTAACGGTGATTTTGCTTAAACTATAGGTGCTCATACATAAACCTTATCGCCAAGCTGACTCTCTTGCAATGATGAGCGCAAGTGAAGTAATGAAAATGCGCAAGATTGTACAAAAAGCGCATTTTTATGCAAAAGCGAGTCGTGCTGATCAGCTATCCTGCTTCTCTAATTAATAAACCTAGTCCTGAGTGGCAAAGCAGTTTTTACCAGTAAGCAGCGCCCGCTAATAGTTAATAAGGTAGTAGGAAAATATGAATGCTCTTCTTTATGTGATGGTGACTTTTATCTGGGGTACGACCTGGATAGGTATTTATTGGCAGGTTGGTGATGTGCCTGTATTAGTGTCAGTCTTTTACCGCTTTGCGATAGCCAGTGTGATTTTCCTGCCTCTTTTGTATTTATTAGGAAAATTACAGAAGACAAAACCTAAAGATCACTTATTCTTTTTTCTACAAGGGTTATGCTTATTTTCTTTAAATTTTATCTGTTTTTATACATCTAGCCATTACATTATCAGTGGTCTGGTTTCCGTTATTTTTGCCGCAGCAGTGTTGTTTAATGCCTTAAATCAATGGTTAATTTGGCAGAAGAGACCTGCTATTTCTATTTATATCGCCAGTATTTTGGGTATCAGTGGCTTGTTGATGCTATTTTGGGATCAGCTTCATGTTGCTCAAAATCTTGAAAATTCATTGTATGGCATTGCCTATGCCTTAGTGGGGACCTACCTCTTTTCATTGGGTAATATGATTTCAGTTCGCAATAGTGCTTATGATATCCAGCCGTGGACGAGTAGTGCTTACGGAATGATTTACGGCACCATTACGCTCTTAGTTATTATTCAATTTTTAGGTGTAAGCTGGCATTGGGATGATAGCCCAACCTATTTGATGAGCTTAATCTATCTCGCTATTCCCGGCTCAATTTTGGGCTTTACAGTGTATCTCAGCCTGGTCGCTCGCATAGGTGCCAGTCAAGCTTCCTATGTTACTGTACTGTTTCCTGTTGTCGCGCTGACAATATCTACCTTTATTGAAGGGTACCATTGGGATTACATTGCGTTTGCAGGTCTGATTTTCGTGATGTTGGGGGTTCTATTGGCGATAAAGGGTGAGGAGTTATTAAGGAGCCTCTGATTAACCTCGAATGACTTCTGCGTGAGTCTAAAATGCGCTTAGGCAAGGCGGGCCTCGCTGCTAATGGCCGTAGTCCTTAGCAAGAGGACCCACACAGCATAAGTGTATTTTAGCCACGCCCTGCGGAGCCTGCAGGCGTTGCCGATCTCAGTGTTGTCTCTTTTGCCAAGGTCTAGACATTGCCTACAAGAGACGCCTTGATCTCGGCAACGCCTGTAGGCCAGGAGTTATCCGAGGTTAATCAGAGGTTCCTTAAGGTATGTCTTTTATCGTCAAGCATCGAAGCTCTAAATCAAGAAAGGAAATGTTTATGTCTTGGCCATCAATATGCCACCGGTGGTAACCATTAATCCACCGGCGATTTTTTTTGCTAGTTTTCCCGATGAGTTTTTTGTCACCATGTGTTGGGTTTTCACTGCGCTGAAAGCATAAAAAAACATAACGCCCCCAATAACGCTGCAGATAATCATGCTGACAATAACAATGTCTATCGTTGTGAGTGTTGGGATATCAACAAAAGCTGGCAAAAAGCTCATATAGAACAAAATAGCTTTAGGGTTGCTCAGAGTGACAATTAAACCTGATAACCAGCTGACATGATAGGATGCCGGTTTGTGTTCAACACCGCTGTTAGCATTTATGGTTATTTTTGCAGGCTGGCTTCTCCAGATGGAGATGCCAAGCCAGATTAAATATAAGCCGCCTAAGTATTTGATAATAATAAATAAAAAGCTGAGTGACTCGGCTATCGCCTGCAAGCCGTAAACAACCAACAATAAAAATAGTAGGTCTGCCGTAACAATACCGATGATCGTAATAAGTGCCTGTCGTAATCCAGCAGTCATTGCGCGAGAGACGATAAGCATTACACCTGGCCCAGGAGTGACTGCGAGTATGAACACTGCGCCAGCCAATAGTAGTAATGCTTCAAATGTCATTGGGTTTATCTCACTACGTGTTGTCTAAAGCTTGCCTTACGGAAGCCAGTTTTACGCATAGAGCAAATACCTGCATTGCTTCGTCCACTTGCGCCAGTGTCGGTACTGTCGGGGCAATACGAATATTGCAATCTTTGGGGTCATTGCCGTAAGGATAAGTGGCGCCAGCAGGTGTTAGCTTGACACCAACATCAGCGGCTAGTTGCACGATTATTTTTGCAAGCCCTGGCTTTGAATCAAAAGAGACAAAATAGCCACCTTCAACGGATTCCCATTGCCCCAGGTCAGATTCCTTAAAGTTTTCTTCTAAATGTTTGAGTACGCAATCAAATCGAGGCTTAATAATTTCAGCATGTTTTTCCATATGCGAAAGCAGTGCGCTGTAATCGGGAAGAAAACGCATATGTCTTAATTGGTTGACTTTGTCAGGCCCGATTGACAGAGTGTTAAGCGCTTTATGCAGCCCAGCAAGATTTTCAATCGAAGATGCGACAAAAGAAATGCCGGCACCAGCATGGGTTATTTTTGATGTTGAAGCGAATTGAATGACTGTATTTTCAGTGCCGAATTGACGGCAGAAACCCATCACACTGGCCAATGGCTTAACGCCATGTAGGTCATGGACTGCATAAGCGTTATCCCAAAATACACAGAAATCCTTATGGGCTATCGTTCCTAATTTAGCAATGCGCTCTACGGTGCTATCACTATAAATAACACCAGTAGGGTTAGAATATTTAGGGACGCACCATAAGCCCCGGATTGATTCATCGCTTTTAATTAGTGCTTCAACAGCATCCATATCTGGACCGGTTGCTGTCATGGGAGCAGTGATCATTTCGATACCCAGTTGCTCACAAATTGTAAAATGACGATCATATCCTGGTACTGGGCAAATAAACTTTATTTTTTCACTGCTTTTCCAGGCGCTATCGGGACCGCGTAAGCCAAACTCTTTTGCTGTCAGCATAGAGAGGAACATGAGGGTAAGACTGCTATTGCCTTGAGCAGAAACTTCTTCTAAGTTGACGCTCAAGATATCAGCGCCTAATTGTCGAGCTTCGGTGATACCATTTAACCCGCCGTAGTTTCGAGTGTCGGTACCATCTTTTGCTATATAGTTGCCGTTAAGGCAGCCATCAAGTGCGTCAGAAAGTGACACCTGCTGATCAGAGGGCTTACCGCGTGTTAAATCCAAATTCATATTTTTTTGCTGGTAAGATTGATATTCAGCAGAGAGTTCGGCTTCCCATTGGCGTAGGGTTTCTACAGGTGCGTTTTGTAGGTCCAAGATAATCCTCGGTAATGATAAAGTGTGAGTGAAACTTTTGCTTAAAACAAACATGCTATTATAAGGGTTGTATTAATGGCTGTTAATCTGTTTACCCCTATTATTGTTATTTATTATCGGTTTTATTTTATCCATCATCACTTTTGTCATAATCCATCTGTATTTATGGCTTTGTTTATATATTTTGCTGAACCAATTGAGTAATACAATATGCATAGACGTACCAAGATAGTTGCTACTTTAGGACCTGCAACCGATAAAGAGGGCGTATTAGATGCTCTTGTCGAAGCAGGGGTTAATGTTGTTCGCATGAATTTTTCCCATGGCTCACCAGAAGACCACAGGCTGCGTGCTAAGCAAGTACGTGAGCTTGCAGAAAAGCATGGTCGACATGTTGCGGTATTAGGTGATTTGCAAGGACCCAAAATTCGTATTTCCCGTTTTGCTGATGGGCCAATTACTTTGGAGGTTGGTGATAAGTTTATTCTTGATGCAGATTTGTCCCGAGATGAAGGGGGGCAGCAGGCCGTTGGTATTGACTATAAAGAGTTGCCAAAAGATTGTCAGGCAGGTGACTTATTATTACTGGATGATGGTCGAGTCGTATTAGAAATAGAGTCGATAGAGACGAATAAAATTCACTGTATTACAAAAGTCAGTGGGCAACTTTCAAATAATAAAGGTATTAATCGCCAAGGTGGGGGGTTATCTGCCCCCGCTCTTACAGAAAAGGATTATAACGATATAAAACTAGCCGCAGCGATTGATGTGGATTACCTTGCTGTTTCTTTCCCTCGTTCAGCTAGTGACCTTGAGCAGGCTCGGCAATTGTTGAAAGAGGCGGGCGGTAATGCGGGTATCGTTGCTAAAATCGAGAGAGCTGAAACAGTTGTCAGTAATGAGGCTTTGGACGAGCTTATTCTTGCATCGGATGCGGTCATGGTTGCTCGAGGTGACCTCGGGGTTGAGATTGGTGATGCAGAATTAGTGGCCGTACAAAAACGCATTATCGCACGTGCCAGACACCTTAATCGATGTGTGATCACTGCCACTCAGATGATGGAGTCAATGATCAACAGCCCTTTACCAACACGAGCGGAAGTGTTTGATGTGGCGAATGCGGTGCTCGATGGTACTGATGCGGTGATGTTATCAGGAGAAACTGCAGCTGGGAATTTTCCCGTAGAGACAGTGAAGGCGATGATTCGTGCAATTGGCGGAGCGGAAACCTACCCTAATATGCGGGTGACAGATAATCGCATTAATCGTAAGTTTTCTGCCGTCGATGAGACTATTGGCCTTGCGGCAATGTACACGGCTAATCATTTGGAAGGTGTAACAGCGATTATTGCCTTTACCGAAAGTGGTTCAACACCGTTACTGATGTCTCGTATTAACTCGACATTGCCTATATATGCATTCTCTCGACATAGTAAAACACAAGCAAAAGTTGAATTGTTTCTTGGCGTGGAGTCAGTTCCCTTTTATGGCTTTGACCAAAGTCAGGCACTAACCTTTCAGCGTGCAATTGATGAATTAACGCGTCGAGAGTATGTTAAGAAAGGGGATCTAGTGATTATTACTAAAGGCGATTATGACAACCTTCAGGGCGGTACCAATGGGCTTAAGGTATTGCGAGTTGGTGATAAACTGACAAAAATGTAAGGGTAAAGCCGCTGATTTCAGCGGCTTTTAATCAATTATATTTTCTATCCTAGCAGTGCTTCTATTCCTGAATCTAGTTCATTGATTTCTTCAATGTTATCAATGACAGCGACTTTATCCATTGTTAGTGCAATGGCATGTTCAGAAGGGAAGTTATTCACTAATGTTTCGGTGTCCTGCTCTCTATTTTCATAGAGATAGTTAGCAACAAATACAATGCCTGCGAGAGACTTATAATCATCTTCGCTGATCTTTGGTTGTAACTGGTGGCGAATTCCGTCAACAATTTCCTCTGGGAAGCGCCATCGGTTCGCTAGTTCAGCACCGGCCTCTGGGTAAGTAAAGCCAAGGCGGCTGGATTCCATTTCGATACGGTCAGCACCTTTAGCGACGACGCGATCAATTTCCTGTGCTTCTTCATTGACCAGGATATGAGTTAATAAACCGCCGACATCATGAAGCATTCCACAGGTAAAAGCGACTTCACCATCAATGTCTTGGGTATGCTTGGCAAGCCACTTGCTGAGGCTAGCAATAGAGAAGCTTTTTTTCCAAAACTCCTCGATATCGAATCCTTCAGGTGTTTTAAATGCTCCAGTCAGGCCGGATGCTAACACTAAGGTTCTTAGCGCATTGAAACCTAACAGGACAATGGCATCATTCACTGAACCGACTTGCCGGTGGCCACCGTATTTAGCGGAGTTGGCCATACGCAATACTTTTGCGGTCATTGCCTGGTCTTTGCTGACTTTCTCTGCGAGTTGTTCACTGTTAACGTTTTCGTTACTGAAACTTTCGATTAATTCCTGCACAATTTTGGGAATATTAGGCATATTCTGCGCATTGGATATGAGGTGACTAAGGTCCACAATGACTCCTTACTACATTTGTTATACTCACTTTTCAGGATAGTTCACAACGGTAAAAATGCACATTAAGAATCAGGCTATTTTGTGATAGAAATTGACTTTTTAATGAGAAATGAGGTCCATACTCTAGTATGCAAAAAATAGTCTGATATGCTATCCAACTGAATATTTAAAAGGTAATGTTTATGAATTTAACGAAGAAAATCATTGTGTTAGCTGGCACTGTTGTTGCGCTTGCGGCTTGTGAAACACAAGATGCGTATACTGGTGACAAAAAAATTAATCGTGCGACAACCTATGGGGTGATTGGCGCCGTTGTGTGTGGTGCAATTGGCTCTAGAGAAAGTAGTAAGCACGCTCGCAATGCGGCTGCGGCTTGTGGTCTTGCTGGCGCTGGTGTGGGTGCTTATATGGACGCGCAAGAGAGAAAATTGCGTGCAGAACTAGTAGGTTCCGGTGTGCAAGTTGTTCGTGATGGGGATAATTTGCGTTTAGTTATGCCAAACAATATTACGTTTGCTGTTAACCAGGCAACGTTAAATACGTCTATCTACGGCACACTCAATGCAGTTGTCAAAGTGTTGAATGAGTTTAATGAGACTCGATTGCAGGTTGCTGGTCATACCGATTCTTCAGGTAATGATAGTTACAATCAGCAACTGTCTGAGCGTCGTGCTCGAAGTGTGAGTGATTATTTACGCAGTAGGGCTGTAGCACCTTCTCGCTTGGTAGAAGTTGGTTACGGTGAGTCTCGTCCTATTGCAAATAATTCAACCGCTTCAGGTCGTGCTCAAAATCGCCGGGTCGAATTATTGATTCAGCCTAATGCATGATTTCTTTTGCGGGATAGCGATAGTTTAGTCAATGTAGCGTCTTGGGTATTGTGGACCCAAGACGCTGTATTTTTATCAGTCAAGTCACATTGAATATCAAAAAAATTTCTATAACGACACTTTAACCGTGTGAAGCCATAGTTAGAGACGTTGATATACTTCATCTTTTTCCCCTTCAATTATTTTTGTTCATAAGTCTGTTTTTCTTAAATGCTTCCTTAGCAAATAGGGGAGGCGCATGACCATTATTAGTCGCAACAGTGTGTATTCAATTAGTGTTAACAGGTCCTAATTATTTTATGGAAATAAAACCATCTTCAATATTGGTGTTAATCGCTACCAATTTTTGCCTTTGGCAGGGGCCGGAAATGCAATAACCTGATTCTATTTCGAACAAGGCTCCATGGGTCGAGCATTGAATAAGTGACTTATCGGCATTAAGGAATTGATCGGCTTGCCATTCTAATGGCAAGCCGAGATGAGGGCATTGGTTGTGGTATAGATAGACCTGATCTCCCTGCCGTACAGCAACTAGAGCCATTCCTTTATAATTGAGCCCTTTGCTTCCATTATCTGGAATTTCGTCAATATGGCAAAGAAAGTTGTCGAGCCCGTCCATTGATGGTTATGACATATTTTGTTGTAACGCTCGAATACGGTCTTCTAATGGAGGATGGCTTGCAAACAATTTAGCGAAATTTTGTTTAAAGCCGCTGCTAATACCGAAGGCATGCATTGTATCTGGCATAGAGCTGGGCATCTGCGCTTTTTGCTCCGCCAATAAACGGTTCAATGCACCTATCATGGCGCCCCGGTCAGCCAGCTGAGCGCCTGCTACATCGGCACGATATTCACGGTAGCGAGAGAATTTCATCACGATAATACTGGCTAATACAGCGAGTACCATTTCGGCAATAAATGTGACCACGTAAAAGCCGATACCATGGCCCCGTTCGGTTTTAAAAACCGCTCGATCTACGGTATGGCCAATGATACGAGCGAAGAACATCACAAAGGTATTAACTACGCCTTGTATCAAGCTTAGGGTAATCATATCTCCATTGGCTACGTGGCCAATTTCATGGGCGATAACAGCGCGTGCTTCATCGCGGTTAAAGCGCTGAAGTAAGCCCTGACTTACTGCAACTAATGCATTATTTCTGTTCCAGCCAGTCGCAAAGGCATTGGACTCTTGGGCAGGGAATATGCCCACTTCTGGCATGCCAATACCGGCTTTTTCTGCAAGTTCACGTGTCGTTTCTACAAGCCAGCGTTCCTCTGGAGTACTCGGTTGATCGATGATTTTTGTGCCTGTAGAGCGCTTGGCCATCCATTTAGAGATGAATAAGGATATTAAAGACCCAGAAAACCCAAAAACGGCACAAAATATTAATAAGCTAGTTAAATTTAACCCAGAGCCTTGTAAATAATGCTCTACACCTAATAGTTGTAAAGTAATACTGGCAACAATGAGAACTGCCAAATTTGTTAATAAAAACAGACCGATACGTAACATGGTTACCTCAGATAATTAAAAATGATAATAAGCACTCATAGGTGCTTATTGGTTTATTCTATGATGAGTGCTAGTGATAAAAATTCAATAGCTAGAGGAGCTTTTAACGTTTATTCGTGAAAAGCAAAGGGTGTGGGCTTTGTCGTATATAGGTAACGTATTAAGTCTCTTATGCAATTTATTGAAAGATTAATGTTCTTCTCCAGCATCTTCCAATAATTTGTGTTTGAGATCGGGTTCCAATTCGTTCCAGTGTGTGTCTAATAATGCGCCTTGTAAGGCATAGAGCATGACTTTAGACACATGAATGTCTCGATTCTTTATACGCCTATATGTTTCAACAGGTCCCACCTGCTGTAGGTCCGCATAGCTATTGATACCAACGGCATGTAAAATATTAACGGATGCAGAGCCTAGATTTTTTAGTTTGAGTAAATCACTGTGCTCTCTACTCATAGAGTGACCTCAAGTATTATTATTGTTATTTGTGACTTCATTATGTCAGAAGTATCGCCTCAACTATACATTATTTGAAATAAGAGAGGGAAGCATTTGTTCAGTTCTTATGGGGCATTATTTATTCATACAGTCATGGGGTTAGTGATGATATGAACGGAGTTGATAGCCAGTATGCCGCTGCTTTTGGCTATGTCGATAGTCATACGCAGCTGGTCGATGGTGCTATGAGGCTCCATGTCAAGGTTGTTGAACCTTGGGAGCGCCTCGTAAAAGCTGCAGAGAATGCGGGGTTTCAACTGGTTCTCGCCAGTGCATATCGTAGTTTCGAGAGGCAACAGTTAATTTGGAATGCCAAACTTACGGGGAAGCGCCCCGTATTGGATGATAATGGCTTCGAGTTAGATATTAAGTGCTTGTCGCCGTTAGAGAGAGTGCAGCGTGTGTTGCGTTGGTCTGCATTGCCCGGCGCTTCTCGCCATCACTGGGGTACGGATATGGATATTTATGATAAAGCGGCAGTATCCAATGATTATCAGCTCCAATTAACTCCTGACGAATATAGGGGGGATGGCCCATTTGCGCCAATGATAGCGTGGTTACAAGACTATTTACGACAATCCGCAGCGCCAGCCTTCTTTTTCCCCTATATTGAAGACAATAATGGCGTGATGCCTGAACCTTGGCATTTAAGCTATCGCCCGGTAGCAGAGCGCTATCAGCAGCAGTGGTCCCTTGAACATTTGGCGAACCACTTAGGGCAATGTGATGTCCTAGAAAAAGACGCAGTGCTACAACATCTTGATGAATTGTATGAGCGCTTTATACTAGACTCAATTAATCCCAAAACCTAAAGGGTTTAAAAACATAATATGACAAGCTCCCTGTCACCTGTTAGTCCGATTCACAAGGCTGAAAAACGCCAGGCCGCTGTATGGCAGTCCATCGTTGATGAGGCGAATGAGGCTAGAGATGCGCAGCCAGTGATGGCCAGTTTCTATCATAGTAATGTGCTCAATCATAAAAGCTTTAGGGACGCTATTAGTTTCTACTTGGCAAGCCGTTTAGCAAATAGTGCTGTTCCAGCAATGACCCTGCACTCCGTTTTTGATGAAGCGTTTAATGACCAACCTGAGATTGTTGATCAAATGCTGGGAGACTTATTGGCTCATTACACTCGCGACCCCGCTTGTGAACAATACATTATTCCCTTACTTTACTTTAAGGGGTTTCATGCCATTCAATCCTACCGTATTGCGCATTGGTTATGGCGACAGGGTAGAGAGCTTTTAGCTTTATATATACAGCATAGAATTGCCGAGTTGTTTGATGTTGATATCCATCCCGCTGCGCAATTGGGCTCTGGTATTATGTTGGACCATGCAACAGGTTTGGTTATTGGTGAAACCGCTGTTGTGGAAGACGATGTCTCTATATTGCACGCAGTTACCTTGGGTGGTTCAGGTTCAAGTCGGTGCAAGCGACACCCGACCATTCGCCGTGGTGTACTTCTCAGTGCTGGTTCTAAATTGCTAGGTAATATTGAAGTAGGTGAAGGCGCTAAAGTCGGCGCGGGTAGTATTGTATTGGAAGATGTTCCTGCACATATCACCGTAGCCGGTGTGCCAGCCAAGCAAATTGGTCAGGCTCACAGGAATATGCCTTCTTTGGAGATGGATCATACGATTGACGACGAGTAGTATTTGCCATGACTGATAAGCATTATTCTGTAGTATTTCGTGGTGATATTGTTCTCGGCAAAAATCTACTCGACGTTAAGCAAAAATTAAAGCAACTATTCAAGGTTGATGATGCTCGCATTGATAGTTTATTTGTGGGAAAGCCTGTACCATTAAAAAGCAATATTTCTCTTGATGAAGCGGAAAGGTATAAAACGGTATTGCATCAAGCCGGTATCGTTGTCGTCATTGAGTCTCCCAAAAAAGCAGAAGTAGTACGAGAAGTAACGCGCAAACCTGTCAAAGATGATGTGCCTACAGAAGCGAAAAAAACCCCAGTCGATACTACTGCTAATACAGATTCTATTTCTGAGATAGAACAATGGAAGCTGGCTCCTGTTGGTAGCTTGTTGGTTGATAAAAAGAAAAAGGCTGAATCTCCAGATGTTGTCGAGGTTAATGTTGATCACTTGGCCGTGTTGCCTCAAGAGGGCAATCTGCTTAACGACGATGAGAGGGAGGCAGCTTCTGCCCCGGCAGTCGATGTGGCAAGTCTGGATTGGGAGTTAACACCTTATGGAGAGTCTCTATTAAAAGACGCTGAAAGGAAAAAAATTATTCCGGCAGATGTGGATACATCGGAATTATCCCTTGCTAATGTAGGGGTCGATTTATTGCAAAAAGGAGATAAAAAAGCTGCACAGTCTGTAGATATCAATACAGACTATATTCATTTATCTCCAAACGAAAATAGTTAACTTCGCTGGTTTCGATTTCTATAGTTTCAGTTCCTATTGTTTCGGTGTTTCGGTTCTATAGATAAGATGCAAATTTATTGGCGGTATCTTTAATTAACATTGAATCATTTCCGCCAATCAATAAATAAGCAAACCCATCTTTTTCCCATGATGCTGCGCTCATTCCTTCTATTTCGGATAATTCTACACCGGCTTCTTTCAATTGTTTTGTTCTCATAATACACAAGGCAATAGGTGCATCGACTGACGATAAAAAAGCTAATTGAATCAATGGTTGTCCTTCATAGCCAAGTATTTGCGCCCGCTTGTAGTCAAGTTGTTTGAATGAGCTCAAATCAGGCAGTTTGATGTCCTTACCTAAGGCTAAAGATACACGCTTTAACTCATTAATTTTGTGTTCTTCGGTGTTATTAATGTGGGATAGAGTACTATTAATATAGAGTGCCTGATAAACGGCAGCATAATTTTTCCAGCCGCTGATAGAATGTGTGGCGGGTAAATAATTTATCCCCCAGCCAAGGCTAAAGCAAATGACGGCAATAGCTGCCGCTGCACTTAGTGGCATTTTCCAATTCGATGGCGCTTCTATACTTTCGGTTGCTAACGGTGGAGCATGTTCAAGTAAATCATCAAATGCGGACTGCAATTCTTCTTTGCTGACGGAGAGTTGTTCCAGTCTTGCTCGCAATGCTTGATCATGACTTAGTGCACGATTAATTTCATCGGCGCGCACATACTTATGCTCCCCATCAAGATAGGCAGTTAATTCTTCATCACTAAATTCGATATGCTTATTCATATGGCACCACTCTGGTGAGGCTTAAGTTTTTTCGCCAACTTTAAGCGGGCAGTGGACAGGCGGCTCATGATTGTCCCTACAGGTATATCGAGTATTTTGGCGGCTTCGCCATAGCTATATCCTTCGATATACACTAACCCCACAACGATTCTTTGTGCCTCTGGTAGAGACATCACGCTAAGTAACACTTCCTTATTAATCAAGTTTGATTCAGGCCCGGGCGAATGATCGGGAAGATCAATCTCCTCAACAGGCGGCATTCCTCCTACATCTCTGACGGCATCAGAGCGTAGCTCATTTAACCAGATATTTTTGGCTATACGAAAAAGCCAGCGATCCAGTTCTGTTCCCACCGTATATTGGTGGGATTTTTCCAGTGCTCGAAGGCATGTGGACTGAGCGAGATCATTTGCTCGCTCCGCATTGCCTGATAGTATGAAGCAATAGCGCCATAGCCTGGGGAATAATTCTTTAATCCCCTTTTGGATTTCTTTAATAGCGCTATTTTTCCAGAACATATCAAGCATTGGTCTATTTATACATCAAGTGATTAATTATAGCGGCTATTTGCTAATGGATTCCAGATAGGCAATTATATTTTGAATGTCGTCCTTATTGTTGATGCCTCCGAATGGCATTGTATTCCCCGGTGCTACCGCTTGCGGGTTTTCTAAGAAAGATTGTAGCGTTGATGCGGTCCAGGTTATGCCAGAATTTTTAATGGCATCAGAATATGCAAACCCATCGATAGACCCTGCTGAGCGGCCAATAATATTCACTAAGTGTGGTCCAACGCCATTCGTTTCTTTCTTTGCCTGATGGCAAGCTTTGCATTGTCGATAAAGTTTTTTGCCGGCCTTGGCATTGCCTGCAACTGCAGTCGTTGTTTGGCTTGCAGGTGCAGAAGCTACTGCCTGGCTTTTATCAAATACCATGCGAAGTGTGACTGGTGCAACGCGCGTGATGCTGTCGAGTTTAGCCAATTTCATTAATTGGTCAACGCCATCGTTAACTCCTAGCTCTTCCGTTTTCACCATGACCATTTCATCAGTTGTTGCCAGTAAACGGTTTTTGTTAAGTTGAGCAATAAATATAGACGTTTCTATCTCAATAGATTTCCCTGATAGCGACAGTGTACCGGTAGCGTCAATAGAGGTCGTTTGTCCAGGTGATAATTTGCTGATCTCTGTTATATCAATGGTGGCATTTAATTGTGCGGTTGGTGCGTTTGCATCAAAAACATGTTTCAGCATCCGTTGATTGCGAATGTCGATGAAGGTTTCAACAGACGTAACGTCAATGTCTATCTTCACTTCTCCGTCGCTATTAATTGAACCAGATGTATTCTTAAAATGATTGACTTCTCCGGCACTATTTTTTTTGATTGAGCCATAAGCCACTTTTGACTCACTAGAAGATAATGTCCAGATGGTAGGTTTTTCTGCGTAACTACTAATGCTGGTTAATACAGATAATAGAAAGATGTACGTTAATAAGCTTTTCATTTATTTGTCCTGCCTATTCTTGATTGCTGTGTTAAATTATTTTTCAAATACCATGCGCAGTGAGACTGGCACGACTCGTGTAATACCATTCAGTTTCGCTAGCTTCATTAACATGTCGACGCCTTCGTTAATGCCAAGCTCTTCTGTTTTTACCATAATCATTTCGTCGGTTGTCGCGATAAATTTATTTTTACCCAGACTTGCAACAAACATTGTGGTTTCGATTTCAATAGTTCTCCCTGATAAGGATAGGGTGCCATCGACATCAATTGATGTTGTTTGGCCTGACTTAAGATTTTTAATTTCTTGAAGATCAATAGTAGACTTTAGGATAGCTTTGGGAGACTCGGCATCGAAGACATGTTTTATCATGCGCTGATTACGAATATCGATAAAGGTTTCTACAGAGGTAACATCAATAACTAATTCTGTATTTCCATTTTTGTCAATATGCCCGAAAATGTTTTTAAAATGATTAACTTCTCCTACAGAATTTTTTTTAATTGATCCATAGGCAACCTTAGATTCATCAGCAGATAGTTTCCATTGTGAGTTTGAGGCGGCGTTTGCATAACTTTGAAGTGTGGTTAATCCTGCTATTAGGCTAAAAATTAGTAGTGCTTTTTTCATTGTTATTCTCTCTTTTAGTGATGCTGTTAAATGGGCTATTGCTTTAATGCTTTCTCAGATTGTAAGCTTGCTGGAGCTGATAACCTGTTTGTCTGTATAGTTAACACCTAAGTAGCCGATATTATTCGATAAAAATTTATTTTTATTTTGATGTGGTAAATAACCGGTTTTTGAGACTAAAACTATACTAGTGGCCTAGGTCTTTTTTTCGTGATATTTATGTGATGTTTGCGTGAATATTTTGTTCAAATTACAGTTTATGGCTTAATTTTTAATTGTTTTTAGATAAATTTTGAACTCTTATAATAAACTGCTGACCAACTCTTCTTATCTTTTTGTTGCTAGCTATTCGATATTTAAAACTATTCTTTTCATAAAAATTTACAATCGGGTTTTTTTAAACCGTCCTCTCTTTTTTGCGTACTAACTTACGATTTTCAAACGACTGAAAATACAAATAGCCAATAGCTATTTCCAATAATACGAGAGGTTAGTTTATATGAATAAGATTACATCGTTAGCCACCTTGGTAGGTGCATCCATTGTCATTACAGCCTGTGGCGGAGGCAGTGGAGGGAACAATAATGATGATGCGCCCGTTGCAGAAGATGCAACTATACGTGGCGTGATCAACGAAATATTACCGTCTGAGTCGCTACCGTCTGCTGCTCTACCTTCCACAGTGTTACCGTCGGTTGCTTTGCCTTCGGCGTCGTTGCCTTCTAATGAAATTGACGAAACGCCTACAGCAATTGAGGCTGTACGCACTGTTAATGTCACCTTGCAAAGAGCTCAGGAAGTGGGTGTTACTCCTTTTACAAACCCTGATGCGAACCAAAACCTAACGGCAATAGCAGAGATTGTGGTCGATACTTCGGTAACGCCTGCTACTGTCGCAGCACGGGTCACCGCGGCTAACCTAGATGCGGGTGATGATATTACGATGGTACATATTCATTCAGGTTTTGCCGGTCGCAATGGTCCTGTTATTTTAGGTCTTCAGGAAACTGGAGCCGATACTAATACCTTTGAAGCCCCTATCAACTCTACGTTAGATGCCGAAGATTTAGCTGCATTTTTATCTGGCGGTTTGTATTTTAATTTACATACTGCATCGAACCCCGCAGGGCAATTACGTGGGCAAATATTTACTGATGATGTAGATGTTGTCCGTAGCGAATTGGAAAGTCAGCAAGAGGTATTGACGACGGGGCTACCTGTTGAACGAGATACTTCGGGTGTAGGTTACTTTACTTATAATACAGAAGCGGGTGAAGACACTGTTATTGCGAATCTTCAGGTAACCGGGTTTCAGCCGGAGCTTGATATTCCTGATGGACCTGTCCATGTACATGCAGGTTTTGCCGGTGCTAATGGTGCCATCATTTTCCCATTAGATAATGTTCTTACTGATGGCGTTAATGAGGCGCCAGAAGGTGTTTTTTGGAGTTCACGATTAGATGCAGCGATACGCAACCGTAACGGACTGCTTAATGGTGGCTATTATTTCAATGCTCACTCAGCGGCTAATCCAGGTGGTGAAGTTCGTGGACAGATTTTACCGGGTGCGGCTTCTGTTGAACGTGTTGTGATAGAGACACAACAAGAGATACCTGCGGTTTCTACTCCCTCGGCGAATGATGTTGGCGGTATTGGCTATATCACGACAAATGGGAACAATTTGGTAAGGGCTAATGTGCAAGTGGATGGTTTTGTTCCTGCATTAGACGGTGCCCCTAGCCCTGTTCATATCCATCGAGGTTTCGCTGGTGATACCGGCGGTATTCAAGTTGTATTGACCGATGTCACGCTTGACCCTGATGGGCCAGAAGTTCCTGCGGATACTTTTTTTAGTTCTGTTGGTAATGACATTACTGGCTTTGTAATAGGTGATTATAACCAAGGCCGCAATTACATTAATGTCCATTCGACTGCTAATGCAAGTGGCGAAATTCGTGGTCAGATTACTCCCGCTGACACTCAAGCAGTGCGTGCAGTTTTGCAGGGTGAGCAAGAGCCTCAAGGTGTTGATGCGGCAGCTAACCCTGATGCGGCAGGTGTTGCCTATGTCACCATTGACTCTGCAATCCCAACTGATCCATCTGTTGTTATTAATGCCAGTGTGAGTGGCTTTGATGCAGATTTATCGGGTAATGCCCAAGGTCCTGTTCATCTTCACCGTGGTTTTGCTGGTGCTAACGGCCCTATTGCCTTTGGTGCAGTACAAGGTTTGCTTGAAACTGATGTGGATAGCAATATCTTCGAAACCGCTGAACCTTTACTGTCTAGTGCATTTGCCGGGTCTGTAGCTGATGATGCAACTAACTTATTAAATGGCGGTTTTTATATTAATGTTCATTCGGCAGAGAATGCAGGTGGCGAATTGCGCGGGCAGATTACCCCTGAAAATATTCAGGCAGTGCGTGTTGAGTTACAGAGTGAGCAAGAGCCTCAAGGGTTAACTGATGCAACCGCAAATCCAGATGCCGCAGGTACAGCGTTTGTAACGATCAATACCAATACGCCAACAGATCCTTCTGTATTGGTGAATGCACGTGTCAGCGGGTTTACTGCTGAGTTAGGTAGTCCTCAAGGGTCTGTCCATCTTCATCGTGGTTTTGCCGGCCAAAATGGTGGTATTGCCATTGGAGCTCTTCAAGGTATCAATGAAGTAACAGCAGGTACTATTTTTGAATCCGCAGTGGCAACTCCAGTCAGTCAATTTGCACAAGGTGCAACGCCTGTCGACGCAAGTGTTGATGCCAGTAATTTATTGAATGGTGGTTTTTATATTAATGTGCATTCTGCTGCGAATGGCGGCGGTGAATTGCGTGGACAAGTAGTGCCAAGAGGTGTTGATGCAATTCGCATCGAGCTTCAAGGTCAGCAGGAAAATCCACCGGTTGAAAATGCTGCAGGCATCTCCGGCGTTGCTTATGCCACGGTAATCGAATCTGCGGATCAGGCGGTGTTCAATGCGAGTGTTGTTGGGTTTACTCCAGAGCTTGCGAGTGCTCCTGCCACTGTTGGCCCTGTTCATGTTCATAGTGCGTTTGCGGGTGCGAATGGTCCTGTCGTGCTTCCACTTTTACCTTTGGATGAAACAGCGTCTCTCGTTGTATTCAATGGTGTGGCGGATCTTAACGATTCAGGTTTTGATCAGTTTCTACAAGGTGGTAACTACATCAACGTTCACTCTGCAGCAAACCCTAGTGGCGAATTGCGTGGCCAAGTGATTCCATCTAATAGCCGGGCTTTACGTGCCGAATTGGATGGTGCTCAAGTGCTTCCAAGTGCTGATGATACACTGGCAACCGGCGTAGGTTATTTAACGGTAACAGACTTCGCCAATGGCCAGTTTTTATCGAATGTCACTATTAACGGCTTGAATGCTGATAATGTCAGCGTCAATGTTGGCGGTAACAACAATGTACCATTTGTTGATCTTGAAGCTGGCGCTACAGAGGGGGTATTTTCGAGCCCAGTAGGCCCAGTTCGTAGCCTTAATGGGATTTTGAATGGCGCTTATTCATTCCAAGCAGAGGGAACCGAAGCTCAATAGAGTGATTGATTACGCCTAGGCTTAGTATGTTTGTAAATACTCCCGGATTAATATTCCGGGAGTATTTCATTGTAGCTACTTCATTTTCATGAAATAGCTATCAGGCTTGCTGATTGTAGCGTTCTACAGACTCCAGGATTTCCTTTTTAGCTGCTTCTGCGCCTTCCCAGCCTTCAACTTTAACCCACTTACCTTCTTCTAGGTCTTTGTAGTGTTCAAAGAAGTGGGCGATACGCTTGAGTAATAACTCTTGAACATCTTCCAGCTTTTGAATCTTTTTATTCATCTGGCTAATTTTTTCTGTTGGTACTGCTAGGATTTTGGCGTCTTCTCCTGACTCATCGGTCATTTTTAGAACACCAATAGGGCGGCAACGTACAACAGAGCCTGGGATCAAACCAAAGCGTGTAATAACCATCACATCGACAGGGTCACCATCACCACAAAGGGTGTTGTTAACATAGCCGTAGTTACAAGGATAATGCATCGCTGTCCCTAGGATACGATCAACAAATAAAGCGCCGCTGTCTTTATCAACTTCATATTTTACGGGTTCGCCATTAAGTGGAATTTCGATAATTACGTTAATTTCATCAGGCACATTTTTGCCTGCAGGAACGTCGTTCAAGCTCATAATGATTTACTTCGGTTGAATGGATTGGATAAGGGTTTAAAAACGGGCGCGATTCTACCATATTCATCATAAAAAAAGCTCAGATAGTAGACTATCCGCTAATTTTTGGCGTCAGGCTCTCTGAGCTAAGGTTGCTGTAGCCAATTCTCTCGCATAGAATGGGTTGTAATGCGCAGTTAAGCATTGGTATACATTACCCCAGATTCATTGGGCCTTAGAATAAAAATAAGTCAGAGGTTGTTATGGATTTACAAGTATTACCACCGATACTGGGTATCGTTGGTCTCGTCGTCGCGTTTGTCATTTATCAATTAGTTAACAAGTATTCCGCAGGAGAAGGTGTTGTTGCTGAAATCGCTGAAGCAATTCACGGTGGTGCAATGGTCTTTATGCGTAGGGAATATTCAATTCTAGCCATATTTGCTCTCATTTTAACGGTTCTTTTGTTTATAGGTTTTGACACTTGGCATACGCCGGTTGCCTTTGTTGCCGGTGCATTTTGTTCTTCTGTTGCTGGTTATATCGGTATGTATACCGCAACTAAGGCCAATGTGCGTACGACAGTGGCAGCAGCTTCTGAAGGTGCTGCCAGTGCGTTAACGGTAGCATTTTATGGTGGCTCCATCATGGGTTTAGCAGTAGCTTCTATGGGTTTACTGGGTTTGGGCACATTGTATTACCTTTTCGGGGCTGAGCATGCGGAAGCAATACATGGCTTTGGTATGGGTGCGTCAGTTGTTGCGCTCTTCTCTCGTGTTGGTGGCGGTATCTTTACTAAAAGTGCCGATGTTGGTGCTGATCTGGTTGGTAAGTTAGAGGCGGGAATACCAGAGGACGACCCACGTAACCCTGGTGTGATAGCAGATAATGTGGGTGATAATGTCGGTGATGTTGCTGGTATGGGGTCGGATATTTTTGAGTCTTATTGTGGCTCGATGATTGCGACTATTGCGATTGCATCAACTATCGTTCTAGATGCTCTGGGCGCAAAAGAAGCGTTAATGATGGCGCCGTTAGCCTTGGCATCTGCCGGTTTACTGTGTTCTATTCTCGGTATTATTTTTGTTCGAATGTTCTCCTCTAAGAAGCCGGATGTTGCATTAAGAATGGGCACTATCGGGGCTACGGTTGTATTTATTATTGCGGCCTGGCTGGTTATTTCCAGTTTATCCATTAGTAGCGCTGTGTGGTGGTGTGTTATCTCCGGCGCGGTTGGCGGTATGTTAATTGGTCTGGTGACTGAGTATTACACTGGTGGTAAGCCAGTGAGAGACATTGCTCAATCAGGTGAAACTGGCCCGGCAACGGTCATGATTTCTGGCTTGGCTGTTGGTATGGAGTCTGTTGTTGTGCCTGTATTGGTGATTGCCTTCATCATTTTTATCACTCATATTTTAGGTGTGGGGGTTTACGGTGTGGGTATTGGTGCTGTGGGTATGTTGTCGACAGTGGGTATCACCATGGCGATTGATGCCTATGGTCCTGTTGCTGATAACGCTGGCGGTATCGCTGAGATGGCAGAATTGGGTGAGGATGTCCGTGAGATTACAGATGGCCTCGATGAAGTTGGTAATACGACAGCGGCTATCGGTAAAGGCTTTGCTATTGGTGCAGCGGGTTTGGCGGCTTTAGCCATTATTGCGGCTTATATCGAAACAGTCTCCCATGCAAGTGGTAGCGTATTGAAGCTCGATATCAGTAATCCGCTGGTGTTAATGGGTATGTTTATTGGTGGTCTTTTCCCCTTTTTGGTCAGTGCTATTACCATGCGAGCAGTTGGGGAAGCGGCGTTTGATATGATCAAAGAGATCCGACGTCAGTTTAGGGAGATCCCAGGGTTGATGGAGGGAACTGCAAAGCCTGATAGTGCACGTTGTGTTGATATAGCAACACAGGCCGCATTAAAGAAAATGGTTCTGCCTGGTGTTTTAGCGGTTGTGTCGCCAGTGCTTGTGGGCTTTATTTTAGGGCCGGAAGCCTTGGGTGGAATGTTAGGAGGAGCCTTGATTAGTTGTGTATTAATGGCGCTGATGATGGCTAACGCTGGTGGGGCGTGGGATAACGCTAAAAAACATGTTGAAAAAGGTAACTTTGGCGGTAAAGGTTCGGATGTACACAAAGCCGCTGTTGTTGGTGATACTGTTGGCGATCCATTTAAAGATACGTCTGGCCCATCCATGAATATTTTAATCAATGTAATGGCAATTGTCAGTTTAGTTATTGCTCCTTTGTTGGGTTAGTTATTGAATGATCGTTTTTCTTTGAAAACACTTTTAATTATTTAATTGAAATTAAATAATAGTAACTAATTAACGTTATAAAGCCCCGCATCTGCGGGGCTTTTTTTATTGTTTAGTTGGAAAGCTAAGCCTTTCCAGACTTTAATTTTTCCCAATAGTTTTCGAGTGATTCTGGTATGGGTGGCCGAGCTATTTTAGCGAAGGTATCAATTGCGGCTGACAGTTGTAAACTTAAAGGACTGTCGGGGTTTTGATTGATAAATACATTGGCTGATTTTTGGTATGCTTGAAGTTGATAAATTATCTCCTCTTGTATTAAGCGAGTATCTTCAACTTCGGAATAAAGAGCTTGCTCATCTTCATGATTATTTAATTGTTCTGCCCAATTAAGGTTTTCTCCATATAAACCAGCGCTATTGATAATAACTAAAATGTTAATCGCAATATTCTGTATTGAATAGATTGACTTATTGTTATGAGTAAAACCGATGTCATCATTAGCGCGTTGAATTGTTTGTGTGATTTTATTGATGTAGTTTTGTTGTTCTTCTACATGCTCGATTAAATTATTAAGAATGCTGCAGTCAGACTCTTTCACCGGTGAGAGTGGCACTTGTCTGAGTAATTGAAAAATAATAGAGACGACACTCGGAAAATAAGAGTGCATATTGATTTGTACAATAGGCATTACATCATGCAAACTGTGCTTTAGCGGTTTAAATTTCTTGTTGTAAATAACGATGACATTGTCTAATAAATTGATTAGTTGCCCAAGGCTACTAATGTCATGAGCAGTTTTTGCGCGAGGATAGCCTGAGCCATCCAGGTTTTCGTGATGTTCTAAAACAGCTTTTGCAACATTGGTAGGAAATTTGGGAATGCGTTTTAAAATTTCATAGGCAATGACGGGGTGTGACTGTATTTTTTTCCATTCTTCAGCAGTCAGTGTTTCTTGTTTAGTCAATATATATCTATCGATATGCAGTAAACCAATGTCATGAATGATACCAGCAAGAAAAGTTTCTTCTATTTTCTTTTGTGAAAGTTTCTCTATTATTCCACATAGATACGCAAAGTAACCGGATATTAGCGATTGATGAAAGATATCGGTTAGCTCCATATCCAGTACGGTTAATTTTTGCAGTAGCAGAGGGTATTTTTTAAGATTTAGGCAGCAGGCTTGTAAAACTTTAGTGTTGCCTAGTTTGGAGTTTAAGGCTTTTAAATAGCTGTCTCTATTTATTTTATCAATAATTTGTTCAAAAATTGATTTCGGGTTAAGTTGGTTTGCAATAAAAATAGAGTCTTCTAATGGCTTAAGTAATTTAAACTTTAAAATGTTTTGACAGGTTTTTTCGTTGATTTCCGTGCCAGACTTGGCGATAAGAACGCCGTTGTCGCTTAAAATGTCCTCGCTTGCAACAACTTGGGTTTTTTCCTGTAATTTAGCGATATGCCCTGTGTAGGCGCTCATACAATTTGGTTTTTTATTCATTGTTAATGATACTGCTTAATTCAGAATAGCCGAAAAGATGAAAAATGCGTAAAAAATATTAAAAAATGAAGTGCAATTGTTTAATGAGGTTTAGTTGGGTGAACTGACAAGAGAAGAAAGTAAATACTCAGGTAGAATGTCTGAGTATTTACTTTGTTTTGAGCTGTTCTAAATAATGAACTTCTTTTTGATTTTTTTAGTAGCAAACACTTTTTTCAATGAAACGTATTGAGGTAAGCCGTTTTTGCCATAAGGAGGATAGTCTTCTCCTTGAATTAATGGTTCGAAGTAATTTCGTCCTTTTTCGGTAATACCGAAGCCATCTTTGCTGATATAATCTCGCGGCATCATTTTTTCGACATTGGCAACGTCAGAAAGCGGCGCTTCTTCAATTTTCCATGTGTAACGCTTTCCTTTACCGCGAATGATTGCAGGCATTACGGCATTTTTTCCGGCAACTGCCATTTCAACCGCTGCTTTACCAACGGCATAAGCTTGTTCCACATCTGTAGCTGAAGCAATGTGGCGTGCTGCGCGCTGGAGATAATCCGCTAATGCCCAATGGTATTTATAACCGAGCTCTTCTTTTACCATGGTCGCTAATGTAGGCGCGACACCACCCAATTGTTTATGGCCAAAGGCATCAGTATTGCCAGCATCAGCGAGGAAAGTGCCATCTTTATACTGAGCCCCTTCGGAAGCAACGATGACACAATAGCCGTGTTTTTTAACGGTTTGTTTTACCCGCTTAATAAATTTATCTTTATTAAAAGCAATTTCTGGGAATAAGATAATGTGTGGTGCATCACCTTCTTTTTCTGCGGCTAATGCACTGGCTCCAGCAATCCACCCTGCGTGTCGACCCATCACTTCTAGAATAAATACTTTGGTTGATGTTTCACACATCGAGGCGACATCCAATGCGGCTTCTTTAGTCGAAACAGCAACGTACTTGGCAACAGAGCCAAAGCCAGGAGAGTTGTCAGTAATTGGCAAATCATTATCGACGGTTTTAGGGACGTGAATGGCTTGGATAGGGTAGCCCATTTTTTCGGATAATTGAGAGATTTTAAGGCAGGTATCTGCGGAATCGCCGCCGCCATTATAGAAGAAGTAACCGATATTGTGTGCTTTGAAGACTTCAATTAAGCGCTCGTATTCGGCTTTATTTTGTTCAAGGCTTTTTAACTTATAGCGACAAGAACCAAAAGCACCAGAAGGGGTGTGCTTTAAAGCCGCAATTGTTTTTGCACTTTCTTTATTGGTATCAATCAGTTCCTCTCTTAAAGCGCCGATGATGCCATTGTGTCCTGCATATACACGACCGATATGCTTTTTATGTTGACGTGCTGTTTCAATAACGCCACAAGCGGAAGCGTTGATAACGGCAGTGACACCACCTGATTGAGCATAAAATGCATTTTTCTTGGCCATTGAGTGTTTGTCCTATGTTTGCAGGGGATTGATGTTTACAAGCGATTGGTTGTTAATTAGGCGCGCATAATACTGGAAAAGGGCCACAGTTTCATGTCTGTGTTTAGGAACCTCTAAAAAACTACCTGTATTGCCATCGCCGCGTTAAAAATTTGCTCAAATTGGTCATTTATTGGGTATAAACTCCCACTTTTCGCAAATGTTTGCCTTGCGCTGGCTGCTTCGCCTACGTTTTTAAGCGCTTCCTTTATTTTCTTCTTAAAGATGAGCATAGCGGCAGTGTTCGTTACCGAATCTTCGTGTTATCTTGTCGATTTTGAGTCTTTAATAGCCTTTTATTATGCAACACATTCATATTCTTGGTATTTGCGGCACCTTTATGGGGAGTTTAGCTCAGCTGGCTGTCGCGAAAGGTTACCGAGTGACTGGCTGCGATGCCAATGTTTACCCTCCGATGAGCACCCAACTGGAATCAGCGGGTATTGAGCTGATTGAGGGCTACGATATTTCACAATTGGAATCAAATCCTGATCTGATTGTCATTGGTAATGCAATGAGCCGCGGTAATCCACTCGTCGAGGCAGTGTTAGACCGCGGTTTAGCATACACCTCTGGGCCTCAATGGCTGAGAGAGAATGTCTTGCAGGGTAAATGGGTGTTGGCTGTATCGGGTACGCATGGGAAAACGACGACCAGTAGTATGCTGGCTTGGATCCTGGAGTATGCGGGTATGGCACCGGGTTATTTAATTGGAGGGGTTCCCACTAATTTTTCGGTTTCTGCGCGCTTAGGGGAAACACCTTTCTTTGTGATTGAAGCAGACGAATATGACAGTGCGTTTTTTGATAAGCGCTCCAAGTTTGTTCACTATTGTCCGCGGACATTGATAGTGAACAATCTTGAATTTGATCATGCAGACATTTTTGATGATTTGAAGGCTATCCAAAAACAGTTTCATCATGTGATTAGGACAGTGCCAAATAACGGTTTAATCGTTAAGCCAAATGATAGTGAGGCGGTCGATGAGGTAATAGCGCAGGGGTGTTGGACGCCAGTAGAAGGCTTTGCAGCCACCACATCAGCTACGGTAAATAGTGGCTGGTCTGCGAGGCTTGTTGTAGATGATGGTTCAGAATTTACCGTTTTATTCGATGGGCAACCTCAAGCTGATATTCGTTGGTCTCAATTGGGTAAGCACAATGTGGCTAATGCAGTTGCGGCAATGGCAGCAGCTAGGCATGTTGGTGTAACCCCAGAGATATCCGCTGCAGCACTGGGTGAATTTGAGGGCGTTAAGCGGAGAATGGAATGTTTGTATGATGTTGATGGGCTTCGTATTTATGATGATTTTGCTCACCATCCTACAGCCATTGCAACCACGCTCGAAGGGTTGAGAGCTAAGGTCGGCAATGAAAATATTATTGCGCTCATTGAGCCACGCTCCAATACGATGCGTATGGGAATTCATCAGTCATCATTAGCTACAGCCTGTAGTGCGGCTAATCAGGTATTGTGGTTTAACCCGGCAGGTTTACAGTGGGATATTGATGCTGTGATTGATCAAACAACTATTCCTGCTACGGTATGTGCTTCCATCGATCAAATAATAGAATCTACATGCGAACTCATTGCTGCCGCTCAGAATATTCCAACGCATGTCGTCATTATGAGTAATGGTGGTTTCGGTGGTGTGCATCAACGCTTGATCAATAAATTAAGATCATCTTAGTCAAATAGAGTCGTTAGAAAATACATTGCTATGACCAATACTGTTATGAATAGTAAAGAACAAATTTTTTCCAGAACTATTACTTTAGCAATAACCGGTGCCTCCGGTGCGCAATATGGTTTGCGCTTGCTCGAGTGTTTAATCGCGGAAAATTGTCAGGTTTTTTTATTGATATCACGGGCAGCTGAAGTTGTGATTCGTACCGAAACCGATTTTATTTTGCCTGAAGCTGATGTTCACAATCAAAGTAATACAGATGCACAGTGTATTGCACTCTCTGAGCACTATAAGGCGAAGCCTGAACAGCTGAAAGTTTTTAGCCGAGAAGACTGGTTTGCGCCCGTTGCTTCGGGTTCTAGCAGCCCTGCTTCCATGGTTATTTGCCCTGCCAGTGGCGGCACTTTATCGGCAATTGCACAGGGTGCCAGCAATAATTTAATCGAACGAGCGGCGGATGTTGCACTGAAAGAGCGCCGCCAGTTAATTGTAGTGCCGCGGGAGACGCCTTATTCTCAGGTACATCTGGAAAATATGCTGAAACTAACGCAAATGGGGGTGGTTGTATTGCCTGCCAGCCCAGGTTTTTATCAACGACCATCAACAATCGACGATTTAATTAATTTTGTTGTGGCTCGAATTTTGGATCAATTAAATATTGAACAAACCGTTATGCCTCGATGGGGTGAATAGGAAAAACAAAGGTCAATCGTTTGGCTTTTGTAATATGTAATAACAGGAAAATCTTTAATGCTAGCAAAAATAACCGAATTTTATTTTCATTGTGTGTTGAAAAAGCCGCTATGGACAGTGTTGTGTGTCGCTGTGCTGACTACTTTGCTGGCAATGAATATTCCTAATTTAAAAATAGATGCCTCCTCTGATGCATTGACATTAGAGTATGATAAAGACTTGGATTATTTTCGTGAGATTGGAAAACGCTATCAATCAGGCGATTTTTTGATAGTAACCTATAAGCCTAATGAGGAATTATTTAAATCTAAAACATTAAATCATTTGAAAACTTTGCGTGACGATTTGGTCGATGTTGAAGGAATAAGCAGCGCTAATTCTATTTTAGATGTGCCTTTATTATATAGTCCTCCAGTTTCTTTGACCGATGTTGCTAAGGGCGTTAAAACATTATCCAGCCCTGAAATTGATTACTCTTTAGCGAAAAGGGAATTTACTGAGAGCCCTATTTATAAAGATATGCTGTTAGGTCCTGATGGGAAAACCACGGCTATTTTATTAAATCTATCAACAGATAATCGATATATTGAATTGGTGCGTGAACGTGATGCGCTACGCTTGAAAAAGTCTGTTGAAAGTTTAAGTGCTGATGAGCAACAACAACTGGATGAAGTTTCAAAAATATTTTTAGATTATCGAACGGCTTCAACTGAACGTAGCCATGAACGTGTACAAACAGTACGCTCTGTTGTTCAAAAATATAATGGTGATGCGGAAATTTTTGTTGGCGGTGTCACTATGATTACAGCCGATATGGTAGATTTTATCCGTAGCGATATCATTGTGTTTGGTACGGGGATTGTTATTTTTATTATTGTTATTCTCAGTGTTATTTTTCGCCAGTGGCAGTTTGTTATTTTACCTTTGGTTACCTGTGTTTTAACGTTGCTGATTATGTTGGGTTTTTTGGCAACCATAGATTGGCGTTTGACGGTCATATCTTCTAACTTTGTCGCATTGCTGCTGATCGTTTGTTTGATGATCACCATCCATTTAATTGTGCGCTATCGAGAGTTTTCTAATCAGCGAGATCATCTGATTGTTGCTGATAATCTGCGTGAAACAATACTCTTTATGTTTAAGCCATGTCTTTATACGGTATTAACAACCGTAGTGGCTTTTGTGTCTCTGGTGGTTAGTGGTATTCGCCCAGTTATTGATTTTGGTTGGATGATGACAATCGGTCTGTGCATTGCTTTTTTTATGGCGTTTATCTTAATCCCATCAGGGTTGATGTTGTTACCAAAAACTACGCCAGATTATCAGGAAGATAAATCGGGTATCTTTACCTTAAAGTTTTCTCGTTTTACGGAAAAATATGGTCTCTTTATTATTGTAATGGGGTTGGTGGCAACCATTATCAGTGTGGTTGGTATTAGTCAGTTAAAAGTCGAAAATCGATTTATTGATTATTTTCATTCGTCGACAGAAATTCACCAGGGGATGCTGGTTATTGATCAGCAATTAGGCGGAACCATTACATTGGATGTCATTTTAGATAAAAATGATACAACTTCTGAGACTGATATTTCGGGCAGCGTTGTTGAAGTGGCTGGCGGTGAATTTGGTGATGCTTTTGGTGATGACCCATTTGCCCCTCCTGCAAATACAGAGACTTTTGCCATTGAGGAAGATCCATTTTCAGATAGTTCGTTATCCGGCGACCCTTTTGGTGGTTCTACTGATGACCCGTTTGCTTTGGAAACATCGAATACGAATAAATCAACCAGTAACTACTGGTTTACTCAAGTGGGTATGGAGAAAATTGAAGCGGTACATGATTATCTTGACAGCTTGTCTGAAGTGGGAAAAGTGCAATCGTTGGCTATGGCTTATAAAGTGGCTCGAGACCTTAATGGAAAAAGCTTAAATGACTTTGAATTAGCATTGATGCGACGAGCATTACCTGATGATATAACCTCTTTTTTAGTGGATCCCTATTTGGCGGGTGACAGCGAGCAAACGCGTTTAACGATGCGAATAAAAGAAACCGATACGAGTCTGCGTCGAGCTGAATTATTAAGTACTGTACGAAATCATCTGGTTGAGAATATGGGCTATGAGCCTGAGCAAGTGCATTTAACGGGTGTGCTAGTACTATACAACAATATGTTACAAAGTTTATTCAGCTCGCAAATTTTAACGATTGGTGCTGTATTTGTGGGTATCTTGATAATGTTTTTAGTGCTTTTCCGCTCTTTGCTATTATCGTTGATCGCGCTTATCCCTAATATGTTAGCGGCATTAGTTGTATTGGGCGGGATGGGCTTGGTTGGTATTCCCCTGGATATGATGACAATTACCATTGCTGCAATCGCTGTTGGTATCGGTGTGGACAATGCTATCCATTATATCTATCGATTTAGGCGGGAATTTTCCATAGAAAAAAATTATATTACATCCATGCATAATGCCCATGGCTCCATTGGCCGTGCGATGTATTACACATCGATAACTATTATTGTGGGTTTTTCTATTTTAGCCTTATCTGAGTTTATACCTTCTATTTATTTTGGTTTGCTGACAGGTTTAGCGATGTTTGCGGCCATTATTTCATCTTTAACATTATTACCTAAATTGATCTTACTCTTTAAACCTCTAGGCGAAGAAGGTCATGTCTAAAACGGTTCTTATCACTGGCGCAAGCCGAGGCATTGGTGCTGAAACGGCTTTATTGGCAGCGGGCCGAGGTTATGATGTCTGTGTCAATTATCGTCACGATAAAGTTGCAGCTGATAAGATTATTGCTGAGATAGAAAAGCAGGGTGGTAAAGCAATCGCTGTCGCTGCTGATGTTAGTGATGAACAGCAGGTGATGACATTGTTTGAATCCATTGACCGACAATTGGGCCAATTAGCGGCATTGGTTAATAATGCAGGTATCATTCATACACAAATGCCATTGGTTGATATGAATGCAGAGCGACTTAATAGTCTTTTTGCTACCAATGTTACGGGATATTTTATTTGTGCTCGTGAGGCAATCAAACGATTATCAACTCAATCAGGAGGCTCTGGAGGAAGTATTGTGAATGTTTCTTCAATGGCTGCGAGATTGGGGTCGCCTAATGAATATATTGATTATGCAGCCTCAAAAGGTGCTATTGATACGATGACAGTGGGCCTTGCAAAAGAGGTTGCAGATCAAGGTATTCGGGTCAATGGGGTTCGTCCTGGTTTAATTAATACCGATATTCATGCAAGTGCGGGCGAGCCTAATCGAGTTCAACGATTGCAATCGTCATTGCCAATGCAAAGAGGAGGGGAGCCAATAGAGGTTGCTAAAGCTATTATGTGGTTGCTTTCAGATGAAGCTTCTTACACAACGGGTAGTTTTATTGACGTCTCTGGGGGACGTTAGGTACTCCTCTGGCTATGTTATCTCATTCTCCTTTTAAGATAATAATAAAGACTTTATTGGTTCTTTTTATTGCCTTTTTATGCATCACTATTCTTTTGTCTTTACCGCTGCGCTGGATTAATCCTCCGATAACTGCATTCGTACTGAGTGATGAGAAAGTAAAATCACTTAATTTGCGAGATAAATGGGTAACTTATAGTGAAGTCTCGCCACAGTTTTTTCTTGCTGTAATTGCTGCTGAAGATCAGAAATTCCCTGACCATTTTGGTTTTGATTTCGAATCATTAAAGAAAGCCTTATCAGAAAAACGTTCTAAGAGAAGAGGGGCTAGTACAATCACTCAACAATTGGTTAAAAACTTATACCTGTGGTCGGGGAGAAGCATTGTACGTAAGGGTATCGAAGCTTGGTTAACGTTATGGTTAGAGGTATTTCTCACGAAAGAAAGAATTTTAGAGTTGTATGTCAATGTTGTTGAGTTTGGTCCTGGGGTTTATGGCGTTGGTACCGCAAGTGAACAATTTTATGGGGTTTCTCCTCGGCGAATGAGCTTATTTCAAGCTTCTACCCTAGCAGCAGTCTTGCCAAGTCCCAAACGTTATTTGGCTGAGGCCCCTTCGGATTATGTTTATGACAGGGCACATGATATCAGACAGTCAATGAGGGCTTTGGGAGGGATAGGATATTTAAAGGAGTTGTAGTTGTGATTTAATCAGAGGTTCCTTAAAAACTCTTATGTATTGACATGAGGTAAAACGATACAGAAGCAGGCGCCTTCTAAATGTGGTTTCCCGACATTATTTTTTACTGTTAATCCTCCACCATAACTACTGATAATGTCAACGGCAACGCTTAAACCTATTCCTTGACCTGCTTGCGCAGTATCTCCTCTGGAGCCTCTGGCAAGTAATGTCGATTGCAAGTGTTCAGGGATACCACCTCCATTATCACTAATACAGATTAATAGTTTATCTTTTTGAATTTCGCCTGTGATAGTGACCACATTCTTCCCGTATTTACAGGCGTTATCCAATAAGTTTCCCATAACCTCTAATAAATCAGCCTCGTCACCAAAAAATCCGATGCTGCCATCGATAGTATTATTGAACGTAATTTTTTTATCAGCATAAACTTTGTTAAGAATCTTGGTTAGTCTATTCACCATCGCACTAACAGAAATTTTATTGGTGTGGTGAGTGATTGCATTTTGGTTGACACGAATCACTGCTCGCTTCAGTTGATGACTGATAATCTGGTTAATTCTGTCTAATTGATCATGAATGTTTTGCTTTGTATCTTTTTCATCGTCGATCTGACTTTGTATAACGGCGAGAGGTGTTTTTAAGCTGTGTGCCAGATCTGACATTGTATTGCGATAGCGCTCGCGCTGCTGCTTTTCATGAGCCAATATGGTGTTGAAATTCTCAGTTACCGGCTGAATTTCTTTTGGGTAATCTTTATCTAATTGTTTGATTTTGCTTTCTTGTAATTCGCTTAGCTGTCTTGAAAGGCGTTTTAATGGTTGCAGGCCCCAGCGCATAATGAGCATTTGAGTGATAATTAATAGTAATCCCATGGCTCCTAACCATTGCCATAAGCGCTTTTTATAGCTGGACAGTTCGGCAACGAGAGGAGCATTATCGTTAGCAATAATAAATCTTAAAGGGATGATGCTTTCATCTTCATTAATCCATTCTATATCATAATTAAAACGATTCAGTGTTATATCGTCGTTGAGTTTGGTTTGTGTGAATAGTTGATTGCCAACACTAAAATCAATAGCATTATCATTCAATGATGACATTAACAATGAAGCAGATTGTGAGCGCCAGAGCTCTTCGCCTTCTCCATTATATATAAAACCATAAAGTCCAGAGTTTTGCTGGTTGAAGCGGGGCTCTGTTAAGGCTTTAGGTAAAATCAATTGTTGGTCTTCAACTTCACTAACACTCAGTAGTACATATAGCTGAGCTTGGAGCTTTTCTTGTTCTGCTCTTTTTTGACTGTGCTCAAAGGTGTTAATTAACAAGGTACCACTAAGCGATATAAACAGGGGTAATAGAATTAATGAGGCAAAAACAAAGCGGCCAACAAGAGAGTTTAATGGCAGGTAGCGTTTTAATTGATGCTCTGACATAAGATTATTGTTGTCCCTATATGGGAGCTGCTTCAGCTTTTAAACTAAGTCTGTAACCTTGGCCACGTAATGTTGTAATTGGCTTTAGAGTGCCATCGGGGTCTATTTTTTTACGCAAGCGGCCAATTAGTACCTCTATAACATTACTGTCCAGATCGAAATCTTGGTCATAAAGGTGTTCTGTCAGCTCTGTTTTAGAAATTACTCTTTCATAATTTAGAGCGAGATATTCCAATGTATTGTATTCATATTGCGTTAGAGTAAGAACTTCATTATTGACAGATACTACCTTGCTTGCAGTATTGATAACGAGTGCCTCATAACGAAGCTCTGGAGAAGCATGACCTTTAGAGCGACGTGTTAGAGCATTTAAACGAGCGCGTAGTTCTTCATTGTGAAAGGGTTTAACTAGATAATCATCGGCACCGGCCTCTAAGCCTTCCACTTTATCTTGCCAGTTTCCTCTGGCGGTTAAAATTAATATGGGGAATGTAATATCTTGTTCTCTTAAACGCTTGATTACGTCAATGCCGTTAATTTCTGGAAGCCCAATATCAATGACGGCGATATCATAGGGGTGCTCAGAACCAAGAAATAAGCCGTCGCGGCCATTGTCTGCACTATCAACACTGTAATCGGATTTTATGAGGAACTGATTTAGATTTTCTCGTAACTGTGGTTCGTCTTCGATAAGGAGCAAGCGCATAATTTTATCCTGAATATCACTAGATTGACTTTTAGGGTTCGTATTGGTGGTTTATTTCCGTTTGCTTTTACCAATATAGATATTGCGAACCTGACCATTTGGCATCAGTACTTTAACTCGGTATCCCCCTTCTTTTTTCTGTTTTACTTTTAATACTTTACCGCCTGTTCGTGCTTTTGCCTGTTCAGCCGCTTCACCAGGAGAGAGCGACTGAGCAATGGCATTGACAGGAATACACAAGCTGAAAGATAAGCAAAAAAGTAAACAAAACCGAAGTAGCCAATGTTGGTAATATGTCATAAATGTATTTGCACCCTGTTGTATAGCTGCTGTTTAGCTTGGGCATTTTTATATTTTTACACAATTGCCTAAGCTAACAGTATAGACTTTTATTAATAAACGGGGCGTATGCTTACTGCCACTCGGATTTTTTTCCCGGGATGTTCATCCATGGTAGTGTAGTATGTACGGCCACGATATTTATAACCCACATTGTACCCGGTTATTTCCTCTTTGTAGCTGACATGTTGCGATGTTGTGCAAACTCGCTCATCTCTTGTGTCGTGATAGTAGTGGCGGTTTCTGTGATTAATATCGTTGGCGATCGACCCTCCTAAAATAGCACCGGCGATTGCTCCGACTCTTTTGTTACTTTTGTTGTGCCCTAGTTCATTGCCAATAGCTCCGCCTATAAGGCTGCCAACAATCACCGCAGTATGGGACTTATGGCTTTTTACTCGTCGTCTCTCGTAATGACACTCTTGGTAAGGCTCGCTATAGCTTACGGTTTCATAAATAGGTTCAACATTAACAACCCTGGCGAAATCAATGTGCTCTTTTGTATGACGAGGGTACTTTTCTGCATAAGCCCAAGAACTCATCATTAATGTTGATAAAATGGTGCTAGATACGAGTGCAGTGGATAATAACTTTTTCATGTTTTCTCTCCAGTTACTTGGTCCGTTGTATAGTCAGTAATATTGATGTTGGGTACAGAATAGAACCCTATAGCTGAACATAAACTGAATGTGTGCGTATTTAAGAGGGGAATTCTCTTTTCAGTTGAGGATATGGCAATTAAATTCCAGTAAATCGCCAGTTGCGTTACCTACTTAAATTGAATATAACTATTTGACTGAAAAAGCTTTTTGTTCTAAGTTGTTATGATAAACAGTCGTTTTCAGGAAGAGCTATACTCAACGTCGAACCTATCCACATGCCCCATAATAATGCTAATAACACACATCCAAATCTGAATATTCTGGTTGTACAGAGCGAATCTCCTCCCAGTGAGCGCATTAAGAAGGCGCTTGCTTTAGCGGGTTATAAGCATGTGACAACGGTAGATACCGCCAGAAGTGCCTTAAGTGTGTTGAGAACGCAGCCAATCGAAGCCTTGATCTGTGAGATAGACCTGACAGAACTAGATGGATGGCGTTTGTCCAGGCTGGTGCGTTCGGGAGCGTTGCGTTGTCAGGCGAATATTCCCATTCTGGTAACAACAGCAACTTGGTGTGAGCGTATAGCGGAAGTCACCGCTCGCGAATATGGTATTAATGGTCTCGTGCCTATAGAAGACCTTGAAAACCTGCCCGCTATCTTATCCCCTTGTTTGCTAGAAGGGCATAGCCCCTCAAAGCCGAGTGTATTAGTCGTTGAGGATGAAGAGGATACCGCCTATTTAATACAGCGGCTTCTTTCTCAGCGTTTTGATGTTGATATAGCCTATGATGGAGAAGCTGGTTTACAGGCCTGGTTAGAGCGGCGGCATGATTTAGTCTTATTAGACGTTATGTTGCCAAAGTTAGACGGGCCCGCTGTGCTCGATGGTATTTTGGAGCAGCAGCCAAATCAGCCAGTGGTAATCATGACCGCGCACGCCCCCGTTGAGCAAGCAGAAGAATTATTGATTAAGGGAGCTGCTGACTTTATTACTAAGCCATTCCGTAATGATCAATTACGCGCCATATCCGAAGTTGCTCTTCGTCGTGATGACTATATGGTGAGTAACCGTCAATTTGCCGAAAGAGTGCGCTCACTTGCAGAGCGAGAGGCTGCCTATCGAGATGTGTCTGAAGTACATAAGCACTTACTTAATAATTTACAAACGGTTGTCATGGAGTTAGATGCCGAACTTAATATTACTTTCCTCAACGATGCTTGGCAACGAATGTTGGGGTTTGAAATAGAAGCGTCACTGAATAAGCCTTTTAAGCAATTTCTTGCGAGTGAGGATGGCAGAAAGTATCGAGCCATTGAAGGTCGTTTTAAATCAGTATTATCTGGGGATAAGAAAACCTGCGAACTTGAAGTGGTTTTAAAAGATGCAAAAGGGCAAGAGCGTTGGGCCGAGCTATTGGTCAGCTGTTCCGTAGCCATTGATCAATCGACTAAACTGACGATTTGCCTGGATGATATTACGCGCCGCAAACAAGATCAGGAGCAGCTGGAATTTCTGGCAATGCACGATTCATTGACGGGGCTTTACAATCGACATTATCTCGAATCTTTTCTTGGCGATTTATCCGCAGATGCTCAGCGCCACCCACAAGAGCATGGGTTAATCTATTTAGATCTCGACTATTTTAAAGTGATTAATGATACCTTCGGGCATCATCGAGGTGATGAAGTTTTACGCCAGGTCTCTAAATTGATTAGAAAGCATATACGCGATACGGATATATTTTGCCGTTTTGGTGGTGATGAATTTGTTTTAATTTTAAATAGTCTGCCAATAGAAAAGGTTATCGAAATCGCTAAGGAAATTAAGACTGTCATCAGTGAGCATGTCTTTAATATCAGTAGTCAGTTGATTAACCTCGGTTGCAGTATTGGTGTCAGTGTTATTGATGGCAGCGCTAACGATGCTGATGACTACCTTATGCAAGCAGATATCGCACTATATGTTGCTAAGCGCAGAGGCCGAAATATTGTACATGTTTATAATCCTGAAGATGGCGAAAGTGAAGAACTACGTAAGAACGTAGATTGGGCGCGACAAATTCGGCAGGCAATGGTTGAGGATAGGATGCTATTGCATTTTCAGCCCATCGTGCATATTGCGAGTAATGAAGTAGCTTATCATGAAGCATTGGTTCGAATGTTGGATGACCAAGGCAAGATAATTATGCCGGGTAAATTTATAGCTGCCTTAGAAAATACCGGTGATATGGGTTTACTTGATCGATGGGTTATCAAACGAGCCATTGCTATGCTAAATAAATCGCCTCAACTGAAAAAAGTGGCTATTAATTTATCGGCTCAGGCATTTAGGGATGAAAACCTGGTACCGATTATTCGCGAAAGCTTGGCAATCAATAATGTTGATGGTAGTTCTATTACCTTTGAATTAACAGAAAGTGCCAGCTTGCTCGATGTGAAAGTGACACAGAGAGTGATCGATGAATTACACCAGTTGGGTTGTAGTTTTGCCGTCGATGATTTCGGCTCGGGCTTTAGTAGTTTTGCTTATTTAAAAGAATTGCCTGCCGACTATATCAAGCTCGATGGGTCTTTTATTCAAAACCTGCATATAGATAAAGTCGACCAAGCATTGGTACGTTCTATTATCGAGGTAGTGCAGACCTTAGGCCGTAAAACCGTGGCAGAATTTGTTGAAAATGAAGAAATTCTACAATTTTTAGCGGCGAATGGCGTTGATTACGCACAAGGCTATCATATTGGTAAACCCACCTCGGTTGATGATATTCCTTTAGAAAGTATCGTCGCCAAATAGCAAGTTATCATTACTATCTTTTATCTTTTTAAATAAAAAAGATTAATTCCTCTTCCAGCTACGCTTCTCTTTTCCTTCATAAGTAATTTCTTTGCAGGCAGTTGGAAATAAAGTGCCTACGGGATTTCTAACAGCTTCAGTATAACAAGGTTGCATGCCAGCTAAAAATGCTGGAAATGAAAATTGAACATATTCGCTGGGAGACAGCCCCATGTCTGCTGCTAGTGCAGCGGAAATAATTCCATAATTCATTTTTATTCTCCATCTTCCTTTTGTAAGAAAGTCATCAACTTGGTAGGCTAGTTTTATATGAATACCATTAGCTAATCCAAGGGATTCAGCTTTTTCCATAATGGGTTTAATGCGTTCATCGCCAGAAGCAATAGGACGGCCATATCCAGCTATCCCACGATTATTTTTTAGTTCTCTAATTATGCAATCTTTGAGTTTCCTTCCTTGCTTAATGGAGTCTGCTGTGCGTTTTAGAAATGAAATAGCTTTAATATCTATACCTCTTCCAAAAATGTCAGCTTCAGAAGTCGCTAAAGCTGCAGAGATGGCTAAATTTGCGGTACTTCTAGAATTTCCAGACAGAGAGGCTACCCGATTATTCCAAATACGTGCATCTGGGTAGCTCGTATAGGTCCATAATGATTGCAGTAGAGTAAGTTTTTTTTGAGTAAATCGTCGCCCTGTAATTCCGTAAACATATAAATCAAACCACTCAATATCGCTGAATTCTTTATGCAGGTCATGGCCGCGAAAAACTGCTTTCTCCCCAGGAAAGCAAGCTCCCATACTTGTTCTTAACTGATTGGAGAATGACTTGAGATACTTTGGGTTCATCTTGGTCCCTCATTATTTTGATTTTCCAACTGTATTGAATAGAACGGAAAATTTTTGTGTCCATATTTTTTTTGCTCCAACGAATGAGCTGCTGCGCCAGGTAATCGAAGTAGCAGCATGAGCATCTCTCCTTCATCCAATGTGAATCCGAGGTCTATAAAAGCGGTTGCAGCAATCATTGTCACTGTTATTGGTTTCGTAGATAGTCTTTCTAAGACTGGTCTATTGTCGACAAGCCATTGCAGATACGGTGTATTGGAGTCTATCGGGAGTTTATTCAATATAGTAATAATAGATGTCGGTGTTGTATTACCATTCGGATCAAATCCTGGTATATGTTCTATGTCAGGCCATGTTGAAACGATAGTGTTATTGGGTGGGTTTGATAAAAAATTTTCCCACTGGTTCTCATTCGGGCCTAACTTATTCCAGAGATCCATAATGAGGTAGACTTCTCTTGCACCAGAATACTGCCCGGCACCTACAGCGAGTGCTGCCATTAAGCTAGAGGCAGCAACTGACTTGCCAACACCTGCGCACATGGCTGCATGAATGGCTGGGTCTCTCGGGCCTGCATTGGCCAATATAATTGCCAAGTGTTCTAGCAAGTCCGCCTGCTGTTGGGTAGGAGCTTCTCCCTTTAATAAAAGGAAAAGCATTTCCACCCAACGACAGTTTCCCAGCATATCATCGTAAACATTATAGCCATGGCAGTAGGCAGTTTTTGTTGCATAAGGATTATCATTTTCTGGCTCTTCGAGCCAGATTTTAGTATGGATAGATTGCATGTAATTTCGTTACTTCTTTTAGTAAATATTAATCTTTAAAGCTTCCTAAAGCTTTAAGGCGTAGAGCCATAGGAGGAACTTCTTCTTTATCGATGCGAACATCAAAAAGAGTGGGGCCTTTGCGGTTCAATAACTGCTGAAAATCGATATGATTAAAATCTTCAGGAGCATTAATAATATGGGCAGGGATATTCATTGATTCTGCTAACTGCTTAAAATTTATTTCATTAAGCTCGTGGGCAATCGGTTCTGCGCCAGCCAAGCGTTGACCATGTTTAACCATACCGTATGCGCCATCATTTAAAATAACAAAAATAACAGGTAGTGCTTCTTGCGCTGCGACAGTTATTTCCTGGCCGCACATAAGATAGGCTCCATCGCCTGTAATGCACACGGTAGGACATTTAGGATTTCCTCTTGCAATGCCTACCGCAGCTCCAATAGCCCAGCCCATGGTGGCAAAATCTAAAGTGATTCTTAGCCAATTGGACTTGTGTGAACGTTGTTCAATTAAATGTTGATTCGTATTTGTTTTATAAATACTGGGCTCTCGCCTATTGTGAGGTTGTAAGTAGTGTGCGGCCCATATCATGCTATTGCCTGTATCGGCAAGAAAGCGAGTATGGGGTGGAAACCGGTCAGAGAGTTCCTTCATCAGCCGCTGTGGTTTAATTGGGCTTGCGCCTGAAGAATAACTTTCGATATTTTCAAACTCTAATTTTGGGTTTAGGTGATGCCCTGTATAATTGTTGGCAGAGGCAATTTTTTGATGACTTGATATTAGTAATTTTTCTATGAGCCGAGCGCTGGTAGTTCTAATATGGCCTTTAACATGTAGTTTCGCCATGGGGGAGCGAATAAGGTTATCTTCAAACTCATCTATATGAATAAGTTTTGTATTGAGGACGCTATCACACCAGCCGCTACTCGACAATTCACCAAAGCCAGTTCCAAAAGCCAGTATAAGATCTATATCATCGCGTAAACATTTTTCTGCGCTATTGTGCCCACCAAAACCGAATACACCTCGATAAGATGGATGAGAGGGATTGATTAATCCTTTAGCGTCTGGTGTCGTTACGAATTTTGCGTGAGTAATATCCACCAATTTAATGATAAGGTCGATTGACTCAATAGCTCCGTTACCAATAAAAAAAACGAGGTTTTTAGCTTTTGATAGTTTGTTTAATAATTTATCAATGGCAACTTCATCGACCATTAATGGTCGATTGCTAAGCTGTTCTGCTAGGTCATAGTGTAATTCTGCGGAATCTATCGGGTTACGTAATATGTCAACCGGGATAGATAAATGGGCTGGTCCTTGTGGAGCTTGATGTGCTCTTAAAATAGCATTGACGAGTTTAGTTTCCACTTGATTACTATGAGAAACTAGCGAATTGTATCGACTACAATTGCTAAACATATTAACAATATCTACTCCCGTACATGAAGACTCTTGGAGTGCGCCTTTGCCAAATGAAGGCAGTGCAGGCTGCCCTGTGATGGCAAGCAGCGGAACATTGTTGTCATAAGCACAGGATACGCCAGTAATTAGATTAGTTGCGCCCGGCCCGGAGGTTGCGATACAAACACCTAGCTTACCTGTTTCGCGCATATAGCCATCTGCCATATAAGCTGCTCCAGCCTCGTGGCGTGCAACAACAGCTTTTGGGCCGCCGCGCCGTTCGCTACGAGCGAGAGCATTGTAAATGGGTTCTATAGCTCCCCCAGGGACACCAAATACATACTCAACCCCAATTTGCTCTAAATATCGAATAATTAATTCACCGGCATCCATGTCTATTGATATATCCTTTTGACTACTTAACGAATAGTTTTCTATAGATGAACTGAGTGAATGGCCCATAAATTCTTACCTTTGTTGTCATTGTAATTCACTGGAAACGATTCCAGTTTACTGACAAATAATGATTTAGGCGATAGTTTTTGTGATGCAATTCACAAATTTATTTTTTTGTGCTGGTTTTCGGAGGGATTGTGTTGACTTTTTTGTTTTTTGAGAATTAATTTTTTGAAAGGTTATCTATTATTTAAAACAGGAAATATAAAAATTAACTTATTGGGGTGAGCTTGAGTTTCTTAGAAATTTATTTAAAGTTGATAAATAAGTTGAGCAAAAATTGATCTCCCGGCTAGTGGTAGATCATTTGGTATTGAGGCGGTTGTTCCTGTCGTTGGGCCGGGGCTGGGTTCTCTGGCGTCTTCATCAAATACATTTAATATACTAAGACTAAATGACCAGTTTTTATTTGGGTTCACTTTTCTAAGTGAAAGGTTTACAAGTGTATAGTCATCAATTTCTTCACGGGTATCGTTGGGTTCTCGCCGCCGGTCCGCGACCCAATTAATTTGCATATTAGCTGCCCAGTGGGGTGCAAATTGCCAATCGCCTCGAAGGTGTGCAGTGTTCTCAGGGGCAAGGCCGGCATCTCTACCGGTTACCTCATCTTCCGATTGCTGAAGTCCGTAATTGCCTTGAATTCGAAGTGCTGCCGTTGCATCCCAAATAAATTCAAATTCTAAGCCTTGCCCCGTTTGTTCGCCAATATTAGCAGCAGTTGATCCGCTGGTTGGAATATCATTGGGTACGTAGCGAATGATATCTGTCATTTCATAGCGGAAAATATTGGCGCCGAGGTTAAATGATGGCGATGCTTTCCAGTTTATAGCGGCTTCGATAGTTTTAATTTTTTGAGGTTCAAGGTTTGAGTTGCCTGTAATAACCGGATTATTTTCAGAATACAACTCAGTAAATGCTGGCGCTCTAAATGCTTCGCCATAAAGTAATTTTGATGTGACAGAGTCGCTAGTGTTCCATACTAATGCTAGGCGTGGATTTGTTGTACTGCCAAAATCAGAGTAATCGTCATAGCGAACACCACTTGTGAGCACCCAATTAGTAGCAAAATTCCATTCATCTTGAACATAGACATACTTTACCGTTCTTTTTCGTGGCCGAATAAAAGGAGCGGTATTTGATACATCGACAACGGAGCCTAATGAGTTAGGTAGAATCCCTACAAATTCAAAATTCTTAGATTCTCTTATTTTGTAAAGATCGGCCACGGTATAACCAGTCCCAATACGTATATTGTGGTGATGAAACCCGGTATATAAACCTGATGCCGATACTCGATAATGGCGTTCCCATTTTTCTGGGTTGCCAATGACTCCGTTAGGAAATGAACCGCCACCTACAGCTGAAAAATCAGTGCCAGCAGGAAATAGAGTGAGCTCCGATTTTTCTCTGTAATACATATAACTAGCTTGTATTTCTGGTTGCCAGTTAGAGGAGTTTAGTTGAGGAGTATAAGTTAGGTCGCTAGTAAATCGAGTACTTGGGCCATCGCCTTCAGGATCGAGTGCTTGTGTGGTTCCAGCTCCTGATTCTAAATTTTTCCTAACATTCAAGCTCGAGCGGAAACGCCACTGATTGTCAGAAATATCAAAGTTCCCATCTAAAGAATCATACCCGGTATTTACTGGGCCTGGTGCTAGTGAGGCGTTTGTACCAAATACATTATCATTTGCAGTTTGCGCATCTGAATTAATGGTTCTATCTTGTCCATTCGTGGTGCCAACTGATAGGTAACCTGAGCTATCGAATTTGCCAAGTTTGCCACTAGTAATTATCCAAGTATTAAGTGAGTCGAATGATCCTACGCGGATCCCTGTTTCGATACCGCGAAAGTCTTCGGTCGTTTTAGTAATAATATTGATAACACCTGCAAAAGCATCGGCACCATAGAGTGCTGAGCCTGGGCCTCGGATAACTTCAATACGAGAAATATTGTTTGCAGGGAAGCCTCCCCACTGAATGCCTCGGTCTCCAGCAAATACACTGGTTATTGGAATGCCGTTTATCAACATCAGTATTTCAGGGTTAGTTAATGTGCCTCTAATGCCACGAAAGGTATAAATAGGGCTGTAAGTAACGGGCGATACCGATACATGTAACCCGGGGACAATTTGTAATATATCATCGAGGTTTTGAAGGCCTAAGCCTTTAATATCTTCAGCGGTTATTACTGAAGCAACGGCCGGAGCCTGTTCAATAGGGGTCTCATTACCGGTTGCAATAGACACTTTGATTTTGCCTAATTCTTCCAAGCTTAGGGAAAGGTAGTCTAGTTCTTTATCGCTTGTGTTGTTTTGCGCAGAAACAAAAATACTCATTTGGCATGTTAGTAATGCCAATAAGATCCTTTTTGTTTTAATATTTTTTGTCATAGCGCAATAGATGTCTGCTGAATAAAATTATGGTCCCATATGACAGGTGCTATAGCCTTTTTTGCAAGGTATAATACTTGTCTGATTGTCAAAATGAAACCGTTTTTATATTTCCTATTTTCTGCTTAGATTATAATTTAGCTCATATTTTTGATTTGTAAATTTAGGCGACAGCTGTTTTTAAGTCATCAATATCAATTCCAATAAATTTCTTCTCAGTTATTACAACGGGGAGTGGTATTTTGATACTGAAAGTAGTGCCAGTTCCTTCTTGGCTGTCAACATCAATATCTCCGCCCATGAGCTCACAAAAATGTTGAGTGATAGATAAACCGAGGCCTGTTCCTTTAAATTTACGCGATTCCCCGTTGTTGGCCTGGTGAAACTGAGTGAAAATTTTATCCAGTTGCTCTTTGCTCAAGCCAATACCCGTGTCTTTAACCGATACCGTCAGTAGTTTAGGAGTATTGTTGATTTGAATGGTGATATTGCCTTTTTTAGTAAATTTTGTGGCATTGCTTAAGAGATTAACCAGCATATGCAATAATTTATCGTAATCAATATTTGGGGTGTAAGTATTGTTGTCTATTTTTACCGATAATTCATTTTCATTTTTGGTTAGTAGTGGTTTTACATTACTAACAGCCTCATCAACAAGCGAGCCAATATTAGTTGGTGTTAATTGAACACTCATTTTTCCCGCTTCAATTTTGGCGAGGTCCAGTGTGTTGTTAATAAGTTCGAGTAGTCTTTCTCCATTAGTATTAACGCGTATTAATTGATCGCTGTATATATCGTTGCCTTCTGCTTTAAGATCTTCAATCACTAGGTCTGTATAACCTATAATCGATTGGAGTGGTGTCCTTAATTCATGGCTCATGAGCGATAAAAAAGCCCCTTTTGCACGATTGGCTGCTTCTGCTTTACGTTTTGCTACCTCTAATTTGTCACGAGCGATCTGTAGCTGATAACTCCGACGTGCTAATCGTTCATTGTCTCGACGCTTGCTTCGATAAGCAAAGATAGACACAAAGAACAGTGCTGTGCCGACACCAACAAGCCCCCAGAGAAAGTAGAGAGACTGTTTTTGTGTGCTGACAAGTTTGTCAAGCTGTGTAATCGATTCGTGTTGCTTTTCGAGCGCTTCTTGCTGTTGGTCTATTGTAAGGTTCAAGCGAGATAATCGCGACTGCTTATTTGTAATGGATAAGCTGATCTCCGCAAGTTTTTGCTGCTGTGTTTTTAGTTCTTTTTGTTTTTGATCAAGCTCCTGGTTTCGTTGATCTACTTGCTTTATTAAATTGTTTTTTTGCTTCTCACTATTAGCTATCTCAGTTTTTTGCTCGTTTATGAGTTTCTTGCTATCTTCAATGGTTGCGCTGAGAGTTTTTAATTCTTTAGTTAATGCAGTATTTAAATTTTGTATTTTTTTGACGTCAGTGTTGAGTGTGCGCATTTGGCTGACTAAACGATCATTGGTTTTTTTCTGTGTGTTGCTTTTTTGCCTGAGGTCTTCGAGTTTGCTTTGTTGTGACGCTAATTGATTTTGTAGATTAACCAGTGAGCTTTGCCCTTGTCGATAAAGTTTGGCTACATCGATTTCAGTTCCGCCTAATAAAATTAATTCTGGAAGAGGGTTGAGGTCATTGTTAATAATATTGGCTTTGTTGACTTCAAATTTTAATTCTTGGTTTTGTGTTTCAAATAGATTAATCATGACTAATCGTTTGTTCGTCATATTTGAAGTGACTAGCAATATAGGTTTGTCTTTAATCAATGCTTGGATTTTTGTAATAATATTACTGTCAGTTGTTCCAACAAATACCATATTGTAATTGGTTAATGAGTTAATGCTGTTGGTTTTTTTTATGCGAATAGGAACACTTTTAATTGAGGTTGAGTTGTTAAGCTTAAGAAATTCGTCGCTTAAATTTTTGTTATCTACTTGGAATAGAGCGATCTTGAATGACTTCAGTTTATTTTCTTGTGGCCATTCAATATGCTTGGCAAAGTTATAAGTATAAGAAACAACCACTTTTGCGCGGTCTACTGATTGGGCGGAACTATGGCTGATAAAGCAAAGGCCGACAAAACAAGAAAGTAATGCATGCAGGATGATTTGCATGCCATTTGAGCGGCGCCCCAGAATGGTCAAAGTGTTCATAATATTTACCACTTGCGTCTTATATCGTTCTTTTTTCTTTTTTGTAGAGGTAGACATTGATTATATTAGTAGTATCTAAGGGTTTTTATGGTGTTGTAATAATAGTCTATATTCTCTGTAGGGCACTGAAAATACCATTTATCCCTGTATAATGCCTGTCTTATTGTTATAGAAGACTTGATCAATGCTCAAAGAAATGAATATAAAAGATTACATGCATACCTTGGGTAAAGATGCTCGAGATGCTGCACGCCAGATTGCAACAGCCGATACGGGTAAAAAAAATGCAGCATTATTGGCTATCGCATCGGCGTTGGATGAAAACCGCCAAATGTTATTGTCGGCAAATGACCTTGATATGGCCCAGGGTAGAGAGGACGGTTTAGACGATGCTCTCTTGGATCGCCTAGAGATTACTGATAAAGGTATTGACCAGATGATCACTGGTTTGCAGCAGGTAGCTGCTTTAAAAGATCCTTGTGGAGAAGTTACCGATCTGAATTACCGCCCTTCTGGTATACAGGTTGGTAAAATGCGTGTTCCCCTTGGTGTTGTGGGCATTATTTACGAATCTCGACCTAATGTAACGGTAGATGCCGCGAGTCTTTGTTTGAAGTCTGGAAATGCCACCATCTTAAGAGGCGGTAAAGAAGCACTCAATTCTAATCAGGCAATTGCCAAGTGTATCCATCAGGGGCTAGAGAAGGTGGGTTTGCCTGCGGCTGCAGTGCAGGTGATCGACATTACTGATCGTGAGGCTGTAGGTGAACTCATAACGATGAATGACTATGTTGATGTCGTTGTGCCTCGGGGTGGTAAGAGCTTAATTGAGAGGATCACTCAAAATGCCACAGTCTCAGTGATCAAGCATCTGGATGGTATTTGTCATGTCTATATTGATGATATGGCCGACCTTGATAAAGCTTATGATATAGCGGTGAACTCTAAGACCCATCGGTACGGTGTCTGTAATGCTATGGAAACGCTCCTTATTGCTGAAGGTATAGTAGAGAAGATACTGCCCAGATTGGTTGAGACATATAATGATAAAAATGTGGAGTTGCGTGGGTGTAAGCGTGCCCAAGCCATAAGTGCTATGAGTGACGCGACGGAAGAAGATTGGGCAACAGAGTACTTGTCCCCGGTTTTATCTATTCGTGTGGTGAATGATATGTCATCTGCTATTGACCATATTACTCGTTACAGCTCAGGTCATACAGAAGCGATTGTGACTCAAGATGTTTCTCGTGCTCGACAATTTATGGCGCAAGTCGATTCAAGTTCAGTGATGGTTAATGCTTCGACCCGATTTGCTGATGGCTTTGAATATGGCTTAGGTGCGGAAATTGGTATTTCTACAGATAAGATTCATGCGCGTGGCCCGGTAGGCCTTGAAGGTTTAACGTCACAAAAGTGGATCGTTTTTGGTGATGGGCATATTCGCCAGTAGCACTTTATGTGTTTATACAAAATGTCATGAGTAAAGCCAAATGAGAGCAATAGGCATCTTTGGTGGTACCTTTGACCCAGTACATTTGGGACATATCCAGATGGCGCTAGAAGCTAAAAAGTCTTTGGCGTTGGATGAAGTTCGATTATTGCCGTGCCATCAGCCGCCACATCGAGATACTCCTCAGTTGAGTAGCGAGCAACGGTTGCATTTACTGCAACTTGCTACTGCCGGAATAGAAGGTTTATTGATTGATGGTCGAGAGCTTAAAAGAGATAAACCTTCTTGGACTGTAGATACCCTTGAGGACTTGAGATCAGAGTACGGTGCAGATATCAGTATGACCTTGCTCATGGGAGCGGATGCTTTTAGTGGTCTGACAAATTGGCATCGATGGCAAGAGTTGCCTAAGCTGGCGCATATCGCTGTACTACAACGCCCTGAGTATGAATTACCTGATGCTGGTGTTCTGTCTCAGTGGCTGGCTGGCAGTACTGGTTCGAATCGGGTAGGTGCTATTAATAATGCTGAAAAGGTTGAGCGCATTCATCAGCAAGCGTCTGGTATTGTGATTGCGATCAGTCAGCCCGAGATAGATTTGTCGGCTACTGGTATCAGAAGACAATTATCTGCTGGTATCTTGCCTGATGGCCTGGCACCTGTAGTACAGGATTATATTGTGTCCCATCAGCTTTATGGGTTTAGTAAAGGTGTTGGTAAAAGTACTAATACAATGAAAGAGAAAATAGTGAATGGCAGTTGAATTAAATAAATTAATTATCGATGCACTAGATGATTTAAAAGCACAGAATATTGTAAGTTTGGATGTGACTTCAATGAGTGACGTAATGGATACTCTGGTAGTTGCCAGTGGGACATCAAATCGTCATGTGAAGTCGCTGGCAAGTAATGTTATCGACGAAGGTAAGAAAAAGGATATACGTCCTATTGGCATAGAGGGAATGGAAGCTGCTGATTGGGTATTAGTGGATTACGGTACGGTAGTCGTTCACGTTATGTTGCCACAAGCCAGGCAATTTTATGATTTGGAAAAGTTGTGGACTCCCATTGAGGAAGAATCGATTGGTTCTGTAGACGTTTCTGAATAATGCGTATTCGGGTCTTGGCGGTAGGTACGCGCATGCCGTCATGGGTTACCGCAGGTGTTGATGAGTACCAAAAGCGTTTGCCTCGAGAGTGGAAGTTTGAATATGTAGAATTACCTCTTGGGCATCGGGGTAAGTCTCAGGATGTTGCCAAAGCTATTCAGATTGAAGGCGAATCTATTTTGGCGGCTATAGGGCCTCAGGATAAGGTGATTGCGCTGGATGTTAAGGGCAAAAGCTGGAGTACAGAGCAGTTGTCGCAACAAGTTGCTGATTGGCAAATGTTAGGGCAGGATATTGTACTTTTAATCGGTGGGCCAAATGGCTTGAGTGCTAAGTGTTTAGAGCGAGCTGATCAAAAATGGTCATTATCAGCATTGACTTTGCCTCACCCTTTAGTGCGTATCGTTTTAGTTGAGCAGTTATATCGGGCGTGGTCTTTATTAAATAATCACCCCTACCATAAATAATGTGAACGTAAATAATTTTTCAGTAGACAATTAATAAGTAGTCATTAAATAGCCAATGCAAGAACAGCAACAATTTAAAAATCACCATGTAGAAGCTCGTACGTTTACGAATCGGGTTCTGTTTACAGGCCTGTTGATTGTTTGTCTGGTATTGGTTCTATTAGCTCGTTACTACAGCTTGCAGATTATCGATTATGAGAATTACGCGACGCAGTCAGATAATAATCGGATATTGGTTCAAACCATTAATCCTCAACGCGGCTTGATTTTTGATCGTGATGGGAAGCTGCTAGCAGACAATCGCCCTAGTTATATTCTGTCACTGGTGCCTGAAAATATAGCCAGTCTGGATGAAACGATTGCCCTTTTAAGGCAGCTTGTTGTTGTCAGTGATAAGCATATTCAGGACTTCTATAAATCTCTCAAGACTAATCGCCGCCCTTATCAGCCTATTCCATTGCGCTATCGTTTAACCGAAGAGGAGATTGCTAAAATCGCGGTTAATGAATATCGCTTGGCTGGTGTGGAGGTGGAGGCTCAATTAGTCCGAGATTACCCAGAAGGTGATTTGTTTGCTCATAGTATTGGTTACGTCGGCAAAATTAATGATAGGGAATGGAGTCGGTTTGATGAGGAAGAAGCGCGTCGTTATCAAGGGGCGCACACTATTGGTAAAATTGGCTTAGAAAAGTTCTATGAAGATTCTCTTTTTGGTGAAATAGGCTATCGCCACGTTGAAATTAATGCCCGAATGCGTGTTTTGCGTACCTTGGAGCAGCAAAATCCTGTGCAAGGTAAGGACTTGTCTTTGCACATGGACACGAGATTACAAAAAACAGCATTTGCTGCAATGGGAGAGCGGAGAGGAGCCGTCGTTGCTATCGATGTTAAAACCGGAGGTATTTTATCGATTGTAAGTTCTCCTAGTTACGACCCTAATCTATTTGTAACAGGTATTAGCTACAAGGATTACAACGCCTTGCGTGGCAGCCTTGATATCCCTCTATTCGACAGGGCTATTCAAGGCCGCTATCCTCCAGCGTCCACGATTAAGCCGATGATGGGATTGGCGGGTTTAAGTGAACAGGTAATCAGCCAAAGTTATAAAATATTCGATCCGGGGTACTATCAATTAGAAAACGATGATCGCCTCTATCGTGACTGGAAACGCCATGGCCATGGTATCGTCAATGTTCATAAGGCGATCGTTCAGTCTTCAGATACTTTCTTTTATGATCTGGCATTTCGCATGGGTATTGATCGTATTCATCAGTTTGGTAGCCAGTTTGGCTTAGGGCAGCCCACAGGTGTTGATATTCCCAGTGAGCGGCGAGGGTTATGGCCATCCAGAGAATGGAAAAAGCGGGCACGGCAGCTACCTTGGTTCCCGGGCGATACGATTAATGTCGGTATTGGTCAGGGGTTTGCTTTGGCAACGCCACTGCAATTGGCCGTCATGGTTAATACGATTGCTAACCGAGGCAAGCACCTTAAACCACAAATGGTCCGATCTATTGGTGACGATGTATTGCCTCCAGAAGTACTAAATTACGTAGAAGTCAATGACCGCCATTGGGACTTTGTATTTAAGGCGATGAAAGACGTGATGCATGCGCCCAATGGTACTGCTCGGCGTGCTGCAAAAGATGCCCCCTATGATATGGCGGGTAAGACTGGGACCGCTCAGGTTGTCGGTATTAAACAAAATGAAAAATATGATTCAGAGGCATTGAAAGAGCGGCATCGGGACCACGCGTTATTCGTTGGCTTTGCACCTTATGATGACCCACAGATTGCAGTGGCTGTTATTGTGGAGAATGCAGAGTCTGGCTCTGGTTCTGCTGCCCCTGTTGCTAGAAAAATGTTCGATGCTCATCTGTTGGGCCAATATTTAGAGCCTGAAAGAGTTAAAGTGAAAGATATTAAAACAGTTAATCAGCCAACAGAGCCTTTTGTTCCCTTCCAGCGTGAATCGCTAGCAGTCGCTCAGCGAGAATCTCCATAGTGTCTGTTCGTCAACAAGACTTTATCCGGCGTATGCCCGAAGCAAGCCATGACTTGCGTCGCAGGCGCAGTTTCTGGCGTGTCGTTCATCTTGACCCTCTTCTGTTATTTTTATTGCTTGCTTTAACCACTGTCGGACTGGTGGTGCTTTATAGCGCCAGTGAGGGCAATAGCGGCCTGCTTAGAAGGCAGGTTGTGTTTTTCATCATTGCTTATACGGGCATGTTTACTATTGCGCAAATACAACTTGACTATTTTGCGCGCTGGTCGCTGTTGTTTTACGTGGGTGCGCTGATATTATTGGCTCTAGTACTGGTTTGGGGGGTCGGTGCTAAAGGCGCTCAACGTTGGTTGAGTGTTGGTGGTTTTCGCTTTCAGCCATCAGAGATGATGAAGCTGGCGATGCCAATCGCGATTGCGGCCTATTTATCGAATAAAACACTACCTCCTCGTTTTAAGCATGTTTTTTGGTCATTAGCCTTCGTTGCTATGCCAACGGTGTTGATTGTTCGGCAGCCTGACCTCGGTACGTCGATACTCGTGGCTACATCAGGACTGATCGTATTATTTTATGCTGGTTTGCGATGGAGCTATATACTGACGGCAATAGCGTTAATGATCGCGAGTGTCTGGCCGATGTGGCATTATGTGCTACATGATTATCAGCGCCAGAGAGTGCTGACGCTATTTAATCCAGAGGCCGATAAGCTGGGAGCGGGGTGGAATATAATCCAATCAAAAACGGCAATTGGGTCTGGGGGCGTTAATGGTAAAGGGTGGTTAGATGGAACCCAGTCGCACTTAGATTTTTTACCGGAAAGCCATACAGATTTTATTATTGCTGTACTGGCGGAAGAGTTTGGTTTTGTTGGTGTCGTGGCTCTGCTTGGTCTCTATTTGTTGATTATTGCTCGCGGCTTAATGATTGCGATGAATGCACAAGACAGCTTTAGGAGGCTATTAGCAGGCAGTATTACGCTTACATTTTTTGTGTATGTTTTTGTGAATATAGGCATGGTGTCGGGGTTGCTACCCGTGGTTGGAGTGCCTTTACCTTTGGTAAGTTTAGGCGGTACTTCTTTGGTCACATTGATGCTGGGTTTTGGTTTGCTGATGGGTATCAGTACCGAGCCTCGTAGAATTTCAACTAATCGATAAAAGGTCGTTATGTTAAAGGACGGTATGAAAAAAATAGGTTTAGGGATGCTACTTTCGTTATTCGTTGCCTCTGTGAGCGCCAATGAAAGTAAGGGCTATGATACGCATGAAGCCGTAGACCGCTTTATAGGCGAAATGGTGAATGAACATGATTTTAGCGAAGAAGAGCTGAAATCATGGTTTGAGAGCGCCCAGAAAAAGCAAGTTATTTTAGATGCTATCGCTCGCCCCGCCGAAAAAACACTTACCTGGGCGAAGTACCGAAAAATTTTCTTGACGTCGGCGCGTATTAAAAAGGGTGTTGCGTTTTGGGAAGAAAACCAGGCAATACTAGAACGTGCGGAAAAGGAGTTTGGTGTTCCAGCTCAGATTATTGTTGCCATTATTGGTGTAGAAACATTCTATGGCAGGCATCGAGGTAAATTTCGTGTTATTGATGCGTTAAGCACGTTGGCGTTTGATTATCCTCCGCGAAGTAAATTTTTCAGACGAGAATTAAAAGAATTTTTATTGCTGTCCCGAGAACAAAAACAAAACCCTCTTGACCTAATGGGCTCTTATGCCGGTGCGATGGGTTATGGTCAGTTTATCCCTTCAAGTTACCGTGCTTATGCTGTTGATTATGATAAGGATGAATTCGCCGATATTTGGGACAATACGGAAGATGCTATTGGTAGTGTTGCCAACTATTTCAAGCGACATGGTTGGAAGTCGGGTGAGCAAGTTGCAGTTCGCAGCCGAGTCGCCGACAGCTATGATGAAAATCTGTTGAATAAATCTCTTAAGCCTTCTGCAACGGTCGGGGAATTAAAGCTAAAAGGCTTTACTCCTGTTAAAGCCGTAAATGAGAGCGGCTCTGCAACTATCATGCGTTTAGAGGGTCAATGGGGTGCTGAGTTTTGGTTAGGTCTGCATAATTTTTATGTTATTACGCGTTACAATCACAGCCGTTTATATGCAATGGCCGTCTGGCAACTAAGTAACGAAATTGCTCAAGCGCGTAAGTCCTCTTAAATAACAAGTCTTAACAAGAGCTCTAGATAGAATGGCTAGGGGTAAAAATATGCAGTGGCAAATTATTAAGGTACCTATAATTGTTTTGTGGGTATTGGTTTTAGGCGCTTGTTCTGTTGTTCAGCGAGAACCGCAAGATGGAGGCCCTCCAGCACCTGTTGATGTCTCCCATATTCCAGATGCTCAGCCAGCACCGGTAGTACGTACTCGTGCAGGTAATGCTGGTGTGTATACCGTCCTTGGTAAAACTTATCGGGTGATGGCAGATAGTAAAGGGTACCGCGAGCGTGGCGTGGCATCCTGGTATGGCACCAAGTTTCATGGTCGGCGCACGGCTAATGGTGAGGTGTATGATATGTTTGCAATGACTGCCGCACATAAAACATTGCCCATACCAAGTTATGTGAGGGTGACTCATGTGGGGAATGGCCGCTCTGTTGTTGTTAAGATTAATGACCGTGGCCCATTTCATGACAACCGAATTATTGACTTAAGCTATGCTGCTGCACGTAAATTGGGTGTTGATGCTACAGGTGTTGGGTTAGTGGATGTTGTTGATATAACCCCTGAAAATAATCAGGGAGTCCGCCAAGTTAATGTAACACCTCGGCCTACCGTTGTGCCATCGGCTGCTACGGGAGCTATTGCGACACCAGCAGTAACCCCTGCAGCTGTCGTTCCTGTAGTCACACAGCCTTTAGGAAATTCGCCTCAAGCATTGGTCGATTCCAGCAATCTTCTATATATTCAAATAGGTGCCTTCCAGCAACGACAAACAGCGCTTTCCTTGCAAGCGCAGGTTGCGAGTATTTTATCGGAGTCGGTAAATATTGTTGAAGGTCAGGACCGCTTGCATCGAGTGACGGTCGGCCCAGTTGCTGATGAGCAGCAAATACCTATACTGCAACAGCGCCTTTATGATCGCGGCTTTGAAAAAGGCTACATTGTGCGCCAGGAAATTAAAAAGTAAAGCCGTCGCTCATGTCACAGTCGTTGTAATAATTTATGTTACACTACGCGGCTTTACTAGTATCAACAGGCCCTAGGCCGATATAAAAACTCTCTACTGTTTCTGTTCTATGTCTATGCATCAAATTTCTGTTTTTAAGTTTGTTATTCTGTTTTTAATGGCATTGCCTCTATCGGTTAGTGCTAATCCAACCCTGAATCCGCGCCAAGTAATTATTCCTGCGGCACCTCAGTTAGCGGCAACGGGATATTTATTGATTGATGCCAATTCAGGTCGAGTACTGGCAGAAAAAAATGCTGATAAAGCCTTACCTCCTGCCAGTATTACTAAGCTGATGACGAGTTATATCGTTTCTTCTGAGATTGAGAGAGGCGCCATAAATCATTCAGATAAAGTTACAATCAGTGTCACTGCATGGAAGAAAGGCGGCTCAAAAATGTTTGTTCGTGAGGGCACACAAGTTCCTGTTATTGATTTAATGCGTGGCATGATTATTCAGTCTGGAAATGACGCGACTATTGCGTTGGCTGAACATATTGCTGGTAGTGAAGAAGCATTTGTCGATGTAATGAATCAACAAGCTGCTCTGCTTGGCTTAACAAATACTCAGTTCCGTAATGCAACAGGTTGGCCTGAAGAGGGGCATTATTCTACTGCCCGTGATATTGCTATTTTAGCGAAGGCATTAATTACAGAGTTTCCTGAAAGCTATAAGCTTTACTCAGAAAAATATTTTAGTTACAACGGCATCAATCAACCTAATCGCAATAAATTATTATTCCGTGACAAGACGATTGATGGGATGAAAACTGGCCATACGGAAGAAGCCGGATACTGTCTAGTCGCTTCTTCAAAAAAGGATGGTATGAGGCTGATTTCCGTGGTGTTGGGTACACGCTCTGATGATGCTCGTGCACAGGAATCTCAGAAGTTATTATCCTATGGGTTTCGTTATTACCATACCCATAAACTGTACGAAAAAAATACGATGGTTTCTGAAACCCGAGTTTGGAAAGGTAAAACAGAAAACCTGAACTTGGGAGTGGAAAGCGATATTTTCCTTACAGTGCCTCGTGGTATGGAAGATAAGCTGGTTGCTAAGGCAAGTGTTGACCAAATTATTGAAGCGCCTATCTCTACGGGACAAGAACTGGGTAATGTTGTGATTACTTTGGAAGGTGAAGAGTTACTTAGTGCGCCTTTAATTGCATTGAATTCTATTGAAGAAGCTGGTTTATTTAGTCGCATTATTGATGCAATCACACTTTTTTTTCATAGTTTATTTAATTAGTGAGTAGGCCGTTGTCGTGAGTGAGCAAGAGCCACCTAAGATAGAATTTCCATGTGAAGATTACCTCATTAAAGTAATGGGTGATGCTCATATCGAAATGCATGAGTTTGTACTAACAACAACAGAGCAATTTGCTCCCGGTTTTGATCGTGACAAAGTTTCTGTAAAAGCCAGTAGTAAAGGTAAATTCCAGTCCATTACGCTTTATATTACTGCAACAGGTGTAGATCAGTTGCAGGCGTATCACCAAGCTTTGATTGCGCACCCTAAAGTAAAAATGGTTATCTAATGATTGTTGATAGGTTACGGGTACGCTATTTAGGCCTACAACCTTACGAACCTGTCTGGCAATCCATGTCGCGATTTACTGATTCGCGCAATGATGAAACTATTGATGAATTGTGGCTGGTTCAGCATTCACCTGTTTTTACACAAGGGCAGGCGGGTAAGCCAGAGCATGTCTTAAATCCTGGTAATATTCCTATCGTTCAGTCAGATCGTGGCGGGCAAGTTACTTATCATGGCCCTGGTCAATTGGTTTTATACCCTCTTATCGATTTGCGAAGGCGCAAGCTTGGGGTAAGGGATATGATTACCTTATTAGAAAAGACCGCTGTTGAGTTACTGGCAAATTACGGCGTTTCGGCTCATCCTAAAGCGGATGCTCCAGGAGTTTATGTTAGTCGAGGCAGTATTGATGATAAAATAGCCTCTTTAGGCTTAAGAGTTCGCAAAGGGTGTTGCTTTCATGGGATGAGTATTAATGTCGATATGGATCTGTCGCCATTCGATCTGATAAACCCTTGCGGTTACGAAGCGTTGAGAATGACGCAAATGAAAGACCTACCCACAAGTCAAGCCGTTGATTATGCGACGGTTGAAAAATCAATTGTTGAGCAGATGGTAAATAACCTGAAGATATCAACTATTGAAACAATAGATACATTGCCAATGAGATAACTATGAAAGATTTACCTACATCACCAACTCGACGCACCACTCGCCATCAGCAAGGTGAAAAACTGAGAGATGCTGATAAGGTTGAAAGGATCCCTGTTAAGGTTATTGCGACGGATCAAATGATACGCAAGCCCGATTGGATCCGTGTGAGAGTCCCAGCCTCTCCGGATGTAGAGCGTATTAAAAAGATTCTTCGAAAAAATGGTCTATCCAGTGTTTGTGAAGAGGCCTCTTGCCCTAACCTTGGTGAATGCTTTTCGGGTGGTACAGCAACTTTTATGATAATGGGAGATATCTGTACCCGTCGCTGTCCATTCTGTGATGTTGGCCATGGCAAGCCAAACCCTCTCGATACTCAAGAGCCTCAACAATTAGCGGAAGCTATCGCTGAGATGCGCTTAAAGTATGTTGTGATTACATCTGTCGACAGAGATGACCTTCGCGATGGAGGTGCACAGCACTTTGCTGATTGTATTCGAGAGGCGCGAATACATTCACCTAATTTAGAAGTTGAAATTCTAACACCCGATTTTCGAGGTCGAATGGAAGTTGCTTTAGGTATTTTAGAAAAAGAAGCACCTGATGTATTTAACCACAACTTAGAAACAGTGCCACGTCTGTACCGTGAGGCTCGCCCTGGTGCAAACTATCAATGGTCGTTAGATTTGTTGAAACAGTATAAGGCGCGTCGTCCTGATGTATTAACGAAATCAGGATTAATGGTTGGTTTAGGTGAAACCAAAGAAGAAATTTTTGAAGTAATGCGAGATATGCGCGAGCACAATATTAATATGCTCACCATCGGCCAATACCTCCAGCCATCCAAAGATCACTTACCTGTACAGCGCTATGTGACGCCAGAAGAGTTTGATGAATATAAATCTTTAGCGGATGAAATGGGTTTTGAACGCGCGGCATGTGGCCCACTAGTTCGCTCTTCCTATCACGCGGACCAACAAGCTCATGGAAGTGTAGTTAAGTAGATAATGGTAGATGGGTGATAGCTAAGTTGGAAAGCTAAATGAGCTAAGAGCGTTAGCTTTGACAGAGAAGTATTACTGATCGCAAGCAATATAGTTTTCTAGTTTGAATCTTGGTGTGCAAATAACGAGAAAAATTAAGTCGCTATTACCTGTGTTATGAATGGATTGAGGGTGATTTTCAGGGATAATAACGACGTCATTCTTGCCGACCTTAATAGGCTTTGATTCCCCAAGTATTACCTCTCCGGTTCCTTCTACAATAACGTAACGCTCTATTGTTTTATCGAGCTTATGTAATTGTGTTGTGATGCCAGGCTCGACTCTGGCTTGAGCAATGGACAGGCCGGAATCGTTATCTGAGTTCGATAGTTCTAATATGAAGCACCCCTCGTCAAAAAAATATTCATCCTTAATATTAGGTTTGATGACAAGGGCTTTTTTCATTTTGTGGAGGCCTTCTATTCCTTTCTATCTATAGCAGGTGTTTATAGCTGTTTAAAAGCAGTTTCCGCGGCGCCTAATGTTGCTTCAATGTCTTTTTCAGTATGAGCGATAGAGGTGAATCCGGCTTCGTAAGAAGCGGGTGCAAGATAGATACCTGCGTTTAACATCAAATGAAAAAATTGATTAAAACGTTCAATGTTGCAATCCATCACCTGCTGGTAGTTGGTTACAGTTGCTAATTGACTGTTATCTTTTAAGAAGAAAAAGCCAAACATAGAGCCCGCGTGGTTCGTTGTAAAAGGAATGCCAGCAGCATCGGCACGTTCCTGTAACCCTTTAACTAATGTATCTGTTGTTGCGAAAAGTTTATCGTAAAACCCTTCTTGTTTAAGTCCTTGCAGGTTAGCCAAGCCAGCAGCCATTGCAACCGGGTTACCCGAGAGAGTACCGGCTTGATAAACGGGTCCGAGAGGTGCGATATGATTCATAATATCGGCTTTGCCACCAAAAGCGCCGACAGGCATGCCACCGCCCATCACTTTGCCCAGAGTAACAAGGTCAGCATCAACACTATAGCGAGCTTGGGCTCCTTGTGCATGAACGCGAAACCCTGTCATTACCTCGTCAAAAATAAGGACGCTGCCGTTACTATCGCATACCTTTCTCAGGGTTTGTAAGAAACCATCGACAGGAGGAATGCAATTCATATTGCCGGCAACGGGCTCTACAATAATGCAGGCAATTTGCTCACCTATTTCTGAGAATACCGATTCAACTTGCTCGATATCGTTGTAATTGAGTGTAATAGTATGGTCAGCCAATTCTTTTGGAACGCCTGGTGAGCTTGGAACCCCAAGCGTTAATGCGCCAGATCCAGCTTTGACAAGTAGTGAATCAGAGTGACCGTGATAACAACCTTCAAATTTTACGATCTTATCTCGACCTGTATAACCACGAGCAAGTCGAATAGCGCTCATGGTTGCTTCTGTTCCCGAATTGACGAAGCGCACTTGATCCATATTGGGAATAATATTGCAGACTTCTTGTGCCAGCGTTGTTTCTAATTCAGTCGGGGCGCCAAAGCTGAGGCCGTCTTTTGCCTTTTCAATAACCGCGTTAATCACATCAGGGTGAGCATGGCCTAAGATCATTGGTCCCCATGAGAGAACATAATCAATATAGCGTTTGTCATCCTCATCATACACATACGCACCCTCCGCGCGTTTGAAAAAAACCGGAGTGCCGCCGACTGCTTTAAAAGCGCGTACAGGTGAATTGACTCCACCAGGAATAAATTGTTGAGCATTTGAAAAAAGTGTTTCAGAGCGAGTCATTGATGTTTCCTGAAAATGGCTAAGTTAAAATTAGATGGTTACCAAGTGGGTTTTACGACGACTAAGCAAACAATTGCGATGAGTAATATCACAGGAAATTCGTTAAACCAACGATAGAAAATATGGCTACGAGTATTTTTATCCTCACAGAACTGCCTCCAAATATAAATACACACATGATGATAAATGGACAGTACAACTACTAGAGATATTTTAATCCAAAACCAGAGCGAGTGCTGGTAATAATTCCAATTGTAGCTGGCTAGCCAAATGCCAAATACAAAGGTGGCAATCATTGATGGGGTGCCGATCCCCCTTAATAATTTGCGTTCCATGACTTTGAATCGCTCCTTGCTGATTTCGTCTTCACTCATGGAGTGATAAACAAATAGACGTGGTAGATAAAATAAAACGGCAAACCAGCAGATGACAGAAATAATATGAAAAGATTTAACCCACAGCATAATGTTTCTCGACTATTCCTTACATATAATAATTACTAATTGTATCTTGAGTAATGATACCTAAAATCTTGGGTTCTGGTGTCGTTTGTATTTGCGGTGTAACAAATAGCGCGGTCCCAGGCTGTTTGTCCAAGACTTTTTTCGCTTCAAAGAGAGTTGATAATTCTGGTGTCGACGTCAGGCTAAAGCGTTGAGCAGGTATTTCGAGTAAATCGATGGTACCTTCTTCTAAGTGCTCTTCTTGGTTTTCTTTTAAGGATTCAAGCGCAATGGCGAGATCTGCGGCTCTAAGTAATATCTTTTCATCGTCGGTATTTATCACAACCCATAATGGATTTTTAGATAAAAAATTGCCTGCTTGAGTTTGCGTGATTTGTGTTGGGCTCACAACAAATGCTGTTTTCATAGCACTACGTACGCCAATATTGCCCAGCACTTGCTTTACTGGGCCAACGTCAAGTTTGGTCCCACTAAGATTTAACATTTCGACAAAAATGCCCTCGCAATCATAAAGCTGACGCGTGACAACGCAGGCAATGACGATAATCAGCATGCTTGGAAAAATAATCGATGGGTTATAGGTCAGCTCCAAGACAGCCATCAATGCAGCCAGTGGCGCATTGAGTACGGCGCCCATCATTGCGGCCATACCCAGTAGAACGTAAATGCCTCCATTAGTGATACTTTCTGGAAACAGCGTGTTGCCTATGATGCCGATAATTCCACCCAGGCAAGCCCCTATTAATAATTGAGGCCCGATTAAGCCTCCGGGGATACCCATGCTAATACTGAAACTAGTGGCTATAATTTTTGCTAGAGCAATGGTGAATAAGATACCAAGGCTTAACTTTCCTTCAATGCTGAGGTTAATCGTATCATAACCTAGGCCTAAAATTTCAGGGCATAAAAAGCCAATTGAGCCTGTTACCAATCCAGCTGCAGTTACACGTAAAAAAATAGGGTAATGAGAAAAGCGGTTAAATGCCAATTGTAAGCGCATATATAGCGTGGCAAAACAGGCAATTACCAGGCCTGCAATCACCATAAAGGGTATTTCTAATAGGCCATTTAGCTCGGCATTATCAATGGTAAAAAAAGCTTCACTGCCAAATGTCGAACGCGCTATCAGAGATCCACAAACCGATGCCATCATCACAGGAATAAAGCCAACAATGGTATAGCTCATTAGAACTACTTCCATTGCAAAAATAACCCCGGCAACAGGCGTGTTAAAGGAAGCCGCAATAGCGGCCGCGACACCACAAGCGATTAGTGTGCTCAGGCTATTATTGGGTAATTTCAGCCATTGACCAATGACGCTGGCGGTTCCTGCGCCAATGTGAATTGCTGGCCCTTCACGGCCTACTGATTGGCCTGTGATCAGGCTGATAACACCACCTGCAAATTGAACGATAAGGTTTGTTAGAGGCATGCGGCCTTGAAAGTTATGGAGTCTCTCAAGGACGTGACCAACACTGACGCTTCTATCTTTTGCATTTAAAAAGTGTAGGCCTGTACCAATGATTAATGCACCAATGACAGGTAGGCCAAACTGCCAGGCTTTACTCAAGCCTTCGAAATTTTCATTGTTGCCTGGAAGAATGTAGCCGAGAGGGAGTTCAATTGCATAGCGAAAGAGAATGATGAGTCCGCCAGATGCGCACCCAATAATAACTCCTAGTAATGTCAGTTGAGGGAGAGCATCAATATCTGCCAATCGGTGACGAAATTGAATGACAATAGTTTGAATGAATTGTCCGATACGGTTCATTAAAGGCGGATTCCGCTCAATTTTCTAAATCAGACCATAATAAGGAATTCTAAAGAGGATCGCACCTTTAGTTTGCTTCTGAGGTTATCGTTTTTGCAGAGGTTGTATCCAGTTTATTGTACGACCACGACTGTTGTCTCTGCTACGACTGCCTATTTTCTTTATTGTTTGCTGAATTTTGGGGTTTCTAAATGTTTATCTTTGCTCTACAGTTAACGTTTTGTTTTTGTAGGATTTTGTGAGAAAAATGATCGATGTTGGTATTGTAGGAGCGACAGGGTACACCGGAGCTGAATTGCTACGTTTATTAGTCAATCACCCAGAAGTGAATATTAAAATTATTACTTCTCGTGCTGAAGAGGGTGTTGCCGTTGCCGATATGTATCATAGTTTGCGTGGTCATTGCGATTTACGCTTTACTGTCCCTGATGTGGAGCAGTTATCTAGCTGCGATGTCGTATTCTTTGCAACGCCTCATGGTGTAGCTCATAGCATGGTGCCATCGCTATTCGCAAAAGGTGTTCGAATCATTGACCTGTCAGCAGACTTTAGAATTAAGGATGCTGATTTGTGGGCGCAATGGTATGGGCAGGAGCATGGTTGCCGAGAGCTTTTACCCGAAGCCGTTTATGGTCTCCCAGAAGTTAACCGAGAAGCGATCGTTAAATCTCAGTTGGTCGCTTGTCCTGGCTGCTACCCAACGTCTATACAGTTGGGGTTCTTGCCTTTAGTCGCGAATAATCTCGTGAAGACAGACGCTTTGATTGCCAATTCTGCTAGTGGTGCCAGTGGTGCTGGTCGTCAAGCGAAAGTTGATAATTTATTAACTGAGGTCAGTGACAGCTTTAAAGCCTATGCTGCCAGTGGCCATAGACATCTGCCTGAAATTGAGCAGGGTTTGAGAGCGATACAGTCAGCTGATGCAATACCTGCTAAACTTACATTTGTACCGCATTTATTGCCTATCATCAGAGGCATTCATTCTACACTTTATGGGCAGTTGCTGGATCAAAGTGTAGATTTACAGACATTGTATGAAGACTTTTATAAAGATGAACCTTTTGTGGATGTGATGCCTGCTGGATCGCACCCGCAGACGCGCTCAGTCAAGACATCCAATACTTGCAGGTTAGCGATTGTTAGGCCGGAGCAAGGAAATACTGTTGTTGTCTTGTCAGTGATTGATAATTTAACAAAAGGTGCTTCGGGTCAGGCAGTACAAAATATGAACCTGATGTTTGGTTTTGATGAAACAGCAGGGCTTCAGCAACCGGCATTATTGCCATGATCATGAGAAATGAAAGGGTAGTTGCTTTAAAAAGGCTAAGCCCATTCTAATAATTACATAAAAGCTAGCTTGTTATGACAAGAGTGAAACCCAGTAAACAATACTCGATGACGGTGGTACCTTATCGCCCTTATCTACGAATGTTCTGGTTTTTTGCGCTCTCCCTCACATTTATAGTTGCTGTTATTGGCAGTTTTTTTATTGGCCGTTATTATTCAGTAGGAGGCAATGGTGATATTGTCGCTGAATATGAAGAGCTAAAGCAGCAATATAATGAGAAGTTGGCGCAGTCGGTTAAATTAGAGCAGCAGATAGCGAACTTAAAATTAGCAACCGAAGTTGATCGTAAAGCAAATGAAGAGGTGCGATCTAAAGTGGTTGAGTTGGAAAATCAGCTTGCAGATTTAGAGCAAGATAATACGTTCTATCGCAGTTTGATGAGACCAGACCCTAGTGATAAAGGCTTAGTGGTTGATGCGCCATCGGTTGTTCAGACACGCTCTTCAGGTGTCTATAAATATAATGTGGTGATTAAGCAAATTGTTGCTCAGCATAGAAAGATATCAGGTTATGCTACGTTTGAGCTGCTTGGCAAGCAAGGAGAAAAAAACCGAAAGCTAGCGTTGAAAGATATTTCAGAGTCGATTTCGGTGGAAAGAATTAAATTAAGTTTTAAATATTTTCAGAGAATTGAAGGCGAAATGGCATTGCCTGAAGGATTTATCCCTGAGAGGATTGATTTAAAAGTCGTTGTGCAGCGCCCTAAAAAAGCCGTTGTGGATAAAAAATTTGGTTGGCTTGTAAAAGAGAGTTAAAACTTATGTTTGGTAAAAAAGAAACATCTACATCATTTTCTGCTGGATCAACCACATTGGTGTCGAAAAATACTGAAATTGTCGGTGATATTAGCTTTTCAGGTAATCTGATGATTGAAGGCAAGGTTAAAGGAAATGTTTATGTGACTGACGGTGCTGATGCTCATGCCAGAGTATTAGAGACTGGAGTTGTTGAAGGTGAAATTAGAGTGCCGACCCTCGTTATCAACGGAACAGTCAATGGTGATGTTTACTCCGATAAGCATGTTGAGCTGGCCGCTAAGGCTGTTGTTAACGGCAATGTGCACTACGCATTGATAGAAATGGTCAAAGGCGCCCAAGTTAATGGCAATTTAGTTTATGGTAATAAGTCATCAGTAAAAACCCCTGTTAGCTCGTTGAGTTCTAATGAATCTAATGAGGTGAGTCTGGTTAAAGCTGATGTAAAATTGGCGTCATCGGTAGTCAATAAAGCCTAATTTAGTAGAAGTGGAAGAATAGGCCTGAAGGCCTTATTTCTCTCTAATACTTGACTGATTTACTCAGTTAAAGCCATAATTGGCATAATTGACTATGTGAGATATACCCTAATGACTGTCGCTGAATCATTTACCCCAGAACCAGTGTATGTAACAGATAGCGCTGTGCAGAAAGTACGTAGCCTATTGGAAGAAGAGGGTAATTTTGACTTAAAACTTCGTGTGTTTGTTACGGGTGGCGGCTGCTCTGGCTTTCAATATGGTTTTACCTTTGATGAGCTGGTTGCCGATGATGATGCGGTTATTGATAAAGAGGGTGGTGTTGGTATTTTAATCGACGCGATGAGCTACCCTTATCTTGTTGGTGCCCAGGTCGACTATAAAGAAGATCTGCAGGGCTCCAAATTTGTTGTGAGTAATCCTAATGCCTCTTCAACTTGTGGATGTGGTGCTTCATTTTCTATCTAGCCATGCTAGGTCTCTTGCGGTATTTTTGATTGCCGTAACTGCTTTATTTTTTTCTGTTTTCGCAACTGCTCAAACTGAACCCCCTGAGCAGTTGAATGCTGATGGTTATCTAGCTCGAATTTTAAATGACTCTCCTGATGAGGTTGCTGATGCTCTAAAAAGAGCAGAAATGTTATATCTTGACGGGAAGTTGCCTGCAAGTGCTAATCCTATTGCTATAGTGCTTCATGGTCCTGAAGTGGAGATATTCTTTAAAGATAAATATGACGAATATAAAAATATCGTCGACCTAGCAGCCAGGTTAAGTGCTTTTGGCGTTGTGGATGTCCGAGTGTGTGAGACGCAAACGGGCATTTTAGGGCGTAGCCGCTCCAGTATTCATCCATTTATTGGCACCGTGCCTTTTGGGCCTACAGAGGTTAAAAGGCTATTGAATCAACAGAGTTATGTGTACTTTTAGCTGATGTGCGCTGTAGTCTTGCAGGTACCTTAGCCCCAATAAACTCCGCCTAGAATCACTTTTCTTTTTGCGCCTGTAACCTTAGGTAAATTTCCGGTTAGCCTCTCCATTGTTTGTTTGGCCATCCATGAGAAGGCAACGGCTTCAACCCAGTCTGGTGGTATGTCTAGCGCATCACTTGTTGCAAAACTATTGGGTGATAAGCGTTGTTCTAATCTTTTGCAAAGCTCCGTATTGTGGGCTCCACCACCACAGATATAGACTTCTGATGATGTTGTAATTTGATTGATATGTAGAGCAATTGATTCGACAGTCAGTGATAGTAGAGTGGCTTGTACATCTTCTGGGGTAATGTCTTGATTAAACTGCTTTAATTGCTCTTGTAGCCATGACAAGTTAAAGCTTTCCCTTCCTGTGCTTTTGGGAGAGGGTAATGAGAAAAAGGGGTGCTGTAAAAATTGCTCTAACAGCTGTGGTTGAGTGATTCCGCTCGCAGCCCATTCTCCGTTAGCATCATAGCTCTGGCCTTTATGTAGCTGACACCAGCTATCCATCAAGCCATTTGCAGGGCCGGTGTCAAAGCCAATGGTATCCCCATCTGAAGGTAGATAAGTAATATTGGCGATGCCCCCAGTGTTCAAAATAATACGATCAGTAGACGTTGATCTAAATAGGGCGTCGTGTAAGGCCGGTGCGAGTGGGGCGCCTTGTCCGCCTGCGGCGATATCCCTTCTACGGAAATCGGCAACAGTCGTAATTCCTGTTTTTTCTGCGATGATATTTGGGTCGCCAATTTGTAATGTGTAACCAGGAATGTCTTTTTCGGGAGGGTGGTGGCGAATAGTTTGCCCGTGGCTGCCAATGGCCGAAACGTGTTGAGGAGAAATGTTAGCTTGCTGGTATAGTGCTATTGCTGTATCACTGAATAGTTGGGCAAATTGGTAATCTAGGTAGCGGATCTGCTCAATTTCATCTTTGCCGCTAATTGCTAAGTCGAACACCATTCTTTTGATTTTTTCAGGGATATCAAGTGTGTAAGTGCTAACAATTCTAGGTCTGTTGGTCTGCCAGTCGACGATCAAGCCATCAATGCAGTCTGCACTGGTGCCGGATAATAAGCCAATATAATAAGTTTGGCTCATGTTGCAGGCTCCTTAGTGGTTTTGATGTAGGTATTGCTTTGTAGTTAATGATTCTATTGTGTCGCTACCTGAACTTTGCGCCCATACTCTTCAAGTTTGGCAACAATAGATTTTGTCTGCTTTTTAAAGCTTGCAAGTTCGGCTTTAGGAATAGATTTCGCTTTAGGTAGTGGAACTCTAACAGGATTGCGTACAACGCCGTTTAAATGAAATTCATAATGTAGGTGGGGGCCTGTAGCTAACCCGGAAGAGCCAACATAACCAATTATCTGCCCTTGTTTTACCCTAGTACCATTACGAATACCGCGACCATATCTTCTCATGTGAGCATACAGCGTTTTATAAGATTGCCCATGTTGAATAATGACTGTGCGCCCGTAGCCACCCTTGGTGCCAGCCCAGGTGACACGACCATCACCGGCTGCTTTAATCGGTGTGCCAGTGGGAGCTGCATAATCAGTGCCTTTATGAGCGCGAATCCTATTTAAAACAGGATGTCTTCTTTTTAAGTTGAAGTGTGAGCTAATGCGGGCAAAATCAACCGGTGTGCGTAAGAATGCTTTGCGCATGCTTTTGCCTTGAGGGGTAAAGTAGTTGCTATCGCCTTTAGCATTGATATAGCGAACTGCGCGAAATGTTTTGCCTTGATTAGTAAATTCAGCGGCTAGAATAGGTCCGTTACCAAATTTTTCGCCTTCTAAAAATTTCTCTTCATAGATAACTCTAAAATTATCATTGGTGCGAATGTCCAAGGCAAAGTCAATATCCCAGCCAAAAATGCTGGCTAGCTCCATGATTAAGCTTTCTTCCATTCCCGCATCAGTTCCTGCAAGAAAAAGAGAGTTAATGATTGTTCCCTCTCGGTAAGCAATATGAATATCAGGTTTCTGAGTGATGGTTTTATCGCTAAAGCCAGTTTCAGTACGAGTATACTCAATCGTCTCTAACCTGTTTTTCTGATAAATCAGTGATTGCAGTTTTCCATCGGTGATTTGAAAGCGGAATGTTTGTCCCGGATACAATCGGGTTAGTTGCTTTGTGGTCGAATTTCCACTCATTAGCTCATATAAACTAGTGTCGGAGAGCCCAGCACGCTGGAATAAAAGGGATAAATTATCTCCAGAGGCAACGGTTTCGGTATGGTAGTTTATAGAGGTTGGCGCTTCTATCTTTTCGATTTCAGCATCTGCAATCTGTGTTTCTAAGATTTCTGATTCTTCTATTATTACAGGTTTTTTAATCATTGCTACTGCATCTGTTGCAGTATCGGCTACTTCAATCTCAGTATCTTTAATTGGGGCTTGTACGACAGGGGCTTGCTGAACTACTGCCTCAATAGGAGGTGTTGATGTAGATAATTTAAGAGAAAGTATCTGTTCTGAGCGATCGACTGGTTTTGGCTCGTCAGATGGTGTGATGGCTGAAAATAAAAGGAGTGAGGACCCTAGAGCCCCAATCGCCATTACATGACTTTTTGGGAACCCGTTCACAAAATTTCTCATTGAGAAATTTTTAACTAAATCAATGCCTTTTATCATCTTGTTAATGTATTGCTGTATGTATATATGTTATAGACGCTTTTATACCAGAATACTATTAATTAATCACCTTTAAATTGTTATAGAAGTGAGCTTGGTATCTTAATATTACTTTTATGTGACAAGAATCTTTTTGGGGCGCTTATTTTGGCTTTCTAATTTTGATATTGCACCTTTCTATCCACTTGTTTTTCAATGGGGTTCCGGTATGGTGTGCGCCTTTAAAGTAAGGCCTGAATTTAATTTTTAAAAGGTAATCAAGAGTGGCGGTAGATAAGGGTTTATTGGAAGATTTGCAAGCGCGTGGACTAATTGCGCAGATGACTGGCGAGGCATCATTGGCTGATTTTTTAGGTGAATCAAGAGTCTTATATTGTGGGTTTGATCCAACTGCTGACAGCCTTCATATTGGTAGCTTGGTGCCTTTATTAACATTGAAACGTTTTCAGCAAGCTGGACATAAGCCGATTGCTTTAGTGGGTGGTGCAACAGGTTTGATTGGTGACCCAAGTTTTAAAGCTCAGGAGCGTAAGCTTAATACCCCCGATGTTGTTGCAACGTGGGTCGATAAGCTAAAAGGGCAGGTTTCACGGTTTGTTGATTTTGAGCAAGATGCGACTCAAGCTGAAGTGGTTAATAATCTGGATTGGACAAGTGATCTTAATGTCCTCGATTTTTTAAGAGATGTAGGGAAGCACTTCTCTATTAATAACATGATTAATAAAGAATCTGTTAAACAGCGCATCGACAGAGAAGGGGAAGGTATTTCCTTTACAGAATTTAGCTACATGTTGCTGCAATCTTATGACTTTTCCGAATTGTATCAGCGACACAATTGTACCTTGCAGATTGGCGGGTCAGATCAGTGGGGTAATATTGTCGGAGGAGTTGATCTAACTCGTCGCGCTCATGGTGCTCAGGTATATGGTTTGACGCTTCCTCTTGTCACTAAGGCAGATGGAACTAAGTTTGGTAAAACTGAATCGGGGACTATCTGGTTAGACGCTGCAAAAACATCCCCTTATGCTTTTTATCAGTTTTGGCTGAATACGGCTGATGCCGATGTTTATAAGTTTTTAAGGTATTTTACCTTTCTCGATGTTGTTGATATAGCAGCTATTGAAAAAGCTGATCAGGAAGCTACTGGGCGTCCACAGGCTCAGCGTGTTCTTGCGGAAGAAATGACAAAGCTAGTGCATGGAAATGAATCCTTGGTGGCGGCCGAGCGAATCACTCAAGTGCTTTTTAATGGTGATGTTTCTCAACTTAAACCTAATGACCTAGAACAGTTGCAGCAGGATGGCCTGCCTACAACTTCTTTGGATGCTAGTGATTTGTCAGGGCAGCCGTTGACGAGTCTTTTTGTGTCGGCTGGTCTGGCTAAAAATGGAAAGCAGGTTAAAGACGCTCTCTCTCGTAATGCGGTGCTGATTAACGGTGAGGAAATAGGTTGGGATAGTAATATGTCGGCAGACACCCTGTTCTCAAGTGACAAAGCCCTTTATGAAAAGTGGTTTGTGGTTCGTTTGGGTAAGAAGAATTATCATTTGTTTGTAATTGCTTAGCGTTATTAATCTTCTTGCAAAATAAGGCGTTACACAGTTTTATTTCTACTAAACTAATAGATAAGTAGGTTATTTCTGGATTAATTAGTCAATAATGTCTGAAGATCAGCGCCGCAAGAGTAAACGTTACAAGGTGAGTTGGAGCTCACGTTTGCTATTTCCGGATAAGCGTATTGTTGCTGCCAGGGTTCGTGATGTGTCTTCTGGAGGGGTTGGTTTCGAATATCAAGATCAAATTCCTGTGGGCAAGGACGTGAATATTGAGTTTAGCCCCTGTGTTAAAGGTAAGCAGTACCTTATTCGGGCAAAAGGTGTTGTTACCTTTTCTATGATCATGGCCGGGAGTACAGGTTTTACCCATGGTCTAAAATTTACTCTCATTCCCAGAGAACAGTTCGACCAGCTTGCGGAAATTCTTAAGAGTTTCGAGTGATTTTTGGTTGTTTAGTATCCGCCTTTAAGAAAATACAAATAATCTTAAAATATCTGTTGCAGAACGAATAAACATCCGTATAATG
>OZ245996.1:0-597500 GCA_965230205.1 Cellvibrionaceae bacterium | reverse complement strand
CACGGTGGATGCCTTGGCAGTTAGAGGCGATGAAAGACGTAGGAGCCTGCGATAAGGTGAGGGGAGCCGGCAAACATGCTTTGATCCTCACATTTCTGAATGGGGAAACCCACCCGCTTGCGGGTATCTTGCACTGAATCCATAGGTGTAAGAGGCGAACCCGGGGAACTGAAACATCTAAGTACCCGGAGGAAAAGAAATCAACCGAGATTCCCCAAGTAGCGGCGAGCGAAAGGGGATTAGCCGAGCGATCGGCGCTAGTGGAAGCTTCTGGAAAGTTGCGCGATAGAGGGTGATAGCCCCGTACACGAAAGCAAAGATCGACGTATTAAGTAGGACGGGACACGTGTTATCTTGTCTGAAGATGGGGGGACCATCCTCCAAGGCTAAATACTCCTAACTGACCGATAGTGAACCAGTACCGTGAGGGAAAGGCGAAAAGAACCCCTGTGAGGGGAGTGAAATAGATCCTGAAACCGTGTGCGTACAAGCAGTCGGAGCAGATTTATTCTGTGACGGCGTACCTTTTGTATAATGGGTCAGCGACTTATTGTCTGTAGCAAGGTTAACCGATTAGGGGAGCCGTAGGGAAACCGAGTCTTAATAGGGCGCGAGTTGCAGGCATTAGACCCGAAACCCGGCGATCTATCCATGGCCAGGTTGAAGGTGCCGTAACAGGCACTGGAGGACCGAACCCACTTATGTTGAAAAATGAGGGGATGAGCTGTGGATCGGAGTGAAAGGCTAATCAAGCCGGGAGATAGCTGGTTCTCCCCGAAAACTATTTAGGTAGTGCGTCACATCTCACCCTCGGGGGTAGAGCACTGTTTGGGCTAGGGGGTCATCCCGACTTACCAACCCCATGCAAACTCCGAATACCGAGGAGTGCAATTGTGGCAGACAGACGGCGGGTGCTAACGTCCGTCGTCAAGAGGGAAACAACCCAGACCGCCAGCTAAGGTCCCAAATGTTAGTTAAGTGGGAAACGATGTGGGAAGGCTTAGACAGCTAGGAGGTTGGCTTAGAAGCAGCCATCCTTTAAAGAAAGCGTAATAGCTCACTAGTCGAGTCGGCCTGCGCGGAAGATTTAACGGGGCTAAACTAGCAACCGAAGCTGCGGATACTTTTTAAGTATGGTAGGGGAGCGTTCTGTAAGCGGTTGAAGGTGACTTGAGAAGGTTGCTGGACGTATCAGAAGTGCGAATGCTGACATGAGTAACGATAATGGGAGTGAAAAACTCCCACGCCGGAAGATCAAGGTTTCCTGTCCAACGTTAATCGGGACAGGGTTAGTCGACCCCTAAGGCGAGGCTGAGAAGCGTAGTCGATGGGAAACAGGTTAACATTCCTGTACTTTTTATTACTGCGATGGAGGGACGGAGTAGGCTAGGCCAGCACACTGATGGTTGTTGTGTTTAAGGCTGTAGGCTGGTGACTTAGGTAAATCCGGGTTGCTAAGGCTGAGAGTTGATGACGAGACTCATTTTGAGTTGAAGTGGTTGATGCCATGCTTCCAAGAAAAGCTTCTAAGCTTCAGGTAATAAAGAATCGTACTGTAAACCGACACAGGTGATCAGGTAGAGAATACCCAGGCGCTTGAGAGAACTCGGGTGAAGGAACTAGGCAAAATGGCACCGTAACTTCGGGAGAAGGTGCGCCGGTGTTGGTGATGGGACTTGCTCCCTAAGCTGACGCTGGTCGAAGATACCAGGCCGCTGCGACTGTTTATTAAAAACATAGCACTCTGCAAACACGAAAGTGGACGTATAGGGTGTGACGCCTGCCCGGTGCCGGAAGGTTAATTGATGGGGTTAGCTTCGGCGAAGCTCTTGATCGAAGCCCCGGTAAACGGCGGCCGTAACTATAACGGTCCTAAGGTAGCGAAATTCCTTGTCGGGTAAGTTCCGACCTGCACGAATGGCGTAACGATGGCGGCACTGTCTCCACCCGAGACTCAGTGAAATTGAAATCGCAGTTAAGATGCTGTGTTCCCGCGGCTAGACGGAAAGACCCCGTGAACCTTTACTATAGCTTGGCACTGAACTCTGAACCTATTTGTGTAGGATAGCTGGGAGGCTTTGAAGCGATGACGCTAGTTGTTGTGGAGCCAATCTTGAAATACCAGCCTGATATGTTTGGGGTTCTAACGTAGGTCCCTTATCGGGATTGCGGACAGTGTCTGGTGGGTAGTTTGACTGGGGCGGTCTCCTCCCAAAGAGTAACGGAGGAGCACGAAGGTACCCTAATCCTGGTCGGAAATCAGGAGATTAGTGCAATGGCATAAGGGTGCTTGACTGCGAGACTGACAAGTCGAGCAGGTACGAAAGTAGGTCATAGTGATCCGGCGATTCTGTATGGAAGGGTCGTCGCTCAACGGATAAAAGGTACTCCGGGGATAACAGGCTGATACCGCCCAAGAGTTCACATCGACGGCGGTGTTTGGCACCTCGATGTCGGCTCATCACATCCTGGGGCTGAAGCCGGTCCCAAGGGTATGGCTGTTCGCCATTTAAAGTGGTACGCGAGCTGGGTTTAGAACGTCGTGAGACAGTTCGGTCCCTATCTGCCGTGGGCGTTGGAAAGTTGAGAAGAGCTGCTCCTAGTACGAGAGGACCGGAGTGGACGAACCTCTGGTGTTCGGGTTGTCATGCCAATGGCATTGCCCGGTAGCTACGTTCGGACGGGATAACCGCTGAAAGCATCTAAGCGGGAAGCCTCCTTCAAGATAAGCTTTCCCTGATCCTTTAAGGATCCTGTAGGGCCGTGGAAGACCACCACGTTGATAGGCTGGGTGTGGAAGCGTTGTGAGGCGTTGAGCTAACCAGTACTAATTGCCCGTGCGGCTTGACCATATAATTGAGATTATTGTGGTTATATAAGTTGCTATGCAAAACAATCAATACACACACAAAGTGCTCCATGCATTTTTAGTGTACCCTCCTTCCTTGGAGGGCAAGACAGGTAAGAGAAACTATTACCTTGTCACTTGTTTGTTCTCGAATTACTTTGCAGGAGATTGCTTCTGCGTTTGACATCTAGTTTTGGTTGTTTTTGTTAAGTGAAGTGCTAAACAGAGACAACGGCATCGAAAATGTTCCTGACATTTTTCGATGTACCCCTCCTCCTTGAGGGGCACAGTTTTGCTTGACGACCATAGAGAATTGGAACCACCTGATCCCATCCCGAACTCAGACGTGAAACGATTCCTCGCCGATGGTAGTGTGGGGCTTCCCCATGTGAGAGTAGGTCATCGTCAAGCTTTTAATTAAGAAGCCCTAGCCGGTAGCGGTTAGGGCTTTTTTAGTGGGTGAGGAATTAGTGCTTGCAAAAAGTGCAGTCCTGTAACTCGCTTGAGTTTTGTGAGTTTGCTAAATTAAAATGACCTTTATAAAATCCTTGATTGACTCGATAATTTAAACTGACTGGTGAGCTGATCCAGGTCTTTTATTTGTGAAGATAACTGGTTTGTGTGGTCTTCTAGTACGAGGCGAGTCTCTTTTGTTTTTTCTCCCTGATCACATAATTGTTCAATTTGTGTTGTAATGTCACTGGTGTTATAAGAAATCTCTTCGACCGCAACGACTACCTGGTCCATCTCAGCAACGACTTTTTGAATAGAGGTTTCAATTTTTTCAAAAGATAAAGTGGCGTTGTTGGCATTTTTCTGGCCAGAGGATGCCAGTTTTATACCTTCTTCCATCAGGTCCCCCATATTTTTGGATTGCTCGCTAAAGCCTTTGATAATATCGCCAATGCTACTGGTCGCACTGACAGTTTTTTGTGCTAGAGCGCGGACTTCATCAGCAACCACTGAGAACCCCCGTCCAGCTTCTCCAGCCCGTGCCGATTCTATCGCCGCATTGAGTGCCAGTAGATTAGTCTGGTCTGCTAATCCATTAATGACATCAATAATGCCCAACATCTTGTTTCCTGAATGAGAAAGGTTGGTGACTTCTTCATGGGCTTTTTGTATTAAGTTTACAATATTAGCCATAGAATTAACGCAGTCATCGATGATTTCGCCACCATTATTGGTTTCTTTGAATGCAGCTTGAATCGTATCACTAACATCGCTAGAGCGTTTTGCAACATCATTGATTGCGATAGAGATTTGCTGTGTCGCAATCGTTGCCTGTTGTGTATTTTGCTCAGCTTGTTCACTGGTAATCACGAGTTGTTCAACGGCCTTTTCCAGCTTTTCTCGTAAATCTAGTAATGATGTTTTCCCCTCAACCACCTGACAAATAACACTGGATACATCTTGTACCATCTGATTGAATTCAATACGTAATTGTGTGAATTCATCTTTTCGGTTAGGGCCAATCATTAGGCTTTTGGAAAAATCGCCTTCAGCAATATTTTTAAGGAAGGCCTGCATCTGCGTTAGTTGTGTATTTAGCTGTTTAGTTGTACCTACCAGGCTGATTAATATAATAAAACCTATCATGATTGCTGCAATAGCAATAATATTGATAGCTGTTGAGCGTGTACTTTCTGATTCGTTAATGACTTGTTGGATAATGGTTTCTTCTAAAAAACTGTGTTGTTGATTGGCAGATTCAGAGAGGCCTTTTAATACTTCTTTAATGTTTGCAATAATTTTTGCCTCATTAGCAATAAGCACTTTGACGGCATCAAATGATTTGCGATAAGCCACTACTGCTTTTCCGCTTCTATTATTCGCCCAGTTCATTTCAGTAACCATTGCCTCCAGCTCCTTCGTGTATTTTTCTATTTTTGCTTCGTTTGCTTTATCTTTCAAGATCAAAAATTTACGCTGAGTGGATACCAGGTCTCGAAATGAATTACTAAGAATTGAGAAAGAGGCTTTTTCTAAGCCGGTAATGCCGTTAATTAAGTCAGCTAGCTTTCCTTCTTCAATAGAAAAACCGAGTTCTAATCCATTGTTAACCCAATCTTTACGCAATTTGATATAACTAGTTGTCATCTCCTGTAGTTTTGCTGAAAAATCAATGAGGTCATTGTGCTTAAGTTTGGTAGCTTGTGAATTCATTGATGTAGTCAATTTTTTTAATGAGTTAAGGTTTTCAATAAAAGTGTCAGTTTTATCTATGCTAAGATTTAGAGCTGTTGACTCTAAGTCTCTTAAAGTATTTATTAAGGTTAAGGAGTTTTGCTTATATTCAGAAGCGATATTTTGCTTTTTAAATCCTGTGGTAACACTATCCAAGCTGCTAAAGGCAACACTGGTAACAATTGATAAACCAATGAGTGTTACACAAATAATCGCAATCAATTTTTGTTTCCAAGAGAATTGTAAGCCTATTAATTTTGATAGAGAAAACATTGAGTAAATTCCAAGATAACTTTAATTGTCGTTATTAACTATAGACTTGAAGCCAGTCTTTGGCGAGAAACTAGAAAATTAATTTGCTCTAAATTATTGTAAGATTTTATTTTTGGATTTTATCTATAAATTATTTATATATATGTATTTAAAAAAATTATAAGAATATTAAATTTTTTATTTGTAGAGTTGGTATTGGGTAGATGTGAAAATAAATTTTAATTAAAAGTGCTGGCTGCTTATCAGAATTGTTGAGAAGGTTTTTTGGTAAGCTTTTGGTGTTCGAATTATCATGCTAATAGCATCTTCAGTATCTATGTTCGGATGAAGCAGTCTCTGTTGGTCGTAGTTTATTTCCTGAGAAAACTACTAAAGAAAATAAGGGTTATACCGTGTCTAAGGGTAGCTCATTGGTATCAATAGCCTTGCGCATGACAAAGCTGGACTGCACGCCTGTGACGCCTTCGAGTTTTGTAAGCTTGCCTAGTAAAAATGATTGATAGGCTTCCATATCTTTGACGACGACTTTTAGTTGATAGTCAGCAGTTGAGCCTGTAATGAGTAGGCATTCTTGCACTTCAGGATAACTGGTAACTGCTGATTCAAAGTTGGAAAAACGGTCAGGTGTGTGCCTGTCCATACTGATGCTAATAAGTGCTGTTAATGTTAAACCTAATTGCTTTTCATCAAGCAGTGTTACGGTTTTGCCGATAATGCCGGCTTCGGTTAATGCTTTAACACGGCGTGAGCACGGAGAAGCTGATAGCCCTATTTTGTCTGCGAGTTCTAAATTGCTGATTCCCCCATTTTTTTGCAGTTCTTTTAGGATTCGTTTATCGGTACGATCTAGATGTAGCATTTTCACCCTCTTAGCATGTAGCTGTTGAGAAATGATATGTTAGATTTGTACTTTTAAGCAATAATTTGCTTTATTTTTGTCTTTTTGTAGTTAGTTATTGCTTAAAATTACTTATTTCAAGCTTAATTAGCAAATATATTGTGCGTTTTTGAGGGTAGAATACCTCACAATCAGTTATGCAATTTCAATAGAGAATTTACCCTTTTCTTCATTTTGTCAGATCCTCATGAGGGAACTGATGCTTAAAGGCTTACAAGGCCTTATAGCTCGAAATTGCTAAGCTGAGTTTAGAACTTTCAGAGTGATACCATAACTTTTCGAGAAATCCCTTAATGAGCCCGTTTAATTGTAAGAAATATCGTCCATTTCCTGTTGTTAATAAGTTTGATCGTCGCTGGCCCTCGGAAGTCATTACCAAAGCGCCAATTTGGTGTGCGGTTGACTTGAGAGATGGTAATCAGGCATTGATTGAACCAATGACTGTTGCGCAAAAGCAACGCCTTTGGCGATTACTTATAAAGCTGGGTTTTAAGGAAATCGAAATTGGTTTTCCCTCTGCTTCGCAGCCTGATTATGAGTTTTGCCGTTGGTTGATTGAGGAAGATCAAATTCCAGCCGATGTAAAAATTCAAGCGTTAACACAGGCGCGGCCGGAGCTCATTGAGCGTACTTACGAAGCGCTTAAAGGTGTCAAACAGGCGATCGTTCATGTGTATAACTCGACCTCTCCTGTTCAGCGAGAAAAAGTATTTAAATTAGATAAATCTGGAATTATAGATATTGCTCGAAATGGCGCCCAAAAAGTACTCGATGAATCCAGGAAATACCCTGATACTGATTGGTATTTCGAATATTCTCCAGAGAGTTTTTCTAGTACGGAGATCGATTATTCCATAGAGGTATGCAATGCCGTTATCGAAATATGGAATCCAACACCTGAACATAAAGCTATTTTCAATTTGCCGGCAACCGTTGAGTGTGCAACGCCTAATGTTTTTGCGGATCAAATAGAAACGTTTTGCGATAATATTAACTCAAGAAATTCTATTGTTGTCAGCCTCCACACGCATAATGATCGCGGCTCTGCTGTTGCTGCAGCTGAATTGGGGCTGATGGCGGGAGCCGATAGAATTGAAGGTACATTAATGGGTAATGGTGAGCGTACCGGAAATATGGATATAGTAACCATGGCGATGAACATGTATAGCCAAGGTATTGATCCACGGTTGGACTTATCCAATGCGGATGAAATCGTTCGGGTTGTTGCTGAATGTACGCAAATACAAACTCATCCTCGGCATCCATGGTTCGGGGAGCTTGTCTACACGGCCTTCTCTGGCAGCCATCAAGATGCTATTCGCAAATGTTTGGCTCAACAAGAAGAAAGCGAGTTCTGGGATGTTGCTTATCTTCCTATTGACCCTCAGGATTTGGGGCGAGATTATCAGTCCGTTATTCGTGTTAATAGTCAGTCGGGGAAAGGGGGGGTGGCTTATGTCTTGGAGCATGATTATGGCTTGCAGCTTCCTCGTTGGCTGCAAATTGAGGCTAGCCGTAAGGTGCAAGCCTATGCGGAAAATAATTCCACTGAAGTAACATCACATCAGATATGGGAAATTGTTAAGCAATCATTTATGAGTACTGATGGAGCTTACCAACTTCATTCGTATCATTTGGATCGTAATGGTAGCCATGAGCTAATACGGGCAACATTAATATCGGATCAATCTGGACAGCCTGATATAACGCTTAATGGTCAGGCAGAAGGGGTGCTATCGGCTTTTTGTCGAGCTATTCAGCAGACATTTGGGTTTGATATAGAAATTATCAATTATGATCAGCATGCACTTGGCAGTGGTGTGGATGCTTGTGCAGTTAGTTATGTTCAACTTAAGGTGAATGGCAAGCGTTACTGTGGTATCTCAAAAGATGCTGACACTATCACAGCTAACCTCAATGCTATATTGGCGTGTGTCAGTCAAATTAATGAAGAGACGGCGAGTCTTTCTGCGTAGCTTTATTGAACAATAAATTATGTAGTTTGTGAGTTTACGTTGAGGCTTGCCAATATGCTTCATCTGCCTTTATGATTTTCTTCTCAAGCTGTAGTGTTATTGTTGTTAATAGGGAAAATTATGATTTATCAGTCAATAAATTTTAATAAAAAGCTAAGTTTGTTCAATGAACAGTGGGAGCCTAAAGTCATAGCGGAGATGAATGACTATCAGTTCAAGATGGTAAAAATTGAAGGTGATTTCATATGGCATGTTCATGCTGATACAGACGAAACCTTTATTGTCTTGGAGGGCGATCTGCGCATAGATTTTAGAGATGGCCATGTCAATATATCAGCCGGTGAGATGTATGTTGTTCCTAAAGGTGTAGAGCACAAGCCATATGCTGAAAATGAAGTGAAAATGCTCCTGATAGAGCCGCGAGGCGTTTTAAATACGGGTGATGAAGACAGTAGTGAGATCACGGCGGTCAATGATATCTGGGTGTGAAGTTAACAACTGCCGAATACTCCCAAGCAAAAAACGTAGCGTCCGTGGTGAGGCTTTTTGCTACCCTCTAGGCTCTCATTCTTAAGAGTTTGCTTTATGTTCATATCGGTGTAGCAGAAGTATCCACTTTTACAGAAGCTGCACTCCATAAGGCATTTGGTCACTATTAATTGACCGAATGTTATATCTGTAGATATCTTCGTTTTTTGAAAATTGCTAGACTAGCCCTTTGGCATCTCAAGCAAGTACTTTTTATGGTTTCTACAGGGCAGCTTATTATTGATTTAACCGCCATTCAGAAAAATTGGCAATTGCTTAATCAAAAAGTTGGCACAGATACGGAGTGTGCAGCGGTCGTTAAGGCAAATGCCTATGGGTTGGGAGCGATCCCTGTTACACGTTCGTTGATCACTGTTGGATGTCGTATATTTTTTGTTGCTACTTTGGATGAAGCAATTGAGCTGCGCGAAGCTGTAGCAGGAGAGTATAAAATTATTGTGCTTGGTGGTATGGCGAGCAATAATTTTAGAGAATGTGTCCACTATCGATTAATTCCTACGCTAGTTACGTTGCAGCAGTTGATGGGATGGCAAGCATTTTATGATGGTGTTGTGTCTCCAAAAAGGGGGCTGCCGCCGATTATTAAAATTGATACGGGGATGCATCGTTTGGGGCTTAGCCTTGAAGAAATTAAACAGCTGATTTCAGATAAAAGTTTGTTACGGTCATTGTCACCAGATATATTAATGAGTCATTTGGCCTGTGCTGATGAGCCATCTCACCCTTTAAATAATCGGCAGCTGGAAGCTTTTTGTTCCGCCTTGGATGAATTGAAACAGCTTCTGCCGAATATAAAAGCTAGCTTCGCAAATTCTTCCGGTATTTTTTTGGGGAGTAATTATCACTTTGATATTGCTCGCCCTGGTGTCTCACTTTACGGTGCAAACCCTACGCCTGAATATGCCAACCCCATGACTCCAGTTGTTAAACTTTCCGTTCCTGTTAATCAAATAAAAGATATTCCCGTAGGTGATAGTGTTGGGTATGGTGCAAGTTATAAAGTTAAAAAAAATACTCGAATAGCGATCACCTTTGGTGGCTATGCGGATGGCTTGTTTCGCATTTTGGGGGGCAGGGGGCAAGGTTTCTATAGCGGGTTCCCTGTTCCCATTATTGGACGAGTATCGATGGATTCAATAGCTTTTGATGTTTCTTCTGTGCCTGATGCTTTGCTTGCTGAAAGAGATAGTATGATTGAAATTATAGGTGAGCACCAAACGGTTGATCGCTTGGCGGCTCAAGCTTCAACAATCGCTTATGAAATTCTAACCAGTTTAGGGTGCCGCTATGATCGAGCTTATCAGGGTGAGCATTAATGAATGCTGCATCTGAAGCACTGCTGAGGCTTTTGGCTGATGGCCAATTTCACTCGGGAGAAGTTATTGGAAATCGTTTAAATATGTCCAGAACGGCGGTATGGAAGAAACTGCAAGCGTTATCAGTTTATGGTCTTGAGGTAGAGTCTATTAAGGGGAAGGGCTATCGCTTATTGACACCTTTGGAATTTTTGGTAAGGGAAAAGATAACTGACAATATGAGTCGCCACTCTCAGACTTTGCTGAGTGAGTTGGAGGTGTTGGCCGTCGTTGATTCTACGAATAGCTATTTAATGGATAAAATTGGACCGGGTAATACTAATGGTCGAGTTTGTTTCGCTGAGTACCAAGAGGATGGTCGTGGTCGCAGAGGTCGAGAATGGGTTAGTCCACTAGGGAACATTGCTTTGTCACTGTCTTGGGAATTTGAACAGGGTGCTTCCTCGTTAGAAGGTCTGAGCCTTGGTGTTGGTGTTGGTGTGGTGCAAGCTCTTGCTGATGAAGGTATTGAAGGTGTCCAATTAAAATGGCCAAACGATATATTAATTCGTTCGGCTAAATTAGGCGGGATATTGATTGAAATGGCGGGGGATCCAACCGGGCGCTGTCAGGTAGTGATTGGTATTGGCCTTAATACGGCTATCTCACCTTTGCAGGAGGCCATTGAGCAGCCCTATATTAGTTTGTCTCAAGTTTCGGACAGCTACTCGCGAAATAAATTAGCAGCTGCTTTACTGAATCGTTTGCTGCCTATTGTGGCGACTTTCTCTCAGGATGGGTTTATCAAGTATCGTTCGGCATGGGAGTCTATGGATGCTTATAAAGATCAAAATGTTGTGGTGATTTCCGGCCAGCAACGATCTTATGGTGTGGCTCGTGGCGTTAATGAATCTGGCGCTTTACAGTTGGAGGTTGGTGGTGAGCTTTCCTCTGTGCATGGTGGAGAGTTGTCGTTGAGGCTTTCTAATGATTCTTGAGGTGGATATTGGTAACTCTCGGCTTAAATGGCGTTTGCGCCATGAGGGCGGTGCTGTAGCTCAAGGAGGCGGTAATCATCAGCTTGAGGGAGCTTATCCTAATATTTTTTCAGATATTGCTGATCGTGATGATATAGAAAAAATTTATGTATCCAGTGTTGTGCCCAAACTTGAAGAAGAGTTTAGTCAGTGGTGTAAAAAAAATTGGCAGTTAGAGCCTATATATGCTGCGGTTTCAAAATTCTGCGCAGGTGTTGCTAATGGATATGATGATGTTTCCCAGATGGGGGTTGATCGATGGTTGGCTGTGATGGCGGCCTATAATATTGATAAATCGAAGCCTTGTTTGATTGTTGATTCGGGAAGTGCATGTACGGTTGATTCGCTGTTGTCTAATGGCGTACATCTAGGCGGATATATCGTTCCAGGTATCGAGTTAATGAGGAGTGCTTTATTTCGTGATACTGATCGCGTTAAGTTAAACTCAATTAGTTATGATGAAGAGCTGAGTGCGGGGAAGTCAACTCAAATGGCAGTGTCCTCAGGCTTACGTGTAATGGAATTAAGCTTGGTGACGTTTGCTTTAGAGGAGCTTTTTGCTGCAGGCGGTGGTGATATCAGAATTGTTCTCACGGGCGGTAATGGTGCTAAATTGGCTAATGTATTGAAAAAGCAGCTTGTAAAACAAAATTTGTTTACTTCTGTCAGTGGCATAATCGTTGAACCAGAGTTAGTATTAAATGGCTTGTCCTTGGCTCTTGAATCGAATGCTTTTCGTGAGTTCAGTCAATAATATTCCCATAGAACATTAAAAATTAGAGAAGTGGTATGCGTTGGATTGTAGCTAGTCTGGTTGTTGTCAATATTCTGAGCTTTATATATTTCCAGTTGTTTTCTGAAGCAGAACCTTCTAATGCTGTAGTCTCTTCTATTCCAAATATATCGTTATCAGCTGCTCCGAAAGAAATCACATTATTATCTGAGGTAGTTGATGAAAGTATATTGGCTGTTGCTCCCCCTCCAGCGCCTCCCTCTAGAGTTCAAGAGCTGTCTCGCGAGCCTCTTTGTACTTTGGTGGGGGCTTTCAAAAAGTTATTGAAAGCAGAATATTTTGTAGAGCGATTACAGGCATTGGGTTTGGCTGCTGAGATTAAAGATGTGGTCGTCAGCAGCGATCCGGGCTATTGGTTGCACTTACCTCCAGAAAAGTCTCGCAAAGAGGCTTTACGCCGTCTGAGTGAGCTGCAGCGTCGTGGAATCGACAGTTATGTTATTCCATCGGGTAATCTGGCCAATGGTATTTCTCTTGGGATGTTTTCCAATAAAGAGCGTGCTGATGCGATGAAAGTGAGCATCAGTAAGCAAGGTTATCGTCCAGAAATGGTAAATGTACCTCGTGAGCAAAAAGAAACTTGGGTGTTTTTACCTCAAGGTGAAGCATCAAAAATCAGTGCTGAACGCTGGGCAGAGCTACTTTCTTCAGAAGATTACATCCAGAAACGACAAAATTTGTGTACAGATCTTGCGTCTTCCTAAAAGTTTCTCTAGAATCCCGCCTCCAGTTGATTGAGGGGCTATTAAAACTCTCCTTCTAATTGGTAATTGCTGGCGTAGCTCAGTTGGTAGAGCAGCTGACTTGTAATCAGCCGGTCGGGGGTTCGACTCCTCTCGCCAGCTCCAAATTATGTAAGCCAATCTTAAAAGGTTGGTCGATAAGCATCTATCTTAACTTGTTTTAAGGTAGGTGCTTATTTTTTAGATGATCTTATATCTTCATCGCAAATTTAGTGTTTTAGATGATTTGACGTTTCTTTAGTTTGTCTATCGATAACTATATCTCAGCTATCTCATGTAAGTCTGTGATTTATAAAACAAATAGTTGACAGAAGGCCTCTATGAGCGGAGAATACCCCGCCTTTGCGCAGCGGCTTGCCTGTTTTTATAGATAAATGTCGGTTTTATAGGCTGTTGGTATAAGTATTCTGCTTTTTAATAAGTTTTAGCAGGGGTTCCCGAGTGGCCAAAGGGATCAGACTGTAAATCTGACGCGCAAGCTTCGGTGGTTCGAATCCACCCCCCTGCACCAGTATAGATATAAACAAATGGATTTTGTTTGTGATGAGTATAGGCAACTCGGAGGCAATAACCGCGAAAATATTTGCGGGTATAGTTTAATGGTAGAACCTCAGCCTTCCAAGCTGATGATGCGGGTTCGATTCCCGCTACCCGCTCCAGTTGGATGGCCAGTCACTTGATGTGATTGGTGGAGATCGTGCGATGATTGTTGTACGGCTGTAGCTGTGAATAATGAGGTCATTTGCTCATGTAGCTCAGTTGGTAGAGCACACCCTTGGTAAGGGTGAGGTCGGCAGTTCAAATCTGCTCATGAGCTCCAGTATTAGTGAATTTAAAGCAGTTTGCCTTAGTGGTAGGCTGCTTTTGTGTGTTGGCTTTCAATGCGGTGGTATTGGCGGTGTTGAAAGTCAAAAAAGAAAGTGAATAGCGTCAATAAAGTAGCTGGCGTTAATTTTTAATATCTGTATATCGCGCATAATTGTGCGCACTTTGAAACCGGGAGACGCTCACAATGGCGAAAGAAAAGTTTGAGAGAAGCAAGCCCCACGTGAATGTGGGCACGATTGGTCACGTTGACCATGGTAAAACCACTCTGACAGCGGCGTTAACTCGCGTCTGTGCAGAAGTATGGGGCGGTGCAGCCGTTGCCTTTGACGGTATTGATAACGCACCGGAAGAGCGTGAGCGCGGTATCACCATTGCAACCTCACACGTTGAATACGATTCTCCGACTCGCCACTACGCGCACGTTGACTGTCCAGGTCACGCGGACTACGTGAAAAACATGATTACCGGTGCTGCACAAATGGACGGCGCTATCTTGGTGTGTGGTGCGACTGATGGTCCTATGCCACAAACGCGTGAGCACATCTTGTTGTCTCGTCAGGTGGGTGTTCCTTACATCGTTGTTTTCCTAAACAAAGCTGACTTATTGGCAGAAGACTGTGGTGGCGTTGGTTCAGAAGAATACGACGAAATGCTAGAGCTAGTCGAAATGGAATTGCGTGAGTTGTTAGATACTTATGAATTCCCAGGCGATGATACGCCAATCATTGCAGGTTCTGCGTTAATGGCGTTGAACGGCGAAGATGATAACGAATTAGGTACGTCTGCGGTTAAGAAGCTTGTTGAAACACTAGACGAGTACATTCCTGAGCCAGAGCGTGCAATCGATCAACCATTCCTAATGCCTATCGAAGACGTATTCTCAATTTCTGGTCGTGGTACGGTTGTGACTGGTCGTGTAGAGCGCGGTATCATCAAAGTGGGTGAAGAAATCGAAATCGTTGGTATTAAAGAGACGGCGAAAACCACTTGTACTGGTGTTGAGATGTTCCGCAAGTTGCTAGACGAAGGTCGTGCAGGTGAGAACGTTGGTGTTCTATTGCGTGGTACTAAGCGTGAAGAGATTGAGCGTGGTCAAGTATTGTGTGTGCCAGGCTCAGTGAAGCCACACACGAAATTTGAAGCTGAAGTCTACGTATTATCAAAAGATGAAGGTGGTCGTCATACGCCATTCTTTAAAGGCTACCGTCCACAGTTTTACTTCCGTACGACGGATGTAACGGGTGCGTGTGAATTGCCAGAAGGTGTTGAAATGGTAATGCCTGGTGATAACGTACAAATGGAAGTGACCTTGATTCATCCGATTGCGATGGAAGATGGTTTGCGCTTTGCGATACGTGAAGGTGGTCGTACGGTTGGTGCGGGCGTCGTCGCTAAAATCATAGAGTAATCTTTATGTATTGGCTGAAAATGTTTTTACATTTTCAGCACTTCCGCCGCTAATGGTGGTCGTAAGCCGAGTCGATTTATCGTCTCGGCTTCTGTTTTATCGGGAAAGCAACTTGTTTGTTGTCGATGAAAACTAAATAGGCCAGTAGTTCAATTGGTAGAGCGTCGGTCTCCAAAACCGAAAGTTGGGGGTTCGAGTCCCTCCTGGCCTGCCATTTTTGGCAAATAATCAATTTTCGACTTTTTGCTGAAAGCAGATCAACAGCAAGAAAGAAGCGAAGTAAAATTTGAGGTTGTGGTGTGAGCACAAAAACAGATAGTAATGATAATTACCCTCTTAACTGGTTGCGCTGGCTAGTTGTCGTTGCGCTTGTTGCAGGTGGGATTGTTGCTAATTCTGTTTATGGAGATTATCCGCTTCTATATAGAGTTGTAGGCTTGGTTGTGCTCGCTGCTATTGCATTATGGATAGCAGTTAATACAGAACAGGGTTCGTCAATTTGGGCGATAGTCAAAGCATCCCAAACAGAGGCTAGAAAAGTTGTCTGGCCAACCCGTCAAGAAACTAATCAAACAACTTTGATAGTTGTAGTGTTAGTTATTGTGATGGCATTTATTTTATGGGGACTTGACTCACTATTGGGTTGGGTTGCATCACTGATCATTGGGTAATTAAAGCTATGTCAAAGCGTTGGTACGTTGTACACGCCTATTCAGGATATGAGAAGAAAGTCGCTGTTGCCTTGCAAGAGCGTATTGAGTTGCATGACATGCAGGACTTATTCGGTGAAGTTTTAGTGCCTACTGAAGAAGTTGTTGAGATGCGAGGCGGTCAAAAGCGTAAGTCTGAACGTAAATTTTTCCCAGGCTATGTGCTTGTGCAAATGGATCTTAATGATGATTCATGGCATTTGGTAAAAGATACGCCACGAGTGATGGGATTTATTGGTGGTAAAGCAGATAAGCCAGCCCCAATTACGGATAAAGAAGCTGAATTGATTCTCCAGCGTATGGATGATTCGGTTGAAGCGCCGAAACCTAAAACTATATTTGAGCCTGGTGAAATGGTTCGGGTTATTGATGGTCCGTTCAACGACTTTAACGGTGTTGTTGAAGAAGTAAATTATGAAAAGAGTCGCCTTCAGGTGGCTGTATTGATCTTTGGTCGATCTACGCCTGTTGAGCTTGAGTTTGGCCAAGTCGAAAAGACTTAGTAGATTTTTTGATAGTGGCTTTATTCATTTAGATGCTGCTATGAAAATATGGTGATTTCATTTTTAAGTGAAGTCTGAAGGGGAGCCTGCGATAAGTTTTGATAAATGTTTTCTTGTGAAGCATTTGTAGAGGCTTTGAGGCGTTAGCACCCAATTAATTGGAGTTATAATCATGGCGAAGAAAGTCGAAGCTTATATTAAGCTACAAGTGCCTGCTGGACAGGCAAATCCTAGTCCCCCTGTTGGTCCTGCATTGGGTCAACACGGCGTTAATATCATGGAGTTTTGTAAGGCCTTTAATGCTCAGACTCAAAGTCTAGAGCCAGGCGCACCTGTTCCTGTTGTTATCAGTGTATACAGTGATCGTAGCTTTACATTCCAAATGAAAACTCCTCCAGCAGCATTTTTGCTACGTAAAGCAGCTGGTATCAGTAAAGGTAGCTCTCGCCCTAATACTGAAAAAGTGGGTAAGGTAACTCGTGAACAATTAGAAGAAGTTGCTAAAGCTAAAATGCCAGATTTAACTGCTGCTGATATGGACGCTGCTGTTCGTACTATTGCAGGTAGTGCTGTCAGTGCTGGTCTAGAAGTTGAGGGAGTTGTTTAAGATGGCTAAATTAACTAAGCGTAAAAAATTAATTAACGAAAAAGTTGATCCTACAAAGCAATACCCAATCGATGAAGCTGTCGCTTTAATGAAAGAGTTAGCGACTGCTAAGTTTGAAGAGACTGTTGATGTTGCTATCAACTTAGGTATTGATCCTCGTAAATCAGACCAGGCTGTTCGCGGTGCGACTTCATTGCCTCATGGTACAGGTAAAACTGTACGTGTTGCTGTATTTACTCAAGGCGATAATGCAGAAGCTGCAAAAGCAGCGGGTGCTGACTTGGTAGGTATGGACGAACTTGCCGCTGAAGTTAAAAAAGGCAATATGGAATTTGATGTTGTGATCGCGGACCCAGCAGCTATGCGTGTTGTTGGACAGCTTGGTCAAATTCTTGGCCCTCGCGGTTTAATGCCAAACCCAAAAACAGGTACTGTGACCCCTGACGTTGCTACAGCAGTTAAAAATGCTAAAGCAGGTCAAGTGCGCTTCCGTGCAGATAAAGGCGGAATTATTCACGGTGGTATTGGTAATGTGAAGTTTGACGTAGCAGCGATTAAAGAAAATCTTGAAGCGCTGTTGGCTGATTTGAAAAAAGCCAAACCTGCTTCTGCTAAAGGCGTTTTCCTTAAGAAGGTTTCTTTAAGCAGTACGATGGGACCAGGTTTAGCAATAGATATCGCTTCATTGGATATTTAATCCAGTAAAGCAAAAGAACTTTGGGGTTTGTTAGTGTTTCTATGAATGTAGAAATATTAACAGGCTGTCAAAGACCGTAGGAGCAGATTGCTAACGCTCTTTTATTCTTAAGAGTATTGGTGAGAAGCTTAAACAGTTAGATATATCAACGATATTATCCGACATCCTACGCAGATGGTGAAAGCCCAAATTCATTTTTATTCTGTAAAAGTGAATTTAATCACCAAAAAACAGGCTTACATTTTTAGATAACGAATCAATAGTTACGGTTATCGTACTAATGAATTGTTAAATAAAAAAGTAAGTAGTATTAACGATTAACGTAGTGGTTTATAAAGCTGCTATTTTTAATCAAATCCAGGAGAAAACTCGTGGCATTAGCATTCCAAGACAAGAAACAAATTGTCGCTGAGGTTAACGAGACTGCCAGCAATGCTTTGTCTCTGGTTATTGCAGACGCTCGTGGCGTTAACGTAACCGATATGACTGCGCTGCGTAAGTTGGCACGGGAAAATAGCGTTCAGTTACGCGTGATTCGTAATACTCTTGCGAAACGTGCATTCACTGAAACAGAATTTGACTGTGTCAATGAAGCGTTAGTTGGGCCATCAATCTTTGGTTTTTCTATGGAAGACCCAGGTGCGGCAGCTCGACTATTCAAAGATTTCGCGAAAGAAAACGAAAAATTTGAAGTTAAAGCGCTATCTGTAGGCGGCAAGCTACTGGACGCAGGTCAGATCGATGCGCTTGCTAAACTACCAACACGCGATCAAGCGTTAGGTATGTTGGCCAGTGTCATGATCGCACCGGTAACCAAGTTGGTCAGAACTTTCAACGAAGTTCCAACAAAAGTTACTCGTGTAGTTGCGGCAGTTCGCGACCAAAAACAAGACGCTGCATAATATTAGTCAATTCAATAGCTAATATATGTAGTCAATTTTTATTACAATATTTTTATCGGAGATCTGAGTCATGGCTCTATCTAAAGATGACATCTTAAACGCTATTGCTGAAATGTCAGTAATGGAAGTAGTTGAATTAGTTGAAGCAATGGAAGAAAAGTTCGGTGTTTCTGCTGCTGCTGCAGTTGCTGTTGCACCTGCTGCTGGCGGTGATGCAGGCGGTGCTGCTGCAGAAGAGAAAACTGAATTTGACGTTGTTATTACTTCTGCTGGCGATAAGAAAGTTAACGCTATTAAAGCAGTTCGCGCAATCACCGGCCTTGGCTTGAAAGAAGCTAAAGCAATGGTTGAAAGTGCTCCAGCAACTGTTAAAGAAGGCGCTTCTAAAGAAGACGCTGAAGAAGCGAAAAAGCAGCTTGAAGAAGCTGGCGCTACTGCTGAATTGAAATAATTCAGAGTTGTGTCGAGGCCTTTCTACTACAGATAGGCTTGAGGCTGGCGGGTTTTACCTGCCGGCCTTTTTCCGTTTTCAATAATTGGTTTAATTATTTTACGGATAAGAATTATAAATACCTCTCGTTTTTGGCGAGCTGTACTGATTGAATGTCAATCAAACATAATAAAGCATAACCCGTGCTTTAAGTGGTGTCACAACCCAATTGTAACAAGCTGAGGAATACAGATGGCTTACTCGTATACTGAGAAAAAACGTATCCGCAAGGATTTTGGCAAATTACCTCATGTAATGGATGTTCCTTATTTGCTAGCTATACAGCTAGACTCCTATAAAAAATTTACCCAAGAAGATACTAAGCTTGAAGATCGTTTAGAGTCAGGATTGCATGCAGCGTTTAAATCCGTTATGCCTATTGTCAGCTACTCTGGTAGTGCAGCGTTAGAGTATGTTAGCTATTCCTTGGGTAAAGCAGTTTTTGATGTAAAAGAATGTGTATTAAGAGGGGCAACTTATGCAGCGCCTCTTAGAGTAAAAGTCAGACTAATTATTTACGATAAAGAATCGTCGAATAAGACAATTAAAGATATTAAAGAACAAGAAGTCTATATGGGTGAGATCCCATTGATGACTGACAACGGTACCTTTGTGATTAATGGTACTGAGCGTGTGATCGTTTCTCAGCTACACCGTTCTCCAGGTGTTTTCTTCGATCACGATAAAGGTAAAACGCACTCTTCTGGTAAGTTACTCTACTCAGCTCGTGTGATTCCTTACCGTGGCTCATGGTTGGATTTTGAATTTGACCCTAAAGATTTAGTGTATGTACGTATCGATCGTCGCCGTAAGTTGCCAGCGACTATTTTGTTGCGTGCGCTTGGATATACTTCTGAAGAAATGCTTGAGATGTTTTTCGAAACAAGCATGTTTGAATTAACTGGCGATAAAGAATATTTGTTAGAGCTTGTTCCTTCCCGTCTACGTGGCGATATGGCTACGTTTGATATCAAGGATAAGAAAGGCAATGTGCTGATTGAAGAAGGGCGTCGTATTACTGCTCGCCACATTCGCAATTTGGAAAAAGCCAATGTTACTCAGCTGTTAGTCCCTGAGAGCTATTTGTTAGGCCGAGCACTTGCAAAAGATATTATTGATACGGATTCTGGTGAAGTATTATTTGAGTGTAATACTGAAATAACAGAAGAAGTTTTAGAGAAGTTGTCTGAGACTGGTGTATCCAGTATCGAAACACTGTATACCAATGAATTAGATCGTGGCCCGTTCGTATCTGAAACCTTGCGTGTTGATCCAACGCGTACAGAGTTAGAAGCATTGGTTGAAATTTATCGCATGATGCGCCCTGGTGAACCACCAACCAAAGAGTCTGCTGAGGGCTTGTTCCAAAACTTATTCTTCAGCTCAGATCGCTATGACCTGTCAGTTGTTGGGCGTATGAAATTCAACCGTCGCCTGCACCGTGAAAGCGATAAAGGCGAAGGTATTTTATCGAAAGAAGATATCGTCGATGTGATGAAGACATTAATCGATATTCGTAATGGTAACGGTGTTGTTGACGATATTGACCATCTTGGTAACCGCCGTGTTCGCTCTGTTGGTGAAATGGCAGAAAACCAATTCCGCGTTGGTTTAGTCCGTGTTGAGCGCGCCGTTAAAGAGCGTTTGTCAGTTGCTGAATCAGAAGGTTTGATGCCTCAGGACTTAGTGAATGCTAAGCCTGTTTCTGCTGCGATTAAAGAATTTTTTGGCTCATCGCAATTGTCTCAGTTTATGGACCAAAACAATCCACTGTCTGAGATTACCCATAAGCGACGTGTATCGGCGTTAGGGCCTGGTGGTTTGACTCGTGAACGTGCCGGTTTTGAGGTGCGCGATGTGCATCCAACGCATTATGGTCGTGTTTGTCCAATTGAGACTCCTGAAGGTCCAAACATTGGATTGATTAACTCATTAGCGACTTATGCGCGTACCAATAACTATGGCTTCTTAGAAAGCCCTTATCGTCGTGTTATTGATGGCAAAATTACTGATGAGATTGATTACTTATCTGCAATTAATGAAGCAGAGTATGTTATTGCTCAGGCTTCAGCCACTTTGGACGAAGAAGGTCGCTTAACTGAGGAACTTGTGTCAGCACGACACATGAATGAATTTACATTGAAGTCACCAGACGATGTGCAATATATGGACGTCTCACCACGTCAGGTTGTTTCTGTCGCTGCTTCATTGATTCCTTTCCTTGAGCACGATGATGCTAACCGAGCATTGATGGGATCAAACATGCAACGCCAAGCGGTACCAACATTGAAGGCGGATAAGCCTTTAGTCGGTACAGGTATGGAGCGAACCGTTGCTCAGGACTCAGGTGTTTGTGTTGTTGCCAAGCGCGGTGGTGTTATTGAGAGTGTTGATGCTGCTCGTATTGTTGTTCGTGCGAATAACGAAGAGACAGAAGCGGGTGATGCTGGTGTTGATATTTATAACTTAACTAAATACACACGCTCTAACCAGAATACCTGTATTAATCAGCGTTCTATTGTGAATGTTGGTGATCAAGTTGTTCGCGGCGATATCATGGCAGATGGACCATCTGTTGATATGGGTGAATTGGCGCTAGGGCAGAATATGCGTATTGCATTCATGCCTTGGAATGGTTACAACTTTGAGGATTCAATTCTTGTTTCCGAGCGTGTTGTGCAAGAAGATCGCTTCACGACTATTCATATTCAGGAGTTGACTTGTATTGCCCGTGATACCAAATTAGGCAGCGAAGAAATTACTGCTGATATTCCTAATGTGGGTGAAAGTGCACTATCAAAACTGGATGAGTCCGGTATCGTTTATATTGGTGCTGAAGTAGGTCCAGGTGATATTCTTGTCGGTAAAGTAACGCCTAAAGGTGAGACTCAATTAACACCAGAAGAAAAGCTTTTGCGTGCTATCTTTGGTGAAAAAGCCTCTGATGTAAAAGATACTTCCCAACGCGTTCCTTCAAGTACTAAAGGTACGGTCATTGATGTTCAAGTCTTTACTCGTGACGGTCTCGAAAAAGATGCGCGTGCGAAAGATATTGAATCCATGCAGCTTGAGCAAATACGTAAAGACCTTAATGAAGAGTATCGCATTGTTGAAGCGGCAACGTTTGAACGTTTGCACTCAGCATTAATTGGTAACAAAGTGACTTCTGGCAAAGCGGTGAAGAAAGGCACTGTCCTTACTGCTGAAATTCTGGAAGGGCTTGAAAAGGATCAGTGGTTCAACTTGCGCATGGATGATGATGGCTTAAATGAGCAATTAGATCGTGCTGATGAGCAGTTAAAAGAGCGTCGTAAGATTCTTGATGAGCGCTTTGAAGATAAGAAAAGCAAGTTGCAAACTGGCGACGACCTAGCCCCTGGTGTGCTTAAGATCGTTAAAGTGTATTTGGCTGTTAAACGCCGAATTCAGCCAGGTGACAAAATGGCTGGGCGTCACGGTAACAAAGGTGTTATCTCGGTCATTATGCCTGTTGAAGATATGCCATTTGATGAAAATGGAGATCCAATCGATATCGTCCTTAACCCGCTGGGTGTTCCTTCACGAATGAACGTTGGTCAGGTTTTGGAGATGCACTTGGGTCTTGCCGCCAAAGGTCTTGGTAAGAAAATTGACACGATGGTGCGTGAGCAACAGGCAATTAGCAAAGTTCGCGGTTTCCTTGAGGAAATTTATAACGAAGTTGGTGATGCGCGTGTTAAAGAAGATCTTGAAAGCTTCTCCGATGAAGAAGTTCTGGAGCTAGCTAAAAACTTAGCTGGTGGTGTGCCTATGGCCACTCGTGCCTTTGATGGTGCGAAAGAAGTTGAGATCAAGAAACTGCTGACTTTAGCGGATATGCCAGATAGTGGCCAAATGACATTGTTTGATGGTCGTACTGGTGATGCCTTTAGTCGTCCGGTGACAGTGGGCTATATGTATATGCTCAAACTGAACCACTTGGTTGATGACAAAATGCATGCGCGTTCTACAGGTTCTTATAGCTTGGTTACACAGCAGCCGTTGGGCGGTAAAGCTCAATTTGGTGGGCAGCGTTTCGGAGAGATGGAGGTCTGGGCACTTGAGGCTTATGGTGCGGCTTATACCCTACAGGAAATGCTGACTGTTAAATCAGACGATGTTGCTGGTCGAACGAAGATGTATAAAAACATTGTTGATGGTGATCATCGTATGGAGCCAGGCATGCCGGAATCCTTTAACGTACTGGTTAAAGAAATCCGATCTCTGGGTATCAATATGGAATTGGAAAACGATTCCTAAGATAAAGGTTGAGCAGGCCTCTTAAAAGGCCTGCTAAATCAAATACTGATGACGGCCATATAAACGGCCACAAGAATTTAATCCCCACATTGGAGGAAGCCCCTTGAAAGACTTACTTAATCTCTTGAAGTCCCAAGGACAAAACGACGAGTTTGACTCAATCCGTATCAGTCTGGCATCGCCAGAAATGATTCGCTCATGGTCTTTTGGTGAAGTAAGAAAGCCAGAGACTATTAACTATCGTACGTTCAAACCCGAACGCGAAGGTTTATTTTGTGCCAAAATTTTTGGTCCAATAAAAGATTACGAATGCCTATGTGGTAAATACAAGCGTATGAAGCACCGCGGCATTATCTGTGAAAAATGTGGCGTAGAAGTTACTTTGGCAAAAGTGCGCCGTGACCGTATGGGGCATATCGAACTTGCTAGCCCTGTTGCACACATTTGGTTCTTAAAATCATTACCTAGCCGTATTGGTTTGTTATTGGATATGACATTACGCAGTATTGAACGCGTATTGTATTTTGAGTCTTACGTTGTGACTGATCCGGGTATGACTACCTTGGAAAAAGGCCAGCTGTTGACTGATGAAGAATTCTTTGAGGCGATGGAAGAATTTCCTGATGAATTCGAAGCTAAAATGGGTGCTGAAGCAATTCAGGACTTAATGATGGATATCAATTTAGAAGAAGAAATTTCTCGCCTTCGTGAAGAGATTCCTGCGACTAATTCTGAAACCAAGATTAAAAAGTTATCCAAGCGTTTAAAATTATTGGAAGCGTTCTTCCACTCAGGTAACAAACCTGAATGGATGATTATGCAGGCATTGCCAGTACTTCCGCCTGATCTGCGCCCATTAGTTCCTCTAGATGGTGGTCGTTTTGCAACGTCTGATTTGAACGATTTATACCGTCGTGTTATCAACCGTAATAATCGTTTGAAGCGCTTATTGGATTTGAATGCGCCTGATATTATCGTGCGTAACGAAAAGCGTATGCTTCAAGAAGCGGTCGATGCCTTATTAGATAATGGTCGTCGTGGTCGCGCAATTACTGGCTCTAACAAGCGTCCTTTAAAATCATTAGCCGATATGATCAAAGGTAAGCAAGGTCGTTTCCGCCAAAACTTGTTGGGTAAGCGTGTTGATTACTCAGGCCGTTCAGTGATCGTCACGGGTCCTACTTTACGATTGCATCAGTGTGGTCTTCCCAAGAAGATGGCATTGGAATTATTTAAGCCCTTTATTTTTAGCAAGCTAGAGTTGCGTGGTTTGGCCACAACAATTAAAGCGGCTAAGAAAATGGTTGAACGCGAAGAGCCTGTTGTTTGGGATATTCTTGATGAAGTTATTCGTGAACACCCAGTATTGCTTAACCGTGCACCAACGCTTCACCGTTTAGGTATTCAAGCATTTGAGCCGGTACTAATTGAAGGTAAAGCCATTCAGTTACACCCATTAGTTTGTACCGCTTATAACGCTGACTTTGATGGTGACCAGATGGCTGTGCATGTGCCGCTAACCATTGAGGCGCAGCTAGAAGCTCGTGCATTAATGATGTCAACAAATAACATTCTTTCTCCTGCTTCTGGTGAGCCTATTATCGTACCTTCCCAGGACGTTGTATTAGGCTTGTACTGGATGACGCGTGAGCGTATCAATGCGTCAGGTGAAGGTATGGTCTTTGCCGATGTTGCTGAAGTTTCTCGTGCCTATTATGCAGGCCAGGTTGATTTGCAAGCTCGAATTAAAGTGCGCATCTCTGAAGTGATGACAGATGACGAAGGTGAAAAAACCAGTAAGGTTAGAATGGTTGATACCACTATCGGCCGTGTTATTTTCTGGGAAATCGTACCTGATGGTATTCCATTTGATCAGGTTAACCGACCAATGGTTAAGAAAGCGATTTCTTCTATTATTAACTACTGTTACCGCGTTGTTGGTTTGAAATCGACGGTTATTTTTGCTGACCAGTTGATGTATATGGGCTATCGTTTCTCTACACGATCAGGTTCTTCTATTGGTGTTAACGATTTTGCTATTCCTGATAACAAACCAGAAATTATTAATCGTGCTGACAATGAAGTAAAAGAAATCGAAGGTCAGTTTGCCTCTGGCTTGGTAACTCAAGGTGAAAAATACAATAAGGTTATCGATATCTGGTCGCGAGCTAACGATCTAGTGGCTAAATCCATGATGGATGGTATTTCCAGAGAATCTGTTGTCAATCGCGATGGTGAAGAAGAGTTTCAGGATTCATTTAACTCGGTATTCATGTACGCTGATTCAGGTGCTCGTGGTTCCCCAGCTCAGATTCGCCAGTTAGCTGGTATGCGTGGCCTGATGGCACGTCCAGATGGTTCTATTATTGAAACGCCTATTACTGCTAACTTCCGTGAAGGCCTAAACGTACTTCAGTACTTTATTTCTACTCACGGTGCTCGTAAAGGTTTGGCTGATACAGCATTGAAAACGGCTAACTCAGGTTATTTGACTCGCCGTTTGGTTGATGTTGCTCAGGATTTGGTAGTCACTGAAGATGATTGTGGCACAGATCATGGTTTGACAATGACGCCTGTTATTGAAGGTGGTGACATTATTGAAACCTTGGGTGAGCGGGTGCTTGGTCGCGTAGTTGCTCAAGACGTGATTGATCCTGTAAGTGAAGAAGTATTAATGGAAGCAGGTACAATGATCACTGAAAACCTTATCGATAAGGTTGAGGCGATGGGTGTTGATGAGATCGTTGTACGTTCGCCGATTACTTGTGAGTCACGCCAGGGTATCTGTTCTCGTTGCTATGGTCGTGACTTGGCTCGTGGTCATATGGTTAACGTTGGTGAGGCGGTTGGCGTCATTGCTGCTCAGTCCATTGGTGAGCCAGGAACACAATTAACAATGCGTACCTTCCACATTGGTGGTGCAGCGAGTAGGGCATCCGCTGTTGATAGTGTACAAGTAAAACAAGCGGGTACTGTACGTCTGCAGAACGTTAAGCTTGTTGAGAATATTAATGGCAACTTGGTTGCAGTATCGCGTTCTGGTGAGTTGGCAGTTGCTGATGAAACAGGTCGTGAACGTGAGCGTTATAAAATTCCTTATGGTGCTGTTATTTCTACTCACGATGGTGATCAGGTTGAAGGTGGAGCAATTGTTGCGAAGTGGGATCCACATACGCATCCAATCGTTTCTGAAGTTGCGGGTAAAGTGACTTTCTCCGGTATGGAAGATGGTCTTTCTATGCGCCGTCAGACAGACGAGCTTACAGGCCTAAGTTCTATCGAAATTCTTGACCCAGCAGAGCGCCCAGCTGCCGGTAAAGACTTAAAGCCAGCAGTGACTCTAGTTGATGCGAATGGTAAAGAGTTGACCTTGGCAAATACTAATGTGCCTGCACACTATATGCTGCCTTCTAAAGCTATTCTAAGCTTGAATGACGGTGACGAAATTGGTGTAGGTGATATTATCGCTCGTATCCCACAAGAAGGTTCGAAAACTCGCGATATTACGGGTGGTCTGCCACGGGTTGCTGACTTGTTCGAAGCGCGTAAGCCTAAAGAGCCTTCACTACTTGCAGAAATCTCTGGTACTGTGAGCTTCGGTAAGGAAACTAAAGGTAAAGTACGTTTGGTTATTACACCAACAGACGGTAAGCCTTTAGAAGATGGTTCAACTCATTATGAAGAGCTTATTCCTAAGCATCGCCAGCTAACCGTATTCGAAGGTGAGCAGGTTGAAAAGGGTGAAGTTGTTTCTGATGGCCCAAGTAATCCACATGATATTTTACGTCTTAAAGGTGTAGAGACATTAGCGCACTACATCACGAATGAAATCCAAGATGTTTACCGTTTACAAGGTGTGAAAATTAACGATAAGCATGTGGAAACTATTGTTCGTCAAATGTTGCGTAAAGTTGAAATTACTGGAATGGGTGAATCCAGCTTTGTTAAAGGTGAGCAGGTTGAATTTAGTAAGGTGCTTCAAGAAAACGAAGAACTACGTGCTAAAGATAAGCAACCGGCTCGTTTTGAACGACAATTACTAGGTATTACCAAAGCGTCATTGGCAACAGAATCGTTTATTTCTGCAGCTTCGTTCCAGGAAACAACACGAGTTCTAACTGAGGCTGCGGTAACGGGTAAGAAAGACAACTTGCGAGGTTTGAAAGAGAACGTTGTTGTTGGTCGTTTGATTCCAGCGGGTACGGGTTTGGCTTATCATGCTGATCGTAAACGTAAGCGCGACGTTGAAGTGTCTCAGACTGAAGGCGTTAGCGCAGAAGAAGTCGAAGCGGCATTAACAGAAGCGCTTAAATCAAGCACTAGTTAGTAGATAAAAGCGTGCTTGTTTAAATTGATAAAAAGCCTCCAATTTGGGGGCTTTTTTGTTTTTTTGGATTGTGTTCTTGTAAGCCTTGCATATTTGTCATATAAAATATGTGTGGAAAAAAGATGTACAGAAAAATGATAAAAAGAATAACCCTCTCCGTTGTATTGCTATTGTTTCAACCTTTTTCATTTGCTCAAATATTGACAGAGAATAACTTTTCTAGCCTACAACCTGCCGCATTGATAGATGTTGCTGTTCGCTATCGCTATGCCTTAATAGCGGAGCTGGATTTAGGCAAAATGCACATATTTGAGAGAAAGGCAGATGCTAGCTTTGAGCTATTGCGGACGATGGAAGTGTCTATTGGCAAAGACGGCTATGGGAAGCAAATAGAAGGCGATAATAAAACGCCGATAGGGGTGTACCGTGTAACTAGTCATCTAACGAATGAGCAGCTCGATGATTTTTATGGCAATGCAGCCTATCCGGTCAACTACCCTAATGCTTGGGATCGATTAAAGCAGCGAACAGGCTATGGTATTTGGTTGCATGCGGAGCCCGTTGGTTTACAGGAAAAAACTCGACCGCTGCGAGATAGCAATGGCTGTGTGGTGCTTTCCAATAATGATATTGATATTTTAAGTCGGTATATTGATATCGGTTATACCTATATTGTCTTAACCCCTAAAATGGAAATGACATCACTTGAGGCTATTCAGGATATACGTGAGCAGCTTTACCAACGCTTGAATGGTTGGAGAGATGCGTGGCAATCACTCAAGCCTGAGCCTTATTTAGATTTTTACTCTAAGTCATTTAATAACCTTAAAAAAGATTGGTCGGCTTGGGCTAAATATAAGCGACGTGTTAATGGCTCAAAAGAATTCATTAAAATTGGATTTTCTGATGTGGGTATTTATTCCTATCCAAACGAAGAGAATTTATTATGGGTTGAGTTTTATCAGTCTTATCGCAGTAGCAACTTTTACTCTCAAGGATGGAAGCGTCAATTGTGGAAGCTTGAAGAAGATGGTGAGTGGCGTATTGTTTACGAAGGTGGTGGTTAACGTTTGCTTACTGTATTTGGGTCTTTGTTAGGAATCTCCTTTGCTAACCAGCGAACTAAGTCTATCCACATATGAGTGATTTCTTTATTGCTCGGCATAATTCCAGCCGATGCGAGCTCAACAGTAACAACTGGTATATCTAAATCCACTCCTGCATAATTACCTAGAGAGCCAGGATATGTTCCCAATTGCCGTAAACGTAAACCCCCTAAGCGTGAAGGGGCCTGTTGGGGTCCATCATAATCGACTAATTTATGAGGGGCATGTACAGCAATAATGGCATCCGGTTTGAAAGAATTGATTGTTTCAACAAACCAGCGAGTTTCTATTTCGCTCATTGCGTAGGGGCCAGGGTATCGGCGTGGGTTTTTGTAAGTCCGCTTTTCCCAATAAATTTGAGCTAATTCCTCCCAATCATTGGAAGGGAAGTTCCTATTGAGGTCTACACCATTTGCATTTTGACGTTGTGCTTTATTGCTTTGTAGTAAACCATCAGGGTTGAGTAATGGAATCACTTGCCAATGAAATAAGCCAGAATGATATTGATTCAACTTACCCATCCATTTAAACATAATTGAAATAGCAGAATATTCATCCCCATGAATACCTCCCATTAGTAGAATTTTCCCAAGAGGTTGCTTGGATTTTAGTGGAGGGTAGATCTTATAGGCTAAAGGGCGGTTTTTCGAAGTGGCTACTCCGCTATCAATCAATTGCTGCTCTAAACAGTCATCGATGCTTACACTCCCTAATTTTTTACCTATTTCTTGGCACAATAAGTTCATTGGGCTAGTGTGTTTATCTGAGGATAAAACTATTTGTGGCGATAGTGATAACAGCGCAGCAAAAATGAATTGATACAATGGCATTAAAGGCTACCTTGGAAATAAGGTAAAAAGTATATCGATTTCGTCGAATATTCTGAACAAAAAACTGTGGTAGGCTAAAAAGAAGTTTGCCTACCAAATAAAGTACTAAAATTAAGTCAACCTATTATCCGATAGGTAGTAATCGTTTCAACAAGCTGTCTGGCTTTTTTAAATCAATGATGATTAAAGTTAGTGTGCAGAGCCAAGTGGCACAAGCCATCATAAATAATATGCCGCTGTCATCACCAATTTGTAGAGCTGTTTCAGGGTCAAAATGTGGCATTACGATCCCTAAAGGCGTGAATAGGTGGAAAAAAATTGCTCCGCTCATAATTCCCATTCCAAGTAGGGCCCCGAGTGCACGTAGTGGTGTGAATAGGAGAATGGCAGCGATTAGCTCAGCTATTCCAACCATATAACCTCCATACGCTCCAAACCAGGCGAAACCTGACCATTCTGCTAATGTCCCAAATATATGCTGAGTTTCTAGAGAGTTGGTAAACTTAAAGGGGAGAGACTGCAAAAAAACAAATGCGACGAAGATAGATAAGATAATAGGAAACCATTTTTTCATTATTAATTCCTCTTTTGTTGGTCCTAAAGAAAGCGTATATAAGGCTCTTCATGATAGAGATAATAACATTTTATAGAGTATTAATCGCAGCCTTAAGTTCATTTGTTTGTAAACAAGATTCACTATAAACTTAACTACCTATTCATTTTCTTATTATTATACCGGCGCAAATCCCTTTTACTGTGCCAAGGACTTAGTGTGAAGAATTCATTAATGCATATCTGTACTATTTTACTTCTTATCCTTTCTGGCGTTGCTTCAGCCACAGAGCTGTCTATTAGCCAAAAGCGACAAACGAGTGCGGCTGGTGTCGGGCTCCAAGGGATGGCGGACTGGTCTACACAGTTCCCATTTTTGGATACTATGAAATTATCAAGAGAATGGTATGACTGGGACCGCCAGTCCGCTGAAGGCATTACGCTTGATAAGCATGGATGGGTGACGGCTATGGAGAAAGGGTATAGGCCACAGACAGTATTTCTGACCAATAACGAGGGTACTCCTGTTATTTACAAACGCTATATTGTGCGTTGGCAAGGGAAGGGTAAGCTCAGTTATGGCGGTTGCGCAAAAAAAATAGGTCGTGCCCACGGTGGCGATCGTATTTCGATAAATTATGGTAGTTGCTTCTTAGCGTTAGAGTCTATTAATAAAGCTGACCCTATTCGCAACATAACCATTGTTCCCGAAAAGCATATAAAAGCATTTGATAATGGAGAAATATTTAATCCAGACTTTATAGAGAGAATCAAAGGTTTTCGCGCGTTGCGTTTTATGGACTGGATGAATACTAATGGGTCCGAGCAGAAAGTATGGTCAGATCGTCCATTACCTGAAGATCGTACTTTTGCTAAAAAAGGGGTGCCTATAGAGTATATGGTTGCTTTAGTGAATAAAGTGGTTGCTGATCCTTGGTTTAATATGCCTCACCAATCGGATTTAAACTATATTCGACAGTTTGCACAACTGGTTAAATCATCTTTAAATCCAGAGTTGAAGGTGTATATTGAGCACTCAAATGAGGTATGGAACTGGATCTTTCCGCAGACTATATTTGCTTTTGATTCCGCTAAAGAAAAGTTCAACAAAGAAGAAGATGCATTCTTTGAATGGCATGGAATGAGAACGGCTCAAATGTGTGATATCTGGAAACAAGATGTGTATGGGGAGGGGAAAGGCAACGTAGTCTGTGTGCTAGGAACACAAGCCAGTTGGCCTGGTTTAGAGATTGCTGCTTTAGAATGTCCTTCGTGGGTAAAGCAGGGTAATAAGCCTTGTGTTGAGCATGGCATTGATGCTGTTGCGATAACCGGTTATTTTTCGGGTTGTTTGGATGGTGGAGAGAGCAAGGTTAACCGGCAAAAAATTATTGGCTGGAGTCATCGTAAAGATAAAGGCTTATCAAAAGCATATGAACAAGCATTAGATGGTCGTCACTTTGAATGTGAAGATACGATACCAGGTGTAATGGAGTACTATAAGTATCATGTCAGTGAGGCAAAAAAGCGTGGATTAACTGTTGTTGCGTATGAGGGTGGACAACACATAACGAGTAATTTCAGTGAAACTCAGAATGATGAGCGTTTTTCAAATTTACATTTGTCACTGAATCGTCATCCTTACATGAAAGAGTTGTATAAAAAGAATTTTGAAAATTGGAAGTCTGCTGGCGGCACGCTATTTATGCATTTTGTTGATGCTGCTTCCTTTTCTCAATATGGTAGTTGGGGGGCATTAGAATACATTACTCAAGAGACTTCTCCTAAATGGGAGGCTTTGATGGAGTTTAATAATACGCCTTGTTGGTGGAAAAACTGCAAACAATAATATTAAAATTATTAATGATAAAAGGGTTGTATAGTGTTAAAAGATAAAGTTGTTATTATCACGGGTGCTGGTAGTGGTTTGGGTCGTGCGTTATCTGTTGCTTTTTCTAAAGAACAGGCGCACGTTGTGGGGTTGGGGCGCTCTCTGCAAACCTTAGAAGAAACACAAAAGATTGTGGGTGAAGAGATGTTTTCTTTTTATACAGCCGACACAAGCAACTTCGATCAATTAGAAACAGTAATCACTTCAATCATCGATAAGTTTGGGCGAATCGATTATCTTTTTAACAATGCTGCAGTTTATCCAAAAATAAATTTCCTTGATGAAACAGCTGATAACTTTTCTCAAGCGCTGAATATTAATGTCGCGGGTGTAGCCAATTGCTGTAAAGCTGTATTACCTCACATGATAAAAAATCAGTTTGGAAGAGTATATAACCTAGGGAGCTGGGCTGATATTGCACCGATAGCAAACAGTGCTGTTTATTCGGCGAGTAAAGGTGCTATTCATGCTCTGACAAAGTCGATAGCCATTGATCTGGCTGATAAAAATGTTGATGTCCAAATACATGAATGGATCCCTGGGCATTTGAATACGCAGATGAGTGACTATACTGGTATTGATCCATCTGTTTCAGCTTCTTGGGGTGTCGCTCTTGCTAAAATGGAAAATGAAAAGAAAAATTGCATTTTTGAGTGTGACAGAGAATGGCTTCCGCCTAAATCTTTAAAGCAAAAAATCAAAGGGAAACTATTTTTTTGGAAAAATAGCTAATCATTATTTTCTAATTTTTGATTTATTTTGTCTGCCACTCTTAGAGCATTAGCGGCGATGGTTAAGCTGGGGTTTGTGCCGCCGCTAGTTGGCATAAATGATGCGTCTGCAATGTACAGATTATTTAATCCGTGTGCCTTGCAATCTTTGTCTACTACACTATTTTTAGCGTCCTCTCCTGCTTTGCAAGTGCCACAAGGGTGCCCATAATTCAAATTTATCCCCGTTGCCATGGGAAAGCTTCTAATGTTTGATAGTCTCTTTTGGATAATGTGTTTAAAAAAAAGTACTCTTTCCTTAAATTCATCGTGAATCTGATATTCAAAGCGCATACCCGAGGGCGTGCTTTTATCTGCAACAATTCTATTATCTTTATACGGATAATCTTCAACGATTGTCGTGTAAATAGTTGCTTCCCCTAAAAATTTAGCCGCTATATAAGCAGGGAAACGTAGAAAGTGCCTAAGGAATGATAATTTTTTAAACATGCTTTGATCGAACATAAGACGTAAGGCATAGACGATATTTCCATAACCAGCAGCTAGTCCTGTCGACTGAAATTCTCCTAGGTTTTTATTATCGAACCGATAGTAATCACGTAAAGCAATCGTCTTTTTAGGTCCTTGACGAGAAAGTTTGTACTTTGGCCACAAAGCAATAAAATCACTGGCATGAAACATTAGATTCCTGCCTACTAAACCTGATTGATTGGCTAAGCCATCTGGCCAGTAATTATTTTTTGAGTTCTGTAATATAACAGGTGAAAAGTATGCGCCTGCGGCTAAAACAAAAATATTTGCTGTGATTTTATATTCATTATCATTGCACTTGATAGTGACACTTGTAACCTTGTCAGAGTCAGCATTTAATTTAATAACTTCAGCAGCTTCTATAAGAGATAAATTTTCAGTTTGCAAGGCAGGCTGTAAGCAAGCATTGTTTGCGTCTTGTTTACAGCTTTTTTGACATATGTGGCCACCACATTCAGCGCAAGGATTATCATATTTAATGCCTACATGTAAACGATGAGGGTGTAAGCCTGCCGCTTGAAATTGTTGGAAAAAATATTGATCGACTTCACACATGGCGGGAGGTGGGAGAAGTGCAGATGGATTCCCACTTTCAAGTGGGTCGGTTGTGCCGCAGACAGAAAATAATTTCTCAGCCTGTTGATAATAAGGATCTAATTCTTCGTAATCAAATGGCCACTTAATAGTCGAACCATCGGGTAGTGGTTGTTCTTTTAGGTCTTCGGGGCGAAGGCGTTGCAGCGCAGCGGCATAAAGCAAAGATGAGCCGCCGGCACCACAACCCAGCGGAGCCCATATTTCTGATTTTTGATTGTCTATGCATGCTGTAACTTTTGTTGGCCATTTGCCACTTTTAAGGCGTTCTTCAGGGGCGGATTCTTCTGTTTCTACGCCATTAAATAAACTGAAATTTGTTAATCCTTTTTCTATAATCAGAACTTTTTTATTTTGCTTTGTCAGTTGGTAGGCTGCACTTGCTCCTCCCATGCCACTTCCAATGATAATGACATCCCATGTTTGTTCTAGTGCTGCTTTGGGTTCAATGGTGAAAGAGTCAAATAAGTTCATTTATGGTAGTCGGTTTAAGTATTGAATAACGGGGTCAAACATAGAGCTGATTCTTACAGCGCCAGCAGAGGATAGGTGATTGTTATCAAAGTAAGCTGGCGAACCATCGAGTATTAATGAGCATTTTTCTTCTTTACAGAAAAATTCATGTGTTTTTAGAAGTGTGATTGCCCCATCATTATCAGCTTGTTTTAAAGCTTGTTGTATTTTATTTTGACGTTTATTAACATTTACATAATCTTCAGAGGTCAGATCGTTAAAAGCGCTGGTAATATCTTTATCTCCACCCATTAGTCCTAAAGCGACTATTCTTGCTTGGTATTGCGAAAATTCTGGTGATTGCTCTACTACAAATACCTTGTGATTCGAGTTTTGTAATTCTCTTATTGTGTTATTGAATACTTTTACAAAAAAGTCATCTTGAGGTTGCGAATCATCTGGGTTGCCATTTTCTGGCCAAATGGAAATTTTATTGTGTCTGTCTACACCAACTCCTTCTCCATTAAGATAATAAGACCACCGACCTATAAGGATAATGGCATTAATTCTAGAATCATTTTCAATTAATTCTCTAATGGCTTGATTGCGTTTGGCGCATTGCTGGTCAATGACTCTTGATGATACCGATTCATCTTTATCAACATTAAAGACGGGTGGGCAGCCACCTGTCCAAGCAAGTAAAGCGGAATGCCTTTTATTGTTGATGGCCTCTTCGTAACCTCGCTTATACGCTCCTCCATGTGAGTCTCCCCATATCAAGGTGTAGCTCTCTGCGTTAAAAGGGTCACCTATCGTGCAATAACTAATATTAGCGAGAGTTTGGTTATTCTCTTCTTCACAGCTGCTTAAATCCCCAAATAAGTCATTTGCCGCACGAGCAAAACTTGCCGTTCGTTCATCAAGCCTTTCGGGTACACCGTTGGTTTTATGGAAGTAATAACCCGCACCAATCAAGACCAAAGATGATAAGGCTGTTGCGGCAAATACGGGGAATATTGTTTGTGAAAATGGTGCGCGACCTTCTCGAAAAGGTGTTTCGATATATTTCCAAGAGAGGAATGCAGCGGCTAGTGTTAGGGAGCTCATTTTTAGTATATCTAGAGCGCCAGCGTCAGATGTCTTATCGTACATATATAAGACATAGACCGGCCAGTGCCATAGGTAGAGGGAGTATGAGATTTTCCCAAGAAAAACAGGAATATTTGTCATTAACAGGCGATGTATAAACGACTGTTGACTACTACCACTATAAATTAAAAGGCAAGTGCCCAAGCAGGGAATGAATGCCGTCAAACCAGGGAAAGGCGTTTTACCAGTATACAAAATGCTAGGAATAACGATCATGGCTAGCCCAACAATAGACAATGCCAGCCCTAATCGGGGCGATTGTAGTTTTGGAAGCCACTGAGTTGCCAGACATACTCCAATAAACATTTCCCAAGCTCGGAATGGATATAAATAAAATACTGCACTGGTATTTTGGTCCAGATAAAGCTCTGCGGCTAATAGTGAGGCTATGGTAAGGATTAAAAATGCTGAAAATAACCATGCCTTTTTCAAGCGGTAAATAAGCCATGCTAAGACAGGGAAAATAATATAAAACTGTTCTTCTACCGATAATGACCATGTGTGCAGTAAGGGTTTAAGATGGGAGGCTGTATCAAAATAGCCAGCCTCCATATAAAACAAAATATTGGAAAGGTAGACGCTGGATGCAATAACGCTTTGGCCAAACTCCCTAAAGTCGTTAGGCAGCATTATATTGTATGCGGCTATCGTTGTAGCGACGATGACAACAACAAAAACGGGAAAAAGCCTACGAATACGACGAAAATAGAACCGAGCAAAGCTAAAGGTGTCTTTTTGGAGTTGGTTCAGGATAATTGAGCCAATAAGGTATCCTGAAAGTACAAAAAAGACATCTACGCCTATAAACCCACCGGAGAAACCAGGTATTCCAAAGTGAAAAAAGATAACAATGCAAACTGCTACAGCCCGCAGTCCGTCTATATCTGAACGGTAACCCACTTCCAATGCCCTTGTGTTCGAATAGAAAATGCCTGATTTTGAGATGATAAGGCGTAGCCTTCACGTGTGCTGTTGCCGATACCATGCCTGGCAACACCGCGCCTCAGGGATAGGGCGCAAAGGATAAACCAAGTTGTTTACTAAATCTAGGCGACTACTACCTACCATTTTAAAATGGCTAGTTTACACTCTTGCTACGTTAGCCTGTTTATTATAGCTATTGATTTTTGCCTATTACGTGTTTTTTAGAGGGTATTCATACGTAATAAGTAGTATTTTCAAGGTTTTTTCAGGATAACTCTAAAAAAACTCAATAATGTAATACAATAACCATCTAAGTGGTTGATAGTTTAATGGTATTTAAAGAAGCTATAGCAATCTACCTATGTCATAGCTTATAACTGTTGTATAATTCACAGCTCATATGGCTGTGACAGAGTGTCTAAGGCTCTGAACTTTATGTTGCTGGATGGAATCAATGAAAAATAAAATTATTATTGTCGCTTTCTCTGTATTATCGGTAATGTCTACCTCTGTACTGGCTCAGAGTGCTAGAAGAGTTCCAGTTGGTCCCTTTGATGTAACTCCTTCTTTGCGTCTTGATTACGTGAAGGACGATAATCTTTATCAATCTGAAAACTCTGCTGATATTGTTAGTACCGATATTACAACTGTCACTCCAGCTATTGATATTGTGTTTGATAATGGTGTCAGTGGTTTCTCTATTGAATATCAACTAGAAGATGCCACATTTTCTGATAGGAGTTCAGAAGACTATACGGATCAGCGGGTTGACCTTGCTGTTGGAACTCTTTTTGCTGGTTTTCACCGAATAGAATTGAATGCTGGCTATACTGAATCTCATGACCGCCGTGGTAGTGATGCTCCCTCTGGTGCTCCTAGTGATATCGATAATATCTCTCAAGATCTAGATGAATTTGAAGATACTGAATATGAGGTGGCCTATACTCTAGGTACAGAAGAGGCTCCTTTTAGTGTGAAAGTATATGGTGGAGAGTTCGAACGCCGTTATACAACGAACCCTGCTACAACTGATGTTTTTGATCGTGATGAAAGCAGTGCCGGTGTAGACTTTATATGGAATGTTTCCGAAGACCTACACCTTACCTTGCTTTATATCGATACTGATATTGAATACTTGCGTGACCCGGATCGGGATAGTAGTGAGCAGTTATATGCAATTAATGTTGACTGGGAGCCGACAGATGCCCTTGATACCAGTATTCGTGTTGGGCAAGTGGAGAAACAATTTGAATCTCCTATGAGTTCAGATTTTTCAGGTGGCTATTGGGATGTGACTGTTGATTGGTCTATATATAGCTACTCTTCAATATCGCTTCAGGCATCGCGCTTTATCGATGAATCTTCCACAAGTGATGGGGCTTTCACCATTCGTCGGGAGCTTGGAATAGCTTGGGCCCATAACTGGACCGATGTATTCCAGACAGAGTTATCTTATGTTGATGGAACGATTGACTATTCTGGGGATCCACGTAGAGATACCAATGAAAATGCCCGTTTTAATATTAGTTATCAATTTAGGCGTTGGGCAACGGTAGGGTTTTCTGCTCAGCAGTTTGTTCGTGGATCTACAACAACGGCTGAATATGACCAGAATGTCTATGGTCTCAACTTATTATTAACGCTTTGATATAAGGTTGGCTAGCTAGTATAAGCTATTTATTTAAGGTTTTTGGAAAAGTAAAATAATATGATGTTTATGAAAAGTAGATATATATTGCAAAGTTTACTGCTGGCTTTTGCAGTTTTGCTGTCAGCTTGTGGTTCCCCTCAGGTTAAAGACGAAACAGCTCCGGTTACAGATGAGAAGGTAGCGACAGAAGTTGTAGAGGAAAAAGTGACGGATGTTATTGAACAGGCAGCGCCTATTCAGCCACCAGTATTGTCAGGTTATCGTTTAGGCTCCGGTGATTCAATACACATCGAAGTATTTGGTGAGGCCGAGTTAACCCTGGATGTGCTGCTTAACGATTCGGGCACGTTTACCTACCCATACCTAGGTCAACTGCAAGTATTAAATAAGACATTGGAAGAAGTGCAAGTCATGATTGCAGAAGGGTTGGATGGTGATTATTTGGTTAACCCCAAAGTGAGTGTGACTGTTGATACTTACAGAGAAATTTATGTGGGTGGTGAAGTTGCAAATGGCGGTAACTTTGCTTTTCAGCCTGGCTTATCTGTTGGTAAGGCGATAGTGCTTGCCGGTGGGTTTACTGAGCGCGCATCACGAAGTCGAGTTCAGGTTATTTCTGAAGGAAGTGCTGATAGTAAACCCAAAAGAGTGAGTTTGGATTACATCTTAAAGCCCGGTGATGTAGTGACGGTGCCAAGAAGGTTTTTTTAAAGCACACTTTTACTTATCGATTTTATTTATAGCAGTTTGAGATAAACTTTTAGGTTTTTAAATGGACACGTCGAATAATCCTTTTGCGGCCGCTGGACAAGCAGCGGGAAATACCGAAAATATAGACTTTGGGCATTATTTACGGCTATTACTTCATAATAAATGGAAAATTGCTGCGTTTGTCTTTGTGGTAACAGCGACTGTTGTCATGCTCGTGAAGCCTATGCGCTCAGTATATCAAGCTGACACAACTGTTATGATTGAGTCAGGCCGCAGTAATATTGTCGAAATTCAGGATGTTTATGGTACTAATACTCAAAATCGAGAGTACTATGCAACACAGTATGAAATTATCCAGTCCAGAGGGTTAATTGAGCGAGTTGTCGACCGTCTAAAATTAACTAGCCACCCAGAATATGACCCTAGGCAGAAAGAAGAAAAGAAAAGCTTTTTCTCGCTCCCGAAAAAAGAGACTGCTCCTGTTAGTGATGAGGCTCTTGAAGTAGCAATTCGAAGAGATATTGTTGATAACTTTAGAAATAGTTTATCTGTCGAACCTTTATTTGGAACTCATATTGTCAATATTGGTTTTAAATCCCATGACCCCGACCTTGCTGCCGATGTTGCTAATGCCATGGCTGATGTTTATATCGAGAGCTATTTGGAAGCGCGGTTGGATGTTGCAAAAAAGGCAACATCTTGGTTAAGTGGACGCCTAGGTGAATTACGGCAAAACCTACAAGAATCAGAAGAGCGTTTACAAGAGTATAGAGAAAGAGAAAAGTTGGTTGATGTACAGGGTGTGCGAACACTTGATGCGGCTGAACTGGCTCAGCTAAGGGAAGACCTTGTGGATGCTCGCCAAAAAAGAGCTCAGGCAGAAGCGCTTTATCAACAGGTTAGAGATTTCGAGAGCCTGTCTACTGGGGAGCTTTTATCTATCCCGGCAATTTTAAATAATTCTATTATTCAGCGCCTTGTTGAAGCTAAAAGTATCTCTGACAGAAAGGTTGTAGAGTTAAGTCGCCGTTATGGTGAAAAGCATCCAGCTATGCAGGCAGCTTTATCTGAGCAGAACGAAATTGCTGGTGATTTAAATGCGCGCTTACGTACAGTGAGTCAAGGTATCTATACGAGTTATCAGGCAGCTCAGCGTGCAGAGCAAGATCTATCACGCCAAATTAATTCTACGCGGGGGCGGCTGCAGACAGTCAGCCGTAAGGAAGTGCGGTTGCGTGAGCTGGAGCGAGAAGTTGCTACTAACCGACAATTATATGATTTGTTTTTAAGTCGTGGGAAAGAGACAGACGAATCTAGTCGCATTGAAGAGCCTCCAGCTCGAGTTATCGACCCAGCAATTGCACCCATTATCCCTGTGGGGCCGAACAAAAAGAAATTTGTGATGGCTGCGTTCATTTTGTCAGTAGCATTATCGGTCGGCTTGATTATTCTGTTAGATTTGCTTGATTCTACTGTGAGGACAGCTGAAGATGTTGAGAATAAATTAAAAGTTTCTATGCTTGGCTTTTTGCCTTTGGATAAAGCTAATAAAAGTGATTATGCTTTTAGAGCTTTTGTAAATCAAAGTGATAAAAGTGGCTTTGCTGAATCGGTCAGGACCATTCGTACTAGCTTGGTTTTATCGAGCCTAGATAACCCATTTAAAACTATTGTGGTTACATCATCAGTCCCTGGAGAAGGGAAGTCTACTGTTTCTTTAAATATTGCTGAAGCTTTAGGGCAAATGGAAAAAGTGTTATTAATTGATGCTGATATGCGCCGCCCCACGATGGCAAAAGCTTTAGGGTTTTCTCAGTCAACACCAGGACTATCGAATGTCATTTCTGGGAAGGCTAAAATTGATGATTGTATTCATCGTTTGTCCGATTCTGAAATTGATGTCATTGTATCGGGCTCTATTCCGAATAATCCGTTAGAGTTGTTAAGCTCAAAGCAATTTAAAGAGTTGTTGGTCTCTCTCCAAGATCAATATGACCGAATTATTATTGACTCTGCTCCTGTGCATGTTGTCAGTGATGCTCAAATTCTATCGTCTTATGCTGATTCCTTGCTTTATATTGTGAAGTCTAATTCCACTCCTCTTAGTATTGCTGCGAAAGGGATTAAGGTGTTGAGATCTGTCAATGCTCCAATGACTGGAGCTGTTTTGAATCAGGTTGATCTTAAAAAAGCTAGTCAGTACGACAGTTTATATGGTGAATATAAAGAGCAGTATGGCTATGTGGCTGAGGCAAAGAGCGCTTAGTTTCATTTCCCTGTTATTTTCAATAAGAGGTAGGTTCGTTGGGTATCTTAATGATAATAGTAGGGATTGCTTTTGGATTCATAGCCATTCTTTCCTTTTTTCTTTTTGTAGAAGTTATTGCTGCTTGGTTTCATCGAAGCCGTTCTTGTACTGCTGATTCCGAATTATCTTTGGGTTCAAATTGTCGGGCAGCAATTTTAATTCCCGCCCATAATGAAGAGGCCGTTATTGGCCAGACATTACAGTCGATTTTACCTCAGTTGCGCGATGGCGATGAAGTTGTTGTGGTTGCTGATAATTGCACGGATAGTACAAAAGATGTTGTTTCTGAATATATGTCAGAAGCATATAAGTTAACAGTTCTTGAGCGCGTAAATGATGATAAAAGAGGGAAAGGTTACGCTTTAGATCATGCGGTCAATTATGTAAAAGGCAAAAACTTTGACGTGATATTAATGGTTGATGCCGATTGTGTTTTAGATTCAGATTGTCGGGATAAATTAGCAGAAGAAGCGCTAAAAACTAAGAGGCCTGTGCAGGCTCTATATCTTATGACAGCAAATAAATCATCAGCTACATTATCCCTTAAGTTGTCCGAGTTTGCGTGGAGTATAAAAAATAAATTGCGGCCCTCAGGCTTGTTGGCTTTGGGAGGTCCTTGTCAGCTTATGGGAACGGGGATGGCATTTCCAGCTGGGATGCTTGATGACACGGAGCTAGCTTCTGGGTGCATTGTTGAAGACATGAAGTTAGGGCTTGATCTGGCCATTCAGGGGGCTGCGCCTAAATTTTTGCCAAATACTACTGTCTGGAGTCAGTTTCCCGATAATTCTGAAACCAGTGAGGGGCAAAAGTCTCGGTGGGTCCATGGGCATATGGAAATGATTTTATTATATGTGCCGAAGCTGATTAAAGAGTTTATCAAAAAGCGTGATGTTAATTTACTACTCATTGGCTTAGATCTACTTGTGCCACCACTTATTTTGTTATTGGTTATCAATGTTTTTGCTCTGTTTATATCTTTAGTCGTCTCGTTTTTTAATGGTAGCAGTATCTATTTAGTTTCTCTAATCTCTGTTTTTATGATGTTAACGAGTATATTTATTGCTTGGTTGCAGGAAGGTAAGGATATTCTATCCGCGAAAGAGCTTTTCTATGGTGGGCTTGCCATAATCAAAAAGCTATCCTTGTATGCACAATTTTTAACAAATAAGCGTAAAGATTGGAATAAAACATCAAGGAAATAACCGACAGGTTTAATGGGTTAATGTATGAAACATGAAAAAATTATGTCGAAGGATGTTTTTTTCGATAATTTAAATTTGGTTGAAGCTGCTGAGCAAATTCGTTTGCTGGCTTCTGCTTCTACATTTTCCTATGTAGTTACCCCAAATATTGATCACCTAGCAAGGGTGTCAGGTGATCATGCAAATGAAGAGCTAAAGTCGATTTATCAGAATGCAGCTTTATCACTCTGTGATAGCCGAATTGTTGATAAATTACTACGTTTTAAGAATAAAAAGATCAAAGAGGTTGTGCCGGGAAGTAGCTTAACCCAATACCTTTTCTCAGATGTATTAACTAGTAAAGATAAAGTTTTAATTGTTGGTGTAGAGCAACACTATATTGATAAGTTGAGAGTTATGTATCCTAGCTTAACTATTGAACATATTAATCCTTCAATGGGTTTTATCAATAAGCCTGAAGAAGTTAAATCTCTCATACAGTCAATAACTATTATTGATGCTGATTATATTTTCTTAAGTGTTGGTTCTCCTCGGCAGGAAGTTTTAGCGGGGAAAATAGCAGAGTCTTCCTCTGTTAGTGGAGTGGCTCTTTGTGTGGGGGCTTCTGTATTATTTATTGTTGGAGCAGAGCGTCGCGCACCAGTATTTCTTCAGAAGTTGCATTTAGAGTGGGCGTACCGGATGTTGCAAAGTCCTAGACGGCTCGTTATGCGATATGCGCAGAATTTTTTATCCCTTCCAGTTATTTATAGGCATTTGTAGTACTTATGGGACCATTATTAGCGTCGTACATAATTATTATGGGTTCTCTGGTTTTTGGAGCTGTCGCCTGTTCATTTTCTTTTGGCGGAAAAATTGTTGCCAGAATTACTGTCATTTGGGCTATTGTTCTTACATTAGCATTCTTTACCAGTATTTGGGCGCTTGTAGCCGTTGTTATATTTGCCGCTGTTGCTATAAAGGATGAGCCTCCCGAAACAAAAGTTTTTTACTTTGTAGCTTTAATGCCTGTATTGCCATTGGAAGCTTACAATATACCTTTCCCCGGTTTAAATTATTTATGGGAATTGTCTTTTATTCGTATCCTTGTTTTAGGTTTATTTTTTCCTTTATTTGTTATTTACGTATCCCGAGATTTGCGTGATGGTGGTTTCTTTCGCCTGAGCGACCTTTTCTTTCTTTGCTTTATTGTATTAACTGCTGTAATGAGCTTGAGGATGGGTAATGTAATTTCTGCATTAAGAGCAATGTTTAGCACTTTAGTTGATGTGGGAATACCTTATTTTGTTATTAGTCGGTTTCTATTTAGCTCTAAAGGTTTGAATTGGCTGTTATGTGGGTTTTTAATCAGCGCAGCATTTTTATCTTTCTTTTCTATTTTTGAAAGTATTTTGAAGTGGCGATTGTATTCTGAAGTGCTTGTCGCATTAAATTTAGAATTTAGCCCGGTCGCATTGATACCTTATTCTCGTTCAGGTGTCGTTAGGGCAAGTGGCGGTTCTATGTTGCAGCCATTAGCATTTGCTTACTTTATTTCCCTTGCTATTGTGGTCTGTTTTTTTCTATGGAAGAGGAATGTTATACGGTTTATCCCTGCAGGTATTTTGATGGGGTTGTATTTGTTGGCACTGCTATTTACAGACTCAAAAGGCGGCATGCTAAGCATGAGTGTAGGTTTATTTATTATTTATTTTATGCAGTTTCATAAATCGGTTAAGTTATTATTTGGGATGGCAGGCGCTATCATATTCCCTGTCATGATTGGTTATTTTATTACTTTTGGTTTTTCAGCTATTGATAGCCAAGGAAGCTACGAATATCGTTATCAACTAATTCTTAATTCATTGAGTGCAGTTTCGCAAAATTTCTTATTGGGGTCTGCCGACTTTTTAAACGATCCTTCTCTTGAGAGAAGTCGCCAAGGTGAAGGAATCATCGATGTGGTTAATCTTTATCTTCAGGTTGTTCTGCAATATGGAATGGTAGGTTTGTTTTTATATGTAATGACATTTGTCACTATTATTCGAGATGTGGTTAAGAAAAAGAGTGTCGTTGGATTTGAGCATAAAGATTTGCTCGTGGCTCTATTGGTGATGACAATGGTGTTTATTGGCACTTGTTCTGATGTAAGCTATATCCCTTGGTATATAACATTACTGTGGGGGGTTTCCAGAGCATACGTTAATTTTGACGAAAAAGTACCAGAATACTCTGGTGCCCCATTAAAAACTGTTGCTGGTTGAGATCTATTACCATGTAAACTGATTTTCAAATTATCGCTGCTTGATATTAGAGTAATTATTTATGGGACCTTTACTCACTTGCTATATTATTATTATCGGCTCAGTATTTTTTGGGGCTATAATTTGTTCTTTTTGTTTTGGCATCAAGACTGTTGCCAAAATTTCTATTGTCTGGATGGCAATTACTACCCTCGCAGTATTTACTAATTTATGGGTATTATTAGCATTTGTGGCATTTGCGGCAATTGCGATAAGAAATGAATCACCTGAAGTTAAACTATATTATTTTGTTGCCTTTCTGCCTGTATTGCCACTAGAGGCTTATAATATCCCTTTCCCGGGTATTAACTATATCTGGGAATTATCTTTTATTCGCTTTCTTTCTTTGAGTTTGTTATTTCCTTTATTTCTTGTTTACATCCTTAAAGATGACCCAAATGGAAAAATTTTTAAGCAAAGTGATTTGTTTTTTCTATTATTTATTGTTCTCACTGCCGTAATGACTTTAAGGTTGCCTACATTAGTTGGCGCGATAAGAACAACTTTTTCATTGGTTGTTGAAGTGGTGGTGCCCTATTTTGTAATTAGCCGCTTTCTATTAAGGCCTCAAAGTTTAAACTGGCTCTTTTCTGCATTTTTGGTAACAGCGGCGTTTTTATCTTTCTTTTCTATTTTTGAAAGTATCTTACAATGGCGCTTTTATACAGAACTCCTTATTGCTTTGAATTTAGATTATGACCCTATAGCAATGGTTCCTTATGCGCGCTCGGGTGTTATACGTACTAGTGGTGGGCCAATGCTACAAACACTAGCTTTTGCTTATTTTATTTCGCTTGCCATAGTTGTTTGCTTTTTCTTTTGGCAAAAACGAGTTATACGCTTTGTTCCTGCTGCAATGTTGTTGTCATTATATGTTGCTGCATTGTTGTTTACTGGTTCTCGTGGAGGTATCCTGGCGGTAGTTGCAGGTATTTTTGTACTTTATTTTGTAAGGTTTCATAAATCAATCAAGCTTTTGCTAGGAATAGCGGGCGCTGTAATTATCCCGGTTCTGGCTGTATATTTTGCAACATTCGGCTTCTCTGCTATTGATAGTGAAGGCACATTTGATTATAGATATCAGTTAGTGCTTAATTCTCTTAATGCAGTTTCACAAAACCCATTATTAGGTTCGGATGGCTTTTTAAACAATGCATCACTTGCTCAAAGTCGTCAAGGTGAGGGTATTATTGATGTGGTCAATATGTATTTGTTGGTGCTGCTTGAGTATGGGATAGTGGGGTTGTTTCTATATGTTATGATCTTTTTAACGATTATTAGGGATGTTATTCGAAAAAAACGTGTCCATGGGTTTGATCATAAGGATTTGTTGCTGGCACTTTTATTTATGACTTTGATATTTATTGGCACTTGTTCTTATGTGAGCTTTATTCCATGGTATGTCATTGTTTTATTGGCAATTGCCAGAGCTTATTCTAATTTTAGAGAGCATGTCTCAGAAGAGTATAAAATATTTATGGAAAAAGTTTTTTACTCGAAGATATCGACCTAAATGATTCAAAAGCGACTTTTGGTGATATATGTTGACCCATTGGTTCCTGCATACTGAAGTGCAAGAGAAACTTCGGTCACATGTAAACAAAAGTCGACTGATAGCACCGATTGCTCTTTATTGTTAATTGTATTGGCAATCGCTTGAACGCCTAATAAAAAATCCATTTTAGTATTGCCTCGGTCTAACTTGTTAACAACTATTTCGCTTGGGTATTTTATTTGTTTTTTGAATGGCGATAAAAATGTTTTGCGGCGTATGCGCATTAGCTTGCGAAAATACACTTTGTCATCATTATTCCAGCATTCGTCTAAGCTGATAATACCTTTTTCGCCAAAAATGCGAATTGCATGGTCATGGGGGGCCACAATGGTTGTGCTTAACCGGGCGACGACTCCATTTTCAAATTTTAATATGCCAAAAGATACATCGGCAGTATCCGAAGGTTCAAGCGGTGGCTCCGGATCTACTTTTTCAGGAATAAGGCAGTCTGAAAAGGCGGTAACACTTTTTACTGGACCAAACATTTCCATTAGCCAGGTTAAATAGTAGCCTGCATGTTCCAATGTGCACCCAACTTCAAACTCATCGCGATACGGCCATGGTGCACCGCTAATACTCATCCACTTTTTATAAGCCATCTTGTGTACTAGGCCATCATCAAGTTCGGCATAGACTAATTTAGGTTGGCCACAAAATCCTTGTTTTACGGCGTGAGACAATGTTCTAGCGGCTTTCCCCAGTACGCTACACGGAGCGGATAAAATTTGTAAATTATTCGTTTTTGCTAGTTCTGTTAATTCCTCTGCCTCACCAAATGACATGGCTAAAGGCTTTTCGCTGTAAACATGTTTGTTTGCTTGGAGGCATTGCTTTGAGATTGAATAATGAGATCTGGGATCGGTTAGATTTAGTATTAGCGATACTTCGCCATCATCAAGAACGGCTGACAGAGATGGGTAGCTTTTTAAGGAATAAAATTCGGTGAAAACTTTTAAGCGCTTGGCGTCTTTATCGTAAACGCCAACGATATTCAGTTCGGGGTAAGCGCTGATAGTTGCCATATAATAATCGGCAACAAAGCCACAGCCAATAATTGCAATATTCGTTTTATGAGACATAGATTTTAATCGGTTAAATTAGTTGGCTGCGAGTAGCTTGGCAAGTTTGTCGACTTGATCATCAATATTAAATTCTTCGACAACTTTTTGCCGAGCATTGTGAGCAATTGTTTTGCACGCGTCAGGATTGTCCAGGTAATAGGCAATTGCATTGGCTAAGCCATTTTTATCAGAAGGGTATACAACTTGCCCGGTCACTTTATCAATAACTAATTCTGTAACGCCGCCAACATAAGTGGCAATTACTGGAACGCCCATAGCCATAGCTTCCATTAGCGCAACAGGTATACCTTCTGCAAAGCTAGGCAACACAAATATATCACTAGCGTTTAAAGTGTCTGCAATGGTTTTTTGATCAACAAAACCTTTAAATATTACACTATCAGTGAGTTGAAACTGCTCTGCTGAAGATTCCAGCCGTTGGCGGTCTTCACCATCCCCTAACAAGGTTAATTCAAAGTGATAACCTTGCTGTTTGAGTTGGGCCAGGCTCTCAAATAAAACGGGAACACCTTTTTCAGCAGAGAGGCGGCCAACGTAGACTAACTTTTTAACCTGGTCTGATGGCTCTCTGAAACTGAATTGTTCAGGGTTGATGCCACAGCGAATAATTTTAAATTTATCCCAATCTTCTTTATTGCTATACAACATCATCTGGCTTTTACAAAAATGCCCAATGCATGAGATGAATTTAGAGTTAGCTGTTTTTGCATCTAGGGCCCAATGCAAACCATCAAAGAAAATGTGTGGGCCATGAATGCTGATGCTGTAAGTAATATTAGAGAATTTTGCCGATAATAGTGTGACCGTTCCACTATTATCACCTAGGTGGTTATGTAGATGTTCTACTTGATGCTCTTCAACTAGTTGGGAAAGTAAGATGGCTTCAAGAAAATACATCAATTGAAGTGCATGCCCTTTAATTCCGGGCCTCGATGTTTTGTATGCGAGTGCAAGAGTTTTTAGGTAGTTTCCAGGTTTGGATGTGAGCGCCTTAAAATGTGTTTTGACCAGCTTCAAAGGAGAGCATGGTAGCAGGTAATGCGTATTTCTCTTTTCAGCAATGACTTCATTGTCAACATCATGATCACTACCGGTTTTTCGAACAGAGAACGTTAATACTTCAAACCCGCGCTCTCGTAGGCCAATGACTTCCCTGCGGATAAAAGTGTCGGTTGCTCGTGGATAAGTATTTGTAAAGTAGGCCAGCCTCACGCTATTTCCTTAATGGTGTTTAATTAAGTCATCCGCTTTAGCGGAGCTAAAATGAAAAGGTTTTTGTCTGGCAGCAACGCTATTCTTTCGAAAGCTGTCAGGGATTTTATGCTCTTTTTTAAGTAAGGTTAATGCGTTACGAATTATACCGGCGACTAAAGTGTAGGCGCGCCATGGTAGTGGTAGATAAGCGCGAAGTTGTCCTTGTTGTTTGAGCTGTTGAAAATAATCTTTCTGGGAAACTGGTGGCTTTCCCAGTAAATGAAAAATTTCGTTAGATACAACATGATTTGTCGAGATGGATAAAATCTGTTTGGAGAGTTGTTTAACTTCAACTAACGGTACATCGCCTTCATGCATTGCGGCAAGGCCAATACCTTTTTTAATATATCCGGCATGTGCATTGGATAAGATGTCGTCGCTATAAACAATGCCAGGTCTAATTGTCAGTAGTTGTTTGTTTGTCTTTTTTTGCCAGTCACGGTATAGAGTCTCTTGGTCGCGTTTCATGCGCGCATACTCTCCAAGACTAACATCATCAGTGCATACCGGGATACTTTCATCGATCACTGATAACGCTGCTGGAGTCATATAATCCAGTACTGAAATGCTGCTAATGGCAATTAGTCGATTAACATCAGACTGATCAATTGATTCTAGTAGTTTTTGAGTAGAACTTAGAGTTTCTTGATAAGGGTTTTGGCTTTGTAGCGAGGCGGCTAGATGAATAACCGCGTCACAATTGTCGAGTGCTTGTGCTAGCTTTTGCTTATCCATTAAGTCACATTGTGCAATTTTTAAGGCGCTAATGTCGGTGGATAGGGCTAGAGAGGCTGCTAGTTCTTGTTTTGGTCGCCGTGAAATTGCAATAACACTATGCCCCTGAGAGAGTGCCTCAGAGACTACATGTTGACCGATAAAACCGCTAGCACCGGTGATCGCAAGTTTCATAATAGCATAGCCATAAATTAGCCCTGTAAACGTGTAAGTATTTCAGGTTTAACTGTCTAAGAATAATCGAGCTGGTTCTCGTATCCCTTTCTCAATAATTGTCTCGCGATCATTCGTCGGTTGCCAGCCTAAATCCTGCTGTGCACGAGTTGTGTCAAAGCTAGCATGCTGCTCTCTGCAACGCCAGTCGCGAGTAGAGGGGATGCGTTTGGAGTCAGGATGTCTTGCAAGTATCTTAACTGCCCATTTGAGCATATCACCTAAATAGTGTTTAAGATAAGAAGAGGACTCTTTGGTAATTTTGCTGCCGAGTACTGCTTCGACTTCAGCAACGTACTCTTTGGCAGATAAGCATGATTCAGCTGAAAGATTATAGGTATTGCCTTCGATACCTTCTGTTTCCATCGCGCGAATTAGACCATCAACAACATCATCGACTAGGACGATAGGGATATTGTGTTCGCCTTTCCCCCAGAATGCGCAGCGCCCTAGGCCGGACCAGTTAGCAACACCTACGTGAGTGATGGGGCCTCCGGCACCGAGAACAATTGCCGGTCGAATAATCACAACAGGGAAGTTTTCATCGCGATAAAGTTTATTTAAATGTGCTTCTGCGATGGATTTGCTGTGAGCATAATTATTGCGGCGTTTAATTTCGCTATCAACACCATCGCTTTCTTTAATTTTTCCTGCTCCTGGCCCGAGGTATAAAGAATCAATAGTGCCGGTATAAATAAAGCGTTTAATATTGTGAGATTTGCATTGCTCAATAAATTTCTTTGTAGGTTCTACATCGCTTTTTATATAGCCTTCTAAACTATTGGAGTGAGCTACTGCTAATTGATAAACAACATCAATGCCTTGTAGTGCCTTCTCCATAATGCTTTGATTGCGAAAGTCGCCCACCATGACTTCGCAGTTACTTTTAATCTCGACGCCAACCAGTGACGAGGCGTTACGTACCAAAGCTCTAACCTTGGTACCTTTGTTTTGGAGTGTGTTTAATAATCGTTTACCAATAAACCCAGAAGCGCCAACAATCAACACCTTGGCATCTAATTCGGGCTCTGTGACTGTTGTTGGAATGGCAGAGTTGCTAGATTTATCTTCGGTAAGTGCAGGTAATTTTTCTTGTATCGTTTCTGCGACTTTTGCTATCGCAACAGCGTAATCAATATTCGATTCTAGACGATTTGATTTGCCGCTAATCTCTTTGTAGCAATTGGCGATGCCATTCAACATGCTTGTTTCGTAGGGTGCTCCCGTAGCTGACGAAAGAAATTTTGAAGCGGCATAGCTGCCATAGGTTCGGAATGCTTGAAAGGCTCGGGCAACGCCGGCATTCAGATTGACATGAAAGCGTTCAGAGTCATATGCGCGCCCAGTTGGTTGGTCAATAGTAAATATATCATTTTCAATATCGGCACGTGCAACGCCAAACATGCCTTCTACTTCAACAAAGTGTTGCTCATAGCCTTGGTCGAATGCGGTATCAATCTGGATTGTAATAGGGCCTTCTGTCGCCGTTATGTTCCAGCGGCGATAAAATATTGAACCTGATGGTAATGTTTTTGGAAGTTGAGCATTAACGCTGGTAATAGTGGGTGTTTTAACGATTGCTAATAGCTCTGAAATAGAGTGAGAGCCTGTTTCAAATAATACGTTGCCAGGCTCTCTTAACATCCATAGGTCCCATGGGCCAAAGTTTATTTGTGGCAGTATTTTCTTCCAAACAATGCGAATGGATTTAATGGGGCCTAGTGTTCCTTTGTCGACAACAGATTTTAGTTGGTTGAATGGTCTGGAAAATACAAAGTTATGGTTAATAGCGACCGAAACATTATTCTCTTTGGCAAGTGATGAAAGTGCCTCTGCTTGTTCTGAGTTAACAGTGACCGGTTTTTCGATAATGGCATGGCAGCCCGCTTCAATCACTTTTTTGGCTAATGCAAAATGGCTATCAGGTTGAGTGAGCACATGTACAACATCAAGTTTGGCCTCTTGTAGCATTTTATCTAGATCATTATATGCCTGTGCGCCATCGTAACTGGAGGCCAGGCGCTGAGCTGCAGGCTCGTTTAAATCACAAACGGCTACAAATTCGCTGTTGCTTTGTTTTGTAATGGCTTTTGCATGGAATTCAGAAATATAGCCGGCGCCTAAGATGCCTGCGCGGTATTTTGAGTCAGTCATAGTGATTATTTATACTCGATTAATTGATGTTTGCGCGATAATAAGTGATTTTTGCAGTATTGTAATATGCCCATGAATTCTGGAATCTTTCCGGTGAAGATTAAAGCCCCATAAGCGATTGCGGTTGACAATGAATCTCCGCTTTTAATTCTTCTTAGAACCGTTTTCCCGATAAAAGCAGTATAGCCGCAGATAATAAGCACGCTTATAAGGGGAGCAAAAAACAAGAAGAAAATAAACGAGGCTGGAACTAAAAAGCCCCAAAATGTCACGCTTTTTATCTCTTTGAGGAAATATTTTTCAGGGCCTTTCCCGTGAAGGTGATGAATGTTGGCATAGCCATGACCTCCACGCTTTGATCTTTTATACCATTGCGAAAGATGAAGAATGTTGGCGTCATGTTTGCTCATCAAAGCGTCAAGACGGTAGGTCTTATAGCCGGCTTTCCGTGCCCGCAGGCAAAAGTCATCATCTTCCGCAGCGATGATGGTTTCATTAAAGCCATTAATCTTGTTGAAGGTTTCGACTTTTACGCACATGTCTCCAAGTACTGCGAGTATCTCTCCTACCGGTGTGTTCCATTCGATATCGATAAGAGTGTTATATATGGACGCTTCTGGGTATCTTTCACTTCGGCGTCCGCTGACGATACCTATACCGTTGTTGCCTTCTAGTCCTGCAATAGCAGTTTCTATCCAGCCTTCCAGTAGTTCGCAATCGCCGTCCATAAACTGAACGTACAATAGCTCTGGGTTGTCTGATAGAAGTTGTTCAAAGCCTGCGTTGCGAGCGCGAGCTGCAGTAAACGGTATGCTCATATCGAGCTCAACTACGGTAATGCCCAGTGATTGTGCAAATGCCACACTGTCATCGGTTGAGCCAGAATCTACATATACAATCGGAGCCTTAGGTCTTAGAGATTGAATAGCTTTCAGTCCGGTCTTGAGTCGATCACCTTCGTTTCTGCCGATAACAACAAAACCTAGAACTTTGTCTTTAACTTCTCTTTCCATAATGTGGGCTATCCTAAAGCACGAATATGACAGTTCAATATAGCTGCTTTCATGAAAATATCTTCTAGTCTCACGTTTAGCTGTAGTGAAAGCGTATCAATTCTATAGAGTTGAGCTGACCAAATGGCATCGGATTATAAGGTATTTTGCCTGTCTCAGGTATCTTAAGGGACATTAATTAACACATTTGTTGTGACATCAATTATCATACGGGCCTTTATTTGGGCGATACTTGAAGGTTCTTATATAGTCATCAGTCTAGAAAATGGCATGTTGCTATTTGGAGAGGCTGAAATGAATAGTTGTGATATTTGATTGGCGCTTAGAGTATGCCTTTATCTAATTATTTTTAGGCCACATATTTTATATGTTTGCCTATATGTGACCTGTGTAGTAAAACGAATCATTCCGTGATGAATGGTTCACACTTTGCTCTTTTTGGCTTTGATAAGATACCTGCCCTGTTCCATAGTGGATATATGCCCACTATTAATCCTTTTTAGGTATCGATGTAAATATGAATAAGACGTCAGTTGTCGCGAAGATATCTCTTCGTTCCTCTCTGTTCTTAAGTCTGATTAGCGTTTCTGCTTTGGTGTTCGGACAAGGTTTCCCAAATACTACCCAGCCCACTCCTGGTACTTTGATTCAAGGTCCGATCGCTCAAGAAATGGGGCGAACAGCAGTGATTGATACTATTGGCGGTTATGTTGTTGCTATACCAGAAGGTCCTGGTAGTGAAGCATCCGATGACTTAATCGTTAGAGCGTTTGATATATCAAACCCATCTAGCCCTAGAGTGGTTGGTACTTTTGGTCGAACGGCTCATCCCATGAATGCTCATGGTACGATGAAGCGTGGGAATCAGCTTTTCCTTGGTGGGTCTCCACGAGACAACGATAATAATAGCGCAATCGAAGTTGATTCCTCTGGCAATCTTATTATGACGGATTGGCGAGGTCCTTTTTCTACGTGGAATCGTGGCGGAATGTATGCGCCTTGGGATGTAAGAGGTTGGTGGAGTTATGGTACGCCGGAAGGTAATGCATTTTTAGAGCTTGATGGTGTGCGTACAGCCAGCTGGGACCACCTTGGTACAACGGGTGTTGTCGGCTTTCCTATGATTATGGGTAATCTTCTCCTTTATGGTTCAGATCAGTCATTAACTGGTGTGGCTGCATATGATATTTCAGACCCTTCTAACCCTGTGCTTTTGGATGTAATGAATGCCCCTCCAGAGCAGGGTGGTATTGGTGGATATTGGGCTGAAATATATGGGCATTACATGGTATTTGCTCGACGAAATAATCCATTTTTCCTTCCTCCTGGTAGTGGTAATGTTCAGACATTTGCTGGTGTCCAGGTGGTTGATTTCTCAGACCCTCGTAACCTTCGCCTTCATTGTAGTGTGAGTACTAGTGCTCCTGGTGTTGATGGCGAAAATATGTATATGGGGTTTCAGGATGAGTTTATATTCTCTGATCGTATTAAGATTAATATTGAAACCTGTGAAACAGAACTTACGATGCCGGTCAATACTAACGTTGAGACTAGTCAATACTCTCGGCCTATAGGTAATTTGTTGGTTACTGGTGGTTATCCTTTCCCAACGCCAGGGTCTGATGGTATGGGTATATGGTCTCATCAATCTGAGCCTGACACGCGGGCTCCTTTTGTTTCTTATCATATCCCTCGATCGAATCAGACGAATTATCCTGTCAACCTGCCTATTTCTGTTCATGTCCCAGAGACATTGCGCTCAGAAACTGTCATTGTTACCGAGACTCCTGAATTGGGTAGCACTCAAACGCTAACATTGACAGAAGTTGGTGGTGGGCCTGTTCGTATTGACTACATTATTTCTCATACGGGTCTTATCACTATTGACCCTGTTAATAACTTAAGTGCTAATACTACTTATGAGTTGCGTTTGACTAACGGTATTCGCGATGCTGTTGGTAACCGTATGCAAGACTATAGCTTCCGCTTTTCTACGGGAGGCTCGGTGGATGGAGGTCCAACGCCGGATCCAGATCCAGTTCCTGACCCAGATCCAGTTCCTGACCCAGATCCAGTTCCAGATCCGGACCCAGTTCCAGATCCGGACCCAGTTCCTGACCCAGATCCAGCGCCGGCTCCTCCTGCTATTGATAATGTGTCTGTGAATCCTACAGGTGTGGTTGAGGTAAATGACTTTGTAACGGTTACTGCTACAGCAACAGATAGCTCTAATGAGGCAATAGAGTATCAATTTGAGCAGGCTGGTCAGTCGGGTGCGCCTTGGACAACAACAAATTCTGCATCATTCCAGTTTGCGGCTGCCGGTAACTATTTCATTAATATTCGTGCGCGAAACAGCGGAGGGGCTTCTGGTCTTTCTCGTGTGCAGGTGAATGTTGTAGATTCCTCGCAAAATTTGTTGTCAGGTAACTACAGTGGACAGCTATATTGTGCTCAGGATGATAGTGCTGTGTGGGCTGTTAACCCCGATAATGACTCTGTTGTCAGTATCGATGCAGGCAACTTTGGTGTAACGCTTGAACACTTTGGCGTTGATGATCCTCGTTCCATTGCGCTTGCGTCTAATGGTAACGTTTGGGTGACATCTTTCGGTGGTGATCGTGTTGATGTGTTTGACGGTGCAGGTAATCGTATTCGTCAGCTTTCAACTGGTTATGGGTCGGCACCTTATGGAATTGTAATGAGTCCTGATGGTGCGACAGCTTATGTTAGCTTGTATGGCAGTGGTGAAGTTGTTCGATTTAATACTCAATCTTTAAGGGAGTCTGGCCGTATTGCTGTAGGTCCAACTCCTCGGGCTTTAGCATTGACTCCAGATGGTAATCGTTTGTTGGTGACTCGCTTTATTTCCGCTGAAAGCTGGGGTGAGGTGTGGGATATCAATACGGTTAGTTGGTCGCTGACTCGAACTATTCGTTTGAATAAGCATCTTGCTGATGATGATATCAATGAGGGTAGAGGTGTACCTAACTATGTGTCAGCGATTATTGTTAATGGAGAGGGAACTAGGGCCTATCTAGTTGCTAAGAAGGATAATGTGGATAGAGGTCTTCTTAATGGGTTGGGTCTAGATCTAGACGATGACAATAGCGTTCGTACAATGGCTATGACGATTGATTTGCAGTCAGGTCAGGAGTTAAATAATCGCCGGATTGATTTTGACAATGCTGACTCGCCTTCTTCATTAGCCTTATCTATCGATGGTTCAATACTGTTTGTAGGCTTGCAGGGTATCAATCAGGTGTTTGCCCTAAATGTGTCAAATGGTCAGCTGGGCTCGGTGGCTGCTCAAATTGGTGTGGGGCATGCTCCTCAAAGTTTATGTATCGATAATGGTAGTCGTCGTCTGTATGTTAAAAACTTTACAGACCGTTCCGTTAGTGCGGTTAGTATTGCTGGTGCGCTTATTAATCCATCCATCACAACAGTCTCTACAGTGAGTAATGAGGTTTTGTCTGAGTCAGTTCTGTCCGGTAAGCGTACATTCTACGATGCTGCAAATGGGCGATTGTCAGAGCAGCTTGAAGGTAAAATGAGTGCTGAGGGTTATATCAGTTGTGCGACATGCCATATCGATGGCGGGCATGATGGTAGAACCTATGATTTTACTGGTCGCGGAGAAGGTATTCGCAATAATATATCTTTGAAGGGGCGTAATGGTACTCGTTTCGGTAATGTTCATTGGACCGCTAATTTTGATGAAATTCAGGACTTTGAACATGATATACGTGGCCCATTCCGAGGCCGTGGCTTTATGACTGATGCGGACTTTGCAAGCACTTCTCCTTTAGGCTCTCCTAAGGCCGGTTTAAGTAGGGAGTTGGATGATCTGGCTGCTTATGTGTCTAGCTTGGGTGAGGAGTCTCTGCCTAGGAGCCCTTATCGTGAGGCGAATGGCGATATGACGGCTTCAGCGTTAAATGGTCGTGATGTGTTCAATCAAACGGGCTGTGCTGATTGTCACTCGGGTGAAGGCTTTACTGATGGGTTGGCTCACAACGTGGGTACTTTGCGTAGCTATTCGGGTAACCGTTTGGGTGGTGCTATTCCGGGAATAAAAACACCGTCTCTTTTGAGTGTGTTTGATTCTGCGCCTTATATGCATGATGGTAGTGCTAAAACGTTGGGTGATGTGTTTACGACGGTTGGTGGAACTGTCTATCAGGCTGAGTCGGCAGCAGGCAACAGAACTGTAGTTTCCCAGACTAATTATTCTTACCTTCGCAATGCTGGGGGTGTGAGAGTTACTGAAAACGATGGCTTTATCGATATTGCTAATATTGATGGGGGTGCCGGTGGTGAAGCGCTTGTGCGACTACGTTATGGCTCATTGAGTGGCTCGGGTGCTGTTGGTGTTTGGGTTGTTGGTAGTAGCGATGCGGCGCAATTAATTCAGCTTGCCAGCTTGCCTCAGGTTGATGGTCAGGATGTTGCTTTTGAGGAGTCTTCCGCAGTAACGGTCAACTTGGCTGCGGGTTCAGGGAATACGGTTCGAATTTGGGTGGATAATGTCAGTGTTGGGAATAATCTCATTATTGATGATGTAACAATAAGTAATGTTGATAACATTTCGGCTGCAGGCGCTCATACTGTTGCTCGTGGCTTGTCGGCATCTGATAGTGCAGATTTAGAGCAGTACTTGTTGCAGATAGATCGTTTTGGTAGTGCGGGAGATACTTCCGATCCATCTGATAATAATGGCGATTCGGGGTCTAATTCTGGTTCCAATCCAAGTTCTTCAGGAGGTGGTGATGAGGGCGGTTCTCTTGGCGCTTATTTCTTGATGCTTATGTTGATGTTGTTATTGGCTCGGTCTTCAAGTGCTCGCTTGGTTGCCGGTAAAGTTAAAAAGTAGTCAAAGGTCTTGGTTTTTAAAGGCTGCCTATATGGGCAGCCTTTTTTATTGGTGGGTCTTGCTTGGAAAGGGTCGTCAGTTGTTTGTCCGCATGCAATTCTTACTAAGTTTCTCCTGTTTTGCTTGATATATTCTTGACGAACTTATTTCGTATCCGTACAATGCGCCACCCCTGTTTCTAGGGGGAAGGCTGCTATTGCCTTTTAATCTATAACAACTGTGTCTAGTGCTCTATTGTAGGTAGATAGAGGAAGGCCAGTATTAACAAATATCTTTGGAGTTTATTTCATGGCAACGATCAACCAATTGGTTCGTAAGCCTAGAAAGCGTAAAGTGCAAAAGAGTGACGTACCTGCTTTGCAAGGTAACCCTCAAAAGCGCGGTGTTTGTACCCGTGTTTATACAACTACCCCGAAGAAGCCAAACTCAGCATTGCGTAAGGTTTGCCGTGTGCGTCTTACCAATGGCTTTGAGGTATCTTCTTATATCGGTGGTGAGGGCCATAACTTGCAGGAGCATAGTGTCGTATTGATCCGTGGCGGTCGTGTAAAAGATTTGCCTGGTGTTCGTTACCACACAGTTCGCGGTAGTTTAGATACTTCTGGTGTCTCTGATCGTAAGCAAGGTCGTTCTAAGTATGGTACTAAGCGTCCTAAGTAATAGGGGCGTTTTAGTCGATTACAGTATTACGTTTTTTTAGATACAACTAAGAGTAAGGCTAAGCGGGTTTAAATTTGTATTCTGCGTTTGTCGATTTAGGCGGATAAAGTACTCACAAATTAAAACGATGTCTTAGAATTAACCTGAAACAGAGGCCGAGGCCAAAAAGAGGCGAGACAAATGCCAAGAAGAAGAGTCGTCGCGAAGCGTGAGATATTACCTGATCCTAAGTTCGGTAATATTACGCTTGCGAAATTTATGAATATTTTGATGGTGAGCGGTAAAAAAGCGGTTGCCGAGCGTATCGTGTATGGTGCGTTGGATATCGTCGGTGAAAAGTCTGGGAAAGATGCGCTTGAGCTTTTCGATGAAGCATTAGAAGCTATTGCTCCGTTAGTTGAAGTAAAGGCACGTCGCGTAGGTGGGGCAACATACCAAGTGCCTGTTGAAGTTCGTCCTGCACGTCGTGAAGCATTAGCTATGCGCTGGTTAGTTGAGTATTCACGTAAGCGTAGTGAAAAATCTATGCCTGCTCGTTTAGCTGGAGAGTTGTTAGATGCGGCTCAAGGTAAAGGCGCTGCAGTTAAAAAACGTGAAGATGTCCATCGTATGGCTGAAGCGAACAAAGCTTTTTCTCATTATCGTTTTTAATTGTTACGCGATTGTCACAAAAAGGCAGCATTATTTGCTGCCTTTTTGTTATTTAAGCTAGATTTTTATTGGAGAACTGTAACGTGGCACGCAAAACACCTATCACACGCTATCGTAATATAGGTATTGTTGCGCATGTCGATGCGGGTAAAACCACAACGACTGAGCGCGTGTTGTTTTATACAGGCCTTTCATACAAGATTGGTGAGGTTCATGACGGCGCTGCAACCATGGATTGGATGGAGCAAGAGCAAGAACGTGGAATCACAATCACTTCTGCTGCGACGACCTGTTTTTGGGCTGGTATGCAGCAACAATTCGATCAGCATCGCATTAATATTATTGATACTCCAGGGCACGTTGACTTTACCATTGAGGTAGAGCGCTCTCTACGTGTGCTTGATGGGGCGGTTGTCGTGTTGTGTGGTTCTTCCGGTGTTCAACCGCAAACTGAAACGGTTTGGCGTCAAGCTAACAAGTACGAAGTCCCTCGCATGGTGTTTGTTAATAAAATGGACCGTGCTGGAGCTGACTTCGTTAGTGTTGTTGAGCAGTTAAAAGAGCGCTTAGGCGCAAACCCTGTTCCATTGCAAATGACCATCGGTTCGGAAGATGAATTTAAAGGTGTTGTTGACCTTATAAAAATGAAGGCAATACTGTGGAATGAGGCTGATCAAGGTATGACCTTTGATTATGCTGATATTCCTGAAGATATGCAGGCGACATGTGAAAGTATGCGTGAGCAACTTGTCGAGGCTGCTGCTGAGGCAACTGATGAGCTTATGGATAAGTATCTGGAAAGTGAGGAGTTGACCGAAGAGGAAATAAAAGCGGGAATTCGAATTCGTACCTTGTCCAATGAAATTGTCCCAATTTTTGGTGGTTCGGCCTTTAAAAATAAAGGCGTGCAAGCGGTATTGGATGCAGTGATTGAGTATTTGCCTTCCCCTCAAGAGGTAAAAGCTATCGAGGGTACGCTTGATGATGGTGAGACAGTTGCGTCTCGTGAAGCTGATGATAATGCTCCGTTTGCAGCGTTAGCATTTAAGATTGCCACTGACCCATTTGTTGGGACCCTCACGTTTTTTAGGGTGTATTCCGGTAAATTAGAAAGTGGAACCGCAGTTTACAATTCGGTAAAAGGTAAAAAAGAGCGTGTAGGCCGAATGGTGCAGATGCATGCAAATTCCCGAGAAGAAATTAAAGAAGTGCTGGCGGGCGATATTGCCGCTGCTATTGGTTTGAAGGATGTTACTACTGGAGATACTTTATGCTCTGAGGGTGGAAAAATTATCCTTGAGCGAATGGAATTTCCTGAGCCGGTCATTTCTGTTGCGGTAGAGCCAAGGTCTCAAGCTGATCAGGAAAAAATGGGTATTGCCTTGGGTAAGCTTGCTCAAGAGGATCCTTCTTTTAGAGTGCAAACAGATGAAGAAACGGGTCAAACAATTATTTCAGGTATGGGAGAATTGCATCTCGATATTCTTGTAGACCGTATGCGTCGTGAGTTTAGTGTAGAGGCTAATATCGGTAAGCCTCAAGTAGCTTATCGTGAGCGTATTACAGCGACAACTGAGATTGAGGGTAAATTTGTTCGTCAGTCCGGTGGTCGTGGTCAGTATGGTCATGTTTGGATTAAATTTGAGCCTGCAGAAGATGCTAATGCTGAAGGGCTCGAATTTGTAAATGAAATTGTTGGGGGCGCGGTCCCCAAAGAATATATTCCGGCCGTTGAAAAAGGCATCATTGAGCAAATGAAAAATGGTGTGCTTGCGGGGTACCCATTATTGGGGCTAAAGGCAACACTTTATGATGGTTCTTTCCATGATGTTGACTCTAATGAAATGGCGTTTAAAATTGCCGCCTCTATGGCGACTAAGAAATTGGCGTCTGAAGGCGGCGCGCAATTGCTTGAGCCCGTGATGAAGGTCGAGGTTGTTACTCCAGAAGAAAATATGGGTGATGTGGTTGGAGATCTTAATCGCCGTCGAGGGCTGATTTTGGGTATGGAAGAGAATGCATCGGGCAAGGTGGTAAATGCTGAAGTGCCTTTGGCTGAAATGTTTGGTTATGCAACTGATTTGCGTTCAGCAACCCAAGGTCGAGCAACATTTACAATGGAGTTTGAAAAGTACTCTGAAGCGCCAGCGAACGTGGCAGAGCAAATTATTGCGAAAGGTTAAGTCATCAGTAAGTTTTAATCGTTTACGACAGTGTTTGTAAGCTGATTGTGAGTCAATATTTGAAAATGAAAGATATCTTGAAGGGGATATAAAAGTGGCAAAAGAAAAGTTTGAGAGAAGCAAGCCCCACGTGAATGTGGGCACGATTGGTCACGTTGACCATGGTAAAACCACTCTGACAGCGGCGTTAACTCGCGTCTGTGCAGAAGTATGGGGCGGTGCAGCCGTTGCCTTTGACGGTATTGATAACGCACCGGAAGAGCGTGAGCGCGGTATCACCATTGCAACCTCACACGTTGAATACGATTCTCCGACTCGCCACTACGCGCACGTTGACTGTCCAGGTCACGCGGACTACGTGAAAAACATGATTACCGGTGCTGCACAAATGGACGGCGCTATCTTGGTGTGTGGTGCGACTGATGGTCCTATGCCACAAACGCGTGAGCACATCTTGTTGTCTCGTCAGGTGGGTGTTCCTTACATCGTTGTTTTCCTAAACAAAGCTGACTTATTGGCAGAAGACTGTGGTGGCGTTGGTTCAGAAGAATACGACGAAATGCTAGAGCTAGTCGAAATGGAATTGCGTGAGTTGTTAGATACTTATGAATTCCCAGGCGATGATACGCCAATCATTGCAGGTTCTGCGTTAATGGCGTTGAACGGCGAAGATGATAACGAATTAGGTACGTCTGCGGTTAAGAAGCTTGTTGAAACACTAGACGAGTACATTCCTGAGCCAGAGCGTGCAATCGATCAACCATTCCTAATGCCTATCGAAGACGTATTCTCAATTTCTGGTCGTGGTACGGTTGTGACTGGTCGTGTAGAGCGCGGTATCATCAAAGTGGGTGAAGAAATCGAAATCGTTGGTATTAAAGAGACGGCGAAAACCACTTGTACTGGTGTTGAGATGTTCCGCAAGTTGCTAGACGAAGGTCGTGCAGGTGAGAACGTTGGTGTTCTATTGCGTGGTACTAAGCGTGAAGAGATTGAGCGTGGTCAAGTATTGTGTGTGCCAGGCTCAGTGAAGCCACACACGAAATTTGAAGCTGAAGTCTACGTATTATCAAAAGATGAAGGTGGTCGTCATACGCCATTCTTTAAAGGCTACCGTCCACAGTTTTACTTCCGTACGACGGATGTAACGGGTGCGTGTGAATTGCCAGAAGGTGTTGAAATGGTAATGCCTGGTGATAACGTACAAATGGAAGTGACCTTGATTCATCCGATTGCGATGGAAGATGGTTTGCGCTTTGCGATACGTGAAGGTGGTCGTACGGTTGGTGCGGGCGTCGTCGCTAAAATTATTGAGTAAGGCTTGATAAGAAGCCTCTACAAAAAGCTCGTCAGTTGCTGACGGGCTTTTTTGGGTTGATAGAAACGCTTTTTGTCCAAAAATTTATCAACAAAAACCGCTGGTTGCTGTATACTGCCGCGCAATTTTTACCCATGTGCAAATGATGGGGTTATCCCACAAGCATTAATGAACGAGTAATCCAATGACTGACTTATCCCTTTATAGAAATATCGGTATTTTCGCCCACGTTGATGCGGGTAAAACTACTACAACAGAACGTATTCTTAAGCTAACCGGTAAAATTCATAAAACTGGTGAAGTGCATGATGGTGAATCTACTACTGACTTCATGGAGCAGGAAGCTGAGCGAGGTATTACCATTCAGTCGGCGGCAGTAAGTTGTTTTTGGGATAATCACCGTTTTAACGTGATTGATACACCGGGGCACGTTGACTTTACTGTTGAAGTTTATCGTTCACTAAAAGTGTTGGATGGCGGTATTGGTGTTTTCTGTGGTTCTGGTGGTGTTGAGCCTCAGTCAGAAACCAACTGGCGTTATGCAAACGAATCAGAAGTTGCTCGTGTCATCTTTGTTAACAAGCTTGACCGTATGGGTGCTGATTTCTATCGTGTTGTTGATCAGGTGAAAAAAGTATTGGCGGCCAACCCTCTGGTAATGACCTTGCCAATAGGTATTGAAGAGAACTTCGTTGGTGTTGTTGATGTATTAACTAAAAAAGCATATGTTTGGGATGATACTGGTCTGCCAGAGAACTTCAAAATTGAAGAAGTGCCGGCTGATATGGTCGATAAGGTTGATGAATACCATGAATTGCTGGTTGAGACGGCTGTTGAGCAAGATGATGACTTAATGATGGCCTATATGGAAGGTGAAGAGCCGTCTGTTGAAGATCTTAAGCGTTGTATTCGTGCGGGTACGCGTACTATGGCGTTCTTCCCTACCTACTGTGGTTCTGCATTTAAAAACAAAGGTATTCAATTAGTATTGGATGCTGTTGTTGATTACTTGCCTAGTCCTACAGAAGTTGACCCGCAGCCATTAACTGATGAAGAGGGTACCGAGACAGGCGAATACGCAATTGTGTCGACTGAGGAGCCTCTACGTGCATTGGCATTCAAAATTATGGATGACCGATTTGGTGCATTAACGTTTGTTCGTATCTACTCTGGTAAGATAAAGAAAGGCGATACTATTCTTAACTCCTTTACCGGTAAGACCGAACGTGTTGGTCGTATGGTTGAGATGCAGGCTGATGAGCGTAATGAGTTGGATAGCGCGCAAGCGGGAGATATTATCGCCATCGTGGGTATGAAGAATGTGCAAACAGGGCACACGCTTTGTGATGTGAAACACCCCTGTACGCTTGAGGCAATGGTATTCCCTGAGCCGGTTATCTCAATTGCTGTTGCGCCAAAAGATAAGGGCGGTTCTGAAAAGATGGGTATTGCTATCGGTAAAATGGTTGCAGAAGATCCATCGTTCCGCGTCGAGACTGACGAAGATTCAGGTGAGACGATTCTTAAGGGTATGGGTGAGCTTCATTTGGATATTAAGGTGGATATCCTTAAGCGCACTTATGGTGTTGATTTGGAGGTGGGGCAGCCTCAGGTTGCTTATCGCGAAACAATTACTCAGGCGGTTGAAGACAGCTACACTCATAAGAAACAATCGGGTGGTTCTGGTCAGTTCGGTAAGATTGACTATCGCATCAAGCCTGGTGAGCCAGGTTCTGGCTTTAAATTTGAGTCAACCGTTGTTGGTGGTAATGTACCTAAAGAGTTCTTCCCGGCTATCGAAAAAGGCTTTAATGGCATGATGGAAGAGGGTACGTTGGCGGGCTTCCCTGTATTAGATGTTGAGGTTGAGCTATTTGATGGTGCTTATCACGCGGTGGATTCGTCAGCAGTTGCTTTCGAAATTGCAGCGAAAGGCGCTTTCCGTCAATCAATACCAAAGGCTGCTCCGCAATTGATCGAGCCAATCATGCATGTTGATGTGTTTACCCCGGAAGATCATGTGGGTGATGTGATTGGTGATCTTAATCGCCGCCGCGGTATGATCAAGGATCAGGAGCCTGGTGTTACGGGTGTTCGTGTTAAGGCAGATGTGCCTCTATCGGAAATGTTTGGTTACATTGGTAGTTTGCGTACGATGACATCTGGCCGTGGTCAGTTCTCAATGGAGTTTTCGCACTATATGCCATGTCCTAATCAGGTGGCTGAAGAAGTTATCGCTAAAGAGAAAGAGCGTAAGGCAAATAAGTAATATTGTTTGTTGATTTAATTAAAAGCCCTGCAATTGCGGGGCTTTTTTATGGGCGATGTAAAAAGGGGGGGGCTAGAGTAGGTTGTCCTTCTCTCTGACGTAAGAGGGGAGCTCGGATATTTCTGGGATTTTTTTGGGTACGCCATCATCGTCTAGGGCGACAAACTTAAAATTGCCTTCTGTTACCTTTTCTCGATTTCCAATTCGATCTCGCCGTACCCAGGCCTCCACATTGATGGTCATTGAGGTATTTCCTACTGCAATCACTTTGGTGTAAACCCCTAAGATATCGCCTACTTTGACTGGGCGTATGAAGCTCATGCTTTCTAGTGATACGGTTACTACTCGGCTTTGTGCGCGTTGTCCGGCGCAAATTCCTGCCGCTATGTCCATCTGAGATAGTACCCAGCCACCAAAAATGTCTCCCGATGGGTTGGTGTTGCTATGCATTGCCATGGTGCGTGTGGTTAGTGTGCCTAGCGTCTCATCGCTCATTGGTTTTCCTCGGTTTGCTCATGTTGTTGGTTGTGTCTTTGCTGCAGGGTGGTTTCTGCCTTTATAAGATGAAAGAGTCTGGGTGTTATAATCTATAGTTGTTGATGCTAAGTCTTGTGTGCTCCTGCTTTATAGGTTGATTGTTAGCGGCTTTGGTCTTTAATGCCGCATTTTACTATAAGTGGCTTGCTCGTTGCTCTTCTTCGTTCGTCTCTTTGTTTGCCGTTCTGTGTCTCTGTTGGTCTGATGCTTTTGCTCTATCCAAACTTATTTTAAATAAATTAAATTCAGGCTTGACGGCCCTTGGCCTCATCCCTATAATTGCGCCTCCATTTTACAGGGGTCGGTCGAAAGGCCTACCAGCTGTAAACGTTCTTTAAGATTTTGGAGTTTGGTTGCAATGCAGAATCAGCGAATTCGTATTCGTTTAAAAGCGTTCGATCACAAGTTGATTGATGCGTCTACACATGAGATTGTCGAGACTGTTCGCCGTACTGGCGCGCAAGTGCGTGGTCCGATTCCATTGCCGACTCGCAAGGAGCGATTTACTATTTTGATTTCGCCGCACGTTAATAAAGATGCGCGTGATCAGTATGAGATACGTACCCACAAGCGTTTATTGGATATCGTGGAGCCAACCGAGAAGACTGTTGATGCGCTAATGAAGCTAGATCTAGCTGCTGGCGTTGAAGTTCAGATTTCTTTGGGTTAAAGGTTCGGTCCAATAATTTGATGCTTGTGGGTTTGTTTTAAGTGAAAGCTTAAAAGCAGCCAAACCCACTTAGATCTGCCAAAGGCGGGTCTAGTGTAACGCTCTGAAATGAGCGGCCATAGCGGGTCCCTTTTCTATGAATAGGTTAGGGGTAAATAGCCCCGTACACTGAGAGGTTAGAAAAAATGACGATAGGTCTAGTCGGTCGCAAATGCGGCATGACGCGTATATTCGCAGACGATGGTGCTTCTATCCCGGTTACTGTAATCGAGGTTGAGCCTAATCGTATCACCCAGGTTAAAAACGTAGAAACCGACGGTTATGACGCAGTTCAGATTACCGTAGGGTCGCGCCGCGCCTCCCGAGTTAATAAGCCCGCAGCCGGTCACTACGCTAAAGCAAATGCTGAGGCTGGTAGAGGTTTGTGGGAATTGCGTGCAAAAGCTAATGCTAGTAGTGAAGAAGAGTTTGTGGTTGGCGGTGAGCTGACTGTAACTGCTTTTGAAGCGGGCCAAAAAATTGATATAACTGGCACTTCGAAAGGTAAAGGCTTTGCTGGTGGTGTTAAGCGCTGGAATTTCAGCATGCAAGATGCTACTCATGGTAATTCAATATCTCATCGTGCTCCTGGTTCTATCGGGCAGTGTCAGACTCCTGGTCGTGTCTTTAAGGGCAAGAAAATGGCTGGTCATATGGGTGCTGAAAAAGTGACTGTTCAGAACTTGGAAGTGGTTCGTGTCGATGCTGAGCGCAACTTGTTGTTAATCAAAGGTGCAGTTCCGGGTGCTCCTGGTGGTGATGTGATTGTGCGTCCTGCTGTAAAGTCGTCAGCGAAGGCTTAGGGGGTAAGTGATGGATTTGAATATTACAACGCCTAAAGGCGCTAGTGGCACGGTAAGTGTTTCTGAGGCGAGCTTTGGCAAAGAATTTAATCAAGATTTAGTACATCAAGTTGTCGTGGCTTATCAGGCTGCTGCTCGTCAAGGTACTAAAGCTCAGAAGAATCGTGCTGCTGTTGCTGGTGGTGGGCGTAAGCCGTGGAAGCAAAAAGGCAGTGGTCGCGCTCGTGCAGGTACCAGTAGTAGCCCAATATGGCGTAGTGGTGGTGTAACGTTTGCTGCGCAGCCTCGTAATCACGAGCAGAAAGTTAACAAAAAAATGTATCGCGCAGCGCTGAGATGCATTGTTTCTGAATTGGCTCGTCAAGAGCGTTTGGTGGTGTTGGAGTCTTTAGAGTTGTCCGCTCCTAAGACTAAAGAGTTGGTTCAGTCTCTTGCTCAATATGATATCGCTGAAGCACTTATTGTTACTGAGGAAATGTCAGAAAATTTATATTTGGCAGCTCGCAACTTGCATAAAGTTGATGTGGTTGATGCTCAAGCAATTGACCCAGTCAGTCTGGTTGGTTTCGATAAAGTTATCGTAACTGTCGGTGCGCTGAAAAAGATTGAGGAGATGTTGGCATGAGTCAGGAACGTCTATACAAAGTGTTATTAGCGCCTGTTGTTTCTGAAAAGGCAGTGGGTTCTGCCGAAGCAACAAGCCAAGTGGTTTTTAAAGTGACCAAAGATGCTAAGAAGCCTGAAATTAAGGCTGCGGTTGAAAAAATGTTTGATGTCAAGGTAGATGATGTTCGTACCTTGGTAATGAAAGGTAAGACTAAGCGTACCCGTTTTGGTTTGGGTAAGCGTAATGACTGGAAAAAAGCCTATGTGAGATTGGCTGAAGGTCATGATATCGATTTTGCGATGGGGGGCTAAGTAATGGCAGTTTTAAAACGTAAACCAACATCTGCAGGTCGTCGCTTTGTTGTTAATGTTGTAACACCTGGTTTGCATAAAGGTGCTCCGCATGCTCCTTTGTTAGAAAAGAAATCAAAGTCTGGTGGTCGCAACAATAATGGGCGTATTACTACTCGTCATATCGGCGGTGGTCATAAGCAGCATTATCGCAAAATAGATTTTAAACGTAATAAAGACGGTATTCCGGCGACTGTTGAGCGCCTAGAGTATGACCCTAATAGAAGTGCTCATATCGCTTTGTTGTGTTATGCCGATGGTGAAAGACGCTACATCATTGCGCCGAAGGGTGTTAAAGATGGTGATAAGGTTGAGTCAGGTGATGCTGCGGCTATTAAGCCAGGTAACACTTTGCCGCTAAGAAATATTCCCGTAGGTAGTACAATTCATTGTGTTGAATTGAAGCCAGGCAAAGGAGCTCAGATGGCTCGCTCTGCTGGAACTTCTGTTCAGTTAGTTGCTCGTGAAGGAACCTATGCCACCGTACGTTTGCGTAGTGGTGAGATGCGTAAGGTTTTGTCTGAGTGTCGAGCTACGCTTGGAGAAGTATCTAATTCTGAGCACAGCTTGCGTTCTTTGGGTAAGGCAGGTGCGTCTAGATGGCGTGGTGTTCGTCCAACAGTTCGCGGTGTTGCAATGAACCCGGTTGATCACCCGCATGGTGGTGGTGAAGGCCGTACATCGGGTGGTCGTCATCCGGTAAGTCCATGGGGTACGCCAACTAAGGGTTATAAAACTCGTAAGAATAAGCGTACGGATAAAATGATTGTTCGTCGTCGCAACAAGAAATAAATTGTGTTGCTAGTTTAATTAGCTTTATTGCTAGATTAACTGAATAAGAGGATATAACAGTGCCACGTTCACTGAAGAAAGGCCCTTTCATCGATCTACATTTGTTGAAGAAAGTTGAAGTTGCCGTAGAAAAAAATGATCGCCGCCCAATCAAAACTTGGTCGCGACGTTCAATGATCATGCCGGAAATGGTTGGTTTGACAATTGCTGTTCATAACGGCCGTCAACATGTACCTGTTTTGGTTAACGAAGAAATGGTTGGTCATAAGCTTGGTGAGTTTGCTGTAACGCGAACTTATAAAGGGCACGTGGCTGACAAGAAGGCTAGATAAGGCGGGTTGACTATGGAAGTAGCAGCAAAATTAAGTGGTGCACGCTTATCAGCACAAAAGGCTCGATTGGTTGCTGACCAAATTCGTGGTAAGCATGTTGAAACAGCTTTAGATTTGTTAACGTTTAGCAATAAAAAAGCGGCAACAATTATTAAAAAAGTGTTGGAAAGTGCTATTGCCAATGCTGAGCAAAACGAAGGTGCGGATGTAGATGAACTGCGTGTTTCTACTATCTTCGTTGATGAAGGCGTAACAATGAAACGTATACGTCCACGAGCAAAAGGTCGTGCTGATCGCATTTTAAAGCGTTCATGTCACATTACAGTTAAAGTCGCTGACGACGAATAAGAGAGCGAGAGCGGACGTTATGGGTCAAAAAGTACATCCCACCGGTATTCGTTTGGGTATTGTTAAAAAACATACCTCAATCTGGTACGCCGGCAATGATAAATATTCTGAGAAATTGTATGCGGATCTTCAGGTTCGTGAATACATCCAGAAGTTGTTAGCTAATGCTTCCGTTAGTCGGATTGACATTGAGCGACCAGCTAATACTGCAAAAGTGACTATTCACACGGCTCGTCCAGGCATTGTGATAGGCAAAAAAGGTGAGGATGTAGAAAAGCTACGAACTGAGATCACTAAGCGTATGGGTGTGCCAGTGCACATCAATATCGAAGAGATTCGTAAGCCAGATCTTAATGCTAAGTTAGTTGCTGACAGTGTAACTAGTCAGCTAGAGCGTCGTGTTATGTTCCGCCGTGCTATGAAGCGTGCCGTGCAGAATGCTATGCGACAAGGTGCAGAAGGCATCCGAATTCAAGTTAGTGGTCGTTTAGGTGGTGCTGAAATAGCCCGTACTGAATGGTATCGCGAAGGTCGTGTCCCATTGCATACCTTGCGTGCGGATATTGATTATGCGACATCAGAAGCATTGACCACCTACGGTATTCTAGGCGTTAAAGTCTGGATTTTTAAAGGCGAAGTTATTGGCGATGCTGTAGAAGCTGAGTCAGCGCCAAAAAAGAAAAGCTCAAAGGCTAAGTAAGGGGTACGCACACTATGATGCAGCCAAAGCGTACAAAGTTTCGCAAAATGATGAAGGGTCGCAATCGCGGCCTAGCAAATCGTGGCTCTAAAGTGAGCTTCGGTGAATTTGGTTTAAAGGCAATTGGTCGTGGTCGTATAACAGCGCGCCAAATTGAAGCGGCGCGACGTGCAATGACTCGTCATGTTAAGCGTGGCGGCAAAATTTGGATTCGTGTGTTTCCTGACAAGCCAATTACAAGTAAGCCTTTAGAGGTTCGTCAAGGTAAAGGTAAAGGTAATGTAGAGTACTGGGTGGCTCAAATTCAGCCAGGTAAAGTACTTTATGAAATGGAAGGTGTAACTGAAGAGCTGGCGCGTGAAGCTTTTGCTTTGGCCGCTGCTAAGTTACCTATTAATACAACTTTCGTTAAACGTTCGGTGATGTGATGAAAGCTTCAGAATTACGCGAAAAATCTGTTGAAGAGTTAAACGCTGAGTTGCTATCTACTTTAGAAGAGCAATTTAAGCTTCGTATGCAAGCGAGCTCTGGCCAGCAGGTTCAGACGCATCTTTTTAAACAAAGTCGTCGCAATGTTGCACGGATCAAAACGATCCTGAATGAAAAGGCAGGTAACTAATCCATGAATCAGCAAGTTGATAATGTAGTTGATGGTACAGCGCGTACCTTGATGGGTAAGGTCGTAAGCGACAAAATGGATAAAACCATTACAGTGCTTATTGAGCGTAGGGTGAAACACCCTTTGTACGGTAAGTACATGAGTAAATCATCAAAGCTTAAGGCTCATGATGAAGAAAATACCTGCAAAATTGGTGACGTAGTGACGATTGCAGAATCTCGTCCACTGTCTAAAACAAAGTCTTGGGCTTTGGTTAAAATTGAAGAGCGTGCAGCGCAGTTATAATTGCGTGGCTGTTGATTGATAGCAATTGATAATTGCGGTAAAGGTTTCGGAGACGGACAATGATTCAAACACAAAGCTACCTAGAAGTTGCTGATAACAGCGGCGCTCGCAGGGTAATGTGTATTAAAGTACTTGGCGGTTCACACAGACGTTATGCCAGAATTGGCGACATCATCAAAGTGACTGTAAAAGAAGCTATACCTCGTGGCAAGGTAAAGAAAGGTCAAGTGTTGAATGCTGTTGTTGTTAGAACTAAGAAAGGTGTTCGCCGTCAAGACGGTTCACTAATTAAGTTTGATGATAATGCAGCGGTTATTTTGAATGCTCAAGATGCTCCTATCGGGACGCGTATTTTTGGGCCTGTCACCCGCGAATTGCGTGGTGAAAAATTTATGAAAATTATTTCTCTAGCGCCAGAAGTACTTTAAGTCTGGGTTAGGAATAGAGGATAAAGCAATGCGTAAAATTAAACGTGATGATGAAGTGATTGTAATCGCTGGTCGTGACAAAGGTAAGCGAGGCAAGGTAGTTAAAGTACTGCAAGATAATCGCCTTATCGTTTCTGGTATTCAGATGATTAAAAAGCATCAGAAACCAAATCCACAAGCGGGCGCACCTGGCGGCATTGTTGAGAAAGAAGCTCCAATTCAGGTTTCTAATGTTGCAATTTTTAACCCTGCGACTGAGAAGGCTGACCGTGTTGGTTTTAAAATTCTTGAGGATGGCAAAAAAGAGCGCATCTTTAAGTCCAACGGCGAGTCTGTTGACGCTTAATTTTCTTGTTTTAAAGTAAGTTTTCCCAGCGTGGCTGGTGTTAAGTGACGGTAAATAGAAATGGCTAGTTTGAAAAAACTGTACAACGAAGAGATTGTTGCAAAACTCAAAGATGAGCTAAATCTCGCGAATATTATGGAAGTGCCTCGCATTACCAAAATCACCATTAATATGGGTGTGGGTGAAGCGATAGGTGATAAAAAGGCTCTTGAAAATGCAGTGAATGACCTAGAGAAAATTTCTGGTCAGAAAGTTGTTGTTACTAAAGCACGTAAGTCAATTGCTGGTTTTAAGGTTCGTGAAGATTGGCCAATTGGTTGTAAAGTAACATTGCGCAGAGAGCGTATGTATGAATTTTTAGAGCGTTTAGTCTCTATTGCAATACCTCGGATTCGTGATTTCCGTGGTATTAGTCCTAAACAATTTGATGGGCGTGGAAATTTCTCTATGGGTGTTTCAGAGCAAATTATCTTCCCTGAAATTGATTATGACAAAATTGATAAGCTGCGTGGTTTGGATGTGTGTATTACTACTACAGCACGTAACGATGATGAAGGCCGAGCATTATTGAAAGCCTTTAACTTTCCATTTAAAGGATAAGATCGAGTTATGGCAAAGAAATCTATGATTGCACGTGAACATAAACGCTCACGTATAGCAGATAAGTATGCTGAAAAGCGTAAGGCACTTAAAGCGATTATTAGTAGCGCTTCAGCAAGTGATGAAGAAATTTGGGATGCTCAACAGAAGCTGCAGAAGCTGCCTCGCGATGCAAGCCCTTCGCGCCAACGACGCCGTTGTCAGTTAACTGGTCGACCTCACGGGGTTTACCGCAAATTTGGTCTATGCCGAAACAAACTACGCGAAGCTGCTATGCGCGGCGATGTGCCAGGTTTAGTTAAAGCCAGCTGGTAGTTTGTAGTTTAGAGTACTTTTAAGAGTTTCTTAGAGAGCTCGGTAAAGACAGGAGCAAAATTTATGAGTATGCAAGATCCCTTATCAGATATGTTGACCCGCATTCGCAATGCGCAAATGGTTGGCAAGACTGAAACTGTTATGCCGTCGTCAAAGTTGAAAGTGAATGTGGCGAAAGTATTAGAGTCTGAAGGTTATATCAATGGTTTTAGTGTTGATGATGCAGTTAAAGCACAATTGACCGTTGAACTAAAATATTTTGAAGGTAAGCCAGTGATTACTGAAATAGATCGTGTAAGCCGTCCAGGCTTGCGTAACTATTCTGGTAAAGATGGGCTACCATCTGTTCGCGGTGGCTTAGGTGTTGCCATAGTTTCCACCAGTCAAGGTGTTATGACTGAACGCGCAGCTAAAGCTGCTGGTGTGGGCGGCGAAGTACTTTGTACCGTTTTTTAAGTTCAGTTTTTTAGATAAGCACTTTATTTAAGTATAGAGACAAGTTATGTCACGTATTGCAAATAGCCCAGTTGAATTACCTTCTGGAGTTGAAGTTAAACTTGAAGCTCAAGAGATTTCTGTTAAAGGTTCTAAAGGAACTTTAGCAATGGCAGTTAACCAATCCGTTGAAATTAAACAGGATGGTAATGTTTTATCTTTTGCTGCAAAGGATTCCAATAAAAAGTCTGTTGCTTTAGCAGGTACTACACGTTCACTAGTTAACAATATGGTGTTTGGTGTTAGTCAAGGCTTTGAGCGCAAGCTAATTTTGAATGGTGTTGGTTATCGTGCGAAAGCATCAGGCAAGACTTTAAACCTAGTATTAGGTTTTTCTCATGATGTTAATTATGATCTGCCAGAAGGAGTAACTGCTGACACTCCTACTCAGACTGAGATTGTTTTGAAATGTAGTGATAAACAATTGCTCGGTCAGGTAGCATCAGAAATTCGTGCTTTCCGTCCGCCAGAGCCTTATAAAGGTAAAGGTGTTCGTTATGCTGATGAAACTATTCGTCGTAAAGAAGCGAAGAAAAAGTAGTATTCGTTAAACATTGGTTTAGAAGTTTTCTGGCACACTGTGTGCCGTTTGTTTGTGTATTTTATAAAGAAAATATATAGCAAAATATAAAGTAGAGTATGGTTATGAATTCTAAAAAACAGGCTCGTATCCGTCGCGCTCGCAGAGCTCGAGCTAAAATTCGTGAGTTGGGTGTTAATCGCTTATGCGTTAACCGTTCTCCACGTCATATTTATGCGCAAGTGATTGCTGCTGATGGAAATACAGTATTGGCAAGTGCCTCTACTTTAGATAAAGATTTACGTGCCGGTGCTACTGGCAATATCGATGCTGCAACAGCGGTAGGTAAATTGATTGCTGAGCGAGCTAAGGCTGCTGGCGTATCAGGTGTTGCCTTTGATCGCAGCGGCTTTAAATACCACGGTCGTGTTAAAGCGTTAGCTGAAGCTGCACGCGAAGGCGGATTGGAATTCTAAGGGTTAAATCATGGCACTAGTAAAAAAAGACGATGCTAATACCGAAGGTCTAGAAGAAAAATTAGTCCAGGTTAATCGTGTTGCAAAAACTGTTAAAGGTGGTCGTATCTTTGCATTCACAGCACTAACTGTTGTTGGTGATGGCAAGGGTCGAGTAGGTTTTGGTCGTGGTAAGGCTCGTGAAGTGCCGGCAGCGATTCAAAAAGCAATGGAATCTGCACGTCGTAATATGATTCAGGTAGAGCTTAACGGTGATACTCTTCAGTATCCTACTAAAGGTAGGCATGGTGCATCTAAGGTTTATATGCAACCTGCTTCACAGGGTACCGGTGTTATTGCTGGCGGCGCTATGAGAGCAGTGCTTGAGTTAGCTGGTGTGCAGAACGTATTAGCTAAATGTTATGGTTCTACCAATCCGGTGAATGTTGTTCGTGCGACTTTTGAGGCGCTAGCTGCAATGAATTCACCAGAGCAAGTTGCCGCTAAACGTGGTAAGTCAGTCGAAGAGATTGTGAACTAATCAGTAATAATTTGATCTTTAAAGGTAGGCACTTAAGTGTTTAGGTGACTTTTTAGATCTTAAGTTATTCTAAGAATAGAATGTTGAGAGTTGTCATGGCGAAGAAAACATTAAAAGTCACCCAAATAAAGAGTACAGCAGGGCGTTTAAAGAACCACCGTGCTTGTGTTACTGGTTTGGGCTTGCGTCGTATCGGACATACAGTTGAAGTTGAAGATACTGCGTCTGTACGCGGTATGATTAACACAGCTAATTATCTTTTAAAGGTTGAGGGTGAGTAACATGCGTTTAAATACACTAGCCCCTGCGCCCGGTCATAAGTCCCCTAAAAAACGCGTTGGTCGTGGTATCGGTAGCGGTACAGGTAAGACAGCAGGTCGTGGTCACAAAGGTTTAAAATCTCGCTCTGGTGGTAAAGTAAGAGCTGGTTTCGAAGGCGGTCAAATGCCTTTACAAAAGCGTTTGCCTAAGTACGGTTTTACTTCTCGTATTGGTATGGTAACCGCTGAGATTCGTTTATCTGAATTAAATTCAGTAGACGCTGATGTTGTTGATTTGGAAGCTTTACGCAAAGCGGATTTAATCAATGCAAATATTAAGCGCGCTAAAATATTTTTATCTGGTGAGTTGAAAAAGCCTGTTACTGTAAAAGGTTTGGCTGTAACTAAAGGCGCCAAAGCTGCTATTGAAGCAGCCGGTGGTAAAATAGAAGAGTAAATTATGGCAACTCCAGGTGGTTTGCTTGGTAATCAGAAAGGTTTAGGCGAGCTTTGGGCTCGCCTTCGTTTTCTATTTATAGCAATTATTGTGTACCGTATAGGGACACATATTCCCGTTCCTGGGATTGATCCAGATCGCGTAGCTGAGCTCTTTTCTCGTAATGAAGGCACCTATATTGACCTGTTCAATATGTTTTCAGGTGGTGCTTTAGAACGAATGAGTATCTTAGCGCTAGGCATTATGCCGTATATTTCTGCATCGATTATTATGCAATTGATGTCAGCAGTGACCCCTTCTTTAGAGCAGCTAAAGAAAGAGGGTGATGCAGGGCGTCGTAAAATAAGCCAGTACACACGTTACCTTACTATTGTATTGGCGATTATTCAGGCGACAGCAATGTCCAGGGGGTTGAACCTTGGGTATCAGGATACGCCACCTGTCATTTCGCATTTGATTACTATTACTTCTTTAGTAACAGGTGCTGTATTCATGATGTGGTTAGGTGAACAAGTTACCGAAAAAGGCATTGGTAACGGTATTTCGATGCTGATTTTTGCTGGCATTGTTGCAGGTTTACCTGGTGCTGTTGGCCAAGCATTTGAAAGTGCACAGCAAGGCGATTTAAATATTCTTTTATTGCTAGCAATTATCTTTATCTTGCTGGCAGTAGTGTGGTTTGTTGTTTGTGTTGAACGTGGTCAACGGCGTATTACCGTTAATTACGCCAAGCGTCAGCAAGGTAAAAAGGTATATGCTGCTCAGACCAGCCATTTACCATTAAAAATTAATATGGCTGGTGTTATACCGGCGATTTTTGCCAGTAGCCTGCTTCTTTTCCCTCAGTCTATCGCTTCATGGATGGGAACTGGTGACGGGCGTGGCTCTGAAATTTTGCAGTCAATTGCCGCGGCTCTTGGGCCTGGGCAGCCATTGAATATTATTATTTTTACTGCATTGATTATTTTCTTCTGCTTCTTCTATACGGCGTTAATGTATAACCCAAATGAAGTGGCAGATAACTTGAAGAAGTCTGGTGCTTATATTCCGGGTATACGTCCTGGTGAGCAATCAGCTAAATATATAGACAGCGTGTTAACTAGGCTGACGGTTGTTGGTTCATTATATATGGCCGCCGTATGTCTAATGCCTCAGTTCATGATTGTTGCTACGGGAATTCCATTTTATTTAGGTGGTACATCCTTGTTGATCGTTGTGGTTGTATTAATGGATTTTATGTCCCAAGTACAATCACACTTAATGTCTCGTCAGTATGAATCACTGATGAAGAAAGCTAATTTAAAAGGTTATGGTGGCGGTCTTTAAGATTACTGTCCCAGTAATTTAAGACTGTCCTGTATGAGGTTACTATGAAAGTTCGTGCTTCTGTAAAAAAAATCTGCCGCAATTGCAAAATGGTACGCCGCAAGGGTGTGCTGCGTGTTATTTGTAGCGCGGAACCCAGACACAAGCAGCGCCAAGGCTAATTGGCATGCTTGGGCAGCTGTGTTTATTCATCTGCCAACTTAGGGGTGTTGACTGTCGTTTATTGAGAAATCAATAAACTATTGCATTTAGGTGTTTTTACCGCTATCCTTTCGCGCCTTTTATATAGGGCCAATTCTATAGGAATTGGGAAAGTGATGGCTAAATCCGCCGTCAACACTGAAAATAGCGCACTTTGTGTGCTCACATATACTGTGGAGTAAAATTGAATGGCTCGTATCGCCGGTGTCAATATACCCGATAATAAACATGCCGTTATTTCATTGACCTACGTTTTTGGAATTGGTCGAACCACTGCTAAGAAAATTCTTGCTGCAACTGGAATCGAAGAATCAAAGAAAATAGGTGACCTTACTGAAGGTCAAATGGATGAATTACGTGCTGAAGTTGGCAAAGTTACCGTTGAGGGTGACTTACGTCGTGAAGTATCCATGAACATTAAGCGTTTAATGGACTTAGGTTGCTTTCGTGGCATCCGTCATCGCCGTAATCTACCACTACGTGGTCAACGGACTAAAACCAATGCCCGTACCCGTAAAGGTCCTCGTAAACCCATCAAGAAATAATCTCTCTTGAATTTCTACTTTCACAGTAAAAAAGGTTAGGTATTTGCTATGGCTAAGCCAGGTAAACAAACAACAAAGAAAAAAGTTAAAAAGACAGTGGTCGATGGTGTTGCCCATGTCCATGCATCTTTCAACAACACGATTGTAACCATCACTGATCGCCAAGGTAATGCGCTTTCTTGGGCTACTGCTGGCGGTTCTGGTTTCCGTGGTTCTCGTAAAAGTACACCATTTGCTGCGCAGGTTGCAGCCGAGCGAGCGGGTCAAGCTGCTCTAGACTATGGTTTGAAGAATTTAGACGTTGAGGTTAAAGGTCCAGGACCTGGCCGTGAATCAGCGGTTCGTGCGCTGAACAATGTCGGTTACAAAATTACTAATATCACTGATGTGACGCCCATTCCTCATAATGGCTGCCGTCCACCTAAAAGACGCAGGGTATAGGGGGAATATCAATGGCTCGTTATCTTGGACCTACTTGTAAATTAGCTCGCCGTGAAGGTACAGACCTGTATCTAAAAAGCGGTGTTCGTCCTTTGGACTCAAAATGTAAAATTGAAACAGCGCCTGGTATGCATGGCGTTCGTCGTGGTCGTCTATCTGACTACGGTGTTCAGTTACGTGAAAAGCAAAAAGTACGTCGTATGTACGGCGTTCTGGAAAAGCAATTCCGTGGCTACTATAAAGAAGCTGCACGTCGTAAGGGTGCAACAGGTGAAAACTTGTTACAACTTCTTGAGTCTCGTCTAGACAATGTCGTTTATCGTATGGGGTTTGGTGCTACACGTGCAGAATCTCGTCAACTAGTATCTCATAAAGCAATATTGATTAATGGTAGCACCGTTAATATTCCTTCTTATCAGGTACAAGTTAACGATGTAATTTCTATTCGCGAAAAGGCCAAAAATCAATTGCGTATTAAAAATGCTCTGGATTTATCTGCCCAACGTGAAGTTGAGTGGGTAGAAGTAAATAATGGCAAGCTGGAAGGTACATTTAAACGTGTTCCTGATCGGGCTGATTTGCCAGCTGAAATCAATGAAAACTTGATTGTTGAGCTTTACTCAAAATAATTGAGCTCTATTTTATATTGCTCGAATTTATGTAAGTTTTAATAAAGTTAAAACTAAACTATTACCGGAAAAAGTAGGTATATCTATGCAAGCTGTGAACGAATTTTTGACACCACGTCACATTGATGTAACTGAAAATTCACCCACGCACGCCAAAGTTGTGTTGGAGCCTTTAGAGCGAGGCTTTGGTCATACTTTAGGGAATGCATTACGTCGTATCTTGCTATCCTCAATGCCTGGTTGCGCTATTATCGAAGTAGAGATTGATGGCGTAGAGCATGAGTACAGCGCAATCGAAGGCGTACAAGAAGATGTTATTGAGATATTGCTAAACTTAAAAGGTGTAGCAGTAGTCATGAACGACGAAGAGAAAGTTCAAGCAACAGTTTCTCTAAGTAAAAGTGGGCCTGGTGTTGTGACTGCAGGCGATATTGTTGTTGATCATGGTGTTGAAGTTAAAAATCCTGATCATGTTATCGCTACTATTACAGGTAAAGTTGATCTTAATATGCAAATTACCATTGCTCGTGGACGTGGCTATCAGCCAGCTGATGCACGAGTAAATGATGAAGAGGAAACTCGCACAATTGGTCGTTTGCAATTAGATGCATCTTTTAGCCCAGTGAAACGTTTGGCTTATTCTGTTGAGAGTGCTCGTGTTGAGCAACGTACAGATCTGGATAAATTAGTATTGGATTTAGAAACTGATGGTACTATTGATCCTGAAGAAGCTATTCGTCGGTCAGCGACTATTTTACAACAACAGCTTGCAGTATTTGTTGACCTTGAGCATGAGAAATCATCTGAGCCAGAGACAAAAGAAGTTGAAATTGATCCAATTCTTTTACGCCCAGTTGATGACTTAGAATTAACTGTTCGTTCAGCGAATTGTTTGAAAGCAGAAAATATCTACTACATTGGTGATCTTGTTCAGCGTACTGAAGTTGAATTGTTGAAAACACCAAACTTAGGTAAAAAATCTCTTACTGAGATTAAGGATGTTCTAGCCTCTCGTGGATTATCACTAGGCTTGCGTTTAGAAAACTGGCCACCAGCTAGTTTACGTAACGAAGATTAATCTCATTAGAATTGAATGTGCCAATATTTAGTTGGCCTTTATAAATTATTGCTGTGAAGCAGGAAATACGGAAGGGTTAAAGTCATGCGTCATCGTCAAAGCGGACGTCAGCTGAATCGTAACAGTTCTCATCGTAAAGCTATGTTTAAAAACATGAGTATCTCTCTTGTTGAGCATGAGCTAATCAAGACAACTGTACCTAAAGCTAAAGAATTACGTCGTCATATCGAGCCATTAATTACTTTGGCTAAGAAAGATAGTGTTGCTAACCGTCGTTTAGCATTTAGGCGTTTAAACTCTAAAGAAGCCGTTGGTAAATTATTTAGTGACCTAGGGCCTCGTTATGAATCACGCCCAGGTGGCTATGTACGCATTTTGAAATGTGGCTATCGCACTGGTGACAAAGCACCAATGGCTTATGTTGAATTAGTTGATCGTCAAACTGATCTTGTTGAAGACGAAGTAGCAACTGAAGAGTAAACGTATTTCGTCAAGTGATACTGAATATGAAAAGCCAGCATTAGCTGGCTTTTTTTTGCCTACGATTTAGAAGGTTTTTGTGAGCTATAGTTTTTGTTGTAGTTTATGAAGTCGTCTGTAGGAAGAGGTTTACTGAAATAAAAACCTTGTATTATTTTGCAGCCCAAATCTTCTAATAAATTTAATTTTTCCTGACTGTCTACACCTTCTGCAATTAAGTTAACTCCAATTTTGTTACAAAGCTCAATCATTGCTTCCGCAATGGCAGCATCTTTTGGTGAGTCAATGATGTCTTTGACGAAAATTCTATCGAGTTTTAAACAGTCTATTGGAAATGCTTTTAAATATCCTAGTGATGAATAACCACTACCAAAGTCATCAATAGCTAATCGAAACCCATCCTCTTTAAGGTTTTTTAATGCTTCCAAATTTTTAGGTGTTATGTCAATGAAAGCATCTTCTGTCAATTCAAATTCTATTTGATGCTTCTGAAGAGGGAAGTTATCGCAAATTTCAGAAATTGTCTCATAAGCTTTTTGCTGGCGGATAAATTTGGGAGGAATATTAATAGAGACATGCATGTCTTCATTTACAACTCCCTGCTTTAACCACTGTTCCCAAAGTCCTAATGCATTGGTGATGATCCATTCAGTTGCAGGAATAATCAGGCCGGTGTCATCAAGGGCGGGAATGAAACCGTTGGGTGGTATGATGCCATAATCGGGATGGCTCCAGCGTACTAGAGCTTCTGCACCATAAAGCTTACCTGTTTGTATGTTTATTTGTGGTTGAAAATAGAGTTCTAATTGATCTTCTTCAATGGCTATTCGTAAATTCTTTTCTAAATTGTTTCGAATTTGAGCAGTAACTTGTAGTTCACGGGTAAAGAAACCAACTTGATTGCCGCCTTTCTTTTTTGCGGTGTACATAACGATGTCAGCATTTTTCAAGATGCTTTCGGCATTAACATTTTTTTCATCATTGGAGCTGGATACTCCAATACTACTGGTTGTAAAAATAGGGCGGTTATCAATAATAAATGGTTCAGCAAGGGTATTGATGATTTTATTAGCGATAGCATTTACTGTACTTAGGTCTTTAACGTTTTCATAAAGGATGGTGAATTCATCACCTCCTAATCTTGCAACAGTATCGGTATCTCGCACACAATTTTTTAATCGGTTGGCTACTTGAATTAAAAGGGCATCACCTACTGCATGCCCCATGGTGTCATTAATCGACTTAAAGTTATCAAGGTCGAGTAGCATGACAACAACGTGATTTTCGATGACTTGGCGTTTGGTGTTTTCAAGAGCATGCTTTAACCTGTCCATAAATATAGGACGATTAGATAGTTTGGTTAAGGCATCGTGATGAGCTAATAATTGTAGTTCTTTTTCAGTTTTTTTCCGTTCTATCGCGTAACGAATAGTACGATCGATAATCTTTAAGCTAAATTCGTCTTTATGAATATAGTCCTGAGCACCATAGTGAATGACTTCGTTGATAATGGTTTCGTCATGGCTTCCTGTAAGGATAATAATAGGGGTATCCCGGTTAGAGCGACGGACTTTTTCTAAGGTATTGATGCCTGTGCTATCGGGGAGTGAAAGATCTAAGAAGATAATGTCATAGCTATGATTCTTTAGCTGATCGATTGCTGCTTGTAAGGTATTACTATTTTCGATTTTATAGTTAGTGGTGCTTTTCCTATGGAGTTGCTCAGTAACTAGATGTATGTCTGCCTCACTGTCTTCAATATGCAAAATTGAGATGTGTTGGGCTGGGTCTGGTCCTTTGACCATATTGATATCGCGTGTTTCTGCCGTCATAACTGCTCTTGATAGCTTTTTACATATAGGTAATGCTAGAAAGTATCCCTGACGAGATAGATACAGTTAAGTATAGATGAGGTTTCGACAATTTCAGCGAAATTGCCGATATTCCTAAAGGTCGTTTAAAGTAGCTTTTTTAAAAACTTTCCGGTATGAGAATGTTTGACTTTGCAGATGGCTTCTGGAGTGCCTTCGGCAATAACTTGGCCGCCACCACTGCCGCCTTCTGGCCCTAGGTCAATAATCCAGTCAGCGGTCTTGACGACATCTAAATTGTGCTCAATGACAACAATAGTATTGCCATGATCACGCAAGCGATGGAGTACGGTGAGTAGTTGCTGGATATCATGGAAATGAAGGCCCGTTGTGGGTTCATCTAAGATATAAAGCGTTTTACCCGTATCTCTCTTGGAAAGCTCCTTTGATAGCTTCACACGTTGGGCTTCACCACCTGAAAGCGTTGTAGCTGATTGTCCTAAACGAATATAAGAGAGCCCAACATCAATCAAGGTCTGAAGTTTACGTGCAATGGCCGGTATGGCATCAAAAAACTCACGAGCATCTTCAATCGTCATGTCCAGAACTTGATGGATATTTTTGCCTTTATAAAGAATTTCCAAGGTTTCGCGGTTATAGCGCTTACCATGGCAGACATCGCACGCGACATAGACATCAGGTAGGAAGTGCATTTCTACTTTGACAACCCCGTCGCCTTGGCAGGCTTCACAACGCCCGCCTTTGACATTAAAGCTGAATCGCCCAGGCTTATAGCCACGAGAGCGTGCTTCCTGAGTGCCGGCAAAAAGCTCTCTAATAGGTGTAAAGATACCTGTATAGGTGGCTGGGTTTGATCGTGGTGTTCTACCAATCGGGCTCTGATCAATATCGACACATTTGTCAGCATGTTCTAGCCCTGTAATCTCTTTATAGGGGGCGGGCTTGAGTGTGGTAGCGCCATTCAGTTCTGTCGCAACAATGGGATAAAGGGTCCCATTAATCAATGTTGATTTCCCTGAGCCTGAAACACCCGTTATACAGGTCATTAAGCCAAATGGAATGGTCAGAGTGACATCTTGTAGGTTATTACCGCTGGCTCCACTTAAGACGAGTTGTTTTTCTGGGTCCGCCTGGTGGCGCTTTTCAGGGACAATAATTTTCTTCTTTCCTGATAGGTATTGCCCGGTAAGCGAGTGCTTACTTTTTTGAATATCTTTTAATTTGCCCTGAGCGATAATTTCACCGCCGTGAACCCCAGCTCCTGGACCGATATCAATCACATGGTCAGCTTCACGAATCGCATCTTCATCATGTTCTACAACAATGACGGTGTTGCCTAAGTCGCGTAAATGAACCAGTGTTTTTAATAGGCGCTCGTTATCACGCTGATGGAGGCCAATGGATGGTTCGTCGAGAATATACATAACGCCAACCAAGCCGGCGCCAATTTGGCTGGCTAAACGAATACGCTGGGCTTCACCGCCAGATAGCGTTTCAGCACTGCGATTCAGTGTTAAATAGTTCAGGCCAACATCGTTCAGGAATCGGAAGCGGTCGCCAATTTCTTTCAATATTTTGTCGGCAATTTCACCTTTAGCCCCAGTTAGTGTTAGCTGTTGAAAGTATTCATAGGCTTCGCCAATAGGAAATGTGCAGATATCAGGGAGTATTTTGTTGTCGATAAAAACATTGCGAGCTTCTTCTCGTAATCGAGTTCCATTACAACTGGGGCAAGGTTGTGTTGATAATAGCTTGGCCAGATCCTCTCTTACAGTTTGGGATTCGGTATCTCGGTAACGCCTTTCCAAGTTGGGAATGACACCCTCAAATGTATGCTTACGCTTATAAGTATCTCCACGGTCATTAACATAAGTAAAATTAATTTCGGTGTTGCCGGAACCATAAAGAATAACTTCTCTTTGCGCTTTTTTTAATTTTTCCCATGGTGTGTCCGTTTTGAATTTATAGTGCTTTGCCAAAGATTCCAGCATATGGAAATAATAAATATTACGTCTATCCCAGCCTCGAATAGCACCTTCAGAGAGGGATGATTCAGGGAACTGAACGATTTTGCTTTCATCGAAGTATTGTTTAACGCCAAGGCCATCGCAGGCAGGGCATGCGCCTGCCGGATTGTTGAATGAAAATAGTCTCGGTTCTAATTCTGTAAGTGAGTAGTCACAAATTGGGCAGGCGTGCTTTGTTGAGAATATCTGATCTTCTTTTTCGCCATCCATATAGCTAATAGCGATCAGACCACTCGATAAAGTAACGCCTGTTTCAATGGATTCAGCGAGTCGTAGTTGTAAATCATCACGGACTTTAAAGCGGTCAATCACGGCATCAATCGTGTGCTTTTTCTTTTTATCGAGTTCGGGAACTTCATCTAAATCAACAACAAGGCCATCAACTCTGACTCGAACAAAACCATCGCGTCGTAATTGCTCAAAGACATGAGCGTGCTCACCTTTGCGGTCGCGGACAATCGGCGCTAAAAGCATTAATTTAGTGCCTTCCGGCAAGGCTAAAATAGAGTCAACGATTTCGCTAACGGTTTGTGCCGCAAGTGGAACACCATGAGTGGGACAACGTGCTTCGCCAACGCGAGCGAAGAGCAGGCGTAAGTAGTCGTATATTTCGGTAATTGTACCTACAGTTGATCGAGGGTTATGAGAGGTAGATTTCTGCTCGATAGAAATTGCCGGGCTTAGCCCTTCAATATGATCGACATCAGGCTTCTCCATCATCGACAAGAATTGTCGAGCATAAGTAGAAAGTGATTCGACATAACGCCGTTGGCCTTCAGCGTAAAGCGTATCGAATGCTAAAGACGATTTACCTGAGCCGGATAGCCCGGTAATGACAATAAATTTATCGCGAGGAATATTGAGGTCAATGTTTTTTAAATTATGGGTGCGCGCACCCCGAACAGTAATGGTATCCACAAAAACGACTCTGTGACGGAATAAACAGCGAAGTATAATTCATTAGGGTAGACGGGTGCAGGTTGTTTACCGCAAAAAATGACTTTTAGAGTCAGTACGGACAACATATTTAAGCATTGTTTATTTCTCAGTCACCAGGATGTTGTTACACAAGGGAATCCATTCTTTTTCAAAGGCTGATATTTCTTAACAGCAATGCACTCGCTTGATAGAATGCCGAGTTATTAATCATATTAGGTAGTCATGTCTGCTGTAAAAGCCTTAGAATCTCGTGCTGTCCTCTCTCTTGCCTCCCTGTATATAGTCCGCATGTTGGGCTTATTTATGGTGTTGCCTGTATTGACCTTGTCAGGCGCCGAATATGCAGGAAGTAATGTATTTTTATTGGGTGTGGCATTAGGTATTTATGGTTTAACCCAAGCTTGTTTGCAAATTCCTTACGGCATATTGTCAGACCGCTACGGTCGTAAACCCCTAATTGTTATTGGTCTGATTGTTTTTGCTATGGGCTCGGTAGTGGCTGCTTCCGCTGAGACTGTTGAAGGGTTAATTATCGGCCGAGCGCTTCAAGGTGCTGGGGCAATTGCCGGTGTTATCATGGCGATGGTGGGAGATCTGACGACCGATAGCAGTCGCACCAAAGCGATGGCGACCATCGGCGCTTCTATTGGTGTTGCCTTTGCGCTATCCCTTGTTATTGGGCCTGTTATTACAGGTTTAGGCGGAATTCGCTGGGTATTTTGGCTGACACTCGCCTTGTCATTTATTGGTATTGTGATTTTGATTTGGGGTGTTCCAGCAATACCTGAGGGAAAATCTCGTCGGTTGCTCTCTACTGAAGACTTAAAAGCTGTTGCTAGTGATTTCAATTTATTCCGGCTTAATGTCGGTATCTTTATCTTACACGCCGTGCTGATGGCGTTGTTTGTGGCCATTCCTTTATTGCTGGAATCGGTAGGGATTGCTCAAAACCAGCATGCATGGGTTTATTTGGGCGTAATGGCTATCGCCTTTGTATTGATGGTTCCTCTGATTATTATTGGCGAACGGCAGCAAAAACTGAAACCCATCTTTTTAACCATGCTAATTATGGCCGCAGCGGCCTTGGTAGGGTTATTTCTTATAGCCAGCCATATGGTGTTAGTACTGTTGTGTATCTTATTATTCTTTATCAGCTTTAATTACCTAGAGGCTACATTGCCTTCTCTGATGAGTAAAACAGTGCCAGAGCATGCCAGAGGCGCAGGCTCTGGTTTATTTTCGACATGCCAATTCCTGGGTGCTGCTACAGGAGGTATTTTGGGTGGCTGGTTATTTACCCATTTTGGCTTGTCGGGGCTTATGATGGTTTGTGCTGGCGCATTAGTGCTTTGGTTGTTATTAGCGCTGAAAATGATAGTGCCAAAACGAACCGCTATATCCGCCGAAAATGTGGTAGCATAACGCCCTTGTAACATTAAAAAAATAGAGGAAAATCTAATGGCTCGCGGAATCAATAAAGTCATTCTTGTCGGTAATTTGGGGCAAGACCCAGAGGTGCGTTATATGCCTTCTGGTGGCGCTGTTACTAACGTCAGCATTGCTACATCCGAGAGCTGGAAAGATAAGCAAACCGGTCAGCCGGTTGATCGTACCGAATGGCACCGGGTTGTCTTCTTTAATCGCTTGGCTGAGATTGCAGGTGAATACCTTAAAAAAGGATCGCAGATCTATATTGAAGGCAAACTGCAAACCCGCAAATGGCAAGACCAATCCGGGTCCGATCGCTATACAACAGAAATTGTTGCCAATGAATTACAAATGCTGGGTGGCCGCCAAGGTAACGATATGAGTGGGGGTATGGGCGGCGATCCCGGTTACGGTGCCGATCAAAGCTATGGTTCTGCACCGATGGGTGGCGGAGCAGCTCCAGCACAAAAACCACAAGCTCAAGCGTCTCGCCCTCAAGCTCCTCAGCAAGCTCCAGCGCCTGCTGCACCTCAGGGAATGGATAGCTTCGATGATGATATTCCGTTTTAGAAATATCTAGAAACCCTGCTTATAAATTTATTCGAAAAGCCTCTGTTATCAGAGGCTTTTTTGTTATCGGATATTCTTACTTCCATCATCACTGCTATGTGGTCATCCTAGCTTGATTTATCTTAATAATTTAATGTTGCTTAAATTAGAACAAAAAATATTTTTTCTGTTATTTTTTAAAACATAAAAATAAGTGAAAATACCAAAAATAATTAATGTAATAAGAGGACGGCATGACTCAGAAAAAAATAGGTATTGTTGGTCTAGGCAGTATGGGCAGTGGCATGGCTCAAACTTTATTGCGTGAAGGCTTTGAAGTTATTGGTACTGACGTCAATGAGGCTCAGCAACAAGCTGCTCGTGATCTTGGGGTTGAGGTCGTACCTGATCTTCAAACACTGTGTGGTAAAACTAATACCATCTTATTATCGCTACCCATGGCAAAGCATGTTGAGGCGGTGGTTAAGGGTAGTGGGGGCATTATTGAGTATGCGCAAGCAGAGACGTTAATCATAGATACTTCAACATCTGAACCGGATGTAACTCGACTATTAGCGGCAGAACTGAAAAAACAGGGGCATCACTTGTTAGATGCTCCTGTCAGCGGTGGTCCAGCTGGTGCAGCGGCTGGCACGATGGTGATGGTAGTCGGCGGAGAAAAACAGGTATTGAATCGTGCCCAGCCATACCTTGATGCCTTAAGTGCCAAGGTGGTCCACTTAGGGCCATCAGGTAATGGTCATACGGCAAAACTGATAAATAATTTGTTGTGTGCTGCACATTTAGTCACCACAGCAGAAGCCCTGGCTTTAGGGAAAAAAGCCGGTTTAGATCCCGAGGCACTTATTGCTGGATTAAATGCAGGGTCGGGTCGGAGTGCTGTTAGTGAAGTGAACTTCCCTCGCTGGATTTTAAACGATGCATTTGATTCTGGTTTTACGATGCAATTAATGCGTAAAGATATTCGTTTGGCAAAAAATTTGATGAATGATATGGGGTTAGAACTACCGATGTCAGCGCAAGCCGCTGCTATCTGGGCGCAGAGTGAAGAAAACCTGCCTGATCACGATGACTTTAACTGTATCATAAAAAATGCCGGATTAGAGGAAAAGTAATATGACATTTACCGTTGACAATAATGGCGAGAAGCAAGTTGAAAAATTACTGAATGATTTACTAGGCGGGAGTCAATTAGGCAGTTGGATTGCGGGGAAGATAGTTGCTGGTGGAGGTGAAGAAATAAAATTAACAAACCCAGCAACCGGCCATACGTTTATGACCTACCGTGATGCAGGTAACTCGATTGTTGATATTGCTGCTGAAGCAGCAGCCACCGCACAGAAAAAATGGTGGGGAATGACAGCGACTACTCATGGTCAGTTGATGTGGAAGTGCGGGTTTTTAATTCGAGAAAATCTAGAACCCTTGGCACGCTTAGAATCTGTTTCCGCAGGTAAGCCTGTCAGAGACTGCCGGGTTGAAGTGGCAAAAGTGGCAGAGATGTTTGAATACTATGCGGGTTGGTGCGACAAGATAACTGGGCAAGTCATTCCGGTTCCCACTACGCATCTTAATTATACGCGGCATGAACCTTATGGTGTTGTCACACAAATTACACCATGGAATGCGCCAATTTTTACGGCTGGTTGGCAGATTGCTCCCGCTATTTGTGCGGGCAATGCCGTGTTGCTGAAACCATCTGAATTGACGCCGTTAAGCACCACCGTATTGGCTAAATTAATAGAAGAAGCCGGTATCCCCAAAGGTTTGGTTAATATTATTAATGGCTTAGGACATACTACGGGTGCATCAGCAATTGCTCATGCAGTTACTAAAAAAGTGGTCTTTGTGGGTTCACCAAAAACCGGTGGCATCATTGCGGCAGCAGCAGCTCAGCGTGTGATTCCTTGTGTGTTAGAGTTGGGTGGTAAATCAGCCAATATTGTATTTGATGATGCTGATTTGGATCGTGCGGTTGTGGGTGCACAAGCAGCTGTATTTGCCGCTGCTGGTCAAAGTTGTGTGTCTGGATCACGCTTGCTCGTTCATAAAAAGGTTTATGCTCAAATGGTAGAGAGGGTGGCATCAGCGGCCAATAAAATTTCGGTGGGCATGCCATGGTTAGACGATACAATGGTCGGGCCGATCAATAATTTGTCACAGTTTATCCATGTCAATAATTTAGTGTCTAAAGGAATTGCTGAAGGTGCCGTGGCTGCTTGTGGCGGTGCCCGCGCTGATGTTAAAGGTGGAGAAGAGGGTTATTTTTTTCGTCCTACGGTACTGGCCGATGTGAAAAATACAATGCAGGTTGCCCAAGAAGAAATCTTTGGCCCTGTGGTTTCGGTGATTCCATTTGATGAGGAAGAAGAGGCCATTGCCATTGCTAACGATAGCCGTTTTGGTTTAGCTGGTGCAGTATGGACGGCAGATGTTGGTCGAGCACACCGTATGGCAGCGCAAATTAATGCAGGTACTTTCTGGATCAACAGTTATAAGGCGATTAACGTCATGTCACCTTTTGGCGGTTTTGGTGAAAGTGGTTATGGTCGTTCTAGCGGCTACGAGGGTTTGTTGGAATATACACAAGCGAAAAGTGTGTGGGTAGAGACAGCACAAGATGCTGCTATTCAGTTTGGCTATTCTATTGAGTAATTTTACTTTTTCTCGTTAAAAAATAAAATTTTATAAAAAGGTTGCAACTATGGCCGACTATCAACGTGAAATAAATATTGAAAATTTATGGGATATTATTTTACAAGAAGCTGAGTCTGTAGCTACTGATTCACCTTTGTTGGCCGATTTTTATCAGCGCAATATTTTGCAGCATCATAGTTATGATGCTGCACTGGCCTATATTTTGGCTGAAAAATTAAGTGATCCTGTTTTTCAAACTAATGTTTCGAAAACCAGAGACTGGCAACACTTTCTATTAGATATTATGTCTAAACAGTCTAATATCGCACAGGCGGCTATGAAAGATTTAATTTGCCAGTTAAAAAGTAATGCGTCTATTAAAGATCACTATACTCCCTTACTGTATTTTGGCGGCTATCAAGCCTTGCAAAGTTATCGTTTTGCACATTACTGTTGGAACAATAATCAACACGCTATTGCCAATTATATTCAAGGGCGAGTTGTCGTGTTGTATGGTGTAGATATCCATCCTGGCGCAATAATCGGTGAAGGTATTTTTATAGATCATGCTGTCGGTATTGTGATCGGAGAAACAGCGGTTGTTGAAGATGATGTAACGCTATTTCAAAGTGTGACTCTGGGCGGGACAGGAAAGGGCGTTGGTGATCGACACCCTAAAGTGCGTAAGGGCGCCTTTATCGGTTCTGGTGCAGTGATCTTTGGCAATATAGAAATTGGGGAAAATGCAAAAGTGGCTGGTGGTGCCGTCGTTGTTAAACCTGTCGCTGCTAATACAACCGTCGTAGGGGCTGCTGCGACGGTTGTTACCCCTCATAAATAAATTATAAAAAGTCATTAGGAGAGGTTGTTAATAAAAATGAAAAAAAATTATCTTGGTATTGATCACCCACTTGTGGCTGTGCGAGATATGGATAAAGCAAGTGAAGACTTTGCCCGAATAGGTTTTTTTATTAATCCACGGCATCATCATCCATGGGGTACTGATAATCATTTGTTAATGTTTCCTGAAAGCTTCATTGAATTAATCAGTATTTACGACGACAGCAAATTAGATTTAACCAATGCAAAAGGTTTTGCTTTTGGCCGTTTTATCAGTGACTCCATCGAGCGACGAGAAGGTATCTCTCTTGTCGCTTTACACAGTGAAGATGCCCGTCAAGATCACCAGCTTATGGATCAAAGAGGCGTTGAAAATCAAGGCATTGTGGATTTTCGTCGTGTTGCACACCGGCCTGATGGAACCGAAGAAGAGGCGGTAGTGTCACTCGTCATGTTAGTGAATTCGAGCTGGCCGCCAGTGTCACACTTTTTTTGCCACCAACATAAACCTCATCTAGTTTGGGTTAAAGAGTGGATGAACCACCCTAATGGTGCGAATGGCATCGCTGCCGTGAGTTACATTGCAGATAATCCCGCTGATTTTTTATCAAGGTTTGCAGGTATCTATGGTGAAGGTGCGGTTACTCTTGATGAAGGTATACTGATAGCAAAAACTGACCGAGGCGTATTTGAAGTCTTAAGTCCTACTCAGGCTACAGAGCGTTTTGCCGGTGTTGATATTCCTGTCACTGAGGCGCAGCGACCCAGCGGCGTTGCCATTAGAGTTAGTACCCGTTCTATGGGGCAAGCAAAATCTCATTTAGATAAGAATCAGGTTGTCTATATTGAGACTGATGATGGCGGCTTACGTATCCCTGCCCATTATGCAGGTAATACGATTTTTGAACTTTACCCGGAGTCAGTTTAGGGGTGACCATGCTGCTAATTTCCCAAGAATATATTATAGCAATTGATGTGTGAGTGGGGGGAGCTGATGTTGTTTATGGTATACATAACTGGCCAGTATTTGATGCCGGTTGTTTTGCGATAAATTCAGTACCAGTGATGGTAGCTACTGGGCTATTTGATACTATAAACACCGACAAAAGCTGCCATGCGGATATGATAAATATGGGGGTGGTGACTGTTGTCGTGGCAGCAAAATTAATACCAGACTAGTTGCCAGCAAGACACTAAAACTATGAAAGAAATTAATGAGAAGCGAGTCGCCTATTTATACGAAGCCGTTACGATGGGAACCATCCGTGCGGCCGCAGATAAGTTGAATATTGCTCCTTCAGCGGTCAGCCGCCAAATAACATTGTTAGAAGAAGAGCTCGCCTGTACCCTGATTGAACGTCATCGTAAAGGTGTCGCCGCGACAGAAGCTGGCGAAGTGATTTTGCGTTTTTATCGCGAATCACTTTCTAGCGAAGAAATTTGTATTTCTAAACTCCAAGCGCTACAGGGTTTACAACAAGGTCATATTAAATTAGCGATAGGCGAAGGTTTTGTCGGTGACTTAATGTCGGGGCCTTTGCCTGAGTTTACTCGACAATACCCTTCTTTGACGCTATCAATCAGTATGGGTGGTTCTAATGAAGTGATTCGGAAAGTGGAAGAAGATGAAGCACATATAGGTTTATTATTTCATCCCGCCACACATCCTGGCATTCGTTCTCAAGTGATCAGCCCCCAGCCGATTTGTGCCATTGTCTCTCCGCAGCATACATTAGCGAGTCAAACCGCTGCAATAACGTTGAAAGAACTTATAGAGTACCCTGTTGCTCTACTCGAGTCTCATTATGGCGTACGACAATTATTGGCTATGGCTGAATTTCAGGAGCGTATTCGTTTTAGGCCTGTTGTCACTTCAGATTCTATTGCTGTTTTAAAATTCTTTGTCCGTTCGGATATGGGCATTACCCTCCTTCCAGAATTTGTCGTAGCAAAAGAAATTGAAGATCAACAATTAGTTGCGATTAAAATAGATCAGGAAATATTAACTGGCGGCGAAGCACATATGATCACCCGCTTAGGTCGGCAGCTTTCTGAAGGCCCGCATCGCTTATTGCAGCATCTGACTGCCTGGATGAAGGCGTTTAGTTGAAATGCTTAAAAAGATACTATGATTATTTGTGCAAATAAGAAAAATATGCTTGAAATTTATCTTTACAAGTCTAGAATGCACTCCAAATTAATTAATACAGAGATTATATCTTTGAAGCATTTACTATTTTATACAAACCATAGTGTTATTTCCGGGCCAGATAGTGCTCAGGAAATACGTTGTGCGTTCACATAACCTGTCAAAGTAAATGTAGCTGGCAGGTTTAGCCTTCCAGTTTTATAGAAAAATGAAAAACCCGGAAGGCTTAAGTGCTTTTCGGGTTTTTTTATGCCTGAAGTTTAAGAATAAATAGTAATTCCTATTGATTTAATAGCTAGAGCAGTGCCTTTATCAAAAAGTTTTTTTAGGCTTGATCTCTATGTTGACGAATAAGTAGTAAGAAAAGAGAGTTTTTATTGAAAATTAAAAAAAGGCTTAGATCATTTATTTATAGATGAATAATATCATTTTACGGGTAGGGAAAATTTAATTTTAATATGAATTTTCTCCGCTAGCTTATTTTCGAAATTTTGTGAATATGATCGCAACGATATTACTTGTCTAAATAAAATGAAATGATATATAACTTATTGATATATAAATAATATGACTGATTATCACTAGCTTGTTTTAATTCTTTTAGCAGGCTATTGTTTAAAAAGATTCATGCAACAGTGCATAACAGCATTGGGCAAATAGAAAGGTAAAAATGAAAACACTACTAAACAGTAAAAATTATATAAATATTGTTTCTTGGCCTAACGGGCCGGAGAGATCGTTATTTATTGGTTGTGCTCGCCATGAACAGCTCAGCATGAATAAAAAAATGTAGTACGCGCTTTCTTAACCGGGGGGCTGCGTAGCCATCCGGAAAAATTTTGAAACCCGGTTGGCCTGGCTAACCGGGTTTTTTTATGCTCTTCATGGATGAAGGGTACATCGAAAATGCAGGAGCAACTTTTCGAGTGTCCAAGGATTGGGCGGTATCCCGCGGTAGTATGGATGCGCAATAGTAGGTTATGCCCTCCATGGATGGAGGGTACATCAAAAATGCAGGAGCAATTTTTTGAGTGCCCATGGATGGCTAGTATGTCGAAGATTTAGGAGAAGTTTTCGGATTTTAAAGGATTAATTTCACAAGGCAGTATTTTAGGAAGTTACTCCACAAGGATGTTTTTTAATAGTGCGATGCCCACTGACACGGCATCAGTTTTTTAACAATGTGGTCGCTTTTTTCAGCATGTAGTAATTAAAGGCACTCTCAATCATCAACGATAGTAGAGCTATTTTAATTATCTATATGCCAATGCCCCTATCGTCTAGTTGGATAGGACGCTGGGTTTTCAGTTCAGTAATGTCGGTTCGAATCCGTCTAGGGGCACCAATAATTCATTACGTCGATAGCTTAACTGGCAAAAGCTCTGGCCTCCAAAACCAGGCGATGTAGGTTCGAACCCTACTCGGCGTGCCAAATATTAAATGCAGTGATAGCTCCAATAGGCAGAGCGCCTGACTGAAGATCAGGAGAGTTCTGGTTTGACAGCTTTGCAGGAGCAAAAATTGGACGCCTGTATAGGCGGCCGCGAAGCGATTATGCACAAGGATGTGCATAACAATTCCAGCTCACTGCACCAATTTTATTCCGGTGTGAAGCAGAGTGGTAATGCGCCTGACTGTTAATCAGGAGTTCGTTGGTTCGATCCCAGCCGCTGGAGCCAATTTATCGAGAGTGTTGAGCAGGTGGTGAGCTCAGAGGACTGTAAATTCGCTGGAAACTATGTAGGTTCGATTCCTTCCACCCCCACCAAATTTTTTGGAGCAATAGCATAATTGGTAAATGTCCCGGCCTCATAAGCCTGAGAAGGAGCGGTTCGAATCCGCTTTGGCATACCACAATTAAATGATTAGTTAATAGCGGTGTTGAGCAATGGCTGCTTTCGGGTTTCATATGCCCGAGCTTGTTGGTTCGATTCCAACCACCGCAACCAAATTGGAAGTGTGGCCGAGTGGTAAGGCAGCGGATTGCTAATCTGTATAGTAATAAATCGTTGCTGCATGAGTTCGAATCTCATCACTTCCTCCAAAATACTCCGGTGATGCAACTGGAAGACATAGCCGACTTAAAATCGGTTTGTTGCGAGTTCAAGTCTCGCCCGGAGTACCAAACTTAATACCCCGCTAGCCCAATTGGCAGAGGCGTCTGGCTTAGATCCAGGAGGTTCCCAGTTCGACTCTGGGGCGGGGTACCAATAACGCAGGCGTGGCGCAATTTGGTAGACACGTCGGTTTCAAACACCGGTTGTTGTGAGTTCGACCCTCACCGCCTGCACCAATGGTTCGTGAGGTAGTTCAAACGGGAGAATGCTATTTTCATAAAATCGGTGATAGTGGTTCAAGTCCACTCCTCACGACCAATTAGTAGCAGTGTGATGTAACGGTAACACACCGGACTTTGACTCCGGTCTTTCACTACAAATTTTCTGGGTATAGGCAGTCTGGTTAGCGTGTTGGGTTTAATCAAAATACATCCAAGTATTTTGCCCTTCGGGTTCTTCAAAGGTCGTGGGTTCAAATCCTCCTACCCAGACCAATTAATTTAAACGCGGTGTTGACCGAATGGTTAGGTATCTGCCTTCCAAGCAGAGGAAATGGGTTCGACTCCCATACACCGCTCCAAAATTTAATGAAGGTTGGCTTAGTGGCTGAGCACCGGACTTTTAATCCGGCTAGATGGGTTCGATCCCCATACCTTCAACCAATGACAATATAACAAATAAGGAGATCGTATTATGGCGATTAAAAAAGTATTGGCGCCGCATAAAGATCAGCGACTGCCTGTAAAAATCTGGACGGATGATATTGATTACAACACGCAGGCTCAGTTGAGTCGTGTAGCGAATTTACCATTCGTTTACAAACATGTAGCGGCTATGCCTGATGTACACCTTGGTAAAGGCGCCACTGTCGGTTCAGTTGTTGCGACGGATAAAGCGGTTATTCCAGCTGCTGTGGGTGTTGATATCGGATGTGGAATGAATGCCGTTAGATTATCGATTAAAGCAAAAGATTTGCCTGATAATCTTAAAGCCATTCGAAATGCAATTGAATCAGTTGTGCCTCTAGGTCCTGGCGGTCAGCATCGCGATGCAAAGATTGCAGGAGGGCATGATATTTCTATGCGCTTATGTACTATTTTTGAAAAGCACCCAAAATTAAATAAGCGTGTTAAGGCTAACGTGTTTGCAAAGCAGTTGGGAACATTAGGTTCAGGGAATCACTTCATTGAATTATGCTTGGATGAAAATGAAGATGTATGGATTATGTTGCACTCAGGAAGTCGTGGAATTGGTAATAAGATCGGTATGTATTTTATCGAGATTGCTAAACGTGAAATGGAAAAATGGATGATTCACTTGCCTGATAAGGATTTAGCGTATCTTTCCGAAGGGTCAGATTACTATGATGACTATATTGAAGCCGTTTCTTGGGGCCAAGATTATGCTGCATTGAATCGCACGCATATGATGAATGCAGTAATGCTAGAACTACGTAAGTATTTACCTGCGTTTACAATCACACAAGAGGCTATCAATTGCCACCATAATTATGTTGAAAAGGAAAATCACTTTGGTAAAAACGTATGGGTAACTCGTAAAGGCGCTATCCGTGCAAGAAAAGAGGACTTGGGTATTATTCCTGGTTCTATGGGTGATAAAAGCTTTATCGTTCGTGGTAAAGGCGATTCAGAATCATTCTGTTCTTGTTCGCATGGTGCGGGTCGTCGTCTGAGTCGTACTGCGGCAGCAAAAACCTTTTCTGTTGCTGATCTTGTATCAGCTACTGAAGGGATTGAATGCCGTAAAGACAAAGGCGTAATTGATGAGATTCCAATGGCGTATAAGCCTATTGATAGTGTTATGGATAATCAAACTGATCTAGTGGAAGTGATTCATACACTTCGACAAGTTGTTAATGTAAAAGGCTAGAAAGGATTCAAGCCTTTTCTTTCATATTTCCCCCCCCCCAATTTAATATTTAGCCCGATTGGCATAGTGGTTGTGCAATTGCCTTGTAAGCAATAGAGACAGGTTCGATTCCTGTATTGGGCTCCAATTTACATTGCTTGATTAGCTCAATTGGACTTAGAGCATCTGCCTACGACAATTTTGCAGGAGCAAAAATTGGGCGTCTATAGAGGCGATCGTGAAACGATAATGTGCAGGACGCGCATTGCAAACGGGAAGATGTAGGTTCGAATCCTATGTCGGGTGCCAAGTTTATTGCTCTCGTAGCTTAATTGGATAGAGCGTCTGTCTTCGAAACAGAAAGGTGTTGGTTTGACTCCAACCGAGAGTGCCAATAATTAAATTAATAAACCCGAGAACCTTTAAGTGTGGCCGTGGCAGATAGGTAATGCGCTTAACTGTGGCTTAAGTATATATGGGTTCAAGTCCCATCGGTCACCCCTAAAGGTTTTTACTAAGAGAAAAGGAGGTCAAGTAATGAGACTTGCTATAACTCGATCAGGTTTTTATAACGCTGATCTTTATTGCGCTGATACTCGTACAGCTAAAAGAGTATTGCGTGAAAAAAATATTTCCATATTGGCTATCGACTATTATCTAGTTGGCCAAGGAAATGGTTGCGATATTATTGATTGGGCTAAAAAAAATGCAGTTTTGCCTAATTTTATTGTTGTTATTGAACGTAATCGCAACAAACGAGCCTTATTATCGAATACATTGCGAAATATAGGTTATCGTTCTGGTGATGATACTACCTTTATAAGGCATTAAATGTAGTTAAATCTAGAAACCGCAGTTGGATCACGGAAGTCTGCACAAGTTCTTGATGCACTTGGAAAATTTGAAAAAGCGCTCATCACCAATAAGGTGACCACGCGTTTTTCAAATTCCCCATGCACATCAATATCTCGCACAGCTTTTTCGCGCTCAACTACGATTTCTAGGTTAAAGCGACCACTATGATTAATTGAGAATAGGATGATGAATATTCAAATTTTGCAGCTATCGAAGTCCGGTCACCCAGTGTCCTGGGTGAACCGCGAAGAAGCCGCAACACTGTATGCAAAAAATAGAGTGCTGTGGGAGCTGGGTAACGAAGTTATTCCAATTGTTGGCGGTATTAATCGCTTGGGCATTCAAAGTCGCTTCGATATGGCGCCAATTATTGCCTGTGATGGTGATGTGAAGCAACCTCGCGTACGACCATCGCTAAGTAATCGTATGCTGTTTCGTCGTGATGATTATCGGTGCCTGTATTGCGGTGTTCAATTCGGTCACGATGATTTAACACGTGATCATATTGTGCCGCGTATTCAAGGTGGTTTAGATCGTTGGGAAAATGTTGTTGCGGCTTGTAAACGTTGTAATCACAGTAAAGGTGGCCGAACGCCGGAACAGGCAGGAATCAAATTATTGGCAATTCCATTTGTGCCGAATCCATTTGAGTTTCTGTTTTTGGCAAATCGCCATATTCTGGCCGATCAGATGGACTATCTTGCGACAAGCTTTTCGTCAAAGCGAGACTGGAAAAAAGTGGCTTAACCATTAAGCCACTCACATATTTGGAGTGTAGGTGTTCACCTGTCTTCCATACCGATGTTTATGCGTATGTTAACGAAACAGCGGCTCTGGTTCTGAATGTCAGGCTGGCACAGTCATGTTTTATGTCCTGTGTACCGATTCACTAACACGTTAAACAGTATGCTCTGAAAAAGCATAGTTTTTGTAGCTCATAAGGTAGAGCAATCGACTCATAATCGATGGGTAGCAGGTTCGATTCCTGCCTAAAACACGATCGGTTTTAATTAACTGAAGGAAAAGCCGAAAGGCTGAGGTTCGAATCCTCATTTGGTCTACTAAACCAAATATAAAACAAGAGGCTCATGGCAACGTAATGCTGTTATAGATTATGTTGCGTTGACATTAATACCGTTGATGATGGGTTAATGTATTGCGTAGTAAGTGCAAGTTTACCGCACCATTAATAACTAAGGATGGTGCCCCAGGGATGGGGAGTAATCGAGGGCGATTAGCTTGGTGTGAACAACCGCTGTATTTGGCTACCCAGTATATTCAAGTTATAAACCGTGTTTATAGCAAGTGGGCCTCGCCATTATATTAATTGGAAGAAATAAATAAGGGAGAATAATAATGATTCTTTGGAAAACAATCGATATTGCAGAGCATGAACGTGTACTGCTTTATATTCGCGATCAATTCAAGCAGGTATTGGGCCCAGGTCGACATCGTGTCTCGACTTTTGAGGGGCAAATTCGTCAGGAAACCTATGATATTACCGAGGTAGTATTTAGGCACCCTAAAGAAAAATTCTTACTATCACGCTATCCAGAAAAACTGTCAATGTATCTTGAGCAGTTTGACTTAAAAGATACTGAAGTTGGTTTACTATACCGAGATGGTCATTTAGTAAATATATTGGCGCCTGGTAGTGTCTTTACCGTTTGGAAAGGTGTTGAGGATATCCGTGTTGACGTTATTGATATCAGTAGCCACTACCAGATTGATGAGTCTCTTATTGGCTTGTTGGGTCGAGGTATTAAAATTGGTCAAAGTCGAGAAGTTGTTAATGCAATTGTCTATGCTGAAGTTGCTGATGAACATGTAGGTTTATTGTCAGTCAACGGTAAGCTAGAAAAAATCTTGCAACCGGGTAGTTACGGTTTCTGGAAATATAACCGCTCAATTGCGATTAAAATGCTTGATCTTCGTTTACAAGCAATGGAAGTGAGTGGCCAAGAGATTCTGACAAAAGATCGTGTGAGTTTACGTATCAACTTAACTGGTAGTTATAAAATTAAAGACCCTCAGGTTGTTGCTTCTAAAGTAAATGATTATGCAGGTTTTATCTATCGTGAATTGCAACTAAGTTTGCGTGAAGTTGTTGGTACACAATCATTAGACGGTTTGCTGGAAGATAAAGACGCTTTAAACTCTGTGATTACTCAGAGTGCACGAGAAAAACTAGCTGCATATGGTATTCAATTGATGAGTGTTGGGGTTAAGGATATTATTTTGCCTGGTGAAATGAAGCAGATTCTTAATCGAGTGGTCGAAGCGCAAAAAGAGGCTGAGGCTAACTTAATTAAGCACCGTGAGGAAACTCAGGCAATGCGTTCATTGCATAACACCGCCAAGATGATGGAAAACAACCCTGTGTTGTTACGATTGAAGGAATTAGAAGCATTAGAGAGAGTGACTAGACAAATCGATAAGATTTCTGTTTACGGTGGTCTTGATAGTGTTCTTAATGACTTAGTGAAATTGGCGCCTAGCCGATAATCTTTTAAACCGCCATTTTTGGCGGTTTATTTTTAATATTTGATAAATTATACAAATTATGAGGCGTAATAATTTTAAAACCTATCTAGTCGGCGGTGCTGTCCGTGATGAATTATTGGGTCGCCCAGTTTCAGATCGAGACTGGGTGGTGATTGGTGCGACACCAGAAATGTTGATTAAGCAAGGCTATCGGCAAATCGGTAATGACTTTCCTTGCTTTTTGCATCCTGAAACCAAAGATGAGTATGCGCTGGCACGTACCGAGAAAAAATCAGGCAGTGGCCATACCGGGTTTGTGTGTGACTTTAGCCCTGAGGTCACACTTGAAGAGGATTTATCCCGGCGTGATCTCACGATTAACGCTATTGCTAAAACCGTAGACGGTGAATATGTCGATCCCTACGGAGGTAGGGAAGATTTGGATAATCGAATGTTGCGTCATGTATCTGATGCTTTTGTTGAAGATCCATTGCGAGTATTACGGGTTGCCCGCTTTGCGGCTCGATATGCAGAGCTAGGTTTTACCGTGCACCCAAGTACATTAGCGTTGATGACTCAGTTGGTTCGCTCAGGTGAATTATCAGAACTAACACCAGAGCGAGTCTGGAAAGAAATGTCTCGTGCATTAACGGAGCCTCGTCCTAGTGAGTTCTTTCGGGTACTTCGTGCTTGTGGGGCGTTGTCGATTCTGTTGCCTGAAGTTGATTATTTATTTGGTGTTCCTCAACCACCTCAACACCATCCTGAAATTGATACGGGCGATCACGTCATGATGGTTGTTGATATTGCCAAAGAGCGATTTGATTCTATGAATGTTACCTGGGCCGCCTTAATGCATGATTTAGGAAAAGGGCTAACACCTGAAGAGGAATGGCCTAAGCATATCCGTCATGAAATTAAAGGGGTGCCCTTGGTAGAAGCTGTCTGCGAACGTTATAAGGTACCTCGTGATTTTAAAACACTGGCAATGTTGGTTTCTGAACATCATTTACGTTGCCATAAATTATTAGAGATGCGACCGAAATCAATCATGCGCTTATTAGAAGCGCTGGATGCTTTTAGGCGACCAGAGAGAGTTAAATATTTTGCGCAGGCCTGCGAAGCCGACGCTAGAGGTCGTTTAGGTTTAGAAGCTAGAGATTATCCACAATCGTCATTATTAATAAAATGTGGTGAAGTGGGTAAAAATATAGACATCAAGCCCTTGCTGGATGAAGGTTATCAAGGTTTGAAGTTGGCAGAGCAGATTCGCCGCTTACGGCTAGGGGCTATTAAGCGTTTTATGACAAATTACCGAAAAGAAGTATTAGGGAAATAAACAATGAGTAGTAAAACTCAACATTTCATTAAGCAAGGTTTGTTGAAGTCTCCGCCTAAGTTTTTGGAAACCGGAGTACAGTATGAAGTAGTTATGGGCTCTATCGCCTATGGTGTTGCTGAAGATCATTCAGATATGGATATTTATGGTTTTGCCATTCCACCACGAGATTGGGTATTCCCTCACTTAAGAGGTGAAATTTCTGGTTTTGATGAATCTGGCCCTCAATTTGAACAGATACAACAGCATCATATGTTGGATAAGTCTGCACGTGGTGGCAAAGGTAGAGAATATGATTTAGTGATCTATTCGATTATTAAATATTTTCGCTTACTTATGGATAATAATCCCAATATTATTGACTCTTTATTTGTGCCACGTAACTGTGTGCTCTATAGCACCGCTGTTGGTGAAATGGTGCGCGAAAATCGCCATCTATTTTTACACAAAGGCTGTTGGGCAAAGTTTAAAGGCTATGCTTATTCACAAGTACATAAAATGCGGACAAAGGTACCAGAAGGTGGTCGTCAAGCAATCATTGATGAGTATGGTTACGATGTAAAATTTGCTTATCATGTTGTTCGCTTACTAAATGAAGTCGAGCAAATATTGATTGAAAAAGACCTTGATTTAGCACGAAATAAAGAGCAATTGAAATCGATACGTCGTGGTGAATGTTCGCAGCAAGAAGTTGAAGATTATTTTACCAATAAAGAAAAACAGCTTGAGCAAATTTATCTGGATAGCACTTTACCTGCGTTACCTGATAAGACAGCGATTAAAAAACTATTGTTGGAATGCTTGGAGCACCATTACGGATCATTGTCTGAATGCATTGTTCAAGAAGATGAAGCTTTACTTGCTATTCGAGAAATCGAAATGATAGTGCAAGGACTTAAGAAATAAAATTTTTTTCAGATCTAACGGTTTACTATTTCTTAATCTATAAGAGATATCTACTAATCTAGTTATCGATGATTATTGTAATAAAATATTATAAGAAATTTTACATAAAAATATTGATATATTATCTTAATGTGATTATAGTGCGCACAGTTTTTACACATCACCTTTAATCAATACTCTACAGGAGGCTCAAATATGTTGTATTTAAATAACCAAATCGCATTGTTGGGTTTGTCTGTATCTTTTTCTTATAGCTAACATCTCTGTTAACGCTATAGCATTTTTGATAAATCCTATTTCTTATACGCCTTAATTGCGCGTTACAGATAACGTTGCGTAATTTTTTAAGCTAATTTTTATTGGTCAAATTCTATTGATCATACATTTGCATGTTTTTCATGCGGTTAGCAATAAATTTGTATCGCCTTTTATTTTAACTCGAAAATAATTTTTTGAGAGGGCGGTGTCATGCCTAGAAAACATGAGTAGAAATTTTAATGGACACTTGTATTAAAGAAATTAATACGCTGATTGGCCGGCAGGCGAGAGTCATTATCTCTGATGATAATTGGCTTGAAGACTCTGCTATTGAGCAGTTGAAAAAAACAATGGAATTAGACGGCATGCTGAGAGGCATCGGTATGCCTGATTTGCACCCAGGCAAGGGGCAACCGATTGGTGCGGCGTTTGTGACGCGTGATGCCATTTATCCTCACCTTGTCGGGAGTGATATCGGTTGTGGTATGGGAGTTTGGGAGCTAGATATTCCCATTAGAAAAGTGAAGTTAGATAAATGGGAAAAACAATTAGTTGGCCTCGATAATTTATGGGATGGATGTCCTGAAAATAGGTTGAGTCAAAAGGGTATTAATACAAATGATTCTTTTTTGTTAGCTGAAAATAATAAATTGGGAACTATTGGAGGGGGTAATCATTTCGCAGAATTGCAAAAAGTTGACGCCATTGTTGATCCAGTTGCCTTTAAGCAATCGGGTATTAATCAGCAGTCCGTTATATTGCTGGTACATAGTGGCTCAAGAGGCTTAGGGCAGAAGATTCTCAGAGAGTATGTCGATGATTTTGGCTCACAACCCATTGTAACTAGTGAACAGCCTGAACGTGGTGAGCATTATATTCAGAAACATAACTATGCCATCAATTGGGCTGAAGTTAATCGCGATGCAATTGCAGAACGGTTTTGTGAACGATTAAAAACACAGCGAAAACTGGTGTTGGATGTTGCCCATAATAGGGTCGATCCATTAACGGAAAACTATGCTGAGGCTATGGGCTTATCAACAATGAGCAATGATAAATACTGGATACATCGCAAAGGTGCTAGCCCGACAAATCAAGGTCTGGTGATGATCCCTGGATCTCGAGGTAGTTTAAGTTATCTCGTTAAACCTTGCGTATCGGATATAAATAACCTTGCTCAGGGTGGTTTTTCTCTAGCTCATGGAGCAGGTCGCAAATGGAAGCGAAGCGATGCCCGAGGACGCTTAGAGCATCGATACAAGGTGAAGGATTTGGAAAAAACCGTATTGGGTAGTCGAGTTATCTGCAAGCAGCGTGACTTATTGTATGAGGAAGCGCCACAAGCCTACAAGAATATAAGCCACGTTATCAATGATTTAGTGGGGGCGGGCCTTGTCGATATTGTGGCGACGTTTAAGCCGTTGCTAACCTACAAAACACGGAGGACATAACAGTGAAAACCATTGGTGGAAAATATGAAAAAAATATTGCCTGGTTACAAATAACCGCTGGTCAGGGCCCTAAAGAGTGTGGCTGGGTTGTTGCACAGTTAGAGCCGCATGTTTTACAGGCGGCTGAAAAAATGGGTTTATCCGCCGAGCGTATAGAAGCATTGGCATTTGATAAATTACTACGCAAGCAAAGTCTTATTGAGCCTGATGCTTATTTATCGCTATTAATTCGTTTAGAAGGAAAAAATGTTGATGAGTTTGTTGAATCCTGGCAAGGGACAATTAAATGGCAAGGTGAAAGTCCTTATCGTCCTAGGCATAAGCGGCTTAACTGGTTTGTGGGCGTTACAACACTTTCTATACCAGAGAGGCAAAAGGTTGCATTAGGCAATTTATACAAAGGCATTGATGTGGAATCCATGCGAGCAAAAGGGCCCGGTGGGCAGCATGTGAACAAAACGAATAGTGCAATTCGTGTGACGCATCGGCCCACAGGTTTGCAAGTGAGAGTTGAATCGGATCGCTCTCAGCATAGGAATAAGCAAATAGCATTGGAGCGGTTACAGTTGTTGCTAGCGCAAAGAGACACTAATGAGAAAAAATCAATAGAGCATGCGCGTTGGCTACAGCATTATGATGTGAAAAGGGGCAGCCCTAAACGCATATTTTATGGACCAGAGTTTACCGAAAATGATTAATTTATTAAAAAGCTGGAGTGATGAAATGAATAATCAGCAAACTCCATTGGGAATTTATCGAAACAAGAAACGTATTTTTACGCTTTCCAAGTGGTGGGCTATCTTAGTGGATCAAGGAGAATATGATAATGAAACAGGAAGAGTTAGGCGAGGTGTTGGCGTGCCTAGGGAATGAAAGAACACTTTTTTACTATTTTAAAGATCGTTATTGCCTGGATTTAATTGACTGGCATATGGTTAAAATGAAAAGACAATCGCTACCGATTAGTCAATTAAATAACAGTAGCGTAAAAAAATTTATTCAGAAGCCGGTAGTTAAAGAGATTATTAAACATTGTGGCAATGGTTTTTTGACAAAGGAAATTATAGAGGCTTTCTGGCCTCATGATTTCTTAACCTTTACGTTGACATTGGACTGTTGGGGTGAGGGCGATAAGGGGTATGATCAAACCTCCAGAAATCAAAGAAATTTAGTATTGCAGGTGAATTTTGATAATAAGCACACAAGTGAGTATCAGCGTTTATTAAGGCCTGATGATCACTACGGGCCTTTTGAATACTGGTGTCACCCTGTTAGGCAGGATGCCAAAAAAACGATGTCATGGATACGAATGGATTTTGATTTTTCAACCAATGAGGCGCTGATTGAAGAAATTCAAAATGATTGGTTGAGACAGGCAAATGGAGAGTTAATCCGTGTTAAAAAAAGATTGTCCAGAAAATCAACACTTAAACCCGGCGATATTGTTCACGGCATTCATTGTGACTATAAAGACTTTGAATATTATGTTGAAAAGGTGTTGAAACCTTATCGAAAATTATGGGCAGAAGCCTCTATGCTGGCAGCCATACAATTTATACGTGATACATTGGGTATTAGTACGATTTATTATCATAGTTTTAGTACGGGTAATAAATTAAAAAAGATTTATGGTTTGCCCCCTAAATCAATGTATACACAATTGCCTAAGCAATTTGGTTTTGAATTAACGGAAGAAGCCCCCGAGTTTCTGGCTAAAGATAAACATGCTAAGCGTTATATCAAGGCGATTAAAAATCCGCAATGGTATCGTATGGCATTGTAGATTTTGTTTCTCATAAAAAATAAAGAGAGAAAAGATAAAAAAGTTTACGGTTATCCCTCTGCCGTACCTAAAGAGGGTTCAAGCAATAAGGAGAATACTATGAATACTTACAATGACAATCAAGAGAGCTTTCGAGGTTACTAGCAAGCGACGTAAGGGTTACCCTTCAGAAACACAAGTAATGAAGGGAGATCGTGTGGTTCACGGAGATAAAGAGCTTATCGAAAAGCTCGGCCGGAATGATCCTTGTCCATGCGGATCCAGGAGGTTGTTTTAAAAAATGCTGCCTTAAGTCAGGTTGCTTTTGACGGCACTAACCGTGATTATTATTATCGTTAGTGCCACATATTCTCTGTCCTCGTGAAATAGGACAGAGAGTAACGAAGGAGCTTGCTTAATGCTATAGACAAGAACTCTATCGTTCCGGTCGACTTAACTGTTTATTCAGTCAGCATATATAATAATCAAATACCGCTTATTTGAGAAGGCTTATTTGTTTGCCTCTGGCCAAACATACAGCCGTATAAAATGATTATTAGTGCAATAATTTCGATTAAAATACGGCCGAAAAATATAACATATAGTATAAGTCCTGGAGACTGCTGATTTTTTTCAATATATAGATCGAGTATATAAGAAAATAAATAAGTACCAGCTACATCCTCGAGGAGTAGCAAAATTAAACCTGCCACGAAGTATTTGAAAGCGCATGGAACTTTTTTCCTAATATAAAATGCAAATAAAAGCAAAGCGCCCGAAATAAAAATTGACATTGAAAAATAGTATAGCTTTGATTCATAAAGCCCGATAAGAAACTGTACACTCATTATATTTCCTTATTGATTTAATTCTCTAGAAGAGGCTACACAGCCGTATAACATAAGTACGAATGCAGCAGCGCTAGATATTTTCCAAAGGGTCATCGCAGAAAGACCTAGAACCAAAGTTTCGAAAGTGTTGCTCCCAAAATCCCAGAAATTACGGCTATAAAATGATTGAGCTGTTTGAATGAGAATTAACAAAGACAATCCAATAGCTGCATACTTAAAAGCAATTGGATTCTTTTTTCTTATGAGTATTGCAATTATAAACGTAATAATCGTAGGTATATTGTTTTGCAATATAATTTCCACTAACATCTGTAACCTCCTGATCAAGCTATAATTATAACATTCATAGCTGAACAAACCCTTAACCATCATTTAGTTTGATCCGCCAGGCCACGCTTTAAGCTATAGATGATGAGGGCTACTACTATGAGGGTAAAATGGGGAGAAACGTAAAACAGCTCCTTTTGATACAAAAATCAGGTGATATGCTTGTTGTGGTTGGGCTATGTGAGCAGTGGCAAGACTAATTCTTTAGCATCCAAGTAATTGCATAACGATGTATTAGGCGGAGTCCGCACTTAATTTGGTCGTGTGGATTCCACATAAATAGCTTTTTAATTGTTGTCTGTTTAAGGGTAATACCAGACGTAAAAATAATAACACCTACTTTTAAACTGCAGGTACTTTCAGCGTCATATAAAGTGTTGAGGTGCCAGATTACATCATGGTTTAGATTTAAAATCTATTATATTGAAGATGAACTGAAGCATATTTACTATGTAAAACATTATACATTGATAGACGCACCCAATATCAACTAACGAGATAGAGAGAATTTTGGTCTAAAACTTGTCGCAGAATATTCACTTCTAGCGAATATAGATATTGATTAACTTCCCTCTACCAATGATAAGTTGCATTATATTTCCACAATTTATATTGGAAGAGGGATGCTACAGTAAGATTACTGCGAACACTATATGATAGGAGATTAATCTATCCTCTTGGTATCTGTCTTCATCAGTTTGTCATAAGATCGCATGCCACCTATACCTAAAAGGCCAGTTAACATCGCAAATAATGCACCGCTGTCAAAAACCGGTGGCGTTGTAAATGTACATACTTGTGATGTTGTTCCCAGATCGACATGGCAGGGGATCCAACCTTGAGCTTGCCCTAGTGCCCATATCCAGACCAGTAAGGGATAAAGAATAAATTGATAGGCCAGAGCAAGCCCGCCTATCCAACCGATAAATGGGCGCCAACCGGCAACAAATACACTGCCATGGCTTGCTTCCTTGGCATTGATTGCTAGCTGTCCTTGTATCAAACTTGCGTTAATAGATTTTTCCTGAAGAGCAATTTTCAGACGTTCTTCATCGGAAGTAAATAGATCATCAGCAATATTGCCCACACCTTTAATAATGTCGCCTATGTTTAAAATATTCATGATATAGCCTTTAATGTTCGATTTAACCAACCTAATAAAAATTTACTCTGACTGCGATCGCGTTTCACAATAGCGGTGTAACGTGTGACCTTAGCCAAAGCATATTTGGAGATAAACAATTCTTCGTCTATACGATTTAATTTGGTCAAGGTGTTTACACCTATAATGCCGTCAGGACTTGTATTGATAACTAACTGAGCCAATTTAACGGCAGTGCGAATGCCCGCATTGACAGAAAAATCAAAAAGGCTTTCGGCGACTTTCTGATTTTCTATTTCATTCGCCATTAATCTGTTCCAAAATTTCTCTTGATAAAATTCAATAACGTAGCTTTTTAACTGATCGCTACTTAAATCATTATTATCAATTAACTGCCAACCCTTCCAATCGTGATGAAAAGCACGTGCAATTCCAGCATAGGTTTGGCCACCACGGTCGCCTTTTACCTTATGGTTAACATAGCCACCTTCGTTACTGATCATTTTGTTATAGGCCATTATAAATTCTGCCATGAGTCACTCCTTAATAGAAAATCTAGTTAATAACGTGTTTACATTTATAGAGACGTTTCATGTTCGTAGATTGGATGCATTTATTAATAAAAAATTATAACCAAATAGAAATTCCTTCCTGTTGCATCCAAACAGCATTCCGACTTCGTCACTAGTGTATGAAGCAGATGTATGTCTGTTTTATTTAATATTTGCTAATCCTTTTTTTAACGCCTTATCCCAATTGGGTTGTCAGAACATGGATTAGCAATGATTAACGTTCGTTTCTACTTTTTACATTTACCTAGACTGTATAAAGCTTACAGCAACAGTCTCAACTAAAAGGAAATATTATGACTATTCAACCCACATATCATTGGAAGTTTGAAAAAGGTGATCAAGTCACTGAAAGTGTTAATGGTAAAATTGCAAAGTTTCATAAAGTGTCATTTGGTAATCATGGGCAAATTGGTTTTGCCGTAAAGACCCACGATAAAGGAAGCACAATTAACCTTGGTAGAGAGGTAGGCCAATTCGGTAAAAAAGATTTTACTATCGCATTCGGTATGTTGATTTTAAATACCCATAAACAAAAGGACTTGGATATCATTGGTAGCCGTAATGTCAAAGGGCATGGTAATTGGTTTTCATTGCGCCAAGAGCAAGGCCGAGTACTCACTTTCGAAGTAGATGAAAATGCTAAAGGTAAAAATTATGCTGTGGCTAAAACGGGCAAAGTGTTGGTGGCCCATAAGTGGTGTCATATTGCAATTGTTAGAGAAGGCGCACGTCTAAAAATATACCATGACGGTATTCTGGTGGCGGAAGGGAAGGCCAAAAGTGGTGATGCCGCTAAAATTGCGAATAAAAATGCTGTGAGACTCGGGCACTATAAAAGGCATGTCGCTAAAGCTAAGTTTGAAGATTTGCGTATTTATAACCGAGCTCTTAGTGAAGAACAAATTCAAGCGCTATTGCCGCCCATTGGTGGACTCTTAAAAGACGGTGAAATTGAGCTAACCGCATCGGATGGGGCTAGACGTATTTTTACCCAAGATGAGAAGAATCTTTTACAGTATTCAACTCGCTTCGAAAATCTAAGACTCGGTCCAAATACAGGTGCCACGATATATAAGGATAATAATTTTACTGGGGTTTCGCAAAAACTGCATTCAAACATTCAACAGACCCTACGTTCCAAGATTAAAAGTTTCCCCAAGTCTATCCACATATGGCGTTCTGCAGGTGAACCCTTTCAAGGCAAATGGGTTATCAGGGCAGCTAATAATAAGTTTTTAAGCTGGGATCGCACGGCCCTGAAAACAGCAGATAAATGCACTAAAAACGAATTGTTTGAGTTTAACTTTAATCAAAACTATGGTCAGTTGCAGTTGGTCCCGGCAACAGAGAAAGAAGGTTTACTTTTTAATATACAAGGCGAACATTTACCATTAATTATTAATGATTCTGAAAGCGGTAACGGTGCATTCTCTATTGAGCATCCGTCAGGTGTGCTGTGGTTAAGCCAAAATAGCCGAGGTAGTTTTGCCTGGACTCCCATTCAAGAAGATCGAACCACTTTTTTCCGCATAGCCAAATTTGCCGCAAACGAAGGCCAAGTGGGTGATCTTAGTGAGGGTGAGGTAGCTTTATATCAGCATGTTCTATATCACGGACATGCCTGGATACTCTCTGATAATAGTGATGATTTAGCCGGTGACTTCGCGACATTGCAAAACTTTTTTGGATTAAATAATACTACTTCATCTATTCGTCTTGGGCCAGATACCGGTGTTACCTTATTTGCTAATGAAAATCAGCAAGTGAATGAAGCTAAGAGAGAAACACAGATTGAAGATTTTGTTGTTAACCAACCTGATTTGCTTGAAAGCCAGTTAGGTAATGACAATATATCCTCACTGAAAATTTTTAAGCAGATATCAGCCTCTAAACTATTTACCTCTATCACTAGTAAATTAAGTCAGGACTACCGCATGGTGGGTGACAAGCTGGAAGATTTTTCGGCTTATCGTACGATTTTACGGCTTGATCCAGACGTTACAGAGGTTGAAGTATCAGCTACAGATTTGACCACAATAGAAGTTGAGGATGTCAGCTATGAAATAGATGAAGTACGCTCGGTTACATTGAAGCCCAATCTGCTTAATCAAATTATGATTACATCCGAGGCCGATGGCATTGATACCCCGGCGCTTAAATTCCGCACACAAGATATGGCCGAGAACGAGCGTGTTGTCGTTTCACCCGCTCAAGAAGTGCATCAACAGATTGCTGAGTTAAAGAGCGATGCATTGTGGAATGCAAAGGACGCCCAAGGAAAACTGATTGTTGATCAAAAAAAACATACTAAAGCAGAAGTTGCCAGCGTTCAGAATACCATCAAGCGTGTCATGTCTTCTGTCACACCAAAGCAAGCAGAGACTACTAATGCTGGCATTAATATCAGCAACAAGGAGACCAGTAAAGCATCGCCTAGTGCTGAACTTGTTGTGGATACGGCAGACACCTCGCCTTGGGCCATTAATTTTGCACCTGCACCCACATCAAGCAAAACGACTAAATTGGTGAAAGCTAATACCAAACTCGATATAAAACCCAATACAAAACAGAATAAAAAAGTCGCTGTGAAATCCAGCGCAAAGGCAAAAAGTACTATCTGGGAACAGAGCGTTAATCAAAGTGACTTTGACCGCCTGTTGTTGCAATCCAATAGCCCAGCAGTTGTAAGCTCTTCCAGTAGTTTAGTCACTCTGGGTGGCGCAAGGTCGTTGCGATCAGTTGGCCGGTTCTTTCGTGGTGTCGGTGATGCGATTAAAAAAGCTACGAAGGTCACCATTGGCTTCGTAAATAATGTGATGAATGCAATAGTCGATGTCGCCGGTAAGGTTGTACGTTTTGTTTTAGATACTGTGCAAAAAGTTGCTGAGTTTGTTCAAGCCGTTATCGAAAAAGTTGTGGAATCAGTTAAGCAGTTTATTGAGTTCTTACGCTTTTTATTTGATTGGGACGATATCTTAAACACTCAGCGTTTCATCAAAGGAAGTATTAACGCTGCTTTTGATTCCACCGCTGAATTTGTCAATTCGGCAAAAAAACCTATTTCAGATGCGATTAATGGCATACAAAACACCGTATCCGACAGCATTGATGGCGTTATTAAATCATTGGGAGTTGACCCATCTGAAGTAGCCAGTAAAAAATCCAGTTTGCCCGAAGCCGCAGAATGGTTTATGAATAAACTCTTTGGCAGTATCGGCCCAGGCAAAAGTCCATTGCTTGCTGCACCTACGAATGCATTAAGTGCAAAAGGGGCAGGCAGTGGTGCCTTTGATCATCTTAGCGACGCATTAAACAAGCTCGTGGTAATGGCGGGCGTGACGATGACAGAAGGCATGGTCAATACGATTCAGGCCGTTATCGAAAATCCAACACGACCTGAGTTAGCACTTGCGACAATGCTGGAGCTGGTCAAAGAACTTAGTATTCAAGCTTTAGATATCACCGAAGATCTTATCTTAGCTATTTTAGATGCAATTGTGGCTGCGGTTAAACTGTTTCAAGATACTCTAAATGCTGAAATTCGCATCCCGTTTATCTCATCATTATTTGAGCTAATCGGTGCAGGTAAACTCTCGATTATAAATGTAATGACAATCCTTGTTGCCATTCCAACCACGGTCGTATCAAAGCTAATGTTTGGTGAGCGCCCGTTTAACAATGTTGATGTGCCTAAGCTAGTTGAATCGGATGAAGCGCCAGCATTGCGCAATGTAGTCAGTTCAAGGGCTGGTTTGATACAAGAGCAAGACGGGAATGTCGCCATAAGCAATGTAATTACAGTAAATTCTACAACACAAGTCACAACACAAGCGCTTCAAGTCCGAGAAACAGTTGATGAACGCACGATACAATTGGTTCAGGGTTTTGGGGCTTTAAGTCTGCATGCAGATATTTTTAGTGGTTTGTTCAGTGCTCTGCTGGATGCCATCCCTGAAAAAGCCGATGCTCAAGGCAAAAACGGTACATTTTTTGTCGAAGTATTAACCCTTGGGCTAGATTGGTTAAGTTGGTTGGGCAGCTTCCCTGCTTCACCCAATAACCCTGGCGGGTTCCCTTATCTGGTGCATAAACATGATGTGAGTATAAAGAAGAACCCGCAAGAATATTGGCAGCGTGTTGTATGGGGGTATCGCACATCGGTGTTAGCACTGGACACAATTTTCCTAGGGCTTAGCTTTATGAAAAGGGGAGGGATTCCTAAAGGGATAAATACCACCGGGCTTGAAGAACTTGCAAAGGCCTTGCCTCAACCTAAAAGCAGTAAATTTGCTTTGCAGCGATTAAGACGGGGAAGTAATGCGAGTATGGGAATACAGCTTGCGCTTTCGGGTGTGGATCTCGTGCTAACCAGCATCTATTTAGCGCAGATTCCGAAGAAAGATAAACCTGGACTTGAAGCCGCTAATGAAGTGATTGCTATTTTGCCGGGTATGTTAGGTTTACTTCGCCTAGATCCAAATGGTGCCGCAGCCTTAGGGTTTATTCAGCTTGGCAAAACTATTGCAAATTATGCTATGGGTATCGAATTACTAAATAGAACGGTGGCAGATTTGAAATAGATGGCAGTCTTTGTATAGACAAATAAGAAAATCAAAAGGCGCCAAGTGGCGCCTTTATTATTTTAGTCCCAAGTAGGTAAAGCATTATACTGCGATAGATGTGTCCAATATCTCTTGTGGCAATGTAAACCAACGTAGCTTTTCGGCTGTGGCGGATAACTCCAAGTAATACGCATTTGCATCACGGTTTTTTTGCAATATTTCCTTTTCCGCAATAATCAGATATTGTTCTAATGATGCTGAGTCTGACAATGGTTGTTGTACGCTTTTCTGGCTGATTAACGAAGTAAAATCTACATCGTTTAAATTACCTGTTAATTCCATGGCTGAATGTTGATAACGCCAAACACCATTATCGAAATTGTAATAAGGTAAAAGTCGCCATCCGTGTTCTGCTATTAGCTCGATTGCTCGCACTATGTACTCAAATGTTGATTCATCAATAAAATAATTGAAATTAACCCTTACCCAACCCGGTCGCAAAATCATCTCACCTTCCAATAATTGTTTTTCTAGTGCGCGGCTATATTCCATCGTCATTCCTAGTAATGTATGTCCATATGGACCTGCACAAGAGCAACCTCCTCTTGCCTGAATGCCAAAGAGGTCATTTAACAATGCGACAACAAAGCCATAGTGAAGATCTTTCCCTTGATGCTTTATGCGAAGGGAAGCGATAGATAAACGAGGCAATTCAGAGTTGCCTAGAATTTCTATATTATCGCAACCTGACCAGCGGGCTATGGCTCTTTCAATAAAACTTTCTTCGAGGCTTTCAATATTTTCTGTACCAACTTGTTGTTGTAACTTAAAAACAAGTCCAGCCCGAATAGACTCAACAATAGCAGGAGTGCCGCCTTCTTCGCGTCGTTCAGAGTGGTTAATGTATTGATGGTCTTCCGGGGTGACGTAAAGTACAGTGCCTCCCCCCGGTGCAGCAGGAACACGGTTTTTGAGTAGCTGTTTTTTTATGACTAATATGCCAGGTGTGCCAGGGCCTCCAATAAATTTATGGGGAGAGATAAACACAGCATCTTTACTATTATCTGTTGAGCCCGACATATTAATGTTTACATAAGGTGCTGCTGCTGCGTAATCCCAAAAAGCAAGTGCATTATAGCTGTGCAGTAGTGTTGAAATAGCATTTGTATCTGTTTTTACCCCGGTCACATTGGATGCCGCTGAAAAGCTGCCTATTTTTAACGGTCTGTCTTTGTAGCGTTGTAATTGAACCTCAAGTGCATTGATGTCGATAATGCCCTGCTCATCAAGCGGTATTGTTACCAGTGTCGCGATACTTTCTCTCCAAGGTAATTCATTGGAATGGTGCTCATAAGGGCCAATAAATATGACAGGACGATCCTTTAAAGGAATGTGTTGGTCGAGTTGGTAGCGATCGTTTAAGTCCGCAGGCAAGCGCAAGTTAAGAATATCAATAAGTTTGTTAATGGCTGCTGTAGCACCGGAGCCGCAAAAAATAATATCGTAGTTATCATCAGCATTAATCGCGTTGCGAATTTGTTGTCTAGCCTCTTCTCGATATGCTGAGGTCTGAGCGCCTGTATACGAGGTTTCGGTATGGGTATTGGCATAATAGGGCAATACATTCTGCTGAATAAAATCTTCTATCATTTTCAGAGAGCGGCCCGAGGCAGTGTAGTCTGCATAAACTAAGGGTTTGCTTCCAAAAGGCGTTTTAATGAGCTGGTTGTTGCCGATAACATTTTCTCGAATCGATTGGATGAGTTGTTTATTACACATAAGTTTGTACTGCCTCAATACGCTGACTAAGGTGAAATAGTGTAAGTGAAGGTGCAGAAAACAATGTGCCTAATTTTCTATAAAATAGGTAAATATTGGTTTTTTGTTTCGATTTTTGATTAAATTATAAAAAATAATTCCTTTTGGGTGTTTTTAATTATAACTTTGTTTAAGTCAGGTGGATGCTATGTCTATTAATTGGGACAAATACGATCAAAAAATCCTAGAGCTGTTACAGAATGATGCATCGCTATCAGTGGGTGAGGTGGCTGAGCGAATCAATATATCAAAGTCTGCCTGCTGGCGGCGTATACAAAAGTTAGAACAAGAGAACGTTATTAGAGAGCGGGTGGCATTATTAGACCAAGAGCAATTGAACCTGCCGCTGACAGTTTATATCGTGGTACGGACAAACCAGCACAATGATCAATGGTCACAGCAATTTCAGGAAGTCATTGATTCTATTCCGGAAATCCTTGAAGCTTATCGTATGAGTGGTGACCTTGATTACCTCATTAAGGCTGTGGTCACCGATATGCCAGGCTATGACAAGCTTTACAAGAAAATTATCAAAGCAGACCTGTTTGATGTGAGCTCCAGTTTTGTAATGGAAACCATGAAAAGTACGACACAACTGCCTTTAAGCTATTTTAAATAACCCTATAGCTAAATTTACAGCTACAGACTTTCCTATTCTATCTCTTCAATATCCTTCTTTCTGCATGATTACTATTGACATCTTTTTTTTCTTGTGAAATTATTTATACATAAAATAATTTAATGAAAAAATAATTACAAGATTACAAAAAGTTTCTTAATGCATTTTACTGATAGTGGGTGACATATGAGCCTTAAGGCTGAGGTTTCTCCTGTATCACGATTTAATGATTCTGGCCGCGCCCATCTTTTATTGGTGTGCGAGCATGCGTCAAATGTTATTCCTGCAGAGTTAGATAATTTACAGCTTTCTGATGAGCTACTGTGTAGTCATATAGCGCTTGATATTGGTGCGCTTGATCTTGCAAAAAGAATCAGTCATTTATTAGATGCGCCATTGATTACAAGTGCAATCTCTCGACTTGTGTACGACTGCAATCGATCTTATGGCTTGGTCGATACTATTCCGGAAAAAAGTGAGATATTTCAGATTCCAGGGAATCGAAATTTGGGTAAAGATGAGCTTATAAACCGATATAAAAAATATTATCTGCCCTTTGAGCAGGCCGTTACTAGTCGATTATCGGCATTTACTACGCCACCCATATTACTGACTATCCATAGTTTTACGCCAGTATATCTGGGCAAAGAAAGAAAAGTCGATATTGGCATTATTGATGACGAGGACAACCGTTTCAGTACCGAGCTAATCAGCGTGGCTCGAAAGCAAACCCATTATTGTGTGGAGCATAATCAACCCTACGGTGATGGCGATAACACAACGTACACATTGTCCTTGCATGGCGTTAAAAATGGGTTGTTGAATGCAATGATTGAAGTGAAAAATGATTTATTAACAACAGCAGATAAGCGTCAAAAAATGGCTTTGTTACTTGCGAAAACAATATCAGATACTGCTGATAAGTTTGATTATGCTATTCCGCTAAAGGCCAGTGATGCTAACCATAATTAGAAAGTATGTTTTATTCGTAGAAGCCGTTAACTATCGTGTTGGCCGTATTGTTATGTACGGTATTTTCATTATGGTTGGTGTGCTTTTATGGTCATCGATTTCTAAAACTTTTTTTCTACCTTCGCTTTGGACATTAGAAACCGCGCAGTTTTTAATGGTTGGATATTATATGCTAGGTGGCGCTTATTCTATTCAGCTGGGTTCAAATGTTCGAATGGACCTTTTTTATTCGAATTGGTCAGTGAAGAAAAAAGCATGGTTTGATGCAATCACTATTTTATTTCTAATTTATTTTCTTGGCGTTTTACTTTGGGGAGCCATCGATAGTACCCAGTATGCAATTCAATATGGAGAACGCAGTTACTCTAGTTGGCGCCCTTATATGTGGCCGATAAAAGTAACCATGTGTATAGGAATTATTTTAATGCTACTGCAATCGACCTGTGAATTAATTAAAGATGTTGCAACCATTCGCGGAGTCAAACTGTAATGTCATATGAAATGATTGCACTGTTGATGTTTTCTTCAATGATGTTGATGTTGCTTACCGGGCAGCGAGTATTTGGTGCGATTGGCGCCGTTGCAGCAATAGCAGGTGTAACTCTCTGGGGAACCGGTGGATCAGATATTCCATTCGCATCGGCGATGAAGCTAATGAAATGGTATCCCTTGCTGACTTTACCGATGTTTATTTTTATGGGGTACATTTTATCAGAGTCAAAGATAGCCGATGACTTATATAAAATGTTCCATGTTTGGATGGGTAATGTTCGTGGTGGCTTAGCGATTGGCACTATAGGTTTAATGGTGCTTGTCTCTGCTATGAATGGTCTATCTGTTGCAGGAATGGCCATTGGGGCCACTATTGCTTTGCCAGAATTACTGCGCAGAAATTATGACAAACGTATGGTAACGGGTGTTATTCAAGCCGGTTCTTCTCTGGGAATTTTAGTGCCGCCTTCAGTTGTTTTAGTCTTGTACGCCATGATCGCACGACAACCGGTAGGGCAGCTATGGCTGGCCGGTATCATGCCTGGCCTAATGATGGCTGGACTTTTTATTGCTTATATTGCGATTCGTTGTCATCTGCAACCTGAGTTAGGTCCGACCTTGTCAAAAGAAGAGCGCAATGTACCTATGGTAGAAAAAATTCGTTTGCTCGGCGCAGGTTTTTTACCACTTTTGATTTTCGCAGCGATGATGGTGCCGTTTGTTAATGGTTGGACAAGTTTGGTTGAGAGTTCTGCAATTGGAGCAATGACAGCATTTTTAGTTGCTGTGATAAAAGGTCGTATGACTCGTCTTGTATTTGAAACATCAGTACGCCAGACGCTTGCGATTTCTTGCATGTTTATGTGGATTATTTTAGCAGCATTGGGTTTTGGTGCTGTATTCGATGGCTTAGGTGCCGCGAAAGCCATCGAAGAATTATTTACCGGTCAGCTGGGTTTGAGCCCCTGGACGATTTTAATTTTAATGCAGTTATCATTTATTTTAATGGGAACTTTTTTGGATGATACGGCAATGTTAGTGATTGTGGCGCCACTGTATGTGCCTCTGGTTGATTCCCTGGGATTCGATCTGATTTGGTACGGTGTGCTTTATACCATTACGACACAAATTGCTTATATGACCCCACCTTTTGGTTACAACTTATTTTTGATGAGAGCTATGGCGCCACCTGAAATAAGTATGAAAGATATTTACAGTTCGATTTTTCCCTTTGTTATGGCCATGATCTTCGCGCTAATGTTGGTAATGATATTTCCGCAGATCGCATTATGGCTACCCGAATCTATTTACGCTCGTTAATAAAAATTAACGACGAGTAGAGTAGTAGTAGCGATTTATGTATAAACCAAGCGGAGTGACTTATGACCATTAAAGATAAAAATACGAGAAGAAAGTTTTTAAAAACGGCAGGTGCTGGTCTTGCTGGTGCTGCAATAATGGGCGCGCCAGTTGTGCACGCAGCAAAAAAATCGACGATTAAGTGGCGAATGCAAACCTATGCAGGCGCCTCTCTGGCAGCGCATGTTATTAAACCTGCTATTGAGTCTTTTAATAAGGTTGCTGGTGGCGAAATGCAAATTGAATTGTATTATGGCGATCAATTAGTCCCTACTGGTGAGCTGTTTCGTGCTATGCAAAAAGGAACTATCGATGCAGTTCAATCAGATGACGACTCGATGGCATCGCCGACAGAAGTCACCGTGTTTGGTGGTTACTTTCCTTTCGGCAGCCGTTATTCTCTGGATGTTCCGGTTTTATTTAATCAATACGGCTTGAATGAAATTTGGGACGCGGAATATTCCAAGGTTGGTATTAAACATATTTCTGCCGGCGCATGGGATCCTTGTCATTTTGCAACGAAAGATCCTATTCGTAGCCTTGCTGATATGAAAGGAAAACGAGTGTTTACATTTCCAACTGCTGGGCGCTTCCTTAAGCAATTCGGTGTGGTACCAGTCACTCTGCCCTGGGAAGATATTGAAGTGGCTGTGCAGACAGGGGAACTGGATGGTGTCGCCTGGTCGGGCATTACTGAAGACTATACTGTCGGTTGGGCAGATGTAACTAATTATTTCCTGACAAATAATATTTCCGGTGCATGGGCAGGCTCTTTCTTTGCAAATATGGATCGCTGGAATTCTCTGCCTGATCGAATGCAGGAGTTATTGAAATTAACGATGGATAGCTCGCACTATTATCGCCAATGGTGGTATTGGGGAGGAGAAGCCTCTTTACGTGTGAACGGTACTAAAATGGAGTTAACAACGATTCCTGATGAAGAGTGGGCAAACGTTGAAAATGCAGCGGTTAAATTCTGGGATGAAATTGCCAAAGAGTCCAAAACAAAAGAAAAAGTTGTTAATATCTTTAAAAAGTATAATGAAGATATGAATAAAGCCGGACGCCCATACCGTTATAGCTAGGTATTTTTTAATTGTTTAAAGGGCGCATTTTGCGCCTGCTTCCTGGGCGTTTTTAGACTGTAGAAATAAATAACAGAGATTATAATAATGACTGGTTTACTTTCGTTTGAAGAATTAAAACAACAGGTTAAACAAGGCGCTATCGATACTGTTATTGTCGCTTGCCCGGATATGCAGGGACGGCTGATGGGTAAGCGTATGCAGGCCGAGTTTTTTATTGAAACTGCTTGGGAAGAAACTCACTGTTGTAATTATTTGCTTGCAACCGATTTAGAAATGAATACGGTTGAAGGATATGCTTCGACAAGCTGGTCTGCCGGTTATGGCGATTATGTGATGCGCCCTGATATGGGTACATTGCGCAGGCTACCATGGCTGGAGGGGACTGCTATGGTTTTGTGTGATTTTCTGGATCATCATGACCACTCCCTTATCCCTCATTCGCCTAGAGCAATTTTAAAACGCCAAGTTGAACGGCTTGAAAAATTAGGCTTTCGGTCTGCTGTTGCTACAGAGTTGGAATTTTTTGTTTTTGACGAGACTTATAGTGAAGTACGCCATAATAACTATCAAAAAATGACAACTATTAGTCCTTATAATGAGGACTATCATATTTTTCAGACGACCAGAGAAGAAGGGTTGATGCGCCAGATCCGCAATGGTTTACAGGGCGCTGGTATTCAAGTCGAAAACACTAAAGGTGAAGCGGCGGCTGGACAAGCTGAAATTAATATACGCTATAGTGATGCGATTGATATGGCTGATTCACATAGCATTATAAAAAACGCAGTAAAAGAGATTGCATTTTTAAATGATAAGTCAGTAACCTTTCTGGCTAAGTGGAGCCACAACACTGCCGGTTCTTCCAGCCATATTCATCAGTCTCTATTGTCCCTTAACGGCGATCCTATTTTTCATGACAGTAATGGTCAGTATGGTATGTCCGATACTATGAAGCATTATCTGGCTGGACTATTAAAATATGCCGATGACAATACGTATTTTTTAGCGCCCTATGTTAATTCGTATAAGCGATTTGCAGAGAGTACATTTGCTCCAACAAAAGCAATTTGGTCTTTGGATAACCGAACAGCAGGGTTCAGAATAGTAGGAGAGGGCACACCTGCTGTGCGTATTGAGTGTCGCATTGGTGGTAGTGATCTTAATCCTTATCTGGCAATTGCGGCACAGCTCGCAGCCGGTATTGCAGGTATAGAGCAAAAACTGGATTTGGAAGATGAATTTGTTGGTGATGCTTATCAATCAGAGCAAGCTCGGAATATCCCAATTAATTTAGTTGCAGCAACTAAGGCATTAGCATCATCATCGATGCTGCGTGATGCCTTTGGTTCTGAAGTGATTGATCATTATGTTAACGCTGCAGAGTGGGAACAAAAAAGCTTTGAACAGGTTGTCACTGACTATGAGGTGAAGCATGGTTTTGATCAAGCGTAAGTTTCAGAGTACTTTAATCGCAAGGCAGTCACTATCATGAAAGATAAGTCAATTTCAGATAATGATAGTGTTTTTGATGCACTGAAACAGGTTTCTGATTCTTTAACGCGGTCAGAACGAAAAGTGGCGAATGTCATTTTAGAAAACTATCCAATATCAGGGTTAGGGTCTATTACTCAGATTGCAGATAAATCCGGAGTGTCTTCACCGACGATTGTACGATTGGTAAAAAAAATTGGCTTTAATGGCTTTTCAGAATTTCAAAATTCATTACGGAATGAGTTAGAAGCTAAAGGTACGGGCCCTATTGCGAAGCATGATGTCTGGGCACAAAAAGCGCCAGAAAGTCATATTTTAAACCGCTTTACTGAAGTCGTTATTGACAATATTCATAAATCATTGCGACAAATAGAAACAGAAAGTTTTGATGCCAGCTGTAAATTATTATCTGATACGAATCATTCCTTATATATTATTGGTGGCCGCATTACTCGTTCTTTAGCCGATTATCTGTATCTGCACATGCAAGTTATTCGTAAGGGAGTGACCCACATTCGCCCTATCTCTAACTCTTGGCCACACTACATGCTCGATATAGATGAGGGTGATGTTGTGGTTATTTTTGATATTCGCCGTTATGAAAACAGTACCTTGAGGCTTGCAGAGATTGCTCATGAAAGGGGCGCTAAGATTATTCTTTTTACGGATCAATGGCGCTCTCCGGTAGAAAAATATTGTCATTATTGCTTTAGTGCAAAAACAGAAGTGCCATCAGCCTGGGATTCAACGGTAGAAATTATGTTGCTGATAGAAATATTTATTGCCGCCGTTCAGGAACTTATCTGGCCAGAAACACGCAGGCGAATGGAAGATCTTGAGGATTTATTTGATCGGACACGATTTTTTCAAAAGTTCAGTTGATTTTTTAAAGAGCTTTTTTATGTTATGGAATATGACCAATTATGACAACTATCCAATGTATATCACCCGTTGATAATAGCCTCTATGTTGAACGTACAACAGCAAGTGCTGAAGATATTGAAAAAGCGCTAGATGCCGCTGTGATAGCACAAAAAAAATGGAAAAATACTCCAATTAATGTACGGCAAGCGCTATGCAATAAAGCGGTTGACGCCTTTGTGAGTCGGAAAGAGGAGGTTGCTGAGGAGTTAACATGGCAAATGGGGCGCCCTATCTCACAAGCTGCTGGAGAAGTGAGTGGTTTTGAAGAGCGAGCTCGTTATATGATCGATATCGCAGAGGATTCTCTTGCGGATATTCTCCCAGCAGAAAAAGAAGGCTTTAATCGATATATTAAACGCGAGGCATTAGGTGTTGTTTTTATTATTGCACCTTGGAATTTTCCCTATTTAACCTCGGTCAATGCCATTATGCCTGCATTGTTAGCCGGTAATGTCGTTATACTCAAACATTCAGCCCAAACGCCATTATGTGCAGAGCGACTAGAACAAGCATTTTTAGCCGCAGGTTTTCCTCCTGGTGTTTTTCAATATTTGCACCTGAGTCATGTCGATACTGAAAGTGTTATTCAGTCACCCCAAATAGATTTTGTTGCGTTTACCGGGTCGGTTCCTGGCGGAAAAATGGTTGAGCGTGCGGCGGTCGGTCGTTTTATTGGCGTTGGGCTTGAATTGGGGGGTAAAGATCCTGCTTACGTGAGGAAGGATGCCGACCTGCAATACGCAATAGAAACAATTACGGATGGAGCACTATTTAATACGGGCCAATCTTGTTGTGGTATCGAACGTATTTATGTTGATCAGTTGGTTTATCAAGCCTTTGTTGATGGTGTTGTTGGTTTAGTTAATGCTTATAAGTTTGGACGGCCAGAAAATCCATCGGCTAACCTTGGGCCAATGGTTAAAACAACATCAGCGGAATTTGTGCGTGGTCAAATTGATGAAGCCATTGCTGCTGGTGCAAAAACTCTAATCGATGCTAATCATTTTGGTGCTGATCAGCTGGGTTTACAATATTTAGCACCTCAAGTGCTTATTAATGTCGATCACTCCATGCGCATTATGAACGAAGAAACGTTTGGCCCAGTGATTGCCATTATGTCTGTTAGTGGTGATGAGGAAGCCATTCGCTTAATGAACGATAGTGAATTTGGCCTCACCGCTGCCGTATTTACACAAGATGAACAAGCGGCCATTGAAATTGGTAATCAAATTGAAACGGGCACATTCTTTATGAATCGCTGTGATTATCTTGACCCTGCGCTGGCATGGACAGGAGTAAAAAACTCAGGGCGTGGTTGCACATTATCATCCGTTGGTTTTGAAAGTATGACAAGACCTAAGTCTTATCATTTAAAGAGAGTTTGAAAAATGAATGTAAACTGGAATTATCCGACTTCAATTCGTGTAGGCGCTGGCAGGGTTGATGAGTTAGTTAATATTTGTTGTGAGTTAAGAATGTTTTCACCTTTATTCGTAACAGATCCAGGTTTAGCGAATATGCCGATGGTATTGAATGTCGTCGATAGCTGTAAAGAAGCGGGCTTATCTATCGCTGTTTTTAGTGATATTAAGCCTAACCCGACAGATAGAAACGTGAATGATGGAATTGCAGTTTATCGTGCAGGAGGACATGACGGTATTATTGCCTTTGGGGGTGGTAGTGGAATTGATGCAGGCAAGGCAATCGCCGCTGTCGTTAATCAACGTTGTTCAATTTGGGACTTGGAAGATATTGGGGACAACTGGCAAAATGCTGATCCTGATAGAATCCCTCCCATTATTGGTATTCCAACTACCGCAGGAACGGGTTCAGAAGTAGGGCGCGCGTCACTCATTATTAATGAAGATGAATATAAAAAAGCCATTATCTTTCATCCAAAAATGCTACCTAGCTGTGTGATTCTCGATCCGGAATTAACAATTAGTTTACCTGCTAGCCTGACAGCGGCGACAGGAATGGATGCTCTGTCACATAGTTTAGAAGCGTATTGTTCACCGAGTTACCATCCCATGGCTAGAGGAATTGCAATTGAAGGAATTCGTCTTGTTAAAGAATATCTTCCGCTTGCTGTTGCTGATGGTACTAATATTGATGCACGTACACAGATGCTTGTTGCCTCTTCGATGGGGGCGACTGCATTTCAGCGTGGCCTTGGGGGTATGCATGCACTAGCGCATCCTTTAGGTGCAATGTATGACGCTCATCACGGCATGCTGAATGCTATTTTGATGCCCTATGTGTTAAACGCTAATCGTGATGCCATTGATTCAGAAATTGCACATCTAGCTCAGTGTATTGGTCTTAGTCCAAGTTTCGATGTGTTTTTAGACTGGATTTTGTCGTTGCGGCAAGAGTTGGGTATTCCTCATGCTTTATCGGCAATTATACCGGATGATTCACGCCTGCTCGAAATTGGTGAAATGGCTGTGCTTGACCCTTCTGCTGAAACCAATCCTATTTTACATGATGCAGTTACTTATACTCGTATTGCGCAAAATGCTTATAATGGCAATTTGTAAAATCATTCGACGGTAAGATTAATGACTCCAGTATTTGTTTATGGAACCTTGAAGGAAGGGTTTCCGAATTTTCACATCAACAAAGGTATCCGCGTTGATGGTATTTTTCATACAAAAAACCGTTATCCTTTTTATCTAGTGGGTGAACGCCATACGCCATGGTTGGTTCTCAATGAAAATGAAGGACACCAGATTAGCGGACAAATGTATATGGTTGATGATGAGACAATGGAGAATATGGATATTCTTGAGGGAATTGGTCAGCCTAATGGTTACCAGAAAGTGCAAATAACGATTGTTTCACTGGAAAATATTTCAAAAGAAAGTATTTCAGAAATAAGCCCTTCGAAAAAAAGTGTTTCGAATAAAAGTATTACTCCGCAAATAGAAAAAGAAATGCTTGCCACTGTTTATGTCAAATCTATAGATCAATTAAACAATGCCCATGTTCAACTAGGGCCACTCAAAGAGTATGAAATTGAACACTCATTGCTTTACAAGCCACTTAATTCTTTAGTTGGATGAGTTATCTAAAGCATTAAAAATTTCTAAAACAGCCGGGTGTTTTAACCGTCTTTCTGGTGAGATAGCGTAATAATTATCTTTTATGGTTTCGGTACTGCCAATGGCAATAACATTGTATTGGCTAACAATATTTTTTTCGATAATGGTGGGACCTATAAAAATCCCATAGCCAGCTTGTGCAAATGATTTGAGCATGGCGCTGTCATCAAATTCTGCCACTATCTGCGGCACAATATTGTGTTGCTCAAACCATGTCAGCAAACTTTGTCGAATAACCGAACGTTTTCCCTGCAGTAAAAAAGGTTGGCCTGATAAGCTTGCGGGGAAATTTTTCTTGCAGAGTTTTGCCAATGATGGTGGGGAAAAAAATGTAAATCCACTGTCTGTGAGATGGTGGTTATAAGCTTTAACCTGACTGTTTGGCGGAAGTGGTTGGTCTGAAATAATCATATCCAGTTTATCGATAGCAAGATCGGCTAATAAACTCTCTTGTTCGCCTTCGTGGCAAATAAGCTTAATGGGCCCTGTCATCGCTAAGACGGGTTTTAATAATTGGCAGGTTAAGATTTTAGGAATGACATCGGTAATGCCAACATGGAATTTTTGCCATGTTGAATGTTGTTGTGTTTTAAGTACATTTTTTAGTTCATCGCCTAGTTGAAAAATCTCTTCGGCGTATTCATAAATTAACCTTCCCATCTCTGACAAATATAATCGTTTGCCCTTTCGCTCGAATAATTCTGAGCCTATTTGTGTTTCAAAGCTACTGATCTGGCCGCTAATCGTCTGTGGGGTCAGGTGTAATCGATCGCTTGCCTTACTAATACTGCCATCTTTGGCGACAGCATAAAAATAATACAAGTGGTTGTAATTCAGCTTTGACATAGCATTTTCTCTGTTATTCGGTTTTTTCGATGTTTAATGCAATATTATTCGAATTTACTTGATTTATGCAAATGGTATATAAAGGTGATCGTGAATAAAAGTGAGCTCCATCCAATAGTCGTTTTCATCACATCAATGCATGAATTTAACTAGAGAGGTCAATATTATGCAGATAGCTATTTATTCAAACGATTTTGCCATCACGGAGGGCATCAGAGAGCATATAAACCGTAAACTGCGTTTTGCTTTGGCACGAGTTCGATCTCATATTAAATCCGTCTCGGTAAGGCTAGGCGATATAAATGGTCCTAGAGGTGGGAAAGATAAGCGTTGTCTTTTGACGGTATCCATCAGCAATACCCAAGAGTTAGTGATTTATGATGTCCAGGTCGATATGTATCACGCTATCGATAATGCCCTGAGTCGATTAAGCCGGGTTGTGGTAAGAAAAATCGATCGTCTACAAAAACGAAAAAGGCAGGCAATGAAAATGATTAGATCAAGGCAACCTCAAGAAGATCATGCAGAGCTTAATCATAACGATATCGAACCTTACTACTATGATCGCCTACAAGGAGAAGAGCCATCGTTGAAATATGAGGACTATGAGCAGGGCTCGGAAGCAATAGATCAAATTGTTGATAAACAAACGAAAAAATAAACGAAGATTGAATACCGTAGAGAGGCTTACTATGTTGAATACCAATTCTCATCAAGATGCTCAGGTAAAAAGTACTGTTTATGATGCTTCTCATGAGCCTGCATCAAAAGTATTGCGTAATACCTATGCTTTATTATCGATGACACTTTTGTTTAGTGCCGTCGTGGCGGGCATTACGGCGGCACTCAATTTAGCGCATCCAGGTTTAATCATTACTCTGGTTGGGTATTTCGGCTTGCTGTTCTTAACGACTAAATTTCGCAATGGTGCAAAAGGCATATTGTGTGTTTTTGCTTTAACCGGTTTTATGGGATACACCATCGGTCCTATTGTTAATGCTTATCTAAGTATGAGCAATGGTCCGCAGTTAGTCATGATGGCAATGGCCTCAACCGGCCTTATTTTCTTGTCTCTCTCGGCTTATGCACTTGTCAGCAAAAAAGATTTTAGTTTTATGGGATCTTTTTTGATGGTCGGTATTTTAGTGGCTTTCTTTCTCGGGTTGGGAGCACTGTTTTTTGATGTGTCGGGGTTGTCGTTGGCTGTTGCGGCAATGTTTGTTTTACTGATGAGTGGCCTTATTCTCTACCAGACTAGCCAAATTATTCATGGTGGCGAGACGAACTATATCATGGCAACCACGACATTATTTGTTGCTATTTTTAACTTATTTACCAGCCTTCTACAGCTACTTGGCTTTATGGGGAGTAGCGAATAGAAAGCATTAAATGGTACCCTTTTGCCCATGTCAGTTCCCTCTCGTCCTGACATGGGCTTTTTTACGCCTGAAAATTCATTCTAGAAGTAGATAAAAGCAAACATGGATCCCATTATATTATTCTTCTTATTCGGCATTCTTGCTGGAGTTGCTCGCTCGCCACTACGGCTGCCGAGCCAAGTATATGACTTTATTACTCTGGTGTTACTAATCTCCATCGGATTAAAAGGTGGCGTAGAATTATCCAAGTTATCTTTTTCAGCACTGCTTCCGCAAATTATTACGGTCCTTTTAATCGGGTTTGTATTACCGCTTGTGGCTTTTCCTGTTTTATTTTCGATGGGGCGGTTCAAACGTGCAGATGCCGCATCCATAGCGGCGCACTACGGTTCTGTCAGTGTGGGTACCTTTGCAGTTGCGGTTGCCTACATGAGTTCTCAAGCAATACCTTTTGAAGAACATGTCGCATTATTTGTCGTCTTGCTTGAAATTCCTGCCATCCTTGTGGGGATTGTTCTGGCAAAAGGCTTACATGGTAAGACCCATTGGGGCAAAATTGCCCACGAAGTCTTTTTAGGTAAAGGCGTTATTCTCTTGGTGGGAGGGCTTGTCATAGGCTGGATTGCAGGCCCTCAAGGGGTTGCTTCGATAGAACCACTATTTTTTGATTTGTTTAAAGGTATTCTGGCCTTATTTTTATTGGAAATGGGGCTGATAACCTCCAGTCATCTCGGCAGTTTAAAAAAGCATGGAGTCTTTCTGGTTTGCTTTGGGGTCATTATGCCCATGGTTTCTTCAGTCGTTGGCGCTTTAGCGGGGGTCTTTCTTGATTTATCAATAGGTGGCACGGCAATTCTTGCCACGCTCGCTGCCAGTGCTTCTTATATTGCCGTACCTGCTGCCATGCGTATTTCTGTTCCTGAGGCGAATCCTACATTGTCATTAACAGCATCTTTAGGGATTACTTTTCCATTCAACATCGTATTTGGCATACCACTGTATTACTATTTGAGTGGGTATATTCATGCCGTTTTTTGATAGCCATCGATAGCTAATTTTAGGAGGCCATTGTTCAATGAATACGCTTAATCCGCAAGCATCTAGCCATCAGTTACTCACTATTATTACGGAGGCGGTATTAGAAAGTACCCTTGTTGAAGAAATAGAAAAGCTGGGTGCAAATGGCTATACCATTATGGATGTGCGAGGGAAGGGCCATAAAGGTGTGCGCAATGCTGGATGGGATGCCAATGCCAATATTCGTATCGAAGTCATTTGTGGAAGTGATGTCGCAGAATCTATTTCTATGTATTTAAAAGAAAAATACTATGACGATTATGCTATGGTCATTTTTACTGTCGATGTGAATGTTATGCGGCCTGAAAAATTCTAGGGCCTATTGGCGTTTCATTATCATTCCTGTTGGAGTCTAAAAAAACGCTAATCAACGCTTACCGCTCCCAGCTCACGCTCATTACCTATATCCCTATAGGCAAGGCGCGAGAAGAGTGGTTTAGTGGTTCTAAATGAGCGACGAGTAACGCAGAGTAGCGCTTTTTTAGGGCCAACCCGAAGGGCCATGGTTATTTTCCATCTGATTGTGTTATACCGTCAAACGGCACCAAGGGAACTCGCTTTTATATAGGTTCACCACACGATACTCATTCTGCCTTGTCAGCCGACCTCGGTGTCGCTTTACGGTAAAAAATAGTTAATGGCAGGAAAGATAATGAAACGTCAAGAGGCTCTAGGGTATACTTTTCTCCTCTACATTTTCATCTTAAATACCATAAAGTCTGAACAGGTCTAATGAATAAAACAATACTCGTCACTGGTTGTTCCAGCGGTATAGGCAAGTGTGTTGCCTATGGTTTACGTGATAAAGGGTATGTTGTTTATCCTACAGCAAGGAGAGCGGGTGATGTACAGCAACTGATTGATGATGGTTTTGATGCCATTCAGCTCGATTATGCAGATAGTCAGAGTGTTCAAAGTGCCTTTGAAATATTAATGCATAAAACCAATAATGAATTATATGCGGTGTTTCATAATGGCGCCTATGGGCAGCCAGGCGCGGTAGAAGATCTCACAAGAGCAACCTTGGAAAAACAATTTTCTACCAATGTCTTTGGTTGGCATCAACTCAACAATTTGCTCCTGCCGATTATGAGAAAACAAGGCTATGGGCGAATACTCATAAACAGCTCTGTACTGGGTATTATTGCCTTTCCCATGCGTGGCGCCTATAACGCCTCTAAATTTGCCTTGGAAGGTTTGTTTGACACTTTGCGTTTAGAGTTAAAAAACACAGGCATTTTTATCTCCTTGATCGAACCTGGTCCGATAACCAGCGATTTTAGAAAAAATGCTAAAAAGGCATTTGAAGAAAATGTATTCAACGATGAAAATGTAATGGGCGCCAGCGCCCATAAAGATTACTACAAGCAAGTGTTAGAGCGCTTAAATAAAGAAGGAAATGTCGATCCTTTTACTCTGCCGCCCGAAGCTGTATTGAAAAGAGTCGAGCATGCTCTTACCAGTTCCAGGCCAAGTATTCGCTACCCTGTGACATTTCCTACATATTTTTTAGGTTTTTTAAAACGAATCTTGCCTCATCGTTGCTTAGATTGGGTGCTGTTGAAAGCTGCTAAGTAAAATACTTAATAAAAAATATAAATGAATATAACGGATAGTTAATACAATAACCTTTCCAGTCTTGTCTGTGGATTAATCTCTCCTCAATATTTACCTATAACTATTTTTATAGGCTAATCCTTCCATATATTTCAAATCACTATTCCCCTGGTTATATCGAAGAACATGTTCGTTGAGATGCCATGGAGGGAGGTATAGACTACTCGCATATCAGATTGAATACGCGAAAGTGCCCAACAAATTTTCTTTGTGTGTTAGGTTGCCAGAAAAATAATAGTACCTGACAGCACTCAATAACTTTGTTTGTATTCGTTGTTTGGTTAATGTCTATTCATATTAATAGTTTATAAAACATATTTATAACAATAGTAACGCTACATAAAATATTTAAGGAGTGAACAATGAAATCACTAAAATTAATAGCTCTTGCATCTGCAATAGTGCTTGTCGCATGCGGTAAGTCTCCAGAACCAAAAGCTGAACAAGCAGCAGCACCACAAGAATCCCAAGCACGATTTGTTACGATTGGTACGGGTGGTGTGACAGGGGTTTACTATCCAACAGGTGGTGCCATTTGTCGCTTAGTTAATCAAAAACGCAGCGAACATGGTATTCGGTGTTCGGTAGAGAGTACGGGTGGTTCAGTTTATAACATTAATACGATTCGTGCTGGCGAGTTGGATATGGGTGTCGCACAATCTGATTGGCAGTATCACGCTTATAACGGCACCAGTAAATTTAAAGATGCGGGTGCATTTAAAGATTTACGTGCAGTCTTTTCTGTTCATGCAGAACCATTTACTGTTGTCGCTCGAGCGGATGCAGGTGTTAAAACGTTTGACGATTTAAAAGGTAAGCGTGTTAATGTCGGTAACCCAGGTTCTGGTCAACGTGGAACCACTGAAGTGTTATTAGATGCATTAGGTTGGACGTTAAATGATTTTTCTCTAGCGTCAGAATTAAAAGCTGCTGAGCAATCAAAAGCGTTATGTGATAACAAGATTGACGCGATGGTTTATGTTGTAGGGCACCCAAGTGGTTCTATTAAAGAAGCAACCACATCGTGTGATAGTGTACTGGTTGAAGTCTCTGGTTCTGCTGTTGATGGCTTAGTGACTGACAATAGTTTTTATCGTAAAGCAACCGTTCCTGGTGGCATGTATTCAGGTAATGCAAATGACGTAGCAACCTTTGGTGTTGGTGCAACCTTTGTTTCTTCTGCTGCTGTTCCAGACGATGTTATCTATGAAGTCGTTAAAGCTGTTTTTGAAAACTTTGAAGCTTTCACAAAGTTTCACCCAGCATTTGCTAACTTGAAAAAACCAGAAATGATTAAAGATAGTCTTTCTGCTCCATTACACCCTGGTGCTGCTAAATATTATAAAGAAGCCGGTTTAATGTAATCGTTGTTCAAGACAAGCCAGCATTTGCTGGCTTGTCTGCTTTTGTTCCTGCCACCAATTTTTTATCAGTTAAAACCGAGATTCAATTCTTTAAGCGGTTGAGGATTTTGTTATGTCCAGTGTCGAATCGAATAATGCAGAAGAGTTTATAGGCTCTGAAATAGGTAGTCGTGATCTTAATAGCTCTTTAGGTAAATGTATTGTTGCCTTACTGATTGCTTGGTCTTTGTTCCAGTTATGGTATGCATCGCCGCTGCCGTTTATGTTGAACTTTGGTACCTTTAATGAAGATCAGGCGAAATTTATCCATTTATCTTTCGCTGTCATGCTGGCGTTTTCTCTGTTTCCTTTTTCTCAACGATCAAATTCAACCAATATCAGTATTGTAGATATCGTCATTGGCCTCGTTGCTGCGGCTTCGGTCATGTATTTATTATTAAATCGGGATGCATTAGTTGATCGTGTCGGCATCCCAACAGCGACTGATGTTGCGATTGCTGTTGTTGGGATGATTTTGTTATTAGAGGCAACACGCCGTTCTTTAGGCTTACCCTTGGTGATTGTAAGTGTTGTCTTTCTCACCTTTACTTTTGCAGGGCAATATATGCCCGATGTGATTGCGCACAAAGGCGCTAGCTTATCTAAAGTCGCTTCGCATCAATGGTTAACAACCGAAGGTGTTTTTGGTGTTGCTTTAGGTGTATCGACAGCGTTTGTCTTTTTGTTTGTGTTACTGGGGTCGTTATTAGATAAAGCCGGCGCTGGTAATTATTTAATCAAAGTTTCTTTTTCATTGTTGGGTCATATGCGCGGCGGGCCAGCAAAAGCAGCCGTTGTTGCGTCGGGGTTAAGCGGGATTATTTCGGGTTCTTCTATTGCGAATGTAGTGACGACAGGTACATTTACCATTCCTTTAATGAAACGAGTCGGATTTCCAGGTACGAAAGCGGGCGCTATCGAAGTTGCCGCCTCGACAAACGGTCAGCTAACGCCACCCATTATGGGGGCTGCTGCATTCTTAATGGTGGAATACGTCGGGATTTCTTATTTGGAAGTGGTTAAACATGCCATTTTACCTTCGTTAATTTCTTATATTGCACTTATCTATATTGTTCATCTCGAAGCATTAAAAATGAACATGCAAGGGATTGAGCGCTTAGAAAAGCCAACCGTTGCTCAACGCATGTTAATTTGGGCCAGCAATATTCTAATTTTGTTAGTGCTGGCTGCCGTTGTCTATTACGGTTCTCATTTTCTTGAGTCTGCTTTAGGCGGTGTTTCTTATCTAGTGATGTTCTTGGTGGCAATTGCCGCTTATGTTGCACTTGTAAAAATAGCCGCAGGGTATCCTGATCTCGCAGATGATGATGACAGTATAGAGCTTGAGCATTTACCTGAGGTGCGGCCTACCGTGTTATCTGGCTTGTACTTTTCTGTGCCCATTGTTGTTCTTTTGTGGGCATTAGCAGTAAAGCAATATTCGCCTCAGCAGTCGGCATTCTATTCAGTGATCTTTTTAATTGGTGTTGTTTTAACACACCACCCACTAAGAGCCTGGTTTAGAAACGAAGATAATGTTGTTCAAGAGTTGTATCGGGGTTGGAGTGAATTTATTAGCGGTCTGGTCACTGGTGCGCGCAATATGGTGGGCATTGGTATTGCGACAGCGGCGGCGGGTATCATCGTCGGTACAGTCACCTTAACGGGTCTTGGTCAGATGATGACCGAATTTGTTGAGTTTATCTCTGGCGGTAATTTATTGTTAATTTTAGTGTTCACCGCTTTCATTTGTATTGTGTTAGGGATGGGGCTGCCAACAACGGCAAACTATATTGTTGTGTCCACATTGATGGCGCCAGTCATTGTCAGCTTAGGAGCCGAAAATGGTTTAGTGGTGCCCTTAATTGCTGTGCATTTATTTGTCTTTTATTTTGGTATTCTTGCTGATGATACGCCGCCGGTGGGTTTGGCTGCATTTGCAGCCGCAGCGATCTCTGGTGATGACCCAATTAAGACTGGTGTTCAAGGTTTTACCTACGATATAAGAACGGCCATCTTACCCTTTATGTTTATATTCAACACGCAATTACTGTTGATTGGCATCGAGAGTGTATGGCAATTATTATTTACCGTAGCCAGCGCTATTCTCGCGATTCTGGTTTTTTCGGCAGCGACTCAGGGTTTTTGGTTCGTTAAAACCAAATGGTGGGAAACATTAGCCTTGTTATTAATTGCTTTCACCTTGTTCAGACCTGGGTTTTGGTGGGATGACTTATTTCCGCCAACAGTTGATGTTCCTGCAACAGAGTTGGTGCAATCCCTGGAGGGAATGTCGTCAGGCCAATTTATTGAGCTGAATGTAGAGGGTGAATCATTTAATGGTGACGCCATTAAGAAAACCGTTAGTCTACAGTTGGATGCCGCTCAAGGCAGCGCTGAAGAACGCTTGCAATCAATGGGCTTAGTCTTGCAGGCTAATGGTCAGTTCTGGACCGTTGATCAAGTGGTTTTTGGCAGTGCAGCAGAAAAAGCCGGCATCAGTTATGGCTTTAATATTAAAGGCATTCGCCAAGAGGCCGAACGACTACCTAAAGAGCTCATGTATATTCCGGCAGTGTTGCTACTGTTGATCGTGGGTTGGATGCAAAAGACGAGAGCCAGGAAAGTTACGGCTTGATATAGCCTTCAAGGCCAGAAAAGGTAATATCAAGGCATTGTTCAGACTCGCACATATAATGTCCAATATATGAAAGCGTTGTATGCATGGTGCCTTGATGTTGTTCTTGTCCTATCACCTTGGCGGCAATTATATTGCCGAGTGACTTGAAAACCTTAGGCTTAACACCTTTTACAACAACTCGCCCTTCGTTAAAAAGATGGTTGGTGCTTAATAACAAAGCAGTTCTTCGTGTAAGCATTTTGTCCAGTGTCACAGCGATGGCAACCACTTTACCTTCCCATAAAAATGGATTCTTTTCGAGCTGATTTACTTCTACGAGTTCTGTAACATCGGACTGTTGAAAAAAATGCATGATATTGCCATTCATTGTCTTAATTTTTTCTTGTCTCTGCCTTTCTTCTTCGTCTCTTTGTTTCTGGTAGGCAATAGCTTCAGTAATATAATTGCGGTAGCTTAAAAGAAAATCATCCTTCGTGTTGTTCATCACTGCATGAATTTCTGAGTTTCGGGACTGATCGACTAAGACATTTTCACTGTTTGTGATTGCTAAGAGTATATCGTGGTCAAAGTCAGGACATAATGTTGTATATAGCTTAAAGGCTTGTCTAATCGTTGCTTGTGATAAAGCATCATCAGTGCTGTGGGTTTGTAAATCATCCACACCAATATTAATGATGGATGGTTTGCAAAGTGCAAGTGGCTTAGCATTGTCGGCGTGTGCATGCAGCCAAACAGGGTGCCCGTTAATTTCTCCTAACTGTGTCAAGGCTCTGTGTCGATCAATCGTGAACTCACCACGATAATCCTTATCGCCTAAATAAATACCTTGATTAAAAAAACCACTGACTTTTATTTTGTGTGGGTCACTTTTTCGCCATTTTTCAAAGGTGTAGAGCGTTCCTTTGCCATGAGCAAAATCTGCTTTGCAGTCACCTTTATAGGCGATTAAATACTCACCTTCATAGTCACTAAATTGTTGAGGCCAATACTGGCAGTCAGACACTCTCCCATTTGCTTCACCTGCGCCAGCATAATTGACATACAAAAAGCTGAGAGCCAATAGCGTTAAAACATTATTTTTATCAATGAGTAACATGCTGTCTTTGAGTTTGGTTAATAGTGATTAACAATATTCCGTTGTGTATTGCGAACAAAAATCCCGTTTTTCATTGGTCAATGCTGTAGCTTTTGATATTTTGATAACAAGAAGCCCATAAAAACCAAAGGTAAAATTATTACGAACGTTGTGCTCAATAAGCTCATTATAATGTGTTCAAAAAGCCTGCTCATTGGAGGCGCTATATTTACTGTGCTATTAAAATAAGAAAATATTGCGGATAAAAATGGATAAATAGAATAAAAACTGGCGATCAAAAAGCAAGCAAGAGCTATTTTTTTGAACCACTCTGTTTTCTTTTTAATGATTCCATAAGCAATAAATAACGCCAAGCAAAGAAACCCTAATACGAAAAGCTTTGAAGCAATAATCAAAACAGCAGGAGTGCCAATATAGCTAACAACGCCAGAATGACCATTGCCTAACGATATCAATGCAGGGTAAGAAAGGTATTTTGAAAGCTGCAATCCGGTGGCTAATAGGGTGTAGATAATCCATAAAGACGCTAGCCAACGGAACCACAGATTATCAATCAGGCGAGGGTTGGCGACATAGCCTATTGAGTGAGATAAAGTTGAGGTGCTTGATTCCATTGCATTATTCCTGTTTTCCATTCGTAATAACTAAGGTTTTTAGGCCTCGATAAAACTAATCAGTCACCTCTAGGTTTTTTGAAAGGTTTCTGGATAATATTTTTCTGGTTTTCTTATTGTGAAGTTCTTCACGGACGATATTGACCTCTAAGGGTGCATCAATACCAATGCGAACCTGATTATGAGACGAATTAAGTACTTTGATTTCAATGTCGTCGCCGATCATAATCGATTGGCCATAATTGCGAGTGAGTATTAACATACATATCCTTTTTAAAATTTAAAATCTACTCAGTAGGCCATTATAAGATTTATTATTTTTTGAAAGTTAGATGTAGTTATCAATTATGTAAGTGGCTAGCTTTTAAAAGGTATTATTTGCAAAAAAGTGGCGCGTTAAATTGTTTTGTCGGAAGGGGAGGCTAATTTCTCTGGTAACTCAATTATAGAAAATTTCTATTCATATTTTGATAGATTATTTTGAATATCCTTTCTATGTTGTGATCGGGCTATTCCTTCCCCGCCAGATGTGGCGCAAGTAGCACACCAATGAGCTCTTTCTAATGCTTTAGAAAGCATTAGTTTGGCTATGTTTGATGATGCATAAGTCGATTTTTTTGCAGCACTAGTGCCCCAAAATCATGATCTTGAGGCCATGGAAGTCTATTGGCTTCTTTTTCAAATGCAGGATAAATTTTTTCTACATCAGAGACCTTATGTAAGGTAGATAACTTATCAGCTATATCCTCTAATTTTGTTGTATCAAAGTTAGACTCTAATAAGCAATTTTTTGTATGCTCGTATATGCTCATTTTAGTAAAGTTTACCTAAAATATTGATTTTTATTGTCTCAATCATGGTTTTATGCTTGGCAAATAAATCGGAAAATTTCCTGGTGTCACCTTTATTGGTGGCTTCTTGATATTAATGTTTTAGTAATTCTATTTGATATGTCGGATGACAAGTTAATTATGCTTTGCGAGAAGTAGCAATATTTAATCCTGTGGTTTTTGTTTTTAAGTCATCAGACTCAAGCATTTTACGAATGCTGTAAAATTCTTTTCTATCATTTTCTGATTCGCAAGGTTGTTTTATGTGTCTTAAGAATAAATCTGCTGCTGAAGTTATTACTTTTGAGTTGTTCGAAGAAAAGATTATTTTTTTATAAAGTTCTAGAATACGATTGGAGTCAGGGCCAGTAGATTTTATTGCCAAAAGAGCTTCACATTTGTCTAGCTCTGAGTAACTAAAAAAACCATCAATTAGTAAATTTTGATACCTTTTATCATGAGTGTTTCTATATAAAGCTAAGTATAATCTATGAATGCCCGACATTGAATCTTTGTTAGAGTGATTAATTTCATTTTTTAGTAAATTTTCAGCTCTTTCTTTATCCAGATAAAATAACCAGTCAGCTACGCCGGGTGCTATAGATTCATTTATTAGTAATTCAAATGCTTTTTCCTTTTCTTTTGCTGTCAGCCCGTAAAAATGAGATTTGTTATACCCATCTGCTTTTTGACTCCCAGAGGAGTGATATTGTTCTAGAAAATTATCGAATGTTTTTGTCATTAGAAAGGTGCTCCAAAAAGCTCTAAAGCTGCATCACTTTTAGAATTAACAGTTGCAGACTCTAATATATTGCCTTTAGCATCGATTTTATTAACGGTTATATCTCTAACTTCAAGGTTTTTATATAAACTCGGCCATTCTCTATTTTCCACTGGGGTTTTAGCATTTTTAGCTGTGTTAAATTGAGGCCTTAGTATTTCCTTGACTTTATTTTTTTGGCCATATAATTGTTGTTAACTAAGAAGCATTTCTTGCATGATAGCAATTATCGTTATCGATACATATGTCGGTATTTTCCAGTTTTTTCTCGAATGACCTTGCTGCCTGAACTTCTTCTAGCGATACCGAATACCAAGACCCGATCGCAATAGAAATAGTGATATTGTAGTTTTGAGTGTCGATTTCTAAATGTGTGTCAAATGTTAAGCACGAATTGTATGTATTTAAAGCTAACCATTTTGCGGTGTTATTGATTGTTATGGGGCGGCACCAGCCATAAGAGCTGCTCTCTTCGTTTGTTGGTGACGTTGGGTCTTGAAAATGCAAGGTGTACGCAATACCTAATAAGTTGAAAAGGTTTATTAGGTCTTCTGGAGAATGGCAGTAAATAGTTGCTTTTAAGCTGTGCCCATCATTGTAGTGGCCACCTTTAGGATGATGTAGCTTAAAAATCTCACATTTTTTAAGCTCTTCCCAAAATTCTTCAGTAGCTTCTAGCTCTTCACCTATACCGATATTGCTCATTTTTTATTTGTCTAATATGTGTTTAATTTCGCTAGATATTTTAATTGTGTTCTTTGGGTCGTTTTTTTTTGCTAGAGAAAGGATATCTTCGAATTTTTGAGGCAATACATATCCATCAATATCTATATTTTTGTATTCGATAATGCCTAAAAGTGCTGTCCTTTTTATAAATTCATCAGTGTCATAAATAACTATATCAGCGCATAAATCGGCATATTCCCTATTGCAATTTAATACATTTTTTAAATGCTTCCCTAAAGCACTCCTTCTCATATCCCAATTCGGATCCCCATGAATGATGCCATCCTTCATTTTTTCTAAAAATAGTTTGTCTTTTGTTTCGTTATGCAAAAAATACGATAAGAAAAAATATCCGTGATCCTTTTTTTTCAGTAAAGATAGTCTTTTTGTTAGTTCTTGGGTGTATTTTTCTTTTGTTAGCCAAGCTAGAGGCTTATTGCATCGCTCTTTTCCTTCTTCCAGAGATTCTATAAGGATATTACATAACTCATTCTTTTCATTTTCTGGAACCAAGTCAATATCATTCTTTGAGAAGACTTTTCGTTCTCTTGGGTGTGCTTCAACTTCAGACTTTATTCTTATAAAGTATTCAGATTGCATTCGATATATTTAAGGATAAAATTTAAGGCTTAGATTGGTTGATATTTTTTTTAATTGGGCCATTAGGCCACCTTCAAGCATATATCGTGGAATTTGCCAATCATGATGCGCTCTTCGTGAAATATAGCTTTGTCTACTTGCGTTCCAAAAAGAATAACCGGTTATGTTTTCGGCGCAACAGTGGCGCATAGGGTTAATGCCAATTTTTTCGTCGTTAATTACGGTTACTTCGTTTACTTCGCCAGGAAGAGCGTTAGGGTCGGGCTTATAGTTCCAAAACTTATCTTCAATTGTGTCAATAAACCAAGGTAAGGCAGCTAAAGGGAATTCTTGTTGAGAACTTGTTCTTTTTCTATCTATAGGGCTGTATGAATTCTCCCAAAAAACGATATGATCTGCTTTTTGAAATATCTTTATATCATCATCGGGAAACATTTCATATTCAATATCTAATAGATGCTTCTCATCGTCCTTCAGTCCACCGAACGTTATTAATCCTAAGTTTTCTTTTTTTGTATTCATGTTTTTAATTTAAAGGGGGGTTAGAGATAGTGTCCTGACAACACCACTATCTTGTAGTTGGGATAAACTAGGAAGATTTTTCTCTAATGATAGGGTTTCTACTACCCCATATTTGCCGCCACCTTCTGCTGTGTTAGCGGTTAAACCATTGCCTGTAAATTCAGAGTTGGCGCCTATTTCTGTTCGAATGTTATGCCTTGCTAAGAATAAGTCTCCTTCCGTATCAGTCATTGAGTCTGTAAAGCGGCCTATATCTTTTGGTTTAAATTCATTGCCCCCAGCCTCCCAAAATTCTTTCATTTTTCCAGCGTATTTTTCTTGATAATTTGAATTCATTGTTTTACGAATAATGTCTGGGTTATGGGTATCTCCTAATTCACGTACACTGGCGTCTGCTAAGTTATCCCATGTCGGTACTATTGTATTATTACCGAATTGGTCTAAGTTTTCACCGCGATCAATAATGTGCATCACATATTCTTTATTGGGGTCGTAGTTAGAGTCTGCTCCTAGTGCTTGGTGAATTAGTTTTGGATCCTTGTCTGCGGCTTCTAGCTGATCAAATGATGTTGTCCATGTTGGTACTAATCCGCTTTCTCGTTGGTAAGAAAGGGTTGAATCAGGGGCCGCATTTTTTGGTTGTACGCTTACTAAGAATCGATCATTAGCTGTTGCCCCGGTTTCAGCCATATCCATTAGCTCTGAATCAGAATACTTTGGAGAATAAAGCGGCAATCCAGCGGCTTTTCGTTGCTGTATGCTTTCACGGGCATCATTCAGCCGCTTTTCGGCTTCTTCGAAAGAATTAACGGGAGGTGGGGCATCTCTATCACGGTTCCGTTCTTTATCATCCCTATTTACTTTGGATTTCTTCTTCGGCAAATCCTCCGGTATCACTGTTATCGGCGATTTTTCAGTTTTCACTGCCGGCTTATCCAGTGCCTTGGCCAAGTCTACCATGTCGTCAACGGCTTTGGTGGTAAAGGGACCAATGCGTTTGGTGGCGCTGGCGGCTTTAGCTACTTTTGAGCTTTTGGCGCCGGCTTGCCCTGCACGGCGGGCAACGTTGCCGGCCCCGCCGGTGGCCATGGCCAGTAATACTTCAATACCGACTTCGGACACGATGCGTACGCCAATGGTGCGACTGGCACGGTATTCGATGGTTTGGTAGAGGCTGTCGAAATAGTCGATGATCAGCTGTCGAGTGCTGGGGTCATCTTTTAAGCGGTTAAAAACCATTAGGCCTTCGCGGGCTTTGGCAATTAGTGCTTCTGCGCTATCGAGCGCATTGCCGACGGCGATGCCCATATTTTCTAAGTCTTGTTTGATGGCATCGATATCGCCAGTCAGTAATTTGCGTTGAAACGCGGCGGCAGCGCCAGCAACATCAATCGCCAGTTCAATGGTGTCGCCAACGATGGTGACAACGAATTTTACAATATCCCATAGACCCACGACTAAGTCGACAACAGTATCAACAACCTCAGCGCCGACATCGTAGACTTCGACCGTTTCCCGCCAGAGGCCCCAGCGGTCCCAGTGAAGTTGGTCGGACTTATCTTTGCCTATCCAGCGGGTGACAATGTCTTTGCCTAATTCTTCTGCGAGGCGGTTGCGCATATCCACAACGCTGTGGCCAGTGGCGTCATGTATCGTTGGGTTGCTGTAAATAGGGTCGTAGCGATCAGCTAAACGTTGCGCGGTCTGTTCATCGACTTTAAAGACTTGAATGCGGCCAGAGAGAATAACGGTTTCTAAATCGGTTCTAAGGCCATCAGTAAAAAAGTACCAGGGAATTTCGTAAGTTTCCAGTCGGTAAATATCTAAGAGCTGTTGCTCATCGAGTTCCCAAGTGACGTCATCTAATTCATCGCTTGCTTGTAGTACATCACCACTAAATCCTTCGCGTTTGAGAATAAGCCAGTAAGAAGGTTTAAATTCATCAGCAGCAAAAATCCAATAGACTGAATTAATTTCAAAGCCAATTAAACTTGGGTGTCCGATGGTAAGTTGGGTTGTCCCCATGATTAATGCGTGTCCTTACTAATAAGCCGAGAGTCTTGTGTTGGGGGGCGGTACTGAATAGTATTTGAATGCATTCCCTTTCCCTTTTCTGTCAACAAAACTTGTTGACGCCTTTTTCAACATTAGCATTTCTATTAAGCAGTATGATCAAAAAAAATGCATTTTCATTTGTTTTGTATCTGCTTTTTTCTCAAGCTTATTCTCAAAGTATCCCTCCGCCTTGTCAACGAATAGAAAGTGACACCGGTCACGCTTTTGGACTGTAGTATATAAAAAAGGGTTTTAAAATCTTAATGCGGTCTTCATAATCAAGACTTATTATTTTGACAAAAATTTTCCTGCATTCCTCAAAATAATGATCATGCCTTACGGTCTATTTTAGGTTGTTTACTCTTGGTATGGTTAACAGGGATACACAAAAATAACGCCATAATTATTGTTGATTATATCTAATAGCTATGGTGAAAATGGACGCTATTCATTAGGAGTCTCTATGGCAGATGGACACACGCAAGCTCACCGTTTAATTCGCTTAAATACATCGCTTGGGGCGCTGGCCCTGATCCCTGAAAGCCTGGAAGGGCGGCAGATGATGTCGCAAGGCTTCTCATTTAAGGTGACTGCCTTTTCTGAAATGCAGCATGAATTAGCAGCTAAAGATATAGTGGGTACTTCCGCAACGATTGGTTTAGTGCAAACTGATAATAGCATACGCTACCTGAATGGTTATGTGCATAATTTTAAAGCGCTTGGCAGTCATCGTGCGGGTGAAGCAACGGATTATTCGTTAACGATCGTTTCCTGGCTGGAGATGTATCTCAGTAAGCGAACTGATTGTCGTATCTTTCAAGATAAAAAAGTCGACGATGTTATTCGTGAAGTGTTTAACGGTTATGGTAATGATGCCAATTTTAAAATTGATTTAAAAAATTCACATCCTTCTCGACGCTACTGGGTTCAGTATAATGAGACGGATCTTAATTTTCTTAACCGGTTGTGTAAATTAGAAGGCCTTGCTTATTACTTTACTCATGAAGATGGTGCTCATCAATTACATATTGTAGATAGCAGTGAGTCGCTTGAGGCGCTATCGCCTAAAAAAGTGCGTTTGCAGTCCCATACACACGATCATGACCATTTAAGCAAATGGCAAAGTGCAGGTCGCTTTGGCACAGGCAAATATGAGCAGCGCGCTTATAACTATATGTCGCCTCAGTCTCCGGTCGGTGTTAGAACGACCGCAAAAAGTGAAGTGAATAAAACGCCAAAAGTGATGGATATGGAGTCCTACCTCTATGGAGAGACACATCACAATCACGGCGACGGTAATGATCAAATCAGTGCGCGTGCAAACCAGACGGTTGAGCGAACACAAGTCGCTACCGGTAGTGGAGATTGCCGTCACTTGGAGCTAGGTCGGCATTTTGAAGTGGAGTTGGCAACTGGTAGTTGGGGCTTAGGTGGTAATTTTGCCGATAAGGGCAAAACCTTTACGTTAACTCAAGTCAATATCAGTGCCAATGACAGCCTTGGTAAATTTAACTGCTCGATAGAAGCTGTGCCTCAAGGTGAATTAATTTACCCTAACGCAAAAATCCCCACCATTAACGGTTTGCAGACGGCAGTTGTTACCGGGCCTTCTGGTGAAGAGATTTATACCGATAATCTGGGGCGGGTTAAGGTGCAATTCCATTGGGACCGCCTAGGTGCCAAAGATGAAAATACCACTTGTTGGTTGCGAGTAATGCAAAGTTTTGCAGGCCCATCCTTTGGTGCACATTTTACGCCGCGAATTGGTCAGGAAGTTGTCGTCGCTTTTGAAAATGGCAACCCGGATCGCCCCTTTGTTATCGGTGCGTTATATCACCCTGAAAATCCGCCGCCATATGCCGGGCACAATGGTACGCGTGCGGGCATTCGTACCCGCTCTACTAAGGGCGGTAGTATGGCTAATTGCAATGAGCTGTACTTTGAGGATAAAAAAGGCAAAGAGGAAGTTTATTTTCAGGCAGAGAAAGACCATAACACCGTTATTAAAAATGATGAAACACGAGATGTTGGTAACAACCAAACCTTTACGGTTGGTGTCGATAAAAAAGAGAATGTAGGCAATAACGAAGAGCATATCGTGGGTAAAACGCTCCTGATAAAAGCGGGTGACAAAATTCGTTTAGAAGTAGGTGGCAGCATCATTGAGATGACTGGCGGTAAAATTAAAATCAGTAGTTCCCATGTCGATATCGATGGCGGAAAAATTGATTTGAACTAAAAGGAATTAGCGATGGGGTCAAAGAGCAAACAACCAGCGGCTCGTTTGGGAGACATTGATACTGGGCATCCAGGCGCTCCTCCTACGCCCATTATCACCGCTAGCACTAATGTATTTACAAACGGCATTCCTGCCGGACGTAAAGGTGATCAGTTAGCGCCTCACCACCCTGGTATTAGGTTGATTACCGAAGGCTCTAGTAGCGTGCATATTAATGGCCGCCCAGCGGCGCGCGTGACTGATGCTATTAACTGCGGTGGCAAAATGGCGATAGGTTCAGGTAATGTTTTTATTGGTGATGATCCGCAGTTGGAAAAGCCTACACCGCCGGATACTTATGTTGCAGAATTTGAACTTTATAAGACAGATAATCGCTCGTATGAAGGTTATTATTATGAAATCCGCACTTTAGGTGGAAAGATATTGGGTGAAGGGAAAACAGACCCGATGGGTTACACCCAAGTCGTAGAAACCGAAATGTCACAGCGAGTGAGAGCTTTTCAATCATTGCTCCCTGAAAGTGAACGTATCACCGAGAGTTGGGCTGGCAAAATTGAAAGTGCTGCAAGCCAAGTTACATTGGACTAATTGGGAAGAAAAGAAGGATTAATTCATGCCATTTCCGGCCATTGCTATTCTTATTGTAAAAATAGCCGCTGTAGCTATCACAGCCTATGAAGCGGCTCAAATCATCGATGATCTAATTGATGGTGTCAAAAAATTTCAGGGTGATTTGGAAAAGGCCAAAAAAGAGCTTTCCAGTTATTTTAAAAAAGTCGAAGAAGAAATGGACCGGTTGATTGATGGCCGTTCCGAAGTTAGCTCTGTAGCGGCGTTAACCGGTTTAGCCAAAAAAGATAAGCGCCCAAGAACCATTAAGGGCGCAGGTAGCCGCAGTGGTTCCGTTATTAAAACTGCTATTAGAAGGAAGATTCCTTTTAGAGAGGTCATCAGTCAAATTTGCGCCCAAGCAGATGCAATGCCAATATTGCAGCAGCGCAAACGAGAAGGCGGCAAAATTAGGGTAAAAGATATTCCCAAGTCCAAGCTTAAAATCATTGCTAAAATGGTGGGCATGGCCGCTGAAGAGCTAAGCGGCATTGAAAATATTGATGACTTTATTCTTGTGCGCTTAAAGCAATTAGCCGCATCAATTGTTTTTGAATTTATGGATCAGGGCCTAGACTGGAAAAGTCCATTAAAAACTGAAGTTTCCTTTGGTCCTGGCCTCGGTTATGCTGACCCGCCTGTAGAGGGAACCAAGTTGACTCGAGTTGGCACAGGCTTAAACCCTTTCTATCCAGCCCCTCATCGTGGAAGAGGCAGTATTAGTGCTGACTTAGTGATCCCTGACTATCGCAAGCAACCATTAGATAAAGGCAATATTTTTGCGATTGTGGAGATTAAATTCAAAGGTGATAGCCTTAAAGCTGGTCAAATTAAAGAATATGAAAAATTATTTGATGTTGGCGCTAAAAAGAAAACGGGTGAAGCTAAAGCATTACATGAAGGCCAGCCTGTTAACAAGGGTGGGAATGTGGCCTTATTTCGTTTTCCTGAAGATTCTACTGTTCAGCCTGATGATGCTTCTGGCAGTAGTCCCCGCAATAGCCGTATGGGTAGAGGTTAGAGTTTAACTATGAGTACGACAGAGCTTTTTTTAGAGCCCGATATTATCGAAGAGTTTATTGAGCTTACAACAGAAGACGATGAACTTATTACTTTTGGTGAAGAAGATGATATGTATGGCGTTTGCCCCTATGCCAGTTTTTATATTTATCATGGGGAAGACGAAAAAATTTCGTTAGCGGAAAAGATGGTTGAACTTTATGAAGAGTTTGCCACCTTTATTGATAAACCATTTAAAAAAGTATTTAAAAGCTCGACGCAAGTTTGGTTGGGAGGGAATGATAAGCGGCTTCCTAACGACCTTTTAACTGAAGCAACAAAGCTTCTTAACGACCAAGAAGATTTTTGGTTGGGAGCAACAGATAGAAAAACAGATACAGCAACTCCACGTTGGTCTATTTATGGTTGTATCGATAAGCATCCAGCTTTATGTTATGCCACCATAAAGTTCATTTTTTATTATCCTTGGTATAAGAAAAATCAAACCCTTTGGAATGATTTTATTAATCGTTCTATTGAGGTGTTACAGCCAGAGCAATGTTATAGCGGTTTTGAAGTTAGTAGTGGGCCTCATGCTGTGATGGGTAACTATGAAGCAGAAACTATGGAGAGAGTCTGTGTTGATTACTTTTATGGCTTAGATATCGATCACCCTATGAAAATGGGTTTTCATTACCATGACGATGAAGATGGTTATGTGAATGCATCAAGGTTAGGTGCCGGTATCCGAACACCGACATGGTGTTTTATGTTATCACCTATCTGGCTAAGTAAGTTGGGGAAGACCGAGGAGCAAGTGCGAGCTGAATTGGATGATCCACGTGTGACTATCACTGCTTTTCCTTATCCGGTTAGTAAGCATAACCCTGAAGGCGCAAATGCGCTATGGATACAACTAGGTGAGTTGGACTTACATCCTGTGGGTAATGGTAAGCCAGAATTATTGATCAAAGCTAACAAGCTCATTCAGCCTATACGTTGTGATCAACTAGGTATCACGACATTGGATGCTTGGGACGATGATCCCAACCCACGTTTTGATGAATTCAGTAGTGTTGCTTGGATGCGGCGTTTTGATGATGATGAAAACTGGTTGCTTTATCGGGCAGAGCATTCCCCTCTGCCACTAGGCATTTATGAAGCTAAACCCGGAGAAACTGTTCCTAAAGCCGGCTATTGGTACGCGCCTACACTTGAAGATAAAACCGAGCCTCGATACTTTGAAGCAGGTCAACAATTACCTTTTGATAAAACTAATGAAGAAGGTGATGAGGTGACGTGGTACCGGCAGATAGATAGTAGTGTCGACGATTAAATTGGTATCAAGGTCTCTAAAGTCATGGATAGTGCTAGTGACATATGTCTGGCTTAGCGAGGTGAAATATTTAGGAGTGATAAATGTCTGATGTCATTAAGGAAATGGTATCCCACTTTGAAGGTTTGATCCCCGGTTACAACAAACCATCTTATGATAATTTAGGTGGTGAATGGGATGATTCATTAGTCGATTGGTTTTATAAAGTGATACTAACGCATGATATCGGTTTCAGCGTTGAGAAATGCCAATTTAATATCGATGAAATCAATGATCTTTCGCTGATAAAACAAGCGGGTGCTTCCGTTAGTGATGATGGATTATATGACGATGAAGGTGAGGTTATAGGTTTTGATAATAACGGTTCTAAAGAGGGGTATGATGCTTATCCCTATGAGAATTTTATTAAATATTTTAATGCACAACTAGAACCTTACAATTTGGCTTTGACGGATTTATGGCATTCTGAAAACCCTACCTATATTTGCATATCGACAAAAGATAAAAATAAAGTGGATGAGTTTTATCAATTTTTAAATAAAGATTACTCGGATACCTGACTTTATTGCTTTGTTATTATTCCTGCTATCTAAAATAAGGGGTAGGGTAATAAAACAATATGACTGATATTCATTGAAAAGTGAGCCATAATAGACAGTTCGACTGAGCGAGTTTTTTGATAAACCCAAGCGTATAAAAGGCTAGCCATCATATATAATAGGGCAGTTGGTGAACTTGGTATAGATATACCGTGAGCCAAGCTAAATAGGTAGCTAACAGCGACTATGCTTAGTATCGTACCCACGTGAGTTTTAGGTAATATTTCTATTGCGCTTTCTTGTATTATTTTTCTGAAAAATATTTCCTCAGCTAAACAAGTGACTAATAAATTAATGGATAAAAACCATAATAAGTAATAGCCATATTTAATATCCAGCTGAAAGCCAATAGTTAAAGCAACGATAACAATGAATAATGGCGATAGAATAGCCGTTAGTACCCATTGTTTTTGCAGTTTTAATGTTCGATTAGGAACCAAATAAATAAACAATAAAATACCAACACTTGCTTTATCTAATTTTAAATACAAGCTAAATAATAGGTTGTTGTTTGATATGACTTCTTCGAATACTAAAAATTGATGAAAGCCCGGTATCAAATGAATGGCTAGCGATAGAGAGACGATTGATGTAGCGAGTAAAGCGAATAGGCGCCTTTTGCCAGTTAACAGGCTTGATGCCTTGGCAAGTGTCATTAGGCATATCGAAGATAACAATCCAATAATGTCATAAGTTTGAAGTATTGCATTTCCAGCAATAAAGGTTGTTGCACAAATATCCAGTCGATCAAGTTTATGCCATACGATGTTATTTCGATCAGTGTATTTAACAATGGCAGCAACAAGAAATATCGTGACTTGTAAGCTGATAGCAATCTGCGATGAATCCAATAGGTAGTTTGCCTTATGTTAAAGATGTAAAGGTGGTGAGTTATATGATGTTATTCAATTGAGACAATAATACTGCTTAGGTTATCGGGTACATTATTAATACCCAATGCATCATTTAAAAACGCATTGTTAATAGCGTCTGCGGTTCCATCCACTAAGCGATGACTAATTTCATCGTCATTATAGATTTTATTGATGCCATCACTGCACAGAAAAAAGCGGTCATTTTCATAGATGTGACCACTGATATAGTCAATATGAGGTGGTTGATTATCGATACCAATAGCATGTACCAGTGTGTTTTCAGCCTGTATTATTTCGGCTTGTGACATCATTGTTGATGATCCGCCACATGCCAACATCTCCTGCGCTTCTGTGTGATCAGTAGTCAGCACATTAAGTTCATTGTCTCTCAGTAGGTAGCAGCGACTATCGCCAGACCAAAAGCAATGAAAATTATCCGCTTCTAAGGCCAGTACCACAATAGTTGAGCCAATAATGGGCTGTTCTGGTATTCGTTGTGAGTGCTCAAATATTGATAGGTGTGCATTCGTAATAATTTGTTTAATGCGCTGAACTAAATAATTGCCTTTATATTGGTCACAGGCACGAGAAAGGTGTTCAATTAGGCATTGGCTGGCAAAGTCCCCGCCCTGGTGGCCACCCATACCATCGGCAACAGCCCATACGCCAGCATCAAGATGACTGAGTACAGCGTCTTCATTGATTTCTCGTTTTGTCCCGACATGAGTAATTGTGTGAGAGATAACAGGCATTATTAATTCTCAATACGTTTAGTTTTATAGTTATTTAACTTTCAGAGTGTTGTTTATTATCAATAATGACTTCTTCTGCCCAGCCCCACTTTCGCCAATCCCCATCTAGCATCGCGGCAAATTGCCCAGGGTCGGGCAGATTTGAACTTATAGCAAGGCAACCATCAATGGTTTCTGAACCTTTTGTCCACCATAGGCTATGATTACCATATTGTTTTTGAATCGTTTTGGGTAATAGGCTGAGCGCCAAATCATTTCTAGCTTGCTCTGGTGTTTGTGTCACTATTTGGTTGCCCTTAAATGCATGGCCTGAAGACTTCGTGGTATAAGAGGGTAGTGGTTCTAGCTCTGGTGTGGCTAATGACTCTAGCTCGCCAATGATTGTACTGTAACTTGTATCATCAGCAAGAGACATTAATGCGACTTTTTCTATGTCGTCATACCATTGTTGACCATATAAATAGGCCGACCAGCAATCGTGGTTTCCTGTATGGGCAATGGTTAAAGGAAAGTAGCGTCCAACTTCATCTACGCAGGGAATTAGGACGCCTAAAATACTTTTTTCATAAGCAATATTGGGCATGATAGCAAAGTGCCATACCGGGCTAATAATATAACGCTCTAACCATTGCTCGCCTAATTGTTCGCGGCTAATACTTAAAGACGATTGCAACCAATGGTGCCAGTGTTCGATAAAGGACTCGGGCAGATGGTGGTTAACAAAATCTGATTGTTGGGGTATTTTTCCGAATAACCCACAAAGCTCTTGTTTGGCATTCATAATCGCGAAGGGATCTTAAAGTTTTTAATAGCGTTGCTGGTAAAAGGATTAAAACTACTTTGTGGCTTGAGTTGGTATTCCGCTTTGATATCTCTGACATTGAATAATAACTGTAGGCTGTCAGTCTTTTTTTGAGGCGTAATGGCAGCATGCTGGTCCAATAGTCGAAACCATGCCCATTCACCTTCTGTACGAGAGCTAACCGGTGTTCCTTTACTGGCTAAAGTAAATATAATTTTGGAGTGTGCAGTTGAATTTCCGGGCCACACTAATTTTTTTGCGCGAAGCGGGCCATGATTATAATTAACAGACTGGCCTCCTGTTTCGAGCAGTACACCGGTAGTGACTTTATCGAGAGCTAAGGGTTTCAATACGAAATTCACTTTCGGTGCATCTGAACCTTTTTCAAAAAACATTTTTTGAATAGTGTCCGCTTGTTGAAAGATTCTCAGTCGTTTATTTGAAATGCCAATATTACTTTTCCAGCGCCATCTTTTTCGGCTTTGATCGACAAAGGGCTTTAAGTTGCTATCAAAATAGGTCTGTAATACGCCAGAAGGGCCAAAGAATGCAGCGAAATCACTGAGCTTAATTTCCTGTTTGCTATCGGTATCAACAGGGTAGCGCCCTTTAATGGCTTTTTCATAAAAGCTAAACACATCGGCTTTCCAGGTATTATTGACATGACCTTTTGCGGCGGCGGCGGTGACTGTGTTGGCATTATTCGCGATTTTCTCAAACCAAAGACGTACATCCGGTTGAGCCTCAGCTACAGAGCGTTTGACCGCCAAGATAGGATCGCTACCTGATTCCGCGTTTAAACTGGCAGAAAATGCAGCTTCTTTAATATTTCCAGCATTTGCTAATACGCTAAAGTGGTTGTTGAGTTGATCCAGAGATTGTTGTAGCTGCTGTAGCGGTAAGCCATCATCTACTTGAGCATATTGGTTAAAAGACTCGAAAGCATCGGTGACTTGGTACCCAGGTAATTGAATATCAGGCCCTAGAGAGGTGATGGGGACGAGTCTTTCCAAACGGCTTTTTTCTGATGAGGCAAACTCTTCAGCCAGTTGGCCTATGGCTTCTTTTTTCTCACCAGAAACGCCTGGTGCTTCACTCAATGCTGTATTTTTACGAATCGTTTGTAATACTTTGATCAGCGGTTTTTCTGAGCTAGCCAGTAGCCTAAGAACGGCTTGTCCTTGATTCACACTACGAAACGACTTGATACGGATGTCTTCAAGTAATGACTGCCAGTAATTAATATATTCTTCAAAGTAATAGTCATCGACTTTTGCAGTGATGCCTTTTATTTTCTCTTCAGAAAGGTCGTCAGGTAAGCTGTCGCCATAGATCCATTGTTCGCTAGCTAAGCGCTCAGCTAATTTTTTATTCTGAATGTTGTAGCCAGCATGAAATCCATTGTAAGTAAAAAGGTTAGGGATTCCCTGAGTTAGTGGTTCACCACTTTCTCGATAAAAAATATACTCTCCCTTTTTGCCCAAAATATCACTGAGTTTAAATTCGCCTGGATTAGTCTTTTGATAGTCGTTTTTTAAACGTCTGTAGAGTCTTAAATCTAATGGCGTTAAAACGAGAGTTTCTCTAGCCTCGCTGACTAACAGTTTATCAATTGGTGCTGGGGATACATTTTCATCAATAGCCGTTGTCAAATGACCAAGCAGATGGTTGCGTAATATTTTATTTTCTTCGCCAGCTATTTCTCGTTGTAATAAAATATTTGTCCAGACGCTAAAGGTTTCTTTTTCCATTTTATCTGGGTTATAAAGCATCAGGTAAAATTTTAATGATTCGTATAAGTGTTCATCATTTTTAGCATTGGATATTTGTTTAGCTAAAAGGGAGCCAATATCTTCCATTAAGAAAGCGTGTAACGCTTTTTTATAGGTAATCGATGCTTCAGAACCTAGTTTGTGCCCTTGATACAAGCCTGCGCCTTGCTCCATTGGATAGTTGTCACTGCCTTCTACAAATCCTGTTGTTAAATCGCGTAAATGATTTAAGCCATTAGCAAGTGATAGCCAGTTTCTGCTGTCGATTAAACCACCATCTGTCTCAGTCAGATATTCATTAATTTCTTCTTGCAGTTGGCTTATGTAATTACGGTTGAGTGACAAGCTGTTTTGCCATACAAATACGCTGCCTGAGAAGGCAAAAACTGTTGCAGTGATTAGTGACCAGTAAGCCCATTTGAAGCGGCGTCTGGAACGAGAATTTATATTAGCCAGATTAGCTTCTTTAAAAATAACGTTTTTGAGTAGGTCGTGAACAAAAAATGTTTTTGGCTCTGTTGTAACCTGATCGATAGGGTTATGGAGCCTTTCTGTTGGAAGGCTGCCTGATACCCACTGAGACCCCATATTCGATTGGGTGCTGCTCATAAAATACATGCCTCGAATGATTAGAGGCGTTTCAAATTGATTGGGTGTGAAGATATTATTTAAAAACTCTGACAATAGGGGTTTAAGCCCATTCATCTGATGAGGGAATTGATGAATCAGGTTGCGTCTGTTCTGTGTTTTTTCATGGTCGAGTAGATAGAGTACCCGATTACTGATGCCTTCCATTAGTTGTGAATATTCTTTGTCAAAATATTCTTTGAATTCAGTATCTCTTTCAATTTTCTTATTAGGGAAATTAAATCCCCATACTTGCTCTCTGTCTTCTTGTTCTAAATCATCAAAAAAAGTAGTAAAACCGGCAATGGTGTCTGCCTTAGTCAGCATGACATACACAGGTAGTTCCATATTTAATTGATGGTTAAGTTCCTGAATGCGTTGCTTTATAGATGTAGCATGTAAGCTTTTTTGCGTATTGGTTTTTGTTAAGATATCTTGCAAGCTAATGGTGACAATAATGCCATTGAGAGGTCTTTTCGAGCGGCCTTTTTTTAGAATGTTTAAAAATCCAAGCCAGGACTTTGATTCTGTTTTTTGTGTGTCATCTTGTGCAGTATAGCGGCCCGCAGTGTCGATCATGATTGCTTCATTGGTAAACCACCAATCGCAATAACGTGTTCCTCCAGCCCCTTGTATTGGTTCGTCACCAAACTTGCTGTGCAGTGGGAATTGTAAGCCTGAGTTTTTCAATGCTGTTGTTTTGCCTGAGCCAGGCAGGCCGATGATTACATACCAGGGTAGGGTATATAGCTTTCCTCTTTTGCCATATTTTGTAGATTGGAGAGTCTTGATTGCTTCATTAAAACGTTCAGCAATGATTTTTTCATCTGGGTTTTGGGTTTCAATGGTGATTTTTTTATTGTTCTCGATGATGTCTTTTGCAATTTCTTTGTCTTGCTTAGGTTTTTTTTTGCTGGTGCGCAGGTTGTTTAATCCCCAGGCGATTAATAAAACAAAAATAATAATAAGTCGAACAATCTCTGATATGAGTGGTTTGTATTCAGCGATAGCAATTAATGGCCCTATAAACCATATAATTAACGACAATAATATAATGCCGATTAGTGATAGGAGCCATGTTTGGGTGATAAATTTAAAAAATCGTTTCATTTTTTTACTGCTTTAGTAAAAGCATTCCATTTCGATATTTATGTGATTGTTTAATGACGCTAAGCCAGTGTTTATTAATGCTTAGCTGTTCCTTTAATCTTCACAGCGGTTTTGTTGGAATGATTGTTGTTTAACATGTAGCAATCATTCGTTATAGAAAAGCTCTATTTTTACTCGACGATTTTGTGCACGTCCTTCGCTGGTACTGTTATCAGCGACAGGCTCGCTATCGCCTCTGCCTTCAGGTAATAGTCGGGCCTTTAAGTCAGCAGATGAACTCATATATTTTCCAACAGCACTGGCTCTGGCAAGGGAAAGATGCCAGTTAGATGGATAACGAGCTGTTCGAATGGCAATGTTGTCGGTATGCCCTGAAACAATAATTTGTCCGGGGATCGATTCTAATGCTTTGGATATTTTATCGAGTATGGGGTAGAACGCCTTATTGATATCAGCACTGCCTGACGGGAATAGTTCGTTGGATTGTAAAACGACGGCGCTGCGGTTTCGATAATCGTTGACCGATAATACATTACGGTCAATTTCCTGTTCAAGCAGTTGGCGCAATAATAGAATTTCTTTTCTTATTTGTCCTTCGGGGAGAGTTTCTTCTTTTTTAATAGGTATTAGTTTGGCTAATTCAGTAACGACAGCATCTGATTGTTTATTTAACTCCAGTAGCCAGTGATTATATATCCAGAAGGCCGCCAACGTTAAGAATAATGCTAATAGCCAAATGGGTAAAAAGCTAGTTAATTTGTTTTTTTCAGTAGTGATCGGTTCAGCATTAGTCGATAGTTGACGTCTGAATCGATTGCGGTTTCTAATTAATACTTGATAGGTGTTTGCTCGAATTTTTTCTGCTTTTATTTGGCCGTGCTGGTCAATACGTAATTTTCCTAAAAAGCCTAGTGACAAGCACATATAGAGTAGCTCGATTAAATCATAGTGCTTTACATCATCGTTCACTTCATCATCAAGCATGGCGTAAAATTTTTCGCCGCCATAGGTTTCGTGGTGAAAGATACTCAGTAATGGCTTTTGACTCCATGCACTATTTTCTCCCCAAGGAGTATTTAAGATAGCTTCGTCAATAGAAGCGCATAATGCATAAGAGGCTTTCCTAACAACTTCTCTATCGGTCTGGTTTTTACTGGCTGTTTCTGTAAATGTATTAATGAGGTTGCTGATGTGTCGACGTAATTCTTCAACTGCAATGGTGCCATCCAATTGTTTGAGTTGGGATATAATGGAAAGCAATGGTGAGGCATCTCTTACAAGGTTTGGAAGTCCTGGCAGATCATAAATAGACTGCTGTTGTATATCGCTAATGCCATGGCGGCGAGAGGGTTTGTTGCCGCTGTTTTCTGGAGTAATGCCATGGCCAGCAGAAAATGTCGTAGGACCACCGGTTTTTCGGCGTGGGGTGATAATAGTTTTGTCTTGGTCGACATTATTACCTGCAGGCCGTGGCTTTATGACTGTTTTATCGTCGGCAGCAGGTGCCTGACCTGGCCGTGGTTTTATAATCGTTTTATCAATATCACTCATTATGATCTGATAGCCCAAAACTCGACATCAAGTTCTGGTAGCTCTCCTGCTATATGAAATGCAAACCCCGCTGATTTGACGATATTCTGCCAATGCTCGCTGGATTGTTCTAACTCAAAGTAGACATATCCGGCGTGATAAGTAATTTCCCTTGGTGCCATAGGTAGGGCGCTAACGGTCACACCAGTAAGCTGGTTGTTCACAAGGTCTCGTATTGTGTCGACTGAGCCAATTTTGAGGTGGTCAGGTAAGTATGATTTGAGTTCATTAGTTGACATTTGAGCTTTGATTGCAAGGATCAAGCGTGTCTCATCTAATAAACTTCTATCGGAAATCGGTGATACATAAATACCATATTGGCGTTTCTCTATTGGCATTGAGATTGCCGTTTGCTCCAATACCGCGCTCAAGTGCATGTTTATATTCTGTATCAATGGCTGAAAACAAGTATATAGATCATCATGTTTATATTTGGGGACTGGTAGTGGCCGTTTTTCTACTGTTGTAAATGTTGCCAGTTCGCCCATTAAGCCAAGTAGTTCAAAGTATAAAAACTCAGGGTGTGTTGCGTTAGCGATATCAGCAAGGTGCTGTAATTTTGGTTCGTAACGGTTAATAAGTTGAAGCAGCATAAAGTCGGCAATAGCTGATGATCCACCACTGTTTGCTGTGCTCTTAAAACGTGCCGATAGAGCGTTGCCTCGCTGCTCTAGCAGACCATTAATATTGTCAAGGTAGTAGGCAATTGTATCGTTCGATTTAATATTGATTATTGGAGGGATAAAATTTTTATCCAATATCACTGCATTTTCAGGTGTTACTTCTAATATTCTGGCAATAGGCAAGTAGGTAAATCCACCCATCTCTTCGCTTTCAAGTAAAAACCTAAGTTGTAGGCGAGCAACTTCGATGCGCTCTGTATTCAAGCCATTACTACTGTAATCATAAGCATCGGTCTCTTCTAACTTATAACGGCCGATTTGTTGATTGCTGTTATCTGTTGTTAGAAATTGATAGCCTGGCTGATAGGTTGGCAAAGCCAGATAAATCAGTTGATTTTTAATATGGCCTGGAATTTCAATAGGTAATGGTTGGCTGGCATTAACTAAGTTATCAAATGAGCAGCCGTCGGGCATTATCCCCTTGGCTTTCGTCAGGGCGAATTTTTTCTCATTGAGTAAAGCATGATTAATTTCCAAGTGCGTAAAGCCATAAATAAAGGGTTTAATCGCTGCGCAGCGTTGCTCCAATGTATATTCAAAATACCGCTCTTGTTGTTGGAAATGGTGAGGGTATAGATACTGGCTTTCTAGCCATGCAATTTTATTGGTTAACGACATACTTAAATCCTATTTGTCGAATAAAAACTATTATTTTAAAAGCCCATTGATACTTTGTTTGGTACTGCTTGCTTTTTCTATGGCGTCACCACCTTTTTCTGCACCTTCTTTGATGTCATCAAGTGTTAGCGACTTTTTTTCTTCATCTTGCTCTGTGTTTTCCTGTAGATCATCCTTTTCTTCTGTATCCTCTTTTACTTTGCCAGCAATTATCGACTTTCCCGAAATGGAAATATGGTGGTTATAGTGGCCGTGAGATTTCACTTTGTAGATATGCTTCCAGCGAGAATTGTCAATATCAATGAATCCAGCGAGGATAGCGACAAATTTTGAATTTTTTTGTAGCTTTATCTTGTGTTTGATTGTCTCTGAGGGCTGTATTGTATACTCAGCGCTCGATACCATTTCGTCACTCAACAGTGTTTTGGCATTATAAAATGCACGGTCAAAATCCAAGTTGTCGAAAGTAGACCTTGAGGTTAGTTCATATATTTTTACTTGTACCGGTGACGCTCGATCATTGCTGTCGGGATTTATTTCTTTCGACGATTCTATTGTGACATTGTCATAGGGCTTCCAGACTTTTGCTGTTGTTGTACAGCCGGTAATAGAAGTCAGTATGGCCATAAAAAGGCATATATAGAGGGTAGAGTTCTTTTTCATCAGTCTTTCTTTTGGATTACTTTGCGTTCTTCGATTCTTTTAGTGTGCAATTCTTTAATATTAGTTTCAAAATTGTTCTTAATAATTTTTTTGAAAGATAGACATTTTTCACTCCATTGCTTTTTATAGGTTTCCCACTTCCCTAAGCTTGGTACCAATTTCTCAGTAAGGTTATTATTTTTTTCATGAAACATTTGCTCTATCACAAATGGCGATAGTTCTTCTCGAAAAGAATCAATGGCTTTGTTAAAGCTTCTATATATTACATCCTGATCTTCTACGATCTCTTTTTGGCATTTGATGACTTCCAATGGAAACTCTGAATGAGTCGTTCTCTCTGCTGCAAACATTTCATTCAGAAAGTCATCGGCTGTTTCGAAATTTGCAAAAGAAGAGTAGTTGAGGTCTTTTAACATGTTTTTATCATCAAAGCACAGTTTTGCTTTGATCTTATCCACATGGTTGCGTTGCTCAATCATGCCCGTCAACGATACTCTTAAGCACCGGCCTAGCGTTAACATATTGTCCGGGGTTAATTGCGTGTCAGAGCGATTCTGTGAAATCCCTAAACCTTTGAGCAGGCTTTTTAATAATTTTGTTTCTTGCTCTGCAAAGTTAATGGACTTTTTTAATTTATCAGGCAGGTTCGACTGTTGTTGGCTTTTCTCTGGGGTTATATCCATATTCCAGTTTTCCGGAATAGTCACGTTAGGTGGAGAGAAGCTCTCATTTATATTGCCAAGAGATGAATGGTTAGCATCCCTTTTCTTGTTATAACTTGTTGAATTTGAATGTTTTTTTTGTTTTTTGAGATTTTTTTCCGCAGTTTCAATTTTTGATGGAGCTGTTTTTTTAATTAATGCAATATTATTGGTAGGCGGCCGGTGGTTTTTAGTGGTTGAGGCATCTGTTAGATAAATTTTAAGCGCATAATCACCAAGTCGGATGATATCTTTGTCATTAATAATGACAGAGTTTCCGTTACCTATCGGGCTGCTTTGTTTATTTATAAATGTACCGTTGGCGCTAATATCAGTAAGTACGTATACGTTATTGCTTCTTGATATGCGAGCATGTTGCCGAGAGATAATTTTCTCTTCGCAAGCTAAAGTGAGATCGCAGTTTGTTTCTCGACCAATTAAAACAACATGAGGGTTCTCGAAAGAAACACTTGCCTCTAGAGGGCTAGAGTTGGAATTCGGTTGTTTAATGTATTGAAAGCGAATGTCCATTATGTTATTTGAAATCCTGTCACATCTTTATATTCATCGCTCCAAGCGATGGTTAAGCTAACGATATAGCTCCTTGATTTTTTTGCTAGGGCTACTGTTTTAATAGCAGCACTGCATAGTACAGAAATCTACCATATTAAAGAATAGTTTATTCATCATCTCATAAAAAATGAGATCTGTGTCATGTTTAAAATTTTCCGAGGTTGATAGTTTTTTGACCTTATGTTGATTTTGGTGACATTGCTTTGCATCTTATTTAAAAATTATGACGGAATAATTTTTTGTAAGGAATTTTAAACGCCAAGTAGAGATTATTTTTGAGCTAAGTTTCAATATGTGATCGGGTTCATAAAAAAAGACTGAGTGATTAGTATATTATCTGCCAACTATTTGGTTGCGGATACAATGACGCTTCCAAGTTGGCCTGGCAGGGAATAAAAATAGTTGTTGGCGTAGTAATCATTCAAAACGAATAAACTCTTATAAGTCCGTTTCTATCTCTGTCGAATTTATTCACTCCATTGTTATGTTGTAGGTATGGAAACATTACAATTACATGAAGTAACCTCAGGTTCTGAACCTTCAGAAAAGCAAAAGTCTATTGTCTTTTCTTCTCGTTTCTCTGTTGTTAAAGAATTAGCTGAAGGCGGCACTAGTGTGCTGTACCTTGTACGGGATCTTTTGGCCGGCTCTTCTCTTGTTGTATTGAAATGTGTTCATAACAACCTCTTGCGCTCTAAGTCAACGAAAGAAATTGCCGTCAAAGAAGTCGCTATTGCTAGGAAATTAGCGCATCCACATTTAATAAAAATTTACGATGTGGGTAAAGATAAAGGCGCTGAATATATTGTTATGGAATATTTGCGGGGCGATTCTTTAAAGAATTTGCTATGCCGTAGTAAGTTTGATTACTCCCAGTCATTGTCTGTTATCAGACCCATTGTCGATGTTCTTAAATATTTGCATAGTCAGGGTGTTGTTCATTCTGATGTGAAGCCAAGCAACATTATTATTACCTATAATGATGAAGTTAAGCTTATCGACTTGGCTAACTGTCGGCAGGACAGCAGTAATGATAAGCCGGCTATCGCCATTAGTGACGACCATTTCTTTGGTTATTCGCCCGATTACTCTAGCCCTCAGGTTATTAATGACCAACCTGCTACAAGCAGCGATGATGTGTTTTCTGTCGCCTGTATCTTATACGAATTGCTGGAAGGGCGGTCTCCTGTCTCAAAAGAGGGAGTGTCGGCTGAGTCTGCGAAAAAGCCAGGCTTGGTTAATTACTGGCAGTGGCGAGTTCTTAAGCGGGCGCTGGCGACTGACCACCAAAAACGATTTCAATCAATAGATTATTTCTATCGGTGTTTTGTTAAGGCAAAACTGATCCCATTTTTGTCGACATGTTTTTGTATCGGGCTACTGGCATTATCGCTTATTGGTTATAGTATCTGGCATTCAACAGCGTCACATCATGAAAAACATGCTATTTATCTGGATGCTTATCAGCAGCAACAATCTGTTGATGAGGCTGTCTCGGCTATTCGTCGGCAAGTGCCTCTTAAGCGTTACCAATACTTATCGAGCTTGAATCAATACCCTGATATTTTGCGCCATGGTGCTTTAGCTTCTCTGTATGCTGATGCGGTTATCCCTACAGTTAAACAAATTGAAGGTAAGTTGTTGGAGCAGGATGGTGTTCCCCAGTTTGATATGTTCAGCCAAACCGTTGAAAATTTGTTGGTGTTTTATCCGCAAGCGCAGGACTTACATGACCTTAAAAAAAATATAGCTAAAGAACAAAATATGTTGGCCAATAGTTTAACTATTCAGCTATCTGATATCGTTGATGGGGGTCAATATACGCTTTTAGAAGCTGGTGAGTTGAACTCTATAATAGGCAAGTTTTCAGTGCTTAACTTACAAGTGGATGATGCAATTGATGAAAACTATACGAGCATCTACACGGCTCAGTTAGAGAAGGCAATTCGTGATGAGGATTGGAAAAGTATTGCTGAGCTAAGTGATTTTGCCGAGAGTGTTTTTTCGGTTCTTCCAAAATATAAGCAATCATGGAATCGTATTGATGGTGATGTGGTTAAACATGCAAAAAGCTTGGCAGCTTATGTCGCTCAGGGAAAGTATGATATTCAGCATTTCCCAAAAGCTGCAGGTATGTATTTTTTAGATGAAAAGCTCGCTGGCTTGCAGCAATCGATCTCTCGCTCATGGCTTAACAAAGATATTAAAAAGCACGCAGATAGTCTTGTATATCTAAGAAAACAGTATCATTTGCCAAAAGAATACTCTCCTTTTCAAAAAACAATGAATTTACTGAATAATAAAATTGAAGAGAAGATTCGATATCACAAAAGTAGAAAGCAAACTAAATCAGCTAAATCGTTGACAGATTTGGCCAAAGTACTCACGTAACGAAGTAAGGATTAAAGTGTTGTCTGATTGTATTACAGAGACAGAAATTTTAGAGGTGTTGCAACCTATAGCTGAAAATGAACCTGTTGTCGGTGACCTGAGAGAAAATATTTCTCCTGATTCTAATTATCAGTTGTTAAGAAGTGCTCGAACTGCTGCGAGAAATAACGAACGAGCGGCTCAGAATGAAGGTGATAGTTCACCAGTAAATGTTAGTGATTGGGGGCTTATCTTAGAGCGAGTGCCCCATGTACTGAAGCATGAAAGTAAAGATATCGAATTAGTGGCTTGGTATATCGAAGCGCTTGTTCGAAAATTTGGTTTTATGGGGGTTGCTAGAGGGTTTTCGCTGGCTCGTCAGCTGATAGAAATGTATGGGGAGCAGCTTTACCCACTACCAGATGAGGATGGTGTTATTTCGCAATTATCTTCCTTAGCTGGTTTGAATGGTTTTGGTAGTGAAGGCGCATTGATTTATCCCATTAAAGCTATTCACATTACTCAAGGTGATGTGCCAGGGCCTTTGGCAGTATGGCAGTGTGAGCAAGTTTTAGAGGCTGATAGGACAACTGACTTAGAGAAGCGGGAGGCCAAGTTTAAGCAAAATGGTATTACTCGTGCTCAATTAGATGAGATCTTACTTGATACCGATACTGACTTTTTACAACGCACGCAGGCTGAAATTGCCCTTGCAATTGATGAATATAAAAAGTATCAGCAAGTACTTGACGAATATAGTAAAGAAGATCCTCTACCGACAGGACAGATATTAGAGGCTTTAAATAATTGTCAAAAAGTTCTTTCGTATATCGCTGGCGATCGACTTTCAAGCAGTGCACCAACAACTAAATCTGTCGTAGAGGTTGAAAAAAAGAGTATGGAAAAACCTGTTGCCAATACAGAGGACGGGCCTATCGCAGATCGCGAAGATGCGCTTCAACGATTGCGTGAAGTGGCGACATATTTTCGCCGTTCTGAGCCGCATTCACCTATTTCTTATTCTATAGAGCAGGCTATTCGATGGAGTGGTTTGCCTTTAACTGAGCTTATCAAAGAGTTAATCCCCGACGACTCTGCGAGAACAAAGTATCAACATTTGTCGGGTATTGACGGAGTTAAATCCGACAAAACAACTGCATAATTTACATTATTAATTTTAACTAACGGAGCCACCCTATGGAAAGTATTCATAAAAAACTTAACCGCGTTCGTAAGCCGCGCGTCCACATTAGCTATGATGTAGAAACTGAAGGCGCAACACTTAAAAAAGAATTGCCATTTGTTGTTGGCGTAATGGGTGATTTTTCTGGGGATTCTACAGTGCCTTTGAAGTCTCTGAAGGATCGCCGATTTGTGCAAATCGACCGTGATAATTTTGATGAAGTGCTAAAAAGCATGACTCCTGGCCTTAATATTAAAGTTAAGAATACATTAAAAGATGATGGCTCTGAGTTCGCCGTGGATTTGAAGTTCGAATCAATGAAAGATTTCGAACCAGCAGCGATTGTTGACCAAATTGAACCATTGAAAAAACTATTGGAGACGCGTAATAAATTACGTGATTTGTCAACAAAAGCTGACCGTTCAGAAGAGTTAGAAGATATTCTTGAGCGTGTTTTGAATAACGAAGCAGATTTGAGTGAATTAGCTAAAGCTGTCGATGCAGATAAAGAGGAGGCTTAATCATGAGTGAAGCAGTAGAGCAGGTACAAGGTACGGAATCAGTTGAATCGTTAAGTCTTCTGGATCAAGCTATTCAAGCGACAAAGCAGACTGATACTGAAGAAGCGCAGGAATTATTAAAAACATTGACTGAAGAGGCAATGAAAGGGACGGTTACTTGGAATAAAAATTTGACTGTAACATTCAGAAAAGCCATTGCAGCAATTGATGCAGCCATTAGTGAGCAGTTACGTGAAGTTATGCATCATGAGCGTTTTCAGCAGTTAGAAGGTTCTTGGCGCGGTGCTCATTATTTAATAATGAACTCGGAAACCAGTAAAACATTAAAACTTAAAATGTTTAATGCGAGTAAAAAAGAGCTGGCTAAAGACCTATCCAGAGCGGTTGAATTTGACCAGAGTCAAACATTCAAAAAGCTCTATGAAAATGAGTTTGGTTCTCCTGGTGGTGAGCCATATGGTTCTTTAGTTGGAGATTATCAGTTCTCAAATCATCCTGACGATATAGAACTGCTCAGCAATATGTCGAATGTTGCAGCAGCAGCTTTCTGCCCATTTTTAACCGCCTCAAGCCCGGATTTTTTCGGTTTTGACGATTGGTCAGAACTCTCTAAGCCTCGTGACTTGGCTAAGATTTTTGATTCTGCAGAGTATGTTAAATGGCGTTCATTCCGTGAGTCAGAAGACTCGCGTTTTGTCACTATGGCAATGCCGCGCACTTTGTCTCGTCTACCTTATGGAGAGGATTCAAAGCCGGTTGAAGAGTTTGCTTATGAAGAATTTGCCGGTATAGACAAGCCAGAGTCGCATAACTATTGCTGGTCTAGTGCTGCTTATGTGTTGGGTGCACGTATGACTAATGCGTTTGCTCAGTATGGCTGGTGTACTGCTATTCGTGGTGCTGAAGGTGGTGGCCGTGTTGATGATCTTCCCGTTCATCTAACCACAACAGATGATGGTGATGTTGATATGCAGTGTCCGACTGAAATCGCTATTACCGATCGTCGTGAAGCAGAATTAAGTAGCCTTGGTTTTATGCCACTTTCCCACTATAAGAATACTGATTACGCGGTGTTCTTTGGCGGCCAGACAACACAAAAACCTAATGTCTACGATAATCATGATGCAACAGCAAATGCAGCTATTTCGTCTCGGTTACCATACATTATGGCAACGTCTCGTATTGCGCATTACTTGAAAGTAATGGCTCGCGATAAGATTGGTAGTTTCATGGAAGCTGAAGATATGCAGCAATGGCTCAATCGCTGGATTAACAACTATGTTAATGCCAGTGAAGAGGGTGGCCAAGATATGCGTGCACAATATCCTTTACGTGAAGCGAAAATCGAAGTTAAACCAGTTCCCGGTAGCCCAGGTTCATACAGTGCTGTTGCTTGGTTGCGACCATGGTTGCAAATGGAAGAGTTAACAACTTCATTGCGTATGGTTGCTCGTATTCCTGAGATGAAGTAATTCATCCTCATCCGTTAGTATTTGATATCGAGGCATTAGCCTCGGTATCAATTTTTGAAGAATAAAGAAGAATTCTGGATTTTTAATAGATAAAAGTGAATCACTTTTTCTAAGGGAATGGTAACTTGTTAGATATTGCATCATATAGTCAAGAAACATCGTCTGTACAAGATACCAATACAGTTGCGTCTGGTGTTGAGTCTTTACTTGAACAATGCTTGAGTAACGATGGAAGTTATGACGTTGATCGATATGTCCGGGACTGGTTGTGTCAGTCGATGGCTTCGATGCGTGATCGTTCTAAAGAACAACTTCAGTTTATCGCCCAGCAGGCATTCTTATCGATTAGTAAAATGATTAATCGTCAGTTGGATGAAGTATTGCACCATTCATCCGTTAAAAAACTGGAGGCGTCTTGGCGCGGGCTACAATATTTGACCGATATTGAATCGGATTATGATGAAAACCTCACAATTAAGATAAAGGTGCTTAATGTCGGTTGGAAAGAATTAGGGAAAGATCTAACGCGTGCGATTGAATTCGATCAAAGCAATATCTTTAAGCGAATTTATAGCGATGAGTTTGACACCCCTGGTGGCGAGCCTTTTGGTGTCATTTTGGGCGATTACTCAGTTACACATCGGCCTCGTTCTGGCATTACTACTAATGATGTCGAAGTTATTAAACAGATGTCAGATATTTCGACGGCTGCACTTTGTCCCTTTATAACGGCTGTCGACTCATCCTTATTTGGTTTAGATAGTTTGAGGGAGTTGGGTTACCCGCTTGATTTATCGGCTGTGTTTAAACAAAAGGAATACTTTTTGTGGAATAAGTTACGTGACTATGAAAGTACACGTTTTGTCGGTTTGACATTACCTAATATGTTAATGCGCCATCCATATGACGATGATAACACCCGCCAGGAAAAATTTAATTATTGTGAAAGAATAGATAATCCCGATAAAGATTTACTTTGGGGTAATTCATGCTATGCCTTTGGCAGTGTATTAATCCGAGCTTTTGCCAATACAGGATGGTTTGCAGATATTAGGGGGGGGGTACATGATTTCGGTGAAGGTGGAGTTGTTCGCCATTTAAATTATGCAAAAAATCGATTTGAAAAAAATAATATCTCTCCTCGGCCTTCTACAAATACTCAGGTTGACGACTTTTTAGAAAGAGAATTGAGTGACTTAGGTTTTATTCCTTTGTGCAGTTATCACAGTGTAGAAAATAGTGTTTTTTATAGTAATAGCTCACTACATAAATCAAATGAATATACGTCAGAGATTGCTACTGCAAATGCAAAGCTTTCAGCAATGATTCAATACATGATGTGTGTCTCTCGTTTTGGTCATTATGTAAAAGTCATTGGTAGAGATAAGATCGGTAGCTTTATGAGTCCAGAAGAATGCCAAAGAATTTTCCAGAACTGGCTTAATCAATACACTACTTCCAGTGATACTAACTCATCAGAGCTAAAAGCACGTTATCCGTTAAGTATGAGTAAGGTCGAAGTAAAAGAAAAAGCTGGAAGCCCAGGTTATTACAGTTGCATTATGCATTTGCAACCACATTTTCAATTGGATCAATTGGTTTCTTCGATACGATTGATTACAGAATTAGCTGTTGGTGCAGCCACGCCATCAGTATCAACATCATAAAATATAAAAGGAGATGACTATGTCGTCATTAAGCGCAGAAGAGTATTTCCAACAGGGAAATTTAGAGTTGGCATTATCTGCCGCAGCGGATCAAGTTAAAAAGGCGCCCAATGATGAACAAGCGCGTACATTTTTTGTCGAATTGCTTTGTGTAAAAGGTGACTTTGAGAGAGCAGATAGCCAACTCACTGCTTTGATGACACTTAAGCCTGATTTGGCATTAGCTGTCGCTACTTGGCGGCAGTTAATACATGCTGCTCAAGTGAGAGAAGATGTGTATAGCTTGAAAGCAAAGCCTGACGTTATTGAAGAGCCAACATCGTCTATCAAAATTGCACTTGAAATTTTAGTTGCCTTAAATGAAAAGGATGAAGAGCGTTTGGCATCGTTGGTCGCCAGTATTGATGAGAGTCAACAGGCTAATCAATACTGGGTAAATGATGGTCCTGCAATGATGTTGAGAGATTTAGACGATGTCACTGCTAATATTTTTGAAGTCTTAGGTACTAACGGTAAATATTTTTGGGTTGATTTCTCTCAAGTCGTTGAAATTGAGTTGATAAAGCCAACCCGTATTCTTGAAGTGCTATGGAGAAAAGCCAATATTGTGTTAACAAATGGAACAGAAGGTGAAGTTTATATTCCATCTATCTATCCTAAGGCCGGCACCGAAGCTGCTGCTTTAGGGCGAGAGACTGATTGGGTGGAAACGTGCTCTTTATATCAGGGCATGGGCTTACGTACCTGGCTTTTGGGTGACGATGAACTCGCAATCAATGATGTGGTTAGTTTAAAAAGTGTTGCCAATAATGTAAGCGAAAATCAAGTCGCTGAAAATTAATCCATGGCAAGAGTAAAGATAGATCAGCCAGCACTGCCATCGCTTTTGGATCGCTTAATTGATGAAGATCCTGATAGTGTGCTGAGTATCTCTAAGCCTTATGGAGTTTTGTTGAATGATATTAAAAGTAGCATTCGGCGAGATTTAGAATGTTTACTGAATACACGTTTATACCGCCAAAAATTACCAGAAAAATTTTCGGAGCTGGACATATCTCTGGTTAATTATGGTTTGCCAGACTTCAGTGTTATACAGCTTGGTTCTGATGAAGGTAAAGAAAAGTTTCGAATTGAAGTTCAGCAAATTATTGAGAAATATGAACCGCGATTTAAACGCGTATTAGTCGAGCTAGAGCAGGTGGGAGAGGCGTATGAGAGAACCTTGTATATGAAAATATCTGCTATTTTAATGGTTGAGCCAGACCCTATTCCTCTGTTATTTGATTCCCGCGTAAAGACTATGGATAAAGCCGTTCACTTGAGAGAAATTAATCATGGATGATGTTCTATTATCTTATTATAACCGAGAGCTTAATTATATTCGAAAATCTGGGGCCGATTTTTCTGAGAAATATCCTAAAATTGCTGGCAGATTACGATTAGATAAAGATATTGTTGAAGACCCTCATGTATCAAGGTTGATCGAATCATTTGCGTTTTTGACCGCTCGTATTAGGCATTCTTTGGATGATAGTTTTCCAGAATTAACAGAGGCGCTGATGGGGGTTTTATATCCAGACTATCACGCTCCTTTGCCATCAATGAGTATTGTTCAGTTTAATTTGTTGCCTCACTTGTTTCAGCATTCATCTATTTCTCGGGGGGAGGAATTAAGAATTGAAACAAGTGAGGGCGACTCTTGTTTTTACAGGACATGTACTGATCTCACAATATTACCTATAACGATTGTCAGTACTAACTTTTACTCTTTGCCTGTCAAAGCACCTGTTTTACCTGAGGAGTTTCAACGTGGAAAGTCGGTTCAATCTATTTTAAAGTTGAAGATAGTGCCTGCAGAAGATGAAGGTAGTTTCGAGTTTGATGAAGATAGTCTACGTTTTTTTATTAACTCTCAGCCAAATACAGCATTTAAGCTCCATGAGTATTTACTTAATAAAACAACGGGTATTGCTATAGCGAGAGATGCCTTCGACGAGACGCCCATTTTCCTATCAGCTGATTCTCTATCACCCTGCGGTTTTGACGATAGTGAGTCTGTCATTGAATTTGATGGGAGGGCTTCATCAGCTCATCGGCTGCTTACTGAGTATTTTTTGCTTCCCCAAAAATTCTTATTTATACAATTGGCCAATCTATCTAACAGTTGGGAAAAATATAGTGAAGGTTTTGAAATTTACTTTTACTTTGATGAAACAGACATAGATTTAGTACGTGGTGTTGATGAGAGAACACTATTATTGGGTTGTACACCAATTGTAAATTTATTTGAAAGTACTAGTGAACCAATACAAGCATCAGATTTAGGAAGTGAAGTGGCGCTTCGTGTATCGGATCAAAATTCAAAATGTGCCGATGTTTATCGTATCAAAAACGTGTATGCGATTAATGCTCATGGTGAGCGAAAGTCTTTGCAGCCATTTTATGGCAGCCATATGGCTAATGATGATGAAGCAATTTATTGGTCATTGCGTAGAGAAAATTCAGCATGGCAGAATGGTTTTATTAGTCATGGGACCGATACTTATCTTAGCTTTGTTGATATGAATTACACGGTATTATCGCCTGATACCGATTGGATCATTAATTCGACTGTTTCTTGCACAAATCGAGACCTTCCTAATAAATTACCCTTTGGACCAGATCAACCTAATGTTCGTTTTATGGAGGGAGGAGCTGGTTTACGCATTCGTTGCTTAACGCCTCCAACGCCGACAATTCAGCCTAAGTTGGATGATGCAACGCGGTGGCAATTGGTGATGCAGCTATCTTTGCAACATTTTTCTAACCAAGATGGGCTTGTTAAATTAAAAGAGACTTTACATCTCTATAATTTTAATGATTCAAAAGAAGCAGCTTCGTTGATTGATGGTATGGTTGACCTTAGATCGGAAGTTATTACTGCACGTGTGTTAAATAATGGTCGATCAGCAATGTGCCAAGGGACGCATTTTATTTTGACTTGTGATGAAAGCTTTTATATGGGGAATGGCCTATATCTATTTGGTTTGATTTTAGATGAGTTTTTATCGCAATTTTGCGCGATTAATACTTTTACGCAATTATCCATCAAAACAACGAAAAACTTTAGAGTCAAATTAGAATGGCCGCCGAGGACAGGATGTCAACCCTTAGTATAAAAAATCAATATGATGGCCAGCTAGAGAGAGAAGACTTCTTTTCTTTGGTGCGCCATTATGAACGTAATTACATTCATATTTGTAAATCTCAGGGCCTCGCTTACTCTAAAATCGGTGGGGATGGCGCCCCAAAAAATGAAGTGGCTCATTTTAAATCAGTACATTCTCTAGGGTATAGTTTAGATAGTATTAAAAACCTTAATCTTGACCCTGAAAAACCGGATCATTATGAGTTTTTAGTGAGTTTTATGGGGCTGTTAGGTGTCTCTGGAGTTCTTCCACAGCACTATATCAAATTATCCCTTGAAAGAATTAAGCATGGTGACTATGCCTTATCTGAGTTTATCGGCCTATTTGAACACCGATTAGTTTCGTTGTACTACAAAGCATGGGGGAAATATAAATTACCTGTGCAGTATGAAGCGGCCAGCAATGAAGGAGAAGATCATTTTTCTCATGCATTAAAAGGCTTTTCAGGCTTCTTTCGAGGTAAGGCTCTACAGCTTTATTTCTCTGGGCATTATGCAAAAAATAATCGACCCCTTTCCAATTTAATTTTAATTGTTAAAGATATTGTTGATGCTCATGTGTCTGCAGAATCTATGGTCGGGCATTGGTTGCCGATCAGTGAACGTGACCGCTGTGTGTCAGGTGTGAGAGGTAAAAATAATCAGCTAGGGCCGGGTGTCATTTTAGGACGGCGATATTGGGATATACAGTCAAAAATAATCATTTCTATTAAAAATATAGATATGAAAAAGTACCTTGAGTTACAAGAAGGAAAACCGCTCTATGAATTGCTGGCGTTTGCAGTCAATGCTTATGTTCCTGCACATATCAATGTGTATTTTGAGTTTCAGGTTCGTTGTCACCAGCGTGAGATGGCTCCAATAGGGAAAGGATACCAATTATCCGCAAATGCATGGCTGATGAGTAAGCCGAAAGATATCTTGATTTCAAAAAGACTATTAATTAAATAATCAGTAAGAACCAACTAAAAATATAGAACAGGAGAAAATTACCATGGAGTTTGACAAGCTAGTTAAACATATGTCAGCTGACAGTCGTAATGTTTTGGAAAAAGCTGTAGCGCTTGCATCATCTCGCTCTCATTTTTCCATAGAAGTCGAACATTGGTTGTTTGAACTTTTACAATCACAAAATAAAGATATTAATATCATATTCAGTCATTTTGGTGTTTCTTATGATGCATTGTTTAACGATATATCTACCAAAATTGAATTAATTAAAACTGGAAATGATGGGTTTCCAAAAATAAGCCAGGATATTACCCGCTTATTATTTGAGTCTTGGATGATTGCTTCATCAGAATATAGTTCATTGGATATCCATGCGTGCCACATTTTGCTAGCATTTGTTGAAAACCCACACTTGCGATTGAAAGCATTAAAAATCTCTTCTGAGTTTGAAAAACTACTCGCTGAAGACATTAGAGAACAGTGCGAAACGTTATTAAAGAAAACTGCAGGGATATCTGCCGTGGCAGATACTGCTACATCTGGTCAGGTTACTAAGACACCTGCTCTAAATCAATTTGCAATTAATATGACTGAGCAAGCTCGTTCAGGAAAGATTGATAAAATATTAGGGCGGGATAATGAAATCCGTCAAATGATCGATATTTTATGTAGAAGGAAACAGAATAACCCTATACTGACAGGCGAGGCTGGTGTAGGTAAGACTGCTGTCGTTGAAGGTTTAGCGGAGAGAATTGCCTCTGGCGATGTACCAGATATTTTGAAGCAGACAGAATTGTACTCTTTAGATATGGGGCTTCTCCAGGCTGGTGCTGGGGTTAAAGGTGAATTTGAAAATAGGCTGAAAAATGTTATTAAGGAAGTACAAAATTCGTCTGTGCCTATTATCATGTTTATCGATGAAGCACATACGATGATCGGTGCAGGGAATCAGGCTGGTGCAGGTGATGCGGCAAATTTACTTAAGCCTGCTTTGGCTCGAGGTGAGCTGCGTACTATTGCTGCGACAACCTGGGCAGAGTATAAAAAATATTTTGAAAGCGACGCTGCTTTGACACGTCGTTTTCAAGTCGTAAAAATAGAAGAGCCCACAGAAGAGTTGGCTATCACAATGCTGCGTAGTATCGCACCTACGTTAGAACAGCATCATAATATTACTATTTTAGATGAGGCAATTGTGAGTGCTGTTACCTTGTCTCATCGTTATATTGCGGGAAGACAATTGCCAGATAAATGTGTCAGTTTGTTAGATACAGCCTGTGCCCGTGTGAATCTGAGTCTTAGTACTAAGCCTGATACTATAGAAAAATATGAAAGGGATATTGAAGATATTAATTTTCAAATGTCTCGCCTTTCATCTGAGATTTCGTCAGGTATTGATCATAGTGAACAGCTCGCTGAATTAGAAGTTAAAAAAGTTTCTTTTGATGTCTCTCGAACAGAGATTCAAGAGCAGTGGCAAAAGGAGCAGGTATTAATTAATAATATTGCCAGTTATCGACTGGCTCTTGAAAAGTTAAAGAATGCCGACAGCAATCAGGATAAAAAGAGTGCAGATAAAGAATTAAATGAAATCAGTCAAAAATTAAAAAAAGATCGAGAAGCACTAGCCGAATTGCAAGGTACTAAACCATTAATGTATGAATGTGTCGATGCTCAAGTAGTTGCTGAGGTGGTTGCTGATTGGACAGGAATCCCTGTTGGTAGAATGCAGGCAGATGAAATTGACAGCATTATGTCATTGCAGAGTTATATGGAATCACGTGTTGTTGGACAGTCTCACGGCTTAGAAAAAATTGCCCAAACGATGCAAACTGCTCGAGCAAAGCTCAGCGACCCTAAGCGCCCACTGGGTGTTTTTATGTTGGTTGGCCCTAGTGGCGTTGGTAAAACAGAAACAGCACTGGCGTTAGCCGAGCAGCTTTACGGATCTGATCAAAATATTACCACGATCAATATGTCAGAGTTTAAAGAGGAACATAAGGTTTCTTTGCTGATGGGCTCTCCTCCAGGGTATGTTGGTTACGGTGAAGGTGGTGTATTAACTGAAGCGGTTCGTAGAAAGCCTTATAGCGTTGTACTTCTCGACGAAATTGAAAAAGCGCATCCGGGTGTGCAGGATATTTTCTACCAGGTTTTCGACAAGGGGATGCTGCGTGATGGTGAAGGTCGTGATATAGACTTTAAAAATACAGTTATTATTATGACAAGTAATACAGCGAGTGAGCAAATAGATCAACTTTGCGCAGATCCAGAGACAAAGCCTTTGCCGGATGGTTTGATTGAGGCAATTGCTCCAACACTTCGCGAAACCTATAAGCCTGCATTTTTAGGACGAATTAATGTCATTCCTTACTACCCTCTAGAAAAAGATACGTTGGGTAAAATTGCCCATATGCAGCTGGAGGCAATTAAGCAGAGAATTCAAAATAATTATCAAGTGTCATTAACGTATAGCAAAAAACTAATTGACTATATAGTTCTGCAATGTGAGCAGTCAGATGTTGGTGCCAGACAAATTTCATTGTCGCTTAATAACACATTGTTGCCAGAGATGGCGCAGAAAATATTATCTGCACTTGCGTCGGAAAAGAAGTTCGAACAGGTTACCGTTGACATTAATAAAGATAATTTATTTGACATTAAACTAAAAAATAAGCCGAAAAAAAATGTTTCAAAATTAAAAACTAAAAATAAAATACCGGCATAAAAAATGTTAAGTAAGTCATTATAAACTATGAACTGTCTCACAGTTTTAAATGGATTGCTGATGTAATCTGAACGAGGTTTCGATTTAATTTGGAGCCAAAATTATTAACCAATTATTTTTAAATTGATAAGGAAAAGGAACGTAATATGTCTATTTTTGTAAACTATGAAGGAATCAAAGGTGAGTCTTCAGATAGCGGTCACAAGCAATGGATGGATGTTGAAAGCATCTCGTGGGGCGTTGGTCGTAACATCACTTCAGCGACTTCAACTCAAGGTGATCGTGAATCATCTAATGCGGTTATTAATGACTTGCAAATTACTCGTCATATGGATAGTGCTACACCTAAAATTTTCATTGAATCTTGCTGTGGTACAGGTAAAGAAGTCAAAATTCATTTAACAAAGACAGGTACTGGTTCTGGTACTGATGTTTACATGGAATATACTTTAAAAAATGCATTGATCAGTAATTATACTGTTGATGCAGCAAGTCAGGGTACTGAGCGCCCAACAGAAACTATCACTGTTAGCTTTGTTGATGTAGAAGTTAAATATACTCCTTACGACGAAGACGGCAATGCTGAAGCAGCGATTGCTGTTGGTTTTGATACTGCGACTAACGTTAAGAGATAATTTTCTAATCTTTTGCAGAACCAGCATCTCAAAGGTGCTGGTTTTTTTAGAGTGCTCAGAACACAATTCTTATAATAAAAATAAAACCCATTGAGTTTCTCAACACCCAGAATACCTTCTATCAATATCAAGGCGTTTTAGATTTAGCAGCAATAATAACCTTTTCATAAGACTTTTTGTTGTTGGGGTGTGCAGGGTATATAGCGTAATTTAAGATCTTCACATCGTATAATGTATAAACTTCGTATTCACATGAGTTAGGTGCGTTTGGAATTTCTAGTGTTAATTGTTTAATGGGCACATTGTTATAAAGCCCAGAAAACATTAATTCCTGTAAATAAGGCTGTGGATGCTTATCATCTAAGCGTCTTACCAGTGTTAGCTGGACAGGGTATTGTCCATTATTGGAGCTCCAACTCGCTAGGTCTATTTCAACCCAGTTTTCTTGATTAGTTTCATAGGAAGGTTTCTCATCAATTGGATGTAAGAAAATGGCCATAGCTGTACTCCTTAACTTAGGATGTTTTACCTTATATCTGGCACTTCTTTATCTATAGTGTAGAGCTTAATTGCTTGATTTGTAAGCAATTCGGTTTTCAGTGGGTGTGAGTCAGAGTTTTACTATTAATTAAATCTATAAATATCAATGTGTTAGATGGCTTTTACTTGCCGTCTTGCTTTGTGTAAGCAGTCTTTCAGTTTTACTGTTTGCTTCCTTTATTAGTACTTAATATATAGTTTAGTTAGAGTGTCATCTAATAAAACGACTATTCCCTTGGTTATAATATATCTCCCTTTTATTGAGCATAGGCGGTTATACAAATAGACTATCTAACTTAATATTTTGAGAGTCGATATGTCGCGGTCCTGTTCTTTTTATACCCTAATCTTTAGTTGCTTGATGCTTATTGGCGCAACCGCTCAGGCTGATCTTTGGTCCTCACAAGATCGTCCAGTTATCGTAGGGGGAGATTATAATTTCCCGCCTTATGAGTATCTTGATAAAGACGGTCAACCTGCTGGCTATAACGTTGAGCTCACTCGTGCAATCGCTGATGTAATGGGTATGAAAGTCGAGATCCGTTTGGGGGACTGGGATGAAATGATTGGTGCATTGAATGATGGGGAAGTTGATGTGCTCCAAGGTATTGTTCCTTCTGAGGAACGCAAGAAAAAATTTGCTTTTAGTTCACCTCATGCCATTATCCATCATTCGGTTTTTGCGCGAAAAGGCACTCCGGAGCCTGATGGGCTAAGTGGTTTGGCAAATCGAGAAGTAATGGTGCAAAACAAGAGTATTATGCATGAATACTTGCTGCAAAACCGAGTTAACGCAATTATTTTTCCCGTAAAAGCGCACGTTGATGCATTGCGATTGTTGGCTTCAGGTAAGCATGATTATGCCTTGGTTGCTAACTTACCGGGACTTTATTTGGGGAAAGAATTTGGTTTATCTAATTTGGCTTTAGTGGGTAAACCTTTTACGTCTCAACGTTATGGATACGGAGTTCTAAAAGGTAATGAGTCATTAGTGGCTCAATTTAGTGAAGGCTTAGCTATTTTAAAGAATACCGGTCGCCAGCAAGAAATTTATGATAAATGGTTAGGTATATTAGAGCAGCAGAATGCGCCGCCTTGGCAGCGGTTTGGTTTATGGGCCGTATTGATCTCGATTTTTTTATTGCTAATTACTGGTGGTGTTGTTTTTTGGAATCGCACACTACGATCACAAGTAGATAAACGCACAGCAGAATTACACGAACATCAGCAACAATTAATTCAAGCAGATAAGATGGCATCTTTGGGTGTTCTTGTGTCAGGTGTAGCCCATGAAATTAATAATCCGACAGGATTGCTTTTATTAAACTTGCCCTTGTTAAATGATACGTGGAGAGATTCGCAACTCATATTGGAAAAGCATTATCAGGATAATGGTGACTTTTCTATGGCTGGATTAAAGTATTCCCGGTTGCGCGATGAGCTGCCAATGATCTTGGATGAAATGACTAGTGGTGCAACGCGAATTAAACGGATTGTTGAGGACTTAAAAGATTTTGCTCGGCACGACGCCACTGATAATAATACGCCTATTAATATTAATGAAGTTGTAGAAACTGCGATTCGCTTAGTCGATACCAGTATTCGTAAATCGACCCATCACTTTATTGTTAATTATGATAAAAACTTACCTATGGTTAATGTTAATGCTCAGAGAATAGAACAAATTGTCATTAATTTGGTGCTGAATGCTTGCCAATCTCTCACTAACTTAGGGCAAAAAGTTGAAGTGTCTACCTTTTATTTAAAGCAGCAAAAGAAAATCACGATCTGTGTTGCGGATGAAGGTAGTGGTATAGATAAAGAAAATTTAACTCGATTAACAGACCCTTTCTTTACAACCAAACGTGAGCGGGGTGGAACTGGCCTTGGCTTATCGGTTTCGGCAGGAATTGCAAAAGCTTATGGAGGCCAGTTGCTTTTTTCATCAAAAAAAGGGGCAGGTACTGAAGTAACCTTAGAGCTGCCATTTAATGATATAAAATGATCTGTAAACAATAAGAAAAAATAATATGACTGAACCTTTATACCCTGAATTTAGTATTTTACTCATCGACGATGAGATGTCTTATTTAAGAAGCTTGAGGCTTTTACTGGAACGTAAAGGCGGCTTTAACAATTTGTTAACTTGTGAAGATAGTCGCCAGGCAATGGACATACTTGCCAGCCATCATGTGGGAGTGGTACTGCTTGATTTAACTATGCCCCATGTTTCCGGTTTAACCTTGTTGAAAATGATCAGTGAGGAATACCCTGAAGTTGCGGTAATTATCATTAGTGGCCTCAATAATGCTGAATCTGCAGTGTCTGCGCTTAAATCTGGCGCATTTGACTATTTTGTTAAAACGACAGAAGAAGATCGTTTGGTTGAAGGTGTTAAGCGAACAGTGCTTATTCAACAGATGCGCCGTCAAAATAGCTCTTTGCAGCAGCGCATACAGAGTGATCGGTTAGATTACCCGGAGATTTTTGAAAAATTTGTATCTAAAAATAAAAAAGTTAATGCGGTTTTTCATTATGTAGAATCTATTGCTGCGAGTATTCAACCAATATTAATTACTGGGGAAAGTGGGACCGGTAAAGAGTTGATTGCGAAAGCTTGCCACGAAACGAGTCGACGCCAGGGGCCGCTAGTTACAGTTAATGTCGCAGGTCTTGATGATGATATGTTTGCAGATACTTTATTTGGTCATCAACAAGGTGCATTTACTGGTGCAGCTAAAGAGCGTAAGGGGCTTATAGATCAAGCCGCTAACGGCACTTTATTCCTTGATGAAATTGGTGATCTTAGTAAGCAGTCTCAAGTGAAGTTGTTAAGGCTGTTGCAGGAAGGAGAATTTTATCCTTTGGGTGGTGATATCCCTAAGAGATCACGTGCTCGTATTATTGCAGCGACTCATCAAAATTTGGAAGACCGTTTGCACGACGGGTCTTTTCGAAAAGATTTATATTATCGTTTGTGTACTCATCGAATTAAGTTGCCACCATTACGTTCTCGTAAAGAGGATATTTCATTGCTGCTAGATCATTTTATTGTGAATGCCGCAAAAGAACTGGGTAAACCGGTGCCGAACTATCCTCCAGAGTTGCCAGTGCTATTAAGTAATTATAGTTTTCCTGGAAATGTTAGAGAATTAAAAGCCTTGGTTTATGATGCGGTTAGCCGCCACCGTTCGCGTTTATTATCGATGGAGGTCTTTCGTATTGTTATCGATGCTGATTTACAAAAGCCGCTTGAATTGCCTGAAAATGCGGTTAATTTTCATCCGGATTTAACCTTGCCTTCTCTGACTGAGATGGATGATTATTTAATTGATGAGGCTATGAAGCGGGCTAGTCATAATCAGTCTTTGGCTGCGAGAATGTTAGGGATTTCTCAGCCTGCATTAAGCAAGCGTTTGAAAAAGAAGCACGAGAATAGCGATTAAAGCAAATAAGCTTTAACTGCCCTAATAAAAAGCCTCTCAATCAATAACAATGAATTATTATTGATTGAGAGGCTTTTTTGATTGTTTAGGTACTTGTTGAAATTAGGCGTTTATTTTTTCAAATACCAAGCAAGAATTTGTTCCGCCAAATCCGAAACTATTAGATAGGACTCGCTTTAAAGGTTTATCTTGGCGTTTCAATACAATCGGAACGCCATCGGCGGCTTCATCTAATGTATCAATGTTGGCGGATGCGCAAATAAAATCATTTTCCATCATGAGTAATGAATACACGGCTTCTTGCACGCCTGTGGCCCCTAGAGAATGGCCGGTGAGTGATTTGGTGGAACTGATCGCTGGGATAGAATCGCCAAAAACAGCTTTAATGGCTTTTAGTTCAGCAATATCACCTACAGGGGTACTTGTTCCGTGTGCATTGATGTAATCAACTGGCCCATCGATGTTTGCCATTGCTTGTTTCATGCATCGAGCTGCACCTTCGCCAGAAGGGGCTACCATATCGTAACCGTCTGACGTTGCACCGTAGCCAACAAGCTCTCCATAAATTTTAGCGCCTCGGGCTTTTGCATGCTCATACTCTTCCAGTACTAAACAGCCGCCGCCGCCGCCAATGACAAAGCCATCGCGGGAGGCGTCATATGCTCGTGATGCTTTTTCTGGGGTGTCGTTGTACTTCGTAGAAAGTGCTCCCATGCCATCAAAGAGGCATGTCATAGACCAGTGCTCTTCCTCTCCACCGCCGGCGAATACAATATCTTGTTTGCCTAGTTGAATAAGCTCCATTGCATTGCCTACACAATGGGCACTGGTGGCACAGGCAGAAGAAATGGAGTAATTAACACCTTTTATTTTAAAGGGGGTGGCAAGACAGGCAGAAACAGTGCTGCCCATTGTTTGAGTGACTCTATATGGCCCAATACGCTTTACACCTTTTTGACGCAATATGTCGGCAGCTTCTACTTGATTGCGAGAAGAGGCTCCGCCTGAGCCCATAATAATGCCTGTGCGTTCATTTGAAACTTGGTCATCACTTAGCCCAGAGTCGGCAATTGCTTGAGCCATTGAAATATAGGAAAAAGCGGCTGCATCGGCCATGAAACGTAATATTTTACGGTCTATATGCTCTGATAAATCTATTTCAATGTTGCCTGCTACCTGGCTGCGCAATCCCATTTCTGCATAAGCTTCTTGAAAGCGAATACCAGAACGACCTTGTTGAAGGGCTTCCAGTACACTGGATTTATCATTGCCTAAGCAGGAAACGATTCCCATGCCAGTGACGACCACTCGCTTCATATGACACCTCAAAGAGTTGATTTGGTTCTATTATTGCACATCTGCCCCATTCTGGTACCTGCTGTTTGAATGAGTAGTGTGATTTTATTTATTGTAAATCTTAAAATGTACTTGTATTAGAGAATAGACCTACTCTTAGGTCTTTCGCAAAGTATATGTCTTTACCGTCAACAGACACTCGGCCATCAGCAATCCCCATAACTAGCTTGCGTTCAATGACTCTCTTTAAATGAATATGATAGGTGACAGTTTTTGCTGTAGGGAGGATTTGCCCTGTAAATTTTACTTCACCTGAGCCTAGTGCACGTCCACGTCCGGGGTTACCTTTCCAGCCAAGAAAGAAGCCTACAAGTTGCCACATAGCATCTAACCCTAGGCAGCCAGGCATGACTGGGTCTCCCGGGAAGTGGCAGTCAAAAAACCATAAATCCGGAGTTATATCCAGTTCAGCAATAATCTCTCCTTTCCCGTATTCTCCACCAGAAGTTGAAATGTGAGGAATTCGGTCTAACATCAGCATATTAGGTAAGGGGAGCTGTGCATTCCCTGGGCCAAACATTTTGCCTTCTCCGCAGCTTATTAATTCCTCTCTGGTATAGGCATTTTTCGGTTCAAAAGATTGCATTTTTGCTTCCACTTGGTTAAAAAATAGCCGCCTGGGCAGCCCGGTATCTGAAAGAGCGCTGTATTTTACCCGTTGGTAAGGCGATGTCTAGCTTTACCTGAATTGAGTTGGCGTTCTAGGTGTCACACAATTAACATAATGTTTGTGATATTGTTACACTTTTAAGACGATAAAGTTTTAAGTTCATCGATCTCCAAGGAACCATTCAATGATTAAAAAATGTCTTTTCCCTGTTGCCGGTTACGGTACACGCTTTCTCCCTGCTACCAAATCTATGCCTAAAGAAATGCTTCCAATCGTTAATAAGCCTCTTGTTCAATATGGTGTTGAAGAGAGTTTAGAGGCTGGTTTGGCTGAAGTGGGGTTTGTTACTGGTCGTGGTAAACGTGCAATTGCAGATCATTTTGATTTGAACTATGAATTGGAACGAGAGATTGCTGGTACTAGTAAAGAACAATACTTAGCGAGTATCCGCAATGTGATGGAGAAAGGGCAGTTTTCTCTTACTCGTCAAACGTCAATGAAAGGTTTGGGAGATGCGATTTTAAATGGTCGCCGATTAATGGGGGACGAACCCTTTGGTGTCGTCCTATCTGATGATTTGTGTTTGACTGAAAAAGGTGAAGACGGGGTTCTGGCTCAAATGGTCAAGCTCTTTAAGCAGTTCCGTTGCAGTATAGTTGCCATCCAAGAGGTTCCAGAAGATCAAATTAGTAAATTTGGTGTTATCGCTGGAGATAAAATCAAAGATGGTTTATTTCAGGTAACCGATATGGTTGAGAAGCCAGCACCTGAAGATGCGCCAAGTAATCTTGCTATTATCGGTCGCTATATTCTTACGCCAGATATTTTCGATATTATAGAATCGACAGCGCCCGGCAAAAATGGTGAGGTTCAATTAACCGATGCCTTACTAACCCAAGCTAAAAATGGATGTGTAATGGCCTATAAGTTTAAAGGTCGTCGTTTTGATTGTGGTAGTGTTGAAGGCTTTGTTGAAGCTACTAATTATGTTTATGAGAATGTTTATAGCAAGGAATTTTAATAAAAGGATTAGAGCACTGTAATAATGCCCGAGTTAAGTTGTTTTAAAGCCTACGATATTCGTGGGCAAGTTCCAAGTCAGTTAAATGAAAAAATAGCGTATGGTATTGGTTGTGCGTTTGTTGAGTTTCTACAAGCAAAAACGATTGTTGTCGGGCATGATATTCGTCTGACGAGTCAGTCATTGACCAATGCGCTTGTAGAAGGGATTACTGATAGTGGTGCCGATGTATTGCATATCGGTGAGAGTGGTACCGAAGAAGTCTATTTTGCAGCATTTAATAATACTGTAGATGGGGGTGTTTGCGTGACTGCCAGCCATAACCCAATGGATTATAATGGCATGAAGTTTGTCCGTGAGGGGGCTAGACCTATCAGTGGTGATACTGGTTTGTTGGAAATTAAGTCTTTAGCTGAAAAAGCAGTCTTTTCACCAGAGGATGATTTGGGTCAAAAAGACAACCGCAAAAAAGGCACGGTAAAGCAGTTAGACAGCCGCCCTGAATATATTAAGCATCTTTTAAGTTATGTGAATCTGTCTAACCTGAAGCCCTTTAAAATTGTTTCGAACCCAGGTAATGGTGGGGCAGGCTTGGTAATGGATGAATTGGAAAAGCATTTGCCCGTAGAGCTTGTTAAAATCCATTATGCGCCTGACGGAACTTTCCCCAATGGTATTCCTAACCCGCTGGAAGAGCATAATCGTCCCGCTACAGTGAATGCAGTTAGGGAAAGTGGTGCTGATATTGGTATTGCTTGGGATGGTGATTTTGACCGTTGTTTTTTCTTTGATGAAAATGGCCGTTTTATCGAAGGCTATTATGTGGTTGGTATGCTTGCTGAGGCATTTCTGTCGAAAAAGCCAGGTTCGGCTATTATTTATGACCCTCGTCTGACGTGGAATACTCAAAACCTTGTTGAGGTAGCGGGAGGCCGCGCTGTTCAAAGTAAAACAGGCCATGCATTCATTAAAGAGCGTATGCGGGAAGAAGATGCTGTGTACGGTGGTGAGATGAGTGCGCATCACTATTTCAGAGATTTTGCATATTGTGATAGTGGTATGATTCCCTGGTTGCTTGTTGTTGAGCTGCTTTCGGTCAGTGGTAAATCACTTTCTCAGATGGTTGATGATCGCATGAGAGCATTTCCTTGTAGTGGTGAAATCAATAGCAAGGTGTCTGATCCTAAAGCGTTGTTGAAGAATATTGAGACTCGCTATCAGCAGTTAGCAACTGAAATTGATCATATTGATGGTTTATCTATGAGTTTTAGTGACTGGCGTTTTAATGTGCGTATGTCTAATACTGAACCACTCGTTAGGCTAAATGTTGAGTCAAAAGCAAATGTTGCTTTAATGGAAGCTAAGCGTGATGAATTGTTGGATATTATTCGTGCAGCATAAAGTGATAGTAAAAGTTATGCCTAAGGTGGCCTTAATAGGATAAAATGGTCAATGACTATTTGTTGTTGCTGGTAGGGATGTACCTAACAATTACTGGGTTATTCTGATTTTAATTATCGTATTTCTTACTGCTAAGCTACAGCATCGTTTCGTTAACACAAGGTGTTTGAGTTTATTTATGCCACTCTTTTCTTTCTTTGGGTAATTGAGCAATGGAAGCGTTATCTCAAGGTTATAATCAGCTAGGACGTCAACGTCGACTTCTCAAGAAGCATGAGTCGCTTATATATTGGCTGCAATTGTTGCTAGATGTTTTTTTAGTAACAGGCCTTTTGTTGCTATTGGTATATATAAAGACTGGTGCGATAGAATTACCTTATCGCCTGTTTGCCATCATTGCAGCACTTTTGTTGTTGGTTATTTACGGTGTTCACGGTGTTTATCGCCGCTCTGGGTCATTACGCAATGGTTGGTACCGATTGTTTGTGGCTTGGAGTGTATTTTTATTGCTTATTATTTTCCTGGCATTTATCACTAAAACATCGACTCTTTTTTCTCGTGAAGTCTTTTTGCAGTGGGCGGTACTTGGTTATTTGTTGCAAGTAGGTGTTTTCACTTTAATGCATAAAACGGTGGGGATGATGCGCGATCATTTCTCACCGGTCATTCGTTCAGTAGTTGTAGGTAATGGTCGTTTGGGGTGTCATTTGGCGGCTAAGATTAACAATAACAAATGGCTTCCAGATCAAGTGATAGGTTTTGTTTCTTGTTACGATTTTCAGATCTATGATGAAACACCCAATCATACCGCTTGTCTCGGAGATCTGGATGACATTAGTAGGGTTGTCCTTGAGTATGATATTCGCCGGGTTTATATTGCGGTACCGTTAGAGCTTTCTGACAAAATAGAAATGCTACATAAACAATTATTAAAGTTAAATGTTGATCTTATTTGGGTGCCTGATATTTATGCGCTTCAACTATTAAATCACTCTGTACGTGAAGTTGCTGGTTTGCCTTTAATTTGCCTTAATGAAAGCCCTTTAACATCAACCAAAACGGGGATCTTTTTTAAAGATATCATGGATCGAACTGTTGCTGGAGTTTTAATTCTACTATTGTTGCCTTTGTTAATTGTTATTGCTCTACTCGTGAAATTAACCTCTAAAGGGCCAATTATATTTAAGCAGGATCGTCATGGTTGTGATGGGCGCATTTTTAAAGTTTGGAAATTTCGGAGCATGAAGAATCATCAAGAGAAGAGCGGTCAGGTGACACAGGCGAAACGAACAGATTCTCGTATAACGCCTATAGGGCGATTTATTCGTCGGACCTCTATTGATGAATTACCACAATTATTCAATGTCTTGTTTGGTAGTATGTCTTTAGTGGGGCCTCGTCCTCACGCGGTAGCGCATAATGACCATTATCGAGAAAAGATTGGTAGTTATTTGGCGCGCCATCGTATTAAGCCAGGTATTACCGGTCTAGCTCAGATTAATGGTTGCCGAGGTGAAACAGAGACCGATGATAAAATGCACAAACGTGCTGAGTATGATATGGAGTACATTAATAACTGGTCATTGTGGCTGGATGTCAAAATTTTATTTAAAACACCATTTACGTTGTTTTCTAAAAATATTTATTAAATAAGGAATTCCCATTGAAAATTTTAGTAACTGGCGGTGCGGGCTTTATTGGCTCTGCTGTTATAAGGCATATTATTAATAATACAAGTTCGTCTGTTATTAATGTTGATAAATTAACGTATGCCGGTAATTTGGAGTCGTTGGAATCTATAAAAGATTCGGATCGTTATTTCTTTGAGCAAGTTGATATTTGCGACCGTAATGAAGTGCAACGTATTTTCCAACAGTATCAGCCTAATGCTGTCATGCATTTGGCTGCTGAGTCTCATGTTGATCGATCAATTGATGGTCCTGGTGAATTTATTACAACGAATGTTGTTGGTACGTATATTCTATTAGAAGAAGCCCGCTCTTATTTTTCATTGTTAGATGATATGCTTGAGCGGAGTTTTCGTTTTCATCATATTTCAACAGATGAAGTCTATGGTGATTTAGGGGCAGAGGGTTTATTTACTGAAACTACCAGTTATGAGCCTAGTTCACCGTACTCGGCCAGTAAGGCTTCTTCTGATCATCTTGTTCGAGCATGGCAGCGTACTTATGGTTTGCCTACCCTGATAACGAATTGTTCCAATAACTATGGTCCATTTCACTTCCCTGAAAAGCTAATCCCGTTGATTATTCTTAATGCCTTGGCTGGGAAACCTCTACCAGTCTATGGAGATGGCTCTCAAATAAGAGATTGGTTATTTGTAGAGGATCATGCACGTGCACTCTATAAAGTGGTAACAGAAGGTGTCGTGGGAGAAACTTATAATATCGGTGGTCATAATGAGCGTCGCAATATTGATGTTGTAAAAACTATTTGTGGCATCCTTGAAGAATTAGTGCCGAATAAGCCTGAAGGTGTTAATTCATATGAAGATTTAATTACCTATGTTACCGATCGTCCGGGGCATGATGTGCGCTATGCTATCGATGCATCAAAAATTCAGCACGAATTAAACTGGGTGCCTGAAGAAACCTTTGAAACCGGTATCCGTAGTACGGTAGAGTGGTATTTAAACAATGAAAATTGGTGGCGCCGAGTGTTAGATGGCTCTTATCAAGGGGAAAGGCTTGGGGTTGTTGGATAAGCTGATGTTTGTGTTGATTCTTTTGTGTAAGTGGCGAGCTTTTGTTGTTTGGTTTTAATTATTAAAAATAAAATGTTTTTAAATGGGGTGTGACATTGTGAAAGGTATTATTTTAGCTGGAGGTTCAGGTACGCGATTGCATCCTGTAACCTTGGGGGTTTGTAAGCAGCTTCTGCCTGTCTATGACAAGCCAATGATTTATTACCCGCTGACAACATTAATGCTGGCAGGTATCCGTGATATCTTAATTATTTCTACTCCTGAGGATATAGGTCGCTTCGAAAGAATATTGGGTGACGGTTCTCAATGGGGTTTGTCAATTGCTTATGCTGTTCAGCCTTCTCCTGATGGTTTGGCTCAAGCATTTATTATTGGTGAAGAATTTATTGGTGGGGATTCTTGTGCTTTAGTATTGGGAGATAATCTCTTTTTTGGCCATGGGTTAAGCCATGGGCTTCAGCGTGCTGCTGCTCAAAAACAAGGCGGAACTGTATTTGCTTACCCGGTTAAAGATCCAGAACGTTTTGGTGTCGTTGAATTTAATGAGCAGGGGAAGGCAATTAGCATTGAGGAAAAACCTGAAAATCCTAAATCTCGTTATGCTGTTACGGGTTTGTATTTTTATGACAATCAAGTTGTTGATATCGCAAAATCGATTAAACCATCTCCTCGAGGGGAGTTAGAAATTACGGATGTTAATCGTGAGTATTTAGAGAAGGGGAATTTGTCTGTTGAAATGATGGGGCGTGGTAATGCATGGCTAGATACTGGAACCCATGATTCATTGATGGAGGCTAGTCAATTCGTACAGATTTTAGAGCATCGCCAAGGTTTAAAAGTCGCTTGCCCAGAAGAGGTGTCTTGGCGGATGGGCTGGATTGATGAAGGGCAAATGAGAGAGCTTGCAAAGCCACTGGTGAAAAGTGGTTATGGAAAATATCTGCTTGATATTCTTGAGTTTTAAATTTTATTTGATTTCTTACGCTATTTGATTAAGTGATAAATATGAATGTAATTGAAACAATATTGCCAGGTGTAGTAATCATAGAGCCTAAGATATTTGGAGATGATAGGGGCTTCTTCCTCGAAACGTATCAAAAGAATCGCTACCGGGAGCTAGCTGGAATTAAATTGGACTTTGTTCAGGATAATCATTCTCGTTCTGCAAAAGGAGTGTTGCGAGGCCTGCATTTCCAAAAAACAAAACCTCAAGGCAAATTGGTTCGTGTAGTGACTGGAGAGGTTTTTGATGTTGCTGTTGATATTAATCCAGAATCCTCAACGTATGGGAAATATGCAGCAGCAATATTGAGTGAACACAACAAACATCAGTTTTGGGTGCCGCCTGGTTATGCTCATGGTTTTGCTGTTCTGTCAGAGTACGCTGATTTTGAATATAAATGTACCGATTATTATGATCCGGCAGATGAAGGTTGTTTAGTTTGGGATGATTCTGATGTCGGTATTGATTGGCCCTTGAATAGCCCATTACTTTCTGAAAAAGATAAGAGTGCTCCAACACTAAAGCAATTACGCGAGCAAATTTGAGCAGGTTTTGAGTTGAATGACTAATAAATTAAAAATTGCTTTGTTTGGTGCGGCGGGCCAAGTAGGTACTGACTGTGGTCAGGCTTTGATTCAAGCTGGTTACGATGTGGTACCTTTAACGCGATCTACTGTTGATTTTGCTAAGCCCGATATAGTACATAAAGAGGTTGTTCAGATTGGGCCTGATGTGATTGTGAATGCTTGTGCTTATACGGCTGTTGATAAAGCGCAAGAGGAAAGTGAACTGGCAGACTTGGTTAACCATCAGAGTGTTGCTGCTATTGCAAGAGCCTGTTCCCAGTTGTCAATTCCACTTATTCATATTTCTACAGATTATGTATTTGATGGAACGTCTGATACGCCTTATAAAGAAAGTGACCCGGTTGAAGCATTGGGAGTGTATGGTGCGACGAAACTTGCAGGTGAGATAGCGATTCAGCACATAATGTCTCAATATGTTATTTTGCGGACCAGTTGGGTATTTGGCGAGCATGGACATAATTTTGTCAAAACGATGTTGCGAGTGGGCGCCAGCAGAGAACAGTTGAGAGTTGTTGATGATCAATATGGGCGCCCAACATATGTTGGTGATATTGTTGCGGCCATTTTGTTTTTCGTCAGTCAGTACGAAAAAAAGCAAAGCTTCCCCTGGGGGATTTATCATTGCAGTAGTGAGGGTGAAGCGAGTTGGTGTGGCTTTGCACAAGCAATTTTTGATATGGCGTTTGAATGTGGAGTAATAGAAAAAAAGCCGCAAGTTGTCGCTATCCCCACATCTGAATACCCAACGCCGGCGCCAAGGCCGGCATATTCTGTACTGTCTACAGAAAAATTAACGCAACTGATGGGTAAGCCTATGCCTCATTGGCAGCAAGGTTTGACTCAGTTTTTGAAACGAGCATAAATAAAGAGATTATTTTATGGTATTGCCTGTTATTTTATCTGGAGGTTCTGGTACCCGGTTGTGGCCTTATTCGCGATCGCTTTATCCTAAACAGTTTTTACCATTAACGTCTGAGCAAACAATGGTTCAGGAAACTATTGGTCGACTATTAGCTTTTGATCAAGGCGCTATTGAAATCGATTCTCCGTTGGTGATTTGTAATGAAGACCATCGATTTATGGTGGCTGAACAGCTGCGCCTTATCAGTGTTGAGCCTAGTGGCATTATTCTAGAACCGTTTGGACGTAATACTGCCCCTGCAATTGCATTGGCGGCGTTAGCCCAGCCGGATGCTGTTTTGTTGGTGTTGCCTGCTGATCATGTTATTAAAAATATATCGGCGTTTGAGCAAGCTGTAGTGACTGCAGAAGAGCAGGCACAAAAAAATAAATTGGTGACATTTGGCATTGTACCTACTGCCCCCGAGACAGGGTATGGCTATATAAAAGCAGGTGTTATGTTGGATAAAGGTGTTCATAGTGTGGATGCTTTTGTTGAGAAGCCGAATAAAGAAACCGCTGAATCCTATCTGAAGTCTAAAAATTACTTATGGAATAGCGGCATGTTTATGTTTAAAGCATCTCGTTATTTAGAAGAGTTAGAAAAATTTAATCCAGACATTGTTAATGCTTGTCGCAAGGCAATGGCTGATACCTCGAGTGACCTGGACTTTACTCGCATTAATGCAGAAGCTTTTGCGGGTTGTCCTGATGATTCTATTGATTATGCGGTAATGGAGAAAACCAAGGATGCGGTAATTGTTCCATTAGATGCTGGCTGGAGTGACGTAGGGTCTTGGTCGGCTTTGTGGGAAGTATCTGATAAAGACTCTGATGGTAATGTCCTTAAAGGTGATGTTATTTCTAAAGACACTAGGGATTGTTATATTCAGTCGGATCAAAAATTGATCGCCACTATTGGCGTTGAGCATACTATAGTTGTTGAAACTGACGATGCTATTATGGTGGCGCATAAAGATAGAGTGCAGGATGTTAAGGCAATTGTTAATCAATTAAAGCAAGAAAAGCGCAGCGAGTGCAGTTTGCATCGCAAAGTTTATCGTCCTTGGGGTTATTATGACTCCATCGATTGCGGTAAGCGTTTTCAGGTAAAGCGTATAGTTGTTAACCCAGGTGCGCAATTGTCTTTGCAGATGCATCACCATCGAGCAGAGCATTGGATTGTTGTTGAGGGAACTGCCCAGGTTCGTTGTGGTGATAAAACAATGTTGTTGTCTGAAAACCAATCCACCTATATTCCGCTCGGCGAGGTTCATCAGTTGTCTAACCCTGGTAAATTCCCATTGGAGATTATCGAGGTGCAGTCAGGCTCGTATTTGGGTGAGGATGATATTGTTCGTTTAGAGGATGTCTATGGCAGAAGTTGACCACCTTTTGTCATGGCAGGTTTGCCGGCTGTTTATTGTGTGCCTTTTTTATCTTGCTTAAAAAACCTCTTTTTCTAGCTCCCCCTTTTTTATAAGCGTCATTTGCGCATTGCAAATGACGTTCGTGAACTATCACGGCCATCAATGAATAAAATCTAGTTAAATCAATAGTTTACTTACATAATTTTCCTGGCTTTAAACACTCAAAGGAGAAAATTATGCTTAAAAGTATTATTGCTTGGCCAGTCTTATTGTTGTCTTTATCTTTGCCTTCGTTTGCTTCGGCAGATCATAAACACCGATTACAGCCCCATTTGGTTGAATTGTGGACCTTAGATCAATCGCTTAGTCGACCTGAATCAGTCGTTTATGATGAACGAAATGATGTGTTGTATGTGTCTAACATTAATGGTAATCCTTCTGAGAAGGATGGAAATGGTTACATTTCGACTGTGTCCCTTGACGGCGATATTATCCAGCAAGAGTGGGCTCCTGGTTTGGATGCCCCTAAGGGAATGGCTATTAAGGGTGATTTCTTATATGTGGCAGATATTGACAGTCTGGTTGAGATATCTTTGGAAACAGGGCGTGTGCTTAATCGTTATCCTGGGGGGGAGGCGCAATTTTTAAATGATGTTGCTGTGGACAAAGCTGGCAATGTTTATGTGTCGGATTCTAGACAGCAAACAATCTACCGTTTAAAAGATGGCAGCTTTGATATTTGGGTAGATGATGAGCGTATAAGTGAACCAAATGGCATTTTTGCCCGACACGGAAAGCTAATCGTTGCTGCTGGTGATAGCTCTTCAGAGCGGCCAGGACGCTCCCGCTTTTTGCAGTCTATTAAGTTTAAAAATAAGAAACTTAAGGTTTTGGGCGATGGTGAGCCTATAGGTAGTCTGGATGGTGTTGAGAAAAGCGGCTTTGGGGGCTACTTTCTTACCGATTTTCGCTCGGGTGATATCTATCACTACACAAAATCGCAGGGAGCTGAGCTAATAGCTAGCCCAGAACCGGGTGTGGCAGATATTGACTATGTTCTCGACCAGCAAATCCTTTATGTGCCTATACTGAATACGGGCAAATTAATTGCCTATAAGGTGCTGTGGTGTAAGTGATTGGGTCTTAAATAAGTATGTAATCAACACAGTAAACTTCTTACATCTTAGTTGGTGGCTTGCTGTGTTGTTTATCTGTTTTCATTTTCAAGTGTTTGTGGCTCATTGAAAATGTTAAACTATATGAATTTGAGAGAGGCATTGTTTTTGGCGTATAAGTCTGAGCATGAATTATAGTCTTTTCTTGTTTATTTAGTGGTTGAATTTGCTTGGTTATTCGTATAGAATCCGCGCTCATTTTTTTGGGATATACCTCAAAGGCAATATAACATGAAGACTATTAGTGCCAAGCCAGCGAGCGTTAAGCGCGACTGGTATTTAATTAATGCTGAGGGCAAAACGTTGGGCCGTATGGCTACCGAAATTGCCACCCGTTTGCGCGGAAAGCATAAACCAGAGTATACCCCCCATGTTGATACCGGCGATTACATTGTGGTTGTTAATGCTGAAAAGGTCCATGTAACGGGCAATAAAGCAAAAGACAAAATGTATCATCACCACACCGGCTACATTGGTGGGATTAAATCCATTAGCTTTGAAAAGCTGATTCAAAAAGCCCCTGAGCGTACTATTGAGACTGCGGTTAAAGGCATGTTGCCTAAAGGCCCACTTGGTCGTGCGATGTTTAAAAAATTGAAAGTTTATGCAGGTACTGAGCACCCTCATGCAGCTCAGCAACCACAAGAACTGACACTCTAATCGGGAGCTAACTATGTCAGCAACACAATATTATGGAACTGGTCGTCGTAAGACATCAACTGCTCGTGTATTTATTACTAAAGGTACAGGTGCAATTAATATCAACGGTCGTTCGTTGGATGAGTACTTTGGGCGTGAAGTAGCACGTATGATTGTGCGTCAACCACTTGAGCTATTGGACTCTGTTGAGCAGTTTGATATTAATGCGACCGTTAAAGGTGGCGGTAGTTTTGGTCAGGCGGGTGCAATTCGTCATGGCTTGACTCGTGCATTAATGCAATATGACGAGGTTAATCGTCAGCCACTTCGCGCGGCAGGTTATGTAACTCGCGACGCACGTGAAGTTGAACGTAAGAAAGTTGGTTTGCGTAAAGCACGTAAGAAGCCACAATTCTCTAAACGTTAATTATCAGATACAAATAAAGCGAATAAAAAATGCTCAGAGTGGTTATCATCTGAGCATTTTTTTTGTGGTTTTTTTATGAGTAACTAGCCAATAAGCTCTTTTCTTGTCAGCTTATGGTAATTTCATTACTATGTGCTAGTTTTGTGCAATAAAAAAGATAAGATTAATTCAAATCAATAACTTAAATAAATAATTCATTTAAGATCCACATTACAGGTGATGGGAGAGTAGCGTCATGAGTGATGGCGAAGTAGTCAACCAAGGTCGACGTCGTTTTTTAACGGCAGCGACATCGGTAGTCGGTGCCGCAGGCGTCGTCGGTGTAGCAGTCCCCTTTGTAGGGTCCTGGAATCCAAGTGCAAAAGCAAAAGCTGCTGGAGCGCCCGTTAAGATTAACTTAGCAAAGATACAGCCTGGCCAGATGGTCACTGAAGAGTGGCGAGGCAAGCCAGTTTATATTATTCGTCGTACGCCAGAGGCTATAGAAGGTCTTAAAAAGGTTAATGGTCAGGTCAGTGATCCTGATTCCGCGAATAAGCAACAGCCAGAATATGCCCAAAATGAAACGCGTTCTCGTAAACCTGAGTTTATGATTATGTTGGGTGTGTGTACGCATTTAGGGTGTGCACCGCAGTTTCGCCCAGATGTTGGTGCTAAAGATTTAGGTGGAGACGCTTGGCAAGGTGGTTTTTTCTGTCCTTGTCATGGTTCTAAGTTTGATTTGGCCGGGCGAGTTTATAAATCAGTGCCCGCGCCAACTAATCTAGAAGTTCCACCGCATATGTATGAATCAGATACGGTTATTGTGATTGGTGTTGATGAGGAGAACGCATAATGAATTGGCTAGCAGGTTTGTGGGGCTGGGTTGATGAGCGTTTACCCGTTCAACGTGCTTGGGATACCCATATGGGTGATTACTATGCGCCTAAAAATTTCAATTTCTGGTATTTCTTTGGTGTTTTCTCCCTAATAGTACTGGTTAACCAACTGCTGACAGGCATTTGGTTGGTGATGATTTATGTGCCAACTGCCGAGGAGGCATTCGCCTCTGTTGAATATTGTATGCGTGATGTTGCTTACTGCGACATTATTCGTTTGATGCATGCAGTTGGGGCGTCAGCATTCTTTATTGTGGTTTACCTGCATATGTTCCGTGGCCTCCTTTACGGATCGTACAAAGCGCCTCGCGAGTTGGTGTGGGTTTTCGGAATGGTTATCTATGTTGCATTAATGGCTGAAGCCTTCTTGGGTTACGTATTGCCCTGGGGACAAATGTCATACTGGGGTGCTCAGGTTATCGTTTCTTTGTTTGGTGCTATTCCTTATGTTGGTGAGGATTTGGTTCAGTGGATTCGTGGTGATTACCTAATCTCTGAGATCACACTCAATCGTTTTTATGCGCTACACATTGTCGCTATTCCTATTGTTTTGCTGGCCTTGGTCGTTATGCATATTTTGGCATTGCATGAAGTAGGTTCTAATAACCCTGACGGCGTTGAAATTAAGAAAAATAAAGGGGCTGATGGCAAGCCTGTCGATGGTATTCCTTTCCACCCTTATTATTCTGTTCATGACCTGGTTGGTATTTCTGGATTCTTAATAGCATTCTGTACCGTTATCTTCTACTTCCCTGAAATGGGCGGCTTCTTTTTGGAGTATGCAAACTTTGAGGAAGCCAATAACTTAAAAACGCCTGAGCATATTGCACCCGTTTGGTATTTCACGCCTTTCTATGCGATTTTGCGTGCGGTAACCATTGATCTTGGTGGTGTATTTACAGCTAAGTTCCTTGGTTTCTTGGCTATGATCGGCGCTATTGTGGTCTTATTCTTTTTGCCATGGCTGGATAAGAGCCCTGTTAAGTCCATTCGCTATAAAGGCTGGTTGCCGAAGATTATGTTGCTACTGTTTGCAGCTATTTTTGTGATCTTGGGTTACTTGGGTGTGAAAGCACCAACTGATGGTAGAACGATGTTGGCTCAGTTAGGCACTTTATTCTATTTTGTGTTTTTTATAACGATGCCAATTTGGACGAATCCATCAAATCCTAAAGTCAAATCTATTCTTAATTGGATTGTTTGCCTTGTCTTAGGGATTGGCTTGGCCATAATTGCGTTGGGTTCGTTAGATAAAGAGATCCCTCTTTTTGTGCGTGCCTTTGGTTTAGCGCTTGCGGCATTGACAGCAGCATTGCCTGTTTTAACGGCTAAAGATTCAGTATCTCCAGAACCTGCTCGTTTGCAAATGAAAGGCTTGCCGCGTGGACTGGTTCTTTTAGGCTTACTTTTCTTTGTCGCAATGACTGTTGTACCAATTAAGGCTGTTGCGGCAGGTGGTGCTTTTGCGTGTGGCTCTATTCCGTGTGATGAATTTCATGCTGATACAAAAGATAAAGCATCGCTGCAGCGAGGCGCTAAGTGGTTTGTCAACTATTGTATGGGTTGCCACTCTGCAAAGTTTTCTCGTTATGAGAGAGTCGCTACCGATTTAGGTATTCCCAATGATGTGATGCTAGATAATCTAGTATTTTCGGACCAAAAGATCGGTGAATTGATGTCTATTTCTATGGAGCCGAAAAAATCTAAAGCATGGTTTGGTGCGACGCCTCCTGATTTGACAATGGTTGCGCGCGCTCGTTCTCCAGAGTGGTTATACACCTATTTGCGTAACTTCTATAAAGACGACTCTCGTCCTTTGGGTGTAAATAATCGTGTTTTCGCTAATGTTGGTATGCCTCATGTCTTTTTAGAGCTGCAAGGCTTGAAAGAGTGTGGCCCAGGCCCACTGCTAGATAGCCACGGAAAAACCGTTCGTAACGACTTGGGTGAAGCTAAGGTGGATGAGCACTGTGGCGGTTTGATTGATGGTGATATCAAAGGCTCTATGGAAACAGATGAGTTTGACGAAGCGGTATACGACCTAGTTAACTTCTTGGAGTATGTGGGTGACCCTACTGCTGATGATCGTCGTTACACTGGTGTTTTTGTATTGTTATTCTTATTGGTGTTATTAGTATTTACTATTTTGTTAAATAGAGAGTACTGGAAGGGGATTCACTAATAATAAAGCACATATATGGCCGTTAAATGCGAAATGGTCAGCCAGTAACTATTAATTTTATGTTAAAATGCCGTTCGGGCAGCGTTATAGGTTAACGCTGCCCGTTTTATATTCCAACTCTTAATAAATTATCGAGGTGAATCAATGGGTGTTGTCACCAAACGCTCATCAATGACATATTTCTCTGATGGCCGTGATCATTACAGCCACCGTGTCAGAATTGTGTTGGCTGAAAAAGGGGTCACTGTTGACCTTATTGATGTAGATCCGGGTGACATTCCCGAAGAAGTGTCAGAATTGACACCTTATAATACACTTCCTGCTTTATTAGATAGAGATCTTGTTCTTTATGAATCTAAAGTGATGATGGAATATCTCGATGAGCGTTTCCCTCATCCGCCTCTATTGCCTGTGTATCCTGTTGCTCGTGCCCAAAGTCGTCTATGGATGTATCGTATTGAGCGTGATTGGTCGCCTTTAGTTGATACAATTGTTGCGGCTAAAAATAAAGAATCTGTTGCTAAGGCCGCTAAAGAGCTTAAAGATGGTTTATTAACTGTTGCGCCTATCTTTTCAGAAAAACCATTTTTTATGAGTGAAGAATTTACTTTGGTAGATTGTTGCTTGGCTCCGGTATTGTGGAGACTAGACGAGTTTGGTATTGAAATACCGTCTACTCGCCAAACTAAACCGCTACTTGATTATATGCAACGTCTGTTTAGCCGTGACTCCTTCTTAGAAAGCTTGACTGAGTACGAAAAAGAAATGCGTGCCTAATCTAAAAAGGCACTATAGTTAAGGCATAGAGCAGTTTTATCTATGCCAGCAATCATTAAGCAGAGGATTGGTCGAGACAACCGCTATGGCAATGACTTCAAGTCGTCCCTATCTTATAAGAGCACTTTACGACTGGATTGTTGACAACCAGTGTACGCCTTATGTATTGGTCAATGCCTTAGCAGACGATGTACTTGTGCCACAGGACTATGTTAACCCTGATGGGCAGGTCGTGTTGAATATTTCTCCTTCTGCCGTTATGGACTTCTCTTTAGATGATTCTAGTCTGACTTTTCGAGCGCGATTCAGTGGGGTTCCTACCGATATATTTGTTCCCTGTACGGCAGTGATGGGCATTTATGCTAAAGAAAATCAGCAAGGGATGATCTTTGAGCCTGAACCTGAACCTGAAAACCCGCCTCCTAGTGGTCGAAATACAAAACAGGATAAGGGGCCACCCCAGAGCCGCCCTAGTTTAAAAGTTGTAAAGTAAGCGTTGTTTCTGTTTTTAGTAGAACAGAATAGAATTGCTTATTAGATTATATATTCTAAAAAAACATAAAAAATAATCTTTTATTACTAATACTTATTTGTAGTTATCTCCTTTGTCATTAATACTAAAGTTGTTAATTTGATATAAAGCAAAGAATTAACAATATAGACGCTCTAAAATCTTAACAATAATAACTGTATAGCGAGGTCAAAAATGGCGTTTCTTGAGCATACACTGGGTATTATGTTGCACCCCGATCGTGAATGGAAAGCAATTCGCAAAGATAAGCATTCATTCCAGCAAGTCTTTTTGAGTCATGTGCCAATATTAGCGCTGATACCAACGCTTTCTTTTCTTTATGGTGTTACGCAAATAGGTTGGACTGTTGGCAGCGGTGAGCCGGTCAAACTGACGATGATGAGTGCTCTGGAATTATGTGGGCTGACCTATTTTGCACTGCTAATCGGTGTTTATGTGCTGGGTGAGTTTATTAATTGGATGGCCAAAACCTACGGTGTAAAAGACTCTGAAGAGCGGCGTCATTACGAAGGAACTGCTTTAGCGGTTTATATTACGACTCCTGTCTTCCTTGCGGGCATTTTTGGTGTATATCCTGACTTGTGGCTCAATGCTGCGGCAACCTTTATTGCGGGCGCCTACTCAGTTTATTTAGTGTACGAGGGTATTCCTATTTTGATGAATATATCCAAAGAACGAGCATTTATGTATGCGAGTTCGGTGGTAACAATAGGTCTAGTTATGATGGTAGTGGTGCGGATCGGCTCCGTATTATTATGGAACCTTGGTGTGGGACCTGTATACGTTGATTGATAATTGAGCTTAAATCTAATAAAAAAGCCCAGTTTATCTGGGCTTTTTTATTAATAGAGGTATTAAGATAACTTAGATTGAAAATCCACTTGACGCTTGCCTGGCAAATCTCTAACATACGCGCCTCTTTACGCACTCGTAGCTCAGCTGGATAGAGTACTCGGCTACGAACCGAGCGGTCGGAGGTTCGAATCCTCCCGAGTGCGCCATTTTAGAACCCGGTCTTGACCGGGTTTTTTTATGCCTGTGTGGAAAGCTCCACAGGTTATGAATCCCTCCGCATTCATTGTTTGTTCCGTGTTAGGTCTTTGCGGACAACTTATATCTTTCATTTTCCTATTTGCTTTCATGAATTGAATTGTTGACCAACTCTGTTTTTCAGAGTAACCTTGCGCCACCAACTCTGAAAAACAGAGTTAATTGTTTTTAATGTAGAAATTCAAGAGTTTTAATTAATGCCTAATTTGCTAAACCAACAACTTGATTTGATTGCTTCCATGTTAGACAAGGGGCATGGTTTTAGCCTCTGCCCACATACATTGCCACTATGGGGTACAGCTATTGGCCTGCATATTTTGCTGCTTAATTATTATTGGCTTATTGCTGGTAATTCAAATATGAGTAGTACTGTTATTATTAGTTTGATTATCGTATTAATTTCTGTGTTTTTTATTGACAAATGGTTAACTCTTCGAAGAAAGGAAAGGCAAGAAGCAGTTGTTCCTTTGGTTCAAAAGCAGGTCATGAGCATGGTTGGTTTTTGTGTTTGCACTGCGATCATATTAGAGTTGCTAGCCCATGAAGTAGGCACAAATCCAGTATTACGATCCTACGGGGTTATTATTGTGAGCATTGTTCTATTTACAGGAGGGTTATTCTCAAAGCGTTGGTATTGTTGGGCAGCGTCGGCAATTTTACTGTTAAATACTACTTTTGTTATAAGGCAGCCGGAGTATTACTTACAAGTACTATTTAATGCCAGCGTTTTCATTGTTGGTTTTATTTGTATTCAGCTATTTTCAAATTTCGGTAATAGCTGGCGCAAGCATATCATAGCCAGTGTTCTTTTAGTGATGGCGATCATATTATCAACTTTTATTACTTATAGTGCCCATCAATATTGGTTGCAAAATCCTCGATCGCTGCCAGTTTACAATCTATCTGAAATTCCTGCTGAGCCTCGTTTTATTGTAGATATACCCTCTGGCACAACATTAACAGCTACTTTATCGACTGATCGATGGAGTATACAGCCTTTAAAGGTTATGCCGGATATCACCTTAAAAACCAGCAAAAAGATTCGTTGGTCCTACAGCAAAAAAGACTCTCAACAACTATTTAAAGTTGGAAATGATCCATGGATGAATAGAGAACCTTTTCAGATAACACAACAACGCTTTTATGCCCATGTTGATTTATCTACTGGTTTAAGAATGGAGTTCTTTCTTCCTTACTTTCTAAGTAAAGAATGTGGCTGTATGGAAATCGTTGGTGAATAGTAATATTCCTCTCATATTAGATCCTTTAATTCACCAGCCAACTCGGACAAAGGTGATAGCCTTTCTTTGTTCTAGAGAAGAAGCCAGCTTTTCAGAGTTAAAAGGTTTAACCAGTGTAACTGACGGTAATTTAGATTCGCATATGAAAAAACTGGTTGCATCGGGTTATATCAGTACAAGAAAGGAAAAACAAGGAAAGAGAGCTATTACGCTTTATCAACTTACTTCACTGGGAAGACGTGAGTTTAAAAAATATATCGAAAACTTAAAATCTATGATTGAGATTTCATAATGAAGACGACAGTAACTATACTATTTATTCAGCTGATTTGCTTTTCTATACTGGGGTGTACATCAAAGCCGACTCATCCATCTCTTGAGCAAAAAGGCTTTCCGCCTTTAATACCTATTAGAGATCTATTTTTAAATACAGAAAGTGAATGGATGTTTGCTTTGTCGCCTGACGGGGAAAAATTAGCTTGGATAGGGGGGAGCTTCTGGAAGCGTGGCAGTGTTATGCGTTTTAAAAACCTTGAAAACGATAAGGTAATTGAGTTTGAAGGCCATAATAAAAGAGACCATTTTGGTAGTTATTTTTGGGCAGGAGATAGCCAACATCTTATATTTTCACAAGATGATAATGGCAGTGAAAATTTTGGTATCTTTTACGTTAACATCGATAACCCTGAAGAAATTTTTGAAATCGCTTACGATAAGAAAAGCCGGTCTTATGTGGCTGGCATTCCTCGGCATAAGCCAAATGTTTTACATTATGTTTCTAATAAGAGAGAAGAATCTGTTTTTGACTTATATGAATATGATTTTAAGACAAAAAGTAATCAACTCATTGGTAAAAACCCCGGTAATGTAACCCGCTGGATTACTGACAGCAACGGTGCTCTTTATGCGGCAGTATTTTACGATACAGCAGATAATTATTCTCTTTACCGTTATCAAAAAAAACTATGGGGAAAACAACCATTGGCTACTTGGGGAGTTGAAGATCAATTCGACTTTCTTGGTTTTAGCTCTAATCCGGAGGAAGCCTGGTTTCACTCTAATTTAGGGAGAGATAAAGTAGCTTTAGTTAAATTTCACTTTGAGACAGGTAAAGAAGAAGTTATTCATGCTTCTGAAAAAGTTGATCTGTCTCGAAGTGCGATTAGTCAATTGACCGGCAAGCCATTACATAGCTTATCTTTTCCAGATTACCCTGATAATTACTTCTTTGATCAATCTCTTAAGAATCTCATTAATCAATCCATTCAAGAACCTTATGCTGCTTATTGGTTAGGTGCAGATCGTGAAGAAAATAAATGGCTGGTTCAAATTGAGACAGATTTAAGGCAAGAGGTGTACTTGATCGACAAAAAACATAAAAAGCTGACTCTGTTATCTCAAGATCCACTATCTAAACACTATTCCGGTTCACTATCATCAAGTCAGCCATTCTCTTTTACAGCAGAAGATGGTATGACTATTCATGGCTATATTACTCTCCCCGCCGGTATAAAAGCAGAGAAATTACCCACGGTGGTATGGGTACACGGAGGCCCCTGGGTTCGAGATTATTGGTACTTAAATTCCAGGGCTCAGTTTTTTGCTAATAGAGGTTATGCAGTTATCCAAGTCAATTATAGAGGCTCTACAGGTTATGGGCGGCAATACTTAAAGGCTGCAAAGAGAGAGTTTGCAGGTAAAATGCACACAGATATTATCGATGCCGCCAACTGGGCTGTCGATCAAGGCTATTCTGATCCATCTTCTATTGCTATATATGGCCGCAGCTATGGCGGCTATGCTACCTTAGTTGGTTTAAGTTTTACGCCCAATTACTTTCAATGTGGTGTTGATATAGTTGGTCCATCTAACTTAGTCAGTTCGCTGAAAAATACCCCGAAGCACTGGAAATTTGGAGTTAAGTTATGGCATGACTATGCGGGTAATCCTAATAATCCTGAAGATATTACTTTTATGCAAAGTCGCTCACCACTATTTCATGTTAATAACATTGAGAAACCGCTACTGATATTCCAAGGCAAACACGATTCCAGAGTAAAAGCGTCTGAGTCAGAGCAGATGGTGGAGGCGTTAAAAAAAGCGGGAAAAAAGGTAGATTATATTTTGTTCGACAATGAAGGGCACCAAATTACCCATTGGAAAAATCGCTTGGTTTTGCACCGTAATACTGAAAAATTTCTACATAAGTGTTTAGGTGGACGAGATAGAGGCTTTGACTTTTATGAAGTCGGGAAATGGCTTCCCTTTTTATAAGTTTTTGTCTTTAATGAAATCAAAGAATTTGAATATAGGTAAGTTCTTATGTCTATAGAACCATTTATAAAGTGCAGCAATATTAAAGAATCACTACAATTCTATAGTTGTCTTTTAGATTTTAATGTTATTCAAAGCCCAGATCCAAGCCCAGGCTCCTTTTTATCACTTTATGCATTCTTAGAAAGAGATGACAGCTTTGTGCATCTTTCAGAGCACTCCGGGGATGGGGTATTTGGCAATGTGCTCTATATTAGAGTGCATGATATAGATGCTATATATAAAGGGTTTTTAAATAACGGTCTAAAAATGCAAAATAGAGCTGGCATCACAATGAAGCCAACAATTCAAACCTGGGGTATGAAAGAATTTTCAGTATCAGACCCAGATGGTAATAGAATTACTTTTGGGCAGGATTATGCTTAATATTCTAAAATTTTTAAATGCCTTTGGGAAGTAATGGTATGTCTATAAAAGCCCATTTTGTGAATAAGCTTAAATTTTATAGCAACATACAGTAAATATAATGGATAAAAGTTCTAGTCAAGTTAGGGAAATTCAAAAGCGGGGTGCAAAAAGTGTTCGGCTATATTTAAGTTAGTTATATGCAGAAAAATTGCCTACTATATATTTTCGTGAAGAGGTGCCATCTTTAAAAAGGCTGGAATCATTTATTGAAAAGTATATTAAATCAGACAAAGCATTTTACGTGATCGCAGAAAACAACGGAAATATTGTTGGATATTTAAATTTTATGGCTTTTAGCCATCCACAACAATCATACGGTGGAGATTTCACCGTTACTATAGTTATGCATTGTTGTACTTTGTGGTGCTATAGTTGCAACGAGTGCCGTAAAAAACCTTTAAAAATCAAATGGCCATATTTAATGGCGTGACTACGAACCGAGCGGTCGGAGGTTCGAATCCTCCCGAGTGCGCCATTTTAGAACCCGGTCTTGACCGGGTTTTTTTATGCCTGTATGGAAAGCTCCACAGGTTATGCCCCCCGTAGCATTATTCAGTTTAGTTTGTTCTGGGTTAGGCCTTCTCAATACGTTAAATGACGTAGTTAAGGGGAGCAAGAGCCTTATACCCAATTTTTGGTGACCGTGAATAATAACCTCATAGCATTTGCTAACAGGAAAGCTGGTTTTTAGAGCAGCTTTATCATTTATATCCAAAACTGGGGGATAACCATGAAGAAATTACTTTCTGCATGTGCACTGTCTTTAGTGGCATCAGTCACTATGGCAGCAGATACCATTAAAGTCGGTGTACTACATTCTTTATCTGGCACGATGGCAATCAGTGAAACAACACTGAAAGATACAGTGTTAATGATGGTCGAAGATCAAAATAAAAAGGGCGGTTTACTCGGGAAGAAATTGGAAGCAGTTGTTGTTGACCCAGCATCAAACTGGCCTCTTTTTGCTGAAAAAGCGCGTGAATTACTTGTAAAAGAAAAAGTAGATGTGATTTTTGGGTCTTGGACATCAGTATCCCGTAAATCAGTTCTACCTGTGATTGAAGAATTAAATGGTTTAATGTTCTATCCGGTCCAATATGAAGGTGAAGAATCATCTAAAAATATTTTCTATACGGGTGCTGCGCCTAACCAACAGGCAATTCCTGCTGTTGATTATTTAATGAATGATCTAGAAGTGAAGCGTTGGGTGCTTGCTGGTACCGATTATGTGTATCCACGTACCACAAATAAGATCTTGGAAGCCTATTTAAAATCCAAGGGTGTTGCTGAAAAAGATATCATGATCAATTACACACCTTTTGGTCATTCTGACTGGCAGGGTATTGTGTCTTCTGTGAAAAAGTTTGGTAGCGAAGGCAAGAAAACTGCTGTGGTTTCGACCATTAATGGTGATGCTAATGTGCCTTTTTATAAAGAGTTAGGTAATCAGGGCATTTCTGCGGAAGATATTCCTGTCGTTGCATTCTCTGTCGGTGAAGAAGAATTATCAGGTTTTGATACCAAGCCATTATTGGGGCACCTTGCAGCATGGAATTACTTCCAAAGTGCTGAGGCCGATGTTAATGATGAATTTATTGCCAAATGGAAAGCATTTATTAAGGATGATAAGCGTGTCACCAATGACCCAATGGAAGCAACCTATATTGGCTTTAAAGCGTGGGCAAAAGCTGTAGAAAAAGCCGGCTCGACTGAGGTCGATAAAGTACGCCCTGCAATGTATGGCGTTGAAGTGGCCAACTTAACGGGCGGTACTGCAAAAGTATTGGCGAATCATCACTTCACTAAGCCAGTATTGATTGGTGAAATTCAGGAAGATGGTCAATTTGAAATTGTTTGGTCAACTGAAAAAGAAGTGGCTGGTGATGCCTGGACTGACCACTTAACTGAAAGCGCTAAAATTGTTGCGAATTGGCAAGACTCAAAAATTAACTGTGGTAATTATAACACTGAAACGAAAAAGTGTTCTGGTCAAAACTACTAAGTTAATGGTCTAGGCTCTGGGGTTACTTATGGTATTTCCAGCATAGTACTCCAGAGCTTTTCTTATTTTTTACTAAGATTAATTATTGTAAGAGGCCTAAAGGCCTCTCTCTTTTTGAGTTCATTATGCAACTTCGTTTTATATATCATAGTGTCTTACCGCTATTATTTTTATTCGCTGCTTGTTATTCATTTACTAGTGTGGCGCAAGACGCACCTGTGCCGACATTAGATGCCGATGCTAAAAAAAGTGTAGTACCTACTATTACTAGTGTGAGTGCACGTTTGGCAGGAGCTAAATTAAAAGAAGTGGCAGCTATCGTTAACGAACTTGAGGTAGTCGGTGGGGCTCAAGCATTGCCTTTATTTCAAGCGTTGATCGACGGTGCTCTTTTCTATACCAGAGAGGAAAAAAGAGTTGTTATTGCAAAAAGAATAGAGAATAGCAAGCGTTATTTAATAAAAGATGCCTTGTCAGGTGTTGAATTAGGGACTATAGAAAAGAAAAAAATACGCAAAGTTAAAACCAATAACAGGCTACGTTCTGGAATCCGTACAGCTATTGCCAGGCTCAATTTGTTTTCAGACGATATTAGCTTGAGGCAAGACGCTATTGCTAATATGTCAGAGAAATTAACAAAGGATAATGTTGATTTATTAATGAAGGCAAAGCAAACAGAAAAAAATAAATCAGTGCTCGCCTCTATAGAAGTCGCACTTGCAATGTACCAATTAGATGTTGGTGATTTGTCGGAAAGGTTAGCGGCTATTGACCTTCTAAAAGGCAATCTTGATCCGATTGTACGCAATAAGTTAGCCGCTATCGTAGAAACTGAATCAGATAAATCCATTACTCAAGCTGCAGAGGCAGCATTAAAAGCTATTGAAGGTAAAATTAAATTCTATGGTTATTTAGAAACATTGTTTTTTGGCTTAAGCCTGGGCTCAGTATTATTATTAGTTGCTGCCGGCTTAGCCATTACGTTCGGTGTGATGGGTGTTATCAATATGGCCCATGGGGAAATGATAATGTTAGGTGCGTACACCACCTATGTTATACAGTTATTAATGCCCAACCATATTGCCCTCTCTATCTTTATCGCAATTCCTGCCGCATTTATGGTATCCGCTTTATTCGGTATTCTTATTGAGCGAGGTGTTATTCAATTTTTAAAAGGGCGGCCACTTGAAACGTTATTAGCCACTTTTGGCATCAGCCTTATTCTTCAACAATTGGTGCGCAGTATTTTTTCGCCTCTTAATCGGCAAGTGGCAACACCAGAGTTTATGAGTGGTGCTTTGGAAATTAATTCTGTTTTTTCTATTACTTATAATCGTCTGTATATTCTTGTTTTTGCATTATTAGTTTTCTTTATTCTGCAGCTCATCTTGAAAAAAACATCACTTGGATTGAATGTCAGAGCGGTTTCTCAAAATCGTGATATGGCCAAGGCTATGGGTATTCGAACTGAGTGGGTTGATGCACTGACCTTTGGTTTGGGGTCGGGGATTGCTGGCTTGGCTGGTGTGGCATTAAGTCAAATTACTAATGTAGGGCCTAACTTAGGGCAGGCTTATATTATCGACTCATTTATGGTTGTTGTGTTTGGGGGTGTGGGCAATTTATGGGGAACTTTAGTCGGCGGTTTCTCTTTGGGCGTGCTTAATAAATTTCTGGAGCCAGCAACAGGTGCTGTCTTGGCAAAAATTATTGTTCTGGTCGGTATTATATTATTTATTCAAAAGCGCCCTCGTGGGTTATTTCCACAAAAAGGGAGGGCTGCTGAATCATGAGTTCCTCTTTATTGAATAAACTGAGTCATGATCGACAAGCATTTTTATTAAGCGATGCCGGCAGTAAAGTTTTTTTAAGCTTACTGACGGTTATGAGCTTACTGGTGATTGTTGGGAATTTAATGATTCCAGAAACATCGGCCCTACACATCAGTACCTACACAGTTACTCTACTGGGTAAGTACTTATGTTTTGCTCTGCTTGCCATGTCGGTCGATGTGATTTGGGGATATTGCGGCATTTTAAGTTTAGGTCATGGCGCTTTCTTTGCCTTAGGTGGCTATGGTATGGGTATGTACTTAATGCGCCAGATCGGTGATAGAGGCGTTTATGGTGATCCGTTGTTACCTGATTTTATGGTGTTCCTAAATTGGCAGGATTTACCTTGGTTCTGGTATGGGTTTGATCAGTTCTGGTATGCGATGTTAATGGTATTACTTGTGCCTGGCTTATTAGCCTTTATTTTTGGCTGGTTGGCTTTTCGCTCTCGTGTGACCGGTGTGTACTTATCAATTATGACCCAAGCGTTAACCTATGCGCTATTGCTCGCTTTCTTCCGCAATGAGATGGGTTTTGGCGGCAACAATGGCTTAACTGATTTTAAGGATATTGTAGGTCAGGATTTACAAGCAGACAGTACTCGTGTGAGTTTATTTGTGATTTCTGCTGTAGTGCTTGCCGTTGCTTATTTGTTGAGTCGTTGGATTTTGCAATCGAAATTTGGCCGCGTCATTATTTCTATTCGCGATGCAGAAGCGCGAACGCGCTTTTTGGGCTATCGCACTGAAAACTATAAGGTCTGGCTATTCGTTTACTCTGCGGTGTTAGCCGGGATTGCAGGGGCATTATATGTTCCACAAGTCGGTATTATTAACCCAAGCGAATTTGCGCCACTAAACTCCATTGAAATAGTGGTCTGGGTTGCTGTCGGTGGTCGGGGTACCTTATATGGTGCTATTGCCGGTGCGATCTTAGTGAATTTTGCAAAGACACGTTTTACTGCGATTTTTCCGGAAGCATGGCTATTTGCTCTTGGCGGGTTGTTCGTTGTAGTCACTGTATTTTTACCTAAAGGTATCGTTGGTTTATTAACACGGCGCAATAAAAAAAGTAATGGCCTTGATAATAACATTGCGGAGGCTGACGTATGACGATGTTAGAGCGTACCAGAGAATTTTGGAGCCGCGATACTGTTTGGCCATTTCTATTGGATGGTGACATCCCCAATGTGAATGTTGATAAAGAGATTATTTTATACATTGAAGGGCTGACGGTGAGTTTTGATGGCTTTAAAGCATTAAATGATCTCAGCTTTTATGTGAACGACGGTGAGTTGCGTTGTGTTATTGGTGCCAATGGTGCAGGTAAAACGACATTTATGGATGTCATTACGGGTAAAACACCTTGTGACTCCGGCTCTGCTTATTTTGGGCAGACCATCAATTTATTGAATAAAACAGAAGCTGAAGTTGCCCGCCTGGGTATTGGTCGAAAGTTTCAAAAGCCCAGTGTCTTTGAGGCTTTAGATGTTTATGCCAATTTAGAGATGGCCTTGAAAACTCATAAAGGCATTTTGCCTACGTTACTGGCTACCTTATCAGGAGAGCAAAAGGATCGTATTGCGGAAGTATTGAGCATTATTGGTTTAACCCAGCAGCATAATTTACTGGCTGGTGCATTGTCCCACGGACAAAAACAATGGTTGGAAATTGGTATGTTGTTAGTGGCTGATCCCCGCTTACTTTTAGTCGATGAGCCAGTTGCCGGAATGACACCGCAGGAAACTGAGCATACTGCTGAATTGCTGACATCGCTAGCAGGAGAGCATACTGTTGTGGTCGTTGAGCACGATATGGAATTTGTCCGCAGTATCGCTCGTCATGTTACTGTATTAGATCAAGGCTCAGTGCTGGCAGAAGGGACGATGGATGATATTCAAAATAATGCTGATGTCAGGCGTGTTTACCTGGGGGAAGCATAATTTATGATCCGTTTTGAAAAAATCAATCAGTTATATGGCGGTTCACAAATTCTTTGGGATTTGGATCTGAATATCGACAACGGTGCTTGTATTTGTCTAATGGGGCGTAATGGCGTTGGCAAAACTACCTTGCTTAAATGCTTAATGGGTTTGTTGCCAGTAAGTTGTGGCGAGATTATTGTCGATGGTAAAAATATTGTTAAAAGCAGCGCTGAAAAACGAGCCTATATGGGGGTGGGTTATGTGCCGCAGGGCCGGGATATCTTTCCACAGTTGACCGTCGAAGAAAATTTACGAGTGGGCTTAGGTTGTCGTAAAGATGGATTAAAAACAATTCCGACCAAGATCTACGATTTATTTCCAGTACTCTACGATATGTTGAATCGTCGTGGTGGTGACTTGTCTGGAGGTCAGCAGCAACAGTTAGCCATTGGTCGGGCTTTGGTGATCGAGCCTAAAATTTTATTATTGGATGAGCCCAATGAAGGCATTCAACCGAATATTGTTCAGCAAATTGGCGATGTCATCACTCACTTGAATGAAGAAGAGGGTATGACGGTATTGTTAGTTGAACAAAAGCTGAATTTTGCCCGTAAAGTGGGTAAGGAATTCCGATTAATGGAAAAAGGGAGGATTGTAGCCGAAGGGAAAATGCCGGATTTATCTGACGAGCTAATCAAGAAACATCTGGCAGTGTAGTTTAACGATTGGTTTTTAGTATTATAGCTTTAACTAGTGTTAACCGGCCCCCAAGTTATGAAACGGATTATTAAATAGGTTGTTAAAATTTTTGACTATGCCATTACAAGAAAGCAGACTATTTTCTCCGGATGACATTTCTCCAGATGACATCGCAACAAGTTGTTGGCAGGCTGATCTAGAGTTAGAGGTAACTCAGAATGAGAGAGGTTCACGGTTAACCCGCAATCGACATTCTGGCCCTTTGTATGTGCAGAAACCTTTTTATCCTGAAGGGAAAGAGTGTGCACATATCTATTTATTACATCCTCCAGGCGGTTTAGTTTCTGGCGATACCTTGAGTGTGGATATTCAGGTGAAAAAAAATGCTCGTGCATTAGTGACGACGCCAGGTGCCGCAAAAATGTATAAGGCGCGGAGAGGTGTTCAAGTACAGCGACAAAATACACAGCTTCGCCTAGAGAATAATGCCAGTTTAGAATGGTTTCCGATGGAGGGTATTGTATATCCGGGAGCTGTGGCTGAGTTAAAGACAACCATAGAGTTGTCTGAGGATAGTTGTTTTAGTGGTTGGGAAATTACCTGCTTTGGTCTTCCTGCCAGTCGTGACACATTCGGTCATGGCCGCTTTAAGCAGCAGTACCGTATTGAGCAGGGCGGTGTTCCTATTTTTATTGATAATCTTCATCTTAATTCATCAGAAGATGTGGCGGAAAACTTACTATTTTCAGGTAAGGCCGGAATGCAGTCACAACCCGTAAGTGGTTTTTTTGTTGCTGGTCCGTTTTCTTTTTCTGCTATTGAAAAAGAGAATGTATTAACAATGTTACGCAATCAAGTAATTGAGTCAGGCCAGCAAAAACAAGTGGCAGTGACGTATGTCAATCACTTACTGGTTATACGTTACTTGGGTAACAGTGCTTATACCGCGCGGCAGTGCTTTACATCACTGTGGCATAGCATTCGCCCTCTACTTATTAAACGTAAAGCATGCAATCCTAGAATTTGGCTAACTTAATCTTAACGGCTTAATTTGAATAACTTAATTTGGCTCCTTAAAAAGCCAGTAAAAAATAAAAGGCAAGAACAATGGATTTACTCCCAAGAGAAAAAGATAAATTACTTGTTGTGACCGCAGCTTTACTGGCTGAACGCCGGCTTAATCGTGGTTTGAAGTTAAATTATCCTGAAACAATTGCTTATTTAACATTGGAAATTATGGAAGGTGCTCGGGATGGAAAAACCGTGGCTGAACTTATGAGTTATGGCAAAGAAATTTTGCGTGAAGATCAAGTCATGGAGGGAGTAGCTGATTTAGTGCATGAAGTTCAGGTCGAAGCGACATTTCCTGACGGTACTAAATTAGTAACCGTTCACAACCCAATTAACTAATAAGGCGGTTATGCTATGACAACATTTACCCCCGGTGAATTACTAGTGGATGAAGGTATTATCCCCTTAAATGAAGGTCGAGAGACGCTTACTTTACGCGTTGAAAATAGTGGTGACCGCCCCATTCAGGTTGGTTCTCACTACCATTTTTATGAGACGAATCTTGCTTTGCTTTTTGATCGCGAAAAAGCAAAGGGGATGCGTTTAAATATTGCGTCTGGTACGGCTGTACGTTTTGAGCCAGGTCAGGATAGAGACGTTGAGCTAGTCGCTTATGCTGGTGATCGTTTAGTCTATGGCTTCCGTGGCGATGTAATGGGCTCACTTGATTCATCAGATAAAAATCACAAAGGTAAAAACACATGAGTGAAATGGATAAATTAGCCTATGCACAAATGTTTGGCCCCACGACAGGAGATCGCGTTCGTTTGGGTGATACCGCATTAGTGATTGAGGTTGAAAAAGATTACTCCTGCTACGGTGATGAAGTTAAATTTGGTGGCGGTAAAGTGATTCGTGATGGAATGGGGCAAAGCCAACGTATAGCGAGTGACGTGGTTGATGTTGTCATTACCAATGCAACTATTCTTGATCACTGGGGGATTATTAAAGCCGATGTTGGTATTAAAGATGGACGCATAGCTGGCATTGGTAAAGCGGGTAATCCTGATGTGCAAGATAATGTCACAATTATTATTGGCCCTTCCACGGAAGTGATTGCTGGTGAAGGACAAATTCTAACAGCGGGGGGGGTTGATTCTCATATTCATTTTATTTGTCCGCAGCAGATTGAAGAAGCGTTAATGTCGGGTGTGACGACCATGCTAGGTGGTGGTACTGGCCCAGCAACAGGAACCAATGCGACAACATGTACGCCTGGCCCTTGGAATATGGGCAAAATGCTACAAGCAACAGAAGCGATGCCGATGAACCTAGGCTTTTTAGGTAAAGGCAATGCCAGTTTGCCCATTCCCCTTGAAGAACAATTAGAAGCAGGTGCTTGCGGATTAAAGCTGCATGAAGATTGGGGCACAACTCCAGCATCCATTGATAACTGTTTAAGCGTTGCCGAAAAGTACGATGTGCAAGTGGCCATTCATACGGATACCTTAAATGAATCGGGCTTTGTAGCTGATACCTTAGCTGCTTTTAAAGGGAGGACGATTCACACTTATCATACCGAGGGTGCGGGTGGTGGTCATGCCCCCGATATTATTACGGCTTGTGGTGAAGCTAATGTATTGCCGTCATCCACTAACCCGACGCGCCCTTATACCGTTAATACGGTCGATGAACATTTGGATATGTTGATGGTGTGTCACCATTTGGATAGTAGTATTCCTGAAGATGTTGCGTTTGCCGATTCTCGTATTCGTAAAGAGACCATTGCTTCAGAAGATATTTTTCATGACTTGGGTGCTTTTAGCATGATTGCATCGGATTCTCAGGCAATGGGGCGAGTGGGCGAAGTGATTACTCGAACCTGGCAAACTGCACATAAAATGAAAATGCAGCGGGGAGCATTAGCCGAAGACAGTGAGCGCAACGATAATTTTCGTGCGAAGCGCTATGTGGCCAAATATACGATTAACCCTGCGATTACTCACGGTATAGATCATGAAGTCGGCTCCATTGAAGTCGGTAAGCTGGCTGATCTAGTGCTATGGAAGCCAGCATTTTTTGGTATTAAACCCTCAATGATTATCAAAGGTGGCTTTATTGTCGCGGCGCAAATGGGCGATCCAAATGCATCTATTCCCACTCCGCAACCGGTGCATTACCGTTATATGTTTGGTGGTTTTGGTGATGCGCCTCGCCATACTTCAGTCACGTTTACCAGCCAGGCGGCGATAGCCGCTGATGTTGCTTCACGTTTTGAGTTGCAACGTCGCTTGGTCGGTTGCCGTAATACGCGAGCGATTACTAAAAAGGACATGATCCACAATGCCTATATGCCAGCGGTAACGGTTGATTCACAAACCTACGAAGTCCGCGCAGATGGAAAGTTACTAACCTGTGAGCCGGCGGATAAATTACCTCTGGCGCAATTGTATAGTTTGTTTTAATGATGATAATTTTTGAAGTTTATGAACGTTTACATCACATTCATGAGACCATTGATGACTATATAGTGTTGGATCATGGTATTCGTGAAAAAGGTCGTTTTAAAATAATTTCTCAAAAAGGGGCAGAAGTCCGCGTGTTTTTAGAGAGAGGAAAAACACTCAATGTGGGTGAGCATTTAAAAACTGAGTGCGGAAAAATTATTGAAGTGCTTGGTGCTGAGGAAGAGGTTGTTAGTGCTACTTGTGACAATTGGGAAACCTTTAGCAAGGCTTGTTACCATCTGGGTAATCGCCATGTCAAAATACAAGTTGGTGAGCGTTGGTTACGCATTCAACCTGATTATGTTTTGGAAGAAATGCTATCACTGCTTGGCTTATCATTAACAAAAGAGATGGCCGTTTTTATTCCCGAATCAGGTGCCTATTCAAAAGGCCAGGCTGCACATAATCACAGTCATAGACACCATGATCACTGATTTACCATTGCTGCGGTTAATGCAATTAAGCAGTGCCAGCTTGCCTGTCGGTGGATATTCTTTTTCCCAAGGCTTAGAGCATGCGATTGATGCGGGGTGGATAAGCAATCAAACTCAAACTACTGATTGGATTACTTTGGTAATGCATGAATCTCTTGCCAAAGTAGATTTACCTTTATTGTTTAGGTTAAGTGAAGCCTTACAAGCAAAGGATGATCTGGGTTTTCATTACTGGAATGCAACCGTACTAGCGTGTCGCGAAACGGAAGAGTTATTGCTGACGGAAACCGCGATGGGAGAAGCGCTTTCACGTTTACTTGAAAATTTGGAATTGCCTTTACCTGAAAATCCAAGCCCTGAAACAAAAAATACTATAAGTTTTATTGCCATGTTTGCTGCAGCTGCCCATCATTGGTCCATTGATAAGCATAATGCTGCTGTCGGTTATTTGTGGTCATGGTTGGAAAACCAGATTGCAGCGGCGACTAAATTGGTTCCTTTAGGACAAACAGCGGCGCAGCAGCTATTAATTGAATTAGGTAAAGAGATAACGACCATTATCCATACCGCAGAAGGATATGGTGACGATGACATAGGCTCTTCGTTACCTGGTTTGGCGATGGCAAGTAGTTGGCATGAGACACAGTATTCCAGGTTGTTTAGATCATAGCCGTTAGATGATTAATATTCAGATTCAAATATCACGAGAGTAATTATGAAAAAACAAACGCTACGAGTAGGGGTTGGTGGTCCAGTTGGTTCGGGGAAAACAGCCCTGTTACGTCAATTGTGTCTGGCCATGAGGAATCATTATAATATTGCCGTGGTAACCAACGATATTTATACCAAAGAAGACGCCAAGTTTTTAACCGAGCATGAAGCTTTATCGGAAGACCGTATCATTGGTGTCGAAACTGGCGGTTGTCCTCATACCGCTATTCGTGAAGATGCCTCAATGAACTTAGCCGCTGTCGATGAGCTGTGTGAGCGACATGAAGGGCTTGATATGGTGTTAATTGAAAGTGGTGGTGACAATTTAAGTGCTACCTTTAGCCCAGAACTCTCTGATTTAACACTTTATGTGATTGATGTGTCTGCTGGTGATAAAATCCCTCGCAAAGGTGGGCCGGGTATTACAAAATCGGACTTACTAATTATTAATAAAACGGATTTGGCGCCAATAGTAGGAGCTTCGCTAGAGGTAATGGATCGCGATGCAAAAAGAATGCGTGGCGATAAACCATTTGTATTTTCTAACCTCAAGAAAAAAGAGGGTTTACAGACCATTATTGATTTTATTGTCTCTGAAGGCATGCTTAAAAAGGCAGCATAGTTCATAAACTTTTAATCGTTACTACTCTATACCTAAAAAATTCTATACCTAACAAATACAGGAGATCATATGAGAATTATTCTATTGTTATTAATCACTGTCATTTCTGTAGCAGTCAATGCGCATACAGGGCATGGTTCTGAAAACATATTCATACATGCCATGGATCATTCGATCTGGTATACAGGAATTGTGGTTTTTATAATGTCTTGCCTGGTGTTAGCTATTATTCGGCGGCGTTAACACAATATCCATTAATAAAATATTCTATTGATTATGGTGGTGATTACTCCACCATAAAATTACAAAAAAATTTTGTTCTCTATCTTCTATTAAAAATTTTCTCCTGTTGCTAATTTTTAATCGTTGGTCGAGATGGTTTTCTTGCTAATAAAAAATCCTTAAATTTAAAATAAATATTCTAAAAATAACAAAAGCAATAACCACTCTTTTATTATGAAAAGCTTTTCATTGGCCTTTCCCTTGGTTTTTTTGTTTGGTTGTTATAGATGAGTTGGCTTTTTATTCAGTTAAAATCTTATTTGACGTCAATTTCAACGGAAAATATTTTGTCTTATCTGTATTATTTATTTTAAAAATATATCTTTCATAGAATAAAAAATTGGCCGCTTTTCGCCCTAAGCAGCCATTCATTAATTTTAGTTATTAGCCTGTAATATTACACACCAATAAATAGGTGTTTATTATCTAACCAATTAATTTTTGCTAAAAAAGACCTGGATTCAGCTAACCCTGGTCAAGAGAACAGTGACAAGAAGAACAGATCTGTTAAGTAAATTGTTAGACTCAACGGGATAAAGCAATGACTACTGAGTTTATTGAATTATTAGTGCACCCAAAGGGAGCAATTGGAATAGTATGTATTTTACTTATTTTCTCTGGTTTATTCACTCTTAGAACATTGAGAAACGAGAGCCCTTTAGCTCCTTATGTGCTTCAAATCCTTGGGCTTACATTTATTTTACCTGTAGTAGTATTGATAACTACAATTATTGATGTCGATGGTCAAGCAATTATGGGGCTTCTAGGTACTATAGTTGGTTATATTTTTGGTACTTCGCAAAGCCAAAAGTCAGTTGCTGATAATTTAGATTCAAATTCTAATAAGTCAAGCAACTCGGTCGCCGATCCTTGAGGCATTGATCTATTTATACCGTGAGGCGATAGAGTGGTGACTGAGGAATCTGTAAATTACTACAAAGTTTTCAATAATAAAATGGCTACTACCGCAGATTGCAGGTTTGCTGCGTACAGAAGACTTGCAAAAAAGATATAGTTTCTGCTTTTACCATTTCATGACTGTCACTCATTGTTATTACGCTTTCTTTATTACCTTATTATCTCAACGAAGAGGCCTTATCAAGTCTTGCTTTAAGTCCCTTAGTTTCAGTAGTAACTTCAATATTTATTATTGTGGTTACATTATTAGAGTCTTCAAAAAGATATACAGCTAGAGCTGAGTCTATGCATCAATGTGGGAAATCCTTAAATGAACTTCAATATGAGCTCGAATATCTAATTGAAACTGGAAAAATAGACGATGAAAAACTTTACGAAATAAAAAAATCCTATGACGAAATTACCAAAGATTTCCCTGAGAACCATGAAAATATAGACTTTCATAAAGCCATAATGGACAGAGGAAAGCATTTTGGCAGGTCCAAGCTCATGTATGGTACCAAAATAACAATCTGGTCTTTTCTTGAAATATATGCGACGTATTCTGTCATGGTGGTAATCCCTATTTTGATTATTTTCATAGATTACTATATTCTCGGCTAATAAGGCCGATCAGTTAAGAGCTCTAACTTCTGATCCGCCCCTATTGACTTTAAGGTTGGTAACTAATTGAACCCCAGATCTCATTCAGTCTTTCATTTTACAAAAGGGCTAGATGCGCTTAAGTCCATACTTAAAAATGGTTTTAGGCCAAATTATTGTTTAGAAGATGTTCGTTGGTTAAAGCTAAAAGGATCAAATTATTTTGCTTTTCCAATGGTATGCTTTTGTGACCTTCCATTATCACGAATCGATGATCATACAAGCTTTTATGGAAAATATGGCCTCGGGTTAACTAGAGAGTGGGCAAAAATGAATAAACTATCACCCATAGCAGCGGAAGAATTATTTTTAAAAACCTCTAAGGAGTTGGCCAATTTTAGTTGACTACTACAGGCAGATCAGGTTTATGTTAAAACGTCTAAAATACTTTTCAAAAGACTTTATTGAGTACCTTGAAGATGAATCGGCCTCCAGCAAAATGCTTATCCTTACCAGGAGTTTGCTTCATGCAACTGGATTTGCCGCAATTGCAAACATATTTATTGACTTTCAAGGCCACATACTGAAAGTGATAGCGCTATATGAATTGTACTTACGTCCTATTATTGACTCTATTTTCTCACCCATTACTTTATTCTTACTGGACAAAGAAATTGGTAATGTAGAAAAAGACATTATCTTTCTATATTCAATACATATTTTTTCCTATAATGGAGCATCGATTAAGCGTGTTTTCAAAAAACATAGATTACGTGACACTCTTGACCTCGACACATCAATTTTTTCTATAATATTTTATACGGTTGCATACTATGGATTGTGTTTGTATATTTTAACTATTTTTTGCGACGAGGCGACTGGCTGTACGCCTTTTGATATATTTGCTGTTATTGTCTTTTTATATGTGCAAGGAGCTATATCTCAATGGTCACGGATTAAAAAACTAGAGAATCAGGGAAAATATGTAGTGGGATATATTGATGATTACGTTTATCCGTACTGGTCAGCTATCATTTTAAGTTTACTATTTTTAATATTGGGCATGTCAGCAAGTGAACTTCTCTTTAAGCTCTTATAAACCCGAATTTGATGCTGATGATTTTGGCATATATGAAAATGATATCGAATGCAATTTAAGTTCAGAGTCTATAGATTCTGTTATTTCACTTATCGAAGAAAAACCAAGTATATTCAGCTCTATAACAATAAAAAGAAAAAGTTATGATGATATAAATTTTGAAAAATGGCTTAATCTGCTGGATACCTTGATTAAACATTCTACCTATTGCTTACGCTTTAAAAGTGACCACTTTCTATCTCGAGCTGTCTGGGTCAGCAACCTCATCACTAGCACCTCATTAATCGAAAAAATCACAAGAATAGAATTCCACAATTTCAATATCGATGAAAAAAGTCTAGAGCTGATCAAACCTTGTGCATATTTAGAAAATATAAAAGAGCTTTATTTTTTCGATTGTAAGCTGGATTTGAGATATTATAGAAGTGAACATTTTTTTGATGAGCTTTCCGACTCCTATCTTATTTCCAACTTACAATCTCTTCATTTCAGCGGATATGAATGTAACATTAGAGATAAAGAATTAATATCATTATCAGAATGGCCAGCATTGGAAAACCTAACAAAACTAACAATAAAAGATGGACTCTTTAGCGACGAAGGCGTAAGAGCTATCATTCGGTCTCGACACCTAATAAACCTGGAAAATCTGTGCATAGAGGGCGGAAAAATATCTTCCTACTCTGCTGATGACTTTAGAAAAAGCCGATTAGCTAACTTAAAACACCTTTCAGCTATTCACTGGCATACACATCCTTGCAGAAATTTGGCTAGCATACTAACGCAAGCCATATCGAAAAACAGAAAAATTAAACAACTTGCAAGCCTAAACCTGGAGTGCAGCATTAACCAAGAAGATATTCGCTTCTTAGATAATATAAAATACAGCAAGCTAACCGCTTTAAACTTAAACCACAACCCAAGAATAGCAAAGCAGCTACCAAAAACAAACGAACTAAAACATTTCAGCAGTTCAATAACATCGCTTCGTTTAAATGGACTAAGAATGGGTGACAACATTTTTATTAAATGGTTATCATCAATTAAAACAAAAAATTTAAAAGAACTGCAGATTTCAGACAATAAACTAACAGATAAGAGCATTGATGTTTTACTAAAATCCCCTCTATTACGATCGTTAATTTTTTTAAATCTGGAAGATAATAATATAAGTGAAAATAAGTTGCTTCAGCTATTGTCTTCACCTAATTCAAAAAGCATACAACGTCTTGAAATTCCAACTTCAAACTTCACCGAACACTCTGAGGAATATTTAAAAAAGTGGTGCTCTAATATATGCGAGAACTTGCCGAGAATACGCTTAGTTACCTTTTCACATTCCAAGTATGATCTCAAACTATCAGATCAACCTTCTTACTCTTATCGTAAGCTTTATTGGGTTAACAAGATAAAAAATGATACTTAAGGAACCTCTGATTAACCTCGAATGACTTCTGCGTGAGTCTAAAATGCGCTTAGGTTCTTGAAAAATGCTCCTACATCTTCAATGTAGGCCAATTAAAAGTATGTTATGTTTACTCATGCTAATCTCCGCATATTTTAGTGTTAAACAACTAAATTATGGCATTGGCGAGAGCTAACCCACGATCATGCGGAGGCTAGCAGCCTACGTGGGAGTCATAATGTCTATATGAAATAGCTCGTGTTGTATTGAGTTACGGTACTTATGAATCTGTAGTTGCAAATTAGCGAAAATAACTCTATAGTTTCGTCAGTGCTGCAGGGTGCATCCGGCTCGCGGAAAGAGGTTAACCCCACCTGTTGAACTTCCAATCAGATTTTTACATTTTGGCTTTCTGTGCTTTCGCGAGTTGAGCGCAATTGTTCGGAGAGCTTGAATGAAGACCCTACCTGACAGTCCTAATTACGAATATCTTCGTCGAGAGGCACGAGCGCTTCGTGCGAAACATCGTGCTAAAGACAGCTCTGTCATTGAAATTATTGGTCATTTTGACACTTCATTTCATGGATTGAGCGCCGATGAGATTTTCGCTAGAAAATTTTCGATTATAGACGCTCAGCGTGTATTGGCACGGCAGTACCACTTTTCGAGCTGGCGCAGATTGAAACTATTTGTAAAGAAGTCAACTGAAAAAACAGATCAATATCAACCAGAGCTGAGGAAAAAGCTGCTCAGGCGTAATGCTAAGCGAAATGCGCTCGTTCGAAGAGCAAAAGACGGCAGAGTTGGTGCAATAGAGAGTCTGAATGAATTCAACGCGGAGTCTGTGGAAGTCATACGTGGTGTGTTCGAACTTTACGGCTGGCCAGGCCCACAGTTAATCGGGCGCGATGGTATGGACGCGTGTTTCTGGTTAGTTGTGAGCCATACTTCCGACAGCAGATTTCAATATGATAGTGCAATGCTGATGAAAGAAGCTTTGCCAAGGGGAGAATGCTATGGTGATGCTTATGCAGTCACCATTGATCGGTGGTTGTGTTTGTCATACCAGTCAACCATATTTGGGGCGTTTAACGATTTTAATGAAGAAACTGGTTGTGTCGAATACAGTAGCGATGTAATTGACCCGGATAATCTAAATAAGAGAAGAGCAGAGGTTGGTCTAATTAATTTCGAATCTGCAAATAAACAACTGAATAAAATGGCCACTGAAAGAAAATGGCCTAGTTATAGTAAAAGTGAATGGGAGAATAAAAAGCACAAACTGGCACTAGCAGGCGGATACGTTTCATAACTATGTGAACTGAAAAGCACATAACAAAGCTGTGCACGCCGACAATTTGTAAACTAAACAAATTGCGGGTGACAGCGGCGTTAAAACTTTGAACTTCCGCTTAGTGGAAAAAGAAGACATTACCATTTGCCATATTTGATGAGTATAAGTGGTTGTCGTTTAGTGGCTTTAAACTTTCAATAGAGCACAGCTTGAAAATCCAACCCAGATTTTGAAATTTAGTTATTGTATCAGGCGTGCATGAATATTTACTTAAAAAATAACTGTTAAATCCCCGCAAGTGTATGTATAGCAATGGATGCTGCTGAGGTTCTGTTTTCAACATTGATTTTTTTAAATATTTGCTCTAAATGCTTATTCACTGTGCGTGGGCTCATGGAGAGGATTTCACCAATGTCTTTATTGGTTTTTCCCTTTCCAATCCAGTATAAAACTTCTGACTCTCTTTCTGTGATACTTAGCGCTTTTTGAAGTGTCTCTGCACCTGAGGGACCTTCTAGATCAATGACTTTGAGTAAAATTTCATTTTCGCTCTTGTTCTCGATCAACTTAATACTTAATGGTGTTTTAGTATCGGTGAGTGTGTATTGTTGTCCAATATTAGGTTGATGGCTTAGCCAATGACGTAATTGGGTAGATAATTGCTGTGTTTGCCATGATTGGTCTATCCCTGCTTTGTCAAAGAGCTCCTGTGTGAGTGGTGTTGCCCATTGTAATTGACCGTCTGAGCTAATGGTAAATAATTGTTGGCCTGTGGTGTCCAGTGCACTATGCGCACTATTAGCCAGGCGAGCATTATTGAGATGCACTTTCATTCTGGCGATGAGTTCATCGGGTTTGATAGGCTTGCTGAGATAGTCGACGCCGCCAGCTTCTAAACCTTTAACGATACTGTCGGTATCGCTGAGTCCTGTCATAAAAATAACAGGTACTTTTTCAAGATTGGTATTGGCTTTAACACGCCTACAGGTTTCAAAGCCATCCATATTCGGCATAATGGCATCTAATAAAATAACATCAGGCGTAATTTTTTCAGCAATAGTTAATGCTTGCTTGCCTTCTAATGCAATAAGCACAGTGTAACCGACATTTTCTAGCGCTTCATTTAATAGTCCTAATGTTTCAGGTGAGTCATCGACAACGAGTACAATTCCAGAATTAGTGTCTAATGTATTCATGTTAAGTAATGGTATTTCTTGTTAATAATTGGCTGATCTGGTCAAAGCGAACTCTTTTTGCCAGTTGATAAAGGTGTTGTACTAAATCTGAGGCTAAAACATTTTCTTTATCTGCTTGCATTAATTGATCATAAAACCCTTTGGCGTAACCTATATCAGAATAGGCAATCAGTTGATCTACATAAGCGTGATTAGGTACTTTCCAAATTTTTTCATCATTGGTGTTTTTTGAGATAATATTTTCATCGTTATAGCGCCATGTTAGCTTTAATAGAAACCCAATTTTATCCAGTAAAGCCTGTACTTTAATAGGTTTTACCATATAAAAATCATGAGGTGTATCAGGACTGCCGATACTGTGATGCTCTTGGGCATCGGCCGATATCATAATAATGGGTTCGTTGATCCCTCGTTGGCGAAGTATTTCTGCTAACTGTAATCCACTAATCTCAGGCATAGAAACATCAAGTAAGTATAAGTCAGGTTTCTTTTTCTCGACAAAACTGAGGCAAGATTTTGCATCGACTGCTTCTACGATGGTAAACCCAAGTGGCGTCAGCAAGTCGCTGAGTAAATGACGGTGACTGGGCTGATCATCGACAACAAAAATAGTTTTTTGCGGGCCGTCATAGCCGATAATAGGAGCTTGCAGTTGTTGAGAGACAATGGGGGAATCGATACGTGATAGCATCAAGGTCACTTTAAATTCACTGCCTTTATCGGGTGTGCTAGTGACTGATACATCGCCTCCCATAATTTCAGACAGTAGATGTACAATGGTTAAGCCTAAGCCTGTCCCAGATGGTTGAGTCGTATCGTTACTTGAGATTCTTTCAAAAGGATGAAAAATACGGTCAATATTATCTTTTTCAATACCAATGCCTGTATCGCTGACCGTGAATTCAGCAACTTGATTTTTATAGTGTAGAGAGAATTTCACATGCCCGATATCTGTAAATTTGATTGCATTGGACAGTAAGTTAATTAAAATTTGCCGTACGCGTTTTTCATCTGCTGCAACATACTGTGGATATTTTTCCGGGCAACTAAAAATAAACCGAATGCCTTTGGCTTCTGCTTGAGGGCGAAACATCAACTCTAACTGTGCCATAAGCTCGTGAAAATCCATTTCATCTCTACGAATCTCTAATTTACCCGCTTCGATTTTGGAAACATCCAATAAGCCTTCGATAAGGTCTGCGAGATAATCACCACTGCGTTGGATAATATCAATTGATTCCCTTCGATTTTCGGGGATGGATTTATCCTGACCTAATAGCTGTGCATAACCTAATATAGTTTGCAGCGGTGTCCGTAATTCATGACTAATGCCGGATAGGTAACGGCTTTTCGCATGGTTAGCCGCTTCTGCTCGCTCCATGGCTTTTTGTAAGGCATTGTCTGTTTGTGTATGTGCATCAATCTCTTGAATCAGTCGAGCTGTCTGTCTTTGTGATTCCTCTTGAGCGACCAAGCGGCTTTTTTGCGCCAGTAAAAAAATCCAAGCAATGACGCCCGAAATAATTAGCAGTATAAAAAATAATACAATTAATGCATTCGCGACAATGGCTAATGTTTCGGGGTTAGTCGTTGGTGTTTGATAATAAATTAATGACATCAATCCACCATTGACGAGGCTAATCATCAATAAAATGCCAAAAAAATGAATAAGGCTACCATTAATAGCATTGATGATTTTATCGGGAATAAATAAAGTGAAGAAATGGTAGAGCTGCTCTGAAAAGCGTGAATGTGTTTTACAGGTATCCATACAGCGTGCATCAAGAGAACAGCATAGCGAGCAAATATTTCCCTGATAAGCCGGGCAGTAGCTCATATCCTCTGGTTCATAATGATGCTCACAGATGCAGCACTCATAATCTTCCTGCTCATTCGTGACATTATCTGATGTACGTGCGATGTAGTAGCGACCTTTTGTCACCCATGCGATTAATGGTGTAAGCAAATAAGTCATTGTCAATGTGACAAAGTGTGTTAATGCTCGAGCGGTTTCTCCAAATACACCTAAGTAAGAAAGAATGCCAATCATCGATGCAAGTATAAGTGAGCCAATCCCGACGGGATTAATGTCGTATAGGTGTGCTCGTTTAAATTCAATATGGGGCGGGGCTAGCCCTAATTTTTTATTAATAAATAAATCGGCAGAAATTGTGCCTAGCCAACTTACGGCGACAATGGCAAAAACGCCCAAAATATTTTCAAGGGCGCGATATATTCCCAGTTCCATTAAAAGTAGGGCGATAGCGACATTAAAAATTAACCATACAACACGACCTGGATGGTTGTGGGTAATGCGTGAAAAAAAGTTGGACCATGCAAGAGAGCCGGCATAGGCATTAGTTACATTAATTTTTAGTTGGCAAGTGATTACCATAATTCCTGCAAGCACTAGCGATACAGTGGGCGATTGAGTCAAATAGTTAAATACCATTTGATACATATAAGTAGGGTCTGCTGAGCGCTCTACTGATAAGCCTTGATTAAAAGCTAGGTAGGCTAAAAACGACCCAATGAGCAGTTTGATAATGCCTATTAAAATCCATCCTGGGCCTGCAAATAATACAGAGCTCCACCATTTTAATCTTGATATCGATTCTTTAGGAGGCATAAAGCGTAGGTAATCCACTTGCTCGCCAATTTGGGCCATTAACGCAAATAGAATGGATGATGCTGCACCAAATAACAGAATATTAAATCCACTATTTACAGTATTACCAGTACCGTTTGTGCTTGCATAAGCGCCTTGGAATTGAGTCCAGTCTCCGATAGATTGTACTTCAAAATAAATAATAATGATGATTGCAATAATTTGCAGTGTTAACCAAATCGGTTGGGTCAGTATTTGAAAGCGACTTATAAATGTAATCCCATGTGTGACGATGGGTATAACAGCAACAGCACTTAATATATATCCTATATATAAGGGGATGGAGAGTAATGCTTCTAATGCCGATGCTAAAATGGCGGCTTCAATAGCAAAAAATATGAATGTGAATGATGCATAGATTAGCGATGTGATCGTCGAACCTAAATAGCCAAAACCTGCTCCCCGGGTGAGTAGATCGATATCGACACCGTAACGAGAAGCATAATAACTAATGGGGTAGCCAGTAATAAAAATAATCGCACTAACGACTAAAATAGCGGCAAGCGTATTTAAAAAACCATAACTTAATGTAATCGCTCCACCAATAGCCTCTAGCGCTAAAAATGCCGTAGCACCAATGGCAGTCATGGCCACTTTATTGGCACTCCAATAGCGGGATTTTTTTGCCGTAAAACGCAGGGCATAGTCTTCTAAGGTTTGGTTGACAACCCATTGATTGTATTTACGTCTTACACGAAATATTTGTTGAGTTGCTGGCATGAATAAGTATCACTGGTTACGATAATAAAAAAGTATGTTGAGAATGTTTTTAGCTTTATGTTGTTCGATAATACTGTTTAAGATTTTTATGATCTATCGATTAAGTCAGTTTTAAACAAGCATAATCTAAGTGAGCAATAAGAAATCACCATTTTGGTGCAAAAATAACAGTGTTTGAAGCTTAATTAGTCTACGTTATCACAGCAGGTCCTGTATCGTAGGGTATTCTTGTTATATTAAATAATAAAGAGGTCAATTTCTATCATCGGATAGTTGTTGATATTTGAACTTTGCAAGTAGCTTGCAAGATTCAAATGCTAGGCTTTTGATAAGATACTGTAATGTTATTTTTCATGTGTCATCCAAGATATACCTCTACTAGCTTCGTAGGTCCATCATTTTTCCTATTGAATAGGTAAGTCTAGAAGTATTTGCAAAGTCTTATGTTAGGCTATTGCTCAAAATAAATTTTATTTTTATGAAGTGTTAAGGAATAATTTGTGTTGCATCAGGTGTTTTTGAAAGTATTTAGGGCGTTTAGAGGTTTTGTCAATAATAATCTCAATACGGTCTTAATTGTCTCCATAGTAGCTGGTTTAGGTATTCCAGGGCTTGAATTGATCCCAGATATTTATGTTCCTTATATATTGGGAGTGATGGTATTTTTCTTATGTGCAAAAATATCTATTCAAGAGATACATGGTCTAACTATCTCTGAGATAGTGGTATTCTATATTTTTCGTTTTATTTTATTCCCTATTATATTGTATTACCTCACTTTGTTTGTTTATCCAAAATTCGCTATGGGTATTTTATTGATTGCTTTAATGCCTGTTGGTGTAACAACACCAGCATTAGTCGGCGTGCTTAATGGAAGTGTTGCTTTAGCTTTTGTACTAACAATATCGAGTAGCCTGTTGGCACCGTTTGTTATTCCAATAACGTTCTTAATAACTGATAAATCTACAACGATAGAGGTTGCCAGTCTTTCTTATACACTATTTTCCGTTATATTTATTCCTGCAGTAGTTTATATATTACTGCTTAGGCTAAAGCCATCCAGTGCTCATGCAGTAAAAAACAATAGTTCATTTATGACTATTTTACTGCTTGGGATTATCATTGCTGTTGTTATTTCTAAGCAACGCGAGGCATTTTTTAGTGATTTTTCCCTGCTGTTTGATTCCATTATATTTTGCAGCTTATTATTCTTTTTCCTGTATGCTTTTGGCTGGCTGTATCAATGGAAGAAAAGCAGAGGAAAAATTATTACTTACTCTCTTTGCTCTGGTGCAAATAACAACGCGCTAGCCATCAGTTTGGCGCTTATTTATTTCCCGTCGGAGATTATTTTTTTCGTGATTATTAGTGAGCTACTTTGGGTGTTAGCAATACCAGCTTTCAATGGTGTCCAAAAGCGTATATTTAAACTTGGCCTATTGGACGTTAACCCTCCCTAGAAATAGGCAGATTAAGCTCAGAGAGTTCTTAATCCGCATTGTTTGATTTTTATCGATTATGCATGTTCATTTTTGAATTGAGTAACCATCTCATTCATTGACTCTGTAGTCTCAATTAATTTTCTGTTTGATTCTTCCATATTCTGTGTTGATTGCACGGTATTGGAACCTACAGAGTGAATGTTGGTGATGTTTTTGTTTAGTTCTTCAGCGACAGATGACTGTTCTTCTGTTGCTGTAGCAATATGGATGCACATATCAGATATCGTATCGACATTTTCTAAAATGGTAGAGAATTGACTTTCTAGATTAGTAATATTTTCCACACTAGTTTCTACTTTTTGATGGCTATCATTAATTGCGCTTACAGCACTAGTTGATCGGTTTTGAAGTGAAGAGATCATTTCTCCAATTTTCCCTGTCGATTCTTGTGTTTTGGCTGCTAACGCCCGGACTTCATCAGCTACAACTGCAAAGCCTCGACCTTGTTCTCCTGCGCGTGCAGCTTCAATTGCTGCATTAAGGGCAAGCAGGTTTGTTTGTTCTGCAATGCTACTGATAACTTCAACAACACTGTCAATTTCGGACGAGTTTTCACTGAGATTTTCTATAATTTTAGACGATTGATCAATGGCTGACACAAGTTCATCCATTGCTGTTTTTGTCTGAGTAAGTATGTTTCTTCCTTTATTAACGTTAGCTTTAGATTCGTCAGCTGCAGCTGCAGTGGCGGCTGAATTTTTTGCAACTTCTTGGACTGTGGCAGACATTTCATTTGTTGCTGTTGCCGCCATTTCAACTTCTGCATACAGTCTTTCAATTTCTTTTTTGGTAGAATTCGATTCTTCGTGTGCGTTATTGGCTGAAGCTCGCACTCGCTCTGATATCCCTGATGTCCGATATAAAATAGTGTCTTGTCTTGATTGAACAAATTTAAACGCAAGTTGTATCTGCCCTAGTTCATCGTGCCGATTAGTATAAATACGCTTTGCTGTTTCACTATTAAATATAGACTTGGTTTGATCAGCAAATTTTACCCAAGGTTTGGATATTATGGTGCTACAACAGATATTGGCTATGAGGAAGAATAAAAAGCTTGCATATATATTTATAGTCGATATAAAAAGTGCTGTGCCAGCTATTAGAGAGAATACGCTGAATAATTTATAATTCAGGGGTAGCTTTTGCCATAGTGCTTGCAACGTGCTAATAAGGCTTTTCTTTTCGGTATAGATTTTTTCTGCTTGGGAAATAAGCTGCTGGCTAGGTTTTTGTCTGACAGATTGAAAACCTGTCACCTGTCCGTCTTTATACATGGGGGTGACAAAAGCATCTACCCAGTAGTGGTCACCATTTTTACAACGATTTTTTACCATGCCCATCCAAGGGGATTTTCTTTTATTGTGTTCCCACAATTCACTAAAAGCTGCCTGAGGCATCCATGAATGCCTAACAATATTATGCGCTTGCCCTATCAGTTCCTCTCTAGAGAATCCGCTGATTGATATGAAATCATCATTAACATCAAGAATTACTCCTTTATCATCAGTCGTCGATACTATCTTTTGAGATGAATGATAATCATGCTCTTTACCTGTTTCTGGTCCGTTACTACGCATTTTTACACCAATAATTGAAATTAAATAATTACATCTTGAGTATAGACACAAGAAAAATAAGTGAGTAATAAATTTATATATAAATTGGAATGTAATAAAGAAAATTATTTATGGTTTAGATAGTGAATTTTTACTTTTTTGAAGATGATTTTTGTGTCAGCTGGTTATTTTAAGAGGTTTAGTCTGGTCATTCATGATGCTAATTATTAGGGCGCCATCTATTTTATAAGAAAAGGGGCTCCATTACTGATACCTCTCTTTAAATTTTCTAGTGTATATCCTCCATATTTTCTGGAGGGGTCACTTATTTTTATAGGATAAGATTATGGGCTTTTATTGTCTGTTGCAGAAGAGGGTATGTTTGAGAGTCTCAGAGTGGCTATAAAGCATCCTAGAGATATAATGATTAAAGTTTAGCTTTTTCTCTATTGTGCCATATTTTATATAAGCCATTTAAGTTGGGTGGATACTGTCGTAATAAAGCCCTAGTAATATAGGTTGTTTAAGATTTACAGAGGTATGTTTTTACCAGTCATAATTATTTAATAGTGGCTTTTATACCTGTTGGCCGATCTAAGTAATGGTATTATCTAACTGAATATTTCTGAGGAGATGAAAATGACCTACTGCGTAGGGATAAAAGTAAATAGCGGTATCATATTTTGTTCTGACTCCCGCACAAATGCTGGGATTGATCAGGTAAACACCTATAAGAAAATGTATACCTTTGGAGTGCCCGGTCAGTGTCAGTATTGTATTTTGGCTTCAGGAAATTTAGCGACAACACAGGGCGTTATTAACCGGATTAAAAAAGATATCAATGCGTCAGCGGCCTTAAATTTATTAACAATGGTCAGTATTCATGACGCTGTCGATTATATTGGTCAGATTAGTTTAAATCAGCAGGCTAAGACGGGTGGCGGGCCTGCGTTTCAGGCCAACTTTATTGTCGGTGGGCAAATTGCAGGGCAAGATCACGAGTTGGCCATGATATACCCTGAAGGTAATTACATTACTGCAACAGAGTTGACCCCTTTTCTACAGATTGGGGAAAGTAAATACGGTAAACCTATTCTGGATCGTATTATTAATATGGATACAGACCTAAACACGTGCGCCTTATGTGCTTTAGTGTCGATGGATTCCACGGTAAAAAGTAACTTGAGTGTAGGGCCACCGATTGATATTCGGTTTTATCATACAAATAGCCTGACGACAGGTGAGCATTATCATTTCGATGAAAATGATGACTACTTACGCCAGATCAATACAGCGTGGAACGAAAAGTTGATAGATGCATTTCTGCAGTTACCCAGCCTGGAAGGCCATGCAAAAATGCAGGTGTCTGAATAGTGGATAATAGAATGCCATGGGTAAGAATTGGTGATCGAGTCTTACCCTATCTTTATTGATTTATCTTAGGTCTTTTATGATTAAATTACATCCTTTCACACTTGTTACTTGTCTTTGCCTTGGAGCGGTGATTAATGCTGAAGGGAGAGAGTCAGTATGGTCTCTCTCAGGTTCTACTTATAGCAGCGAAAAAGGTGCCGTTGCCACGGTCAATGCCATTTCAACGCAAGCTGCTGCTGATCAGTTAGAAAGTGGTGGCAATGCCATTGATGCAGCTATTGCCGCAGCCCTAAGCTTAGGGATCGTTGATAGTTATAATTCAGGTATAGGTGGCGGTTTATTTGCGCTTGTGCATTGGGCCGATGGTTCTGTGGAAGCTGTCGATGGTCGGGAGATGGCTCCTGGCGCTGCTCATCGAGATATGTATGTCAGAGAAGGGAAGGTTTCTCCTCAGCTAAGTCGAACGGGTGCTTTGGCGGTAGGCGTGCCAGGTTCTGTTGCGGCGTTTGACTATTTATCCAAGAAAGGGGGGCAAAAGCCTATCGGCGATTTGTACATGACCGCTGCCGCTCTTGCTGAACAGGGCTTTCCTCTTTCAATCGAATATGTGAATCGTTTGAAACGCTCTGCCAAAAGTATTGCCTTATTTCCTGAGAGTGCGTCTATTTTTTTAGATCAGAACAATCAAGCTTGGTCACCGGGCCATCAACTACAGCAAAAAGATTTAGGAAATACCTATCGGCAGTTGGCAAAGCACGGGGCGGACTACTTTTATAAAGGTGAGTTCGCACAAAAACTGGATGCCTGGATGAAAGCCAATAATGGTTTGGTTAATTCGTCTGATATGGCCAATTATCAATTAAAGTTTCGTCAGCCTCTAGTTTCCCATTTTTATGGCTATACGATTTATGGCTTTCCCCCTCCGAGTTCAGGTGGTGTTCATGTTGCCCAGCTCTTAAATATGGTTGAGCAATTAAACTTAAAGCAAAAAAATGTTAATGCCCGTAACCATTTATTAGCTGAATCTATGAAGTTGGCATTTGCCGATCGTGCTTATTGGTTGGGAGATCCCGATTTTGTCAACGTGCCTAAAGGGCTTATTGATCAAAAATATACCGATAGCTTGGCCGCTTTAATTGACCCAGATAAAGTCTCAAATGTGAGTTCTCATCATACGCCAGCTGATGCTGCGGATAATTGGTTTAATAAGCATACAACCCATATTGCCGTTGCAGATCAGCAAGGTAACTGGGTTGCTATGACAACGACGCTGAATACCAGCTTTGGCAGTAAGGTTGTTGTACCTGGTACAGGGGTATTGCTGAATAATCAAATGGATGACTTTTCTGCCCGCCCTGGTGTGCCTAACAATTATGGGTTAGTTGGAAGTGAGGCCAATAGTATTCAAGCGGGTAAGCGGCCATTATCCAGCATGAGCCCAACGATCGTTATGAAGGATGGCAAGCCGGTAATGACATTGGGAGCAGCAGGTGGGCCAATGATTATTACTCAAGTGACTCAAGGGATTATCAATCATTTGCTGCTAGGTCAGACCTTATATGACTCTTTGGCTTCCCCGAGAATTCACCAGCAATGGTTACCTGATATCTTGTTTCATGACAAAAAATTACCACTGGAGCAACAGCAAATGCTCTGGAAGAAAGGACATCAAATGAAACAATTACGCTTTGAAGGTTCAACAAATGCGATTAGTTTTCAAACCGGAAAATTTGAGGCAGTATCAGAGCCGAGGCTAGTAGAACGCAATCAGAAATAAATCACAGTTAAGCGCTGAGAGACAGCTCATTCACGGACGGTTCTTCCATACTTTTGTTGATGGCATTGATAATGTTATCTCGATCTCTATAGCGCTTTATCTGTTCAAATAGAATTTGAGCCTCTGGGTACTGCCTGCAGAGATAAAATAACCATTGCTTTAAACGGTTGCCCATATATTTTGGAGGGTAGGCTGTCACCGTTATCTCAAAGAAGTGCAGTAACAGTTTGCATAGTTCAGGCCAGAGTAATGGTGTAATAGTCTCATTATTGTCCCAGGCTTTTATCTGGCGGGCTAAGTCGGGACAGGCTAATAGGCCTCGACCCAACATAAAGCTATCGCACCCAGATACTTTTTGGCATCGTTTAAGATCAGAAAGGCTCCAAATATCACCATTTGCGGTTACGGTAATAGGGATTGTTTCGCGGATTTCGGTAATGTATTCCCAATAGGCAGGTGGCTTATAACCATCGGCTTTGGAACGCGCATGAACCGTTAATTCGTTAGCGCCAGCTTCATAAGCTGCCATGGCATTGTCCAAATAGCGGCTACGATCATCAAAGCCTAATCGAATTTTAGCGGTAACGGGGACGCTGTCAGGTACATGTTTGCGAGCTGCTGAAATAATGTCGTATAAGCGATGAGGGTCCTTCAATAAGCAAGCGCCGCCATCACTTTTATTGACGGTCTTTGCTGGACAGCCAAAATTTAAATCAACAGCACTGGCGCCTAAGGCTGCTACCTTGGCTGCGTTTTCAGCGATTGGTTCTGGTTTTCCTCCCAGTAGCTGGACACGTACAGGGGTTTTTGCTGGTGTCAGGCTTTGGTTATATAGCTCTGGGCAGCGTCGATAAAATACTTTATCTGGCAGTACATGATCATTGATGCGGATAAATTCGGTCACGCAGATATCGATGCCGCCGATAGTCGACAGCAAATCACGCATAATGGCATCAACAACACCCTCCATTGGGGCTAAAAGGATTCTCATAGTCGGGTATTTGTTGAGTTTTTAATTAATCAGTAAATCAAGGGGTCAATGAAATGGATTGTCCGTTGGATAATCATCAGGTACGTCTTGAGATGAAACAAAGGCATAATAATCTTGATCCAGTGTGCGCTCTTCTCGCCGTTCGGTTTTTTTGCGGCGTTTGCGGTGGTAAAGGTCTACCTCAAGATCTTTACATGGATCATCGTCTTCTCTGCGGTCGTTGCCTTTGCGGCGGTTTATAAATATCTTATTGTCCATAGTGGCGTACTAGCTTACTCGCATATTTAATTAAATCAATAGTAGTATTTATTATCGTTTATTGTAGATCAGTCGAGGGTTATTTTCCTTAAATGGCGCGTAATTCAACATATTTGCTTAAATTAATCGGTAAAATGACAAAAAATAAAACTAAGACGCTCAAATAAGGTTAATTCTATGGATATGCAGCAACAAATAGAACAAAAACTAATGAATGCATTTGATCCTGTGCACCTTGAAGTTATTGACGAAAGCCATGAACACAATGTGCCAGAAGGCGCCCAAAGCCACTTTAGAACCATCATTGTTACTGATCAGTTTACTGGTAAGAGCCGAATAGAGAGACATAAGAAAGTCTATCGGGCACTTTTAGTAGAATTGGACGGTTTAATTAAAGCATTTTCAGTGCTGACTTTTGATCCTGATGAGTGGGTTGGAAGAGAAAGAAGCTTACCTTCGTCGCCTCCTTGTATGGGTGGTGGTGGAGAAACTTTCCAGAAAAGCAATTAATAGCGGAATCTCACGTATTTACTGCATAAACATTCTTTTTATATAAAACACTATTTTTAGTGTGGGATTTTGTTCAATATTTAGCTAAAATGCCCTCCCCATTTTATCGCCCCAATTGAAAACACTATGAATCACATCGTTGTTGCTGCCTTATATCGGTTTATCAATCTCCCTGACTATGAAGCCCTACGCCAGCCCTTGCTCGAATATTGCGTATCGCAGGGCATTAAAGGGACCCTGCTATTGGCTGCAGAAGGTATTAACGGCACGGTAGCGGGTAGCCGCTCAGCGATTGATAATTTACTAGAGTACCTGCGTGAAGATTCTCGCCTTGCTGATATCGATTGCAAAGAGTCTTTTTATGAAGAGATGCCTTTCTATCGAATGAAGGTGAAGTTGAAAAAAGAGATTGTCACCATGGGTGTTGAAGGAATAGACCCTAATAAGGTTGTGGGCACTTATGTGAAGCCTGAAGACTGGAATGACTTAATTGAAGACCCGGATGTTGTGCTTGTGGATACTCGCAATTATTACGAAGTGGCTATTGGGACATTTAAAGGCGCTAAAGACCCTCATACCACTAACTTCCGTGAATTTCCTCAATATGTTGCTGAGAACCTTGATCCGGAAAAAAATAAGAAAGTGGCCATGTTTTGTACTGGTGGTATCCGTTGTGAAAAGTCGACCGCTTTTTTGAAAGAGCAGGGCTTTGAAGAGGTTTATCACTTGCAAGGCGGCATTTTAAAATATTTAGAAGAAGTTCCTAAAGACGAAAGTTTATGGGAAGGTGAGTGCTTTGTCTTCGATAACCGTGTGGCGGTTGATCATGATTTGAAAAAAGGCTCTTATGATCAATGCCATGGTTGCCGTCACCCTATTACAGAAGAAGATAAGTTGTCAGACCAATATATGCCTGGAGTTGCTTGCCCTCGTTGTTATGACCAGCAAACACCAGAACAACACGCACGGTTTCGTGAACGACAAAAGCAAATAGAATTAGCAAAAAGCCGCCACGAAGAACATATCGGCTTATCCCCAAAGCAGTTAAGAGAAGCTCGGCGAATAAAAAAAGAAAAGCGGATCGTAGAGCAGAAAGCTAATTAATTAGTATTATTGTTGTTAACAGACCCAAGGGCAAAGATGGAAATTTTTGCCCTTACTAACCTGACTTATATTGTGCTGCCTTCGGTTAGCCCTTCAATTTCCCTTTTCTAATAAGAACTAAATCATCAAATGGTGATCTGACTATTAATACACCGTATACCTGTTGTGTAAAATAGTAGGTATATCCATTCTTAAAAGTATCTATAGTATTTAATGAATCTTCGTTCCCTATTAGCCCTTCTATGTTTTATTGTCATCAGTTTCAGCTGCGGCTGGATGGTTAGAGGGCTGGTATCTGACTATAGAGCTTCTGAGTCAGTCGTTGCTGAGGTATCAGGTCAAAAAAATACGATAGACTCCCAAATTATCGCGGACAATAAGCAGCTGACTTTATCAGAAGAGCACCCTAAGACTGATTTTCTAATTCCAAACAAGCCTTCTTCGAATGAAAACAAGATTCTAGCTAATCCTAAAAGTAACGGAACTACTACATTTATATTGTTTGATAAATTATTAGGCGCCCATCGTTATAGCGAAGCCATGGATTTATATCAAGCTCAATATAATGAGCAGGTAATTTTTAAGTTAAGAGGGGTACTGCTGGACCATCTGGAACATTTGCTGAGGGCTCAGGATCAAAATAATTTTTCTGACTTAACCAATGCCTTCTTAGCGATTTACTACGATGACATTGATGTTCTGCTGCTACTCGCAAAGTTTAATAATGCTAATGGCTTGTATATGGAAGCCGTTAATATCTATCAGTTAGCAAAGAGCTATGCTTACTCAAATACTCAACAGCAAAAAGTTATTCAATCCTTCAATCAGTTTGTTGAACGTGTCGATCGTTTCTATGCTGAGAAAAAAGATTGGTTTTCTCTTATTAACTTATATACGCACATTGATGCTACAGGTTTGCTAAGCTCTCATTATCAATATCGTCAGGCAATTATTTATCATAAAAGCGGAGATGATTATTCGGCGATTGAACAGTTAGAGCGATTAGAAAATGATAGCTTAGTGGGTAATCAAGCAACAGCGACTTTGAATCAATTAGTCGGCAATAATGTTCAACCTACTAACCCTTGGCAGGGGGCAGAGAGGGTTTCCTTACAGAGGCGAGGCAATCAGTATTTGGTCGATCTAGGCCTTAACCGTCGAGATAAAGTGACATTATTGATTGATACAGGTGCATCTATGACAACGCTTTCGCGTTCTTCTTTCCAGTCATTAAATAGTAATAGACAAGCAGTTGAAGTGGGACAGAGGGTGTTTCAGACTGCTAATGGCGTTGTTAAAGGTACCGTTTATTCTATGCCTCAGTTAAATTTGGGCCCTTTTTCCATGAGGAATATACAAGTAGCGGTTCTTGATTTTACGATGTCTTCAGGCGTTGATGGCCTTCTTGGCATGAATGTTTTAGGTCAGTTCCGTTTTCAAATTGATCAGGACGATGTGAGCCTGTATCTAAATAAAAAATAAACCAAAGTCTTTTTAGCCTCTTTTTTGTTGCCGTTCGATGTGTCTAACTGTGACATCGATTAGTCACATGTTGTCACATTTGTGCCACAGACAGTTACCTCCTTCTTCAATATATTAACGACCTTAACGGCATGCTTTGCATTGTAGTTATTTAATGAATGTTGCACATGCCATGCATATTTAATTGATGGAGGGTTTGTTTGTGGGTTTAAATAAAAAGATAGTATTACTGGGCGCTACTGCTATTTTATCGTTATCTTCTGTGGCTCATGCTGAAGTATCTGTAGGTCATGCAGTCGGATCACACGGTTTTGGAGCTTATGTGTCTGGGGATACAGGTTGGCATTTGATAGGGAACGATAAAGTTCAGTGGCGTGCAGTGATTGGGGGTGGAGAGCTAGATATCGATAATGTCGAAATTGACGATGTGAAATACGAAGGGGATATTGAGTTGTTCGGTACTCAGGTTGGTATTGACTGGTACCCTTTTAAGTCAAATCAGTTTTTTGTTTCTAGTGGCGCAGCTTATTTTGATCGAGAATATGCTCTTAATTCTAGAGCAAGCAAAAATTTTACAGTGGGTGATCAGCCTGTATTGTCCAGCGATGGTGTTCGTTTAGATACAGATATCGATCATTCTTCTTTTGCGCCCTACGTTAGTGTCGGTTGGGGCAATAAGCATAAAGGCCGAAGAGGGTTGTCATATTTTGCTGAAGTAGGGGTCTTATTTCCTGTAGATGATGCTGATGTCAATACTCGAGTTAGTGGTAATACAAGTGTTGTTTCTGCGGCTAATATCCGTAAGCATGAGCGAGATATAGAAGATGATATAAACGGACCTCAGTTAAATGCAACTATTGGTATTGGTTATCGTTTTTAAACCATTTTCATTATCAAGGTTATTCTTGCTGTGTTTTGAAGGGTGCAATTAAGTAATGGATAAAATTATTGTAATACTTTTTTTAATTATGTTGTCTAGTTGTGCCTCTATAAATACGCCAAATCGCTCACTGATAGATAATGTTCCTGTTATTAAAATAGGTGAATCAAGAGATGCTCCTAAAGATCATATTGTTTTTATCCCGGCAAATGCTGAATTTCCGATTAAATTTTCTATAAGCGGTACAGCGTTTAATAAGCATTTATCTTCTACGGTAATTGCTAGTTTTAAAAAAGACTTATATTTATATAAATACTGGGCAAGCTTTGATGGTAAACACTGGGAAAACTCCCATAAATTAATAAATGTTGAGCCATCCGGCGGTTTTGATAAGTCAGGTGGGAAAATACACCTTAATTTAGATTTTAACCGGTAACATTAAAGAGTGCTTTTGAAGTATGGGTAGTAAAGCAAGGTAACCTTATGCATCGCTCTTGTCCAGAGTGAGATATTTGAATGTCCTGCGTCTCAAATTGTCACAATTAGAGGGGTAGGGCCTCTATAATTCTTAGTATATTAGCACTACACTACAAAATATAATGGTTTGGGTAGTTAGATTATGAGCATTAATATTTTGCTTGTGGAAGATGATGAAGAACTTGCTTCATTAGTTCGTGATTATTTGATAAAAAATAATTTTGAGGTTCAAGTGATTACTAATGGGATTGATGCAGCAAGGCAAATCCCTATTGATAAGCCAGATCTAGTGATTCTCGATATTATGCTGCCGGGGATCACCGGAATGGATGTCTGTCGACAGGTGAGGCCATTCTATACTGGGCCTATTCTGATGTTGACTGCCTTAGATGACGATGTTGATCATATGCTCGGTTTAGAGCTGGGCGCCGATGATTATATTGTTAAACCTGTACAGCCCCGATTATTGTTAACTCGCATTCGTACATTATTGCGCCGCATCTCTAGTTCAAGCTTATCGTCTGATATTTCTAAAATTAATACTGTTATTCAAGTGGGCTCTTTAACGATTAATACCGGGGATAGAACGGTTTCTGTCGATGACCACTTAATTGAGCTAACTTCCGCAGAGTTTGAATTGTTGTTGCTGCTTGCTCAAGATATTGGTCACGTGGTTGATAGGAATACCATTGTTCAAGAATTGAGAGGGTTTGAATACGATGGTATGGATCGCTCCATTGATCGACGAATTTCTCGATTGAGGAAAAAATTACAGAGCGATAATGATTACGATATTATTAAAACGATACGAGGTAAAGGCTATCAGCTTTGTATTTCAAAAACGTAATATTTTGATGATAATTTATACGCTAAGTTCAAGAGGTTTCTGATGCTAAAAGCCTTATTGAAGTTATTGGTATTAGCCTTGCTGCCACTATTATTTTTATTATTCTCTGAAAAATATAATCCGGTGAGATTAGCTGGTGAATGGCTTCAAGAGCAATATATGTCATCAATCTATTTGGGTGCCATGAAGCATGTTGCCGCTCAACTTGATGTCGTGCCAGTTGAGCGGCAAGAAGCCGTATTTAGTGTTATTGCTGATAATTTTGGTGTTCAACTACAGCGAGTTCGTTTATCTGAAGTAACAAAGAATACTAGTAAGCTAGAGAGGCTTAAAAAAGGCGAGTTAGTTTTTTTAAGCCATGACGGTGCTGTCGTTGGCTATAAACTAAAAAATAGTGATTGGGTTATTACGGCTGCGGCAGAAGAAACTGATGCTCAAGATACTTACCGATTAGCTAAAGGGCCTATCTATGTGTTAAAGCAGGCTTTGTTAATGGTGAGTGAATCTGAGCTTGATAATGAAGCTGCGCTATTACAAGAAGAATATGGTTTTCCGTTTCAGATTGTCGATAGGAAAACTGCAGAAGATAAAAAGTCAAAGACAGAGATATTTCAATATGCAGATATCGTTTGGTCTTTAAATGAAAACGATAATGAAATATTTTATGTTGATTTACAAAATGATAAAACATTATTAATTGGACCTATTGAATACGGCGAGCTTGAGTTGCTGGCCATTGTGACATATGTTCTTATTTTTGTTGTTTGTATCGGCCTTGGCTTGTTTGTTTGGCTATGGCCATTGTGGAAAGATCATAAGCGCCTTAATGAAAGTGCAACTGCGTTTGGTGCCGGGCACTTGGATTCTCGGGTTGTCATTAAAAAAAGTTCTCTGGCAGCCAATTTAGGGAAATCTTTTAATTTAATGGCAGATAATATACAAAACTTGATTAGTGCAAACCAGCATTTGACTAATGCCGTTGCTCACGATTTAAGAACGCCTTTGGCACGATTGCGTTTTGCGATAGAAATGGTCGATTCAGGTCAGTGTACTGCGGAAGAAAGTGAACGCTATAAAAAGACGATCAATACCAGTATTGATTCACTGGATTATTTAATTAATCAAACATTGGTTCACTCTCGATATAATCGATCAACCGATATTAAACATTTTAAAGAATCCAATTTTGCATCAAAGATCAGAGAAGAAGTGGATCAATACAGTTTTGATTTTGAACAAATAGAGTTTATTACTAATGTGGACAACTCTCTAAATACATCAGAGCAATTTGTTGATCCGAAAGCACTCGGACGAGCATTGTCGAATTTACTGAGTAACGGGGTAAAACATGCTAAGTCTGTCGTTAGGATATCGTATTTCAAAGAAGGTGAGCATTTATGCTTGCAAGTAGAAGATGATGGTTTAGGTATTGATGAAGAGTATTGTGAAAAAATACTTGAACCATTTTCACAGTTGGGTAATAAGCAGCGTAGCACGACAGAAGGACATGGTTTAGGTTTGGCGATAGTTAACCAAATAGCCAAGTGGCACAAAGGTACGATTGTTATTACTCGATCAGATCTGGGAGGAGCTTCCGTAAAAATTTGTTGGCCAGAGTTTGTCCAATAATTTAAATGTAGCTATAAGTCACTGCATTCTCCTAAAGTGTTATCAATCATATGTTCAATTGCTTCTTTCATAGCATTATTACCGCCCGCAGGACAATTAGCTTCATACATATTTCTATCGTCGCCAAATAGAATATTAAAGGCATTGATGGTTTCCTGTCGTTTAGTTATCGCATAATCGTTAGAATAGGCGATATTAGGGTCTGTTGACGTTTCATTATTGCTCCTGTTGGAGTTTAAAAAAGCGCTAATCAAAGCGCGAGGAGAGTGGTTTGGTAGTTCCAAATGAGCAACGAGTAATGCAGAGTAGCGCTTTTTTAAGCCCAACCCAAAGGGCCATAGCTATTTTTCCATCTGACTGTGTTATACCGTCAAGCGGCACCGAGGGAACTCGTTTATGTAGGTGCACTACACCGCTCTCGTTCTGCCTTGTCAGCTGAAAAAATAGCCGATGGCAGGAGTAATAATGAAACGTCAACAGACCCTAATTAATATTGTGAGAATATTCCATGAATGAAACTGAATCCCCTTTGCAGGAAGCTCCTCTTCAAGTGGGGCGTTATCGTCATTATAAAGGTGGGGAGTACGATGTGATTGCAACTGCAAGACACAGCGAGACGGACGAGTGGCTAGTGGTTTATCGTTGCTTGTATGATGATGGTTCATGGTGGGTTAGACCTTTGCATATGTTTAAAGAAACCGTCTCGATAGATAATGCTGTGATTCCTCGGTTTGAATATATCGGTGAGTCGGGTATGAATAATGATCAGTGATGAAGAATGGATGCAGCAAGCTTTGGTATTGGCTAAGGAAGCTGAAGCCAAAGGTGAGGTACCTGTTGGTGCAGTGGTTGTTTTGGACGAGCAGGTTATTGGTCGTGGATATAATCAGCCGATTAGTGCTTGTGACCCTACTGCTCACGCAGAAATAGTGGCATTGAGGGATGCTGCGAGGTCAATTGAGAATTACCGTTTAGTTGATGCTACGTTGTATGTCACTTTAGAGCCCTGCACGATGTGTACTGGCGCTATTATTCATAGTCGCATTCGTCGACTGGTGTTTGGTGCGAGTGAGCCTAAGGCAGGTGTAATTGAGAGCCGTGTGCAAATGCTGGATGCTGACTATCTAAACCACAAAATTGAGTATAGAGGCGGTGTTTGCCAACAACAGTGTGGGGACATTATCAGTCATTTTTTTGCCAAGAGACGGCAACAGATTAGAAAAGCGCGTCATTAAAACAGTAACAGTACTACTATCCAATGAAATTAAAGTTGCGATAGCGTGCCGTTTTCAATGCGGGAAAAATTAACCGGTTCTATTTCATTTTGTAATTCCAGGGCAAGCCGTCGTTGTAACGATTCGTTGTGCCATACCAGAATATTATGGTAGTTACGGATATTTTCTACATATTTGACAGGTTCCCACCCTCGTGCATAACCATGTTTGGTTTTCTTGTAATACTTTTTCTTGCTCAGCAAGGGGAGACGTTCTTTGACATCATCCCATAAGTCAGGGTCACCACCTTGTTGCTCGGTTAACTTACGCGCATCTTCTAAGTGCCCAAGGCCAACATTATAAGCTGCTAGCGCCATCCATAAACGATCAGGGCTTTTAATGCTGTCAGGTAACCTTTCTAAGCGTTGTGTAAAATATTTTGCTCCGCCATAGATACTTTGTTGAGGGTCTGTGCGGTCCTTAATGCCTAAGGCTTTGGCTGTATTCCGAGTCAGCATCATCAGACCCCTGACGCCTGTGAAGGATTTCGCATTGGCATTCCAATGGGACTCTTGATAACTCATGGCGGCAATAAACAGCCAATCGAGTTTAAATTCATCTGCTGTTTCGCGGAAATACGTTTCCCATTTTGGTAAGCGTTTATCGATGTGTTTCGAAAATGTCAGGGCGCCGCCTACATCTAGCTGCTCATTTGCAAAATATTTATCGGTTAGCTTATCCAGTTCTCCTGAATCTTTGAATGATGATAAAAATACATTGGCGGCTTTGAGTAAGCTTCTGTCACCGGTTTTGGGGAATGCCCAGGCAATATCTTTGTCTTTCTGTAGGCTGAACGCTCTTCTGGCTCGGGGATATATATTACGGTTAACAGTATAAGAAGTTGAGTCAACAATGGTGATGTCGGCTCGCTTACTATGAACCATCTCTAGCAGATCCAGTTCTTCTAAATCTTCTACTTCTTTCCAGCTTAATGTGGGGTGTTCTTTTTGTAGTTCTTTTAATAGCTCTACATGCGAACTATTGGCTGCTACGACAATAGTTAAATCAATAATGTCTTCTATTTTCTTCGGCCGAGGGCTGCCTCGGCGATAAATCACTTCCTGACTGACTTGCATATACGGAACAGAGAATTGTAATTTCTTTTGGCGGCTCTCAGTAACACTTAAACTGTTGGCTGCAAAGTGCCCCGATGGGGTGCCAACTAAATTGAGCATATTTCCAAGGTTTGACTCGTCCTTGATCACTAATTCCACTCCTAAATGATCGGCGAAGGCCTCTGCAAGGTCATGTTCAAAACCGGCATAGCCAAAAGGGCCTTCAAAGTAGGTAATGGGGCCATTGCTGGAAAGAATAGGGAGGTAACCTTCATCCACAATGCGTTCTAGTAGTGTAGGGACAGAACTGCCAGATAGCATAAAAGGCAGCATGCACAATAGGATGCTGCCAATAGCATATAGAGGGTGACTACCGCGAAAACGTGACATTTTCTCTTGTGGTGAGTCACTGTTTTGTGGGGTTTCAGTGTTACTCATTTCTCGAGATTGCTCGATATATCAGGTAAAAATTGTTGTAAATTCGACCAAATTATACCTTATCAAAGGCTAAAATCCGATGCATTTGCCTCAAAGTCATAGATTAACCTAAAAAACGGTCTCTGGTACCTATAACTAAGACAACGAAATAGGCGATTTATTTGATAGCATTGATTCAGTGAATATGCTGTTTTCGAGTACCTAATCAAGTACAATAGCGCGCTTTCTGCTTCCTTACATTCAGACCTATTCAATGACTATGCTGATCTTTCCCGGTGCCCAGGCACTCTCTTCTTTTCGTTTAGATAAACTTCAACAAATACTATGTACTATTTCCGCTGATCTGGTGTTGCGAAGTGCGCAATATCACCATTTTGCCGCAGTGTCGGGTTCACTGAATGCCGATGAGGAAGATGTTCTTAAGCAGTTATTGAGTTATGGGGATCATGTTGACGGAGACCTTGGTGAATCCGATAGTCAACTATTTCTTGTTGTGCCAAGGCCTGGGACTATTTCTCCTTGGTCATCGAAAGCGACTGATATCGCCCACAACGCTGGACTTGAAAAGGTTCAGCGCTTAGAGCGAGGTATTGTCTATCGAGTTTCAGGGGCTGATTCTCTTTCAAGCGAACAGCAACAAGCGCTGAAGGCGAGCCTGCATGATCGTATGGTTGAAGCGGTATTAACGACTCTTGAGTCAGCTGAGCAATTGTTCGAGCACCAAGAGCCTGCTCGACAAACAGAGGTCGATATTCTTAACCATGGCCGCGCTGCATTGGTTGAAGCGAATGGTCAGCTAGGCTTGGCCTTGGCCGAAGATGAAATCGATTATTTGGTGGAAAGTTTCCAAGCTTTAGAGCGTAATCCTGTTGATGTTGAATTGATGATGTTTGCTCAGGCGAATTCGGAGCACTGCCGACATAAAATATTTAATGCCTCATGGACTGTTGATGGTGAAGAGCAGCCTATATCGCTCTTTAAAATGATTAAAAATACCTATGAGCAGGGTGGAGACAGTGTATTGTCCGCTTATGCTGATAATGCAGCGGTGGTAGAAGGTAGTCATGCCGGACGTTTTTACCCTGACCCTGATAACCAGACCTATACCTTCCATCAGGAACCTATTCATTTATTGATGAAAGTCGAAACTCACAATCACCCCACAGCGATTGCACCTTTCCCGGGGGCAGGTACTGGTGCTGGTGGTGAGATTCGTGATGAAGGTGCGGTTGGTCGGGGCTCAAAGCCAAAAGTGGGGTTGACGGGTTTTACTGTTTCGAACCTCCAGATTCCTGATTATTCCATGCCATGGGAGTGTGATTACGGTAAGCCAAATCGTATTGTCAATGCCTTGGATATCATGCTCGATGGGCCCATCGGTGGGGCCGCTTTCAATAATGAATTTGGTCGTCCGAATATCTGTGGTTATTTTAGAAGTTTCGAAATGGATTTTGGTGGCGAACGCCGTGGTTACCATAAACCGATTATGCTGGCGGGTGGCTATGGCAATATTAAAGCTGAGCATGTTGATAAAGATGAATTTTCCCCCGGCGCTAAGCTCATCGTGCTAGGTGGGCCTGCTATGTTAATTGGCCTGGGTGGCGGTGCGGCTTCGTCCATGGCATCTGGCTCTTCAGCGGAAGACTTGGATTTTGCTTCTGTTCAGCGCCAAAACCCTGAAATTGAGCGACGTTGTCAGGAAGTGATCGACCAATGTTGGCAGCTCAATGACCGTAATCCGATTACCTTTATTCACGATGTGGGTGCAGGTGGATTATCAAATGCTTTCCCTGAGCTTGTTAAAGATGGTGGTTGTGGTGGCCGTTTTGAGTTGCGCAACGTGCCTAATGACGAGCCAGGTATGAGTCCTTTAGCGATCTGGTCAAATGAATCCCAAGAACGTTATGTGATGGCAGTTATGCCTGATGACTTACCACGTTTTGAAGCGATTTGTCAGCGTGAGCGTTGCCCTTATGCGGTAGTAGGAGAGGCGACTTCCGAGCAGCACTTATTAGTAAACGATACGTTGCTGGATGCTAAACCAGTTGATTTGCCGATGTCAGTGCTTTTTGGTAAGGCGCCTAAGATGCATCGTATTGCAGATAAGCACCAGGTAGCGGCCACAGAGTTCGATATGAGCTCTATCGATTTATCCGACGCTATTGAGCGAGTACTTAAACATCCAGCAGTGGCGAGTAAGCTGTTTTTAATCACCATTGGTGATCGCTCTGTCACGGGTCAGGTTGCGCGTGATCAATTGGTAGGTCCATGGCAAGTTCCTGTTGCCGATTGTGCCGTAACAACCGTCGCTTATGATACGCATACGGGCAACTATGCGGGTGAAGCCATGTCCATGGGAGAACGAACCCCAATGGCATTACTTGATGCTCCTGCATCAGGTCGTATGGCAATTGGTGAAGCGATTACCAATATTGCAGCTACTCGAATTCAAAAGCTAAGTGATATCAAGCTATCTGCTAACTGGATGTGTGCAGCAGGGCATAAGGGTGAAGATGAAAAATTATTCCGTACCGTCGAGGCAATTGGTATGGAATTATGCCCTGCTTTAGGTATTACTATTCCCGTTGGGAAAGACTCCATGTCAATGCGAACAGCCTGGCAGGAGAATGGAGAAGATAAAGCGATTACTGCGCCTTTGTCCTTAGTGATTTCTGCGTTTGCTCCTGTTGTTGATGTGCGCCAAACCTTAACTCCTCAATTACAGGCTGCTATTGATAGCGAATTATTATTGATAGACCTTGGTTGTGGTAAGCAGCGCTTAGGTGCATCCATATTCACTCAGGTTTACAACCAGTTAGGCAGTGATGTTGCAGATTTGAGTCAGCCAGAAATACTGAAAGGCTTTTTCAGTGCGATGCAAAAATGCTTGGCAGAAAATAAATTATTGGCTTATCACGACCGTAGTGACGGTGGCTTGCTGGCTACTTTATGTGAAATGTCATTTGCTGGAAATTGCGGTATTGATATTGATCTGTCATCTATAATTGCAAATAAAGAGAATAGCAATGCGTTAACTGCTTTATTCAATGAGGAGTTAGGGGCAGTTATTCAGGTAGCGGCAGAAAATGTTGAGCAAGTGAAGTCTTATTTTGCTGAAGCGGATTTGGCTGACTGTGTTCACTCTCTAGGTCAGCTCAATAACGATGATATCATTCGTTTTAATCATAATGACGAAAATATATTTTCTGCATTGCGTGCTGATCTGCACTCTACCTGGAGTGAAACGAGTTACCGTATGCAGGCATTAAGAGATAATCCAGAGTGTGCACAGCAGGAATTTGATTTAATCAAGCAAGAAAATCCGGGGCTTAGTGTATCACTAAGTTTTGATCCCTCTGACGATATTTCGGCTCCGTTTATTAATAAAGGAAGTCGTCCAACGGTTGCCATTTTGCGTGAGCAAGGAGTCAATGGTCATGTTGAAATGGCAGCGGCATTTGACCGTGCGGGTTTTTCTGCTGTTGATGTTCATATGAGTGATATTCTTGCTGGACGAGTGAGTTTAAATGACTTTAAAGGGCTTGCTGCCTGTGGAGGTTTTTCCTACGGTGATGTATTAGGTGCGGGTGAAGGTTGGGCAAAAACGGTTCTGTTTAACCCGGTTGCTCGCGACCAGTTTGAAGCATTTTTTAATCGTGATGATACTTTTAGTTTGGGTGTTTGTAACGGTTGCCAAATGATGTCGAATCTAAAATCATTGATTCCAGGTGCGGAACATTGGCCACACTTTGGGCGCAATTTATCTGAGCAGTTTGAAGCGCGTTTTAGTCTAGTAAAAATTCCAGAAACGCCCTCGGTATTATTAAAAGGCATGGAAGGCTCTCATTTGCCTGTAGTGATGGCTCATGGTGAAGGAAGAGCGGAGTTTGCCGGTGATGCAGAGTTCCAAAAGTGTGATACCAGTGGTTTGGTATCTTTACGCTATATCGATAATCAACTGAATCAGGCAACGACCTACCCTGCTAACCCCAATGGTTCGGCGGGTGCTATTGCGAGTGTTACATCGACTGATGGCCGCGCCACAATTATGATGCCGCACCCTGAACGAGTTTTTCGTACGGTAACGAATTCTTGGCGCCCTGATGGTTGGCAGGAGGATGGTGCTTGGTTAAGGATGTTCCGTAATGCCCGAGTATTTGTTGATTAATATTTTATTGATGTAAAGCAATGTGCTTTTGTTGACAATAAGAGGAAGCTGTAAAACTTTGTGAACAAAAGCACACTTTGCATTAATAATTATTCTTTAAATAACATTGTTGTGTGTCGAGTCAATCTTTTTTAATCGTATAGCGCTAAAATTGTATCCATTAATTTAGCCATAAAACGCTATAGTATTATCAGTATATTCACCCTGTTCTGTAAAACAATTGCTAATGATTTTAATTAGCAATTGTTTTAATTAGCGGTGCTGTTAATTGGAAGTGCTGCTTATTAATTGTATTTTCATTATATGAGGGATTATTATGTTTAAAGAAATAAAAACCGTTTTACCCATTCTTTTGTGTGTTTGTTCTAGCGCTTCTGCAAGCGAATTTTTTAATGCTAAAACATTAGGTAGTGCTGGCGTTGGCGTTGCTGGTACAGATTTTAATAATGGTGCTTTTCTGAATCCTGCCTTAGTTAATATTTACACTGATGATAGCGCTATATCGTTAAATGCCAGTGTTGGCCTTATTGGTTCTGATGACGATGAGCTGCTCGATAATGCAGAAGATTTGGAAGATGAATTGGATGATATTGATGATTCAGTCCCTTCTAGCGCTGAAGTCGATGATATTGTCGACCTCTTAAATGATATTGATGGCGCAGAAGCTGATTTTGAATTTGGCAGCTATTTTCAAATAGCGCTTCCTAATAAATATGTTTCTCTCGCACTGTTTGTCAACCTAACATCAGATACTGCAATAACGACCGAGGTATCTTCGGCAGATATCGCTGCACTGAATGCAGCAGCTGACACTTTAGCCTTTGACTCAAATTCTGTGACGAGTGAAGTGTTGGTTTTAAATGCTACCATTGCTGAATATGGTGTTGCGCTGGGAAAAACATTTAGTATACCTGGCGCTAATATCAGTATTGGCATTTCGCCGAAATTGCAAGATATTGATATTTATGATTATGTCGCAACTGTTGATTTATATGATGAGGATGATTTCGATTCTAGGCGAAATAGAAGTTCTGATACCCACTTCAATGCAGATGTAGGTCTTCATATAGCGATTGGCGAATCATTTAAAGTCGGCGCTGTGCTTAGTAACATTAATGAAGAAGATTTCGATACAGAAGAAAATCGAGATTTAGAAATGGAGACAAGAGCAACGGCGGGCTTTGCCTACCAAAAAGGTGATACTTTTGTTGAAGTGAATGTTGACCTTGATGATGCTAAAGATTTTGTTTCCCAGGAGGATGTCCAGATATTACGTGTGGGTTCTCAGTTAGATGTATTTAATTGGGCAAAACTGCGTTTAGGTTATAAGCATGATTTCGAAGATCATCAATCCGATTTATTTACCCTGGGTTTTGGCTTCAGACCAAGAGGCATTATGAGTATCGATGTTGCTGGTATTGTTGGTGAAAATGAAACCTATGGAGGCGTGGTTCAATTTAATTTTGACTTTATGTGATTAATAAAAGCTATAAGTTTGGCATTTTTTATAGCTTTATGGCTTTTGTAGGGGCTTAATGGTTCGATTCTGACTGCAATCGGACTTTCCCCTGTTTTCTAGCAGCTTTTATTATATAGAGCTTATGTAGGTTAATAAATTGATAACCTGTTCCCAGAACTTCTCCTCAATAGCGCATGTGGACTGCTAAGCTTAATGATATAGCTTAGGAGTTCTTTTTGTGATTTTGTGCATCATTCATGCTGTTAGATCAGTCTGCATCTTGATTGTCGTACACTTATGCCTGTTAGCCTGTGCTGGTAACCCTTCTTCCTCCTTACCTGAAACAATAGAAAACGAAACAACAAAAAGCCCAGAGCTGGAAAAACAGATAAACACCGAAAGCTTGAGCCCTGTTAGCTTAGGAGTGCAGCAACAAGCAAAAAAACAACTATCTGCTGAAAAAATAGAAAAGCAGCCTGTTAATAAACTACCACAAAATAAACCTGTAAACTCTTCAAGTTTAAAAAATATTAAACCCTCTTTAGTTATTTCAAATGCATCAAAGAATCAGATTGTAAAATCTACACTTAAAAATAAGAAGGAAAATAAGGGGAATTTACGCAAGCCTAAAGTTTTTCAAGATGATGATAGTCCTAGTCAATTAAACGGTACAAAAAAAAGAAAAAAAGAAAAAAAAATAATTAAATCTTCTCTTGCTAAAACAATGGTAAGAAATTCTACTATTAAAGAAGCTAAAGAAGCTAAAGAAGCTAAAGAAGCTAAAGAAGCTAAAGAAGCTAAAGAAGCTAAAGAAGCTAAAGAAGCTAAAGAAGCTAAAGAAGCTAAAGAAGCTAAAGAAGCTAAAGAAGCTAAAGAAGCTAAAGAAGCTAAAGAAGCTAAAGAAGCTAAAGAAGCTAAAGAAGCTAAAGAAGCTAAAGAAGCTAAAGAAAAGACTCTGATAAATATAAAAGAAAATAGTGCAATAGTTTTTGTAGCATCAAATAATATTGATGAGACTGAGACTGAGACTGAGACTGAGACTGAGACTGAGACTGAGACTGAGACTGAGACTGAGACTGAGACTGAGACTGAGACTGAGACTGAGACTGAGACTGAGACTGAGACTGAGACTGAGACTGAGACTGAGACTGAGACTGAGACTGAGACTGAGACTGAGACTGAAAAAGTCTATGGCTTGTCAAAAAGAGCGGATGATGTTGATGTAGCAGAAATAACAAATACTGAAATTGTTAGTAAAAATATTGTTCAATTATCACTAACAATTGAGGATTATACTCCCGTTAAAGAGGTAGCGAATTTAGATGGCGATAGACAATCACGTTCAATAAAAAAAATATCCTCAGATAATGTGGTTAAAGAGAATGGTTTTGGTTTTGAAAAAAACGATAAATTTGATAACGAAGATGCGCCTGCTGTTAGTAGGGGAATGCCGATTGATGATATATCCTTGCAGGAAAATATAGATGTAGAAGAGGGGGAGAATAAAACAGAAAATGATATTGCCTTGCCTGTATTACCCATTATTAAAAATAATGAACTGCATACTGCAAATAATATTTTTTTAACAGTTAATGAAGAGGTTGTTGATGAAAACGTAAGTAAGTTTGATATGGCTAATTCTTCAGATAAAAAAGTAAATGACGAGAAAGAGCTATCTATAAAACCTGATGAAGGTGATGTATTAAATAGGATTTTTGAAGATAGAGAAGATGAAAGAGATTCTCTTGCGAGCAAAGATTTAATCAAAAATTTTGATTCTCATCATAAGGAAATAGTCGAGAGTAAGTTTGATGAAGTGTGGTCGGTTGACAAGGAGTCGGCCCAATTTAAAGGAGGTAAAGACGAAAGTATCCTTGATGTTAATGACAAGGCGATTTTAAAATCTGCGGATAATTCTGTTTCAAGTGGGGACCTCTTGCCTAATGATACTATCGCTGTGGAATTCGTTCCTATTGCTAGTAATATAAAGGATGGTTTTGTTGAGGGGAATGAAATCAATGAGAAAAATAAGAATAAAAAGCTAACGGAAAATGCTGTACATGATGCCACTAAGCTATTAGCTGTTAGTGAAGTTTTTGAACGCGATAATGAAAACGGTAAAGTGACAGAGAAAGATTTGTACAGTGGGAATTTTCTTTTAGATGAAAATTCAATTAAAGATAATATTGCTTCTGATGTGGATGCTGCTGTTGGTGATGATGAATTAATAACAGATAGAACGATAAAGGATGATAATGCTGTAAATGAAGAGAGTAAAGATGAAGATGGTGGTGCAGACGCAAGCGGAGTAGAAAAAAGTAGACCCTTTGTATCTGACGTTGGAGAAAGTGAATTGCCTGATGATGGAAAAGCTTATGTCGTAATAACAGAAGGTGATAATGTTAATAGGATTTTAGTTAAAAAAACAAAGAGTGAAAAACTGTTGTCAGAGTTAGATAAAATACTCTCATTAAATTGGAAGGCTGTTATTCCGAGGCCTACACAAAACGGTGATCCAAGATTTTCTTATTGCCGAGTAATATTAGGGGAGATGAGGAATAATGAGTATAAGGTGTTCCCTCCTTATACTGTCAGTGCATCTGATTATAATCGTTGGCGCCAAAAATTAGGAGAGATTTCGTTTGTTCAGCTGGGCGATTATTCATTGGATGTCTATCAGGTGGTTGCTCAAGGAGGGGCAATAAATGCTGTTTCAACTGTTTTCAAAACAGACCAAGAGTTATCTAATATTTTGCCTGGGTTAGAAGACAAGCCTGTTTATTTTTCTGGGTTTTTAGCATTTAAAGAGAATAATCAACAAGGTTTAGGCGGGGCAGGCAGATTTTACCCGGCTAAAGCTATACCAGAAATAATTTCCTACCTTGTACAGTGGCGTCAACATTATTATGTATTAAGACCGCAAAAAAGAGCTGATGATGTTAATGGTCGGTACGAAAGTATAGAGATTATTCCGTTGCTTGCACGCCAGCAGGAGAATCATAGGAATTGCCGATGGGTTAACTCGGCATTTTAGTATTGATTGGAAAGCTAAACGCTAAATAATCTAGTGTTATAAAATATAAATAGATTTAAAAGAGGATTTGGGTTTGAAAAGTGAATACTTTATCTTCCCCGTAAGGAATATACCCAATAGTTGAACGTAGATTTTTATGCCCGATGGCGATAGATGGATGCAAAATAGGAGCAATCACAGGAGCATTCATTGGTGTATCATCATATCCGCTAGCCAACATAACTCCAATACCAGGAGAAATGACTATTTTGTTAAAAATATAGTAATCTTTGTTTAGCACTATTCCTGTATATAATGATGTTTTGTTATAGCTATTTTCATAATACCCAAATTTGATATCAAGCATGTCAGAATAACCAAAAGTCATCCCAAATCCATCATTATTTTCATTGTAATAATTGTTGGCACCGTATGTATCGTCACTATGCTTAGAACCTGTGTTGATATCTAAAGTCCATTCGTCGATATCCAGTGCTGCTGTATTTAAAGAAAAAAATATTATAACTACGGTGGCAATATACTTAAACATCGTATAACTCCTGCCCTAACTTATGGCACATCTAAGATCAGACTAATTTTTCCAATCTCTTGTTTAAGTAATAGCGTACAAGTATCTATTTGTCAGGGCGTAATCTTATGAAAAGGGTGGTTTTGCTAGGCTTTATTCTTATGTTTTCGATGATTTTTATATCGTGTTCATCAATTACTGTGGATGACTATGAAGGGCGCTCCCCGGAGCTCCGTTTGGAGGGGTTTTTCGATGGAAACTTAGTGGCTTATGGTATTGTTCGAGATCGTTCTGGAAAAGTCATTCGTTATTTCAAAGCGGCATTAAAAGGCGAATGGAAAAATGGAGTGGGTGCATTGGATGAGGTGTTTTGGTTTAATGATGGTGAAAGAGAAACGCGTTTGTGGAAGATGGAACCTGATAAGCAAGGTGGCTATATTGGTTCGGCTGGTGATGTGGAAGATACAGCTCAAATAAGTGTAAAGGGCAATGCCATTAACTTGAAGTATAAACTGCGCATTCCTTATAAAGGAAAAGACATAGTTGTCTCTATGAATGATTGGATGTATCAGGTGGCTCCTGGTGTGGTTATTAATGAAACCGTATTAACAAAATGGGGTTTTGAAGTAGGTAAAGTTACTCTTGTAATTATGAAGCAAGATATCATTAATGATATCCCCGAGTTGGTTGATCAATTTAGTCAATAAGCAACTCACAAAATATAAATAGTTTTTAAGTCTATTTTTTGATGGAAGAATGATTGTTAATGATGTTATATCACTCAGTTTGTTTTGAATGACAAGCTGAGTGTCGGCGAAATCATTTTTCTAACGAGATCTATTGTTTGTTAAATAATTGAAAAATTTATCTTGGTAGAGGCTCGCATCTATCAATAAGAGCATACCTTTGACAAGGTTCAGATAATATAAGTCCATAAGGTCAAGGGTATTTTGTGAAAAAAATATGAATTTCATCATATAAATAATATTATTGGCCGTTTTTATTTTAATGTTTGTGCCTCACTACTTACTATTTCTTTTAATATTTAAAAACTTCTGAAAAGCTAAATGAATGCTGGCATAATCCGTCGCTGATTTTTTAATCCTAAATGAGGGACTTTATGGCCTTGTCAGCATCATTGCCGAAACCAACCACTAAACCTGCAAACCCTAACTTTTCGTCTGGCCCTTGTAGCAAGCGGCCTGGTTACAATGTCAATAATTTAGATGTCAGCACTTTAGGTCGTTCTCACCGCGCTGCTATCGGTAAAGTGGTTCTTAAGCGTGCTTGTGAACAGACAGCTGAATTACTGGGTTTACCTGAAGGTTATCGCATTGGTGTGGTGCCAGCATCAGATACGGGTGCCGTAGAAATGGCGTTATGGTCTCTTTTAGGAGCTCGTGGTGTAGATGTCCTTGCCTGGGAGTCATTTGGTAGTGGTTGGGTAACGGATATTACCAAACAGTTAAAACTCGATAATGTTCACTCTCATCTTGCTGATTACGGGAAATTGCCAGATTTATCACAAGTGAACTTTCAAAATGATGTGATTTTTACGTGGAATGGCACAACTTCCGGAGTCAAAGTCCCAAATGGTGATTGGATTGCAGATGATCGTGAAGGGCTTACTATCTGTGATGCGACCTCTGCCGTTTTTGCAATGGAAATGCCCTGGGAAAAATTGGATGTGGTGACATATTCATGGCAAAAAGTACTGGGTGGGGAAGGTGCGCACGGTATGTTGATTTTAAGCCCGCGCGCAGTACAGCGTCTTGAAACCTATACGCCACCATGGCCATTGCCTAAAATTTTTCGAATGACTAAAAATGGAAAGCTAATCGAAGGGATTTTTCGTGGTGAAACAATTAATACCCCGTCAATGCTGTGTGTGGCTGATTACCTAGACGCATTAGATTGGGTTGATAGTTTAGGCGGTGTGGCAGCGACGATTGATAAATCACAAGCGAATTTATCCGTTATCAGGAATTTTGTTGCTGAAAATAATTGGGTCAGCTTTTTAGCACAAGAGCCAAACACGCTTTCTAACACCAGTGTTTGTCTCACTTTAGAGGCTACTGAAGAGCAGGTAAAAGCTATTATTAAATTACTCGCAGATGAAGGTGTAGGCTACGATATAGGTGCTTATCGCGATGCACCATCAGGGTTACGCATCTGGTGCGGAGCAACTGTGGAAAAAAGTGATGTTGAAGAATTAATGCCTTGGTTGGCTTGGGCTTATCAGTCTGTTGTGAAGTAAGTTGATGGACTCTATCGACTTAACTTTATCTATTCAATCCTCTCTATTCAATTAAAGTGTCACTGGATTAAACATGTTTAAAATTAAAACGTATAACAAAATTTCGGTTAAAGGTTTGGGGCGCTTCTCTCTTGATAAATATGAATTGTCGAGTGAAATAGGTCACCCTGACGCTTATATACTTCGCAGCCATAAATTGCATGATGAGACCTTGCCGGAAACCGTTAAAGCAATTGCCCGTGCGGGTGCAGGTGTCAACAATGTCCCTGTAAATAGTTACACCGAGAGAGGGGTTGTTGTATTTAATACTCCAGGAGCTAATGCTAATGCAGTTAAAGAGCTTGTGCTTGCCGGTTTGTTATTGGGTTCTCGTGGCATTGTCCAGGGTATGGCTTACGCCCAAACCTTGCAGAAAATGACTGATGCCAGTGAAATGCATCAGCAGTTAGAAGCTGAGAAAAAGCGTTTCGCGGGTAGTGAGCTGGCTGGCAAAACATTAGGTGTGGTAGGTCTAGGAGCTATCGGCTCTTTAGTTGCTGAAATGGCTCTATCGATGGGTATGCATGTCCTGGGTTACGACCCTGCATTATCAGTTGATGCTGCATGGCGTTTACCAAGTCAGGTGAAAAAAATGGAAAACTTACCGGCGCTATTAGCCAAAGCTGATTTTATTACATTGCATGTCCCAGCTATTGAGCCGACATACCACTTGATCAACGATGAAGCATTAAAAAATGTTAAGCAAGGAGCCGTGCTATTAAATTTTGCTCGCGAAACTATTGTAGACCCCAACGCGGTAGTTGTTTCTCTATCTGCTAATCAGCTTGGCCAATATATTTGTGACTTTCCTGAACCGTGTTTATTGGGCAATGATAAAGTGATTGCGATGCCACATATTGGTGCCAGTACAGTAGAAGCTGAGGAAAATTGTGCGGTTATGGCTGCTGATCAATTAATGGATTACTTAGAAAATGGCAATATAAAGAATTCAGTTAATTTCCCTGTTGTTTCCATGGATCGCGGAGGCGATTGTCGTATCACCTTTGCAAACCATAATGTGGCAGGTGTTTTGGGTGATGTGCTATCTGTTTTTACTCGTTACCAAGTTAACGTTATTGATATGGTCAATAAAAGCCGCGGAGAAATTGCTTATAATATTATCGATATTGAAGGTGAGCTTGATGACAATGTCCGCCAAGAGATTTGTGCTCTGAAGCATGTGATTGCTCTTCGAGTTTTAAGGTAAGTGAAGTACTTTCTTAATCATTTTTCTTTTTATTAATCGATGGTTTAAATGTTTAAACCATCGATTTTTCAGTTTCTTCCTTTTCAGTACCTTCCTTTTTTCAATTAATAGTTAGGCGCCGCGTTTCCCTGCAACAATTCGATCAAGAATTAATGCACAGAATAGAATGGCTAAGCCAGCGAGAATCCCTTGACCTTCGGAAGCAAATTGCAGTGCTTCAAGTACATCTTCTCCCAAGCCTTTTGCTCCAATCAACGAAGCAACTACTACCATTGCTAAAGATAATAAAATGGTCTGGTTAACACCGGCCATAATGGTTCTGGAAGCAAGTGGCAGATCTACTTTAAAGAGTAAGTACGCCGGTGTGGCGCCAAAGGCTAAGGCTGCTTCTCTTGCGGCATGTGGTACTTGTTGTAAACCTAATACTGTTAGTCGGATTACTGGCGGCGAGCCGAATATTAGTGTGGCTACAATTGCGGCTGGCTTGCCTGCACCAAAAAATGCAATCACTGGGATAAGGTAAACAAAAGAAGGCATCGATTGCATAAAGTCCAGTATCGGACGCACGATTAAAAACAATCTAGGATGACGTGCACAGGCAATACCTATGGGGATTCCTAATGTGATTGATACCATCGCCGCTGCGCCTAGCAAGGAAATGGTTGTCATGGCTTTTTCCCAGAAACCAAGAACGCCAAGATAAGCCAATGCCGCTGTTGTAAAAATGGCTACTCGCGCGCCGCCAGACAACCAGGCAAGAATGGCAACTACCAAAATAGTGACTGGCCAGGGAGTACCAACAAATACAACCTCAAGTGCATCAAGTAATGAACGCACGCTTAAAGTAATCGTATTAAAGAATTCGCCGCCGGATTGTTTTGCCCAATCAAACCAGCCTTTTATCCCATCAGCAATACCGATGCGTATCATTTTATCGGTAGGAAAATCTAATAGAGATGGTACAAGATCTGGTCGAGCAAAACGCAATGCCGTTAAACCTGCAACGGCGCCAAAAATAACCGTGGCTATTAAGGTTCTCGGCATTGATAGTCCATGTGCCAAGCTATTATCGGAGCGCCATTTAGTGAAGCGGGTTTCCAGAGTCCAGTTAGCACTAACAGCGACAATGACTTTTGATACTATTAGGATAAAAAGTCCCAGAATGACTAAACCAGAACTATCATTTGAAGCTGCGGCAGCTTGTGCCAGCGCATCGTCTAAGGCTCCTTGCAACGATTGAGCTGCACGCTCAAGAGAGGCAAGCGATGATGAGCCCGCAGCACGAGCTTCTTCGATTTGTTCCAGTCGAGAGTTTAGTGTTCGACGAATCGCTTCAGCACGTTCCAGTTGATCTTGACCAAGGTTACCAAATAAACCTCTGGCTAATTGGATATAGCCTGCGCTTTCAACTAAAAGAAAAACCAAGAACCAAGACCAAAGCCCGCGAGCACCAAACCATATAGGGCTGAATAGAGCAGCAAATAGGTTAAACGATGCACGAAAGCCTGGTGCTTCACTTAATTTTGCGAAAACGTTAACGTAATAAGGACTGTTGGTTTTAGCAAATTGATGAATAAGCTCTTCAGTTTTATCAGTATTTTGCTGATCATTTTGAAGAGTGTTTTGAACAGAAGACTCAGACATGTTATGCAACCTCCTCTTTGCGATTACCTTGAATCGCACGCATTAAATCAATATGGTCAATCACTCCGATCGTGCCACCCTGATCATCTTCAACAAGGATAGGACCTTCATTTGTTACGGATAAGTCAATCAAAGTATTAAGGTCAACGCTGTGTGGAGCGCGTTGTGCATTGCTAGGAATCGGGCCTCGTTCAGCTTCACGCTTCTCAATGGGTTGCATAATGGAGTGTGCATAAACCAGGTTGAGGCGAGAAATACCTGCAACGAAATCGGCAACATAATCATCAACAGGATTCATAACAATGTCTTCTGGTACACCAGTTTGTACAATGACTCCATCTTTCATGATTGCAATTCTGTTACCAATACGAATAGCTTCATCTAAATCGTGGGTAATAAAAATAGTGGTTTTTTTCAGACGTTGAGAAAGCTCCATAAACTGATCTTGCAATTGCCGGCGGATCAGAGGATCAAGTGCTGAAAAAGGTTCGTCCATTAAAAGTATGGAAGGGTTAGAGGCTAAAGCACGTGCAAGACCAACACGTTGTTGCATGCCGCCGGAAAGCTCATGGGCGTACTTATGTTCCCAGCCTGTCAGATTAACTAAAGAGAGAACTCTATCGGCTTCTGACCAACGTTGGCGTTTTGAAGCACCACGAATTTCAAGAGGCATAGCAACGTTGTCCCGCACAGTACGGTGTGGCATCAGACCAAAGTTCTGGAAAACCATCGCTATTTTTTGATTGCGTAAATCTCGCAGAGCATCATTATCCATTTCCATCACATTGGACCCTTCTACAAAAATTTCTCCTGCTGTTGGTTCCAATAATCGGTTTATATGTCTTACCAGTGTCGATTTGCCTGAGCCCGACAAGCCCATGATGCAGAAAATTTCACCTTCATTAATTTCGAAGCTGGCGTCTGCGACACCTACGACACAACCGAATTCACTCAGTACTTCTGCTTTACTAAGGCCGGATTCTTTAATAGCTTTGAATGCTTCCTGACTTCGGTCGCCGAATATTTTCCAAACATTATTGACGACAATAGGCGCAGCCGTTGTACGATCTGTCACAATTTATCTCCCGGCATGGTTAAGTAGCAGCGAGCAAGACGCTCGCTGTGATTTAAAGATAGTTATTATTGCTTTGTTAAATATTTTTTAATTGATAAATAGCTTTTAAACTATTGCTTGTATTTATTGAATACCAAGCCATTTATCAACTGTTGCGCCATTTTTGGATACCCATTCGCGAACAACATCTTCAGCATTCTTACCTTGAATAACGACTTGATATGTCCAGTTGGATACATCATCAGAGCTAAGGTCAATATTCGATAAAAGCTTTGCTGCATCGGGAGCACGAGACTCTAATGATTTTGAATAGGCGATGCGAACCGTTTTAATTGGATCACCTGTTGTAATTTTTGATTTGGTAAACCAGTCAACATCTGCACTAGGTTGTATCATCGTGTACTTTTTAGGGTCATTTTTAGGTTCATCTAAAATAGTGACATCATAAAGTGCGTGAACATAATGTGGTTTGTAGCAGTAAAAGACGACACCTTTTTCTTTCGTGACTAGGTTTTTTAATTTTGAATAAAAAACGGTTTCATCTTCTGTACCTATATCTAAGAACGTGTCGATGCCGTAATCACGCGCTTTAACTTTATTGATATTGGTTGAGGCCCAACCAGATGCACCAGCCCACAATTCGCCTTTACCATCGCCGTCGGAATCAAATAGTTTTTGAGCTTCGGGTGTAGCAAGATCATAAATAGACTTGATATTGTGTTTTTTTGCCATGTAAGTAGGTACACATAGTCCCGTACGTCCTTGGTAAGCACCGCCGGATAAACCGACAGACCCTTTTCCATCAACATATTCATCTGTCAGGCTTTTTTGGTTTGGCAGCCATACATCAGGATGAACATCAATATCGCCTCTGCCACCGTCCATTGCCGCAAAGATAACAGGGTTTGTTCCAGGCACTAGCTCAGCTTCGCCGCCTAATTTTTCTTGGATAATTACTTTGACAAGATTGGCAACAATTTTAGCACCGGGCCATGTAGGTTCACCGACCATGACCTTGTCGGCAGCATGAGAGGTGAATGAAGTTAGCCCAAGAGATATCGCTAATGTTGCACCGAGTATCGATTTTTTCATGTGTTTCCTCCTAATTATTATTAAGCTTTTTATGAAAGTGTTATGCGCGTGCACGTTCCCTTTTCGGGTCAACGAAAGGAAAAGAGCAAGCGGTTGCTGAAAGACGTTTAATGTGTCCGTCCAAACAGCCTACTTCTATAGCAGTACCTATTTCACTGTGTTCAATAGCGACGCGTGCCATTGCAATCACTTGATCCAGTTCCGGAGAGCGTGTAGCACTGGTGATCGTACCAATTTGGTTGCGACCAACAAATAATGGCGCGCCATGATGAGGGACTTCAGCTCCATCAATATGCAATCCAACGAGTGCGCGTCTAGGGTTTGTGGCGTTGCGCTCCAGCGCTTCTCGACCAATGAAGTGTGGCTTCTTCATATCGACAGCAAAACCCAGGCCAGCTTCAAAGGCATCAACATCCGGTGTGAATTCCGCCCCAGAAACCATTAAGCCTGCTTCTATTCGTTTCATTTCGAGTGCTTCGCTACCCATTGGCATGAGGCCAAGGTCTTTACCTTCATTCATTAATGCATCCCAAATTTCTAAAGAAGCCGATGCATCACAGAAAATTTCATAACCTAATTCACCCGTAAATCCACTGCGAGTGAGCATAAAAGCAGGGCCGTTGTGATCGTAAAGACGAGCGATAGTAAAACCAAACCACTTAACATTTTCGAGTGCAGGTTGTGTCGGTTGAGTAAATACAATTCTTGATAATAGTTCTCGGCTTTTAGGTCCTTGAATTGCAAGATTAGGCATGGCCGACCACAAGGCCTTAATCCATACTTTTAAATTATTTTCTTTCGCAATTGTTTTTAATTGACGTGCACTTTCTTCCGAGCCACAACACCAGCGAAAAATATTGTGGTCCAGACGAAACAGTGTGCCATCATCAATCACTGAGCCGGTGTCACTACACAATAGGGTATAGGTCCCACGGTTAACCGATAGTTTACTAATATCTCGAGTCATGCAGATTTGTAGTAATTCTTCTGCATCAGGTCCCATTACATCGTATTTGCGCAGGGACGACATATCTTGAACAGTAACGGCTTGGCTGCAGGCCCAGTATTCATCAATGGCTCGGCTTGCTTCATAACTGGTCGGTAGCCATACATCTCGTGCCACGCTAAACGATTGAGTCAATGGGCTCGTACGTGGATGAAAAGCACTTTCTACGGTCATATTTGCTTCACTCTCAACAAAGGGGCGATGTGCAATAGCTCTGGGTATTTGGCTATCAGCTGTATAAATTCGGACATGTATATCGGTTGGGTTCCAACCATTAATAGGGTCAACATCATCTGGACAGGCAGTACTGACACAGAGTAAATCTGTTAATGCTTCCATCACCACGTAATCACCGGCACGGGACCAAGCTTCGTCGGATGTCAGGTGATTATTGCCAGGCTGAATATTGGAATTAAAAAAGAAATTAATTGCAGGCCATGCGAGGCGCCGACCAATACCATAAGGCGCATACGCATCGGATATATTATCGGAGCAATTCAAATGTCCAGGAAATCCTCGTTCTTCATAACCTCTGGCGGTACACGCTAACGCAAAGGTGTCGTGGCGCCCTACAGTATCTTGCACAACGGAGAGTAATGGTTGGATATCCTGATCATAGAACTTATCGTACAGCCCTGGCCCAGGATACGCTCCGCCAACCATGGTTCGTGTTACGGTAGAGTCAATGTGACGCTCTTGCCCTTGTTCCAGAGCATCGCAACGCATTGCCATAAAATCAGAGCATTGACGACCTTCAATATCAATAATTTGAATGTATTCGCCTTTTTTAACTGTATAAGCGCGTGCTGTTCCAGAGTCGAGTCGGAACTCTTCTTTAACTTGGCCAATGGCTTCTGGCAGGGGTATATACGAATGTTTTTTAGGGGCATGTTCTACCGATATCGAACCTCCACCACCTATGGCCGCTGCATTTTGTGGTAATGGTAGTGCAACCCAAAGAGTCACTTGTCCCGAACAGCGAATAGTAAAGCTGGTATCGGGAAGAGTACTCTCATCAAAAATGCTTTTAGATAATAAGCTTTCGACAACAATGTTATTGATTTCTAGCGAGCGGATAAGCTCTGTTGAGTCGAACAACGTTAGATTCGGTGCGCAAGGAGGTAGCTCCGATAGCGATAATTGATCGAATGCATTTGTCCCGTGAGTATTAATAGCAAACAGAAGACAGCTTGCTCCCCCGTCGACATTTTTTAATGTCAGCAGGTCTCCATCTGATAGCTCAAATTTATGCGATTGCCGACAGTGGACCTCTTTATAGATCGGCCCAGTGTTAGAAATAAAGCCCGGATAGTTAGCTGATCCAGCTAAAACTCCCCCTGCTTCAGGTATGTGTATTGTGCTCATTGCTGACATTTTTGTAACCGGTTACATTTTTTGCGCAAATTTTATGGGGAAGTTATTTGGTTTGTCAATGGTTGGTTGTGATTTATTTTAAATTTAGTGAAATTGGTAACTTATCGATAAGTAACTTGAAATGCATGGCAGTAAACCGGTACGCTTTGCTTATGGATAAATCTACACAAAAGAAAAAGCCAAGCGTTAGAAGTTTGGCCAAAGCAACAGGCCTTTCTGTTGCAACGATATCACGCGTATTAAACAAATCAGATAGCGTTCATGAAAAAACTCGCGACCGTGTGCTTGAGGCAATGCGTAAGCACGGCTATGTGATGAATTCGGCAGCGCGCGCATTAGCGACAAACCGAACACGAACGATTGGTGCGGTAGTTCCGACCTTGTCTCATTCTATTTTTGCGCGTTTCCTTAATTCGGTTGAAAAAAGCCTGGCAGAGCAGGGTTATGCCTTGGTTGTTGCTACCAGTGGCGGCAATATTGAGGCTGAGGGCAAACGAGCACGAGAACTTTTAGATATTGGCACAGAAGCGTTGATACTATCGGGTGCTATTCATGACTTAGAGTTGCTCTCCATGGTGAATGAGCATGAAATACCGGTGATATGTACCAGTATTTGCGATACAGAACTTGCTGTACCTGCCATTGGTTACGATAATACTTCTCTTGCCGAAGAGGCTATGGATTATTTGTATCAGCAGGGGCATTCCTCCGTTCATATTGTTCACGGCCTCAAAGGTAATAATGATAGAACGCAACTCAGGTTGCAGGGGATACAAACGGCAGCGCAGAAAAATAATATGGTGGTCAGCTACAGTGAAGCCTCTTTGAATGTGGCAGGCGGTGTAAACGCAGCAAGGGAATATAGTCAGCGCCAAGAAACAGCGACAGCGTGTTTATGTTTATCTGATATTCTTGCCTTAGGAATGCTATTTGAGTTTAGCCGTCGTGGCATTGCGGTACCAGAGCAAATGTCTATTATGGGCTTTGACGATCTTGACTGGGCGGCTCATTGCCATCCCGCATTAACAACCATTGGTTTGCCAACCATTTCCATGGGGGAGAAAACAGCAGACGCTATCGTACAATATCTCGATAACAAAGTACCGATTGAAACAGTCAAGCTAGAGGCCAATATCATTAAGCGTGAAACCGTTAGAAATATCGCTTCATAAACTCTTTAGGAATAATGTCTCTTTAAGAACTAGGCTCCACCGGCAATTAAGTCCCATGGGAATCAATGAATATTCCCCTTTAATAGTAACTACTTTCAAGGAATTTTAATGACTCATTCCCGAGAGGGGGGCTTTTTAGCGGTGGCTGCGTTTGTTTTATGGGGTGCATTCCCTCTGTATTTTAAAATGCTCGCCCATATCGATCCCTTAGAAGTGCTTGCTAATCGTGTTATCTGGTCAGCCTTCTCACTGTTTGTGCTTATTGTTTTACTAAAGTACTGGAACCGGTTGTTGCCCGTCTTCCGCGATTTTCGACAAATGCTATCTTTGCTAGCAGCGACATTATTGATTGCAACAAACTGGGGTGTTTATATTTGGGCGGTGACTAATGATTATATCTTTGAGGCAAGCCTAGGCTACTATATCAACCCTTTATTTAACGTATTCCTAGGGTATTTATTGTTGCATGAAAAATTGCGAAGACTGCAGTGGCTGGCTGTGGCTATTGCCGCAATAGGCGTCAGCATTCAGATTGTTATTTTAGGAAAGCTCCCTTGGATTGCATTAATCTTGGCGGCCAGTTTTGGTTTGTACGGCTTTATTCATAAAAAAATTACCGTCAATGCTATTTCAGGCTTATTTATTGAAACGATCTTATTGCTTCCCATTGCCTTAATTTTTTTGAGTATCTTGTCTGTTGATCAACTTGGTCCTTTGGTTTGGACGCTCAAAGATTGGTTACTTTTGATGGCAGCGGGCCCTGTGACTATTATTCCTTTACTGTTATTTACCGCTGCGGCAAAACGTATTAACTATTCGACCTTAGGCTTTTTTCAGTACATAGCCCCCAGTATTCTTTTTCTGCTCGCCTTATTCTTTTATAAGGAACCCTTTTCTTTATCGACACTATTAACCTTTGTCTTAATTTGGTTGGCATTGATTATTTTTACTATTGATAGCCTTCATTATAAAAAATACAAATATAAATATGTTTGTCAGTAATGTTACTCGGTAATTACAGTGCTTTTATGAGCAAACTAATACCGACGAAAATAGTCATTAATTCAAAAATAACCTTAATCCAGCGATTCCCCTTTTTAATCGCAAAGTTAGCTCCTAAATAGCCACCAATTAATGAGCCTAATACTAAGGGTAGTAACCAGCTCCATTTGGCCTCTCCTAGCGTGGATAAGGTGATGGCTCCTGTTGCATTCCAAAAGAAACCGACAAGTATCATTGTGGTTGCAACCGCTCGTTTGTAGTCAAGGCCAAACCAGCGTATCAACCAGATAGTTAAAAATAAGCCGGTACCTGATGTGAGCGAACCATTTAAAAACCCGATAATAAAAATAATGGTGCCGCCGACAATAAAACCCAATGTCGTTCGATTTTTAGGTTGATGCTGTTGCCCTAGCTGTTTTTTGAAAAATGAATAAATACCTAGACCAATCGTCAATACGCCTAGTGAAAACATGGCGATTGCTTCGTTAATATTGAGAATAATTAATGCACCTAAGATGACGCCAGGTAGACCAAAACTCAAGACAAAAAGGGAAAAATACAGCTGAATGCTTTTTTCTTTCCAGTAGCGCGCCGTTGATCCAATACCAAGAGCAACAGTGGCAATTTTATGTGTTGCTAAAGCAACGCCAAAAGGTAAACCTAAAAATATCAAAATAGGCAGTTGCAATAAGCCCGCACCACCGCCGGCAAATGCCGAAAGCGCATTAGCGATAATGGCAACAAAAAATAATAGAAAGAATTCAGTAGGGCTGAACATAATACGCCAAGAATAGTAAACGGCGAGAGAGTGTGAATGAGATTAGAGAGCTTGTCCAATACTATTATGGTGGAGAGATAAGAGAAAAAACCCGAAGAGCGATTGCTCTTCGGGCCTCCATATAGTCCTTTTATACGCAATCCTTACGGTGACATCCTTTTACTGAGTCCAGACGATCAGCGATTTGCTTCCTTTGGCCCTTCATGGCCTATTCGTACATCGTGTATAACATCCAAGTGTTATTTTGTTGTTCTCGTTAGTGGTGGCAACTTTAAATGAGGCAGATGTCAGTTTTGTGAGTGTTTTTTTACACTTTTATTGTTGTTAATAGTTGCTACCACTATCGGTGATAGAGCCAGCTATGTTAACCTCCCGCCCAGAGTTGGCCAGACAGTCGCCTGCCTGTTAACGTTGATAATCACATGTGTTTATTAAGGTGCAGTCGGGAGGAAAGTCCGGGCTCCATAGGGTAGAGTGCCAGGTAACCCCTGGGGGGCGTGAGCCTACGGAAAGTGCAGCAGAGAGTAGACCGCCCAGTTGGTTCATTCCAATTGAGGTAAGGGTGAAAGGGTGCGGTAAGAGCGCACCGCGCAACTGGTAACAGCTTGTGGCATGGTAAACCCCACTCGGAGCAAGACCAAATAGGAATCCACTTACTTTTTAGTGAAAGGCGTGATCCGCGCTGGATTCGGGTAGGTTGCTAGAGGCGTATGGTGACATGCGCCGCAGATGAATGACTGTCCACGACAGAACCCGGCTTATCGACCGACTCTAGCTATAAAACCAAAAAGCCTCCTCTAATGGGGGCTTTTTAGTTTCCGTCTATTTAGTTAGATCAAGATTTGCCAGCCAAAGTATCACCTAATGGCAAAAGAAAGGAAATGAGAGTCCTGATTCTATTTCTCTAGGTTTTGATTTAACAAAAGAAGATTTTTTGGTGGCGCTTGATGTGCTAGCTGAAAACGCCATATTAAATTTAAGGCAAGTAAATATAGCTAATGTAGACTCTCGTTTGCTTTCTGTTTATGTTCAAACTTTGCAAAAAAGCGATTAAATATAATGAGCTTTTATCTCGGTCCTAAACAGTTTATTCAGGAGAGTATAAACAGAGTTCCTAATTTAATTTGAAGCTGTTAATGGTGTTGCCCCGTTATATTGCCTTCTTTCTAATTTGGTACAGCCTTTCCCTCGAAAAGCTTCTCATCTAGACGAATCTCATCAAACATAAAATCCAAGACTGCTCTAATTTTGGGGGAATGACGTAAATCAGGGTGTGTTAGCAACCAAATATCGGAAGCCACCTTATCGTCAAAGGTGATTACTCTCGTTAAACCTGGGTCCTTATCACCTAAAAAGCAAGGAATGGCCGCCAGTCCAACACCTGACCTAGCAAACTCAGCCAGTGAAACGGTACTTGTTAATTTAATTACCACTTCGGCATAACTCATATGCTCCCTTATCCATTGAGCAGCATTTAGGTGAGAAAGTGATTCGTCGTAGTCACAGAGTAAATGGCCTCTCCCTTTTTCCTTTATATCAGGAATACCGTATTGATCAATATATTCAGGAGACGCATATAACCCAAATACCATTGATGCTGCTTTGCGACCTATCAGGTTTTCTGCCGGTGAATGTGTGGGGCGAATGGCAATGTCTGCTTCACGCTTGGATAAATTGACAAAGCTATTATCTGAAGATAGGTTAATCATGATGCCTGGGTACTGCTGATAAAATCGCTGCACAATATTAGATAAGTACCCTAAAGCTAAGGCATCCACAGACGTTAGTTTCACTTCCCCCACCAAATGATTATCTAGACTATCGGCAATCATCGATAATGAGTTGGCCTCGTTGATAACTTTCTCTGCAATGGGCAATACGGTGTGTCCGGTTTCCGATAAGGCATAGTGATTATTGCTGCGATCAAACAGTCTATGGCCAATTTGACCCTCAAAGCGTTTTAGCCAGCGAAATGCTGTTGAATGACTAAGGCCCAACTTGCTAGAAGCTATTACCAAGCTTCCACTTCGAGCGACTGCCAAAAAAACCTGTATATCGTTCAAGTGAATATTAGATAAGTTCATTGCAAATTTGAAATATAGTATTGCCAAATAAGGAAATGATATCTTAAATTTAAAATATAGAATAGTCCTCGTTGACAGGTGATCTCAACACCACACAAACTTTATAGAGGAATATAGCAATGCAATTATTATCTAAAATCCCAAGCTTACTAGTGATGTCCTTATTTGCCATCTCATGTGCTGCTCATGTCGGAGCCGACAAAATCCCAGAATCATTACTTAGCTCACCCCCGACTGAACATTCAGGGCTTACTGTATTTGGTAAGCATGCACTTAAGCTCGGTGAACAAATACCAGCCTTAAAAGGCTATCAGCTTAGGATGCGCAGCGTAACTATGGAACCAGGTGCTCTTGTTAAAAACCACGGTCACGAAACCCGCCCTGGCACCTTTTATGTTGTCAAAGGTAATGTCATTGACGTGCAAGGTAAAAAACAACAAAAAATGGGCCCAGGAGACCTTCTTGTGGAGGATCATGATACGGAGCATTGGGTAATTAACAATAGCAAAGAAGAAGCATTGCTATTTGTACTTGATATTGTGCCGGTGGAGTAATCAAGTACATAATAATAAATAGAAAAAACATATTTAATCTAAACCGTGACGTGTTTTATCACGTCACAATGGCGTTGAATAATGACACAAAAACCCTCCTCTCATAGCATAATGGCTTAGCTATATGATTAATAAGGAAAAATTAAAGAAAGTGCGGTAAGTAATTGAGTTTGTTATGATTTAGGGAGAATTGATTGGTAGGAATAGCCTCTATGCTTTGTTGTATAGGCAGAATTCGGCCTAATATACTGTTATATGTAAATAAAATGAAGAAGCAGAATTATGTATCGGCCGTTTTCATGATATTGATATTTATAATATCGGTTAGTTATGGCTATTGGCTAGGTAAGGCTGAATATAATGAATTGCTTGAATCGTACCTAGACAGTATCGAAAGCAATACAAAAAGAATGCATTCCAAAGCCAATCTTAATATATTTGTTTTGGAATCTTTAGAGGACAAAGAGGGAATAGAAAACCTTAAAAAGTTTTATCTCAATCAAGTTCAAAAAGATTTAAAATTTTTAGGGACACCTGAGGAAACGCTTTTCCCTTACGTGCCAAAGGAATCCTTGATTAAAAAGGCAAAAAACTACCAATTAAATCATTGTAATGATAAATGTCTTGGAATTTAAAATATATAACAAAAAGGTCAATGTTCACCTTCAGCTAGACCACTAAAAGCGCTGCTTCGCAGCAATGCGGCCCATTATTTTGGACAAGTTCATGATGATTCAGAACTACTTATGTTATGGAAATTGCTACATGGTGGATTAAGACCCATGAATCAGATCATTTTGAAAAAGCAGTTAGGATTAAAAGCATGGTGAAATCAGGTGTTTAATCTTATTAACCACAAAAACAATCATACAAGTTGCTTAAAACACTCCACTTCGTTTCATTGGGCGCGGCACAGTTTTGCCTTTTTGCAAGGTGTTATATCTTATGGCTAGAAACTATAAATTTGAAAGGTTAAGAGCTGGTAGGGATTATATAGCTGATAATTACTTTGCCCCGTTCAGCTTATCCGATGTAGCACAATACTCACATATGTCGCCTTATCATTTTTTGCGTGTTTTTAAAGAGGTTTATGGAGAAACGCCAAACGAATTCTTGATTCGAATCAGAATCGAAAAAGCTAAGAGAATGCTTATTACGGAAAACTTAAGTGTCTCAGAGGTTTGTGAGCGAGTGGGCTATATAAGCCTTGGTAGCTTTTCTTCATTGTTTTTCAAACAAGTTGGTATGGCGCCTACTTTATATCGCCGTAAACTGTGGGCTTTGTCTACAGAGGCATTCCATTTTCCGTCGCAGGCTATACCTGCCTGCTATGCTTATCATTTTTTGGGCCAATCGGCTAATTGAGCAATATTGGAGAAATATGGTTTTGGTTATTCTTATAAAATAAGAACTATTTAACAACTAGGAATAAAGTGATGATTACATCCATAGCACATGTAACAGTATATGTACTTGATCAAGACCAAGCTCTTGATTTCTATAAAAATAAGCTTGGATTCGAGGTTGGTGATGACATGACCGTAGAGGGAGGTTTTCGTTGGTTAACTGTACATCCAAAATCTAAACAACAACTTGAGCTGGTATTAGCTGAGCCAAAAGAAGGGCCGATGTTCACCAAAGACTCAGCCGAAAAAATACGAAGTTTAATCGAACAAGGTGCATTTGGAGTCGGTGTTTTCGAAACAGAAAATTGTCAAAAAACGTATGAGGAACTGGTAGCAAAAGGGGTTGAATTTACTCAACCACCCACAGAGCAGCTTTATGGTGTTGAAGCTATGGGGAAGGATGATTCTGGAAACTGGTTTAGTTTGGTTCAACAAAATAAATAAACTATAACAAATTAAGCCAGTGTAAAAGGGCTTGTAAGGGGGGCGGTGACAAATGGTAAATATTTTTTTGTCACTAACCCCTTAAATGCTTAAATGGGCCCCTTAAATGTTTTGTAAAGGCAAAGTAATGCTTATCTTGGTTCCTTGGTCTAGTTGGCTCTCAATAGATAATACTCCTCCATGGGCTTCGGCAACAACTTTGCAAAGATATAGTCCTAATCCGTAACCACCAGTTTGTCGCTGCCGAGCAGGGTCTACGCGATAAAAAGGTTCTGTAAGGTAAGGGATATCATCAGCTGATATTCCACAGCCGTCATCCTCTATTTCTATTGTAAATGTATCAGTAGAGTTGGAAAGTGTAATTCGTGTAAGCTGGCTTTGATAGCGTAAAGCATTGGCAATCGTATTTTTGAGTAACAGTTTTATTCTCGGGCCATCGACATTAGCGGTAATATTGTTATTGGGTAGGTTCACTGTCAATGTGTCATGGGCAAAGTGATGGTTCACCAGTTCCTGACAAAGAATGTTGATAGAGTGCACTTTTTTATTAAGTACACTATGTTGAGTGTTCAAACGCTCCGCTTCTAAAATATCAGTAATTAAGCTTTCCATCTCCTGAATGTCTTCTTTAATTCTTTGTTTAATATTACTATCTTCCAGTATTTCCAGTGCAACATTGGTACGAGTGAGGGGCGAGCGCAGCTCGTGGCTAACCGCTAATAAAAGCTGGCGCTTAGCATCTAACATTTTTTGTAATTCTTTAGCCATATTATTGATGTTGCTTGCTAACTCTCCCAGCTCATCTTTACGGGTAGTAATAATGCGATGTTGCAGGTCCCCTTCGCCTATTTTATGAATACCCTGTTGGATAGTTAATATCGGAGCGAATAATTTACGGGTGGCATAATATAGAATAAATAAAATAATTAATAAAAAAGCCAATGGCATTAGTCCACGAGGGCTTCTTCGTTCGTGTTTTATACGGCTTAAATCAAATAAAAAATGTGTGTCCCCTTCAGTCATAATGGCATAGTCTTTATCGTCTATTTCTGCCTCACCATAACTCACTCCATTTTTTACATATTCATGTTCAATATTGAGTGTGCCAATGTGTAAATTTTCGCCATTTGAAGACCAAATGTTTGAATTGTTAATGATCACAATATCAATGTTTAATTTATCCGCTAATTGCTGTGCTTTTTGATGGTTAGCGGGGAAGCCAATATCATTTCGCACATATTCCATGTACTGGAAAAAGTGTGGCTTGATTTGATGTTGAAAATAATGTTTAACAAAGTGCCCTAAACTAGCGCCTACCACCACCAAAAATAATAATGCGATAATCAGGAATAGAAAAATTAATTTTCTAGATAGGGAGTTAGGAAATTGTTTAATGCGATGGACAAGTGAAGAGATGCTCATAGATTTACTCACTAGCAAAGATATAGCCTCGGCTGCGGATGGTTTTAATAATGTCGAGAGGCTTTAATTTTTGCCTGAGGCGGCTCACCAGAATATCTACAGAACGTGAGTATATATCAGTATCAATGCCTTTTAGGCAGTTAAGAATATCATCTCGGCTTAATAGCTGGCCGGCATGTTGTGCAAATAAAATCAGTAGCTCGTACTCCATGGACGTTAAGTGAATAGTTTGGTCTTTATAGCTAACCTGCATGGAGGTTTCATCGATATACAGTCCAGCAAACTGCATAGCAGGTGGTTTATTTTTTTTCTGGCTGCGCTTCAATATTGTTTGAATTCTAGCAAGTAATTCTCGAGGCTCAAAAGGCTTTGGTAAATAGTCGTCTGCGCCGACCTCTAAGCCAATAATCCGATCCATGACTTCTCCGCGAGCGGTTAACATAATAATAGGAATGTCACTGGTTTTACGGATGGTTTTGCAAACTTCAAAGCCATCCTGCTCCGGAAGCATGATGTCAAGGATAACTAGCTCATACGACTGGCTAGTGAGTTTGCTATAGCCTTCGCTGGGGGTTGTGGCATTGTCGAAATGAATAGAAAAGCTTGAGAAATAAGTATTTAATAGCGCCCCAAGTTTCTCATCATCATCAATTAACAAGATATGTTGTGTCATCATGGCTTCTCTGGATTAGTTAACTTTATTTGTATGGTAGCTATATAAGAAAAGCGCGATACATCTCGCGCTTTATACTACCCAAAGTGTTATTTATCCATTGTTTTTAATCGTTGTTGCTAACAATAAGCAAATTTGTACTAATCGTCGAGATCATCATAATCGTGATGTTGCATATGTTGTACAAATTTATTCATCTTAGTGCGTACCTTTTCTTGTTGGTCTGCATCAAGGCTATTGTAAAACTCACCTAATGCTGCAACAAGTTCGGGGGCTCTCGTGCTCAGTGTTGCTGTCTTTTGCTCAATATGTCCAAGAATCACTGCCTCATCGAGAGTGGTACCGCTCACAGAAGATAAAAGATCTTGCTGTAAAACGTCCTTGCCTTGCTTGATGTCGCTACGTAAAGTCAGCATGCTATCTTTTAGTACAGTTAATTTATTCTTTTGCTCATTGCTAAGTGATAATTTTTTGGTAATTTTTTCTACCATATAAGCGGCACGTTCTTCAGGGTTATGGTGATGTCCACCAAACGCAAATACTGTACCTGCAAGAATAAAGCCCACCAGCCCCATTGTAAGTAGTACTGTTTTATTTGTCATTTTCATAAAGCTCTCCCGTTAAGATATAATGTTGAATTGACAGGGTCAGTGTAGGGAATAGGGAAGAATATAGCTTTTCTACTGAGTAACACTTTGTAACAGTTTGTAACAGAGCGTAGGGGGAGCCTGTTTAGAACAAAAGGATCGGCGACAAATTATAATGATAACGATTATTGTTTATTGCATACCCTTAAAATCGAGCACAAGATATGGATGAGAAATTTAGACAGCTTTCAGCATTAGGTGCTGGCGATTTTGAGCATATTGATGGAGCGTTAGTTGATCATCTTATCGGTACGCAATCATTGCTAAAACAATGGCAGGCTTCAGCGGTACTTCAAGATGCTGGTCTGTATCATGCCGCTTATGGAACAGCAGGTTTTAGCGAGAGTTTAGTTTCAACTGGTCAGCGTGGCAAGATAGCAGACATCATTGGTAAGGAAGCCGAAGAAATTGTTTACCTATATTGCGCTTGTGATCGAAACTATTTTTGGCCTCAATTTGCTAACTCAAGTAATCCCGAGTTTAGAAATCGTTTTACTGGCCAATTGTTTCATCTGAGTCAAAAGCAGTTAATGAAATTCTGCGAGCTAACTGCCGCAAATGAGCTTGAAATTGCTAATGGGAACCAAGCTTTTATTAATAAATATGGCCTGTAGTTATATTCATTGTTTAAAAATATGCAACACTACCTTTCCAGCCCTACAAAATTATCAGTGGATGCTGCCTTGGGTAATGTAAATACAATAAAATACGACAGCGACAAATCATAACGATAAAGGTTTTTATTTGTCGCGATCTCTTTAAAGGAAAGTATTAGGCTTTTTGCTCTTAATGGAAATTATATTGCTAGTCGAAATATTGAAACATACGCCTACTTGGGTATTTATTCTTTTCTTTGTTCTTTTGGTGTTGGGATACTTTCAAAGTAAACCTCGAACAATAGATAGGAGAAAGGTTTTCATCCTTCCATGTTCAATGATCGCTCTGTCATTATATAGTGTTATCTCTGCATTCAATGTTGATATTTCAGGTTTGCTTGCATGGGCTATTGGTTTCTCCATAGCGACATGGATTGGCTTAAAAATCGCCTCGCCTAAAGGGGTTGTCTATTTAGATAGCGAGCAAGCCTTTATGATTCCAGGGAGTTGGTTTCCACTGCTTTTAATGATGGCAATTTTTATGACAAAGTATTCCGTTGGTGTTGTGCTCGCACGTGAGTTGCCCATAGCGGAAAATCTAGCGTTTATTCTTTTAATCAGCTTTTTATACGGTTGTTTTAGTGGGTTATTTTTTTCTCGCCTATTGGTCATCTGGCAAGCAGTGAGCAGGAAAGAAATGGCTAATACTTAATATGGGGAAAAGCTAAACTATCGATAATATTTTTAACAAGATGGTATTGCTGGCGTTAAAAAGGAGATCTAACTACACCAATCAGTCGATATATCTATAATCCATTTGCGTAAGCTAAGGACTTTATCACTTTGCATATGGTGTTTTGGCGCAACAAAATAATACGCGGGTTTGCGTGTTATTGTGGTATTTAATTCAAAAGGAATAATTAATTGTCCGGAGTCGATATATTTTTTTGCAAACGTTCTGTTAACAAGAGCAACTCCTAATCCGGCGAGTGCCGCTTCAAAGGTATGGATTGAATTTAAAAACCATAATTGCCCTCGCGCTTTAATGTGGTCGTAGCCGCCACTGGCTAGATAATTATCCCATTGCACTAAGCGCCTTTCGGTATAGATAAGCCTAAAATTTTTTAAATCCTCGGGCCCATCTAGTTTCTTATCGGCTGTCAATAATGAAGGGCTGCAAATAGGGCACATATCTTCTGAAAATAAATATTCGCTGTGAACTTCTTCCCATCCACCGAAGCCATAACGAATGCTGCAATCAATGTTTTCTTTTTCAAAATTAGGGTAGCGCAAGGTGTCTGTTACTCGTAATTTAAGTTCAGGGTTTTGCTCATAAAATAAGGGCAAGTGTTGAATAATCCACCCTTTTAATAGCATGGGTGGGACAACGAACGAAATTACTTCACCATCACCTTGTTGAACAAGGTCCCGAGTAGCTTCTTCTACATCATCAAATGCGAGGCGCAAGCGTGCTAGGTATTTGGCGCCAGAATCTGTTAGTGCGACGCGACGGTTAAATCGTCGAAACAGCGATGTCTGTAATTCTTCTTCCAGTTTTTGTACTTGGTGGCTGACAGCGGCAGGTGTCACGCATAGCTCATTGGCGGCGTCTTTAAAGCTAAGCAAGCGTGCTGCTGCTTCAAAGGCACGCAGGGCTGACATAGAGGGCAGTCGTCTCATAAAAATCACCTGTTAATGGCGCTTAAATATATTTCGGATTAGTTTTTTTAACCTGACAACCACAATATTAATCGTTTGCAGCTATCTCGGTAAAGTTTAATTATGTCATTAAAAATAACAAATAATAAATTGAGCATCAAAAATGGATCTAAATATGAAGAAAAAAACGACCTCCAAACCGCTTGACGGTGTATTAGTTGTTTCGATTGAGCAGGCTCTCGCGGCTCCTTTATGTTCTTGTCGCTTAGCGGATGCTGGCGCCAGAGTCATCAAGGTTGAGCGTGATGCCGGAGACTTTGCACGTGGTTATGACAGTGCAGTGAATGGTGAATCCTCTTATTTTGTTTGGACCAACCGAGGTAAAGAGTCCGTTGTGCTGGATATTAAATCCGCTCAGGGAATAGAAGCCTTGCACAATATGCTGGCGCGAGCCGATGTATTTATTCAAAATCTGGCTCCAGGTGCAGCGGCTAGATTAGGCTTAGATTCACAATCGCTAAGGGCTCGTTATTCGCAATTAATTACTTGTGATATTTCGGGTTATGGTGAGTCTGGCGAATATAAGGATATGAAAGCCTATGACCTGTTAATTCAATCAGAAAGTGGTTTGGTATCTGTCAGCGGTGGCGTGGAAAGTTATGGCCGTATTGGTGTTTCTATTTGTGATATCGGCGCAGGAATGAATGCATTAAGCGGTATTTTGCTGGCGCTCTCTAAGCGTGAAAAAACCGGTATAGGAAGTTCGGTAAAGGTATCTTTATTTGATGGTGCAGCTGATTGGATGTCGGTGCCTATTCTTCATCAAAAATATAGTGGAAAAGGCCCTGAGCGGGTTGGGCTTAAACACCCTTCTATCTCACCTTATGGTGAGTACTGTTCCGGTGATGAAAAAACATTGGTTATTTCTATTCAAAATAACCGTGAGTGGCAATGTTTTTGTGAGCAGATTTTGGAGCAACCAAGTTTAGCGAATGATGAGCGTTTTCATAGTAACAATCAGCGAGTGGCTAATAGGAATAAATTAGACTCGATAATTTCCGAGTGCTTTTGTCGTTTTACAGCCATAGAACTACGTCAGAAATTACATGATAACGGTATTGCTTTTGGCTCGGTCAATCACACAAAAGATCTTGTCGACCATCCTCAGCTTCGTTATGCCTTTGTTGAAACTCCTTCTGGACTTGCACAGATAGTCGCACCGCCAGTCATTATTGATGATGACAATGGACCATTGGGGGCTGTTCCTGCCTTGGGTGAACACACAGAGCAACTGCTTAAAGAGTTTTCATCGCAAGAGAGAGGGGTAGCGGTATGACACAAATGCAAGCAAGCGTATCAATGGCTGATTATTCCGATTGGATTGGCCGGCAAGAAATTCAACAAGATAGAATTCTTGAAGGCCGGGTACAAGCTTTAGCCGCTACATTAGATACACACTTACTGATAAGAGCGGGTGTTGAGCTGCCACCTCTTTGGCACTGGGTTCTATTTAATCCGACATATATGGCATCTGAGTTGGGTCATGATGGCCATGCATACAAAGGTGGTTTTTTACCGCCTATTGAATTGCCGCGACGTATGTGGGCGGGTGGAAGGTTTGAATTTATTCAGCCACTAAAAGTGGGTGAGCGCCTTGAACGTATTTCTACTATTAAAGACGTTGCATTAAAAAAAGGTAAGAGCGGTGAATTAGCATTTGTCACTGTCCAGCATGATATTCGTGGCGAAGCGAGCGGCCATTGGATCGAAGAACACGATATTGTTTATCGTCCTGCGCCTGACTTGCCTTGGCAAAAGCCAGATGTCCCAGAGGTCGATACCGAAAAACATGATTGGTTTAAACGTATCGTACCAAACCCTGTACTACTGTTCCGGTATTCTGCTCTGACATTTAACGGGCATCGCATTCACTATGACAGAGAGTATTGCCAGCAGGAAGAAGGTTATCCTGGTCTTATCTTTCATGGTCCTCTCACCGCAACGTTAATGCTCGAACTATTGCGTGAACACCTGCCAAATACTCTTGTAAAACGGTTTACGTTTAAGGCATTGAGGCCTTTGTTTGATCACGTTCCACTTAGTGTTCATGGACGCGTAGAGGGAGAGCGAGTTCTATTGTGGGCAAAAGACTCAATGCAACAGCGGGCTATCACTGCTGAGGCTTGGATTGAATTTATTTCTTAACACATATCTTACTATAAAAAATACATTGGAGATTGCTATGAATAAAATCATGATGACAATAATGGCGTTAAGCGTATTGTTTTTGGGTTCTGTGAACACGGTGCTGGCAGCAGACAAAATATCGATAAAGTTTTCCCATGTTGTGTCTGAAAACACACCTAAAGGGCAAATGGCTTTGCGATTTAAAGAGCTTGTTGAAAAACGCATAGGGGACAAGGTTCAAGTCAGTGTTTATCCAAATAGCCAATTGTTTGGAGACAACAAAGTATTAGAGGCCATGCTGTTAGGAGATGTGCAGTTTGCTGCTCCGAGCTTGTCTAAGTTTTCTCGCTATACAAAAAAATTACAAGTGTATGACCTGCCTTTTTTGTTTGAAGATATGGCTGCAGTTGAACGCTTTCAGCAAGGTAAATATGGTCAAGAGCTTTTATTGTCCATGGAGAAAAAGGGTCTAATTGGTTTGGGTTACTTACATAATGGCATGAAGCAATTATCTGCTAATAACCCCTTGAAAATACCGGCTGATGCAAATGGTAAAAAGTTCAGAATTATGTCTTCAGATGTTTTGCGTGCGCAATTTGAAGCCCTTGATGCAGTGCCGTTAAAAAAGCCATTTTCTGAAGTGTTTACTTTGCTACAGACCAAAGCAATTGATGGGCAGGAAAATACGTGGTCTAACATTTACTCTAAAAAATTCTTCGAAGTCCAACCTTATATCACTGAGTCAAATCATGGTTTGGTTGATTATATGATTGTTACATCAGCAGATTTTTGGAATGGTCTTGACGGTCGGCTAAGACGTGAGATTAAACAGGCAATGGATGATGCGATAGATTTTGGTAATCAAGTGGCCAGTGAAAAATCATTAAGCGATCGGCAGAAAATTATTGGCTCTGGTCGTTCTAAGGTCATTGGTTTGACAGATGTAGAGCGTAAGCAGTGGATTGCTGCAATGAAGCCTGTATGGCAGAAATTTGAAAAGGAAATAGGTCCAGAGCTTATTATGGAAGCGGTTGCTTCTAATTAAATATATAAGTACTGGCGAGTGCAAAGCTCGTCAGTACCTGTTTTATAAGAATAATATTTAGATAATATCGATGTAGCTATTGAATTGCTTGACCACTAATTATTCTTTAACAATAAAAATAACGAATGCTAAGGGTCTTTATGATACGTAATTTTATCAACCATTTAGAAGAAGGGTTATTGTCACTGCTTCTTGTGTCGATGACATTGCTTTTGTTTGTCGAAGTCGTTGCACGTTTTGGTTTTAATGCAGGTATTCATTGGGTTCAGGAAGTGACTTTATTAATGGCTGCCTGGTTAGTTTTATTGGGCGCATCGTATGGTGTTAAAACGGGTGCCCATATCGGTGTAGATGTTTTTGTTAACTTGATGCCAAAATCAACCCATCGATTCATTGCATTAGCAGCGGTTGTCCTATGCTTGATTTACTGCGGTTTATTCTTTTACGGGTCGTGGATTTACCTCAGTAAAATGAAAATGATAGGCATTGAAATGGAAGATATCCCTATCCCTAAATGGATACCTATGACAGTGTTGGTTATTGGGTTTGGTCTGTTAGCAGTTCGATTTTTACAACAGGGTTGGAAAATTATTATTGATAAAGAGGACGGTTTTCGCTTTGCAGATGAAGCAAAAGAGTCAATGGATATTGTGAATGATTTGAAGGGTGAATCGATAGACAAATCTGAAACTGTTAATAATAATAAAAAGGAAAAGTAATGACTATTGCAGTTTTATTTATAAGCTTGTTTAGTTTTATGATCATTGGGATGCCTATCGCTATTGCCTTAGGTTTGTCTTCCGTTGCTACTATCCTGCTGTTTTCGAATGATTCGCTGGCATCTATTGCTCTTAAAATGTTTGAAGCAACATCAGAACATTATACCTTGTTAGCGATTCCATTTTTTATTCTTTCTTCTTCTTTTTTATCTACTGGTGGTGTCGCCAGACGTTTGATTAATTTTGCCGTCGATAGTGTTGGTCATATCAAAGGCGGGTTAGCAATGGCTTCTGTGATGGCGTGTATGCTTTTTGCAGCCGTTTCTGGTTCTTCACCGGCAACTGTTGCGGCGATTGGCACTATCTGTATTGCCGGCATGGTTAACTCTGGTTATTCACAATCTTTTGCAGCAGGCGTTATTGCTAACGCGGGGACCTTGGGTATTCTAATTCCTCCTTCTATCGTAATGCTGGTCTACGCTGCGGCAACTGAAGTATCTGCTTCTCGTATGTTTATGGCAGGGTTTATTCCTGGAGTTATGATGGGCTTTATTTTAATGGTTGCTATCTATATTGTTGCCCGCATCAAAGGTTTGCCATCACGACCTTTCCCAGGAATTAAACAGTTATTGTGTTCTTGCGGTGTTGCGATGGGAGGAATGATGTTGATTATCATTGTACTTGGTTCTATTTATGGTGGTGTTGCATCTCCAACGGAAGCGGCAGCTGTTGCTGCAGTCTATGGTTATCTCGTTGCAGTGATTGGTTATCGCGATATTGGTCCCATGAAAAGTATTCCGTGGCGTAAGCAGGAAGAAAACTATGGGCTTGCTATTGTACGTAATAGTCTGCAAATGATCGCAGCCGTTCCCAAATCTTTTGTAGATTCCGATGTGCGTAAGATTGTTTTGGAAGCGGCAAAAGTCTCTATCATGCTGTTATTTATCATTGCAAACGCTATGTTATTTGCCCATGTTCTCACAACAGAGCGTATCCCACATGCTATCGCCGAGGCCATTGTTTCATGGGGCCTGCCTGCTTGGGGCTTTTTGATCGTTGTTAATATTTTATTGTTAATGGCGGGTAATTTTATGGAGCCTTCTGCCATCATTTTGATCATGGCTCCTATTTTGTTTCCCATTGCGACAAGGTTAGGTATCGACCCTATTCACCTTGGTATTATTATGGTGGTGAATATGGAAATTGGGATGCTAACCCCGCCTGTCGGTTTAAATCTTTTTGTTACCGCCGCTATTACCGGCAATAATATTATCTGGGTGATTCGAGCGTGTTTGCCCTGGTTATGTCTGTTGTTGGTGTTTTTGTTCTTAATTACTTATATTCCTCAAATTTCTCTGTTTTTGCCAGAGTATATTGATAAACTAAAAGGGTATTAATGTTGTTAGCTTCTTTACGTTGTACTTTGTTAAAAATATAAACATCTGTTTATGAGGTAAAAATGCGTCGTTTACATTCATCACGAAGTTATCTTTTTGTTCCTGCTAATCGTCCTGACTTTGTTGCTAAGGCACATTTAAGAGGAGCGGATACTATTGTGTTAGACCTTGAAGACAGTATTCCTCAAGATCAAAAAGCGAATGCAAGAGCGCAATTATCTGGAGCCGTTTCTGCTCTAGGTAAACAGCAGCAAGCGGTCGCTATTCGTGTTAACTCTGACCTGGAAAATATATCAGCTGATTTGTCTGCAATTGATTTTCGTCAAGTGAATACTCTGTTATTGCCAAAAGCAGAAGATGCTTCAGTTATTCAGTATATAGAAACGTATATTGCGGAGATTGAGCAGCGCAAGCAATGTGAAGTGGGTAATACCTCTTTAATTCCAATGATAGAGACATGCCGTGGCGCCCTCAATATGAGAGAGGTCGCTAATGCTAGCCCAAGAATTATCGCTTTAACATTGGGGTCTGAAGATCTTTCGAACGAACTTGGTGCGCCACCAACACCAGACAGCTTGCTGGGAGTTTGTCAGCAAATGGCATTGATCAGTGGCGAAGCAGGTATAGCCGCTTTAGGGTTTCCCGGTTCGATTGGTGAAATTGATGATATTAAAACATTGTCAGAGCAGCTTTCTGTCGCAAAAAGGTTAGGGTTTAGTGGTTCCCTTTGTGTGCACCCTGTCCAAGTCGCCGAAGTTAATCGAATTTTTACGTTTAGTGCGGAACAAAAGGAATGGGCGGCGCGTGTTGTTGCTGCTATGAACGAAGCCGAGAATAAAGGTCTTGGCGTTTGTAAAATTGATGGACGTATGATCGATGCGCCGGTTATCGCTTTGGCGCACCAAATTTTAGCAGAGGATCCGGTAACCTAGACAGAATAAATTCTTCTAAATTCTATTTACTTTAAATAATCTCCATGCTCCAATTCATTAAAAATGATTGATATTATTGTATGTTTATAGATTTTAAGTGGTTTGAAGATTTTCTGTGCTTAGCGAGACATAATAATTTTTCTCGTGCTGCAGAAGAACGACATGTTACTCAGCCAGCATTTTCCCGTCGTATTAAAGCGTTAGAACTTTGGGTAGGTGTTCCTTTAGTTGATCGTAGTACTTACCCTACTGAGTTGACGCCTGAGGGAAAAATATTCAGTAAGAAAGCTCAAGAAGTTGTGTTGATGATGAGTAATATCAAAAACGAATTTCATGAGATGAAGCTGAAAGGAGAGCACACAGTTCAGTTTACCTCTCTGCATACAACGGCTCTAACATTTTTCCCCAAATGGATTATTGATATTGAGCGAGACCTTGGGCCTCTCAGTACTCGCGTAGAAGCAGATGGTATGCACAATTGTGTGCAGAATATGATAGAAGCAGGGTATGACTTTCTTATTACGCTAACACACCCCTCCGTTTCTGTTGTATTAGACCCTCAGGATTATCCCTCTCTAATTATCGGTCATGATCGATTAATTCCTGTTTCTGTTCCGAATCAAGACCTGAGTCCAAAGCATAATTTACCCGGCGCATTAGAAAACCCTGCTTCCCTTTTAGCCTATCCCGAAAATGCCTATTTCAGGCGTTTAGTAGATGCTCTCCTAAAGCGCCAGTGTGTTCCTTGTCACTTAGAAGAGCGCTATGTGAATTCTTTTGCTGATGCTATTCGTTCTATGGCGTTGGAAGGAAGTGGACTTGCCTGGTTGCCAGAAAGCATGGTGTTGGATGACTTGGCTTCAGGCCGTTTTGTTCTTATACCTGGTGATGATTGGGTGATAGATCTCGATATTCGTATATATCGCCATATGGCATCCAGTCGCCCACAGGTTGAGATGTTGTGGGAATATTTTCTGGAAAAATACCAGTAATCATTTATCCCCATTCCCTTATTCTATGCTGGATTCGCGAAAACTATGCATATAAAGAATAGTTTGGCGCGATTTTGGCATTGGATTCTACCCAGAAGCTCACGATAGGATTTCTGCTATTCAATAATTAATATTAAATAGCTAGGAACAGCTTCTATGCATCTTTCACGTTTTCCCAGAGTTAAACTTGCCCATTTATCTACTCCATTGGAGCCTATGAAAAACCTAAGTAAGGCACTTGGAGGCCCTAATTTATGGGTCAAGCGTGATGATTGTACGGGCTTGGCATCAGGAGGTAATAAGACCCGAAAGCTTGAGTTCTTAATGGGAGATGCGCTTGCTAAAGGTGCAGATACGATTGTTACTCAGGGCGCAACACAGACAAACCATGGCCGGCAGACGGCTGCTGCTTGTCAAATTCTAGGTTTAGAGTGTCATATTCTGTTAGAGCGGCGCGCAACTGTTGATGATTTTGGTGACGATTATGAAAGGCAAGGTAATGTGCTGATTAATCAGCTTTATGGCGCTAATTTAAGCTTTCATAAGGGCGGGCAGGATATGAATGCCCTCGGTCAGCAATATACCGATGATTTATGCAAGCAAGGGAAAAAGGCCTACTTTATTCCAGGTGGGGGATCCAATGCCATTGGCGCATTAGGTTATGTGAATTGTGCTTCTGAGTTAGTGCATCAAGCTGATGAAATGCAATTGAGGGTGGATCATATTGTTCATGGTACAGGTAGTTCTGGTACACAAGCAGGTTTAGTTGCAGGTATGTGTTGCGGTGGTGCCAATATCCCGGTGATGGGCATTAGTGTAAAAGCACCTAAAGATCCTCAAATTGAGAATGTCTATAAAACAGTTTGTGCGACGGCCGATCTTCTTGGTTTGCCCGGTTCCGTTTCTAAAGATAATGTCCTCGTTGATGATCGATATACCGGCCCTGGTTATGGGTTTCCTAATGAGGATACCTTGGAAGCCATCAAATTATGTGCACGTAATGAATCAATCCTTTTGGATCCCGTGTATTCCGGTAAAGGTATGGCTGGTTTGATTGGTTTGATTAGAGAAGGCTATTTTAACAAAGACGATAATGTGGTGTTTTTACATACCGGAGGTTCTCTAGCATTGTTTGCGTATCAAGATGTAGTCGCCAATATCAAATAGATTGCTTAAGTGCGGGTCGCAAATTAAGTTTTTAACTAGATTGTGGCTTTTAGATTCCTATTTTAAATAATAAGAGAGAGTGAAATAGTATGAGTAATAAATATTTTTCTAAGAAAGTAATAGGTGTGGCATCGGCCTTTATTGCTGCAACGACTGCCTTGTTGTCAATGCAAGCGCAAGCGGCAGGTCAATCTGTTGTGTTAGATAGAATTAAAGAGCGTGGTCAAATTAATGTTGGTCATCGTGAGTCCTCAGTCCCTTTTTCGTATATTGGTAAATCGGGTGAGCCTATTGGTTATACCGTTGATCTTTGTATGAAGATTGTTGATCAAATTAAGAAAGAGATTGGAACGCCATCGTTGAAAGTTAATTTTGTTCCGGTAACGTCACAAACGCGTATTGCTTTAATTTCGAATGGAACCATTGATATGGAATGCGGGTCGACAACTAATAATTTAACTCGCCAGAAGCAAGTGGCATATTTGTCGACTACATTTATTACAGGTACTCAATTAGCGAGTAAAAAAGGTTCTGGTATTAATGAGCTTGAAGATATGAATGGTAAAGTGCTCGCTGTGACTTTGGGTACGACAAATGAAAAATCAGTTAAAAAAATTATCGAAGATAAAAACCTTAATATAAGAATACTTCCTGCTAAGGATCATTCTCAATCTTGGTTGTTAGTGAATAGCGGTCGTGCAGATGCTTTTGCTGGTGATCATGTGCTCCTTTTCGGTTTGATTAGTAAAGATAAAAAGCCGGATAATTTTCGAGTAACGGGTCGTTTTCTTTCCTTTGATCCTTATGGAATCATGGTGCCGCAGAATGATTCTACCTTTCAGCGTTTAGGTAATGTTGTCCTTGCAGACATGATGCGCAATGGTGAGATCGAAAAAGTTTATAATAAATGGTTTAGCCCAGGGCCAACAAATATTAACATGCCTCTGTCTCCTCGATTAAAAGAAGCATTTGCTATCCAGGCTTTGCCTCATTAATCGTAAAAACAACCTGGCCAATTAAAATAAATAGATTCCAGGAGGTTGCGCATTATGGGATTTAACTACAACTGGAATTGGGGAATTCTACTTCAAGAACCATATTTTGGGTGGATATGGTCTGGGCTGTTCTGGACATGTGCAGTGGCAATAACTGGATGGATTATTGCCTTCTGTATCGGCTCAGTTATTGGGACTATTCGTACAGTTAATATTCCCTGGTTGCGCAAAATCGGTACGACTTATGTTGCTATTTTTCGTAATATTCCGCTTATCGTACAAATGTTCCTTTGGTATTTTATTTTTCCTGAGCTTGTTCCAGATTCTGTAGGTACGTGGATTAAGCGAGAAATGCCATTGCCTGAGTTCTGGACGGCAGTACTATGTCTTGCAACTTATACTGGTGCACGTGTTGGCGAGCAGTTGCGCGCCGGTATTAATGCTATTCCTCAAGGGCAGCGCAATGCTGCGATGGCGATGGGGTTGACTGAAGTGCAAACCTATCGCTATGTGCTATTGCCCGTTAGTTTCCGTTTAATCGTCCCGCCAATGACCAGTGAATTCTTGGGTATTTTTAAAAATTCGTCGGTCGCGCTGACAATCGGTGTTGTTGAGCTGACAGCGCAAAGCCGTCAAATCGAAGAATACACTTTTCAAGGCTTCGAAGCTTTTACGGTAGCAACGGTTCTTTATATTCTTGTAACCGCTATAGTCATGACACTGATGCGTTTTGTAGAGAAGAAAACAGCTATCCCTGGCATGATCTCACTGGGGGCAAAATAATATGTTGGACGCTTTGGATTTTAGTGTTATCTGGGAGAATTGGCATTTCTTGCTGGAAGGAATGAGCTTAACGTTATGGCTGACATTTTTAGCCATTTGTGGCGGTATCGTATTTGGCACTGTATTAGCGTTGTGTCGATTATCGCATATTGGGCTCTTATCATTTATTGCGGGTTCCTATGTTAACTTTTTGCGATCAATGCCTTTGATCTTAGTTATTTTTTGGCTCTACTTTTTAGTTCCTATTATTATCGGTCGTCCAGTTGGTACTTTTTACTCGGTTCTAGTTGCATTTGTAATGTTTGAAGCGGCGTATTATTGCGAAATTATTCGTGCTGGTATTCAAAGCGTTAAAAAAGGGCAAGTGCATGCGGGCGAAGCTTTAGGAATGACTTATAGGCAGAATATGCAATACATTATTTTGCCACAGGCTTTCCGCAATATGATTCCCATTTTAATGACGCAAGCGATTGTATTATTTCAGGATACAGCTCTTGTCTATGTTGTAGGACTTGCAGATTTTTTAGTGGTTTCAGATCGAATAGCAACTATTGAAAACCGGCTGATCGAAGTGTATTTAACCGTTGCCTTTGTATATTTTGTTTTATGCTTAATAGGCACTGTTCTTGTCGGAAAACTACAGAGAAAGTATTCCTTATGATTGAAATAAAAGATGTCAGTAAGTGGTATGGTGACTTTAAAGTATTAACCGATTGCAGTACAAAAGTTGCAAAAGGGGAGGTGGTGGTTGTTTGTGGCCCCTCTGGTTCGGGTAAAAGCACCCTGATTAAAACAGTGAATGGATTGGAGGCTTTTCAAGAAGGTAGTATCACTTTTAATGGTGTATCGGTGGGTGCAAATTCTACCAACATGTCTGAGTTACGCTCGCGTATTGGTATGGTTTTTCAAAATTTTGAGTTGTTTCCTCATATCACTATTATTGAAAATATTAAATTAGCTCAAATGAAAGTCTTGGGGCGTACAAACGAGCAGGCAGAAAAACGAGGGATGGAATTACTTGAGCGAGTAGGCCTGGCTGCTCAAGCGCCAAAGTATCCTGCTCAGCTATCGGGTGGTCAGCAACAGCGCGTTGCTATTGCCCGTGGCCTTGCCATGGACCCGGAGGCCATGTTGTTTGATGAGCCTACCTCGGCTTTAGATCCTGAAATGATCAATGAGGTTCTTGATGTGATGACATCACTAGCTGAAGACGGTATGACCATGATGGTTGTAACCCATGAAATGGGGTTTGCCAAACGAGTTGCTGATCGAGTGATATTTATGGATGCGGGTGTGATAGAAGAAGATTGTACGAAAACTGAGTTCTTCGATGAGGAGCGCGGTGAACGCGCAAAACTGTTTTTATCGAGAATATTAAGCCACTAAGTCTATTTGCCTGTTTTTAGCCTGACTTTTATATGACTCCCCCTTCTTATAACGACATTTCTAAATAAACAAAAAGTCTCATACTTAAAGTAATACTTTAAGTATGGATTCTATTTTGCTGTTTTAAATCAGCTAATCGGATTTTAGCTGATCTCTTCCCCTGTGGTTTTCCTACATTTATCGGCAAGTTTCTGTTTTTTAAGTAGTTTTTCCCGACATGATTCCTTGACTTTAGTCATTCACGGCATATAGTGTCATAATGTGGTTAAAAGTGGTTTTTTGTGGTTATTGGTGTATCTTTAACTTATATAAAACCTCTAAATATGGGTATTTTACTTTTTCAATCACGGCCTCAATTAAGCGAGTGTTAAGGCCAAAGCGAGTAAAACCAACTTTTTAACAGGATAACAACGATTTTGAGTACATTCTACGGTAGTCACGCAATAAACATGGATGCAAAGGGTCGCATTGCGATCCCTGCTCGTGTGCGTGAATTATTGGAGGAATGTTGTGACGGTCGAATTGTATTAACGGCCCATACCGAGAACCGTTGCCTACATTTATATCCTGAAAATCAATGGCAGGAGATTTTGCCAAAAATTGAAGCCTTACCTTCATTTAACAAAATCTCTCGTCGTGTGAAGTTGCTCCTGATTGGTCATGCCAGCCCGCTTGAATTAGATGGCAATGGCCGAGTGCTTGTGCCGCCAACCTTAAGAGAATATGCCTTTTTAGAGAAAAAGCTCATGCTTGTTGGGCAGGGTAAAGGGCTTGAGTTGTGGAGTGAGGACAAATTTGCCGAGTACATTGATGCGTCTGTTGATGAGGAAGAGATGCCCGAAGGCATGCGGACTCTGGCGTTATAAATGATGACTGAAGTAATGGGGTTTTAAAGTGAAGTCAGGTGAAGAGCACATCACCGTTTTATTGGATGAGGCGGTAGATGCGCTGATCACCAATAAAAATGGCTTTTATGTTGATGGTACCTTTGGACGTGGGGGACATAGTTCAAAGGTGTTAGGGGGGCTGTCTGAAGGTGGTCGTCTGCTTGCAATTGATAAAGATGAGCAGGCGATCGCCGTCGGCAGTTTACGATTTGCGGATGATGCCAGATTTGAGATTGTTCAAGGGTCATTTGCTCAATTAAAAGTGTTGTTGGAAGAGAGAGCACAGATAGGGAAAGTGTCAGGTTTGTTGTTGGATTTAGGGGTTTCTTCCCCGCAATTGGATCAAGCAGAAAGAGGGTTCAGCTTTTCCAATGATGGCCCTTTAGATATGAGAATGGATAATCAATCAGGACCCACCGCAGCAGATTGGGTCGCTTCGGCAAGCGAAGAAGAAATTGTACGTGTGCTGAAGGAATATGGTGAAGAAAGGTTTGCTCGACGCATGGCGAGAGCAATTTTGGCAGAGCGTATAGTTGAACCAATTACGACAACAGCAAAGTTAGCAAAAATTATAGCGGAGGCACACCCAGCGTGGGAAAAAGGTAAGCATCCCGCTACCCGGGCCTTTCAGGCAATCAGGATTTATATCAACAATGAATTACAGGAGTTGGACGACGTGTTGGCGCAGGCATTAGAAGTATTAGCAATCGGCGGGCGCTTAGTCGTGATTAGTTTTCATTCTTTAGAGGATCGACGTGTTAAACGATTTATCCAGCGGTATGAGCGAGGAGATGAGTTACCTCTGGGCTTACCCGTTACAGCAGATAAATTAAATAAGCGTTTACGTCGATTAGGCAAGGCGCTGAAGCCTGGAAAATCGGAGTTAGATTATAACCCTCGTGCGCGCAGTGCTGTAATGCGTGTTGCTGAAAAAATCGCATAGCGTTATTTAGGTGACAATGTGATGAAAAAACAAAGTTCTAAACAGCAACTTTCCTTTCCTAAATCTTTATTGGTTGTAGTGCTGCTATGGGTAGCGTTGATTGCGTCATCGTTAGCGGTTGTGTATGTCACTTATGATACGCGGGTTAAGTTTAATGAGTTAGAAACGCTTCGTTTGGAGCACAATCAGTTACAAGTTGTTTGGGGGCAATATTTATTGGAAGAAAGTACATGGGCTGCTTATGGGCGTGTTGAAAAGCTGGCGCAAGAGCGCTTGCAGATGCAGGTGCCAGAGTCTAAGCAAATTATTATGATTAATTCGGAAGAAGGTTCGAATGAAGGCTAAGCCGCGCACAGCAAAAATAATTCGTTGGCGCTTTTATGGCGTGTCTATAGTGCTGTTTGCATTATTGGCTGCTTTGGTTTGGCACCTTGCTTCAATCCAGGTATTGCCTAATGAATCGCGTGGTTATGAATTTCTTCAGCAGCAAGGTTTGGTGCGTACTCTTCGTTCAGAAACTATTCCCGCATTGCGAGGTGTGATCACAGATAGGAATGGTGAACCATTAGCTGTGAGTACACCTGTTGTTTCCTTATGGGCTCAGCCTAAAGAGTTATTATCTGCAAAAGAGCACTGGCCTGATTTAGTTAAAGCTTTAAATATGAAGTTAGGGAGCTTGGAGAAAAAATTACATCGCTTCCGCAATAAAGAGTTTATGTATTTGCGTCGCCATATGACGCCCGCTGATGCTGATGAGATATTAGATTTAGATATTAGAGGTGTTTACGGCCAGAGAGAATACCGGCGTTTTTATCCAGCAGGCGAGATCACTGCCCATCTTGTAGGCTTTACTAACATTGATGATAAAGGTCAGGAAGGGATAGAGCTTGCATACGAACAGTGGCTGACTGGTGAAAAAGGTGAGAAGCAAGTCTTAAAAGATTTAAGAGGGCGTGTTTTTAAAGATGTTAATTTAATTTCTGCTGCCAGTGCTGGGAAAGATATCGCGCTTAGTATTGATATGCGCTTACAGTATTTGGCTTATCGAGAATTAAAAGAAGCGGTAACTGCTCATAGAGCTAAATCCGGTTCTATTGTATTGTTGGATGCGAAAACCGGTGAGGTGCTCGCAATGGTGAATCAGCCGTCTTATAACCCTAACGATAGAGCAGGCCTTAAACCACAAGCGTTACGCAATAGAGCGATGACCGACCAGTTTGAGCCGGGTTCAACGATGAAACCGCTAACGGTGATGGCAGCTCTAGAGAGTGGGCGTTTTAAGCCCACTACCAAAATAAATACGAGCCCGGGTTACTTAAGAGTAGGAAGGAAAACATTACTAGACCCGGTTAATTACGGTGAGATGGATGTTGCCAAGATTTTGCAAAAATCCAGTCAGGTAGGACTGACTAAAATTAGCCTCGATCTTGAAGGCGATATTATTCGAGATATGTTTTTTCGTGCGGGTTTAGGCCAAGACACAGGTACTGGTTTTCCTGGCGAGGCAGCAGGAACATTGCCAGGATATTCGAAATGGCAACCCATTGTTCAAGCCAATTTCTCTTTTGGTTATGGATTGTCGCTAACGACGCTACAGTTGGCGCAGGCGTACAGTGTGATTGCTGATAACGGTAAAAAGAAGCCGGTGTCGTTATTAAGAGTCAATGAGCAGCCTGATTCAGTTTCCGTTGTTGATCCTAATGTTGCAAAACAGGTTGCGACTATGTTGCAGAAAGTGGTGCAGCCAGGTGGCACTGGCACTCGCGCTAATATGCCTGCATATCCGGGGGCAGGCAAAACCGGCACTATTCATAAAGTAGGGCGGGGTGGTTATGCTGATGATCGTTATTCATCATTATTTGCAGGGTTTGCTCCTGCAGATGATCCTCGTTTAATTGCTGTGATTGTTGTTAATGAGCCGAGTAGCGGTCAATATTTCGGAGGGGAGGTCGCAGCGCCTGTATTTTCTGCCTTGATGGAGAGAAGTCTTCGGTTACTGCAAGTACCTCCTCGCCTTGAAGAGTCTTCGCGCTCACAAGTCGTTCAAAAAGTTAAGCCGCCATTAAAAGCAGCTGCGGAGCCATTGTCGTGATGACTTCAAAAACGTATGAGACTACGCAGCAGCTTCATCAATTATTACCCATGATTGATTTTTTGTCAGATGAAGTCCATCAAAAAGCGGCTGGTATAGTCGTTAAAGACTTAACAATAGATAGCCGAGAAATTAAAAGCGGAAGCGTATTTGTTGCGATGCAAGGTTTGCATGCTCATGGTAAGGATTTTATTGATCAAGCTGTTCTCAACGGCGCTTGCGCAATATTGGTTGATGCAGGAGATGAATTGATATCTACGTCAGTTGATATTGCCGTTCCTGTTATTGGTGTTCCTCAACTTGAACAAGCCTTAAGTAATATTGCTGGCCGTTTTTATCATTGCCCATCTCGCAATTTACCCGTCATTGGTATTACAGGAACAAATGGAAAAACGACGTGTTCACAATTGTTGGCGCAAGCATTGGCGTGTTTGCATCAGCCTTGTGGTGTGATGGGGACCTTGGGATGTGGTGTTATCAAGGAAAGCCAGCTGCAAGCTGATGATAATTTACAGGATTTATTGATTGCAACAGGTATGACGACAACCGACGCGATCACAACTCAAAAAATCTGTTCACAGTTAGTTGGTCAAGGTGCTAAAGCATTGGCAATGGAAGTGTCTTCCCATGGTTTGATTCAGCATCGTGTTAGAGGTATCGATATCAATACAGCGGTATTTACTAATTTGACTCACGACCATTTAGATTACCACGGCACGATGGCGGCTTATGGGCAGGCGAAAGCAACATTATTTGCAATGCCATCAGTTTCAATGGCAGTGATTAATGAAGACGACGAATTCTCAAAGGTATTGGTTGAAAACCTGAGGGCTGATATCAAATTAGCGACATACAGTCTTAAGCAACTGGATTCATTGTTTGATAAGTCGATGGCTCATTTTTCATTTAAATCGATTGAAATGGGTGAGCAAGGTTTATCAGCTTTACTCAAAACGCCAGATGGTGAATACCCCATTACAACAAAAATGGTTGGCCAATTTAATTTAAGTAATTTGTTATCGATTATTACAACACTTTATATCAATGATTACTCTATGGAGCGCATTGTTCCACTAATACCATTATTGAAACCTGTACCAGGAAGAATGGAGTTAATTGCTAACCAATTAGATATCCAAGTAGTTGTTGATTACGCCCATACACCAGATGCCTTACGAAATGCTCTAAGTGCATTGTTGCCGCATACACAAGGAAAATTGTGGTGTGTGTTTGGTTGTGGTGGTGACAGGGATCGAGATAAACGCCCTGAAATGGCTGCGATTGCTGAGAAGCTGGCGGATGAAATTGTTGTAACCAGTGATAATCCCCGCAATGAATCATCGGTGCAAATCTTTGCAGATATCGAACAAGGTTTTCAGGAGCCAAGAGAAGTTGTTGCAGATAGAGCTAGTGCCATTGATTTTGCGATCAATAATGCCAGAGCTGGTGATGTGATATTAATTGCGGGGAAAGGGCATGAAGATTATCAAATAATTGGCAATCAACGTTTTCCATTTAGCGATCAGCAACATGCAAGATTTAGTTTGCGCCAACGAGAAGCGGAGGCGTAACAAAATGATCACAACATTTACCTTGCAGCAGTTAGCGGCTAATTATGGGGGAGAGGTGTGTAATGGTTCTAATCAGCTCAACTCCGTCAGTATTGATTCCCGCAAAGTGGTTAATGGCGATTTATTTGTTGCTTTAAAAGGCGACCGTTTTGATGCTCATGATTATTTACAGCAAGCATTGGATCAAGGTGTTACTGCGTTTGTTATTAACAAAAATGCTAAAGATAAAATACCTGAAATTGATGGTATGGATATTTGGCTTGTTGATGATACAACTGTTGCGCTAGGTAATATTGCAGAATGGCAACGTGATCATTTTGACAAACCACTAATTGCTGTTACTGGCAGTAGTGGTAAGACGACAGTTAAAGGAATGCTGTCAAAGATATTTGCGGTTTATGTTGGTGAAGATGCAATTTTTGCCACAAAAGGTAATTTTAATAATCATATTGGAGTTCCTTTATCTCTTATGAGTATAGAGAAAAAACACCAATATGCAGTCATTGAAATGGGAGCCAGTGGTCCACAGGAAATTGCTTATCTAACTGGAATGGCAAAACCCACTATTGCACTTGTTAATAATGTGATGCCTGCTCATGTTGAAGGGTTTGGTTCTGTTGATGCAATTGCCAATGCGAAAGGTGAAATTTACCAAGGTTTAAATGAAACAGGTACAGCAATTGTCAATGGCGATGATGTGTATGCTGGCCAGTGGTTGGAGCAAGTCAAAAAATTAAAAACCCTTGTTTTTTCAATGACTGATAATTTATTGATTAATGGTAAACAAGCTCAGATTCGAGCAAGAAATATTAACCTGCTTAAAAATGGTTGCTATTCATTTTGTCTGGTGTGTGAAGACCAAGCTGTCGTCGTTAAGTTGGCCGTGCTAGGGAAACACAATATCACGAATGCAATTGCTGCGGCTGCTTGTGCCTATAGTGCAGGAATGGATATTGAATTTATCCGGATGGGCTTAGAGAAGTTTCGTGGAGAGGCAGGGCGAGTGCAGGTTGTTGAAGGGTGCAAGGGCTCTACATTAATCGATGATACTTACAATGCCAACCCTGGTTCTGTTAAAGCAGCGATTGATATATTAGCCGAAATGCCTGGCCGAACGGTTTTGGTTTTAGGTGATATGGGTGAATTGGGTGATGAGGCCGAATTTCAGCACCAGGTTGTTGGCCAATATGCAGCAGAAAAAAATATCGCTCATATGTTTACTTTAGGAAAGAACAGCGCCTTTGCGGCAACAGCGTTTGGTTCATCGGCGCAACATTGTTCAACATTTGAAACGTTGATTGAAGGCCTTACAGAATTGGTAGCTGATGATGTTGCAATTTTAGTTAAGGGTTCGCGTAGCTCTCGTATGGAGAGAGTTATTAATGCATTGAAATCCTCTGGAGATAATAATAATGCTAGTTTGGCTTGCTGAATACTTACAGCAATTTCATAACGGCTTTGCTGTTTTTCAATATCTCACATTGCGTGGGATTTTAGGTGTGTTAACAGCATTAGGTATTTCTTTGCTGTTGGGGCCCTGGATGATTCGTCGTTTAAATATTTTACAGATTGGTCAATCTGTTCGCGATGATGGTCCAGCGTCACATTTAACGAAGTCGGGTACACCTACAATGGGTGGCACTCTTATTTTGGCTGCAATTTTTGTTAGCAGTTTGTTGTGGTCCGATTTATCGAATCGTTATGTCTGGGTTGTATTAATTGTTACCGCCATTTTTGGTGCCGTTGGCTTTGTTGATGACTATCGTAAAGTTGTAGAGAAAAATTCGCGTGGTTTACCCGCAAGATGGAAATATTTTTGGCAGTCTATTGCTGGCTTAGGTGCGGCTATTTACCTTTATTCGTATGCTGCTACTCCTGCAGAAACGCAGTTAATTATTCCATTCTTTAAGCGTGTAATGATTGATTTAGGCTTGTTTTATGTCGTCTTGGCTTATTGCGTAATAGTCGGTGCAAGTAATGCCGTTAACTTAACGGATGGTCTTGATGGCTTGGCCATTATGCCAACGGTTTTAGTAGGCGGAGCTTTAGGCGTCATTGCTTATTTGGCAGGCAACGTGACTTTTTCTAATTATTTACAAATACCTTATATCCCTGGTGCTGGAGAGCTTGTTGTTTTTTGTACGACTTTAGCTGGAGCTGGTATGGGGTTTTTATGGTTTAACACTTACCCTGCCCAAGTTTTTATGGGGGATGTTGGTGCCCTGGCTTTAGGTGCTGCGTTGGGGGTGATTGCAGTGATTGTTCGGCATGAAATTGTATTTTTTATTATGGGTGGTGTGTTTGTGATGGAAACAGTTTCCGTCATTATACAAGTTGCTTCATTCAAGCTAACAGGAAAACGAATTTTTCGTATGGCACCTATACACCATCATTTTGAATTAAAAGGATGGCCCGAGCCGCGAGTAATCGTAAGGTTTTGGATTATTACAGTGATATTGGTTTTGTTTGGTTTGGCAACATTGAAACTACGTTAAATCGAAAATTTAGTTAAGAGTTATTAGTAAATACATTAAAGAGCTATTTGACAGGTAATAAATAAAAAATGACGCTGATTGCAACGAGTAAATTAACGGTAATAGTGGGGCTTGGTGTGACCGGGCTTTCTGCTGCTCGTTTTTTACAGCGTCAACATATACCTTTTATGGCCATGGATTCGCGTGAAAACCCTCCTGGTCTCGATGAATTTAAGCGATCTTTTCCTGATATTACTTTGCGATTGGGGCAATTCGATGAATCGATTCTAAAACAAGCTAATGAGATTGTTTTAAGCCCAGGTATCAGCCTGAAAACACCAGAAATTATTAATGCTATTTCTGCTGGTGTGGATATTGTTGGTGATGTTGAATTATTTGCGCGTGAGGTCAAGCAACCTGTTATTGCAATTACAGGTTCCAATGCCAAAACAACTGTCACAAGTATAGTTGGGCAGATGGCAATGGATGCTGGCATCAATGCTGCTGTCGGCGGCAATATCGGTAAGCCGGTATTGGATCTTATCGGAGAAGACGCTGACTTATATATTCTTGAATTATCAAGTTTTCAGTTAGAGACAACGCTTTCTTTGAAGGCTAAGGTAGCGACAGTATTAAATATCAGCGCCGATCATATGGATCGCTACAATACCTTGGCGGATTATCATCACGCTAAACAGAAAATATATTTTGGTGCAGAAACGGTTGTTACTAATCGAGCAGACCCCTTAACGCAGCCACCACTGGCACAGGGGGTCACTGCTTTATCGTTTGGTCTTGATAAGCCTGACCGTCATGGGTTTGGTGTGATGAAAAAAGATGGTGTTGATTTTCTTGCATACGAATTTAAGCCGTTATTGCCTACAACAAGTTTGCAACTTCGAGGTCAGCATAATGTTGCTAATTGTCTGGCTGCTTTAGCCATAGGTTATGCCGCGGGTATATCGATAGATAATATGTTAGCAACATTGCAGCAGTTCGAAGGTTTACCTCATCGTTGCCAATGGGTCTCGTCAATCAATGATGTTGATTATATTAATGATTCTAAAGCAACGAATGTTGGTGCAACTCTAGCCGCCTTGAATGGCTTGTCAGAAGATTCTCGAAATATTGTTTTAATTGCTGGTGGCGATGGTAAGGGAGCAGATTTTTCTGAGCTTAAGCAGAGTGTTAAAAAAGCAGTTCGCTTGATTATTTTGATTGGCCGTGATGCTAAACAGATAGAAGCGGTAGTGAATGATATTGTTGATGTGCTTTATGCAGAAACTTTGCAAGCAGCAGTATCACTTGCTAAAGAAAAAGCACAGCCAGGAAATATTGTACTGTTATCACCCGCTTGTGCCAGTTTTGATATGTTTTCAAGCTATGAAGATCGCGGTAACCAATTTATCGAAGCGGTAAAGAGGGAAGCAGCATGAATATGATGCAGCTGAAAATACCGTTTGTAATGACGCCGGCAAATAAGCAATTGTCACTATCGTTAAATTGGCAACTTATTTTAACGGTTTTTGTTTTAATGAGTATTGGTTTGATTATGGTGGCATCGGCTTCTATCGATTTTGCTGTGGCCAAATATAATGATCCATGGTTTTTTGTTCGTCGGCATTTGGTTTATTTATTCTTGGGGGTGAGTGCATCGTTAGTCATGTTGATGATTCCCACAAATTTTTGGCGAAAATACGGATGGATGCTGTTCTTAGTCGCTGTATTTTTTCTGGTGATTGTATTAATTCCAGGAATTGGCCGGCGAGTTAACGGTAGTCAACGATGGTTGCAATTAGGGCCTATTACATTGCAAGTATCCGAAATGGTTAAGTTTTGTGGCATTGTGTTTTTTGCCAGCTACCTTGCGAATAGCCAGTATTTTTTACAGACGCAATGGAGAGAGCTGTTCAAACCATTGTTAATGTTGGTTTTGTTAATGTGGTTATTGTTATTAGAGCCTGACTTTGGGGGCTCTGTTGTGCTTGCGGTTACTGTAGGTGGTATGTTGTTTTTGGCAGGGGCCAAACTTTGGCAATGTATATTATTGTTGTTATCTGGTGTCGGTATTCTCGCGGGCTTAGTCTGGTTTACACCTTATCGGATGAAACGATTAATTACTTTTATGGATCCCTGGAAAGACCAGTTTGATTCTGGATATCAATTAACTCAATCACTGATAGCGTTTGGCCGCGGGGAATGGTTTGGACTTGGGCTGGGAAATAGTATCCAAAAAATGTTGTATTTACCTGAGTCCCATACCGATTTTATTTTCGCTATTTTTGCTGAAGAACAAGGTTTTATTGGCGTTTTACTACTGCTTGCTTTGTTTTTTGTATTGGTTCTACAAATTTTTGCCATCGCGAAAAAAGCGATGGTACGTAACGACACATTTGTAGCTTTAGCTGCATTCGGTATTGCCGTTTTATTTGGTTTTCAAATTATGGTTAATGTGGGTGTTGCATCTGGTTTTTTCCCAACAAAAGGCCTGACATTACCTTTTGTAAGTTACGGGGGTAGTAGCTTAATTATTAACTGTCTGCTTATTGCGCTGTTATTGCGTATTGATTATGACCTTGACCTTAATGTTGTTGCATCGCGTAAGGAGGGGACATGAGTCAAGCAGATTCTTATCTCATTATGGCGGGCGGTACTGGGGGACATATTTTCCCAGCGATGGCAGTGGCACGATCACTCATAGAAAAAGGTGCTAAAGTACACTGGTTGGGTACTGCATCAGGGATGGAGCATAACATAGTTCCTGCCGAAAATATCCCGTTGCACTTGATAACGATCAAAGGTTTTCGTGGGAAAGGGCTGTTGGCAAAACTACTAACCCCTTATTTATTGTTAAAAGCTGTTTGGCAATCGATTGTGGTTCTTCGAAAGGTCAAACCCAAGGTGGTTGTTGGTTTTGGGGGATATGTGGCTGCGCCAGGTGGAATTGCTGCACGCCTGTTGGGCAAAAAACTAATTATCCATGAGCAAAATTCTGTGGCAGGCAGTACTAATAAATTGTTGGCAAAAATTGCTTCAAAGACTTTGGTGGCTTTTCCTCGCAGCTTGCCTGGCGCATTGTTAATTGGTAACCCTATAAGGTCTGAAGTTAAAGAACTATTTGAAACGCAAAAAATATATGCTGAAGGTAAACAAAGAAATCTGTTAGTAATGGGAGGAAGCCTCGGTGCTGAAGCCATTAATACCATCGTGCCAGAATCAATTGAAAAAATACCCGCTTCTATTCGCCCAAATATATGGCATCAGACAGGAAAGAATAAGTTACAAATGGTTGTTGAAAGCTATAAGTCACTAAATATTGAGGCGCGTTCTGAAGAGTTTATCTCAGATGTTGCAGAAGCTTATCGTTGGGCTGACATTATTATTTGCAGAGCAGGAGCGTTGACAGTGAGTGAGGTAGCGGTTGCTGGTTTACCTGCGATTTTTATTCCATATCCTTATGCTATCGATAACCATCAATCAGTGAATGCTCAATGGTTAGTTGATTATCAAGCGGCTTACGCAATTGAACAGAAAGAGCTGACAAATTCAGCGTTGGGTACATTGTTAGAAGAAATGTTAACGGATAATGCTTTATTGCAACGTTTATCTAGAAAATTAAAAGAAGTATCTATGCCAGATGCGACCGAAAAAATGGTTGCTATTTGTGAGCAAGCTTGTTCAGGCAAAAGTTTAAATGGGGGACGTCGTCATGCAGCCTAGTTCATCTTTTTGTGTGCCTGAAATGCGCCGGATAAAGCGCATCCATTTTATTGGTATTGGTGGTGCTGGCATGAGTGGTATAGCTGAAGTATTACTTAACCAAAATTATGAGATATCCGGCTCTGATTTAAGAGAATCTGCAGTAACTGGTCGTTTACAAGAGATGGGAGCTACCATTTTTATTGGTCATCATATGAAAAATGTGATTGGTGCGGATGTTATTGTCAATTCCAGTGCTGTTGATGACGCTAACCCGGAGATGATTAGTGCTCGTGAACAGCGCATACCTATTGTCCGACGCGCAGAAATGTTAGCGGAGCTGATGCGTTACCGACATGGTATCGCTGTCGCTGGAACACATGGAAAAACGACTACAACAAGTTTAATTACCTCTATTCTAGCTGCTGCTAATCTTGATCCTACTTTTGTCATAGGCGGTTTGGTTCATAGTACAGGTAGCCATGCCAAACTAGGCACGAGTCATTATCTGGTTGCTGAAGCTGATGAAAGTGACGCGTCATTTTTACATTTACAACCAATGGTTGCTGTAATCACTAATATCGATATGGACCATATGGAAACCTATGAAGGTGATTTTGCTCGACTGAAAAAAACTTTTATCGAATTTATTCATAATCTTCCATTTTATGGTTTGCTGGTTGTGTGTGGTGATGACCCGATTATTCAAGAACTATTACCTGACATTTCCAGGCAAGTCATTACTTATGGTTTTAACGAGGAGAATGATTATCGTGCAGAAAACGTTATCCAGAACCAAAACCATACTCGCTTTAATGTGAGCGGGAAAATATTATCGGAAAAAACTAAGGAAGATAGTTTATCTATCGAACTAAGTATGCCTGGAAAGCATAATGTACTGAATGCGTTGGCTGCAGTTGCTGTTGCAGTGGATGAAGGCGTTGATAGTTCAGCGATTCAAAACGGTTTAGAGAAATTCCAAGGGGTTGGGCGTCGCTTTCAAATTTACGGTGAGTATCCGGTCGGTGGCGGAGAAGCAATGTTAGTTGACGACTACGGTCACCATCCTCGTGAAGTGCAAGCGACTATTCAGGCTGTGCGCGATGGCTGGGCCGACCGTCGTTTAGTCATGGTGTATCAACCACATCGATATACTCGGACAAGAGATCTTTACGAAGATTTTGTTGATGTGCTATCTCGAGTCGATGTGTTAATTTTATTGGATGTATACGCAGCAGGTGAGCAGCCTATTGCTAGAGCAGACAGCCGTCATTTGAGTCGAAGCATTCGTAACCGAGGACAAATTGATCCAATTTTTGTTGAAGGTGTTGATGGTGTGCCAGCCATTATCAAAGATGTTGTTCAACCTGGAGATATTATTATTACTCAAGGAGCCGGCAATGTTGGTAGTCTGGCAACCACATTAGCGAAAAGAAAATTAGTATGAAATTCATTGTTAACTAATCATAAATAGTCGAATGAAGAGTTTTGATTTTACAAGTTATGGCCGGATCGGTGTTTTGTATGGCGGCGTGTCGGCAGAGCGCGAAGTGTCTTTAGATAGTGGTCGTGCGGTTATCGATGCCTTTCGCCAGTTGGGCGTTGATGTCGTTGACGTTGAAATAAATGGCGATGTTATAGAACAAATTAAATCGGCCTATATTGATACTGCATTTATCGTATTGCATGGGGGAATTGGTGAAGATGGTCGCTTGCAGGCACTACTAGATTTTATGGGCATTCGTTACACCGGGAGTAATGTTCAATCATCTGCTGTTGCGATGAATAAATTGATGTCCAAACAAATGTGGTTGGGTATGGGCTTAGCAACACCTCGTTTCTCAATACTTGATAAAGGTATGAATGCAGATAAGTTACTACAGGCATTAGGTGGTAAGGCTATGGTCAAGCCAGCCCATGAAGGTTCAAGTATTGGAATGACAATTGTCAGCACTGCAAAAGAATTGGAACAGGCTTATGAGGCTGCATTGAAATACGATAGTTGTGTTTTTGCAGAGCAATTACTGCCTGGTCCAGAATATACAGTTTCCATTCTTAACGGTGAGGTTTTACCCGCTATTAGATTAGAAACTGATAATGTTTTTTATGATTATGAGGCGAAATACCATTCTGATGACACGCGTTATTTGTGTCCTTGTGGTTTGTCTCAGGCTGAGGAGGAAAAATTAAAATCTCTTTCTCTCTGGGCTTTTGAAAGTTTGCAATGTTCTGGCTGGGGGCGTGTTGATGTAATGGTTGATGCCAATGGGGAATTTAATGTGCTTGAAGTTAATACTGTACCAGGTATGACTAGCCATAGTTTAGTTCCAATGGCCGCTAATACAGCAGGGTATTCTTTCGAAGAGTTAGTAGCGAACATTCTAACTGGAATAGAGGTGATAGGCTCCTAATGTCTGCTAAGAAATCGTCACGTAGAAATGTGAAACGCAAGCCGGCGAAAAAGAGTTTCTCTTTTAAGCCACTGCTGCGTGTTTTGAAGTTGACATTAGTGATGAGCTCGATTGCGGGAATGTTAAGTGTTTCGGTTTACTATGGAGGCCAAGCAGTAAAACAGTTTTTAGCAAAACCGATTGCCTCAATTGTGGTTAATGGCCAATTTGCTTATTTAGCGAAAGATGAAGTGAGTGCATTAATTAGTGAGAATATCCAAAAGAGTTTTATTAGAGAAAATTTGGATAGTATGAGGCAAAACCTGGAAGCTAACCCATGGGTTGATAATGTTAATTTACGCCGACAGTGGCCGGATATTCTACATGTCACTATTGAAGAACAGAAACCTATTGCGCGTTGGGGAAAAAAAGGTTTTGTGAATTATCGTGGCGAATTAATTCATGTGGAAGACCGAGGCTTTATTGAACACCTGCCGATACTTCGTGGTAATGATGGTTCGGCCATGTTAGTGATGAAGCAATATCAGTTGCTGTCTCAATCTATCAGTGAATATGGATTAAAGGTCCTTGAGTTGGGTAAAAGTGAAATCGGTGTGTGGACAATAGACCTAGATAATGGTTGGCGTTTGCTTGCAGGTCGAACAGATATTATTAAAAAAGTACAGCGTTTAATGAAAATCCTTGCGCAGAAAAAAATTGATCGGCAAGACCAAATTAAAGTTATTGATATGCGTTACGAAAATGGATTGGCAATACAGTGGAAAGAAGCTGAACAACATGCTCGAAATAATAAAAGCTTTTTAGTTGATCATAAAAAGCAAAATATTTAAGACCGAAATAAATGGAACAGTGAATGAAAGAGATGATGAAAAGTCTGAACAATACAATTTATCCTGCTAGGGGGCAATAATGGCGAACGATAATAATAATTTAATCGTCGGTCTGGATATTGGGACATCCAAAGTTGTCGCTATTGTTGGCGAGGTGAATAGCAGTGGCGAATTAGAAATTATTGGGATTGGCTCTCATCGCTCTACCGGTTTAAAAAAAGGGGTGGTTGTTAATATCGAGTCAACCGTGCAATCGATTCAACGGGCTATTGAAGAAGCTGAGCTGATGGCGGGTTGCGAAATTCATTCAGTTTATGCAGGGATTGCAGGGAGTCATATTAGCAGTATGAATTCTCATGGAATTGTTGCGATTAAAGATCGAGAAGTGATGACCCAAGATGTGGAAAGAGTCATCGATGCGGCGCAAGCTGTTGCGATTCCTGCTGACCAACAAGTACTACATATATTACCGCAAGAGTATTTGATTGATAGTCAAGAAGGCGTAAAAGAGCCCATGGGTATGTCAGGTGTGCGCCTGGAAGCAAAAGTACATTTAATTACTTGTGCAGTTAACGCCGCACAAAATATTGAGAAATGTATTCGCCGATGTGGTCTAGATGTTGAGGATATTATTCTTGAACAACTAGCGTCGAGTTATTCAGTGTTGACTGATGATGAGCGTGAGCTAGGTGTTTGCATGGTAGATATTGGTGGGGGCACCACAGATATAGCTATCTTCACCGAAGGTTCTATTCGCCACACAGGTGTCATTCCTATTGCTGGTGACCAAGTCACTAATGACATTGCAATGGCATTGCGGACGCCAACAATGCATGCAGAAGAAATTAAAATTAAGTATGCCTGTGCCCTAGCAAAATTAACGGGTGCTGATGAAACTATTCAGGTTCCAAGTGTTGGTGATCGGCCCGCACGTAGTTTGTCTCGACAAGCACTTGCAGAAGTGGTTGAGCCACGTTATGACGAATTATTTACATTGATACAGGCAGAGTTAAGACGAAGTGGTTATGAAGATTTGGTTGCAGCAGGGATTGTTTTGACCGGTGGTACTTCAAAAATGGAAGGCGTTATTGAGTTGGCAGAAGAAATATTTCATATGCCAGTCAGGTTAGGGTTTCCACAAAATGTCAAAGGTCTCGCTGATATTGTAGCGAATCCGATTTATGCCACGGGTGTTGGTTTATTGCAGCATAGTATTAAGCAGCAACCGCAGCGAGGTGTTGGCATTAGCCAACGAGAAAGTCATGAGAGTTTTTTCAGCAAAATTAAACGCTGGTTTCAAGGTGGCGCTTAATTTTGCAGTCATTTAATAGTTATTTATTTTTATAAAAGTTTTTCAAAAAGAGGGGAATGTTATGTTTGAATTAGTTGATAACATGCCGCAGAGTGCGGTAATCAAAGTCATCGGTGTTGGCGGCGGTGGCGGTAATGCTGTACGTCATATGATAGATTGTGATGTTGATGGCGTGGAGTTTATTTGCGCTAACACAGATGCTCAAGCGCTTCGCGATGTTGATGCTCGTGTGGCTTTGCAGCTGGGCGGTGGCATGACCAAAGGTTTGGGGGCAGGTGCCAATCCAGAAATAGGTCGTCAGTCAGCGATAGAAGATCGTGATCGTATTGCCGAAATTCTTGAAGGTGCTGATATGGTATTTATTACTGCAGGCATGGGGGGCGGTACGGGTACCGGTGCTGCCCCTGTTGTTGCAGAAGTTGCTCGCGATATGGGAATTCTAACGGTTGCTGTTGTGACTAAGCCATTTCCTTTTGAGGGGCGTAAGCGTATGCAGATTGCTGATGAGGGAATTCAGCAGTTACAACAGCAAGTTGATTCATTAATCACTATTCCTAACGAGCGTCTATTGGCTGTGCTTGGGTCTAGCGCGAGTTTAATCGAAGCATTTAAAGCGGCTAATGATGTATTACTTGGTGCAGTACAAGGTATTGCTGATTTGATCATCCGCCCAGGCATGATCAATGTGGATTTTGCCGATGTTCGTACCGTCATGTCTGAAATGGGTATGGCAATGATGGGCAGTGGTAATGCAGTTGGTGAAAATCGTGCACGTGAAGCTGCTGAGTCCGCTATTCGCAGTCCATTACTGGAAGGTGTTAATCTCCAGGGTGCTCGAGGCATTTTGGTGAATATTACCGCCGGTCTCGATTTATCATTAGGTGACTTTAATGAAGTGGGTGAGACCATCGAAGATTTTGCTTCGCCTGATGCAACTGTTGTTGTGGGTACAGTGATTGACCCTGAATTAACGGATGAATTGCGGGTGACTGTTGTCGCGACAGGTTTACAAGGTGCAGCAGCAGAAAAGAAAGCACCAGAAGCGCGGGTGGTTGTAAACAATACTCGTAAAGCAGCACCAGCAGATTATGCAGACCTGGATATTCCAACGGTTAAAAGAAAGGCCTCTTCAACATCAGCAGCGGTTGCAGCCCAAGCTCGAGGTGATAATGACTTTGAATATCTTGATATTCCGGCTTTTTTAAGGAACCAAGCTGATTGATAAAATAGATGGTATACCTCTATGACAAATAGATAGTTTTTGAGCATTGATTAATCGCTTGTGGTGTTTTCTGTCGACTAAAATGCCAAGCTTTTATTATATTGAATAAGTGATGAAACTATTTATTGTTAGCTAGGTCTCATGATGAGCAAAAAGGCAGTAATTACCCCTCAATTACTGCCTTTTTCTAAGAAAAAGTTGATTAATTCAGCAATAATTAATACTTGAGACTATGGAAATGCTGACATATAGCAAAAATCTGCTAGAATACCGGCAATTCCTTTCTGTAACGATAGATCATTTCCCAACGATTCAAGCCAAAGGTTCAACGAAGTTAGCTTGGGGCGGGTTGTTTTAGGTACTTTTTCTTACTGAATGTATTTTCTAAGCATGGATTCGCAGTAATTTTATCTATGCGGGTTTTTAAAGGGTTTGTCTGGCTGTAGCTTACAATCCAAGCTACACCAATCTTATTACAAGTTTGCTACATTGTTTCTTAAATAAAGTGTTTGTTAAATAAAGAGGTATCTTTTGCGATGATCCGTCAACGCACACTCAAGAATGAAATCAGAGCCACCGGTGTCGGTCTACACACTGGCGAGAAAGTTTATCTGACTCTGAAACCTGCGCCTGAAGACCACGGTATAGTCTTCCGACGTACAGATTTAGACCCAGTTGTTGAAATACCCGCTGTAGCGGAAAATGTGGGCGAAACGACATTATCAACTTCTTTGGTATCTGGGGATGCTAAAGTTTCGACGGTTGAACATTTATTATCAGCGATGGCTGGTTTAGGTATTGATAACGCTATTGTTGACGTAACTGCTGCTGAAGTGCCTATTATGGATGGGAGTGCGGGCCCTTTTGTATTTTTAATCCAGTCTGCAGGTATCCAAGAACAGTCAGTTGCTAAGAAATTTATCAGAATTAAGAAAGAAGTTACGGTAAAAGATGGCGATAAAACTGCCAGTTTCAAGCCTTTCAATGGTTTTAAGGTCAGCTTTAGCATCGATTTTGATCACCCTGTCTTTCGTGATCGTTCTTTACAATCCAGTATTGATTTTTCTAGTACCTCTTTTGTTAAGGAGGTTAGTAGAGCGCGTACTTTTGGCTTTATGCATGAAATTGAATATCTACGCTCGAAAGGTTTAGCCAAGGGCGGTAGCATGGATAATGCGATTGTCGTTGATGAATATCGTGTTTTAAATGAAGATGGCCTGCGTTATGAAGATGAGTTTGTTAAACATAAGATGCTAGATGCCATTGGCGATCTCTATTTGCTGGGCAATAGCCTAATTGGCGAATTCCAAGCTCATAAGTCTGGTCATGCCTTAAATAATAAATCATTGCGGCAACTGATTGCTCAGCCTGATGCCTGGGAAGTTGTCACCTTTGAGGATGAAGAAGAAGCGCCTATTTCCTATGTGAAACTAGCGATGGCAATATAGATTTTACCTGATTTACAAAAAGCCTGGCTCATTGAGCCGGGTTTTTTGTTATTAGGGCTTATAAACAGGTGGGATAGTGGTCACTATAGGTAATGACCATAATAATACGGAAACTGATATAAAAATGGTCTTAAGAATGGTTGGTAATTCTTTGTTTTTAAGCCATATTTTATATTGAGTTGATTAATTTTGTTAAAAAATGTAATGTCTGCCTCCCTTAACTGCCAAAAATGTAGTTAAAAACGACAGATTTCCATTAAAAATCCATGCTCTGAGCCTTTAAAGTCTGGTTCTCGGGGTTACTGCAAGCAATATTGATACGCGACAGTTTATGAAAGTTATTGTAGTCAATAAATATCATGGCAAAGTACGTCACTTAACCCTGGGTGGTTGGACACGCGCACTGTTATCCGTATGTGTTTTGGGCTTGCCGTTAGGTATTGGCTTGTATTTAGGCCATAAATTAGCGGCTGATGATGCAGCAACATCCGATGTATTGACAGCAGATACTGCTGAAAAGTGGTCTGAAAACCTGGCTGAACAAAAGCAAGAAATGGTTAGCGCTCAAGATCGGGCGAATACACAATTGAGTGCTATCACCTTGCGAATGGCGGAATTGCAAGCTCGGTTGGTACGTTTGGATGCTCTCGGCGAGCGTCTAACAACCATAGCGAAACTGGATAGCGGGGAGTTTGACTTTAACCAGACCCCAGCGGTAGGTGGTCCAGAGACGGTTGCTTTGGGTGAAGCCTATCAGCCACCTGAGTTTATGAGGACGGTTGAGCAGCTGATCGAGAAGATTGATGATCGGGAGCAACAGTTAGAGACTCTCGAAGCATTAATGGCCAAGCGTAAATTGCAAAAAGATATCTTTGTTGCGGGTCGTCCGGTTAATAAAGGTTGGATGTCATCTCGCTTTGGTCGTCGTACAGATCCTTTTAATGGCTCCATATCCTGGCATAATGGTGTCGATTTCGCTGGCAAACTTGGGTCTGATATTATCGCAGTAGCTTCAGGGGTTGTGGTTGAGTCAGGCGAGCGTAGTGGTTATGGCGGTTTTGTTGAAATTAACCATGGTGGCGGCTTTAAGACCCGTTATGCTCATAATAAGAAAAATTTAGTTAAAATCGGTGATGTGGTTAAAAAAGGCCAAATCATTGCATTAATGGGTAGCACAGGTCGATCCACTGGTCCACATGTTCATTTTGAAGTCTATAAATATGGTCGGCCTGTCGATCCGGCGACTTATATCAATCGTACTCATCGTTAATATCTCTCTTCTTTGACAGTTTCTCTATTCTGTCTCTTTTGTCTACTTGAAGTTTTTTTAAGTAGTACCATTAAGTAGATACACTAATAGTCTCTATCTTACTTTTTCTTTAAAGCAATAATATTCAAGGTTTCTTATGTTTAACAAGGTGTTTAAAGCTGTTTTTGGCTCCAAAAATGGGCGTGAATTAAAACGGATGGGTAAATTGGTTAAGCAAATTAACCTATTAGAGCCTGAGATGGAAAAGCTGGCTGATGAGGCTTTGCGTGAGAAAACCGTAGAATTTCGTCAACGCTTAAACGATGGTGAAACATTAGACAAACTGTTAGTGGAAGCATTTGCTGCTGTTCGAGAGGCCTCTAAGCGTACACTCGGTCTACGTCATTTCGATGTGCAAATGATTGGTGGCATTACCCTTCATGAAGGGCGCATTGCAGAAATGAGGACGGGTGAAGGTAAAACATTAGTGGCGACCTTGCCTGCTTACCTCAATGCTCTAGCAGGTAGTGTGCATGTGGTTACCGTTAATGACTACCTTGCAAGTCGTGATGCGGGCTGGATGTCACCTGTCTATGAGTTCTTAGGTATGAAAGTCGGTGTTATTCAAAGTATGCAAGAGCATGAAAATAAGCATGCCGCTTACGCCGCAGATATTACTTATGGGACCAACAATGAATTTGGTTTTGATTATCTTCGTGACAATATGGCCTTCTCTAAAGAGCAGCGGGTTCAACGTCCTTTATCTTTTGGCATTATCGATGAGGTAGATTCGATTTTAATTGATGAGGCGCGTACACCTCTCATTATTTCTGGGCAGGTTGAAAACAATGCCGAGCTTTATAAGAAAATTAACCAAATTATTCCAAAGCTTGAAGGTCATGTGGTTGATACAACCTATAAGAAAGGTGAGGAAAGACCAGAGCCTCAAGGTGATTATTCGATAGATGAAAAGCAACGCCAGGTTGAGTTGACTGAAAAGGGGCATCAAAAAGTTGAAGAGCTGCTAATCCAAATGAAGCTTCTGGATGCAGATGATAGCTTGTATGCATCCACTAACCTGAATCTTCTCCATCACGTTCATGCAGGCTTAAAGGCACATACATTATTACTAAAAGATGTGCAGTACATCGTTCAAGATGGCGAAATATTACTTATTGATGAGCATACAGGACGAACCCTTCCTGGACGACGAATGTCAGAAGGTTTACACCAAGCCATTGAAGCTAAAGAGAATGTTTCTATTCAAAATGAATCGCAGACATTAGCATCGACAACATTCCAGAACTATTTCCGTTTATACCCTAAGTTGTCGGGTATGACGGGTACAGCAGATACAGAAGCCTTTGAATTTCGTCAAATCTATAACTTGGATGTTGTGGTTATTCCCACCAATAAAGAGATTTCCCGACAAGATTTAAACGACCTCATTTATTTATCAATTGATGAAAAATACGACGCTATTGCTGCAGATATCATTAAATATCAAAAGCAAAATGCTCCTATTCTTGTTGGTACTGCTTCGGTAGAGTCATCTGAAGAGCTATCGAATAGATTGAAAAAAGAAGGTATTGCTCATCAGGTATTGAATGCAAAATTCCACGAAAAAGAAGCTGAAATCGTTGCCCAGGCGGGTCGTCCTAAGGCAGTCACTATTGCGACAAATATGGCGGGCCGTGGTACTGATATTGTTCTAGGGGGTAATTTAGAAGCTGAAATAGCATCATTGAAAAACCCTTCTGATGCCGAAATTGAAAAAGTAACCGCAAATTGGAAGGAGCGCCATCAACAAGTAATGGATGCGGGTGGGTTGCATATTCTTGGCACTGAACGTCATGAATCTCGACGAATTGACAATCAGCTACGGGGGCGTGCGGGTAGGCAGGGTGACCCAGGTTTATCACGCTTTTATCTTTCAATGGAAGATAATCTCATGCGTATTTTTATGTCTGATCGAGTTCGAGCCTTTATGCAATCGATGGGTATGGATAAAGGTGAAGCCATCGAGCATAAGATGGTTACCAATGCGATAGAAAAGGCACAGAGAAAAGTTGAAGGTCGTAACTTCGATATTCGTAAGCAATTGCTTGAATTTGATGATGTTGCTAATGATCAGCGCCAAGTCATTTACACACAGCGTAATGATTTGCTGGAAGCTGAGTCTATTCGAGATATTGTGAATAATATTCGACAGGATGTTGTGAACGATACGATTAGTGGCTATATCCCGATTCAAAGTATGGAAGAGCAATGGGATATTCCCGGTCTCGAACAAAATTTAATTAATGAATACGATGTTGAGCTGCCTATTCAGCAATGGCTGGATGATGATGATAGTTTGCACGAAGAATCTTTGAGAGAAAAAATTCTTACTGATGTGCAAGCTGTATATGATGAGAAATGTGAGCGCCTAGACCCGTCGTTAATTGAGATAGAAAAGCAAGTTATGTTGCAAATTCTTGATATGCAGTGGAAAGAACATTTGCTGAATATGGACCACCTTCGACAAGGTATTGGTCTGCGGGCATATGCTCAAAAAAATCCAAAACAAGAGTATAAGCGGGAATCGTTTGAATTGTTTCAATCCATGCTAGAGACCATTAAAACAGAAACTGTGCGTATTTTAGCCCGTGTTGAGCCAGTTTCTCCTGAAGAAATGGCAGCAATGGAAGAGGAGAGAAGGATCAAGCAAGAGCAGGATATGAAGTTAGAGCATGCTCAGGCTTCGGCTCTTCAGAGTAATGAAGCTCCTCAAGAAGTGGAAGAAGTCAACGAGCAGCCTTTTGTGAGAGATGAAAGAAAGGTGGGGAGAAATGAGCCTTGTCCTTGTGGGTCAGGTAAAAAATATAAACAATGCCATGGCAAGCTTTAGTTTCATAGAGTGATTGTTATATAACTCTCCTGCTAGTCCTACACTTAAGCACGTAACATTATTCAGTACGTTTGCTAAGTATGGGCTGGCTATTTATCGATTAAAATAGTGATATAAATCATGACAGTAGGTAAGTTAGTTTTTCCAGATATGCCAGTAATTGATGGCATTAAACTAAATGCTGCCAGTGCAGGCATTAAAAAACAGGGTAAGTTGGATGTCGTATTATTTGAGCTGCCCTCTAACGCTAAGGTTGCAGGAGTATTTACCAAGAATGCTTACTGTGCTGCACCGGTGACACTTTGCAAAGAGCATCTAGAAAAAACATCGAATAGCCGTTACTTATTAATTAATTCTGGTAATGCGAATGCTTGTACAGGGGAGCAAGGAATGGAGGCAGCATTAATTAGTTGTGCTGCTGTGGCTGAAAACGGTGATGTGAGTGTTGAGCAGGTGTTGCCTTTTTCTACAGGAGTGATCGGTGAGCCACTACCTGTAGAAAAAATTGAAGACGCTTTACCGGCTTTGCACTCTGGTCTTAGCAATGATAACTGGTCTCTAGCGGCTAAAGGTATCATGACAACAGATACGCAACCGAAAGGTGCCACAGTGTCGCTTGATATTGATGGGCAGGAGTTGGTTGTTAATGGTATTGCTAAAGGCTCCGGAATGATCAACCCAAATATGGCGACTATGCTGGCATATGTTGCAACTAATGCAGTAGTGGATCAAAACATATTACAAAAACTTGTTAAAGAAGCTGCAGACCTTTCGTTTAATCGTATTACTATCGATGGCGATACATCGACAAATGATAGTTGTATGTTAATTGCCGCAGGAACAAGTGCGATTACTATTGATCGTGAAGACTCCCCCAGTTACCTTTTATTTAAGCAAGCGATTATTGATGTGTTTCAGTCTCTGGCTCAAACTGTTGTTCGCGATGGTGAGGGGGCAACAAAGTTTGTCTCTATTGTTGTGGAAGAGGGTGGGAATAATGATGAGTGTTTGCAAGTGGCGTACGCTATAGCTCATTCACCTTTGGTAAAAACTGCATTGTTTGCGTCAGATGCTAACTGGGGGAGAATTGTTGCTGCTATTGGTTATTCTGGTGTTGAGGGTTTAAATTCAGATAAAATACGTGTTTATCTTGATGATGTGTTGATTGTTGAGGATGGTGGTCGAGCTGTCACTTATCGTGAAGATGATGGGCAACGGGTAATGAGCCAATCTGAAATAACACTGCGAGTCTGTTTAGGTCGTGGTGATGTTTCAGAGACTATTTGGACAACAGACCTTTCGCATGAATATATAAAAATAAATGCAGAGTACCGCACCTAAATTTATCATAAATAATACCTATGAAAAGATCCATTCATGTTGCTGTTGGCATTGTTCTCAATAATCATAATGAAGTATTAATTGCAAAACGACCTGACAGCACTCACCAGGGTGGATTATGGGAATTCCCTGGCGGCAAAGTAGAGTCTGGTGAGACTGTTTATGATGCTCTTGTGCGCGAATTTAAAGAAGAGGTCGATATAAATATTCTTTCAGGTGAATCGTTTATGGAGATTCACCACGACTATGGTGATAAGCAAGTATTTTTAGATGTACTGTTGTGTGAAGAATATTCCGGGGAAGCTATAGGTCTAGAAGGACAGGAAGTTAAATGGGTGCTATTAAATCATCTTGGAGAATTCCAATTCCCTGTCGCTAATCGAGCCATCATAGAAAAACTACTAGAGAATCTCTGAAAAATTACCTGCGTTGCAATTGCAGCGTTAAAAATTAGCTCAAATCGGTCATTTATTACGTATAAACTCCCTCATTTCGATAATTTTTGCCTTGCACTTACTGCCTCGCCAACATTTTCAGTGGTACTCTAGAGCAAAAGTAAAAATAGATTTTATTCCCAATCTTCTTTGTTTTCGTCAGATACAGGAACGCGATAACTTTCATTAGCCCATTCTCCTAGATCAATTAATTGACAGCGATGGCTGCAAAAGGGGCGATATGGGTAGTCTTCTGACCAATATATAGTCTTCTTACAATTAGGGCAGTTAAGTTCTGTCAGTGTATCAGTAGTATTCATGTGATAGTTTTTAATAGTTTAAAATGGTAGTCGTCCACCATTTTTTGTAAGTTAGATAACGTGCTGTTATTAATAATAATATCATCAGCTTTGGCTATACGATCACTACGGCTCATCTGCTGCTGCATAATCTTTTTGATGATGTTTGAAGAGTTTTTATCTCTTTTGCTGGCGCGTTCTATTTGTAGTTCTTCATCGCAATCAATCACTAACACTTTATCTGTAATTGAGTGTAGGTTATTCTCTAGCAATAAAGGTGCGGATAAAATTGCATAAGCAGATGTCGTTTTATTTAATGCTGTTGTGATTTCTTTTCTTATTGGTGGATGTAATAAATTCTCTAGCCATTGTTGTTCTTGTTTATCGTCAAAAATAATTTTGCGTAATAGTGAGCGATTTAATGCTCCATTTTTTAATAAAATATCTTTTCCAAAGTGATCGGATATTGTTGATAAAGCAGGAGAGCCTATATCGACAACTTGGCGCGCGATGGTGTCAGCATCTATAACTTGTATGCCATGGGACGCAAATTGATCTGTAGCTGCTGTCTTGCCACTACCAATACCTCCTGTTACACCTAATATAAACTTCATTAAGAATAACCAATGGTTACACTGCAAGAGTATTAAAATAAAAATCAATAATGGCATCACCCCACAGAAAAGCAATCCAGCCGGCAATGGCTAGATAAGGGCCGAAGGGAATAGGAATATTTTTGTCTCGCCCCATTATTATGATGCCTACAATACCGATGACTGCTCCTACAAAAGAAGATAATAAGATAATTAACGGCACAAATTGCCAACCCATCCATGCGCCTAAAGCGGCTAGCAATTTAAAGTCTCCGTAACCCATGCCTTCTTTTTTGGTCAATAGTTTAAATAACCAGTACACACTCCATAGCGATAAATACCCAAAAATTGCACCCCATACGGCACTGGATAGATCAGTAAAAATGCCAAAGCTATTAATAATTAATCCTAACCATAGTAAAGGCAAGGTTATATTGTCAGGCAGCAAATACGTGTCGATATCAATTGCAGTCAGTGTAATTAATGTCCATAGCAGTAATAAAGACAACAAGCCTGCTGCAGAAAAGCCTAATAAAAATATAGTTAAAAGGGATAAAAGGCCTGTTGCCAATTCTATAATGGGATATCGAATACTGATCGGTGTTTTACAGTTGTTGCATTGCCCTTTTAAAAGTAGATAACTAATAACAGGAATGTTGTGCCAAGGCTTTATTATAGTGCCGCATTGCGGACATGTAGATGGTGGGTATGAGAGAGACAGTTTTTTATGAGCGGTTTCTTTTTCAGTATTTTTTACTTCTAATAAATCACAGCATTCTTGTCGAAATTCTTGCTCTAATATTTTAGGTGTACGAAGTATTACGACGTTTAAAAAACTGCCTATTAACAAGCTAACTACAAATATAAGAGGGTAGTAGAAAAAAGGAAAGCTAGATAAATTATTTAACCCGTTTATTATAGATTCAAACATAGAGATGACTGTATTTTTTAAACAACTTGACCTAGTTGGAATATAGGTAAATACATTGCTATTAATAAGCCGCCAACAAGTACTCCGAGTACAGACATGATCATAGGCTCTAGCAAAGAAGTTAAATTATCAACCATGTCATCTACTACACCTTCATGGTATGTTGCCACTTTATCTAGCATGTCGTCTAATGAACCAGATTCTTCCCCAATGGCTGTCATTTGTAACATCATGCCTGGGAACATATCGGTAGAACGCATTGCCTGATTGAGTTGGATACCTGTAGCAACATTGTCACGAATAGATAATACAGCTGTTTCATAAACAATGTTACCAGTGGCGCCAGCCACGGATTCTAATGAGTCAATTAATGGTACACCAGCAGCAAAAGTGGTAGATAAAGTACGAGCATACCTTGCTAAAATGGAGTTATAAATAATTTTTCCGATAATTGGGATACGTAATGATAATTTATCTATGGTTTTTCGAAACCCCGGCGATCGCCTATGCATTTCCCTGATAATAAAAAAAGTAGCAATTATTGCTACTAATATAATCAGCCAAGTTTCTTGAACAAAAGCAGAGATTGCTAGAACAAATAAAGTAAATGCAGGAAGGTCTGCTCCAAAACTACTAAATGTTTCTGCAAATTGTGGCACAACCTTTATTAACAAGATTGCAGTTACAACAAGAGCCACAATTACAACGGCTATAGGGTATGTTAAGGCTTTTTTAATTTTGGCTTTAAGTGCTTCAGTTTTTTCTTTGTAGGTAGCAATACGGTCAAGTAGTGTTTCAAGAGCGCCTGATTGTTCTCCAGAGTCCACTAAATTACAAAATAAATCATCAAAGTAACGCGGGTGTTTGCGAAGTGCTGAGGCAAATCCGCTCCCTGATGCCACATCAGTACGAATATGTTGAATTAATTCTTTCATAGATTCATTTTCTAAACCATCAGATACAATGTCAAAGCTTTGTACTAATGGAACACCTGCTCGCATCATAGTCGCCATTTGTCGGGTAAATACGGCAACATCTAATGGTGTTATTTTCTTTTTGCTATTAAGTAAAGATTTTGGCTTTTTGCGGACAACTTTAGGTCGAACTCCCTGCTTTAATAATTGGGCTTTTACTAATGCTTGAGTAGAACCTGATATCTCTCCGGTTACTTTTTTGCCTTTGCGATCAGTACCCTTGTAAACAAAGATTGCTTGCTTTGGTGTTGCCATAATTAATCCTTCGTAACTCGGTTCGCTTCTTCTAAGCTAATTAGCCCTTTGGCTACTTTGCGGAGTGCAGATATGCGTAAATTGTTAAAGCCCTCTTCCTTAGCAGCAGTAGCAATTTGTAATGAATTGCTACCTTCCATTATAAGGTGAGATATTTGTGGTGTTATACGGACCACTTCGTAAACACCTACACGACCTTTATACCCCATACTGCATTTTGGGCAGCCTTTATTATTTGGATGGTAAAGCTCCCACTCTTTTCGAGGTATTTGGATATTTTCTTCAGTTAACCCTTCTTCTGCAAGTACTTCATCAGGGACATCTTTCATTAAGATTCTACAAGATACACACAGTTTTCGAGCAAGTCGTTGAGCAATAATTAAGCTGACAGTAGTGGCAACATTAAATGTAGGTACTCCCATATTTAATAGGCGCGTAAGAGTTTCTGCGGCACTATTTGTGTGTAGTGTTGATAAAACCAAATGGCCAGTTTGTGCTGCTTTGATAGCGATCTCTGCCGTTTCTAAATCCCGAATTTCACCTACCATAACTACGTCTGGATCTTGTCGCAAAAAAGAGCGCAATGCTTCAGCAAAATTTAAGCCTACTCGATTATTAATTTGTACTTGGTTAATGCCTTCCATATTAATTTCTACAGGGTCTTCGGCAGTAGAAATATTCCGCTCTTTTGTATTAAGGATACCTAAGCCAGTATAAAGAGATACAGTTTTACCACTACCTGTTGGGCCTGTAACTAGAATCATGCCTTGAGGTTGGGCCAGAGTATCTGTATATAGCTTTTGCTGATCTTCCTCATAACCTAATGCATCAATGCCAAGATGTGCAGAGCTAGAGTCAAGGATCCTTAATACAATTTTTTCACCAAATAGTGTCGGTAGTGTATTAACTCGGAAATCAATAGCTTTGCTACGAGAAATTTTAAGTTTAATGCGCCCATCTTGTGGTATGCGCCGCTCAGAGATATCCATTTGGGACATAACTTTTAGGCGTGCAGATAGTCTGGCAGCAAGGCTAATAGGAGGCTTTTGAATTTCTTTTAAAATCCCGTCAACTCTAAAACGAATTCGATATGTTTTTTCATAAGGTTCAAAGTGAATATCAGAAGCGCCCATTTTAATAGCTTCTAATAAAATTTTGTTGATGAATTTTACAACAGGTGCTTCATCAGCTTGGGCCTCAAGGTCAGCAGCATTTTGCTGTTCGTCGTTTACGGTTTCTACATCAAGGGAGTCTAACCCTTCATCGTCTAGTCCGCCTAATGCTTCACTAAGAGTTTCTTCTTGCTCATTTATATACTTGTCAATTGCAATACTTAGCTTATCTGCCTCCACCAAAATAGTATCGGTGTTCATACCCGTATTGAATTTGATTTCATCTAAAGCATGGAGGTTTGTAGGGTCAGTGACAGCTAAAAACAAACGATTACCGCGTTTATAAAGCGGCAAAACATGATGCTTGCTAATTAACCTGCTGTCGACTAAGTTCTTTGGTATGGTCTTGATGTTGTGACTATCAAGGTCGTATACGGGAGTGCCGAATTCGTTAGATGCGATTGAAGCTATAGAGCTGGCATTGAGAACTTCTTGGCTGACTAATTGGTGTACAAAAGTAGTTTTGTTACGTTTGCTTTCTTGCATATGAGCTAACGCGTCTTCAGCTGATAACAAGTTATCGCTTACTAAGCGCCGAGCCAAACCATTTAATGCCATTGTATTCATAAACTGAATTTCTCAGAAGAGCCTACTATTGTTTTATTAAAGCAGCTTTTACCCACAGTATTTAGTTTTTCTTGTATTTTAGGCCAGTTTTACGTAAATAGTAAGTCGATCAAGGGTTTATCTGTTCGTTTTGATAAATCGCTTCAATATTATTATGCTATGTATAGTGTTTATATAGTAGCCATTAACAAATGAGACAATGTCTTTATTGATATACTTTAAAGGTTGTGGGTAAAGACTCGAAAGAACAATTCCTTATTACCCGGCTATTTAGTAAAAAAAGATAACTATTTCACAGTTATTTCATCTTTTGTGAAATATATTTACAGATTGTTGAGAGGTTAAAGAAGATGAGATATGTAGCAGGGTATACTTTAGTCGAGGTCTTGGTTGCTATAGGTATCATAGGGATATTGGCTGCTACAGCGGTTCCATATTACCAGCGTTATGTAGGAAGAGCTGATATTGATCGTTGTGTAACAAAGCAATTGTTACCAGCGCAGATGGTAGTAGATAATCTTATCCAAGTTAATAATGGTGATGCCAGCTTGATCACTGCAGCTAATTTATCTGCTTCTGCGGATAGTTGTAGTGGTGGAATAGCGGTAAATGGTGGTACTGCTACTGGCGATATTAATCTCGTTGCGACTACGGATGTGATGACTCAGGGGAATGTTCTTATTACCTTATCGAGAACAGGCGCTAATGGCGTTTGGGCTTGTACATCTAGCTTGGTGGGAACTGATATTGAAATTAGGAATTGCCCTTAGTGTGGATGTCATCGAATAACTTTCTTTCTATCGTAAACATAAGAGCCCATATAAAAAGTATTCTATTTTTATTTTGTAGGCTGTCGACGGCTTATTTTAGTCATTCAAATTAGTAATATTTTTATGTAAATAGAGGCAAAATCTGACATTTTTTGTCGGTTTTTGTCTTCTATACACTAATAATTGATTCTTTATTACTGTAACTTATTGTTTTATATGGTTTTCTGGGTTGGCATTAGATTTGCTGTATCTGGTTGGTAATTATTTAACTCAATACACAAGGTGTTTTTATGAAAAAGAATCAACAGGGTTTTACGTTAATTGAATTGATGATTGTGGTGGCAATCATTGGTATTTTGGCAGCAGTTGCGTTGCCGGCTTATCAAGACTACACCGTCAGAGCTAAATTAAGTGAGGCTGTTATTGCTGCTTCTTCAGCTAAATCGTTAATGAGTGAAGCGTTTCAAACAGATGGTACTACAGGCTTAACAGCCGCCGCAGTAGCATATAACGCTTTGCCACAAGTTGAGAAACAATCTAAATTTGTTAACAACGTTGTGATCACAGCAGCAGCGCCTTGGGATATTCAAGTAACTATACTTGCTACAGCAGCGAATGGTATTCCAACAACTTTGAATGGATTAACTATTGCGCTAACGCCAAATGTTCAAAATGCTGTACCAGCAGCCGGCACACCAGGTGCAATTGACTGGGCTTGTGCTAGTTTAACGAATGCTGTAGCAACAGCACGTGGTCTAGGTAGTATTGTTGCAGGTACAATGACTGCGAAATTTGCTCCATCAGAGTGTCGATAATTAGGTTTTAGACTAGGTTAAAATAGTTGTTACAAAAGCTCGCGACCTTCTTTAGGTCGCGAGCTTTTTATTATCAATATGATTAAAGTAATCGAACGAGTAAACGCAGCCGCTATTCATTTGCTATTGTCAGCAGTAATCGTAGGGTTTGCGGCCTTATTAGTGTTTTATGTCTGGTACCCGAATAGCTTAGCTTCTGCTAGTCAGGTATATCATATTTTTTATTTAATTGTACTCGTGGATATTTGTATTGGCCCGTTGATTACGTTAGTGATCTTTAATAAAGAAAAAAAAGAACTTAAAAGGGACTTAGCAATTGTAGGTATTGCCCAGATAATTGCCTTATTATTTGGATTATACGCAGTTTTTGTTGCTCGACCTGCGTTTATTGTGTTCAGTGCGTCTCAGTTTGATGTGGTTTATGCAAACCAACTTCCTGGTAGTGTGGTAGAAAATAAAAACCTGCTTGTAGGTGGGAAGTTGTGGCCTATTACAGGTCCATTGCTTGTTTCGGCTCAAATGCCAAGCGATGAAAATTTGGTAAAAGAAATTATTTATAGTGCTGTTGTCGAGGGGAGAGGATTAGAGCTTATGCCTCAGTATTATACTTCTTACAGTAGCGATTTAACTAAAAGCCAAGTAAAAAATATTATGAGTTCTTTTGATAGTATTAGGCAAATCAGTAGTACGCAAAAAAAAGCAATTGATGACATCATTAAAAAGTGGAAAGGCTTGGATATTAATGTTGGCTATATTCCACTTTATGCTAATAATAATAAATTAGTTGCAATTATTGATAAGGAAAGTGCAGAGCTTCTAGATATCGCAGAGTTTAATCTTCCTTAGTGCTATATTTATTGTTGCAACATTTTTTGTCACTATTAATAGCCCTTAATTGTCAATTGTTACCATATTATGTGTGTTGTTCGCTGCGTAAACTTTATTTAATTATTTTTACCTTAATATATTGATGCTTACAATCTAGCTTAAATTGGCCCTTTTTTTGCAAAAAAGTATAGTAGTTAGTAAATAGTGTGGCTTATAAGTTAGTTTACACTAATTAGTGGTGAGTGGTTTTACAATGATAGATGTAGAAAAAAATAACGACAAAGGTTTTACTTTAATCGAATTAATGATTGTAGTTGCAATAATAGGTATTTTAGCTGCTGTAGCATTGCCAGCGTATCAAGTGTATACATCACGGTCAAAAATAAGTGAAGCAATTTTGTCTTTAACTCACTTGAAGGCCAATATGAGTGCCGCTTTTCAGGTGGAAAATACGATTGGGATGACTAGTACTGCTATTGCTTTTAATGCGACTCCTATAGCAGAAAAAAGATCTAAATATATTGATGATATAGTTGTGGTTGAAGGAAGTCCTTGGACGATTACTGTTAGTATTGCAGCTACAGCTGGTAACGGGATACCAATAGCATTGCACCAAAACACTTTGACCTTATCGCCGAATGTTCAAACTGTAGTGCCAGTGCCAGATTCAAGAGGTTCGATTGATTGGGCTTGTGGAAGCCTTACTACAAATATTGCAGCTTCTCGAGGATTAACTAATGTAGCAGCAGGGACGGTCCCATCCCAGTATGCTCCTACGGAATGTAGATGAGGGTATAGTTCAAATCAACCAAATTGTGTTATTATGGCTATCGTATTCTCATCGACAAATCCACCGCTTTGCAATCTTTAGTCAAAGCCCCAATCGAAACATAATCTACTCCGGTTTCTGCAATGGGTGCTAGCGTCATTTTATTGACGTTCCCGGAGGCTTCAAGTTTAGCCTTTGCGTCAAAAGTTTGATTAAGTGCAACGCCTTGTTTAAGTTCTTCCGGTGAAAAATTATCTAACATGACAATATCTGCTCTGGCTTCTAGTGCTGTTTTTAATTCGTCCAGGCTTTCCACTTCTACTTCAACCGGTTTGCTGGGGTGGTTTTTCTTCGCAGTTTCGATGGCTTGGGTAATGCCACCGCAGGCGGCTATATGGTTTTCTTTAATCAGAAATGCGTCATAGAGGCCAATGCGGTGATTATGGCAGCCTCCGCAGGTGACGGCATATTTCTGGGCAGTACGTAGGCCAGGGATGGTTTTGCGGGTATCCAGTAATTTAACGGATGTATGTTTTACCAAATCCGCGTACTCCTGACAGGAGGTCGCGGTGCCAGAGAGTAGTTGTAGAAAGTTTAATGCGGCTCTTTCGCCAGTGAGTAATGTGCGAGCGTTACCTGAAAGTTCAAATAGCGTGCTATTTGCGCTAACGTGGTTTCCATCATTGACTTGCCAGCGGATAGTCGTTTTTGTGCCCAATTTTTTGTCTAGTTGGGAGAATACTGCGTTGACCCATGGTTGGCCGGCTATGACACAGCTTTCTCGAGTAATAACGGTGGCTGTGGCTATCTGTTCTGCTGGGATTAATTCAGCGGTAATATCTCCATCACCAATATCTTCTGATAAAGCGATTTCAACGATCTGGGTAATGTCATTTTGTATTTTGGGTGAAAGGCTGGGGTTGGTTGAAGGCATATATCTTTTCTGGTTGTTTGAATGGAGAATCACGTATTATAGCGGTTTTTGTTAGTTTACAACTACTTAGGTGACTCTGTTAAATCAAAGGGTATTTTTGTAGCTGCGGAAGGTTAAGAGCAAGGCACATTTATTTTCTACATTATAAAAATGTTATAAAAATCAGTCCATTATAACATTTTTTAAAATGCTACTTAGTTGGTGATTAATCTGTGACCAAGGTCGCGATATTTAACTTTTGTGATACATGGTATTTTTTAAGTGGTTATACTGGTTACATATCAACAGGATTTTAGTAACAGAAGGAAAGAGTTGATTTCCTGTTACTTACCACTAAAATATTGTAGGCAGTAGTATGAGTACCCCTTCTGGTAATGCCAACGTTATTTCTCTGCAAATCGATAAGCCGAGTAATGCCCGCAGTGAAGCTGTTATGAAAGAAAGTCTGGCGCGTCTCCCTAGGCCTGTGCAGCGTATTCGTGAAATTGCGCAAACGCACCTTAAAGGCTCAATCCAAAATTTATTCGATCATGTTGATGATTCTTTATTTGAGCTTGCTGATCGTGCAGTTAGTAACCTAGAACAAAATGTCTTTTTTGAATCCATGCGAGAAATCCGCATTCAGCGACGTAGCATGGAAAAATCCTTCCTTTACCATATCGATCAGCACTTTGCTGGCTTGCTCGGCGGTGATCATGCTCTTCCTCAGTCCCAAACCACAGCTTTAGATGTTGATACTGACGATTTATCACTGGTCAGTAAGGATGAATTAGAAGAGCTAGTTGCTATTGATTCTGTCGTTAGTAAGGCGTGGTCGCAAAATAAAAATGCACTCCGTGTATTAGTTGCTCGTATGAATACCTTGGTTGCAGCGGGTGTTTCTGATAAAAACAACCCACTAACGCCACGTTCACTTGCTGATAGCTTCGTTGAAGCATCTTCAATTATTGATGTTGATATCAAGGCTAAATTAGTACTATTTAAGCTGTTTGAACGTTATGTCATGAGCGAGTTGGCCGAGGTGTTGAATAAGGTCAACCATGCATTGACTGAACAAGGTGTTCCTATTCCTAAAGCACCGACTCGCCGACAGGGGGCACGTAATTCTGTACCAGGTGTTCGTCAAGCTGATAGTACAGCCACTAATTCATCGGTGAATGAATCAGTGGAGCATAAAGACGCTGGTACTGCCGGCGGCGGCTTGTACGCAACATTGCAGTCATTGCTAGATAACCAACCTCAAGCGCAACATGGCCAATCTAATTTTGCTGAAACAGGTTATGCTGCCTCCGCAGATAATTATGCTGTCACTGAGGTTTCCTATGCACTACTCAATGCACTTTCGCAATTGCAGCAACAACAATTACAGCAAGTCCCTGTTGCTCAAACCTTACAAGAAGGGCAGTCTCAACTACTAAGTAGTGGGAATATAGAAACAGCAATACATTCAGCAACAGGTGAACAGTTAGTTGATGAGCATTCGCAGGATGTTATCAAACTAGTCGATATGTTGTTCTCTTTTATCTTAGAAGATCGAAACCTTCCGGATCCTGTCAAATTATTATTAACGCGATTGCAAATTCCATTTATTAAGGTTGCGCTAGCAGATGAAGAGTTTTTCAAAAAGGACGGTCACCCTGCTAGACGACTGCTGAATGAAATGGCGATGGCCTCTATTGGTTGGAGCGGTGAAGCAGATAACAGTAAGCGTGATACTCTATTAAATAAAATAGAATCAACCGTTTCTAGAATATTGGAAGAGTTTGATAGCAATTTCGAAATCTTTACTCTCTTATTGACTGATTTTATTGCCTTTATGGAAAAAGAGCGTCGTCGTGTTATGTTATTTGAAAGACGTGCCATTGATGCTGAAGACGGTAAGGCAAAATCTGAAGTGGGCCGTCAGAAAGTGGATGCCCAATTAAATGAACTCGTTTCAGGTAAGCCATTACCTGAGTCTTTTACGAGCTTTATTCAAGGGCCATGGTCTAATATTTTATTTCTCATTTATATGAGGCAGGGCGTTGACAGTCAGCAGTGGACAAATGCCTTAAAGGTTGCCAAAGAATTAATTTGGACTGCGCTACCCATTCAAAATGATGAGCATAAAGAAAAGCTAACGGCAAGAATCCCACGATTGCAATCTGCGTTGAAAAAAGGCTTGGAAAATATTTCGTTTAACCCCGTTAAGCAAGCCAAGTTTTTTGAAAAATTTAACGCTCATTATGCAGTCTTGCTTGAAGACTATAAAAAACCTATCGTGGCAGAGCCCCTTGCATTCTCCGCTGATGAAGATGACAAGTCACTATCTTCTAAAAAGCCAGTAGAGACCCTTACTAACCCTTCTGCCAGTAAAAACCAAAGCGTTATTACTGAAGAGCCCACTGTTGAAAAAATTAGTGATAATGCAAAAGTTAGCGCTAAGCAAGCTGATGCCAGTGAATCAATTGCTAAAAAAGAAATTATTGAGCCAGCAGCTGCTCCTATAGTTGATTCCGAAAAAGCAGCTATTGTTAAATCTTCGCCTGTAGCAAAACCTGAAATCAAAAAGCCGAAGCCAGCAGAGCAGAGGGTAGCTCCTACCGTAGAGAAAAAGCCTGCTACCGTAACGGTTGATCAAACAGCTGCTAAAACAAAAGAACCTGTTGCTGACTCTCAATATGTTAACCTTGTGGATAATTTTACAGTTGGTGTTTGGTTTGAAAAAGCCGATCAAGCTTCGTCTGCATACCGTTGTCGATTGGCCGCGATTATTCGCAGTACTGGAAAATATATTTTTGTTAACCGTGCTGGCGTTAAAGTGGCTGAAGAGACTCGGGAAAGTCTGGCCATGCAATTACAAACTGGTAAATTGCGTACTCTAGACGACAGTATGTTGTTTGATAGGGCGTTAGAGTCGGTTATTACTAACTTGAGACGTTCAAAATAACAGTATTAAGCATAATCATGCTAAAAATAACGGTGTTTTTATTGTTATATTTTCAGTCACAATGATTCCCATTGTCATATACGCTGACTCTTGAGTATGATGCCTGTTAATTCAGGCATTTTTTAGAGTCTATCTTTTGTCCATACTTCCTGTCGATATGAGTCCAGTGAAAACGCGTAATGTCGTTGATGGTTGGCTGTGTCCAGCTCGTAGAGTTATTTCTCCTAATTTTAATGAACGCCCTGATTGTGATGATATTAGCTTGTTAGTGATTCACAATATCAGCTTGCCTCCTGAGCAATTTGGTAGTGGCTATATCGAACACTTTTTTTGTAATCAATTAAATACATCAATCCACCCTTATTTTAAAAAAATCGCTGATATACAGGTATCATCACATTTATTGATCACTCGTGAAGGGGAAGTTATTCAATTTGTGCCTTTTCATAAACGGGCATGGCACGCAGGGCGATCGAGCTTTGGAGGCCGTGAAGAATGCAATGATTTTTCAATAGGTATTGAGCTGGAAGGTGCGGATAATATTCCCTTTAGTAGGGCGCAATATGCGATTTTGGCTGAAGTAAGCAACGTGCTAATGAAAACATACAGTGCTATAACGAAAGATAGGGTCGTTGGGCATAGCGATGTAGCGCCAGGCCGTAAAACAGACCCTGGCCCGGCTTTCAATTGGCCGTTTTTCTATGAATGCTTGGATGCTAGTTAAATATAGTGGTTGATATTAAAAGCCTCGGTTATCAGAACTGCTGATAACCGAGGAAGTGAAGGCTGAGAGATTACTTCATCCTGAAATAATCTAAAATTTAAGCGCTTCCTTTGGCCTTACTTGGCCGAATTACATCCTTGTGTGACGTCCTTGTGGTGATCATAATGCCAATATTCCCAAAAAGTATCTGTAGGGAAAAACTGAAATATGTGTAAGATATATCGTACACTTACTGAAATTTTTACTGTTTCTGGATAATCATGCCGTATTTAGCTGACTTATACCTAGCTTCGCAATCACCTCGAAGGAAAGATCTCTTAAATCAAATTGGCGTACGCTTCGAGATAATAAACGTCGATGTGCCGGAGGAAAGAAAAAATGGAGAGGCGCCTGCTGAGTATGTACAGCGTTTGTCGTTATCCAAAGCAAAGGCTGGATCAGGTATAGTGGTAGATAAACCTGTGTTGGGTGCTGATACCATTGTTGTTTTGGATAATGCAGAACAAGGAACCAGCAGGATATTAGAAAAGCCGGCATCAGAAGAGGAAGCTATCAGTATGTTATTGGCTTTATCTGATCGATCCCACCAAGTGATGACGGCGGTCACTATTTGTGACCAACACCATTCTCAGACATCATTAAATCAAACTACGGTCAATTTTCGAAAAATTAATGCAGATGAGGCCAAGCGCTATTGGCAAACAGGGGAACCTGCTGATAAAGCAGGTGCTTATGGCATCCAAGGCTTAGGAGGCGTTTTTGTACAGTCCATTAATGGAAGCTACTCCTCTGTTGTAGGCTTACCTTTACTAGAAACGACACAACTGCTGAATCTTTTTGGTATCCCTTTTTGGCGGAGTGCTCCTTGTGACTGATAAATACGGTAAACTGAGATCTCAGAAAAATAATAAGTAATAATCATTGGGGGATGTATGCCATCGTTTGATATTGTATCTGAAGTTGATAAACACATATTAACCAACGCTGTGGATCAAGCTAATCGCACAATTACCACACGCTTTGACTTTAGAGGGGTTGACGCCAAGTTTGAGCGAAGTGATTTTGTCGTAACTATTTGGGCGGAAGTAGATTTTCAGCTCCAGCAAATGCTGGATATGCTGCAAGCCTCTCTAATTAAAAATAATATAGATATCAAATGTCTCGACGTTGCGGACCCTAAGCCTTTAGGGAAACAAGTTAAGCAAGAAGTTGTTGTGCGAACAGGGTTAGAATCCTTGTTGGCTAAAAAGATTGTTAAATTGATTAAAGATAAGAAGCTAAAAGTACAATCGCAAGTGCAAGGTGATCAAGTCCGTGTCACTGGTAAAAAAAGGGATGACTTACAGCAAGTGATTGCTATGTTGCGCGAAGAAAACCTTGATATGCCATTGCAGTTTAATAACTTTAGAGACTGATGTGGTTTTTATGGGCATTAGATTGTTGATCGCATAGGAAATAACCAAAGTATTGTGAACTTTCGAGATTATTTAAGTCTTTACCAAGATAAACGTTTAGTTATTGTATTTATTCTTGGCGCTTTGAGTGGGTTTCCTTGGGTTTTAATAGGTTCTGCGATGACTGCCTGGCTACAAGAGTCTGGTCTAACGAGATCCGCTATCGGATTTTTTGGTTCAGTCTTTATAGTATATGCCCTTAATTTCTTATGGGCTCCCTTTCTCGATAGTTTTAAAGTTCCTTTTTTATCTAAGCTAGGTAGAAGGCGTAGTTGGATACTTGGAATGCAAATTGTTCTATTGTTTTTAGTTTTATCTATAGCTTTTACTAACCCCAATATAAGTTTGGTCTGGACAAGTATTTTGGCGTTAGGGATCGCTTTATCATCAGCCACACAAGATATTGCTATAGATGCATACCGCATAGAGGTTTTGACTGAAGCTGAGAAAGATAAAATTCCAGCTGCAGCAGCTATGAGCACCAGTGGCTGGTGGACAGGGTATTCGTTACCTGGTGCTGCTGCATTGATACTTTCTGATCAGGTAGGGATTGAATGGAAGCATGTTTATTTGTTTTTGTCCTTATTTATAGTAGGGAGTATTGTTTTTATCTTATCTATTCAAGAACCTGATAGTGATAAAGTGATTCCCAATAAATCTAGGCACTTAAGGTTATTTCAGTCTATTGGTATTGCAGTCATCAATCCAATACTAGAGTTCTTTAAAAGAAATGGTGTAACTCTTGCGTTATCAATCTTGCTCTTTATATTCTCCTTTAAAATTGGTGAGGCCTTTCTCGGGCGTATGTCTATAGTTTTTTATAAGGAAATAGGATTTACTAATACTGATATAGGGATTTATTCCAAGATGATTGGTTGGTGGGTAATTATTATCTTTTCTCTTGTGGCTAGCGTAATAAACATTCGCTTTGGATTAATTAAAGGTTTAATGATTAGTGGAATAGCAATGGCTGCAACGAACCTTATGTTTACTTGGATTGCTTTGATCGGTCCAGATAAAGCGCTATTTGCTGCTACGATTATAGTAGATAATTTTACCGCTTCATTTGCGACGGTTGCTTCTGTTTCTTTTATTTCTTACCTAACAAGTCGTGCGTATACAGCTACTCAATACGCGCTAATGGCTTCTTTAGGAAATCTTGGGAGAACTTCTATTGCTGCTTTTAGCGGAGCTTTGGTTGATTTTCTTCAAGGTGATTGGGCATTATTCTTTGTTATTACAGCATTGATGGTAATACCTGCTTTACTTTTATTGGCTTATCTTTCTCGACATATTAAAGAGTAATATCAAAACTTATAAACAAGGCTAACCGCTGTTATGGTATCTGTATTCGTATCACCTTCCGCTGGGTCTGAATTGTAGCGAACATCATAGCTGATCTTTAAGGATAATAAACTATTCATCGCAACGCTTAAGCCTAAACTATTTTGCAGGTAACTGTTATCAGAAGTGGCTTCTGTACGAAAAATATCAGTTATTTCTGCGGTGTCAGAAAACTTAAAGCGAAAGTCAGACTCGCCAATAAAAGCTATGCCGCTAATGTCATCACCAATAGAGTCAAACTCTGTATTACGATAGCCAAGGCCAGCATTGACGAACCACTTGAGTAACTCTGTATTTGATATTCTGTAACCATAGCCGCCACCAATAGTGCTGATCCCATCAAATGAATCAAACTTATCGTCCAGATAGCGTAAATCGCCAAATAAAAAACTTTTCTCACTAATGTCGTATTTTATATTGTAGGCAGCAAGGTAAGATTCGGCACTTTTATCACCGTTATTCTCAGCGGTATTCGCGGCCACTTTGAGTGTATTTTCCCAGGTTTCCACTTTCTTATTGACAGACAAGCCTGCATTAATAATCTTTGAATTAGAATTGCCGTCGATAAGGATAATCCCTGCTTCACCTTCTCCTGACCAAGAAGATGTTTCGGTCTCTGGAGACGTTTCGGTAGATATTTCTGCATTGATTAAATCAGCCTCTTCAGGAGGGGGCTGTGCATGAGAAATAGGAATTAAGAGGAATAAAAAGATAGTCTCCACGGTCAAAATAAATATAAAGCGTTTTGGGGGCTGCTTGGAAAAGAACAGGGTTGCATGGAGTCTCCGAACGTAGATAAATGATGCATGCGAAGTGGGTAGCATCTTGATTGCGATGAATTCTATGTTGGCTTGTTGGTGAGTAAATAATGAGGGTATTGAAATGTCGATTGGTATTAGGGCGGACTTGATTTTTATGACTTAAGTCACCACTTCTTACTGTATCTCACACTTTTGGGTGCTAAGAGATCGCCTGGGGGAATTTATGCGTAGTGTATTGTTACTGTTTATTTTGACACCAATTATTGAAATGTGGCTGCTCATCAAGGTGGGCGGTTATATCGGTGCTTGGCCAACAATCGGCCTGGTTTTGCTGACCGCTTGTATTGGCTTGGGGTTGTTGCGCTATCAGGGTAAAGAGGCATTGCTTAGTGCCAGGGCCAAGTTAGAAACTAATCAAATGCCTGTCAGAGAAATGGCTGATAGCCTGTTTTTTGCTGTCGGTGGTGCGTTGTTACTAACTCCTGGGTTTGTCACCGATGCCATTGGCTTTGCTTGCCTGACGCCGGGTATTCGTACCGTTGTTATCCACTTTTTCAGCCAGTACTTTCTTCAATCTGGCCATATGAAAATGTATGGATTTGGGGGCAGTAGCCATACTCAAACCAGGCGATCAGATAATGATCAGTCTCGCAGGAATCAGGTTATTGATGGTGATTTCGAACGTCATTCGGATTAAATAATGAGAATGTGGCGGTAAAATTGCCAATTATTTTTATTTTATTGCTTGAAATGTTTTTCATAGTCCCCACCTAGCATATCGACCATGGCTTGTTGTCACCGAAATAGAATGAATAAGAACGTGACCTCGGGCATTAAATTGACTTTGTTTTAAACAGCTTAGTTTTAATTAACTTTGTTTTACAGTTACTAACCCTCTTATTTGGAGAATTGATAATGAAAATTCGTCCTCTTCACGACCGTGTTGTCGTTCGTCGTCAGGAAGAAGAGCAAACCACTGCTGGCGGTATTGTATTGCCTGGTTCTGCTAAAGAAAAACCTAACCAAGGTGAAGTGATTGCTGTTGGTGTAGGCCGTATTCTCGATAATGGCGATGTTCGCCCAGTCGATGTAAAAGTAGGTGATATCGTAGTATTCGGTAAATATGCCGGTAGCGACACTATTGAAGTTGATGGCGAAGAGTTAGTTATTCTAACTGAATCAGACATTAAAGCCGTTGTAGAGTAAGTAGAGTTTATAGAGTCACTTAGTGACTGAAACTACTTAATAACCATTATTGATAGATTAAAAAATTAAGGTAAAAAATCATGGCAGCTAAAGACGTACTATTTGGTGATAGCGCCCGTCAAAGAATGTTGGCTGGTGTTAATATTCTTGCAGACGCAGTAAAAACAACTTTGGGCCCTAAGGGACGTAACGTCGTTCTGGATAAATCTTTTGGCGCTCCTACAGTCACCAAAGATGGTGTATCTGTTGCAAAAGAAATCGAACTTCAAGACAAGTTCGAAAACATGGGTGCTCAAATGGCGAAAGAAGTTGCTTCTAAAGCATCTGATGACGCAGGTGACGGTACTACTACAGCGACTGTATTGGCTCAATCTATTTTGAACGAAGGCTTAAAGTCTGTTGCCGCTGGTATGAACCCAATGGATCTTAAGCGCGGTATCGACAAAGCAGTCGTTGCTGCTGTTGAGCATATTCAATCAATTTCTACCCCTTGTGCGGATAGCAAATCAATCGCACAGGTTGGTACTATCTCAGCTAACAGTGACGAGCATGTTGGTCAAATCATTGCAGAAGCAATGGAAAAGGTTGGTAAAGAAGGTGTTATTACTGTTGAAGAAGGTAACAGCCTGGAAAACGAATTAGACGTTGTTGAAGGTATGCAGTTTGACCGCGGTTACTTGTCTCCTTACTTCGTGACTAATCAAGACAGCATGATTGCCGAGCAAGAAAACCCTTTCATCTTATTGGTTGAGAAGAAAATCTCAAACATTCGTGAGTTGCTACCTGTTCTAGAAGCAGTGGCTAAAGCGGGTAAGCCATTAGTTATTATTGCTGAAGATGTTGAAGGTGAAGCATTGGCAACATTGGTTGTGAATAACATGCGCGGTATCGTTAAAGTCTCTGCATGTAAAGCACCTGGTTTTGGTGATCGTCGTAAAGCAATGTTAGAAGATATTGCTACTTTAACGGGCGGTACTGTTATATCTGAAGATATCGGCCTAGATCTAGAAACAACCACTCTAGAGCACTTGGGTACTGCTAAGCGCATTACTATGAACAAAGAAAATACTGTCATCATTGACGGTGCTGGTGATGCTGGTGCTATTCAAACTCGTGTTGGCCAAATCCGTGCACAGATCGAAGAATCTTCATCTGACTACGATCGCGAAAAACTACAAGAGCGTGTTGCTAAGTTAGCAGGCGGTGTTGCTGTGATTAAAGTAGGTGCGGCAACTGAAGTTGAAATGAAAGAGAAAAAAGCGCGTGTAGAAGATGCACTTCATGCAACTCGTGCAGCAGTAGAAGAAGGTGTTGTACCTGGTGGTGGTACTGCGTTGATTCGTGCGATTGATGCTGTTTCTAAAGTAACTGGAGACAATGAAGATCAAGCGGCTGGTGTTGGTATCTTGCTTCGTGCTATGGAAGCTCCACTACGTCAAATCGTAACTAATGCCGGTGGCGAAGCCTCTGTTGTTGCTAATACTGTTAGAGAAGGTGAAGGTAACTTCGGTTTCAATGCTGGTACTAGTGAGTACGGCGATATGTTGGAAATGGGTATTCTTGATCCAGCAAAAGTTACACGTACAGCACTGCAGGCAGCAGGTTCTATCGCTGGCTTGATGATCACAACCGAAGCAATGGTTGCTGACGCTCCTGAAGATAAAGCACCTGGTGGCGGTGCTATGCCAGATATGAGTGGCATGGGCGGCATGGGTGGAATGGGCGGCATGATGTAAACCCCCTTCATCTGATGTTATCGAAAATGGCTCGCTTATGCGGGCCGTTTTTTTATGTAAAAAATATTGTAGAGTAAAGAGATCCAGATATTTTTATTGAAGATCAAGTTTGATCAGCAGCAGGGGGAGTTGCAGCTTCATCACTTTGTTTAATTGTATCAATTGAGGAGTTGAGAATAGGAAATATGAGCTCTCCACCAATATCTGTTTCGTAAGTAGAAAGTTGATTGATATGATCTTGAGTAATCGATGTCTCCTTTGTCAAAAGCATTAAACCTGTGGATGAAATAAGGTTTTCAGCTAATACCATGCCTTCTTTAACATCCTTCAATGACAAGCGTGATAAATAACTACGATAATCTTGTAAGTGTTTATCATAATATTGTTCAAATAAGTCTACAATACGAGCATCGTAGTGTTTTCCCGACATACTTTTAATATACTCTATTGCCTCTTCTGGGCCAGAAATTTCTTTTAATAATAAATTGCTTTCTAATTTTTGAAAATCGCTGGTTACGCAGATAATTTTTGCACCGATGGGAATTAAGTCGTCTCTATATTTATCTGGAAATCCTTTACCATTCATATATTCTTGATGAGACCGTACTAATTTGGAGACTGTTTTTAATCCAGTCATGCCTGAAAGTACCGCTTCTCCTTGAATGGTGTGTGTGCGAAAGATTTCCAGCTCGGTACGATTCAAGTCGTTCATTGGTTTTTTACGTATAGATTCTGGTAGGGATAATTTCCCAATGTTATGGAGTTGTGATGCAATACGAATCTGCTCTACTTCTTTGGGAGACAACTCTAACGACTTGGCAATATCGACACTGGCATTGGCAATCATTTCTGTATAATTGGCTTTGCTGCCATCCTGCATTTCAATTACTGATGTTATTAGAGCCAATGATTCTCGAAAGTTCTTACTGATTTTTTTGTTTGAATTCTGAATGTCTTGCAGTGCCTGTTGTAACTTTTCAGTACGCTCTTTTACTTTTTCTTCTAAGGAGCCATTGAGTTCAGCCAACTCTTTATTTTTTTCTTCGATTTCATCGAGTAAGCGTAAGCGTTCATCTTCCTTCTGTTTAAAGTCCAGAGCGCTATTGATAACGCTCTCTAGCATATTGTCATCCCAAGGCTTGTTTAGATAGTTATAAATTTTTGCATGATTAACGGCGCTGATTACGGCCTCCATATCCGCATAGCCAGTTAATAATACGCGAACAGCATCAGGTGCTTTGTCTCGTGCCTTTGCTAAAAACTCTGCGCCATCCATATTCGGCATTCGCATGTCAGATACAATGACATCAACGGTCTTAGAGTCGAGCAATTCTAGACCTTCCGCTCCACTATTGGCGCGAAAAGCCTCCCATTTGCGTTGTCGACAAAAACGATAGAGTGCATCCAAAATAGACTTTTCATCATCCACGAGAAGAATTTTTGGGCGTGTTTTCTCTGCCATTAAGCTATTCCTGTGTTTATTAATATTGACCTATAGTGGGTTAAAAAAAGTCAAACCCCATACTGTTAATGTAATCATGTTCAAGATGACCCTGTTCTCTGGAAAGTATAGTTTTAATTGCTATATTTTGCGCATCATTAACCATTTTTAAGCGCTTTTCTGTTAATAAATGGTTTTTGATACTGGTGCTTTTCCCACTCATCTCTACATAGCTAATAGGCGTCAATTCTAATTCATTGATATCGATAACTCGTTTATCGAGGTTCAATAGCAGATTGCTGTTTTCCTGATATATCTGAGTGAGGAATTCCGTGAAATTATTCATCTTAAGGAATGAAAATGGAATGCGAAACACTAAATCTGCTTTTTGGCTTTTTAACGATTGAAGTAGTGTTTTTAGAGATTTATTACCAATAAAAGATTCAGAGAATAGGTCGATAACGACAGCTTTTGCGTTGTAATCGTTTTCTTCTAAATGATTGATAGTATTTAGTAAATACCAAGTGAATAAGTCATGAAGATATCCTGATTGGTAAGCTATATTGGTGATGCCTTCGTGTTTGAAGCGTGAGAATTTTGGCCATGAGATAGTTAAGTAATGAAGTTCTGCTTCCTGTTTGGACTTATAAATTGCCTCTCTTAGCTCGAGGGAATTGCTTTTTATGGCATGTTCAAGGTCGAGCTGCTGCTTAAAAAAGGCATCTGTAATTTCTGCCGTGATAGCCTTGTTTTGTGAATTTTTAAATAGAGGTGTGGGCTGCGATCGCTCACGCGCTATACGGTTTGGTATTTTTTTAGGGATAGCATTGTTAACTGTTTCTAATAAGTATTGATCATTCCATGGTTTTGGTAAGAATTTATAGATATTTGCTTCATTAATAGCGTCAGTTAAATCGTTTACATCGCTCTGACCGGATAAGATAATTCTGCCAACGCTAGGGTAACGATTCTTTACGATAGTCAATAACTGAGTACCGCTCATTCCAGGCATTCTTTGGTCTGATAATACAACATCAATAGTGTTTTTCTGCAGTACATCCAATGCTTGCTTTCCATTATTTGCTTCAAAAACGTTAAATTTACTGTTCCTAAATGTACGTTTTAATGCAGAGCAAACTGATTTTTCATCATCAACCAATAATATTGCTGGATTCATAACAAGCCCCATATCTTGTTTAAATGTATGGCTTATTTATAACGAGATTAATTTTTTACATCCAATAATTATTAGGCCTAGATCGGTCTTGTCTCTGATGTTTTGTGACATATGTCACGCTTTTTTGTTGCTTTAAGTGACATTTGTAAAGTACATATACGCCTTTTTTAGAGAAAATCCACGTCTTATTCAAAATAATTCTTGAAGAAAAAGCTTATTTAAAACAGTTTTTAGAGTGAAAAATCATAAACCTTGGTTTTACTTGTTGATTGGTTAAATGCTATCTACTCTATATTTAATGTGTTCACAATTAATAACAGAGGAGTGTCGTTATGAAAGGTGCAGTATTTATTGCCTTTAATCAAATGGTAGAAGACCAGGTTGGTATCGACACATGGGAACGTTTGTTAGCCGAGGTTATTCCTGAATCAGGCGGTATTTATACTTCTGTTGAGGACTATCCCGATAGTGAATTATTTTCTATGGTGGGTGCTTTGTCGACGATAGTGAATGTTCCTGTCCCGACATTAGTTGAACAGTTTGGTGCTTATTTATTTGACGTGTTAAATACTAAATACCCTATGTTCAGTGAAGAAAAGAAAGATTTTTTTGAGTTTATTAAAAGCATTGATGGCGTTATTCACCGAGAGGTAAGGAAACTATATGACAACCCTAACTTACCTGATTTGGATTGTGAGCAAATAGACGAGAAAAACCTGTCTATTAAATATCAGTCACCAAGAAAACTGTGCTTTCTCGCTGAAGGATTGATTCGAGGAGCTGCAAAATACTACAACGTTAATTATGCATTGGAACATAAAAGCTGTATGCATGATGGTTGTGATCATTGTTTGTTGCAGTTATCGATTCAATAGGTTGATTTTTTATTATGGATGGTGAAGCCTATAAAGCTGCTTATGAACGACAGAAAATTGCGAGAGAGCGGGCAGAGAACTTATTGGAAAATAGGTCTCGAGAGTTATATGAGTCTAATATAGCTTTAAAGACGGCTTACGAAAAACTAAAGAATCAAAAAGCCCAACTACTACATCAAGAAAAATTGGCTTCTATTGGGCAGTTGTCAGCCGGTATCGCTCATGAAATTAATAATCCTGCAGGCTTTGTCAAAAGTAATCTTTCATCATTACAAAACTATATGATTGATATTTTTGGATTATTTGAATCCTATAAAAAATTAATCGATGTTTTATCTGATACTGCTAGTCCTTCACTCCCTGATACTGCCTCTTCTATACTGAAAGAGGTATTGGATGCTGAAGAGGAGGTTGATGTCACTTATTTAATCGAAGATATTCCTAGTTTGATACAAGAATCGCTTGATGGAACTAATAGAATTACGAAAATAGTCAATGGCCTAAAAGTATTTTCTCGGATAGATAGCGATGAAAAAGAACCCTTTGATGTCAATGAATGCATCGAAAATACCATTAAGCTTGTTCAAAATGAAATAAAGTATAAAGCAGAACTAACACAACAGTTAGATATGTTACCCAAAACTATGGGGTACCCCGGTGGGTTGAGTCAAGTCGTACTCAACATGTTGGTGAATGCGAGCCACGCCATTGAAGACTTCGGGGAAATTATTGTTAAAACAAGCTGTGATAAGGAATGGATAATAATTTGTATCAGCGATAACGGTTCAGGTATGAAACAGGAAACGATCGATAAGATTTTCGATCCCTTTTATACTACAAAAGAAGTAGGTGTAGGGACAGGTTTAGGCTTGTCAATTTCGGCTGGTATTATTAAGCAGCATAGTGGCACTATTGATGTAGAGAGTAAGTTAGGTGAAGGAACAAGTTTTATTTTACGAATACCTATTGTTGATACATGTAGTTAAGTATTAGATTAATTGATGTTGAATAGGCTTGTTTTCAAGTGACATAGGAATAATATGTTTATAGATGACGATCATGACAGCGACAGGCAGGACGCCATTCAAGCGATCTTAACCAGCGCAATGGGGCGTGCTGCGTGCTCACTTGAAAAGGTTATCGATAGTGATGTAGAGCCTTCCATCCCTAGCATGCACTGGGTTAATAAAAATAATCTAAAGGAAACGCTTTCGAAAATTAGCTTGCCTAAAACATCCATTGTTATGCGCCAATCATTTCGTGGGCACTTGCGAGGGGAAATGATTATTTTATTAGAAGAAGGTGCCAAGCATTATCAATTAGGTGATGTCATGGGTTATGACGATAAAATGACTGCGTTGAATATTCAAGAATTAACTTTAGAATTAGCCAATATTTTATCTGGGGCATGCATTAGTGGCCTATCTGAACAATTGCAAATTAAATTGAATTTTAGTTCTCCGTCTCTATTGAGTACTCGGTCCTCTATTTACGATGTGCTTGCTAAGAGAAATTTGCATTGGACTGATGCTCTCTTTATGGATGTCGGCTATACCGTGAGTAAGATAGCGATGAAAGCTCATCTCATGTTATGTATGATTGAAGAGGATTCTCACGAACTTTATCGAATCATTGATTTGCAGTTGGAAAATGATGGATAGTTTATTAGAACAAGCGTTTATGCAGGTTAATATTGGTATTCTTGCTGTTGATCGAGAATGCAATATTGTTTTATGTAATCATTTTATGGCAGATCACACCCAAAAAAATACGGCTGATATTGTTAATCATAATTTATTTGATATGTATCCGGGCTTGCCAAAAAGATGGCTTCAGAGACGTATTGATAATATCTTTTTGTTAAAAAACTCCAGTTTTATCAGTTGGGAACAGCGGCAATCATTATTCGATTTTGCGAGTAGTCGCCCTATTACTGGTAGTAATGAAAAAATGATTCAAAATTGTTCTCTTTTTCCTGTTGTCAACGACCTCCGACAAGTATCTCATGTCTGTATTACTGTCAATGATGCGACTGCAACGGCAATGACTCAAACACAGCTAAAAAAAACATCAAAACGATTGGCCGAAGAGAAAAAATCACAGCAGGCGTTAATTGCTAAATTAGAGGAAACAAAAAACCAATTATTACAGTCTGAAAAAATGGCCTCTATTGGTCAGTTGTCGGCAGGTGTCGCTCATGAAATTAATAACCCTGTTGGTTTTATAAAGTCTAATTTTAGCTCCTTGAAGCATTATGCTAAAGAGCTAAATACGGTAATAGAAAAATATGAAAAAGTGATTAGCTCGCTCGAGGATTCTGATGCTAGTAAAAAAATCGATGATATCAATGAAGAGCATGATGTTGAATTTGTTACAGAGGATATTGATAATCTTTTGACAGAATCCTTTGATGGGATTAGCCGTATTGAAGATATTGTTAAATCTTTAAAGCATTTCTCTCGTGCTGATACAAATGAATGGGAAGAGGCTGACATCAATGCAGGTGTAGAAAGCACATTAAAAGTCGTTGCGCATGAGCTTAAATATGTTGCTGATATTGAAAAAAATTATGGTGATATTCCTTTGGTGCAATGCTTGCCAATGCAGATTAACCAAGTGTTAATGAACTTGTTGGTTAATGCTGCTCAGGCGATGGGTGATGATAAAAAAGATGGTAGGGTTGTTGTGTCAACGGAAAAAAGTAATGAAAATATCGTCATTAAGATCGCAGATAATGGTAAAGGCATTCCTCAAGATGAACTAAATAAAATATTTGATCCATTTTTTACAACGAAGCCTGTCGGGGAAGGTACTGGTTTAGGCTTGTCACTGTCTTATAGTATCATTCAAAAGCATAATGGTGAGATAACAGCTGAAAGCAAAATAGGTGAAGGCACTTGCTTTACTATTCGCATTCCTATTCAGCAAAAAAAACCTGAAGATAATGAAAATCATACATCAGTAGCCTAGTTGGACAACCTGACTAAATAGTTACGCCACCCACCAGACTCGCTAATATTTTTTGCATCCTTAATCCCTTCTGGCTGGCAGATAAAACCAATAACTTCTTCTCCGTCGACTAGCTCCACTTTACCTAAACCCAAAGGCGCAGGAATGCCTTGTATAAATAAACCAAGATTGGCTACAGGTATTTTCCATATTTCTACTGCTATTTTGCAACCATTGTTATTATCTCGTATTAGTCCGGGACGGAAGGGTGGACCCCCTGCCAGTGCGTAGAGTTGGTAATTGGCTGAGGTAGTGGTGGTTTCCAGTAGAGTAGCTTTGAGATCGGTCATCTGGTAATTAAGCGGTAAACCTTCCATATGTGCACCGCAAACCATGAGCTTCATTGTTTCTATACTATCGGTCATTGTAATTTCTCCAGTTTTTCTGCAATCGCCAATAAGTTAAAGTCATTAAATGCTTGCGCAAATAAGGTAATACCAAAGGGCATGTTGTTCTCATAGGTATCGTTGGTTGGTATGGCTAATGCACTATAATCCAGTAAATTCATAAAGTTGGTGTAATAACCTAGGTTGGTATTAAGTTGCACTGGGTCGGCCTCAAGCTCCGCAATCGTGTAATAGGTACCTGCGGTTGGCGTGGCAATGCAGTCCACATGGCTAAGCACATTATCTGCTCGCTTTTTATAAGCTTGTAGCTGATACATTGCTTTGAACGTATCTACAGCGTTGTAATTATTTGCTTGTGAAATAATGTTACGAGTGACTGGATGTAAAATGTCCGGGCGTGTCTCCATGATTTCTTCCATTGCAGCGTAACGCTCTGCGACCCAAGGCCCTTGATACAAAAGCTTGGCCGCTTCCTTAAAAGGCTCAAAATCAATAGTAACGATGGTAGCTCCTATTGCACGCAATTGCTCAATAGCTCGTGCAAATAGAGTAGGGCTTTCATTATTGCCAAACCAATTAAGTTGTTCATTTTCAGGAATACCAATGGTTGGTGTAGTGGAAAATTGATTGGCCATAATAAATGGTCGAGCATAATCGTCATCTGCATCATATTGGCTAGCGACGTTAAACAGTTGTTTGGCACCTTGTGTATTGTTAGCAAAAATGCTCATGCTATCTAAGGTACGGCAAGCGGGGATCATACCGTTGGCACTTAATGAGCCCACCGTCGGTTTAATGCCAACTAGTTTATTTAAAAAAGCAGGAATACGGCCTGAGCCTGCAGTGTCGGTTCCGAGTGAAAAGCTTGCCAAGCCTAACGCGACAGCGACAGCGGAGCCAGAGCTGGAACCGCCCGAAATCATTTCTGGTTTAATACTGTTTTTGCATGCACCATAGGGTGATCGTGTGCCGACCAGTCCGGTTGCAAATTGGTCGAGATTAGTTTTGCCGATAGGAATGGCGCCAGCAGAGATGAGTTGTTCTACGACGAAAGCCGATTTTTCTGGTGTGTATTGGTAATCTGGGCAAGCAGCAGTGGTAGGTATATTTGCTAGATCAATATTATCTTTGATGGCAAACGGAATACCCCATAACGGGTGTTCTTCAAGTGATTTATTTTTCAAATTATCGAGATAAGGTTGGATCTCTGTCAGGCTCAGGCGATAAATCCATATATTGTAATCCAAATAGTTTTCACATCGTTGAAGGATGTGATGAATCACGATCTCTGGGTTCAAGCGCTTTTGTGAATACGCTTCACGTAATCTATGAATATTAAGATTTATTTCCGACATGACTATTGCTCCTTATTTTCGACGATAAGTAAAGCTTGTCCAGCGCTAACTTGCTGGCCTTCTTGTACAATTATTTTTCTAACAGTGCCTGATGTAGTCGCAATAATTTCAATTTCCATTTTCATAGACTCTAAAATCATAACAACATCGCCGATATTAACTGCCTGATTTTCTTTTACGGATACTTGCCAGATATTTCCTGCTACGTGACTTTCAATAGCGCTTTCATTTTCATGAAACATCTGTTCTTCGGCGGCTATACAGGTTTCTTTTTCGGTCTCAAAATGTATTTGACCACTATCAACCCATCGTTGTAGTTCATCATCAAAAGCTTTTTGACGTGCTTGAGTAAATTTATTAATAGATGTTTGATGATCTTCAAGGTATTGGTGATAGTCCTTTAAAGAAAAGATGGTCTCCTCAATTTTTAGTGGGTAATCACCTTTAGGGAATTGTTGACGAATTGTTTGCAGTTCATCGTGATTCACTTCGTAAAAACGAATTTGATCAAAAAAGCGTAACAGCCATGGCTGATCAAATACATCGGTTGTGCGATAGCGATTCCACATTTGTAGGGTTCGCCCAATAAATTGATAACCGCCAGGTCCTTCCATGCCGTAGATACATAAGTAAGAACCACCGATACCAACAGAGTTTTCTGCTGTCCATATGCGAGCCGGGTTATATTTCGTGGTCACTAAACGATGACGAGGGTCCAGTGGAGTGGCAACGGGTGCGCCAAGATAGACATCGCCTAATCCCATCACTAAATAGTTGGCATCGAATACAATGCGTTTCACTTCATCAATGGACTGTAGCCCATTAATACGGCGAATAAACTCCAAGTTACTGGGGTACCACGGCGCGTCTTTACGAACAGATTGCTGATATTTTTCAACAGCGAGTTTACAGGCTTCATCGTCCCATGAGAGAGGGAGGTGTATGATGCGTGCGGGTATTTCTCGATTTTTGCAGTCCCCGAGTTCTTGCTCCGCCGCTTCTAATAGGCTCAGTAATTCGTTTAATGAAATCGATTGACTGTTGTAGTGGATTTGTAAAGAGCGAATGCCTGGCGTCAGTTCTAATATGCCATTAAGGTTGTCTGCTTGCTTTTTGTTTTCTAACCATAACATTAAGGCGTGAACACGAAAACGCAGTTCAATATCCAAGACCAGTTCACCATATTCCACTAATAAATAGTGATCACCACTCGGCCGATAAACGACATCAATGCCTGTTTTGTGATTATCTGTATTACCAGAAAGTGTTTTGATAATAGGTGAATCATAACGTGAAACGTTAATGTCTTTTTCAAAGAATTGTTTGCGACTTATGTCGTGCAGTTGCTGCTGTTCTAACGCGACAGCATCATCAATAGATATGGGAATAAACTGAATGTTATCGCCTACTTTTAATTGGCCGAGCTTCCACAAGTCTGCTTGTATGACCGTCGCTGGACAAACGAAACCACCGAGTGAAGGGCCATCTGGTCCCAGAATAACTGGCATGTCTCCTGTAAAGTCGATGGTGCCGATGGCGTAAGCATTGTCATGGATATTTGATGGGTGCATTCCGGCTTCACCTCCATCAGTACGCGCCCATTGTGGTTTGGGTCCAATTAAACGCACACCGGTACGGCTGGAGTTGTAATGCACTTCCCAGGTGCTTTCAAAAAATGTATCAATATCTTCCTGAGTAAAAAAATCCGGTGCGCCATGAGGGCCATAAATAACACGCAGCTGCCAATGATCTGTGTAGTGTGGGCGTTGCTCAAATGCAATATGATTATCCGCAATCTCCATATCCTGAGGTAAGCAGTGTAGTACATCACCTGTGCGCAATGCGCGCCCTACATGGCCGCCAAATTGCCCTAATGTAAAGGTTGATTTTGAGCCCAAATAATCTGGGCATTGCCAGCCTCCAGCAATAGCAAGGTAGCAACGCGCACCGGCTTTTGAGGTTGATGCTATCGTTAGGACTTGTCCTGCTTGGATAGGAAGCGTTTGCCACATCGGGCAGGTATTACCATCGAGTGTAGCGTTAAACTCTGCGCCAGTGATGGCAATAGTGGTATCACAATTGAACTGAAGTGTTGGTCCGTTAAGTGTTATTTCTAAGGCGGCGGCGTTTGCGTCATTATTGACTAATTGATTAGCTAAGCGTAAAGCCACAGAATCAAAGCCGCCAGAAGGTGGTACGCCAATATGCCAATAACCTGTACGCCCTGGAAAATCTTGAAGTGTTGTTAATGTACCCGGAGCAAGTACATCTACACTATGGCTGTCGCATTGAAAACTATTTAGTGTACGTGTGCTAATAGTGCCTTGTACGAATTCATTATGCCGAAGTATTGCTTGGGTATAGTGCTTATTGGTTTCAATGCCGTAAATAGATGTTTTTGCTAATGCGGTATGTAAATCACTGATAGCGGTTTTACGGTCTTTTGCCCAACAGATGATCTTTGCTAGCATTGGGTCAAAAAATGGTGAGACTTCAACCCCTGCTTCAATCCAGTGATCAATACGTAAATGTTTGCCATCAGCATGTGGAAAGTTTACTTCACTTAATAAGCCGGCACTCGGTTGGAAATTTTTATATGGATTTTCTGCATAAAGTCGTATTTGTATGGCATGCCCATTTGCCGATAGATCACTTTCCAGTACCTCTAATGAAGGTAATGTATTAGCGCCGAGTTGAATCATCCACTCTACAATATCTACATTGTAAATTTGCTCAGTAACGCCATGCTCAACCTGCAGCCGCGTGTTCACTTCTAAAAAGTAAAAGTCTTCGGTTTGTTGGTCGTAGATAAATTCGACGGTGCCAGCACTGCGATAATTGACTGAGGCGAGTAATGTTTTTGCCAGTTGGTGTAAGCGCGTACGCACAGTATCTGATAAATTGGGTGCTGGTGTTTCTTCAATAACCTTTTGATTGCGACGTTGAGAGGAGCAGTCACGCTCACCTAAGGCAATAGCATTACCTTGTCCGTCTCCAAATACTTGCACTTCGATATGACGAGCAGATTCGACAAATTTCTCTAAAAATACATTGTCATTATCAAAGTTGTTGCTGCTTAAACGTTTAACTGAATCAAAGGCATCGCTTAATTCACTATCGTTGTAGCAGAGTTGCATACCAATGCCTCCACCTCCTGCCGTGGACTTCAGCATGACTGGATAGCCGATAGCGTTGGCAATATCGATAGCTTGCTGGCTATCGCGTAATAAATCCGAACCAGGCAATAGAGGAATCTGGTTTTTTTGTGCGATCTCTCTGGCGGTATGTTTTAAACCAAATATCTCCATTTGTTCGGCTTGTGGGCCAAGAAAAATAATTCCTGCACTTTCACAGCGGCGAGAGAAGCTCGCATTCTCACTCAAAAAACCATAGCCTGGATGAATGGCGTCAACCTGATGGCTTGTGCAGAGCTCAAGAATTTTTTGTTGATCGAGATAGGTATCCTGTGCATTGCCATCACCAAGGCTATAAGCTTCATCAGCTGTTTTGATATGCAGTGAGTCAGCATCAGCTTCGCTATAAATTGCGACACTCTGTATGCCCAATGTTTTTAGTGTGCGACAAATACGAACTGCAATTGCACCGCGATTTGCAATTAAGACTTTTTTTATCATATTCTTTTACGTGTTATAACGAGGCCGTCCTCGATTATAAAATGAGTGACAGAGTCGTCCCTGTCACTATGCAGTTTTTATTGATCCCAAATACACATTTCAACAGGTGTTGGGTTATAAGCATTGCATGGATTATTGAGTTGTGGGCAGTTAGACATTAAGACAATCACATCCATGTGCGCTGTTAATTCTACATATTTACCTGCACCACTGATGCCATCCTCAAACGTTAATCCACCTTCAGGAGTCACTGGTACATTCATAAAGAAGTTAATATTGTGTGTAATATCACGTTTACTCATATTAAATTCTTCATGCTCAGCAACAGCATGTAACCAACTATCGCGACAAGCGTGCATGGTTTTTTTCTCAAGTGCATAACGCACTGTATTTGATTCAGTCGCACAAGCACCACCCAAGGTATCATGACGGCCACATGTATCAGCAACAATGGTTAACATAGGGTTGCCAAAGTTTGACATCAGCGTAGTGCCGGCACTTAAATATAAATTACCTTGTTCGCGGATAGTATCAGTCAGACTGTAACGCTCACTTTGGTCTTCCGCGCTATAAAAAAGAGTGTCTGCAGCTTGGTTACCCTCTAAATCTAAAATACGAAGGGTCTGGTCTTTTTTAAGTACTTTCATGTAATAGTCGCCAGCATCAACGACTTCGCGATAACTGCAATCGGTCAGCTTGCGTTGACTTTCTTTAATCATGATTGGACTCCTTGTAGATGGTAAAGGGTGTTATTTTGAAAGCCGCGCTGATTTTCATCACAGCTATTCATACAAAAATCATTGTCAGCTACTGGTAAGGCTTTTCTGATCTGATAACGAATTGGTTTTCGAGGATATTCCTCTGCAGGATTTAATGGGTGAGGGCAAGTATGCATGATGACTAAGGTATCCATTTCAAAACGCAAATCTACACTGCTGCCAGCGCTACTGTGATCGCCAATAAAGATTAATTTCCCTTCTTCATCTGCGGCTACTTTACTAAAGAAGTTAACATTCGCAGCCATATCACGTTTGCCTAAACCATGTTTAGCTAGCTCCACTAAGAAGCTATGTTCACCACTTAGTGTCCATCCATTACGTGCTTGCTGGTAGGTTTTTTTATGATATTTTTCGGTGAGTTTTTTATCGCTAAGATTGCCGCCTATGGTATCGTGCCAACCAAGAGAGTCTTCTATGACGGAGCAAAAAATACGCCCCATATCTGAATACAGGCAATGACCTTTTGTGAGTTTAAAGGTATGTTGGCACTTCAAAGTATCGGGTGCATTGTAGCGTTCTAATGTTTCGTGAGGGTTATAAAATAACATGCCGACATTAGCGCCACCGGTAACGTCAATTAATCTTAATACAGTGCCGCGACGCATCACTATCGACCAGTGAGTACCGCCGGGTAATCTGTCTTCGTACATGAGTGTGTCATCAGGGTTAATCGTTGCCATGGTTTATCAATTGCTCTTGTTTAAGGTTGTTGTTCAACGTCGTCGCCGACTTGTGTAAAGCGAATCATGTTAGGTTTTTCATCATCGTCATCACTGGGTGGGTGAATCAGTTCATCAATACGTTGTCGAGTTGCTAAAAATTCTGGCTCGATAAATTGCTCTGGACTGCGTGGACGAGGTACAGGGACTTCAATCAATTCGTTAACTTCGCCAGGATGTGCCTTTAAGACCAAAATTCTATCCGCAAGATAAATGGCTTCGTCTAAATCGTGAGTAATAAATAGAATGGTAATGTCCAGATTGCGCCAAATATCCAATAGATAAGACTGCATCTTGCAGCGCGTTTGTGCATCCAGAGCGCCGAATGGTTCATCCATTAATAAAATTCGTGGTCTAGTTGCCAGTGCGCGAGCAATGGCAACACGCTGCTTCATACCACCTGATAATTGGTCCGGGTAACTGTCTGAAAATTTTTCAAGACCTACTAGGTCAATCCACTGCATGGCTTCGCTTTCAGCATTGATTGGAGAAATGCCTTGGTTTAACAAACCAAACATCACATTTTTTTTAACCGTCAGCCATGGAAACAGGGTATAACCTTGAAATACCATACCGCGGTCGGGCCCGGGTTCAGTAACGGGTTTTCCATCAAGTAACACATTACCTTTACTGGCTGATTCAAGCCCTGCAAGAATGCGAATCAAGGTCGATTTGCCGCAGCCCGATGGTCCGATAACGCACACGAATTCTCGGCGGTGCGTTTTAAAATTAATATCGTTAAGTGCCAGTATCTGGCCTTTCGCGGTATTAAATTTTTTCTCTAGACCTTTTACTTCAAGAATGACATCCCGCTTTTTGAGTTGTTCAAAACGTTGTTTAACGTCAGGTGATTGGTCCAGATAGCTAGGTAAAATAGTTTTATTCATAAATATTATCCTTTCTTAGCCCTTGTTACCTGATTTATCCCAAGGGAATAATTTTTTGCCAAGTTTTGCCAGTAATATGTCGGACAGTAATCCGATAATGCCGATGATAATGATGGCAGCAAACACATTATCGAAATTTTTATAGCGTGCTTGTTGTGTAATAAACCACGTAATACCTGAGCTGGTGCCTATCAACTCGGCGACGATGAGGTATGTCCAAGCCCAGCCTAATAAAATGCGCTGATCGCGATATAAGTCAGGCAAAATACCAGGGATGACAACTTTGAGTAGCAGTTGTATTTTTTTAGAACCTAGGGTGAGTGCCGCTTCCAGTAAGGCAATATCCAGCTTGCGAGTCGTATTAGAGACAATAAGCACTTGCTGGAAGAACGTACCAATAAATATGATGGCGACTTTGGAACCATCATGAATCCCCAAAATAGCGACAGCTAGTGCACCGAATGCCGGTGCTGGCAAGTAGCGAAAAAATTCGATGAAGGGTTCATTCAGTCGTGACGCAGCTGCATAAGTGCCACATAAAATACCGAGAGGTATTCCTACTAAGGATGAAAGAAAAAATCCCGTGAAAATAATAGTAATACTATGCCATAAACTTTCATGGAGCCATTGCTCGCTCCGTCTTCGAGGCTCTGTAGTAAATGAGGTATAAAGTGCTGTCGCTACCTCATGTGGTGCGGGTAAGTAAATGGGATTAGCACGAATACCATCAGGTAGGGTGCCTCCTGTAGTGGCCACTTTATCACTTTCTTTTTTAAAGACCTCACGCTCAACCAGCATGCCTGGCTTAAAATAGGAAACATCTCCGGGGTCCGTAATTTCCATATTAGGGTGCCATAAAAAAGGCACATAACTGACAAGACACCATAACAACAATGGCAATAAGAACGATGCGACTGTCAGTATTCGCGTGCGCTTTGTTGACAGTGCAACACGCGGTGAAAACCAAGGGGTTGAGGGTGAGTTCATCAGGATGTCCTATTTCTCTAAGGTAAGACTGCCGTCAATATAGGAATTCAAGTCCTGAGCTTCTTTATACACTTCATACTTAAGGTTGAAATCATCAGAGATCTTGGAGGAGCCATATAGAGAGGAAAAACCATCGGCTTTCGCAAATACTTTCTTCGCTTCGTCTAGAGAAAGTAGTTTCGTGCCCGCGAGAAGAGGCGCATATTCTTCAGCACTTAAGCCAACACGTGCTGCCATAATAGAGAGAGCGTCTGCCTGTGTTTTTGGGTTGTTAATATATTCAACCACTTTGTACCAGACATCGATGACTTTACCCCATTCAGTACGTTTTGCTGCGAGGCTTGATGGCGAAACGGCCAGTACGTCGTAGATTAAACCCGGTTCGTCAGCAGAAGAATAAATCGCTTTTGAACCAGCGACTTGTTTCAAGGCTTGCCCGGAGTTGGGCTGCCAGGCAACAATGGCAGAGACATCGCCAGAAGCCAAAACCTGTGGTGTTTCATTAGTAGGTACGTTAACCAAGGTAACATCTGCTTCAGTTAGGCCTGCTTTTTCTAGTGCATTTAATAAAATTAAATGGCCAACAAAGCCTACTTCAACGCCGATTTTTTTGCCTTTTAAATCTTTGACAGAGTTGATCCCTGGTGCGGCCACGACCATATCATTACCATTGCTGTAATCACCTGCCAGAATCATCACACTCGCTGCACCTGTAGAGCCATTCACTAGAGTGTCGCCGTTGGTCATCAATACGCCATCGAGTTGGTTAGCGGCAAAGGCATCCATTGATGCAACATAGTCAAACCATTCGAAAGTGACATCGACACCCGCCTTTTTAAACCAGTCTTTTTCGATGGCTACTTCCCAAGCAACCCAGCCAGGCCAGTCACTGTAGCCCACTTTTAATGGCTCAGCAGATAGTTTTGCGGTAGAACTTAAAAAGAATACTGCTGCGATGACAGTAAAAACGTTTCTTGCTTTTATTAGAAAAGACATAGACTCCCCCATAGTAGGTAGTTACAGGCATGCGCCAAAAAACGAGAGGTACTAAGAAGCGCGAAAACACCACACTTTCTTATCCTCCCGGGCTTTTGTCCCGCCGTGTAACCTATTCCTTACTGTCTATTACAGTAGGGGAGGTAGGTCGGTTGCTCTCGGACCAGGCATTCTTTATTAAAAGAACCGGAACCCTAGCGACCCTCTTTGTTGTGGAACGATAACTATGAGAATTCGACTCTCAATACTCTCGATACAACTTTTAATAAACAAAAACCATGCCAGCGTAAATTGCGTGAAAAACCACATCTAAACCGGCTTTTTATTTTTATTTTTGCCTTTTGTTGGTGCGCTTGCACTATGTTGGGGTGGAAAAACCTTTCTGTGTTATCTATAAAAATTCTTCAGTATGATTTTTCTAAGGTAAGGAAATTGTAAAACACGTGCCTTTATTGACTTCACTTTCCACTGTCATTTTGCCATTGTGGTCTTCTATGATGCCTTGAGATATGGAGAGTCCCAGTCCAGTGCCTTCACCTACAGGCTTTGTTGTAAAGAATGGATCGAATAACTTCGATAAATTTTCCTCAGGGATGCCTTTGCCGGTATCAGATATTTTTACAATAATCATTTTCTCTGACGCAGACTCATCATGAAATGCTTCAAGTGTTAATGTTCCTTTGGTTTCCATAGCCTGCACAGCGTTAACAATTAAGTTGGTAAATACTTGTGTAATTTTGCTGCGATCACAGTTTGTAATGAGTGAGGGTTCTATTTTTGTAATAACTTCACAGCTATATTTTAATTCATTGTTAAGCATTTTGAGTGTATCTTGCAAGCAGGTGCTGAGATCACACTCTTCCATGGTTTCATCGGAGGCTCTCGAATACACTTTTAACCCTTTTACAATCTCTGTCACCCTGTGAGTCCCATCAATGGATTCCTTGACTAGTGTCTCAATATCCTCATTAATGAAATCGATATCTTCTTCTTCCCAGAATTCCTTGATTGCTTCTATCTGAGTATTTATTTCTTCTTCGGGTAACGTTTGCACACTACTTATTAGTGATTGTTGCTTTTCGATTATCTCTTGGTAGGTTTTAATGTAGCTTGTCAGTGAGGATAGGTTACTTTTAATAAAGGCAACAGGGTTATTTATTTCGTGAGCAACCCCCGCAGCAAGTTGGCCTATGGAAGCCATTTTCTCAGATTGTACTAGTTGTTGTTGAGTTTTTTGGAGTTTTTCATAGGCTGTTTCTAATTTGTCTTTTTGGTCCAGTATTTTTTTTGTCCTTCTTTCTACCCGATCCTCAAGAGATTTGTTCAGATCAACTAACTCTTTATGATATTGCTGAGATTTTTTATTGGCAGCATTTAAGCTGGCAATCATTTTGTTGAATGAGTCGGCAACTTCACCAATTTCATCGTGAGTTTTAATTTCTATTTCATGGTCTAAATCACCTGCTGCAATAGAGCGAGCAGAGTTCTGTAATACTTTAAGCTGTTTGGTTAAATATATGCCTAATGCAAAAGAGAATAGTGCAACTAGCAACATTTCTAGTGCGGCAATTGCGGCAGCTAATTTTTTGGCCTGGAGAATGGCTTTTTCTATTTGCTCTGTAGAAATTCCCACCTCAATACGGCCGTAAATTATATCGTCAACAGTGATTAATTCTTCTGCATCATATATAGCATCGTTCACATCTTTATAATTTCTGTCGACAATAAAAGGTTTTTGTAAACGTTTACTGTCTCCTCCGCTCGCTAGTATATTATTGTCGGCATCGAGTATTCGGGCATATAACACTCCTTGGTTTTTTAATATTTCTTCCACAAAGTTTTCTAAGGACGCTAAATCAAATGATAAAACAGCATCTTTGGTTGTTGTCGCAAATAAAGTAGTTGTGGTAGAAACATAATTTTCAAGATTCTCTTCATTCGACAGGCGCATGTAATTCAATACTGTAGTAATGAGTACAGCCAATAATATAGCTTCGATTAAACCAACGCCGAGTATGGTTTTAAGTCGTAACGACATCTGAATGTCTACTGTTTGATTAATTGATCCAAAAGGTCTAACCCTAACCCTCGAACATCATCCCAGTCAGAATCTTTGGCTGTTATGAGTCCATTTTTTATTTTGAGAGACTTTAATAGAGTTTTACCTTTTGAGTTGGAATGCATCGCAACAAATGACTGCTGAATAGCCTCATATACAGGTTTTTCAATATTGGGGTGAGCGGCGATTGCGTGAGGTGTATAAGCTTCTGATGTCCATAATACTTTTAGCTGCTCTTTTATTTTAGGGTTTGTATTATTAAATGTACGTTTAACTCCCCCGCCTGCAGGAAATATTCCTTTTGCGACACCTAAGTATACTGAGTCATGAGAGGAAACATACTTGGGTTCAAATGTAATTTGATTATTGCTGAGCTCTGCTCTAGGCAAAACGCTGGCAGCAAAAGCTGCGGGAGAAGGAAAAGCAAGTTTGTGTTTTGATAAACTCTGTAACGATTGTATATCGCTATCTTTACGCACAACCAGAATACCTTTAATGGGTTGGTTTTTACGGACAGCAACGGCTTGATAACCTGGATCTTGATTAAAGACAGTGAAATGATAAGGGTTCATATAAGCAAAATCATAATCACCTGCAGCAAGCCGCTTCTCGAACTCGGGAATATTTTTAGCTGTTTTAAATTGCAATTTTATTCCGGATTCTTGGCTGATATGAGCTAATATCGGAGCCCAGAGTTTAGCTAGTCGTTTTGCTGATTGTTGTGGCACTACACCAAATGAGTAGCTTTTTTTTCTGTTTTCTGCTGTGGCTGGAAATGCGTAGAGTAGAGTTAATAAGATAACCAAAAAAATAGAGGTTTTTCTCTTGAGCATAATGCCTCCTGCTAAATAAATAACGGTATCTTTTGAGTATAGTTGTTAGCATTTAAAACAAGCCGGTATGGTAAGAAGTAATTGGTATAGTTAGTGGGTTTAATATAGTTAATATGATGTATTAACCATGGCGTGATGGATAACACTATGAGGATATAATCGTAAGCTTTCCGCTGCCAGATGTTCCTACAGTTGCTTTGATATCAATACGTTCGTCTTCGGGTTTATTGAGCAATTTATCTATACTGCTGACTTTGCGGCGCATAATATTAATGCTGCGTAACTGCAGGGGTTTTAACTGTTCTTTATCGTAAAGTGCGGTGCTTAATCCACACATTATTTTTTGGCAGTTAGCGATAAATGGTTTAGGGACTGCTCTTTGGTATATTGCTTCATGTACTTTTTCTTCTGAAATCTTTGTAATGCAAGCGCCCAATAAGCAGGTAGCATTCAGGTCCATAATGGCAACAGCACGTACAGTTTTATTATCAACATCTTCGAATAGACCTATTAAACAGGGGAAGTGCGACTCTTTAAGTACCATTTTTTCAGAGGCTTCTACTGATAGCTCGACTGACGAAAGTTGAGACAAGATATTGGTCAAGGTTCCTATATCAGGTATTGCAATATTGTTAATCTCCCCCTTTTCTGGCTGGTGGTGCTCCAGAGCTGTTTCGCCTTCGGTATTACCCTGAAAGATAGGCAGCACTGCTTCATGTAATGTTTCGTAATCGAAAGGTTTTTGCACAAAAAACTTAGCGCCGGCTGCAAATGCCTCTTGTTTGCGTTCTTCAGAGGTTTCGGTGGTGACAAAGCCTGTTTGTACGCTGAGCATCTCTCGATTGAGAGCATGTAATAATTCTAAACCGTTCATTTCCGGCATATGCCAGTCGCAGAGCATTAACCTGGGTTCCCACACGCGAATAATATCCAATGCCTCTAAGCCATTACTGGCACTGCGTATTTCCATATCATCATAGCCAAGCTTTTCAATGCCTCGGCGGACAATGGTCTGCATAGCTCGACTATCATCAACGATCAGTATTTTCATTTGATGTTTCAGAACCCGGTTTGACTAATGCGATATACAATGGCTGGTCATTAGCGCTCATCAATATCTCAGCCGCTATATTCACTCCTTCTAAGTGTTCTTCTTTATTGTTTGAATCAAGGCATTGCGATATACCTACAATATATTCTGGATTTAGTTCGTTCGCTAAAGTTCCAGCTAACACGTTGCCTAGTTCTCCTAAGGCATCTTGAATATCATTGCCATCCATTGAATGGTCAGCACTGTTAAACATGGCTTTAGCTAATATTTCAGCCAGTGTTTGGCTAGTGCCTATTGTGACAAAAAACTCATCGTTATGAATGGATGTTTTTACCCAGGAAGCTAATGATTTTGGTCTGGAGACATTTTTTTCTTCCAGTAGTTGTAGTGGTGGGGTGTCTAATGTCATCCAAAACTCTTGTAGGATTCCAAATAAACGATTATCGTTTATTACATTATAGAGTTCAGGATTATCTTCCTCGTTAATATCAAGTTGGGGTAATGGCTGGTGAACTTCTTTTTCTATGTTGTTGGTATTATTTTCTTCGAGGTCTGGTTCAAATTCTGGGAAATACATTTCCAGCGTTTCTATTTCTTTGCGGGCTCTCTCTAGAGCTTCTTCGGTTTTTTTGCTATTTTCTAACGCTTTATCCATTTCTAATAGGTGAGATTCAATTAGTTCTTTCTCTTCTACTGTTCGCTCTAGTGTTTCATTCGTTTTTTGAAGCTCTTTTTCCAGTTCAGTAATTTTTTCTATATCATTGCTTGAGCTTTTTTCTTGGTGAAGCTTAATTTCAAGGTTGCTAATAATATTACGTTGGTGCTGTTCGAGTTTGTTCGCTTTATCCAGTTCGGTACTGATTTTATTAATGGTCTCCAATTGCTCTTTTGAAGCATTGGCAAGCTGTTTCATATTGCGTTTAAGTTTGTCATTATCCTGGATAAGCTTATGGTTTTTATCATTAGCTTTGCGCAATCCTTCTGCTAATACAGTTGCTTGTTCTTTATTGGCTTTAAATTGATTCAGCCTGTCGCGTAGCCGTTTTTCTGTTTCTTCTAATATGGCGATTCGACCATCCTTATCTTGACCTTCGCGTAATTTATTTTCTAATTGCTGGATAGTTTGTTGATTGGATTGTAGATCTTCCTGCAATGAATCGATTATATTCTGGCTTTCCCTATGATTATCCATCATATTATTGATGATTTGACTGCTCATCGCTGATTCTGATGCATCATCTTGCCAGTCTTTTATCGTCGTCTGCTGTTGGGAGTGGAGGCTGGCTAAGGTAGATAGCTGATGTTCTTTTTGCTTCAAGTCATTACTGAGTGTATCGATTGCATCGAGTAAGTACAGTGAGTCCTGTTCTTCATTTTCTAAAATAACCGGTTCCAAAGGGTATTCTGGTATTGGAGGTGCAGCTTGGGGTGGCTGCTTTTGCTTTGATTTTTTGAGTTTTTCTTGGGCCGAGAGCACAGCGGTTTCCAGTGCATTCCTCTCTTTTATCAGGCGCACAAAAATAACCAGGCCTAGCACCCAGGAGGCCAATAAGAGAACGCCTAGATTAATGGCGATAGTCGTAATAAACGCTACAGTCACAATAGTGTCGTTAGTATTTGTTCCAATTTGTTGATTTAGCGCAATAATTCTCTAGAGGCTTCTTTATAAATGTAGGCTAAGTTGCTGTTTTACACAATTTTTATTGGTCAGGAGTGTGATCTGGGTAGAGATGTGCAGGGCCTTTCTATAAGGAAATTGATTGAGCCGGACAGGGGTTTCTGGTAGGCTGGCGTCCCATCTTGAGTGGCTGATAAATAGGGTGTTTGTGGCGGTTTGTAACCCATTTTCACTTCTATATAGCGACTCTCCATATTTAATCACCATACAGTATACGATCAGCTATCCATTGAGGGGCTGCTGTTAGGTATTGACTGTGTGCAAGGTAAAGCATGACTCGATATATTTTTGTGACTGGGGGCGTTGTTTCTTCTCTTGGGAAGGGCATTGCGTCTGCTTCTTTAGCGGCGGTACTTGAAGCCAGAGGCTTGAAGGTCACCATTTTGAAACTTGACCCCTATATTAATGTTGATCCTGGGACAATGAGCCCGTTTCAACACGGTGAAGTCTTTGTGACTGAAGATGGTGCCGAAACAGATTTGGATTTAGGTCACTATGAGCGTTTTATTCGCTCGAAGGTGTCTAAACGCAACAACTTTACCACTGGCCGTGTGTATGAAACGGTACTGCGTAAAGAGCGCCGAGGTGATTACCTAGGCGGAACCGTTCAGGTTATTCCTCATATTACCGATGAAATCAAGCGTCGCATCGTTGCTGGCGGTGATGGTTATGATATCGCCCTAGTAGAAATTGGCGGTACTGTCGGTGATATCGAGTCTCAGCCATTCCTTGAAGCTGTTCGTCAGCTGCGGGTGGAGCTTGGGTCCCGACATACTCAATTGATGCATTTAACGTTAGTACCTTACATTTCTACTGCCGGTGAAACCAAAACTAAGCCAACACAACACTCGGTGAAAGAATTGCGCTCGATTGGCTTACAACCTGATATTTTACTTTGCCGCTCTGAGCAGATAGTTGATGAAGATTCGCGACGTAAAATTGCTTTATTTACCAACGTAGAGCAGCGAGCTGTTGTGCCTTTAGCGGATGCTAAAACAATCTATTCGATCCCTCGCTTCTTAATGGAACATGATCTGGATTCTATTATTCTGGAGAATTTCGATATTACAGCACCTCCTGCTGACTTAAGTGAATGGGATAAGGTGGCTGATGGCAAGCTAAACCCTGAACGTGAAGTGACCATTGCAATGGTGGGCAAATACGTTAACTTATTAGATGCTTATAAATCATTGAATGAAGCGCTCAGTCACGCCGGTATCCAGACTCGTACCAAGGTTAATATTCGACATATTAATGCTGAAGATTTGGAATCTGAAGGTTTAGCGAGTATTCAAGGTGTTGATGCCATATTGGTTCCTGGTGGTTTTGGCAACCGTGGCTTGGAAGGTAAGCTTATGGCTGTGCGCTACGCACGCGAAAGTAATATTCCTTATTTGGGAATTTGCCTGGGTATGCAGTCGGCAGTGATTGAGTTTGCACGTAATGTAGCCGGACTTGAAGGTGCTAATAGTACTGAATTTGATACCCAGGCACCTCACCCTGTCATTGCATTAATTACGGAGTGGGTCAATGCCGAAGGTGAAGTTGAGACCCGCGATGTTGGGTCCGATATCGGTGGTACTATGCGTTTAGGGGCTCAAGAATGCCATCTTGTAAAAGAAGCAAAAGTGGCAGAGATTTACGGATCTGAAGTGATTGTGGAGCGCCATCGTCACCGTTATGAATTTAATAACAATTATTTGCAAAAGCTTCGAGATGCTGGATTAAAAATCAGTGGGTGGTCATCTGATGATTCATTGGTAGAGGCAATTGAAATCGATAACCATCCCTGGTTTGTCGCTTGCCAGTTCCATCCAGAGTTTACGTCTAATCCACGGGATGGACATCCACTCTTTACGAGCTTTGTTAACGCTGCTTTAACGTATAATGAAGAGCAGTCGGCTTCTTAATTAAAGCCCTAATAAACCAAATTGCCTATATTTAATTAACATTCAAGCGAAATGCCGAAGAATAAAATTATCTCAGTTGCGAATATCGATATTGCTAATGATAAGCCCTTTGTTTTATTGGGGGGGATGAATGTATTGGAATCTCGTGACCTTGCTCTGCAAGTGGCGGAAGCGTATGTTGAAGTCACTGAAAAATTAGGGATTCCTTATATTTTTAAAGCCTCATTTGATAAGGCTAATCGTTCATCGATTAACTCTTATCGTGGCCCTGGTTTGGAAGAAGGTCTTAAAATTTTCGAAGACATTAAAAAGGCATTCAATATTCCTGTTATTACTGATGTTCATGAAGTTCATCAGGCTCAACCCGTTGCCGATGTATGCGACATTATTCAGCTTCCGGCTTTCCTTGCTCGACAAACTGACTTAGTTGAAGCGATGGCGAAAACGGGTGCGGTGATTAATATTAAAAAGCCTCAGTTTGTTAGTCCGCCGCAGATGAAAAATATTGTAGAAAAATTTAATGAGTGCGGCAACGATCAAGTGATGCTATGTGAGCGTGGCAGCTGCTTCGGCTATGATAATTTAGTGGTCGATATGTTGGGCTTTCGGACCATGAAAGAAGTCAGTGGTGGTGCGCCGCTGATTTTTGATGTCACCCATGCATTGCAATGTCGTGATCCTATGGGAGCCGCGTCAGGCGGGCGTCGCCACCAAGTTGCTGAGCTAGGGCGGGCTGCCGCCGGAGTAGGCATTGCAGGTTTATTTCTTGAAGCTCACCCTGATCCAGATGCGGCTAAATGCGATGGCCCTAGTGCATTACCATTAGCTAAATTAAACGATTTCCTTGTAAATATTAAAGCCGTTGATGATGTTGTAAAAACATTGCCACCTTTAGAAATACTCTAACTACAACTTAAGTAATACAATGAAGGTTGCTTGAGTGTGAAGCAACTATAAATAGATTCCAATTACCTGAACTGATGGAGAGAAAACCAGTGAGTAAGATTGTCGATATTAAGGCCCTTGAGATGTTAGATTCTCGTGGTAACCCAACAGTATTTGCCGAAGTCATATTAGATTGTGGCTCTGTAGGTTCTGCTTGTGCTCCTTCAGGTGCCTCTACCGGGTCTCGCGAAGCCCTGGAGTTGCGTGATGGTGACAAAAACCGTTACTTGGGCAAAGGTGTGTCTAAAGCCGTAAATAACATTAATACGACAATCAAAGATTTATTGGTGGGCAAAGATGCTGCCGCTCAGCGCGAATTGGATCAATTGATGATTGATGCTGATGGTACTGATAACAAGGCAGTTCTCGGCGCGAATGCGATTCTTGCGGTTTCTTTAGCTGCCGCTAAAGCAGCAGCGACAGCTAAAAATATTCCTTTATACCAGCATATTGCTGATGTGAATGGCACACCTGGTCAATACACAATGCCGGTACCCATGATGAATATTCTCAATGGTGGTGAGCATGCTGATAATAACGTTGATATTCAGGAATTTATGGTTCAGCCAGTTGCAGCAAAAACCTTTACTGAAGCCTTACAAGTGGGAGCTGAAATTTTTCATGCTTTGAAAAAGGCATTGTCTGCTAAAGGCTTAAATACAGCAGTGGGTGACGAAGGTGGTTTTGCGCCTAATTTGGCTTCTAATGCTGACGCGGTCGCTATTATTAAAGAAGCGGTGGGTGCTGCAGGGTATGAATTGGGTAAAGATGTTACTTTGGCGCTTGATTGTGCTTCGTCAGAATTTTATGAAGACGGTCAATACAATCTAAAAGGTGAAGGTAAAGTATTTACCTCTGAAGGCTTTAGTGATTACTTGGCCGAATTGTGTGAGCAATACCCTATCATTTCTATTGAAGATGGTCAGGATGAGTCTGATTGGGATGGTTGGAAATACCAAACTGAAAAACTAGGCGATAAAGTTCAGCTGGTAGGTGATGACCTGTTTGTGACCAATACCAAAATATTAAAAGAAGGTATCGATAAAAATATTGCAAACTCTATTTTGATTAAATTCAACCAGATTGGATCGCTTTCGGAAACGCTGGATGCTATTAAAATGGCAAAGGATGCGGGTTATACGGCAGTTATTTCTCATCGCTCAGGTGAAACAGAGGATACAACAATAGCTGACTTGGCTGTAGCCACTGCGGCGGGGCAAATTAAAACGGGTTCACTATGTCGTTCAGACCGTGTGGCGAAATACAACCGTTTGTTGTACATTGAAGCTGAGCTAAAAGGAGCTGCTCCGTATCGAGGTCGTGCTGAATTCAAAAATTGAGTTTTCGGTGTGATTGATTGTAAAAAATCGCGATAAGTTGATACAAGAAAGGTGCACATGTGCACCTTTTCTTTAGGGGCTGTTGATGTTTCATTATCATTCCTGGCCAGCCAACCTCGGTGCCGCTTGACGGTAAAAAATAGTCAATGGCAGGAACGATAATGAAACGTCAAAAGACCCTAATGGGATATTACCGCAGCTGATAGAGAATTATGACTGAAGGTTTTGTTGTTTTTGAGCGATATAAACCCTCTCTAAAAAGAGCCATCCAATGAAAATATTGATTACTATATTAGTGATATTATTAATAGGTCTTCAATATCGTTTGTGGGTCGGTGAAGGCAGTCTGGCACATCGTGTTGAATTACAAAAAAAAATAGAACAACAACAAGCTGAAAATGATGCATTGAGTGAGCGCAATCGAATACTTGCCTTAGAAGTAGAAGCGTTAAAGTCTGGTTTGGATGGCGTGGAAGAACGAGCTCGTGAACAAATGGGTATGGTTAAACAAGGGGAAACATTTTTTATGATTGTCGATCCTGAAAAAAAATCGAAGCCATAGTCTGTAAATAAAAATGACAATGAATAATTCTTCCATCGCTGAAAATATTTGGGCTATTGTGCCGGCGGCAGGGATCGGTCAGCGTATGGGTAGCACCTTACCCAAACAATATTTGCCGATTAATAATCAGACAGTCATTGAGCATACATTGAATCGGTTGCTGGAAGTCGATGTTATCACTGAAATCATTGTTGCATTAAATCAGTTGGACCAACAGTTTTCCTCATTTCCTTTAAGTGAAAATCCAAAAATTATTACGGTGACTGGTGGGCAAGAGCGGAGTGATTCTGTTTTATCAGCACTCAACAGCTTGCAGAAAAAAGCTAAGCTATCTGATTGGGTCTTGGTGCATGATGCTGCGCGCTGCTGTATTCGCCCTGCGGCAATTGATGCTATGTTGGAAATGCTGGCGGAAGATCGCGTGGGCGGGATTTTAGGCGTGCCATCGAGTAATACCTTAAAGCATGTCGGCCCTGATAATAAAATCACAAAAACTATAGATCGTCAGATGATTTGGCAAGCACAAACTCCTCAGCTTTTCCGTTATGGTTTGCTGAGAGATGCGTTACAGAACGCATTAAGCCAGGGGGAAGCGATTACTGATGAGGCGTCTGCTGTTGAATTTGCGGGATACCAACCACGAGTAGTGATGGGGCATCACGACAATATCAAGATAACGCACCCTGAAGACTTGGCTATTGCAGAAGTTGTATTAAAGCAACAGTCTTTATTGACATAAATTATAATCTCGAACATAAAATTAAGCTTTTTAATCAATAGAGCATCAGTATATGGCTTTAAGAGTAGGTAATGGTTTTGATGTCCATGCATTTGATAATGGGCAGCAGGGTATTGATAAAATCGTTATTGGTGGTGTAATTATTCCTTATGAGCGTGGTTTGCTTGCGCATTCTGATGGTGATGTTTTATTACATGCATTATGTGATGCGCTATTGGGAGCTGTTGCTTTAGGTGATATAGGGAGGCATTTCCCTGACACCGACCCCAGCTATAAAAATGCAGATAGTCGTTCCTTATTGCGCATGGTATATGCCAAAGTAAAAGGCTTGAACTACCACTTGGTGAACGCTGATATGACCATTGTTGCTCAGGCACCCAAAATGTCCCCTTATATCAACGATATGTGCAGGCACATTGCTAATGACCTTGAAACTGGCATTGATAATATTAATGTGAAAGCAACCACGACAGAAAAGTTAGGTTTTACTGGACGTAAGGAAGGGATTGCTGCCTACGCTGTTGTTTTGCTTCAATCATAGTTATTTTTTCATAGTTATACGGGTTTGTTTTGTGTCTGTCTGACACTTATCGATGTCCTAAACCTAGATTCCTCAGTTGGACGCTCGTCTATGCTGGCTTTGTTATATTAAATTCAATAACTTGTCATTATCAGTCTCTTCACCTGTTAGGTGAATGGGCTAAACACTATAAAACACGCATCTCTGGCACTATCTGAGCGTGATTAGAAACCTCGCTGTAGGCCCCGCTATGGCTCACTTTCTATTCACGCTCAGATAGCACCTGCTACGCACTCTGCAGCTCTTCCAACCGAGGAATCTAGGTTAAAAGAATCACAATGAATTATGCTATAGTCTTTGTTTTATTACGTTGTAGGTGTTTTGTTGACTAATTTATTGTTGCAGGGTGTGGGTATGACGTCTGAGCGTACCCGTGAAAGGATGATTCAACGGCTAGTCGAGCAGGGCATTACTAATGTCCAAGTCCTTGAAATTATGCGCCAGGTTCCTCGCCATATATTTCTTGATGAGGCCTTATCCCATCGTGCTTATGAAGATACTGCGTTGCCTATTGGTCACGGGCAAACGCTTTCTCAGCCCTATATCGTTGCTCGTATGACTGAAATACTATTAGGGGTGGCAGCTAAATTGGACCGAGTGTTAGAGATTGGCACAGGTTCTGGGTATCAAACAGCCGTATTGGCACCTTTTGTAAAACAACTATACAGTGCAGAACGCATCCGTCCTTTACAAGAGTTGGCACGCAAGCGGTTACGTCAGCTATCAATACATAATGTTCAGTTTTCCTTGGCTGATGGTGGTCTGGGTTGGCCTGATAAAGGGCCTTATGACGCTATTCTCAGTGCGGCAGCACCAGCGAAAATCCCTCTTAGTCTTAAGCAGCAGCTTGCGCCCAATGGTGTTTTGGTTATCCCAGTTGGAGAAGATAAGCAGATGCTCACTCAGGTAACTCGATTGGGCGATAGTGATGAGTATGAAGAAAAAACAATCGGCGCTGTAAAGTTTGTGCCATTACTAACGGGAGTTGTTCGTTAATGAGCGATGGAGTACGGAACACCTATCGAGCTAAAGATTGGTACTTATTATTTTTAAAAGGTATAGCTATGGGAGCGGCAGATGTCGTTCCTGGAGTATCTGGCGGTACGATCGCATTCATTTCAGGTATCTATCAGCGCTTACTTAATGCGCTAAAGTCATTAACCCCGATGATGTTAGTCGTGCTGTATAAAGAAGGATTTATAGCATTCTGGAAAGCGGTGGATGGACGTTTTCTAGTGACATTATTTGGTGGCGTCCTGTTTAGCATTTTCACATTAGCGAATGCTATTAGCTATAGCTTGGAAAATTACCCTATTTTAATTTGGTCATTTTTCTTCGGGCTGGTATTAGCGTCAATCGTTTATCTCATTCAGCAAACTCCCCAATGGCGTATCAATGAAATTATTGCGATCAGTATTGGGACCGCTATTGCTGTTGCTATAGCTTCCTTGCGCCCAGCGCAGCTGCCAGCAGAGTGGTGGATGATGATGTTGGCTGGGGCTATTGCTATCTGCGCCATGATTCTGCCGGGTATTTCGGGTAGCTTTATATTGTTGTTGATGGGCATGTACCAAGTCTTTATCGAAGCCTTACAGAATATCGACCTATTATTAATCGCCAGTTTTGGGTGTGGATGTGTCATAGGGTTGTTGGGTTTTAGCCACCTGCTCAGTTGGCTGTTAAAGAAGTATGAATCAGTCGTTTATGCGTTATTGATTGGCTTTTTAGTGGGCTCTTTAAAGGTGCTTTGGCCATGGAAACAGGTAGTAGAAACAACGGTTGATAGGCATGGAGAGATTATCCCATTAATACAGTCCAATATATCGCCCAGCCTTTATACTGAACTAACAACACAGCCCGCTTTCTTAGGAGGAGCAGTACTGAGCATTTTGTTTGGATTAGTGTTGGTTTTATTACTAGAAAGAATAGGGCGTTCTCAACAATAATAAGTGTTATTAGAAGTTCATCTCGGAAAAAAGGCTAAGTTGGTCATGAATTTATGCTTTTCTTATAAAAAATTTAGAGTCATTTTGCATAAATTGTTAGAATTGATAACTAAAAGTTATATTTGTGAATAAAAAATGATCTTTAAAAATCATACACAGTTATCCACAGCTTGTTTACATTATTTTGTGTGTAATTTTAAAGTGATCATTATTTTGATCGCTTTTTTGGTTTTTACTGCTTGTTCATCATCAGGCCAACGCGCGCCGGTATACAATCGTACTCAGCCACCTTCAACGAAAGTCACTCGCCATGTTGTTGCGCCAGGGGAAACACTTTATTCGATTGCCTGGCGTTATGGGCTAGATTATAAAGGTTTGGCTCGAGCTAATAGAATTGGGAGTTCTTACCGAATTTTTCCGGGTCAAATTATTTATTTGAATGATCAAATAAGGTCCCGTTCGTTGCCAAAAACCTCTGTAGCCGTTACTCCTTCACCACCTTCTCCAGCACTGGCTCCTAAGACTAAAAAATACAAGCCTGTTCAAAAAAAGATCGAATCTCCCCCTCGTGTTATTCGAAATTCAAATAAGCCGGCAGCTAAACCTCGTTCAGAAAAGAAATCGACTAAAGTCGTGGATACACCGCCGATACAAGTGAATAACGGTAAGATATTCTGGCGGTGGCCTGCTGCAGGCAGAGTGCTTACTAACTTTTCTCGCAAAGGGGGATTAAAAAAGGGTATTGATATCGAAGGTAAAAAGGGAGAATCTGTCACTGCAGCTGCTTCTGGTGAAGTCGTTTATGCGGGAAGTGGGTTAAGAGGTTATGGAAAACTGGTGATTATTAAGCATAGTGACATTTATTTAAGTGCCTATGCGCATAATCAGCGTCTCAGGGTTAAGGAAGGCGATATTGTTAAAGCTGGACAGCGTATAGCAGATATAGGTTCTAGCGGAATCGGTACTAAAGGTAAGCCGAGATTGCATTTTCAAATCCGGCGCGATGGTAAGCCCATCAACCCATTACCTTTGCTGCCAAAAAGAAAAACCTAAACTGTTTTCGAAATCGTCCGATAACTTATGTTAATAGGTTTGTTACTTGGATTAACTAACTGCTACTCAGGGTGTGGTGACAAACTCAAAGTGGGCTATCAGTGAAACCTTCTTAATGATTATAAAAAGGTCCTGATAAAAATTAACAAAATAAGAGATGAGAATCATGGCAGCACAACAACTCCATAGTACAGAAGAAAAGAAGTTTGAAGAGCAAAAAATTCCTGCAGGTATGGATAGTGATATCGTTGAAGAGCCGGTTGCTGAGAAAGAAGCAATTAAAGAGTTAGAGGTTGATACGGTACAGAAGACTCTTGATGCGACTCAGTTGTATTTGAACGAAATAGGGTTCTCTCCCTTACTAAGTGCAGAAGAAGAAGTTTTCTTTGCGCGTAAAGCCCTCAAAGGCGAAGAAGCTGCGCGCAAGCGTATGATTGAAAGTAATCTTCGCTTGGTTGTTAAAATCGCCCGTCGCTACGTTAATCGAGGGCTTGCACTATTAGATTTAATCGAAGAAGGTAATCTTGGCCTTATTCGAGCCGTTGAAAAGTTTGACCCTGAAAGAGGCTTTCGCTTTTCAACCTATGCTACCTGGTGGATTCGCCAGACAATAGAGCGCGCGATCATGAATCAGACGCGTACGATTCGCTTACCTATTCACGTTGTTAAAGAGTTGAACGTATATTTACGAGCAGCTCGAGAGTTATCTCAAAAGCTTGATCATGAGCCTTCGGCTGAAGAAATTGCTAATTTGTTAGAAAAGCCCGTCGGTGATGTTGAGCGTATGCTTGGCCTCAATGAACGAGTGAATTCTATCGATGCTCATATTGGTAACAACGGTGACAAGACATTATGTGACACCATTCCTGACCAGCAAGTCTCTGACCCTGTCTCTTTGTTACAGAATAGTGATTTAAGTGATAGCATTGATGGTTGGCTAACAGAATTAACAGAAAAACAACGAGAAGTCTTATGTCGCCGTTTTGGCCTCAGAGGTCATGAAATTAGCACCCTTGAAGAAGTTGGTCGCGAAATAGGCTTGACCCGTGAAAGGGTTCGACAGATCCAGGTAGAAGCATTAAAGCGCCTGAGAGATATTATGATGCAGCAAGGTTTAGATAGTGAGTGTTTGTTTGGGATGGCTTAACGCTAGCTTAAATCGCTGTAACTATTATTTAAAAGCCTCGCAATAGCGGGGCTTTTTATTTTTAAGTTCACTATGAGTTTATTGAAGCCGAAATATTTTTGTAGCTATCTATGTAGTTATGTAACTTGGAGAAGGTAATTAGAGGGTGTGCGGTCTGAGAGAAAACAACATACAACACTTCCTTGTGTCGTATGATTTCCATGTAGAGGCCACTTAGTCGTAGCATCCTTTATAAGATACCGTCATCCGGTAAATATTTAGGGTCCGTCGTTGTAGGCGCGCTATCCGGCTCGCTTTCATTCACTTGATATAGGAAAAATATGTCATCGTCCTGACAGGTTAAGTCTTATTTTTATACTTCCGATAATACGTTAATACACTCCGTTGCAATTATCACTGGAGGCGCAAAATTCAACTTAAATTAATAATAATAAGTAATACTTTGGCTGGCTATACCTAAAACTAGTTAGTGAAATAGCTAAAAATACCTTGATTGTTCTTGAAAGTATTATGAATAGCCATTTTTGATGCTTTATTATTGTTAAAAGCTTTTAGTTTTTTGTTGCTGATAGTTTTTATTGTTTTTTCTGCTATTAAGTGCTTGGCTTTTCAAGTAGAGCCTTCTTAGGAATCGATAGTAGTACTTTGCAACCTCCATTATTGGTTTTACTGATATCAATAGTGGCTGTGAGTTGTTGAGCGCGCCATTTGAGGTTTTTAATGCCTTGCCCATAGTTACTGGTATCGTTAGAGAAATGGCCATTGTCTTCTGTGGAGATGTTTATACTGTCATGACTCTCAAATACATTAAACATGATGACAGATGCATCGGAATGTTTCAGTGTGTTTGAAAAGGCTTCTTGGAGAATGCGTAAGATATGTAAGGCTTGTTGAGGTTGTAAGTAAATATCATCCGCAAATTCTTCAACATTCCAGACTAATTTAATATCGATACTTTCCAAGCGTCGATTCATTCTATATTTAAAATCAGCTAAAAGTGCCGATAAAATATTGGCATTCGTATTGAGCGAGTTAATAATTAACCTAAAATCGTCCAGACAGTTTGATAGTATTTCGGAGATGTTTTCTCTTATTTTAGAATTCTCTTCTTTTTCTATCAAAGCCAATGAGGCTACTAACTGCCCACCAATGCCATCGTGCATATCTTTCATGATACGTGATCGTTCATCAGAGATAGCTTTCGAGCGTTCAAGTTCAATGGCTTGCTGGCGAGTGCGATCAAGCTCACGGTTTTTCATCGATAGTTCATCGATAGTATCATTAAGAGATTTAGTGGCGAAGTGTATTTTTCCTTGTAGGATTTTTTCATTTACTTGAATGGATTCCGCCATATTATTAAACACTTTTTGAATTTTTAATAATTCTCCAGAAGAGTTCTCATCACAACGTTGGTCAAATTGTTTATTTTCAATAAGGGAGGCTGATTTTTTAAGTGAATTTAATCCTGATAGTAATCTTCGGCTAAATAGGTATGCTAAAAACAACCCAACGACTATTCCCAGCAGGGTCACGACTAATATGCGTTTATAAATTCTTTGTTTTTTAGAAAATGTTTTACTCTTTGATATGCCAAACGTTATATTGCCAAGTGCTTTGTTTGAGGATAAATCAGAGCTTGATTGTACAAAGTCATCAAGGTTAGGTGTGCTGTTAATGACAGGAACGCTGAATATTTTTGAATTTTTGTAGTTTTCCTTTTTTAAAAAGACAAAGGCATTATAATTATTGTCTGAGAATCGAATAAAATCCATATCTTCGGATTTCATTGCTGTCTCAGCGATTTTCAATATCTCTTCGTTATTTCCAGTGTAAAAATGAAACTCAGATAATAATAGAATTTGTTCTGAAAGATACTTGCCTCTTTGTTCTATTTCTCTCTCCGCATCTTCTAAGGAGTCGATAAGAAAGAAAATAGATATTGCCAGAGTGGTGAATACAAGAGGAGCAATGGCAATAAAAAAGAGCTGTGAACTTATTCTTCTAAATATCATTTTTCCCTCCTTGCTATATTTGCAATTGAGGACGGTCGAAATTGTAAGGCTTTAGCAATATTTCTGTTGGCTTCTATTTGGTAATTTGGAGATGTTATTTTTTTTTCAAAATTTCCTGTGCTTATCCACTCTGTAACACGGCGTTCTGTTTCTTTTATAATTTGGTCTGCTGACGAATAGATTGATATCATGGCGCCAGCCTTTAAAAAAGCTTTTGAGTAACCGATAACTGGTACCTTGTAAGTATATGCCTGATGAAGTATCCATCGAGCATTTTTCCCGGACCAAACGCTGTTATCATGAACAGCGATAATTGAGGCGGCGTTAAATAAATATTGATCGATGGTTTTTACAATGGGTGTATCTTCATTTATTGTAATGATTTCTAGTTTTGCTTTTTGTGAGATTTTTAATTGTTTGATTTCTTCTTTTGCAGAGGTGTTCTTTTCTGAAATGATAATGATTATGGTATTTTTATAGTCATTTCTAATAGTTTTTTCAGCTATGTTAACCATCTTTTGTAAAGGTTGATCTATGACTACAGCATCTAACCCCCTTTCTGTAAAATGATCTTTGTTAAGTGTTAAATTACTCTTGGTCGTAAAGGTATGAAGTACGGTTGCACCATAGCTATGTAGGCTTTTTGCAATTGAGGCATTGTTTCCTATGCTGATAATTAGGTCGTTTTCTTTAGGTGTTTTTTTTGTGGGGCCGGAGAGGTTAAGTATGTGTGTGTTGGTAAATGAGGTTCTAATTTTATTTTCTATTGATTGCGCTATTTTTTGATAGGTTGGTTTTTCCTCTGGGTAGGAAATATAGATTGACTTCTCTTCAGCTTGGCATGCAAAAGAAAGAAATACAATTAATGCTGTAAGTAATAAGCGCATTTAGAAGTTGGTAATTGATAGCTTGATATAATAGAAAGGTTCTACAAAAAGGTCATTCCCAAATTGTTCGTGTTTGTTGTTAATGTTTTGGGCTGCGAGCTTTATATTGAATTGGCTGTTTTGGCCTAGCTGAAAGCTCTTGTCGATAGATGCATCCACTTTTGTATAGCTATCAACGCTGCCTCCTTGGCTAAACCATTGTGTATCTCCTACATAGTAAACTGCCCCATTAACTTGCCAGCTATTTAGCTTTTTGGATGCTAATAGACCAAAGCTTTTTTCAGGCGCATTATCTGTATACCTTCTGACAACATCTGGGTTTATTCGTCTTAGCTCATAAAAGGTGCTTCGACCAATATTAAAGTGGAATTTAACAAATGAATCATTTTCAGGTCGATAGGTAATCTCGCCTTCAAAACCGTAGCTTTCTATTTCTTCGCCATTGGTAATTAACCGTGAAAAATTACCGACCGTATCATTTGAACTTCTATCTTGTGCAAAGCTGATGAGGTCTGTAATTTCCTCTTGATATAGTTTTAAGTCCCAGCTAATTGGCAAGCTGGACAATTTTCCAAGATAACCTATATCGTAACTGGTAATCGTTTCGGGCTTTAAATTTTCATCAGAATTGAACCTTTCGTCCAGGACGAGACCATTCGGTAATGTTGTTCTCGCATCAAAGTTTCTATCCAATATTGAGGGGAAGCGATAACCTCTTGCGGCAGATAGTCTAAGAGATTGAGAATCGACTACCTGCCAATTTAGGCTGATTCTAGGAGAGGTCCGCCCAAGGTAATTATTGGTATATTCGTAAATAACCCCTGAATTAAGGGTCAGACGATCGCGAAGGGGTATTTGGCTGTTGGCAAATAATCGATAACTGGTTTCTGATAAGCGGCCGCGCTCCCTAAAGTAGGATGGACTTTTCAGTGTTTCATAACGAGCCCCAGTGCCAACAACGTATTGTATATTTTGTGAATCGGACGAGCTGTACTCGATTTCAAAATCTGTTTTAGTTGCGTCATTGGTTTCAGAGCCTTCAATCGTTCTTAAATCGGGAGTCCCGAATAAAGCTTCGAAGTCGGCTGGTGTGACAGTAACGCCTAGTGCCTCGCTAATTAAATCTGACAGTAATCGTGTTTCTGTTAGATCATCAATATCGTCACTGTTGTGATACAAGTTCCATTTAACTTCCTGGGATTCAGAGAGAATTTGTCTTCCTTGAAGGTGTGCGCTCCATGAAGTCACGTCTCTATCTCTTTGTAATAGCTCATTAGCATTTTCTTCCGTCCCTGTTTTTCCGTCAGTATAGGCAAGGTAGAGATCTATAGGGTTGCGCTCGCGCTTATTCATTTGTCCATGAAAAGAAATATGAGTTAAATCTCTGGAGTCTCGGCGATCATCAAATCCATCATTGTCTCGTGTGCCCGCTGTGAGTCGATAACTGAAATTGTCTGATGAATGACTATGTCGAACCAATTGGTCTCTCTCGCCCTTATTGCCGGCTCTTGTATGTAATTGTAACGATGCATCTAGATCAGGTTGTTTGGTAATAATATTGATAGCGGCAGTAAAAGAATTTGATCCATAAGCTGAAGATGATGGGCCTCTGACGACTTCAATGCGCTCTACGTCTTCAAGTCGTACACCTAATAAGTCCCATTCAACCGTTGAAAGAGTTGGCGTATATGTTGAGCGTCCGTTGACGAGCACTTGCAAACGATTAGAAATCTCTGAGCCATTGCCATGGTATACAGCTGAGTAGCTCCTGCCATCAATATGTGCAACCTGAAAGCCCGGAACTAACCGCAATAGGTCAGCAAATTCAATAAAACCGGATGCTTCTATCATTGCTTTATCAATAACAGTGACACTGGATGGGCTTGTCAAAACAGATTGATTTAAGCGGCTGGCGCTGATAACAATAGGTAAGTCGTCTGAAAAGTCGTCTGAAAAGTCGTCTAGTAAAATACTATCATCTGAAAAGGAGGCCGTGCTGAATGCAAATAATAGGGGGAATATGTAGTCGTTGGTTTTTTTCATGTTGAATGCGATCAAATAAGGGATTTTTTCTAATAATGATTTAAATAATCCCTTTTTTTGTTGCCTCAAAAATGGCTTCCGTTTTATTGCTAACAGACAGTTTTTTATAAATATTTTTTACGTGTGCGTTAACGGTATGAAAGGACAATTCTAACATAACGCCAATTTCTTTTGATGTGTACCCTTTGCTGACCAGCATCAGTATCTCATGTTCACGGTTGCTCAGTACCTTTTGATCTTCACTGGTGGCAGATGTGTCTAGACTTAACTCTGAAAGGAGGTAGCGAGCAATGCTTGGACTAATTGGAGAGCCACCATTTAGCATTTGTGAGATGGCATTATTAATTTCGATAAAGTTGTCATCTTTGAGTAGATAACCTGAGGCACCCGCTTTAAGTGCATTAATGACATGACCTTCATCACCAAATATTGTAATAACAATAGCAAGCTTGGTGCTGATATTGGGTTGTTGAAGTTGCTTGATAAGGTCAATGCCATTGCCATCGGGCAAGTCTAGATCCGTTAATAAAATATCTGGGGAAAGTTCCTTCAGTATTCTTGACGCGGGTTCATAGGAATCTGCTGAACCAACAAGCTGGAATGTATCACCTTCTATGATGGCTTTTTCCAAACGCTCCCTTGTTGCCTCGGAATCTTCGACAATAAGTAATGTGGGCTTCATAGTGGAGTATCCCTGTCAGTATTTGCTGATCGTTAGAGCCAACAGGCCCTGATTATTATGGTTAGAAAATAAAATACTCTAACGGCTATAAAACACTTATGCGTATCTTATGGCTAATCTTTTACTTCAGCAACTCTATCAGTTCTTTATGTTCTCGCTGGCTGTTTATTTAGCCACAGTGTTGGCGGGTTACACAGGCTAGTTATTGCAGAAGTTAATCATCCTAGTGTGTCTACCGCTTATTGGGTATCACTAGAACTAGTTAGTGCTGATAAAAAGTGGGTATAGGTGACTTCTATAGGGAGTTAGAAGTAATGTTATAGTCGCCAATAAAAAAGCCCTGCTAAGCAGGGCTTTTTTATATATCGTTGAGGTTTAATGGCTTATATATTTTCTTTACACCATTGAATAATAAGGCTTATATAATAAATGTATAAGCTTATAACTTAACGCTGTAAGTATTGAAGTTTGTTTTCAACGCCATCCCATTCTTCGGCATCATCTGGTGAATCTTTCATCTCAGTAATGTTTGGCCACGTTTCAGCTAGCTCCGCATTTAATTCAAGAAAAACTTCTTGTCCTTCTGGAAGTTCATCTTCAGAGAATATGGCATCTACAGGGCATTCTGGTTCACATAAAGCACAATCAATACATTCGTCAGGGTGTATAACCAAGAAGTTAGGGCCTTCATAAAAACAATCGACGGGGCACACTTCGACACAGTCAGTGTGTTTACATTTAATACAATTCTCGCCAACAACAAATGTCATGGTGGCACTGCTCCTCTTGGTATTACAGATTGGATCTTACTGAGTTTGTCTATCAATGCTTATGTTATGCATTGGACCCAGAAAAGCGGGCATTCTATCAGTTTTTCTGTCGAGGTATAAACCTCTTATGATGGAGATTTTAGTATTGGGCACCTCTAAAAATACACTTTTTGTCCGATAGCGGCGTCAGTTCCGTGCTCGAGTCCTCATTTACTCCGTGTAAACTGCGGTTTTACCGTCAAGCGGCACCGAGGTCCGCGCGGTACTTTCTAGCTCTTGCTTGCTCTTGAACAAAAATTACTATTTTTAGAGGTGCCCTATTGTTTATTTATTTTGCTAGTTGTTTTAGGTGATAAATAAGCTCTAGTGCCTGTTTGGGGGTGAGATCATCCGCATCGACTTTTTCCAAAGCTTCTAATGCAGGGCTGTTAACGCTGGCGAAAAGCTCTGTTTGTTGTGGCGCATCTATGTTTTTATTATTAGTCTTTGGAGTGGGCTGGGCATTTTTTTCCGTCAATGTCTGGCTATGAGGGTGTTCTCCGCTTTCTAGCAGTTGTAATTGATGTCCAGCTTCATCGATAACAGACTTGGGAATACCTGCAAGCTTGGCGACTTGCAAGCCATAGCTCTGACTCGCAGGCCCTGATTCAATATGATACAAAAAGACAATGCTATCGTTATGTTCCGTGGCAGAAAGGTGCATATTCTGAACTCCGGAACACTGCTCTGGAAGACTGGTAATTTCAAAATAATGGGTGGCAAATAAACACAATGCTTTAATTTCCTTTGCCAGGTATTCGGCACAGGCCCAGGCCAATGAGAGTCCATCAAAGGTACTGGTTCCCCGGCCAATCTCATCCATTAATACTAGACTGCGATCGCTGGCATTTTGTAGAATATTGGCAGTTTCTGTCATTTCGACCATGAAGGTTGAGCGCCCACCAGCTAGATCATCCGAAGAACCAATACGTGTAAAAATGCGGTCGACAATGCCAATGGTGCCTTGTTGAGCAGGGATGTAGCTACCCGTGTGTGCCAATAGTGTAATTAGAGCCGTTTGTCGCATGTAGGTAGACTTACCACCCATATTGGGGCCAGTGATAATTAGCATATTGCGGTTGTCTCCCAATAGCACGTCATTGGGAACAAACGGAGTCGTATTATTAAGATTGTCTTGCAAGACTTGCTCAACTACCGGATGGCGACCGGCTTCGATAGTAATTCCTCTTTTATTGCTTAACTGAGGGCAGCAGAAGTTTAATGCGTCAGCCCTCTCTGCGAGTGTATTGAGTACATCCAGCTCAGCAATACCGTCAGCTGAAGCCTGTAAGGTTTGTAAGTGCTCATTTAACTCTTCGACTAATGCTTCATATAATGCCTTTTCACGGCTTAAAGCACGGCTTTTGGCGGAAAGCGCTTTATCTTCAAACTCTTTCAGTTCTGGGGTAATAAAACGTTCGGCATTCTTAAGTGTTTGCCGGCGAATATAATCGATAGGAGCCTTATCTGACTGGGCGCGACTGATTTCGATGTAGTAACCATGAACACGGTTATAACCCACCTTTAGTGTGCTGATGCCTGTGCGCTCTTTTTCTCTGCTCTCAAGGTCAATCAAAAATTGTCCGGCATTACTGCTGAGATTGCGCAACTCATCAAGCTCGCTGTCATAACCTTCAGCAATCACTCCACCATCGCGAATGACGACTGGCGGGCTCTCTATAATGGCACGGCTAAGTAGATCGACGAGCTCCGGGAATGTGCTGATAGCTTCAGCCAACTCTTTCAGTCGGATAGAGCTATGCTCAGCAAGCAGGCTTTGTAATTGAGGGTAGACTGCCAATGACAGGCACAAGCGTGATAAGTCTCTGGGGCGAGCAGAGCGTAATGCTACCCGGCCAAGAATACGCTCCAAATCACCGATAACTTTTAAAGGCTCTTTGACGGATTCGAAACGGTAGTTTTCCAGTAAGCTACCAATCGCCGTTTGACGATGCTCAAGTATAGATTTTTGTCGTAATGGGCGGTTGAGCCAGCGACAAAGTAAGCGGCTACCCATACAAGTGGCAGCCGTATTCAGTAGGGCAAATAAAGTATTGCTTTCACCGCCGGTAAGGTTGGTATCAATTTCAAGGTTGCGGCGAGTAGCTGCATCCATGGAGACTGAATCGTCTCTATCTTCTGTTTGAATACGGTTAATATGGGGCAGAGCAGTACGTTGTGTCTCCTGTGCGTAAGCCAACACACAGCCAGCGGCACCTAGTGCAATAGTTAAGCCTTCACAACCGAAGGCCTGTAGGTTTTTAGTCGCAAACTGCTCACATAAGAGGCGCTGAGCTGTATCCAATTCAAACTCCCAAGGGGCTCGATAGCGGACACTGGTATAGCCGTCAGTGAAAGTGTTGTTTTCTAATACCTGGCTCAGTAGCAGTTCTGCCGGATTTAATCGCTGTAGTTCGGCGCTTAAAGCCTCTTCACCAATGACTTCTAGGATATAAAAGCGGCCACTGCCAACATCCAGGCTGGCAATACCATAGGTATCGCTCTCCAGATAACTATTAACGGCGACTAATAGATTGTCGCGTCCGGCTTGGAGTAATGCTTCGTCTGTTACCGTTCCCGGTGTGACAACGCGCATAACTTTGCGCTCTACAGGTCCTTTGGTCGTTGCTGGGTCGCCTATTTGCTCACAAATAGCAACGGATTGCCCCATTTGTACTAGTTTGGCCAGATAGCCCTCCGCCGCGTGATAAGGTACGCCAGCCATGGGAATCGGCTCTCCGCCCGATTTGCCGCGGGCAGTGAGGGTGATATCCAGTAATTCTGAGACTTTTTTGGCATCCCCAAAAAACAACTCGTAAAAGTCACCCATGCGATAAAACACCAATTCATGGGGGTGTTCGGCCTTAATGCGCAGGTATTGCTGCATCATTGGAGTGTGGTCGGCAGTGGGTGCTGGGGCAGTTGTCATATTGAAAAGGCTTATGATTATTCGTGAAATAAAACCGGCTATTCTACGTGGTGAAGTTGCTTGGGGGCAATCATTAGCCGATAAGAAGTAACTCTAGAGAAGGCTTAAGAAGCATAGCTTAGACTTTCTTGAATTCGATGGTAATCTACCATCTGGCTAAATCTACTCTATAAACATCAGGATGTTCTAATCATATTGTCTTTTTTCAATAATCTCCTACAGAAAATTTCAGAATGGTTGATTGCTAAACCTAAGGTCGACAGGTTTAGCTGGCAGCCTGAGTGGTCTCAGTTTCTGTTGACACATGTCGTCTTTTACCGCGTGTTGTCTGATGCGGATAAAAAGACATTTGAACAGCGTTGCCTTTTATTTATGAATACCACCCGTATTGAAGCCGGGGCTTTTGAGGTCAGTGATGCGGATCGTTTATTGGTGGCATCGAGTGCAGTCATTCCGGTGTGGGGATTTGCTGATTGGCACTACTTCAATTTGGAAGCCGTTTTTTTGTTGCCCGGGGCATTCAATGACAAGTTTGAGTGTGGTCAAGAAGATTCATTGATTTCTGGAATGGTCGGTACTGGACCGATGGCTGGCAAAATGGCATTAAGTCGCCCAGATTTGCATTATGGTTTCGAAAATAGCCGCGATAAACGCAATGTCGGTATACATGAATTTGTACATATGGTCGATATGGCTGATGGCCGCTGTGATGGGCTTCCTGAACAATTGCATAAACTGGACGCGACAGAGCAATGGTTTAATTTCGTTGAGCATAAAATTAATGAAATAGATGGCGGAAAAAGCAACATTGATCGTTATGGTGCGACTAATCGGCAGGAGTTTTTTGCGGTTGCTTCCGAGTACTTTTTTGAACGGCCTAAAATGTTGCAGAAAAAACACCCTAAATTATTTGCCGCATTAACGAAGTTCTATCAACAAAATGTGCTAGAAATTGCCAAGGATGTGAAAGTCAGAAGTAAAGCCCCTTGTCCTTGTGGTAGTGGTAAGCGATATAAACGTTGTTGTATGCCTTCGAACTAGCATCTTAGATTGATACTCGGCATAATCCATGAGTTAAAAAATATTACCATTTAATTTACGGAGGAACAACGCATGGCTACAGTTACAAGAAGAGGTGAATCTGTTGAAACAATCGGTGAGTTGCCCGTTGTTGGCAGCATTGCTCCAGCATTTACTCTGACCCAATCAGATCTCTCTGATCTAAGCCTTGAAAGTCTTCAAGGGAAAGCAGTTGTACTGAATATATTTCCCTCTATCGATACTCCCACATGTGCGACCTCTGTTCGCGAGTTTAATCAGCAGGCTGCGGCTATGGAAAATGTTGTCGTCGTTTGCGTATCAGCTGACTTGCCGTTTGCTTTGGGACGGTTTTGTGGTGCAGAAGGTATTGAAAATGTTTTGGTTGGTTCAAGTTTTCGTTCTAATTTTGGTAATGATTATGGTGTAACCTTTACTACAGGACCATTAACCGGTTTATTATCTCGTGCAGTGGTTGTGATTGATGCAGATGGCATTGTGACTTATACCGAGCAAGTGACGGAGATATCAACACAACCAGATTATGCTGCTGCTTTGGCAATCATTTGATTAATATTCGATATGAAGTTCAATAGAATTGGTATTGCAAAGAGGTTGATTTTAGCTTCGAATTTCAAAGGTGCTAAAAAGTTACTATTACCGCTGGCCAAAAATGGCCATTCCAAGGCGCAATTGATACTAGGGTATATGTATTTTGGCGGGGACTTTACTATGTCGCCCAATGAAGCTAAGTATTGGTTGGAAAAAGCTTCGATTCAAGGCATTGCTGAAGCTATGGCAATGTTGGCTACTACAGATTTTAAGCAGGGTACTTGGACGAATTTTTCAAATTCAAAAAAACAAATCTCTAAAGTTGAAAGAGCCGCAAAAAAAGGATCGGCAGAAGCACAAAGATGGCTAGCTACGACATACGCTCATGGAGAAGTTGTGGAAGTGGATATAGAAAAAGTAGTTTATTGGGATACAAAAGCTGCAGAACAGGGTTTGTCAGAGTCACAACATGATCTTGGTGTTATGTGGATGTCTGGGGAAGCTGGTTTTGTAGATATGGAAAAAGCATTATATTGGTATAAGCGTTGTGTTGATAGAGATCACAATGTAGTTGATGCTGAATGGGCTTTTAAGAGAATCATTGAGTTCTATGAGGGAAAATTTGGAGAAGAATATAAAAATATAATTGAAGCTTCACGGTGGCAAGAATGCAAAAATGCCTTTTTAAAATTACCTTATAGAGATCATCCTGATTGGTTCTATGACGATCTATATAAGATAAATTAATTTTATGGTCTGCTGGTTGAGCATATCAACAGTATTTATAATTTAGATATTTAATCATACGATTCGTATATTTAATTTCTAGGGAATAAAATGAAATTTAACCATATAGGGATACCTACCCAAAATACATTTGAGGGAGAAATTGATCTTCCTCATTTAAAAATGACAGTATCTGATCATGAAAATAACCCTTATGGTATTCAATGGCAACGATATTGGGAGGATGCTCCTTATCCTGAACTGGTTAAAACGGTTCCGCATGTTGCTTTTGTGGTTGATGATTTACAGAAAGAGATTCAGGGTAAAAATATTATCATTCAGCCAAATTCGCCCAGTGACGGTTTAATGGTTGCATTTATCGAAGTTAATGGTGCGCCAATAGAGTTGATGGAGTATAAAAATAAAGAAGCACTTCAAACTAAGTAGACCTATCAATTTAGGTAAGCATAAGTGTTTTATTTGTATTGTAAATAGTAAACTTCTAAGGAGATTAAGTGAAAATTTACGGGGATATCCGGTCAGGAAATTGCTACAAGATAAAACTATTGGCCTCAATGCTTGGTATTGATCACGAATGGGTTGAAGTCGATATCTTAGCGAAAGAAACTCAAGCTGAGTCGTTTTTGAGAAAGAACCCGAACGGAAAAATACCATTGCTTGAGTTGGATGATGGTCGTTGCCTTTCAGAATCCAATGCGATATTACATTACCTTGCCGAAGGCACAGAGCTTTTACCTGTGGATGCTTTTGAGCGAGGTAAAGTGCTGCAATGGCAATTTTTTGAACAATATAGTCATGAACCTTATATTGCCGTTGCACGGTTTATTGCTAAGTATCTTGGCTTGCCTGAAGATAAAAAACAAGAATATCAGTCCAAACAAGAGGGTGGGCATAAAGCATTACATGTGATGGAAGAACAATTAGCCAAAACGAAATACCTTACTGGTGATCAGCTATCAATTGCTGATATCTCACTTTATGGTTATACACATGTTGCTGACGAAGGCGGATTTGATTTATCGCAATATCCAGCCATTCAAAAGTGGATAAAGTGTATTCAGGGGCATACACATTATATTGGTATGGTATAACCCTCTATTTAATAAACTTGGTTCTCTTTTTCTTTTAACCCAGTATTTGGAAACAAATTATGATCAAAGCCAGTCAGTGGGGGTTTAATTCGGAGTACGCTGAAGATGCGCCAACATTTGAGCAAGTTAATGTATTAACAGGTGATACCATCCTCGAGTTCGGTGCGCCTTGGTGTGAATACTGTCAAGCAGCGCGACCCGCTGTGCAAGACGTTCTTGAAGAAAAGAAGAATCTGCTACATGTCAAAGTATACGATGGTAAGGGCAAAGTGTTGGGACGTAAATTTCGAGTGAAGCTATGGCCAACATTGATTCTTTTGCGTGACGGTCAGGAAGTAGGGCGTTTAGTCAGGCCTGTCGGTACTGATGAAGTAAAAGAGTTGTTAATGCAGCCCCATAGCTAGTGAGAGAATATGGGCGTTCTGCACTCTTCACTTTGCTTATGTTATAGTCCGCCCTCACGTTATAGGTGTCTGCATTGCAGATGAAACGGGAAAATAGTGTAACTCTATTACTGCCCCCGCAACAGTGATTGCTTATTGATTAAGTACAGTCTGGAGACCGGCCTATAGCTGTCATTCATTTCCAATTATACGGTGGGTGTAATTTTCAGGAGATAATATTATGCATATTGAAGTCGGCGTTGTTGAAGGCGCTAAAATGGTACTCAGTTACGGGACCGCAATCGCATCCTTTGCTTATTTAACCTCTAAAGTACTTGAATCAGCAAAAGAAAATGGCTGGTTGTCATTGGCATTAAGAAGCGTTTTAGCCAGTTTGGCTGTGCTAATGTTTTTTGAAGTTTTTCCACATAAACCTGTTGGCGTATCAGAAGTTCATTTAATTTTAGGCTCGACCTTATTTTTGCTGTTTGGGCTTGTGCCTGCGGGTATAGGGCTAGCATCAGGTCTGTTAATACAAGGTTTATTCTTTGCACCGTTTGATTTACCGAATTACACGGTAAATGTCACCACTTTGCTGGTTCCATTATTTACGATGGCGATACTGACTAGAAAAGTAATCCCCAGTGATATTGCTTATAAGGACCTTAGTTATTCGCAGGTATTGAAGCTATCTCTTGCTTATCAAGGCGGTATTGTTACCTGGGTTGTTTTCTGGGCAATTTACGGTCAGGGCTTTACCAGTGAGAATTTAATCGCAGTCAGTTCGTTTGGCGTTGCCTATATGACGGTTGTTTTATTAGAGCCTCTTGTGGATCTCGCTGCGCTAGCGGGCGCTAAAGCGCTGCATACTCTGAAAAATACGGGCGTATTTACACCACGTCTGTACCATTCTTCTGAAGCCTAAGCCTTCTTAGCAATACATTTTGTGCATCGAGTCAATTCGATGCACAAAAGCTTCCCTAACTCTCTCAAACAACACCATTCCTTAGTAAAGCGCGGAATAGTAGACAAATTTAATGACTGCATTTGTTTATAACTCTATGCCTTTATCAGCTGTCTGGTCATATTGTATTTTATCTCTTTATCCAGTTTTCAGAATTCTTCCTTCTTTAGCCTCATAGAAATTACCCTCTATAACTCTTTCTATATCAAATGCCCTAGAGTCGATCAGCAGTACCCAAATCACAGTTACCCCAAATTAATAATTATTATTTTATTCAATTTCTATTGTTTGGCCTTCTAATAAAAGTGTCAGGTAAAAACAGAGTTATTAAAGCGTTTACAAGGCAACTTATAACTAACTAAATATTTTAGAGGATAGGAAAATGAAAAAATTAGCATCAGTAGTAATCATTGCAACGGTAGCAACTATGGGTATGTCGGCTGTATACGCTGAAGGCAAAGTCTCAGGTCGTGTTGATACTAATGTGAGAACACAGGATATTAACCAATCGAATACACAGGGTAAGAAGAACAAAAACAAAATCAATGTAGGGAATATCTCAGGTAAGGCTAAAGTATCTGGCCATATGAGAACCAATGTGACTACCGGCAACATTAATCAAAGAAATAGCGGCGGTAAGAAAAATACTAACGCACTGAATGTAGGCAATGTAGGTGGTGGTAGCAATGGATTCCTTGGAATTGGAGCAAAAGACGGCGGTAATGTTTCAGGGCGCATGCGTACGACTGTTAGAACTGGTGACATTTCTCAATCTAACCGTGGTGGCAAGAAAAATAGCAACGAAGTTAACATCGGTAATGTTAAATAATTATGATGCTAACAAGATAACCGCCTAACTCAGGCGGTTATCTTACTTATTTTAATATCTATTTATACGTTCATGAATTATTGAATTTTAAGTGCTTTAAACAATAAAAGTAAATGAAAGGAAATAAAAGAGAGTACTTAAAACTCAATAAATCAATCGCAGAGTAAATACTATGAAAACGCTAATAGTGATTATTTTTTTATCGGTGATATCCCACTCGCTTTATGCCGAAGAAGATATCTGGGGTAATGAGGCTGGTTTTGTGAAAGATGATTCTCAGGCAACAATACTACGCCATATGGCAAGGCAACGTGCATTACAAGCGAATATGACTGCCGAGCAACGAGCACAAATGCGTAAGAATCAGCAAGCAGGGTGTGGTGCAGTCAATATCGGTAATGTCACTGATACAAAAGGTGATGCGGAAGCCGTCGTGATTATCAAAGGCGATGTTATTAATGCCAACAATAATTGCAAATAATTGAATTAGAGCATGATAAGTAATTAGTAAAGGAAAGAAAGATGAACCTATCAAAGATAACTATATTAATGATGATTTCGTTGATAGTTGCTTGTGCTAACCAAGGTGCTGTGCGTAAAGAAATCGCTAAAATGGAAAAAGGGCCCTCTGAAGATCCAAGGCGAATCATTACAAATTTTTCAGACGGTTTGCGTTGTATGGATTCAATGTTAATTGAATATGGTATCCGTGATGTATCGATGTTGGTTGAGGATCTTTCCGATAAAACATCGGTGGTTAAAGCGGGTACTAAGGATATGTTAATTACCGCAGTGTCGGCAATGACCCGACGAAGTCGAGCTGTAAAATTAATTCCATTTGGTAATGATTCTGGAAATTTGATTGCTTTTCTTGGCAATGCAGGTTCAGAGAGTGTTTACAATATTATTCCTCAATATGATATTCGTGGGTCCATCTCACAGCTTGATAAGAGCGTCGTCAGTAAGCAATCAGGGGCTTCATTAGCAGGCAATAAATGGAGTATTGGTGGTTCTAAAAGTATTGCTGGATCCATCCTGGGGCTAGATTTAAGTGTGCTGACAACGGACGACCTATCCGTTATTCCCGGTGTAACCTCAAGTAACGCAGTGGTTCTTTTTAAGAGTGGCTCTGGAGCTGATGCGGATGCAACCATTAAAAAAACCGGCATCAGCTTTGATTTTTCAGTGAAAAAAAGTGAAGCCACTATTCAGGCGCTACGTAACCTGGTTGAACTTGCCAGTATAGAACTCATTGGTAAATTAGTAAAAATTCCCTATTGGCGTTGTTTAGGTATCCCGGAAACAACAGCGGATATACAGCAGGAAATGGGTGATTGGTTTTACGCGATGAATGCCCATGGTGAGTTGATTCCTTACATTCGGTCATTGCTTATTGCTCGCAATTATTACCCTTCCGTCGTCACAGATGAATCAATTGCATTAAGAACAGCCTTAGATTCTTTTAAAAAGTCAGCAGGCTTGCCTCTTGGAGATCAAATAGACTTTACACTTTTTTCAGTGCTGTTGAATGGTCAGCAAACGGATAAGGAATCCATAACTGCGACTAATGCCGTTATCGCTAAAGTACCGGTAATCAATACATCAACAGCGGCTGTGCCGCAAGCTAAGAATATTACATTAAGTATTGATACTCTTGATGGTAAGCGATTTTTTAAACCGGGTGAACCTATATCACTGACCGCTCGCTCTAGCGAATCGGCTTATATTTATTGCTATTTGACCGATGCGGATAAGCAAATACAGCGCTTCTTTCCGAATAGATTCCAGAAAAACAACTTTATACAAGCTGGGGCAGAAGTCACTCTGCCAGGAAAAATGCCGTTTGATATTGTTGCTAATGAAGCAGGTCAAACAGAATTCGTCAATTGCTTTGCGACGCGTAAGGATTCCTATAACAGTTTACCGGAATCATTAAAAGTTTATGACTTTGAAATGATGGCTAATACGTCTATCAATGATATTCGTCGTGCTTATCAAAGTTCCGCGAAGGGTGATATTGGTGAAGCTAGATTTGTTATCGGCTCTAGATAGAGGGTTAAGGTATGTTTTTACATCAATTTTTAAAAAAAATAACAATGTTAATGGTTTTTTTAAGTTTAATACCACCACTCAGCTACGGACAAAATTATTTTAATACCAAAAATAATAATGTAATTGGTGATGTGGATAGCAAAGAAAATACTGCGCTACAGGGTAAATACCATTTGAGATGCTGGCAGCACGGAGAATTGCTGTTTGAAGAGACCGAGCTAGATCTCAAAGTTAATCAAATAGGTACAGGTTTAAACACGGTTTCTTTTGTGAAAGGTAAGGATAATAAAACAGGTGTTTATTTATTAACGTTAGGGTCTTCAACCTGTTTATATAAAAAAATGTAGATGATTAAAAAACTTTCGAGGGTAGGGTGATGAACGTGCAATATTTACATGTGTTTTTAAAGTTAGCTTTGATTATACTGCTTATTTTTATGGCTTCTTATGTGTTTCCTGAGTCAATACATTTGGGTAAGTCAGAAGTGAGTAAGGAAGAGGTGATTCAATTACTTGCCCCGCAAGATGAATTTGCTGCGGTTAAAACACGAGGTATACGGTTACATGGACAAGAGGACCGATCGATGGACATTCCTACCGCTCGTGCGTTATCAATGGAAATATATTTTGACTTTAACTCTGCTGATTTAACACAGAAAGCGAAAAACCAATTAATTCCTGTTGGTGAAGCGCTGCGCTCTGATGAGCTTTCAGGACTAGAGTTTACGCTTGAGGGGCATACCGATGCTATCGGTGATAATGCGTACAATATGCAGTTGTCAAAAAGACGTGCATTATCAGTCAAGCAGTTTTTTGTCACTCGGTTTCAAGTATCTGATCATCGCATCCAAGCTTTAGGTAAAGGCGAAACAGAATTGCTTGATTCTGGCGATCCTAAAAATGCGGTGAATCGTCGTGTTAAAATTATTGCGCAGTAAATATTACCACTTGCGCCGAGTTTTTTTGGGGTTGCTAATGACGTTAGTATCTACAAGCAATTTAACTGCGGGGACGTCATATCAGCATGTTGATGAAAATGGCAATATTAACCAAGTAAATATGGGCGTTAACAGCCAAAAAAATATTTATTCAGGCAGCAATCTATCGAAAGAGCCTATTGAGTCATATCAGGTAAGTATTAGAGATTTTAAAAAGTTGATAATCAATATTCCTGCTACTGTCATTTATAAAAAAGGTCCTCCTGCCATTAAGGTATCCGCTCAGCCCCATGTGTTCAAAAAAATTACAATTAAAGAAGTGGATGGTGTGTTAACGATTTCCTCTGGAAACTATTCAACCAATAAACCCGTTATTCTTGAGCTAAGTAGTTATGAATTACATAGAGCCAGTATCTTCAGTACGGCTGATGTGAGATTAAATCATATTGGTTCTCCTTCTTTTAACCTTGATGTGAGGGGGGCGTCTAGTGTATCTGCTTATGGAGAGGCCAACAATTGCCGCTTGCTTTCACAAGGGTCGACGGATATTGATTTATCTAACCTGCATTGCAAAACGTTGAGTCTGGAGACTGAAGGTAGTGCAGATGTACAGGTTTATGTTGCTAAAAGCATCAAAGGAAAGCTGGAAGGCGCTATTGATTTATCTATTGCCGGTAATCCTGCACTACGACAGCTAGAAGCGAGCGGGGCTGTTGATGTAGTGTATGAGTAATAGATCTGCTGCGCAGGTATCTACTTAATATCACTACTTCTAGGGATCACTAATTTTGGGGATATTAACGACAAACCCTTTTATGAGACTATAGCTTTAACGATCAAAATGAAGTGATGAGGTATTTGATCATTAGATAATGTTCTCTAGGGTATTACTATGGACAGTGAGTTAAACCATAAGCCAGTATGGAAAGACTTGGTGTTTGATAAGCAGTTTTTATCGAAAGTCGATCAGTTAACTTTAAAGCGATTTGGTAATGTCGCTGTTGCCGAAGAGTGTGCAACCTACGTCGTTGAAACACTATCGAAAGATAACTGGGAACGATGTGAAAAATACCAGGGCCTTTCTAAGCCAACCACCTTTCTTTACAGTATTTTAGTCAATATCATTGAAGAGTTTTCGCGTAAAAAATATGGTCGACCACGTCCTCCTGTCTGGTTAAAAAACCAAGGTGACTTATGGGTATCTTTATGGCGGTCACTTTGTTTAGAAAGGCAATTAATTCCTTCAATTATTGATCGTTACTCCGCTAAAGGTGTTGATAAAGAACTGATTACTCAGGCAATTACCGTTATTAAAGCTAAAATCCCTAATTGTGGGCACGACACCGTTAATCCTTTTTCTTCTGAGTGTACGGAAGATTTTGAATCCATTGCTGGAACCGATAATCTGTCCCCTTCCAGTGAGTGTTTTTTATTTGAACAGCATGCCGGCACATTATTCCACTCTATGTTGCAATCTATATTAGCTGATGAAGCGGATATTCAACACCTTGCAAACATAGATCAAAAGCCACATAAACTATCCGACGATCAAAAAAATAAATTGATGGCTGTTCGGGACTCACTTAAGTTAACTGATCAGGAAAAAATACTCATTCGTATGGTCTATGTTGATGGCATTTCCAAAAGTAAAGCCGCTCGAGTGTTGAATATACCCTCTCATCATGGAGGTAAAATTGTAAATTCGATACTCAGTCGTATTCGAGAAGTCTTTGAGCACTCTAATTTAGATATCGATTCTTTATATCATTCCTTAAGCTGATGGTTTATTTATAATAATTTGTCCATCTAATAGTAATAACGCCTTTTAAATAATGGCAATAATGATTTTTGTGCCATTTTTTTGATTTATAAGGGTGTTATAGCGATAAAGTATGGCATCAAAGACATAGAGTGTTGATGATTTAATCGTTATCAGTTATTTTCTAGGAGTATAAGTACGCGGGTATTGTTATACAAAAAGGTAACTACCTGATTTTTAATCTTCATTCATAGAACTGTAGTATGCGAGATAAAAATACAGAGGCAATGGTGAGCGTTGTTCTTGAGTTAACAAAAGATTCCGATAATATTGTCGGAGCTCCAGTGACTGAAGAGGAGCTGGCAGCCTATATCGAGAATGGCCTGGATCCGGTTAGACGGGCTCAAGTATCTTCGTATATCGCCAATGATCAAAGCGTTTACACTCGATGGATGAGGCTGGTTGAGAATGCAGAAGATTTTATATCTGATACCGATGTTGCAGCGGTACAACAGCCTACTTCAACTATGTTATCTGGATTTCTTGAAGCCTTTAATCGTTTCAGTACTCGTTGGTTGCTTATTCCTAGTGGTGCTGTTGGTGCTGTTGCCGTAGCCGTTATGGCTTTTTATCTTTTGCAGCCTGTTAATCAGCTCGATGGCTTGTATTCCGATTTTGGACCTTCTTCTATTAATTCATCGCTTGCACTACCCACTCGTTCATTTAATCCTCTTGAACAGGCATTACCACCCACAAATGAAGGTATTGTACTCGATGAAGGTGTTGGTCAAGGCCTGGTTACTCTTAATGTTTATCAGAACAACTATGTTAATGGCCATAAAAATGAATTAATAAAAGCAAAAGGGGCTCTAGGGAAAGCCAATTGGCCAATATATTTAAGTTTGGGGCGATGGGCGGTGTTGAGTCATTACCACTGTTTGCAAAAAACGCCTACTTATGTGGAGAGAGCTGGTCCTGTTTTAATGGATTTTATCAATCAATTATCGAAAATAGATACTGAATATGCTCGTGCGCTAGAAAAAGAATTGCAAAGTAATATCAATAAAGACAACTCTCTATCCGAAAGCATTTGCAGCAATGCGTTCATACTTTTAGAAAAAGCGGCTAATGAATCCATTAAATATTAATAAGCTAGTACCTGATATTCACCATAGTCCTATCTTCTTATCGATATAAGAAATAAAATAATCTCACATATAAAAAATATTTCTGTTCAATAACCTAATGTTGTCCCTCTAATTTAGATAGTGAATTTATTCTATCTAATAACATCAGTGCATTGATAAATGCTACGAGAGGGAGAAATAAACGTGGGTGATACGGATAAGGCCAGAAATGTTCAGTTTTTGGTTCGTTTAAAACTTTTTGCCTTCTTTCTGTTAAGTCTTTCTGGTTTATATGCGAATGCTGAAGAAGTTAAAGCGGTTGATTCTAATCAAGCAGGTAATGTCGATACAGAGCAGTTAGGGAGTGCAATAAATCCAAGTAAAGAGTATAAAAAAGCCTTTACGAAATTAATGGCAGACCCTTCTAATCCTGAAAACTCTTTTCAGTTCGCCAGACAGGCGATTAAGTCTGGAGATTTGCAAGGCGGCATTACTTCATTTGAAAGAATATTAAAGATTAACCCTAATTTAGATAACATCAAATTGGAGTTGGGGGTCCTATATCTACGTGTCGGGGCTAATGAGTTAGCTAACCGATATTTGAGTGAAGCAGTACGTTCTCCAGAAATTCCTCTTCCCGTTAAAAACCGTGCTAAATCTATTTTGAAACAAGCACAAAAAGCGGCATCACCCCACAGTTTTTCCTTTCGAGTGGGAGTGGGCGGCCAGTATGACGACAATGCCACCTCTTCGCCAACATCACCAGAAGTGCTAGTCGCCGGCCAACCCGCACTGCTAGATGAGGCGAGTCTGGGGGAAAGTGATTCAGCTGCTGTCTTCAGTGCTTCCGGGCAGTATGTCTACAACTTGAACAGCCAAATAGGTAATCAACTGGAAGCCGGCTTTTCATACTCTAAGCGAACCTATGATGAGTCGACAGAAATAGACTCTGATTACCTCGCTTTTCAAATTGGCCCGCGTTTTTATTTTGGTGAATTGCTCAATCCAAGCTGGTCATTAAAGCCTTTTGTAAGGGCTTCTCGATTAGATCTTGAAGACACTAAATATCAAGAGACGATCGATTATGGTATCGACTTATCAAAAATTTTTAGTGTAACTCAAATGGCGAGTTTGCGACTAATGTACAGCGATAATGAATTTACCGATAGCGATAGAAGAACAACGGCTTCTGAGCGAGATGGTGAAGATGTCGATATCGATTTGCGCTTTTCAAAAAACTTTCGCTCTGATGTGCAAGGCTTCTTTGGTGTCGGTGGTAATGAACGGAGCGCAGAAGTGGACTATCAAGAGCGCAGCATTTGGCGTGTTAGTACAGGTTTGTCAAAAAGTTATAGGGCACCATTTGGTATTAACCAACGATGGAGTAGTGCTATATCACTTTCATTTTCCGATATCGACTACGATGCCCCTGATCCAGCCATTGACCCTGATGAAAAAAGAGAAGAAGAGCGTAGCCAGTTCAGTTGGAATAACACCTTAGTTTTCAATCGAAATTTCTATACCACGGTCAGTATTTATTATACCGATAATCAAGCTTCTCTGCCGAACTATGAGTACGACAATACTGGTATCAATTTAACCCTTTGGGCAACCTTTTAACAGGCCTAGTGGAGATTCAATATGGCTAATTCATTTATTAAATCGGTAACGAAAACAACGATCATTTATGGTTTGTTATTAACAAGTGCTGAAGGGATGGCAGTGACGGCTTCACAATTAGCGTTCACATCGGGAGATAAAACGCCCAATGTCAAAGCTCAGCTGTTAAATCTCGGGCAAACCAGTCATTTTAAAACGACTCCCAGTAGCGTGAAAGAAATTATGCTAACGGATGGCAGTGTACTGACGATTGGTTTAAATTCTGAAGTGCTTGTTGATTTGAAAAATAAAAAAACACACGTTGAATTAATACAAGGTAGTTTGCGTATTACATCAGGAGTTGTTCAGCCTGCTTTAGTGACAACATCGACTTGTGGCCACTCCATTACCTCAGAAATTATTAATTCATCAGGATTTTTTGAATCAAATATTGAGTCAGGCTTTAAGGTTGTGATGGTTTACGGTAAGCAAATAAATGTTAATGATAGTCGAAAATCTATAACTATCGTGAAGCCTGGCTATGCCGTAGAAATGCCAGCGGTTTCAAGCAATTGTCGATTAAGCCGCCCCAATCGTTTGGCGGTTAATGAGCTTTCGAGTCTATTAACTCAAACTGAAACTAATATCTTGGCGTTGGGTGGCTTGCCAAGCCCGTCAGCAGGGGAGGCGGTCAGTAAGGTAGCCGATGCGGATGCTCAAACCGTAACAACGGCCTTAGCGGATGATGATAGTTCGGAAACAACAAACACTAATTCGAATAGTGATGAAGGAAGCACTGATACAGGCGGCGGTACAGACACCAGTGGTACTGATACGGGAGGGACCACTGGTGGTGGCACTGATTCCGGTGGAACGGATACTGGGGGTACAGACTCAGGTGGAGCGGACACAGGAGGTGGTACAGATATGGGTGGCGTAGACCCAACTCCAGATCCTATACCCGACCCTATGCCAGACCCAGTACCGCCACCTTTGGTCATTCCTGACCGTACTGATGATATTCAAGTGGCAGATGCAACATCAGATGGTTTTGGGCCAGGAGCAACAGTTGATGCGCCAGACCTTGCTGATGGGCAAGCGAGTCAAGTGAATTTCCCCGCTTTAGTCGGTTCTCAGTCATTTGATCTAATCGATACTGATCCTGGTAGTTTGGCTGATCCAATTGTCTTAGTTAGGAAATCACAAGGGAGAACATCAAACCGCTTTTATCGGAATGGTGTACAGGGCGCACAGAGTTTAGTTAATGGAGGGAGCTTATCAAATTACGAAAATTGTAACGGTGGTGAGGAGTGTAATCCGTTTAAATTAGCTGTTAACGATGCAGGTATGGGGAATCCACCTAATTACGAAACGAATATGAGTTACACTTTTTTCAATCGAAGTTTAATTATTGATACACCCATTTTCCCTACAGGGAGTAGCGTTAATAATTTGCCAGCAGCAGACCCACGAGCTCCTATTTTTATTCGGAATGTGGATTTTGGTAATGATAATCAAATTTATTCGACAACGTTAGAAACCGTTTTTCCACCTACTCCGGAGTTGAATCAAGGAGGACCATTCAATCAAGCCACTCAATATAACATATTGAGCACAGGCTTCAGCCAGGCTTCAGCAAGTAGCCTTGTTGATATTTCATCTGATAATTTTCTTTTTCTACAAGCATCAGAAGGTATTCATTCCAGCACTTTTAGAGATAGTTTACGCGCTAACACTTCACTGCAAATGGATCCTGTTGCATTTTATGTTGCTTCATTGGGAGGGCGAAATGAAGCTAGGCTTGGACGCAGTTTTTCGAGCTATTATGAGAATAGGCAACAAATCGATGAAATTGCTCAAGTGGTTATTAACGGTGTTGCAGCAACGGGTATAACCTCCGTGCTTTCTCCGAATGATGTGGGTTATGCTGCTTATGTTGCTAGTATTCAGTCAGATATTTTAGGCCCACTTGATGCTCTAGCAAATCAGACTGGAAACAACATCAATATGGATATGATTAGGGATGTAAGAGAGGCATTTATTGGTTTTACTAATGGGTCTATTACATTTAGTGCAACTGCGAATATAAGCGCATTAACTAGTTTTACTTTATCAAATGGGCAAGTGTCAGACCCTATTCAGTTTTTAGCCGCATTGGGTAGTCAAGTTGCCTCAGCTAACAACGTAGATTTTACCATTAACGATTTAAATAACTTAATGGCTTCAATTGTCAATTACTCTGGCGACGCTATTGTGCTTGGTTCCACTGATATTAGTTCTTACTCTTTCTTGGAAGCCGATCAACAAACCAGTTTATTAAATACTATTAATGATGTAACCGGAGTAGCGATTGATCCATTTGGGACAATGACGTATACATTTGCAGCGGGTGATGTGGATGGTCGTTTAGCATCAAATGGGTTTACTGGTCCCACATTTTCAGTGGATCAATTTCATATTGGCTCAGGTGTTAATAGTTGCTCAGACAATACCGTCTGTGATTTTGCTATTAGTGGTGCGATAGAAAATGGTATTCGCGCCTTCAGTCGGAATCAGACAGCGTTGGGTTTAAATTTAACGGATACAGGTTTGTTAGTGGTAAACCAAGCGGCGGAAGGTACTAATGATCAAACAGCGTTGCTCCACGTTGACTTTGCTTTGTCCGGAGAAGGTAGCGAGCAACGCTCCACGATATCCGCAACGATTGGTGACTTATCCTATCAGCAGGTAGCTTATGATGATCCTGCTTGTTCAAGTAATGATTGTGTTATTGACTCAATAGAAGTCTCAGCCGAAGGCCAGACCATTGGCTCGTCTCAAGGCAATATTAATTATGCTGATAGTAGTGCTCCTGTGCAGCGTGAAGATGTTGCCTTTAATAGCCCCTTTCGTTTGACCGCTGCTGGTGGAGGAAATCCTAATTTAAATCGTCAAGGTTATGCAGGTTATCTCGTATTAGAAAACTACGACCCTACACCACAAGTTTCTGGTGATGCGGCGATATTAGGTGGAACTGAATCAACAATAGGTAATAGCTTGGGGAGTTCAACCAGTGATGTAGATTACGCAAACTTACGTTTAGCGACTGCAAACGGTAATACAGGGAATGGTTCTGTCGGTGATACTTACAGTGTTGGTATGCGTTCTAATACAACACTGAATGGTTGGGCTGCAGGTTTAGCTAATCGGGAGGAGCAAGGTAGCGCTGGTTTAACTGTCACTCAAATTGACAGTGACCTTGACCCGACTAATGTCAGTATCAGTACTGATGCCGCTACCAATCGCGTTGCTGCTATGATTAACTTGTACAATCATGCTCCACTTCAATTAGGTGGATTAACAGGAGATGACTCTAAGGGAGCTAGTGCTTTTGTTGATAATGATAATTATGCGGCGAGAACCTTGGACACTGATAGTAGTGCGCAAGTTGCCATGGTTTCCGGCGGCCTCGTTGAAGCGGGTTTACCTGCTGGAAGTATTCCTGATTATGATTACGTTCAGTGGGGATTCTTTTTTGGCGATACAGCAGTTAGTGCTACATCTAGAGAGCATGTCCATTTGGGTTCTTGGGTGGCTGGTGATGTAACTGCACTGGCTGATTTACCAAGTACGGGTTCAGCAACCTATAGTGGGCATACGATAGGTAATGTATTTAGTGGTGGCGAAAATTATACGGCGATTGGTACTTACAATAATAGTTGGGACTTTGGGACTCGCCGTGGTACGGCAACAATGAATTTTGATAGTACCTCTTATAGTGGTGATACCCAGATCCGCGATAACAGCATTGTGTTCGATGGTGTTGTTAATGGTGGTGGCCGTACAGGAGCGCTTCACGGTAATTTTGTACAAGGTGGTGGTGACCCTGTTGCCGGTGTAACCGGTCGTTTCTCTATTCAAAATACAGCAGGTAATCCTGACTATAGAGCGTCGGGGACTTTTGCTGGTGAGAAAGATTAAGTGTTCTATAGCCGCTGCCTTTTATTATCTTGTCATTGGGGGAACGTTTACCTTAACTACTCTAAAAAGGTCGTTCCCTCTTTTTTTTATTGCTGTTGTTTTTTGTTAGTGAGTTATGTGTCTGCAGTTAGCTCATCGTCGCTTGAGTTAGCAAAGCAATCTCGCCAATTAGCTGCCTCTGGTCAATTAGAGCAAGCATTAAAAAAAAGCTTGTCAGCATTAGATGGCTTATCAAAAGAAAAAAACAAAAATACACTTTATATTGCTTATGTACTCGACGATATAGCATTTTTATATTACAAACTAAATAAACTCGATAAAGCTAAAAGTTTTGCCAAACGCGCATTTCAAACGGCGAATAAAATTGATTCAGGCAATAAAAATAAGCCTCTAGCAATTGCTCATATTGCCCAAAATCAGGGTGCCATCGCCTATGCTGGGGGTGATATGGAATTGGCGCATCAGCGTTATCAATACAGCTATAACGTTTACCGATCGAGATTGGCTGAGTGGGAAAATGCTATTAAGGTCGCTAATTCACTGTTTACTCTTTATATGGATATGGATCGTTTAGATGAGGCTGATACTTTAATTGAAGAAAACTTACAGCGTCTCGAAAAACGCAATAATAGTTCGCTATTGTTTGATCAATATGTCAATCAAATTAAATTGGGGATTAAAAGTAATAATACACTGTTAATAGATGAAGCCCAAAAAAATGCAAAAGTATTATTATCTGATGTTAACCCTCTTTCTAGGTTAACATTTAAGGAATTGAGCGGACGAGTGCTAATCTATCAATCCCGTTTGCCTGAAGCCAAGGAAACGTTGCAGTCTATTATTGATGAGGCTTTATTGGTAAATGATTCTGTAGTTAGAGACTCTATACATATTGCTAACGCTTATTATTATTTGGGGTTCATTTATATTGTTCAGGGGAAGGTCATTGAAGCCGAACCTGTTGTTTTAGAATCGTTGAATAGGTTTAGAAAAATAGTGGGTTCGGAGCACCCTGTTATTGGTCGAGTTCTGCATCAATTGGCGATTATTAATAAAAATATTGGTAGATTGGAAAAGTCTGATCAATACTATTTGCGTGCTTTAGCCATTTTTAAAAAAGCATTCGGTGAAGAGCACGAAACGCTTGGTGCCACTCGCTTAGAATATAGTTTATTGCTGTCTCATCAAGGTAAATTTGAGAAAGCAAAAAAGCAATCAACAAGTTCGATTGAATTATTTAAGAAAAAGAAAAGTAAGGTTTTACAATTAGGTTATGCTCATTCGTCCCTTGGGTTTGTGCAGTTTGATGAAGGGACGTTTAAAGAATCAAGGGCTTCTTTTAAAAAGGCGATTAAGCTTATTGAAAAGTCCCGAGGGAAAAAGTCGGCAGATTTGCCTCCAGGATTAATTAAGCTTTCCGAAATAGCAATTCATTTTAAGCAATACGCAAAAGCGAAGCGCTATATTGACCGAGCCCTTATGCTTCTTGAATCTATGGGAGCAGAAAGTCCTTATGGATTAATTAAAGCCTTATCTGTGAAAGCAGATTTGATGAATAAAATAGGAAATGATAAAGAGGCTAAAGTCTTAGGTGATCGGTATATTGCATTGCTACAGCAGAGATTATCAATTCATCGTAATAGCATTGTTAATTTTGCATTGGAAGAACAGAGAGAGGTCAGGAGTCTATTTAAACAGTATATCGATGTTAATTACCCTTATTACCAGAGCTTCAATAATGGCTATTCAAGCTCTAATGGTACTGAAAAAAATTTGGCTAATATATTGTTTGATGATTTATTTATAGCTGCTCAATACCCTCATATGACGGGTACAGCATCAGCTATCAATCAGATGGCGACACGCATATCAACAAAAGGGAATCAAAAAGGTGATCAGCTAGCTTCTCTACTGAGAGAGCGAGAAGAGCTGGTTACACAATGGGCACAGGGGCAAGAGCAATCAACCCAGCAGCTACTTGGGGTTACGAAACCTTCTACAGTATCCTCAGAAAAGGCCCCTTCAATCGATAGCTTATCTAATAAAATACATGAGTTAGATAAGGAGCTAAGTGTTAAATTCCCGCCTTTTGCTGAATTAACAAACCCTAAAGCGGTTAATTATAAAACAATTCAGTCTGTGCTTAAAAATGATGAGGCATTCTTATTGCAAGTCACTGAGGAAAGTGGCACAGCTTTATTCTATATTGATAAGCAGGAAGTGTTAGTCAAACAGTCGCCTCTATCCCGCGATGATTTAAGCAAGCGTGTTAATAGGATAAGACATTCTATGGATTTAACACGACCAGATATAAAGTCCTATGCCAAGATGCCGACTTATGAATTGGATGATGCTCATTATTTGTATCAAAAAACATTGGCTCTGTTTGAAACAGAGCTAAAAAATAAAAAACATATCATTGCTGTATTAGATAGGGCAATGCAGAATATTCCCCCCGCTATTTTGGTCACTGAAAAACCTGAGATAAAGTCTGAAGTAAAAAATACATCGATAGATTACCGTAAAGTGAAATTTATAGGCCATAAATTAGCGTTTTCTATATTTCCTGCCGCTAGTTCTTTAGTATCCTTAAGGAAGTTAGAGAGTAAAAGCCAGGCACGTAAGGCCTTTATTGGTATTGGCGATCCAGATTTAAAGCAGCAATCGAGTGAGACAAGAAGCTTTGCATTTACGATGGATACTATTGCAGAGCAAATATTTAAATATAGTAACCCTAATGTGCTACGAGCTATTTTTACTCCACTACCAGAGACAAAAATTGAATTGCAAGTACTGTCTAAGACACTAAGCTCACCAAGCAATAAACTTATACTGGGAAAAGAAGCCACGGAAACAAAGGTGAAATCTTTACCGTTGAAGGATTACGAAACAGTGAGTTTTGCTACTCATGGCCTATTGGCCGGTGAATTTAAGGGACTAATGGAACCAGCATTAGTATTAACACCGCCCGAGAGATCTTCAGAGGTCGACAATGGCTTATTAATGGCAAGTGAGATCGCCAATTTAGAATTAGATGCAGAGTGGGTGCTTTTATCAGCATGTAATACTGCGGGCCCTAATGGCAGACTAGGAGCCGAGGGTTTGTCAGGTTTGGCAAAGTCGTTTTTTTATGCTGGCGCACGGTCACTTTTAGTCAGTCATTGGGCCATTGATTCAACCTCTGCTGCATTTATAACAACAAGAATGATGGAAGCTACAAAAAATGATGCTGTTGGTAAGGCCGAGGCCTTGCAACAATCCATGTATCAATTGGCTTTTGAAAATAAACCTTATTTTGCACATCCTGCTTTCTGGGGGGCATTTGTAATAGTGGGTGACGGTTAATGATGAGTCCCTCGTAAGTAGAGGGATGTTTAACTATTTAAACCCCAATTGCTTTAATGTTTTTGATAGGATTGTTGTTTTACTTTTATTTTCTGAGTCAGTGCTGACCTTTATACTGTCATCAGATACTGTATTGTCAATAAAGAATACAGATTGATTTGCCAATTGATGAATATCATCTTTTTGAGTGGGTAAAGCACTCGGTGTATGACTAAAACCTCTTTCCTCCATACGTTTTGTTAAGGTTTTGGTTAATTCAAAATAACTTACTTTTTTATCTTTATTTAAATCAGCGCTTTCTGGTTGATAAAGGTATTCGAGTAACGTGTTGGTAAAAGCGCCGTGCGGTTTATTATCGATTGTGGGTATTTTATGTAAAAACCGTAATGGGATATCCTGTGCTCTCTCATATTCACTAGCCGCACTTAGGTAGAAAATATTACTGTAGGGGTATTCTTCATTGGTATCATTTGATTCTTTAGGAGCACTTTTATCAGCTGATGACTCGACTTCAATCATTTGATCAAGTGCCATAAAGCGAGTGGGTAGTTCATCGGGTTTATTTAATGCTCTTATAGTATTTCCTGAATAACAGGCGTCGATAGCAACAAATAAATGCCTTCCCCCTTGGTCGAGTTTAGTAAAGCGAGGCTTTAAATCATCTCTACCTTTAATTAGCTTTTCCATTAGCTCGGCTTTGGTTTTCAAGCCAAATACATCATAAGGGATAAGTGCGCCACTTGTGTTAGGAAGTGGTGCTTGAATAGTGTTATCGTGAACACTGGTACCATGTCCACTGTAGTAAATAAAAACATTGTCTCCCTTCTTTGTTTTATCATAGAGTGAATCCAAAGAGGCTAGAATATTTTTTCTGGTAGCCTGTTGATCAATCAGAGTCGTTATATTTTTTGCTTCCACTCTCCATTTTTTATTAAGTACTTCTTCTATCGCATTGGCATCATGTTTAGGGCCTTCTAATGGCTGGAATGGGTAGCTGCCAATGCCAATGACGAGTGCATGGTTTTCTGCAAAACAAGAGCCGACAAATAGAAAACAGGATATCAAAGGGATTGTTTTTTTTATCATCAGCTATATCTCAGAAGGTTTTCGATAGTTTTATGCTATTAGTTTGTTTCTTTTGATTATGTTGTGAATTCTTCTTTTTAATAATATCGAGGAAGCATAACTATTTTAGATGGACAAAATGCCATGTTCAGATGGTAGGTGAGGGGTTAATTATCACCTGAAATCGAGTAAAGATGAGAGGTTTATAGATCTAATATATGCTTATCAGTAATAAAAATGGGGTTTTTGGGCTTGATTTGTTGAAAACTGTTGTATTTAACGCTAATTCTTATTTTCTATCTATACTGTAAACGATACCTTAATTTTTTGGCACCGACATATAGATGACCATTGATCGCGCATTGATTATTGATGCTTCGAAAACTACACAAGCTATTAGCGGTAGCCTGTTGAGTGCTGTAGGTATAGATTTCGATAGTGCGAGTAGCGAGACAGATGTCTGGAAGCTGATAAAAGATAGAGAGTCTCCTTATGATCTTATTTTGGTTTCACGAGCTTCTTTAGGAAGAGAGTTACGTATATTTGTTTCTCGGCTCAGGGCATTGCGTGGTTATTCATCTGTTCCTTTAATATTATTGATAAACGATAAAGGAGAGGATCATGATATTGAATCTCTCTATACCATTGGTTTCACTCAAATTTTTAGTCGTAAGGAATTCGATCGTTTAAAAGATTATATAGAGCAGGCTCAGGCGCGTGATACCTTTGAAAAGGCCCGCCAAAATAAAGTTGTTATTATTGAAGATGACTTGGCCCAACAGTTAACTGTGCAGGCTATTCTGGAAGAAAACCACTGCGAATGTTTTTGTTTTAACTCAGCGGAAGACGCACTTGAGCAAGCTGAAACCATTCAGCCTCATGTTATTACCTGTGATTTTTTTCTTGAAGGAAAAATGACAGCACTCGACCTAGTCCTGCAAGTGAAGCACGCTGAACACCCATGGCGTCATGTGCCGATTATTGTTATGACAGGGCTAGACGATTCAACACGAAAATATGAACTCGTCCGCTCAGGTGCAAATGATTATATTACTAAGCCTATAGACCCTTTAGATCTTTCTGTCCGAGTAGAAAATCTGATTCGTTACAAGCATTTACTGGATACCGTAGAAGAACAAAAAAAAGAAATGCAGTTTCTGGCAATGCATGATCAATTGACAGGGCTTTATAATCGCCATTTTGTCGCGGAGCAAGTGCTAATCAATATCAGTGAAGCGAAACGTCACCACAAAGATTACTCTGTTGTTCTACTTGATATTGATTTTTTTAAACAGGTTAATGATCAACACGGTCATGATGTTGGAGATACTGTTTTAAAAGAGGTTGGCTCATTCTTACAGCAGCAGATCCGAGGTAATGATGTGGTTGCCCGTATGGGGGGAGAAGAATTTTTATTGTTGCTTAACCATTGCAACCAGGCGAATGCATTAGAAAAAGCAGAGCTTTTGCGTGAGCAGATAGAATTACTAAAACCAGCAGATTTAACTGTTACGGCGAGCTTTGGCGTTGCTCAATTAAGTAGTGAATTAAATAATTTTGATAAATTATTTAAAGCAGCAGACTTGGCCGTTTATAGAGCAAAAGAACTCGGTAGAAATCGAGTAGAAACAATGCCCACTCATGAAAGTCTTTCTCAAACCAATTAGCTCCTTATTATTTTTATTACCTCTCCTTTAAATAGGCAAGCTTTTGTAAACCTTTTCAATAATCCCGGGTATCGGTTGAGTTTATGCTTATTTAAAACCGTTATCTTTTGTGCCATTTTTAGGGCAAGGCTTTGTTTTTTCGTAAAAGCTTCTATGCTAATAGAGTGGGGTTCATTTTAGTTAAATCAGTGTTTAACTGCCTGAAATGAGCCAGTAGCATTTGTATCTCTAGTAGGCTAAACAATATACATTATGGGCGTGGTTACAGCTAAAAAAGTTCTAATTATCGAAGATTCTCTAACTTTTGCGAATATGATCTCATCCTCTATTACCAATAAATATGGTTTTCATGTGGATGTTGTGGGGAACTATGCAGATGCTAGAAACCTGATAGAAAAGCAGGGTGATCAATACTTTGTTGCTATTGTCGATATCGATCTGCCCGATGCTCATAAAGGTGAAGCGGTGGACCTTACAGTAGATGCCGAAATCCCTACATTAGTCTTTTCGGGTACGACGGGCGGAGGTGATCATCAGGACTTTTGGTCTAAGGGTATCGCAGATTATGTCAGTAAGCAGGGAACCTATGGTTTAGAATATGTAATCTGGATGACAAACCGTATTTTTAATAACCCTAATGTAAAAGTGCTTATTGTTGATGATGATGTTGTTATTCGAACATCCACCGAGTTTATTTTAAAACTTCACTGTTATGACGTTATCTGTGCCTCATCTGGTGAAGAGGCATTATCAATACTAAAAGAAAGTCCAGATATTCAAATTTGCCTGATGGATTGTTACATGGATGGCATAACAGGCATAGAAACAGCGGCTAGAATGCGCCTGACACATAGCCGTGATGAACTGGAAATTATTGGTGTGTCTGCACAGAATAAAAAGTCTTTGTCTGTACAGTTTATTAAGTCGGGTGCGAGTGATTTCTTGCTAAAGCCTTTTCTGCCAGAAGAAATATTATGTCGGGTAAATCACGCAGCAGAAAGACTAGAAACTTATGTAAAACTGAAAGAGCTTAACGAGCTCAAAAATCAAATGTTAGGCACCGCTGCTCATGATATCCGTGGTCCTATAGCGGCGATTAAAACCGCAATGGAATTGATTAATCGCGGAAAAGTATCCGAAACTCAAAAAGAATCGCTGCTGAAGATGATTCAAAATAATAGTAACGACACCTTGGAATTACTTGAAAGTTTGTTGGACGTATCGGCGATTGAAAGCGGTAACATTAACTTAAATATTGAGGATACCGATTTAAGTGCTTTAGTCAGAGAACGTATAGAAATTTACGAAGGGCAAGCAAATAATAAGTCAATATCTCTTAATGGTGATATCGAACAAGGGATTAGTAAACCAGTTGATCGTATAAAAATTAAAGAAGTGGTTGATAATTTAGTCACTAATGCTATTAAGTTTTCTCCTCTAGAATCTAAAGTTGATATTTTATTGAATAAGGAAGATAAAAAAATACAGTTAACGGTATCGGATTCTGGTTTGGGTGTTCCTGACGATGAACAAGAAAAGTTATTCATGCCTTTCTCAACGCTGAGTTCTAAATCAACTGGTGGGGAAAAACAAACAGGCTTAGGCCTAGCTATTGTGAAAAATATTGTAGATGCTCATGAGGGACACATCTTCTATCGTAATCAGGATAAAGGTGGGGCTAGTTTCTGTGTGGAATTGCCTTTGTAAGGTAGGAATCTAAATCTTTGAATAATTCATTCAAGTTCACTATGTCTAAGAATAATGTTTATCAATTGCTATTTTAATGTCACGTTGCAGGCTAAAAACAGGGCTGACAATTAAGCCATCACAATGTTTCTTTAACTCTGAAATTGCTTTAGTATCGAATGGGTTAGCCATAGCTACAGTTATTCCCAATCCCATATTGTAAAGCGGAATAACACACAGTTGTTTTGCAACTTCCTTAGGTATTTTCTCTAGAGCTTCGGGCTGGAATACTGTTTGGTTCATATCAACAAATGAACAATTAACACTATCGGCTATATATTTTCCTAGCTCATGGCTGTTAAACCATCCTTCTTGTACCAAAATGTCTGAAAATTTTCCAACATCTCGAGAGGCTTCGCTGATGATACGTTTAATATCTTCAGGAGGAATATTGGCCTGAGTACGGCAATGGTCGATAAAATCTGCAGATATGGATAATTTCAATGGTAAATACTCAGGAAATCGTTATTGTGTTGACTTTTTTTTAGGCTTAAATTTTTGCCAGGTTTCCTTAATCGTTTCCTGAATTTTATCGACTCCATTGCCTTTTAATATGTAGTTTTTGGCACCTCGTTGTATGCATTTCATAATGACAGTTTTATCATTTACCGACGTCAGCATAATGATAATCGTTTTGTAGTTGATATCCAAAATCTGGGTGATGATACTGTCACCGGTTTCGCCAGGCATATTAATGTCCAGAAAAACCATATCCGGGCGCTCGCTACTGCAAAAATCCAGTGCTTGTAAACCGTTTTCAGCTTCTGCTACCACTTCATACTTTAATTCATTGAGAATTAATTTGATCATATCACGCATGTATTTCTCGTCGTCTACGAGCAATACTCTTGGTGTCTTTTCTGAATTATCGAGTTTTGCTGTTTGCATTACCTAATACCTAAGTTGTCTATAAGAAAAACGGCAAGAATTAATCTCTTAAAAAGTATAGTCAAAATTATTCTATACACCATGACTGTCGTAATAGAATGGGCATATTTATACAGTAAGTGATGATAGACGCCGCTTTTCTTTATTGAGTAAAATCTATTACGTACTTTCTGTCGTTGATTTTTAGGGTAGTGAAATAAATGCATAGTAATGAAGTTGTATTGGCCACTGAATTAGGTCAACAATTAATCAGGCGTCGTTGGCGTGTTACAACCGCGGAATCATGTACAGGAGGTGGAGTGGCCCAGGCAATTACTGCCATTGCAGGAAGCTCACAGTGGTTTGAGCAAGGGTTTGTCACCTATAGCAATAAAGCTAAAGAAGAACAATTAAACGTAAGCAAGAAACTTTTGCTTGAACAGGGAGCGGTTAGCGGAGCTGTTGTGGTCGCCATGGCTAAAGGTGCAATAAAAAAAGCAGATGCAGATATCGCGGTTGCGATAAGTGGGATCGCTGGGCCTGATGGCGGCTCTGATGAAAAGCCTGTGGGTACTGTTTGGATTGCCTGGGCAACCCGAAATGGCAAATATTTCAGCCATTTGCATCAATTCTCAGGTAATCGAGCAACGGTGAGGCAGCAAGCTGTTACAGAGTCTCTAAAAGGGTTAAACCTCTTGCTGAAAGAAAATACTGTATAAAAGCATAGTACTGTTTGCTCATACAGTATTTTTGATGTATAGTTTTAGCCATTCCTACATGAATTATATTAAGACTGCCTGTTTGGCATTACACTAGCAAATAAATAAGACATCACATCAAACATCGAGGTGAACATGGATTCCAATAAAGATAAAGCACTACAAGCAGCATTGACTCAAATTGAGCGCCAATTTGGTAAAGGTACCGTTATGCGCATGGGCGATCGTGAGCATGTGAAAGTGCCAGCGATTTCTACTGGTTCATTGGGTTTAGATGTTGCGCTCGGTATAGGCGGTCTTCCTCGAGGCCGTATTGTTGAGATTTATGGCCCGGAATCCTCGGGTAAAACGACCTTAACATTGCAAGTGATTGCAGAAGCACAAAAGACAGGTGGAACCTGTGCTTTTATTGATGCGGAGCATGCACTTGATCCTATATACGCTGAAAAACTAGGTGTTAATGTCGATGACTTAATTATTTCACAGCCTGATACGGGTGAGCAGGCATTGGAAGTATCTGATATGTTAGTGCGTTCAGGTGCCGTTGATGTGCTAGTTGTCGACTCTGTTGCAGCGCTGACACCAAAGGCTGAGATCGAAGGTGATATGGGCGATCATCACGTAGGCTTACAAGCTCGATTGATGTCTCAGGCTCTACGTAAAATTACTGGTAATATTAAAAATGCTAATTGCTTGGTTATTTTCATTAACCAGATTCGTATGAAAATTGGTGTTATGTTTGGAAATCCAGAAACTACAACGGGTGGTAATGCCCTGAAGTTTTATTCTTCAGTACGCCTAGATATCCGACGTATTGGTGCTGTAAAAGATGGTGATGAAGTCATTGGTTCTGAAACCCGAGTCAAAGTGGTTAAAAACAAAGTGGCGCCACCATTTAAGCAAACAGAATTTCAGATTATGTATGGAGAGGGGATTAATCTGTTAGGTGAAATTATTGACCAAGGTGTGAAGTTGGAAATGATTGATAAAGCCGGCGCTTGGTATAGTTACAAAGGCGAAAAAATTGGTCAGGGTAAAAATAATGTCGTGAAGTTTTTACAGGAAAGGACAGAAATTGCCCAAGAGTTAGAAGCAGCCATTCGAGATAAGTTATTACCGGGTAATAGTGCTTCAGAGAATGATAATATTGTTGATATGGTAACGGATGGCTAATGTAATGTTCTCAGATGATATGACTGGCAACGATAGTGATACTGCTTCTAATACTGTTGAGTATGGACGAGCAGCTAGTATTATTCCTAAAGTTGATGAGATTAAAAATAATGCCTTACGTTATCTTGCGCGAAGGGAGTATTCTCGACTCGAGTTATATCAGAAGCTGGTGACTAAAGGGTTTCAGTCAATTGAAATCAATCAAACACTGGATTACTTACAAGCTGAAGGTTATCAAAGTGATGAACGGTTTGCAGAAATGTACATCCGTTCACGCATCAATTCAGGTGATGGTCCTTTCAAAATTAAGATATCCTTACGAGCTAAAGGGATTTGCGACAGCTTAGCACTGGCTGTTTTTGATAAATTAAATGTCGACTGGTTTGATCGTGCTAAAACAGTTAAATGTAAACGTTTTGGTGAATTACCTCCAGGTGATGTTACGGAAACTGCCAAACAAGTGCGCTATTTAAAAAATAAAGGTTTCTACCAAGACCATATCAACGCAGTAGTTAATCAATCAAAAATTATTATGGCGTAGCTATTACGGTTGATACTGCTAAAAATTATACTTTTAAGTGATATAGTGTTGCTAAATGAGTATTTATTGCCACTATCTCCTCCCGTTGCCTTTTCCCGCTATCCATTGAAATTATCAAGTCAAACTACCTACCTCCTTCTACTTCTTTAAATCTATTGTATTTCTACAATAACTTAGTAATAAGCACCTGATTACTAATTGAGCTAGAAAAGTAATAAATTTGATTAATTAGATTATCTTATTTATATGCTTGTATCACTTAGAGTCTCTTAAAATGCTAGTATATTGTGTTTAGAGAAGCATAAGATTAGAAATGTAGCTTGAGTGTATATTTGATATGACTGAAAACAGCAAGAATCAAAAACATAAAAAATCTATGGAGAAGCAAAAAGCCAAGGTTGATGCCAATATTGAAGCAGCATCGACAGAGCGTGGTGTTGCTATTCTGTTAACCGGTAATGGTAAAGGTAAGTCGAGCTCAGCATTTGGTATGGTGATGCGGGCGCTAGGTTACGGCCATAAAGTCGGTGTTATTCAATTTATTAAAGGGCAGCAGCTGTCCGGTGAAGAGCTGTACCTTAGAGACCAGCGTTCAGATGTCTATTTTTATCAAATGGGAACGGGTTTCACTTGGGATACTCAAGACAGAACTGCAGATATAGAGGCTGCAGAAAAAACATGGGCCGAAGCGATCCCGCTTTTGATGGATCCTAGTTATGATTTAGTGGTATTAGATGAATTAACTTATATGCTGGCTTATAAATATTTGGATGAAGATGAAGTGCTCGACGCGCTTTCTAATCGACCGACAAATCAAAGTGTTATTGTAACTGGTCGCGGAGGTGGCTCTGCTTTGCAAGATATTATGGATACGGTTTCCGAAGTAAAAGAAATAAAGCATGCATTTAAGGCAGGGATTAAAGCACGAAAAGGCGTTGATTACTAAAAGCGTTTAGATAATAGAAAATAGAGAAGTGGCAATAATGAAACAATGGTTTGAAAAACCTGTGCAGACGATCGATCATCAGCATATAGAAAATGCACGGCGTCATCAGTCCACGCTCACTAAACCAATAGGTTCTTTAGGTCGGCTCGAAGAAATTGCAGAGGTATTTTGTGGTTGGCAATCTAAAATATCACCTCGAATTGAGAAAGTCTGTGTGGCTGTTTTTGCAGCAGATCATGGTGTTTGCCAGCAAGGTGTCTCAGCTTTTCCCCAAACAGTAACAACGCAAATGATTGCTAACTTTCTAGAAGGTGGTGCAGCAATCAGTGTCTTAAGTCGTGAGCTGGATGCCGATTTCTCTGTCATTAATGTTGGTACTGCAACCCCTTTACCTGATGGTTATACCTCCCATAAGCAATTAATTAACGCAGGTATCGCCCCAGGGACTGCAGACTTTTCAACTGAAGCGGCAATGACAAATGAGCAGTTAGAAAAAGCGCTCAGGCTTGGTCAGGAGCAGGTTGAAAATATAGAGACGAACCTGTTTATTGGTGGAGAAATGGGAATTGGCAATACAACGTCTGCATCGGCAATTTATGCGGCACTTTTACCGTTACCACCAGAGCATGCTGTAGGGCCTGGCACCGGTGTTGATTCAAGGGGTTTATTGCGCAAACAGGAAGTGATCGCACAATCATTAGACCTTCACCGCCAGTTTCTTAATGATCCTTACCAAGTGTTACGTTGCCTCGGTGGATTAGAGATAGCCGCTTTAGTGGGGAGCTACATAGCCTGTGCACAAAAAGGTGTTCCTGTTTTAGTGGATGGCTTTATTTGTACTGCTGCTGCGTTACTCGCGGTTGAGCTTAACCCAGGTGTGAGAGACTGGTTGTTGTTTTCTCACCAATCGGCAGAGCCTGCACATCACTTAGCGCTAGAAAAACTGAATGCAAAACCATTACTTCAATTAGAGATGCGTTTAGGTGAAGGGAGTGGAGCAGCAGTTGCTGTTCCTCTGTTAAACGCTGCGTTAGTTTTACATAACAAGATGGCAACATTTTCTCAGGCAGGTGTGAGCGAACATGATTAACAATATAAGGCAATTATGGAATCACTTATTACGACAATAGATTTGCTGCGCCATGGTGAATGTGAAGGTGGGCATTGTTATCGAGGGTCACTTGATGTCGCATTAACAAGTAATGGCAAACAACAAATGGAAAATAGCCTTAATTTGATGTGCCCTGTTTGGGATAGGATTGTATCTTCTCCTCTAATTCGTTGTGCTGATTTTGCTACAGCCTTGTCGAAAGAAAAAGAACTGCCATTGTTAGTAAAAAAAGAATTACGGGAAATAAGCTTTGGTGACTGGGAAGGTCATGCTGTTAATAAAATATGGGAAACTCAGAGGACAGCTGTCGAGGCATGGGTTGAAGATCCTGTGTCATTTCCACCTCCTTCAGGCGAGGCAGCTGATAACTTTTCAGAGAGAGTTGTTTCTGCTTTTTCAAGTGTGGTCGAGCAGTACTCTGGGGAGCGCTTATTATTGGTGACTCATGGTGGAGTCATTAGAGTGTTGTTAACTCATTGCTTATCAATGCCATTAACGGCTATGAGTCGCATCGATGTGCCTTATGCTTGTGTTTCACAGATTCAAGTGATTGCTGACAAAGAAAAAAAGCACTACCGTTTGTTGTCTCATAATTCAATTTCTAGTCATACTCCTTTTGAGAAACCTTCACTTTAATAATGGTTATGAAAAAAGAAAACCTACGGATTCCATTTTTGATGGCTCTGGCATTGTTAACCAGATTGCCTGTGACGAAGTGGTTGCCGAATCATTGGAAAAAAGAACACCAAGGCTTATCTACTTTGTGGTATCCGGTGGTGGGTCTCTTATTAGCAACTCTTTTATACTTTTTTTTTAGTGTTTTGCCGGTAGTAAGCTCACCACTTGTTTCATCAGTTTTAATAGTGAGTTTATGGGTTACACTGACCGGTGCTTTACATTTAGATGGCTTAGCCGATTCGATTGATGCTGCCTTTTTTGCTCATAGTGTTAGGTCTAGCGAGGAAGGGCGTGAACAAACATTATCGATTTTTAAAGACCCAACAGCGGGTCCTATGGCCGTCGTTGGAATTGTTTTAACATTGCTTTTAAAAACTATGTTGTTGTCTGAGTTATTTGAAAATTTAACCGATCAATTAATTTGGGTATTCATTTTAGCACTCGCTCTTCCCCGTACATTGGCATTGCTCCTTATCATTACTACTCCTTATGTGCGTCCAAATGGAATAGGCCAGATACTTGTTCAGTACACTCCTGTTTTTTCTGCCACCTGGGTTATTTTAACGGTTATTTTTATCACGCTGCTATTTATGCCATTGAGGGTGTGGTTTGCCCTGGTTATATGCTTAGGACTTTTATTTTTACTCTGGCGAAAGTTCTGGCTGTCCAAAATTGGTGGCTTTGTTGGTGACTGCGTTGGTGCTTTAATTGAATTGGGTGAAGTGGCGGTTTTGTTGGTGTTATATTTTGCGAACGTATAATGATCGGAATATACAATGACAGCATTAGTCGTGATTACTTCCTTGTTGATTGATATAGCCTTGGGTGAACCTAAGCGTTTACACCCTTTAGTGGGTTTTGGTTTTCTAGCGAAATATACAGAAAAATACTTTAATCGTCATTCGCAGAATCAATATATCCTGTTTATTGCTGGCGCTATAAGCTGGCTGCTTATCGTTATTGTACCTACCATCATTATTGTCGTTTTGGCGCAAACTCTTTCGCAAAAGATTGGTTTTAATTGGTGGCTTGATATATTGATTCTCTATCTGGCGATTGGCTACACGAGTTTGCGTCAACATGCTTTAGCCGTTTTAACCCCTTTGCTAAATAATGATATAAACTCTGCGCGTAAACAAGTGTCTATGATTGTCAGTCGTGATACCAATAACCTTGATGGTTCAGGAATACGTAAAGCCACTATTGAATCGGTTCTGGAAAACGGCAGCGATGCTATTTTTGCCCCTTTATTTTGGTATGCCGTTGGCGGTGTTCCTGCCGTCATTATTTATCGTCTGACTAATACCCTCGATGCCATGTGGGGTTATAAGACCGAACGATTTTTATTTTTTGGTCGCTTCTCTGCTCGCATGGATGATATTTTAAATTGGTTGCCGAGTCGTTTAGTTGGGATAAGTTATTCTGTATTCGGCCATTATCAGTCTGCAATCAAATGCTGGTCACAACAGGCAGGCTTGCTAGACAGTCCTAGCGCTGGTGTAGTCATGACGTCGGGTGCAGGTGCTCTTCAATTAAAGTTAGGTGGTAGTAGTTATTACCATGGAAAGCTAAAACAAAAGCCGGTTTTTGGTTGTGGTCAAGAGCCCGAAAATGAGGATATTCAACGCAGTCTATCGATGGTGAGTAAGACACTTTGCTTATGGTGTGCTGTTATTATTATTTATGAAGCACTTAAGTATTGGATGCTGTAATCAATAAAACAGGAGTTAATCAATAAGTGGTATCAATTATTCTTTAGCGTTTACTAGGCTAGATAGATTCATCATCATCTAAAAAGTTATCCATAACACCATTAAGGCTGGAGCGCAGCTTTTCTCTGCCTAAGAGTTTTTCTTGTACAGCTTGTGGTAATTCAGTAAAAAGAATTATATTTTTACTAATAAGGAGGTTAATTAAATCTTCTGTTACCCGAGCAATATCCTTATCTGATTCTGCTAAGGCGCTCTTAGATAATTCCATTTCCTTTTGTTTGGATAAATATTCAACGATTTCATTAGAGGTTGCAGAAATCTGTTCTTGATGAAATTCGTCGCTGACATGGGATAGTGAGACGATAGAGCCGTCGCTATTGCGTTTGATGTAAGGCATTAGTCACTCCAGTTATTAGTATGAACAGGCTTCTGTATACTCGTTTTTAGCAAGCGCACGTTGTGTTTCTTATAGAGTAGACTAAAATTGCTATTATATTCATAGTGTTAGAATAAAATTAATACTATTTTCAGGTCTGAAATATGTTTCAAAATGAATCGGGACAAAATCCTGAGGCATCTTTAGGCGAGCAGCCTACCGATCAGCAAGCAAATGATAAGCCGTTAACCGATGGGCAAGGAGCCCAAGGTGCAATAGTGCAACTCGATTCTTCGTCAGCGGAAACACGTAATCGTGATCCACTACTCAGTTGTTTATTGCAAATGACTCGTTTGAAAGATGCTCCTTGTTCAGAAACCTCCCTTATTGCTGGCCTGCCTTTAGTCGATGAGCGTTTAACACCTGAATTATTTGTGAGGGCTGCCAGTCGAGCAGGGTTAGAGGCAAAAGTTGTTGAACGTAAATTGTTTGATATTTCAGCAATCGTGCTGCCTGTTGTTTTACTGATGGAAAATAATGATGCTCTTATATTAAGGTCAGTGGACTCGGTGAAAGGGGCTGCGATTGTTGTCAGTGAAGCCGAACCCAAGGAAAGCGAAATTCTATTATCTAATCTTAATGAAAAATATACAGGTTATGCCATATATGTAAAAGCGGAGCAGCGTTTCGAACAAACGGCCGACATAAAAGCCAATAAAGCCAAGGAACATTGGTTCTGGTCAGTCATGAAATCATCCTGGCGTATCTATCGTGATGTATTAGTTGCTTCTTTTTTTATTAATTTGTTTGCCATTGCAACGCCATTATTCGTTATGAATGTCTATGACCGTGTTGTCCCCAATCAGGCAATCGAGACGCTGTGGGTATTAGCTATCGGAGTGATTATTGTCTATGTATTCGATTTGATACTAAAAGGTTTGCGCGGTTATTTTATTGAAGTAGCGGGTAAGAAGTCAGACATCATACTCTCAGCCTTTTTGTTTGAGCGTGTATTGGGTTCGCGTTACAGCGAACGGCCTTCTTCGATAGGCTCTTTTGTTAGCCAGTTTCGTGAATTTGATACGGTTAGAAATTTTTATACCTCATCAACAATTGCAGCATTTGTTGATATGCCCTTCGTTATACTTTTCTTGTTGTTAATTTTCTATGTGGGCGGGCCATTGGTCTGGGTGCCTATTGTTGCGGTACCCATTATTCTTATTTATGGCTTATGTATGCAGAAGCCTATCAAAAATGCTGTTGAACAAACGTTTGAATCCTCTGCCCAAAAAAATGCAACCTTAGTAGAATCTCTCGTCGGCTTAGAGACGGTTAAAGTATTAGGTGCCGAAGGCTTTTTACAGAGACTATGGGAAAAATCGGTTGGACATATGGCGCATTGGAGTCAGCGGATGCGTTTATTATCGTTGTCTGTCAGCCTATTTTCTGGCTTGATTCAGCAGCTGGCCAGTGTTGTTGTTATTATTGCCGGCGTTTACTTAATTGTTGAACGTGAACTGACAATGGGGGCATTAATTGCCACATTTATGTTGGCTAGTAGGGCAATGGCGCCGATTGCTCAAGTTGCCAGTTTATTAGTGAGTTATGATCAAACAAAAACAGCCTTGTCGGCACTGGATTCTATTGTCGCAAAAAACCAGGAGAGAATACCGGAAAAACCATTTGTAAAACGCCCCAGCTTTGAGGGTGCGATACAGTTTAATAAAGTGACATTTAATTATCCGGATGAGACACAATCTGCCTTGGATAATGTGTCGTTTAAAATTAATCCTGGTGAAAAAGTCGCTATTATTGGGCGTATAGGTTCGGGTAAAACGACGATACAAAAATTGTTATTAGGTCTGTATCAACCGAGTCAGGGTAGTGTTTTATTCGATGGTATTGATAGCCAGCAAATTGACCCAGCAGATTTACGTGGGCATATTGGCCATGTACCACAAGACGTGATTTTGTTTTCAGGCTCCATCAAATCAAATATTGTTTATGGATCTCCCCATATTGATGATTCAGATATTATTCGTGTCGCCAATGCTTCAGGGGTTAAAGAATTTGTTGACCGACACCCTTTAGGTTTTGATCGCCCAGTAGGCGAGCGAGGGCAGGCACTCTCTGGTGGGCAAAGGCAAAGTATTGGTATTGCACGATCTTTATTGAATAATCCATCTATGTGTTTAATGGATGAGCCGACGAGTGGAATGGATAATAGTACAGAGTCTCTCATTAAAGAGAATCTAACAACGGCATTAAGAGATAAAACATTAGTGTTGGTGACTCATAAAACATCACTACTGTCACTTGTTGACCGAGTCATTGTACTTGATGGCGGTAAATTGATTGCAGATGGTCAAAAAGATTCTGTATTGGATGCACTTAAAAAGGGGCAGTTACGTGTCGCGCAACCCTGATCAGATCATGGCAGCAAGTTCTCGCCCAGTCTCGCAAGAAGACCTATCTTTTGCGTCCTCAGCTGCTGCAGCAGTACTTTATCAATCGCCAAAAGGTGGCCAGCAATTATTGTGGGCAATCGTTGCTTTTATTATCGGCATGATAGTGTGGGCTGCATTAGCAAACATCGATGAATTTACTCGGGGTGATGGCCGTGTCATACCTTCGCGGTCTGTACAGTTAGTACAAAACTTAGAAGGTGGTATTGTCGCAGAGGTGTTTGTCAGAGAAGGTAAGCTGGTAAAAAGTGGTGAGCCATTACTGCGACTGGACGATATGCGTTTCTCCTCTTCTTTAAGAGAAACGGAAGTGAATCAATCACAACTACAAGTGAAAGCTGCACGTTTAAAAGCCGAAGCAGATGGGGAAGCGTTTCCTGAAGAGAAGCTACGAACTAATATGCCGAAGCATGAAGTTGATGTTGAAAAGGATTTATACCTTGCCCGTCAGCAAGAATTATCATCCAGTAATGAAGTGATTCGCCAACAAGTTACCCAAAAACAGCAAGAGTTATCAGAGTTAAAAGCAAAGTCTCAACAATTGCGCCGTAGTTACAATTTATTAAAGAAAGAATTAGACCTGACACAACCCTTGGTGAAACAGGGAGCGGTATCAAGAGTTGAATTACTACGCCTTCAACGGCAGGCCAATGATTTGGATGGTGAACTGCAAGCAGCCAAATTATCTAAGCCCCGAATTGAAGCCTCACTGGTTGAATTAGAGCAGAAGCTGACAGCAGCAGATTCAGCTTTTCGCAGTAAAGCTCAAGCAGAATACAATGAAGTGCAGGCAGAGTTGGCAATACTTAAAGAATCCACACAGGCAATAGTGGACCAAGTCGACCGACGGTTAGTCAAATCGCCAGTGACCGGTACGATAAAACAGATTTTTGTGAAAACCTTAGGAGGTGTTGTTCAACCAGGCATGGACTTGCTGGAGATCGTTCCTTCGGAAGATAGCTTGTTGGTTGAAACTCGTATCCGCCCGGCGGATATTGCTTTTATGCATCCTGGACAAAGAGCCATGGTGAAATTTACGGCGTACGACTTTTCTATCCATGGAGGATTACAAGGACAGGTCGTTAATATTAGCCCGGATACCATTGTGGACGATGAAGGAGAAAGTTTTTACCTAGTACAGATAGAAACAGAAACATCATTTTTAGGGAGCGCTACTGATCCGCTACCTATCATTCCGGGAATGACCGTAAATGTGGATATTCTCACAGGTAAAAAGACCGTATTAGACTATATTCTTAAACCCATACTAAAAACAAAGCAATTGGCCTTAAGAGAGCGGTAACAGTAGTAGGAGAATTGAAAATAAGCCCATTGATACTACAGTTTATGTCGTATATCTGTTTTCTTTTTATAGATGAGCTTTAAATGAATAAATAGCAGTTTTAGGGTGTTGATTCTTATATATTTTAGGATGGTTAATCCATTCCCTTATATAAAACTGTTATTATTACGAAAAATAAGTATAAATAATCTTGCTGTATAAAAAACGATCCACTAAAATGTGAACTGTGTCACACTTTTTTGCTGTTAAGGAAACTTACATGAAAAAACCATTCAATTTGTTAGGTGTTTTGGGAATAACGATGTTTATGTCGTCACTGGCATCAGCATTAACTCTAACTGAAGTTGTAGAGCATACATTAAAGACAAACCCTGATTTGTTAGCTGCCCGTGATCGAGTTCTCGCTCGTGAAAGTGAAATTCGCGGGGCCAAAGCAGGTTACTTGCCTACATTAGATGCGGAATTAGGTATTGGTCGGGAATGGACCGAATCTCCAGCAACTGGTAATGATGATGTTGAATTAACGCGAAAAGAAGCGGCTCTTCGATTACGCCAAATGATTTATGATGGGAGTGCTACTTCAAGCGAAGTTGACAGACAAAAAGCTCGCTATAACAGCGCTTTATTTGATGCGGTAGCAACCGAAGAAACGACATCGCTACAAGTGGCAGAAGCTTATATTAATGTGATGCGTGAATCTGAGTTATTGCAACTGCTTAAAAGGTCATTGGATGAACATCAGAATATATACGACCAGATGTCATTGCGTAGCAATGCGGGTGTTGGCAGCCGCTCTGACCTTGACCAGATTTCAGCGCGCCTTTCTTTAGCAAAAAGTAACTATGTTGCTGGACAGAACAACTTACAAGACGCTATCAGTAACTTCTACGGGGTAGTCGGTTATCTACCAGAAATTTCAACAATGGATAAGCCAGAAGGCGTTGAAGTGTCTAGCTCGATTGAACAAGCTTTAAAGACAGCCTACGAAAATCATCCTCAACTTAAATCAGCTGATGCCGATATTGAAGCGGCGAAAGCGCAATATCGTGCAAGCAAGAGCAGTTATCATCCTACATTAGCACTTGAGGGTGATCGTACTTGGAATGAAGATATCGATGGTATTGAAGGGGATAATCAGGATTGGGTTATTGCCTTACGTTTACGGTACAACCTTTATAACGGTGGTGCCGATAAAGCCCGTAAAAAGCAGACGGCCTCACTTTTAGATGAATCTAAAGAAGTCCGTAGCACCACTAAGCGTCAGGTAGAAGAAAGTATGCGCCTATCTTGGAATGCATATCAATATACTCAACAGCAATTGGGCTTCCTGACCACCTATGTTGATTCAGTTATCGCTACTCGTGAAGCTTATCGTAAACAGTTTAATATTGGTAAGCGTTCACTACTAGACTTATTAAATACTGAAAATGAGTTATTAGATGCCAACCGTAATTATTTAAATGCGAGTTATGACCAATTACTTTCTCAGTATCGTGTTGCTCAAGCGGAAGGAAATTTAACTATTAAATTGGGTATAAAATAACCAGTTTAAGAACAAAAGATTATTTGTGCATATTGTTTTTATCTCTAATAATGAGAATTGGGTCTTATTAAATCGTTGAGAGGTAGTTTATGGCCGATGGAAATATAGTGTCATCAAGCGTTCCAGAAGAATTCACCAAGGTACGCGGTGAAATTGCAGAATCTAGAGGTGATGTCACTTTAATTAGAGCGTCAGGAGAAGAAGTTGTTGTCGAAAAAGGCTCCAAAATCTTTCTTAATGACATTCTAAATAGTCATGATAACAGTGCTGTTGTTATCTTTTTTGAGAACGGCGGAGCACTGACTTTAGGCCAGGACCAACAACTACCACTGACCAAACCTTTTTTTGATCGTCTTGAATCATTAAAAGAAGAAGGTTCGCTTGAAGAAGCCGTTAGCGTTGAAGCGCTAGAGCAAGCAATTGCTGAAGGCCGCAGCCTTGAAGAAATTCTGCAAGCGCCAGCAGCAGGCGGAGATACTCCTAACCTTGATGGTACTTCCTCGTCAGTCATCTTTTACCAGCGCACAGGCGATTCTTTACTGCCAGTTAGTGGTTTTCAAACCAGTACCTTTAGTAGCGATACAAACCTTGTTATTAATGAGTTTGGCGATCTTGATAGTAATAACCAGTTAAATGCGACTAATGACCCTCCTGTCGCTTTGGCAAGTGCAGCGACGACCAGTGAAAATACACTGGTTACAGGTAATGTCTCGGCAACTGACTCAGATGGTACCGTTGTTAGCTTCTCTCTTGATACCGATGTACCAACAGGTAGCCTTACATTTAACCCTGATGGCAGCTATACCTTTGACCCGGGTACCGATTTTAATAGTCTTGGCGAAGGCGAGACTCAAGATATTACGTTTACTTATACCGCAACAGATAATGACGGCAATGTGAGTGAACCTGCAACTGTTACTATTACTGTTACTGGTGTGAATGATGATCCAGTTGCTGAAGACGATGCTGCAACTACAGCAGAAGATACTCCCTTAGTTTCTACTATTGACTTGGATGCCAATGATACCGATGTCGATGGCGACACACTAAGCGTTACCCCTGGTACATTCTCAACAACACAAGGCGGTACCATTGTTATTGCTGCGGATGGTAGTTATACCTATACCCCAGCAGCTAATTTTAATGGGACTGATACCGTTGATTACACGGTAGTCGATGGAAATGGCGGTAGCGATACAGGAACACTCACTGTAACAGTGACCGCTGTAAATGATGCGCCAGTTGCTGTTGACGATTCAGCTTCGACAGCAGAAGACACACCGTTAGTGTCGACTGTGGATCTAGATGCAAATGATACTGATGTAGACGGCGACGCTTTAACGGTCACCCCAGGTACCTTTGCAACCACACAAGGCGGCAGTATCACTATTGCTGCAGATGGTAGCTACACCTATACACCTGCCGCTGGCTTTAATGGTACAGATACCGTTGATTACACCGTCACAGATGGCGCTTTAACTGATATAGGCACATTAACTATTTCTGTAGGGGCCGTTAACGATGCTCCGGTGGCAGTGGATGATACGGCGACAACAGCCGAAGACACGCCATTAGTATCGACAGTAGATCTAGACGCAAATGATATTGATGTAGATGGTGATGCCTTAACGGTCACGCCGGGGACGTTTGCGACCGCTGAAGGTGGCAGTATCACTATTGCTGCAGATGGTAGTTACACCTATACGCCAGCAACGAATTTTAACGGCACGGATACCGTAGACTACACGGTAGTGGATGGTAACGGTGGCAGTGACACCGGTACTTTAACGATTACTGTTACAGCAGTTAATGATGCGCCCGTTGCTGTTGATGATGTTGCATCGACGTTAGTAAATACTCCCGTAAACAATATCAATGTTTTAGTAAATGACAGTGATGTTGATAACTTAAACAGTGAATTAACAGTAAGTTCTCCTGTTTTAACTGACCCAACTCAAGGGGTAGTCAGTGTTAATGCTGATGGCTCTTTAAACTTTACACCGGCTACAGGTGTTGTCGGCCCAGTTGAAATTACCTATACGCTAACTGACCCCGGTGGTTTAAGTGATACAGCCACGTTGACAGTAAATGTAACCAGTAATGGCGTCCCCACAGTTACGATTCCTAACGACGATACTATTGGTGCGAATACCGACGACATAGTCGTTGCGGAAGATGGCACAACCTCGGGTAGTTTTACGGTCAGTGCACCGGACGGTTTAGTGAGTGTCCAGATTGGTGGTAGTACGATCTCGGCCGCAGCCTTAGCGGGAGCTTCGGTAGCCACGCCAGTGGATGTGACAGGTGAGACCAATGGTACCTTACAAATTACCGGTTACGATGCCGGTACAGGTGTGATCAGTTATACCTACGATCCAACGGGTACCAGTACCGATCATACCGGTGCGCCTAATGATAGTGTCACAGAAAGTTTAGCGATAGTGGTGAACGATAGTGCGGGTAATACCGGCACAGGCACCTTGGATATCGGGATTACGGATACAGCCCCCACAGCGGCAGCGGATACCCGCACGGTCAGTGAAGATGATTTAAGCAGTACTGGTAATGTGATTACAGGTGTGAATGCATCGGCGGATACTTTGGGTGCTGATGCGACCACGGTTGTAGGTGTTGCGGTCGGTGATGCTGGTGGTATTGCGGTGTCGGGTAATGTGGGCAGTGTGGTGTCGGGTACTTATGGTGATTTAACCATCGGTTCAGACGGTGCGTATACCTATGCGACGAATGCGGCAGCACAGGCATTGAATGCCGGTGACAGTGTCACGGATACCTTTAGTTACACGATTGAAGACAGTGATGGTGATTCATCCACAGTGACGGTGACCTTAACGGTGACTGGTGCGAGTGAAGGCGTCCCCACAGTTACGATTCCTAACGACGATACTATTGGTGCGAATACCGACGACATAGTCGTTGCGGAAGATGGCACAACCTCGGGTAGTTTTACGGTCAGTGCACCGGACGGTTTAGTGAGTGTTCAGATTGGTGGCAGTACGATCTCGGCCGCAGCCTTAGCGGGAGCTTCGGTAGCCACGCCAGTGGATGTGACGGGTGAGACCAATGGTACCTTACAAATTACCGGTTACGATGCCGGTACAGGTGTGATCAGTTATACCTACGATCCAACGGGTACCAGTACCGATCATACCGGTGCGCCTAATGACAGTGTCACAGAAAGTTTAGCGATAGTGGTGAACGATAGTGCGGGTAATACCGGCACGGGCACCTTGGATATTGGCATTACGGATACGGCCCCCACAGCGGCAGCGGATACCCGCACGGTCAGTGAAGATGATTTAAGCAGTACCGGTAATGTGATTACAGGTGTGAATGCCTCGGCAGATACCTTGGGCGCAGACGCCACAACGGTAGTGGGTGTTGCGGTCGGTGATGCTGGTGGTATTGCGGTGTCAGGTAATGTAGGCAGTGTGGTGTCGGGTACTTATGGTGATTTAACCATCGGTGCAGACGGTGCGTACACTTATGCCACGAATGCGGCGGCACAGGCATTGAATGCCGGTGACAGTGTCACGGATACCTTTAGTTACACGATTGAAGACAGTGATGGTGATTCATCCACAGTGACGGTGACCTTAACGGTGACTGGTGCGAGTGAAGGCGTCCCCACAGTTACGATTCCTAACGACGATACTATTGGTGCGAATACCGACGACATAGTCGTTGCGGAAGATGGCACAACCTCGGGTAGTTTTACGGTCAGTGCACCGGACGGTTTAGTGAGTGTTCAGATTGGTGGCAGTACGATCTCGGCCGCAGCCTTAGCGGGAGCTTCGGTAGCCACGCCAGTGGATGTGACGGGTGAGACCAATGGTACCTTACAAATTACCGGTTACGATGCCGGTACAGGTGTGATCAGTTATACCTACGATCCAACGGGTACCAGTACCGATCATACCGGTGCGCCTAATGATAGTGTCACAGAAAGTTTAGCGATAGTGGTGAACGATAGTGCGGGTAATACCGGCACGGGCACCTTGGATATTGGCATTACGGATACGGCCCCCACAGCGGCAGCGGATACCCGCACGGTCAGTGAAGATGATTTAAGCAGTACTGGTAATGTGATTACAGGTGTGAATGCATCGGCGGATACTTTGGGTGCTGATGCGACCACGGTTGTAGGTGTTGCGGTCGGTGATGCTGGTGGTATTGCGGTGTCGGGTAATGTGGGCAGTGTGGTGTCGGGTACTTATGGTGATTTAACCATCGGTTCAGACGGTGCGTATACCTATGCGACGAATGCGGCAGCACAGGCATTGAATGCGGGTGACAGTGTCACGGATACCTTTAGTTACACGATTGAAGACAGTGATGGTGATTCATCCACAGTGACGGTGACCTTAACGGTGACTGGTGCGAGTGAAGGCGTCCCCACAGTTACGATTCCTAACGACGATACTATTGGTGCGAATACCGACGACATAGTCGTTGCGGAAGATGGCACAACCTCGGGTAGTTTTACGGTCAGTGCACCGGACGGTTTAGTGAGTGTTCAGATTGGTGGCAGTACGATCTCGGCCGCAGCCTTAGCGGGAGCTTCGGTAGCCACGCCAGTGGATGTGACGGGTGAGACCAATGGTACCTTACAAATTACCGGTTACGATGCCGGTACAGGTGTGATCAGTTATACCTACGATCCAACGGGTACCAGTACCGATCATACCGGTGCGCCTAATGATAGTGTCACAGAAAGTTTAGCGATAGTGGTGAACGATAGTGCGGGTAATACCGGCACGGGCACCTTGGATATTGGCATTACGGATACGGCCCCCACAGCGGCAGCGGATACCCGCACGGTCAGTGAAGATGATTTAAGCAGTACTGGTAATGTGATTACAGGTGTGAATGCATCGGCGGATACTTTGGGTGCTGATGCGACCACGGTTGTAGGTGTTGCGGTCGGTGATGCTGGTGGTATTGCGGTGTCGGGTAATGTGGGCAGTGTGGTGTCGGGTACTTATGGTGATTTAACCATCGGTTCAGACGGTGCGTATACCTATGCGACGAATGCGGCAGCACAGGCATTGAATGCGGGTGACAGTGTCACGGATACCTTTAGTTACACGATTGAAGACAGTGATGGTGACTCATCAACTGAAACAGTAACACTAACAATCTCTGGTACAAATGATGCTCCAGTTGTTACTACAACAGATAGTGATGTTAGCTCAACATTAGTTACTGAAAGCTTCGAATTTACTGGCCCTGATTATGTTACCCCTCCAGGCTTTGATGAAACGGCAGCAAACCCTATGATTCCTGAGAACTTAACTGTCACTCAAGAAAGCAATGTAACCGTTACGTTTGAATCATCTGCTGCGGGTGGCGGCGTTAATAATACATTTGGTTATTATGAAGTAGCAGCTGATGGGACTATTTCGAATACTTCTATCATTTGGGCAAATACGACGGAAGGTGCTCCACCAGATATGAGAACTGAGGGGGAAACTGCGACATTTTCTGTATCTGAAGGTAACCAAGTTGGTTTTTTCTTATTACAAGATGGTGCTGATCTGTATTCAGGGATACTAGCTGACTTAGATGCAGGTATTGGTTTTATTCGTTTTGAACAACCGACGGCAGATGGGTTGATGGGGACTGGAGTCCCGGCGACAGCGTCCGATACAGTGGCTCCAGTATTGGTTTATTATCCTGGTGATGAGACTAGCCCAGGCACTCCAGTTCCATTATTGGGTCAGGATTTCCCATTTGACCCAGGTGTGCCTCAGCCACCAGTACATTCAAATTATAGTAATTTAAATGGTGATGGCCTTAATCACACGGCTTCTGGTTTAACTGCTGGTGATACCAATTCATTAACAGTATCTTTTGAGGATTTTGTTGCTCCTTTACCGGCTTTCCCTACAGTTGGTGTAGATTGGGATCTAGTAGATTTGGTGATTACTGTAGAAATAGAGAGCGTTGGCCTTAACCTGACGGAAATTGATCCTATTCTAGTTGATATTACTGATGTGGATAGTACTGATTTATCTTCAGCAACCGTCCGTATTGTTACGGGGCGTGATACCGATGAGTTGTTTATTAATAGTGCAACCCAAGATTTGTTGACACTTTATGGAATTACAGATAGTTACGATGACGTCACAAATGCTTTAACGTTAACTGGCGATGCAACGATTGCTCAATATGAGGAGGTGTTATCTGCTATCCAATTAAGTACTGTGGATCCATTGGATCCTAGCTCTGACCCTAGGGAAATTGAGTTTACAGCTACAGATGCAGAAGGGGCGACGAGTCTTTTGGCAACTGCTAGTTTTAATGCTGATCCAACCTATGATTTTAGCGGCGATGATTTTATCGCTGGTGACAGCGGTGACAATGCGTTGTCAGGTTTAGGGGGCGATGATATCATCTTTGGCGGTGGCGGCTCAGATACCTTAAGTGGCGGCACTGGTTCTAATACCTTTGTTTGGGATGCTGGTGATGCAGATGGCTCTACTGATACCATTACTGACTTTACTACTGGAAGCGGTGGGGATGTGTTAGATTTTTCTGATCTTCTTCAAGGTGAAACGGAAGCTACAATTGATGATTTCTTGACGGCTACAACAGTCGGTACAGATACTGTTATTACTGTAGATGTGGATGGGGTTGGTGCTGATACCGATCTTACAATTGTGCTAGAGGGTGTTGATCTTTCAGCTGTAGGAGATTCGTCAGCTATCTTGGCTCAGTTGATTTCAACTGATAATTTAAATGTAGATAACCCCTAATATAAATTGACGTTCAGCAAAACGGCGACTTTTTAGTCGCCGTTTTTTTATGCCTCTTTAAAAATAAAATGAAGGTTTTACTTAGACCCAGCTACAGGGATTAAGTATGATAGGCGCCATGAAAAATATCTCTCAACAATTAATAACGTTTCTTCTGCTAATTTTAGTCAGCAATATTGTATCTGCTCTTGAGATCAAAAGCCCTTGGATTCAAGGCAGGCTAATTATTGGACAGACTGAACCCGAAAACCGTATTCGTTTTTTAAAGCGTGATGTTCGTGTTAACGCTGATGGTTTTTTTGCCGTTGGTCTCGGTAGAAATGCACCTAAGCAAGTGAAGCTGATAGAGTTATTGCCGTCGGGCATAGAGCGTACTCATACATTTAATGTTGAGCAGCGGACGTATAAAGAACAGCGCATTGAAGGTGTACCTAAAAGTACTGTGCAGGTGCCAGAAGAAGCCTTACCCCGAATTCGTCAGGAAGTGAAACTCACCAAAAAAGCCCGTAAAGTGGATTCTTCCAGGCAGGACTTTCTTCAGCGTTTTCAGTGGCCCGCAAAAGGCATTATCACCGGTGTTTATGGTAGTCGTCGGGTGTATAATGGCCAGCCTCGTCGACCTCATTATGGTATTGATATCGCCGCGCCTCAAGGTTCTATTGTAACTGCTCCGGTTGCTGGCAAAGTGTCTTTAGTTCATGACAATATGTATTTTTCAGGTGGTACTTTAATTGTTGATCATGGCCATGGCGTTTCTTCTACTTTTATTCATTTGCACAAAGTTTTGGTGAAAGAGGGTGATGTCGTTGAGCAAGGACAGGCAATAGCCGAGATCGGTTCCACAGGACGGTCGACAGGACCTCATCTCGATTGGAGAATGAACTGGTTTGAACAGCGCTTAGATCCACAGTTGCTGATGGACTCTTTACCTGAAAGGCATAATTAATATCGATAAAAATATAAGCTAAACATACAAATAGATTACCAATATAGAAGATCTGAAATCTATGGATAAAAAATTACTGAAATTATTGGTGTGTCCTGTGACTAAAGCACCGTTAGAGTATGATCGCGAAAATCAGGAATTAATTGCTGTAGCAAGTGGTCTGGCTTACCCTATTCGCGATGATATCCCTGTGATGCTTGAGTCGGAAGCAAGGGAGTTGTCAGACGATGAAAAAGAAAAATGGCGCAATAAGTAAGCTAACAATGACTGAAGAAACCATATTTACCAAAATTATTAATGGCGATATCCCATCTGACAAAGTGTATGAAGATGAGGAGTGTATTTGTATTCGGGATATTTCTCCTCAGGCACCCACCCATTTGTTAGTTATTCCACGAAAACCTATTCCCCGTCTTGTCGATGCTAATGCCGAAGATAAAGCTTTGTTGGGTCACTTAATGTTAAAAGTGGGCGACATTGCACGAGAGGCTGGCGTTGGTGAGGCCTTTCGAGTCATTATCAATAATGGTGCTAATGCCGGACAGACAGTCTTTCATTTGCATTTACATATTTTGGCGGGAAAAACCTTTAGCGAGGGAATGGTTTAACGAACAAAGCTTTTATTGATCCATTCTATAGCTATTGTTCATAGATTGTCTTGCCTTGATTAGTTTATAATCATCAATCACTTACCTATTACTTTGATCTTTTTATGACAGCCCCATTTGCGAATAGCGCTGATTTGCGCGAAGCCTTTCTACGGTTTTTTGAATCCAAACAACATACTCGAGTTGCCAGTAGTTCATTGGTACCTGGTAACGATCCCACATTGCTATTCACCAACGCAGGTATGGTGCAGTTTAAAGATGTATTTTTGGGGAGTGACAAGCGTGATTACAGCCGGGCGGTAACCTCTCAGCGTTGTGTGCGAGCGGGTGGAAAGCACAACGATTTAGAAAATGTGGGTTATACCGCGCGCCATCATACATTTTTTGAAATGCTAGGTAATTTCAGCTTTGGTGATTACTTTAAAAAGGATGGGATTACCTACGCTTGGGAATTTCTAACATCTAAAGATTGGTTGGCTATACCGTCTGAAAAGCTGACGGTAACTGTTTATGCAGACGATGACGAAGCTTATGATTTGTGGAAGCAAGAAATTGGCGTTCCTGAAGATCGAATCATTCGTATCGGCGATAATAAAGGCGCGAAGTACCAATCAGATAACTTTTGGGCAATGGGTGATACAGGCCCATGTGGACCCTGCACGGAGATTTTTTACGATCATGGTGCCGATATTTGGGGCGGCCCTCCAGGCTCGCCAGAAGAAGATGGCGATCGCTTTATAGAAATCTGGAATATCGTCTTTATGCAGTTTAACCGCAGTGCTGATGGCGAAATGAACCCTTTGCCGAAACCTTCTGTTGATACTGGCATGGGGTTAGAGCGTATCGCTGCAATTATGCAGGGCGTGCATAGTAATTATGAAATTGATTTGTTTCAAAACTTATTAAGTGCTGTGGCAGATGTCACTAATGCTAAAGACAAAGAAGATAAATCTCTGCGAGTGATTGCGGATCATATACGCTCTTGTGCCTTTTTAGTACTTGATGGTGTATTGCCTTCTAATGAAGGTCGAGGGTACGTTTTACGCCGTATTATTCGTCGCGCTGTGCGCCATGGCCACAAACTAGGTCAGAAAGAAGTCTTTTTTCACAAGCTGGTTCAAGCCTTGGTTCAAGAAATGGGTGATGCTTACCCTGAACTTAAAAAACAACAGGCTCAAGTTGAAAAAGTATTGTTAGCAGAAGAGCATCAATTTGAGAAAACACTGGAAAAAGGCTTGGCCGTTTTAGAAAGCGCATTGGCTAACTTGTCAGGAAAAGAAATTCCTGGCGATGTAGTGTTTGCGCTTCACGATACCTACGGTTTTCCTACCGACTTAACCAATGATATTGCTCGTGAGCGTGAATTAACGTTGGATATGGATGGTTATGAAACGTTAATGGCCGAGCAGCGTGCACGCGCAAGAGCCGCAGGCAAGTTTACTGTTGATTACACCGATAGTATCGCGGTTGAGGGCGATACCGATTTTACTGGCTATAAAAACCTGCTAGATAAAGGTAAGGTTGTTGGCTTGTATAAAGAAGGTAAAGCTGTTGAGCAATTAGTTGAGGGTGATAATGGTATTGTTGTCCTCGATCAAACCCCATTTTATGCAGAATCTGGTGGTCAGGTAGGTGATACAGGCTATTTGACAGCAGGTGATAACCGTTTTGAAGTCGGTGATTGCCAAAAGAGTGGTAATAACCATCTTCATATTGGCCATATTCTCGAAGGTGCTATTTCTATTGGTGATGAAGTTGTCGCAGATGTGGACAATAATTTACGTCAAGCAACCGTGCTGAATCACTCATCAACACATTTGATGCATGCAGCATTAAGAAATGTGCTTGGCGATCATGTTGTTCAGAAAGGTTCGTTAGTGGATTCTGAAAAACTGCGTTTTGATTTTTCCCATTTTGAGGCAGTGACGGCCCAAGAGTTGAAGCTAATAGAGCAACAGGTCAATGAAGAGATTCGTCGGAATACAGCCGTTGAGACAAATCTGTGCTCAATGGATGAAGCGAAAGAGAAAGGGGCGATGATGCTCTTTGGCGAAAAGTATGGCGATGAAGTCCGCGTGCTGACGATGGGGGAAGGGTATTCTGTCGAACTGTGTGGTGGTACCCATGTACAGCGTACTGGCGATATTGGCCTCTTCCGTATTGTTTCAGAGTCGGGTATTGCTGCTGGCATTCGCCGTATTGAAGCTATTACTGGTGAAAAAGCGTTGGGGATGTTTGATCAGGTGCAGACTGAGCTGCAGCAGGCCGCTCAAATTATCAAAGCGAATCCTGCGAATATGCTGGATAAACTAGAACAATTAGTCGTTCAATCCAAAGAGCAAGAGAAGCAATTAGCTGCCCTCCAAGCCAAAATGGCGGCTGCGGCCAGCGGTGATTTGTTAAGCCATACAAAAAATGTCGAAGGTATAACGGTTTTGGCCCATCAAATTGACGGTGCTAATGCTAAAACTCTAGGGTCCTTGGCCGACTCCCTCAAATCTAAGTTTGAGAGTGGAGTCTTCTTCTTGGCGGGTGTTGAGGCTGATAAAGTGTCTTTAATTATTGGTGTGACGAAAGATTTAACGTCGAGTTATAAAGCAGGCGATTTAATGCGTATTGTGGCTCCAATGGTTGGAGGTAAAGGCGGTGGCCGTCCAGATATGGCACGAGGAGCTGGTACTGATCCTTCAGGTGTGGGGCAGGCTTTAGCTGCTGTTGACGACTGGGTATCAAAAACAAAGAAATAGTTGCATTAGTTTTGAGCTAATTTGATACAAGCTATTAACTTTTTCCCTTATATGGTGTTAAATACGCAGCCCTCTAGCGTTTGGCGCGTAAATCAACATTTTAATTTATACGAATTAAGGATAAATAAATGAGCCTTTTGGTTCAAAAATATGGTGGTACATCAGTTGGTACGGTTGAGCGTATCCAGGCAGTTGCTGATAAAGTAGCAGCTTGTAGCGGTCTGGGTAATGATGTCGTTGTGGTCGTTTCCGCGATGAGCGGCGAGACTAACCGTTTGATTGACCTTGCTAATCAAATGCAGACAGCTCCTGACCCTCGTGAAATGGATGTATTGCTGTCCACTGGTGAACAGACAACCATTGCTCTGCTGTGTATGGCATTGAAAGCTCGTGGTTGTGATTCTCGGTCTTATACAGGGTCTCAAGTGCGGATTCTGACCGATGATTCTCATACCAAAGCCAGAATTCAGTCTATAGATGAGCATAATATGCGATCGGACCTCAGTGCGGGTCGAGTTGTGGTGGTTGCAGGCTTTCAGGGGGTTGATGAAAAAGGCAATATCACCACATTAGGTAGAGGCGGCTCAGATACAACAGCTGTCGCATTGGCAGCGGCACTCAATGCCGACGAATGTCAAATATACACCGATGTTGATGGGGTATACACTACAGACCCTAGAGTGGTATCTAGTGCCTGTAGATTAGATAAGATTACATTTGAAGAAATGCTGGAAATGGCCAGCCTCGGATCAAAAGTACTGCAAATCAGGGCAGTAGAGTTTGCAGGTAAGTATAATGTGCCTCTCCGAGTATTACATAGTTTTCAAGAGGGTCCAGGGACCTTAATTACACTCGATGAGGAGTTGAATGTTATGGAACAGCCTGTTGTTTCAGGTATTGCATTTAATCGCGATGAAGCCAAAGTAACGGTACAGGGTATTCCTGATATTCCTGGTGTTGCTTCCAGAATATTAACACCGGTTGGTGAGGCCAATATTGAGGTTGATGTTATTGTCCAGAACGTTGCAGCAGACAATACGACAGATCTAACTTTTACGGTTAACCGTATTGATATGGAGAAGGCGAAAACTGTTTTGGAAGCGGTTGTCGTTGAATTAGGTGCCGGAAAAATCATAACTGACGATAGTGTTACCAAGGTTTCTATTGTCGGGGTTGGTATGCGCTCCCATGCGGGTGTGGCAGCCACTATGTTTAAGACTCTGGCGGAAGAGAATATTAATATTCAAATGATTACAACCTCTGAAATCAAGATTTCAGTGATTGTAGATGAACGTTATTTGGAATTGGCGGTTCGCAGCTTACATAGTGCATTTGGACTGGATCAAAGTAACTAATTATTGTTGATATTCGTTGTGCTTAAAAGCGCAATAATATTTATAGTAGCTGAACGGATAGGGCTTTAGCCGGTCTTAATCAAGAATAGATACATAACAATTTACAGGATATTAAGGAGGCAGTAATGCTTATATTAACTCGTCGTATTGGTGAGACTCTCATGGTTGGTGACGAAGTCACTGTGACCGTTTTGGGAATTAAAGGTAATCAGGTTCGTATTGGTGTCAATGCACCTAAAGAAGTGGCTGTTCATCGTGAGGAAATTTACGATCGCATTCAGCGTGAAAAAAACCAACCACAAACAACTGACGAATAAGTTACCCGTTACTTTTTAAGAGTAACGGTTTATTCTTTACAATTCGTTGGTTAATACCCTGTCTCAATGAGCTAGGCTATGTTTCAATAATTGTAATAAGTGCTAGTGTAAGTTCTTTAAGAGTCTAGTTCGGAAATCCTTAGTTTTCTGACTCATCTTTTCTTTGAATTTTCAAAAAATATGGTATGATGCGCCGCTCTTTTTGGTGCAGTGCATCTAAATCGATTCCGGAGAAGTGGCCGAGTGGCCGAAGGCGCTCCCCTGCTAAGGGAGTATACCTTGATCGGTATCGAGGGTTCGAATCCCTCCTTCTCCGCCATATTAAAAAGGCCCGCCATTAGCGGGCCTTTTTAATATCTATTGGAGTAAGAGATATTTAACAAATTCCTCGGTTCGACAAAATGCCAGGAGCATTTTGATCCGCGCCAGCGCCTGTAAGTGGCAAGTGCAGGACGCGCTTGAGATAATTCCTTCTTCTTAGCCATTTTATTTCCGGCTTTATCCTCCTTTGTGCCCCTATAAAGTGGACTCCTAAGGGACAACCGGCAAAATCTCGAAAACCACTTTCAGTAATACGTAGGATGAATTAGGTGACGGTATTTTGTGAAGGATTCCTCACCATTAATTTACAATTTGCTATTTTCATTTTAATCACTTGCGTTGGAACTTATCGACTAATAGGATCGCAGTAACTTATCAATAAAGTTAAATAGTAATTATTATTTAACAACCTCTTAATAGCCGACTACAAACATATAAAGGAGATATGAATAATGGCCAAGGTAATATCAGGTAGTGTGGGTAAAGGCGGTAAAAACGATCCCAAAGATGTACTTATCATAAGACAGCTTATGTCTTGGCATAAACAATGGGTGCACCCTTATGTTGTGAAAACAACCGGTAAGTACGATAAAACTCTAGAACAAGTTATCGTATTATTTCAGAAAAATGCATGCTCATTGAAAAATCCTGATGGCCGAGTTGATCCAAACGGATTTACTTTGAGTCGGTTAAATATTAACCGCATTTCTAAGTCTAAGCATCGTATTTTCAATATATGCTATAACGTCAATACGGCTAAATTAAGCGATAAAGATTATAAGAAAGCTGCTGCGTTATTAAATTGTGAAATGGAAGCCATTAAAGCGGTTGCTGAAGTGGAATCAAGTGGAAATGCTTGGGATGTGATGGGTAGACCGAGGATATTATTTGAGCGCCATTACTTTAGAGACGCAACAAAGAAGATATATAACAAAACACATCCGGATATATCCGGCCCATACGCTCCAGGCTCTTATGGCGCTTTTTCAGCTCAGTATCTAAAACTATACCGAGCAGCTGTTTTAAATGAAGAAGCCGCGTTACGCTCTGCCTCATGGGGAAAGTTTCAAATAATGGGTGAAAACTATAAACAAGCAGGTTATACATCAGTCAATAAATATGTTGAAGATATGATGGTTAGTGAAGCAAAGCACCTTGACGCATTTGCAAACTTTATAAAATCTGATAAGCCTTTACTTGATGCTATTCAAAAAAAGAATTGGGCGAGATTTGCTTTCTACTATAATGGTTCAGCTTATAAGAAAAATAAGTATGATGTTAAAATGGCAAATGAGTACAATAAACTTAAAGCGCAATCTAAGAAAAATAAATCTTCGTCTCCCGTAGGTACACCTTAACTTCAATAAGTGCATTAATTATGAAAAAAATATATCTTATAGTACTTGCATTGCTGTCATTTTCTTGTGTTGCAAGCAATAGCAATAATGAAAATTTATATGGCTCCTATGTCTATAAAAGTGGAGATGCTCAGTACGAAGAGTTTGCCTTGATGCCTGATCATGAGTTTCGCTCATGGCTTCATCACAGACCTGCTTCTAAAGGTACTTGGTCTTTAAAAGATAATGCTATACATATTAAAGATAGCCTTGGAGAAATTAAAATGAAGGTTATCAAGGTAGATAAGAAAGAAGCAGTATTCAGGTTTGATGATACAAAAACACCAGCAGTTTTTGAAAAGGTGGAATGATTACTAAATGTAATCAAAGGTTAGAATTCTTGGTTTTGTCGGTGGAATATCCACATTTTTAACCATGTTCCTCTCTCTCTGCCAATAGTTAGCAGAATAAAGCTATTTTTGGCAAGGGATAGAAAATCAACGTGATAATGTTCATCATGTCGCACCCATGATTTTTTCATTGAAAAATTAATGCTCTCTTTTAAAAAATCGCTCTTAAAAATTATTTCGCTTTAGCCAGATTACGTATTTCAATAGCTTTGGCATTTTGTTTTTTGGCCGGATGGCGAAGAGCATGGCGAATCAGCCATTTTAATTCCGAAGAGGCCCCTTGACTTAACCACTCTTCGCAAATGGAAAACACATAGTCAGGGTGATCTTTGGCAATATCTCCTAAGTGGTTAGCAACACTCCGGCGAACATATAAGGATGGGTCATTCTTAAGTCGTTCTAGTATAGGCTTTGTCGGGGCAGGGTCTGCGACAAATGATTGAATTCTTTTTCCCCATGGTAACTTGGGGCGCGAGCCTTCGGAGCACAGCCGCCTAACATGTGGGTTGCTGTCGTCTATCCATTCGTAAAGCTGTTCAAGAGTACGCTCCTGTTGGTTAATAAGAAAGTGTCTGATTGCGAACTCTGCGGTGAACCTTTTAGTAAGTTCATACATGGCGTTCATTGAAATATCAAAAGGGTCATTAGCGCCATTGCATTTTTTCTCCTGACCATATTGAGAAATATAAAAACTGTGCGGTAAATAGAAGAATTCCGCCAGGCCAAACTCTTCAGCGATTGTGTCTTCTGGCGTGAAGGATGCCACTAAAATAGCGATGGCTTCAGAATAATTATCGGGCAAAAATGTCTTTAAAGCTTTTGCCACATGTTCTCCGCGCTGCATCAATGATAATGGTTCGATACCATCAATTGTAGTGTTGTAAAAACTATCAACTTGAAAATCATTCATGACATATTGAATGTTTAAAGCAAGGCACTCGATGGCTTCTTTATCAATCAATAGATTTAAAGGAACCCCTTTTTTTATGGATTTCGGGGCGTTAGGTATTATTGGTATGCGATTAGTCATTATTCTGAATACTGTTCTGAATGTCGTTTCCCAAGTGTGTTTTTGCGGCTTCCCAGCCGATAATAGCGGCTTTTTTAGTTGATCCCCACATATAGCCGCCGATATTGCCACTGCCTTGAATGACGCGGTGACAAGGAATCAAGAAGGCTACAGGGTTACTGCCAATTGCTGTGCCAACAGCACGGGAGGCTTTTGGTTTGTCGATACTTTTTGCAATATTGCCGTAAGTGCTCAAACGTCCCATCGGGATTTTAAGCAGGCTTTCCCAAACCTTGAGCTGGAACGGTGTACCCGCTAGATGTAATTTGATTTGATTAAGCTGTTTCCAGTCCTCCTGAAAAATAAACAGCGCGTCTTGTTGGAACTTATCGGTAATTTGGTGAAAGGATGCATTAGGAAATCGTTTGTGTAAATCATTTAAAGCCGTGGGCTCATCTTCCTCAAAAAACATATGGCACACACCTTTATGAGTTGATGCCACAATGAGTTTTCCAAACGGACTTTCAGCAAAACAATAGTTTATCGATAAATCTACGCCACCGTTTTTAAATTCACCGGGAGTCATACCTTCAATATTAATGAATAAATCATACAAACGACTTGTGCCTGACAACCCTGTTTCATGGGCCGTATCCATCAATGTCATGCGTTCTTTTAATAAGGATTTGGCGTGATCCAGACTGATATATTGCATGAATTTTTTTGGGCTAACTCCCGCCCACTCAGTGAACATACGCTGGAAATGGAATGAGCTAATATGCGCTGCTTCGGCTATTTCATCAAGCGAAGGCTGTGATTTGAAGTTCTCACGAATAAAATGAATAGCGGCTTCTATCCGTTCATAGTCAATTTGTTTTTGATCCATTTTTTTACACCATAATCAGTTCATTATGTTTTACAAATGGACACACCACCATCAACCAGCATGGACGTTCCTGTGACGAAACTCGCAGCATCAGAAGCAAGATACATTGCTGCTGTTGCTATTTCTATCGGTGTTGCACGACGTTTAAGAGCGTGCATATTTTCAACAAACTCAATCACTTCTTGGTTATTACCAAACTCATCTGCCATTGGTGTTATTGTGCCGCCCGGAAGCAATGCATTGACTCGAATGCCTTGTGCACCATATTCGGTTGCTAATGCTTTCACTAGGCCAGTAATACCCGCTTTGCTTGCTGCATAAGCAGCCTTATTGGGCATGCCAAGCGTGCATCCCACAAAAGACGAGGTGAAGATAATTGAACTTCCGTTAGCCATTATAGGAATTTGATATTTTGCTGCTAAAAAGCTACTGGTTAGGTTTGTAGATATTGTTTGATTCCAATCATCAAGGCTTAAGTCCGTAACAGTATCAGCACTGCCTAGAATGCCAGCGTTATTAAATGCAATATCCAGTTTTCCGAATTCTGAAATAGTCAAATCAACAAGAGCTTTATTATAACGCTCTGAGGTTACATCTCCAGCTAGCGCTCTAGCTTGACCACCATCAGCAGTAATCTCATCAACTAGTTCATTCAGTTTATCTTTGCGGCGTGCTGCAACAACGAGCTTAGCTCCCTCATGGGCAAAAAGCTTTGCAGTAGCACGACCAATGCCTGAACTTGCCCCTGTTATAATAACAACCTTATTTGAAAGTATAGCCATTTTCTGTCCTCATATTTCATATGCTTTGCGCCTGTATAATATGAAGAATGTAGATATACTATCGACCCGTTTCTTGCTATGAAATTCTTTTTTCCGTAATAACCTATTCGTGATAGTCTCTTACTTATCTAACGCTTTATTTTAATAGTGAAAAATTGGCTTTCCATTTTTTATAGTAGGGAAATAGGTGGTTTTTGAGTCGATATGCATCGTCCTGATGCAATATTCCATTAATCAAATGTAGAAAAGTTATAGAGTGATTCACAAAACGTAAGCCGCTTTTAAGGTCGTAGACTGTAGATTGATTTTACTTTTCGGTTAGTTTGTTATTAAGAATAATTTAAAATATAACATTAACTACAATGTATTTGAAAAACCCAATGATTCTGGTGTCAGTAAACCTAATACAGCAGCAAGGTTAAATGCAGCCACAACTTGATTTCTAACAGCAACCAATTCATCCACTTGCGCGTCTAACAATTCTTGGTCAGCATCAAGTACATCTAACACTGTACGGCTACCTTCAGCGGCCTCGATGCTAACCCCTTCGCTTGCTATTGTTGCCGCTTCGACTTGTGTGCGGCGAGCACGGATTTCAGCTTTAGCAGATTCGAATGTACGCCAGCTGGATATAACTTGTTGCTCTACTTGTCGTTTAACCTCGGTAATTTGCAGTCGGCGTTGAAAGGCTGTTTGTTTCGCTTCACGGATACGAGAACGAACTGAACCGGCTTGAAATAAGGGGATTGTTGCAACAATTTCAACAAAGGTTTCAGAGGAGTCATCGACTAGCCCAGGTAGAGGGTCATCTGTTTCGGTATAAGATGCATTAAAAAAAACTTGTGGTAGTAATTCTCCCGATACAGCATCAACATTCTCTTCTTGCGCATCTTTTAATGCTTGTGCTGTTAATATTGCAGGCGCACCTTTCTCGGCAATAGATAAGCTCTCTGTCAGAGTCATTGGAAGCTTTGGGATAATAGTGGCGGTTTCAAGACTAGTAGGGTGTACACCTATCACTTGCTTAAATACAGCACGGCTAGAGTCTAGTTGCCCAATTAATTGAATAACATCCGCTTCCGCTCCTGCTAATCGAGCTTCAGCTTGTTTAACATCTGTTTTTGTCACGCTACCTTCTTCAAAGCGGTCTCTTGTGGCTCGAAGTTGTTCTTTAATGACATTCTGATTTTTCTGAGATAATAATAGAAGCCCTTGGTCACGTAATACATTCATATAAGCTTCTGCTGTTGCGCTTAGCACATTTTGTTGTGTTTCAAGTAATGATGCGTTCTGTGCTTGTATTACATGCTTTGCTGCGCGAGTTGCAGCAGAAGTTGATCCGCCTTTATAAATGGGCTGCTGTAGTGATACTGATACTTCTTTCGGGGACGAACCGTCAGAGCCTGGGCCTTGAGGGTCACCTGTTATCTCAACATTTGCAGCGCTTAAATCAGCCTTGATTGTGGGTTTCCATCCTGCTTGAGCCTGAGGTAATTGTTCACCGATGCTACGCAGTTCATAACGCGCAGCATTTAATGTTGGGTTGTCTTTATAGGCATGCTTCAATGCATCAGATAATGTAAAACTATTTTCTGCATAGACTCCGGCATTTAATAAGCAAGCGCTACAGATAGTTATAACCAATCTCATTGTGATATAGCCTCCGGTTTATTAACCTTATAAAAAATGCCATAGAGCACAGGAACAACGCCAAGTGTTAATACTGTTCCTACTGCAAGCCCAAAAGCCATTGCATTCGACATCCCATAGAACAATGGGTCCCGGGAGAGTATCAGTGGCAACAAGCCGAGCACTGTTGTGATGGTTGTCATCACAATGGGCCTTAGACGCATGATACAAGCGTTAATCACAGCGTCGTACGGTGTTTTACCTGTTGCTTCTTCTATCTCAATTCGATCGATTAACACAATGGCATTATTGATAATAATACCAGCTAAAGAATACAAACCCAGCATCACCATAAAGCCAAAGAATGAACCCGTTACGAGTAACCCTATAGAGGCGCCTATCATCATCAGAGGTATCGTTAGTACAATAATGGCAGGTTTGCGATAAGAATTAAATTGAGCAACCAGTAGTAGAATAATAATGCCTATTACCATTGGCACATTGGACGATAGAGCTTGCTGAGCATCTGCTGAGTCTGCAATAACACCATCATATTCCACATGATGAGCTGGGGGTAAACTAGCATTTAATTCTTGTAACATAGGATCAACGACAGTTTTAAGATCTTCCGCAGTCATCACCAAACTTTTTGCTTCTACTGTAATTGTGCGGAACATATTTTCACGCTCTATTTTAGAAAATTGATTCACGGGTGCAAAATCTGCAATTTGGAACAATGGAACATTGGTTTGGCGTGATGAAGAATATACATTCAGTGTGCGCACGCGATCCATATTGAAACGTTCTCCACTGCTCGCGCGGAAAATAACAGGGATTACATTATCTCCTTCACGAAACTCTGTAACATGCATCCCATCAAAACCACCAGAAATTGATGCTGCAATATCATCAGAGGTAACGCCAGCACGCCGTGCTCGCTGTTGATCCACTTTTACAGCAATCTTTACTATTCGTGTTTCCCAATTAGATCGAATGTCAGTTGTTCCTGTGACAGATCTGAAAATGGTCTTGATCTTCTCAGCATTTTCAAATAGCACATCACCATCGGGTCCTTTTATCTGAACTTCTAACTTACTGGAATCACTGGGCCCTAAAAACATTTTGCTGACGCGTACAAACATATCCGGAAAATGGTTGTGAAAACCTGAGCGTAAACTCTCAATGGTTTGATCCATATTATCAATATCATCGATATTAAGAACTAAGAAGCCTTTATTGGGAGCGGGGTCATCTGGCGAAAGTGACAGTACGAAGCGAGGGCCGCCATAACCCACATAGCTGGCCTGACTTTCTATATAGGGAAAGCGCTCTTTATCGGATAAAAAACTAGATACATCCTGCATTCTCCTATTGGTCGTACGCGTTGTCGTACCAGCAGGTAATTCTGTATACACTAGTAATTGTGTGCGATCAGAGTCTGGGAAAAACTGCTGGGGGACTAGCCCCATTAAGCCAATGGAAACCACAAAGGTTGATACCATCGCTATCATAAACAGTTTTCGATGACCCATGGCCCAATGTAAGAATCGTTCATAAGGACCGTACAATTTACCAATAAAGCCTGAGGGTTGTTCTTCTTCAGAGCTAGCACTTGGGCCAACTCGTAAGAAATAATAGCAAAGTGTCGGTGTTACACAGAGGGCCAAAAACCATGAAGTTAATAGAGAAATAGTGATAACCAACGATATAGAACGCGTATACTCTCCAGCAACATGTTGTGCAAGCATTAGTGGTAGAAAGACGAGTATCGTCGTCAATGAAGATATCAGTAGCGGAACGGCCATTTCACCGCCACAGGTTTTAAGGGCTTCATCACGACTCATACCTTTTTCAAGGCGACGTTTAAAATCTTCCGCTATGACAATACCGTTATCCACTAACAAGCCGAGAGAGATAATTAGCGTCGCCAAACTCATACGCTGTAGTTCCATACCAAATATATTCATCAATGCTAAGGTCGCTAGCATGACAAAAGGCACTATGACACCCACAATTAATCCGGTGCGCAAACCTAAAAACAACATCACAACTGCCAGAACGATGACCAATGTTTGCAAAACAGAGGTAGAAACACCATAAACAGTATCCGCAACTTGATCGGCTTGATAAGTGGCAATATTAAGGAACATACCAACGGGTAAGGTTGCTTGCACTTCTGCAATTTGAGCTTTCATCCGTGGTGAAAATTCTAGAACGTTAAACCCGTCTAGCATTGAAATTGCAAAAATAATCGCTGGTTCGCCATTAAAGTAAGATGGCTGATTAGGTGGGTCAATATAACCACGTGTGATAGTGACAATATCAGATAACGGTATAACGTCATTCGTACCAGGGAGCGTTATCAAAGTGTTCGCTATATCTTCAATACTGTCAAAATTTCCCGTGGGCTCGATAATAAAGCTACGTGCACCTGTATCAACTGACCCTCCTGGTTGAATAATATTTTGTGTACTTAAAATATTGGAGAGCTCTACGGGGCCAATGCCCAACTGAGAAAGTCGTGCATTAGAAATTTCCATAAAAATACGTTCATCCTGCACACCCATTATGTCGATTTTCTTGGTGCCTTGAACACCGTAAAGAACGTCACGAACATGTTTAGCCATATTATGCATGAGCGACATTTCATAACCAGGAGCGGTTAACGCTAACGTCACCATTGATACATCACCAAATTCATCGTTAATGACAGAAGGTTGTGTTCCATCAGGCAGAGAGCTATAGGCTTCTTCAACTTTATTGCGTAGGTTTTGCCAGATCGGTTTAAGTTCTGTATAGCGATCTTGTATTTCTACATGGATAACGGACAAACCTGTAGACGATGTTGAGCGAATTTCTTCAACCTGCGGTATTTTTCGAATAGAGCGTTCTAGTTTTTTAGTAATTAAATCTTCGACACGTTCAGGATTTAATCCTGGGTATTGCGTTATTACCAGCGCCTCACGTATGGTAATTTGTGGATCTTCTCGTGCAGGTAAGGTGAAATAGCTGACGAGTCCATATAAAAGAAAAGCCGTTAAAGTTATGAAAATAAGCTTACGGTACTCAAAGGCGATTTGCGTGAGATTCATTTTTATCACTCTTATTATTAGTTAAATTGCTCGGTACCAACACCCATTAATCGGACGGCCTGACCATCATGCAGGTACTCTACGCCAGCTGTAGCAATAATCTCTCCAGGCTTTAAGCCTTCAGATATGATGATGTCGTTATTAATAATATTCTCAGTTTGAATCTCACGCTTGCGTACAACACTAGCTGCTTCATCATAAACAAAAGCATAAGCTTTTTGGTTTTCTCCTGGTAAAATAGCCGTTGGTGGTATTTTAACGGTTTCACCAACGTATCCTGTACGTCCTCTGCCTTCGAATGTAAAGTCAATTTCTACAGTCATTCCGCCACGTAACGTTTGGTTGTTCTCTTGTAATAGCAACGTGACCGGAAAGGCATTAGCGCTCTCTGCACGTGATCCGATCTCGGTGATTTGTGCTTCAACAACTAAGCCTGGTACTGCAGGGTATTGTGTTTTATAAAACTGGCCTTGCTCCAAATTTCCAATAATGGTTTCCGGTATCAACGCTGACACTTCTAAACCTTCATCAGCTTCTATCTGTAGAGCTGTTTCTCCAGCGCTAACTGTTTGAGACGGTTCAATTAAGCGGGCAACAATTTTTCCATCGTAAGGGGCGCGTAAAGCGGTATCACCGAGATCTTCTTGAGTTAAATCCAGCTGAGCTTTAGCAACGGCAACAGCACTTTTTGCCGTATCCAGTGCGGCTCTTGCATTATCTAAAGCAGATTTAGATACCCAGCCTTTTTTAAATAAATTAGATTGGCGCTGAAATTCATTGGTTACTTCTACTAATACAGCTTTTGCTTCTTGTAAATTGCCTTGCGCTGACTTCTTGTTTAGCTCATAACTCGCTTCATCTAATTCAGCTAAGATTTGATTTTTTTTAACATCATCTCCTAAGCTTACGAGGACTTTTTCTACTTTACCATTCACTTCAAAACTAAGGTCAGCGCTTTCAGCAGCTTGTAATACACCAGATATACGACGAACTTGGGATAGGTCAGCGCTTTGCGTTTTGATCCACACGATAGGTTTTGGAATAACTTTTACTTCAACCTCTTTTTTTGCACATGCAGAAAAGAGAAATAAGCATCCCAAGGATATTGAAAGCATTTTTACAATTAAAAGTTTCATTTTTATTTCCTGAATTTAATCTATGAGAAGTTATATTTTAATTTTTATATGAGTCAACGTTTTTTATTGTAAGTAATAATGGTAATGATCTTTTGTTACATTATAAAATTTCAAGCAATTTAGTCACTCATCTTGCAGTGATCAATTAATGGTGTTTTGTTAAGTCTGAGATCAGTTAAGTGTTCCCCAATTATATTCCAAAGAGGGACTCTCATAAAATAATGTTCTGTCTCGGAAATTAGCTATAATCATTGTTAAGTTTTCACTTGCTTTATTGTTGTGATAACAGCTTCGGTGTACTTAATTGTCTTTTTAATAAAAAGATTAACTCTGGTATGAACGAAACTAAGCATAATGGTGTGTTCGCCAACCTTTATTTACGATAATTGTGCAATGTTGGTTTTCTATATGTTTATAACTTATTTAGTTTTCTATCGACTGTTTTTATTTCAAATCAGTAGAAAGTTATTAAATAAGGTGTAGTGTCAATTTCCTACATTCTTCAATGCATTTCTATATTCAGTGGGAGATAGTCCGGCCCAACGCTGAAATGCACGACGGAAGGCTCGATCATCAGAATATCCTAATAGCAAGGCTATTGAGCTAATATCCATATGGTCATCCCTAAGGAATTCTTTAGCTCGGCTCTCGCGTACATTATCAATAAGTTCCTGCACGGTTGTTCCATGCATTGCGGCTAGTCGCTGAGCAGCACGTAAACTCATATTGGCAGTGATGGCAACATTGGCCGTACTAAATGTTCCATGAAGTGCATTTTCAGCGGCAGCTTTTCGCAGCAACGTCAATTCTCGAGGTTCTTCTGGAATGATTATTTGTTTCTGTACGTGGGAGAAATGTGCCTCGACATAATTGAATAGTTCGACATTTGCGTACTTGATTTTCGTACTCAATTTTTCTGGTTTAAAAACGAGGCCAGTTTCAGGCGCATTAAACTCTACTGGTACGGTGAAGTAATCAGCATAATGTTCGACGTCTGAATGTGGTCCGTGTGACATAGTGACGCGCTGAATGCAATCAGATACCCCTAGAAATTCAGTAAATAATCGAGCGGCCAATGCGGCGCCAGACTCAGCTGACCGTCCGCCATCAAAAGAATCTAAAGGGTGATGTGACGTGAGGCTTGCTTCGGAAGGTTTTTCACAAAAATATAATTTTAATTGTCCCGCAATTATCGCGCTGTTTTTAACAAAAAGTTCAATTGCTGTGCGTAGGTCATCTGCAAACTGCACACCATCTGCGAGGCCTCCAAAAAATGAAAATGGGGCAGCGCGTGCCATATCTAGCGTTATCGGTTCATCTGGAAATCTGTCGCCAAGGAGCACCCAAAGTTTCGGCATCATATCTTCTGGAGGCCGTACATGAGGCTTCAAAAGGTCACTGCAGGTGATGCCAATAGTGCTTTGTATTTCTGCCATTGTCAGACCACGCGAGAGCGCAAACGCAACCATGGCCATACCAGCGCCTGTATTCAATGTTGTCATATTTGAAGGTACTCTCGATCATTTTCAATCACCTGAAGTGGCAGAGGAACTTGACGGAAATTTCTATAATTGTATACGAAAGTTTGTAGTAACAACTTGTATTTCATTTGTATCTCTAAGTGAAGGTTTTAGTGTCACGGTTGTAACTTGGCCGCCAGCTTAACAGGACAATCCTTGCCAATACTAGGACAATCCTCGCCAAAAAACGGACATTTTGTGCCAGCAAAGGCGTGACAACTAATTTTTTGTAGAGAGCCTTTAAGCTACTATCTAAGTTAGAAAACAGTTGCTAATACTGAAGTAAAGCAACTTAAAATAATTATTTTGAAAACCACATTCTTTGAATAATACCATCTTTCTTTTTAAAGTGGTGGTAGAGCGCACCTCCAATATGCAAACCTAAAAGTATAATCATAATACGTGCACCTATTCCATGTGGTGCACGGGGTGGGTAATTCCAAAAGTCTGGTAGTGTAGAGGCTTCACTACTAAATATGATCGGGCCGGCACCAGAAAGGACTATCATACCAATACCGCTGGCACCCATTCCCAGAACAAGAATATAAAATAAAAAGTGAACTATCCTTGAGGTTCGATCTTGCCATGTAGGCATAGCTAAGGCAGATGGTTTTTTATCGAAAAAAAGCCACCATGCAATTCGTGCCAAGGTAAGGAGTAAAATAACTATGCCGAAGGGAATATGGAATTGTAATATATCAGCCTTAGTAGAAATGTTTTCTGCATCGCTTGCCCGAAAACCAGAGCCTATAAGAGCGAAAATAAAGAGTGCACTGAACCAGTGAAGAGTGATAGCAACGGTACCATAGTGGTCATTTGTACTTTTAATGGACATGCTTTTATTCCTCTAATCGCGACGAATTCTTGTGTATATCTTGAGGGTGTGTCGTATGCCTTTTATGCAGGCCAGGTTAACATCTGATTTAATTTTATGGTCATTACTCGCACTGTAATAATGACCATAAAAGTAATTATGATTAATCTTGAGTGCTTCCTAGCAGTTCTTTTCCCTTGTAAGACACAGCCGTTATTTATGAAAATTGCTTGAACAAGTTCTATGAAGCAAGGTCATTTTCTGGATGATTATCGATGCGATTTTGAAGTGTTAGATGGTTGAATATCTTCAAAAACTTTTTATTTCTATCTAAATGATTAGCAGGTTATACCTAATTACTGACGCTAACTATTTTATTAAGTTCTTTAAGCACAAACAGTTTTACTATCTTTATCTAGCCTGTCACATCAAGTCGTTCTCTAACAATTTCCATCACGCTCAAAGCTTGTTTAATCTGGCTTTCATTTAAACCATCAGAAAGGTTATTTACCCATGCAGCTTGAGCGTTGTTCACTTCTATCATCACATTACGCCCAGCGGTAGTTAGCGAAATAAGTGGTGCGCGTTTATGATCAGGGTTGTTCAAAAACTCTATCATTTCGAGTTTCTTAAGATCATTTACAATACGTTGAACCCCTTGTCTTGATAATCCCATGCGACGTGCAATTTGTGCTACGGTCATGGGCTCTTTAAATTCGAAGATGGGTCCCATAATTTGCCACCGAGCACTCGTTAGATCGAATGGTTTAGTTATCTGATTGCCAGCTGCTAGTAATGCTCCATTTAACCGAAATGTTTCCAAGATCAAGCTAGTCAATGCTTCCCCTTCAGTTGTCCTCTTCATGGTGTCATGCTGCCTTATTGGTTGTATATTACCCATTTGGTAATATGTTGTCAATTTATTGTGGAGATATTCAATTACTGCTTTATGATAATGTCTGTCATAGCAAAGACAGACAGCGGAGATACAAATAAACGGCTAATATTAGACGATAAACAGTTTCTAAAGTAGTTTAGTTTTTTACCCCTTAAAACTGCTCCAAGCTTGGATAGCACAACTAAACCAAGTTATAGAGAACTGCGACTGTTTAGCGTGTAAATATAGTCAGTCAGGTATTGCCTTATGTTTGGCAATATTTCTGAAAAATGGGTAAATCGAGCTATTGGTAGAGCACTGCTACTCCATAATTTAAAATAATGGAGTTGAGCTGATGCTTTTTCTTATTATTATTAAAAAAGAACTGCTTTTGATGACTGTTCTTTTGTATGGTAAATAAAGTACTGTGATGAATATAGTGATAAATAAGTATCTGGGTTGTTTATATTGCAGTAGATCTATTTTGTGGCATTGCTCTCAGGTTGTGGGTTCGTGAAGTAATAAGAAGGCGATGAGCCAAATTGCTTTTTGAAAAAGCGAGAGAAGTAGAGAGGGTCTTCAAAGCCTAGATCTATGGCGACTTCTTTAACAGACTTTTGTCCAGACCTTAGTTCTACCCGTGCAGCGATTGCAATGCGTTCATTGATGGCTTGTAATACGGTCTGCCCTAGCTCAGCTTTGAGGTGGCGATTGAGTTTTGCTGGTGTTACTCCTAGTTGATCGCTAAAAAATTCTGAATCTTTTCGGTCGAGGTAGTGCTTCTCTAATAAATCTTGAAACTGCAATACGAGATCAGATATGCGGGTCTTTTGGATAGCTTCTTCTGCACCATTTTCAATATGTCTTAATTTATAATCAGCTGCTTGTAGTAACAGGGAGCGTAGGCTATTGATTGCACGTTCCTCTGTAAAGAGGCTCTGTGATTGGACGATTTCTCTGAGCTCTTCAAATCTGTGTCGTAATAAAGGCCATTCCTGCTCTGGTAAAGCAATTTGAGGTTGTCCTGATATCCGATTAAACACAACGCCATCACAGTAAACCTCAGTACGTTTGACTTTAACGCAGAAGAAGTCGTGATGAAACCCTAAGGATATCAATTTGGCTGTCTTGTCGAATGTTACTTGTTCTGTTGGAGATAAGGCTAATAATTGTCCGGCTTCAACACGCAGCTGTCGGTGGTCCAGAGCGATATTAGTCGCTTCTGCTTCGATAAAATATAAGCGATATAGATTGGCCGGGTAGTCTGGTGGCGTACCAGCCTCTGCCTGGACAACAAGCAGAGGGTCACTATTGACGGCTTGTTCTCTGGCATCTTGTTGATATAAATAAGCAATAGCTTGAGAAGGGTCTTTAGACATTGTCATGTATCTGTACTTTAGGTTTTGTCCATATGCTTCTTTAAATAGTGTATGGAGTCTTTTTATAGCAAAAGCTATATTTTCCTCTTGCCACACACTAATAATATCAGTGGTGTGTATCCATTAGTCGTTAGTCGTATTTTACATAAATTCAGGAGTTTCATGAAAATGAAGTTGTATCAATCTATTTCAGTTATCAGCATTATCTTAAGTGCCATTATGACGAGTAATACTCATGCCACAGGAGCGGGTGATAATACTAAGGCTGTGAATGCAATTGCAGCGGTTAATCAGCAACTGGAGATTGCTCTTAGCACTGCTGATCCCGCCAAAGCTACCTCAATTTATACACGAGATGGTCAGTTGCTGCCACCTAATAGCAAAATAATTTCAGGTACCGATAACATTTACGCCTATTGGCAGGCTGCTTTTACTGCTGGTGTTAAAGGGGCTGAGCTTGAAACTATTGAACTCGATATACAGGGTGATACTGCTATTGAAATTGGACGTTATGTGATCCATGGTGAGGAAAAGAAGCTTATCGATGAAGGCAAGTATCTGATTTACTGGAAAAAAGAAGGTAAAAATTGGAAATATCACCGAGATATGTGGAGCAGCGTACTAGCACCACAATAAGGCTATATCGGTTAAGCCGATATAAGATAAGCTTAGATGCGTTACGTAAAGATAGACAGGGCATGTAATTAGTGTCAACAGGCCCTAAGATACCACGTAATGAATTAACTAATAGAAGCGCTTAGATAATCTTCTAGGCGCAGAGTTAAAATAGAGGCAGAGTAAAGACAGAGATAGTTATGAATAATTTTAATTTCTATAATCCAACAAAAATTATTTTTGGGAAAGACCGACTTAGCGAGCTGGATGCGTTGATTCATAACGATGCCAAAGTGCTTATTCTTTATGGTAAAGGCTCGGTTAAGAAAACGGGGCTATTGGATAATGTTATTGCAGCACTTGGTCAGAGAAAAGTGATTGAATTTGGCGGTATTGAGCCAAACCCCAGTTATGAAACTCTCATAAAAGCCGTTGAGCTAGTGAAATCTGAAGGCATTGATTTTCTTTTGGGCGTTGGTGGTGGCTCTGTGATGGATGGGACAAAATTTGTTGCCATGGCTGCTCAATATGAGGGTAAAAACACAGAGGACTTATTACGCTCAGGGGTCGCGAATACTATTGTTAAAAGTGCTATTCCGTTGGGGCTTATTGCTACCTTGCCTGCTACTGGTTCTGAGATGAATTCATTTGGTGTTATTACTCACAACGCTGCAAAACATGCTTTCTCTAGTCCACATGTATTTCCGACCTTTTCTCTATTAGATCCCTCGTTGACATTTACGTTGCCACCTATTCAGGTTGCTAATGGTGTGGTTGATGCTTTTGTTCATACAGTCGAACAATATGTTACTCAACCCGTTGATGCGCGTTTTCAGGATAGAGCCGCTGAAGGTATTTTAAAAACACTCATCGAAATTGGTAAAAAAACAGTTGATAACCCGACAGATTATGACGCAAGAGCAAATCTTGTCTGGTGCGCAACGAATGCACTGAATGGTCTTGTTGGTGCAGGTGTTCCGCAAGATTGGGCGACCCATATGATTGGCCATGAATTAACGGCGATGTTTGGTATTGATCATGCTCAGACTTTAGCGATTGTGCTACCTTCTTTATGGCGGATTAGAACAGCTAAAAAGCATGAAAAGCTTTTACAGTATGCTAGAAGAGTGTGGGAGATTGATGAGGCCGATGAAGATAAAGCGATTTCTATGGCAATCTTAAAGACAGAAGATTTTTTTGAAAGCCTTGGTATTAAAACCAAACTCTCGGCTTATGGTGTTGAGAAAAGTCAAATTGAGGACATCGTTGGTGCACTTAAACAGAGTGGTCGAGAATCTCTTTCTGAAACCAGAGATTTAGATTTAGATATATCAAGAACTATATTAAACCATGCGTATTAGACGCAGGTTTTTATTTGTTGTGATAACTATCTTAAGAAGGAATAACAATGTCTCTTAAATCTAATGCTTCACCTTTTATTTCGATCGACCAATTGCAACAAGAGTTAGATAACCCGAACGTAAAAATTTTTGATGTTCGTGGCAAATGGAATGGTTCTGTTAGCGATGCTTTTAATGAATACTCCCAAGGCCATATTAAAGGAGCGGTTTTTCTCGATTGGATGCATCATTTTTTAGAGCCTGATATTTCGATTAACCTTGCTCCGGTTGCTTCTAAAGAAAATGCTCAATGTTCTTTTGACGCTTTAGGCATTTCTGCGGATGACCCTGTTGTACTTTATGATGATTATAATCACATGCTTGCCGGTCGTATCTGGTGGGCTATGCGCTATTGGGGTTTTGATAATGTGAAAGTGCTCAATGGTGGCTGGAAAAAATGGCAGGCTGAAGATTTACCTCTTGCTAAAACAGAAGAAGCATCTACTGCAATTGATGCACCATGCTTAAAAGCAATTTTTTCGGTATCGGAGCCGAAAAGCGCGTTGAGAGTAAGCTTGGATGAGATTATTAATCTAAAAGATAGTCATTGCCTGATAGATGCTAGGGGGCCTATTAATTACGGCGGAAAGCCTGATGATCCTCGAACGGGCCACATTCCTGGTGCGATAAATATTTCTTTCCGAGAAGTCCTTGATGAAGCAACAGGCTTGTTTAAATCGGATTCAGCATTGAAAGAAATTTTTAGCTCACAGATTAATGACTTTCAAAATGCCTCTATTATTTCGTCCTGTGGTTCGGGTTATGCGGGGACCATTATATTATTAGCGTTATATCAAATTGGTATAGAGGCTCCTTTATTTGATGACTCTTTTGCTGTCTGGAAAATGGATGAAGAGAGGTTGGTAGAGCAAGCCTTATTGGACCAATAATGCAGTATGCCTGAGCTATTATAGTCCCTGCATACAGGTAATTAATTATCTAACGTATACGTTATATTTTTTTAAACAAAATATTTTCTAATAGGGCTAAGTGATTATTTTGATGCCATATACAAACTGTTTTGATGGCAGTTTTTTATATTCAAAATGAGGTGAATTATTAACTTTACGGAATTATACATTTGTCAGTTGTTGAGCAGCGTTAAGCTACGTACAGTCATATATGGCCTTAGATGAACTTATGCTAGCTAGGCCTTTAAGTATAACTAAAAAAAATTCTCTTTAACGTCTTGATTTTATTAAACTATTATTTTTTTAAATCCAAATAATGACCAACTACGTAATATTCCCCTGGCGCATATTTCTTGTAAAACAGTCTAGGTTGTCTATGCTTTAAAGTAGATATGATTGTTAACAGTAATATAGAGTTCAGCGGAGTGTAACCTAGTGTTTAATTTTTTCTCGAAGACTAACGATACGGAAGTCAACCAAGCATCAAAGGATAATGATGCAATAGTAGATGCTATTAATAAATCTATGGCGGTGATTGAATTTACGCCTGATGGAATCATTCAGACGGCTAATCAGAATTTTCTGAATACCGTTGGCTATAGTTTGTCAGATATTGAAGGTCAGCACCATAGCATGTTCTGCGAGGATAGCCTGGTAAAAAGCGCGGAATACAAGGACTTCTGGAAAAGGCTCGCTAACGGCGAGTTCGTATCGGGTGAATTTAAACGCTGCCATAGTGATGGCAGTGATCTCTGGCTAGAAGCTTCATATAACCCTATCCGCGATAGCGAAGGTAATGTAGTAAAAGTTGTTAAATTTGCATCTGATGTCACCGAAAAGCTAAGGTGTTTTAAAGATACTCAAAGTCTTCAGGATGCCCTGAATTTATCTGTTGCCGTTATCGAATTTAATTTAGACGGCACAGTGATAAAGGCCAATAATAACTTTTGTAATGCAACGGGTTATTCGTTAGATAATCTGGTAGGTAAGCACCATAGAATCTTTTGTAAAGAGGACTATGCTAATTCAAGTGATTATACGGCGTTTTGGAATCGCTTGAATAAAGGCGAAGCCTTTGGCGGGCGTTTTGAGCGTGTAACAGCTGCTGGTGCGCCTCTATGGTTAGAGGCAACTTACAATCCAATTCGTAATGATGAAGGTGAAGTATACAAAATTGTAAAATTCGCGTCAGATATTACAGAGAGAGTTGTTCGTTTACATCAAGATGCTGAAAGTGCTATTAAGGCTCATGAACTAGCAATTGAAACGGATACGACTGCTGAAAGAGGCTCTGAGGTTATCCATAAAGCCGTTATGGAAATGAATAATATCTCTCAGATGATTACTGAATCGGCTGAAACCGTAAGCGACTTGGCAAACCAATCAGAACAAATTACTAATATTGTAAATACTATTCGCGGTATTGCTGAACAAACTAACTTGCTTGCCTTAAATGCGGCTATTGAGGCGGCTAGGGCAGGTGACCAAGGTCGAGGCTTTGCTGTTGTTGCAGATGAAGTGCGTCAGTTGGCCGGTCGTACCAGTATTTCAACGCAAGAAATTTCTGAGATGATTGAAAAAATTCAAAGTCTGACAGGGTCTGCTATTACTAGTATGACAACGTGCCAGTCACAGTCTGTATCAGGTGTTGAACTTGCAGGGCAAGCCGGTGATGTGATTACTGAAATTAAAGGAAAACTGACCGAAGTCGTTAATGCGGTCAGTGTATTTTCAGACAAAAAGGATGCTCTTGACCAATAGTGATCAAGCAATAAGTTAAGCGAGTATGAGGGCGGCAACGCCCTCATACTCGTTCTATAGTATCAATTCGTATATTCAAATACTCTAACGACTTCCTTTACACCTCCGGTGTTGCTCACAAGGTTTGCTGCAATATCGGCTTCTTGTTGTGTTAGTAAGCCCATTAAGTACACGACGCCATCCTCAACAATGACTTTTACTCTGAGTCCTTTGATATTTTCATCGCCTAATAAAACCGTTTTTACCTTTGTGCTCAGCCAGGTATCGTTTGTTCGAGAAAGGAATGATGTATTGCCTGTGATTTGTAATTCGTTATAGGCCTGACGAACACCATTAACGCTGCTGGCTGTTTGTGCAGCGAGTAAACGCAATTCTTGAGTTGGTACTTGGCCTGTTAATAAAACAATACCATTAAAGCTCGTTACGTTGATATTGGACTGTTTTAATCGAATATCAGCTTTTCTGATGTTTACTCCGACAATAACTTGTAAGCGTTTATCATCGATATAAGTGCCGAGAGAACGTTGTCCTGGGTCTGGCTGAATAGGCTCTTTTGTTGTTGAATCAACAATGGATGTACAACCATAAATAATAAAGGTCAGAATCGTTAGTGTTATATATTTCATGGTTTTATTAATAGTGGTATTCATAGATCTAAGCATCACTCTGTCGGTCCAAATAACTGTTCATCAATTAAATCGCAAAGGCAAAAAATAATGAGTAGATGAATTTCGTGGATGCGACCACGAGAATTCGACGGTACTCTAAGCTCTTTATCATTGACATCAAGTAACGATGAAATGTTTCCTCCATCTCTACCATTCAATGCGATAACGTGCATATTTTTTTCATGGGCCGCTTGGATAGCTTGTACTAAATTCGAAGGGTTACCGCTGGAAGTAAATATAATAAGTACATCATTGTCATTGCCCAATGCTTTTATCTCTTTGGCAAAAACTTCATTAAAACTCTTTTCATTGGCAATGGCTGTGACATTGGTGAGGTCACAACCAAGAGTAATCGCTGGCAAGCTGGGGCGTTCGCGTTCAAAACGATTAATTAAATTATTACTGAATATTTGTGCAAGAGCTGCTGATGGCCCATTGCCACAAATGAGGATTTTCCCTCCATTCAATAGTGAGTCCACAATAATATCGCCTGCAGCAAGAATGTCTGGAAAGAGAGCTTCACCAGCATTCATTTTGGCTTCTACACTTTGTTGAAATAGTTTATAAAGGCGTTCTTCTGTCATAAAAATCAATCATATTGTTAGCAAAAAGCATTTTTAACCCAATGAATATCGTAGTTATTACGGCTCTTTTTGTCTTGGCCACTATATTCATCTTTGGGTTCTATGCCAATCACATCAAAGCGGCTGCTAACGGACTCCGTGAGTTGATGTTGATGTAAATAATATTCGGCAGTTTTAATAATTTTTTGTTGTTTTCTATAATCAATCGTTTCAAATGCATGGCCAAATTGTTTCTGACGACGATAACGGACCTCTATAAATACCAGTGTTTTTGAGTCTTTGGCAATAATATCAATCTCACCATAACGACAGTAAAAATTACTGGTAATCAATGATAGTCCCTGATCTTGTAAATATCGTTTAGCAAGCTTTTCTGCTGAACGGCCAATATGTTGGGTGCTTAAAAATTTCAGCACGGGTTCCCTCCCTAAAGCTTGTTGATGTCAGTTAAAGTAGCGCTATTTCAGCTAGTGTAACTTTAGCTGTTACAACAATTAGCTGTTACAACAAACAGTCACTAGTTAAAAAAATCTTCGCTGTCTTGAGTTAAATACGGCAGTGGTTTTGCTTCCCCCTTTACTATTTCTGCCCAAGGTTGCTCTCGAACGATACGTTTCTCATCGTCGAGCCTTAATTTCCCAGTGGTTCCGAAAATAGAGGTATTGGGTAATCTCGCCAGTTGGTTTAGTCGATCATGAAGGAGAAAAGCATCGATTCCCATTGCATACAAACGTTCGTAATTAGGCGGTATTTTTAATTTTTGTGTGACTAAATTTTTATCCCTATTTTCGGGATCGAGTGTCCAGGGCAGGGTAGTAAAGCGTATGCCATTTAAATCTCTGTTTTTGCCGATGGATTGTGAGCTTGAATAGATTTGACTGGTCGCATACACGGGGATATTTCCCGCATAATGAAAGGCTAGTGTGGGTTTAATCTGTTGGCCTTCACTGGAACGCGCCACCAAAAATATCATATCAATATCTTGACGGCGTCTAGGCTCAAATTCAAAATTCTTACCAAATAAACGTTTCAGCTTGCGCGCTCTTGCTTGGCTTTGATCGATAGCAAAGGCTGATTTAATGGTATTTGAGTAACTGTTTTTAGCGGTGAACTCTCGATTAACGATCACTTTGCCACCACGTTCCTGCCAGCGCTTAATAAAAGCATTGACGGCACGTTTGCTCCAGTCCGCTTTAGATGACACCACCATGGCATAGCGGTGGCCTTCGAGCCAGGCTCGATCAGCTGCTTGCGTCGCTTCGTCTTCTAACGACAACCCAAATTGGTATAGAGGTTTAGAGAAAACAGGTTCATTCGCTGGCTGAAATTCGTCGGTATTACTGTTTTCATCAACATTGTCGCTATTGGTATTATTACTCACACTCGTGTTATTACTGTAATTTAACGCTAATGTAGTGATAGGTAATTGATCTCTTTGTTGTAACTCTATGACTTTATTTTTCTCTAGAGGTCCAATAACCAGGTTTGCTCCCTCACTGACAGCCTTATCATATAGGCTGTTAACGGATTCCTGACTGGTGTCATAGAGACTGATTTCAGGCTTATCACCTTGCTCCTGATTATAATAAGCGGCAAAAAAACCATCGCGTATCGTTTTGCCTGCTATCGCTAATTTACCCTGCATCGGTAGCAATAGAGCGACCTTTCTAGGGCGTTGCTCTATCAGTGTATTTAATAATTGTAAATCCATAGGCAGTTCGAGACTGGCAGGGTGTGTAGGGTTAACACTCGTCCACTTATTGACTTCAATACGCTTAACTTCAAGATTCCCTTGATTTTGCTTACTAATGCCTGCAAGTTGATACCACCCGCGGCTAATAGGGTCTTCGGTAGAGGTTTCTAATGCTTTTAATTGCTCAACGGATAGCTGGCTGAGCTCTTGCCATAGAGCTTCATGATTTTCGGTAATATCTAGTGTATCGATAAGTAGTTGATCTAAAGCAATACGCTCTATAATGCTATCTTGAGCGTTGCCTAATTGACTGTAGGTATCCGCTTTTTGTCGATGTAGTTGTTGCTGTTGTTCAATAGTTAAGCGGTCCCATAACTGCTTTAAGCGGTCGTTATTGAGTAGTTCGCTGGACTGGAATATAGCCTGATCAGCACTATAAATATTGCTGGCAACCGTAATATAGTTAAGGTATTGGTCATCATCTAACTGATTTGAGTCAACACGAGCAATTAAGCTTGAAGCCTGCTCTATCTCTGCTAACTCGTAGAGTTGACTGGCAAGCTCGATAAAACGATTGTCTTTATCTGGGGAGCTGAGTTGTTCTGCAGAAGCTATTTCTTGCGGTAAGTTATCTAATGAAAGAGTCGGGGCCTGTGTTGTTGGTGTGCTACCACAAGCAGTGACGAGAGCGGCCAAAAGCAAGAGGCTGCAATAGTGGCGTAAGGCCTGAATAGTCGATAATAAACGCATAAGATAGCTCATATAAGCATAATTAAACAATTAATATACAAGAGAATGACTCCATGACAGAGCACCATACTGGCATACTTTATATCGTCGCGACACCCATTGGTAATTTTGGTGACATGACTCAACGAGCAATTGATACACTCCAGCACGTTGATTACATAGCGGCGGAGGATACTCGCCATAGTGCTCGTTTACTGAATCATTTTAACATTACTACACCACAGATTGCCTACCATGATCACAGTGATGAGAAACGATTGCAAAAAATCATGCAATTGTTGCTTGAGGGGCAGTCTATTGCCCTTATTTCAGATGCAGGAACTCCATTGATTTCTGATCCGGGCTATCAACTCGTTAAACTCGTCCGTGAACAAAGTATTCAGGTTATCCCCATCCCAGGTGTGTGTGCCATGGTTACTGCGCTTTCTGTGGCAGGTTTACCTTCTGACCGCTTTATTTTTGAAGGGTTCTTGCCAGCAAAACAAAATGCTCGTCGGGCTTATTTGGAGTCGCTGAGTCGTGAAAGCCGCACTTTGATTTTTTACGAATCAACACATCGTTTGCTAGATTCTCTGCAAGACATGAAAAATATTTTTGGTGATGAGCGCAAGGCGGTTATTGCCCGAGAATTGACAAAAACCTATGAGACAATTTTGGACGGTGCATTGCAAGACTTAGTTATTACAGTAACAGAAGACCTGAATCAACAGAGAGGAGAGTTCGTTATTTTGGTAGGGGGATATAAAAAATCAGATGAATTCAGCAGCATTGATGAGTCTGTTATTCAGACGATGAAAATACTGCTGGATGAACTCCCGATTAAGCAGGCATCTGCCATCGCTGCAAAATTAACAGGGCTTAAAAAAAGAGATTTATATCAATGGGCATTAGACAACAAGTCATAGGCCAAGCTAATTAAAGTAGCCGTATCACTCAGCATTTTTATTTTCAGTCCTTAGTAGCTGCTTTTAAGTTGATTACGTTGGCCTATGATGGATAATGCCGCGACCCGGTAGGCTTCAGCGAGTGTAGGGAAGTTAAAAATGCTTTCTACAAATATATCGACATTGGCAGACGCTAAAATAGCCATTTGTCCAATGTGAATTAATTCAGTCGCACCTTCGCCAATAATCATGACGCCCAGTACTTTTTCGCCGTCAGGGTCGCAGATGATTTTTAGCATGCCATCTTGGATCCCGGAAATTTGCCCGCGAGCAATTTCTTCAAATAATGCTTTGCCTATTAATACTTCGCCAAAATGTTTACGCGCAATGGCTTCTGTTAAACCAACAGCCGAGAGTTCAGGTATACCATAGATACCGGTAGGTATCATTTGGCTCATTTCTCCTATAGGGACATCGTAAGCATTACAGGTTGCTCGTCGACCTTGTTCCATTGCCGTAGAGGCTAAAGCAGGAGGGCCAATAACATCGCCTGCCGCAAATACAGATGGTACATCTGTTTGTAATTCCCAATCGACAGAGATCAAGCCATTTTCATTAAGAGGTAGCTGGATATTTTCCAGTTGTAAATTTTCTGTATTGGCGATACGCCCGGCTGCGCACAGTAGCTTTTCACTGATAACCGTGCTGCCATCTTCCAACTCGACAACAACTTGGTGGCCATCCCAATCAGCTTTTTTGACAATCGTATTACCCATCCAGGTGCCGCCCATGGTTTCAAATGCATGGACAAATTTATCGGTTAAATCGCTATCGAGAAAACCTAATGGCTGAGGGTACTTATCGATCATAGTGACTTTAACATCTAATGCTTGAAAGATAGATGCATATTCACTAGCGATAACGCCACCACCCAATACTATCAGGCTTTTGGGTAGGTAGAGCATCGATAAAATGGAATCGCTATCGTAGATATGTTCATGATCTACGGCAATATTATTAGGCGTGCGTGGGTAGGAACCCGTTGCAATAATGGTTTTCTCAGTACTGAATGTTTTAGGCTCTCCACGCACAGGCGTTATTGTTACATGATGATCGTCTTCGAACCCTGCGCGTCCATGAATACGATCAATATTATTTCTCTGAATTTGCCGTTCCATATAATTGTCATGAGCTTTAAGTACTTCATCAAGCCGATCAATCAAAATAGCCATTTCAAAATTATCGGTTAATGCAAAATCAGATAGTTTGGCATTAGAGCGTAAATGCGTAATACGTAACGCATTTTCCCTTAATGTTTTTGAAGGAATTGTCCCGCGGTGTACGCAGGAACCACCGAGATAACGATCGCGTTCTATAAGAGCAACACGTTTACCTAATTTAGCGGCTTGTACCGCAGATTTTTGTCCAGCAGGCCCGCTGCCAATGACGATTACATCGTAGTCGTAACTCATGATGATAATGTTTCCATACTGGTTTTTATCGTGGCTTCTTTTTCAAGAAGTGCTGTCACTTCATCAGGATAAAGGTTAACGATATCCAATGCAGGTGAATGCATAATCGTTTCTTTCTCTATCGTATCGGGGTGCAACATCAGTGTTGCCAGTTGGCTGCCAAAAAAGATAGTGGGTGCTAAATCAGATTTTGAGGGTGCTTCGTTAAAATTTTTATAAAACCCTATTGCTTCGGCAACTATTTCAGGCAGCCCCCATTCTTTGGCGACAACCTGACAATAAGGCGATTCGAACTCTTCATATAGTGGTTTAAGTTCATCATCGCTCATTGGGCTAAGCTGGTTTTTTGATTCTGCAATGGTCTGTAAAATGACAGGCTGGCCAATGCTGTGGAGAAGGCCGCATAGAAAAGCTGCTTCCACGTTACTTCGCATGGCGCGGGCCACCTCTTTTGACCACAGTGCTGTTGCTAATGCATGTTGCCAAATTATCGTGATATGTTGATCATATCCGGGAGCATGAAACATTTTGCTGTTCAGAGAAGTCGACAACGCAATATTGCTGATTTCCACCATTCCTAAGCGAGCAACCGCTTGCTGTATGGACACTAAATTGGAGTTTGGCGTATAAGCTGCCGAATTAGCGATTCTCATCACATGTCCGCCCATCATTGGGTCAGACTGGATAATAGCAGCGAGTTGTGAGGCGTCAGAATCGGGGTCTTGGGTGAGCGCTATGACTCGTTGTGCTGTTTCAGGAAGTATGGGTACTTCGATATTGCCTGATTCTATCGCTGAGGAAAGCTGACTAGCAGCTTGTTCAGCAGTTGCGGAAGGATAACTCATAGTACTCCTTAAGTGTTTAATCGATATAAACGGTTCTCCTTTTAGTGTAGATCAAAAAAAAGCGAGTGCTACTCTAATTGATTGAAATGATTGACTTATTTAATAAGGAATTATGGCACTTTAATCATCCAGCTTGTTCGATATATTTCATTTCTTCTAGAGGGGCCGACCGACGTAGCCCTCATATACTGGATGTTCTTCAAGGAGCGACTTTAATGATCTAAAGAAAGGAGTGTCGTCTTGCTATAAGGGGCATTTGTATTATTCACACTAATCAATGCACTTTTATTTTTGTGTAAAAGTCCGGCAAGGTTTTCACTTATTTGATTTTGTTGAAAGTGCAGAGGCGACGAAAGAAAATAAAGTCATCCACTTTAATATGGATCCAGAGAGGGGCTGGTTTGATTTCTATAGCAAAAACATCTGCCCAGTAAAATCGTTGTGAAAAAGAAAGTTGTTCTACAGATATAGTGACCTTTCATATAAATAATAATGATTGATATTTTAACGAATACATAGATTATGAGACTTTTAATCTGGCCTTATACATTACAAAGCCAGACCTGTGCCACTTCAGTATCTCATTGGATTAAATAGCAATGCTATGAATTGTTTATAAAAAAACCAGGTTTTTATTTCCTTTCCACTACAAGACGTCGATATACAAATTAAAACTTATAAATAGATCACAGTTATACAAACTGATGACAACGTAATCCTCAAAAACGCACAACGGTTACTCGACAAAGTGCAGACACTGAACAATACTTAGGTATAAATTTCAAGTGGTTAACCAATAATAAGGATTAATAATGAACGCTCGTGATATTGCTACTCTTCCCTCCGATACCATTGAAAAGCTATTAAGAGCGATTCCATTTTATAAAGCGGTTAAAAAGCAAAATGAAGGACAGTATCAAGAATTATTACAATATTCGCGCATTTTTCAATTTGGGTGTAGTGAACAAATTCTGACCCGAGGTCAAATGGATAGCTGGTCTTATTTTTTAGTAAAAGGCCAATTAGTTGTGTCCTTGCCTGACCAGTATGGCCGTCAACTACATGTTAATTATGTGACACCTGGTGAAGTTTTTGGGGATTTATCTGTTTTGTTAAAAACCCCTCGCACAGCGGACGTCAGTGTCGATGAAAACTGTCGTGAAGCATTGGTTTTTGGTACTGACTTTAGTATGTTTGGGCAACTACTCAATTTTAATATTGTTTCTTTAGAGACTAAATTAACCTATTACCGCCATATGGTTCAGAGTTTGCGTTGGAAATTGGAAATGTATCGTTCTAAGTACCGAGATAATGTTTTGGCGGATAAGCATCGAGCTATTAAAATATACAGTGGTGCAAAAGACGGCCTAGATGAACTGCATGCGCTTTATCAACAGTCTACCGATTTTGCCAAATTGTTAGTTGAATGGAATCGTGCTTTTGGCAGTTTATCTGTTGCTGAAGGCAAAGTGCCAGAACCCAACATTGCCATATAATCAGTTTAGATATTATTGTTTAGCTTGATGGTTTTCATAGGCCGCATATCCGCCTATCAGGCTATAGACCTCATCAAACCCTTGTTCGAGTAAAAATTGGGCTGCTGGTTGGCTGGAATGGCCATGAAAACAATAAACAATTAATGGCTTATCTAAATCTGCGTCTCTAATAAAATCTTGTAAATTATCATTGCTGAGATGCTTTGCTCCACTAATATGGCCTGCTTGAAAGCTTGCTGCATCTCTAATATCTGCCAGGTTTACATCGCTTTGACTCATTAATACTTGAGCATCTTCAAGGGTAATGTTTTCGTATTTTTCCATGTTAGATAGGACCTAATCTATTTTTAGGTGCATTTTAAACAGATAAGGTTGCTGTCGTAACCCATTTCTCTACTTAATTCACGATCATTTTAAGGCTATTGGCGATGGTAGATGTCTACTTCTACACTTAATAAATCAGTCTAATTTGAGCAAGTTCATGATTTATCGTTTTTTAATGGCTTTTTTCATTGCAATAACAAGCTTTTCTCAATCAAGTCTAGCGAGCGAGCGCTTTGCTGATGTTGATTTGTGGTTGCCTAAAACTTATCAAGATCATTATCTGAGGTTATTAGATGCTGCTGAAAAAGTAGAGAAGGATCCTTATTGCCACCGTTTATTAAGTGGAGGAATGATTGAAGGGCGTTCTACGCCTGAGCATATGTACTTCCATTTTCGCTGCCGTGCTGAGGATAGAAAGACTTTTTCGATCGAAGTTGATGGAAAAACCCTAGAAATGACCAATGTTTACAGAAAGCAAAAAGAGGCTGAACAACGAGCAGAAGAAGAACGTCAACGTATCGCAGCAGAAGCAGAAAAAGCAGAGGCTGACCGACTAGAAGCTGAGCGTATGGCAAAATTAAGAGGTGAACAAAGCCGGTATTGGAAAATATGTCGTAAGGCTATGAGGAAGAGATTGAAGCTGTTCGATAATATAAAAGTATTAACGAAAGGGATACCTGATCCTATTATAGAGGGTGAAAAATTTACTTATATCGTGTTGTTTGATGCAGAAAACCCACGAAAAGAGTCTCTTCACTACAAAGTAACCTGCGATATCAGCTCGCTTACATCACATAAAGTGGCAGTAGTCTCACGAAAAGATAAGTAATTTTGGCCTTTATTAGAAGAAATAAGGGGTTTTAATGCTGAATGAGGTAGGTAAAAGAGGGGGGAGTAATAAAATCAGCCTCAGAGAATATCTCCGAGGCTGATAGAGATATTTCTATAAAACTAATTACTTCTTCTTAGCTGCTTTTTTGCGAGCTGGCTTTTTTGCTGCTTTTTTCTTCGCTGGACGCTTTTTAGCAGCGGCTTTCTTTGCAGCAGCTTTGGCTTTAGCGGCAGCTTTTCTAGCAGCGGCTTTTTCTTTCGCAGCTTTGGCTTTGGCAGCAGCTTTGGCTTTCGCAGCGGCTTTTTTAGCAGCGGCTTTGGCTTTCGCAGCCTTAGCTTTTTCAGCAGCTTTAGCTTTGGCAGCAGCCTTTCTTTCAGCTAATTTAGCTTTAGCAGCTTTAGCTTTAGCGGCGGCTTTGGCTTTCGCAGCAGCTTTCTTAGCATTGGCTTTGGCTTTAGCAGCAGCTTTTTTAGCAGCGGCTTTGGCTTTTGCAGCGGCTTTCTTCTCAGCAGCTTTAGCTTTAGCAGCGGCTTTCTTCTCAGCAGCTTTTTGCTTTTTAGCAAGAGCAGCTTCTGCTTTAGCAACTGATTTGTCGATAGCAGCAGCTTCTTTATTAACAGCAACTACTTGTTTTAGAGCAGCTTTGCTATCCGCTAGAGTAGCTTTAGCTGAGCTAGCAGCAGCTTTGGCTGCATTAGCGACTTTGATAGCAGCCGCTAATTGTTTTGCGCTAGCAGCAGTTTTTTTCTTCTTGCGGATAGCGGCAACTTTATTACTAGCAGATTTTGCTTTGCTAGCAGCTGAAGTAGCGGCTTTAGTTCCCGCAGCAATTTCTTTCTTCAGATTGTTGACTTGTTGAGCACGAGCTTTGCTGAGATCTTTTTTCAGCTTAGCTAGTTCTGCTTCTAATTTTTGTACAGGATCTACAGATGATTTTTTGCGTGCGGCCATATTATGTTCCTTAAATTTAAGATAATAATAATGATAGTGTTATCGTTTTTACAAATGCGATTATACAGTTAATAGTAGCAGAATAAATATTGTGCAACTTTTTTTTATAAAAAAAACGCCTTTTTTTATAAAAAAATTGCTTTTTTTTCTTTTTAAAGCGCTCCAAATGGCAAAAATTTATTATTGTTATTGTTTTTTATCCATTTCAGCAGTTCTTTATCCAGTGGCTTTTTACGTTTTTTTAGTAGTTTTGTGAGCCAAATAACGGGTGATTTTTCTTCAGCAGACCAATTTGCGTAGTGGGTTTCGGCCAAGGTAAAAAATTGTATGAGTGCAATTAACTCCTCATCACTAAAGTTATCGGCTGCTGAAAACCATGCCTCTTTATCTTTTATCATGATCGGGCGATGTGTTTCTCGTTCTTTTTCTGTCAGAAAATTGTTTAAGCTATCTAGGTTATCTGGATCTATTTTAAGAATAATTTTTCTCAGAAAGCTCTGTTCAATTGCATAAGGTTGATCTGAATTGCTAGCGGATGGATCCCAAACTTCTGTTGTCATTAGTTATTACTCACAATAATACTCAAGGAACGGAATTGTAATTCTTTTGGCTCTTTAGAGCAGTTATTTAACTATTTTTTATATCTTTCAAAATTGCATGCATACTTAATACTGTTTTTATATACAGTATTTTGGTAAAATTGATCTGCTTTTGTGCTTTTAAATCGTTATTTAGTGCTCCTCTTCCTTTATAGGTAAATATAAGTAGGTAAATATAAATAGGTAAACAGTCGTGAGAAAAATTATCCATTGTGATGCCGATTGCTTTTTTGTTGCTCTAGAAGTTAGAGATACACCTGATCTAAAAGGTTTACCTGTTGCTGTAGGTGGAGATCCTGGTATGCGTGGTGTTATTTCTACCTGTAGTTATGAAGCACGTGCTTTTGGTGTGCATTCTGCAATGGCTTCTGCCTATGCAAAGCGCTTATGTCCTCAATTAATTATTCTTCCTCATAATATGACGAAATATCGCGAAGCAGCTATGGCGATGCGGCATATATTTTTAGATTATTCTGATGTTATTGAGCCCCTATCGCTTGATGAAGCTTATTTGGATGTGACTGCAAGTCATCATTGCTTGGGCAGTGCAACATTGATTGCGAAAGATATTCGCCGTCGTATTCAAAAAGATGTTGGTATTACTGTTTCTGCTGGCGTTGCGGTTAATAAATTTTTAGCGAAGGTTGCCAGTGATTGGCAAAAGCCAAATGGTCTAACCGTAGTTGAGCCGGATAGAATACAGTTTTTTCTAAAAACGTTACCGGTGAGCTGCATTCCTGGTGTGGGTCCATCTTCCGCTAAAAAACTTCATAGCCGAGGAATAGTGAATTGTCATGACCTACAACGAGTCAAAGAGGCAGATTTAATTCAATGGTTTGGTAAATTTGGAAGAAGATTATACGATTTAGGGCAGGGGGAAGATAATCGACCGGTAGAAGCGCGCGAATATAGGAAATCATTGAGTGTAGAGCACACATTCAATGACGATTTAAAAACATTAGATGATTGCTATCCGCCATTGACTCGGCTTATTGATAAGTTAAATGATCGCTTGAAGACGGTTGATCGACGGCAAACCATTAAAAAATGCTTCATTAAAGTAAAGTTTTCAGATTTTGAGAGAACGACAATTGAAATGGGAGCGACGGCTCTCTTATTGCCTCAATGCCGGGGATTACTCGAACAGGCATGGTCTAGATACAAAAAGCCTGTTCGATTATTAGGTGTTGGTGTACGTTTTTCTCCAACCGACGACATACAAAGCCAACAATTAGCCTTATTTTAAGTTTTGTCTTCCAATTAAGGGGGCCTCTAAAAATAGTAATTTTTTGTGAGAGTAAGGAAGCACCGCACGGAGAAGATGCGACTACCGCTGGAAAAGTGCATTTTTAGAGTCTCCTTTAACGCAGTTTGAATTGCTTAAGCACAGTGTTGAGTGTGTTTATCGCATGATTGATTTCTTCACTTTTATTGAGCACTGTCGATGCACTATTAGCATTTGAGGCTGCTAAAGTATCAATTTCAGAAATATTATCATTCATACTTGAACCTACCGCGCTTTGCTCTTCGGCACTGGTAGCAATACGTAAATTCATATTGGTAATGTCTGTGACTTGTTCAAGTATGGAGTGAAGCGACCGTTTGGCTTTTTCTGCTTCATCAACACAAATGCCTACCGCTTCATGGCCGCTATTCATGATGCCAACGGCTGAATTTGCATTTTTTTGGAGTTGCTCAATAATATTATTAATTTCTAGTGTCGATTCCTGTGTTCTGCTTGCTAAAGCCCGTACTTCATCAGCTACGACAGCAAATCCTCTTCCTTGCTCACCTGCACGTGCAGCCTCGATTGCTGCATTCAATGCTAGGAGGTTAGTCTGTTCTGCAATACTGTTAATAACCCCAACGACTGATCCAATATTTTCACTGGTGGCTTCTAACTCCTGAATGATACTCACAGCATCTTCGACATTAGTCGCTAGCTTTTGAATAGAATTTGTTGTGGTTTCAACAATATTGGCGCCTTCAGTCGCTACGTCACTCGCAGTATTGGCAGCTTGCTCAGCAGAACTTGCACTTTCTGCTACTTCACGAGCAGCAATGCTCATTTCATTCATGGAGAGGCTAACCGCTTGAGTGGCATCTTGTTGTTTCTGAGCGCCACTTTTATTGTCGGTAGTTGCTTCTATCATCACTGATGATGTGTTGGTTAATACTGAAGCTTCGTGTTCTACTTGAACCATTAACGACTGTATTTTCTCAATAAACGTATTAAAGCAACCAGAAAGAACACTTATCTCATCATTCCCATGGCTATTTAATCGTGCAGTGAGGTCTCCATCCCCAGCGGACAGGTCTTGCATGACATCAATGGTTTGATTGAGTGGCTTAACTAGCGTACGAGAAAAAACAATGACACAGGCGATAACTAAGGCAGTGGCCACTAATAGGATTGCAACGGTAATAAAGGTAATTTCTGAAATTAATTTTTTTTGCGGCGCTGTTGCTTCGGCGGTATTGATTTCCCCCAGCATCACCCATTTTTGACCCATTACTTCAATCGGTTCATAAGCGGCCAATACATTTTTACCCGTGTATTTCTTATAAGAGGTATGTCCTTTCTCTCCATTTAAAGCTGCAGTGACTGCAGGATTATCGATGACTTGTTGCAGCATATTAGACCCCAAGTGATCGATACGATTAAGCGCTTCATCATCAACTAAGTTATTAGTTTGTATCAAGGATAAGAATTCTGCTTTGTTTTCGACGAGTTGACGACTTGTACTGCGTGGCGTTTTATCTTGGCCAATTAACAATGTTTCTCCTGTTTTGCCTAAGCCAAACTCTTCCCAATTTTCGTAATGCGTCATAATTTGATTGATTTTACTCACTGGCATTTGAAAAATAAGCACTCCAATCTTTTCTTTACCTGCATAGATAGGTGAAGCTATAAAGGAGGCAGCTGCTTCATAAGATGGTGTATAAGTAGAAAAGTCGACTAGATATGTATCTTCAACATCAGTTGCTTTAGCGGCTTGTCGGAATACCTCGCCAATACCTGTATTTGCATAGGGTCCATCAATTAATGATGTTGCGTAATCCAACTCTTTATAGACAGAATAAAGAATATGTCCTGTTTCGGCATCTGCAATAAAAATGTCATAAAACCCAAAACGATTCAAAAAGTTCCTGGTATGAGGGTGTAATTCGGCATGAGTATCACTGTATAAGCTTGTATCCTTTATATGATCTAAAGCATCTTTACTGCCGAGAGGGTTTTTGTTAGCAGCGATATATTGATATTGCAAAGCAATAGTATTCGGGTCTAGTTGGCTAATAATATTTTCAATATCGATACTCTGCCCGTTAACAGCCTGATATTTTTTATTAAATTGATTTTGATAGTAATCTTTAACGGCTTTTTTTTGTGTATTAGCGTCAGGTAAACCCTCGGCATCCTCGTTATAACCGTAATATGCTTGCCGTAAAACGTAAGTATGTTCAATCACTTTTGGGTCAACTGACATTATTTGTATTTGATGTTTGATCTCTTCAAAATATTCTTCAATGGCTTTTTTATTCATTCCCGCTATGGCAACCATGTCTTTAAAAGCGACTTCAGAAAGCACTTCTTTTGACTGTTTTGCCGCTGAATAGCCTATGGTGATGCTAGTAATCAGTAAAGCAATAGTCACCAAACTACTGGCGCCAAGAACTAACTTATTTTGAATTTTCATACGCTAAATGGATACCTATAGAAATATGGATAAATAAATGGCCTCACTATAGGTTTAGTTAGGAATAAGGGAAAAATCAACTGCTAGAGAGCAGCTTTACATGCCATTTATTAATTTATTTTGTAGGTTTGCGGAATACTAAAGGAAACAAAAATACAGGGAAGGGCCGGTTAGGTGATACATATAAATATAGTTATAGTGGTTTTTGAGAAGGGGATTCATCAATTTTACGTTAAATTCAGCGCAATTTTGGTATAGCGGTGATTACGTTCAATATCACTATAATTTCTTGTAATTGTTTAATGTAACCTTAACATGGCATTTCAATAATGTTAGTGTGAACATTCATTCAATTAACCGTTAATATAATAAATAAAGTCTCTGACCATGGATTCATTCGTTACCGAGCAATCTTCAGCTATTATTGATCGTTTTCAACACGTTCGCCAGCAAACTGAGGCATTGGCAGCTTCTCTTTCCGAAGCTGATGCGCAATTACAATCAATGCCAGATGCGAGCCCTGCTAAGTGGCATTTAGCCCATACCACCTGGTTTTTCGAGACATTTATTTTATGCCCTAATGTTAAGGGTTATTCTCGATTTAATGAGACCTATAATTATCTCTTTAATTCTTATTACAACGGTATTGGTGAGCAATATCCTAGGCATCAAAGAGGTCTGGTAAGTCGTCCTTCTTTAGCTGAAATCGTCGAATATCGACAAGCGGTTAATTCCAGCCTTGTTCAATGGTTAAACGATTTATTATCATCGGAGTCAGATGATTCGAGTCAACGCGCGAATACAAAAAAACTATTAGGTCTTGTTGAGCTGGGCTTGCAGCATGAGCAGCAGCATCAAGAACTCTTTTTAACCGATATTAAGCATGGTCTCTTTCAAAACCCCTTATATCCCGAATACTGTCCTGCCTCCGAAAGGCAGCTAAATAGTGCAGAAACGTCTTTTGGGTGGTTAGAGATAAAAGGTGGTTTAGGGACGATTGGCTCAAATAGCCAAGGTTTTAGTTTTGATAATGAGCGTCCTGCTCACTCTGTTTACGTTCACGACTTTTCTATAGCATCTCGATTGGTGACGAATGGTGAGTATGAAAAGTTTATTGCTAGCGGTGGTTACAATAATCCTGAGTTTTGGTTAGCTGATGGTTGGGCATGGTTGCAGCAGCAAAGACAGAAGCACCCTCTGTATTGGATGAAAAAGGATAAGCAATGGTTTGAATTTACACTTTATGGCTTATTACCACTCGAAGAGCATCAACCAGTTGTCCATATCAATTTTTATGAGGCGAGCGCTTATGCTAATTGGTTGGGGGCTCGTTTACCCACAGAGTTTGAATGGGAATATGCGACTCAGTACTTAAAAACTGCGCCTGAATGGAACAAAATCACATTACAACCGTCTGTTTATACGGGTTCAGAACATGATAATAATGCATCAAGCCAAAGGTTAAACGGTGCATTTGGGCAAGCATGGCAATGGACAACCAGTAATTATTCAGCTTACCCTGGATTTACGCCTTTTAGCGGCGTTGCTGGAGAATATAACGGTAAGTTTATGTCTAATCAGAATATTCTACGTGGTAGTTCTTGTGTTACCCCCACAGGTCATGCTCGATTAACATACCGTAATTTCTTTTATGCTCATCAGCAATGGCAATTTACAGGTATTCGTTTAGCAAAATAACTCAGAATAAAACTGCAATGAAATAGGGAATGGCTATGTCTTCAGCAACACAATCTTCTATGATTAATGAAGTATTTGACGAGTTCGAGGTTGATAAAGAGTTTTTAGGTGATGTCATTAAGGGACTGTCACAATCCCCTAAAACATTGCCTTGTAAATATTTTTATGATGAGCGCGGGTCACTTCTTTTTGAACAAATCTGTGAAACACCTGAATATTATGTAACGCGTACAGAATGTAAAATCTATGAAGAGTTTGCGGATGGAATGTCAGCACTCATTGGTGAGAGAGCATTGATTATAGAGCCAGGTGCAGGCTCAGTTAAAAAAATAGGTTTATTGTTAGAAAAATTGCAGCAGCCTGCCGGCTTTATCCCTATGGATATCTCTGAAGAAATACTGCAACATTCAAGCCAATTGCTTGCAAACCAATTTCCAGCGGTTGATATTAACCCTATCGTCGTTGACTTTTTAAATGCCGATGAATTACATGCGATCTTCTCCCAATTACCCTCTCAACCCCTTGTCAATAAGCGAGTTATCTTTTTTCCTGGATCAACGATTGGCAACTTTTCACCAGATGAAGCGAGAGAATTTTTAAAGCATTTTTCTGATAACCTGCAACCAGGTGATGGCTTATTAATAGGTGTCGATTTGGTTAAAGATACTCGTGTTCTGGAAGATGCTTATAATGATGCAGCTAATATCACTGCGGATTTTAATCTTAACTTGTTACATCGTATCAATAACGAATTAGGTGGGAACTTTCCTCTAGAAGCCTTCAGTCATAAAGCTATTTTTGATCGAGAAAAAGGCCGTATTGAAATGCACGTTGTGAGTAATAAACCACAACAAATTGAAATTGCAGATCAGCTATTTCACTTTCAACAGAACGAAACTATCCATACAGAAAATTCTCATAAGTACTCCGTTCAGCAATTTTCTTTGTTGGCTGAGGGTGCTGGATTTAAACATGAAAAAACTTGGCAGGATAAGGCTGGGCTTTTTAGTGTAAATTATTTCTCGGTAGCGTGATTCGCTTTTTACTTGAGTCAATTTGTAACGTTGCAATCATGATGCAGACAGTTTGTTAGAGATGCCCTTGTATTTAGTGTCTTTAAAGCTATTTCTGCTTTGATTTAGGGCTCTTTTATCACTCTTCCATGAATACAAATACGGTGTTGTGAGCCGGTTATTTTTATTATTCCACCGTTCTGTGAAGCCTGATAGCAGTGTAGGGTATCTTTATATATGTTCTTGAGGTTTTGACGGTTCCAGAATGGCCAAAGTACACTGGCCGCAGATCCAGTAGCGCTATCTTCGGGAGGGCCGTATTGCGGTGCAAAGTAGCGAAAAATAATATCAAATTCAGTGTGTTCGCTTTTTGCTGTAATAATCAATGCTCTTTGCTGTATGGCGTCAATAATGGCTGCATTAAGAGTAAACTGTTTGACCGATAACTCATCGTTTAGCTCAACAATGATATAGCCATTTTGATTGTCAGTGTAGGCTAATTGCTGATAAGAAAAGGGAAGGTGCTTTTGAGAGTCGAATGTTCTACATGTTTTAAGGTCTTGAGTGTCGAGTTGTAATAAATAGCTATTGTCTTCAATTGTCACTAGTAGACTTTCTGTCTTCGAATAGAATATTAACTCTTTCTTATTCTTATGGTTTTCTTGACAGCCTTCTTGCAAATAAGCTGCTGCTGCCAATGTGCCGTGGCCACAACGCTGGATAGCCCCTGTATTATTAAACCAGCGAATATCAAATTCGTTATCTTGCCGTGGCTTGATATAGACCGTTGTATCACAACCGGAATGCATCGTTTTATGCTTGATAAAATCAGGCATGGTTTCTACTACAGTGACAGCTGCTGGATTGCCTAAAGCATTTTTCCCTGTAAAAACATGAAATAGCGTAAAATGATTTTCTTTGAACATTGCCGGCCATAGATTCTGTAATAATGGGTTAATAATATGACGGATAAGCTAATTGCTTCAACAAAACTGGATCATTTACTGACAGAAGTGAAAGCGTGTGCTGTTTGTGAAGCCCATTTGCCTCATGGCCCCAGGCCTGTTGTTCATATGGCCACAACTGCGAGACTATTGATTATCGGCCAGGCGCCGGGGAGGCGAGTGCATGAGAGCGGCATTCCCTGGAATGACCCATCTGGAGATCGCTTACGGCAATGGTTAAATATCTCTCGAGAGCAGTTTTATGATCAGTCTAAGATTGCCATTATGCCTATGGGCTTTTGTTACCCGGGTACTGGTAAATCTGGAGATCTTCCTCCTCGAAAGGAGTGCGCTGAATTATGGCATCAACCATTATTGGAGTATCTGCCAAATGTCGAATTAACCTTATTGATTGGTCAGTATGCACAAAAATATTATCTAAAAGCACAGGAAAAAGGAAGTAAGTCACTATCATTAACCCAGCGAGTAAAGCAATGGCAACACTATATGCCTGACTATTTGCCTTTGCCTCACCCTTCGCCACGGAATCAATTGTGGATGAAAAAAAATGAATGGTTTGCTGATGAAGTGGTTCCGGCTTTACAGGAACGTACACAAACATTATTAAATCTAAAGACAGATAAGTAACTATGTCGAATAGCAGTAAAAAAGGCTGGCAACAAAAAACATCAGATATTGTTTACGAAAACCCTTGGATCAGAGTCAGCCACGATACAGTGATTACTCCCGGCGGTTCAGAAGGGATCTATGGTCGAATTCATTTTAAAAACCACGCAGTAGGAGTGCTCCCCATTGATGAGCAAGGTGGCACTTGGCTGGTACATCAGTCACGTTATCCTCATAATTGTGAGACTTGGGAAATTCCTGAAGGTGGGTCGCCTGAGGGCGAAGATTTACTGGATTCCGCTAAACGAGAACTACTGGAAGAAACTGGCCTGTCGGCTTCTCATTGGGAAAGGTGGTTGGATATGCAATTGTCGAACTCAGTCACTAATGAATTAGCAACGGTTTATTTGGCTCGTGGATTATCTCAAGGTGATATGCAGTTGGAAGATACAGAAGATATCACCGTACGCTATTTGCCTCTCAAGTCAGCGATCGAGATGGTTTATGCTGGAGAAATTGTGGACGCTATTTCTGTTGCGGCGCTTTTGAAAGCAGCTGCTACACTTGAGTATTAGCAGACTCTTGTCACAATAACCGATACAAATAACGCCGTGATAACTTATAAAAATATCCATCTCTTATTTCTGACTGTTTGCGCAACTCTCATAATTCCTCCCGCTTATGCTGAGCTGTATCGTTGTACTAATGCTGCTGGGAAGTTAAGTTTTCAGGATTACCCTTGTCAATCAGGCTCTAAGCAGCAAACCTTCGAAGTGCCAAGCTCTGGTAATAGCATTAGTTCCAATATTGTCAGTGTAAATAATCTAGTTAAAAACCATGGATTTGAAGAAGGTTTAAAACATTGGGTTATTCAAGATATGAAAGCGAATAAAGAAGGTATATATCATCGAGCAAGCATTGAAAATTATTCGTCAGCAGTCTTAGAGCTTGCCGCCATTAGGCCGCCAGACAATAAATATATTTATACCACTAAAATTGAGCAATGTATTCCTTTAGAGCGAGGAGCTGTATTTACCTTAAGTGCTAAAGCTCGATTGAAGAAAGCAGTTGCACAATCGTATGCAAACAGAGTGAATATTGTTTGGTATGAAACCATAGACTGCAGCGCAGGCGGGCAGTTTGGCGATTATATCGATGTCAACAAGCAAACGACAGGGTGGCAGCAATTAGAAAAGCGTAATCTGAAACCATTTGCTGGTGCTATCGCGGCCAAAATTGAAATCACTCAAAATGGGCGAAAGTCTGATGGTGTGCCTGTGTATTGGGATAATATTTCACTGGCAATACAGCAACGCGGGCCTGCGTTAACAAAACGTATTACAGCAGGAAAAACCTTAGCGAGTGGGAAAAATTACCTTAAAAACCCCAGTTTTTCTAATAACTTATCCGCTTGGAATTTGGGAAGCTGGATCAACTCTTGGGCGAATGATTATCAGCATCGAGGGGCTCTTAAGGTGAGTTCTACGTCAACATCAAGTTCGATTGGTAAGAGTGCTTTTTCTCAATGTGTTAACTTCGGTGCTAATCGTCGCTTCGAAATGGGTATTCGATTTAAGCAGGATAATAGTAATACTCAAAACGGAGGAGGGCGTTTGCGAGCCACTTGGTATCCGGAGGCTAATTGTACTGGTCGTGGTAAAACCAAATATGATGTTGACCCTAAACCTATTGCTGGGTGGCAAAATTTAACGGTTAAGGGAATGGTTGCCCCCGTAGGATCGGTTAGCGTAAAATTTACAGTGATTCAAAGTATTGGTGGGGTTGGGCGCTTTATTGCGTATTGGGATGACGCCTATTTTCGCCGAAGTTATTGATGAGATTGTTTCACATTTTAAGGTTTACGGATCACGAAACATATCAAATAATGCAGATTTTTCATCATCATTAATTTGCTGATCTGATGTTTCAGTGGGGGTGTAGCAAATTCGGTTGCGCCCTTGTTGTTTGGCCTGATACAACTCATTATCGGCTTGTTCGACAAGCTGATGCCAATCGTATTCACTCTGAAAGTTAGAATAACTACTAATGCCTAGGCTAATTGTGAGCGAAATCGATTCTGTTTCTCCCTCTTTTCCATCAATTTCAAGCAGTGAGCTTTCGACGGCAGAACGAATTCGCTCTGCGACCTGAATAGAGGTCACAATATCTGTGCTTGGTAATATGACGGCAAACTCTTCGCCACCGTAGCGGCAGGCAATATCAATCTTGCGAATATTGTTTTTGATGCAACTGGCAATTAATTTAAGTGCCTGGTTTCCTATTTCATGGCCCCAGGTGTCATTCACTTTTTTAAAGTGATCAGCGTCCAGCATAATTAATGTTGTGGCTTGGCCTGTGCGTTGTGAGCGCTCAAGCTCCTGCATGATAACGCTGCTGAAATAACGGTAGTTATACAGGCCTGTTAGGGTATCAGTACTTACGAGTTCAGCCAGTTGCTCCACTTCTTGTTTTAGAGCAGTAATTTCCGGCTCTAATTGGCAAAGGTCGCCATTGCGGCAGGTTGAGGTTTTGTCTGACATAAGTGATCGTAAGTCTATGTGAATAAAACAATTATTCTTACAGCATAGCTTATAATTTTATGTCATTGTTGTGATTTTTCGGGTTTTATTAGGGAAATATCCCTCAATTAGTACTTTCAGGGTACTAATTGAGGTGGTATGGCTATTAATACAAGGTGGGTATAGGACCTTACGCTGATTCTCGCGCCTTTCTCAGGGTATTCGCTTTAAGCAACTCGAAGTTTGATAAAGGGGTTCAGTAAGCGGCTAAATAGCCCGGTGAGCTTAACAGGCGCACTTTCTACGGACAGGCATAAGCAATCTTCATTACTGGCTGAAAGAGGTTGATGGACATCGCCAGGTTGTTTTAGGACGAAATCACCTGCTTGATAGATACCATTTTTATCAGAAAAGCTACCTTTGAGTACAACTGTCATTTCGACGCCTCGGTGATCGTGCTCGGGTACTATCCCTCCGGCATTGATTTTTTGTAATGACACGGCGTGCTGTTTTTGACCTGCAACAAGATTAGCGGTTTTAAGGGAAGAATTAACCTTACGCCACTTTAATGATTGGTGATCCATCATTTTTGATACAACATTGGGTAATGCACCCACTTTTTTAGGTACGGAACTGGCATTGTTGTCGCCCTTATCGATCATAGACATTAAGTTGTCAAAACTATCAGATGAGACAGGCTCTGGCGTTAGTGTTTCCAGCATTGCCCCACCGGTTTGTTCCATTTGCATTACCCTATGCCTACATTTACTGCAGAAATGTAGATGGGCAGCAATGGCAATCGCTTGAGCTGTATCTAGTGTGCCCGCGGCGTATTCAGTTAGCAGGTTGTCATCTGGATGGTGGTGTATCATAAATCAATACCTTTAAATCAACTTATCGCTTGATTAACGACTGTAATTTACTTTGTGCCAAACGTACGCGGGATTTCACTGTCCCGAGTGGCAAATTAAGCTCTTCTGCTACCTCACTATGAGATTTCGATTCCATATAGACCTTGCGAATCACCAATGATTGTTCTTCCGGTAGCTGTTTAAGTGATGTTTGAATCTGGTTCGAGTCACGGCTGTGTTGTAATAAATGGTACGGACCATCTTCGGTTGTATCGTCCCATATATCTTCAGTTTCAAGAGAACTTGTCGATGCGTATTTACTTTGGCGCCTTAGCATATCGATACGTGTATTCCGGGCCAGGGTAAATATCCAGGTGCTGGCCGCTGCTTTTGATGGGTCAAAGGTCATAGCCTTCTGCCATACTTTAATCATGACTTCCTGTACCAGTTCATCCATCATTTGCATTGAATGTTGCGATGGAAATTTGGACATGAAATAGCTTTTCAGCAGGGGTCCAAAATGCTCAAACAGTGCTTTAAATGCCTGGCGATCCTGAGATTGTCCAACATGCAGGAGGTGGTCATTCCACACTTTCAAATGTTGTTTTGTATTGGGTGATATATCCATAAAATACTTTTTAGTTATGAATTCGCTTTTGTTCTCTATATTACATATTACGCTTTTGCCAATGACGATAAAAATTCCTTACTGTCATTTGGTTTGTATAATTCTTACCCTAACCATGGGCCCCGCTCAAATATTGTCATATATCTTTATCTCGGGGGAGTCGCTATCCTTCAGCACTCCATCTTTACGAGATTAATTACGTCTATTGAGTCATATTGGATCTATTCAATGACTATTAACAGCCCTAAGTGATCTGGGTATTTTGCTGAAGCGTAACTTGGACTATGTCTACTAATAATACATTGTTAAACCCTATAAGTTCTGATTTCTCGAGAACGCCGACTCCAACGCCTCTGGATGCTTTTAAGCATTACTATAAGGCATTTGATCGTCAGCTATTCGATGGCCTTGATCAGGTATATTCAGAAAATGTCATATTCTCTGATCCCGTACATCAAATACATGGCCTGAATGCACTGAAACAGTACTTCAAAGAGATGTGCGGTAACCTCACAGATTGCCGGTTTGAGTTTATCGATGAAATCGTCAATGAAAACAGTGCATGTTTTAAGTGGAAAATGCACTATCGTCACCCGTCTATCAAACGTAATGCTCCTCTAACATTGACAGGTATGAGCCTGTTGAAATTTTCCGACAAAATTGAGTATCACGAAGATTTTTACGATATGGGAGCCATGCTCTATGAGTATATTCCCGTGTTAGGCACTGCTGTCAAAGCGATTAAATCTCGCCTTGCGAAAGAGACAGCTAACAATAAAAGTAAAATGCATGAGCCTCATTCAGGAGACGGCAAAGGCTGATCAGTAATGAGTACTTGGAATGGGAAAACGGTTTGGCTGACGGGCGCCAGTTCTGGCATTGGTAGAATACTAGCCATTAAACTAGCCAAATTAGGGTGTACTGTTGTTATCAGTGCACGCCGAGCCAGTGTGTTGGCAGAGGTTGCCAGCCACGCCCCTCAGCAATTATTACCGATGCCTGTTGACATAACTGATGCTTCTGTTCGTAATCAGGTTCAGCAACAGTTGGCGGAGAGGGTGGAGTCTCTCGATATTGCTATTTTTGCGGCCGGTGTCGTTGAATACGAAGATGATTTGAGTTTTGAAGCAGACCAGTATAAAAGAGTATTTGACGTTAACTTTTTTGGTCTTGTGAATTCAGTGGCGATAGCAATGCCGTTACTGAAAAAATCAGCTTATACACCTTACATTGTTGGCGTAAGCAGTTTAACGGTTGTTGCTGGCTTTCCCCGTGCGGAAATTTATGGTGCATCTAAAGCAGCGGCTGATTATTTTTTGAAATCCTTACGGATGGATTTAGAGTCAAAATCATTTGATATCAGTATCGTTCGTCCTGGCTTTGTTAAAACGCCAATGACAGCCATTAATGACTTCCCCATGCCATTTATTATGACAGCAGATGCTGCTGCGGAGCGTATTATTCAGGGGATGCATAAACGTCCTCTGTTTATTAATTTCCCTCGACGATTTCATTTTTTGCTAAAGCTATTGTCTTTTTCTTCTAATTTTTGGTATCGAAAAATGGCAGTTAAAATGAGTCGTCATTAATAACAAAACAAATAATAAAGAAGTAAGAATAGAAAACAGAGAAGCTGCAGAAAGTTTATAGAAAAATTATAGCGATTTAAAAGAAAGGATAATGAATGAAGATAGCGATTATTGGTGCAGGTATTTCTGGTCTCACTGCTGCCTATGTATTAAATCGACATCATGATGTTGTTGTCTACGAAGCGGCTCACCGCTTAGGTGGTCACACAGCGACGATAGATATCAATCATAACGGTATCGATTATGCGATTGATACAGGCTTTATTGTTTTCAATGATTGGACCTATCCAAATTTTCAAAAATTATTAGGGCAGTTGGGCATTGCTTCAAAACCAACCGCAATGGGCTTCAGCGTGACCTGTGAACATTCAGGTTTAGAGTATAGCGGTACTAACTTAAACACCATGTTTGCTCAGAGACGCAATATTTTTAACATCAAACATTGGAAAATGATACGAGATATTCTTCGTTTTAATAAAGAAGCGTTGATCGATGTCGAGAGTGGTGGGGCCTACCTGCAGATGACATTGGGAGATTATCTGGTTAACAAGAGTTACTCTGATACCTTTATTGATAAATACCTCATCCCGATGGGGGCAGCGATTTGGTCAGCGTCTATATCGGTTATTAAAAATTTTTCACTACAGTTTTTTGTTCGTTTCTTTCGTAATCATGGTCTGCTCAGTGTTAATGATCGGCCTCAATGGCATGTGATAGAAGGCGGTTCTCGTTCTTATATCGATCCCCTTATTGAAAGTTTTCACGACAATATTCGCTTAAATAGCCCAATAAAAGCAATTCATCGGGGTGAGGACGGTGTCACTGTAACGACAAATGATGATAAAGAAATATTCGATCAGGTAATTATTGCCTCCCATAGTGATCAGGCGTTGGCTATGTTGGCGGATGCCAGTGATGAAGAAAAAAGTGTACTAGGCGCGATTCCGTATCAAAAAAATGAAGTGGTATTGCATACGGATACTTCTATTTTGCCTCAAAAGAAAAGTACATGGTCCAGCTGGAATTATCGTATTATCAGAGAAAATAAAAATCAGAAAAGCCACAATGTAGTCTATGAGCAAGCTCCTCCCGTATTAACTTATGATATGAATATTTTACAATCTATTGAGAGCAGCGATACGTTTTGCGTAACGCTGAATAATACGGATGCCATAAACCCTGAGAAGATACTGGGGATTTATCACTACGATCATCCGGTGTTCTCATTAGCGGCTATTGATGCACAACAGCAATGGTCAAGTGTGAATGGTGTCAATAAAACCTGGTTTTGTGGTGCGTATTGGGCCAATGGTTTTCATGAGGATGGTGTTGTCAGTGCATTAAGAGTAGCAGAAAAGCTAGGGGCAGCATTGTGATGAGATCACATAAAGCTAACCCTCAAGGGGCCTTGTCAAGTGCCATCTATCAAGGCACTGTCAGGCATCGTCGTTTTACGCCTAAGCACCATGAATTTTCATATAATGTGTTTATGGTTTATCTCGACTTGCAAGAGCTAGATAAGGTATTTTCTCAAAGTCGATGGTGGTCAAAAGACAGTTTTAATATTGCCCGGTTTAAACGCTCTGATTTCTTTGATGACAATACCGATAAACCGCTTTATGAGTCAGTCGCCGATTTAGTCGAGCAGCAAAATGGCGAAAGACCTTGTGGGCCAATCAGGATGTTGGCAAATTTACGGTATTTTGGTTTTATCATCAACCCCATTACATGTTATTACTGTTTCGATAAAACTGGCGAAAAACTTCAAACGGTTGTTGCTGAAGTGACGAATACTCCCTGGCGGCAGCGCTGTCATTATATTCTTAATGTGAATAAACCAGAAAGTAATAAACAACGGTTTACATTTTCGAAAACCATGCATGTATCGCCTTTTCAGCCAATGGAATTAGATTACCACTGGATAGGAAAGACTCCCTCACAAGATTTATTTGTTCATATCGATGTTACCAATAAACAGCAATCAGTATTTGATGCCACGATGACACTTAAGCATCAGCCCATGACGGGAGTGATGATGAATAAAGTATTGCGTCGTTATCCGTGGATGACGTTAAAAGTTTTTGCCAGCATTTACTGGCAGGCAGTCAAGCTTATGTTTAAACGTATTCCTTTTTATTCCAATCCAAATGCTGATGCAATTGCGAATAAGCAGTGAGTCACCCGCAGATTAAATGTATGTCAGGAGCTAAATAATGAAAGCGGTTAGTATCGATAATAAAAAAATCAGCCAGCCTTCATCAATAATGATTGATACCTGGGCTAAAAAGCTGGTATTCAAATGGTTAAATCAATTTACAGAAGGCAGCTTAGTTGTGGAAGATGGTGGTGAGTATCATCATTTTGGGCAAACGGTACAGCAGGCAAACATTACCGCAAGAATTATCATTCATCATGATTCCGTTTATCGGGATATTTTATTTAATGGTACCGTTGGCGCTGGTGAAGCCTATATGCGTGGGTCTTGGAGTTCCCCAAGTCTCGTCGATGTTGTGCGTATCATGTGTCAGAATATGGAACTGGTTAATAAAATTAATTCCGGTTGGTCTAATCTTAACAAGGCACTCGCTGCGTGGTTCCATCGTTTTCGAGCCAATAATAAGAAGAATGCAAAATTAAATATTGCAGCACATTATGATTTAGGTAATGACTTTTTTTCATTGTTTCTCGATCCGACAATGATGTATTCCTCTGCGATTTACCCCAGTAAAAATACCTCACTAGATGACGCAGCCATTTATAAATTGGATCACATTTGCCAACAGTTGCAATTAAATGAGCAAGATCACTTATTGGAAATTGGCACCGGTTGGGGTGGTATGGCAATACATGCAGCCAAACACTATGGCTGTAAAGTGACAACGACCACTATTTCTAAGGAGCAGTACTCCCATGCTGTGCAGCAAGTAGCTGATGCAGGCTTAAGCGATAAAATTACGGTGTTGCTTGATGATTACCGAGATTTAGAATGTGGACCAGACGGTAAGTTTGATAAATTAGTGTCGATCGAAATGATTGAAGCCGTTGGACCTCAGTACTACCCAGATTATTTCTCTACTTGTAGTCAGTTGCTTAAAAAAGATGGCCTAATGTTGATACAAAGTATCACCATGCCTGATCAACGTTATGAATTAACCAGTGAACAAGCGGATTTTATACAGCAGTATATTTTCCCCGGCGGGCACCTGCCTTGTCCTTCAATACTCACTCAACATATTGCTAAAAATACCGATATGCAAGTCGTTGGTATAGAAGATATTACCCTAGATTATGCAAAGACATTAGAGCACTGGCGCGAGCGTTTTTTCGAAAAGCTACCGGCGGTTAAGTCCATGGGTTATGACGATGTCTTTGTTCGCATGTGGGACTTTTATTTAAGTTATTGTGAAGGTGGTTTCCGTGAGCGGACCATTGGCACTTTGCAGATATTAATGGCAAAACCTCGATGTTTGCAGTTACCTCAGGTGGTTTAGCTTAAATCCATAAAACAGGCTTTGATATGAATATTATTGTGCTCATCATACTGTTGATTATTGGTAATAATGCCTTAGCTGTATCCAATTACTGCCCGAAAGGTGTATCTGATAATGGGCATGCAGCGATTATTGGTCTGGCGAGCGATGCAGTTAGTGGTGAGCCAATGTATTGTGAGTATCATTACTCTCAAGATTTGGGCAGTCGTTTTATTGTTGAGTATCGCAACCTGTCACAGGAAGTCATTGCCAAAAAAGAATTGGACTATTCGGTAGATATGTTAAAACCTGATGTGATTCAACAGGATTTTCGACATGGTGAATTGCGAGAGGTGGTCTCTAACCAGTCACAATCAAATGGTATTGATGTTCGTTACCGCAAACCTAACAAAGAGAAAACTAAAACAGCTAATTTAGCCGTATCGGACAAATTGGTTATTGATGCGGGTTTTGATCAGGCCATTCGCCAGTCCTGGGATAGTTTATCAAAGGGCGAAAAAGTAAAAATGGATTTTCTATCACCGGTACATTTACGAAAAATTGCTTTGACGATAGAGATGAAAGAAGGCGAAGAGTGCAGCCGGCAACAGTATGATCAGGTATCTCAGGCTTGTTTTTTAATCCACCCGAGTAATGTGCTGCTTAATCTTTTTGTACAGCCGTTAGCGTTGATTTACGACAAGCAAAGCCAACGCTTATTAGTATACAAGGGCAATGTGAATATTACTGCGGAAGATGGTTCGACACTGAAAGCCGTTATTCAATATCACTACAGTGATCAATTACAAAAACTATCCTATCGGTCTGCCAATCAATAGCTAAAAGTAAAAGTCGATATTACCTTACTTTTGTTTTATCTCGAATACTTCCTGGTGGTATACCAAATATTCGTTTGAACGCACGTGAGAAGGCCGCTTCTGATTGATACCCAAATTGTTCTGCTAGTATGGCAAGAGAGGTCGAGGTTTCTTTAATCTGTGTGCGTGCCAATTGCATGCGTAAGTGAGTTAAATAATGCATGGCAGATTCATTCACTAACTGAGTGAATCGAGCCGAAAACCCTGAGCGTGACATTCCCACCTCTTTTGCTAACAATGCAACTGACCATTCTTTTTGGGGTTCTCGATGTATAAGTGTCAGTGCTTTGCCTATTTGTGGATCCCGTAGTGCATTTAGCCATCCTTGTTGAGATTCACTTGACGAATCAATCCAGGAACGGATTGCCTGAATAATTAAAATATCGGCTAAGTGTGTAATAACTGTTTCTCCTCCGGGCCTTTGCTCCTTTGCTTCGCGAGCAATCAGGCGGAGTGTGCTGTGTAGCCAATGGCCTTCATCATCATCCCAGCTTTCTATATGTAATACTGTTGGCAGTAATTTAATCAGCTGCTGAGCTGCTATTTGATCAAACTGTACAACGCCACATGTTAGATGAGTGAAATCACCTCCGCCACCATGTCGCATAATTTCATAACGTTCACTCACTTTTTCGACAGGAATATCAAATAGAGCATCGATGGTAGCACCGGAATCACTTCGAATAATATGGCCTGTTCCATGAGGTACCAACGCTAAGCTGCCTTGGCGAAGTAAGCGTGGTTCTTCTCCCTTTACTTCCAACCAAAAGTGGCCAGCAGTAACAATATGGAACATCATACAGCTATCAAATGGGGGTAATTCTATACCCCATGGAGCAGTGAGTTCTGAGCGGCAATAAAGGGTACCTGTGAGTCGCAGTAAATGCAGAGTTTCACCGATAGGGTCTGAAGGGGATTTAGTATCAAGAGTTTGCTTGGATCGTTGTGTGTATTCCATAGGTATTAATTTTGTCACATTGCTTGATCTTAAGTCTATAATTTTGGACTTAAAGATAATTAAAATAGATTTTTGATGATTGTTAGTCTTTCCTTTGTTGTTGATAATTGCTCCATCGCTGATGGTGATGAAGTTACTATTTCATTATTGGCATCAACTAAACTAGACAGGAACTTAACAATGAAACAACCATTAACGACTCACTCTACTCGTATATTTATTTGGGTGGCACATCCTAAATCGAATTCTTTATCTCAGGCACTAGCGGATAGTTATACAACTGGCTTGAGTGGCAAAGGTATAGAAGTACGACAAATGGCTCTCAGTCAGATGTCATTTGCTACTGAATTTACCGGTTATGATAATGCTGAACCATTGGAATCAGACTTGAAAGCCTGGCAAGAAAACATCACTTGGGCAGATCACTTATTGTTTGTATACCCCTATTGGTGGGGGGCTATGCCGGCTAAGGCAAAAGCAGTTCTGGATCGCGCTTTATTACCGGGTTTTGGTTTTAAATATCATCGCAAAGGTATGGGCTGGGAAAAATTGTTAAAAGGAAAAACGGCAGACATTATTATTACATCAGATACACCTCCTTTGCTGGATACTTTCTTATACGGAAAACCTGCGAGACGGGTAATTAAAAATCAGGTACTGAATTTTTGCGGTATAGAGGCTAAAAATATTATTCAATTTGGTTCAGTTAAGATGTCTAGCGCTGAAAAAATTCAGCAATGGTTAAAAAAGGCAGAAAAAATGGGTGAAAAAATAGCACCTGTAATGACTAAAACAAAACAATCACCTTGGCCTTTATCATTATTTAGGAAGACATCACTTAATACTGAATTAACAGCGGCTCATTTGAACCCGGTTGTAAAAGGAGAAAACCTATGAGTCTTGAATGGACACTATTATTGTTAGGGTTGTCGGCAATCGTTTGTGCAATGGTGTCGGGTGTTTTTTTAACGTTTTCAGACTTTGTCATGAAATCGTTGATAACAATAGATCCATTGAGTGGTGTGCAGTCAATGCAAATGATTAATCGAAAGGTATATGGCTCTGTTTTTCTTGTACTGTTAATGGGAATGGCTGTGATTTCTATGAGTATTATTATCTTAAGCTATTTAACTCTATCAGGTCTGGCATTTATCTGGGTTGTCTCTGGGGCCGTGAGTTATCTCTTTGGTGTCTTTTTTGTGACTGTGACCTGTAATGTTCCTATGAATAAATATCTGGACCGACTTGATCCTTCGTTAATCGATACAGCATCTTATTGGAAAATTTACGTACTTTCTTGGACTCGCTGGAATCATATTCGTACCATTGCATCGGCGTATGCCAGTATTGGTTTTTTTGTTGGCTGTGTGTTGATACTCTTAAATCATTAAATGTCAGTAAAAGGCGTATAAAAAACATTATGCTTTTTATACGCCTTAATGATTTTTGTCATTACCTTAAAACTGTTCTTCTACCGTAAAATCATCTTCATATAAATACCACTCATTACCCTCTTTAACCCATAGCTCTTTGGCGATAAAACCTTTACCGACATTCATCGACCATTGAGAGGATAAGATTGCGCTGTTTTGGTCGATGACTTCGATCTCACTATTAGAATAAATAAGATTACCGGCATCGGTAGAGCTCATAAAATTGTTCCAAAACTCATAGATCGCTTCTCGACCTTCGAAACTTCCCATTGGCCTCGCATGCATAATTGCCGACTTTGTATATTTGTCTGTACAGGCTTTTACATCACTTCGATTAAATGACTCAATCCATCGTTTACTGGTTTCTAGTACTTCGGCTGTAATGGTGTCGTTGTTCATCGGTATTCTCCGTCATTTCGTTATTTAAAGTATGTGAGCATATTACTGTTTAAAAAATTGTATATAAATATACTATTTGTTAAATTAATGTTTATGAAAAGTGAACAAAAGAATCTGTTTCTCTGGCTGACGGTGTTTAATGAGGTCATTAAGCAAGGTAGCTTTACGGCGGCAGCTGAAAAGCTGAGCCTGACAAAATCCGGGGTCAGCCAGCATGTCAGTCATCTTGAGCAGTATTTTGATGTGCAGCTATTAATACGTTCGACGCGTAGTTTGAGCCTAACAGCGGCAGGTAAGGGTTTATTTAAACGCAGTGAAGAACTAAAAACGCTATTAGATATCACCATTGATGAAGTCAATAACAGTAAGCAGCAACCAGCCGGCCGTTTAAGCATCACGGCTCCTCAAGCTTTACTGCAATCATTGGTATTGCCTGCTATTCAACAGCTACTCAAACGTTTTCCCGATATTGACCCTCATCTTATTGTTGACGACAGTAACCAAGATATTGTAAAGGACGGGATTGATATTGCGATTCGTGTCGGAGAACTCAAAGATAGCGACCTGAAAGCGAAAAAACTTGGTGAACAGCGAGATATGTTTGTTGCCTCTACTCGTTATCTCGCCGCTTCAGATGAGCCAATTACGATAGAGAATCTTACTCAACACCCCTTTATTGCGACGAGTTGGCAGACAATCGATAAGACATTCAGGCTATTTGATCATAAGAATAATATCGTTGAAAATGCCATACTTAAGCCCAAATTCGATGTGAATAATGCCCATACGGCGTTAGAGTTAGTCATATTGGATTCAGGTATTGCGCTATTGCCGGATACTTATGTAAAGCAGTATATCCAGTCAGGCCAGTTACAGCATGTATTGGGGCATTTACACACAAAACCCGATAATATCTATTATGTTCATGCTTATAAACGTAATATTCCCTTGAAGGCTAAATGGTTTTTGGAATTCTTAAGCCGCCAGTTATAAATTTATTTGTAATCTTTATTCGTAGAGGCAGATTTATCATTTTGTAATATAAGTGTATTAATATTGTCACTTCTTGCTTATTTACTAAAAGTTTAATTGGAATGTTTGAATGAAATTACTTGAAAGAAAATCTATAAGTCATTATTTTTGCTGCTTAGCAGTGGCTTTATTCTTTGTTAGCTCTATCGCATCTGCTGATATCTCGCTTACATTGGCAGAGGATGTTGTTTTACTGGCAGAAAATGGAAAAGCGATTAATAAAAAACACTCCCCGGTCAAAAACAATAACATTAAATTAAAGAATGGTATTAATCAGATATTGGTACACTACAATGCAGAGGTTGAAGTAGACAGAGAGTTAAGATACGAAAAAACCGACACCTTTGTGATTGTATTCGATAGTCAGAATGAAGCATTAACACTATCCGTACCTGTTATCGAGAGTATAAGAGCACTCGAAAAATTCAATAAAAAACCAACGTGGAAGCTACTAGATAAGCAAGGTCAAACAGTAGAAACAAAAATAGCCGTACTGAAGAAAGACGGCGTTCAATTCCGTCGTGATTATGCACAGGAGTTACAAGAGTTTAACCAATCCGATTCCATTGCAGCCGTAAAGCAATTGGCTGTGCAGAAAAATACTGTGGCAAGCGCGGCAGTATTATCTGCTGCGCCTACTTCAGCTCCAATCTCAACCCCAGCAGCAACGCCTCCTACAGTTAGCGCCTTAGAAAAAACCAAAAAAGTATCTATTTATACACTGATGTACTGGTATGAGCAGGCATCGCCTGAAGTACAAGAGCAGTTTAAAAAGCTAATTAATGAATAAATAATAAAGGACTATATGATTCTATGGCTTTTTATCAAATGATAATTTCTACCATTTGATTTTTATACCTAAGTTGAGATGTCCGTAATCTACTCTAATTCGCTAAGAGGTATGCCAACGTCATTTTCAATCTTTTTATACTGAGATTTAATTTCTGAATATAGTTGGCTTACTTCTACAAAAAACTCTTCATACTCCGATCTATTTTTAAGAGTTTCGCTATTTAAAAGCTGTTCATTATAGCGAACTGAGTCTCTAAGTGCTTGAACTAGGAGTGGGGCGGCAGCATTTGAGATTTCAATCATTTTGCTTCCTTCATAATTGAGTCTGAAAATTTATTTAATAATGATTTGAACGCAGATATTGGCATGTCATGAGCTGGAGCAATAGTATAGTGTGTAGCTTTTACACTATCATTGTATGAATCTTTAACTATTGCTAAGCCTTTGGGAAGTATTGTACCTGCTGGAATTTTATAGTGTACTCAATCTTTTCTTTTAGGAACGCCAGGTTGGTCAAAAGTTGATATCCCTCTTGGCCAATGTTTTACCTTGACTCAACCATTTTCAATGGTTATATCGGGTTTTCTTACTCTGCCGTTTGACATTTTGAATGGGGTTTGTATTAAATCAAATAACCCTGCATTTCTTTTAATATTTAATCCTCTCCAAAGATTAATAGGTACAAAACCTTCATAATATCTTTCTAGTTCGCCTATTGATATAAATACATCTTTTAAAACCGTTGTTTGCATAGTTTTCTCCCTGATTAGAGCTAAAGTCTAACACCTAAACGGGAATAATATTAACCGCGATTGAATAATAAATAAAAAGTGTGATGTGTTTTTATTTTATTAATTACTATTTCATCGGCGCGTAACCAACAAGCCTGCGCAGATAATTAATATCATGCCAAAAACTGTCAGTACACTTGGAACGGTTGAGAAAAATAAATAATCCCATAATGCAGCAAATATAAGGTAGCTGTAATCAAAGGTGGCAACGATGGAAGGGCGGGTAGCTTGATAGGCACCCGCAAGAGCCATACCTATTCCAACCAGTAAGGCTGCGAGTAGTGTGATGATAAGCCAGTTTAACTGGCTGACTTCCGACCAGTCACTCAATAAATAAGGGAACCTACTGATCAATTGCTCTGTGGGTTGCCATAGCAATATAACACCGCTCATTAGAATTCCCATTAGCAGCAAAACTAAACTCACCGATAGCGAGAGTGCTGTGACAGGCTCATTTTGACATTTACTACGAGTGGTAATGTTTGATAACGCATAAAAGAAACCACCTAATACCGGTACGACTGTCCAGAAAGTAAAGGCATCGCTACCCGGCTGAAGGATAAAGAGCACACCACTAAAGCCCATAAAACTGGCAATCCAACCACGTGACCCTACTGGTTCGCGAAGTGCAAAGGCAGACAGCAATGTCACAAAAACCGGGCTGGTATAAAAGCCCGCTGCAATCGTTGAGAGGCTTAAAAAAGGTATTGCGGCATAGAATGAAGTGAGCATTAGGGTCATAAATAATGCTCTCACCAGAGACCATTTTCTTAAAGCATGACCCCATAAATTTTTATGTTGGCCTTGTATCAATGCAACAATAAAGAATAACGGTAATGCAATAAGCCCGCGTAATGTATAAATTTCCCAGAGGGAAAGATCATTACTGAAATGCTTAAATAAGGCATCCTGAACTGACATCATAAACACAGCCAGCACAATGAGTATGACTCCCTGTATTGTTCGATCAGGCCGTGCTTGTATGTCTGTTGTCAATATAAATTCCTTTGGTCTCTGAATGATTGTCAGAATTTGATAAAAATGTGTATAAAGGTTTTCTGATAGTGTATTAGTCTACAGCAGACCATTTAATTTGAAACTCTATTTCTTCGTTACCGTCTTCTCTTTCATGCTCAATATTAAACTCGGCTCTTACTGGGACATAGATTCTTTCCCCTGCGATTTGAATTTCAAACTTTTCGTCATTTTCTATGGCGTCGGCAAGGCGGCGTAGTTTGGCTACAAACTCTGACTTGGGGTACGATTTTTCTATATCTCTATCGTTGCTCATTTGTTTTCTCCTGATGTGTGAGTGAGTTTTATAATTTTTTGAATAAGACCCACAATACAGGAAAAGCTAAGGCGGTAGTATGACGATTTTCTTTATGATCAGACTTTTTTTAAGACGATATTGTACTCGTATATGTCTGGGTTGTGGCTAACTTTGGAAGCAATCATTAAGCTGCGCTCTTTGTGGCTTTTGCGATTCAGTAAATAGTCCGAATTATTGAGCTCGTGGTTGGGAAAATACATTTGAGTGACGATTTCACGGTATCCTTTTTTACTTATTTTAAAATGTATATGGGGTGGCCTTATCCATGTGCGCGATGCAGGGTAGGCTCCGGGATAGATGGTTTTAAAGCGAAATGCGCCTTCTTTGCCGCTTAAGACAATAGCCCAGCCTTGGAAATTACTATCTAATGGCGCTGTATTGGTATCGTGGGGGTGATTGTATCTTCCAGCGGCATTTGCCTGCCAGAGGTCAATAGTGGCATCTTCAAGAGCTTTTCCATCGGTGTCCACAACGCTCCCCTGAATAATGATAATGTTTCCCTTGGCTTGCCCCTGTTGCCCTTCGATTCTAGTCAGGTCAAACCCTTTATCTTTTTGAGGAGTTACAGGGTAAAACGGCCCTTCGGTTTCCCTTGGGGTTGGGGTGCGAGCAATCGTAGAATTGGCCAATAAGCTTAATGCGCCACCAATAAGACCTCTTTTGATAAAGGTTCTTCGGTTTGTTTTCATCATGGGGTAGCCTCCTTATTTAATAGTATGGAGTACTAAAAGAGGCGATTAGTTCATCATGGGTAAGCTATAAAAGGCAAGGTAAGAAGGTGTTGTTATTTATGCTACTCTTCAAACACTCTAACCGTTCTATCGTTAGCTTTTGCGCTTTTTAAAATATCATTCACATTTTTGTAAAAAGGCTGTAATGCTGGATTAATGTCTGTAACGCCAGTATTAATAATACAGTAGGGTGGCTCAACACCGTTTATATTGCCAGTGACGATGCTGTCGTTTAACGCATCCAGATTATGGCCGTGCCAACTCGGTGCTTTAAGTTGTGGAAGCAGCTGTTGGTAGAAGTCTTCTTCTGTTGTGATACCTTTCCAGTCTATAAAGATTTTCATTTATCTATTTTTCAGTCGTGTTAATAGCGTCTAATAATTGTGGCCCATTCCCCTGTGAGGACAATATATCATCAGGGTTGCGCAGTGGACAATCGCTAGTCGATAAACATCCACAGCCTATACAATCCGTCAGATCGTCACGGAGGTGGGTCAAGAGCTGGATTTTTGCCTCCAAGTCTTTCTTCCATTTGCTGGAGAGTTTGTCCCAATCTCTTTTGGTCGGTGTGCGCTGATTGGGGAGGCTTTTGAACGATTCCATAATGTCCTGTAGCGAAATTCCAATCTTCTGCGCGACTTTAATCACTGCAATTCGGCGCAGCACATCCCGCGTGTAGCGACGTTGATTACCCTGATTCCTTCGGCTTTTAATCAGCCCCTTTGCCTCGTAGAAGTGAAGGGTCGATACCGCAACCCCTGCACGTTTGGCAACAGTCCCCACACTGAGTTCTTTAGTTGGGTGACTTGTTTGCGTCTTTTTCATCGTTCTAATGTCTGGTGTTACAACAGTGAGTATTCAATTAGTGTTAACAGGCCTTAGTACTTTATATAAAAATACTATTGACCTCAAGTTAAGTTGAGGTTTTACACTGCAGCTCTTTCAAATGACAGATACCATGAGGATTAAATTTAATGACGAAGGCAATTGCATTATTTTCAAGTTCACGGAGGCAGGGTAATACCGGTATGTTAATGGATCAGGTGGCAAATCAATCCGGTATGGAAGTAATTGATTTGGATAAAGCCAATATTTCCCCTTTTGATTATGACAATAAACATAGTGAGGATGATTTTCTGCCATTGGTGAAAAAAATACTGAATTATGATCATATTGTTTTTGCGTCACCGGTTTATTGGTATTCGGTTAGCCCGGCGATGAAAATATTCTTAGACCGTATTTCTGATTTACTCATATTCCCGGAGCTATTAGATACCGGGCGTGAACTTAGAGGGAAGCATGCTTACGTCGTTTCTACCTCTATCGGTAGAGAGCTTTGTTCGACCTTTGAAGGCGCATTTATCAAAACATTTGGTTATCTAGGGATGAATTATGGTGGTGCACTTCATGTTGATTGTACGGAAGAGCTTGATATTAACAAACACCAAAATGAGATTTCAGCGTTTGTTAATATTATTCGATAGTTAACAGCTTGGTAGGCAATAAAAGTAGGGGCAGATGCAATTATTTGAATAAATACTATTCGGGAGTTAGGTCTGGCCTTACTTATTTTTATAACTCTAGTCTCATTAATTTTGCGCAACTGCCATAGCTTGGGCAGATCGCTGCATTATCTATCACAACAAATCCATATTTGGCCCAAAAAGAGCTCGAGCTTTGTACTGCTACGAGTAATACTTTCGTAAATCTTTTTGTTTTTGCCTTGCTGATAAGATCTTTTACCATAGTTTTAGCGATACCTTTCCCTCGAGCTTTATTGGATAGTGCGAGATCATGGAGGTATAAGGTAGAAGTTTGTTGATTGCTTATGGAAATATCTTCATTGAGTGTTGGGGGCTTATCACTTGCCCAAGGGTGAGCTAATAAATAAGCTAATATTTCACCATCATTGCTGGTAAATATTGAGCAAGTACCTGGAGAAAACGTCCACTTCTTTTTGAGAATATTGATATCTTCTGGCGGGAGCTCCGTATAAGCCTCTTGCTGTATTTTCTGGATGGCATCCCACGAATTTTCTGATATTTGAGTTATGGGCATTATTTAACTTCTGTAACGTTAGCCATAAGTATTAAGATCCGTTGGAAAAGAGCTAAATACTTTACATTCTTCGTCAGTGTATTCTCCGACTTTGTGTCGAGAAAAAGTTGTATCTTACTTATTTATATTGCTTTCTGCATTTTTAGTAAGAGTTTATGGCATGCTTGATACAAAAGATATTCCATATCTTCAGAGTCAAATATAGGACGAAAGCGGAAAAAAGAACGCCAAGTAAATAGACGGCCAATGTAGAGACTAAATTTCATCTTCTCTGTAACAGAAAAAGTAGCTTTAGTTTTTCCTGTGTTTAAATAGTAAAGTCTAGAACTGATTGTTATTCTGGGTCTCCACATTAAAGGAATAGCAATTTCTCCTAAAGATAAATCCCATGCATCACCTGATTGAAATTTTGGAATAACAATGTCTAGCACTAAATCTGAATTTTTGGGGTTTTCAGCACCTTCGGCTAGAGGTAATGAAAAAATCTCTTTAAGGTTGTTGCAAAGATTACTATCTAGGTCCTCGTTTTTAAACATTCCGAGTTGATCTAAGTGCCTTTTTATATCTGATCTAGGAGCTACTGCAACTGCTCCTAAATAGACTTTAGGCTTTTCTCTTTTTAAAATTTTACTGAACACTTGAGCCTCTTGATTATTTATGCCGCCTTTTTGCAGGTTAAAAAGTCATACCTTATTCTATTTTTTGTTTACCTTCTATTTTAGAAGACAAATACCATGCTAGTAGTACCAATATAGTAAAAACAGCTATTGTTAAATAAAGTGAATTTGAATAAACCCAAGCTAAAAAGCTTAGTAGTAATGCTAGATAATAAAAGATCTGTTCAGATATTGAAGCAATAAATTTATGGGGACTATTTATGAAAAATTTCACTACAACTCAATCAATACTTTCGTCAGGGTTTAAATAATTTAACAATTCCTGTTCATCAATGGGGCCGGTAATTTCTTCATCGAGAATAGAGGAGTCTTTCCACCGATTATTGATCGTTTTTTCTATATTACTTGCTTGCTTGCTGACCAATTTCCATAGCTGAAGATACTTTTCCCTCGCTTTAGGTGTAGCAATATCCATAAAGCTTTCTTCTATACCATCGAACCCACGGCTTAGACCACGGAAGCTTCCTGCCAAGGAACGGACCGTAGTTTTTTTACCCATTCTAGCATTTTTCAATGCCTCTTTTGAGCGCTGTAACATCCCTTTGAAATTAGGTTTAACACAGTATTCCCAGAAATCTTCCTCCATTAATAAGGTGTTATCGGGGGCAAACTCAGAATGTTGTTGCCGGTATTTTTGATACACCTCAAACGAATCTAGCCCCGTTTGTACAAATTTCTGATAGTTGCTAATAAACGCTTCGATATAGGTAAGGCTTTGAAATTTACGTTTGAGTAGAGTGATTTTTAGTGTGTCTTTCATAGTCTTGTGTCCGGCCAACTAGTTAATTTCGGTTGCAGGTCAGTAATAGCGTCGCGTTCAATAAACAGTTGCTGCTGCCCGCCTTCCAGATAAAATTCCTTTTCTAAAAACTCATCATATTGTTGGCCTGCTGTTGTGCCTTCCCACGCTTTTAGGCCATCTTTGCCGACAGTATGTTCCACATAGTAACCATTATCGTTCCAACTATCTTTAACGGCATAGTCTGAACGCCAAGAAGTTTTGTTTTCGGGTAATTCCCGCGCCCAATAGGAACCGGAAGGGTTCGCTTTTTCATCAATAATACGATAAATGGTATCGCCTTCTTTGAGTGTTATGGGTTTGATATCAGAGAAGTTTTTGAAATCTTCACGCTTTGCCACATCAGGGTAGCCTTCTTCATTAATAAGGCATTGGTTTTCGTGGTTAAATTTTTCTAAACCCTCCGAACTCTCAGGTATTACCCCTTCCTTTGCCCCCATCGGTTTGCCGTCCGCTTGTAGTGTGTAAGGGTCGCCATAATCCATGGGGTTTTCGGGATCCGGTTGTCGACCATCAGGGTGGTGACGCTTATGGACGGTATCGCCTAGTAGTGGTTTAACCCCTTCGCGAGGAGTGTACTTCGACTTGGGCAAATCCTCTGGGTACACCTTAATCGACGGCTTTTCGGTTTTTAGTGCAGGTTTATCCAGCATCTTAGCTAAATTCGATAAATGATCAATCGATTCTACGGTTAACGGGCCGATGCGTTTAGTTGCTGTTGTTGCCCTAGCTACACGTGTGGTATTTGCAGCAATCTGTCCACTTCGTCTGGCCGCATTTATCAGGCCGCCAGTTGCGATTGCCAATAAGACCTCAATGCCTATCTCAAAGAAGATACGGTCATCAATGGTTTGTTGCTTACGGTAAGGCATACTTTTGTACAGGCTATCGAAGTAATCGAATAGTAAGGTGCGAGTGAGCCCATCACTGTAAAGCATCATCAGCATGTCGTAGCCTTGTTTGGCTTTTTTCGACACCGCGTCCACAAATTCTTGTTGGCTCTTGATGCGGTCGCCAATCACAATGCCCCACTCATTGAGTGCTTGTTGGGCTGCTGCCTGATCCCCCGTCAATGTATTGCCAGCGGCTTTCAGTGCGGCGTTATTGAGTTTAAACTGAAATTCCAACTCATTGCCAACCACTGATACCGCAAACACAGAAATATCTTTTAAGCCAACCAGCAAGTCCCATACAGTATCCACAAAGGTGGCACCAGAGTCATACGCTTCAATAATGTTTTGCCATATTTGCCAGCGGTCAAAGTGAAGCTGGTCCGCTGCTACTTTACCTAGCCAGCGTTCAGTAATGTCGTAACCAAATGATTCTGCCAATTCATTACGTTTGTCAGAAATGGGATTGCCAGTACTGACGTAGTTCTGTGGATTACTGTAGATAGAGTCATCCGCATTTGCCATTCGATCAGCAATGGCATCGCTGACATTAAACACTTGAATATAACCACTCATAATCAGCGATTCGACTCTGCTGCGTATGTGCAGCGTATCCCAGAAACCTATGTCCGCTTCATAAACACCACTTAAATGATAGATTTGTATTAATTGGTGAGTGTCCAATCGATACATTAACATATCGATTGCTTCCAACGGGTTGAGGCTGTATTGGCTAAAGCTTTCGCGTTTTAATATCAGCCAGTAAGAAGGCTTAAAGAATTGATCAGCAAAAATCCAATTGTCGACGCCAAAATCAAAGCCAACTAGTTCACTTGAGGCAAGGGTACGTTGAGTGATATCCATAGCAAAACAATCCGTGTATCCGTGTGTAATAAGTAGTGCATCAGTTATTTCTCATTTACTCTACTGCATCTTCAGAGAGCTTTCAAAACTCAAAGCGTGATATTAATCACGGTTTGAACTCAAGAGATGTTATATTTTTGATAAATTAAACTTGAAAGTTGTTTTTTGTGCCATAGAGTTTAATGTTACTTATTAACTCTTTGCTCATAGTTCCGTTTCTATGGATGTATAATAATTGCAAAAATTGGATGTTCCCTGTTTATTTGACATCTCCTGTTCTTTATATTTGATCAAGCTCGACCTTCATTTGTTTACGAATACTATCCCTTATTGCAATAATATCTTGCCCTTCTAATTCAGCTTTTTCTTGCAGTGGTTGTGATACGGTTTGGTCTGTCCAAAATTCTTGGCTAGCCATCATCTTTAACATTCCTTGGGTAGTATTAGTTGCTTCACCTACTTTAGTATTTAGCCGATCCAAAAGTTCATCAAGGGTTGAAGATGTGATTAGTCTAATGCTATTGGTTTCAGTGCTTAATTTTAAATATTCTTGATTTAACTCATTAAAGAGTGTCATTATTTCATGGTTGAAATCAGTTATAGCTTCATTTTGGGTAGACTCATCATCCGCAAGATAATTTTCCATGAAATTTGAATATATAGGGCCAAAGCGTTCTATGAATATCTCATTACTTTTATTATGAAACGCATCAAGTAAGGTAAAGAATTTAGCAAACTGGTCTTTCTTTTCTTGGTATTTATGTTTTCGGAGTTCAATATTTAACGTATTGTTTTTTTTGAGTTCTTCTATTTCCTTGGAATACTTAATTTGAACCTGTTGCTTTTGGTTTTCGAGGTTTTCAATATCTTCTTTGAGTGCTCGATTTTTACCTTTTGCTTTAGTATATGACGCAAAATATCCAGCAACCATACCGCTAAGAAAGAACAATAAACCAATTATGTATTCCATGTGGATCTCAAACTTTAGTGATTGTTAATGTCTGCGAAAAAGGAAAATAATTTTTGCGAGTCTAGCCTGCATTTTAACAAGTGGTTACTAAATATTTATTAATTAAAAGTCGATTTTTCCTTATTTATTCACTAACCATAGAAGCATAAGCTAGCCAAGCCCCATATCCGAAAAATATATATGAGGCAATTATTGCTAGAACAGTAAGTAAGTGAGCTGCTTTCCCAATTTTCTGACTATGCTTACCAAATTCATCTGCGTAACCTGCTTGTGAAATATATGTGGTCCCTGATGCGATTGCAGAAAGCAATACTCCTATTACAAAATTTAACAGAGATGATGATAAATACACAAAAGTCACCATATGTTCATTTTTTGTTTGCCATATATTTCCGACAAATGCCAACATTGCTACCGATGCACCGCCATTTATTAATACCGCTGATTTAAGTGCAGATTGTCCTGTAGCTATTACTGCACGAAGCATTTCTAAATCGAACTCATGTTCTTGCTGCCTGGAAAGTGCCCAGTGGTTTAAATTGGCTTTATATGACTCCATTGCTGCTTCTCCAGCAGCAACTCCCTCAGGTGTTTCTTTGCTTGCTTCTTCTAACTTATTTACATATGCCTCTAAGGTTTGAAGAGAAATATTCTCAATGTCAGCTTTCTTTGTGGCTTCTATCGTAGACTTCAATGTTTGAATTACTTCTGATGATTTCATAGTTTATAAAAATTATATGTTGGACAGGGGCGTACAAATGGCGCACAACAGACGTATGTTTTTTTATGATTAGAGAATAAGTGGATAGAAATACCATTTGGCATTACATCAGAAAGCGTAGTGTTCGTATCGAAAATCCCTATCTTCATATCAACTAAAAAAGTTTGTGTATTCCTTACTCTTCATCCAAATAATGCAGCATGGCTTTCATGACTTGGTGTACTTCCCAGGCGTCGAATAGTTCGTTGTTGGGAAAGAGGGGGAGGTTGGTGCGGCTGTTGATATACATGCAGTCGTCGTATGAGGTGTCTCGAATAATTTGGCGTAGTGTGAGTCGAACGCGTTCTTGCCAGCTGTCTTTTTCGATAATAAAATTTTTAGCGCCGTTAATAACCAGCTCTTCTAATAGCCAGTTAGAGGGGATGGAATAGGTCGGGTAGCGGGCATGGTATTGGTCGCGCAAGTGCCGGATCATACGGGTGATCTGACGTTGTACTCGTGTGCCATTGGGTTGTTCTAAATAGACACGACTGGGTTCATGAACTGCCAACATAATTACTTGCCCCTTAAGTTTAACGACTTAATTAACACCTAATGTTGCTTATCAATGTAATACCGGCCCTTTTTTATTGGCGGTCTTATCATCACTTGATAGTGCGTTTTTATCTTCTGTTTTATCGATGTTGGGCATCGCTTCAACTTGATATTTAATGCGATGCGCTAGTTTGCCCATAATGTCCAAGACTTGGCAGAGCTGGTCGATGGATGTCATCAACTTTTCCTGGGAGGCGGTATAGCGTTGATTTGATGTGGTTTTTTCTTCCACATCGTCCTCTTTTTCAGACACGACATCCTCATCTATCATTTCATCGATTGCCATAATATTATTAGATGGACAAAAGTAGCGATCTCTCCTTGATCGCAGCTTCCCCCAAAGCCCCCTTTGGTTTAATCCTAACGATTTAATCCCAGCTTAATGCGCCGCCGGTTTGATATTCGATTACACGGGTTTCAAAGAAGTTCTTCTCTTTGCGTAAATCCATAATCTCACTCATCCAAGGGAATGGATTTTTAGCGCCCGGGTATTGTTCTTTTAGGCCTAACTGAGCTAAACGGCGGTTAGCAATAAATTGCAGGTACTCTTCCATCATGGCTGCGTTCATACCCAGTACACCCCGTGGCATGGTGTCCCTTGCATAGGCAATTTCCAGTTCAGTGCCTTCAAGAATCATTTGTGTCACTTCTTGTTGGAACTCGGCAGACCATAGATGCGGATTTTCCAGCTTAATTTGGTTGATGATGTCGATACCAAAGTTAAGATGCATGGATTCATCGCGCAAAATATATTGGAACTGCTCGGCAACGCCGGTCATTTTATTGCGGCGACCCATGGACAGAATTTGAGTAAAGCCACAGTAGAAGAAGATACCTTCCGTGACGGCATAGAAGCCGATTAGGTTACGCAATAATTCCTGATCAGTTTCCGGTGTGCCAGTTGTAAAGGTTGGGTCGCTGATGCCTTGAGTATGGTTAATACTCCAGGTTGCTTTGTTGGCAACAGAGGGCACTTCGCGGTACATATTAAAGACTTCACCTTCGTCCATACCCAACGATTCAATACAGTATTGATAGGCATGGGTATGGATAGCTTCTTCAAATGCCTGACGCAAAATATACTGGCGGCATTCCGGGTTGGTAATCAACCGGTAAATCGCAAGTACCAGATTATTCGCTACCAGTGAATCCGCAGTCGAGAAGTAACCTAATGAACGCATAATGATGCGGCGTTCGTCTTCACTTAGGCCATCTTTGCTTTTCCACAGGGCGATATCCGCTGTCATGTTAACTTCTTGCGGCATCCAGTGGTTGGCACAGCCGTCTAAGTATTTTTGCCAGGCCCAATCGTATTTAAATGGAACGAGTTGGTTAAGGTCGGCACGACAGTTGATCATTGCTTTTTGATCAACTTGAACGCGAGCCGCACCCATTTCTAATTCTTCGATACCGGCAGTGCTATCAATATTTTTGATTGCATCTTTAGCCGCGCTGACAGGGTCACTTGCTGCCGTTTGTGGTGCTGGGCTAGCTGGCTCAATGGCTTGTTCTACTGGCGCTATTGTCTCTGTTCTTTCAACAACTGGTGTCGTCGGTGCGATTGCTGGTTCTGCCGCTGGAGCTGCTGTTTGTTCAGCGATAGGCGCTTCTGCTTTTACTGTTTCTTGAACGGCAGATTTCACTGGTTCTGGTGTTTCTACCGCATCGTCGTATTCGTCCCAACTCAGCATAAATTCTTTCCTATATTTCTGTGTGTTAAGTTCTAAAATTTTTTGCAGTAAAACGCCCACGGCTCAATACTAATAGAGAGCCATAGGCGTTTATTCTTTTTACTGGCAAGCTTCGCAGTCTGGATCATCCAGCGAGCAAGCCTGTGGTACTGCTGCTGGTCCCGCACTCACGCTGCTGTCAGCACCCCCACCAGAAGAAACGGCATTAAGGTTACCTGTATCCACCGTCGATTTTTCTGTTGATGTCGCTGCTAAGGCACGCAAATAGTAAGTCGTTTTTAAGCCGCTATACCATGCCATGCGGTAAGTAATATCAAGTTTCTTACCATTGGCGCCAGCAATATACAGATTCAAACTTTGTGCCTGATCGATCCACTTTTGACGGCGGCTGGCTGCACCCACAATCCACTTGGGTTCAACTTCAAAGGCTGTGGCATACAGCGCTTTTAAGTCATCTGGGATACGATCAATCTGTTGGGCAGAGCCTTCATAATATTTCAGGTCGTTGACCATGACGTTGTCCCAAAGATCACGATCTTTCAGGTCGTGAACAAGGTAAGGGTTTACAACAGTAAACTCACCGGACAAGTTCGATTTCACATAAAGGTTTTGATACGTCGGCTCAATCGACTGTGAAACCCCGGTAATGTTGGCGATGGTTGCGGTTGGTGCAATGGCCATCACGTTGGAGTTACGCATGCCTTGGTTTTGCACTTTGTTACGCAAGCTAACCCAATCTAATGTCTGGCTGCGGTCAACATCAATATATTTTTCGCCACGGTTTTGAACCAATAGCTCGATAGAGTCGAGTGGCAAAATACCTTTGCTCCATAGTGAGCCCGGGTAGGTTTTATAGCTTCCGCGTTCTTTGGCTAAGTCGCTGGATGCACTGATTGCATAGTAGCTGATGGCTTCCATTGAGCGGTCAGCAAATTCAACAGCGGCATCAGAACCGTACGCAATACGCTGCTTATATAGCGCATCTTGGAAGCCCATAATGCCGAGGCCAACTGGGCGGTGGCGCATATTGGACTGACGTGCCGTTTCAACGGAGTAGTAGTTGATGTCGATAACGTTATCGAGCATACGCACTGCTGTGTTGATGGTGGTGTTCAGTTTTTCTTGATTCAACTGGCCGTCTTCGATGTGTTGAGCAAGGTTAATAGAACCCAGGTTACACACTGCAATTTCATCATTGGCTTTTGTGTTCAATGTAATTTCAGTACACAGATTTGATGAGTGAATCACGCCGGCATGCTGCTGGGGGCTACGCAAGTTACAGCTGTCTTTAAAGGTGATCCATGGATGACCTGTTTCGAATAACATGCCTAACATTTTGCGCCATAAGCCGGGTGCAGAAACGCGCTTAAAGGTTTTGATCTCACCCGCGTCAGCCATGCGCTCGTATTCTTCGTAACGTTCTTCGAAGGCTTTACCGACAAGGTCGTGCAGGTCGGGTGTTTCGCAGGGTGTAAATAGTGTCCACTCTTGATTGTCGAAAACACGCTTCATAAACAAGTCGGGTACCCAGTTGGCCGTGTTCATATCGTGAGTACGACGACGGTCATCACCGGTGTTTTTGCGCAATTCTAAAAACTCTTCGATGTCGAGGTGCCAGGTTTCCAAGTAAGCACACATGGCGCCTTTGCGCTTGCCGCCTTGGTTAACGGCAACGGCAGTATCGTTAGCCACCTTTAAGAAAGGTACAACGCCCTGTGATTTACCATTGGTGCCTTTGATGTAAGAACCTAATGCACGTACTGGCGTCCAGTCATTACCTAAACCGCCGGCCCATTTAGACAGCATGGCATTGTCTTGCATGGCACCATAAATACCGTGAAGGTCATCAGGTACTGTTGTTAAGTAGCAAGATGATAATTGTGGACGCAATGTGCCTGAGTTAAACAATGTTGGTGTTGAACTCATGTAATCGAACGAACTCAATAAACGGTAAAACTCAATGGCGCGGGCATTGGGATTATCTTCTTTTGCCGCTAAGCCCATAGCAACACGCATAAAGAAGATTTGTGGCAACTCGATGCGAACATCATTGCTATGAATGAAGTAGCGGTCGTAAAGTGTTTGCAGGCCTAAGTAAGTAAACTGATTATCACGCTCATGATCCAGCGCGGCGCCCAGTTGTTGCAAATCGAATTCGAGCAAGTCGGGTGATAATAATTCCAGTTCAACACCTTTGGCGACGTAGGCTGGTAATGCCTTAGCATATAAGTGCTCCATCTCGTGGTGAGTCGCGAGATCAGCTATGCCTAAAAAGCCTAATGATTCTGCACGTAGTTTATCTAGCAATAAGCGAGCAGTGGCATAGGTATAGTTAGGCTCTTTTTCAACGAGGGTACGTGCGGTAATGACCAATGAGGTATTAATGTCATCCAGTGCTACACCGTCGTAAAGGTTGCGAGTGGCTTCATCTAAAATCACTTTGGCTTCAACATCTTTCAGGCCGTCACAAGCTTCAGTGACAACAATATGCAAACGCTCCATATCCAGTGGCGCGATAGAGCCATCGGGCATGGTGACATTGATTTTAGGGTAATTCGCTAATTCTTCTGCTGATAATGTCGGTCTGCCAGTATCAGCACGTAAGCGAGCACGTTCTTCACGATAGAGTACATAGTCACGAGCCACTTTGTGCTCGCCACCACGCATTAGAGCGAGTTCAACCTGATCCTGTATATCTTCTATATGAACGGTGCCGCCTGATGGCATACGGCGTTTAAAGGTTTCAGTAATTTGCTGAGAAAGTACTTTAACGATGTCGTGTACGCGACCTGATGCTGCAGCAACACCACCTTCAACGGCCAAAAAGGCTTTGGTCATTGCGACTTCGACTTTTGACTCATCATAAGGAACAACAGTACCGTTACGCTTAATAACGCGTAGTTTACCGGGAGCTGTCGCTGAAATTGCCGAAGTATTACTTGAGGGGGTTGGTTGGTGCTGGCCTTGTTGTCGGTTTGCATCAGTATCAGTATGCATTGTTGTCTCCATTGTGTGCAATCGCTGGGTCTTACTGTCTATCTATCTTTATCTTCTACTTATATAAATAGGTTTTATACAAGCAGGTGTTCTACAAATATATGGTTGTTTATTGAGAGGTCTCTATCAATAGAAGTTTGTATGAGGCCCTGTCAATCAATGTTGTAAGCGTTCATTTACATAAGTTTGTATTTGGATGTTGTTATTAACTATCAAGGACCATTGCTCTTGGGCATTTTTATAATAATTAATGTGAAAACCAGTATGGTCAGTCACTGTACTTGATTGTCTTGTGATCACTATCGTTAGTATGTCTGTAACTGTCTGTTCTACTGTTTGTAACTGCTTGTAACAAAATATGATTGTCGATTGTGTTGCTTATGTAGTGCTTAGTGGTACTTGCTAAACATTAACCCAATATATTGGGGTTTGTGAAAAACTCAGCACAAGATAATGCGTTTTAACGTAAAGTGCAAGTCAATGATTCTGGTATATAGCTGTGGATAAAGTGTGGGTAAATTGTGATGTCAGTAATCACTAATCTATGAGAGGCCATCAAGGCTGATGTGCTTAGAGGGGTGATTAAATAAGTATCAGGTTATATTATTTTTCTATAGGAAACTATATTTTAAGAGACTTTTAATATTAGTTTAATGAGCTGTCTCATTATTCTACTTTATGTGCAATTTTTTTATTTATAGGGGGGAATGAATACAGTAATTTTAGGGGAGGCTACTGAGGTTAAATGTCTATAAAGTAATTACTGGCCTTTGGCTTGTGATAATAAATGTTGACCTAGAAAAAATAACATCCCAATGAACAATCCCCAAAAAGCGCTACCAATACCCGCTAAAGTAATGCCTGAAGTCGTGACAATGAAGGTAAGAAATGCTGCTGAGCGGTCAGAGCTGTCTATTAGGCAGCTGGATAAACTATCAGAGATTGTGTTGAGTAGCGCGAGCCCAGCAATGGCTATGACCATTTCCTTGGGGAACGCTGCAAATAAACCGACAATGCTAGCGCCAAATATGCCGGCAATGAGGTAAAAAATACCTGCCCAAATAGAAGCGAAATAACGTTTTGCCGGATTTTCATCAGCCTCTTTTCCCATGCATATTGCAGCAGTAATGGCTGATAAGTTAAAGGCAAAGCCGCCAAAGGGAGAAAGCAATATGCCAGTTAACCCTGTCCAGCTTATCAGAGGAGAACTGGGGGTGTCATAACCGTGGGCTCTCAATGCGGCAATGCCAGGAATGTTTTGTGAGGCCATGGTGACAATAAATAGAGGAAGGCTGATACCAATAAAGTGGGTGAGAGAAAAACTGGGCCATATAAAAATAGGAGTTGTTATGTCCCAGGAGAGTGTTGAAGTCGATAAATTATTTTGTAACAACACAATAATTAAGCCGATAGCTAATGTGAGGGGAATCGCGTAACGGGGAATAAAAGTTCGAGAAGCTAAATATGCTGTCAACATTATTCCTATCAGTAACGGTGCGGTTTCCATTGAAACAAATAGATTAATAGAAAATTGAAATAGAACCCCAGCTAACATTGCAGAAGCAATAGAGTTTGGTATGAAATTTATTAGTTTTTCAAACCATCCTGTGATCCCACAGAGAGTAATCATGAGCGAGCTAAGAATAAAAGCACCAATGGCTTCGCTTAATGTTACACCGGATAGAGACGTTACGAGCAAAGCTGCACCTGGTGTTGACCAGGCAGTGAGTACGGGGTGCCGATAATAGAGCGACAAGCTGATGCAGGTAACTCCCATGCCGATGCCTAATGCCCATAACCAAGAACTAATCTCACCTTGGGAGGCGCCAACCGCTGAGGCTGCTTGAAATATAATCACGGCTGAGCTGGTATAGCCAACAAGAACAGCAATAAAGCCGGCGGATAGTCGCGATAGATTGAATAGACCCATGATTAGGATTCTCTGACGGTGTATATGTTTGTGCGTTATAGCATACAAGCGTGGAATCATATCACTTGTGCGTTATAGTGTACAAATAATGTTTCTTTGATAGTAAAGTTATATAGAAAGGGTGGGTTGTGTGGCTAAAGAGTTAAACCAATACCTCGGAAAAAAACTAAAACAAATTCGTCAGGATAACGGTTGGAGTCTCGATCGTGCCGCCAGTGAGACAGGTGTGAGCAAGGCAATGTTAGGTCAAATCGAGAGAGGGGAGTCTAGCCCTACCATTTCAACACTATGGAAAATTGCTGATGGCTTTCAACTCTCGCTGTCAACCTTGATTGAGCCATTACCTGTTGAGAAAAAAGGAACAGTGTTTCGTCGAGTTGATCGTTTGCGGCATCGCCCGGCCAGTGATGATATGTTGGTTGCCTCTGTCTTTCCTTACGACAACCGTTATGGTTTTGAAATGTTTGAATTAACTTTGTTGCCTAATTACGAACGATTATCCGAACCGCATGAAGTGGGTGTGGTTGAGCACGTGATTGTTATTAGTGGAACAATGGAGGTTCTGGTTAATGATGAATGGCTGGCGTTAAAAAAAGGTGGGGCTGTGCGTTTTGCTGCAGATAAGCCTCATGGGTATCGTAATCTTAGCTCCAACTCCGCTACTTTTCATAACCTGATTTATTATTCCTCTAAAAAATAAAATCAGTAGTAGTGGAGTTGGGTAGCTGAAATCTTATGTCGTAATTTTTCCCATTAGAAATTCCATCAGGGCCTTCTGTGCATGCAATCTATTTTCGGCTTCGTCCCAAACAACAGAATATTTAGAATCCATCACGGTATCGTTTATTTCCATGCCTCTGTACGCTGGCAAGCAGTGCATTAAAACGACATCGTCATGAGCGAGGGATAGTAATTCTTCGGTAACTTGATAACCTTTAAAGGCTTCGAGGCGTGCATTTTTTTCTTCTTCCTGCCCCATGGATGCCCAGGTATCTGTTACTACCCAGTCTGCATTAGACACCGCATCTTGAATGTTGTCGAAAAATTCTAATCGCTCTTTATTCGCGTCTACGAGTGCTTGGTCGGGTTCATAACCTTTAGGGCACATAATGCGTAGTTTGAAATCACATTGTCTGGCGGCGTTGATATAGGAATGACACATATTATTGCCGTCACCGATCCAGACAACAGTTTTGCCTTTAGGGTCACCTCTATGTTCAACATAGGTTTGAATATCAGCCAGTAGCTGACAAGGGTGAAAGCCATCAGTTAGGGCATTAATAATCGGTACGCTGGAGTACTGAGCGAATTTCTCAACAATATCGTGACCAAAGGTGCGGATCATAATGATGTCGACCATGCTTGAAATAACACGAGAGGTATCTTCAATGGGTTCGCCGCGGCCTAATTGGGTATCGTTTGAGGATAAAAATAATCCACTACCACCAAGTTGGGCAATACCCGCCTCAAATGAAACGCGAGTACGTGTCGATGACTTTTCGAAAATCATTCCTAATACTTTGCCGTCCAGTGTTTTGGCTGCGGTACCATCACGGTGCTGTTTTTTTAGTTCAATGGCTCTCTGAATAACAGTATTCAGTTCGTTGGGAGACAAATCCATTAGGGTTAAAAAGTGTCTAGCCATAGCAGGGAGTCCTGTTGCGTATAGTAGCGGTTTTAAATATTAGTGAATGAGTGAAGCAACAATCTCGATCACTTGATCGGCCTGGTCTTCAGTCATGATTAAAGGGGGCAGCAATCTGATAACGCTGCCAGCGGTGACGTTAATCAACAAGCCTTTATCTGCCGCTTGTTGAACCAGCTCTGGGCAGGGTTGGTCTAGCTCGATACCTATTAACAGTCCTTTCTGTCGGAACTCTTTTACTTGGGCCTTATTGGCTAAGGCTTCTTTAAAGCCTTTCGCAAAGTAATTCCCTAAAGATTTTACTTTATCGCAGATCTTTTCTTCTTCCATGGTTTCTATGACTGCACTAATAGTAGCGCAGGCGAGTGGGTTGCCACCGTATGTCGAGCCATGGTTGCCTGGCTGTAAAATAGTATTGGTTTTGCCACGTGTTAAACACGCGCCGGCCGGCAGGCCATTAGCTAAACCTTTTGCGGTTGTCATTATGTCAGGATAGAAATCATATGCCTGATAAGCAAAATGATGACCTGTACGGCAATTGCCAGTTTGTATCTCATCTAAGATTAGCAACCAGCCGTTTTTATCACAGATGTCGCGTAATGTTGGTAAGTAGTCATCGGCAGGTATTTGAATACCGCCCTCACCTTGTACCGGTTCAACCATGATGGCAACAATATCAGGGTCACCCTCTAAAGCATTGATAGCGTTAATGTCATCGAAGGGTAAATGTATAAAGCCTTCTAACAGTGGTGAAAAGCCATGCTTTACTTTAGGGTTAGCTGTTGCTGTTAGAGTTGCCATGGTGCGGCCATGAAAGCCGTGATCCAAGGTAATGATTGTTGGAGTAGCGATGCCTTTTTCGCAGCCATATTTGCGAGCAATCTTAATGGCTGCTTCATTGGCCTCTGCGCCAGAATTGGAAAAGAATACCTTTTCCATTCCGCTGACTCGACATAGATCTTCAGCTGCTTTTTGCTGAACAGATAAATTATAGAGGTTTGAGGTGTGCATCAAGGTGTCTGCCTGATTCTTCAGGGCAGAGGTGACATTGGGGTGGCAATGTCCTAAACCGCAGACAGCGATGCCTGCCAATGCATCTAAGTACTTTTTATCTTCTGTGTCCCAGACATAACAGCCAGCACCTTTCACTAGGGTTAATGCTCGTTCTCCGTAGGTATTAATTAATGCATGTGTTGTCATGTTGTACATATCGCTAATAAAGGGTAAATAAAAAGTGCTACCGCCTAAAATGGAAAAAGGCAGCGGTAGCTGCCTAATTAAGAAGCTATTATCTGCTAAGTTGCGTGCTTTGGCAATTGTGCTGTAATCGCTTGAATTTACTCAGAAATTGAGATTAGCTTTATTTAGTGCTGGTGCTTGATAAGTTTATAGCAGTGTTCTGCGGCTAGAGGAGGGCTATAGAAATACCCCTGTATGATATGGCAATTGTTTTCTGTTGCTATGGCAAGCTCTTCTGGGGTTTCAACACCTTCTACGACCGTTTCGAAGCCGAGTTCATGGGCCATGCTAACAACTCTGTTAAATAGTTGGCGATGCTTGTCGCCTGATGTCGCGGCAAGGATTAATGATCTGTCGATTTTTACTTTGGAAATCGGCAATTGAGTCAGGTTAGTAAAGTTAGCATAACCTGTTCCAAAGTCATCGATGGCTAAGGCAATTCCAAGGTTGTGTAACTCTATCAGCGTTTGACTTATTTGCGTGTCAGATAGATCTGTCGACTCTGTAATTTCAATCACTAAGCTATCTTTTGACCATTGATGTTTTTTCATCATGCTGGATATTTTATCGGCTAGTCCTGGCTGTTGCATTTGCACTGGCGAAACGTTCACGGATAAGGTTTTAGGATTTAGGCCTGCTGTTTCCCACTCCTTAAATTGTTTCATTGAGTGATCGAGAACCCATAAACCTATATCGATAATCAAGCGGTTCTCTTCTGAAATTGGAATAAACTCAACAGGGCTGATTGAGCCCAGTTCTGGATGTTTCCAGCGGAGTAATGATTCAAATCCAGATATTTTGCCGTCGCCAACAGAGATTTGAGGTTGATAGGCAATCTGCAGCTGATCACACTCGATAGCACGTCGTAGATCGTTTTCAATGGTAAGGCGCCTTTTTCCAGCGGCGCTAATCTCGCGATTGTATATTCTGATGCCACTATGACCAAAGGTCATGGAGTCGTGCAAAGCTATGCGTGCGTTCTCGAAACGTTTTTCAAAGGTGTGTTCGGATGTATTGTTTTCAGCGCCGATGCTAAAGGTAATCAGCATTTCGTGATTGGCGTGCTCAATTGCAGTCGCAAACGTGTGTTTTATAATCTGGGTTAATCGTGCTAAACATGTGTCGATGTCAATATCGATGACGAGAGCACAGAATACTCCTTCTCCGGTATAACCTAATTCAACTTCTTGCCCAAAACTATTCGAAAGTACATCTGCGATTTGCTTAAGTAATAAATTGATGGAGGTTTCACCTAGATGGACCAATATAGGTTCATATTGATCGAGATGTAAGAGTAAAAGGAGCAAGTTATTGTTTTGGCTTGCTGCTGTTTTTAACATCGGGGTATACATTTTTTCAAGGTGCTGGCGGTTACCCAGTTTTGTAATTGTATCGGTGAAGTGGTGGTCGGAAGCAGAGTGTTTGAATTTTGCTAATTCATTGGCTCGATGAAAGGCTTCTCTGACATTCGCTCGCAATAGTGAATCATCCCAGGGTTTTGTCAGGAATTTATAAATGGCCCCGGTATCCATGGCTTTTGTGATGTCATTGATGTCGGAGTAGCCACTTAGGATCATCCTGACAGTATCAGGGTGTTTCCCTTGTACTCGATTCAAGAAATCAGTTCCTAATTCTTTTGGCATTCTCTGGTCAGAAATAATCACACTAACGGAGTGGTCATCAAGAATGTAATCGGCTTCATCCGCTGATGTGGCTGTGTGAATGACGTATCCATCTTGATGGAATAAGCGCTTTAATGCGGAGCAGATATGCTTTTCATCATCAACGATTAAGAGCGTTGGGGGTGGATTTGTAGATGAATGATCCGTATGTGACGAGGAGAACATTAAACCGATAGCCTATCAATATGCACTTACTAGGCTAACGGCATTCATGGGCTCTGCTTGAGAAGAAACTGAGGCTTATGCGAATAAGTTTTTAATACGCTATCGCTATTACTATTTTGAGAAGAAATTGACGACATAAGTGTAAAGTATAATTGAAGAGATGTGGACAGGTCGGGTTAAGTAAGATTTTTGATCCGTTGAGGTCTACATTAATGCAAAAATCGAATAATGCAGTTATAGGTTGAATCGGTTAGAATGGCGGCTGATTTTGACGAGGGCCTATTCACACTAATTGAATAGCGCCTGCTGGTGTCTATTTTTTCCACTCGCAAGGCGCCATGAGCGCGGTGTAGTTGTTTCTACATAAGCGATTGGCAACACCGCGAGAGAGAAAAATAGTCCAGCCCTACGGGTTGTTCCTAAAATAGCCTCACTCGTTGTTGCTCGTCACTCATTTGGAATGACCAAACTATGCTCCTCACGCCTAAATTGACACTATTTTAGGAACAACAGGTGCCATTCAATTAGTGTGAATAGGCCCTAGCATTTTAATTTGAGTAAGAGGTATTAAAACCCCATGGATATCATGGATACTATTAAGCAACAAATTTCTGATAACTCCGTAATCCTTTATATGAAAGGCTCGCCAAATGCCCCTCAATGTGGCTTTTCTATGCGTGCTTCTCAGGCCATTATGGCTTGTGGTAAAAAGTTTGCGTATGTTGATATCCTGGCTAATCCTGAAATTCGTGCCAATCTCCCCAAGTATGCCGAGTGGCCAACCTTTCCTCAGTTGTGGGTTGAAGGTGAGCTCATAGGTGGTTGCGATATTATTAGTGAAATGCATGAAGCAGGCGAATTACAGACTTTAATCGACAAAGCGGTCCCTGCTGAAAATACTAATGAGGGTTAATGGCTAATAACTTACGAGTTACATTAGTTCAGACTTCTCTTCATTGGCATGATCCTGAAGCTAACCGGCGACAATTAACTGAAAAATTATCGTCGGTTAAAGGCAATACTGACCTTATTGTGCTGCCAGAGATGTTTACTTCTGGCTTTACTAATCACCCTGAAAATTTGACATCCTCTGGTAACGCGAGTGAATGGTTATTAGAGCAAGCCCAGCAACTAGGTGCGGCAATTACAGGCAGTGTTGCGTGTGCAATTGATGAAGGTGAAGAGGGTTATTTAAAGGACGTTAAATCACAAAACGCAGAAGAGCAATTGCCCCCTTTTGTTAATCGCCTTTTATTTGCCACTCCGGATGGACAGCTATTTCATTACGATAAAGTACATTTATTTAGAATGTATAATGAGCACAAGCGTTACCAATACGGTAATGAGCGTTGTGTGATTGAATATAATGGCTGGCGACTATTGTTAACAGTTTGTTATGATTTACGTTTTCCGGTCTTTTGTCGTAACCGCAATGATTATGACTTGATGCTTTGTGTTGCTAACTGGCCTGAAGCGCGACGCCATCATTGGCGTACCTTATTGCAAGCACGCGCTATAGAGAATCAGGCTTACGTCGTTGGTGTCAATCGCGTCGGTGTTGATGGTAAGGGTTATCGTTATTCTGGTGATTCTCTGGCTATTGATTATTTAGGGGAATTATTAATAGATCAGCCTGGAGAGTGGGTTGAAACTGTTAACTTTAATGCGGAATTATTAACTGCTTATCGGCACAAGTTTCCTGCCTGGCGGGATGCCGATGACTTTTCATTAAAACTTAACAAAAATAAATAATAATCGTGTGTTAAAAGGTACTACTTATGAATAAGTGTTTGTCTTTTTTTGTAATTTTTTTATCCTGTGTGCTGTTTTCATTGGCGCATGCGGAAGAAGAAATTAAGCCCCAGGTATTAATGGTAGATTCTGATGGGGATGGCGTTATTGATAAATACGATGAATGCTATAAAACTCCGCCAGGGACAAGCGTTGATGAACGCGGTTGTTATGTTGTTATTAAAGAATCAAATAAAATTACTTTAAATATCAATTTTGAATTTGATTCATCGGTTGTCAGACCAGAGTATTTTTCGGAAGTCGAAAAAGTGGCTGTTTTTATGCGAGAAAACCCTTTAACTCGCGTTACTATCGAAGGGCATAGTGATAGTGATGGTCCCAGTGAATATAATAAAGGGTTATCACATAGACGAGCGCAAGCAGTTGCTAGAGTCTTGGTTGTGCAGTTTAATATTCCTACACCGAGAGTAACCGCAATTGGTTTTGGTGAAGATAGGCCTTTAGTGGCAAATGATTCGAAAAGTAATAAGCTCAAGAATCGCCGGGTCGTTGCTGTTATTAAAACGCTTCGCGAAAAGCGCGGCTAAATCTGTATATGTACATAAATCCGTGTATATAAAAGTTACGTATAATGACTGTTAAAAATTACTCAAACTGGAGAGAATAATAATGAATGTGGATTCCCTTTTAGATGAAAAAATGATAGAGCAGGTTGGTACGCTTGTGATTACCTATGGTACCAAGATTGTTTTGGCCTTGGCTGTCTTTATTATTGGTAAGTGGGTTGCGAAACGCGTCACTGGTTTTATCGAAAGACGGATGATGGCCAGCAATATTGATGTAACCATCAGCAAATTTGTTAAAAATATCCTCTACTATATTTTCCTAACCGTTATTATTATTGCGGCACTGGGGCAGATTGGTATACAGACTGCGTCATTTGTTGCGATTGTCGGTGCGGCGGGTTTAGCCGTTGGTTTAGCATTGCAGGGTTCGCTCGCAAACTTTGCAGCGGGTGTTCTGCTTATTTTATTCCGCCCTATTAAAGTCGGCGATTTTGTTGAAGTTGCGGGTGTAGCAGGTGTTGTTAATGAAATTTCTATTTTCTCAACAACGCTAACAACGGGTGATAATAAAACCATTATTGTGGCCAACTCTTCGGTAATGGGCTCTAACATTACTAACTACTCTACTCAGCCAACGCGTCGTGTTGATTTGGTTGTGGGTGTGAGTTACGACGCCAATATTCAACAAGTGAAAGATGAGCTACAAGCCTTGGCTGATGCTGATGATCGTATACTGAAAGATCCTGCAGTGACTATTGGTGTTGTTGAGCTGGCCGATTCCTCAGTTAATTTGGTTTTTCGTCCTTGGGTAAATAGCGCGGATTATTGGGGTGTTCATTTTGACCTGCACGAAAAAATTAAAAATCGCTTTGATGAAGTTGGCATTGGTATCCCTTATCCGACAATGGATCTCAATGTTGCTAAAACGAACTAATAAGCTTCAATTTTTTTCTATTATTCTTATTAATTAATTTAATCACCTTTTGCTTCCTGAGGCCGCTATAATGCGCGCCCCACAGGAAGCTTTGTACTTAATTTTTTTAAATCACTTACTAAAGGAAAACTTTATGGCCGTACTTGTTGGTAAACAAGCTCCAGATTTTACAGCACCTGCTGTGCTTGGCTCTGGTGAAATTAGCGAAAACTTTAAATTTTCACAAGCAACTGAAGGTAAAAAGGCAGTTGTCTTCTTTTACCCATTGGATTTTACTTTCGTATGTCCGTCAGAATTGCTTGCATTTGATAATCGCATGGCAGAATTTGAAAAGCGTGGCGTTGAAGTCATCGGTGTCTCAATTGATAGTCATTGGACACACAATGCATGGCGAAATACTCCGACTGATAAAGGTGGTATCGGCCAAGTAAAATACACCTTAGTGGCTGATATGAAGCATGAGATTTGCCAAGCATACGATGTTGAGTCAGCTGGTGGTGTTGCTTATCGTGGTTCATTCTTGATCGATGAAGAAGGTGTTGTTCGTCATCAAGTGGTGAATGATTTGCCTCTAGGACGTAATGTTGATGAAATGTTGCGTATGGTTGATGCATTAGAATTCCATCAAAAGCACGGTGAAGTGTGCCCAGCAGGTTGGAAAGAAGGTGATTCAGGTATGCAGGCTAACCCGGAAGGTGTTGCTTCTTATCTAACGGATAATGCAGCAAGCTTGTAATTTTATACCGCGTATTTATCAAAAAGCCCGCTAATGCGGGCTTTTTTGTTTTAGCTGATTTCTATTTTCTGTAGCTGATGAAACGTCAGCAGCTCCTAGTCTATTCGTCATCCGACATGGCGTACTGTAAAGGCCACCCTCCTAACTCCTGCCAACGATTGACAATTAAGCAGAATAATTCCGCTGTTTTTTGTGCATCGTAAGCGGCTGAATGAGCCTTGCGATTGCTAAACTCAATGCCCGCGAGCTCACATGCTTTGGCAAGTACCGTATGGCCATAGGCTAACCCGGCAAGCGTAGCAGTATCCATGCACGAGAAGGGGTGAAAGGGGTTACGCTTGATTTTACACCGAGCGGTAGCGGCATTTATGAAGCCCAGATCAAAGTGTGCATTATGGGCAACCATGACGGCCCTGGAGCAGTCATTTGCTTTGACTGATTGGCGGATTATCTTAAATAGGTCAGTTAAGGCGCTGTCTTCCGGTTCCGTTTCACGATTGCCGCTTTCTATATCAATACCTGTAAATTCTATTGCAGAAGCTTCGATATTGGCATTGGGAAAGGGTTCTATTTGGTAGCTATAGATATCGTCAATTTCTAATATGCCCAGACCATTCATCGAGAGAGTAGCAGCGGCTACTTCTAGTAAGGCATCAGTCTTAGCGTTAAAACCTCCTGTTTCTACATCGATTACGACTGGCAAAAAGCCGCGAAAGCGGTCTGCAAGAGCCGTCGGGGGTCCAAAATTTGTCACGTTGGTTCCTTAGTTTATATTTCTATTAAATGAAGCCTGATTAGATCTTTTCGGTTCATTTTTAAATTTTGTCATACAAGTGTGGGTTAAATATACAGGATAGCTGGTGTTTTAGAGCTACTCGGCTAAATTTAGCTAGGGCCTTGTTCACATTAATTGAATAACCACTGCTAGCGGTAATTTTTTTGTTCAGCTCGGCAGAAAGAGCGTATCTGTGTTGCTCGTCGCTCATTTGGGGTGGAACTACTCTCCTCGCGCCTTGATTAGCGTTTTTTTAGTCTCAACAGTGGCAATTCAATTAGTGTGAACAGGCCCGAAAAGCTTATTTGAAAAGACAAAGCTGCATCCTACAGAAAAACGAGTTTAAAGCATATAAGGAAACAGCCGATATAAACACTATGTCACTGATTAAACACAATGTACCGGTTAGCAAGCTAAGGCTGATTCGCACTTTGGCAGGTGCTTTTGCACTGCTGATGGGGGCTTGTGCTCATGCGTCAATAGAATATGCCACTCGGACAGAGGCGGTAAAGTGGCAAACTCAAGGCTCCAAATTTATGTGCCGTCTATCCCATGAAGTGGAGGGGTTTGGCGAAGCTGTATTCGAACGTGAGGCGGGTGAACAAACGCGTTTTTACCTGAACTCTCAAATGCCACGTATGAAAACAGGGCAGGCTGCATTAATTGTTCGTCCTCCGGCCTGGTCGTCTCAGTCTGCTCAAAGCAAGCTCTCTATGGTGTCAGTCAAAGAAAGTATGATGCCAATTACTATCGGTCGTAAGCTTTCAGAGAGAATGTTGGCTGAGCTGGAAAGTGGTATGTTGCTAGATTTTAAGCGAGCCCCTCTTTACGGTGGCTCTCAGACGATTCAAGTAACGCTCTCAAGTATTGGTTTTCGCAATAGCCACCAGCGTTATTTGCAGTGTCAGGGTAATTTATTAACGGCCAATTATAAACAAGTTAAAAAATCGACACTGTTATACGATAACGACGACGACGACTTAAAGGATAAGGCTAAAAAGCGTCTGGATCAGATAATCGCTTATGCCAATGAAGACCCGGAAGTGAAAACGTTCTATTTGGATGGTCATACTGACAGTGAAGGGATTCGCGGGGAAAACCTACTAAAATCTCAGCGACGGACAGAAAAAGTAATGGATTATTTGATCGAGCAAGGCATTGATAAAGATAAAATTGTTGCTCGTTGGCACGGTGAGCGCTATCAAGTCTCTTCTAATCGTACCCCTAAGGGGAGAGCCAAAAATCGCAGGGTGACTGTGCGTTTAAGCAAAGAACCGCCAAATGTGTTGGTTAAGTCAGGGACACCAAAAACAAAATCAACAGGGTTGTTAAAGGATAAAGTTAAGGAACCTCTGAATTAAAAATAATAATACTGCTAACAGTGCAAATAGTGTTGATGCAGCATTATGATAATATTTGTGCCATTAAAGCGCACATTTATCCATTTTCTTCGATTTAATATCTCATCTTTTGGTATCGTATTAGCTATTAACGTTATTATTTTTTTAGTTAGATTTTTATTTTTCTATCATCCAATAATAAAATATTTCTGGTCATAAAAATAATATACTAATTTTTTAATGATAATCGCGCCACTAATAAAGAATTCATTAATATATAACTTGTTAAGGTAGCGGTTGAGTGTTTTGAAATGGTCTGATTTCAATCGTTTTATAAGTTGTCTGTTTTTCTTTTCGGAAAAATTTGTCGTCAAATGTAACTATTCTTTTATTTATTATAAAAAATTAATATTAATATAATAAAAAATTAATCTTCATATTTGGCGCGCTAAATTTCTTAAATGCCTCTTCTGAAAATTATGATTGATTAAATCCTATCTTCTCGCCTGCTAATATTTACGCACCAATAAAATGCAAAAAAAACAATGTTAAAAATAATGCACTATTAGAAAGCATATTTTTTAAACAGGAGTGTAGATTGATATTTTTGTATGGAAAATGAGTGAATTTATTGTCTTTTTCCTTATTTTACAGTGATTTATGTTTTTGAATAAGGCGTTTTGTGGGTGTGTAAAGCATGTTTTGTAAGCTTTAGTGATAGTGTTTTTTTTGATCTTTTTGCTTGGATTGTTTTTTTGGCAAGCAACGTGCATAAGCCATTAATATATTGAAAAAAAATAATTTAGGTGACAAGTAAATGAAGAATATTTAAAAGAGAAAATAACTATTTGGTTTTTTTAAAGACGTTTGTATTTTAAATTTTATTTTAAAATCAATATTTTATTTTATTTTGTTTTTTTGTAATATTTCTGACTTAATTTGTTTGTACTTTTTAGCTACAAATATATCGAAAGGTAAATATGAAAATGATGCAAGCCGAAGGTGAGATTGAACAAAGTCTTAAAGTTTTCAATATCAATCAAAAAAAACAAAAAAATATTAATGCCAGTGAATTGCTGGTTAAATGTTTAGAGAACGAAGGCGTAGAATATATCTTCGGCGTGCCTGGTGAAGAAAATATAGACTTCCTGGATGCTCTTATTGATAGTCCTATTCAATTTGTGACGACACGTCATGAGCAAGGTGCAGCTTTTATTGCTGATGTGTTAGGTAGGTTAACAGGGAGGGCTGGCGTTTGTTTATCGACGTTAGGGCCTGGAGCAACAAATTTAGTGACGGGTGTTGCTGATGCCAATATGGATCGGGCACCAATTGTTGCAATTGCTGGTCAAGGCTCAACCGATCGCATGCACAAAGAAAGTCATCAAATTCTTGATTTAGTTGATTTATTTCAGCCTATTACAAAATTTTCTACACAAATTCGTACGCCTAAAATTATTCCAGAAGTTATACGTAAAGCATTCAAAATCTCGGAGTCAGAAAAGCCAGGTTGTTGTTTTATTGATTTTCCTGAAAATATTGCTTCAATGGAAATGCCTGAAGCCGAGCCGTTAAAGAAGCAAAGTCCTAAACCAGCTATCGCTACATTTGAAGTTTGTCATAAGGCAGCAACGATAATCTCTTCAGCTAAGGCTCCTATCATTATGGCTGGAAATGGCGTCATTCGCGGTAATGCCAGCGAGGCACTTGTGGCATTTGCTGAGAAACTGAATATTCCAGTTGCCACAACTTTTATGGCTAAAGGCACCATTCCTTTCAGCCATGAACTAAGTTTAGGTGCTGTGGGTCTGCAGGCAGCGGATTATGTTTCTTATGGATTTCAGGAAGCAGATTTAGTCATTTGTGTTGGTGTTGATATGGTGGAATATCATCCTCGGCTTTGGAATCCACATCGCGACAAAAAAATTATTCATATCTGCTGTAGCCCTGGCGAGGTTGATCAACATTATATTCTTGAGTCTGGAGTGATAGGTCATATAGCCAGTTCGCTAAATGTTATTGCCCAATCGTGCAAAAAAGCAGTGCAAACGAAAATTCATCAACTGCACCAAATTGTTACTGACGAAGTATCAGAACATAAGGATTGTTTAGAGTTTCCGATTAAGCCGCAAAAAATCATATGGGATTTACGTCAGGCTTTGGATAACGAAGATATCGTTGTTTCAGATGTCGGTGCTCATAAAATGTGGATGGCGCGAATGTATCAAGCTGAAGCGCCGAATACCTGCATTATCTCCAACGGTTTCGCATCGATGGGTATTGCTCTACCCGGAGCTATCGCTGCCAAAGTCGCTTTTCCTGAACGTAAAGCAGTAGCTGTTTGCGGTGACGCAGGTTTTATGATGAATAATCAGGAAATCGATACAGCGCTTAGGCTCGGTTTAGATATCGTTATCCTTATTTTTAATGACAGTAAGTACGGTTTAATTGAATGGCACCAAGAGCGTCATTTTGGTCGTTCTACCTCGATTGAATTTAATAACCCTGACTTTGTAAAGTTTGCTGAAAGCTTTGGCGCCAAAGGTTATCGAGTTGAGCGAGCAGAATGTCTATTGCCTGTTCTCAATGAAGCTCTGAATGATGGCACAGTTTCTATTATCGATTGCCCTGTCGATTATTCCGAAAATATGAAGTTAACGGAAAAATTAAAAAACCTGTCTCCGCCTATTTAACATATTAATTATTGAAAATGCTCTTTAAAAAGCATTTTCTATTTTGTCTATCACCGTTTAATTAAGACAACGATTATTAGGAAATCATTATGCAATCATTTAGTTTTCAAACCACTCGTGCGGTTCTATCTGAGGTTGGCGCAACCGCTAAAATCGGTCAGTTACTCGCTGACCGAGGTTGTAAAAAAGTGGCTTTTGTCACTGACTCTATGATTTTAGAGCTGGGTTTAGCCAATGCGGCAATTGATAGCATCAAAGATGCAGGTATTGGTGTTTGGGTTTTTTCTGATGTGGTTGCTGATCCTTCACAGGAGCTCATTCTATCAGCAGTAGAACAGGCTAAAACAGAAGGTATTGATGGGGTTGTCTCTGTAGGGGGAGGTAGTTCCATGGATACGGCAAAACTAATTGCTGTGTTGGTTAATTCGGATCAGGCGATTGAAGATATGTACGGCGTAGGTATGGTGAAAGGTGAGCGCCTGCCTCTTATATTAGCCCCTACAACAGCGGGGACTGGTTCAGAAGTAACCCCTATTTCTATTGTAACGACGGGTGCAACGGAGAAAAAAGGGGTAGTTTCTCCTCAGCTATTACCTGATTACGCCGTCTTAGATGCTGAATTAACCGTAGGTTTACCAGTATCGGTGACAGCGGCAACAGGCATTGATGCCATGGTTCATGCTATCGAAGCCTATACATCTAAAATTAAAAAAAATGTCGTCGCCGATTGCCTTGCTCGCCAAGCGCTGGAATTACTAGGCTCAAACATTCGACAAGTCTGCGCTCACCCGGATGATCGTGATGCACGCGCCAATATGCTGTTGGGTTCGATGCTCGCAGGTATGGCTTTTGCCAATGCGCCTGTTGCAGCAGTTCATGCATTGGCTTATCCCTTAGGTGGGCATTTTCATGTTCCACATGGCTTATCTAATGCTTTAGTACTGCCTCATGTTCTGGAATACAACATGCCGGAGGCAGGCAAACTTTATCTTGAATTGGCTGACTTGGTATTCCCTGAATTAAAGGGTACCCCGGAGAGTAGTAAGCTCGACAATATGTTGGAAATGTCTGCCTCTTTGGGTAAAGAATTAGGTTTGGAATCGACGCTGCGCCAAGTCGGTGTTAAGGAAAGTGATCTTGAGTTGCTCGCAACAGATTCCATGAAGCAAACGCGCCTTTTAGTCAATAATCCTAGGGAAGTGACTTACGATGCCGCGTTCTCTATCTATCAGAAAGCGCTATAAAGATGAAAAATCAATCCTCTACAACAGGCAATCCATTAATTGATGCATGGTGGCAGGGCTCGGAACAGGCTCTACGTGCACAATCAGATTGGTTGTCGTCCTTATCTTCTATGAATTCATCAGCTGATGTGAGTGAGTTTTTGGACGGTGCTAAAGAGAGTTGGGAAAAGTGCGAACAGCAATATCAGGCTTGGCTATCAGCAATGCAAGAGTGGTCGACATATGAAAGTTTTTCTGCGGATGTTGAAGGCTCTTATGACAAGTCATTAGATGCTTTAAAACTTTTACTTAACCCTAAAACTTTTTTTAATTCAGGCATTAATGAGTTGGATCAGGTGTTCAAGCGTTTGCTTGAAACACCTGATTTTGCCGATTTTGGCGTTTTCGAAAAAAAGTTTATGCATATCAGCAAAGATTGGTATGCCATGCGTGAAGCCAGTACTGAGTATCAAACAGTTATCTTTAAAACGTGGTCGGAAGCTTTTAATTTATTTACCGCAGAGTTTTCAGAAAAACAGAAAGACTCGCCACCGCAACCTAAAGAAGCACTTGAGCAATGGTTAAACACCGCTAATGATTTTCTTGTCAATATGCAGCGCAGTGATGAATTTTTAAATGCTCAGAGAAAGTTAGTCAACGCAAGTACAGAATATAAGCTGAGACAAAAAAATATTGTTGAAGAATATTGTGAGGCACTGTCAATCCCTACGCGTTCCGAGGTTGATGATTTGCACCATACCGTATATCAATTACGGCGTGAGGTTCGCACATTGAAACGTCAGCTGACAGATAAAGTGACAGATAAAAAAATGACAAAAAAACCACCTGTTACTAGAGTAAAGAATATGAAAAATTATGTGAAAACTGACAGTAAAAAACCAGAGAAGGCAAGTTGATGAACAAACCTCTACACCAGGTTTTTGATTCTATGTCCGAGATGTTTGAATATAGCAAGCAGTTGGCTACGGGGGCGGAAACTTTAGGCAAAGTCAATGTTAAGGACGTGCAGGTAGGTACTACACCAAAAACACAAATCGCTGAATTTGACAAAGTGACACTGCATCATTACACGCCGACCACTTCAGAAAAGGCAACAACAGGCCCTGTGTTAATTGTTTATGGGTTGATAGGTCGTTATACCATGATCGATTTGCAAGAGGACCGTTCTTTGGTGCGTAATCTTCTGGCTCGTGGTGTGGATTTATACGTAGTCGATTGGGGATACCCCAGTCGTGCAGATCAATTTTTAAATTTTGATGATTATGTCTGTCATTACCTGGATGAATGCGTTAACACCCTATGTGAGCAGCAAGGTGTCGACCATATCAATCTCTTTGGTATTTGTGAAGGTGGAGTATTTAGCACATTATACGCTGCAAAATACCCTGAAAAAGTCAGCAATTTAATTGTATCAATTACCCCGATAGATTTTGCTGCAGATCAAAAAGACGCTAACCCAAGCCACGGTTTCATTAATTTATGGACGCGAAATTTAAATGCGACTGATGTAGAGCGCTTAATCGATGCCTACGGTAATTTATCGGGTGAGATTATGGGGGCTGTTTTCCAGGCGCTGACACCAGTACGGTCGTTGACAAAATACAATTTAAATTTGGCAGATATGGCCGTAGATCGTAGAAAATTATTAAATTTCTTGCGCATGGAAAAATGGCTGGCTGACCGGCCTCACCATCCAGGAGCTGCGGCAAAGCAGTGGCTTATTAATTGTTATCAAAATAATGAACTGGTTAAAGGTGAATTTGTTTTGGATGGGGAAAAAATTAATCTCAATAAAATTAATATGCCGGTACTGAATGTCTTTGCTGAAAAAGATCATATTATTCCACCTCCTTGTTCCACCGCATTAGGAAAATATATCAGCAGTGAAGACTATACCGAATTGCCTCTTAATGGAGGTCATGTTGGTATTTATGTTAGCAGTAAATTACAAAACCTTGTCAGCAATAGTATTTTTGAATGGTTATCTACTCGTCAAATTAATAGTCACACTTTAAATGAAAAAGTGTCAAACAAAAAATAGTGAGGTCTAACGGTGCGAAATAAAGTAAGTAGTTCTGCAGATGCCATTAAGGTTATTAACGATGGTGATACAGTATTGGTTTCCGGTTTTGTCGGCATCGGTACGCCCGATGAGCTACTGGTTGCCTTGGAAAAAAGCTTTGTTGAAACAGGGCACCCCAGAGATCTCACCTTGGTGTTTGCTGCTGCGCCGGGTGATGCTGGCGATCGTGGTTTAAACCGGCTGGCGCATCCCGGTTTAATCAAGCGTGCTATTGGTGGTCATTGGTCACTTGTGCCAAAGCTGGCAGCGATGGCGATGAATAATGAGATAGAGGCTTATAATTTGCCGCTGGGTTGTATCTCGCAAATGTATCGTGTTATCGCCGGTGGTAAACCCGGGTTGCGTACTAAAGTAGGTTTGCATACCTTTGTCGACCCCCGCTTAGAGGGTGGCCGGATGAATGAGCGGACTACCGAAGAGCTGGTATCGATAGATCATGTTAACGGTGAAGAATGGATGTTTTACCACTCATTCAAAATTGATGTGGCGCTATTGCGAGGCACTACTGCTGATTCACGTGGTAATACGACGATGGAGCGCGAAGTGCTGAAGTTAGATGTTTGCTCTTCTGCAATGGCAGCGCGGAATTCGAATGGCATTACTATCGTACAGGTTGAGCGTATTGCCGAACAAGGTTCTTTACCGCCTAAGTCTGTGGATATCCCAAGTAATGTTGTCGACTGTGTTGTTTTATCAGCGCCAGAAAATCATTGCCAAACTTATGCCACTCCTTATAAGCATGCTTTTAGTGGTGCATTGCGTGTGCCTTTGGATCAGCAGGAGCCACTTCCAATGGGAGTACGTAAAATTATTGCCAGGCGTGCAGCGATGGAGTTGCCTGTAGGAGGAGTGGTTAATTTGGGTATTGGTGTCCCTGAAGGGGTAGCAACAGTTGCGACAGAAGAAGATTTATTAGATGTTGTTACCTTAACTGCTGAGGCTGGAACGATTGGTGGCGCACCTCAAAGTGGTTTGGATTTTGGTGCAGCACTCAACCCAGATGCTATTATTTCAACCAATACACAGTTTGATTTTTATGATGGTGGTGGTATCGACATGGCTTGCCTTGGTATGGCTCAGGCAGATCGTTTTGGTAATGTGAATGTTTCCAAGTTTGGCACTCGTTTTGCGGGTGCGGGTGGCTTTATCAATATTAGTCAAAATGCAAAACGTCTTATTTTGGCGGGAGGTTTTACCGCAGGTGGTTTTGATGCCAAGGTTGAAGATGGCAAGCTGATTATTTTACAAGAAGGTAAAGTCTCTAAATTTATCGATCATGTCGAGCATATTACTTTTTCTGGCCGTTTGGCCGCTGAGCGGCAACAAGAAGTGTTATATGTCACCGAGCGTTGTGTTTTTAAAATTCATCAAGACGGTATTGAGTTAATAGAAATTGCACCAGGTATTGATCTTGAGAAAGATATCCTTTCACTAATGAGTTTTAGGCCGATTATTAATGAATTTAAGATCATGGATTCGCGTATTTTTATGCCTGAAAAAATGGATTTGCGTATGGATTTTATTGATGCGCCTATCAATCGTCGTATAGAGCTTTCAGCTCAGGGTGAGCTTTATTGCAACCTGCGTTGCTATGGTATTAAAAGACAGCAGGATATCGACCATATTTATACCTATATAAAAGGGCTATGTGACAATATTTCCGATCGCATACCTGCTCATATATGGTATGACGACTTCGATGTGCCGGATGCCTTGCTTAGACCTTATGCGCAAATGTTCAACGATTTAGAACAGAAATATTTTTCTACTTCTTGTAGCCATGTTAGCGACTCTTTTTTACGTGCTCGTTTACTGGCTGAGCTACAAGGGCAGGGGCTTGATATTAAGCAGGAGGGAAAAACATTACGAAGCAGTTTCATTGTTGAGCAACCTTTAAAGCCAGTTTTGATGCAAGCGGTGGTTTAACATTGAATACGCCAATGCATTCTAATTCAAGCCGCTTATTGCTTGAAGAATCTGAGTTGGCCCCTTACCGGTTTGCCGATAGCATCAGTAGTAAGGGTTTTCATACCCTGGCTTATCGAGATTGGAGTTGCCAGCAGGACCTACCTGATGGTGAACAGAAGACACCGGTCATCTGCTTGCATGGTTTAACGCGAAATGGCCGAGATTTTGATGATTTGGCAAACAACCTATCTAAAAATCGCAGGGTCATTTGCCCGGATACTGTCGGTAGAGGCCACAGTGACTGGTTGCGCTCGCCTGACGATTATGACTTGTCGCAATATAACCTTGATACGACCGTTATCGCAGCTGCTTCAAACCTTCACCATTTTGATATTGTTGGCACTTCGCTCGGTGGTCTCATGGGAATGATATTGGCTGGCATGGATCGCAGTAAGATTCGTCGTTTGGTGATTAATGATATTGCACCTGAAATTCCCATGAATGCCCTTCAGCGATTAAGTCAATATCTTGGTGAGAACCCCCTGTTTAAAACGTTAGAAGAGGCTGAAGTCTATATGCGCGACAAATATGCGCCTATTCAGCCTATGAAGAATAAGCAGTGGAAAAAAATGGCTAAACATGGAGTGATGCAAACAGAAGATGGGTATCGTCTAGCCTATGACCCATCCATCACAGAAAATTACCGGCGTTATTGGTTGTTAATGTACTTTAATCTTTGGGAGTATTGGCGAAATATCCATTGCCCCGTATTGGTGCTGCGAGGGACTGAATCTGACTTTCTGACAGAGCAATTAATGTCGCGAATGCAAAGTGAATTGCCCCATAGTGAGTTTATTGAATTTAACGAAATTGGCCATACGCCCAGCTTGAACTGTAAAGAGCAAATTCAACCTATTGTTGATTGGCTGGATAAAGATATTGGACCTGTAAAAGTGTGAATTGTGCAATGCAAAAAAAATGTTGCGGTGCACAAAATGGTTTGCTATCCTGTCTTACGTAAATCGAATATTTACTTCACTCACCGTCCGGGAGATTACAATGACTACAGCACAAAACTTTGAACAAACGTTTGGACCATTCATGGCTTATGGCAGAATTGCTGTTGAAACTGCAGAAAAAGCGGCAAAAATTCAAATGGACTCTATGAAGGCTTACACGAAGCTAGGTATGGATAACCTTGCTGAAGGTTTAAAAGTGTCTAATTTTGATCAAATGGTGGCTTATACCGAAAAGCAGAAAGGTATCGCTAAGGAAGCAGGTGATATGTTTATGGATGATACTAAGGCGTTTGCTGATCTTAATGCTAAATTTTTTGATGGTGCAAAAACAATCTTTGAAGATGGCATCAAGACAATGACCACTAAAAAAGAAACAGCTAAAGCAGCATCTAAATAAGCCATTTTGTTGTGATATTTATTGCTAAAACCAACGGTTAATACTAGTCGTTGGTTTTTTCTATTTATCGGGTTCTTTTTCTTGTTTAAATTGTTCAAAAAAAGACTGTTGAACAGATTGCCATATATCCAGGTTTTTCTTGCTTAAATCAGTCAATATTTCCATAGGATTTTGCCCAGAAAATCCCTGCATATTCGTTGTAAAGCGTTCTTGCTGTTCATTAAACATGTTTAGGCTATGGCTTAGATATTCAGAAAAGAATTGGTGGTATTGATGATTCGAGTAACGAATGAAATACTTAAGGTTTTCCGTTGTAAATAAGGGGTTGATAGCGGATTCCTGTTCTAAAATAATCTGTAATAATACGCTGCGAGTAACATCGTCCTCGGTTTTTGTATCAATCACCTTAAATTCAATACCATCTACGATCATCTGCCGTAAATCATCTATTTTTATATATTTACTTTGTTCCGTATCATAGACGCGACGGTTAGGGTATTTTTTGATAACCCTGATAACCTGCTCTGATTCACCCATAAAACACTCTTAAACCGACAAAACCTCAATAATACCATTTTTTCTTGCAATGAGCAGTAATACCACTCAGGGTAATAATTGTGGTCGCTACCCTCCCTGAGTGATTATCCAAGCTTTTTAGACAGCATAGTATGTTTCGTAACTTACTTGTTTAAATAAGTAAAGGTTGGGTTTAGTAAATTTTATAGTGATTGGCTTGTTTATGTGAAATATAAATTTATATTGTCGTCGCCTTTTTTAACGTATTAAAATTTTTAAATGACTTCTCTCACATTTTTATAAAAATTTAATTTTCCTTGGCGTTAAACGTTATGGATATTGTTTTATGTTGTTGATATTGTGAATTTGTAAATGAAATCGATTTTTTATTTTTACTATTTTTAAAATTGATACGCGTTATAAATTTACCTTTGACTTTAAAAATAAACAGTGAGAACTAATTCCATGAATAAAGTAAAAATAATTTCATCTAGTTTGTTAATGTATTGGTGTTTTTTCTGGCTTCTTAATGCGCTAGATAAAATATTTGCAAGGCAAACATTTATTGGTTTTCGATGGTGGGGTAATGATCGAGTAGAAAAGTTTGGTATGTACTTTGATCGCTTGTTGCTGGATTTATCACTTGTTAAGCCAATATTGCTATCACTAGGTTTGATAGAAATTATAGTTGCAGTGTTATTTGTCAAACCTATTGTGAATTCATTTCTAGGGAAAGATGTTTTTCGATATTCTTCTGTACCAATTGTTGCTTCCATTGGTGTGTTTTTAGCATTTGCTATTTTTGATGTTGTCGTGGGAGATAGAGCGGAATTGTTAGAGCATTCTACCTATGTAGGTGTTCTGATTATTTCCTATATTGCAATTGCAATAGAAGAGAAATTGCCGATCATTATGGGAAGAAACCTGCCAAGAGCTACAGGTTAGATTTGGCATGGTAGAGTCTTTGGCCTGAGTGCTTATTTGTTATTTTTTAAGTACTAGGTGCTCTTCTTCAGCTGAATTGTAGTGCATCATATTATTAGGTTTGTGAATAAAGAAACCTTGAAAATAACGAATATTCATACCCCAAAAAAATGCAAATGATTGGGCATCTTCAACAACGCTGGCTATGGTCTCTGTTTTTCCTCTCAGTGCCATGGTGAGTGTTTTAATTGACTGCTTAATTTTAGAGGCGGTAGAGAATTTGCTTCGGAAAGACGGCGCTAGTTTAACAAAGTCGATATGTTCAAACTGGGTAATTGCTTTAAGCTCTTCATCAGTTCCTGTCCAGTGATCAATAATAAGGCCGTAATCCGCAGCATGAAATGCATTTTCAATACGCTTGGCGAGGGCAGGATTGGTCAGCATCGTTTGGGCAGGAATAGAAAAGTATACTCTATGATTTCCACGTAAATGAGTGTTGCTCATTAAATTATAAATAAAAGGCAATAAGCGTTCGATTTGTTTAAGGTCAGGGTATAATTTAATGACGATAGAAAACTCTTCAGAGCCTCTACCTGTAGCACTTTCAAGTGATTTGAATGCATGTTCTATTATCCAGCGATCTAGGGAATAATAGCCATCTTCCAAGTAATCATTGATAAGGGAAAGAAAATCTTTTGGTAGGTATGTAGTGCCATCTTCATCGACTAGACGCACTAGTACTTCAAAAAGATGATTGTCACTATCAGGCTTTATAATTGATTGAAAAGCCAATTGAAAAGACCGGTTTTCCAATGCTTTGATTATTTTTTTATGAGCGGATGACTTTCCATTTGGAAGCTTATGTTGTGTCGCTGTTTTTTCTGTGTCTTTTTCATGAAGAAACTGGAGGGGTTCTACCACTTTTTGAGTATCCTCTGCTAGTACAGCTTTTTGTGACTTTATTGCTATTTGATTGAGGAGTTGACATAACTGCTTGGTATCAACAGGTTTTTCCAAAAGTGCGTCACAGAAGATACCGAGTACCTCTTTCTTCTCAATTTCTTCTTGCATAGACGATATAAAGACAATGGGTATTCTCATGTAATGAGCATCACCTCTTAAAATTTCAGCAATCTCTAAGCCACTGCATTCTGGCATCGATTGATCAAGTGTAATAACATCCGGCTGAAAAGACTCGATATGTTGTAGTATATCAAGAGGTTGGTTGATACAACGTACTTGAAAACCTGCATCAGTTAATGTGGATTGATAGAGTTCGGTGATCGTACTGTCATCATCAACCATTAATACTTTGATTTGCTGGCTGTTGCGGCTGGATAAAATGCTCTCTATTTTATAAATCAGCTCTGTGTTATCAATAGGTTTAGTAATATAAGCCTTAACACCAGCTCTTAAAGCTGTCAGCCTTGTTGATAAATCGATATTGTCGGCAAGTACAATTATTGGTGTTTTTTTAGTGTCGTTGGATACTAATGACTCTATTGAATGGAGGTTTGATAATGACGGGTCAGACTGATTTAAGTCAATCAAAGCAATATCAAATCCTTCCTGTAAAATATCATTTTTAAAAAGAGTCGGGTCATTATAGGTAACGATTTGATAGCCTTGTTGGCTAAGGTAGTATTCAACGGTAGACTCTGCTGATTGGTTGCTCTCTAATAGCGCTATTTTTATCGTTGTGTTTAATGTGGGCACCTTAGGAAATGATGTAACATTATCTTCTTTTATTTCGGCAATCTGTTTCTTTAACATTATTAAAAGGTGTTTAGTGTTTGTGTGGTCTCCGATATTTATTTTCTTTTTGTTGTCGATATAAGTGAGTTGGTGCATTAGTTTGTGGGCTAGATTATGAATGTCTTTCATCATGAGGGCAGAACTTATATCAGCTAGTTCGCGCACTTCTTTTTTAAATTCTTCCAGTAGTTGCCAGTTCCAACAACCATCATTGAGCCTCTTCCATTTCGAGAGTAAGTTTTGAAAATGGTTTTGAAGATCACCTAAGGTGACTTTGTTGACAAGACTATTATTTTTTTTAGACGAAAGCATTCGCATAAAACCACCTTGCATGACAAATTTGTGATGCGAAAAGTTAAGGTAGAATGGAGAGTAACCCCATATTTACCGAGGCATTTTTATCATCAAGTATAGTTTATTAAATGATCAATTCCAGTAATTGCAGAGGGTTGATAGATTGATTTGTTCTATCAAATAAGTGCAAGTCAAGCGTATTTGTAGTGAAAATAGAGTAAATCACGTATTATTTTTCTATGTGCTATAACTAAAACACTCTTTAAACTTCTGTTAAGATAGCCATTAAATTATAAACGATGATAAAAGCGAGTCCTCAATGTCTACTACTGCAATTGTTATTCTTGTCGTTATTGCCTTACTATTCTTTTATGTTATTAATATTTATAACCGCTTGGTTAGTTTAAAAAACCGTTATCAGAATGGTTTTGCACAAATAGAGGTTCAGTTAAAGCGTCGTTACGATTTGATTCCTAATCTTGTAGAAACCGCCAAGGCTTATTTGAAGCACGAGCGTGAAACCTTGGAAGCGGTTATTGCTGCGCGTAATCAAGCCATGAAGGGGCTCGAAAAAGCCTCAGATAATCCTTCTGATAGTTCTGCTATGAATCTGTTAAGCCAAGCTGAAGGTATGCTAGGTTCAGCGCTGGGTAAATTAAATATAGTTGTTGAGGCTTATCCAGATTTAAAAGCCAACCAGAATATGATGCAAGTATCTGAAGAATTGACGACCACAGAAAATAAAGTGGCCTTCGCTCGTCAAGCCTTTAATGATGCGGTTACCCAATATAATGAATACCGACAAAGTTTTCCCCCCGTTGTGTTAGCGCCAATGTTTGGTCATCCGCAAGATGCAACATTATTAGAGTTTGCGGATAGTGCGGAAATTCAAGCTGCACCAAAGGTAAGTTTTTAAGTGTAGCTAGTAGTTAGCGCTCTTTATTTATGAACTTTTATGAGCACCAGGATCAGGCGCGAAAACAAACTGGACGATTAGTTTTATTGTTTGTATTGGCGTTGTCTGGTTTGATTTTATTAACTGCTTTTGCGATTGCAGCGATTGCCTATATCTTAGGTATTCATAATGCCCGATTCGAAAGTTATGAAACAGGGCAGTCTGTGTGGCAAATTGCAGCAGTCGTTTTTGAATGGCAATACTTAGGCAGTATTGCGCTTGCTGTTCTTGCGGTTGTTGCATTAGCGTCGTTGTTTCGCATGTCGCAATTAAAATCTGGTGGTCGTGTTATTGCGGAGCAGCTAGGTGGGCGTTTAATTAATATCAACCCTAGGGATGCGTCCGAAAAAAAGCTGTTAAATGTTGTGGAAGAAATGGCGATTGCATCGGGAACACCAGTCCCAAGTGTGTATTTGATGGATGAACCAGGTATAAACGCTTTTGCCGCTGGTTATCAACCAGCGGACGCGGTAATCGGCGTGACTCGTGGTGCAATTGAACAGCTAAGCCGGCAAGAATTACAGGGTGTTATTGCGCATGAGTTTAGTCATATTCTTAATGGCGATATGCGGCTTAATTTACGCTTGATAGGCATTGTTTATGGCATTGTTGTGATTGCCCTATCTGGCCGCTATTTACTGCATGGTACTCGTCATTCCAGTAAAGATCGTGGTGCAGTCTTAGGCATTGGCTTGGCTTTAATATTACTTGGTTACCTTGGTGTGTTTTTTGGTAATTTAATTAAAGCTGCTATTTCTCGACAAAGGGAATTTTTGGCGGATGCATCTGCTGTGCAATTTACTCGCAGTCAGGACGGTATCAGTGGAGCTTTAAAAAAGATTGGTGGATTGTCAGATCACTCTGTATGGCAGAAGCATGATGTTAATGAAATTAGCCATATGCTATTTGCTCAGGGCTTACACTTTAATGTCTTTAATCGCTGGATGGCAACACATCCTCCATTAGATAGACGCATTAAACGCATTGACCCACGCTGGAGCGGAAAATTTACCACTCCATCTCCGGTTAGCCATGCGACATCAAAACACTCATCGTCAAGTCAACCTATTGCTGGTGTCACCTCTTCTTTGGTTACTGATGACGTACTGGAAGCTATTGATTACTCAGGGCAGATAAATGATCAAACAATAGCGAGTGCTGCTGAAGAATTGTCATTATTGCAAGCACAGTTTAAAGCACTCAGTGCTCACGTTCACGATCCTTACAATGCAAGAAGCTTGGTTTATGCGATGCTGCTTGATCGGCAAGCTTCTATCCGACAATTACAGTGGCAGGATTTAAAACAGCATTGTGACAGTGTCTTGTTGAAGCAAACACAGTCCATCCATAAACAATTGCAACAACTTGAGCCAAAGCAGCCAATGTTACTATTGGATATGGCTCTACCTGTATTAAAGTTATTAAGTGATGAGCAATATCGGCAATTTAAGCAACAAATGCTACGGTTGATTAAAATTGATAAAAAAGTTGAGTTGCGAGAATGGGCATTATTCTATTTGGTCGAATATTACTGTCGCCCAACGCAATTAAATCGGTTACACCTTGTCAGTATTAAGCAGCGTAAGCCTGCTATGGCCAAACTTTTATCAGCACTTGCCAATATTGGCGCTGAGTCAAGTAAAGAATCGGAAGCAACCTTTTTAGAGGTGACGAAAGCGTCATTAGGGTTTTCGTTACGCTGGTATCCCTTACAAGAATTAACAATTCCTTCTTTAACTCAGGCATTACAACAAGTGCGCGATCTTAAACCACTTGAAAAGCCTCGATTCTTAAAAGCTTGTATCAGTATCGTTCAACATGATGGCATGGTTGATACCAGAGAATTAGAGGTTATCAGTTGTATTGCTCAAGCTCTGGATTGCCCATTACCCTATATGGATGCAGTCAATGGGCGCGACTGACTTTTGGTCCTGCAACGTTCAGCATACATTGCTTGCGTGTGAGTAAGAGTAATATGTAAGCGCTGTGGCAATATGAGCAACGGTTTTAAATTATGCTTTCTTTCTTAATAAATATGTTTTTTGCCTTTTAGGATTTATAGTCATTAAAGGAGCTGCTATGTCATCTTGTCAAAAACAAAAAAATCAAATTATGCCAGGTGTTGTTCTTGCTGATACAAAAGATAAATGCTGGTCAGGAGTCAATGCCTTTTCCGTAGACTGGCAGCCAGTGAATAAAAAACCTTTTATCGTGCCTAAGAAAACAGGGCTTGTTCTCGGTTACCGTTTCGAAGGTGCGATAAAAAGTCGGTATAAACTTGGTGATGATAAATGGCGCACTCAAGAATGCCGAAAAGGCGAATTTATGATTGTGCGAGCTCATGAAGAAACGCAATGGAGCTGGCGTAATATGAGTGCTGAAAATGATTCGCTATTAACAATGATCCTTAATCTCGAACAATCCTCCATAGATTCAGTTGTCTCTAATGCGGCTGATATGGATCATAAATTAGCTGAATTTAGTCATCGGGCAAATCAGCGTGACCATTTCGTTTCTGATATTTTCAAGCGCTTGCATGTAGAGTTGATGAATGATGATCCCTTGAGTGGGTTTTCTGTAGACCTGCTTAAGCAAGAGCTGATTGTGCATTTGCTGAGACGCTATAGCGTATTTGAAAAGAAGGTTAACGATAATGCCAAAGGCTTAAGTAAGGAGCAGTTACATCGAGTTAATGACTATGTTCGATCTTATTGTGCCAAAGAAATTACCCTGAAAGAATTGGCTGATTTAGCGAATATGAGCGAATACCACTTCTCAAGACAATATAAAAAAGCATCACATATTTCACCCTATCAATATATATTGGACTGTCGTTTTGAAAAAGCACAGCAACTGCTTGAAACCACAACTTTAACAATACAAGAAATTGCATTAGAAGTCGGTTACAAAGATTCAAGTACGTTCAGTAAAGCATTTCGAAAGCACTTTGGTGTTACCGCGGCAAATTATCGAAAGCAAATATTATCTTAAATCAATCAATCAATTTGCTTATTTGCTATCACCTTTATAAACTATGTGCCATTTTGAGTGTTGGTTAATGGTGTCTATCATTTAATTTTTCATCCTAATGTTTAAGTTTTTTAACCGCAATTATTAAATTTTAATTACTTTTATACTCGCTAGGGCAAATTCCTACTTTTCTAATAAAGGCTCTTCGGAAAACGAAATCACTCTTATAGCCGCATAAAAATGCGATTTCTTTTATCTGTTTGTCAGTTTTTTTTAAAAGTCTACATGCTTTCTCTATACGGATGTCATCGATAAATTGTTTTGAGCTTTTATTTGTATGGTACTTTATTTTTCTGCCTAGCGTGCGTTCGGAAATTGACAGCATCGATGCGAGTTGATTGATGGTAATGTTAGTGTTCTCAGGTTTTTCGATAATATCTTTTATTGTAAGTAAAAATTTATTATTGCAACTCGCAGGTGTGTTATTTCTTTTATAGACTTCACTTGGGGCATGCATAATAGAAAGGTCGGATAGCAATTCTTCTGCATCATTACCCAGAGCATCCTTGATGACCTCAATACCGATGTTCAACCATGATGTTATTGTCGGCCCCGTTAATAAGTATTCATCCTTGGTGGTAAATATGAATTGGTCGGGACTTAAATCGGGATGTTTTCTAGTAAATGTATTGGTGTAAGGCTTGTATAAGCTGAATTCTCTGCCTTCTAGTATACCTGCCTCTGCCAGCAAAAAGGTACCAGAAAGCATGGATGCAATTAGAGTCTCTTTGCTTTTTTTTTCTTTTATCCAGTCTATTTCCTCTTTACTTAAAAAATTTATGGATAAGTCTTTCTCATAACAAGGCATTGTGCCTAAAAATATAACTGCGTCACAATTTTTTATGCCTGCTATTTTTCCCGTAATATTTTTTATTGGCCGATATAGGTAGTCGTATACAGGTTGCCCTTGAGAAGTAGTAAAAAATACATTAAAAAAATTATCCTGACATTTCAGTTTTAATCTAGCGTTAGCTAAATCAAATAATTCGCTAAGCCCAAATAGAGCTGAGCTTTGAAATCCATTGTAAGCAATTATGGAAATATCATACATTTTTTTGTCTTTATAATTTGATTTTAATTATTGTCTAAAGTAATAATTATTTTACTATTTTTGTTATCTTTAACTATTTACAGTGAGGCAATTTAATAAGTTTGTCTTTTTTTTATTGGTCTTTGTCTTTTTTTGTGTGTAGTGATATTGGTATCTTTGCATCCTTATCGTTCTATTAAAAAATAATGGCGCGTAAGTCATTAGTCTGGCTTTGGTTTTATTTGGGTGTGAGTGGTTTTTTATTATTTTTAATTGTTAACATTTTTTTTCACTATATCTTTTGGCGATATTATTCTTTTGTTGGGTACTTTTTGGTGCGGTTATTATTTTTTGGTGCATTTATTATTTTACGGTTGCGATAATTTTTTATTTGATTGGTTTTTTCCTGTAATTTTATGCATGAAGTGAGACTTGTCGCTTTTGGTTAGTTATTAGTCTTAATTGATCAGGTGATTTTTATGAACTTTATAATTTATACAGATATATTGTGAGTCGCCATATTAATTTTGACGTCTAAGGGTTAGTTTTGCTGATTATTAATAAGCTATGGCGAGTATTACGCGTATGTCATATAAATGGCATCAAGTTATATAAACACAATCGGAGTAATCGATGAAAAAGTATTTAAATTTAAGTAATAGTATAAGTAAGTTATCTATTAGCGCCTCTTTAGTGGCTGCTATTGGGGTTTCACTCTTTGCTTCTGTAGGGTCGAGTGGAGCATATGCTGAAGAACGATGTTTACATGGAGGAAGAGAGGGTAATTACATGCACCAAGGTAGGGCTGGAGGTAGTAACTTTAAAAGATGCTATAAGCCCGTACTGGGGCGGTGGTCAAGTACAAAAGCCTATGGTAATCATGTTAGCAGGGGGCAAAAGATATATAATAAGGGGCCTGATTATCAGAATAAATATAAATATACCGTCAATGATACCTCTAAAGAAATTCTTTGTTCGAAAAACGCTCGTAGTTGTGCCTCACTAACATTAATCACTCGTAAGTCACGTTGCGTCACAGTTGAGGGTGGCATAGGCTTTGATTTTGGGCTTGAAAACTTCCTTAAAAGTGTGCCAGGCCTTAGCATTGCGGCTTCACCGAGCGCTGGCGGAAGCCTTACAACCTGTACTACGAGAGGGGAGAATAGACAGTGTGAGGGTGTTCCTGGAAAAGTGGTTGTCTTACAATCAGGGACAACATCGCGGTATGGTAAAGCCTTCGGCCTTCAATATGCTTTTGATAAGCTATTGGAGTTCCGCAATAATCGATGGAACGTTAAAATAAATGGTAATCATTATGATAAAGTGCAAAAGTGGATGTATACGCCAACGGCTAATTTTATTCGATGCCAACCTATACGTAACTATAACGGTTAACTGGATGTAAAGCTGTCTCTCTCTAAGCTTGTTTGCTGCTCTGGTAAACAAGCTTTACATTTATTAATACTATAAGGTGTATGAATCATGAAAAACTCTAGATTATTTTCCTGGCTTATTGTTGGGGCGGGCGCGATTACCACTGGATTCTATTATATTGCCAGTGACTCGAATACTTTAAAGCAAGCGCTTGTTGCTAAAGGTCAGTCATTGATAGCGCCTTTCGATTCTTCAGTTAAATCTAAAACCTTAGCAGTTGATGGCTCCCGTGAGCATCATGGTCATGATCATGGTGCTCATGATCATGCAGCAGATTCAGATTATAGTTATAGCACAGGAGAAGCATTGCCTGATGAGTTGCCGGCAGAGCCTTTTCCTCCTGAAGCTGTCCCCTTCGAATTTCAAAAATTAGTAGAAGGTTTATTACGTACAGGTGAAGCTCAAGCTTCTGTCGAAGATATAGAAGAGTTTAACAAAAGAATGTCTGCATCGGTGCATGTCTCTGAAGCAGCGCGGCAACAGTTTGCAGAATTATTTCGAACTCAATCAGGCTGGCAGCGACAGATACTTGAAAATTCCCTTCAGCATACCTCTTATATGAAAGAGATGTTGATTGAAGAGGCTGATTATATTCTTGAAACACAAAATAGAGAATCCTTTCCTGTTATGTTTGATCTGTACGGACTATACGAACAAAAGGCATCTGTGCCTGCTATTGAGCAAGGTGTTGATTATATAAAAACTTATGTTAGTGATAGTGATCAAGCATTATCGGCAATCAGCTATTTTTCGAGGCTTGAAGAAGATAAGCAATATCAGAAACGGGAAGTCCCTGTAATGCAGCAAGCTGTTGTCACGGATACATTGGAGTATGTGTTGAACCATTCGACGGATGATATGCTGAAGGGGGTAGCGGTAAGAGGTTTGTATGGTGGCGCTTCTGCCTCTGAAGGGGCTAGTATCGGTATAAAGTATGTGTCAGAACACCCCTCTAGCTATAATGTGATTGCTGAAACGCTGAGTGCAATTAGTACAGGCCGTATCGAACCCAATGAACAATTAAACTTAGTGATCAATAGTGCCTTGTCTACCATAACGGTGCCAGATGAAGAACGAGAGTGGTTTAATAGTTTATTTATACAACAACCATTTGTAGCGCAAGCGAAGAAAGACGAAGAATTTCTAAGAGAACAAGACGACTTAGTTCGAGAATGGAATAAGTTTAGCGACGAGTTAGGGCCAGTAGAAGAAGAGGCTGAAAATCGTTTTAACTAATTAGCATTGTGTTGCCAGTTATCATCTTGACGAATTTAATCTTTCTTGTTGGGTTCGCTGAAAAATATGAGTTGACGATATTTCATTGTATATTTTTTGTGAGAAAGCAGATTAAAAGTAATGTGCCTTTAGGCGCATTATTTTTAACCACAGTTTCTTGAAAAATGGCGATATTGACAGCGGCTAAATTGAACGTGATTATTAAAAATCGAGCCACTCAAATAGTGGCATCTAACTCTATGAAAATATGAGCAGTAATTATACTTTATTCTCAATTTATGGCCCCTATATTGATGCTCATAAAAGTCACCGTTGGTAATATAAGGTAGTCATTGTTTATTATCATAGGATTAGTTGTTCTACTTTTCTAAGGATATGCTTGATGTAACTGCATGGAAACTTTATTTCTTTTAAAGCTCAGAGGAAAAATTCCAGGGCACGTATTTTTAAGGGTTAATCTTCAGGTTGAAAGCCTTTAATAGAGATTCAATGAGAACTTAGGGAAATGTTGTTTCCCTGTATTTGCTTGGGTTTATCTTCATTTTTTTTGTAAATGATCGCCGAAAAGCAATATCACTGTTATAACCCGATAAAAAAGCAATTTCTTTTATTTGTTTGTCCGTTGTTGCTAATAATTTACAGGCCTTTTCTATTCGAAAATCATCGATGAGTTGCTTTGGTGTTTTATCTGTATATTGTTTTATTCTTCGGGCGAGAGTGCGTTCAGATACAGGCATCAATGAGGCCAGCTTTTGTGGTGTAATATTTATATTTTCTGTATCCATGATTATGTTTTGTGCCTTGGATAAGAATGTATTGGCTTTTTTTAATGGTTTCTTGCGGCTAGTTTTTTGGCTGGAGCCATGGATAGAAAGTTCACTAAGAAGTATATTTGCCTCTTCACCTAATGCATCGTCGATAATTTCTATTGAAATATCCAGCCACGACATTATCCCACTACTGGTGACTATATTTTTGTCTCTATGAATATATGTCGATGAGTTGGGTTTCAAAAATGAGTGTTTTTGAGAAAATACAATTTTATGCTCGGTATATAAATTAAACTTTTTATTGTTTAGTATGCCTGCCTCTGCTAGAAAAAACGTACCTGAAAACATAGAGGCTATCAATGTGCTTTTATTATGGTTTTGTATTATCCAATCTTTTTGGATTTTATTTAAAAGATTGACTGATAGGTCTTTTTCATAAGAGGGCATGGTACCTAAAAATATAATGCTGTCGCAATGTTTCAGGTCGGTCATTCTGAGAATAATATTGCTGATTTTTTGTGATAAATGATCCTGTACTATTTTCCCGTCTAGGCTCGCTATTACAACGTTGAAAGTGCTTTTTCCTCTCTTCTTTTTTAAAAGAAAATTAGTAAGGTGAAATAATTCACAAAGCCCGGAAAGGGCTGAGCGCTGAAATCTATCGCTTACGACTATAACTACGGTGTACATGATGGTGACATTCTCTAAATTTATTATGTTATAAGATTGCCTAATGAGACATATCATATCATTGCTGGTGATTTTTATTGTGAATGCGTTAGTAGACATATTAAAATGTCCATTTTTACATGTTTATTGTCTTTTTTATTTATGTCATAAATTTATCTTATATTTTCATAATAAAATATTATGAATTAAAGATAATCCAGTGTTAAACCCTTCTGTACACGATGTCCATGGCCACCAGTATCAAGCCCGTTATCTGAAGAAAAATGTTTTGCCGGGCTTGGCGCTTAAGTCAGTCCTTTTACCGGCTGAAAAGAGTTGTTTTGAGTTTCATTATCTAAAGTGGTAAAGCCTTGGTGCACTTAGTTGTATCTTTGCCTGCGTTTATGGGTTGTTCTGTCTAGGTGGATAATAAGTTTGCTGTCGCAGCTTATGTTAGGTAAGGCGCTTTTTCCGTGTTTAGGTTGAGCACTTTGGGTAAGAGTGTCGTAACTTCCCTATTTGTTATTCTTTATCTATCTGTTGGTTTCTGTCTTCAAAAATTTATCGACAAATATTTTTTGTAAGAGGGCGTAGGCCCTAACAATATTGATAAACCACAACTTCCAACGTTAGCAAGGTCAAATAACTCACAGAGACCAGAAAAGGCTGAACGTTGGAATCTTTCATAGGTTGCTATAACCGTATGCATCTACTAAGGCTATTGATGTGTTATTACTAATTTTATAATCAGGCCCTGACGTATTATTTCCCTTGTTTTTTTGAGAGGTGCAAACAGTAAGTATTTAAATGTTGTCCGATTTTTTATGCTTTTTGTCTTTTTTTGTTTCCCTATAGTCGGTTGGATTCATCCCGGTCTGCTGTGAAAAATTTTTTCGGAAAACGGTATCGCTGGAATAACCCAGCATTAAAGCAATTTCTTTTACCTGCTTGTCGGTTTCTCGAAGGAGCCTGCAGGCTATTTCTATATGTATACGTTCAATAAACTGTTTAGGAGAGCATTCAGCGTACTGTTTTATTCTTCTATGCAAGGTTCTTTCTGAGACGGCCATTTCTGCAGCGAGTCCTTTCACTGTTATATTTTTATACCTAGTGTTTGATAAAAAAAGTGCTATTTTATTTAAAAATCGACCAGGGGAATCATTAGTTTTTTGATTGCTGGATTTATCATAAGGGATCATTAAGCGCTCAAATAACGTTGTGGCTTGGGCACCTAATGCGTCATTGGCTATTTGAATAAAGATATCCAGGCTAGGCGTTAATGTACTCAGTGTAATGATGTTTTTGTCTCTGATAACCGTTCTAGAGCGCTGTACGCTTATATGGGGGAAGGTTTTGTGGAAGGTGTCATAATATTGTGGGGCTAGTGTGCACCTATGGCCCTTTAGTATCCCTGCTTCTGCTAATAGCAATACACAGCAATTGTTAGCGACGATTAATTTATTTCTTGCGTATTGTTTATGTAGCCATTGTTTAGTTTGATCATCGAGTATGTTGGTATATGAATTATTTTTATGGGATTCTATAGGCCCTAAAAGAATGATGGCGTCGACTTCATCTATGGATGTTAATTTGGCGTCGACGAGAACAGGCTCCCCTAGTTGATTGGTAACGTCAAGCCCATCTTTGCTGGCAATGTTAATAGAAAATAATGTGGATCCCTTTATTTTTTTCTGAACTAAATTGGACGCGTCGATTGCTTCGAGTATTCCCATAAGGGCAGAGTGTTGGAAGTGATGACAAGCAGCAACAACGATTTTATATGTATTTCTATCGCTCATTACTAGAGTATTAACCAATACAATAAATAATGCAAAAGTTGACGCTAGAGTAAAAAGATAGAAGTTATGTGGCTTAGTCACTTAAAATTTCGGGGGGCATTCCAGATTGTCTTAATAAGAGCTTTTGTTTTTTTGCTGTTAGAGAACTTTATTTTTATATAGCCGTTATGTCGTTATAAGTACACTTTTGATAGAGTATTTCTAGACTACTTATATAAAAAAGCTTAGCAGGTAGGTATTCAAGGGTATTGCGTTATCTTCCGTAATAAAAAGCCCGCATTATTGCAAATAATGCGGGCTTTTAAGTTTTTATCTAGCGAGTAATTAGTCGTTAGACTTTAACTTCTCACCTTTGCGGTCGTATACACAACCTGAAGTCACAGTAACAGGGTAGTATTCACCCAGGATTCTGATTTTCAGATCATCAGCTTCTAGAGCATCAACATTCATGTAAACCAACGCTAAACTCTTCTGTACACGGTGGCCATAGCCGCCAGAAGCAGATTCACCAACGACTTTACCGTTAGAGTAAACAGGCTCCATACCAACAGAAGCATCGACATCCGCATCCACTTCTACCAATACAAGCTTGCGCTTAACGCCTTCCGCTTTTTGTGCTTCCAGTGCGGCTTTACCTTCGAAGTCGCCGTTGTCGTATTTAACGAACCAGCCAAGGTTAGCTTCAAGTATGGTGTACTCTAAGTTTAGATCGTGGCCCCACATCGCGTAGCCTTTTTCTAAACGCATTGATTCCATTGCGCGTAAACCGAAGTCACGAATATCAAGATCTTTACCGGCATCCATTAATGCATCGTAAATCGCTTGTTGATGCTCGATTGGGTGGTGTAATTCCCAACCTAATTCACCAACGAAGTTCATGCGCAGTGCGCGAACCGGTGCGCCAGCAACAGTGATTTCTTGTGATGTAAACCAAGGGAAGCCTTCGTTGCTTAAGTCGCTGTCTGTGATTTTGCTCAATACCTTACGTGCATCAGGACCTGCAATCACTAAAGTACCAAACTCTTGAGTGATGTTTTTCAGGTTAACTGAACCGTCTGTAGGCAGACGAGACTCTAACCAGTCTTCAATTAACTGCTCACCGGCAGCAGGTGCCATCATGTAGTAAGTGCCACTGCTTAGTTTGGTGACTGAGAATTCCCAAGCAACACCACCTTCTTTTGTCAGTGGGTGAGATAGGGCAACCGCACCCACTTCAGTAGGAACGCGGTTAGGTGACATGCTCTGTAACCATGCGTGTGCGCCAGCGCCTGAAATTTGGAATTTAGTGAAAGGAGAAAGATCCAGTACGCCGACTTTGTTTTGTACGTGCTGACATTCTGCATCTACTGCATCATGCCAGTTACCACGGCGGAAGCTGTGCTCTTCTTGTGCACCTGGTTGGCCGTCAGTTGCAAACCAGCTGGCACGTTCCCAACCATAGTAAGCACCGAATACCGCACCTTTCGCTTTTTGTGATTCATAGATAGGTGATTTTTTCGCTTCACGAGCAGCAGGGCGCATTGCATATTCATTAGGGAAGCCTAATTGATATTCGTTTGCGTAAACTTCTGTACCTTTAGCAACACAGAAATCGTGATCGGCGTAGTCGTCACCGAAACGACGTGGGTCTAGTTCGAAGAATTCTAATTCTGGGTGACCGTTAACAATCCACTCAGCCATGTGCTTACCAGCACCGCCACCTTGAACAATACCAAAGTTGAAGCCAGTACAAACAAAGTAGTTACGGTAACCGTGAACAGGGCCGATCAATGGGTGGCCGTCTGGAGTATAGGTAATAGGACCGTTAACAACCGTTTTAATACCTGCTTGAGTGATTAGATCAACCTGTTCCATCGCAGTACACATAATGTCTTCGATACGATCTAGGTCTGGTTGTAATAATTCTTGACCGAAAGCGGCTGGAACGCCGTCTACTGCCCAAGGAATACCACCTTTTTCGTAAGGCCCTAAGATAAAGCCTTTACCTTCTTGACGTAGGTAGTAAGACACATCTGGATCCCGGATCATCGGCAACATTTCGTTACGCTCTTTCAACTCAGGGATATCATCAGTTACGATGTATTGGTGCTCCATGATATTCATAGGGAGTTGGTGGCCAACCATTGCGGCAACTTCGTTCGCACGGAAACCAGAAGCATTCACGATAATGCCAGCGTCAATCACACCTTTTTCGGTAGTGACTTCCCAACGGCCATCTTCTTTTTGTGTGATAGCAGATACAGGGTTGCCACGAACAATGGTTGCTCCCGCCGCTTTTGCACCAGCTGCCATCGCATTGGTTACACTGGTTGGGTCAATGTGACCATCGGCTGGATCCCATAATCCGCCCAATAGGCCTGTGGTGTCTAGGTAAGGGTAAAGCTCTTTTAAGCGTTCAACGCTGACCATTTCCAAGTTCAAACCAGTAAGGTCAGACATGGCAACAACACGCTCGAACTCGTCCATACGGTCTTGAGTATGAGCTAGGCGAATAGCGCCTGTAGGGAAATGGTTGACAGCACTGCCAGTTTCTTCTTCTAAACGGCTGTACAGGTCAATACTGTACTGCTGTAGCTTGACCATATTCAGGCTGTTGCTGAAATGAGGTAGATTACCCGCAGCATGCCAAGTAGAGCCAGAAGTCAGCTCTATCTTTTCGGTTAGCATGATGTCAGTCCAGCCCATTTTTGTTAAGTGGTACAAGGTACTGACACCTGCAATACCACCACCAATGATTAACACCTCAGTTTTATTTTTCATAGTTGTAACGACTCCAAAGATCAAGCGACTCTTTATCGGCAGAGAGTCGCCCGTGTAAAAAATAAGTGGCACGGATAATATATAAGTTGCCCGACCCTGAACAAGCGATATATTATTACGGAATTAATAAGTAATACTTATGGGTTCAAATAACTCGCTAGCAACTATTATTCATTCTTAGCAATCATGAAACGACTACTTACAAATACTATACAGCTTAATTGGTTACGTACCTTTGAGGTCGCCAGCCGCCACCTCAGTTTTACTTCAGCGGCAGAAGAACTGAGTATGAGCCAATCTGCTATCAGCCAACAAATACAATTATTGGAACATCATCTGGATCAAAAGCTGTTTGTCCGAGCTAATCGAGCCATTAGGTTAACTGATGCGGGACAAGCATTCGTTCCGTTGGTTTGTGAGTCTCTTCATCAGCTTAATGTCGGTGCTGCGCAGATTTTTGCTGCTTCTAATGATGCTGTTGTCAATGTGAATATCAACGCAACATTTGCGGTACTTTGGTTGGCGCCTCACCTGTTACATTTTAGCCAGATTCATCCACAAATCACGATTCGACAAAGAAGTACTAACTGGTCGACGGATTTTGATATTTCCACTGCCGACTTAGAAATTCGTTATGGTTCAGGCAGTTGGCCAGGTTTTGAATCTTTTTCCTTGCTTAAGCCAAAATTGCGGCCGTATTGTACCGCAGCTAACGCTCAAAGAATACGCCAGCCCAGCGACTTAATTACACTGCCATTAGTGGATGTTATCGGTACGCCCCAAGGTTGGACTCAGTGGTTGGAGCATATGAATCTATCTGACCTTGATATGCAGGTTCGCCAATATACCGATAGCCATGCGGCGGCTGTGTCGATGTGTGCTGATGGCGTTGGTGTTTGTTTAATGTATGATGAAATGATGCAGCAAGGTATTCTGGCCTCGCAGCTGGTTGCGCCATTTGCAGAAAGTATTGATACCGAAGGTGGTTATTATCTTTGTCACCATGTCGACAAAGAGCTGTCTGTGGCTTCTCACTTATTTAAAGATTGGTTATTAAGTAATACCTTGCGGTCGTCAATCCAGTAAGTCTGAACGGTTAGCTGAGCTAGCCAATTAATTGGTGGCGATCATGCTTTTCCAAAACTTATCCGCTAACTCGCCGAGTGGGTGGTGACGTAGCCGGATTAAGTAGATAGGCACATGATTTCTATCATTAAAGTTCTCCACTTCTATTGGGGTGAGCTGCCCGCTATTTAATTCGCTTTCAATCATGTGTACCGGTATTCTCGCCCAGCCCATGCCTGCAATGAGTAAGGCTTTCTTCATCTGATAATCATTCACATACCAGCGTTGGCCAAACGGTAAAACATTCAGGTGTTCGAAGGAGCCTGAACCTGTATTGGTAATAAGGATATGGGGGTGTTGGTATAACTTGTTTTGGCGGACGGGTTTTTCTTGGGGCAACGTTTTAACGAGTGACGGTGATGCTACGGTAATCATATCGACTTGGGTCAGTTCAACAAACTCATGGCGGTCGTCGAGGCCATAATGAGGTCCGATTGCTAAATCTGCTTTTTCTAACTGCAATTGCTCCTGTACGCCATGTAGGTGTTCTGTGCTGATATTCAATTGAACCTCGGGGTTTTCATCACAAAAGTGTTTAATAGCATGCAAACTTAGGGCGTCAGTGCATATTGCGCTTAAACAAATTGAAAGTGTCGGTGAAACGCCTTGAGCAAGTTGGTGGCCTAATTGCTCTAACTTTTGGGTCTGAGCTAGTATTTTCTTAGCCTCACGATAAAAGGTCTTACCTTCAGTTGTCAGTGTTGGCCGGTATCCATCACGACTCAATAATTGAAAGTTAAACTGTTGCTCCAGTGTGCGCACCGCAGCACTAACGGTAGGTTGTGTTTTAAAAAGATGTTCAGCCGCTGAGCGAAAGCTACCTTGTTCTACTACCGCTACAAATGCCTTCAGTTGGTCGTTGGTCATTACTATTAATTGAAGCTTTTTTATTAATATTGAAAATTATAGATTTCATCTTTCATTTTAAACGAAAAGTGCAATTATCTTACAATCATTATTTCCATTAAGCTAGCAATGTCTATCACATACTGAATAAGGACCTTGTATTGGATATTGTACTGTTAAGCTTATTGGCTGCGGGTTTAGTGACGGGTTTTTCCAAATTTTCCATTGGTGGTATGGGTTTGATCATATTGCCAATTGTTATGTTGGCTTTTCCTGGGCCAGAGGCTCTGGGTATTGTTATCCCTATGTACCTAGTTACCGATGTTTTGGCGATCTATATGTATCGCCAAAACATCAATTGGGCAGTATTAACGCGTTTATTACCACTGGCATTTATTGGTATTGTCACTGGTGGGTGGTGGTTATCAGGAATTGATGCTGGGCAATTTACCTTAATGTTGGGGCTTACCATTATCGCGATTCTTGTTTTGGGGATTTGGTTGGATTATCAGTCGACCAATATTATGAAGCACCCATTGGTTATCTATGCTACAGGTTTAGTCGCCGGCTTTATTAGTTTGATTGCTAATGCCGCTGGGCCATTGTTAAGCCTTATTTTAATCGAGCAGAAATTGTCGAAGGAGGCCTATGTCAGCACGCGGGCTTGGGCATTCTTTATTATTAATCTAGCGAAGCTGCCCACATTATACTTTTTAGAGTTAATTAGTTGGGAGACAACTATTATTAGTATGCAGTGTTTGCCAGGTTTATTAATCGGCGCTGGTATTGGTTATTATGTATTGCGGCGTTTAAATCTCAAACAATTCAAATGGTTGATTCGTGGTATGGCAATGATCGCTGCGGTTAAGTTATTGGTCTTTTGATTGATCTGCGAAAAGTTGCCTAGCTATCGGTTCTCCGATAATTTGAAACGGCTGGTTAATTGTCTCAATGTTTCAGCTTGTGCAGATAGTTTATCGGTATGATTTTCCAGAGTTATTCTTGTCTTTTTCGTACTGTCGCTCTGTTCTGATATATGCTTTATCTGAGCGACGATATCGTTAGTGTTATAAGATATTTCTTCTACTGCCACGACGATTTGATCCATTTCTGACGTCACTTTCTGAATAGACTTATCGATATGTTGAAACGAAGACATGGCATCATTTGCGTTTTTCTGCCCAGATGATGCCAATTTAATCCCATCTTCCATTAGGCGCCCCATGGTTTTTGACTGATCGTTAAAACCTTTAATGATATCGCCTATGCTGCTAGTTGCGTTGACAGTTTTTTGGGCAAGGGCGCGAACTTCATCGGCTACAACAGAAAACCCTCGCCCTGCTTCTCCTGCACGTGCGGATTCGATGGCCGCGTTTAGCGCAAGTAAATTGGTTTGATCGGCTAGTCCATTAATGACATCAATAATACCTAACATTTTTGAGCTTGACTGAGTGAGTTTTGAAACCTCTTTATGGGTGTTTTCACTTAGAGTAACGATGCTAGACATTGATTGAACACAATTGTTAATAATTTCACCATTCACTTGGACAGATTTAGAGGTGTCTTGTATCGTTTCATTTACATCCGAAGAACGATTGGCCACATCATTGACAGCAATAGAGATCTGCTGAGTCGCCACTGTTGATTGCTGTGTTTTCTGCTCGACCTCTTTGCCAACGGTAGATAAGTGTTTAACTGCTTTTTCTAACTCTGTTTTGATGTCTAATAAATCTCCATTGCTATTGACTACTTTGGATATAAGATGAGAAATATCATTAGACATAGAGTTTGATGCTTTGCGTAATTGAGTAAATTCATCTCTTTCGTTTGAATTGATGGGTAGCTGTTGAGAAAAATTTCCCTCTGCTGCTTGTTTCAAGAAATGCTGCATGTCATTTAACTGGATATTCAATTGACGCGCGATAGTCATAAGGCTAATGAAAACAATGGAGGCAACCGCTACGACTGATGAAGCGATTAGTTTTAACGCCGTTGATCTGGCAGTGTCGGCATCATCCGTGACTTGCTTTATGACGCTATTATTCAGAAAAATATTTTGTTCTGCTATAAGTGTATTAAGGCCTGAGAATACTGGTTGGATTTTATGTGTGATATTTCTTTCTTTAGTGATTAATTTTTGTGTTTCTATAAAAGTATTTTCATACTTTTTAATGGTTAAGCCGATTTCGTTGTCCTCCCAGCTGAGATCTTTTACTACAGCATTAAGTGTTTCTAGATTTTTAAATATAATTTTTTCTGCTTCAACGCTCTTTGAGGAAACATAACCTTTTTGTGTGACGATAATTTCATTGATTGGGCCTTCTATATTTGAAAAGGATACTTTTATAAGGTCTTTGGCGGTTGTGGATAATGCCAGTAGTTTTCCATCGCCAGGTGTGAACCCTAATGAGTCTCTATTTTTAAGCCACTGCTTTTGTAGGCTTAAATACTCTTCTGATAGTTCGGGTAGGCTTTTTGAGATTTTATCAAGATCGTTATTTTTTAATTTCTTTGATTTTTCCTCCATTGTTTTTGAGTTTTTAACCAGTGTTTCTACGTTGTTTATAAATTCGTTGGCGTTATCTTTTGTAATTTTATTGGATAATATTTCTAGTTTAAGTAAATTATTAACAAATGCTAAAGATAGTTGTTTGTACTCATGTGTATGGTTTTGTTTTTCTACGCTATTGTTAACGTTGTTAAATCCCATTATAGAAGAGATTGCGAGTAGCGATAAGCCTGTTATTGTTGCAATGGTAACAATTAACAGTTTTTGCTTCCATGAGAGTTTGATCTGTATTTTAGGGGTTTTCATGATGATCCTGATATTTTGTATAGAAGTTTTCTAATTTAATTTTGGATTCAGTTTAATTAGATATTAGATTATAGGACGGGATATTCAATTTTTTTAATTTGGTGTTTTGTTTGTTTATAAGTTTTTTTTATTAAATAATAATATTGTCTTTTTTATTTTTGATGATTTAGGTGATAAATGATAATTGTATTGGTTGGGATGTCGTTTTTTGTTGATTTTATTTTTTATAAATATTTATCTAAAAATATAATATTTTCTACATAAGAAGCTTTTATGTTTTTATAAAAAAATATAATTAGAATTGATTTTTTATAGAATTTAATCTCACCTGAAAATAAATAATTATATTGAGGGTTGTGGTTATGAAGTTTGTGGTTGAAAAGTTTTTAATGATTGGTGTTGCAGTAGTGCTTTTATTGCCGGTATTGTCATATGGAGATGTAAGAGTAATTACAGCCGATGAGCCCCCGACCAATTATAAAGAAAATGATGAGGTCGTTGGTACGACCGTAGATATTGTTAGAGCTCTCATTAAAGAATTAAACAGTGATAGTAATATTGAATTTATGCCTTGGTCGAGAGCTATTAAACTGGTTTCAGAAAATCCTAATATCGCTGTCTTCACAGCAGGAAAAACAAAGCAGAGAATCGATCATGGTTACTATTTTATAGGTCCTGTTATGACTCGAAAACATGTTTTGTGGAAGAGGGCTGATCGCTACCTATCCGTTTCAAGTATCGAAGATATTAAAAACAAAAACTATAGAGTTGGCGCTCTCAGAGGAGACTGGCGAGGAAAATTGTTTGAAAAAAATAATGTAGAAGATGTTAGAAAGCCAGAGCAAAACCTCGAAAAGCTTTTGCGAGGGCGCATTGATTTATGGGTTACCTCTGATATAGAAGCTCCCTCCGTAGCGAAATCTATTAGTGTTGATATAAAGGATATAGCCGTTGCTTATGTTATTAAAGAAGCGCCAAGTTATATTATGTTATCTAAAGATACGCCTTCCAATACTGTAAGAGCATGGGAAGCTGCTTTGATAGAACTTCAAAAAACAGACTTCTTCGAGAAGGTAGCTGATAAGTGGAAAGAAAAGTTGGGGTTAGATTTGAGTTATGCTGACGATAAGGGATTTTATATAAAATAATAATCCATAGATGAGCAGCGTAAATACCTTTAACACTTATTTTCTCCCCAGCTTAGTAATATTTCAGGTTTATCTTCCAGTTCACGAATTTTGTCATGTAATTGTTTTGTAAAAGAGGTTGTGATTATTGATTGTGGTGTATCGGCTGGGTAGATAATCCCAAATTTAAACCAAAGAGTGGGCTCAAATTTACGGAATATAATTTTTCCTGGCGATGAATAATTGCAGTAACTTCTGACTGTGATTGGGTCCATGACCGAGACTCCCAATTTTTTTTCAACAAATTGCAGCGCTGGTATAAAAAATCGTGTTTGCAGGCGCACATTCATTCTATACCCGCTATTTTCAAAGAGCTGTGACAAGTCATGATATGTCATGTGGTCTGGATGTAGGGTAATCATTGGCTCGTTATCAAGTAAGGCTGGGGTGATAACTTCTTCTTTAGTGAGTGGATGTCCTACAGGAAGGGCGCATATACAAGGTAGCTTAAAAAGGTCCGTTTTATTGAGGTTCTGGTGGCCTGTTCCCACTTCAGCTAAACCAACATCATATTGGTTTGATGCTACCCATTTAGCGACTTCATCAGAGGTGCGTGTTTGTAGAGAAGCCCGTACTTTCGGGTGTTCCTCTAGAAAATCTGCTAATAGTTCCGGGACAAAAAATGTCGAAGGGCCTGGCATACAACCAATTCTTAAAAATCCATATTGTTTATTCTGAATATCTTGAACTGTTTGATGGACATCATTGATTCGTGAAAAGATAGCTTCCACTTCGTTATAAAGGTAATTCGCTTCTGGTGTTGGGTAGAGGCGCTTTTTTTGTCGTTCAAATAAAGAAAAACCCAGTTCTTCTTCAAGGGTATTAAGCATCATGCTGATGGCAGGTTGGGTCTTGAATAGCTGTTTGGCTGCTTGAGTTACTGAACCTGTCAGCATTACTGCTCGAAATGCTTCCATTTGCCGTAAGTTCATATCTACCCTCACTTCATAAGAAAAATTGATGATTTGTTAAGAAAATACAATTGGTAATTATATACTGGATCCAATAAATTAGATATCAAGGTTTAGGGAATAATTCGCGCCAAGCTGGTGAAATGACCAAGAGAAGCCTTTAAGTGGGCTTTTCGACATTAAGCCTTATGCTGAAAAGCTGCTATCGCCTATTTATAGTTCTCTGGCAGATGAATAGGTGTTTATTAAATAAAAATTTCAAGGATTGTGTGAATTAAAAGCTTTTACTAGCAGACACTTAAAAATAATACAAAACGTTGTTAAAAATAAAAAAATTAATGTAAGTCAAACTTTCAAAAACAGTTAAGCACTGTAACGCTAAAATACATCGATAGCTTTGAGCTACGCTTATTACTATCGATAGAAAGTTTAACTTTGGAGGTAAATTAATGGATAGAAGAAAAATAGATGTTGTTATATCGACAATATTAATTATTGCGTCATTGATTATTCTGACAAACGATAGTTTATCAGAAGGTGGCGTTGAAACCGACCTTGGGTCACTATTTCTACCTCGTATTGTTGCTTGTTTGATCATTGTCTTCTCAGCAGTGATTGGTGTTCAGTCATTGCTTAAATTAAGCAAAAAAGCACGGATGGAAGATGTTGAAAAAATAGATCTTACTGGCTTTATGGGCGTCAATATTTATATCGGGACTTTTATTCTTTATTGGTTTCTTGTTCCATATCTTGGCTTTCTTTTAGTAACACCTTTCGTCATGTTTGCTATTGCATTCTTGTTGGGTGGGCGCAGTTGGTTTGCGATGACTGCGATGTCCATTATTACGCCTCTATTGATTTTTTATGGGGCGAGTCACTTCTTGCGGGTCTTTTTGCCCACATGGTCTTTGTCATAAGAGGAATGGTTCAGTGATTGATAATATTATTGGTGGTTTCTCTTCTATTCTAGCTGTCGGGCCGATTCTTGGCATTATTGCCGGTATTTTTGTCGGGATTATTTTTGGTGCCATACCGGGCATTTCAGCAATTATGGCAATCGCTATTATTTTGCCGCTGACTTTTTATGTTGATCCTATTATTGGAATCACAATGTTATTAGCTGTTTATAAAGCGGGCATTTATGGTGGCTCTATATCGGCTATTTTAATTAATACACCGGGGGCAGCAGCTTCTTTTCTGACAGCTCAAGACGGTAACGCACTGACGAAGCAAGGGAAGGCAGGTAAAGCACTCGATATATCACTATTTTCTTCAATAACCGGAGAAGCATTGGCGACACTGGTGCTAATTTTTGTTGCTGCCCCTATCTCTGTTATTTCATTACAAGCTGGCCCGATTGAGAAAGTATTTCTTTTATTGTTTGCTTTTACTGTTATTGGTTCTTTGGCGGGTGAATCAATACCCCGAGGTCTGCTTTCTTGTTTACTCGGTATGCTATGTGCAATGGTGGGGTTATCGACGATTACAGGTGCTTCACGCTTCACCTTTGGCGTCACTGAATTAATGGCAGGTTTTACTTTTACACCGATGTTAATTGGTATATTAGTGATGCCTGAAGTGATTAGTACAATCAGGCTGCGCCATAAGCCCCATCATGATTTGGCGTTAAGCAAGTCTAAAAATCCTGATGATAACCGTATTAGTTTTAAAGAGTTTCGTTCTGTATTTAGAACGATTTTAAAGTCGACGGGTATAGGTACCTTTATTGGTGCTCTCCCTGGCTTGGGTTCAAGTACAGCAGCCTTTATGGCCTATGGCGAAGCTAAGAGAACATCTAAAAACCCCGAAAAGTTTGGTAAGGGCTCTGTTGAAGGTATTGCAGCAGCTGAATCAGCTAATAATGCTGTATGTGGTTCAAGCCTGATTCCAATGTTAACTTTAAGTATCCCAGGTGATGATGTGGCAGCGTTGTTAATGGGTGCTTTTCTTATTCATGGTTTGACACCAGGGCCACTTATCTTTTTTGAGCATACCGAAACTATTTATGCAATTTTTGCTGGTTTTCTGTTAACCGATTTATTTTTACTCTTTATTGCACGCTCAGGTTTTGGATTCTTTACTCGTGTTGCATCTTTAAAACGTCATTTTATTTTCCCATGCGTTACTGTTTTTGCCTTTGCTGGTGCATTCACTGCGGGGCAAAATATGAATGATGTTTTGATCCTTATTGTATTTACGATCATTGGTTATGGTATGCGTCTAGTTGGCCTAAACCCTGCGGTATTTATTATAGGTTTCATTCTTACGCCATTTTTAGAGCAGAATCTCGATCAGGCGATTACCATTGTAGGTACGGATTATCATCTATTTTTTGCATCACCATTCTCATGGATATTTATCGCGCTCTCTATATTTTTTGTGTATTCAAGTATGAAAATGAAAAAGAAAAGTGAAAGAGTGCTAACTCCTGCTTTTGATGAAACGATTAATCAGAAAGGAGGTGCTCAATAACAACAAGGACATTATCAAATAGATTAACTAGACCACTAAAAATTAAATAAAAATAACCATTATGAGGAATGTATTATGAAATTTTTTAACAAGCCCTTAACAAAGCTGGTTTCAGCGTTAAGCATTTGCTTGCTCGCAAGCACAGCATCTGCTGATTGGCCTAAGAAACCTATTAATGTCATCGTGCCTTACGGTGCTGGTGGTGATTCTGATTTGTCGACTCGAGTGTGGGCTGACGCTGTAGAAAAAGAATTGGGCGTCCCTGTCGTTGTTATTAACAAAGCAGGTGGCGGTGGTGTAGTCGGTACCTCCTTTGTCGCAAATTCAAAAAATGATGGATACACATTGATCAATGCTGGTCTTGGTAACATGTTGGTGAATCCCAACTTTAGTAAAACGCCATATACCTTTGATAGCTTTGTGCCTGTTGTTAAGATGACTGCGGTACCACTTGCTGTTGTTGTCGCAAAAGACAGCCCTTATAAAACGTTTGATGATTTTATAGCTGGGGCCAAGAAAAAGACATTAACTCAAGGCTCTTGGGGCGCAGCTTCATCGGGTACTATTCTTGGTAATATCATTGCAGATCAGGCAGGTTACAAGCCTAAATATGTTCATGGTAATACTACTGCAGAGTCGATGGTTTCAGTCGTTGGTGGCCACATTGATTCTGCTGTCTCATTCCCTCCTGCCTTTGGGCCTCATGTAAAATCTGGTCGTGCCAGAGCCTTGGTTATGAATCAAAAATTGGATGATTTCCCTAATGTTCCCACTTTTGCCGATTATGGTATTGAAGGGAATTTTGAAGGCTGGGCAGGTATTTTTGCACCTAAAGGGGTGCCTCAGGAAGTCGTTGATAAATTAATTGCAGCAACGACAAAAGTTATGAAAGACCCTCAGGTTTTGAAAGCGTATGCAAACATGGGTGCTCTTGTTGACTTTCGTCAAGGCAATGACGATAAATGGATTGAAAGTATGAAAGTGACCTCTGGCATTATGAAAGACGCAGCAGCGAAGGCCAAAAAGAAATAAGAGAGCTAATAAATACTTTATTTTTCAGTTATGGAAAATAGAAAGTTACTTATTATTGTTTAACCTTGTGACGTGAATCTTCCCCAATTATTCGAAGCTGGCCTTCTGAATATATTGGGGTTTTTTTGCCAAAAAATAATTTTTAATTTATCAGTTTAAGGAAAGTGTTAATGATTGAACGCTGTCAATCTAGTCAACGTATGAGCCAAATCGTGAGTCATAATGGCGTTATTTATTTGGCGGGTCAGGTTGCTAAAAAAGACGATAGCCAAGACATCACTGGGCAAACAAAACAGATTGTTGAGCAAATAGAAGAACTGTTGGCATCTGTTGGTTCGGATAAATCTAAATTGCTATCAGTGACTATTTGGATTTCCAGTATGGAAGGTTTTCAGGCAATGAATGCCGTATGGGATGAATGGATTAATGGTGAAAATCCACCCGCAAGAGCATGCGTAGAAGCACGTTTAGCCAGGCCAGAATTACTTGTAGAAATGCAGATTATTGCAGCTAATTAATTAATAAGGTGTGATGAGTTTTCATCACTATATTTTATGTCAAAAAATTTGAATATTGCTGTTATTGGTGCAGGGATTATTGGGCTTTCAACTGCTTTATGGTTGCAACGATCTGGTCATCAAGTCCATCTTATTGACCCTAATCCTCCAGGTGCTGGTACGTCTTTTGGTAATGCAGGCGTATTTGCCGATTTCGCACGACTGCCCTTATCAAAGCTGAAAACGATGTGCCAGATTCCAGGTATGTTATTAGATGAAGAAAGCCCATTATCGATACAGGGGCGTTATGTTCCCACTATGCTTCCTTATGGTTTAGGTTATGTCAAAGCTTGTCTGCCTGAAAATTATTTGCGAGGTTGTCATGCTTTAACCGAGTTATTAAAAGTAGCCCCTGAGGCGGATAATGTTTTGCTAAAAGCCAGCGGTGCTATTGAGTTGGTGCGTAGTAATGGCAGTTTGGCCTTATTGGGAACAAAGGAAGGGTTTCAAAAAACGAAAGATGGCCCAATGCAAGAGCGTATAGAACATGATGTTAGTGTGGAGTTTTTAACGCCCGATCAAGTGCATGAACTGGAGCCTGGACTTGCAGATTTTCATGCGGGTGGCGTTTATTATCCAAATTCCAGGCATACGGTTAATCCTGGCGGTATTTGTCAAAAATATGCTGAATATTTTCAGCAGAATGGTGGCATAGTTTTGCAAGAAGATGTTGTTCATATTGATCCTGATGGTGCGTCAATCAAAATAGAAACATCAGCAAGGCATTTAACGGCAGGTCGATTAGTCATGGCCGCTGGTGTGGCATCACGGTATCTGCTAGAGCCCTTAGGTATTAAAATACCATTGGTGAGTGAGCGAGGTTACCATCTGGAATTAGAGCCTGGTGATCAAGGGCTGAGTAGACCTGTTTCTTGGTTAGATAAGAGTATCTTTTTAACACCTATGTTAAATGGGTTGCGTGTTGCTGGTACTGCAGAATTTGCTTACGCTGACTCGCCTCCAGATAACAAACGCATACAGCATTTATTAAAATTTGCAAAAAATATGTTGGGAGGACAACCAGATATTAAATCAAGGTGGGTTGGCAGCCGTCCATCTACACCTGATTCATTACCCGTTATTGGGCCATCAGAAAAGTACCCCAACATTATGCTTGCCTTTGGGCATGGACATGTTGGTTTAACACTTTCCAGTATTACAGGGCGATTAATATCACAACACCTTAACGGAGAAAAAACAAGCGTGGATTTATCGTTATTTTCTTCCTCTCGCTTTTAGTAAAGCCATCGTTCCAAACTTATTTTTTATCTCGACTTTTACATGAGGAAAAACTAATGACCCTGTACTCAGGAGGTCAAAATATTTGTGGGGCAACAATAGGTGTCTTGTGTTTAGAAAGTTACTTTCCTAAACCGCCGGGGCATATTAAGAACCCCTCAAGCTTACCATTCCCCGTACTTTATCAAGTCGTATCCGGTGTTACGGTACCTAAACTGTTAAATGACCCATCTGACGATTTGCTTCAACCATTTATTGATGCCGCTCAACATCTGGAAGCGGAGGGTGTTCGGGCAATCACTGGTAGTTGTGGCTTTTTGGCCATGTTTCAACAAGAGTTGGCTGCTGCGGTTAATATTCCTGTTTTCGTGTCTAGCTTGATACAAGTACCGCTAGCTTTTCAGATGACGGGTGGTTTATCCCCTGTCGGTATTATTACTGCGGATTCAAATGCATTAACGGCCAAGCATTTTGAAGCAACAGGTGCCGGTGGTATCCCTGTTGCTATACAAGGTTTAGAGAATAGCCATGAATTTTCAGAAGTGATACTAAAAAACTTACGGACATCAATGGATGTGTCATTGATAGAAGAGGAGGTTGTTCAAGCTGCTCAACAATTGTTCAAAAATAATCCCAATATTCGTTCTATTGTATTAGAGTGCACTGATTTGCCACCTTATGCTGCATGCTTGCAGTCATTATTGAAACTTCCAGTCTTTGATTTAACAACCCTTGCATGTATGGCTCACAACGTTGTTGCGCGTAGTATCTATAGGGGCTTAATGCCTTATTGATATTTGAGAAAAGTGTTGTATTTGTAGTCAATCTCTTAATAATCGGGCGCTTAAATAAAATAGGTATAGAATTGGTTATACCCTTCCATAATTTAATTTACCTTTAGTTTTTATAGGCATAGCATAAAACGTGCTTGACCTATGATTAGATCCTAGTTGTATTCAGATCTTTCAATAATAAATCTAAATAAGAACTCAGAGGTATCTAGTATTATGAACAAATATATTTTTACCAAAATAGTTATACCTATATTTATCTTTACCTTTTCTTCCGTTTCTTTTTCTCAAGATGACCCATCAGGTAACCCGGAAGGAGATACAACGCCTGATGGCAGCTCTCAGGAGCTCGCGCAATCAGTCATTAAAAAAAGGGAGATGGTTGTTACCGCCAACCCACTTGCAACTGCAGCGGGCGAACGTATTTTAAGGAAAGGTGGAACAGCTGTTGATGCAATGATAGCAGTACAAACGGTGTTAGGTTTGGTTGAACCGCAGTCCAGTGGGATTGGCGGCGGTGCTTTTGTCGTTTATTACGATGCATGGCGTGATAAAACAATTACGATTGATGCTAGGGAAAAAGCACCATCTGCTGCAACGGAAGATCGTTTTGCAAATGCTGGTGGTTTTATAGGGGCATGGCAGAGTGGTTTATCGGTTGGTGTACCAGGCGTGCCACGGATGATGGAATTTATGCATGATCGATATGGTTTTTTACCGCTTAAAAAACTTTACCGTCCCGCAATTAGGCTGGCTAGGAAAGGTTACCCTTTAACGCAGCGAACCAGTGATCAAGTTGCCAACCTATTGGCTTTTAATGATCGTTTTGGTCGAAGTTGTGATGACCGCTTATTCTTCCGTGATCCAACGGCATTTGAATATTTTGCTAACCCTGATTGTACCGCGAAGCCAGCGGGTACCATCATTAAGAACCCTGAATATGCAGATACCTTAAGAACCCTACGCCGTTTTGGTTCCGATGGTTTCTATAAAGGTGAAATTGCGGCGGATATTGTTGCCGCGGTACAGGGTGATTTAAATATTCCCGGTGATATGAGTATCGAAGACCTCGCTAACTATAATGTTGTTGTGCGAGAGCCAGTGTGTATCGATTATCGTGGCCATAATGTCTGTGGCATGGGCCCTCCATCTTCAGGTGCACTTGCCGTTGGTCAAATTTTAGGGATTTTAGAAAACTTTGACTTAAGCGATAAAGATCCACTAGATGTTGATGCAGTGCATTTATTTACACAGGCGGGCCGTTTAGCATTTGCTGATCGCGGCCGTTTTGTTGGTGATCCTGACTTTGTGACAGTGCCTACGGAAGGTATGTTAAACAAAGATTATTTAGCTACTCGTGCGGCATTAATTACGGATACTGATATTGGTACTGCATCACCAGGTACGCCACCAGGAGACTTTGACCCTTCTGCGCCAGATACACGGACAAAAGAATCCGGCACTAGCCATGTGTCTATTATTGACCGTTATGGAAATGCCTTATCCATGACCACAACAATAGAAAGTTCACTAGGTAATGGTGTGATGGTTCGTGGATTTCTGTTGAATAACGAATTAACAGACTTTTCTTTTGCCGCCACAGGTTCAGATGGTTTGCCTATAGCAAATCGTGTTCAGCCAAATAAGCGCCCTCGTAGTTCTATGTCACCTACCATTGTGTTTGATAGGCGTGGTCGTGTTGAAATCGTGACAGGTTCTCCTGGTGGTTCGCGTATTATTGGTTATACCGCGCAGTCGATAGTCAATATGATTGATTTTGGTCTTGATCCTCAGGAAGCGATTAATGTGCCACATTATATGAACCGTAATGGCCGTACGGATCTTGAAGATCCTATTCCTGGGATTACTTGGGATTATGATGCTGAGTCATTAGCTGTAGCTCTAAGAGAGCGAGGGCACAGTAATCCTGATGTTCCCTTTGATGATAGAGAAGTCGGTATTATTAATCAGACGAGTGGTTTATCGATTATTCAGGTACAGCAACGAAAACGACGACATTATGGTTACTACTACCATCACTATCGCCCAAGAACTCTATTGATTGGCGGAGCAGATAAACGCCGTGACGGTACAGTAGGCGGCCGATAGCTTTCCTGGGTCACATATATTTTATGTGACCCACTTTTCATTTTTATTCTGCATCAATTTGTTGGTAGTTTTCTTTTTTTATTCCTTGTAATCACTAGCGGTTGATTAGTTATTAGTGTTGTCGCTAAAATCAACGTTGCTGCTTTTTTCTTAAGCCATCACTTGTCTTTTATAAGAATTTTTTTTCTTTCTTATCCTTCTTAAAAAAGAAATTTTTTTCTCTTTTTTTTAGATTATTTGATTATTCATAGCGTAGCTCCTTATTTAATAGGGCTCGTCACTATTGGTATGAAATGTGCTGTATGGCTGCCTACAAAATCAGCACATCTTGTGGTTGATCATTCTCTATTCGATATTGTGAAGGTGATTGTTGGCTTCATAGCTTGAAGGTAATGTGTTTTTCGACTGATAAATATGGAAGGTAGTAAAGGTGTTAAAAAATATAAAAATATTTCAAAAAATTCTTTTTAGTTGTTTTTTTGTTACAGCAATTCCTCTTGCAGGTTTTATCTATCAGATATCCGTCAATGGTGTTGAGCAGAAAAATATTGTAGAACAAAATTTGTTACAGTCGGCTAAAGTGATTGGCGGAAAAATTGATAGTTGGGTTGATACTAATCTAAATAATACTAGCCTGTTAGCTAGTATGGATGCATTCAAAACGATGGATGCGGAAGCTCAGGTCCCTATGTTGAAAGCCGCTAAGGAAAATCTCGAGTGGGTCTCTTTAATTTTTGTAAAAGATTTACTGGGTGATGCGGTTGCCAGAAGTGATGGTAAGCCACTGCGTAACTACAGTGATAGGGAATACTTCAGGCAGGTGATTGCTGGTGAGAAAATGGGGCAGCAAGTGTTAATTGGCAAGGTAAAACCTATACCTTTACATTGTTTTGCGATTCCTATTGAGCGAATTATAGGACAAGCCGTCGGTATTATTACCCAATGTTCATCACTCGCTTCTATTTCGGACTATGTAACTACGTCTAAAATTGGCAATAGTGGATATGCCTTCTTGGTTGATTCCCGTAAGCGCCTGGTTGCTCATGGCGGAGAGAGAAGTAAATTATTAGGTAAGCTTCAATACGTTGGTGAGCATCCGGCCTTAAAGATAGCGGAAGACGCAGTTAGTATTATTGAGCACGAAGGTAAAGATAGAGTCTTTGTTACTCGCTCAGTGGGTCCGGATTGGACCTTGGTGGTTCAGCAGGACTATGACGAGGCTTATGAGTCTTATCTGGCTGCTAAAATCAATGCAATAATGCTGATTGTTATTACAGTGATTATTACTTTATTGTCATCTTTTTTAGTCAGCTACAATATTTCATCGCCGATTAAAGCATTGACGAAGATTGCTGATTTGATCAGCAAAAACTCCTTTTCAGGCTCCGTTGTTGGTCAAGATCGAAAAGATGAGGTGGGTGAATTGGCAAAAGCGATTGCAAGAATGTCAAAAACTATTGATATAGCGATTCGACGTCTGAAAAAACTGGGCTAAGGTTATTTCATTTTTATACTGTGCCAGTAATCCAATGATAAAGCGCTAACTAAAATTGACAATATCAAAATGTGGGTTAGTTGTTAGTGCTTTCATTGATTTTACATTTCCCAATGGAATAAATACATCATCGGTATTGTTATTGATAACAATGCATTCTTTTTTATCATCATTATAGGCTGTATCTTTTGCTATGCCTGTTGAGCTTGTTCCATCATTTAGTGTTAGCTCTATAGAAAAACGATAGGTACAAGCGATTTCTATATAATCGTGTTGGTCACAAGTGATCATTGAGTACTCCTATAAGCTTAAAGCAGTGTTATTAGTGACTTATTGTTACTGACTACGTGCTTTGGGTTTATCTCCAAAACTAATCGCCATCCGATTCATGCAATTCATGAGAGATATTATCAACGTAATATCAACGGCTTCAGTTTCATTATAGTGCATCAGTAGCTGTTCTAATTTATCATCTATATGTTTTTCAGTGGATATATTAGTTATACTCTCTGCCCAAGAGAGTGCAGCCATTTCTGTTTCAGAGAATAGCTTTGACTCCTTCCAAACAGATAGACAATCTAATCTCTGTTGTTGTTCACCCATCTTTCGTGCCTCGTTTGAATGTAAGTCAATACAGTAGGCACAGCCATTGATTTGCGAAACACGCAACTCTAATAAAGTCTTTAAATTATTCTCTATTGATGAGGTATGCTTTTTCACCGACATCAAAATATTCAATGCGCGAGAATTAATATCAATATAATTGATGCTCATGCTAAGGCCTTTATCGTTAAGACAGATTTTTTTATCAGATATAATTTCAATTTAACGCCAGTATAAGTAGTGTTTATTGGTTCTGATAGGTTTTTCATAAAGGTGGTAATTTTACTCATGATACTCCTCCTGTTAACCGTTTTGTTAATAGAGAATGCTTGAGTTGTGTTCAAGCACCCAGCAGCGGGGGTTATTTTTATAACCAATATCTTCATAGTATGTATTGGCTGAGGGTGCAGCCAGTAAAATTAATTTACAACGAGGGCCAAGTTGCTTTTGTGTGATGGCTTGTAGTTGTTTGCCTATCCCTTTTTTCTGGTGACTTTGAGAAACCGCTAAATCTGATAGGTAACAGGCATAATGAAAGTCGGTTACTGACCGTGATATGCCGATTAATTGGTCCGACTCCCAAGCACTCACCGTCAGGTTGCTATTTGAAATCATGCCCTTCATACATTTATGATCTTTTACTGGACGCCTCTCACCTAAGGTTGAATTTACGAGTAATTCTATAAATTGATCAGTGCTAATTGGTTCGTTAATTTTATATTCAATGCTCATGGTCTTTCTCTCTAGAGCTAACAACAGAGTAATAGGGGGGTTAAAACTTAACTGCAGATAAATAAGACGGTGTGTCAATGCCATCTACGCAAGCCGGGTCAGTAATAGTGGTATATGAAGATGGCTGTCTTTCAACAACGCCTGCCCAAACGGGTAAAGGCATATCTTTTTTGTCATCCTTCGGTGGGCCAGTTCTTATTTTCGCACTGGCTTCAGTAATGTCCATAGTGAGCACCGCGGTTGCCTGTAACTCTTTATCGGAAGCTTCACGTATATTGTCGTCGGAGCGTCCAGGTATGCAGCCATCAATAAAGGCGTCCAGTGCCGCGCGTTTTTCTTCTAGCGATTCTAGTGCAGTGAAATTACCGAATATCATTGCACAGCGGTAATTAACCGAGTGATGAAATGCTGAGCGTGCCAGTACCAGCCCATCAAGATAGGAAACGGTTACACAGCAGGGAATACCTTCTGCTAAACGTTTATGGAAACGACCATTCACTGCGCCATGAATAATAATTTTATTGCTCCGTCGCACGTAGGCATTTGGTAATACAATCTGTCTGCCTTTATCTTCAAAACCAATGTGACATAGTATGCCGTCGTCGAGAATATTATTAATTGTCTCGCGGTCATAGTACCCACGCTCTTTTAGCCGAGTTAATCCGCTTGTTGGAGTGACGGTCAGATGCTTACTGCTGTGAATTTCCATAAGGGTGTCCCGTTTATATTTTTAGTTGGATTAAATAGCATGTTGTTTGACTAGCTCCGCAATTTTTTGTGAGTCGCTATTTTGTATGCTGTGTTCAGCCTCTCTAGATAAGCCTGATATAACGCCTTGTTTATTTTTTTCGGGTTGGTTTTGACTCACTTTCCATTGCCCTTTTATGGATAGCACCTCTATTTCGAGCCCAACGATAGCGGGCAACATTTTTTGGATGTAATCACCAGGAGCATCTGATAGGGACCAAGGAGTTGGTTGATTGGCTTCTTGATGATGGGTGAGGTTATTTATCATATTTAAATTCCACTCTTTGTCATGGATGTAAGACATGATGCCTTTTACATGAACAGTCACGTAATTCCAGGTTGGTACAGCCTTTCCATGTTCTTTTTTGGTCGGGTAGTGGTTTGGTGTTATGTAGCAGTTAGGGCCGTTGAAGACGACTAAAACGTCAGCTTCGTTTTTGACACTTTTCCATAAGTTATTCACCTTTGCTATATGGCCTTGGAGAACATTTTTTCCTTTCGATTGCTTAAGCAAAAAAGGGATATGGTTTGCCTCCAGCCCTGATTCAGAATGCGTGATCAATGTTGCGAAGGGGTAGTTGTCGATAAGCTCCTTACATTGAACTAGGTCGCTTTGTTCAAATTTCCTTGGGATATGCATATTTTCTCACCTGGCTTGTCGGTTATAGTGCTATCCTATGTCTATATTGGTACTTTAAAAATATCCAATTTTTAATTTTTACTAAGATCCAATTTTGCTTGTGATGAATCCACGATATATACAGTTATACGAAGAGCTCCGTGAATCCATTAATCAAGGAGCTTATCGGGCAGGTCAGCGTTTACCTGCATCACGGGTATTGGCTAAAGAACGTGGGGTATCACGAAATACTGTCATTCGTGCCTACGATATGTTGGTTAGCGAAGGTTATATTGTCAGCAGAGTCGGGGATGGAATGCATGTCAATCATGACTTGCCGGATAAGCCTTGGTTAAGCAAAGGAGAAACCTCTAGCGCAAAGGTCATCGGTATTGAACCTGAGTGGTCAGCATGGGCCAAGCAGATTAATAATGTCAGCACTTATAAACATCTTTTACAACAACATAGAGAAAAGCATTTACAGCTAGGCTATGAAATTACTGTCGATTTCCAATATGGCCATGTGGAAATGAGCGAAAGCACACTGTTGCAGTGGCGGCGTCTTGCGGCTAAATGGTCACGTTTACAGTCGCAAGCTTATGGTGACGTTCAAGGTTTAGTAGCATTAAGAAAGGCGCTTGATTCTCATCTAAGTACCTATCGAGGTTGTTGCAGCCATCCCGATAATATTGTCGTTACATCCAGTGCTCAACAATTATTTACCCTGGTCGTATCATTGATTGCTCAAAGGGGAGATACGATAGTGATTGAGGAACCCTGGTATCACCGCTTTCGCGATATCTTAATGCTTGCAGATATCAATATCGTTTCAGTTCCGGTTGATCACGAAGGGTTAAATATAGAAGAACTGTCTCGCGTAACAACGGATAAGGGCATAAGGCCTAAGCTGATTTATGTGACGCCTTCTCATCAGTTTCCAACTGGGGTCGTGATGTCTTTACAGCGGCGATTGGCATTATTGGATTGGTGCCATCAGCACAATGTGTGGATTCTGGAAGATGACTATGACAGTGAGTATCGTTATCAGGGGCAACCTATCGATGCCTTACAGTCTTTAGATAAAGAAGGTCGGGTTATCTATGCAGGAACTGCTTCTAAGGTGATTTGCCCCTCCTTATGTATCGCTTATGGATTATTTCCCGATGCATGGATTAGCCGAATGGTGGAAGCACTTCGACATACTCACCGACATAGCGCATGGCTGGAACAACATATGTTGGCCGAGTTTATCGACAAAGGTTTTTTTGTCAGCCACATTCGCCGACAACGAAGGCGTTATGAGAGCAATCGTGTTTTACTGGTCCGTTTATTGAAGAAGTATTTTGGCGAGAATATTCATATCGAAGGTGATATGGCAGGGTTACATATCTTGATTTGGTTGCCGCAATGGCATATCGACCAGCAAGGAGAAGTTCTTATTGCTTTGGCTCAACGAGGTGTTGCCCTTTATCCAATTGACCACTTATATAATCGCCCTCGCAAACCCCTTGGCTTGCTGATGGGGTATGCGACATTAACTCATGAGCAAATTGAGCATGGGGTGATGATTATGCGTGATGTGTTAGATCAGTTCTCATAGCGATGGGTTGCAATGACAAGTTAGTAATGAAGCATTAACGGCCTCTTATCTTTCTAGCTCGTGCTTTTTACATAAAACAGGCTGGTTCCCATACCTATAAAAAGACCGCCACTGACTCTATTAAACCACTTGACGTTATTACTGGTTGATAACAAGCCTTTGGCACTTCGGGCTAAATATCCATAAGTTGACAATGATACAAATGAAAAAAACATAAAAATCGCTGTCATTACAATGAACTGTAATGCAATCGGTTGAGAGACATCGAGAAACTGTGGAAATAATGCGGTAAAAAATAAGATAGGTTTTGGATTCGTCGCGGCAACAATAAACCCTTCCTTAAAATAAGCAGGTAAAGAGCGATGGTTTTCATTACATTGTTCGCTGGAAAGTGATGAGGCTTTATTTGCATTACGAAACTGACGAATGCCTAGATAGATAAGATAGGTGGCGCCAATAACTTTAACCAGTGTAAATAATGTTGCAGAGGTTAATAATATCGCACTTAGGCCACTGATAGATAATATGGAGAGAAACATCAAGCCGAGAATATTGCCTAGAGCAGAGACCATGACGACTTTTACACCATTAACAGCGCCATTGTATATTGCCAAAAAGACAGCGGGCCCTGGACTAATCACATAAAAGAAAGACACAAAGACATAAATTAATAAGGTGTCGATATTCATGGCTTACCGGTTCCTGTTGGGTAATGTTGAGAATTAGCCCGACAACCATACCATAATCGAAGGGGTTTAAAATATAGCAATTTTTTAAACCCCTGATCTGATCAAGATTTTATCTTAGATGAATAACTATCTTAAATCAGTGAGTAGCTTAAATGTATATGCAACGGCGGTATGCGATTAAGGCGCACTAATTTCTCTGACTTCAACACTTGATCCAGGAAAAACGCCAGGGCTCTGCTCAGCGACTTCTACGGCTTTATCGATACTTTCAGCGGATACAATCATAAAACCACCAGCGATTTCTTTGGCCTCTATAAATGGGCCATCGGTGACTCCTTCAGTTGTAACAACTTTTCCGCCACCCAATTTACCACCCATATCGACTATATTATCCTTAAACTTTTCTTTCCAGGCGTTAAACTTTGCATACATTTCCTCCATCTGGGCAGGAGAAGGGGTGGGAGAGTCACTTTGCTCCGGATTTCTAGGCTGGCTTCGCATGATGCAGAGGTAATTTTTCGTAGACATAATGTCTCCTATCAATAATGGTATTTATCGTAAAGATATCGATATCCAATCGATATAATAGTACAACGTATGAGGGCGCCTAAAGGGGACATTTATGGTTATTATTGCTGTCGATCCCTCAAGGCCTCTTTACATGCAAACATACCATTTAATGTTGAGGGAAACTCTGCGTAAACAGACATTTGCAGAATAACTTCTTTAATTTCATCTTCTGTGCAGCCCATATTAAGGGCAGCTTCAGGTGGACTTTAAGTTATGGCTGGCAGTTACCCAATGTCGTTAATGCGGCTACTGCAGCGATTTCGCGAGATTTAAGTCCAGGCTCTTGCGGTTACATATGTCACCGAAAGGATATTCGATAGTATATTTAGCTAAATCTGTGCAGATTTATTTTACTGAAAGCATTACTTGACCGTTTTTCTTACAATAATAAAAGCCGCTTCTTTTTTGCGGGGTTCCCATTGATAATCAATCTTAAAACCATTGTCAGTGAAGTATTTTTCTAATTCGGTTCTTTTAAGCATACCGATATACGGTAATACCCGAAAAAACCGTGCCATACCAATTAAAATTTTCCAAGGGAATATCCAATCACCAAGGCATACAGTGCTGGTTACAAAGACACCATCAGGTTTAAGTAATTGGTGAACCTTTTTTACAGTGCTTTCTGGATCTTCAAGTAAGTGTAAAATACTATGAGCCATCACCACATCAAAAGCGGCTTCGGAGGAGCTGAATTCTTCGATCGTTGATTGTTGGAAGGTTATATTATTGATATTTTCCTGAGCTGCTTTACGTTGTGCGATTTCCAGCATCTTTGATGATATATCGATAGCGAGAATATGTTTAACATAGGGGGCATGAGCAATTGCTGTAGTGCCGGTTCCACAGGCAAATTCGAATACCTCCATATTCGGTTGCAAATACTCTTGGGTTATTTCTAGCTTTTTTTGATAGGCCTGTTCATTTTTGATAGGTGACTTCGCATAGCCTTTCGCTGCCTTATCCCAAAATTTCATTTTTTGAACCATTTGAGTTCCCTCTAATTAAATAATATGAAATCTAGCGAATGCTATTTATGTATTTGATGCGTAGAGTACAGCAACACCAATCATTAAAAATACAGGCCAAGAAAGATGTTTGCCCTTTGAGCCAACTAAAGCTACAGCACAATGCACAATAAATGTGATGCCTATAATATTACCAATAATGTTTATACTAAGAGTGCCGCTTGAAAGGTGAATAAGTAAGCAGGCAAAGCCAAACCAGGCAACAGTCGTTAAGTGCCATGCAAATCGCAGTGTGTTTTTGGTAAATTTTGTATCGCCAAATAGCTTGGGTAAATTATTTTTACGAAATAAACGAATAAGAATATAACGTTCACCTAAATAAGAGTGAGCGACTCCTATTAGTATCAGTAAAATGGCGCCAAGGTAATACATAGTTTTCTTATTCTAATCTCAATGATGGGCGTTAATTATTGTATAGCTGATAGGTGTAGGTAAAAAATGCGTTAACGCCTTAAGAATTTAACCTAACCTGCCAATATCCAACATCTAGCCACGTTCCAAATTTATACCCCACTTCTCGAAAATGAGCCACTTTTTCCATGCCAAACTTTTCATGTAGAGCTATGCTGGCTGGATTAGGTAGTGTAATACCACCTATAAGAGTATGGACTGGTTTGTCATGTAAGCTGGAAAACAGGGCTTGATATAGCTTAGTACCCCAGCCTTTAGAGGTGGCAGAATGAGAAAGATAAACAGACACTTCCACAGTGTTTCGATAGGCTGAGCGTTCACTCCATTGTGAAGAATATGCATAGCCAATGATTTCATCATTTTCTATAGCCACTAGCCAGGAAAAGCCAGATACTTGAGCCTTACTCATTCGTTCAATGAAGTTAGAAGCATCAACCTCTTCTTCCTCGAAAGTGATAACGGTATTGCGTATGTAATAGTTGTATATTTCCGCTATTGCTTCTGCGTCTTTCTCTATCGCTTCCCTAATCATTTTTAGTGTCTATTTTTTAATGTAAAAAAGGTTTAGTCAAAGTTCTTGTTTTTCAATGCCGTAATTAATAATGGACTGTTTCCTTGTATCGATTTTATCTGCGTGAGCTTGATTATTTTTAGTGGCGAGAATGGCCCGATATTCATCTTTAATATTGATTCTTTCTTGTTCAGTTAAGTTATCCCAATCTTCCTTTGTATAACCATAATAGGGAGTGGAACATGCCAATAGAAAAGCTGATGCAATAAAGGCTAACGAAATTTTATAGAGTCTTTTCATGTTTTTAATTTAATCAAAATAATTTTATTTAACTTATGTAGCTAACAATTAACCGTGTTGAGGCGGAAATCAAGCAGCTTAGTGTCAGAAACATTCCCGCCACTCGGAAACGATAATCTTCTTTGATCTGACTAACGCCGTAGGCATGTAGAAGTCGCCCTATAATAAGTAATATACAAAGTGCATGAATCCAAAGGTCTGTATTGGTATTAATTTCGAGAAAATAAATTAACATGAGTGACAGTGGCACATATTCCGCAAAATTGGAATGTACGCGAATCGCTCGTGTAAGCTTCCGGTCTTCACCCGCTCCAATACCAATGCCAAGTTGACGACGTAACAATAATGTACGGATGCTTAAAGCCACAAAGAGTAAAGCAATTACTGCTGCATACGCAGGAGTAATAATATTGATATTAGACACCTAGCCTGCCTCGTTATTTATTTTAAATAAAGCCTCTATTTCTACAGCAGCATTGGACGGTAGGCTAGCGCTGCCGACAGCAAACCTGACATGAGCACCTTTCTCCTTACCTAAAACCGCTACCATAAAATCAGACGCTCCGTTCACCACTTTAGGATGGTCAGAAAAATCAGGGGCGGCGTTTACAAAAGCACCCAGCTTAACAAGCTTTTCTATACGATTTAAATCACCTAAGGCAGCTTTAGCTCGAGCTAGCAAGCCAATAGCGCAATATTTTGCAGCTTGTTGCCCTGTGATTAAATCAACAGTTTCGCCTAGCTTTCCTTGAATGATATTTCCTTCCGTGTCGATAGAAACCTGTCCAGAAATATAAAGGCTCGAACCTTCTAACAAATAGGGTAAGAAATTACCTAAAGGCTTTGGTGATTCAGGAAGTTCTATACTAAGCTCTGTAAGCTTTTTTTCAATATCATTCATCTTAATTTAAATACTTTAATGTTTTTATTACTAATTGCTCAATAACCTGCACAACTTTTCTTCGCCTAGCATTTAAGGCGAGTAATTGGCTGGCTTTGCAAACAATGATTATCCCAAAGCTCTTGGATGTTGTATTTGGTTCATCGAGTAATATTAATTCAGAAGCTTTATTTTTGAATCTCAATCATTTTAGCTTTAAGGCAGTCTTCACCATCAAAACCTGTAATTAGGACTTTTTTATTACTTGTAGCATAGGCAGATAAAGCAATAGAAAAAGCACGGTTATGGAAGTTTTCTGAAGGCGCCAAGCTTTTAGGAAAGACTATGCCTCTATTTTGGCATATGCCAGTCCCACCAGAGACATATACGTAAAAATCATCTCCAGAGCCTGAACCCGTATTAGCTACCCTAGTAATTTCAGCATTTGCAGCTAATGTTATCGGAGCTCCTAGCGAATTAGCTGAAAATAAAATTGAGATTATAAATGCTACTTTTTTCATTATTTCTTCCTTTTTGACTTCAACGATGATAGCGTCCGCAGCACCGGGCAACATGAAGCGTAGCAAAATGTTGTTCCGAGTGCTTGCGTTTGTTATACATTAATTTGTAACTTTAAAATACTGAATGGTATCTGATACAGATTGGTCTACACATGCCCGCTCGGTTCGAAAAAATACTGTTTTCTGTGCAGCGAATGCCATCATTAAAACGCTAAGATATTCTTTAGCCATAGGCCTATTCATACTAAATGATAAATAGTCACCGTTTGACCCGTGACAAGAAGGAGGGTTTTGAACGCCGCCTTCAGGAAATATATACACAAGACTTGCTCCCTCATACATGAGTATTTCTGATATTTTAGCGGTAGTGTCGGCTAACGAAACACAAGGCAATAGAAACAATATCGTAGCTAATTTATTTTTCACGTCTAACTCCTTAGGATTTATTTTGTATAACAGTCTATTAAGAAGGCCGATGGCCTCATTAATATAATTATGAGGCGGCCCTTGTTTTTTTAATTAGCGCTTGGTTAATTTTCCAAGCTACTGATTATTAAGTACTTTGCAGCAAATCAATTGCTTAAGCAACAATTAGAGTGGCTTTGTTTAATATTTAAACTGTTGCCAAATACTTTTTTAAAAGGTTAACTTATCAACTATATCTTGCAAAGATATTTAAGTGGTAGGTTACTACTTTGGGAATCATTTTCTGATTTTATACTTTGTAGCCACCTTAAGGGGCTCAACTTGCTATGGAATGGCGGTTATTGGGCTTGCTAAGGTGTGGGCTGGTTGTATTTTCTTATCAATCCTTACCTTTAGGTAATCAGCCAGTAGCTGCTATAATCTCCGTCCTTCATTTACTAAGACTATACATATACATGAGCTATCAGGTGCTGGCCCGTAAATGGCGGCCGCGACTTTTCCGTGAAATGGTGGGCCAAGAGCATGTGCTCAAGGCGTTAATTAATGCTCTTGACCATTAATTGAGAGGGTCAGATAAGAATTTAAAAATTCATTGTTCAGCTAATCCTTACCCCTCTCCAATTATTTGCTGTATTTAACTTCCGTAATTAGTACCTGATTTGTATTAATCTCGTGATATTAGGACAAACTCTTCCGTATATTACTTCTTATATTTATATATTAAATTAATTGGTCAAATTGGCCTTTTTTAAAAGCTGATTCAACGTAATAGATCGTCTTTTCATATATTCCCATTTGTACATCATCGAATTTTGATTCATGCTCCTCACTAAATCGTGGGTGCTCATCGTCATAATACGGGTACATAAGCCTAGCTTTTTTCTTTTCTATGACAACTAAGTCAATAAGTGCCTCAGCTTCATTCTCGCTAAGAAATATTGGTGGCTTAATATCAATATCGGAGAATGCATCCATTAATGCCAGATAACCTTCTTTATGCACGATTTGAGCAATTTCTTCAACAAGTTCAATTGGCATCAACACTTCACGTTTAATCATGCGTTTGCCACCTTTGATAATGCCCCAGGGTATTTTTCAACAATTTTTCCATGCCTATCTATTTTTACATCACACGGTTTCATTAGTGACGCTAGCTCGGTCAGTAATGCAGTGAGTTCAAGGATAGACATAGATTTGGAGACATTAAGCAATGGGTGATCCTTATCTTTTATATTGAATACTAAATTTCCAGGGATTTTGCTCCCCTTTGGTATTACCCAGACCTGTCCCTCTAATGACTTGTTGGCAAGTGTTTCAATGCTATTAGAAAAAGATAAACCTTTAGTCGCATTTGGGTATACCATTTCTAAACCAGAATTTGGGTCAATCCGTACATCCAGATCTTTTCTTCTCGGTCCATCGGCGCGTACTATTTTAGGTGATTTTGTATTGCCTCCACCTCTAAAAATACCATGCAAGTTATTATATATTTTCCATATTTCATCAGGACCAATAGTTGTGAATTGACCTTTCTTCAATAAAGTTGACATCTAAAATCTCCTTATAGCTATTTCAATTGAAGTTCTAAATATTTAATGCTCATAAAGATAGTTATGAGGCGGCCCTTTGTAGTAAGTGTAAGTAATTGGTCGTTTTTTCAAGCTACAGATTGTTATGCATTTTGCAACGAACCAATTGCTTAAGCAATTAGTTGAGTAGCATTGCCTGATATTTGAGCCTTTGCCAAATATGGTTTGAAGGGTAGCTTATCGGCTATATCTTGAAAAGGGATTTAAGTCGGTAAATGACTACTTAGGGAATCATTTTCTGATTCTGTACCTTGTAGCTATCCAGGGGGCTCAATTTGCCATGGAACAGATAGTTATCGGGCTTGTTGTAGAGGGGGGTTATTTGTATCTTCTTATTAATCCTTACCTTTAGGTAATCAGCCAGTAGCTGCTATAATCTCCCTCCTTCTTGACTAAGACTATACATATACATGAGCTATCAGGTGCTGGCCCGTAAATGGCGGCCGCGACTTTTCCGTGAAATGGTGGGCCAGGAGCATGTGCTCAAGGCGTTGATTAATGCCCTTGATCATAATCGCCTTCATCATGCCTACTTGTTTACGGGTACCCGTGGGGTGGGTAAGACGACTATTGCGCGTATTCTGGCGAAGTGCCTGAATTGTGAGACCGGTGTCAGTTCTGAGCCTTGTGATCAATGTAGCTCTTGTACTGAAATCAATGAAGGCCGCTTTGTTGACCTAATCGAGGTCGATGCAGCGTCCCGTACCAAGGTTGAGGATACGCGTGATTTATTGGAAAACGTCCAATATGCGCCTACCCGGGGCCGCTACAAAGTCTATTTGATTGACGAAGTCCATATGCTCTCCAATAGTAGTTTCAATGCCTTGTTGAAGACGTTGGAAGAGCCACCTCCCCATGTAAAGTTCTTGCTGGCAACCACTGATCCGCAAAAGTTGCCTGTGACAGTATTGTCCCGTTGCCTACAGTTCAGCCTGAAAAATATGAGTGCTGAGCGTATTGTTGGGCATTTGCAGCATGTTCTGGAAAAAGAAATGGTGCCTCACGAAGAGGCCGGTCTGTGGCAACTCGGCCGAGCGGCTGATGGCAGTATGCGAGATGCGCTCAGCCTAACAGATCAGTCCATTGCCTTTGGCAATGGCAAGATTACAGAAGCTGACGTGCGAACCATGCTGGGTACTATTGATCAGTCATTGGTTTATCAGGTGTTGAAAGGCCTAATGGCTGAAGACGGCAGCGCTATTTTGAGTGCCATTGCACAGCTTGCTGAACATTCGCCCGATTATATGGGGGTGATGGCCGAGTTAATTGCAGTATTGCACCGTATTGCCATTGCTCAAGTGTTACCGGAGGCCATTGATAATAGCTCTGGTGATCGCCAGCAAATTTACGACTTTGCCCAAGCGATGGCGTCGGAAGATGTACAGCTTTACTACCAAACCGCACTCTTAGGTCGACGAGACTTACCATTATCGCCTGACCCTCGTAGTGGCTTTGAGATGGTGATGTTACGGATGTTGGCGTTTAAGCCCCAAGGTGTGGCTGAACTGCCAACACAACGCTTGCAAACCAAAAGCCCTGCACCACAAATTGAGCCTCAGCAGCCAGTAACAGAGCTTCAGCTTCCAGTAACACCACAGCAACCGCCTGAACCCGCACAGGAAATTAGCCAGATACAAGAGACTTCTGCTCCTACCGAAGCTGCATCAGCAGAGACACTACCCGAAGCACCTCTGGTTGAGGAGGTTCCAGAACCTGTAAAAAAGCCTGAAGTTGAAACCGCAGAGCCAGTAGTAGATCCGGCTCCGCCAATAGGTTCTCTCAGTGCTTTACTTGATGAAAACCCTGTTGAAAGTGAAATAGCTGAAAAGGGTACCGCTGAACGTTCTCATGCAGGTGCAGAAATGTCTATGGAAGAGGCTCTGTCTTCTCCTGCTAAGGCATCGATTGTTGATAATGTTGATGTGATCGAGAGTGCTGAAACAAGAGCTGTAGATGATACAGAAAACGGAAATATAGAGAATATAGAAAGTGCTGAAAATATAGCAGCTGCTGAAAAAAGCCTGGATGCGATAAAAGCGGCAACATCGAACCCGGTGACGAAATTTACGGCTGCAAAAACACAGGCAACTGACAATAATCAATCGACAACTTCAGCACCAGTTGAGCCCTTGGAAAAGCAATATGAACGCTCTGTTTCATTGGAGCAGTTTAGCTCAGATAATTGGCTTGAAGTGTATGAACAGATAGATGCAGGCGGCATTTTGCAAAGTACCGTTGCTAACTGCGCTTATATGGGACGAGAGGAAAATACGCTGGCGTTTATTCTCGATGAGCAGCAAAGTACTTTGTATGATGTTGAGCATCAGCGTCGATTAGCAGACTTGCTGAGTGAATATTTTCAGCAGCCTTTAGACGTGAGTATTACGACGGGGCAGCCAACTATAGAAACACCGGCGAAAATTATTATTCGCTTACAGCAGGAGCGTCAACGACAAGCTGAATTGGCAATACAGTCTGACCCTGTTGTGAAGCAATTGCAGCAAACATTTGGTGCGGTGATTGTTGAAGATTCGATTAAGCCCATTGGCGAATAGTCGAAAGTCATATCACTAACGTTAACAGTTAAACCGTTTTGAGAGGAAAAAGATGAAAGGTCTCGGTGATTTAATGAACCAGGCGAAAGCCATGCAAGAAAATATGCAAAAAATGCAGGAAGATATGGCCAATATCGAAGTCTGTGGTGAATCAGGTGCGGGGATGATTAAAGTTACCATGACAGGGCGCCACGATGTTAAAAATGTCGATATCGATGCTTCTTTATTAAGTGAAGACAAAGAAGTACTGGAAGACTTATTAGCAGCAGCAGTAAATGATGCTGTGCGTAAAGTAGAATCTGCGAATAAAGATAAGATGGGTGACTTAGCGGCAGGGTTTAACTTGCCGCCTGGTTTTAAAATGCCATTTTAATATTGTTTTGTTACTGTTGCCTTTTCAATATGCCTTTCAGTTACCTTAAAAGAGTATTCCTATTTAATGTTTAGTCCATTGATTGATGAGCTTATCAGCGCGTTATGCTGCTTGCCCGGAGTGGGGCGTAAATCCGCACAACGTATGGCCTTTCATTTATTGGAGCGAGATCCAGAAGGTGCTCATCGTTTAGCTGTTGGTATTGATAAAGCGATTGATCAAGTTGGCCACTGTCAGCAGTGTCGTACATTAACGGAAGAAACTATTTGTGGTATTTGTGCCAATCCCAAACGTCAGGTGGCACATTTATGTGTGGTGGAAACGCCAGCGGATATTGTTGCTATTGAGCAGGCGGGAACGTATCAAGGCAAATATTTTGTATTAATGGGACATTTATCACCTATCGATGGTATAGGCCCGAGCGAGATAGGCCTGCCTATTCTTGAACAACGTTTGCAGTCTGGTGATGTGGAAGAGTTAATTCTGGCAACAAACCCGACAGTAGAAGGTGAAGCGACAGCTCACTATATCGCAGAGCGCGCGCGACAATACGGGGTTGTTGTCTCTCGTATTGCTCATGGTGTTCCTCTTGGAGGAGAGTTGGAGTATATCGATGGTGGGACTCTGGCCCATGCCTTTAGCAGTCGACGAACGTTTTAAGGTTGTTGTCTATGGGATCACTTGCACCGATAGAGTTTGAATGGGTTGATACTGATCAGCGTTTGGCTGAATTATGTGAGCAGTGGCAACAGCAATCCGTTATTGCACTGGATACAGAATTTATTCGGACACGCACTTTTTTCCCGAAAATTGGCTTGTTACAAATTGCTGATAATCAAGGTGTTTACCTTGTTGATCCTTTAGAAATTGAAGATACGCAACCTTTAAAAACAGTTTGGCAGAATACGAATGTGATCAAAGTGATACATTCTTGCTCGGAAGACCTCAGTGTTTTTGAGCATTATCTATCAGCGTTGCCAACACCATTGTTTGATACTCAAATTGCAGCAGCGTTTGCGGGTTATGGTGCGTCGATCGGTTATGCGAACCTTATTCATCATATTAAAGACGAAGTTATCCCTAAAGAGGAAACACGTTCTGATTGGTTACAGCGACCATTGAGTCAATCGCAATTAAATTATGCGGCCTTAGATGTTGTGCATCTATTAGAAGTCTACGACATGCTCACCTCACAGTTAAGCCAGAAACAACGTTTGCCTTGGGTGGAGCTGGAATGCCAACAGTTGTTGGACAAAATTGCACAAGAAGAGTTAGGGCAATACTATTTACGTGTGAAATCTGCTTGGAAGTTGCAGTCACATCAATTGGCAGTTTTACAACAATTGTGTCATTGGCGAGAGCAGGAGGTGAGACAATTGGATATCCCGCGCAACCGCTTAATAAAAGATGCAACTTTATTAGAGATGGCTCAACGTCTCCCTGAAAATAATAAACAGTTGCGCAGAGTACGCGATATTTATCCTAACTTTATTGAACAATATGGTGCTCACTGCTTACAGTTAATTCAACAAGTACTTGATGATCCGAGCACATACCCGCAGCGGTTATCATCGCCATTGACCTTGGATCAACGTACGCTATTTAAATCGCTGAAAGAAATATCCGTTGAAATCGCTGAGTCACTCAATATTCCTCCTGAGTTTTTGGCTCGTAAAAAAGATATCGAAGCTTTGGTGAGGAGTGCTCAAGGTTCTTTGATCGAATTGCCGGGATCATTAAAAGGGTGGCGGCAGGATGTGATTGGCCAACCCCTATTAAATTATTTATCGAGTAACACAAAATGAGTACTGAAGAAAATACAGAGGATACTAATAATAAGCAGGTGATCTGCGAGATTTATCGTTGTTCTAAGAAAGAAGGAATGTATATCTATATTGATAAGCGTGATGGCTTAGAAAAATTGCCTGATACACTAAAGCAAAGAACCGGTCGTATGGAATTGGCAATGACATTAATGATTACACCGGATAAAAAATTGGCGAGAGCCAAAGCTGAAGACGTATTGCTTGCGATTGAGAACCAGGGGTTTTATTTACAGATGCCCCCTTCTGTTGCTGATGAAGCACAAGCAACCAGCCGGGCAATTTCAGAAGCGAATGATTTTCTTGAGCGATAAGGGTTGTGACCGCTAATTTTTGGGAAACAAAATCGCTGAATGAAATGACCACCGATGAGTGGGAGTCCCTTTGTGACGGTTGCGGAAAATGTTGCCTGCATAAATTAGAAGATGAAGAGTCGGGTGAAGTTTATTACACCGATATTGCCTGCCAATTACTCGACCTTGAGAGTTGCCGTTGTCAGGACTATGTTAATCGCAAACAAAAAGTCATGGACTGCTTAAGTTTAAGTCCGGATAACGTCAATGATATTGGTTGGTTACCTTCAACCTGTGCTTATCGTTTGCTTGCACAGGGTGATGTGTTAGAGGATTGGCATCCACTATTATCAGGGGATAGTGACAGCGTACATAAGGCTGGCATTTCTGTAAAAGGTCGGGTATTGTCCGAAACTTATATACATCCCGACGAATACGAGGAACGCGTCATACAGTGGGTTACGTAAGAATATTTAATTGTGCAAAGGTCTCTCACTATTTAACAAGCTGTATGGGTCATTATGTTTAGCATCGAAGAATATATTATTGGTTGGGCTGTTTATCTAGTTGCTGTTATTGGTTTGTTGGCTGTTTTTTGGCGAATGACACGCTCTATCCCTTGGCTCTATTTTAAGCAATCACTCCGGCTGGTTGTAGCGGCTTTATTATTATTACCTGCAACGATTGAAGCCATGCCTACCTATTGGGCGCCTGCTTGGGTAAAAGGCTTACTACATTTAATCTTCTCTGGCGTTGAAGGCTTTTGGCCTGTCGGGCGTAGTTTGTTAATTGGTGTATTATTTACACTGGTTGTCTACCTTGTACTGCTTATCGTTACTCATTTCTATCAGCAGAAGCGTCAAGCTGAATCCTAAAATCATCACTTTATTACCGTTGCGATTTCATACATTAATGCTATACCTATAGGGTACATTACTGTTTTTAGTGGAATTTCTTATATAAGGCATTTAAAAGGCGTTGCTGTCACTTAATAGCACCTTTAATGCTCTCAAGGGTAATTAATACAGCATGATAACTGTTCTTCCTAAGCTGTTTTTACCACGACGAGTCGTCGTTCGTGGCGCGATTCGTAGCACTTTCTTATTGGTTTGTTTTTTACTGGCTTCAACAGTCGCTTTTGCACAGGCGCCAGAAGCAGCTAAACCTTCAGATGTTCGGATTGTGATCGATATTTCCGGCAGTATGAAAAAAAACGACCCGCAAAATCTACGTCGTCCAGCCTTGGACATGTTGGTAAAATTATTGCCAGAAGGAAGTAAAGCTGGAGTGTGGACATTTGGGCAGTACGTCAATATGTTGGTCAAGCACCGACCTGTTGATAAGGCCTGGAAAGATGAGGCCAGTGCTAAATCCAAGGCTATTAATTCTGTTGCCCAATTTACCAATATTGGTGAAGCACTTGAGAAAGCCGCTTACGATAAAGGCTACTCTACAAAAGATAAGTTTCAAACCCATGTGATTTTACTCACGGATGGCATGGTCGATATTGATAGAGACCCTGCTGTGAATAGTCGTGAGCGCAATCGCATTTTGAATGAAGTGCTTCCTACCTATCAAGATGCAGGTTACGCCATTCATACAGTCTCTCTTTCAGATAAGGTCGATAAGAAGTTAATGGACCGGCTTGCATTGGCAACGAATGGTAAATCGGTCGTTGCAAAAACAGCCGATGAATTAATGAATGTATTCTTACAGGTATTTGATCAGGCAGTGCCAAAAGAAGAGTTGCCTTTTGAAGGAAATAGCTTTCTAACAGACTCCAGTATAGAAGAATTTACAGCGCTGATTTTCCGTAAACCGAATTCGCCAGATACCCGTCTTATCGCACCTGACCAGAGTGAATATAACCAATCAACCAAAGACCCTAACCTTAATTGGTATCGCACAGATAAATACGATTTAATTACCGTGAAACGCCCGTTAGAAGGCGAATGGCAAGTCCTTGCTGAATTAGAACCTCAAAGCCGAATTACCGTTGTCAGTGACTTAAGTTTGGTGGTGAAATCAATTCCTGCCAATATGATGGTCAATGATATTGTCGATTTATCATTAGCTTTACGCGAAGAAAACAAAGTGATTGCGCGAGCAGAGTTTCTTGAGTTACTCGATATTGATGTTGCGATTAAATTCACTGATGGTAATAAGCAATGGTCTAAACGGCTGTCAGATGGCCTGGTGCCAGGTAATGGTGTTTACAATGCACCGCTAGATTACTTTAAAAAAGTAGGTCAGTACGAAATAGAAATAAATGTTGATGGTAAAAGCTTTCAGCGACGCTCTAATCACCGTGTGAATGTCCGCACGCCTTTTGCTGTGGAAACAAGCACAGTTAATAAGGATGGAAAAACCTTATTTAAAGTAGAGGTGATTCCTCAAAGCCAAGCAGTTGACCTAAGTAAAACAAAAGTGGTTGGTAAGCTTAAAGAGCCCTCGGGTACCAGCCATATAAAAAACTTTACCTTTAATCAGGATCAATTATGGGAGTTAATGTTAACTCCTGAAGAAGAAGGGATTTATCATCTGACCCTTCGCATTACAACGACCGATGATCGCGGTAAAGCCAATAATATTATTCCTGAACCTTTATCCTTTAAGTACCCTCAAGAAGATGGTTTATTTGAAGCTCTAGCGGAGGAGCCTAAAGAAGAAGAGGTTGTTCAAGAAGCACCTAAGCCAGTTAAAGCTCCAGAGCCTTCTGAAGTGAAGCCTGAAGAGGATGAAGAAGAGCCGCTTGAGGAAGACCTAATTGATGAGCAGGCAGAAGAAGACAACAGCATGATGCAATGGATACTTTATGCATCATTGGCCATTGTAAATATTCTGATCATATTGGTTATCTATATTCTCTATCGTAAGCTTTTTGGTAAGAAAAAGTCCGTTATAGACGATGAAGATGAGGAGCCTGCGGCCCCTCAAAATAGTGAAAAAGCTTCTTCTCCAGAGCCAGCTACCCCAGCCTTTGAAGAGCCGCCAATGGATGAAATGGCCATTGACGACCTGGATGACAGTGATATTGACTTGGCAGAAGAAGATAGCGTGGATAAATCCATAGAAGAAAACCCTTTGGATGATTTATCACCAGAATCATTAGATGATGACCCATTTGATACAGACCTTTCTCTGGATGATAGTGATAGCACTGACCTGGATGAAGATCCTGAGTTTTCGCTCGACGATTTTGCTCCTGATGAGTTGGATGATGATAGTGATGATGCGGATAAAAAGTAATAAACGTTATCCAGCAGAGTCATATACCTCGTGATCCACTTAGCTGGCTAGCTTTTTCAATCAACAATAGTAATTACTGTGGTCTGGAAGAATTTCCTAGACAATCATTATCGAAAAAGTAAAATTTTGGTTAAATCTTTATTTTAAAAAGTGCCAGTAGCTAAGCCCTTCCACTGTATTTGCATAGTCATTACAAAGACCTGTCCCGATAACTGATACTTGCTTCCCTGAAGCAACTGCTGCTAAAGCCATAGCAAATATAGCCTTGCCGCCTTCTGTATTTGCATCGAATGACATTTGAGATGTATAGAATGTGCTCCTGCACGTAGCCGGATTGCCGACTACCGGACCATCAAACGCTATTATCCCCCAGCCCCCTCTATCTATTCGGACATCTTTCACTGTCCCGTTATATATCCCGTATGAATATGTAAAATTAGACAAAAGTAGCATTAACAATGCTAAAGTTAATCGTTTCATGATTTCTTCCTTAAATTTTTGAATTTATTAATAAAAAGTGGAAATAGTCACTTTAAAAGTAGTCGGTAAAAGCAGCAGGGAAGGCCTTGTTGGAATGAGGGTCAGCACATTCCTTGTTGCTTAATGGATCGGATCATCTCCTATTCTTTATTCTTTTGCAATAGATCATTTTAAGTATGTATAAGTAAATAAAGCTTGATCGCTAGAGTAAATCAAATCCATTCTTATAGTTTTAGCAAGCATATAGATGACTTTATTTTTAATGGGAAGTATCAGTCATGTATTTTCTGCTCTGATTAACGGCTCTAGTTAGGTTTTATTAATTTTTATTGACCTTTAGTCTATGAATATACTTTCATGGTAGGACAAGAGAAGAAAATTAATGCCTTTAATGGGTGACTAAGCTTAGTAAAGCGGTTACTCTAGTCACTTATTTGAACTTACCTAACCGCTTGTCATGTTTCGCTTTTTTGAAAGCTTTATCGAACCCTTTCCTCCAGAAGACCCCAAACAACCTCCTTCAGGCTTATTGGCATTCTGTCGACATTATACGAAGGGCGCTGAAAAACACTTGCTGATTATGGCAGTGTTAACAGGGTTGCTGGCAATACTTGAAGTTTCCTTGTTTGATTTCCTTGGTCAGCTTGTTGACTGGTTATCATCTAAAAACCCCGAGACTTTTCTTGAAGAAGAGGGGAGTACTTTATTATGGATGGCATTTATCATTTTAATTGCCATTCCGTTAACGGTTTTATTTCATTCAATCTTTATTCATCAGGTATTGCTAGGTAATTACCCCATGGCGATTCGCTGGAATATGCATCGTTATTTATTGGGCCAAAGTTATTCGTTTTATCAAAATGAATTCGCTGGTCGTGTTGCGACTAAAGTACTGCAAACGGCGTTAGCGGTTCGCGAATCGGTGATGAAAGTACTCGATGTCTTGTTATTTGTTTCTGTCTATTTTGTAGGCATGCTGTTTATCGTTGCGACATCAGATTTTAGATTGATTACCCCGTTAATTGTCTGGTTGATCGCTTATATTATCGCCTTATCTTATTTTATTCCTCGTTTGAGAGACATTTCTGCAAAGCAGGCAGATGCTCGATCTGTTATGACTGGACGTATTGTCGATAGTTATACCAATATCAGTACAGTCAAACTGTTTTCTCATGCGCAGAGAGAGTCATCGTATACGAAAGAGGGAATGAAGCTATTCTTGAAGACGGTCTACCCGCAAATGCGTTTAGTCACTAAGCTTCAAGTGACTGTCTGGTTATTGAACTCGTTACTTATTTTTTCTGTCGGTGCTCTATCAATCTATTTATGGTTAGAAGGTGCAGTGTCGACCGGTGCAATAGCCATTGCGATAGGCTTAAATTTGCGTCTTAACGGCATGTCTCAATGGATTATGTGGGAAGTCTCAGCCTTGTTTGAAAATGTAGGTACGGTACAGGATGGTATTAATACTTTGTCGCGTTCCCGAGAAGTTCAAGATAAACCTGATGCCCCACCTCTGAAAGTCGGTGATGGTGAGATTCGATTTGATCAGGTGCGTTTTCACTACGGTCAGTCTGAAGGTTTGTTCGAAAACTTTTCTTTAAACATTAAGCCAGGTGAAAAAATCGGTTTGATTGGCCGTTCTGGTTCAGGCAAGTCGACGTTGGTCAATTTACTATTGCGCTTCCATGATACAGAGGCGGGCAGAATTCTTATTGACGACTGTGATATTAGTGATATTGAGCAAAAAAGCTTACGTGCAGCAGTGGGCGTTGTGACTCAAGATACGTCGTTGCTCCATCGTTCTGTAAGAGATAATATTTTGTATGGGCGGCCAGAGGCAACAGAAGCGGAGATGATAGAAGCTGCTAAAAAAGCTCATGCTCATGACTTTATTCAGGGCTTAAGTGATTTAAGTGGCAATATCGGTTATGAGGCTCAAGTTGGTGAGCGCGGCGTTAAGTTGTCTGGCGGCCAACGACAAAGAATTGCGATTGCTCGTGTATTGTTAAAGGATGCACCGATACTCGTGCTTGATGAAGCCACATCAGCTTTGGATTCAGAAGTGGAGTCAGCAATACAGGAGAATCTATACCGGTTAATGCAGGGTAAAACTGTGATCGCGATAGCTCATCGCCTATCGACAATTGCAGCCATGGATCGATTGATTGTATTGGATGAAGGGAGTATTGTTGAGCAGGGTAATCATGAGCAGTTGATTGCTTCCGGCGGCATATATTCTCAATTATGGTCGCATCAATCAGGTGGTTTTTTAGGTAATCAATAGCAAATAGCACCGTAATCAGTGGCTATTAATAACAGGCCCTAGGCAGTTTTTAGGAGATAAACAATGAAGGCAGTTGTATTATTTTTCTTATGTATATGTATACCCTTTGCTTATGCGGGGGAAGCCGATGTTGTGGATGTTAAAGTACGTCACAACGGCGGCAATAGCTTTCAGATAATCACCACTCTGAAGCATGCGGATACCGGGTGGGATCATTACGCTAATGCGTGGGAAATATTGGATGAAAAAGGCAATGTTATAGGTAAGCGCGTCTTGCATCACCCTCATGTGAATGAACAGCCTTTTACTAGAAGCCATACTTTGGATATTCCTGCTTCAGTTAAAAAAATTACTATTCGAGGTGTGGACTCGGTCCATGGTACTGGAGGTAAAGAAAAGACGATTACCTTGTCGAGATAGATGCTTTGGTAGCTAAAACGACTTTAACAAAATAAAAAAGGCCACATAGTAGTGGCCTTTTTATTGTCTAACTTACTGTACCGTTGGAGTCACTTCGGTTGTTGTTTCTAGTGGTGTTTCAGTTGTTTCAATAGCCGCTTCCAATTTAGCGCAATCCCAGCCCCATCCACGTTGCTTCTCAACAAAGTTTAATGCTTGCGCTTCGCAGTAACCTTCTTCACTTTGGGCATTCCACAGTACTTGGCTACCACTGCCTTTTTCATAGATAACTTCGCAGGGGACTTTGCTATCTGGGTAAGTATAAGCTACTCGTATTGTACGTTCGTTACCGTTATAAAGGCATGCATAGGTTTCATCCGCTGATGCAATACTTGATGACAGTAATAAGCTTAAACAGGCTAGGGGTAAGAATAAATACTGTTGTACATAATATTTCATAAGAAACTCCTGGTTTGAGGGGTTATGATTTTTGATTATTTTGAAATTACATGCTCGCGCGATACTAGCTAATATCGCCACCACTAGCGCTGACAGAGTCGACAAAACACCATAATAGTCCATGTTTTGTAGGAAATGAAACTCTCAAGTAATGAGAGTTTCATTTCTGTTCATCTCATTGTAATTTTATTCTCTCAATCGTTTATCAAATAAAGATGAAGCTGTTGTTGGTATAAGATAGAATTGCTGCCTTTTAAGTACGTAAGGCATGCCCCCTTGGCTTCAAATAAACATCACCTCAGGGATAGGATATCTGATTGTAAGATTTCTGACCGACACAGATTCAAAAGAAGGTTGGATCAGTTAAAGGGAAATGCTGAAGATGAAGGCTTTTCTCGGTTGGCGGCTGATATCGAAAAGTCCTGTGAGTGGGTAAGCCTTAGAAAAAGTCGCGACGTTGATATTACGTTCCCTGACCTTCCGGTTTCTGAGCGCAGCGCAGAAATTGCGAAAGCGATTCAAGAAAATCAAGTGGTTGTTATTGCTGGAGAAACTGGCTCTGGTAAAACGACCCAATTACCTAAAATATGTTTATCCATTGGCCGTGGTGTCCATGGTGTAATAGGGCATACACAACCCCGTCGTATTGCTGCACGTAGTGTGGCTAACCGTATCGCTGAAGAATTGAATGTCAGCTTGGGTGACTTGGTTGGCTATCAAGTCCGCTTTACCGATCATGCATCCGAGACAACAGCCATTAAATTGATGACGGATGGTATTTTGTTGGCGGAAATTCAAAATGATCGTCATTTAAATCGTTACGACACAATCATTATTGATGAGGCTCATGAGCGTAGTTTAAATATCGATTTTTTACTGGGCTATCTAAAGCAGTTGTTACCTAAACGCCCTGATTTGAAAGTGATCATTACGTCTGCGACTATTGATGTCGAAAAATTCTCTCAACATTTTAATAATGCACCCGTTATCGAAGTCTCTGGACGTACATATCCTGTAGAAACGTTATATCGCCCTTTACTGGATACTGAAAGTGAGTCACTTGCGGATGGAATTGTTAATGCTATTAATGAAATAACAACCATCGATAACCAAGGCGATATCTTAGTTTTCTTGAGTGGCGAAAGAGATATTCGCGAAACTGCCTTGCGGTTGCGTAGAGAAAAAATTCCGCACCTCAGTGTCGTGCCACTTTATGCTCGTTTAAGTATCAGTGAGCAAAATAAGATTTTTCAACCTCACCGTGGCCGGCGAGTAGTTTTAGCTACTAATGTGGCGGAGACATCATTGACGGTTCCTGGTATCCGCTATGTGATTGACCCAGGTTATGCACGAATCAGTCGCTATAGCTTTCGTACCAAAGTACAGCGTTTGCCAATAGAGGCCATCTCCCAAGCTAGCGCGAATCAACGCAAAGGCCGATGTGGTCGTGTCAGTGAAGGTGTATGTATTCGCCTATACAGCGAACAGGATTTTTTGAGCCGCTCGGAGTTTACGGACCCTGAAGTTCTAAGGACAAATTTGGCTGCAGTCATTCTCCAGATGGCACAGCTTAAGCTAGGTGATGTGCGACAATTTCCTTTTGTTGATATGCCTGACCATCGAATGATTAATGATGGTTATAAGTTGTTGCAGGAATTACAAGCGATCGATAGCCGTAATATGCTGACAAAATCGGGTCGCCGTTTAGCGCAGTTGCCGGTTGACCCTCGTTTTGCGCGTATGCTGATGGCTGCAGGGCAGTGGAATTGTCTACAGGAAATGCTCATTATTATCAGCGCCCTCTCTGTTCAGGATCCTAGAGAGCGCCCTGCAGATAAACAGCAGGCCGCAGATCAAAAACATCGTGAGCACTGGCATGAGCAGTCCGATTTTCTAGCTTATGTAAATCTATGGAATACATACGAAGAACAGCGGCAGACATTGTCAAATAATCAATCGCAGAAGTGGTGTAAACAACATTATCTAGTCTATAACCGAATGAGAGAATGGCGAGATATTCACACACAACTTGCTATGGCTACAAAAAACTTAGGACTTAAGCTTAATTCTGAGCCAGCCAGTTATGCCGCTTTACATACCGCATTAATAACAGGCCTTTTAGGCAACTTGGGATATTTTACGAAGGAAAAGACTAAAGATTACCTGGGTGCTCGTAATCGCCGTTTTCATATATTCCCTGGGTCTTCACAATTTAAAAAAACACCTCAATGGATTCTGGCAGCTGAGCTTTTAGAAACCAGTAAACTTTATGCACATACCGTCGCGGGCATACAAACCGATTGGATACTCTCAGTTGCTCAACACCTCGTTAAACGTCAGTATGTTGAACCTCATTATAATGCTCGTCATGGTCAGGTAATGGCTTATGAAAAAATCAGTTTATATGGTTTGGTACTCGTCGAAAAAAAATCCGTTAGCTATGGCAAAATAAAACCGGAAGAAAGTCGTGAAGTTTTTATACGAGCAGCGCTAGTGGAAGGTCGATATTCTGAGCACAAACGCATAAAGAACCTACTAAAAAGTAATACAGCAAAAACGCATTTTTTCTGTTGGCAACAAGAATTATTAAAAGAATTACATGATCTCGAAGCCAAGTCCCGTAGAAGAGATATTGTTGTTGATGATGATGTTTTATTCGATTTTTATAACAATCGTATTCCTGAGAATGTTATTAACTTGGATGGTTTTGAACGCTGGCGTGAAGCAGTAGAAAAAGAAGAGCCCCGCTTATTGTTTATTGAACGTGAGCAAATGATGCAGCGGAGTGATACGCATATCGTGGCAGCTCAATTTCCCGATAGCCTGGAAATGGGTGGCATACGTGTGCCTGTAATCTATCACTTTGATCCATCACATCAAGATGATGGTGTAACAATAAAAGTCCCTGTTAGTGCCTTGCATTTGCTATCAGCCGAACGCCTAGAATGGTTAGTTCCAGGGTTATTGGCTGAAAAAATTACCGCTATGATTAAAGCGTTACCTAAGCAATGGCGTAAACAATTTGCGCCGGTGCCTTCGACGGTAGAAAAAATATTGCCTAAAATATCTGACCAACAGTCTATAGGCGAACGATCTCTAGATAATGTCGTTGCTGAGCAATTGCATCGATATAAAGGTGTTGAAGTGCCCGCTGAGTGTTGGCAGGCATCATTATTAGATAATTACTATCTATTAAATATCCATGTATTGGATGAGCGGGGTAAGTTGCTCGACCAAGGGAGAGATTTACAAGTACTACGCGAGCGTTATCGTGATCATGTGCAAGGCCAGTTACAAACAGTTGGAAACGATTTTGAACAGTCTGGTTTAACAAGCTGGTCATTTGGCCATTTACCGAGTACTCATATACTGAGTCAGAATGGTTTGGAAATTCGAGTTTACCCCGGCTTATTGGATGGTGGTGATTCAGTTGATTTAAAACTTTACGATAATGAGCAAGAGGCAGCAGCGAATAGTTTACGGGGTATGGTGCGTTTAGCAATATTATCCCAGCCGCAAACGATTAAATATTTACGCAAGCAATTGTTAAAAAATCGTGAATTGGGCTTGAGCTTAGTTGATATGGGAAGTCGTGATCAGGTTGTTGATGACATTGTCTGTGCTGCTGTCAGGCAAACTTGCTTCCCTAATGCGTTGTCTGAACAAACATTAACTCGAGAAGAACAAGCTTTTCTGATGGCCGTCGAGAACGGGCGAAGCCAGTGGGTAGAGCAAGCAGAGGGTATTGCTGATTATTTGGTTAAAAGTTTAATAACGGTTGGCGAAATAAAAAAGCAAGCTAAGCAATCCAAAAACCAATTAACCATTGCTTATGCTATGTCGGATATTAAACTGCAATTGGATAATTTATTTTATACTGGTTGCTTATATGAAACACCTTATCAATGGTTGCAACAATATCCGCGCTATTTGAAAGCCATTCAAATGCGATTGGAAAAAGTGCCTATGCATGTGCAGCAGGACCGCGTGCATATTGCAGAGCTTGAACCTCTATGGAAACGTTTTCAGGATGCTTTGAACACTGATGCTACAATTCATTATATGTTTAAAGCAGAATCTCGCAATGAGCTACCTGCTGAATTACAACAGTACCGTTGGATGATAGAAGAGTTAAGAGTGTCATTATTTGCTCAGTCCTTGGGTACTTCTTTACCAGTATCTATTAAGCGTTTGAATAAACAGTGGGAAGTTTATTTGCGTGGCTAATAAAGTGACAGATATATTTTTAATGTGAAAAATTGTGTCAATGTCAAAATTTTTTAGCTGCTTTTTATTTTTTATCCTTTCATTTCTTTTTCGCATGCCCTCAAGTAACCTGACCGATGAGTTTATTTTTATATCCTAATAAATTTTTAAAGTTAAGGTGATTAATAAAAATAAATTAATTCAAAGCAGGAGTGTTATAACGGGTGACAATATTTTTTAATAGCAATAATTGACAATAGTCGAGCAAGATTGGACATGGTGAGATCGTCATTTCTAACATACGATCTGCTCGCTTGCTTATTGATGAAACTCAATCTGAGTGATTAATTTTTTGTTGAGAATAACGCCAGAAGTAGAATTGATAAACAAGCAATAGGTGTTTTTTATCCTATAAAACTATAACGAATATTTATTAAAAAAAGGAAGTAATTATGCAATTTAAATACCGTAATATTTTAGCAACTGCATTGTGTTCTGGTGCAATAATGACTCAAGTTGCTTTTGCTGGCGATGTTGTTTCTATTAAAGACAGCGGCGCCTCTGTTATTGGTTCTGCAAGTGCTAACAATTTAAACGGTACCCACGGTAATGATCGCATTTTATCGGGTGGTGTATCTTCTGGTGCCGAAAGTATTCGTGCACGAGGCGGTGCTGATCGTTTGGTGTTTACTGCTAATGATGCTGTTGTGCCTGATATTGCTGCGGTTAACAGCGATGGGCATATTCGCATTCGCGATTTGATCATTGATAATATCCAGCTTAATTCTGAAGCTGATAGCGTTTCTTTAGGGCGTTTAATTGGTCTGAATAATCTTGATGCGAATAATATTGGTGACTATTTGCATATCGTCAGTAATGGTTTATTCGGTTGGTCTAATCATCGCTCGCTTGTATTTATTAATTTGGAAGGTGATTTTTCCTCTGCAGACCGTGCATCCCTAGATGCCGATTCACGCAGCTCTAGTAGCATTACCAGAGGGGGATATGGTTCTGATTTGGTATTAGAATTCCAAAATGAGCAAGGCAATAACAACTTTGAAACCTTAACTGGGCATCCTAACAATACAGTAGAGCAATATCAGGCATTAATCGATATGGGTTTTCTAGAGTTATCGGTTACCGATATCTACGGTAGCTCAGGAGGAGACCAGTTAGAAGGTACTGCTGAAGATGAGCGTATTTTTTCGGGTGGCGTTGCAGTAAGTGCTGAAAGTGTCCGTGGTAATGGTGGTGCTGATCGTTTGATATTTGAAGCGGGTGATTTAGTGCGTAATGGGCATAGTCGTGTTCGTGATTTTGTTATCGATGATATTCAGCTAAATATTGAAGCGGATAGTGTCGCTTTGGGTGGCTTAATTGCTGAAAACAACCTCGATGCTAATAACATCGGTGATTATTTGCATGTGGTCAGTGGCTTATACGGTGCTGTACGTACGGCCGTTTTTATTAATCTTGACGGTGACTTTACTGCTGCCGATCGACAGGCTTTGGATACAGGATCCCCTGCGATTATGGCTGATCACGGCGCTGAACTACTGCTGGAATTCCAAGGGCAAGCAGCAAATAATAACTTCGAAACCTTAACTGGTTTTTCTGATAACACAGCTGATCAATTTCAAGCATTAATTGATTGGGGCTTTTTGGAGCTTTAAGGTCAGTAAAATAGTTTAAACGCATCACCAGAAGTAGAGCATAGCTTTACTCTGGTGATGTTTTAGTGACTTAACTCATCGCTTTTGTAACCTGATCTTTTCTCTTTATCTTCTCGTTCAATTGATCCTGCTTTCAGTAATTTATATTCTTTTTACCATTATCTCTTCATAATGGAGATGGTATTACTACTTGGATAGTGAATACGTGCGCCATCCCCTAGACTTATTCCAAGGTTCCCTAGTATTCTATGTAGATTGACCTGATGTAAGGATTCCTAATGGATACAAGAGTAAAAAAATGGCTATTAATTGCAGTGTTATTACCAGGCCTCATTGCATGTGCTTCGACACCTCCTTCAATTGACGATTCCTCATCTCAAGCTGACGTTGATCCCTATGAAGGCTTTAACCGGGCAATGTACGGCTTTAATAATGGTTTGGACACGTATTTAATAAAACCGATAGCGCAAGGGTACCGCTTTATTACTCCCAACTTTATGGAAACGGGCGTGAGTAATTTTTTCTCTAACTTATTAGAGATCCGCAATTTATTTAATTCTGGGCTTCAGGCCAAAGGTAAAAAGACAGCCGTACATACAGGGCGCTTCCTCGTCAATAGCACGGTAGGTGTTTTAGGTCTCCTCGATGTTGCTCAACATATGGGAATGAATAAGCTCGATGGCGAGGACTTTGGTCAAACGATGGCTGTTTGGGGCGTTGGTTCTGGCCCTTATCTGGTTTTACCCTTCTTTGGCCCATCAACTGTCCGCGATGGCATCGGCCTGCCTGTTGATGCTTACTTAGATCCAGTTACCTATGTTGATAGAGTGCGCGTGCGGAATTCCTTAACTGCCGGGGAAATTATTGATACCAGAGCACGCCTACTGGATACGGAAAAACTACTGAGTGGTGATCGCTATGTATTTATCCGGGATGCTTATCTACAACGACGTGAGTATTTGATCGAAGATGGTAAGGTTCAGGACGACTTCAGTAATAGTTTAGATGAGAGTGGAGATTTTTAATTCTGGCAAGGTTTTATCAGTATCGTTATATGGCGATATAACGATACTGATACTTCAATGAATATTTAAATTAAGTGCTAGGCATAAGGCCAATCACGGCCTATTCCGTTTCAGCTTCTTGTTCGGTTTCTTTGTTTTCAATGACTTCCTGAATTTCTAGCCCCAGCAAATACGATTGTTTAGGGCCTTGTTCTACGCGAGCAACTGCGCAGCGGGCTTGAAGTATTGGACTATGTCCATGGGCTGATGTAACGGTTACCACTAATTCTGTATCAAGAGCCAGTTCCTGATCCAGCGTGAGTAACATCCCTCCACCACTGAGATCATGGCATACTGCATCGCGGACAGTACTATTTTCTTCAGCTTTATCCTCTTCGACCATGGTAACTTGGGCCGGTGCGTTGATTTTCATGCGGATAAAGTCCCGCTTTTCACTGTATTCTCTATTGAGTTGGCTCATAGGGTTTCACCTTTATTCTTTATCGGTATCGCTATGTCATCGTTAAGCATAGTCAAAAAAGTGACTATTGGTAGATTTATTGATAAAAATAAACAAATTTGATGCCAGGTTGACGATTAAGGTATTAAAAAAATCACTCTATTACGAGTTAAGTATTGTAGGCGCTTGCCTGAGTGTTTAGAAGAGAGTAATGTGGCAACCTATTAATTTGCCTCTTCAGTTTTAAAGGATATCCTTTAGATTCAATGCAAAATTCAGATTATAAGCTTCTGGTGATTGACGATGATATCGGTGTGCGCCAAAGCTTTGTAGCCTATCTCGAAGACAGTGGTTTTGCTGTATATGATGCACCTGATGCGCAATCAGGCCTCGCTTTATTTGAGCAATTTATTCCCGATTTATTGATTACCGATTTAAAAATGCCCGGTATGGGTGGTCTTAGCCTGCTTAAAGTGATTAATGAGCAATACCCAGAGCTCCCCGTGATAGTGATATCGGGTGCAGGTATTATGAGTGATGTCGTTGATGCTCTGAGATTGGGTGCTATTGATTATTTTATTAAGCCGGTTGTTGATATGGAGTTATTGATCCATTCAATACGACGGAGTTTGGAGCGTCGGCACCTATTATTCGAAAACCAGGCCTATCGCACAGAACTGGAAAAAGTGAACAAACAGCTGGTTAATCATATCGATTCTCTGGAACAAGACCAGCGTGCAGGGCACTTTGTACAACAAAGTATGTTGCCTATTACTCCCTTTATTGCTCGGGATTACAGCTGTGCCTATAAACTGATGCCATCGCTCTTTCTCAGTGGTGATTGTATCGATTATGCACTGCTGGAAAAGCGTTATTATGCGTTTTATATAGCCGATGTATCTGGCCATGGCTCGGCGCCTGCATTTGTGACGATATGGTTAAAGAATCTGGTATCGCAGCTAGTACGTATGAGAAAACTACTATCAGACTTTGATGCGATGAATGAGACCTTGCATGAATTAGTCACAGTGGTGAATGATGAATTGATGGATATTCATCTGAATAATCATATGACGATGATTGTCGGCATTATTGATACCGTGACCCATGAGTTGTTTTATATTATTGCAGGGCATTTGCCGCTACCAATATTGGTGACGCCTCACAAATCTGTGTACCTTGAAGGAACAGGCAAGCCGGTTGGTTTATTCGATGATAACCAATGGCAGGTTTATCATTGTCGCTTGCCCGAAATGTTTTCTTTAGTGACCTTTTCCGATGGTATTTTAGAGGTTATACCAGGAAAAGATCTACTTGAAAAAGAGCAAACCCTGTTACAATTGCTATCTGAGACAGATGGCAGCCTGGAAGCGATTGATGCCCACTTAGGTTTAGGAAAAATAAAGGAAGCACCCGATGATATTGCAATATTATCGATTTCCCGAGGTCTAACCCATAGCTAGATCAAAATAGTGAGCTAAAATGAAGTTAAGTAGCTGAAGTTTAAGCCGTTATTATGTGAGTGCTTGAATCGGCTTCTAAAGTTGGGCAGTTAACATTAGCAGTATGATTAGAGGTTGTTTGAATTGAAATCAGATGTATCATCCGGTGAAATTCTAGTCGCCGACCATGATGGAGTCTATGTTATCAAAATGTCAGGGGATGTACGCCTGACATTGTGCATTCCTTTCGACGAATGTATCGAGAGTTTCATTGCCCGTAAAGACTTCTCCACTGTATTATTTGACCTCAATGAGGCCGTTGGTTTAGACAGTACAACCCTTGGTCTTATCGCAAAACTCGCCGTTAAAAGCAAATCTCAAAGTCAGAAAAGCCCCTTAATTATTTGTAATCAACCCGCTATTATCCGCTTGTTAACAACAATGGGTCTGGATGATGTTTGTGAGGTAATTGATGAGCCACCGCAAGATTATTGTGAGCAATCGGAGTTTGTCAGTTTAAAACCTGATGGCAATGATGAGGACCTTGTCAAAGCAAAAGTACTTGAATCGCACTGTGTGTTGATGGGGCTTAATAAAACCAACCAGGAAACCTTTAAAGATCTGGTCCAAATGTTAAAGTGCGGCTAGGCGAACGAAATAAATTGAACGAGCTAAAATAAGATAAAAACTACGACTAAATTATTTGTTATTCTCCATTCTATCTCTTACCTGAATTTTCACCTGAATAAAATCTCGATGACTGACGTGAATTAAGTCAGTGATCCGGCGGATAATATGTTCTTCGTATTTATCCAGCTCCCCATCAGCATAAGCAATTTTCCATAATCCTGACACTAATGATAGCTTTTGTTGGTAATCGCAGTGGCGGTTAATTAATTGTGTAAAGTCATAGAGAGAAGAAGAGTTGGCAGAGGCTTCTTTTGCCTCTTCAATTAAAGTTGCCGCCTCAGTATCTGTTAGCTCACACTCCGCCATTAATAATTTTTGTAACTGTTGTTGCTCACTTTGATCAAAATCCTGATCAATAACAGCGACTTCAATCAATAAGGCCGCTGTTGCCACATTCAATTCCTGTTGTGATAGTGCTACTTGATTATCCGTGTTTGAAACACTCTCAAACATTTTTTCAATAAGTTTTATCATAGTGCTATTTTTTCGCGGATTAGTGCTTCGAGTTTTACCTGATCTTTAACAAAGTTACGAATACCTTCCGCTAGTTTCTCGGTCGCCATGGCATCATCATTGAGCTGATAGCGGAACTGGCTTTCGTTTAGCTCCATTTTTTCAATAGTATTACTGGCGTTTTCTGGTGACAACTTACGAATAATAGTGTCATTGCTTTGATTCAGCTCAGATAACAAGTCCGGGCTAATCGTTAATCGATCACAGCCCGCTAATTCGATAATTTCACCACTGTTGCGGAAACTGGCCCCCATAACAATAGTGTCTATTTGGTGTTGTTTATAGTATTGATAAATCTCAGTAACTGATAAAACACCCGGATCTTCCTGTGGTTCATAACTGGTTTGCCCGGTGTGTTTCTTATACCAATCCAGAATACGGCCTACAAAAGGTGAAATTAAAAATACGCCAGCATCGGCGCAAGCAACAGCTTGAGTCAGGCTGAATAACAAGGTCAAGTTGCAATGAATGCCTTCCTTTTCTAGTATTTCAGCGGCCTTAATACCTTCCCAGGTTGAAGCAATTTTAATCAGTATCCGTTCACGGCCGATTCCCTGTTCTTGATAAAGCGCTATCAAACGACGTGCTTTCTCAACCGTCGCTTCAGTATTAAATGATAGGCGTGCATCTACTTCTGTTGATACTCGGCCAGGAATTATATTCAGAATTTCTGAGCCAATCATCACGGCAAATTTATCCATCGCCAAAGAAATTTGTGCATCAGTATCGGCCGATTGTTGTGTTGCCCATATTACGGCTTTTTTGAAAACTACTTCATAGAGTGGAAGTTGGGCCGCTTTGTAAAGTAAAGAAGGGTTAGTGGTTGCATCGAGTGGGTGATACAACTTTATTGCCTCTATATCACCGGTGTCGGCAACAATATCGGTCATTCCTTTTAATTGTTCTAATACTGAAGTCATAAGTTTACAAGCCGTTAAATGTTAATGTTTGTTGTTACGATGCTAATGAACCTTTTCTAGTGCGGTATAAAGTATATCGGTATTGGCATCTGCTTTATACGCATTCTCGCTGATATAGCGGCGAAAGGCCCGTGCGCCTTTCTCTCCTTGAAACAGCCCAAGTATATGTTTGCTCATATGGTGCAGGCGGGTCGCTTTCTTTTTCCCGCTGGATAATATTTTTTCGCAATATTCAATATAGGCAAGCATAATCGCTTTGCGAGAGAGTGGTGATTTATCCATGCCGAATATTTGCCTGTCGACATCGGCCAATAAATAAGGGTTGCTATACGCTTCTCGGCCAACCATCACACCATCTACATATTGCAATTGTGTGTCACATTCATCCAATGATTTAATGCCTCCGTTAATCACGATATTCAAGTGCGGCATGACTTGTTTAAGACGATAAACATTCTCATAAACTAATGGTGGTATTTCTCTATTCTGTTTTGGGCTTAATCCCTGTAACCAGGCCTTGCGTGCATGGACAATAAATGTTGTACAGCCTGTATCAGCGATTTCACCGACAAAGTCAACTAAACCCTGATAATCATCCATATCATCAATTCCAATACGGTGCTTAATCGTAACCGGAATACTGACAGCATCCTGCATGGCTTTAATACAATCAGCAACAAGAGTGGGGTGAGCCATCAGGCAGGCACCAATCATTCCATTTTGTACTCGGTCACTAGGGCAGCCGCAATTTAGATTGACCTCATCGTAACCCCATTGTTCAGCCAGCCGTGCACATTCAGCAAGATCTTCAGGGTTGCTGCCGCCTAGTTGCAAGGCAACAGGGTGTTCACTGTCGTTATACTCTAGAAAACGCTCTCGATCTCCTTGGAGCAAGGCACCTGTTGTGACCATTTCTGTGTATAACAAAGAATACTCTGAAATCAGGCGCCATAGGTAACGACAGTGTCGGTCACTCCAATCCATCATGGGGGCAACGCAGAAACGGTGAGGGGATGCATTCATATATAACTTACGTACTACAAGCAACTTAATGGTTCGTCCAATGCAGGATTGGCTCTATCCAAAAAAGAAGTAATAATTAAAATTCTTAAAAACAAAGATTTAAGGCTGTAGTCTATCAGAATATAGAGAGAGACTGATCAACACTTTAAAATTTTGAGTGCTATTATACGTTCTTTTTTCCCTTTAAATTCAAATAGTTGATTCAATTTATGTGTATCAGCTTCTTATTTTAATCAAATAATCTCCCGTATTTCTCGTCTTTTTGCCAATTCCTACGTCTTATCAATCAATAACCCTCTTAATGATTGGAGACCTAAGTGATTAAAGTTATTAGTTTTAAAATATGTCCTTTTGTACAGCGTGTTACCGCATTACTCGAAGCCAAAAAAATCCCTTATGAAATAGACTTTATTAATTTGAATAATAAACCACAGTGGTTTCTTGACTTATCACCCACCGGGCAAGTGCCTGTATTGATTACTGAATCGGGAGAGGCGCTATTTGAGTCGGATGCAATCGTTGAGTATTTGGATGAAGTCTATGATCCTATTGAGCCGGGGGTAAGCCCTGAGCAGCGAGCTAAAAATCGTGCCTGGGCATACCAAGCCAGTAAACACTATTTAGTGCAATGTTCTGCGCAGCGCAGTCCAGACCCAGATATCTTGGCGGAGCGTGCGACAAAACTGGGTAAAGCGTTTGAGAAGGCTGAGAAAAAGCTGGGTAAGGGGCCATATTTTTACGGTGAATCGTTGGGTAATGTCGATATTGCCTGGTTACCATTGTTGCATAGAGCGGGTGTTATTGAGAAGTATGCGCGTTTCGATTTCTTAGAGAACTACCCAAAAGTGAAAGCTTGGCAAAAAGCACTATTAGCCTCTGGACTAGCAGAAAAATCGGTGCCAGAAGACTTTGAGGAGGCATTTACAGAGTTTTATTTATCGGATAGCACCTATCTGGGAACAGGGAAATGCTGCACACCTTCGGATAAGGTTTGCCCGACAGACTGTTGTAGTTAAAAGTGAAATGAATGCTTGGGTAAGAGCAGCAATAAAAAAAATCGAAGCAGATGCGCATCGCTCAGCAGATACACATTTGTTTAAATTAAATGTGCCGAGGCTTCGTGGTGTTGATCTTTACCTGAAAGATGAAAGTACTCATCCAACAGGGAGTTTAAAACATCGCCTAGCGCGCTCACTTTTTTTATATGCTTTATGTAATGGGAAAATTAATGAAAAAACAACTATTGTAGAGGCTTCATCGGGTAGTACAGCGGTTTCGGAAGCTTATTTTGCACGTATGATCGGTGTGCCTTTTATTGCTGTGGTTCCCAAAAGTACCGCGCAAAGTAAAATTAGGCAAATCGAACTGTATGGTGGTCAATGCCATTTTGTTGATTCCGTGCCACAAATGCACGATGCATCGGTGGCGCTTGAGAATAAGATCGATGGCTATTTTATGGATCAGTTTACCTATGCTGAGCGAGCAACCGACTGGCGCGGGAACAATAACATTGCTGAAAGTATCTTCCGGCAAATGGAGTGCGAACCTTATTCAGTGCCCAGTACGGTAGTCATGAGCGCTGGGACAGGTGGTACCTCTGCAACCCTTGGGCGCTACATTTTGTATAAAGGTTATGAGACCCAGCTTGTCGTAGTAGATCCTGAAAACTCTGTGTTTTACGACAGTTATCAATCCAATAATAGAAGTATTCAATGCGATATTTCCAGTCGTATTGAAGGCATTGGTCGCCCCAAAGTCGAGCGTTCTTTTCAGCCAGACGTCATCAATCATATGATAAAGGTACCTGATGCTGCCAGTGTAGCAACCATTATTTGGTTGGAGAGATTAATTGGTCGTAAAGCCGGGGCTTCAACAGGTACTAACCTTTGGGGGGTACTTAACGTTGCGGAAGAGATGGCATGCCGACAAGAAAAAGGCTCAATTGTGACATTGATGTGCGATAGTGGTGAGCGCTATCTTGATACCTATTATAATCAGCAATGGGTTACTGAAAATATTGGTGATGTGCAGCCCTACCTGGACCAATTGGATTGTTGGCTTAATATTAAGGACTCTGAGTGAATATAGTGAGGAAGATCGATAACGATAAATAGGCAGCAGATATTAACGGTAAGGTACGAAAGAGAAAAAAGCACAAAAGGAAGAATAAAAACTAAATCATATGAATATAGGGGCCTGTAGTGGAAATTGAGGCAGTATGGTCTGAATATCGAAGCAGTTTAAAAGCATTTTTACATTCTAAAGTATCGGATTCAGATGAAGTTGATGATTTGCTTCAGGAAGTTCTGATTAAAACCTATCGTAACTTGCATACGGTAAAGTCACAAAAAAGCGTCAAGTCTTGGCTATTTCAGATAGCTAACCACGCCATTATTGATTTTTATCGTCAACGCCACAAAACGGCCGATTTGGCGGTTAATGATTTTGATGAGAGTGACTTATGGTATCGCGCTAATGAGCCAGATCTTCAACAATCGCTTGCTAATTGCATCACCCCTTTTATTCACGCGTTATCTGACGACAGTGCCGCCCTGTTAATGGAGGTAGATCTTAAAGGGAAATCACAAAAGGCTTATGCACAACAGTTAGGTATCAATTATTCCACATTGAAGTCGCGTGTGCATAAAAGCCGCCGTGAACTGAGGTCATTATTTGAGGATTGTTGTCATCTTACCCTGGATAAATATGGGGGTGTCGTTACGTGTGACCCAAAACAAGATATTTGTACAAAATGTTAAGGGTTTCATACTACATGATACATAAACGTTAATGAAAATATGGTAGGTTGATATCTTTATAGCATGATAAGACGTAATACATAAACGTAATATATAAAAAGGAACTTTTGTTAACGATGTATTCTCTAATCGATTTTTTGTTTATTTGTATTAGCGCAACCTTACTATTCAGGAAATAATTATGCATTCAGAAGTGCAAGACTACTATGGCAAGACTCTTCAGTCCTCTCAAGATTTACAAACGAATGCCTGTTGTACAGATTCAACCATCTCGGATTATTTAAAAGCCATCCTCAGTAAGATTAATGATGAAGTTATGGCCAGATATTATGGCTGTGGGTTAATTGCACCGGAAGCTTTAGATGGTGCTCATATATTAGATTTGGGCTGTGGCGCTGGTCGTGATTGTTATGCGCTTTCCGCAATGGTAGGAGAGCAGGGTTCTGTTACTGGCGTTGATATGACAGAAGAGCAATTGGCAGTCGCTAATAAATATCAAGATTTTCATCGAGAACAGTTTGGTTACCAAAAAGCGAATACACGATTTTTACAAGGTTATCTTGAACAATTGGACGAGCTGGCATTAGAAAAGAGCTTTTTTGATGTGATTGTCTCTAATTGTGTCTTAAATTTGTGCATGGATAAGTCTGCAGTATTAAAGCACGCTTATTCTTTGTTAAAACCTGGCGGCGAAATGTATTTCTCTGATGTTTATGCGGATCGTCGTATTCCTACTGAATTGGCTAAAGACTCTGTGTTATACGGTGAATGTCTGTCAGGTGCACTTTACTGGAATGACTTTATAAATTTGGCAAAACAAGCGGGTTTTGCAGATCCACGATTAGTCGAAGATCGCCCACTGACCATTGAAAATCCAGCAATTGAACAAAAAGTGGGGAATATTAAATTTTATTCGGCAACCTATCGTTTATTTAAGTTAGATAACCTTGAGCCTAGTTGTGAAGATTACGGACAAGCGGTACGCTATCTTGGTACCGTCGAAAATAGTCTTGATGGCTTTATACTTGATAAACACCATAGTATTGAAACGGGTCGAGTATTTCCTGTATGCAGTAACACCTACAATATGCTTAAGCATTCACGCTTTGCAAAACACTTCGAGTTTTTTGGTGATACCACAACCCATTACGGTATTTTTGAAGGGTGTGGCACTCCGGTTCCTTTTGATATATCAGCCAGTACAGAGGAGGCGGTAAATTCTGGTGGGTGTTGCTAGGTTCCTATAACTTGTAAAGATCAAATGTTTCAGCGCTTAATATCAATGCTTCCATAGCTTGGTTCGCGCTGAGCAATATCTGGCTTTTTAGCGGGTATCGCTTTTTTTGTTTTATTATTTTTTTTACCAAAAGTACTTTGTTTTTTATTTGCATCTTTATTCGCAACCTTACTTGGTGCAATCGTTGGTTGATTCCCACCAAAACTTGTTTGCGAGTTCAGACGTTCTTCTCTGGGTGGCATGCCCATATAATCTCGATAGCATTTGCTGAAGTGAGGCGTTGATACAAAACCACAAGCCGTCGCGATTTCGATGATAGAGAGTGACGTTTGTTTTAATAACTGTCTTGCTCGGGCCAAGCGTAATTTCAAATAATAACGCGAAGGTGTACAACTTAAATATTTTTGAAAAAGCCGCTCAAGTTGGCGGCGAGACACATTGACATAACTCGCCAGTTCATCCAAATGAATGGGCTCTTCTAAGTTATTTTCCATTAACGATACCAGCTCAACTAATTTGGGTTGCATATTACCTATGGAATGTCGCATTGGGACCCGTTGATAATCTGCCTCTGAACGTACGCGGTCACAGATAAACATATCGGAAATAGCCGCGACCAATTCACTGCCATATTGTTGGTGTATCAGTGCCAGCATCATATCCAAAGGTACAATGCCGCCGGAGCTGGTGAGCCTGTCTTTTGATAAAGAATACAAGTGGTTATTATTATTTGCCTTAGGGAAGTTTTCGTTAATAGATGGAATGCATTCCCAATGAGCGCTGAATTCCCGGTCATCTAATAAACCTGCTGCGGCTAACACATAAGCGCCTGTGCAGACCGCGCCTAGTTGAATACTTTTACGATCTAATTGTTTCAACCAGGAAAGTTGGTTTTTGGTATAGCTGTGGGTGATATCAACCCCGCCAACAACAATCAATGTATCTAAGTGAATGGTGTCACTGATACTGGCATCCGCGGACACTTTTATGCCGTCACTGGATTTAACAGGCCTGCCATTTTCGCTGAACACAATCCATTGATAGAGCTCCTGACTCGACAACTGGTTCGCCATGCGCAATGGGTCAATGGCTGACGCAAACGAAATCATGGTGAAATTATTAATTAATAGAAAACCGATTTTTTGAGGGGTACTTTTCTTCGGGTCGAAACCGCTCATACTGCTTGTTTTCATAAAATACCTTAACGCCCGTTTCAGAGGCTCTCATTGTTTTTGAGCCATTTTGCTATAGACCATTTGATGATGCGTTCGATCAATTGTCAATAAAATAATACCTTGTGCTAATGGCTACATAAAAAACTTATCTTTTTATGCGCTTGAGTTATTTACCGAGTTGACGATATTTCGATGGCGAGTGTCGTTTATAGTGATTTTATGTCGTTAAATTTCAATAAACTGATTAGTGTCAACAGGCCCTAGCTGAAATGCTAAAAAACATCCTCAAGATTAAATATAAAAATAACAGCATTTGCCATAACCTTTATCAAAAATCTAATTGTGCAGGAGATACCAGTCAATGGCTGAACTTCCAAAGAAAGCAAAAGTCGTCATCATCGGTCAGGGCGGCATTGTCGGTGCATCTGTTGTGCATCACCTAATAGAGTTGGGCTGGGACGATATTGTGGGTCTGGATAAGTCTGCGATTCCAACGGATATCGGTTCTACTGCGCATGCATCTGATTTTTGTTATATGACGTCACATGACCACATGAGTTGTTATACCACGATTTATAGCCGTCAATTCTTTGAAAAAATGGGTAATTACACTCGTGTCGGCGGCCTGGAAGTCGCTCGTGTGGGTGACGATGAACGAATGGAAGAGCTCAAACGTAAGGTGGGTTCCGGTAAGGCATTTGGTACCAATGTCAGCTTAATCAGTGCCAGCGAAGCGAAAGAGAAATTTCCACTGCTCGAAGAAGACTTAATTCAAGGTGCCATGTGGGACCCCGATGCAGGTTTAGTTTCACCGCGTTCACAAACAGTGACGGGTATCCTTATTGAAGATGCAGTGGCTACCGGTAAATTAACCACCTTCGCCAACACGCCAGCCACGGGTATCGATGTTCAAGATGGCCGTATCCGTGGCGTGCAAACGGACAAGGGTTATATAGAAGCTGAGAATGTCGTTGTTTGTACTGGTATTTGGGGGCCGTTAGTTGCTGATATGGCAGGCGAAAAGCTACCGATGATGCCCTTATGTCACCCTTTGACCTTCTTTGGCCCCTACAATGAATTTGAAGGTACTGGTAAAGATATTGGTTTTCCTTTGCTTCGTGACCAAGGTAACTCTGCCTATATGCGCGACACAGGTGACCCGACGACGGCCGAAGGTGGGCAGATCGAATGGGGTTACTATGAAGAACATAATCCCCGCTTAGTGCGACCAAGAGATATTTTAGAGCAAGAGGATGCGCGCTTATCGCCTTCGATGCTGGATCTCGATGTCGAGCAAATCATGGCACCATTAGAGCGTGCCATGGAGCTTACACCGATTTTGGGTGAGCTGGGCTTTGATGAAAAACACTCCTTTGACGGCCTGTTGTCCGTCACCGCTGATGGTGGTTCATTAGTGGGGGAATCGCCAGATACCCGTGGTCTTTGGATTTGCGAAGCAGTTTGGGTAAAAGACGGCCCGGGCATGGGGAAAATTCTTGCTGAACTGATGACCCACGGTAAAACCGAACTGGATATTTTTGGTATTGATATCGCACGGTTTTATCCCATTCAAAAATCAGAAAACTATACTTATGAGCGCTGTTACGAATCCTCTTTTAAAGTGTATAACCCGCCTATTCATACGCGTGAGCCATACACTCGAGGCCGCAATCTTCGCCGTAGCCCATTTTGGCCGCGAGAAAAAGAACTCGGTGCCCACTTTTTGGAAGCGGCCGGGTGGGAGAGGGCACAAGCCTATGCGTCTAACGAGCATCTACTCGAAAAATATGCCGACCAAGTACCTGTGCGCGAAAATGAGTGGGACAATCGCCACTTTTGGCGTGTGGCCAACGCCGAACAATTAGCCATGAGTGAAAGCGTGGGAATGGTTAACGTCTCTCACTTTGCGATCTTTGATGTCTCGGGTAAAGATGCCGAGGCATTAATGGAATATTTAAGCGTGGCTAAGGTTGGTGGCACAACGCCCTTGGGCAAAGGTGTTTATACCCACTTCCTCGATGAATATGGTGGCGTACGTTCTGACTTAACTATCGTACGCATGATGGAAGATCGCTTCCGTGTCATGTGTGGGGGTGATACTGGCTATCGCGATTATGTCTGGATGAAGCGCATGGCCGATAGCAAAGGTTACTCCGTTTATATCGAAGAGCGCACTGACCAGATTGCAACCTTAGGTCTTTGGGGGCCGGATGCAAGAAAGACCTTGGAGTCTATCGTAGATAAACCGGAAGAGCTCAGCCACGAAAATTTCCCTTACGTGACGACCAAAGAAATCAGTGTTAGTGGTATTCCTATCTGGGCCTTTCGTATCTCCTATGTGGGAGAGCAAGGGTGGGAACTCTACGTACCCTTTAGCTACGGTATTACCCTATGGGATATGCTTATCGATAAAGGCGTAGTGCCCGTTGGTGCTGAAACCTACGGCACTAGCCGCCGTTTAGAGAAGAGCTTGCGTTTACAAAATGCTGACCTGTTAAGTGAATATAACCTCTACGAAGCGGGGCTATCTCGGCCTAAAGTGAAAGAGGCGGACTTCAATGGTAAAGCGGCTTATCTGGAACAGCGCGAGCGCGACCATCAGCCCGCTTACTTATGTACGATGACCATGATGGAGAATATCGACGCCAAAGGCGTCGCTCGTTACCCCGTCGGCCAGTGGCCGATTGTGAACCCTGATACCGGTGATATCCTCGTCGATTCAGAAGGGCGTCGCTCCTACGCGACCAGTACTTCATATGGCCCATCACTGGGTAAAAATATTATCTTGGGTTATTTACCCCACGAGCACGCAAAAGAGGGAAATGTGCTCGCCATGGAATACTTTAATGAGCGCTATAAAATTGTAGTAGAAGCGGTAGGTTGTAAGCCGTTATATGACCCGGATAATAAAAAGCCCAAATCGTAAATACTATATTAAATAAACCTTTAAAAGCCCCAGAATATTGAGGTCTTCATTGCTTATTAATGAAAACTACTTAACCGGTACGGCTGTAATACCAGTGCCTTTTGAATCTGTTAAGACGGGGTAGTGTTGCGTAAAGACCATATCATCCTGAGCACCAGCTACATGGCATGCTGAGCATTTTCCTGTTGGTAATTGTTCGCTGGTGGCTTGAAATAAATGGCTACTTTTTAATTTTGGAAAGCGAAAAAAGCCCCAGTTTCCAGGTTCGTTAGAGAAACGTTTAGAATCTTTCAGCATGCCTGCCACAGCAACAATATCACCTGCTTCATAGCCTGATCCAGTCATACCTTTGTAGCGCTTAACGCTCATCACTTCTTTTAATAATAATGTACCTTCACGAAACTCCCCCGTTTTTTTCCAATGTTTAAAAGCATTACGGTCCATGTAAATAGTACGCATTTCATTAAATGGAGACTTCCCATTATTCAGTTCATTCGGTGATACATTAGCGCCGACGTGGATCCATTCCCGATAATCCGAGGGCAATATCAGTTGTTTATCTGGAGTAAAGCTTGCTGGGACAGAATGCTCTTCAGCCGCAACTGAAATGCTTGTAGTACTCATCATAATAATACTTAAACCAGCCATGAGATTTTTCTTCATCATTATTATTTCCTCTTATTTAATTATTGTAAGGATTTATAAAATTAATTATTTTATGAACTGAATTATAAGTAGATGGTTGGAAGGTTGAAATACTGGAAATGTACTAGTGCGATACTAGGAATATGGCCTCTTACGCTTATATCTAGTCGTTTTTAGGCAAGCTGATACTTTTAGCCTGTGTTCTCTAATTTAAAGTTAGTGTTTAGAATATATTTTGATTTTTCAAATAAGTATTGAGATTGACTGAAGAATTATTCAGATTGAGTTTTTTGCGAATATTTTGCCGGTGAAAATCAATTGTTTTTTTGGCTACATGCATAAGGTTAGCAATTTCTTTGCTAGACTTGTTCGTTTGAATATAACGAATGACCCTTTGCTCGCTAGGGCTGAACAAAGTGATATTTAGAGGTGTTTGTTGTTGATTGGTTGTAAATAACTGGCGTAACTGTTGTAAACTATTTTTTTGCTTCCGGCTCAAAGATTCAGCTTCCAGGCTAGTGAGAAAAGGCTCAATAAGATTGCCTAGCTCCTGATAAGCATCTAATTGTAGGTGTTTTCGTTCATTTTCTTGTTGCCGAAGTAAAACTCGTAACGCAGTATTTATTTCTTTAAGGTCGTTATCTTTACTGTCTACTAGAGCGCTTAGGTGTCCCAGTTGCTGTTGTAGGTCTTCTTGCTGAAGCAACAGCATTAGATCATTATTGATTAATTCTTGAAATTCTTCGATTATGCTTTGATGCTCAATAGCACAATTATTACTTTGAAGATCCATTACACAAATAGTGCCAAAAGGCTCAGAATCAGGCCAAAGCAAAGGGTATCCTAAATAAAAAGTCATGCCTTTTTCCGCCTCGGAAGCATGTTTCCAGCGTTGGCTCTTTTTAGAATTCTTAACCAGTAAATGCTGTTTTTTTTTAATAACTTGACTACAGTAAAGGTCGGAGTGAAGCTTATTAAAGCCACGAGGTTTGAAAGGGTTTTCAGAATTGTCACTATGTATTAGTAAACTTATCTGATTGTCGCAAACTTGAGTAATCAATGATGCAGGCGTGCCACTCAACTTGGCCAGTAAATCGACAAAGTGTTGCCATTTTTTTAATAAGTTATCTGGTACTTTAGGTTTTTTTATTAGATTCATAATTTTACCCAAGCTTTTTAAGTTATATTACTTGATGTATAGATCTAGTAGTGCGTGCCACTTGCATATCAAAAATGGTGCCAGTAAATAAGATGAACTATAAAAATGCAATTATTTTTAACGGAGAATGCGTAGTCTATGACTAATATTCAGCAGAGCCTATTATTCTTACTGTACGACACTTTAGAAAGGATCACTAGGCCACCGCCATGGAATAAAAATTAGGTGAAGATTTATAGCATCGTTGTTGAAGAGTTGAGCGGAAGAACGATTAATGTTGATGGCTTGAGTCGCCTAACTCTAAGTGGGGCGTCTTCTTCCCTTTTTAGTTTAATATTTATGGTTGAGAGCATGCGTTTTAGAATGCGTAATCCCGAAATCTCGTGCTTAATCACTGCGCTAACATGCAATACAACAAATAATACCAGTATCTGACAAGAATATTTATGCAGTTGTTCGAAAAAATGATGTAGCTCTGGTTGGTGAATAATATGAGGAATGGTAAACCAATTAAAAACATTAATAGGATGTTGCATCATTAATACGCCAGTGATTAAAACAATGGAAATGATTACATACATTAAATGGTGAACGATACTAGCGATTTTATTTTCTTGTTGGATAATTTTTGATTGATGAACTTTCCCTCTCCGTAAGCTGTTACTGTATTTATACGATAATCGAAAGATAAATAAGGGTATAAATAAAGTTGTTAGAGAAACATTGATAAAAGAAATGATATGTTTCATCTCATCGTGGACGGATAATTGCGCAGCATATAACCCCGATAGCGATGCCCATATAATCACTATGGCCGAAATCCAGTGTAGGGTCCGGATGACTATATTGTGTTTAACTAAAACCATTTGCTATAACCTTTGATATTTTGGAAATTAAATTCTGTGTGATTATTATGAATTGGCGTATGTGAAAAAAAAGTTAAGCAATGTTGATTGCTCCAGCTGATAAGGATAGGAAGCAAGAAATAAGAAAGTAAGAGGCAAGAACTAAGAATTAATAACTAAGGAGTAAGAAATAAGAAAAAACCATGGCATCGCTTTTATTGCTAAAGAGGATTACAATAAAGACTAAGTTGTAAGAATTTTTTATATTGTTACTAGATGTGGGTGAATATGATGAAAGTAGTCACTCAATATGTTGACTCGGGTGATGCAAGCAAAGCAAAAGCCCAATTGCGTGCAGCCGGTATTATGGCGGACATAGCTATTATCGACCCTCACTTCATTCAGCCCTCTAAATCGGGTGCGGTACGCATAGAGCTATGGGTAGAGTTTGATGATCAATTTGACGATGCCGTTCAACTGCTGAAAAACCCTGATCACATTCCCAAGAGGGTTATCACCTTAGCTGAAATGGAAAAAATAGAATCCTCTAAAAATACTAAAAGACATAAGCATAAAGTCCTTCCCCAAGCAGAAAAAACGTCATCGAATACTGTTATAAAATTAATTATTGGCGTTTGCCTGCTTGGTTTAATTGCCTTTCTTCTCGATATTTTTTAGATGTTTTTTTATATATTACTGCAATGAATATCGTTTACATTGTTTTAATTCCCAGCCTTATTACTCTTATTCGTTTTAAATATTTCGCCTCATTAATATATTAATAAGGCGCGCCACCTCACTAATAGTTGACTTAATAAGCGCTTTTAATAAATACTGTTAAATCAACAGCTCGCGGTGTTGATTTTGGCGACAATAAGTGTACGGGCTGCCCTATTAATAGACTGTTAGCACTTAATTACAATTACACATAGGATGTTAAGATGCAATTTGAATGGGATGAAGATAAAAGGGAGAAAACCTTAAGGGAAAGAAGTATCGATTTCGTTGATGCTATTAAAATATGGAGAGACCCAAGAAGGCAAGAGAGGGTAGATCACCGGAAACAGTACGATGAAATAAGAATGCAAACTATAGGTATGTCAAAGCTTGGGTTGTTATTTGTTGTTTATACTGAACGAGCATACGAAGAGGGTGAAGAGGTTATACGTATAATTTCTGTCAGGAAGGCTAATAAGCGAGAAAAAAGGGATTATGAAACTATGACTTTTCATGCGAGGTTAGCGCAATGAGTAAAATTAAAAGGTATACATTGGAAGAGGTTGAACAAATGGAAAGTCGATCAGATCAAAAAAAATTTGATGAGACGACAGAAAAAGATATTCTTGAGCAAAGTATGTCAGATCCTGACACCCCAATTTTAACTGAAAAAGAGTTAAAGGAAATGAAGCCAGCATCGGAGAGGAAAAGTGGAAAATAAAAAAAAGACAAGAGTGACTTTAGAAGAAGTTTCTAAAATGAAAGGGAAAACGCAGTGGGCTAAATTGGTTGCTGAAGAGCGAAGTGCTAACAAGAAAGTTCAGCCGATGCAAAAAACACGCGGCTGATTTTGGCGTTGTGTAAATAAGGTAGTATAAAACTATGATAACTTTCGATGATTATTCGTTGCGAATTGCTGACTATGAAGCTAAACACGCAAAGTGGACTAATGTGTGGCGTTTAGGTGTGGTTTTATTCACAAGACCCGAAGAAAAGATATGTAAGGAAGTTATTGCCCCTAGTTTAAATTATCTTCATGAGCTTACCGGAGAAAAAGTGCATTTTTACTTTGTAGGTTTTTGTGATCGAGAGATTGGAGCTTATAGCCAAAAATCTGCAAGTGATTTATTCGGAGATGAAAAAGACTGGTATTTTTCTCCTCGACACTTTTCATATGTACAAGAAAAATTTGAACAAATAACTAATGATAACTGGCAATATTCCGGCGGTACCGACATGTTAGTAGTGCCTTACCGTATAAGGAAGGGTAATTTTTATATTGACGCGGAGAAGGCAATAGATATCAAACTGTCAAAATTGGCTCAGCAAAATGAAAATTATACTCCGGAAGAAATAGTTCAAATCATTGTTAGACAATTTAAAAAAGGAAAAGATATTGATGGGGTAAGTAACTCAAGAGTGATGGATGGGATAAAAGAAGGATTAAAAAAGTCTTTTTTATCTTTATTGCCAGACTGGCTTTCCAATATTTATTCTGTCCTAGAACCATTTGCTGTAAGGGATCTCACATAACAAGTCAATAAACTACGCGCCTCCGGCGCCGGACGTAGCAAAGCTGCGCCGTTTATGTGGGCGTTAACCATCAAGGAAATATATGAGCAATAAATCGACTTCCTTTGAGTTGTTTAGATATCAGCTTTTACCTATTGATAGATATCTTCAGGGTAATTTATTGACTGGGGTGGGATCAGTTGATGAACTTGTGTCTAGAAAAAATGAGTTTTTCTCAGGGGCTATAGGAGATACAAAGAACTTTTCTGACAAGCGCCATGACACTATAACTAAAAAACTATATCAAAAAGATGATTTCTTTCTATTTCGTATTGCACATAATAGGTCAATTCATAGAGAGACTAAAGATTTTCGTGATGAGGTCATTGATAATTGGCCCTCAATACTCGTCGCATTGTGGAACTTACCTGATAAACAATATATCGCGGTGCAAAGAAGGTCTACTGCTTTCTCATCCTGTGAAGTCGTTGTTAAAATGATATTAAGTGCTCTATCAGCTCAATTGATTCAGCATCACTTAAGAGCAATACATGAACCTCTGTTTGAGAAAAAATATTTTTGGTCGTTATTGCATGAATATGAAGGGAAGGTTAAATCTGTAGAATTTGAAATTATTACGCCAAATATGGCGAATATTTCTGGCTCTTTATCTGATGACTTAAAAGATTTTGCAAAAGCTACAAATTCAACAAGGAATAAATTAAAAATTGAGTCAGATCCTGAGGCTCCGTTGCATCTAGAAGAAAGTAATAGGACTCTTCAAGGTTTAGTTGACTATAGTAGTGAAGGTGGTGGAAATATATCTTTGAAGATTGATGGTGTCAAAAAGACATACCACACTTCCAAAACAGTTAAAGAAATACAGCTAGGTGATATGGAAATACAAGGTAATGCTGAAGAAGTAGCGGCCGTAATTAAAGATTTATTAAAATGATTAAGCAGGTTCTTACTACTTCTTTTATATCCCTTGGTGTTGGGTTTGTCGCTGAGCTGTCAAACGGTTGGCTTCAATCAAAGTTTCTTCATGTGTTTTTTGAGTCAAACTTGATAACAATATTGGTAGCGCTTCTGGCTGTTAATGCTGCCACAATGGGTATTGTACTAACGAAGATGCGAGACCTTATAGATAAAAATGGAAACGCTGATGCGTTTAAGAAAACAAGAGTTGATATGCTACTTTCTATAAAAGAGCAAATAGGTCTAATTATATTGGCTACTGTGATATTGTCTGTGAAATCATCACCAGCGTTGCAGTCAATACAGAATATACCATTACTTCTAAATTCAATTGTAACGGGAATATTCGTTTATGCTTTGCTTGTTCTTTATGATACGGCAAAGGGTGTGTTAATTATTGTGGACTTTGATGGTTAACAAAGCAACGGGGCAAATTCACTATACTATACGCCCCGTGTATGACGTGCTTTTGGAGGTTTTTATTAATAATTTAGAAAAATTTTCAAAAACAGTAGTGCCTGATTTTGAAGTTGTTCAAAAAGCGATAAAGTAACATGAATTTAGGTAAAAAAGAGAGGGTAGTTGTTCTGGCTGCTTTACGGCAGTATATGACGTCAATTGAAACCGCTCTGAATAATAATAAATTGAGTGAATATGAAAGTTCAGAATTAGTTAATGATGCAGCTTTATTAGAAATTGTGGTTTCAAAATTTGAAGAAGAGGTTAGCTCTAAATAGTTCACAATCGATAGGGGATAAAAGCTCAACGAGTCTATAAAAAAGAAGGTAAAGCAATATGAGCGAATTTACATTAGATTTGGCCGAGTCAGAACTAAAAATCATCCTTGAAGGGCTGATAGAGCTTGAGCAGAAAATGGCAAAGGTCTGTGAAACATCTAACGATGAAGATGAAATTGCGGACTATGGGAATGATCTTATAGAGGTAAGGCTGCTACTGAAGCCATTAAAAGAAAGAGCCGTTGCAAAATATGGCAATAATATTTTAAATTTTTCAAGAGAGTCATTATGAGTTAACAATACAGTCAAGAGGTTAAGCAGAGCTTGCCCGGGGAACATAATTCAACTAGCGATCCATTACGATTTCTTATCTTAGGTGTTATTTTTATCATGCAAAGGGTGATTATTTATATATAGAGATTATCTAATGACAAAAGAAATAAGCGACCTGAGTAAAAAAAGACGTGAGAAACGACAGAAAACAGGATGGTCTGATGCTGAGATTAAAGCCGCGCTTGTTCGAGAGAGGGGGATATATAAAAAACAAGGTTTAAGTGAAAAAGAGCCAGATGATCTTGTGTTGGGTGATATGTCAAAAATACATGAGGAATTAGATGATGAAAAAGAAAGAGTTTAAAGGGGACGCATTTATTTTTAGATGAAAGATTGTTGAGTCATCTTAATTAAGATGATCACTCCATTTTCTAAAGTTTACTAAGGTGCTAGCTATAGATAGGCATATATGAAAGTTATTTTCAAATTTCTCTGGAGTATGTTGAAGCACAAAATACTAACCAAAGTTATAATCGGGTTTGCAACGTTAGTATTCACATATTTAAATATTGATGAAAGCTGGATAGTATTGCCAGGTCAATCAGAATACGAGCTAACAGTGGTCGAGAATATCGAATACGTTCGGCAAGGCCCTATTTCAAAGAAAGAAGGTTTTTTTACGATTGAGCTTTCTAATATTGGAAAGAAAGCTTTAGAGTTAGAATTTTTTGTTCAAACAAAAAGTAGTAAACCAGATTTTTCTCATTACGAGATTCGTAATATTTGGTCTAGTAAGACCAAGGTATCTTCAGTAAAGCCGAAATACTATTGGCCTTACAATAATCAATTTAAATTTAAAGTAGAAAAGTTATTACCTAGTCTCTCGTTGAAAATCTTTTTCCCAATTCCAAATGATAACACTGATTATATTAATAGCTTAAAAACTTCATATTCTTTTATCCCTGAAGGTGAAGTAAGTTTGTATGAGCAAGAATCACCTACTAAAATTTTTATAAAAAGACTGTTTCTTGTTTTTTGTTTGGTTTTTATACCATTTGCTTTTGGTTTAATGATTTTGGAAATAATTGTGAGAAGGCTTGCATATTAACCAATAATCAATAGAGTCAGGCTTGACTGAAAGAATAAAAAGGCGAATTTACTATCAATTGAATAGTTGTGTCTCCTTTATTTTTATGCTTAAAGGCACTTATTTATGAAACAAATTATAGACATTGGAACATTGTGTATCGCAATGCTTGCGCTAGCTTTATCAACCTGTAGTTATGTTAGAGAGAATGAGAGAGCTGAATCAATTGCTAAAAAAGAGGAGGTGCGTGCCAATGCTCAAGTAAAACCATATTTATACATTATCGAGCGAAGGTACGACAAAGGCTTTGGAATCCGACTCAAAAATGCTGGTATTGGTCCAGCTTTTATTGAAGAGGCTGTTTTTGAAAAAAATGGTAAAACAACCAATTATCTTAAGGAGCTATTTTCAGAGCTTGATGCTGAAAAATGGGATGATTATGTATCTTTACCTCAAGGGGTAATCCTTGAATCTGGAAAGTCGTGGGATTTAGTCAAGCTCTCAGATATAAAATTAAAGCCTAAATATTTAAATATAGAGAAAGGTATTCAGTTCAATATTCATTACAAAGATATTTATGGTAATGAAATGGCTGCTTCATCTGGAGTGCTAAGTGGTCGGTAATAAACATAACAAATCGATCGGTTACGCCTTCTGGACTGAACAACTTACGCGTTGCTTCGACTGTCAGTTATTGAGACGTTAGATTCTGTTTGACCGAGATCAAGAGGGCACTAAATGAAAGTCATTAAATTTAAAACTATAAATTCTTACGTCAGTTTTTTTGCGGTAGTGTTGTCAGTGATTATTGGTTTATATGCTTTTATTCCACAAGTTTTAGCAACTATTAACCCTATTAATGAGAAACAAATAGAAAAACTATTAAGAGAGCATAAAAGTTTTGTTGGAGATGGGAACATTGAAGGTATGTTATCGGTATATCATCCTGATTTTTCTATGGAGGTTATCCATTCTTCAGGACATAAAGAAAGTTTTAATAAATCCCAAATGTCTAAGTATCAAGAAAATTTACAACGTATTACATCTTTAGTTCTTGAAGAAAAATCGCAACAGATTTCTATGATAAATAGCAATCAAGCGTTGGTGGCAACAACTATGCATCAATATGTGTCTATTAAAGGTTTGCCAATTAGTAATAAGGAACAACTTTATCAATCAATGCTTATTGTTAAGCATAATGGTGAGCCAAAAATTTTAAAAGTGTTATCTTCAGCAATAAAACAATAAGGTTTAACAAGAACATGCAGTGGAAAAATTAATATTATTGTCCGTTTTTGTGGGCACCTGTCTGATAAATTATATTCTAAAGGTGGCAGGATAGGCTTTATTACGGGGTGAAATAACTATTATATTTTTATTGTCGTATCGAAAATTCAGGGCTAGAATGGTTGACCGCTGACAAAATAAGACTAAAAAGCATGACTACTGCTACAGCACCTGACATTTTTGAGCCGCTAGACGATATTATCGAGCCTAAGTGGTGGACGGGTACGCCGGCCATTTCTCCTGAATTATTTACTATCGATGGCAATGCATTCCGTATTGCTGGCGAGCCATTGAGGCCGAGCCCAGAACTTGCCGAGCGTATGCAAAGTACGTTTGATGCTATTGGTCTGGTGCATGTTATCAATACAGGTTTGACCGATATGCAGGCGATGCGCCTGATCGCGACCCAAGTACTGAAAAACGAACGTAAATACGAGGGTGGCGCCAACCCGCGTAAGGCATTGCAGCCAAACGTATATGAAGTCGGTGCTCCTCTGGAAGCCTGGTTACACTATCACCATGAGATGGCGTATATCGGTTCAAGCACTAAAATGCTCAGCTTTATGTGTAACAAAATACCGGCAGAAGGTGGGTATACTTTTGTCTCTGACAATGTGGCGGCCACCGAATCGATTTTAGCTACGCCTTTTGGCCAGAAGCTGAAAAAGCTAGGTCTTTGTTATCACCGTGATCTTACTGATCGTGATGCCTTTGAAGATCGTATTGAATACGGTGTTTACAATCACTGGCAGCTTTCGATGCTGACAGAGGATCCAGATGAGGCAATTGCCGAGGCGCGTGCTCGCGGCTTGACGGCAGAATGGGGTGAGGACCGTAAATTAAAAACTCGTTACATTACCTCTGCTTTCGAATATTTTCCGCATATCGATCGCAACTTGCTTTATAGCAGTATTGCTGACGATGGCGCATGGTTTGATACCTGGCCTTTGGTTCAGCACCTGCCAGCAGAAGAGCGTCCACTCAAGCTGACTTTTGGCGATCTCACTGAAATGACTCGTGAAGAAAAGCAGCTGTTTATTGATATCTATGATCGCCATGGTATTCCCATTCCCTGGAAGGTTGGTGATGTTGCATTAATCTGTAACTACCGCTTTGCTCATGGTCGCCCTGGAGTGCACCTGAAAGAGGGCGAAGAGCGTGAGCTCGGTGTATTGATTGGTGAATCTTTCGATCGATTAGAAATACGTGAAGATAAATGGTAACGGTTGTTTTTTTGCCGGCTAATATTGATAGCAAAACACCTTAATGAAAACCTTACTCGATCAGCTTAAAGCGTCTCTTAATCCCTCCAGTCTACTTATTGGCGATGCCATTAGCGATAAGTATTTTGCTGATTGGAGCGGTACTAAACCTTGCCCGCCCGCGGTACTGCTAAAACCGCAAACAACCGAAGAACTCTCCACAATCATGTCCCTTTGCCATCAATACGATCAGCCGGTGGTTGTTCAGGGTGGTTTGACAGGACTCGCGGGTGGAGCAACGCCTCAACAGGGTGAGTTTGCGATTTCTCTCGAACGCATGAATAGAATCGAAGCAATAGATACTACCGCCATGACGATGACTGCCTGTGCGGGTACGCCACTGCAACTATTGCAAGAAGCTGCAGCCGAACATGACTTGTTTGTGCCTCTGGATTTAGGCGTCATGTGGGCAACGATGAGCGCCGCGTTTGCGACCTTCGTTCTTTATTCGGCGCGGACGCTGGAAATCTACGCCGGTTTCGCCGTAGCGATCACTGCCCTACTTTGGCTCTATTTGAACTGGTTAATTCTGCTCATCGGTGCGCAAATCGCGTTCTATCATCAGCGACCGGCCTACCTCCGCATCGGCCGTCGCGAACCGCAGCTTTCGAACGCGATGCGCGAACGGCTGGTGCTCGATGTAATGTTTCTGACCGGCGTTGCATTCCGGCGGGAGGACAAGGTACTGACCTTCCGCGAGCTGTCGCGAACCCTGAAGTTGCCGTCGCTGACAATGACTCCGGCGATCAACGCGTTGGAGAATGCGGGGCTGCTGATCACGACGGAAAAGGAAGAACTGATCCCGGGACGCGAGATGAGCCGTATCTCTGTTGGCGACATTCTTGCTGTCGTTCGAAAGACCGGCGAGACGGGTTCGGACAAGCCGCCGCTGTGGTCAGCCCCGGTGGACGAGCTGGTCAGCCAGGTGGATAGCGCCGTCGGCGGAGTCGTGGGCGAAATGACGCTATCGGATCTCGTAGATAGCAGATCGGATCCGCTGTGACCTAAGAACCCGCGATCTTCATTGACTCAACCAGCAAAGACCCACAGCGAATTCCGCCGCGCTGATCCTGATCCTGACCAATGGCGGCAATGCGCAAATAGAGGTCTCGCAGATTTCCGGCAATTGTGATCTCGTGCACCGGATAGGCGATCTCGCCGTTCTCCACCCAGAAACCGACCGCACCGCGCGAGTAGTCGCCGGTGACACCGTTCGCACCCTGGCCGATGAGCTCCGATACCAGCAGTCCGTCACCCATCTCACGCAGCAGATCGTCCTGCGTTCCGTGGCTGCCGGGCACGACGAGGTTGTGCGTTCCGCCCGCGTTGGCCGTCGTCGTCAATCCGAGCCGACGGGCAGAGTAGGAGCCCAGCACATAACCGTCGAGTCGTCCGTCGGACACGATGTCGCGATCGCGCGTGGCGACGCCTTCATTGTCATAGGCCGCGCTGGCCATTGCCCGTGGCAGATGCGGTCGCTCCTGCAGTGAGAAAAACTCGGGAAACAGTTTCTCCCCGGCGGCGTCCAGCAAGAATGAGGAACGGCGGTACTGCGCACCGCCAGAGATCGCCGCAATGGCGTGACCGACAAAGCCTCGCGCGAGTTCGGGCACGTACACTACCGGCGCCGTGCGAGTATCGATCTTTCGAGCGCCCAGGCGGCGCACCGTGCGTTCTGCTGCACGACGGCCTACGGCGCTCACGTCATCAAGATCATCTTTGTTGCGTGCCACCGAGTACCAGTAGTCACGCTGCATATCGTCGTCGTGTGAGCCAACCACCGTGCAGCTCACGCTGTGCGATGTCTTTGTCTGACTCTTGAGGAAGCCGTGCGAGTTGCCGTAGGCACGGGCGCCGATGCCGGTTGCCACGGTCGCACCTTCAGAATTGGTGATGCGCTTGTCGACCGCTCGAGCGGCGTCCTCACAGCGGATGGCAAGTGCGATAGCCTCTTCGACCGAGAGCGACCAGGGATGACACAGATCGAGGTCAGGCAGATCGTCGCCAGCCATCAGCTCCGCATCTGCCAGCCCTGCACAGTCGTCGCTGCCCGTGTGTCGGGCAAACGTCATCGCCTTGGCGACGGTTTCCGCCAACGCAGACGCAGAGAAGTCGGAGGTACTTGCGCTGCCCTTGCAGCCGCCCACGTAGACCGTTATTCCGACACCGCGATCGTTTGTATGCTCCAGGCTTTCAACGTCGCCCAGACGCGCAGTGGCGCTTAGCCCGAGGCTGTGGCTGGCCGCCGCCTCGGCCTGATCCGCTCCACTCTGCCGCGCGTGAGTCAATAAAGTCGAGACAACCTCGCCAAGCTGATCCTCATCCAGCCCGCTCTGCTGATCCGTCGCTGTAACGTCGCCCATACATTCCTTCCCGATCCATCTCAGGCGCGGAACCCCGCGCACGGAACGAGCGATGATACTATCGGGACCGCTCAGCGTCCCGTCGAGACGCACGGGAGAGAACCGTTACCCGCGCAATCAGCAAGAGCGCAAAGAAGCGTGCCTACCATGAAGCTCAGGAACTGGGAGAGCAGCTGGTGGGTTTATCCGCTGCCGACCTTGCGAAACTCCCGCTCGACGATGTGTCGGTAGCCGCGATCCGCGAGGCCGCGGCGATTACTTCGAAAAGTGCTCTCAGAAGACAGCGCCAGCTGATCGGCAAGCTGATGGCGCGGCAGGACTGGCAGGCCGTTCGCGTCGCATTTGACGAACTCAGGCGCGAGGATCTCACTGAGAAGGCCAGATTCAAGGAAGCGGAACGCTGGCGAGACCGATTGATCAAGGAAGGTCGCCCAGCGCTGGAAGCGTTTCTGGCCCAGACCGGGGGCGAGCCTGGCGAACTTCCGTCTTTGGTCAGCGAACTCGGCCGCCACGACGACACCGGGCGTCGCACGCT